>NZ_CP195118.1:0-2658430 GCF_057365065.1 Salinibacterium sp. 10G20-15
TTTAAGTCCGGCGGTGTCCTACTCTCCCACAAGGTCCCCCTTGCAGTACCATCGGCGCAGAGAGTCTTAGCTTCCGGGTTCGGAATGTAACCGGGCGTTTCCCTCTCGCTATGGCCGCCGAAACACTATTGATTTATGTATCAGTCTGGGCCAGTTCACATCACAGAGCATTCCACCGAAGTGGGTGCTCAGCAGTGTGTGCTGGGCGCAGTTCCCGACCGTAAATCGGGAACCACAAAGTGGACGCGAGAATTCTTCTCAGTCACCATTCACATCCGAAGATGTCAGTGAGGTGGGGTGTTATCAATTTGTCGACATATTAGTACTGGTCAGCTCCACAGGTCGTTAGTCCCTGCTTCCACATCCAGCCTATCAACGCAGTAGTCTAGCTGCGAGTCTCTCAGCCTAAAAGGCCATGGAAATCTCATCTTGAAGCTGGCTTCCCGCTTAGATGCTTTCAGCGGTTATCCATTCCGAACGTAGCTAATCAGCGGTGCTCCTGGCGGAACAACTGACACACCAGAGGTTCGTCCATCCCGGTCCTCTCGTACTAGGGATAGATCTTCTCAAATTTCCTGCGCGCGCAGAGGATAGGGACCGAACTGTCTCACGACGTTCTAAACCCAGCTCGCGTACCGCTTTAATGGGCGAACAGCCCAACCCTTGGGACCTACTCCAGCCCCAGGATGCGACGAGCCGACATCGAGGTGCCAAACCATGCCGTCGATATGGACTCTTGGGCAAGATCAGCCTGTTATCCCCGAGGTACCTTTTATCCGTTGAGCGACAGCGCTTCCACAAGCCACTGCCGGATCACTAGTCCCGACTTTCGTCCCTGCTCGACTTGTCAGTCTCACAGTCAAGCTCCCTTGTGCACTTACACTCGACACCTGATTACCAACCAGGTTGAGGGAACCTTTGGGCGCCTCCGTTACTTTTTGGGAGGCAACCGCCCCAGTTAAACTACCCACCATGCACTGTCCCTGAACCGGATCACGGTCCGAAGTTAGATATCCAATATGACCAGAGTGGTATTTCAACAATGACTCCACCTGAACTAGCGTCCAAGCTTCACAGTCTCCCACCTATCCTACACAGGCCACACCGAACACCAATACAAAGCTATAGTAAAGGTCACGGGGTCTTTCCGTCCTTCTGCGCGTAACGAGCATCTTTACTCGTAGTGCAATTTCGCCGAGTTCGCGGTTGAGACAGCTGGGAAGTCGTTACGCCATTCGTGCAGGTCGGAACTTACCCGACAAGGAATTTCGCTACCTTAGGATGGTTATAGTTACCACCGCCGTTTACTGGGGCTTAAATTCACAGCTTCGCCTTACGGCTAACCGTTCCTCTTAACCTTCCAGCACCGGGCAGGCGTCAGTCCGTATACATCGTCTTGCGACTTAGCACGGACCTGTGTTTTTAGTAAACAGTCGCTTCCCACTGGTCTCTGCGGCCCTGCAGCGCTCCCGGAGCAAGTCCGTTCACGCCTTAGGCCCCCCTTATCCCGAAGTTACGGGGGCATTTTGCCGAGTTCCTTAACCACGATTCTCTCGATCTCCTTAGTATTCTCTACCTGATCACCTGAGTCGGTTTGGGGTACGGGTAACTTGAACCTCGCGTCGATGCTTTTCTTGGCAGCATAGGATCACTGATTTCGTCCGTGAGGACTACCCATCGAGTCTCAGCCGTCATGAGAGACGGATTTGCCTATCTCTCGGCCTACATTCTTAGACCGGGACAACCATCGCCCGGCTCAGCTACCTTCCTGCGTCACACCTGTTAATACGCTAACCGCACCAGCATAGGGTCGTACGCTAGGCCTTGACTCTCACCCCGAAGGGATCGATATCAAGGATTCAGATACTTAGCATTACTGGATTAGTTGGGGCGGTTCTTCGTCAGTACGGGAATATCAACCCGTTGTCCATCGACTACGCCTGTCGGCCTCGCCTTAGGTCCCGACTTACCCAGGGCGGATTAGCCTGGCCCTGGAACCCTTGATCATTCGGAGGACGGGTTTCTCGCCCGTCTTTCGCTACTCATGCCTGCATTCTCACTCGTGTAGGCTCCACGGCTGGTTTACACCGCCGCTTCACTGCCCACACGACGCTCTCCTACCACTCCGTACGGCTGAACCACGAAGGCTTACCTAAAATACGAAATCTACAACTTCGGTGGTGTGCTTGAGCCCCGTTACATTGTCGGCGCGGAATCACTTGACCAGTGAGCTATTACGCACTCTTTCAAGGGTGGCTGCTTCTAAGCCAACCTCCTGGTTGTCTATGCAACTCCACATCCTTTCCCACTTAGCACACGCTTGGGGACCTTAGTTGGTAGTCTGGGTTGTTTCCCTCTCGACGATGAAGCTTATCCCCCACCGTCTCACTGCTGCGCTCTGACTTACCGGCATTCGGAGTTTGGCTAACGTCAGTAACCTTTTGGGGCCCATCAGCTATCCAGTAGCTCTACCTCCGGCAAGAAACACGCAACGCTGCACCTAAATGCATTTCGGAGAGAACCAGCTATCACGAAGTTTGATTGGCCTTTCACCCCTATCCACAGCTCATCCCCTCAGTTTTCAACCTAAGTGGGTTCGGTCCTCCACGCGCTCTTACACGCGCTTCAACCTGGCCATGGATAGATCACTTCGCTTCGGGTCTAGAACCAGCGACTATTTCGCCCTATTAAGACTCGCTTTCGCTACGGCTGCCCCACACGGGTTAACCTCGCCACTGATCACTAACTCGCAGGCTCATTCTTCAAAAGGCACGCTGTCACAGCTACTAAGGCTGCTCCAACGGTTTGTAAGCAAACGGTTTCAGGTACTATTTCACTCCCCTCCCGGGGTACTTTTCACCTTTCCCTCACGGTACTTGTCCGCTATCGGTCATCTGGAAGTATTTAGGCTTATCAGGTGGTCCTGACAGATTCACACGGGATTTCTCGGGCCCCGTGCTACTTGGGATACTCTTCGGACCATTGACACATTTCGACTACCGGGCTGGCACCGTCTATGGCTGGGCTTTCAATCCCATTCGTCTATATATCGTTGTAATCCTTGCTGTACGGCAGTAACAGCTGAAAAGTCCCACTACCCCGACCATGCAACGCCTGCCGGCTATCACACATGATCGGTTTGGCCTGATCCGGTTTCGCTCGCCACTACTAACGGAATCACGGTTGTTTTCTCTTCCTGTGGGTACTGAGATGTTTCACTTCCCCACGTTCCCTCTACCCGCCCTATATATTCAGGCGGGAGTCACTGAGTCGTCTTGCAACGCCCAGCGGGGTTTCCCCATTCGGAAATCCTCGGATCACAGCTCTATTATCAGCTCCCCGAGGCTTATCGCAGATTTATACGTCCTTCTTCGGCTCCAGATGCCAAGGCATCCACCGTTTGCTCTTAGAAAATTGATATCACATGAGTATAAGAATCGATCGCAACACCTTTCGATGTTGAGATTGACCAATGAGTGACCCAACAACTAAAAGTTGTTGGATGTCATCGTTTTGTTCTTGTGACTCGACCTTTCGGTCGAATCTAAGATGCTCGCGTCCACTGTGTAGTTCTCAAAATACGGGCGGTATCCTCCACCATCCCCAACCAAAGTCAGAAACAGCACCAGGATCCATCAGACCCAAACACTCTTACGAGTGCCCCGGCCCTAAGGTACGAACACGAATCCAAAAGATCCGTAGCCCGGTCCCTCAGGACCCAACAACGTGCACAGACCAGCACCCCTGAAACCTCCCGTTCCAACCAGCAAGCTGGCGTACTAAAGAAACAACAGTTCCTCTGATCACAATGTCAATGTTCCACCCATGAGCGCCGTCCAACCCGAACAGGCTGGTACGACTCATGCAACATAAATTCGGTCATCCTTGACTCTGTGTATACCGCAGAGACGACAACCGAGTTGCACATGCTCCTTAGAAAGGAGGTGATCCAGCCGCACCTTCCGGTACGGCTACCTTGTTACGACTTAGTCCTAATCACCAATCCCACCTTCGACAGCTCCCTCCTTGCGGTTGGGCCACTGGCTTCGGGTGTTACCGACTTTCATGACTTGACGGGCGGTGTGTACAAGGCCCGGGAACGTATTCACCGCAGCGTTGCTGATCTGCGATTACTAGCGACTCCGACTTCATGAGGTCGAGTTGCAGACCTCAATCCGAACTGAGACCGACTTTTTGGGATTCGCTCCACCTCGCGGTATTGCAGCCCTTTGTATCGGCCATTGTAGCATGCGTGAAGCCCAAGACATAAGGGGCATGATGATTTGACGTCATCCCCACCTTCCTCCGAGTTGACCCCGGCAGTCTCCTTTGAGTTCCCACCATTACGTGCTGGCAACAAAGAACGAGGGTTGCGCTCGTTGCGGGACTTAACCCAACATCTCACGACACGAGCTGACGACAACCATGCACCACCTGTTTACGAGTGTCCAAAGAGTGAACTATTTCTAGCCCGTTCTCGTATATGTCAAGTCTTGGTAAGGTTCTTCGCGTTGCATCGAATTAATCCGCATGCTCCGCCGCTTGTGCGGGCCCCCGTCAATTCCTTTGAGTTTTAGCCTTGCGGCCGTACTCCCCAGGCGGGGAACTTAATGCGTTAGCTGCGACACAGAAACCGTGGAATGGCCCCTACATCTAGTTCCCAACGTTTACGGCATGGACTACCAGGGTATCTAATCCTGTTCGCTCCCCATGCTTTCGCTCCTCAGCGTCAGTTACGGCCCAGAGATCTGCCTTCGCCATCGGTGTTCCTCCTGATATCTGCGCATTCCACCGCTACACCAGGAATTCCAATCTCCCCTACCGCACTCTAGTCTGCCCGTACCCACTGCAGGCTGGGGGTTGAGCCCCCAGTTTTCACAGCAGACGCGACAAACCGCCTACGAGCTCTTTACGCCCAATAATTCCGGATAACGCTTGCACCCTACGTATTACCGCGGCTGCTGGCACGTAGTTAGCCGGTGCTTTTTCTGCAGGTACCGTCATGATGTGACAAGCACATCGCTTCTTCCCTACTAAAAGAGGTTTACAACCCGAAGGCCGTCATCCCTCACGCGGCGTTGCTGCATCAGGCTTGCGCCCATTGTGCAATATTCCCCACTGCTGCCTCCCGTAGGAGTCTGGACCGTGTCTCAGTTCCAGTGTGGCCGGTCACCCTCTCAGGCCGGCTACCCGTCGTAGGCTTGGTGAGCCATTACCTCACCAACTACCTGATAGGCCGCGAGTCCATCCTTGACCGAAATTCTTTCCAGCTCCTCACCATGCGGCGGAAGCTCGTATCCGGTATTAGACGTCGTTTCCAACGCTTATTCCAGAGTCAAGGGCAGGTTACTCACGTGTTACTCACCCGTTCGCCACTAATCCACCAGAGCAAGCTCCGGCTTCATCGTTCGACTTGCATGTGTTAAGCACGCCGCCAGCGTTCATCCTGAGCCAGGATCAAACTCTCCATAAATGTTTGATTGAACGGCTACAAGTAACCGAACACATCTTGCGTCACCCGCATCCGGAATAGGATGTCGAGGCGACAAGTTTGAAACTGACAGAACAAATCAATACTGACTTGCTTTGTTGTTTATATCTTTTCCAAAGGAATCCGCTGCACTCACAATCACGACCCGAATGGGACGATCCTGATAAGCACAGTCGGGTTTTTGGCATTTGACATTGTGCACGCTGTTGAGTTCTCAAGGATCGGACGCTCCTGACCTCCACCGAAAACGGCTTCACCCCAGGGCTTACAAACCTGTGTTGGTAACCTTCACATAACTGCGAAAGGCAACCTGTCTAACTTACCAGCTTCAGCCTGCATGTCAAACCAGCAATCCCGGACTGAAACAGCCCGAAACAACCAACCGACACACGCATAAAGCGGGTACTCATCCTAAGATCTGATACCGCCACCCACAAGGGGTAAACCAGCATTTGACTCGACCAAAACCATAAAAGAATCTGGAGGATGTTCGCCCCCACTTGAGGCCGGAAACTCAGCAGCGAAAGCTGACTTCGTTTTCCGCACCTTTGGGGTGACTAGAAAGAACAATACGTGCATTTTCAGCACCCCACCAACACGGTGTGTATCCCGGGCGTGTCGCGCTCAGATGGGCCAATTGGTGAAGGCTGGTCACGACCCGCGCGCGTCAGTGGGTGCGGATTCTGCAGCACTCGCAGGCGGGCATCCGCCCGAACTCCGTACTCGGCGCTCGGCGCTCGGCGCTCGGCGCTCGGCGCTCGGCGCTCGGCGCTCGGCGCTCGGCACAGGATCATGCTGCGGGGCTTGCGGGCAACACGTCGTAGACAAGATGAGCGAACTGGTCTGCTGCTTTTGCTGAAACCAGGCGAAGACGCTCGGACCCCAAGGCGCGAGGGAATACAGGTGATCCCCCGACGACCGCGGCTGGAGCGAAAGAGATCGAGATCTGGTCGAGGGCGCCGGCGTCGAGGAATTGCGCGGCGAGTTCTCCCCCACCCACAATCCAGATGTCGCCATCGCCGGCCGCATCCCGAATCGCGGGCGGAGCATCCGCAACACTTCCCTGCAGAAAGCGCACATCGGCACCGTCAGGAACGGGGAGATCGCGGCTGGTGAAGACGAAAGTGGGCTTGTCGCCGAAATACTCGGCCCACTTGTGTGGCTGAGCGATCAAGTCCTCGTGTCTCAGCACCCACTCGTAAGTCGTTGAGCCTTCAACCATCACGGTCGCTGTCGGAGCAACGGCGGGGGCCTCGTCGGACTCGACGGCGAATAGCCACTCGAGCGAGTTGCTCTCATCCGCAATGAATCCATTGAACGTGGATGCGGTTTCGTAAAGGATGCGCGACATAGTGTCAGGCTACGCGCGGCGGACGACATCACCATCGCAGCCGTCAACACTCCGTAGCGCGAGGGCGCTCAATGCGAGCAGCAAGCACAGAGGCGAGTACACCAGAAGATCCCAACGATGGAAGGCGGCATCCGCGGGATTAGTACCCCACAGCCCTGAGCTGATGAGGAACCCGAGGGCGCTACGCACTGCGAAAAGAACCGCCAAGGCGTAGCTCGCCGAATACGACCTGCCCATGGCACTCCCCGCACCAAGCGACTAACTCCCAAGCGTTGGGCCGAAGAAGCCCTCGCGCTCGAGCTGCGAAAGAAGTGTGCGACTCAGGATCTGCTCGATCAACCCAGCGATCTGGAATCACCACACGAATGACGTGCTGCCCTTCTGGGCCCCTCGATCGGTCGCAATCAGCGCGACGAGTTTGAATACGACATCCTCACCTCGAGAGCCCCGGTCGCAACGCTCCTCAGCAACGAAATGGTGCAGCAACTCACGCCACCCGAAGCCAGCAGCGCCTCGGCGCAGTAGCACGCCAGGCACCTAAGCCGCTCGTGCGCTAAGACATGACGAAGATTCCCGCAAGCGTCTTCTTGCCGCGACGGAGAACCGCTACGTTTCCGGGGAGAAGATCGCTGCCAACGGTGGCCTGGTCATCCGCTACCGCAACGTTGTTGAGGTACACGCCGCCCTGCGAAATAGCGCGACGCGCTTCACTCGCGCTCGACACCAGCTTGGTGTCGACGAGCAGTTGAACGATCGTAGCCTCCGCTGACGTCGCGACGTGAGCAAGCTCGTGCAGCGCCGCAGCGAGAGTATCGGCATCCAGAGATGCCAACTCACCCTGACCAAAGAGAGCAGCGGAAGCAGCGATCGCCGCCTCCGTAGCCGCGCGACCGTGCACGAGAGACGTCACCTCGTAGGCGAGTGTCTTCTGCGCCTCGCGCCGAAACGGCGCCTCGGCCACAGCAGTTTCGAGAGCGGTGATCTGCTCGCGCGACAAAAACGTGAAGATACGCAGTCGCTGAATGACATCTGCATCATCGGTGTTGAGCCAGAACTGGTAGAACGCGTAGGGGCTCGTCATGTTCGAGTCGAGCCAGATGGCGTTGCCCTCGCTCTTGCCGAACTTGGTGCCGTCGGAGTTGGTGATGAGCGGGGTGCCGATGGCGTGAACGCTCGCACCCTCAGCCTTGTGGATGAGGTCGCTCCCGCTCGTGAGATTGCCCCACTGATCGCTGCCACCGGTCTGCAATACGCAGTCGTAGTTGCGGTAGAGCTCCAAGAAGTCCATGCCCTGCATGACCTGGTAGCTGAACTCGGTGTAGCTGATGCCGGCGTCGCTGTTGAGGCGCGCGCTCACGGCATCCTTCTTGATCATGGTGCCGACGCGGAAGTACTTTCCGACATCGCGCAAGAAGTCGATCGCGCTCATGGGCGCTGTCCAGTCGAGGTTGTTGACCATGCGCACCGCATTGTCACCCTCGGTGCTCAAGAACTTCGAAACCTGACCCTGCAAGTAACTGACCCACTCAGCCACGGTTTCGCTGTCGTTCAGAGTGCGCTCGGCAGTGGGGCGGGGATCACCAATAAGACCGGTCGCTCCCCCCACGAGTCCGAGAGGCTTGTGGCCGGCCAGCTGAAGGCGGCGCAACAACAGCAGCTGTACAAGGTTTCCCAAGTGAAGACTGGGAGCCGTGGGATCGAATCCGCAATAGTAGGTGATCGGGTCACCATCGAGAAGCTTCTCGAGGGCATCCGCATCGGTGGAGACATGCACGAGGCCACGCCACGTGAGTTCTTGCCACAGGCTCTCGAAAGAGTCGTCGTTGCTTTGAGTGCTGAGGGATTCTGATGCTGTCGCTGACACGTCATTAACCGTAGTGCCTTTCGGAGGGGTGCTGAGAGCAACGACGGCCGCGCGAGCCTCAGTGCTGGGGCGCTGATTTGGGGGAATCAGGCTTGTGGGCCTGATGTTGGTGAATCAATGCTGTAGCCTTTAGGGATGTTCGTGATTACCGCAGACCAACGCAATAGCCGCAGCAGCGCGGATGCCGTAGCCGAGACCCTGAAGCGCATCAACCGGGAGCGCGCAGACGACCTCGCCCTCCCCGCAGAGCGCACGGCCGGAGACGAAGCCCAAATGCTGCTGACCTCTGCTCACGCCGCCCTCGACATCACCCTCGAACTGACGCGCACCGAACAGTGGAGCGTGGGAATCGGCATTGGCACCGTGCCCCTGCCCTACGGGTCCACCGTGCGCGCCACGAGCGGCCCGGCATTTCTCGCGGCCCGCGATGCCATCGACCGCGCCAAGAAAAGCCCGGCCAAATGCGCTGTGCAGTCTGACCCCGACAGTGAACTAGCGCGAGACCTCGAACCATTGCTCGAACTATTGATTGTGCTGCGCGGCCGGCGCACCGCCAACGGCTGGGAACTCTACGACCTCCTCAGCACCGGCATCACTCAGGCCGATGCCGCCGAACGCCTCGGCATCTCGCCGCAGTCGGCAAGCCAACGTGCACTCGTGGCCGGATTGCGCACCGAAGAAGAGGCCGTTCGCGCTCTTGCGAACCTGCTCGACAGAGCACACAGTGGAGTAGTAACCGACAACGCGCTCAGCGCAGAGGAAGGCACGTCATGATCGGCTGGTGGATCGCGGTACTCGTTTTCACAATCGGAGCGATTGGCGCATCCATGGTTGCAGCCCGCACCGACAAGTACTGGCTCGCCACCGTTTCGCTGCTGCCCGTCGGCCTTGCCCTCATTCTGGGATCCACCGGAAACCCTCTACCGGGTGATGTCTCGGGCCTCGTCATCGTGCTCAGCGCAGCCTTCATCGCACTCGCCACAATCGCGGGGAGCCCCCTTGTTGCACTCGTGCTCTCGCTCGCCTCGTACCCAGCACCTCGCGGTGAACACGGCGGTATCCTCGTCATCGACGCAGACTCTCCGCTGCCCGAGCGCGAGATTTTGCGCGGCGGAACGACCATCGGCTACCTCGAGCGCTTCGCCTTCATCGCCTCATTTATGGTGTGGCAGCCCGGCGCCATCGCCATCATCGTGGCCATCAAAGGACTCGGCCGCTTCTCTGAACTGGAGAACGCAGCGGCGCGCGAGCGGTTCATCATTGGCACCCTCGTGAGCCTCGTCTGGGCTGGACTCTGCACCGCAGCGCTGCTCGTCGGGCGCTAGACAGCCCCCGACGCCCTTGCGTTGCCGGCGCTGCGTTACCGGCGCTGCGTCACGGATGCTCTGTTACGACCTAAGCGCTTCGCTCTCGCTAAGCGACTCGGGAGGCCGCGGTTTCTCGACCCACGTGACGAGCACCACCGACACGATTATCAGCAGCAGCCACGAACCGAGCTTCGCGATCGAGACCAGCTCCCAGCCGTCCGACTGATTCGGGTAAACCCACGCATTCGACCAGGTCGCTACGTTTTCAGCGATCCAGATGAAAATCGACACGAGCACGAAGGCGACGAGCACGGGCATCCGGAACCGCGCCCGGGACACCCTGACGTGCATGACCGTGCGCCACCAGACCACCGCGATGGCCGCGAAGAGGAACCACCGAACGTCGACGATGAAATGGTGGCTGAAGAAGTTGATGTAGATCAACGAGGCCACGATCGCGGTGATCCAGCGCCGCGGATAGTGATCAAAACGCAGTTCGAAAAGGCGGAAGACGCGCACCATGTACGAGCCGACCGCCGCGTACATGAAGCCGCTATAGAGCGGGACGCCGAAGATGTGCAGCACACCGTCGCCCTCGTACGCCCAGGATCCCGCATCCGTTTTGAAAATTTCCATCACGGTACCCACGATGTGGAAAAGGATGATCACACGCAGCTCGCGCAGAGTCTCTAGCTTGAAGACAACCATAAGAACTTGGATGGCGAGAGCCGCGAGCACCAAAAAGTCATTGCGGGCGAGGGATGCCGACTCGGGATACCAGAGGCGCGTGAGTACGAGAACGGCGAGTAGCGCTCCCCCAAACACGCAGGCCCACGCCTGCTTGAGCACGAACACCGTGAACTCGATGGTCCACGTGCGGATTCGTTGCGACGCGGAGCTGTTGTTTAGGGCAGGGCTCGACTTCGCGGACGTGCCGGCGGATTGCGGGTTCGCGGACGTGCCGCGCACCCGGTCGAGACGCCGATGGGCCCACTCGTCAATCCGCTGCTCGAGCGGAGTAAAGCGGGCCATCAGGGGCGCTTTCGTTTCACTGCGGCACGATACGGGGAGACGCTCGGCTCCCCCGGAATCCAAAAGCGCCACGGATACTCATCAGTGCCACCCTCGCCGGCGACGCCCGTGCGCGGCCCCGCGCTGAACGACGACGGCGACTCGGGCAGTTTTAGGCGAACGCGGCCGGTCTGTAGGTTGGTGCCAGCGTCATCCAAACGAATTCCGAGCGCCACCGCGAGACGAGCGGGGCCCATCGCGAGATCCGCTGGCTTCTTAGATGTCGCGCGACGTTCGGCCGCGATATCCACGCCTTCGATTACTTCGCCCGCCCGCAGCAAGATTCCGGAGGCAACACCCTCGGGCATGCACACCACGTTCGCGCACGTGTGCATGCCGTAGGTGAAGTACGTATAGAGGTGACCGGGCGGGCCATACATGACGGCGTTGCGTTTGCCCGGCCCACGGAAAGCATGCGAACCGGGATCGGCCTCGCCCATATAGGCCTCGACCTCGGTAAGCCGCACGGCGACCTCGCCAACGCGCACGACAGCCCCCAGCAACAGCGGAGCAACCTCAGTTGCCGGCCTGCTGAGCAGATCGAACACGTCTAGCTAAGAACCTGCGGGTCAAGAGCGGCGGCGAGAACGCGAACACGCTCAGTCAGTTCGGCACGCTGCTCGGCAACGCGCACGGGAGCCGTTCCGCCCACGCCGGCACGGCTCGAAACCGAGCCCTCCACCGTGAGGACCGCACGAACATCACCCGTGAGGTGCGGTGAAATCGCGGCGTAGTCGGCATCCGTCGGTTCGTGAAGTTCAAGCGAGTTCTCCTCGCAGAAACGAACCAACGAACCACTGATCTCGTGAGCCTCACGGAACGGAACATGCTGGCGCACCAGCCAATCCGCGACATCGGTAGCCAGAGAGAAGCCTTGCGGCGCGAGCTCCGCCATGCGCTCGGTCTTGAACCGGAGCGTGGCAATCATGCCGGTGAAGGCGGGAAGCAAAACTTCAAGCGTCTCGACCGAATCGAAAACGGGCTCTTTATCTTCCTGCAGGTCGCGATTGTAGGCGAGCGGCAACGCCTTCAACGTGGCGAGCAGACCCGTGAGGTTACCGATCAGGCGCCCGGACTTGCCGCGAGCAAGCTCAGCGATGTCAGGGTTCTTCTTCTGCGGCATGATCGATGACCCCGTGGAATACGCGTCATCGAGCTGCACGAAGTCGAACTCGCGAGTGTTCCACAGAATGATCTCTTCGCTGAGTCGCGAAATGTCGATACCGAGCTGCGCGGTGATGAAGGCAAACTCCGCGACAAAATCACGGCTCGCGGTGGCATCGATTGAGTTTTCGGTGGGCCGAGAAAGGCCAAGCTCCCGCGCAACCAGCGCCGGGTCGAGCCCGAGGGTGCTGCCGGCAAGAGCACCAGAGCCATACGGCGAAGTGGATGCCCGAGCCTTCCAGTCACGGAAGCGCTCAAGCGTGCGCACAAGAGGCCACGCGTGGGCGAGCAAGTGATGGGCAAGCAGCACCGGCTGCGCATGCTGGAGGTGCGTGCGGCCCGGCATGATCGCCGTCTCGTGCTTCTCAGCCTGCGCCACGATCGCGTCGATCAGGTCAACGACCATCGCGGAAATAGCACCAGCGTGGTCGAGGAGGTACAGGCGCACGAGAGTGGCGATCTGGTCATTACGGCTGCGACCGGCGCGGAGTTTGCCTCCGACGTCGGCGCCAGCGCGTTCTATCAGTCCGCGCTCGAGAGCGGCGTGAACGTCTTCTTCCGATTCCAAGGCCGTGAAGCTGCCATCGGCAACCGCTGCGCTCAACGAGCGCAGCGCATCCTGCATGGTCTCCAGCTCGGAATCATCGAGGTAGCCCGCGGCCGCGAGCGCAACGGCGTGCGCCCGCGAACCGGCGAGGTCATACTGCGCAAGCTGCCAATCGAAGTGAGTCGATTTGCTCAACCGGGCAAGCTCGGGTGAGGGTCCGCTTGCGAAGCGGGCTCCCCAGAGTTGTCCCTCACCAGTTTCGGCAGACTGCGCCATGATTAGCCCTGCTTTGCGTCGCGACGAGCCGAGATCTTGCTCGGCAATGACCAGAGATCGATGAAGCCCTTAGCCAAGGACTGGTCGAAGGTGTCACCGGTGTCATAGGTGGCGAGGCTGAAGTCGTAGAGGCTCTGCTCTGACTTGCGGCCGGTGGGCACTGCGCGACCGGCGTGCAACGTCATGCGGATCTCTCCGCTGACGTAGCGCTGAGTGTCTTCAACGAAGGCATCGAGCGAACGCTTGAGACCGGAGAACCAGAGTCCGTCGTACACGAGGTTCGACCATTCGGCTTCAACTCCGCGCTTGTAGCGACCGAGGTCCCGCTCGATTGTGAGCGACTCAAGCTCTTCGTGCGCGGCGATCAAAGCCATCGCGCCGGGGGCTTCGTAAACCTCACGGCTCTTGATGCCGACGAGACGGTCTTCAACCATGTCGATGCGGCCAACGCCGTGCTTGCCGGCGAGCGCGTTCATGTGCTCAACGATGGCGAGAGCCGACATTGCGACTCCGTCGATCGCAACCGGAACACCCGCTTCGAAGGTGATGGTGACTTCGTCAGCGGGAAGCCCTGCTTCGGGATCAGAGGTGTACTCGTAGAGTTCCTCGATCGGAGCGTTCCACGGGTCCTCGAGGAAACCGGTTTCGACCGCACGGCCCCACACGTTCTTATCGATCGAGTAGGGGCTTGCTGCCGACTGGCGAATGGGGAGGTTGTGCTCTTCGGCGTACACGATGGCCTTGTCGCGAGTAAGCGCGAGGTCACGGACTGGCGCGATACTTGTAAGGTCAGGAGCGAGAGCAGCAACCGCGGCTTCGAAGCGCACCTGGTCGTTTCCCTTGCCAGTGCAGCCGTGGGCAACGCTGTCTGCGCCAAGGGCCTTCGCCGTGAGAGCAAGGTGACGAGAGATCAGTGGGCGACTCAGTGCCGATACGAGCGGGTAACGCTTCTGGTAGAGCGCGTTGGTCTTGAGCGCGGGCATGAGGAAGTCATCCGCAAACTCCTCCTTCGCGTCGACTACGACCGACTCAACAGCTCCACAGTCAAGAGCGCGCTGGCGGATGTCCTCCATGTCTTCGCCGCCCTGGCCGACGTCGATCGCGAGCGCGACCACCTCTTTGCCGGTGGCGTCCTTGAGCCAGCCAATACCTACGGATGTGTCGAGTCCGCCCGAGTAGGCGAGAACTACGCGTTCTGACATGTGTTTATCTCCTTGACGTCGTGAATCAGTTTAGGGAACTACGGCGGCGCTTAACCGCCCAAGAAACTAGGCGGCTTGGTCGAGCAGCCAAATCATGAGGGCTTTTTGGGCGTGGAGGCGGTTCTCTGCCTCATCCCAGATGACACTCTGCGGGCCATCAATGACCTCGGCTTCTACCTCGTAGCCGCGGTCGGCGGGGAGGCAGTGTAAGAAAATGGCGTCGGGCTTAGCGAGGGCCATCATGGCGGCATCCACTTTGTACGCACCGAGAGCCGCGACGCGTGCGGCCTTCTCGTCTTCCTTGCCCATTGAGACCCACGTGTCGGTCACGACGACATCAGCACCGGTGACGGCTTCAGCCGGGTCGGTGATGATGGAGATCGAACCACCGGTGGATGCTGCGATCGTCTCGGCGTCGGCTACGACGTCCGCCAGCGGCAGGTAGTCCTGGGGGCAGGCAATGCGCACGTGCATACCGGCGGTCGCGCCGGCGAGTAGGTACGAGTGCACCATGTTGTCGGCGCCGTCACCGAGGAACGCAACCGTCAGTCCCTTGAGTTCACCCTTGTGTTCGCGGATCGTGAGCAGGTCGGCGAGCAACTGGCACGGGTGGAACTCATCGCTCAGTGCATTGATGACGGGAACCTGCGTGCCGTGAGCCATCTCGATCAGGCCCTCTTGCCCGTAGGTGCGCCAAATAATGGCAGCAACTTGACGCTCGAGAACACGAGCCGTGTCGGATGCCGTCTCCTTGCCACCCAATTGGCTGTTGGCCGTGGAGATGATGAGTGGCGAACCGCCGAGATCGGCGATACCCACCGCAAAAGATACGCGAGTGCGCGTCGAGGACTTGTCGAAGATCACCGCGACCGTCTGAGGACCTTCGAGGGGCTTGCGACCCCACCGGTCAGCCTTGACCTTCTCGGCGAGATCGAGAATCTCGAGTTGTTCCGCTGGGCTGAGGTCATCATCGCGAAGAAAATGCCTGGTCATGATGCCTCCGTAGGTGCGTCGTTGAGTACGGCGTTCAGCACTGCGCTGAACGTGTCGATGAATTCGGTGATCTCGGCATCGCCAACGATCAGGGGCGGTGCAAGTCGAACAGTCGATTCGTTGGGGGCGTTGACGATGAGCCCGTGATCGAGCGCCACAGCCACCACCTGCTGAGCGACGGGCTGCGAAAGACCGATACCGATGAGGAGCCCGCGACCACGCAATTCACTCACCAGCGGTGATCCGATTGCGTCGATTGCCGTGCGCAGCTGGGCGCCCCGCGCAGCGGAATTCGCCACAAGGTCGTCGCTTTCGATCTGCGTGAGCACGGCATTGCTGACGGCACACACGAGTGGGTTTCCGCCGAACGTGGTGCCGTGCTGCCCCGGCTGCAAGAGAGCGGATGCCGCACCAAAGGTCACGAGGGCGCCAATCGGCACTCCCCCGCCAATTCCCTTCGCGAGGGTGATCGCGTCGGGAACAATGCCACTCTCGTGGAAGCCAAACCAGCGCCCGGTGCGTCCGGCCCCGGTCTGGATCTCGTCGACGATGAGCAGCACACCGTGTTGCGTCGTGAGTTCTCGTGCTGCCTCGAGGTAACCCTCGGGTAGCGGCTGCACGCCGGCCTCACCCTTGATGGGCTCGACGAAGAGTGCTGCGACATCCGGTCCGATCGCGGCGTTGAGCGCCTCGATGGTGGTGTCGATGATGTCGACGTTCGGCATCAACGGCTCGAACGGCTCGCGGAGCGCTGCCTTGCCCGTGAGCGACAGGGCACCGATCGAACGACCGTGAAAGGAATCTTTCAACGAGAGGATGCGCGGCCGACCAGTGCGGCGTGCCAGTTTCACGGCTGCCTCGTTTGCTTCGGTGCCCGAGTTCGCGAAGAACACGCGCCCCTCTTCGCCTGCTCCCGAGATACGTAGGAGGCGTTCGGCGAGCGCGAGTTGCGGTTCGGTCGCGAAGAAGTTCGAGACATGGAGCAGGTTCGCTTGGCTCGTGAGCGCTCCGACGACGGCCGGGTGGTTGTGGCCGAGCGAGTTCACGGCGATTCCGCCGAGGAAGTCAAGGTAGCGCTTGCCGTCGGAATCAAAGACAGTGCAGCCCTCACCGCGTACGAGTTCAACCTTCGGCGTACCGAAGGTATTCATCATGCGGTGGTTGTAGTCGTCTTGCCAGCTCATGCAGGGACCACCTCGGTGCCAATTCCATCTTGCGTGAACACTTCGAGGAGGATCGAGTGCGGGGCACGCCCATCGATAATGGCGGCCTTGGGTACACCGGCATCCACGGCTTCAAGGCACGCGGTCATCTTGGGGATCATGCCCGACTCAAGACTCGGCAGCAGTTCGCGGAGTTCATCGGTGTTGATGATCGAAACGAGCGACTCACGGTTGGGCCAGTCGCTATAGAGACCAGCAACATCGGTGAGGATGACGAGCTTGGCTGCATCCAGGGCGATCGCGAGCGCCGCCGCGGCAGAGTCAGCGTTCACATTGAGCAAGCCCGAAGCGTCATCCGCGATTTCGCCAGCTTCTTGAGCCAGTGTGGAGACCACGGGAATGTTGTCACTCGCGAGCACATCGAGTACCCGCTGAGGGTCAACCTCGGTGACGTTGCCGACAAGCCCAAGATCGACACGCTTTCCTTCGATCTCCTTGATCATGCGCTCACCGATAAACAGCGAATGTTCGTGTCCGGCAATGCCATTGGCAAGGTCGCCGTGCTCGTTGATCAGGTCGACAAGCTCAGCGCCCACCTGGTCGGTGAGAACATCGCGCACAACGTCAATCGACTCTTCGGTCGTCACCCGGTAGCCCGCACGGAACTCCGACTCGATACCGCGAATCTTGAGCTCCTTGGTGATCTGGGGCCCACCGCCGTGAACGATAACGGGACGAACGCCAGCAAGACGCAGATACACCATGTCCTGCACAAAGGCACGCTTGAGTTCGTCGTTGATCATGGCGTTGCCGCCAAACTTCACCACAATGATGCGGTTGCGAAAACGCTTCAACCACGGAAGTGCCTCAATAAGCACTCCCGCCTTAGTCATGGCCTGCTCGTGGTCAGCGCCGTGTGTGAATGCCGGCATCAGCTGGAGTACGCGCTGTTCTCATGCACGTAATCGTGCGTGAGGTCATTGGTCAGAATAGTTGCTTCGGCATCGCCCGTAGCGAGATCGATCAGCACGTGCACAGCACGGCCCGTGAGATCCACTTCGTCGCGCGAACGGTCGGGGGCACCCGCGTGGCAGACCCGCACACCGTTCATCGAAACGTCGACCGCGTAGGGGTCGAAAGCGGCATCCGTGGTTCCGATTGCCGCCAATACGCGGCCCCAGTTGGGGTCGTTGCCGAAGATGGCTGCCTTGAAGAGATTGTTGCGGGCAACCGAGCGGCCGACGATAACAGCGTCGTCTTCGCTCGCAGCACCCACAACTTCGATGCGGATGTCGTGGCTTGCGCCCTCAGCATCGCCCTGCAGCTGTTCAGCCAGGTCGTTGCACACGCGCGTGACGAGCGCGGCGAACTCTGCAGCGTCGGGAGTCACGCCCGAGGCACCGGAGGCCATGAGCGTTACTTGGTCGTTGGTCGACATGCAGCCGTCGGAGTCGAGACGGTCGAAGGTGAGGCGAGTCGCCTCGCGCAGCGCCGCGTCGAGGTCGGCGGAGGCGACAGCGGCGTCAGTGGTGATGACCACGAGCATTGTCGCGAGGCCTGGTGCGAGCATCCCGGCGCCCTTCGCCATGCCACCGACGGTGTAGCCGGTTCCCGCAGCGACGGCAGTTTTGGGCTTGCTGTCGGTCGTCATGATGGCGAGCGACGCATTAGTGCCGCCCTCGGGGCTGAGTGCGGTGGCCGCGGCAGACATTCCGGCGAGAACCTTGTCTTGCGGAAGCTGTTCGCCGATGAGGCCGGTCGAACAGACGAGGATGTCCCCGGCCGATGCGCCCAAGGTCTCAGCGACGTGCTCGGCAGTGGCGTGCGTCACCTGGAAACCCTGCGGCCCGGTAAAGCAGTTAGCCCCGCCGGAGTTGAGAGCAATCGCCGTGACCACTCCATCGTCGATGACCTGCTTCGACCAGATAATCGGATGCGCTTGGGCCCGGTTGCTCGTGAACACCGCGGCCGCATCGAAGCGGGGCCCGCGGTTGACGACGAGGGCGACATCGAGGCCGCCACTCGCTTTGAGGCCGGCTTCGACACCGGCGGCTTCGAATCCTGCGGCTGCTGTGACACTCATGGTGCTACTCCGTCCAGCGCCAGACCGAGGGTTTCCTCGAGGCCCAACGCAATATTTGTCGATTGAATGGCGGCGCCTGCGGTTCCCTTAACGAGATTGTCGATCGCACTCACAACGACGACGCGACGAGCGGCCTCGTCGATAGCAAGACCGATGAGGGCAGTGTTGGCGCCGAGGGTGTCTGCCGTGCGCGGGAACTGTCCCTCCGGCAACACGTGAACGAAGGGTTCGTCGGCGTACGCGGTCTCCCACGCTTCGCGCACCTGAGCGGCAGTGACGCCCTCAGCAAGCTTGGCCGTTGTCGTAGCGAGGATTCCCCGCGACATCGGCACCAGCATCGGCGTGAACGAGACCGTGACACTCGCGGCGCCCGCGACCTTCAAGTTCTGAGCGATCTCGGGAGTGTGACGATGCGTACCGCCCACGGCATACGCCGAGGCGGAGCCCATCATTTCACTCGCCAAGAGGTTCACCTTGAGACTCTTGCCCGCACCGGATGGCCCGACAGCAAGCACCGCCACGATATCCTCTGCCTCGATAAGAGACGAACGGATGCCGGGGGCGAGAGCCAGCGTGATTGCCGTGACGTTACAGCCGGGCACCGCAATACGCTTCGACCCGGCGAGCACTTGCCGTTGCGTGCCACCAGCGGCATGCAGCAGTTCGGGCATCCCGTAGTCCCAGGCGCCGAAGTACTCGCCGCCGTAAAACGCGGCCCAGTCATCGGGGCTCGTGAGGCGGTGGTCAGCACCGCAGTCAACGACGAGAGTGTCGGGGCTGAGCTCAGCCGTCAACTCCCCCGACTTGCCGTGGGGCAGAGCAAAGAAAACAACATCGTGGCCGGCGAGCACTGACGGCTCAGTCGGCTGGAGTTCAAGGTGGGCCAGCGAGCGCAAATGCGGCTGGACATCGATCAACCGTTGGCCAGCGTTACTAAACGCCGTCACGGTTCGAACATCGAACTCAGGGTGGGTGGACAACAGGCGAAGAAGCTCGCCACCGGCATAACCGCTGGCACCGGCCACAGCGACCGAAATTGACATGGAATTACCTTCAGTGGGGTTCGGAAACGAGAACACTTGCGGCGGCGTTTCACACAACCTCGTGGGTCGTGGCGAAACTCCGCCTATCGTCGCTCGTCAGCCCCGCGCAGTACCGGCGAAGACGGCGCAACAAAGCGCAGCGAGAGTCGCTGGCAGCAGGCGCGGAGGTCGGTCACATTTCTAGAATAGTCCCCTCACTGCGCGGCAGGCTAATCGACAAGCATAAAAGCCGGTCGTCACCGCAATGGTGACGACCGGCTTTCGTTGTTGCGAGGTTCTGTTCTACTCGCGCAGCTCGGCGCCGACACGCTCGCCGGCGAGGGCGACAGCGGCGTTCTTCGCGTCAGTGGCTTCAGCCTGCGTGAGCGTGCGGTCGACGGCGCGGAAGCGCAGCGCGAACGTCAGCGACTTGTGCGTCTCGGGAATACCCGTTCCGCGGTAATCGTCGACAAGACGCACGTGCTCTAAGAGCTCACCGGCACCCTCGCGGATGAGAGCCGAGAGCTCACCCGCCCGGACCTCGGCCGGCACTACCAGAGACAGATCCTGAGTTGCCGCTGGGTAGGAGACGATCGGCGTTGCCGCGACGTCTGCTGCCGCACTCTGAATCAGCACGCTGAGGTCAAGTTCGAGCACCGCAACGACGCGCGGCAGGTCAAGCTCCTGGGCGAGTGCAGGAAGCAGTTCTCCGGCGTAGCCCACGGTGGTGTCGCCAACGCGAAGCTCCGCGGTGCGGCCGGGGTGCATCGAGTGATGGCTGCCGGTGACAATGTCGATCTCGACCGAGAGCGTCGCCGCCACGTGCTGAACAGTGGCTAGAGCATCCGCGAGTCCACGGGAGACGGGCTGCTGGCCCGGCTGACGCGTCACGGCATCGCCGAGGAACAGTGCGGCGACGTGCCACGGTTGCTGCGGGATGCTCGAGCGCAAGTCGGCGAGAACCGCGTCACTCGGCAATTCGTAGCCGAGCGGCAGCGACGTGCTTCCATAGCTGCGTCCAGCTTCGGGCAGGAAGACTGTTCCGACCTCGAAGAGCGCAAGATCGGTCAGCCCGCGAGAAACGTTGCGGTGAGCGATGGCTGCGAGGCCAGGGATCAACGAACGACGCATCGTGGCGGCATCCGGGTCCAGAGCGTTCGCAAGCTTAATCGTGGTCGCTCCCCCTGCCTCGGACGCCCCAAAGAGGTCGTTCGAGTGCTGCGAGATGAACGGGTAGGCCAAGACCTCGGTGAGGCCGGATGCCGCGAGGCTGTTCGACACCGTACGTCGCAGTCGCTGGGCGCGAGTGAGCCCGCGGCCCGGAGGCGCAATGGGAAGCACCGCGGGAATGCGGTCGTAGCCCACAATGCGAGCGACTTCTTCGACGAGCGTTGTCTTGTCGCCAAGGTCGGGGCGCCAGCTCGGAGGAGTAACGCTCCAGCCGGTGTCGGTCGACTCGACCGTTGCCCCAATCGCCTGCAGCGAATCGGTGATCTCATCAGCAGAGTAGTTCACCCCGATGAGGCCCTGAGGGTAGCCCTCGGGCAGGTCGACGGTATCCGCGACGTGGTCGGCCAGCAGGTCGCTGCCGAGCTCGTCGACAGTTCCGCCCCCCAGTTCAACCAGCAACTCAACGACGCGCGCTGCAGCGGCCGGAGCCACCAGCGGGTCGACGCCGCGCTCGAAGCGACGCGACGCTTCACTGCCGAGCTTGTGGCGACGAGCGGTGCGCGCGATTGAAACGGGCTCGAAGTTGGCGGCTTCGATTAAGACGTTGGTGGAGGCATCCGTAATTTCGGTGCTCGCTCCACCCATAACGCCAGCAAGACCGATCGGGCCCGACTCATCAGTGATCAGCAGGTCTTCGGGGTCGAGCTTGCGCGACTTATCGTCGAGCGTTGTGAGGGTCTCCCCTGCCTGAGCCCGACGGACCGTGAGGCCGCCTGCTACACGGTCAAGGTCGTACGCGTGAATCGGCTGCCCGAGCTCGAGCATCACGTAGTTCGTTACGTCGACCGTGAGGGAGATCGAGCGGATGCCGGCCAGCGCCAGACGCGTGATCATCCACGTGGGCGTTGGCTTGGTGACATCCACGTTCCGTACGACGCGGGTGACGAAGGCTCGCACCCCGGCGCGACCGCGAATGGGCGCGTCGTCAGCGATGACCACGGGGAAACCGCTGGCGTCGGTGATCGTGGGCGCGTCGGCGGGGTCAGTGAACGTAGCGCCCGTCGAGAGCGCGTATTCGCGAGCAACGCCGCGCAGCGACATCGCGTAGCCGCGGTCAGGCGTGACGTTGATCTCTACCGCAAAGTCATCGAGACCGAGCAGCTCGATCGCGCTCGTTCCGACCTCGGGATCAAGACCCAGCGTGGACAGTACGAGGATGCCGTCGTGCTCATCGCCGAGGCCGAGCTCGCGAGTAGACGCGATCATTCCATCGGAGACATGACCGTAGGTCTTACGCGCAGCAATCGGGAACGGGCCAGGAAGGACTGAACCGGGCAGCGTGACGACGACCTTGTCGCCGACAACGAAGTTGTGGGCTCCACAGACGATGCCGCGAGGCTCGGCTTCGCCGACATCGACCTGGCACCAGTTGATGGTCTTGCCATTGGACTGGGGTTCGCCAACGAATTCGAGCACCTGGCCGACAACAACGGGGCCAGAGATGTCGAAGCCGTGAACGTCTTCTTCTTCAAAGCCGACCTTGACGAGGGCAGCATGAACTTGCTCGTGGGTGATATCTGCGGGGATCTCGACGAATTCCCGCAACCAACTCATGGGAACTTTCATCAGACCACCATTCCGAACTGCTGGGAGAAGCGAATATCGCCCTCGACCATGTCTCGCATGTCATTCATTTCGTTGCGGAACTGGAGCGTGCGCTCAATTCCCATACCGAAGGCGAAGCCCTGGTATTCGTCGGGGTCAATGCCGGCGGCGCGAAGAACGTTGGGGTTGACCATTCCGCAGCCACCCCACTCAACCCAGCGTGCGCCACCCTTGGCGTTGGGCTGCCAGACATCCATCTCGGCGCTGGGTTCAGTGAAGGGGAAGTAGTTGGGACGCAGGCGAATCTGAGCGCCCTCGCCGAACATCGCGCGAGCAAGGTGCTCGAGCGTTCCACGCAGGTGCGCCATGGTGAGGCCCTTGTCGATCGCGATGCCCTCCAGCTGGTGGAACACCGGCGTGTGGGTCGCATCAAGTTCATCGGTGCGGAACACGCGTCCGGGCGCCACAACGTACACCGGCAGCGGGCGCTCGAGCAGGGAGCGGATCTGAACCGGGCTCGTGTGCGTGCGCAGCAGCAAGTGCGAGTCGACGGGGTCGATGAAGAAGGTGTCTTGCATGGCGCGTGCCGGGTGGTCTTCGTCGAAGTTGAGCGCGTCGAAGTTGAACCACTCGTTCTCGAGTTCGGGGCCTTCCGCGACTTCCCAGCCCATGCCGACGAAGATGTCGCTCATGTGCTCCATGAGCAGGCTCAGCGGATGCCGGGCGCCCTTCACGTAGCGAGTGGCGACGGCCGTGACATCCACGGCTTCTGCCGCAAGCTTGGCTTGCTCTTCGGCGACGGCCAACTCGGCTTCGCGGGCACTATACGCCCCGTTGACGCGACCCCGGGCGGCACCGATGAGCTTGCCGGTGGCAGCTCGGTCGGCGGGCGCCACGTTCTTCATCTGGGCGTTGAGCGCTGCCAGTGGCGAGCCCTCTGCAAGATGGGCGCCGCGCACCGTTTTGAGGTCGGCCATTGTCGCTGCGGACTCGATGGCAGCAAGAGCTGCTTCGACCGCTGCGGTTACCGCTGGTTCTGTGATCGGGGTGGGTTCAGACACAAGAACCGAGTTTAGCGGACACCGCTCTCGCGGGCCGCCCCTCAAGCAGCTCTACAACCCTTGATTGCCCGCTTCGCCATACTGCCGACTTCCGCGCGGCGGCATCGTGATGGCACGCGTACCATCTACACCCGGCTGCTTAGGAGCATCCGGAGTGGTCGCACCATCCTTCGGTCCGCTCTTCTTTGCCACGTAGCGTGCGATGTAGGAGAGGCTCACGTTCATGACGAGGTAAATCACCAGACCGATAGCGAACAGCGTGAAGACGTAGCGGCTGCCGTAGAAGTTCTGGAGTTCCTTGATCGTGCGGGAGAGCTCCGGGTAGGCAACCACATAGGCGAGCGAGGTGTCCTTCAAGAGCACGACGAGCTGCGCCAAAATGATCGGCAACATCTGGCGAAAGGCCTGCGGGAACTCGACGATGAAACGGGTCTGGAGCGAAGTGAGGCCGATCGATAGGCCACCCTCGCGTTGCCCCTTCGGCAGCGAACTAATGCCCGCTCGCAATGCTTCACCGATGATCGCGCCGTTATAGATCGCGAGACCAAGCACACCGGCCCAGTAACTACCGACCGAAAAAAGGAGAAAAACAAAGAAAATCAGAAGGAGAAGCGGCATGCCGCGGAAGATCTCAAGCAAAACCGAAACCGGAATTCGCACCCATTTGGATGTTGCAGTGCGGCCGAATGAGAAAAGGATACCGACAACGATCGCAAGCACTGCAGCCACAGCAGCCATGCGCAAGGTGTTGAGGACTCCGCGCCCGAACGCTCCCCAGATCTCGGGGTCTGCCAGAATGTCCGTGCGAGACGGATCGAATAAGCCCGGTTGCACCGCGCCATTAGCGCTCACCCTTGGCGCAGCAAGAACGAAGTAAGCCCATACAAGTACTGCCAAGATGGCAATCGCGCCAATCACCGAGGCGATCGTCGAATTTCTCCGAGTCTTAGGACCCGGCGCGTCATACAGCACGCTCGCGCTCATCTCAGCACCATAACCTTCTTCTCGATCGTTCCAGCCAACAGCCCAAGCGGGATTGTGATTGCGAGGTAAAGCGCCACCGCGTACAGCAGGGTGAGAAGCACGACATCACCGTGATCTCGGGCCGCGGACCCGGTTGCCTTGAAAAGTTCATTGACAAAAAAAGCGCCCGCTACAGAAGTGTTCTTCGTAAGCGCGATGAAGACGTTGATGAGCGGTGGAACCACCATGCGGCTGGCCTGCGGCAGAATCACGAGACCAACTGTCTGGGTGAATCCCATCCCAACGCTTCGTGCCGCTTCTGCCTGACCGACCGGAACACCGTTGAAACCGGATCGCACTGCTTCCGCGATGAATGGAGAGGTGTACAGCGTCAAGCCAAGAGCAGCCAAAAGAAAGAAGTCGAGGTCTACGCCCAAGATGGGAAGCACGGTCGCGCAAAAAAAGAGAACGAGAAGCAGCGGTATGTTCCGTAGTAGCTCCGTGTAAACCGTCGCAAAGAGACGCAGCGAAGGAACCGGCGAGATACGCATCGCCGCGATAAGAACCCCAAGAATAAACGCCCCGACACCGGCAATGCCCAACAGGGCCAACGTCAGAAGAAAGCCCTCCATGTAGAGCGGCGTTATGTCGACAAGGGCGTCGATCGCGTTAGTGATGACGTCCATCCGGGCCTCCTGGAAAGTAAATGAATAGGGCGTGGAAGGTGCCCGCCCGCGTTAGCCGCGGACGGGCACCGAGCACACTAGTTGCTGTAGCGGTCTACAGCGGGCGGGGTCGGAAGCTTCAGGACGGTGCCTGCAGTCTCGTTCCAAGCCGCATCCCACGAACCGTCAGAGTAGGAGGTCTCGAGAACGTCGTTGATGTAGTCGCGGAATGCGTCGTCATCGCGCTCAAGACCGATACCGTAAGGCTCTTCGGTGAACGGGTTGCTGAGAACTTCGAACTCGCCAGCGTTCTGGTCGGCGAGGCCAGCCAGAATCACGTTGTCGGTGGTAACAGCGACAACCTTGCCGCTACGGAGCGGCTCCAAGCAGGCAGTGTAGGTGTCGGTAGTGATGAGGTTGACGTCGTACTCCGCAATGTTCTTCTCGGACGTCGAGCCAGACACGCTGCAGACGTCCTTGCCCTCGAGGTCCTCGGGGCCCGTGATGCCCTCGGGGTTGCCCGCGAGAACCAAGATGTCCTGGCCCGCGTTGTAGTAAGGACCAGCAAAGGAGATAACTTCCTTACGCTTGTCGTTAATAGTGTAGGTCGCGATCACAATGTCAACGGTGCCGTTCTCGATGAACGACTCACGGTTGGCCGAGATTGTCTCTTTCCACTCGATGTTGTCTTCACTAATCCCCAGCGAAGCAGCAATGATCTTGCCAATTTCGACGTCGAAGCCGACGGGGTCGCCCGACGGTCCCTTGAGACCGAACAGCGGCTGGTCGAACTTGGTACCGATCGTGATCTTGCCGGCATCGGCAAGCTCAGCCATCGTGGTGCCTGCTTCGAACTCCGGAACGACTACGTCAGGATCAGTTGTTCCTGAGTCTGCTGCACATGCGCTGAGGCCAAGAAGACCTACGACGGCGATGGCAGAAATCATCAGACCTTTTTTGAGTCTCATGTGTTTCTCCTTGCTGCTGTGGGGATTACCCGCTGAGTTAGTGGGTAAGGATTTTCGAGAGGAAGTCTTGCGCTCTCGGAGATTGAGGGTTGGTGAAGAACTGCTCAGGCTCGGCCTCTTCAACAATTTCGCCATCCGCCATGAAAATCACGCGGTCAGCGGCCTTACGAGCGAAGCCCATTTCGTGCGTAACCACGAGCATGGTCATGCCGTCTTTGGCGAGCTGCACCATGACATCGAGAACTTCGTTGATCATCTCGGGGTCGAGAGCCGACGTGGGCTCATCGAGAAGAATGATCTTGGGGTCCATGGCCAGTGAACGAGCGATGGCAACACGCTGTTGCTGTCCACCAGAAAGCTGAGCCGGCATCTTGGATGCCTGGTTGCCGATACCAACGCGGTCGAGCAGTTCCATCGCGTGCTTGTCAGCTTCGACCTTGGAGACCTTGCGCACGCGGCGCGGGCCGAGCGTGACGTTCTCCAGAATCGTCTTGTGAGCGAAGAGGTTGAACGACTGGAATACCATGCCGACGTCTGCACGCAGCTTGGCGAGACCAGCGCCCTCTTCGGGCAACAACTTGCCATCGATAGTGATGGTGCCATCGTCGATGGTCTCGAGGCGGTTAATCGCACGACAGAGCGTGGACTTTCCCGAACCACTCGGCCCAATCACGACAACTACCTCACCACGTTTAATCGTGGTGGAGATGTCTTTGAGCACGTGAAGCTCACCGTAATGTTTGTTGACATGGTCGATTACGACCAGAGGTTCACCGCTCTGCGCTGCCATTCTCCAAGATAAACACACGCCGATAACGGGGGTCAATCAACGCGCCTAGTCGTAACACGCTCGTGACACTAAATCACGATTGGCGGTACGCGCTAGTTGCTGCGCTGAGCGAATGCACTTTCGTACAAACAGACTGAAGCCGCGGTGGCCAAATTCATGGATTCTGCGTGCCCGTAAATCGGTACCGAAATGACCCAGTCAGCCAGTTTGTAGTGCTCGTCAGTAAGGCCCCGAGCCTCATTGCCGAACAACCACGCGGAGGGCTGATTCAAGGCGCCCTCGTTGCGTGCGGCCAGCAAGTCGCCGCCCTTGATATCGGCAGCAAGAACGCGCAGCCCAGCACCCTTGACCCGTTCCAGCACAGCTTCGAGCTCCGCCCCCACTGCGACTGGAACGTGAAAGAGCGATCCCGTGGTGGCCCGAACAACCTTGGGGTTGTACAGATCGACGCTGCGACCGGTCAGTATGACTGCATCGGCACCAGCGGCATCCGCGGCACGGATGATCGTGCCCGCGTTACCGGGGTCCCGAACTTCTTCAAGGATCGCGATGAGCGTGGGGGCATCCGCAAGAATGTCCTTCAACGATGTGGGAAATTGACGGCACACCGCGAGCACGCCCTGAGGGGTAACGGTGTCGGCCATGGTCTCAAGAACCTGCTCCGAAACGAACTCGACATCGATGCCCGCATCTTCCGCCGCGCGGGCAATAGCGCTGTGGCGCTCGAGCGCCGTTGGAGTTGCGTAGAGCTCAACGAGTAGATCTGGCCGAAACTGAAGCGCCTCAGAGACAGACTGTGGACCTTCGAGGAGAAAGAGCCCCGTCTCAGAGCGGGCGCTCTTCTTAGCGAGCTTGGCCACTGCACGTACGCGTGGAGAACGCGGGTTATCGATCACGACTTCAACCCTAAGCTCGCGCCGGAGTTAACCGAGAATCGGCACGCTGCGGCGACCAGATTGGTCACTACAGCGTGCCGATTGCACGAATCGTTGTGCGGCTCGTTATGCAGCCGAACGGGGTGCCGACGTGTCAGCGGGCAGCGCAGCCTTAGCGGTTGCAACCAGCGACGCGAACGTGGCGGGCTCGGTGACAGCGAGGTCAGCGAGGATGCGACGGTCAACCTGTACTCCAGCCAGGTTCAAGCCCTGGATGAGACGGTTGTAGGTGAGGCCGTTGGCACGCGATGCAGCGTTGATGCGCTGGATCCACAGGCGACGGAATTCACCCTTGCGGGCACGACGGTCGCGGTACGCGTAGACGAGCGAGTGGGTAACCTGCTCCTTGGCCTTACGGTACAGACGCGAACGCTGTCCGCGGTAACCCTTTGCGCGCTCGAGAATAACCCGACGCTTCTTGTGAGCGTTTACGGCTCTTTTTACTCTTGCCATTTGTGTGTCCTAAACCCTTACTTACCGAGAAGCTTCTTGATGACCTTGGCGTCCTGCGATGCAAGAACCTGGTCCTGGTTGAGCGAGCGCTTGCGCTTTCCGCTCTTGACCTCGAGGTTGTGTCGCATACCAGCCTGCTGCTTCATGACCTTGCCGCTGCCGGTGACCTTGAAACGCTTCTTGGTGCCTGAGTGCGTCTTCTGCTTAGGCATCTTTCTCCTCTTTCTCTGGAACTTCTGCCACACGAGGTGCTTTGTTAGCTACCTTGCGGGCCTCGGCTTCAGCTTTCGCTGCGGCCTTGGTCTTGTGGGGGCCAATGATCATGACCATGTTGCGACCGTCGATAGTCGGGGTCGATTCCACCGAACCGAACTCCGACACATCTTCGGCGAATTTTTGAAGCAAGCGCACGCCCTGGTCGGGACGAGACTGCTCACGACCACGGAACAAGATCATTGCTTTGACTTTGTCGCCGCCCGAAAGGAATCCTTCGGCACGCTTGCGCTTGGTTTCGTAGTCGTGCTTGTCGATCTTCAGGCGAAAACGAACCTCTTTTAGGATCGTGTTTGCCTGATTGCGACGAGCTTCTTTAGCCTTCTGCGCCTCTTCGTACTTGAACTTGCCGTGATCCATGATCTTGGCAACGGGAGGCTTGGAATTGGGAGCAACCTCGACCAAATCTAGATCTGCCTCTTGGGCGAGTCGGAGGGCGACGTCAATAGAGACGACACCGACTTGTTCACCGCCGGGTCCGACAAGTCGGACCTCAGGAACTCGGATTCGGTCGTTGGTACGGGGATCGCTGATGCGTGTTCTCCTCACAGTTCGTGATGCGCAGAGAAACGGATGTAAACACTGCGCAGTGTGGCGGATGCCATGGCACGAAAGAGGATCAAACGCAGCGATGCTGCATCACCCTTTAAAGCTGCGCAGCCAGCATCCGGAACAATTCGCACGATCGCGTAGATCATGCGTACTGCACCGCCAGCGGACTGTGCGGGGTGTAACTACCCGGTAACCTTGTATGCGGTTGACAGGTGGGAGAATCTCCACTTTCGTAACCGGGGCGAGCCCCGGGCCTGCATAAGGATAGCAGAGCGAACCCCAATTAGCGAAGGACATCATGAGCGAGCCCACCAATGAGGATTACAACGAACTTCGCGACATCTCTGAAGTGCCCGCGGTCGAGGTAATTAACACCGTCGCCGTACACATGCTCAGTGCCGCCGCCGTCAAACTGGGACTTTCCGACGGCCCCAATGCCGAGGCCGAAAAGGACCTTGACGAAGCGCGAAAACTGATCAACGCCCTCGCCGGCTTTGTGACCGCTGCCGCCCCAGAAATCGGAAACCACCACGCTCGCCCGCTGCGCGACGGCCTGCGTTCGGTGCAGCTCGCGTTCCGCGAAGCATCGACATTCCCGGATGCGCCCGGCCAGGGTCCCGGCGAGAAGTACACCGGCCCGGTCAACTAGTCACGTTCTCCAGCGGTCCTTGGGTCCCTGAGCACGAGGGCTCGGTTACCGCCACGTGTGCTGCGCTAGTCGGCAGCGGGAGCCCGCACGACTTGAATTGCGAGAGAATCGACCGACTCTGCGATGAGCTCTGAAGCACTCCAACTCGTGCGGAGGCGATCCATGATGGCGTCGAGAGTCTCGCGATCAAGCCCCTCGCGCATTGCGATCTGCACAACCAATTCAGGACCCTGCAGGCGGGCTCCGGGGTCGCCGGCGAGAAGCTGAACGTCAACGACGTTCGATTCGTCAGCAGCGGATGCCGCGAACTCATCTCGCACGTCAGCACGCAAGAAGCTCGGGGTCCAGTCAACGGACTGAGCAATCGCCCACACCGCGGGACGGCGGATGATGAACTCGCTGTCACTCAGCGGGTCAATAATGACAAGGTCAGTATTTTCGCTCGCGGCCGCCAGCGCGACACGGGTGCCTGCTGCAGGCACCGGCCGAGCATCCGGGTTCCACGTCTTCATCGCGTCAACAGAGCTGAACACCGGCAGCACTGCGCGGCCATCGGGCCCGGTAACGGTCACGATCGACAGCTCTTGAGTCTTATCGACTGTGAGCCCCTCGGCGGTGGTGCCGGTCTCCCCTGCCTTCGCGAGAAGCGGGATCAGCAGGCGCGAAGTGCGTACTTGATCGACAACTTCGGACTCGGAAGCATCACCGGCGTGAAAGCGGGTGATTGCCGCCATGAGCTCTTCTGGGGCGCGACCATCGTCATCCGGAGCAGGATTCGGCTCGAACGAGCGCCCGGCCCAGGGCACCCCGGCCGAGTCTGCTGCGTTCGATTCCGCGGCCATGATTAGTGCGAGGAGACGTCGAGCGCTTCAGCGAGTGTGAAGGCCTTGGCGTACAGCGCCTTACCGACGATTGCGCCCTCGAGCCCCTGAGGAACGAGTTCGCGCAGTTCGATGAGGTCGTCCAAGCTCGATACTCCGCCCGAGGCGATGACCGGACGGTGGGTGCGGTCCATGACCTGGCGAAGAAGTTCGATGTTCGGGCCCTGCAGCGTGCCGTCTTTCGTGACGTCAGTCACCACGTAGCGGCAGCAACCGGCGGACTCGAGGCGGTCGAGGACGGTCCAGATGTCGCCGCCCTCTTGAGTCCAACCGCGGGCAGCGAGCGTCGTGCCACGGACGTCGAGACCGACAGCGATTGCCTCACCGTACTCGGCGATAACGTGGGCAGCCCACTCGGGGTTCTCCAACGCGGCCGTGCCGAGGTTGATGCGCTTGGCGCCGGTGGCGAGAGCAGCTTCGAGCGACTCGTCATCGCGGATGCCGCCCGAGAGTTCGATGTTCACGCGCTTTGGCGTGGACTTGATGACCTTCTTGATCATCGCGTGGTTGTTGCCCCGGCCGAAAGCCGCGTCGAGGTCAACGAGGTGAATCCACTCGGCGCCCTGGTCAACCCAGTCATGCGCAGCAGCGCATGGATCGCCGTAGCTCTTCTCGGTGCCGGCTTCGCCCTGCGTGAGACGCACAGCCTTACCGTCTGCTACATCCACCGCGGGAAGCAGTGTAAGACCGGGGGTTTTGTTGAACTCGCTCATAGATACGCTCTCTAAAGACCTGACCGCGGAACGCCGCGCACAAGCATCCGATACTAGTGCACGACGAACAGGCGCAAAATCAGAGTGTCTTCAACCAGTTGCTTAGAAGTTTGATTCCGGCTTCGCCCGACTTCTCCGGGTGAAATTGAGTGGCAGTTAAGGGTCCGTTTTCGACCGCTGCCAAGAAACGCCCGCCATGGTCGGCCCAGGTGAGCTTCGGCTGCGGGAAAGGGGGCTGAACGTCAAGCGTCCACTGCTGTGCAGCGTACGAGTGAACGAAGTAGAAACGCTCGTCGCGGATGGAATCGAACAGTGTCGTGTCGTCAGGAGTCTCGACAGTATTCCAGCCCATGTGCGGCAAAACCGGCGCGGGTAACTTTTCTACAACACCCGGCCACTCGTCGAGCCCGTCGGTCTGAATACCGTGTTCGTCGCCAGAGGCGAAGAGCACTTGCATGCCGACGCAGATACCCATAACCGGACGACTACCGGTGAGGCGTTTTTCGATGATTGCGCCACCGCGAACCGACTCGAGAGCCGACATGACGGCCGCAAAGGCACCGACGCCGGGCACGAGGAGACCGTCTGCTGCCTCAGCAACCGACCGATCCGCGCTCAACCGAACGTTCGCACCCGCGGCCTCGAGAGCTTTCGCCGCCGAGTGGATGTTGCCGGAACCGTAGTCAAGGATGACAACTGAAGGAGCAGCCACTCTAGAGCGCGCCCTTCGTAGACGGGATACCCGAGACACGGGCATCCGGCTCGACCGCAGCACGCATCGCGCGAGCGAAAGCTTTGAACTCGGCCTCCGCGATGTGGTGCGGGTCGCGGCCACCCAATACCGTCACGTGCACCGTGATTCCCGCGTTGTAACTGATTGCCTCGAAGACGTGACGCACCATCGAGCCCGTGAAGTGCCCACCGATGAGGTGCATTTCGAAGCCCGCAGGCTCCCCCGTGTGCACGAGGTAGGGACGCCCAGAGACATCAACAACCGCCCGCACGAGAGCTTCATCGAGAGGTACGAGAGCATCACCGTAGCGCGAGATACCCGCCTTGGTTCCCAGAGCCTGCTTGATGGCGAGTCCCAGAGCAATACCGATGTCTTCCACCGTGTGGTGCACGTCGATGTGGGTGTCACCGCTCGCTTTGACCGTGAGGTCGATGAGCGAGTGCTTAGAGAATGCCGTCAGCATGTGGTCGTAGAAAGGAACCGAGGTCTCAATGGATGAGGTGCCGGTGCCGTCGAGGTTGATCGAAAGTTCGATGCTCGACTCGCTAGTTTCGCGCTTAATCGTCGCGGTGCGATCTGAAGTCATTACTCAACCCTACCGAGCGCTTGAAGGTCTGCCATCGCATCCAAGAACGCCGTCGTCTCTTCCGCCGTACCGGCGGTGACCCGCAAGTGGTGCGGGATGCCCACGTCGCGGATCAAAATGTCTTGAATGAGGAGCTTGTGGAACAGCGCCTGCGGGTCGTCCACTCCCCCGAACAGCACGAAGTTTGCCTCGCTGGGCACTGGCGTGAAGCCCAGAGCCGACAGCCCGGCGCTCATTCGGTCACGCTGAGTCTTGATCTCGTCGACCATCGCAAGCATTTCCGGTGCGTGGGCAAGCGCCGCAACAGCCGCCGCTTGAGTGAGCGCGGACAAGTGATAGGGCAAGCGAACGAGTCGAAGCGCATCAGCGATGGCGGGATCAGCCGCGAGGTAGCCCACGCGGGCTCCCGCGAAAGCGAATGCCTTGCTCATGGTGCGAGAAACGATGAGGCGAGGGCGACCGTCGAGCAATGCCAGAGCTGATTCGCGGTCGGAGAACTCGGCGTAGGCCTCATCGACGAGAACGATTCCGTCAGTCGCGTCGTACGCGGCGGCGATGGTGTCGTTACTCACGGGAGTGCCGGTCGGGTTATTAGGTGAGCACAGGAACACGACGTCTGGGGTGTGCTCGGCGATCGCCGCCACCACACTCTCGGGAGTGATGTCATAAGCAGGATCCCGAGGTGCGGTTACCCACTCAGTTCCTGTGCCAGAAGCGATGATCGAGTGCATCGAGTACGTGGGAGGGAAACCGAGGACACGACGCCCGGGGCCTCCAAACGCTTGCAGCGTCTGCTGGAGAACTTCGTTCGAACCATTGGCGGCCCAGATGTGGTCGGCCGTCAGACCGTGCCCCAAGTAGGCCGCGAGTGACTCGCGAAGCTCGGTGAACTCGCGGTCCGGGTACCGATTGGCATTCATGACCGCGCCTGCGAGGGCCATCACGATGTCGGTAGCGACTGCTTCCGGAATCGGATGCGTGTTCTCGTTGACATTGAGTTGAATGCGTACGGGGTCAGTCGGCGCACCGTAGGGAGTGAGACCGCGAAGGTCATCACGAATGGGGAGATCAGAAAGCGAAGTCACTCATCAATGCTAGAGGAACGCGGCTGGACTCTGCGCCTCATGACGCTTGCCTAGGACCGCGCGGTGGAAGCTCAGCGTGGCTTGCTTTAGCGCGAGAAGCTTGCGGGAATCGCGAGCTCTTGGCCAGCGAAGATATCTGCTGACGGAAGCTGGTTGAGCTGCACGAGCTGAGCGACTACCTCACGCGGGTCTTGGCCAGGAGCGTGCTGCTCAGCGATGTTCCAGAGAGACTGGCCCGCCGCAACATCCACATAGACGAAAGCGTTCTCATCGGCGTCGAGCGTTGCGACTGCTCCACCGCTGTTAAGCGAGAACACGAGCGCGGCGATAACCAACGGCGCGGCCGCGAGCGTCGTGAAGACGACACGGCCACGCGTGGTGAGGCGAAGACGTGGTGCGGACTGCCGAGCACGGACAGCCGCGTTAGGTGCAATCACTGCAGTGGACATCATTCACTCCTCTAGGGGTTATCGCACCCGACTCTCGGCCGGGAGAGCCGGGTGCGAAGCTGTGTTCCGAACATACATTCGAATAGTTCGAATATCAAGTACATATTCGAAGAAGCCACTGACATTTGTTTCAGACACTCGAACAAATGTTTGGTTTTGGCCTCTCCTGCGGATACAGTTTCGAATGAGCCACTGACATTGGAATCGTCACTGGCAGAAATAGAGGACTCGTGACTGACTCAACAGCCCGCCCCGATGACGCTTCTGAGCAGGGAACGCGGCGGCGAACCAACCTGAGCGCCAAACAGCAGGCGATCCTCGAAATGATCCAGCGTTCTGTAGCTACTCAGGGCTACCCGCCGAGCATGCGTGAGATTGGCGACGCCGTCGGACTCTCTTCGCTGTCGAGCGTGACGCACCAGCTCAATCAGCTTGAGCTGAGTGGCTACGTGCGCCGAGACCCCAATCGCCCACGTGCGATCGAAGTACTCATTGACGTTCCGAGCGCGGTCGATGAATCCAGCACCATCAGCCCATCTATGGGCGATGCAGCGATGGTTCCTCTCGTCGGACGAATCGCTGCCGGTATCCCCATCACCGCCGAACAGCACGTCGAAGAAGTATTCCCCCTCCCCCGCCAACTTGTAGGAAAGGGCGAGCTCTTCATGCTCAAGGTCGTCGGAGATTCCATGATCGACGCAGCGATTTGCGACGGCGACTGGGTAGTGGTTCGCCAGCAACAAACTGCGGAAAATGGCGACATCGTGGCAGCAATGCTCGATGACGAAGCCACCGTCAAGGTCTTCCGTCAGCGGGACGGCCACACGTGGCTACTCCCCCGCAACTCCAACTTCGAGCCGATCCTGGGCGACTACGCGCAAGTGCTCGGCAAAGTCGTTACGGTACTGCGCGCGCTCTAATCGCAAACCGAGTCGGCGTAGCCCCGTTTAGTCGGGGCTACGCCGCGGCAAGCTACTTCACCTGAGCGGTGACGAACTCTTCGATCTCCGGCACACGCGCAGGGTGCACAAGCGCCGTCACAAGCGTGCCCTCTTCGCGATAGTCCGTTGACATGACGCGGCCCTGCACATGCAAGCGCGAGATCACCTCACCACGGTCGTAGGGCACGAGCAGGGTGACTTCGACCTCGGGCTTGGGCAGCAGCTCCGCGATGCGGGCGTTGAGTTCATCAATGCCCTCGCCAGAGCGCGCCGACACAAAGATGCCCGTCGGTTCAAGGCCTCGGATTACCAAACGCTGGTCGTCATCCGCAAGATCACTCTTGTTGAAGACGACGATCTCTGGGATGCCGCGGGCACCCAACTCGCCGATCACGTCGCGAACGGTAGCGAGTTGCGCTCCCGGGTCGGGATGCGAAGCGTCAACAACGTGCACGATGACGTCGGCCTGCCCCACCTCCTCTAGCGTCGAACGAAACGCCTCCACGAGCTGGTGAGGCAGGTTTCGAACGAATCCGACGGTGTCGCTCAGAGTGAACAGGCGCCCGTCTGCCGTCGTCGACTTGCGAACAGTGGCATCAAGCGTCGCGAACAGAGCGTTCTCGACGAGCACGCCGGCCTTAGTCATGCGGTTGAGCAAACTCGACTTACCGGCGTTCGTATAGCCCGCGATGGCGACACTCGGTACTTCGAACCGGTCGCGGTTAGCCCGCTTCGCTTCGCGAGCCGGTGCGAAACTCTTGATCTGCTTACGCAGGCGAGCCATGCGAGTGTGGATGTGACGACGATCAAGTTCGATCTTCGTCTCACCCGGTCCGCGGCTACCCATACCGGCGCCGGCGCCACCGACCTGACCACCGGCCTGGCGAGACATCGATTCACCCCAACCACGCAGTCGGGGCAACAGGTACTCGAGCTGAGCAAGCTCAACTTGCGCCTTGCCCTCACGACTTGTGGCGTGCTGGCTGAAAATGTCGAGGATGACGGCCGTGCGGTCGATGACCTTGACGCCGACAACGTCTTCCAGCGCACGTCGCTGGCTCGGTGCGAGCTCGGTATCGGCAATGACGGTATCGGCACCGGTTGCGGCCACGACATCCTTCAGCTCGCGAGCTTTACCCTTCCCCAGATACGTACTCGGGTCGGGGTGACTGCGGCGCTGCAGGAGGCCGTCGAGCACCACAGCACCCGCGGTCTCAGCAAGAGCCGAGAGTTCGCGAATGGAGTTCTCGGCGTCGCGCAGGTTGCCCTGCCCGTAGATACCAATGAGAACAACGTTCTCGATGCGCAGCTGGCGGTATTCAACCTCGGTGACGTCATCGAGCTCGGTCGAGAGACCCACGACACGTTTGAGCGCATGTCGATCGTCGCGATCGAACTGGTCGCCGTCGCGATCCGCTTCGTAGTGAGCATCCGACTGCAACGCTTGCGCGCCTGAATTGCCGAGCCCCGCCGCCCCGAACCGCTTCACCGCGGCATGATCGGAGCCTTCGCTCGCTAGAACACGGTCGACGGAACGCTCGGCGTCGTCGCCGTTAGTGGCCTCGATACTGGTTTCTGTCGTGTTTCGCGTCATTTGGGTTAACCCTACTTGTCTAGTTTTCGGTAAGTTCTGTGCATGGCCAACGAGCATTACTTCTCGTCATCACCCGAGAGTGATCTCAAGTTGCGGACGATTCACGCGACCATTGCCGGTGTTGAACGCGAACTTGTCACGTCAAATGGGATCTTTAGCCCCGAACGCATCGATGCCGGAACGAAAGTTCTGCTGTCGAACGTGCCGGCGCCTCCCCCGGGAGGAAACCTGCTTGACCTCGGTTGCGGCTGGGGACCTATGGCGCTCACCCTTGCCCTCGAGTCACCTCATGCAACGGTGTGGGCGGTGGACGTCAACGAGCGCGCACTGGATCTTGTGCGGGCTAACGCCGAAAAATTGTCCATACCCAATATTAACGCGGTTCTGCCCGCAGATGTTCCCGAAGACATAACATTTATGTCTATTTGGTCGAACCCGCCCATTCGCGTGGGCAAGAACGAACTCCACAACATTCTGCAGACCTGGCTGCCCCGCCTTGAGCTCGATGCCGACGCGTGGCTCGTCGTGCAAAAGAATCTGGGATCAGATTCCCTCCAGCGGTGGATGGAAGCAACCTTCCCCGACAACTTCAGCTTCACGCGCGCCGCCACCAACAAGGGCTACCGAGTGTTGCGGGCACGCCACCACGCCACTAGCGAGTAGCTGGCGCAGGCTGCAAGTCGGCTCTGGGGCCGCAGGGGGCTCGCTAAGCGAGTTCTAGCGTGCCTGAGAACACGAGCTCGGCTGGCCCGCTCAACGAGACGTGCTCGCCATCCTCGGTCGGAAACATGCGCACGACGACAGTGCCACCGGGTACCGTGACGCGCCACTGGTGGGGCGCGCTGCGTCCGGCATAGTGACGAATAGCAAGCGCCGCCGCGACTGCACCCGTGCCACACGACAACGTTTCGCCACTGCCGCGCTCGTGCACCCGCATCCGGATTGAACCAACGCCGTCTTTCACGAGCGGCTCGGCAGGCACAACGAATTCAACGTTGGCCCCGTGTTCGGGCAGCGGGTCGATGACGGGAATGTAGTTGAGGTCTACGCGATCGAGTTCGGCCTCTTCGGCCAACGCCACAACCACATGGGGGTTGCCGACGTTGATACCGAGGCCCGGTCGGGCCACTTCGAGTTCCTTCGCACGCACGAGCGGCTCGCCACCGTCGAGCATCCAACGGCCCATGTCGACCTGGTAGCCAGCCATATTGCGCTGAACGTCACGCACACCGCTGCGGGTACCGATCGGCAAAGTGTCTCCCGGCTCGAAATCGACGAGCCCTTCCGAGGCGAGGTATTCGGCGTACACACGGATGCCGTTGCCGCACATTTCCGAGATGCTGCCGTCGGCGTTGTGGTAATCCATGAACCACTCGGCATCGGCGTCTTCTCCTAGCGCCGCAGCGCCGGCATCGAGACTGCGAGATCGCACGGCACGGATGACGCCGTCGGCGCCCACTCCGAAACGACGGTCGCAGATTGCGGCGACCTGCTGGGGAGTGAGATTGATCTCGCCATCAGGGTCAGTGAAGAGAACGAAGTCGTTGCCAGTTCCCTGACCTTTGGTGAAGTTAAGCGTCGCCATGCGATCCATTCTCTCCCATCACGACCGCCAGAGCACGTTGCACGCGGTCGGGATCGTCGTAGGCCAGCCAGTGGCACTGTTCGTACCGTTTGAACCACCCCACCTGGCGGCGGGCATAGCGGCGCGTGAGGGCCGCGGTTTGCTCGATAGCTTCGGCTTCGCTGAGCGTGCCATCGAGCTGCTCGATCGCTTGCGCATAGCCGATCGCGCGCGCGGCCGTAACGCCAAGCCCCCGGCCGCGAAGACCGCGCACCTCATCAAGAAGCCCGGTATCCCACATGTGCTGCACCCGACGGTTAAGACGCGGTACGAGCTCGTCTCGCGGAGCGGTGAGGCCGACGATGTGCGCTGGCGTCCAGAGCGTGGTCTCTTCGGGCAGGCCCGCACCGAAGGGCTCCCCCGTGATCTCGATCACTTCAAGCGCGCGCACGATGCGGCGCCCGTTGCTGGCGCCAATCGATGGTGCAGCCGCCGGATCCACCGCGTGGAGCCTCTGAAAAAGGAGGCCGACGCCATCGCGTTCAAGCTCAGCTTCTAGCCGTGCCCGCACCTCCGGGTCGCGGGCGGGAAACTGAAAGTCGTGGATGACGCTCGACACGTAGAGCCCTGATCCCCCGACCATGATGGGCACGCGCCCTACACCCTGAATATGCGCAATCAGTTGCCGAGCATCCTGTTGATACTGCGCCACACTGGCGTCATCGGTGGGATCGAGAACGTCAAGCATGTGGTGCGGGATGCCTCGGCGCTCGTCAACAGGAAGCTTGGCGGTACCGATATCCATGCCGCGGTACAACTGCATCGCGTCGGCGTTGATGATCTCGCTCGCAGTGCCCTGGCGCGCTAGGCCCTCAGCGATGTCGAGAGAGAGCTCGGACTTGCCGGTGCCGGTTGCCCCGACGACAACAACGAGGGGTGGCGTGCTGGCGATAGCCATCTCAGGGTTAGCGCAGCGAGTCGCTGGGGTCGTAGATGGGCGTCGTAGCGACGCGGAGCGTCGGCAGCCCCAACGAGACTTTGGGGGCAGCGTCGCCGGCAGAGCCAGTTGACGGCACTCCACACGATGCGGCTTGGGCCCGATCCCACGCATCGCCCGCGCGGGTGCGGCGGATGTCGAGCTGGCCCCCCGCAGGGGTATCCGCCACGAGGTGGAACGCTGCAGCCTCGGTCACCGTCAACGTGACAACATCACCGGGACGTGGAGTTGCGCTGCCCTCGGGAACGTTGAAGTGCACGAGGCGGGAATCTTCGGCCCGGCCCGACAGTCGTGCGGTCTCGGCCTGTTTGCGACCCTCACTCGCCGTGACCATCACCTGCAGTGTGCGGCCGATTTGCTTGTCGTTTTCTTCACGCGAGATGCGATCTTGCAGAGCGGCGAGGCGCTCGTAACGCTCTTGCACGACCTCTTTGGGAATCTGATCATCCATGGTGGCCGCGGGGGTTCCCGGGCGAATCGAGTACTGGAAGGTGAAGGCCGACGCGAAGCGAGACTCTTCGACGACGCGAAGTGTCTCTTGGAAGTCTTCCTCGGTCTCGCCCGGGAAACCCACGATGATGTCGGTCGTAATGGCGGCATCCGGCATTTGCGCACGAACGCGTTCGAGGATGCCCAAGAACTTGGTCGAGCGGTAGCTGCGACGCATGGCCTTGAGGATGCGGTCGGAGCCGGACTGAAGCGGCATGTGCAGTTGCGGCATGACATTGGGAGTTTCGGCCATCGCGTCAATCACGTCGTCGGTGAACGCAGCCGGATGCGGGCTTGTAAACCGCACGCGCTCGAGACCTTCGATCGACCCGGTGGCGCGAAGAAGTTTGCTGAATGCTTGACGGTCACCGAACTCAACGCCGTAGGAATTCACGTTTTGCCCGAGGAGAGTTACTTCGGTGGCACCGTCATCGACGACTGCTTGCACTTCAGCGAGAATTTCGCCGGGGCGGCGGTCCTTCTCCTTGCCGCGCAGCGTGGGAACGATGCAGAACGTGCACGTGTTGTTGCAGCCGACCGAGATCGAGACCCACGCGCTGTGGGTCGATTCTCGACGGGTGGGAAGCGTCGAGGGAAAGATGTCGAGGGACTCGAGAATCTCTAGCTGAGCTTCTTCGTTGTGCCGGGCGCGCTCGAGCAGCGCGGGAAGCGAGCCCATGTTGTGGGTGCCGAACACCACGTCGACCCACGGGGCCTTTTCGAGGATGACGCCCTGATCCTTTTGCGCAAGGCAACCGCCGACGGCAATTTGCATGCCGTCGTGTTCTTTTTTGACGCTCGCAAGCATGCCGAGGTTGCCGTAGAGCTTGTTGTCGGCGTTCTCGCGAACGGCACAGGTATTGATGACGACAACGTCAGCTTGGCCCTCGGTGGCGCGGATATAGCCGGCGGCTTCAAGGGAACCGCTGAGACGTTCGGAGTCGTGCACATTCATCTGGCATCCGTAGGTGCGCACTTCATAGCTGCGCGGGCTCGCCAGTTTTTCGTCGATCATGTGTTCCACCTTAAGCCTCAAGCGGCGCAGGTCTTGACGGGTGCTATCGAAATCTGGGGCCGTTGGAAGATTCGCCACCGGCAGCGAGGGCCGCATTAACCGCTGTTGAGACCACGGAGCCCGAATAACCTTTGCGCATGAGGAAACCACTCAAGCGGCGTTTGGCCGTAACGGTGTCGAGCGAGCGCAACTGCGGGGCTCGCTTGAAAGCGAGTTCGTTTGCCCGCTCTTGTTCTTCGTCTCGCTCAAAGTCGACAACAGCATCGATGTGCTCTTGATCGATGTTGCGACGGCGAAGTTCAGCCGTAATTGCGGCAGCGCCGAGCCCTTTGCGCTCCCGCAGTGTTCGAGTGAGCGTTTCAGCGAGGGCAGCGTCATCGAGAAGCGCCGAGCTTTCGAGACGTTCGATCTCAGCATCGATTTGCTCAATCTCGAACTCTCTTGTCGTCAAAAACTGAGTCATCTCATGCGTGGACATACCGCGACGAGCCAGCGCACGCATGCTCACTCGACTGATCTCCGAGAACCCATCGCGTGCTTCCCGCCGCGCTGCCCTCGTTGCCGCTTCGCCCTGCACGTTGGATTGCTCAGTCCCTTTCGCCGCGACTTTCTCGCCCCGTTCTAATGGCGCGGGATCGTGTTCGCTGTGTGTCTGAAGGCGCACAGCGTCACGATCGCTCATCATCGGCACCGCGGCCTTGGGACTGATCGACACAACGGGCGCGAGGGTCGTTTCCGACTCCCCCGCCGCGTGGGGCACCGTAACGCCGACCGCTAAGTCGGGCGCGTCGTAGGGCGCCGGTTCGTTGGGGGCCTCGTCAGCCCAACCCTGCTCGTTCTCTTCCTCGTAAGGCTCGGCATCGAGTTGGGAGACACTCTCCGACGACGACCCCGCCACAGTAGGGTCGGTACGCGCCGTTGTGCAGTCACCAAACAGGTTGATGACAGGTGCGATGTGGTCGCCGTCGGAGATTGCCATAGCGTTCTTTACTGTCCGGATGCTTTCTTGAGCGGCACCGTAGAGGTTTTGTTGGCGACGGGCAACGTGGGTCCATCAGTCTGGGGCGACGTCTGTGCCGCCTTCTCAGCGGCGGCAGCCTCTTCTGCGACAGCCTTCGCCTCTAATGCATTGGCTGCCTTAGCCTCGGCGCCGATTCCGAGCTTGCGCATGATTTTTTGCTCGATCTCCAGGGCGATCTCGGGGTTCTGCAGGAGAAATGCACGAGACTTCTCTTTACCCTGCCCGAGCTGATCTCCATCGTAGGTGTACCACGCACCTGACTTACGAACGATCCCATGGTCGACGCCGAAGTCGATAAGGCTACCTTCGCGAGAAATTCCAACACCATAAAGAATGTCGAACTCTGCCTGCTTGAAGGGCGGAGCCATCTTGTTTTTAACGACCTTGACACGCGTGCGGTTACCCACTGCATCCGTGCCATCCTTGAGCGTTTCGATGCGACGAATGTCGAGGCGAACGGATGCATAGAACTTGAGCGCCTTACCGCCGGCGGTTGTCTCGGGGCTGCCGAAGAAGACACCGATCTTTTCGCGCAGCTGGTTGATGAAGATCATGGTCGTGTTGGTCTGGCTAAGCCCACCCGTGAGCTTGCGCAGCGCCTGCGACATAAGGCGAGCTTGAAGGCCGACGTGGGAGTCGCCCATTTCACCCTCGATCTCAGCACGAGGAACCAGTGCAGCGACAGAGTCGATGACAATAAGATCAATCGAACCGCTTCGCACAAGCATGTCGGCGATCTCAAGCGCCTGCTCTCCGGTGTCGGGCTGCGAGACGAGAAGTGCGTCGATATCGACACCCAGCTTGGCGGCGTACTCCGGGTCGAGTGCGTGCTCAGCGTCGATGAAGGCCGCAATGCCTCCGTTGCGTTGTGCATTAGCAATGGCGTGGAGCGTGAGCGTGGTCTTACCGGACGACTCAGGACCGTAAATCTCCACAATTCGACCACGCGGAAGACCGCCCGTACCGAGTGCGACGTCGAGCGCGATCGAGCCAGTAGGGATTACCTCGACCGGAGCGCGTTCATCGCTACCGAGGCGCATGACTGAGCCCTTGCCGAATTGACGGTCAATCTGAGCGAGAGCGGTCTCGAGAGACTTCTCGCGGTCTGCTGCTGATGGCATTACTTTTCTCCAGTGGTCGTAGGTTGCTGCCCATAGGCTGTCGCGATTGATGTGGACCGATGCTGCAAGGTCCGCAACCTCCCGACAAAGGCTGTGTTGCTCATGCCACGCTACGTGCAGGCTCTGACATTTCAGGACTACGACGGGCGCAACGCATCCATAAAGCAATATTCGAATGGATGTTAGGGAGAAGACTAACAATATCGAACAGATGTTCGAACGCGCCACGCGGGCCGAAAGAAACTACTTCTTCGGTTCGCGCTGACCTACGCCATAACGGCGATCGGCGGGGACATCCATCGCATCACACAAGGCCGACCAGACTTGCTTAGTCGGGATTCCTCGGGCTAGCGCTTGCGACGCGGTGATACCGCCAACAGCACCCAACACTTGGTCATTAACGAGCACGCGACCGTAGGCCTCGCCGAACTCATCGGAAACCGCTAACCAAAACTCACTCCGTCGCATTCCACCAGCCTAAACGCGCACAACTCCGCACACAGCACGAATGCCCCGCTCCACACCGGAACGGGGCATTCGACGTACTGGGCTAGCGCGTAACCAAGTTGGAATCGAACTCTGCGACGAGCTCGTCGGGCAGAGTATCGGGAATTGTGGTGGCGCCTTCGATGACAGCGAGTCGGTCTCCGACTTCGCGCATGATCACCGAGATAGGTGTATCGAGAGCTTCGGCAACCGACGCGAGAATCTCAGAACTGGCCTCTTTCTGACCACGCTCTACCTCGCTGAGGTAGCCGAGCGCGACGCTCGCCTTGCTTGCGACCTGTCGAAGGGTGCGTCCCTTTTGCAAGCGGAAGTCACGGAGAACGTCACCGATTTCTTGACGAACTAGAACCATTGGACACTCCCTTTCTGGCTGAATCGTGCGACCAGATAACTCTGGATAGTTAAGACTACAGCCACTTGTATGTTGAGAACTCTAGCTGCTCCACTCTGGAGAAGCCTTGTGAGTTCGCTTACTGTAACCGCACCGAAACGTAGGATATTCCCGCCACTAGGGCGAATCTGTCACCTCTTTTGGGGCGGTCGCGACACTGCTTCGCCAGGCGGTATCCCGAAGCCCCTCCGGAAATGCGCCCGCGTTAGTCCTCTGACGTGAGGTAGTCGTAGAGGCACTGCAGCGCTGCCGTAACCGCCTGCTCGCGAATCTCGTGCCTATCCCCCGTGAAGTGGAAGTCACGCGTCTCGACGAAGCCTGTAGCCGCGAAACCAATAAACACGGTTCCCGGCTCCTTGCCCTCGTGCGGACCTGGCCCAGCAACACCTGTTGTCGCCAGTCCGAAGTATGCCTGTTGGTCGCCCACGCCGAGGATCTCGCGTGCTCCCATCGCCATGTGGGCTGCGACATCCGGATACACCGTGCCGTGGATGGCTAGGAGACTCGCGTCGACCCCGAGAACCTGATGCTTGATGGCCGTGTTGTACGCCACAACGGATCCGTTGAGCACGGCCGAAGCACCGGGAACGGCGACGAGAGAAGCGCACAACATGCCACCCGTAAGGGATTCTGCCAGCGCAAGCGTGAGACGTTGTTCGGTGAGAATCGCCACGATCTTTGTGGCGAGTTCTTCAGTAGTCACGAGAGAAGGGTCACACTCCTGGGGTTGTAGTTACTGGCTTGGATGCACGCGTGTGGCGCCAGGCGAGCCACAAGTACTCGATGCCGGTGTAGACCGTGAGTACGACAGCGATGGCCATGACCGACCAGTTGAGCCACAGAACCCACGAGCCGAGCACGGTAAACAAGGGAACGAGGAACAGCGCGATCGCGACAGCTTGAAGAACCGTTTTGAGCTTGCCACCGCGCGACGCGGGAACGACGACCTTAGAGAGGACGGCGAAGCGATAAATCGTGATGCCAAACTCGCGCACGAGAATCAGAATAGTGATCCACCATGGCAACTCACCCAGAATGGAGAGCGCCACAAGGGCCCCGCCGGTGAGAACCTTGTCGGCAATCGGATCGAGGATGATGCCGACATTGGTAATCAGATTCCGGCCTCGAGCCAAATGACCGTCGACCGCATCCGTGACAATCGCAATAATGAAGAACGCCGCCGCGATGTAGCGAATCGGCCCCATCTCACCACCATCAAGCAAGAGCAGCCAGATAAAGACCGGCGCCATGAAGATGCGTACCACCGTGATGATGTTGGCGATATTGCCGTTAGATGCTGGCGTGTCGCCGCGACGGAGCACTCGTCCACGCATCGAGAAGCCAGAATCTACGGGTGGAGTGGACTCCGAAACAGGTTGTTCACCCACGCGATCACTCCCGATCGGTCAAATTCCAAGCGTCCTCATCTGAGGAGCTTTCTACTTCATCGTATCCGCTGAGAGACTCTTCAACCGCGTCAACCGGACCAGGCTCGTCTTCCCCCCGCAATCGAGCAAGCACCGCCGGTAGTTGTTCGGGTGTCACGAGAACGTCGCGGGCCTTCGACCCTTCGGAGGGGCCAACGATCTCGCGAGACTCCAGCAGGTCCATCAGACGGCCGGCCTTAGCGAAGCCGACCCGGAGTTTACGCTGCAGCATCGACGTAGATCCGAACTGCGTGCTCACGATGAGTTCAGTCGCGGCGAGAAGGACATCAAGGTCATCGCCAATGTCAGCATCAATCTGCTTCTTTTCCGCGACGGCGGTGACATCGTTGCGGTACTCAGGCTGAGCTTGAGCGATCACGTGCTGCACGATCTCAGCAACTTCACTCTCAGGCACCCATGCACCTTGAACACGAATGGCCTTGGATGCGCCCATGGGCAGGAACAGCGCGTCACCTTGGCCGATGAGCTTGTCGGCACCCGGCTGATCGAGAATCACGCGAGAGTCGGTCATACTCGACACCGCAAAGGCAAGGCGCGACGGCACGTTGGCCTTGATCAGACCGGTTACGACATCCACGCTGGGTCGCTGGGTTGCCAGCACGAGGTGAATCCCTGACGCACGCGCCAGCTGGGTGATGCGCACGATCGAGTCTTCAACGTCGCGCGGCGCCACCATCATGAGGTCGGCGAGCTCGTCGACCACGATGAGGAGGTACGGGTATGGCTTGAGCTTGCGTTGGCTGCCCTCAGGAAGCTTGATCTCATCAGCGATGACGGCCCGGTTGAAGTCGTCAATGTGGCGGTAGCCGAAGCTTGCGAGGTCGTCGTACCGCATATCCATCTCCTTCACGACCCACGCGAGGGCTTCGGCAGCCTTCTTCGGGTTCGTAATGATGGGCGTGATGAGGTGAGGGACCCCGGCATAGATCGAGAGCTCAACGCGCTTCGGGTCGATAAGCACCATGCGCACTTCGGCGGGCTTGGCGCGCATCAGCACCGAGGTGATCATGGAGTTGACGAAACTCGACTTACCAGATCCGGTCGAACCGGCCACAAGCAAGTGAGGCATCTTGGCTAGATTCGCCACGACAAAGCCGCCCTCAACGTCTTTACCCAGACCGATCGTTAACGGATGTTCGCTCTTGGTGCTCGCGCTAGAGCGCAGGACGTCCCCGAGCGACACAATCTCGCGATCCTTATTGGGGATCTCCACACCGATGGCGCTCTTACCGGGGATCGGAGACAAGATGTTGACCTCGTTGCTCGCCACTGCGTAGCTGATGTTGCGGGCGAGGGCCGTGACGCGCTCGACCTTGACCCCCGGACCGAGCTCCAGTTCGTAGCGAGTGACCGAGGGGCCGCGACTGAAGCCAGTCACGGTGGCATCCACGCCGAACTGCTTGAGCACCTCGGTAATGGCGGCGACGACTTCATCATTGGCAGCCGAGCGCGACTTTGGCGGCGTGCCGGCCGAAAGCATGGATGCTTGCGGCAGTCGGTACGTCACGGCCGATTGTTGCGGAGTGGTTTCATGCGGGCCATCGAACTCGCCGGCCTGCCCCTTTTCACTTGCCTTGGTGGTGAAACCGGGGAGGATGCCAGGGCCGTCGTCACGAACGCCGGTGGCGGGCGCATCCACTTCTCCTGTTGAGTACTTTTTGACGGCGTCTTCGGCCTTGAGGAGATCTTCGAGAAGCTCGACCCCGAAATCTTCTTCTTTCTTCGTGAGATCTTTCGCAGCGGGAGGCGGAGTGGGGAGCGCTTTCGGCGCGGAGTCAACGACCTCGGTGGAATTGTCGCGCCCAATAACCGGGCTATCGAATGCCTTATCTTCGACCGGATGCGACTTATTGCGACGCCACCAGGGTAACGAACTAGTGTCGTTGTCGCCCAGCCCGATGTCGGTTAGAGAACCGAATTGAACCGAATCATTTTTGCTTGAGTTAGCCTGCAGCTTGGCCGCAGCGCGCTCCTCGTCTGTCTGCAGCTGAGCGCCAAAGAGGTAAGCGTAAAGCTCACGAAGTCGCGACCCCAGACGGTTCGGTGGCGTCTTAGTAATGATGAAGAGCGAGAGCACCAGAAGGAACACGATGATGGGCACCGCGAGCCACTCTCCCCCGAGCCAGAGCAAGGGGTTTGCGAGAAGCCAACCAAAGACTCCCCCGGCACGAGCAATGATCTCTGCGCCCTCTGAGGGGTGTGGCTGACCGGTGTACACGTGGCACAGCGCCGCAACCGTGACGATAAGAATGCTGAGGCCGATGCCGATGCGGCCGTTGTCATGCACGCTCGACGGATGCCGGAACATCCAAACCGCGAGCAGCAACAGGATGACAGGGAGCGCGAAGGCCACGCGGCCAACGAGCCCACCGAACGTGTAGGCATCGAGCGCGATCGCAACGGAGTCTGTCGGATTAAACCATTCCACGACGGCCCCGACAATAGCCAGCAAGAAGAACAAGAACGGAACCCCGTCACGGCGCTCATCTTTGGTGAGTTCTTCACGGCCGAAGACGCGGAAAGCGCCTCCCACCATGTGCGCAAGAGCGAGCCACAGCTTGGTCAAAGGCCCTTCGGGCTCGACCGGCGCTTGCTTGCTCCGCGGGAGCCTCTTGGTTGCTTGAGTCTTGTTTGTTGTGTTCTTGGCGCGCGGTTTCGACGCACCCGAGCGCGAGTTCGACGTTGTACGCGTAGCCATGATTCCAAGCTACCTGTGGCCTCTGTCAGAGCACCGCAGCGACACTCAATGAGCAGCTCTGAGCGCGACGATGACCATGCTGGGTCCACTATTCCGTGCACTATTTGGGCGCACAACAATGGCGCGGAGACCGAAGCCTCCGCGCCATTAGTACTTCGTTACGCCTCGATAACGACCGGGACGATCATCGGTCGACGACGGTGCTGCGTGTTAACCCAGCGGCCGACGGTGCGACGAACAACTTGAGCGAACGCGTGAGTGTCGCGCGTTCCATTTTCGGCGGCATCCGTCAAAGCCTTGACCACCTGCGGGAGTACGGCATCGAAGACGTTCTCGTCTTCCGCGAAGCCACGCGACTGAATCTCGGGGCCAACGATGACCTTGCCGGTCTGCGCATCCACGGCAACGAAGATGGAGATGAAGCCCTCTTCGGCGAGGATGCGGCGATCCTTGAGGTCAGCATCCGTGATCTCGCCGACGCTTGAACCGTCAACGTAGACGAGGCCGACATCGAGCTGACCTACGACGGCAGCGTGGCCGTCCTTGAGGTCGATGACGGTGCCGTCTTCGGCGATGATCGTGTTTTCAGCCGGCACGCCGGACTGAATCGCGAGGTTCGCGTTAGCGACCAAGTGACGGTACTCACCGTGAACCGGCAGCACGTTCTTGGGACGAAGGATGTTGTAGCAGTAGAGCAACTCCCCGGCTGCAGCGTGGCCCGAGACATGAACTTTGGCGTTGGCTTTGTGAACGACGTTGGCACCCAGCTTGGTGAGGCCATTGATGACGCGGTATACCGCGTTCTCGTTACCCGGGATGAGGCTGGAGGCGAGGATGACAGTATCGCCCTCGCCCACCTCAATCTGGTGCTCCATGTTGGCCATACGCGCGAGCACAGCCATTGGCTCGCCCTGGCTTCCCGTGGACATGTACACGAGCTGATTGTCGGGGTAGTTGACGGCCTTCTTGGCGTCCAACAGCACTCCGTCGGGAACCTTGAGGAACCCGAGATCGGCAGCGATACCCATGTTGCGCACCATGGAGCGCCCCATGAGAACAACTTTGCGGTTGTTCGCGATCGCGGCGTCCAACACTTGCTGTACCCGGTGCACGTGGCTGGAGAAGCTGGCGACGATCACTCGGCGCGGAGCCTTCGCTATAACAGCTTCGAGAACCGGGCCGATGTCGCGTTCGTTCGGCGTGAAGCCGGGAACATCGGCGTTCGTCGAGTCCGAAAGGAACAGGTCGATACCGGCTTCACCGAGGCGGGCAAAAGCACGCAGGTCAGTAATGCGGTTGTCGAGCGGCAACTGATCCATCTTGAAGTCGCCAGTGTGTAACACAGTGCCGGCAACGGTCGTGATGGCGACAGCAAGAGCATCCGGAATGGAATGGTTGACCGCGACGAACTCGAGATCGAACGGCCCCATCTTCTCCTTCTGACCCTCGGTAACGTTGAGGGTGTAGGGCTTGATGCGGTGCTCTTTGAGCTTGGCTTCGATCAGGGCCAGAGTGAGTGTTGAGCCGATCAGCGGAATATCTTCACGCAGGCGCAACAGGTAGGGCACGGCCCCGATGTGGTCTTCATGCCCGTGCGTGAGCACAATTCCCAGAACGTCGTCAAGACGATCGCGGATAGAGCTGAAGTCAGGCAGGATCAAGTCGACCCCCGGCTGATGCTCTTCGGGAAACAATACGCCGCAATCGACGATGAGGATCTTGCCGTCAATCTCGAACGTGGTCATGTTGCGACCAATTTCGCCAAGACCACCAATCGGGGTCACACGGAGCGTGCCCTTCTCGAGAGCGGGCGGGTCAAAAACAGAAACGGGCATTCAGTACCTTGCATTTAGTGGGGTGGGGCCGTCAGCCCCCGTGCTAAAAATGTGGCTCTGGCGCACACCAGACCCTACCCTCGCGGGGAAACTATCGGGTCGCTCCCGCGACTTTGGGTAGCGCTCCGCCGGCAGCGGCATTGCGGTCGGGACGAAAGTTCGACAGATCAAGGCCCTTGATCTCGCCAACCAGCGCCAACTCATCCTCAATCATCGCGGCTTCGGCATCTTCTGGCCCCACCAGCGGCAAACGCACACGCGCACTCGAGATGCGGCCGAGGCCCTGAAGGATGTACTTGGCGGCAACAGTTCCCGGAACGTGAGTCATGGCAGCACGGACGAGCGGCTCAAGCGCTTGGTGCGCCGCGGTAGCAGTGGCGAGGTCGCCAGCATTAACCGCATCCACGATCACACGGTACGGAGCGGGAGCGATATTCGCCGTAACTCCGATGAGCCCCGAAGCGCCGATCGCGAGGTGTGGCAGCACGTTCGAGTCGTCGCCCGAGAAGTACATGAGGTCGGTCTGGTTGAGCACGCGACTCACCTCGCTGAAGTCACCCTTGGCGTCTTTGACGGCAAGGATGTTGGGATGCTTGGCGGCACGCAGAATCGTCTCGTACGTGATCGGGATGCCGGTGCGACCAGGGATGTCGTACAGGATCACCGGAAGATCGGTCGCATCCGCGATCATACGGAAGTGTGTGAGCACTCCAGCCTGAGTCGGCTTGTTGTAATACGGGGTGACGATCATGACGCCGTCGGCGCCGGCCTTCTCGCTGGCTTTGTACAGCTCAATGGCGTGCGCGGTCTCGTTCGAGCCACCGCCCGTGATGATCTTGGCGCGGCCGGCCGAAACGGACTTCGCAACCTCAACTAGCTTGATCTTCTCGGGGTCGGTGAGCGTGCTCGTCTCTCCCGTGGTGCCGGTGACGACGATGCCGTCGGCGCCAGAACTGATCACATCATCGATGTGCTTTTCTACGTCGGGCCAGCTCACTTCACCGTCTGCGGTGAAGGGCGTGATAAGCGCAACAAGGACTTGGCCGAAGGGATTTTCAATAGTCACCCCTCTAGGCTACCGCTGCTGAGCCCGCTGATTCTCGTAACTCAGGAATCGGTAGCGAAGGGCGGTAGCTGAGGTGTGCCACTCATCGCTCGGATCGCTCGCGACAAGCATCCACTCGTCAGCTAGTTCGGGCGCCACTGTGTCGCCCTCAAACGTCTCGCAAATCTCGGTAACCTCGAGGCGATCGGCGCTGTCGAGCACCGACGCAAAGATCTCGGCGCCACCGATAACCCACACGGTGTCGACCGGCTTGCCGTGCCCACGATCGGTCAGGTTGGCATCCACTGCCGACGCGGATGCCGCAGCTAGGGCAATGGCAGACTCCACGGTGTGAGCAACCTCAGCTCCCGGCGCGTTCCACTCTTCTTGGCGCGTGACAACGATGTTGCGGCGACCGGGCAGCGGGCGGAATCGTGGAGGCAAAGAGTCCCACGTTTTGCGCCCCATGATGACGGGGCTGCCGAGCGTGAGTTCTTTGAAGTGAGCCAGGTCTTCGGGAAGATGCCACGGCATCGAACCGTTGTGGCCAATGATTCCGCCAGCGGACTGCGCCCAAATAAGCGCGACCGCGACAGGACGAGTCGCGTCACTCACACCGCGACCGGGGCTGTGATGGCGGGGTGGTGTTCGTAGCCGACGATCTCAAAGTCTTCGTAGACGTAGTCAAAGATACTCTTGGGTGCGCTCGTAATCTTCAGTTGTGGTGCAGCGTACGGCTCGCGAGTCAGCTGCTCGGTCACTTGCTCGACGTGGTTGTCGTAGATGTGACAATCGCCACCGGTCCAAACGAAGTCTCCCACCTCGAGCCCGGTCTGCTCCGCCACCATATGGGTGAGCAGCGCGTAGCTGGCAATGTTGAACGGAACGCCCAAGAAAAGGTCGGCGCTGCGCTGGTACAACTGGCACGACAACTTGCCATCGGCCACATAGAACTGGAAGAACGCGTGGCACGGCGCCAATGCCATGGTGGGAATGTCAGCGGGGTTCCACGCAGAGACGATCAACCGCCGAGAATCAGGGTTGGTCGTGATCTGCTCGATGACCTCAGAAATCTGGTCAATCTGTTCACCCGAGGGTGTTGGCCAGGAACGCCACTGCACCCCATAGACCGGGCCGAGCTCGCCCGCAGCATCCGCCCACTCGTTCCAGATCGTCACGCCGTTATCGCGCAACCACGACACGTTGCTCTCGCCGCGCAAGAACCACAACAACTCGTAGGCAATCGACTTGAAGTGAACACGCTTGGTCGTGATAAGCGGAAAACCCTCCGCGAGATTGAACCGCAATTGGCGACCGAACACACTGCGGGTGCCGGTGCCCGTGCGATCACCTTTCGTCACGCCGTGAGCGAGAGTGTCGCGCAGCAAGTCTTCATAGGGTGTTGCGATCGTGGTTGCCATCGCATCAATAGTACTGATGCGCGTCGCACTTCACACCGCTTTCTCACCACTCCCGTCACGCCAGCGCCTAGGGTTGGAAAACGACGAAAGGAACGGCAATGCCTGTAACGAGCGAAGCAACAACACTCTGGTTCGGAGACCTGTTTAGCGGCAAAGGAACAACGTCACTCGATTCCTCAGATGCTGCGGAATTCCCCGTGACGTGGGCTGCACGATCTGAGGGGCAAGAAGCAACGACCAACCCCGAGGAACTCCTCGGAGCCGCTCACGCCTCGTGTTTTGCCATGGCGTTCTCCAACGGACTAGCCGAGAACGGCACTCCCCCCGAGAGCCTGCAGGTCACTGCGGCTGTTACTTTTGATCCAGCGGCCGGCATCACCGGAAGCCACCTGCTGGTGAGCGCCAAAGTGGCGAATCTCAGCGACGACGACTTTCAGCGACTGGCGGCCGAAGCCAAAGATGGGTGCCCCGTATCGCGCGCCCTCACCGGCATCCCCATCACTCTCGAAGCGAGTTTGGCGTAGTCATGACTGACTCTGCGGCTGCACCCACCGTTTCTCGCGTCCTCGTTGCAGGCGCTTCCGGCTACATCGGCACTGAACTGGTGTCCCAGTTGGAGGCCGCGGGCTTCGACGTGTTGCGTCTTGTGCGCCGCGAACCGGAGGGTGCAGACGAATTCCGCTGGGACCCGAGCGCCGGCACGATTGATGATCGTTCGATTGAGCTGGCGGATGCCGTAATCAACCTCGCGGGAGCTTCCACGGGAAAGATCCCCTGGACCCCCGGCTACAAGCGCGAGATTCTGCGATCGCGCGTCGATGGAACCCGCGTGTTGGCCGAAGCGATTCGCCGAGCCATGACGCCACCGTCGGTGTTCTTGAGCGGTTCAGCAGTCGGCTTCTTCGGTAGCCGCCCCGGCGAAGTGCTCACCGACGAATCGAGCAAGGGCACTGGCTTCTTGAGCGATGTTGTCTACGCGTGGGAGCAGGCTGCTCGCCTCACTCCCCCGACAACACGACTCGTGATGTTCCGCACCGGAATTGTTGTGGGCAAGGGCGGAGCCTTCACTCCCCTGAACCTGCTGACCCGGTTCGGAGTGGGAAGTCGCCTGGGCAGTGGCGCTCAATACTGGCCGTGGATCAGCCTCCACGACGAAGCCGCCGCAATCGTTCACTTGCTGCGTACTGAATTCTCCGGAGTAGTCTCCCTGGTGGGCCCTACCCCGGCTACTGCCGAGACCGTCACTAAGACGCTCGCTCGCGCAATGGGAAAGCCGCACTGGTTCGCTGTGCCAAGCTTCGCCTTTCGGATGCTGGGCGACGCCGGCAAGGATCTCATTTTGGTCGACGAGAACGTTCAATCGCCCACTCTCGCGAGCACGGGCTTCACGTTCACCCACACCACCATCGAGCAGGCCATCGGCGCGTTCGTCGACTAGCGCGCGGCGCAACAGCTTTCTTCGTCTGCGGCGCCTTCATCGTCGATCAAGTGGTCAGCGCGGAGTTAAGCCGCGTGACAACGCAATAGCGCGACGGGTAGCCCAGCGCGCTCGACCCCGGTCACCAGCAGCGTCGTAGGCGAGGGCGAGGCGGAGCCAGGTGCGCCACGAGGTGGGCTCTGCCTCCGCCTCGGCGCGGTAGCGATCGAACGCACGATCGGTCGCGGCGGGGTCAGGACGACCACTCGGCAGAAGCTCAACAACCTCATCCGGCAACGCTCCCTCTTCCGTGAGAGTGGTGAGGAGACGTTCGGCTCGCACGATGAAGATGAGTTCCGCGGCAAGCGCCCAGAACCCGATGATGGGCAGCACGAGCAGTGCCCAGCCCATTACGTTCACGATGGGCTCGTCAGCACGGATCAGGATCGTTGAATAATTGATGACGAAGATCAGGTAGATGGTGAGCAGCGCCACCATCACGAGAGCGGCAATGCGAGTTTTCACTCGGAGGCCGCCCCTGCTGGGGAGAGATCGATGAGTTGGTCAAGGCCAACCGTGACTCCCTGAGCGGTGGGCACAGCGCGCAGTCCGAGCATGATGCCGGCTTCGTAGGAGTCTTGTGACATGGTGCGGTGGTCGACAGTGAGTACTTCACCGGGCCCGCCGAAGATGACCTGCTGGTGTGCAATCACTCCCGTCATGCGCAGGCTGTGCACGGGAATTCCGGCCACTTGCTCGCCGCGTGCCCGCTGGTCGACATGCGGGGCGAGCGCAGGACCACGTTCGCTGCGGGCGTCGGCCATAAGCTCTGCGGTGCGAACGGCGGTACCGGAGGGTGAGTCGACCTTGGCAGCGTGGTGGCCCTCGATGATCTCGATCGAGTCGAAGTAGCGAGCAGCCGATGCGGCAAACGACGTGGCAAGCGCCGAGCCAAGCGAGAAGTTGGGGATGATGACAACGCCGATCTCCGGGGTCTCGGTAAGCAGCGAGCGCAGCCCCTGAACGCGGTCCTCGCTCCAGCCGGAGGTGCCCACAAGAACGCTCTTGCCGTGGCGTACGGCGAAGTCGACAACGGAGGGCGAGACACTAGGTTCCGTGACATCCACCACGATGTCGGCAACGAGCATCTCGCTGAGCTCCGAACGCGAGTTGAGGGAGGCCACGAGCGAGAAGTCAGCGGATGCCTCTACGACGCCACTAATGTACTTGCCCATGCGACCGGTTGCGCCGACTACCGCTACTTTCGTTGTCATTGTTCAAATCTACCAATGCCGAGCGGCGTCGCAGACTCCCCTACGGCCGGCAAGGAAACACTCGAAGCGGCACGGCTACTGGGCAGCCGTTGCGCAACGCCGAGAGTACTGTGGTTGTGTGCCTCAGTTTCGTTCGCTTCCGGTCACGGATGCTCTCGCTTTCGAACTTCTCACCGAATACTTCAGCTATCGCGCTGAGACGTTCCCGACGCCCTCGGGATATGTCACGACGTTCCCGAGCGAGGAGCAGTTCACCGAACCTCAGGGTGTCTTTGTTGTGATCGAGCCTGACCGCGCCAACACCAACGGCAACGAAAGCAACGCCGACGGCGACGCTGCCGGCGGTGCTCTTGGCTGTGGCGGCATCCGCCAGCTCGAGCCCGGGCGCTTTGAGGTCAAGCACCTCTGGGTGCGGCCCGAAGGCCGTGGTGCAGGGCTCGGGCGTCAGCTGCTTAGTGAGCTGGAACGGCGTGCGCGCGCGTGGGGCGCCAAAGAACTCGTGCTCGACACCAACGAGAGTCTTGCCACTGCAGGCGGGCTGTACCGCTCAAGCGGCTTCGAGCCGTGCGCGCCCTACAACGACAATCCCAACGCCACCACCTGGTACCTCAAGCCGCTGGCCTAAGGCCCCTCCACCTCGGCAAGCGCACGCGCAGCCGCGTGCGCTCGCGCTTGCCGAGCAGCTAGTAAGGCTGCTCTGCCGGCATTCCCGTGCGCAACTCGACTGGCAAGTGACCGAGATCATTGTGATTGACAAGCACCGGTGGCTTTGTACTACGCACTCGGATGATCGTGAGCCCGCAATTGGCCTGGTTGAGACCGAGCCAGCGCCACTGATCGCCTCCCAGCACTTCGCGCACGAACCACGAGATTACGAAGTTGTGGGTAATGAGCAAGTCGTGTCGATCTTCGCGCGCCGGGGTGAGGAACTCTGCCACGGCATCCTCCATTTGTGCCTGACCGGCATCGATCTCTTCCGCCGTGACAGACCCGAAGAACGGCTCGAATGCGGCAGGCATATCGGGGGTTGGACCGCTGGGGATGCAGTCCATCAGTAGCGTCGTCGGCTGTGACTCGAGGGCGGGCATCCGCTCAGTCATGATCGCGGCAGTCTCAGCGGCGCGCTGAAGCGGAGAGTGAAACGCTCGAGTGAACGGTACGCCACTCAATCGCTCCGAAATCGCTTGTGCTTGGCGCACCCCTTTGCCCGAAAGCGGGCCGTCGGGCAAACCGTGCTCTGCATCTTGCTGCTCGCCGTGACGCACGAGGTACAAGTAATGGGCCATCATCATTCCTTCGTCGATCTAACTCTCGGCTACACTGCCGAGATCGATTCCCGAGAACATCTCTTCGTTCACTGCGCCCACCGCTGCGATGGAAAGGGGACGTGTCGAGAGTTCGTGAGCAAGTTCCTGGATGTCATCTGCCGTGACCGCTGTTATCCGCGCAATCGAAGCATCCAAGTCTACGAACTCGCCGAGGGTGAGCTCGCTGCGGCCGAGTCGCGACATTCGCGAGTCGGAGTCTTCGAGGGCGAGCGCGGATGCTCCGCGCAATTGACCGACTGCGCGACTAATTTCTTCGTCCGTGACGGGGGCGGTGCCGAGCTTGTGGAATTCCTGGAGCATCAGTTCCGTTACCTGGCTCACCTTGGCAGGAAAACAACCTGCATAGATGCCGAACGCCCCGGCGTCGGAGTAGCTCGGCGAAAAGGAGTAGACAGAATAAGCGAGGCCGCGCTTTTCGCGAACCTCTTGGAAAAGCCTCGACGACATGCCACTGCCCAGAATGGAGTTCAACACCGTCATTGTGGCTCGCCGACTATCAGTGGCAGAGATCCCCTCAACGCCAGCCATGATGTTGGCCTGCTCGATGGGGCGCTTTGTAACGTGCAATTGCTGGCCGGGAGTCAGTACCGTGGAGCGCGTGTCCGAGGAGAACTCGCGGCGTGCCACGGGAGTCGCCTCGGTGGCGAGGTCCCAACCAGCAGCGACCAGACACGAAGAAATGGCCGCAACTAGGTCGTCGTGATCGACCGCACCTGCGACTGTGATGACGAGGTCTTGGGGACGATAGTTGGCCTGGTAGTGATCCCACACGGCGTCGCGCGAAATGGCATTAATGGTCTCGGGATTTCCCCCAATGGGCCGACCGAGTGGATGCGCACCAAAGACAGCTTCGAAGTAACGCTCGCTCGCGACATCGGTCGGGTCGTCATCCGCCATCGCCAGTTCTTCAAGAATCACCCCGCGCTCGTTGGCGAACTCAGTCGGATCGATGAGGCTTGACGTGAGCATGTCACCGATTACCTCGATTGCCATAGGCAAGTCGATATCTTGCACTTTGGCGTAGTAGCAGGTGTATTCCTTAGCCGTCATGGCGTTGTGTTCGCCGCCGACAGCATCGAAACTCACCGCGATATCGAGAGCCGTGCGTGTAGCGGTGCCTTTGAAGAGTAGGTGTTCAAGGAAGTGCGTTGCGCCGTATGTCTCGGGATGTTCGTCTCGCGAACCCGCCGCCACCCAGTAGCCGACTGTCGCGCTGCGCGCCCCCGGCACTTGCTCGCTCAAGATGCGCACACCGCTCGGCAAAACAGTTCTACGAACGAGACTGTCGCCGGTTGCAGTGAACGACAGTTCGGGAAGGTCAAGAGGAAGAATCACAGCGTCGCTCATCACCTATGAGCCTACGTCATTACTCCTGCTCAGGCAGAGTCCGCGAAGAACCTCCCCTCAGCAGTCCCCCAAACTGGGGTATAAAAATGAGGACAGACAGACTTGTCTGTATGTCCTCATGTGCTAGTGTTCTTTGTAGGCACCCGAAGCCGACAACCCATCACCGGGACCCGAACCCGGTGATGTAAACCTGCGAACTGGACCCGAACCAGTTCGTGAAAATAAACCGCATCGCTTGAACCCGAAATCTTGCGATGCACACAGTGGGGAAAGTTCCTGATCCGAACCTCCACGGAAGGAGTGCGCTGCGATGGTATTTGAGACACCAGAGACCGCGCAGCGCGCTCCGGCCAAAGGCCGCATCCTCGAGACGGCCAACACACTCTTCTATCAAGACGGCATTCTGAACGTCGGCGTAGACCGCATCATCGCTCAGTCGAGCGTGACCAAGGCCACGTTCTACAAGCACTACCGCTCAAAAGACAACCTCATCCTCGAGTACGTCAAGAGCCGTCGCGCTGCCGTAGAAGCCGAGACGCAGTCGATCATCGACAACGCCGCCTCGCCCCACGACGCCGTTCTCGGCCTGCTCGAGTCAGTCGCCGCCGAACTCACTAAATCAGACTTCCGCGGCTGCCCATTTTTGAACGTGGTCGCAGAGTTCCCCGATCCGACGCACCCCGTCCGCGTGCTCATCGCTGATCACCGCGACTGGTACAACGAATCGCTCTACGAACTCATGCGTGCCGCTGAGCACCCCTTTGCCGGTGACGCCGCTGATGAACTTATGCTCGCAAAAGATGGCGCCCTCGCGGGCGGCTACGCCGGGGACACCATCGCTGCCGGCGCCGCCATGGCGCGCGTTGTCAAACGAGTACTCGCCGAAGCTGTCACGGTCTAACGCAGCAGCGGTAACGCGTCACGCTGCTCGATACGAGGTCAGTGAAGCGCGCTCTTTCTAGTAGCTAGAAACCCGATCGAGCTCGGCGGACTGGTGTCGAGTCAACTGAACTCGAGCTGCCGCGATCAAATCAGGCACGTGCTCCGCGCGACTAGCGCTCACTACGGGCGCCACCACACCAGGCTTATTCAACAACCACGCGAGCGCGATCGTCGCTACACGCTCATCGTGCTCTTCAGCAACTTCATCGAGAGCGTTCAAAACCTTAATTCCGCGACGACGCAAGTACTGCGCAGCGTCGTGACCGCGAGAGCTGCGAACAAGGTCTGCACGCTGACGGTACTTGCCGCTCAAGAAACCGCTGGCCAATGCAAAACGCGGCATAACGCCTAGGCCTTGAATCGCCGCTACATGAGCGATCCCCGTTTCATACTCTTGACGGTGCAGAAGGTTGTAACGGGCTTGCACAGCGACCATGGGGGCAACACCCATCTGGCCGCAGGCGATGCGCGCTTGAATAAGCCGATTGCCGGTGTGATCTGAGCCGCCAAAGTAGCGCACTTTTCCCTGACCGATCAATTCATCAACGGCGAGCAAGGTCTCTTCGAAATCAACCGATTCATCGTCAACGTGTAGGTACAGCAGGTCGATGTGTGTGGTATCCAAGCGCGCGAGCGAGGCATCCACAGAACGCTTGATCGCTGCGGCATCCATACCGGGATTGTCCCGGCTCTTACCCACTTTGGTAGCAACCACGATCTGATCGCGATTACGCCGGGTGCGCATCCACTTGCCGATCATGAGTTCGCTGCGACCCGAGGCGTACGAGTCGGCCGTGTCAATGAAATTTCCTCCCCCGTCGGCGAAGGTATTCAAGATGGCGGTGGTCGCCGCGTCATCTGCCGTCCATCCAAAGATGTTCCCGCTGAGGGCGAGTGGCAAAACGCGAAGGTCAGAAGAACCGATGACTCGGGTTGAAAAGTGCTGCCCAGTAACTGGGCGCACGCGAGTGGAACCGGGCAGTGATCGCGTCGGGTGCACTTGCGTCATAACGGCCTCCCACAAGGCTTTTGCCCAGAATATGCCGACATTCGGAACAATACGGGGAGGACAGACAGATCGTTACTAGTCCGTGTCGAAATGACTCATCTTTTCCTCTGGTGCAGCCCGGCACGGTGTCGGCGTCACGTCATTCTCGCCATAATGGCCACAGTTCCATTTCAGCAAGCGAGAGGATCGACGCCGTGAATGACCCCAACTGGAAACTGCCCGAAGTACCGTCGTTCACCCTAGAGAGCCCTGACTTTCAACCCGGCGGTGAACTGCCAACCTTCGCGCGCTCCGGCATCGCAAATGCGGGAGGCGAAGATCGCTCCCCCACTCTCCACTGGCACGGCTTTCCCTCGGGAACGAAGAGCTTCGTGCTCACCGTTTTCGATCCGGATGCGCCCACCGGTAGCGGTTGGTGGCACTGGGCTGTCTACAACATTCCCGCGTCGGTGGAATCGCTCCCCCAGGATGCTGGAAACCCGAAGTCGCAACTCCTGCCGCATGGTGCAATTACCGTGGCCAACGAACTTCGTCTGGAAGCATTTCAGGGCGCTGCGCCGCCGGCCGGCCACGGCCCCCATCGCTACATCTTTACGGTGAGCGCGCTCAACATTGAACGCCTCGACCTCCCCGAGGGAAGCACTCCCGCCATGCTGGGATTTGTTCTCCGCGACCACGTCGTCGCCCGAGCGCAGCTCACCGGGTATTCAAGCACCGAAGCCGAGTAACGGCTCAGAGTTTTGCGGGCACGATAAGCACCCGCATCGGGTATGCGGGTGATCAGAAGAACGCAGCGGGTTCTGCCTAGGTATTACGGCGATAGTAGTGGGGAACGCGTTCGTAGCCTCGGTTGCGCATCTTCGCGATAACCACGCTGACGATCACGACCACAACGACAATTCCGAGGGCTACCCAGAGGTACCATGCGGTCTCGAGCCACAGGAGCATATCGCTCATGAAGGCATCAAAAGGTGTAGTGATTCGGGTCACTCGCTCAGGATAGCGCCAAGAGCCTCGGGTAGCGGGACCCCAACGAAGGGCAGACTGAGGTGACTACCCCCGAATTTGCTGTGTTAGCGGAAAGAAATTTTCACGCCCGACACAGAAGCGGAACGTTAACGAATTAGCGCCCATCCTCACCGAGGATGGGCGCTAATTACGACCAGCGTTTAGCGGGACTTAGCTTTCGTCGGCGGGAACTGCTGCGTCAGCGTCAGCCTCGTCGATAACGGGGGCGAGCGAAAGCTTGCCACGGTCATCAATCTTGGTGATCTCCACCTGAATCTTCTGGCCGACTCCGAGTACGTCTTCGACGTTCTCGACACGCTTGCCACCGGCAAGCTTGCGAACCTCAGAGATGTGCAGCAGTCCGTCTTTGCCCGGCGTGAGCGATATGAAGGCACCGAAGGTAGCGATCTTGACGACCGTACCCAAGAAGCGTTCGCCAACCTCAGGGTTGAGCGGGTTAGCGATGGCGTTGACCGCCGCGCGTGCTGCCTCGGCAGAAGGACCATCGACAGCGCCGATGTAGACCGTTCCGTCATCCTCAATCGAGATGTCGGCTCCGGTGTCATCCTGAATCTGGTTGATGTTCTTGCCCTTGGGCCCGATGAGCTCACCGATCTTGTCGATCGGAATCTGAACCGAAATCACGCGAGGAGCCGTGGGGGCCATCTCGTCGGGAGCGTCGATTGCAGCGTTGATCACCGAAAGAATCGCGGTACGCGCTTCCTTTGCCTGCTTGAGTGCACCGTCGAGAACTGACGACGGCAGCCCAGCGAGCTTGGTGTCGAGCTGGATAGCGGTGATGAACTCACTCGTACCGGCAACCTTGAAGTCCATGTCACCGAGTGCGTCTTCAGCGCCGAGGATGTCGGTAAGGGCCGCGTAACGCGTCTCGCCGTTGACCTCGTCGGAGATGAGCCCCATGGCGATACCGGCGACGGGTGCACGCAGCGGCACACCAGCGTTCAGCAGCGACAGAGTCGAAGCACAGACGGAACCCATCGACGTCGAACCGTTGGAACCGAGAGCCTCGGATACCTGGCGGATGGCGTAAGGGAAGTCTTCACGAGCAGGAAGCACCGGTGCGATAGCGCGCTCGGCGAGGAAGCCGTGCCCGATCTCGCGACGCTTCGGGCTGCCAACGCGACCGGTCTCACCAGTCGAGTAGGGCGGGAAGTTGTAGTGGTGCATGTAGCGCTTCTTGGTCACTGGTGCCAGTGAGTCAATCTGCTGCTCCATCTTGAGCATGTTCAGCGTGGTAACACCCAAGATCTGAGTCTCGCCGCGCTGGAAGATAGCCGAACCGTGAACGCGAGGGATAACCTCGACCTCAGCGTCGAGCGCACGAATGTCGCTCAAGCCACGGCCGTCGATACGGACGCCCTCGGTGAGTACACGGGTACGCATGACCTTCTTGCTGACGGCCTTGTACGCTCCGCCAACCATGCCGAGCACGTCTTCGCTGAGTTCTTCTGCGTCAACCTTGGACTGAACCTCAGCCTTGACTCGAGCCTTAAGCTCGTCGTCAGCGGTCTGGCGCTCGATCTTGTCAGCAATCTTGTAGACGTCGCGAAGCTCAGCTTCAGCGATTTCACTGATCACGTTGTACGCCTGGTCGGAGTACGGCGGGAAGAGCTTGAACTCGGCAACAGGCTTAGCGGCCTTGTTAGCGACCTCAAGCTGAGCCTTGATGAGCTGCTTGAGGAACGGCTTCGATGCTTCGAGGCCCTGAGCCACAACGGCCTCGTCGGGCTTCGTGGCGCCTGCCTTGATGAGCTCCCAGCTGTTTTCGGTAGCTTCTGCTTCCACCATCATGATGGCAATGTCTTCTTCACCCTGGTCGTTGGTGACCATGCGGCCAGCAACGGTGAGGTCGAAAACAGCGTCAGCGAGCTGGCTGTGCTTCGGGAAGGCAACCCACTGGTTGTCGATCAGAGCCAAGCGGATGCCGGCAACCGGACCATAGAACGGAAGTCCCGAGATCTGGGTGCTAAGCGATGCGGCGTTAATCGAGAGTGCGTCGTAGAACTCGTCCGGAGCGATGCTCAGAACGGTGATGACGATCTGAACTTCGTTGCGGAGGCCCTCAACGAAGGTCGGACGCATCGGACGGTCAATGAGACGGCAAACGAGAATCGCTTCCGTCGAGGGACGACCCTCGCGGCGAAAGAAGCTTCCGGGGATTTTACCGGCAGCGTATGAACGCTCTTCGACATCCACCGTGAGCGGGAAGAAGTCGAAGCCCTCACGCGGGTGCTTACCCGCGCTCGTGGCGCTCAAGATCATGGTTTCTTCGTCGAGGTACGCGGCAACGGCACCCTGTGCCTGCTGAGCGAGTCGACCGGTTTCGAAGCGCACGGTGCGCTTGCCGAACTTGCCGTTATCGAGAACGGTTTCGGCGAATGTAATTTCTGGACCCTCCATGCGGGGGTTTCTCCTTTGTTTTACGTCGCGCACCCGTGTGGTGTGCGACTCGTCAAGGAGCAGGAGCGGGCAGAAGGACGCTTGGTTCACGCGCATGCCTAGAGTGGCGGCGCGTGTCTGGCCAACAGTAGAAAGCCTCCGAACGACTCGGAAAATTACCACCGGTGACCAGCTTCTTGCCAGCCTGCTCCGATTGTTGCCCCACTACTACGTGGACAACTGCTCTCAATCGTAGCACCGGGGGTATGGGAAGCCCTAGAGATTGGCGCGCGACACGGCTTCGGCGCCAAACACCGCGCAGGTGGCCTACGCTGACGAGTATGGAACCCACAGAAGAAGCACGCTCTGCGAGCGAAGAGAACAAGCGCAGGTTCCGCGAGGCGCTTGATCGCAAGCACGGCAAAGAAACATCACGCCCAGGACATTTGGATGCCGAATCGGCTATCCACGGCACTCAGGACCGCGCCGATCACAAGCGCGACTTCCGCCGCAAGACGGGGTAAAGCAAACGATGCGACCGCTGCCGCCCGGCGGGACCGGCGGGGATGCACCCCGCGGAGTTCGCCGAGCAGCGCGGCTAGCTCTTAGTGCGCTCCGAAGCTGCCGACGGGGCTAAAGCCCTCCGGCAGCGCAAAGGGATCGACAACTCGACTTGAACGATCGGAGACCGCGGCGAGCGCCGCGAGTTCTCCCGCTGCCCGCGCGATTCGAGCCGGAAGAGTGCTGGACGCAGTACCTGAACCGCTTCCCCAGTCCGCGGATGCCGCATAGACGCCGGTTGGCACAGCCACGGCATGCAGGTAGCTGAAGAGCGGTCGCATCGCGTAGTCGATCGCGAGGGTATGACGATCTGTTCCACCGGTCGCTCCGAGCAGCACCGGCAGATCCGTCAAAGCTTGCGGGTCAAGCACGTCGATGAATGACTTGAACAGCCCGCTGTAGCTCGTCGTGAAGATGGGCGTGACGGCAATAAGCCCGTCGGCGCCGGTGACAGCGGCGATCGCTTCGTCGAGCTTGGTGCTCGGGAAGCCCGTGAGCAGGTTGTTCGTCACGTCGTGCGCGAGGTCGCGCAGCTCAATGACGGTCACTTCGGCTTCGATACCGCGGTCACGCAGGTCGGTGACGGTTGCTTCGGTGAGTCGGTCGGCGAGTAGTCGGGTGGACGATGGCTGGCTGAGGCCAGCGGCGATGACGGCAATCTTCTTGACGTCGGACATGATGGGCTTCTTTCTGGGGAGCTAGTGGAGTGGAGCGAGACGGTAGCGAAGCTAGACGGTTGCGGGGGCGTCGGCCGCGGCGGTGGCGAGAGCCGCATCGCGCTTGGCGACGAGCGAAGCGTGAGTGGGGGCATCCGGAACCTCAGCGGGACGATTGGTGGCGAACTCCTTGCGCAGGACGGGAACGACCTCTTCCCCGAGAATGTCGAGCTGCTCGAGAACGGTCTTGAGCGGCAGTCCAGCGTGGTCCATGAGGAAGAGCTGGCGCTGGTAGTCGCCGAAGTGCTCGCGCATGCCGGCGTACTTGTCGATGACCTCTTGTGGGCTGCCCACGGCGAGCGGCGTCTGGTCGGTGAAGTCCTCCATCGAGGGTCCGTGGCCATACACGGGAGCATTGTCGAAGTACGGGCGGAACTCTGCCTTGGCCGCCTGTGAGTTGCTGCGCATGAAGGCTTGACCGCCGAGACCCACAATGGCCTGCGCCGCGGTGCCGTGGCCGTAGTGCTCGAAGCGCTGACGGTAGTAGCTCACGAGACGCATGTAGTGCTCTTTGGGCCAGAAGATGTTGTTGGCAAAGAAGCCGTCGCCGTAATACGCGGCCTGCTCAGCGATCTCGGGACTGCGGATCGAACCGTGCCAGACAAAGGGAGGCACGTCATCCAAGGGTCGCGGCGTCGATTGGAAGCCCTGCAGCGGAGTGCGGTACTTGCCCTCCCAATTCACGAACTCTTCACGCCACAGCTTGTGCAGCAGCGAGTAGTTTTCGATGGCGAGCGGGATGCCTTCGCGAATGTCTTTGCCAAACCACGGGTACACCGGCCCCGTGTTGCCGCGGCCCATCATAAGGTCGGCGCGACCAGCGGAGAGGTGCTGAAGCATCGCGTAATCTTCGGCGATCTTTACGGGGTCGTTGGTTGTGATGAGCGTTGTGCTGGTCGAGAGGATGAGTTTCTCGGTCTGAGCTGCGATATACGCGAGTGTCGTGGTGGGGCTTGAGGAGAAGAACGGAGGGTTGTGGTGCTCCCCCAGGGCGAAGACATCGAGCCCGACTTCTTCCGCTTTCTTGGCGATGGTCACGGTGGCCTTGATGCGCTCCGCCTCGGTGGGCGTTGTGCCAGTGGTCGGGTCAGTCGTGATGTCGCTGACGGTGAAAATTCCGAACTGCATGGTGTGCTCCGGTCTCCCAAAATCTGTCTGGATGAATCAGTTATTCCGTTCAACCACCCTGTTTCCCGATAATTCCGGAGCCGTACCGCCACATGGCGGTTAACGTGCAGGCATCGTGGAATGGGTGGCGGTACTCGCGCAGTGCCGCAACGCTCTAGCGTAGAGGCAGGCCGTCACACCGCTGTGGCGCAAACCGATGGAGACCCCATGAGTGCATCTGAGTTTCATCCCGCTCCCCCGTTCGATGTGGAGCTAGCTGCGGCGCTCGCGATCATCAACGAGCAAGAGCCTTCGACCATTACCCCCGACATGATCCAGCCACGGCGGGCCGCGCCCACCCTGTCGCTCGAGGAGATTCTCGCTGGTCGAAAGATAACTCATCGCGAGGAAACCTTCGCGGGCCCCGGTGGGGATTTGCTCGTCTCACTCTTCCAACGCAACGATCACAGCGCTGCCGGAGTCGGCGTTGTGCATACCCACGGCGGTGGAATGATCTTCGGCGACCGCTTCAGCGGTATCGAGACAATGCTCGACTGGGTCGAAGAGTTGGATGCCGTGGTGGTATCCGTCGAATACCGGCTGGCTCCCGAGCATCCGGACCCCGCTCCCGTCGAGGACTGCTACGCCGCTCTCGTGTGGACGGCGGAAAACGCAGCACGGCTCGGCATCGACGCGAAAAAGCTCGTCATCGCGGGCGGTAGCGCGGGCGGTGGGCTTGCCGCCGGAACGGCACTACTGGCGCGCGACCGTCAAGGCCCTCCTCTCGCCGCCCAAATGCTGATCTATCCGATGCTCGACGACCGCAATAACACCGTGTCGAGCTATCAGATCGACGGCAAGGGCATTTGGGATCGCGGCAGCAATGACACCGGCTGGGATGCCCTGCTTGGCGACCGCCGCAAGACAGACGACGTCTCGATCTATGCGGCTCCCTCGCGAGCGACAGACCTCAGCAATCTCCCTCCGGCGTTCATCGATGTGGGCACTGCAGAAGTGTTCCGCGACGAAGACGTTGCGTATGCCTCCACGATTTGGGCGTCAGGTGGAGACTGCGAACTGCACGTCTGGCCCGGCGGCTTTCATGCCTACGACGTACTGGCTCCGTTCGCGGCGCTATCGGTCGCCACGCAAGACGCACGACTCAGCTGGTTGCGCCGCACGCTCGGCCTCTAATCATCTGCCGGCAGACCCCGCTTCACTGTGGTTCGAGCCCTACCGCGACTGTCTGTTCTCGCAGGGCCGCAATAGAGTAGGGCTCGAACCACAGAGGGCGGAACGAGAATGCAAGAACTAGCTGGACGTTTGAAGGCGCTCGACCCCGAGGCCAGCGAAACCTTGCGGGTGATCTCATACTTCGACGCGTTGACCGCCGGTCATGCCAACGCCGAGGTTCTTGTTCGCGGCGCGAGCATGCTAGCCGGATGCCCCGCCGGGGTGGCCTCGCCGTCTCTCAGCCTGCGAGTCGACGAACGTGGACGCCGCAGTGCCGATCCTGGCTCCCCCGCTTCGTGGCCGGCCCGAAGCCTTACCGGTGGAGGGACGGTCTGGATCGAACGCGACGGGGGCGCTCACGCGAACGACGACATGATTCTCGAGCGTGTCGCGCTCGCCCTCAGCATCCTCTTCGAACGTACCGGCCCTGCCGAAGCACTACGCAGCCCCGTCGAGACCCTTCTCGACCCCGCCGAAACCGTTGAACACCGCCAAGCCGCAGCCCACACTGTGCACTTGGTGGGCACTACGCGCTACCGCGTGATCACTCAGCCAGCAAACACCACGACAGCAGCTGCGGGCCCTGCTGCCGTAATGACAACGGTCGCTGGCGCCGTTCGCGCCGAAATCGTGCTCAGTACGGATGCCGTGGCAGCAGAGCGCGCCGGCATCGGCATCGCGGCCTCCCCCGCCGATTTGGTGCGCTCGTGGCTTTCGGCGCTCACCGCGCTACGCCTGACCTCCGATCATGAGCCCGTGTTGTACGGGGATGATCTTGGTTCGTTGTTGTTGCTCGCCGAGATCAGCCCAGCGGGAGCTCCCGAGAATTGCGACCTCCAGTCCCTCGGCGTCGTGATTCGTGAGACCCCACGCATCGTGCCCATGCTCGACACTCTGGCCGCGAGCGAGAGCCTTCGCGCAGCAGCGGCGACCCTCCGTTTTCACCACTCGACGGTGCAGTCGCGGGCAGAAGAGTTAAGCGCGAAACTCGGCTTTGATGTGCGCACGTCGCGCGGTCGCACCCGGCTCTCCGTAGCTCTGGCGCTTCACCGGCTCGAGACCACGCACTTCGACTAATCGGAGTTCGGGCTCACGCCGACAGTGCACAGCAGCCGCGTTCGCTAGGCCTCGGTGGAAAGCTGACCGCGCACGATGGAGTCACCGGAGTGAGCCGGGTTTCCGTCAAACTGTTCCTCAGAGATGTCCACGAGGTCATAACTTGACATATCGAGGCCGTCGGGAACCGTGAACTGGCCTGAGGTGCCTTCGACGATTCCGAGGCTGACGAGAGCCGTGGCATCCGTCGTGATCAACCAGACTTCACGGTAGCCACCGTCGGTCGCGGGAGCATCAAAGGTGACGTCGATCACGCGGGTACCGTCAGGCAGCTGCTCGAGCTTGGCTTCACCCGTGGAATCTGGCCAGGCAGGGAAGGCGTCGAGCGTTGCGCTTGCGAGGACGGTCGGTTGTTCAGCAGGACTGAAAGTGGCCCACAGCGCGGTACCGGCGCTCGCGACCAGGGCGACGGCGGCCGCTGCAGCAACGAAACCGATCCACGGACGGCGACGGCGCTCGGCAAGAGAGTGCACAGTGCCACTTTCCGCGACGCTCGTTGCGGTTGACTCCTCTACCGCAATATCGTCGCGTTCGTCGCGTTCGACGCGCTTCTGGGCCAGTTCGTCGCTGGGCACCGCGTCGTCAGCATCGCCAACGGCGGGGGCGGATGTCGCCTTTGCGTCATCTGCCGTCAGCGCCAGCTCGTCGCTGATGCGATCCCAGACGCGCGAGGGAGCTTCGAGCAGCTCACCGGCATCGAAAGTGGAACGACCAATCATTGCAGCACGCGCAAGGATCTCGATCTCGCGGCGGCACTGGTCACATTCGCTCACGTGCACACTGTCTTCGGGGAGGGCAACTTGCTCGCCCAGGGCGAGCAGCGCAAGGACCTCAGGATCAACGTGTCGCATAGGTCGCCTCCAATCGTGTTCGCATCCGTTGCAGACTGCGCCGGATATGGCTCTTGACCGTGCCTAAAGGTAGTTCGAGACGGTCGGCTATTTGGTTGTGGGTGAGATCGTCGAAAAACGCTAATCGCATGATCGCTTGAGCATCCGGCTCAAGGCGAGAGATCTCGTCGGCAACCATCAGGGTGTCGGCCAAGTCGAAGTCTTCCACGACAGCCTCCCCCCGCGAAGTTGTTGACGCCAGTTCTTCTTGAAGGCGGCGAATTCGCGCTCGAGCTTCGTGAGTGTCGGCGATCTTGTTCTTGGTGATTCCGACGAGCCACGCCGACAGGCTCGATCGTTCAGGCTTGAAACTCGAGCGCCCGGTCCAGGCTGAGACGAAGACTTTTTGAGTGACGTCTTCTGCATCGCCGCGATCGCCGAGCGAACGAACTGCCAGTGTGAAGACGAGCGATGACCATCGCTTATATACCTCCGCGAGCGCCGCTTCGTCGCCCGCGATGAACGCCTGCGTCATGCGGGCTTCGTCTGCGGCTTCCTCGTTCGTCATAGCTCTCCGGTTGAGGGTGTTCATAGCGGGTTAGCAATCGCTATGACGTTGTCAGAATAGTTCAAGACGTTCTCGTCGAATTGTCCCCCACACGTGATGAGCACAATTCGTGGTGCTCCGTCGCGGTCGAAGACCTGGTCAAGAGGCAGTTGTTTCTTCTCGATGTTCTGCACGGATTCGAGAACGTAGCGGTGATCGACGCCGTCATCTGTTGTCACGATGATTTCGGCATCCGCTGGCATCTCTGTGAGATAGGCGAAGGGGCCAAGGCCCTGCTCGAAGTCGTCGACATGGGCGGTGATTACGGTCGAACCGGTGTCACTGGCGGGTGAGGGACCGTAGCGGTACCAGCCGGCGACGCGAATGTCTTCGGGGATCTGCATGAGACCGTCATCCTCGACTCCGACCGGTGTGATCGGGATGTCGATGGAGACGGAAGGAACTTGGATGCGAACCGGGGCAGCAAGCTGCTCTACCGGCGCAAGTTCGCTCGACTGGCGGGGCACATCGATCGCCGCGGTCGGCGGCGGGGACGGCACGGGTGTCGGGGCGATGGATTCTGCGGGGGCTGCAGCACAGCCAGCAAGGAGAAGCGCCATGACCGAAAGGGCTAGGGTTCTCGGGGCCATGACGTTCTCCTTGCTGGGGTGTGTGCGTGCTGGTCGTGCGGGTCGTGCTGTGGAGGTTGTGCTGTGACTACTTCGCTGCGCGGGCGGCGGAGAGTCGGGTTGCGGCGAATCCTGCGAGAGCAAGGAGTGCTGCGAGGCCACCGAGACCGGCGACGAGGATGCCGTTGTCGTTGTCGGCGGCGAGTCCTGCAGTTCCGGCGTCTACTCCGCCGGGGTTCGAGTGGAGACCGTCAATGGTCTGCACGGCGAGGGTGAGGTTATCGTTGTCGGCACTACCCCAGGCGTACACGATCGTGTTGACACCTTCGGCGATTTCAACGTCGGCCGGGCCAATGACGGGGTCAGTGGTTCCGGTGAGAGCAACGGCGGCGGAGATCGTTCCGACTGCAAGGTCAGCCTTCACTTCGTCGGGGTTGCTCAAGTTTTCGAAGGCAACTGCGTCGTTGGCGAGTACATCAACAGCAGGGGCTGCCGCGGTGTGGCGCACCGTCAAACGGCCCTCACCGGCAGCGACCGTAGAGAGGTCGTTGGTGAAGAGGCTGGCCGTGGGGTCACCCGACTCGTCGAGGTGGGCGACTGCGGTGTAGCTCGTGTTCGCTTCGAGGGTGAGGTCGATCGGGCCGATTGCGGGCTCCGAGTCGTCTTCTGCGTCCGCGGCGGTAATTGCCACGGTGTAAGTGTCGGCCGGAAGGTCGAGCGGGCCAGCGAGGTCGCCGGACTCGAAGTCATCGAGAGTAAGTTCACCGTTCACGTAGACGTCAACGGTGAGGTCCGGCACAGCGTGCAGAACGTACAGGTCGGCGGTGGTGTCTGAAATGGCGTTGGCGGGGATAGCGACTCCGACGGCGGCAATCGCTCCGGCGGCTACACCGGCAAAAATTTTGTTTCGCACTGTTCTTGTCCTCTCATGGTCGGGCGTAAATCGCCTTACATGGAGTACTTCCGGCCGAACCCCCAATTTGGATGCAGCAATTTCAAAAAACTTTAAAGTGTGTTTTCTGGGGCGGCCGGTCCGGCACCCTCTGGAGCAGCCGGTCCGGCACCCTCTGGAGCAGCCGGTCCGACACTCTCAGGGGCGGCCGACGCGGCTTCCTCGGGCGCGGCGTCCGGGCCCGCTGGCGTAGCCGTGACGCCAGTCTTTCGACGCCAACCGACCCACGCCATGATGATCGCTCCGACGATGAGCGCCCAGAACGCGGAGCCAATTCCGATCACGGTGATGCCCGACGCGGCAACGAGGAACGTGGCGATGGCCGCGATGCGGTGCTCGGGAGCATCCAGAGCAGTACGCACCGAAGTGATGAGCGCACCGATCACCGCAAGCCCCGCGATCGCCACCACCACGATCGGAGGCGCCACCGAAACGAGGGCGGTGGCGAGACCGGCACCCAGACCGATCACGACGTAGGTAGAGCCCGCCGCTACAGAGGCGATCCAGCGACGCTTGGGATCACTGTGCGCTTCGTCACTCGCCGTGAGCGCTGCTGTGATAGCGGCGAGGTTGAGCGCGTGACCGCCGAAGAACGCACTCGCGGCAGAGGCGGCACCGGTCACGGTGAGGGCGGGGCCGGTGGGAACCGCATAGCCATAGGTGCGCATGACGGTAAAGCCCGGCACGTTCTGCCCGGCCATCGTCACGATAAAGAGTGGGAGACCGACGCTGACGATCAGAATCGGGTCGAAGGTGGGAACCACGAAAGCGAGCTGTGGCACAACGGCGGCATCGCCAAAGAGCCTGCCATCGGTCGTCAGCGCAATGGCGACGATCGCCGCAACGAGCGCTGCCGGCACCGCCCACCGCGGGGCAACCTTCAACAGAACTAGCCACACCACGACCATCGGTAGGCCCAGCCAGGGGTACTCCACCGATGCGGTAATCGGCGCAAGGCAAATAGGAAACAGGATGCCCGCAAGCATCGCACTTGCGATCGGTTGCGGAATTCGCGTGATGAGCCGCCCCAGCGCGGGAACCAAACCGCACACCATAATGAGCACGCCGCACACGATGAAGGCGCCGACTGCAGCCCGGAACTCGACATCGCCCTGCGCCGCAACGATCAGTAAGGCGGCACCGGGAGTCGACCAGGCGACCGTGATCGGCATCCGGTAGCCCCACGCGAGGCCGATCGTGACGAGCCCCATCATCACGGTCAGAACTAACAGGCCAGATGCTGCCTGATCGTCACTCGCCCCGACCGCGTGCAGGCCAGCGACCACGAGGGTGAACGACGAGGCAAAACCCGCGATGCCGGCGACGATGCCAGTCGAAAAGAGCTGAAAAATATGCGTTCCCTCTATGAATGATTTGCGTCGGACTTGCTGGTCAGTCGTTCCTGAAAGGCCACGACAACACTGAGCGGATTAGTAAGCCACCGCGTCAGCTTCATCGTTGTAGACGTGCTGAGAATGAGCGCCAACGCGACGGCCGCGATCACCATTGCCATCACGGTCACCAACGACCACCCCGACCAAGAATCAATCAACGGTAGAAGCGGATAGAGAATGATCGTGTGTAACAAATAAATCTCTAGAGTTCGTTCGCCGACTGCCGTCACGCGCATGCGGCGCCGCGGAACGATCGCGAAGAAAGCGAAGACCATCACAGTCGCAACGAGCAAAACTGAAGCGCGCACTACGAGGTTCTCGACTTCACTCAGTCCGAAGGTTTCGACCTGACCGTACATGTACAGCCATCGTCGCTGAATCGACTCTCGGAACAGGTACACGACGGGCACGACCGCGAGCAGCAGCGCGGCGATGAGTCCTCGCAGCCACAGTGACGATGTCCAACGCTTGAAGTCGTCAATGCGTTCGGGCGTTGCAAGCAGGCCGAGGGTAAAGAACGGCATGAACGACAGGATGCGAGCACCGGAAAGTTCTTGGGAAATGCCGCCAGCAAGCACGGACAATATCGAGACTGAGAAGGAAAAAAGCAGCGGGTGCCGCATGGCACGCAAGAGTGGGGTGAGCAATCGCCACGCGAGTAGCGCGAAGAGGTACCAGAGGGTGAAGGTCGGCACGAAGAGCTGCAGTTCGAAATCGTTGCCCCGCAACGACCAGTTTTCGATTGCGAGCACAGACTGGAAGACCACATAGGGAGCGAGGAGCACCCCGATGATCGCGCCCATTTGTTGAGGCGTGCCCTGAAAAGAGCGGGAAAAATAGCCGGAGACGAACACAAATGCGGGCATATGGAACAGGTAGATCCACTTATAGAGAGCATCAGCAGAGCCTCGATCGATCCATTCGATCGCGTGCCCGACAACCACCAGAATGATGAGAATCGCCTTGGCGTTGTCGAGATACGGGTCCCGCGCTCGAGCCCTCGGCGCCCGACCGTCGCGCTCGCGGAGAAATCGGGCTTGGGGTTCTTGACTCACGAGCTGATCATTCCCTCTGCCTCAATGGATCGTCCAACGCCCCATGCAGTAGCACTCAGTCCGAGCTTCTAGAGGGTGAGCACAATCTTGCCACGAGTGTGGCCCTCAAGAAGCTTGGCATAGGCCTCCGAAACCTGCTCGAGCGGGAATACCGAATCGATCGGCACCTCAACGGTTCCGGCGGCGACGAGGGCCGCGAGCGACGCGAGGTCGGCCGGGGTCGCCCCCGCGGCACCGACACCCGAAGCACCATACTCCGAGACCGCCGCGTAGTCAGCGATCGTGTTAATGCGGTCAGCCGGTGCACCCAGCGCTAGCGCAGCATCCACTGTTTCACGACCGTGGTTGTCGAGCGCAGCGGTCACGCCTTCGGGGCTGATCTCGAGGATGCGCTCGACCATGCCCTCGCCGTAGGCGACGGGGTGGATGCCAAGCGAACGCAAGAACTCATGGTTCGATGCGCTGGCGGAGCCAATCACTTTCGCACCCTTGAGCGTGGCGAGTTGCGCGGCGATGACGCCGACGCCTCCCGCGGCAGCGCTCACGAGAACGGTGTCGGCCTCGGTGAGAGCGACAGCGTCGACGCTCGCCCAGGCCGTACGACCGGCGATATCGAGGCCGCCCGCCTGTTCCCAACTCACATCAGCCGGCTTGCGAACGATCTTGGCGGCAGAAACAACAACGAAATCCGCTTGACCGCTGAACCCCTTGCCGCCGAGCACTTCGTCGCCTACGACCCACTGGTCCACTCCTGCACCGACTTCGTCGACAACGCCAGCAAAGTCGTTGCCGTTACCACTTGGAAACTCCACACTCTGCGGATTAGCGGTGGGAGCTCCTCTGAAGACCTTCGCATCGAAGGGATTAATTCCGGCACACTTCACGCGCACCCGCACCTCGCCCTCACCAGCGTGAGGTTCGGCAACTTCGGAAATCGTGAGCACTTCAGGCCCACCGAGCTGAGAGAAAGTAACACGACGCGACATGCTTCGAGCCTAACCGGTGCGTCGCAGTTGCACACTGAGGCAACCCAACTGGGAGAATAGGCAACGTAAGGCACGCATTGACAACTCTGGTTAGGACCGTAATGAGCTCGTCTGACAGCACCACTCCCCGCCCCGTCTCGGCCGAAGATCTTCCGCCCGGACTCTTGCGCGTTCACCGCGGTCAGCTCATGGCGGTCGCCGTCATCGGGCTTGTGCTCGGAGTCATCGGGCTGCTGTTCCCCGGCGCAACCTTGCTCACCATCGCAGTGCTCTTCGGCATTTACCTCATCGCCTCGGGAATGTACCGCGTGACTGCCGCTTTCGTCGCGAACAACCTTGACTCCCCGATGCGCTGGACCACTGGCCTTCTCGGCCTCCTCATCGTGGTTGCCGGCATCCTGTGCCTCGCTAACCCGTTCCAGACGCTCATCGCGCTCGCCCTCGTGATCGGAATCGGCTGGATTCTCGAAGGAGTCGTCGACCTCGTCGGCGGAGTACGCGGCACCATTCACCCGCGCTGGTTCGGCTGGGTGAGCGGCATCGTTTCGATGGCGGCCGGTGTAGCGATGTTCGTGCTCCCCGCCGCCGGCGTCTTCTCGCTCGTGGCTATCGGCGCCGTGCTCATGATCGCCGTGAGCCTCACCACCTTGCTCACGCTGCCGCGCAAACCCAAGATCGCCGCGCCCAGCGCCCCAGCTACCGCCGAATAGGCAACACGCTCACAGCAACAACAAAGGCCGCCATCGCAATGCGATGACGGCCTTTGGCACGTGTGACGAGTCGACTAGCGGCGCAGTCCCAGCTTCTCAATCAGCGTACGGTAACGCGTGATGTCAACGTTCTGCAGGTAACCCAGCAGACGACGACGCTGACCAACAAGAAGAAGCAGTCCACGGCGTGAGTGGTGGTCGTGCTTGTGCATCTTGAGGTGCTCCGTGAGGTCAAGGATGCGACGAGTCATCATCGCGATCTGGACCTCGGGGGATCCCGTGTCACCTGGGTGGGTTGCGTACTCTTCGATGATCGCCTTCTTGATGCTTGCTTCTAGAGCCATAAGGTGATCCCCTTTCTAGTCGTTGCGCGGTGCCCATAGCTGAAATGCTTGAGCTCTCTTTATCCGCGGCCGTTAGACGGCAACCTTGAAAGTTTAGCAGAGGCGGGGCTCCCGCAGTGCTACCCGCCGAAGAGAGCAACAATCGCGGGAATCGCGAACGCCACCATCGTGACGGTGGCCGCGAGCGCAACCGCTGCCCCGATGGCGATCCACAGCCGGTAGCGGCGGCGGGCGGCATCCACTTCGGTTCGCAGTCGTTCGAAGCGAGCGGTGAGCCGAATGCTCGGGCCCGTGACCGCAGGGCGCGCAGTCCAGCCGCTGAGGCGACCGGCGACCGGAACCAGAGCGGCAATTTCCGCCCGCGAATAGAGAGCTTCGTGACGAATGAGCCAAGCCGCAAGATCCTGGAGAGGCAACACCGGAACCGGCGCCTTCATGCGGCCACGAACCAGCTCGGAGGTTCCCGTGAGGGTGACGAGCGGGCGAACCTGCACGGAGGCGGCACCGAGGGCGGCGAACGAATCGGTGAGGCGCTCGGCCAAGATTGTGGCATCGCGAACGTGGGCGGTGCGACGACCATTGACGAGGATCATACGCCCGGCAGTGACCACTCTCGCCCCGGGATGCCGCCGGCTACACACAGCGAAGACTCCCGCCGGGCCGAGAACGACGTGATCGGAGCCAACGCTCGGCTCACTGTCATCAGAGGAGCCGGAGATAAACCAGTCGGCGCCCAGCGCAGCAAGCGCGACAGCAGATTCGAGCTCCCCCACGCCGTCGGCATACAGCGTGCTGGCCTCGGCCGTCAGCGGACTAGCGCCGCGCAATCGCTGGAACCAGGTGCGTGGCTCCTGGTCGCGCTGGGCGCGCAGGCATGCCGCCATCGCACGCCCGAAGCCGACATCCTCGAGAGCGGGTCCCTGAGCGCGGCTTTCGTGTGCCGTGTCGCTCACCCGATCCCCCAACTGTGTACTGAGAGATTATCTCGCGTTCCACGATCGCCCAACTCGGCAAACGAGTCCGCCCATGCACCTTAGGCTGAGACAATGAACGTGGCCCCCCTGCTCGACCTATTGCTCGTAGTTGCTTTGCTGGGCTACGCAATTTATGGCATCAGAATCGGGCTGACTCGAAGCATCTTTGTCATCGCCGGAGTCGCCGTCGGCATTGCCCTCGCGATGTTGTTCGCTCAAAGTATCGCGCAGCTTGCTTCAGTGCCGCAGGTGCGCGTGCTCATAGCGGTGTCCGTAGCGGTCGCCCTCGTCGCGGTAGGGCACGCGGTGGGCTCTGCTATCGGCAACGCGATCCACGTATCAATTGAAACCAAAATTCTTCGCGGTGCTGATCGCGCTGTGGGCGGAATCGCAATTTTCACGGTAGCCGCGCTGGTTGTTTCGACCGTCAGTTTCAGCGCCGCCCAACTGGGGATCCCCATACTCTCTCGCACTATTTCGGCGTCTTCGGTCATCCGCACCATCCAAGACGTCACTCCCGACGTAGTGGAAGCGAACATCGCCCGTTGGCGAACAGCACTCAGCGATCGCGCCCTTCCTCTGCTCGGTTCGCCTCTCGGCGATCCGAATGCGCAAATCCCCACCATTGACGCCGACAGCCCAGCTCTCGCCGCAGCCGCACAATCCGTGGTGCGGATCACCGGAAACGCCTACGCCTGCGGTCAGGGACAGACCGGAAGCGGCTTCGTGATCGCGCCAGAACGCATCATGACCAACGCCCATGTCGTTTCGGGCACGTCGGGGCCCGTCGTGGAAGCCCTCAACGGCCAAGTGCTCGCGAGTTCGATCGTGTACTTCGACTCCACAAACGACCTAGCCGTGCTTGCCGTGCCCGGCCTTACCCCTGATGCGCTCCGGCTCGGCGATACAGTACGCCCCGGAACCAGTACAGCAATTCAGGGCTACCCCTACGGTGGCCCGTTCACGACCACCGCCGCACTCGTGCAGCACGTGAGCACCTTCGAGAGTGCCGACATCTACGGCGAAGGAGCCTCAGCGCGCGAGGTGTACACCCTGGCCGGCCAAGTAAACCCGGGAAACTCGGGAGGCCCGCTTTTGACTCTTGACGGAGCCATTGCTGGCACCATCTTTGGCAGCAGCACCGAACAGAACAACGTGGGTTACGCCCTGACGCTGGATGCCGTGCGCCCCGTCATCGAGAACGCCGCCGACCTCAGCACCACGGTCTCCAGCGGAACCTGTGTCGCCCGCTAACGGAGCAGCTACTCGGCGAGCGCTTCGTGAGTTCTAGCGTTCGAAACGCAAATACTCCGGAGCACTCGGCGCTCCGGGGCACGTATCAATCGTTGAGCCCTCGGCGGCACTAAAAGCGAACCACGACCACTCGTCTCCCAGTTTCTTGCCGATCGACCGAGGCACAAGAAAACGCACGGTGGAGCCGGAGAGTTCGGCGTCGTCGACATCGAGCTCGTCAGCGTCGTCGCGGTCGAATTCGTGCGAAGTGAACTCTTCAATCTCGCCGTCGTCGATCTTGAGCGAGAATTGGTACGCGCGGTCGCCATCGGCGCGCTCGGCGTAGATGCCCAGTTGAGCCGACGAGCTCGCCCACGGTGCTGCCAGAGTGATCTCCACCTCAACCTCATCACGATCACGTTGCGCCACCTGCGCGGATTCGATGTCGAGCGCTGAGACCTCGGCAGTGTAATCAAAACACTGCGTTCCCGTTGACTCTGCACTTGGCGGAATCAGCGTCGACTCGGGCGTCGGAACACTCGTTGCCGCCGGCGACGGTAGCGACGACGCTACCGTTGGCGTCGCAGTGACAGTGGGCGACGAGGATGCCGCAGCCAGCGTGATCACGACGGTCACGATGACGGCAAAAACAACGAGCGCCACGACAGCTACCACAACCGGGCCCACCGCAACACGTCTCTGAACGACGGGGTCGGAGGGGTCAGGAGTCACTCGGACACGCTAGCAGTGTTCCCCCGAGCGTTCCGCGCCCGAATGAACCCGGTGACGATGAGAAGCTGGCCAGCAATGTAGAGAGTCATGATTACGGCATCCGACTGCCACCACACCGGGCTCGGTGCGAACAGAGCCCAGGCGAGCGCTGAATCCGACGCTAGAAAAAGAACGGCTCCCGTGGCGATCAGTCGCGACGTCGCCAACGCCGCTGCTGTGGATGCCGCCAGCACTGCCCCATAGACCGCAAGCGGAACAAAGAAGAAGCCCAGATCATCGCGCAGCAGGAACAGCAAGCCTGCCCACCAGACGACGAGTAGTAGCGCCAGCATGGGCACGCGGCGCGATTTCACCACGCGAAGAAACAGCACGAGGTAAAGCGCATGGGCGGCAAAGAATGAGCCGAGCCCCACGAGGAAGCGTGAGCTCGCGGCATCCGACACAAAAATGTCACCGAGCCACGACAGCGTGAGAGCGGCGAGCAGCAGATAGTCGGGCCACGAGAACGGGCGCCGCCGCACGATAACGACGCCCACCATAAGAGCGGGCATGAGCGAGAACTTGGTGACCACTGCCATGTCATCCCACCCCGCGGCGAGGCTCGCCACATGGAGTACCGCCACAGCAAAATAGGCGAGAAAGCCTCGAAGAATTAGCACGACCACAGCCTAGGGCCGGTTAGCGTGCGGAGGAATAGTTTCCTGCTGGTCGATTACGACGCCGACGACGAGCCCGCTCGCGTGCTGCGGCCACGCTCAGAGTGACCACCACACCAATCGTCGCTCCGACGGAGTTGGAAACGATGTCGCGCGGGTCAGAAACGCGGGAGGGAATGAACTGCTGCACCCATTCGATTCCCGCCGTCAGCAGTACCGCGAGGCCAAGCGCGAGCCACCATTGGCGCTTGCCGACGAGAAGAACAAAGAACAATCCCACCGGCACAAACAACGCGATGTTGGCCATGAACTCGAGGTCATTGAAAGTGAGCCACTGCGTTGCTTGAAACCGGTCGAGAAAAACCGCCAGCTGCCAGAGCGGACCATCACGTTGGTCGGGCGCCTGCGGGCTCAGCGTCAACCATGCCACCACGGCGAGATAACTGAACGTGGCAGCGCTCAGATAGGGATGACGCCGAAACATTCCCCCATCGTGCCCCACCCAGGCTCAGAAACTGCTCGACGCGCTATGAGGCCACAATAAGATTTCCGAAAGCAGAGGCGAGGGACCACACCCACAGAAAGGTCCCGACGAGCGCGACAACGACCCACAAGAAACGTCGAGCGCTCGCGCGGCGCACCTCGTGGTGAATCCGCACGAAATCCCGAGTGAGGGTTCGCGAAGCCGTCGTGGCGTCGTGTGGAGCGGGCCACGTCGCACTCGACTCGGCCACAGCCGACAGCGTTGCAACTTCTTCCCCGGTCATCCGCACGGGCGCGGTACGCAGCCACTGCTCAAGCTGCATCGACGTCAGAATGTGCACATCATCGGGCAGCGCCAGCTTCGAGACCTTGACAGGTTCGACAACGACGAGAACCGGAACAACGCTCACGGTAGTGCCCATTGCCGCGCCGAGAGCGGCGGCAACACGTTCCGCCGCGGCTCGCGCCTTCGTAATGGCCCGGCTGAAGGTCTTGGCTATAACCAGCTCATCACCATCAATCACCACATCGTCACCCTGACAATTCACGACGGAAATCGCGAACACCCCCGCTCGCCCCACTGCGAAGTGATCGAGGGATGTTTCGCCGAGAGGCACTCCATGGAGAATGTCCCAGCTATGACCGAGGTGGTCAAGAAGTGATCCCACGAGGAGCTCGCCGACGGCGCCGCGATAATGCGCGCGGCCGTCAGCGGTGAGTGGCGAAAGGCCGATAGTGCGCGCAAAAAAACCGCGACGCGCGTGATGCGCTTGCGCCGCGATGACGGCGGCCATAGCTGACTGTCCAGCGATCCGGCCGCGAAGATCGTTACTCTGCGGCACGCAGACCCTCCAGCTCTTTCATGCACAGGCATGCATGCAGAAATACGTTGGGCCGGAGGCTCCCCCGCCTCCGGCCCGACTCGTGGCGAAGAATCGCTCCCGAGTGAAGGTTCCTCCCCCGAGGAATAACTTCTAGATCAATAGTGCCCAACCTGAGAATCTGCCGAAACCCCCACTATTGGGCATACCCGAGTGGGGGTCAACTCCTCTGATGACCCTTATTTCGGGGTAGGAATACCCTCAGGGAGTCGTTGAGAGGCGACGACGCTGAGGCGTTGAGTCGAGCGCGTCATCGCAACATACAGAGCCGCAGCACCCCGCGAAGTCTCATCCACAATGCGTTGTGGTTCTACAACAACAACGGAGTCGAACTCGAGGCCCTTTGACTCACGGGGCGTGAGAACCGCGATCGGCTTGTTCAGACCGGCAGCGCCCTCACCCACCTCCCCGGTGTTGGACTGCTGCAGAGCATCCATAATGCTGCGGGTGAGCGAGTCGCTCACGATGACCGCGACAGTGCCCTCAGTCGAAATAGCGCGGTCGGCCGCAACAATATCGGCGACTCGCGCAGCCAACTCGTGGGGGGCGACCACCCTGACGTCGACCGGCCATGGGCTTTTACGAACAGCGCGCGAGGGCGTGATCGATACATCGTGGGCGAGCGCCACCGCTTCGGCCACCGCCACGATCTGAGACGGTGTGCGGTAATTGACGGTGAGCTCCTCGAGTCGCCAGTGATCGCCAATATCTGCCGCGAGCGCAGAACCCCAGCTCGTCGTCGCGGCAGCCGCACTGGCCTGAGCAACATCGCCCACAATCGTGAAGGACTTGAGCGGGTTGCGGCGGGCGAGCAATCGCCACTGCATGGGCGAAAGCTCTTGAGCTTCGTCGACAACAATGTGGCCGTAGGTCCACGAACGATCTGCCGCAGCGAGTTCTGCCGTCGTTGCGCGCTCGGCACTCGCCTCGAACCCCTCCGCCAGCGTTTCGGCATCGATCATGCCTTCCACATCCATATTGCGGATGGCGGCGGCCGCGTTTTCGACATCGCGCTTGCGCTGCTGCTTGCGCTCATGCTCTGCTGCCGACTGAGCCACATCAACGTCGCCGAGAAGCTCGGCGGCTTCATCGAGGAGGGCGACATCACTCGTGGTGAATGGAGCATCACGGTCACGGTGGAGCAGTTCGCGCTGCTGGGGCGTCCACCGCGGCGTGAGGGTACGCAACCAGCTAGGCCGGGCGTAGAGATCTTTCACCAGCTTCTCGGGCGTCAGTGGCATCCAGGCTGTATTGAGCACAACCTTCACGTCGTGAGCCGTACGAATGTCCTCACGCAGCCACTTCTGGTCTGAGTCGTCGATCGTGTTGCCGTGAGCACGCAACTGATCCGCCAGCAAGCGGCTGATCGCTGCGATCGCAGCCTTGTTGAAGACGACGCGCGCACTATTATGCGGCTTGTGGGAATCCCACGCTTTTTGCATCGCTGCCCGGATGACGTCGGCCGGCACATCCAGAATCTCACCATTGATTTCCATGCGTTGAGTTTCCGTCGGCACTACACGGCGCGAACGAACCGCACGCTTGATAAGCGCAGCCATCTCTAGCGACCCCTTGAGTTGTGCGACTGCATCGATGTCTTCGTGGCGAGCATCCACTCCGGGGAACAACTGCCCGAGGCTCGCCAGCACGACACCGGTCTCCCCGAGGGACGGCAAGACCGCTTCGATATAGCGCAAGAATGAACGCGAGGGCCCCACGATGAGTACGCCGGATGCCGAGAGTCGTTCCCGATGCGAGTACAGGAGGAACGCGGCGCGGTGCAGCGCCACCGCCGTCTTGCCCGTGCCGGGACCACCCTGCACGACAAGGGCGCCACGAAGCTCGGAGCGAATGATCGCGTCTTGCTCGGCTTGGATCGTGGCGACGATATCGCCCATACGGCCGGTGCGTTCGGCAGTGAGACTTGCCATGAGAGCCGCTTCACCCTGAAGGGAGGCGGCATCGGTTTCCAGCAGCTCGGAGTCGAAGATCTCATCATCGATTCGAACGATGTCGCGGCCGTTGCTTTGCAAATGCCGGCGAGCGCGCGCGCCCAGCGGCGTCGCGGCGGTCGCCTGGTAGAACGCGCGCGCTTGCGGAACTCGCCAATCCAGCAGAAGCGGACGTTGATCGTCGTCGCGGAGACCGATCCGGCCGATGTACCGCACAGGACGCTCCTCGAGGGCCTCGGAATCAGTCTCGCCTCTGGCATCCGGCTCAAGCTCAAGCCGCCCGAAGGCGAGACGTTCGTCGATTTCTCTCAACTGAGCAATGCGATCCTCGTAGATGCGCGCGAAAGCGTCTCTCTCGGAGCGGTTCTGGTGGGTTCCGCCGGGCGAACTGCGACGCACCGATTCCAGCTGCTGTTGCGCGGCATCGCGCAACGCATCCAGTCGGCGATAGAGGCCGTGAACGTACGTTCGCTCGCGTTCAAGCTCACTCGATGACATCCGGTGTCCTCTCCAAATTGCGACCTTCAATCCTACGGCTTTTTTGACTATAAATTCGCCGAGAAAGCCTTGCGCTCTGCGCTAGTCAGTGGCACGCTGAAACCAGTTAAAGCTCGTCGCCCATCAGAGTCGCAGGCAGTGCCGCACCGGTGGGCGATGAGTTTGTTAACGAGCCGGGTTTGCCCGGAGGCACTCACTGGCGCGGAGAAGCTCGACCGTTCCGGCTACAAGCACCGCCGTTCTGTTCACAAACTCAGTGATCACCCCCGAATTGAGGCTGCTGCCCAGAAGCCGCCGCGCCCTACGATGGTCGGATGCGGCGCTCAATTGACTACTCCGGACTGATTTATCCGGTAAGCCCGCACGATGTCGCGGCGTTCAAGGCCTCGCGCCGGGACCACTTTGGCTACTCCACGCTGCAACGCACCGGCACGATGGTGTTGATTGTGGTGGTTGCAGCATTCTTCGCGCTGTTTCTTGGCGCACCAGTGTGGGGAATTGTAAGCGGCTCGTTTCGCTCGGCGTTTCTGGGCGGCAGTCTTCTTCCTGCCGTCCCCGCGCTCGTCGTCACTCTGGTAGTTGGTGCTCTACTGATCGGCGGCGTTTACGTTGGTCTGAGGTCGTGGCGCAAGCACGGCGGGCCATGGCAGCGCTTTTACCGAATGAACAAGTTCGCTGAGGACAATGACCTGATCTACTCGCCGCTCGACCTCACGGCGCCCTACCCCGGTCTCATCTTCGGGCACGGCGGCGGCCGCTCTCTACACAATCGCTTTCGCAGTGCGGGTGGGCGAACTCTTGACTACGGGAACTACCGATATACCACTGGTTCCGGAAAGAACCGCAGAACACACAATTGGGGGTACCTGGCTCTTGAACTCGATCGAGCCCTTCCCCACATGGTGCTGGATGCCACGGCGAACAACCAGCTCTTTGGGGTGACCAACCTGCCGCAGAGCTTTGCGAAGAATCAGGTACTGCGGCTAGAAGGCGATTTCAACTCTCACTTCACCCTGTACTGCCCCCACGCGTACGAACGTGACGCTCTGTACATCTTTACCCCCGATCTCATGGCGCTTCTGATTGACACCGCTGCCCCATTTGACGTCGAAGTCGTTGATCACTGGTTACTCGTCTACTCCCCCAAGCCTTTCGATCTTGTAGACCCGGCGGTTCACCGTCGCCTATTGGGTATCGCCGACACGGTGGGAACGAAGGCCCTTCGCCAATCCCGGAACTACGCCGACGAAACTATCGGGGATCGCAGCGTAAACCTTGTCGCGCCGCGCGGCCAACGCCTCAAGAGCGGTGTTCCCGCAGCTACTCTCATCACCGCTGGTGTTTTTGTCGCGGTGTGGGGATTCCAGTTCTTCCTCAGAATGGCCGGATAACGCCCCTCCGGCAACGAAGGCGGAACCGGTTTACCAACGCGGTCGTGGTACTCCGGTAAGCACGTGCCGGGCTTCGACGATGGCTCCCAATAAGACAGCCTCGTCAGCGATCGCGCCGATCTGGTCTCGGCCAGTGATTATTCGCTGGCGAGCGAACGCGAGCCGGGTAGCTTCCTGAATGTAAACCTTCATTGCTGCACGCTTGTTGTTGCGCGCTGCCCACGCGAGCGCCTGACGACGACCAGCGGGGGTGGCCAACACGGCGACCTCATCCTGATTGAACCACCCAGCGTTCGCGTACTCGGCCAACCGGTCGAACGTCATTCGCGCTTCCTGACGACGCAGGTAGACCACGATCACGATCGCGACGACGAAGAGGGGAAACTGCACGATCGCGTAGTAGCCGAAGAAGTCATTGACAAAGAACAGCGCACCGTTCCACAGCGCGTGAAGCGCAATAGCGAGGGCGAGCCCCACGGCGAAGACCCCGACAGCGCGACCGTTGCTGCGGGAGCGCACCGCTAAGCCGAGTGCGATTCCCGTGCAGGCAGTGAACATCACGTGAGCAAATGGCGACATCAGGCCACGAACGAGGAACATTTGCAGGATGCCGGTTCCGCCGCCGTCGATGCTCGCAAGCTCCGAGCCGAAGTAGAGAATGTTCTCGGTGAAAGCGAAGCCGCCGGCAATCCACGCGGCGTACACGAGACCATCCACCGGACCGTCGAAGTGGCGTCGAGCCACCCAGAAGATAACGAGGATGCCGAGGGCCTTGCCTGCCTCTTCAACGATCGGCGCCTGAATGGCGGCAGAGAAGAAGTCGTAGGCCGGGCCGGGGCCACCCAGAGCGTTGATGACGTTGTCGATCTCGGCCCCCACGATGAGCGCCAGGAGCACTGCAACGCCGGCACCCCAGAGGAACGCGAAGACCACGGCGAGGCGAGGTTCAGGCTCCCAACGGTCAATCCATCGCACTGCAAAGAAGACCACAGCCAACGGCACGAGAGCCAAGATGCCACCGAGCGCGAACGCATCTGTTCCGATGCCTGAAATCACATAGACGATCACAAAGAGCAGTACGAACGACAGGGCGATGACGCCCAGGATCCCCAAGATAAGAAGGCCGGGGCCGCGCGGTTGCGGCACATGGGGCGGCAACTGATGCTGTTGCGCTTCCTGCGCAATTTCGGCGGATGCCGCGGTGGGGCTGGGGGCGGTGCGCCCCGATGCCGCCGTGTAGTCAGGCGTCACGGAAGAAGGATCGCTCGCGGTCATGACATCGAGACTAGCGTGCGGGCACTGGGCTCCCGTTGCTACTTGGTGCCCTCTTGCTGCTCACGAAGAATGCTAAGCGCACGGGTGACGCGGTCGCCGAGTCCCGCGACGCGCTTCTTTGACGAGCGCTCTGCCTCCACAATCAGGCTCATGAGCTCGCCGCGGTATACGTCTTGAGTCGAGCGCACCGACATCGCGAGCGCCAACGATGCTTGGGCCGCCACAATTCCTACTACGACGCTCGCCACAACCACGAGAACAGCGCCAAGCACTACCCAGGGTGACACCGAATTCTGGCTCACAGCGACGCCAGAAAGCATCACGAGAACGGCAGCCAGCACGGGGGCAATGAGACGATGCGGGGTGCGCACGCTCAGTTGCAGGGCCGCTGAAACTGTGGCGGCATCCGCAGCACGGTGGGCTTTGGTGGCGTTGTCGATGGCGGTGACGCGAGCGCGGAACTCGTCGACCTGGTCTTGGTGGATGCGCAGACCCGCTGATTCGAGCAGTTCGTCGCGCACGAGCCGGTAGCTATCGGCGGGCGGGCGCACGACGACGACCGCAATGATGGCCACGATAATCACGGCGACGACCACCGTGCCGAGCGCAATCAGAATGGCGGCGGGAGCCTGAGCGGGGTCGGCGAAGAAGAGGCGAGTGCTCCAATCAGCCGAGATCGTGAGCGCCACAATGGCGATTCCCGCGAGAGGCACGGTCCAGGCCACCGGATGCAGGCGCAGTCGCGTGCGAACACCGCGAGCCAGTCGCAAGTGATCGAAGCGTGCCGTTGCGTAGTCAGCGACCTGCGCTGAAAAAGCTACGAGCCAGAGTGCGGCCACGACGGTAAGGGCTGTCCACGAAGATTCCACGCTGCGACTGTAGTCGCTTCCCGCAATTTCTGACGAGAACTACCGAGGTTTCCGCACGGAAGCAGGGTGGGGTGATGTCCGATTCCCGCTGGTCACAGCGCTGGGCTAGTGACAGAGTGAGAACATGCTCTCCCCCATGCTCAGCTTCGACGAGCAATACCGTGCGCTGTGTTCGCGGGATGCCCGCTTCGACGGACAGTTCATTGCGGGCGTACACTCCACCGGAATCTACTGCCGTCCCAGCTGCCCCGCCGTGGCTCCGAAACCACGCAATGTGCGTTTCTATCGCACCGCGGCTGCAGCCCACGAAGCTGGACTTCGTGCCTGCAAGCGGTGCCAACCGGATGCCGTTCCCGGTTCCCCGGAATGGAACCTCAACGACGACCTCGCCTCGCGCGCCATGCGCCTCATCGCCGACGGAGTCGTCGAACGCGACGGAGTCGAAGGTCTTTCGACTCGCCTCGGCTACACGAGCCGCCACCTCACCCGAGTGCTCACCGCCGAGCTCGGAGCCAGCCCACTTGCCCTCGCCCGTGCGCACCGCGCTCAAGCCGCCCGAACGCTGCTCGGCGCAACGGAACTGAGTATTTCCGACGTGGCTTTCGCTGCGGGCTTCTCGAGCATCCGCCAGTTCAACGACACCATCCAGGCCGTGTACGAGACCACGCCAAGCCAATTGCGCACGCTCGCTCGGCGCGGAGCAGCAGCGCATCCCCACACCACCCACGAGCGCCCCTCTGCCCTCACCCTACGGTTGCCGACACGGGCGCCCTTCGACGGCGCCGGGCTCATGACGTTCTTCGCGAATCATGCGGTAGCGGGGATCGAGACAGCCAGCGCCACCAGCCTGGAACGCGCCATCCGTCTGCCCGGCGGCATCGCCCACGTGCGCCTGGAACTCGGCGACCAGGGCATCACGTGCACAGCACAGCTCGCCACCATTTCGGATGTCGCCCCGCTCGTCGCCCGCGTGCGTCGCCTCTTCGACCTCGACGCCGACTCGCTCGCGATCGACCGCGCGCTCAGCAGCGACCCCACCCTCGCGGGCTCGGTGGCCCGCGTGCCCGGAATGCGGTTGCCGGGCAGCGTCGATACCGAGGAGACCCTCTTCCGCACTCTCATTGGGCAGCAGATCTCGGTCGCCGCTGCGCGCACTGTGCACGCCCGGATCGTGACCGCGCTGGGCAGTGACGGGCTGTTTCCGAGCGCAGCAGTGTTGGCGGCATCCGGGGCCGAGGTTTTACGTGGCCCCACAACACGCGTTGCCAGCATTCTCGGGGTGGCCGAAGCAATCGCGTCGGGCGAGCTCGAGTTGGATGTCTCCACCCCTGTCGATGAATTCACAGCAAAGCTTGTAGCAATGCCCGGAATCGGCCCGTGGACGGCCGGCTACATGGCAATGCGGGTGCTCGGCAACTCCGACATCATGCTCAGCAGTGACCTCGTTGTGCGCCAAGGTGCTGGCGAGTTGGGGCTTCCCGCGACCGCGACAGCGCTCACCCAGTACTCACGCCAGTGGGCTCCCTGGCGCAGTTACGCGTGCATGCACTTGTGGAGATCGCGGCCACTCTAGGTAGAGCGGAACGCAACCTCACCGTAGGCTAGGCACATGAACGTCAGACTCTTCATGCTCGGTGTCGGTATCGCTATCGGATACGTCGTTGGCGCGCGCGCCGGCCGTGAACGCTATGACCAGATGAAGGGCAAAGCCACCGAAGTGTGGGAGAGCCCACGAGTGACCAAAGCTCGTGCATCCGTCGAGAATTACGCGCGCACTCAGGGCCCGATTCTGCTCGACCGGGCCGAAGCAGTAGCTAAGGCCACTCCCGGCTTTGTCACCGAGAAGGCAAAGGATGTCGCCGAGAACACTCGCGAGTTTGCCGAGACTGCTCGCACCACCGCCACCACGCTTGCCGAGAACGCCAAGGAGTCTGCCAAGGACTTCGCCGAGAACGCGAAAGAGTCCGCTAAAGAGATCGCTGATCGCGCCTCGGCTACCGCTCGCGGTGCTGTCGGCCGCGTTACCGAGACAGCCGAAGACGTGCGCGAGAACGCAAACAGAGAACTCGCTGAACTGCGCGAACGCGGCGAGAACGCCATCGACCGCGCATTCACGACCGCGGGTAAAGCACGCGACGAAGCTCTTGCGCCTCTCGACGACGAGGATGACGACGACGAGCTGCCCGCCACATAGCGGCGCCGCTGCCCTGCTCTGACAACACACAACCCGGGCCCTCTCGTTGAGAGGGCCCGGGTTGTGTGCGTACTGACTACTGAGCTTCTTCTTCCAACCACGGAAGAGAAATCGCTGCCGTCATCGGGGAAACTCCGCTGAGACGCTCCGGGGTAAGTACGCGGGCAACGTCTTCTTCCTTCATAAGCCCCGCAGAGACCACCAATTGCGCGATGGAGGCGTTCGTGGTGAGCGCCGTGTGCGCGAGGTTTGCTGCTGCCGCGTAACCGATGTATGGGGTCAAGGCGGTGACAACGCCCACACTCGACTCGACCTGAGCAGCAAGGCGCTCCTCGTTGGCTGTGATGCCGTCGATGCAGTTCTCGCGCAGAGTGCGGCAGGCGTTGGTCATCCACGCGACCGACTGCAGAATCGAGTGCGCAATTACGGGCTCGAACGCGTTGAGCTGCAACTGGCCGGCCTCCGCTGCGGCGGTAACCGTGGCATCCGCGCCGATCACGCTGAAAGCGACCTGGTTGACGACCTCAGGAATAACCGGGTTGACCTTGCCGGGCATGATCGACGACCCTGCCTGCTTGGCAGGCAAGTTGATTTCGCCAAGGCCAGCCTGCGGTCCGCTCGAGAGCAAACGAAGGTCGTTACAGATCTTGGAGAGCTTCACCGCAGAGCGCTTGAGAACACTGCTGAGAGTCATAAAGATTCCAACGTCACTCGTGGCCTCAATGAGGTCAAACGCCGTCTTCATCTCGATGCCCGTTGCCTCGGTGAGGTGGCGACGCACAGCTTCGGCGTAGCGCGAGTCGGCGGTAATGCCCGTGCCAATCGCGGTAGCGCCCATGTTGATTTCGCTCATGAACGGTAGAACTTCGGTCAGGCGCGCGTGGTCTTCTTCGAGCGTGTGTGAAAAGCCGGTGAACTCTTGACCCAGAGTCATCGGCACCGCATCCTGCATCTGGGTCCGGCCGATCTTGAGGATGTTGACGAATTCACGGCCCTTGGCGCCGAACGATTCGGAGAGCAATTGGTGCTCTACCAACAGGCGCTGAACACCAAAAACCATCGCAAGCTTGATCGCCGTGGGGTATACGTCATTCGTGCTCTGGCTGCGGTTGACGTCGTCAATCGGATGCAAGAACGAGTACTCGCCCTTGCTGTGCCCCAAAATTTCCAGAGCCCGGTTCGCGATTACCTCGTTCGCGTTCATGTTCGTGGAGGTACCGGCACCGCCCTGAATGACGCCGACGCAGAACTCTGCGTGCAAGGAGCCATCGAGAATCTCTTGACAGGCCTGGTCGATCGCGTGAGCCTTGCGGGACTCGAGCACGCCGAGTTCAGCATTGGCGCGAGCCGCAGCCTGCTTGATGTGAGCGAGCGCTCGAACGAGATCGGGATAAACGGAGATAGCACGACGCGTGACGGGAAAGTTCTGCATCGCGCGAAGCGTGTGCACTCCCCAATACGCGTCTGCAGGAACCTCGAGCGAACCGAGTGAATCGGATTCGATACGGGTAGCGGTGTTTTGCACAGGGGCGTTGCTCAACTCTTTTTCTCATCTCCATTGATTTACGGCGCGATACACACGCTGTGATCACCCCTTAAGTGTACGCTCGCGCACCGGGAGACGTGGAGAAATAGCCGTGGCCAGAAAGCCACTTCTTAACGAATGAGTTATTCCTTAATGGCGTCGCGAAGCAGCGATGAGAGCGCCTGCAACTGGATGTTCGCTTCAGCCACGACATCCTCGTCAGAACCGTCGAGCGCACGTGCAGCAAGGCCGGCCTTGCTATCAATGAGTTCGGCGATCCGAGCGTCAATGGTGTGCGCGGCAATAATGCGCCAGGCCGTGACGGGCAGCTCTTGACCGATGCGGTGAACGCGGTCGATCGCTTGAGTCTGCTCGGCGTTAGTCCAGCTCAACTCGGCGAGCACGACGTTGGATGCCGCCTGCAAGTTGAGGCCGACACCAGCAGCAGTGAGCGAAGCAACGACAACCGACACTTCGGGATCGTTGGCGAACGAGTCGATCGCGCTCTGACGAGCCTTAGCGCTCTGGTCGCCTCGGATCGAAACAGCGTTGAGGCCGACCTTAGCGAAGTGCGCTTCGGCGGCATCCATGACGTCGATGTGCTTGGCAAAGAAAACAACCTTGCCTACTGAGCGCGCAAGTTGCGCGGTGTAGTCTGCGGCCAGCGTAGCTTTGGCCTGACCAATACGACGGACCATCGTGAAGACGTTTTCCCCCGTCGTAGCACTCTTGGACTCTTCGAGTTCGGCGTGAGCGACAACGCGAATGAGATCTTCGACGGCCACATCGGGCTTGAGCTTGCGCACGCGAGTGAAGCGGTCGACCAACCGAGCGGTGAGAGCTTGTTCTGCTGCGCGAATCGAACGGCCGAGATCGTTGTCGAGCTCAACGGGGATGTCCGCAACGCGTCGCGCCGGAATGTCAGCGGCGACGTCAACCTTCTTGCGCCGCACAATACCCATGTCGATTACGGCGCGGCGGGCTTCGGAAAAGAAGCCGGGGTCGGCCGGAGTGAGGTCGGTGTCTTCGAGCTTCGACATGAGCGGGGCGAGCGGCTTGGTGCCGTCGATCCAGCCGAGGAACTGCCAGATAGCTCGGAAGTCTTCGATCGAGTTGATCAGCGGGGTTCCCGTGAGCGCCATGAGCAGCGCCTTCGGGTATGTGGCACGAATGTTCTGCGACAGGCTCAAGACGTGCTTGGAGCGTTCAGATTTGAGGTTCTTAATGAAATGAGCTTCGTCGACAACCATGCCCTTGAAGCCGAAACGGCCGAGCCAGCCGACGTGACGGTCGAGAACTTCGTAGTTCACGATGACGACATCGCTGAACGCATCGACGGTGTCGCCGTCGCCGTGAACCACCGTGGCGCTGCGGCCAGGAGTCCATAGTTCGACTTCACGTTCCCAGTTGGTCTTCACGACGTTGGGAACGACAACGAGCAAGGGGTACGAGTTGGAGGCTTCGGCAGCCATAAGTGCCTGAGCGGTTTTACCCAACCCCGGCTCATCGGCGAGCAAGAACGTGCGGTGGCCCTGTTTGACAACCTCGACGAAGCGCGCTTGGTGGCGCATCAGCTCAAGATCACCCCGGGTACGCAACGATTGCGCTTCGGGAAGTTCCATCGATGCTGCTCCTCCACCAGAGCCGTGCTCAAAAGCACGGAAGAGAGGCTCGATGAGCTCCCAATTGGCGAGTCGATTGTTGTGCTCTGGCTTGGGGGCAATCGCACTGAAGTCAGGAGCCAAAAATGGATTTGCCATTTGCATTTGACGAACGGATGCCGGGACGACCTGCTTCTCAACCTGCTTATCCACGGGCTTGGGCTCTTCAGCGATCACGAGCTCGTCTGGGCTAAGTTCAACGCCGGCCGCGAGGAGAAGATCACGACGAAGTGCCTTGGCGGCCGGAGTGATCGGCGCTGACTCCCCCAGCATCGAAAGCAAGCTCGTATCCCGAGCGGCAGTTTTGGCCAGAATGCCCGCCAGACCGTCAAGGCGCTTCTGCTCGTTGGCGCGTTCGGAGTCGGTCAGCGTGGTGTCTGCTTTGACTCGGGCACGTTCTTCGCGCAGCAGCAGCGCCGCAACCTGAAAGCGAGCACGATTGGTCGGCTTGAGAGGGCCTTTCTGCACGGCCGTTTCAACCTCACGCGCGGCACGCGCCAGTACGGGGATTACCCCGGTGTCATCTCCGGGGCGAGCGCGCCGACGCGACGAATTGCTGTGGCGCTGACCTGAGTTTTTGGGTCGTTTATTGCGCTGTGAGGACTCGGTCTGTGACGAGTTAGTCAATTATTCTCCTGGCGCTAGGCAAGCGGCTCAGTGGTGGGTACGACGACTCAGAGACGTAGAACGAGCGGATGCTGCCACGAAGGGAACTTCAATTGAGCGACAACTTCCACTCGAGTGAGCCAGACCCAACTGCGATGCGATTGGTGGTCTCAAGGGATGCGGTACCTAGTGTACGCAGAAATTAGCCCGAGCGCGCTAGTGCAGCGAATTAACCTCGACTTGCAGTGTCCGTGACGCGTGCTCCGACGCCAACGGCAATGAAGACCAGAGCCGCTGTGTAGTGCAAACCCGCGAAAAGTTGGCTGTCGTCGATCTCGATCGGAACCACGGGGTTCCACAGCAGAGCTATCGGAACCAGACCGACCGCCCACCACCACTGCCGCGCCTGCCACACCAACACGACACAAATGAGCGCGAGGATGCTCACGACGTAGCGCACAATCGTGAAGAGCTCGGTGCCGATAATGCCAGCACCTACCAGCAGCACGAGAACGGCCAGGATTGCAGCGGGCAACGCAACGCGTCGGGGACGATTCGGGTACGTTGCGCTCACTCCTTCGAATATACCCGTCTGCTGGTGCTGGGCTTCGCGCGCGCGAACGACGAGGCTATGATCGCTGCGTCGTCGGCCCTGCATTTTTGGCCACGCGGCTTCGACGCTGCGACTTTGGCGCGGCTAGACGCCGCCTCCGCCTCCGCCACCGCCGCCACCGCCGGAGGAACCGCCACCGCCCGAGCCCCCGCTCGAGCTGCTTGACGAACTGCCAGAGTACGAACTGGCCACCGCAGTCGAGAAACTTGAGATGCTCGAGGCGAACAGCACGCCGTTGAAGCCGCTAGAACCGCGATACCAGTCCGGTGAACTCTCGGTGTAGTAGCGGCTGAGCTCTGTCGACCACTCTTTTTCGAGACCGAACAGCACCGCGTACGGCAAGAGCTTCTCGTAGATCTTGAGCACGTCGGTGGCACCCGTTGCCCCGTTTCTCTCCCGCAACGCACCCTCGGGGCTCTGCAACATCTGCAGGCGATCAGCCTCAGCGAGTCTGATGTACAGCTTGAGCCCTTCGAGGTGATCACGCAGTTCGGAGCCCTGAGCCGTCAGTGGAGTACGCGACAGCAGCGACATCGTCAGAACCGCTGCTATGAACGACACCATGATGACCAAGAACGGGACAGCCGAACCGTAGTCGCCATCGATCAGTGCGATACCGAAAACGATCGACACGATCACGGCGACGACCGAAAGGAGCAAGGGAAGATAATTGCGCGCGCTCAGCTTCCGCCGGTAGCCGTTCGGCGCGAGCGCGGAGTTCTCCGCCGTCAGAATCGAGTACATCTTTTTGCTGAGCTTGGAATCCGTGTTCTTCATGTCCCGGATGGCGCCATGCTGCAGCGACTGTCCGAAGAGAGAGCGCAAGATTTCCAGCTCGCGCCCCGTCACGCCGGTGGGGTCCATCAACTCGAGACGGTAGGTGGTTCCCGAGGAGAAGAAGCCTGTCGATTCCTCTTCGAGAATGCGCAACTTGCCTCGCACGGCGAAGTCCAGAATCTGCGCGGCAACCGCTTTGTGACGCTTCTTGATCACCAGTGCGGCGGTGACAACCGAAACATCGCGTGGGGGCGAATACTCCGCAATGATCGTGGGGCGGCCCCCGTCATCCGCGAGCTTGGACCGCCGGACGCGAATAGCCCAGATCACGGCAGCGATCCCACCGATGAAACCGAGCGGCTGGCCGTAGCCTGCCGCCGAGCCGAAGTAGGAGCTGTCGCGAGCAACGAACGTGCCGGGCTCGAACCCGAAGGCAACCGTGACGTTCTGCCCCCGCTGCAGCATCCCCTGCGTTGCTTGGTAGGTATCGTCATCCAGAGCGACGATGTCGCAGCGCTGGGTCGACCGGTCGATTCCCCAGTAACAGTCGGGTTGCACACTCAAGGCGTCGCTGAGACCCTCGCCGAGGTGAACTGTGGCGGTGAGCGACCCGAACGGTTGATTCCATCCCGTGCCGTTGGTATCCCAATAGAACTCATCAGCGCCGGTGTCAGCGGCGAACCGCGTCACGTTCGATCGCATGTAGGTAAAGACATACGTCTGCGTTCCTTCAACAAAGGAGTCGGCCGCACTCGTCACCAAGGTGAAGTCGCCGTCTTCTTCCACCTCGAAGTCGCGGGGTTGCCCTTTCTCATCCGTGACAGAGATCGCACGGATGTCGAGCGGTTCGCCCTTGTAGGTACTCGGGATAGCGCGGCGCATCCCCCGGTTCTGATCGGCTGGAAACACAGCGACGAAGGTCTCGACGGTGAGCAGCGTCGAACGCCCCTCGTCGTCACGGTCGAGGAAGAACTCGCCTTCGTAGCTGTCAAAAACGAAGTCGTCGAGGCCGGCGTGCACGAGCCCGGTCGCTGCGGCTCCGTCGCCTGCAAGGTAGTGCGGATGCCCGGCTGCCGTCGCCGCAAGAGGTGCTGCGCCCAGCGCCACCACCACCGCAATTGCCCCCACCAGCCGCGCGCTTAGTCGCGCACTTAGCCGCGCACTCCACCGGAATCGAGGGCGTCGCTGCGCTCTGACTGTCATCGTGTCTCCGTTTCCTTACCCCTCGGGCGAAAGCGAGCACCGGGTGCTGCTCGCTAGAGTCGAGGTATGAAGAGTGCTTTGGCTGTTGAACACCTGCAGGAACTGGTTCGAATCCCGACAATTTCCCGAGTGGATCCGTCCGCTACAGAGTGGGCCGAGTTTGACCGTTTCGCTCAGACATTGCGCAAGCTGTATCCACTGTGCCACAGCCGGCTCGAGCGCGAGACGGTGCTGGACCATTCGCTTCTTTTCCGGTGGCGCGGCCGAGCATCCACCGAGCCCGCCGTGCTGATGGGGCACTACGACGTCGTCGCGGCGACCGACGAAGGCTGGAAGCGACCGCCTTTCGCGGCAGAACTCAGCGGCAAGGGTGACGAGCAACTGATCTGGGGGCGGGGCACCCTCGACGACAAAGGCTCTGTCGTCGCCATTTTCGAGGCCGTCGAGGCTCAGCTCGAAGCGGGGCTCGTGCCCGCTCAAGACATCTATTTGTGCTTCGGTCACGACGAGGAAACCCACGGCACCGGCGCCTCCGCCATCGTCGATCTCCTCGAGAGCCGGGGCGTAAAGCCCACGCTGGTGCTCGACGAGGGCGGCGCGATTGTTGACGACGTGTTCGATCAGGTCGATGCGCCCATGGCGGTCGTCGGCGTAGCCGAGAAGGGCACTGCGACGCTGCGCTTGACGGTTGACCAGTCGGGTGGCCACGCCTCAACTCCCCCCAAAATCTCCGCCGCAGTTCGCCTCGCGCAGGCCATCGTTCGGTTAAACTCGCGACCGTTTCCCTCGCGCCTAACCTCGACGGGAGCTGACCTCATGCGCCTCCTTGGCGAACATGCGGGCGGTGTCACGGGTTTTCTTCTCCGTAATGTTTCGTGGACTAAGCCATTTCTTCTGCCGATCCTGGTGCGCAAGAGCGACGAGCTCGCCGCAATGATGCGCACCACTCAGGCCGTGACGATGTTGGAAGGCGGCCATGCCGTCAATGCGATGCCCGAACGGGTGAGCGCCATCATCAACGTGCGCATCGCCGTGAACTCGAGCCTCGACGAGACACTTGCCCACGTCACGCGCGCGATTAACGACAAGCGCGTTCGGGTTTCCGTTGATTCCCCTGGTGAACCATCGCCGGTGTCGGCCACCTCGGGACTCGCCTGGGAGCTTCTTCGTTCCACGATCGAAAAGAGCTTCCCAGGAACAATCGTGACGCCCTACGTTCAAAATGGTGCGACCGACAGCCGCCACTTCACGCGCATCAGCAACGGTGTTTACCGCTTCACCCCCTTCGCGATGGCGCGCGAAGTGCGAGACACGCTCCATGCTCGCAACGAACGGATGCTCGTGAGCAGTTACCTCGACGGCATCGAGTTCTATCGCTCGCTCATCGCGTCACTGTAACGGCACACGGTCGCGCTGCTGCCGCTGTGACCGTCGACCCTAGCGAGGCGGTGCGAAGGGCAGCGGGCTCGAGTCGTTGACTTCCTTGGCGATCCAGGTGCCAAGCTCGGCCGGGCGATCCGTGACGATCCCGTCGACACCGAGAGCCACGGCATCCGACCACAGATCGGAGTCATTGAGGGTGTAGATCAAAATGCCCAATCCGGCATCATGTACCTGCTGTACGAGCTCAGGATTGCGTGTGATCGCGCTCTTGCTCGTCACGAGGGCGACGGCTCCCGCCGCGGCGGCCAGCTCGGCCGGGTCGCCCACAATGTCGCGCACGATAAGCATGCCGGGCAGCTCGGGGCTCACCCGCTGCACCGCTTGGAGCGTCATGATGTCGAAGCTGCCCAGAATGACGTAATTGGTCACGCCGTTGCGAGCAATGAGGTCAGCAACAAGCGCGATATGGTCATCGGTCCACGACCCTTTGAGCTCGAGGATGGCGTTCTTGGTCGACCAGCGCAGCACGTTAAGAAACTGCTCAAGGGTTGGCACTGTTGCTCCGGCGAATTCTTCACTAAACCATGAGCCGGCGTCGAGGGCCGAAAGTTCTTCGTAGGTGTACATCCAGACGGGGCCGGTGCCGTTCGTCGTGCGATCGACGGTCCAATCGTGCATGAGCACGGGCACACCATCTGCGGTGAGCTGAACATCGGTTTCGACGTAGTCGGCGGCGCTATCGAGTGCGAGTCGTAGAGCCTCAAGCGTGTTCTCGGGTGCCACCGTCTTATCGCCACGGTGGCCGGCGATGAAAGCCGCTTCGCCCGGTGCTTTCAAAGAACTGAAGGCGCCGACTGCGTGCACCCGAACGACGTCCGCGTTGAGCACGAGCGCTAACGTAATTGCTGCGACGATGGTCGCGGCCAAGGCCGCTCGCGATGCTCGAAAATTGCGTCTCGGGTGGGCCGGGTTCTGCGATGTCGCCATTGACTCGCCATCCTTAGGTCGGGTTACCGCACGTTCGCGGTGACCCCACTATAGCGAGCCTGTTACCAATCCGTTACCTTATTGGCGAATTACTTGAGGCGTGTCTCGATGGCCTCGCGGTGAGGGATCGACGGCACAGCGCCGTGGTTCTCTACCGAAATGGATGCCGCGGCTCCCGCAAAGCGCAGGGCGTCATCCAGCATCATGCCCTCCACCACTCCCGCGGCGAAGGCACCGCAGAACGTATCCCCTGCGCCAGTGGCGTCGACCGCGGTGACGCGATGAGCCGGAACTATGACGGGCTCGGAGCCCACACGGTGAAGCGCGGCACCCTGAGAGCCGAGCGTGACGATGACGGTCGAGACCAGACCGAGTAGGCGTTCGCCGATGCCATCGAGTTCGTCGGAAAGACCGTTGTCCTTGGCGAGCTCGGCAGCTTCGTGTTCGTTCACGATGAGGATGTCGAGGTTCTCGAGAAGTTCTGCGGGCAGCGCCTGAATAGGGGCGGCGTTCAGAATTACCTTCGTACCGACAGCCCGAGCAATCTTCGCCGCGGAAATTACGGTGGCCAACGGGATTTCGAGCTGCATGACCAATGCGGATGCCGCACTGATCGCTGCGGAGTCAGCGGCGGTGAGGTCGGCGACAGCGGTGTTCGCTCCGGCCTCGACGATGATCGTGTTTTCGCCCGTGTTGTCGACCGCGATGAGGGCGGTGCCGGTGGGCTTTCCGGTGGTCTTGAGGTGAGTGACGTCGATCGAGTCTGCGGCGAGCCCCGAGCGCACCATTTCGCCGAAGCCATCGTCACCGACAGCTCCCACGAAGGTCGTCGCGACGCCGGCACGCGCAGCAGCGACGGCTTGGTTCTGGCCCTTGCCGCCCAGAGCGGTGTTCACACTGCGCGACAGCACGGTTTCGCCCGGCGAGGGGATGCGGTCCACTCGAAAGACCTGATCAATGTTTGCGCTACCAACGACGACAATTCCAGACATTAGTCAAAAGTAACGCATTACCGGCACGAGCGGGGTTCACTTCGTGGCAGAATCCGATTCTGCCGCCGCAACGATGCGGTTGACCATTCCGCTGAAAATCACGCCGTGGAATGGCAGGATCGCAGCCCAGTACAGTCGCCCGCCGAGTCCGCTCGGAAAGAACACCGCACGCTGGCGATAGAACGCTCCGTCTTCGCCGCGGTCTTCGACGCTCAGTTCAAGCCATGCTCGGCCCGGCAACTTCATTTCGGCGCGCAGCCGCAAGCTGTGCCCGCGCTCGATGCTTTCCACGCGCCAGAAGTCAAGGGCGTCGCCCGTGTTCAAAGTGGTCGGATGACGGCGGCCACGGCGCAAGCCGACCCCGCCAACCAGCTTGTCGAGCCAGCCGCGCAGAGCCCACGCTAGCGGGAAGGAATACCATCCGTTCTCGCCGCCGATCCCCTCGACCACAGCCCACAGCGCCTCCGCAGAAGCGGGCGTCGCGCGTTCGCGCAGGTCGGTGTAGACAGTGTGACCGGTCCATTCCGGGTCACTCGGGATGGGGTCGCTTGGCGCGCCTACGACGGTGGCGTCTTGCCAGCTGGTTTCGACTTCGCCGTCGCCCATCTTCACGAGAGCCAAGCGAACGGAAGCACGATAGCTCGTGAGCCCGCCCTCAGGCTCAGGAATGAACTCTGAGACGGATTCGTCGCGAACGACACAGTCAAACTGCAGCGACTCGATGATCGGTACCGCCAGCAAGCGCGGGATCGGCGTCACCAGGTTGACCCACTGTGAGGCAAGCCACGGGGTGAGCACGGGAAGAGATGCGATGGGGCGCTGGTGAAGCCCCGCCTCGAGGGCATAACCGTTCATCATCTGGCCGTAACGCAGCACATCCGGTCCGCCGATATCGAAGCTGCGGTTGAGGTCGTCGGGAAGATCGAGCGCCGACACCAAGTAGTAGAGAACGTCGCGCACGGCGATCGGCTGAATGAAGTTGCGCACCCATTTCGGGGCAGGCATGTAGGGCAGCACCTCGGTGAGGTGACGGATCATCTCGAACGATGCCGAACCCGAACCAATCACGACTCCTGCGTTGAACGCGATCGTCGGCACGCCCGATTCAAGGAGGATGTTGCCGACCTCAGCTCGGCTGCGCAAGTGTCGGCTGAGCTCCGAAATGTCGCCCTCGGGGTGCAGGCCGCCCAGATAGACGATGCGGGAGACTCCCGCTTTCTTCGCCGCTGTGGCCACGTTTGTGGCCGAGAGCTTCTCGGTCTTTTCGAAGTCACCGGCGGCGCCCATGGCGTGCACGAGGTAGTAAAGCGCGTCTACTCCGTCGACGGCATCGACGAGGCTGTCAGCGTCGGTGAGATCCCCCACGATGACTTCGACATCGTCGCTCCACGGCACATCGCGCAGCTTGCGCGGATTGCGCACAAGTACCCGCACACTGTGCCCCGCCTCGATGAGTCGAGGCACCAGTCGGCCGCCGAGGTATCCCGTTGCTCCAGTTACAAGAACGCGCATTCCGTAACCCTAGGCACGGCCGCTGGGAGGTAGCGCACAGTTAGCTCGGTATCCGCCGCTGCCGCCCTACGGGCGAGCGCGACGACCGACGGGCCGGCGTGACGAGAGCCGACGCCAGAACAGAAACCAAGCGCCACCACCGAGGGCAAGGATGCTGAAGAAGATCGTCCACGCGATCCAGGTGTAGTCGGGTTTAGCGCCGTACACGCTGGCTTGCAATTCGGCTTGAGTGAGTGTCGGCGCTGCATCAGCATCAACTTGCCCTACAGTGCCTTCGCCAGCCGAGCTGTCGGAGGACCCATCCGAGCCCGAGGACGATTCCGTTGAATCGCTCGCGCTCGGCGTTGCCGTAGGGGTCGGAGTTGCTGTTTCACTCGGATCATCAGCCGGCTCTGACTCTGGCTCCGGCGCTGTAGCGGCGGGAGCGTCCGGACCGGTGTGGCCGGGGTAGGTGGCAAACACCTGCACGCCCCACGTCGTTCCCCCGCTCGAATAGAACGCGATTCCGATGTCGGTGAAGTCCCCCAGAATGTTCTCCCGATGGCCCTGAGACGACATCCAGCCATCGTGCATGGCCTGAGCCGTGCGATACCCCTGCGCCACATTCTCTCCGGCAGAACGCCAGCCCGCTGGAATCTGCGTGGAGTAATCGGGGTTGTGCGACATCGTGCTGCTCGCCGCCATCTTCTTGGCCCAGGCCAGAGCGACGGCGTCCATGTCCGCATTGCGGATGAGTCCCTGCTGACCGTTATCCCACCGGGCCTGATTAACAAGACCGTGGATAGTGTCAGCCTCGGCAGCTGAAGCGGGGGCAGCAGCAGCGACGGGGACTAAGAAAATCGCGAGAAGAAGGGCAAAGAATCCGCTGGCGATACGAGAGGGAGTGTGGCGTGAAAAAATCATTACTCAGCAAGTATCCGTAGATACGCGCGCTGGGCAACCCCCACGCCACACCTCTCGGCTAAATCAGAGACTTCGTGTGCCAGACCGTCTTCGTTTCGGTCCACTGAACGATGCGTTCGATGGATGGTGCGGGAACTCCCACGACCGGGCCTGAGACGCGCTTGAGCGTGTCGGCAGCCGCGATTTGAAGGTCAACCCACTCGAGCTGTTCTGCTCCGGCAAGGTCGAGACCATTGACATCCGCGTGGCTCGCAAGCCACGGCGCGATCTCGGCGGGCGAGCCCGTGAGGATGTTGACGACTCCCCCGGGAACGTCACTCGTAGCGAGAACCTCAGAGAGGCTGATCGCACTGAGCGGAGCGTTCTGGTGGGCGACGACGACAACGGTGTTACCGCTGACGAGAGCCGGAGCGATCACGCTCACGAGGCCCAGCAACGACGACGAGTCCTGCGGGGCAACGATGGCGATGACGCCACTGGGCTCGGGAGTCGAGAGGTTGAAGTACGGGCCAGACACCGGGTTTCCATTTCCGGCAACCTGCACGTACTTGTCAGCCCAACCGGCGTACCACACCCACGCATCGATAGCGGTGTCGACCTGAGTGGTCGCCGCCGACTTCGAGAGTGATTCGGTCGCCATGAGCTCGTCGACGAACTGCTCGCGACGACCCTCCAAGAGCTCCGCAATGCGGTACAGCACCTGGCCGCGGTTGTAGCCCGTGGCGCCCGACCAACCGTTGACGGCCGCACGGGCTGCAACAACTGCATCCCGAGCATCCTTGCGGCTAGCGAGCGAGGCATTCGCGAGAAACGCACCCTTCTTGGTCGTCACTTCATAGGTGCGGCCGCTTTCGCTGCGCGGAAACTTGCCACCAATGTAGAGCTTGTAGGTCTTAGGAACCGTGAGACGGGTCATTTCTTGCCACCTTTCGTGACGGCGGGCGCGGCCCATCCGGCGGATTCTAGGTAAGCGGCCAGTCCGTGACGGCCACCCTCGCGGCCGTAGCCACTCTCCTTGTAGCCACCGAACGGCGACGCAGGATCGAAACGGTTGAACGTGTTGGCCCAGATGACGCCGGCGCGCAGCTTGTCAGCCACAGCGAGGATGCGCGAGCCCTTGTCGCTCCAGATGCCCGCAGACAGCCCGTAGGGGGTGTTGTTGGCCTTGGCGATGGCCTCGGCCGGGGTGCGGAACGTCAGAACGCTCAGAACCGGCCCGAAGACCTCTTCGCGAGCGATACGGCTCGAGGTCGAGACGTTCGTGAAGATGGTCGGAGCGAACCAGAAACCGTTCTCGGGGATCGCGCAGTCGGCGGTCCAGCGCTCGGCGCCTTCTGCTTCGCCGACGTTGCTGAGTTCGCGGATGCGGTCGAGCTGAGCTTTGGAGTTGATCGCACCGATGTCGGTGTTCTTGTCGAGCGGGTCTCCCAGGCGCAACGTCGAGAGTCGCGCCTTGAGGCGATCGACGACCTCGTCGTGGATGTTCTCTTGAACCAGAAGGCGCGAACCTGCACAGCAGACGTGACCCTGGTTGAAGAAGATGCCGTTGACGATTCCTTCGATGGCCTGGTCGATCGGAGCATCATCGAAGACGATGTTCGCGGCCTTGCCACCGAGTTCGAGGGTGACCTTCTTGCCCGTTCCCGCAACCGACTTGGCGATTGCCCGACCAACGCCGGTCGAACCGGTGAAGGCAACCTTGTTGACATCCGGGTGGTTGACGAGGGCCTGGCCCGTGTCTCCCGCGCCGGTAACGATGTTGACGACACCCTTGGGCAGGTCAGCCTGCTGCAGGATCTCGGCAAAGATCATCGCGCTCAGCGGCGTGGTTTCTGCCGGCTTGATCACGACAGTGTTTCCTGCGGCGAGCGCCGGAGCAATCTTCCACGCGAGCATGAGCAACGGGAAGTTCCACGGGATCACCTGAGCGGCAACACCGAGCGACTGCGGGTTCGGTCCGAGACCGGCGTAGTCGAGCTTGTCGGCCCAGCCGGCGTAGTAGAAGAACCACGCAGCAACGAGAGGCACGTCAACGTCACGGCTCTCCTTGATCGGCTTTCCGTTGTCGAGGCTCTCGGCAACGGCAAGCTCGCGAGCTCGCTCTTGCACGAGGCGAGCGATGCGGAAGAGGTACTTACCGCGGTCTGCGCCCGAGAGCTTCGACCAGGTGCGGTCGTAGGCCTTGCGAGCTGCGGCGACAGCGGCATCCACATCGGCGTTGTTGGCGTTGGAGATCGAGGCGATCTCCTTCTCGGTCGCCGGGGAGATCGTGGTGAACGCGTCGCCGCGACCATCCACAAACTCACCATCGATGAAGAGACCGTAGTGCTTCTTCAGGTGCAAAACCGACGTTGATTCGGGGGCGGGAGCGTAGTCGAGAAAGCTCGGGGCCTTCGCGCTCACTGCTTTGTCATTCTCAGTCATGGTGTGCCTTAGTCAATCGTGACGTAGTCGGGGCCGGAGTAGTGGCCGGTGGTGAGCTTCTGACGCTGCAAGAGCACGTCATTGAGGAGACTCGATGCGCCGAAGCGGAAGAGGTGCGGCTGAAGCCATTCCTCGCCCACGGTCTCTGCAACGGTCACGAGGTACTTGATGGCATCTTTGGAGCTTCGGATGCCGCCAGCAGGCTTCACACCGATCTTTTCGCCGGTGAGCAGGTGCCAGTCGCGCACAACCTCAAGCATGAGCAGCGTGACGGGCAGGGTCGCTGCCGGCGACACCTTTCCGGTTGACGTCTTGATGAAGTCTCCGCCGGCCAGGATCGACAGCCACGAGGCTTTGCGCACGTTGTCGTAGGTGTTGAGTTCACCGGTTTCCAAGATCACCTTGAGGTGAGCGTAGGTACCGTTCTCGCGGCGGCAGGCCTCCTTGACGGCCACGATCTGATCGAAGACGACACCGTACTTGCCGGAGAGGAAGGCGCCACGGTCGATGACCATGTCGATTTCGTCCGCGCCATTGGCGACGGCTTCTTTGGTGTCCATGATCTTGATCGGCAGCGATGAGCGTCCGCTCGGGAACGCGGTGGCGACGGCGGCAACGTTGATTCCGTTGTCTGAGCCGTTCGACCAGGCCGAGCCCAGGGCATCTGCCGCGTAGGGAACCATGTCGCCATAGACGCACACTGCTGCAACCTGCGGGGTCGAGGCATCCGTGGGGTCGGGCAGCATGGCTTTCGCGGCGAGCGAGCGAACCTTGCCGGGGGTGTCTGCACCCTCGAGCGTCGTGAGGTCGATGAGCTTGATGATGGTATCGAGAGCCCAGGCCTTTGACGTGGTCTTGATCGATCGCGTGCCCAGCCCCGCAGCACGCTGCTCAAGCCCGACCGCGTCGACGCCCGAGAGCCCCTCGAGGTGCAGCTTGAGTGACTTCTCGGTCAGATCTGAGCCGATGAGGTTGACCGCGCGCTCAGCAGGAGCGAGCGCGATGGCCTTGTCGATTGTCATGTTGTTTCCTCCAGAAGGGCGTGAGCGGTGGCCTCATCGGTGACGATGACGGAACACAACCCACTGGTAACGACGGCGCGCGCGACGTCATGTTTAGCGTCGCCAGCGACGACAAAAATTGCGTGCTCGGCAGCACGAAGCTCGTCAAGACCGAGACCGACAGTGCGCTCATCCAGAGCAGAGTCGACGATCTTGCCTGCACTGTTGATGTAGCGACCAACTACATCGCCCACGGCCCCCTTAGCGACGAGGTCATCGACATCGCTCTCGCTCAGGTAGCCACTATCGACGTGAACCGAACTAGCACCGGCAACACCGGCGCTATACAAGTAGGCGGATGCCGAAGCACCCAGAGCACGAACGCTCGCCACAGCCCGGTCGCGCTCAATCGCACGCTTCGTTTCGACCTGCTCCAGAATCGCGGGGATCGGCAGCAGCGTCGCTTGACCGTGCCCCTTCTGCGCAATCGTGACGGCAGTTTGGGCGGCGGTGCCTTGCTTGCTGTTGAGGCTCACACCACCATTGATCTGCACAACCTGCACGCCCACGGTCCAGCCGGGAGCAAGTAAGCGAGCAACCTCATCGAGTGTGCGACCCCAGCTCACGCCGAGAGTGCGAGGCACGGGACGAACGGCAGCCAAGTAATCGGCAGCCGCTTGGGCCACGCGAGGGTTGACTTCTTCGTCGTCGGCGGGCAGCGGAACAACGACCGCGTCTTTGAGACCGAAGCGGTCTCTCAGCTGGCGTTCGACATCCAGCCGACGGGCGCGGGGGTGAATGATCTCGATCCGGACGATGCCGGCTTCACGGGCGCGGGTAAGAAGGCGGCCCACTTTCCAGCGGGTTATACCGAGAAGAGCGCCGACTTCATCTTGAGTCTTGTTCTCTTCGTAGTAGAGCTCGGCAACGCGCACGGCCAATAGCTCGGTTGATTCATCCACTGCTGCCTCCTCCCTCAACGATAGAGTCCTGCACACCGTGCTGCAACATATGCAGTAGCGCTTGCTCACATGAGCAGACACAGGGAGCAGCGAGTGCGCACATGCGCAGCCAACACCCCGAACCTGAACACCACACGAACGCGGGTCTGTGGGCGCAGCACTCCCCCTGCACCCCATAAGGTGGATGCCGTGACCACCACCACATCGAATCGCTATGCCCTCGCCATTGATATTGGCGGAACCAAAGTCGAGGCTGCCCTCGTCGACCCGAACGGTGTCGTCCTTGCGACAAGCCGCTTCCGCGCGCCCACGGGCCGCGCATCGTCGAGCGAGCAACTCGCCGAGAGTGTGCGCACGGTCGTGCGCCAGTCGACCGCCGCCCTGCCCGAAGGCGCTGAACTCCTCGGCGTCGGCATCGGTAGCGCCGGCCCCATTTCGGTATCGCGCGGCGAAGTATCCCCCCTCAACTTGCCCGCCTGGCGCGACTACGGCGTGCGCGCGCTCGTCGAAGCAGAGCTCCCCGGCACTTCGGTTGCCCTTCGCGGCGACGGCAACTGCATCGCCCTGGCCGAACACTGGATTGGTGCCGCTCAAGGAGTGAAGTACTTCATGGGCATGGTCGTCTCGACCGGCGTTGGCGGCGGTCTCATTCTTGACAACCAGCTCATCGACGGCCCCACCGGCAACGGCGGCCACTTCGGTCACGTCGAAGTCGGCGGAGAAACCGTCGTGTGCGGCTGCGGCGGAACCGGCTGTGTCGAGGCGGTTGCCTCTGGCCCCAAAACTGTCGAATGGGCGCAGGCTCAGGGGTGGACCGGCTCGACCGGTGAAGAACTTGCCGCAGACTACGCCGCCGGGAACGACATCGCGATCAGCGCCGTACGTCGTTCGGCTCGTGCCGTCGGCCACGGAATTGCGTCAGCAACGGCCCTCGTTGATCTTGAACTCGTCGCCATCGGCGGCGGCTTCTCGCACGTGGCCGCCGACTACATCGACCTCGTTGCCGAAGCGATCACCGACCGCGCACCGTTCCCCTTCATCACGAAGGTGCGCGTCGTGGCATCCGGGCTCTCCAGCGATGGCCCGTTAATCGGCGCTGCCGCTCTCGTGCATCACCCGGAGCGACTGAGCACGTCTGCACTCAGCTCGAGCTAGTCCTCGAGCGCCGCTACAGCAATCCCTAGTTCGTCTTCGACGAAGCTCGGGCGCGCCAGCATTACGGCACTGATGAGCGCCAGCAAGCTCGAGACGAGCAAGAACATCAGCGGCCAGAACCAGCCACCACTTACTTCACGCACGAGCGCAACGGCGAAGGGGCCGAGTGCTGCCACGGAGTAGGCGACGCTCTGCACGAAACCACTCAGCGCCGCTGATCCCTGATGGCTGCGGGTGCGCAGGTTAATCAGCACAAGGCACAGAGGAAACAGAATCGTACTCAGACCGACGAGCACGACAGACACCCACGTCAATGTCGTCGGGATCAGGGCGAGACCGAGGTAACCAAGAACGCCGATGAAAACTCCTCCGGCAATAACGGCACCGATGTTTGAGATCTTGCTGGCCAAAATTGGGCTCAGAATACCCAAAGGAATCCCGATGAGCCCGAAGAGTGAGAGCGTTGCCCCCGCATCGACGGGCGAGAATCCTGCAGACTCAATGAGAATTTCCGGTAGCCACGCGAAGAACGAGTAGAACCCGATCGACGAGACGCCAAACGTGATCGTAATTGCCCACGCCGTACGCGACCGGGCCACAGCCCACACCGAGATGCTGGATGCCACGGGCACCACTGTCGCGTCACGCGCGGCGTTTCGTTTAGCTCGTCGCCCGCGCAGTGTGAGCACAAGCCACGGGAAGAAGGCCGTGAGCGCGAGCACTGCCCACACGGCGACGGATGCCCGCCACCCAGCGACCTCCGCCACCGGAGCCGCGAAGAAGGCGGGGATGGCGGCACCCAAGGAGATGAGCATGACGTAACCACCGGTCACCGTCGCGAGACGGTCCGGGAAGTACTTCTTCACCGCCGGAGGCAGCAACACGTTACCGACGCCCATACCTGCAAGCGCGATGAGGCTACCAAGCGCCAAAAGAATGTAGTTGTCACTGACCGCACGAAGCGCAGAGCCAGCAACCATGGAGGCCGCCGCAATCAGCAGACTCGCGTCGAGGCCGCGGGCGCGAGCGAGAGCCGGAGCAGTAAGTCCGGCGATCGCAAAGGCAATCGGAGGCAGCATCCCGAGCACACCAAGCCCGAGGCTAGAGATCGGTATGTCGTTTTCAATGATGCCGATAATCGGCGAGATGGCGGCAACCGCGGTGCGCACGTTGAGGGCAACGAAGAGGATGCCCGCAAGCGCGAGAAGGCGCCCCCTCCAGAGGGTGCGCGTGGGAGTAATCATTCGCACGAGTCTACGGTGCAAAAACACTAAGCCCTACGATGGTGGGTATCGCCGGCAACTCGTGTCGGTTGACATCTCAGGGAGACACACATGGGAAACAGCGGATTCGACCTCGGAGACATCGGCGACGTCGTCGGCGGCCTCGTTCAGGGGAAGGGCCTCGACACCGACGCTCTCGAGCCCATTTGGGAAGGCATCCAGCCGACGCTGCAAGGACTCGACACCGACACCATTCTCGAGACCATCGCCAACTGGGCGAAAGATCTCAACCTACCCCTCATCGGCGATGTGCCCGATGACATCGTTGAGAACCTCAAGAACGGTGTGAAGGTACCGCTCGACAAGCTCATCAAGGGCTAGCCGCTCACCTATTTCTTGGGCGTCTCTTTCTCTGGGACGCCCAAGATTTCTCTCACCGCGACCTCGTCCAAGCACATTTGCTCAATGAGAGCGTCTACCGTCGTGTACTTCACCATCCCGCGCACATACTCGACAAATTCGACCTCAACTCGCTTGCCGTAGATATCGAAATCTTGGTCGAGAGCGTGGGCTTCTACTTGCTTCTCGGGCACCCCGTCAAAAGTCGGGTTGTTGCCAATCGAGACCGCGGCGGCGAATCGAACTCCGTCAACAACGAGCCATGCAGCATAGACGCCGTCGGCGGGAATAAACCCTTCAAGATTGCGATCTAGATTGGCGGTCGGATATCCGAGCTCGCGCCCGCGCTGCTGCCCGAGCACCACCACACCCCGCACGGAGTGAGCTGCCGTGAGCAACTGCGCAGCCTCAGCAACCCGGCCTTCAGACAACAATTCGCGCACAAACGTAGAAGAGACCCGGCGGCCCTCCTCGAGAGCGATGTCCTCGATCACAACCACCTCAAAGTCATACACTCTGCCCAGTTCGCGCAGTAATGCCACGTCGCCAGCGCCGCGAGCGCCGAAGCGGAAGTCCGCACCGACAAGAACAACCTTCGTATCGAGCGCCTCGGCGAGCACCGTCGAAACGAAATCCTCGGCCGAGACCTCGCTCAGCGCCCGGTCAAAGGTCAGCACGAGCGAGCCGTCGACCTCAGTCGTGGCCAGACGCTCAAGCTTTTGTTCCTTACTCAGCAAAGGCTGCGGGCACGCAGCGGGGTTCAGCAAGCTCATCGGGTTGCGGTCGAAAGTAACGACGACCGAACGCAAACCACGCTCAGCCGCCACCTCACGTAAACGATCGAGTACGGCGCGATGACCGCTGTGCACGCCGTCGAATTTGCCGATCGTGATGGCGACCGGGCCGTACGACTCGGGCACGGCATCCAGTGATTCGAAAAGATCCATATCAGCGACGCCCCTCAGCGATACGTACCCGGTACAGCCAGATAAGGCCAAGCACGGGAAGAGCGAGTGGGATGAAAAGGTAACCAGCCCCAAAAGCCGACCAGACGGTGTCTGCCGGGAACAGCACGGCATCCACGAGACTGAGCGTGCCAACGGTGATAACTCCCACAAGTTCAAACACGATCGCAACAACGGCAACTCGATACCACGTGCGCCCCGAACGGATCAGCGCAACAGTAGCAACGATATACACGAGGCCTGCTACGGCCGACAAAAGGTAGGCGAAGGGAGCCTCGTTAAACTTCGTCGCAATTTGAAACAGCGAACGCGCGGTAGCGCCCAACGCCATCACGGCGTAGACGGCAATGAGTACTCGACCAATACCCGAGGCAGTCGAAGAACGTGTGTTTGTCATCCCTGTCAACTTTAGGCGCTCTTGGCTAGGCCACCTGCACAAACCAGATCTGGCTCATGCGGTAGACCATTACAGCGATCGACAAACACGCGACCCCCAGAATCACGGTGCTCCAGCGGTTGCGTTCGATGAGGCCCCACATGACCGCGGCGGGCGGGATCAGGATGGCCGACACCAGGTAAATCCAGAACTCAAGGGCACTACCGGTGGCCACGTTGCCCAAGAACGGCGAGACGATAGCCATGACCAGTTGCACGATCAGCAGCGCCTCAACGAGAAGCGTCGCGCCCAAGGAGTAATCGTTGGGGGCGACCTTGGCAAAGCCTGCGATAACAGCGGCGGTTCCGGCCACAACCGCAACGACTACTTGCACCCACACAAACCACTCAACCATTGTTCGGGGTTCCTTCCTCAGAAACGGGCTCGCCCTCCGCAGCAGCATGCCCGTGAGGTTCGAGAGGTTGCGCATCCGGCGGAAAATTCGACAGAACTCGGGCACGCCCGTCGACGATGTGGATGAGCCCCTGAAGGCGACCATCGGGCGCGAGAGCGGCAATGGGTGATCCCTGCTGCGGTTCAAGAGCGATTCGCTTGCCGTCGGAGAGATCTTTCGACTGCTCAGCATCGAGCTGCACCGTCTCGAAGAGCTGGGCGGCTACCACGGCGGGAGCAACCAGCTGCGTCTCTAGGTCAGAATCGAAGGCGCTCGCGTTCTCCACAGAGAACGGGCCGACTTTGGTGCGGCGCAGCGCCGTCAAGTGCCCGCCGAGGGTAAGTGCCTCGCCAAGATCACGAGCCAGTGCCCGGATGTACGTGCCCGACGAACAATCGACCAGAACCTTCAGATCGATGAACTTTCCGCGCGCGATCTCGAGCACGTCGAAGCGAGAAACAGTGACCGTGCGCTCCGCGAGAACGACGTCTTCACCGGCGCGCGCCAAAGCGTACGCACGCTTGCCATCGACCTTGATGGCGCTGACGGAACTCGGGCGCTGCGAAATAGCTCCGGTGAGGTTGGCGACGGCGTGTGCGATGTCTTCGTCGCTGACAGCGGCGAGAGCCGCGGCATCCACGCGTTCTGAAAGCTCGCCCTCAGCGTCGTCGGTAGTGGACGATGCTCCCAGACGAATCGTCGCGGTGTACTGCTTATCCAGCCCGACGAGGTAGGTGAGTAGTCGCGTGGCATTGTTGGCGCCAAGCACGAGAAGTCCTGTTGCCATCGGATCGAGAGTGCCGGCGTGCCCGATTTTGCGAGTGCCGATCGACTTGCGGGCGCGCGCGACAACGCCGTGGCTCGTGATGCCCTGTGGTTTGTCGACGAACACGATTCCACTGGCAGGATTGCGCGGCGGTTTAGCCATGCGATTCCCTCCACCCTGGCGACCCCGGATGGGTAGCCCATCAACTTTAGCCAATTCTGACGCACGCTTGGCGCGTGTGTCGTTGTGGCTGGCGCCCGAGAAATGTTCATCCACTGCGCCTAGACTGCCGCTATGCGAATCGGCATTATTGGGGCAGGTGCCGTCGGCGGCGCAATTGCAGGATTACTCGCACGTGCCGGTAATGATGTCGAAATCACGGCACGCGGCGCGCACCTCCACACCATTCGAGAGTCAGGCCTCACCCTCACCGGGGCATGGGGCGATAGCCTCTCCCGGGTCCGTGCCTCCGCAACCCTTAGCCGGGTCAACGAACTCGTCATCGTGGCCACGAAAGCGCACGACGCAGAACAAGCGCTTCGCGACAACATTCGTTTTGTGCGCGATATTCCTGTCGTCATCTTTCAGAACGGTCTCGACTCCCTCGAGACCACTGCCCACGCTTCGCCGCGATCAGACATCATTGGCGGCCTCGCCACCTTCGCCTCCTCGTTCCTCTCCCCCGGCACTATCCACGTGACTGCTGCGGGCCCGAGTTACCTTGGCGTGGTCGGCGACAACGACGTACCCGCTCGCTACGCCGCTGACGTGCTCAACACCGTCATGCCCACCTTTGCCGTGCCAAACTTTCGCGGAGCTCAGTGGACCAAACTTGTCATCAATCAGGTCAACGCGCTGCCTGCCATTACCGGACTCAGCGTGCAACAGGTCATCGCCGATGCCCGACTGCGTCGCATCATGACCGCGAGCATGCGCGAGACGGTCAAGGTCGCTCTCGCCCAAGGAATCCGTTTCGAGACCCTTCAAGGGGTCTCCCACCGTCGCCTACGCAAACTTGCGAGTTCACCATTGTGGGTGGGCCAGCTCCTCCCGCGGGCGATGAGCCGGCGCATGGGCCGCACCCCGAACCCTGGCTCCACCCTGCAGAGCATTCGTCGCGGCCAACCGAGCGAAGTGGATGCCCTCAACGGTGCCGTAGTGCGAGCGGCGCACGAAAGTGGTCGCGAGGCTCCTGTGAACGCGCTCATGGTCGAGCTTGTGCACGATGTTGAAGCCACCGGCAACTTTCTAAGCGTCGACGACGCCGTGGCGCGATTCGCCGCTGCGACACAGCAGTGACCGCTACGGCACCCGCGCCGGATCGCGCGGAACTTTCGCGCCACATTCGCGAGTGGTTTGCTGACGCGGGGCGCGACCTACCCTGGCGCCACGACGGTTTTGGCGCGTGGGGCATTCTCGTCAGCGAGATCATGCTGCAGCAGACTCCCGTGGTGAGGGTGATCCCTCGCCTCGAGCAGTGGCTTGAGCGGTGGCCGACGCCCGCAGCGCTTGCTGCTTCTGCTCCCGGCGATGCGGTGCGAGCGTGGGAACGCCTGGGCTATCCCCGACGCGCCCTCAATCTGCATGCCGCGGCCACCGTGATCGCTGAGCAGCACAACAACGTGGTGCCCGACGATGTGCCGACCCTCCTGGCTTTGCCCGGCATCGGCGACTACACCGCACGGGCTGTGGCCGCGTTCGCGTACGGGCACCGGCATCCGGTGGTCGACACCAATGTGCGACGAGTCATCGCTCGAGCTGTGAATGGTGCCGGGGAGGCCGGTCCTCCGTCGACCAAACGCGACCTCGCGGCGATGGAACTGCTGCTTCCCGAGGAGCGTGCTGCCGCTCAAGCAACAAACGCCGCCGTTATGGAGCTCGGCGCTCTTGTTTGCACCGCCAAGAAGCCGCTATGCGAGCAATGCCCCGTGCGCGATCTCTGTGCGTGGCGTACCGCGGGCTACCCCGCCTACGAGGGCAAGAAGCAGATCGTGCAGAAGAAGTTTGAAGGCTCGGATCGCCAGGTGCGCGGGCTCATTCTCGCCGAGCTGCGCGCGAGCGATATCCCCGTGACGGCAGCCGAAATTGATCAGGTCTGGGCGGATGCCGCCCAGCGAGAGCGCGCGCTGGCTGGGCTCCTGAAAGACGGACTCGCGGTCGCCGAAGGCTCGGGCTACGTTCTGCCCTAGGGCGACCACCGAGGAGCGCCCAAACCGCTTAGGCGGCCTAAAGGAGATCGCTTAAGCGTTACCGCTGACGTAGTGACCGTCGTCGTCGTCATCCTCGTCGTCGTCGAAGCCAGCGGCCTCTTCTTCGGCCGCGATGTCGCGCGGCTTCACGTAGGGGTCTTCGTCTCCCGCGTACTGAGCGGTCTTCTTGAGCGCTTCAACAGAAGCGTCCCGCTTGTGCGCTTCGGTGAGGAGCGAGTCAATGAGGGCCGCATTCTCAGGGATGCCATCGGCGATGAACTGAATCGACGGAGTGAGTCGCGCGGTGAGGTTCTTTCCCACTTCGCGGCGCACGAGCCCGGTCGCCGACTGCAGCGCGGCGGCACTTTCGGCACGTTCTTCGTCGCTGCCGTACACCGTATAGAACACGGAGGCGTGCTGGAGGTCGCCGGTCACCCGAACGTCGGTGATGGTCACAAAACCCAAGCGCGGGTCCCTGATACCACGCTCAAGCGTCTTGGCAACGATCACCTTGATGCGGTCTGCCATTTTGGCGGCACGAGCTGCGTCGACCATCTCTACTCCTTCTCTAACTTTCGCTGCCTCGAGACTAGCTGAGGCGTTGACGGCACCCCGGTCAGGAAGCTTGCGGAGCCTGCGTAGCTCCGCTTCCTGACCGGGGTGCCGTCATAAGCCAACGAGATTAGACTCGCGGCTTTTCCTTCATTTCAATCGTCTCGATCTCGTCTCCGACCTGAATGTCGTTGAACTTGCCGAGGCCGATACCGGCTTCGTAGTCAGTACGGACCTCAGTGACGTCATCCTTGAAACGACGCAGCGAGTCGATAGCGAGGTTGTCGCCAACGACGACTCCATCGCGAATGACACGAGCCTTGGCGTTTCGCGTGATCGTTCCCGAGCGCACGATAACACCGGCGATGTTTCCGACCTTGGAAGAACGGAAGATCTCGCGGATCTCTGCGACACCCGACTGCACTTCTTCGTATTCCGGCTTGAGCATGCCCTTGAGCGAGCCCTCGACGTCTTCGAGCGCGGCGTAAATGACCGAGTAGAAACGAACGTCAACGCCTTCGCGAACGGCACGCTCGCGTGCCTTCGGGTCGGGACGAACGTTGAACCCAATGATGATGGCGTTGTCGACCGTTGCGAGGTTGATGTCGCTCTCGGTAACAGCACCGACACCGCGGTGGATGATGCGCAGTTGCACAGAGTCGTCGACCTCGATCTTGAGGAGCGACTCTTCGAGCGCTTCAACAGCACCCGAAACGTCACCCTTGATGATGAGGTTGAGCGACTCGACCTTGCCGTCTTCGAGGGCCTTCGTGAAGTCCTCAAGACTGATGCGCTTGCGGCTACGAGCCAGCAGGGCGTTGCGCTCTGCAGCTTCGCGCTTCTCGGCGATCTGGCGGGCCATACGGTCGTCATCGGTAACCAAGAACACGTCGCCGGCCTTGGGTACGGAGGTCAGACCGAGAACTGCAACGGGGCGCGAAGGCTCCGCATGAGTAACCGATTCGCCGTTTTCGTCGAACATTGCACGAACGCGACCGTAAGCGGTACCCGCAACAATGGGGTCTCCCACTTCAAGCGTTCCCGACTGGATGAGCACGGTAGCAACAGCACCGCGACCCTTGTCGAGCTTGGCTTCAATCGCAACACCACGAGCATCCTTGTTGGGGTTTGCGCGCAGGTCGAGTCCGGCATCCGCCGTCAGGAGCACAGCATCAAGCAGCTCGGTGATACCCACGTTGTTGAGCGCCGAAACGTCCATGAACATCGTGTCTCCACCGTATTCTTCGGCAACGAGGCCGAATTCGGTGAGCTGCTGGCGAACCTTTGCGGGGTTGGCACCTTCTTTATCGATCTTGTTGATCGCGACAACGATCGGAACGTTGGCTGCCTGAGCGTGGTTGAGCGCTTCAACCGTCTGCGGCATGATTCCGTCGTCTGCAGCAACGACGAGGATTGCAACGTCGGTAACCTGAGCACCACGCGCACGCATGGCGGTGAACGCCTCGTGACCCGGGGTGTCAATGAAGGTAATCGGACGTTCGATGCCCTCATGCTCCTTGACGACCTGGTAGGCACCAATGTGCTGCGTGATTCCGCCAGCTTCGCCGGCAACGACATTGGCGCTACGGATGGAGTCAAGCAGCTTCGTCTTACCGTGGTCGACGTGACCCATCACCGTGACGACGGGAGGGCGAACGACTAGCTCGTCATCCGATTCGTCTTCCCGCTCCTGGTCGAGATCCATATCGAAGCCAAGAAGCAGTTCGCGATCTTCTTCTTCCGGCGAGACCATCTCGATTTTGAATCCCAGCTCTTCACCGAGGATGTCAAAAGTTGTTTCATCGAGAGACTCAGTGGCCGTCGCCATCTGACCCAAGTGGAACAGAACGGTAACGAGATTTCCGGGACTCGTGTCGATCTTGTCGGCGAAGTCGGTGATTGAAGCACCGCGACGAAGGCGAATTACTTCCTTACCGTTTCCGCGGGGAACACTGACGCCACCGAGCGATGGCGCCTCTCTCAGCTCGAACTCTGCCCGCTTCGCCCGCTTCGACTTACGGGCCTTGCTCTTGCCACCACCGCGACCGAAGGCACCTGCGGTACCTCCGCCGGGGCCACGACCACGGCCGCCTCCCGGTGCGCGATTAGGACCAAAGTTGTTGGGGGCACCACCGGGACGGAATCCGCCACCAGCCCCACCCGGACGCGCGCCGGCTCCGCCAGCACCACCGGGGCGCTGACCGAATCCACCGGGTCGTTGGCCTTGGCCGGGACCGCCGGGACGCGGAGCGCCAGGACGTGGTGAACCGGGACGAGGAGCGCCAGGACGAGGTGCACCGGGGCGAGGTGCGCCCGGACGAGGAAGGCCGGGGCGAGGTGCGCCCGGACGAGGAATCGACCCTGCACCTCCGGCGGGTGCCGGACGCCCCATTCCCTGATTAGAGGCAAAGGGGTTGTTTCCCGGACGGGGTGTACCCGGACGCGGAACTGAAGACGGGCTCGGAGCGTCTGATGCTCCCTTGGGCTTTGCGCCTGAGCCGGCGGATGCTTTCTCTGCTGCTGCAGCCTTCTCCGCTGCAAGCGCTTGAGCCTGACGCTCGGCGACCGTCAACGGAGCGGGAGCCGCTCCCTCTTCTGGTTCACGGGCTTGTTCAGGCTCGGATGCGGCAGCCGGAGCATCGGCAACGACATCTGCCGGAGTCGGAGCGCTTGGCCTGGGCGTCTTGGGCTTGGGCGCAGCTTTCGCGGCGGCCTTCGGAGCAGCCTTCGGCTTCTCTTCTGTTGCTGGCGCCTTTGCGGCGTCAGCTTCAAGAGCAGCCTTCAACCGTCGGGCGACGGGGGGCTCAATGCTCGAGGATGGGCCCTTGACGAATTCGCCCATTTCTTTGAGCTTTGCGAGGGCGGCCTTGCTATCGACGCCGGCTTCGGCGGCGACTTCGTGTACGCGTGGTTTTGCAGCCACTTTTCTCCTGTCTGGGTCTGCTCCCAGACAGGGGCAGACCACTAATTACGGACGGAACTCATTTCGAGCCGCTCATTAGTTGTCCATAGGTCAATCAGCCTGTTCGTTAGGGGACGCCGGTTGGCATCCCGCCTCATATTCAGCTAACACTGAAAGAAGTTTTCCGGCATCTAGCGGTGGTTCCACTTTCAACGCACGAGCGAAAGCCCTGCGTTTGACCGCAGACTCAAAACACGAAGTTGTGGGATGGAGCCACGCACCGCGACCCGGAAGTGTGGCCGATTGGTCGGCCACAACCGCACCGTGAGATGCGACTACCCTCAGTAACGAGGATCTGCTGGCGCTTGCGCGACAGCCAACACACGTTCTTACTGCATCCATAATACCCCTACTCAGCAATCGTGCACTCCCCCGCGCCCAGCGCGAGCGCAGACCACCGTGGAACCGCCCCAGTCACCCCCGCAACTCACTGTCGCGGGGCAACTACAGGCCAACGACTATTCGTCGTCGAGAATCGAGTCGGGTTGGATGTCAATGCGCGCGCCGGTGAGCTTGGCAGCCAGTCGCGCATTTTGTCCTTCCTTGCCGATCGCCAAGGAAAGCTGGTAGTCGGGAACGAGAGCGCGCACGGCTTTAGTGGCCTCGTCAAGCACATAAGAGCTCGACACCTTCGCGGGCGAGAGCGCATTAGAAACGAACTCAGCCAGGTTCTCTGAGTAGTCGACAATGTCGATTTTCTCGTTGTTGAGCTCTGCCGTAACAGCGCGGACCCGCTGGCCGAGCTCACCGATGCACGAGCCCTTAGCGTTGATGCCGGCTTCCGTGGCGCGAACCGCCATCTTGGTACGGTGGCCAGCTTCGCGCGCAACCGACGTGATTTCGACGAGTCCACTGGCGATTTCAGGAACCTCAAGAGCGAACAGCTTGCGAACGAGCGAGGGGTGCGTACGACTGACCGTAATTTGCGGCCCTTTGTCTCCCTTGTTCACAGCAGTGACATACACGCGGATGCGCGCACCGTGGGTGTATTCCTCGCTGGGAACCTGCTCTTCGGGAGGCATGATTGCCTCTACGGCACCGAGGTCGATGTGAATCATGCGCGGGTTGGGACCCTGCTGAATCACGCCGGCGACGATGTCTCCCTCACGACCTTTGAATTCACCGAGAACCTTGTCGTCGCCGATGTCGCGCAAGCGCTGGTTGATGACCTGTTTTGCTGCAAAAGCGGCAATACGTCCGAAATCGCTGGGGCTGTCCTCAGCTTCGCCAATGACCGCACCCTCGTCGTCATACTCGGGCACCCACACACTGACGTGACCGGTTTTGCGGTCGAGCACAACACGAGCGGTCGGCTGCAGTTCTGCCGCCTTACCTTCGGGAGCCTCAACGTGCTTGAGATAGGCGCTCAAAATCGCCTGCTCAATGATCTGCACCAGTTCTTCGAACGGTATCTCTCGCTCGCGCTCCATCATGCGCAGCACGCTCAAGTCGATATCCATTGAGGACCTCCGATATTCATTTAGGGGTTGTGACTCGGAACCGTCTGCGGCTCCGAACTTGCTAGTTTAGCTGGCTTATGTGGTGAGTGCAGCGACGACGTCGGCAACCGGCGTACTCGTGCGCTCGTTAGTAGCGCGATCCCAGACCTCGACCATTCCGTTGGCCGCATCACGACCGACAATCACGATCATGGGAACGCCCAACAGTTCAGCATCACCGAACTTGACGCCGGGCGAGACCTTGGGGCGGTCATCGAACACAACGTCGAGGCCAGCGCCCTCAAGCGAACCAACCAGGGTCTCTGCGGTCTCGAAGACCACGGCATCCTTGCCCGCTGCGACGATGTGAACGTCGAAGGGGCTGATGTTCTTGGGCCAGAGGAGGCCCTTGCCGTCGTTAGTAGTCTCGGCGATGGCCGCCATTAACCGCGTGACACCAATTCCATAGGAACCCATCGTGACGGTGACGAGCTTGCCGTTCTCATCGAGAACTTTGAGCCCGAGAACCTCGGCGTACTTGCGGCCGAGCTGGAAGACGTGACCGATCTCCATGCCGCGAGCGGTTTCGATGGGGCCGCTACCGTCAGGGGCAGGATCGCCGGCGCGGACATCCGCCACCTCCACGGTGCCGTCCGCGACAAAATCGCGACCGGCCACAAGACCGAGAACGTGTTTCTCATGAACGTTGGCGCCCGTAATCCACTGCGTACCGTCGACGACCCGGGGGTCAAGAACGAAACGCACTCCGGTAACCGACTTCTCGCCCAAGATAGCGCCCTCAGGCGACCACGGACCAATGTAACCCTTGACGAAGCCAGGGTTGCCCTCAAGCTTGGCCAGCTCTGCAAAGTCTTTCTCCGTGGCGGGCTCAACCTCAGCCGGAGCAAACGCCACTTCGGCGCGCTTCATGTCGACATCGCGGTCACCAGGAAGGCCAACCACGACGAGTTCGCGAGAGCCATCGATCGCGGTGAGCGCGAGCACGATGTTCTTGAGGGTATCGGCTGCCGTCCACGGGCGATCGGCGCGGGGCTGCTGCTCGTTCGCGAGAGCAACGAGGGTGTCGATCGTGGGAGTGTTGGGCGAATCGAAAACCAGCGGTGCGGGCAGACCCTCGATCGGCAGCGCCTCGGGCGGAGTCGTGCGGTAGGCCTCGACGTTGGCCGCATAACCACCGGCCGAACGCACGAAGGTGTCTTCTCCGATGGGAGTCGGGTGCAGGAACTCTTCGCTCTTCGAGCCCCCCATTGCGCCGGCATCCGCCGAAACGATGACGTATTCGAGGCCCAAGCGAGTGAAAATGCGCTCGTAGGCATCACGGTGCTGCTGGTACGACAGATCGAGACCGGCATCCGTGTAATCGAAGGAGTAGCTGTCCTTCATCGAAAACTCGCGGCCGCGCAGCAGACCGGCACGGGGACGAGCCTCGTCGCGGTACTTGTCCTGAATCTGATAGATCGAGAGTGGCAAGTCTTTGTAGCTCGAGTACAGGTCTTTCACGAGCAGTGTGAAAACCTCTTCGTGCGTGGGCGCCAACAGGTAGTCGGCATCTTTGCGGTCTTTGAGGCGGAAAATTCCGTCACCATACTCAGTCCAGCGGCCCGTGAGCTCGTAGGGTTCACGCGGCAGCAGCGCCGGGAACAACACTTCTTGTGCGCCAAACGCTTCGAGTTCTTCACGGATGACCGCCTCGATCTTGCGGCGAACTTTAAGACCGAGAGGCAACCATGCAAAAACGCCGGGAGCCTGGCGACGGATGTAGCCGGCGCGCACCAAAAGGCGGTGGCTAGCTACTTCAGCATCGACGGGATCTTCGCGAAGCGTGCGGACAAAGAGTTGAGAGAGACGTGTAGACACGCCTCAATGGTAGTGCTCCTACGGGGTGAGAACTTGCGGACTTCCCGTCTCACCGGCGGGCATCTCAGCTGCAATGCGGTTCGCCTCTTCAATCAGGGTGGCCACGATGTCTGCTTCGGGAACCGTCTTGATAACTTCACCCTTCACGAAGATCTGACCCTTACCGTTACCGCTGGCCACACCGAGATCAGCTTCACGAGCTTCACCCGGTCCGTTGACGACACAGCCCATGACGGCAACGCGCAGCGGAACCGTCATACCTTCGAGGCCCTCGGTGACATCGTTAGCGAGCTTGTAGACGTCCACCTGAGCACGGCCGCACGACGGGCACGAAACGATCTCAAGTTTGCGTTCGCGCAGGTTGAGCGACTGCAGAATTTGCAGTCCGACCTTCACCTCTTGAACCGGTGGTGCCGATAGGGACACACGGATCGTGTCTCCAATGCCTTCCGAGAGCAAGATCCCGAACGCCGTCGCGCTCTTGATCGTGCCCTGAAATTCTGGCCCCGCCTCGGTCACACCGAGGTGCAGCGGCCAGTCACCGCGCTCCGCGAGCATGCGGTACGCCTTAACCATGACGATCGGGTCGTTGTGCTTGACCGAAATTTTGAAGTCGTGAAAATCGTGCTCTTCGAAGAGGCTTGCCTCCCAGACAGCGCTCTCCACGAGCGCCTCTGCCGTGGCTTTTCCGTACTTCTGCAGCAGGCTCGGCTCGAGCGAACCGGCATTGACACCGATGCGAAGGCTCGTGCCCGCATCCTTGGCAGCCTTAGCGATTTCCCCAACCTTGTCGTCAAACTTGCGGATGTTACCCGGGTTGACGCGCACCGCGCCCACTCCGGCATCAATTGCCGAAAAGACGTAGCGCGGCTGAAAGTGGATGTCGGCGATGACCGGGATCTGGCTCTTTTTGGCAATGATGTGCAGCGCGTCTGCATCGTCTTGGTGAGGAACGGCAACTCGCACGATGTCGCACCCCGATGCAGTGAGCTCCGCAATCTGTTGCAGCGTCGAATTAATGTCGGTCGTCTGCGTGGTCGTCATCGATTGCACGCTGATTTGAGACTCACTACCGACGCCTACTGAACCGACCTTGATCTGCCGGGTCTTGCGACGGGGAGCGAGGACTACAGGGACTTTCGGCGTTCCGAGATTGATTGCTGGCACTTAGCCATCCTAAAGCCGACACCTGAACATCGGCGGAACGCTAGCGCGCGCCGAGGTGAGCAGTCAGTGCCATCACAAACTCTTCCGGGCGCTCGAGATGAGCGGAGTGACCACAGTTCTCCCAGGCCAGTTCGGTGTACTCGCCGCCATTGGCCTTGTACTGCTCAAAGACCGCGCGAGTCTGTTCGATCATCGGCTGCGGCGGAGCAACTTCGGCGCCGGGCCAGCCCGGGATGACACCGAGCTGTCCCAAGAAGTTGAGGTCGAAGCCTGAGGCATCCGACACGATCGCGTCTTGCACACCACGCACCCACAGAACACGCGGCTTCGTGGGCAGTTCAGTAATGGCGCTGACGTTGAAGTGATTGGGCGTCATGGTGTTGAGCACGCCACGTCCGCCGGGGCCGAAGCCAGGCCAGGGGTCAACAGCAACCGAGTCACCCGGGTAGTTGTCCTCGCCGGTAGCGGTCGTGAGCATTGATTCGACCCAGAGATCTTCGTGTTCGGTGTGGGCTGCGGCATCCGCCACATACGCCGTGCGGAACACCGTGCGAGCGGATGCCGGCGACTCGTCGGCCGCATCGCCCGCGTTCAGCTGGGCCACGAAGTCGGGGTTCGCTCCCCCGCCGCCCGTGCCGGAGCACTCGGGGTTCAGCAGTTCGCCATTCGCACCCGTGGTTCCGCCGAAGCCGAAGGGCGAGACGGGAGAAACCAACGAAACGGTGTCAACGCGCTCGGCGTAGTCGAGCATGAACTGCATAACCACACCACCGCCCATGCTCCAGCCGACGAAGCTCGCCCGTTCGATGGTGAGCGCGTCGAGAACCGAGGCGATGTCGTCGGAGAAATCACGAACGCCCCGCGTGGCATCCACGGGAAGCGTTTCGCTGTCACCAAAACCACGCAGATCGATGGCCAGTGCGCGCACGCTGCTGTCGAGCGCGAGCATTGTTGGCTGCCAGAACAGCGACGAGGACACATTGCCGTGCACGAACACGACGGTCGACGTGGGGTTATCAGCCGGGCGCTCCAACACCGACGCAACAATGCGCGGTGTCGTGACGCTGTGCTGAACGATGCCGTCGAGAAGGGTAGCCATGGTGTGTCCTTTGGTGAGTTGAACTACGGGAAGTGGCGAAACTGGTTAGGCGGTGAGCTCGACAATGAGCTGGGGTTCGGTCGCGGCGCGCACTGTTTCTTCGTCAACGCCGGGAGCGAGTTCGCGAAGCACGAGACCGCGATCGGTCACATCGATGACCGCGAGGTCGGTAATGATGCGGTGAACAACGCCACGGCCGGTCAGGGGCAGCGAGCACTCATTCACGATCTTGGGGCTGCCATCTTTTGCGACGTGTTCCATCAGCACAATGACGCGCGCTGCACCGTGCACGAGGTCCATGGCACCGCCGGGGCCCTTGACCATCTTGCCGGGGATCATCCAGTTCGCAAGATCGCCAGCAACAGAGACCTGCATGGCACCAAGGATGGCGGCGTCAATCTTGCCGCCCCGGATCATGCCGAAGCTCATCGCGGAGTCAAAGAATGCGGTGCCCGGGAGGGTCGTCACCGTCTCCTTGCCTGCGTTGATCAGGTCGGGGTCAACGTTCTCTTCGCTCGGGTACGGGCCGACACCGAGGATGCCGTTCTCCGATTGCAGCACCACCGTGCGACCTTCCGGCACATAGTTCGGCACGAGCGTCGGAAGACCGATGCCGAGATTCACATACGAGCCATCGGCCAGTTCGAGAGCGGCACGTGCCGCCATCTCTTCGCGAGTCAAAGCCATTATGCGACCACCTTCTGCACTGTGCGACGTTCGATTCGTTTCTCGACATCGGAGCCAACTTCGATCACTCGCGAGACGTACACGCCGGGCAAATGAACGGCATCCGGTTCAATCTCACCGGGCTCGACGAGTTCTTCGACCTGGGCGATACAGATACGCCCGGCCATTGCAGCAAGCGGCGAGAAGTTGCGCGCCGACTTGGCAAAGACAAGGTTGCCGTGGCGGTCGCCCTTGAGCGCGTGGACGAGCGAGAAGTCTGTCGTGATCGACTCTTCGAGCACGAAGTCTTTGGCGGTGCCATTGACGTCGAACGAACGGACCTCTTTTTGCGGCGAGGCAATCGCAATGCCGCCCGAACCGTCGTAGCGGCGCGGCAGGCCGCCCTCGGCTACCTGAGTGCCGACGCCGGTCTGCGTGAAGAACGCGGCTACTCCCGAGCCGCCGGCCCGGAGCTTCTCGGCGAGGGTTCCCTGCGGGGTCAACTCCACTTCGAGCTCCCCCGTCAAGAACTGGCGCTCGAACTCTTTGTTCTCCCCCACATACGACGACGTCATTTTGCGGATGCGGCGGGCGGCCAGCAGCACGCCGAGTCCCCAGTCATCCACACCGCAGTTGTTGCTCACGATGCTGAGGTCGTCGGAGCCCAACTCCAGCAGCGCTTGGATGAGCACCATCGGGTTGCCGCACAGGCCGAAGCCGCCGACTGCCAAGGATGCTCCACTCGGAATATCAGCGACCGCCTCTGCCGCCGACCCCATTGTCTTGTCGATACTCACGCTCGGACCTCCCGCGGTTGGTTCGCCATTAGTTGAGTCATGACGCCCGCGACGATATCTGCGCCTCGTTGCGTCAAAGTAATTGTGTAGTGATTGACGTCTGACGCTTCGTGAAATTCCACATGAGGAAGCTCTGACCGCCAGTGGTCACACTGTTCCGGAGGATACAACGCCGGTACCTGATTGAGAAGACCCCGCGGTGCCCGAATGAAGTGCACGGGCATGCTGAGTCCCTCGAGAGCCGCGCGATACTGCGCGTCCCCGCTCAACTGCAAGGCATCGAAGCTCACCGCGTCGATCGAGCTCGCGGGGTGCAGGTGCGGTGCTGAGCCGACGAGGTCGTAGTCGACGTAGTCGCGCACTGCCGACGTGAAGTTGTCGGCGAAGGCCGGATGCACGCGCCAGAACTCCTGGTAGCTCTCTCGATCAGGGAACGTCATCGAAAGCCGCTCCGCTGCCGGGCCCAAAATCACCTGCGGCAGCTCCTCCATCGAGGTGCCCTCCGGTGCTGGGATCGGCAAGCCGCCATCGATGAGGAGCAGGCTGGAGACACGCTCCGGGTGCTGCGCCGCCAGGGTTGCAGCGACGAATCCGCCCATCGAATGCCCAACGACGAGCGCGGACTCAGTGCCGGTTGCTTCTAACAGAGTGTTCATGTCGGCGGCGTGCTGCGGCATCCCGAACGGAGCGGGAAGGTCGCGGCTCGCACCGCGACCGCGAAGGTCGGGAGCAATAACCCGACAGTTGGGGAACGCTGCGGCGATGAGCGGCCACGACATATGAGAGGCCGTAATGCCATGAATCAGAAGGATCGTGGCGACAGGTTCTGACTCGGGTTCCCAGACCGCCGCGGTCAGTTCGCCGCCGATGACGGGAACGGTGATTGTCGCGTGTGGCTCAGTCATCGTGCGCTCCAGCCGCCATCCATCGTGTACGAAGCGCCCGTGACCATGCCGGCGCTGTCGCCCGCGAGCCACAGCACGAGGTCGGCCACTTCAGCCGGCTCAACGAGGCGCTTGATGGCACTCTCGGTGAGCATGACTTTTTCGACCACCTCGGATTCCGGGATGCCGTGCACCTTGGCCTGGTCAGCGATCTGCTTCTCGACGAGCGGCGTGCGCACGTAGCCGGGGTTGACGCAATTGCTCGTGACGCCATGAGCGCCGCCCTCGAGCGCGGTGACCTTGGAGAAGCCTTCAAGCCCATGCTTGGCGGTGACGTACGCCGACTTGTAGGGCGAAGCGCGCAAGCCGTGAACAGAGCTGAGGTTGATGATGCGCCCGAAGTTGCGTTCGTACATCGTCGGCAGCGCCGCCCGCACGAGCAAGAAGGGTGCCTCGACCATGAGGTCAAGGATGCGGCTAAACATCACGGGGTCGAACGTCTCGATGGGATTGACGTGTTGGATGCCCGCGTTGTTCACGATCACGTCGACGTCGAGTGAGAGGTCGGCGAGCGCCGCCGTATCGGTCAGGTCAACCTGCCAGGCTTCGCCGCCCACGAGTTCGGCCTGAGCCTGAGCGGCATCGCCATTGAGGTCAGCCACGATGACGTGGGCTCCCGCTTTCGCGAGCGCGACAGTACAGGCGGCACCGATACCGCTCGCACCACCGGTGACGAGGGCGCGACGGCCCGTGAGATCGGTCATTTCTCGACTCCTTCGGTGCTCGGCTCTGGCACGGCCAGAGCGCGGCGGATAAACGTGATCATCTGATCGAGAACGTCGTCGGGCACTCGAGAGGTGCCGCTGGCGGTGGGGTCGGCGTCGTTGCCGGCGTCGGCGGAGTCTCCCCACAGCACCCAGCGCATCCCGATCATTTCGCCAATGCCCATGAGGGCCCAGGCGGCAACGGTCGGGTCGATGTCGCCGATCTCGCCCAGCAATTGAGCTTCTTTGAGACCTTCGATGTAGCCGTCGACAATGCGCGAGTAGTGCAGGCGCAGCGACTTGGGCGAGACAAATTCTGCTTCGCGCACCACGCGATAGAGCGCGGGGTGTTCCGCGGTGAACTCGAAGAACGCACGAAAGCCGGCCCGCTCCGATTCGATGCGGTTGGATGCTGCGCCCGAGGCTTCGCTCATGGCACGACGTACGCGGCGGTTGAGGTCTTCCACGAGCTCCTCGAAGATCTCGAGCTTGCTCGCGAAGTACAGGTAGAACGTTCCTTGGCCGACGCCCGCTTCTTCGGTGATGCGCACGACCGAGGCATCCGTGTAGCCGTAGCGCGCAAAGACCGTTTCGGCGGCCTCGATGAGCTTCGCCTTGGTGCGGGTGCCGCGAGCGGTGAGTGGTGTGCTCATGAACTGATCCGTCCTGCTTGTGCGGACTCTTCTGTCCATTGCCCCAGCAGCACCCGGCGACGAACTTTGTCGCTGGATGACCGTGGGATGTGTTCGGTAAAGATCACGCGCCGGGGCACTTTGTACTTCGCCAGGCTGGCACGTGCAAAGTGGAGTACGTCGGTTTCGTCAGTGGACGCTCCGGAGCGCACGACAACCCAGGCCACGGCAACTTCGCCCCACTTCTCATCGGGAACCCCGACGACAGCCACATCGGCGATCGCCGGATGCCCGAAGAGAACGCCCTCAATCTCGGCGGGAGCAACGGACTCTCCCCCGGTGATGAAGATGTCTTTGAGGCGATCGAGAACGCGGTAGTAGCCTTCGGAATCGCGGCTGACAAGATCGCCGGTGGCAAGCCAGCCGTTGCGCAGCGCCAGCGCGGTGGCCTCAGGGGCACGGAAGTAGCCGCTGAATACTCCGGGGCCCTTGACCAGCAACTCGCCCTGGCCAGCACCCTCGATGCGCTCTCCCGTCACGGGGTCGGCAATGTCGACATCCACGTGCGGGTAGGGCTTGCCGGCTGAGCCGATGCGCGTGCGCGCTTCTTCATCGGGTAGGCACAACACGTTGGGCGCTGCCTCGGTCAGGCCATAGCCCTGGGTCAAGGCCACACCGCGGCTGTGCCAGACGCGCAAGAGCGGTTCGGGCATCGGCGCTCCCCCGACGATGGCGTGCGCGAGGCTCGAGAGATCGCTCGAGGCGAATCGCGGATGCTGCGAGAGGATCAGGTAGTTGGCGGGCACGCCCATCATCGTGGTGATGCGGCGGTCAGCGATGAGCTGCAGCACGCGAGCGGGATCGAAGGTGCGCTCGAGCACGACCGTCGCGCCCATCCACCAGGCCAGCAGCGGCTGAATGTTCCAGCCGCCCACGTGGTACTGGGGCATGACGGCCAGCACCGTGTCGGCACTCGTGATCTCGGCAGTGCGCGAAAGCGAGAGGTTGGTCCAGAAGCAATTAGCGTGGCTGAGGATGGCGCCCTTGGCCTGATCGAGCGTTCCCGAGGTGAAGATGATGAGCAGGGCGTCTTCGTCGCGCACGGGGCGATGCACGGGAGTCGTTGCCTTACTGCGCAACGGTGCCACGATGTCCCGCTCAATACCGTGGGTGCCGAGGATGCCGCGAGCGATGGGTGCAACAAGACGATCGGTGGCGAGAGTGCCCAGCGTCGAGAACTCGTCCTCAACGAGGAGCAGTGCAGGATCAGCCTGCTCAAGCTGTTGAGCGATCTCCCGCGGTGACAGGCGCCACGAGAGCGGAACGAGCACGAGCCCGGCCTTGGCACACGCGAAGAACACGACCACGTGGTCCGAACTGTTGCCCGTGATGGTGGCGATCCGATCACCGACACCGTAGCCGCCCGCGAGGAAAGCTTCGGCGAGCGCCGTGGCCCGGTCATCCAGTTGACGGTAGGTCAGCACGACGCCGCGGTCGTCGACGGCCACTCTGTCGGGCGTAGCGAGGGCGCGGTCGGCAGTCCACCGCCCGAGTGTGTGTAGCCCTTCAGACTGGGTCATTCTGCCTCCTCGAGCCGCTGACGCTTCTGCGGCGCGAGACTGGTGCCTGTGGAGAGGCGCTGCACCGCACCGGCGATTCCTCCGGGAAGGAACAACACCACAAGGATAAACAGCGTGCCGAGGATAAAGAGCGGTTCGGAGAGCGGAATCCGCAAGATTGCCGGAAGTCCGTCGATGGCATCCGAGCTGGCCAGTGCCGTCAGGCGCTGATCGAGCAGGGTGTAAATGATGCCGCCGACGATAGCGCCCCAGCGGGAGCCGACACCACCGAGAACCACGATCACGAGGATCGTGAGGGTGAAGTCAGCAGACGTTGCGCGGGGTGTTGTGCCGCTCTGCAGCAGCAAGTGCACCATTCCCACGAGCGACGCCAGCACGGAGGCGATGACAAACGCCATGAGCTTGACGCCGAAGGGGCGGAGTCCAAGAACTCGCACACGCAACTCGTTCTCGCGCGTGGCCGTCACCGCATGACCGGCGCGGGAGTTCTCGAAGCAGGCGACAACCACGAACACGACGACGAGCAGCGCAAGGGCGAGCCAGTACAGGTTTCGCGTATTCACGACGCCAATGAAGAAATCCGGGATGTGCTCGGTGTCGAGTCGCAGACCCTCTTCACCGCCCGTGATGCCGGGGTTGCGGCGCACGAGCACGTTGCCTGCTTGAGCGAAGGCCAGCGTCACCATCGCGAAGGAGATGCCGGTCACCCGCAGACTCAACGAGCCCAGCAAATAGGCCGCCGAAATAACAATCGCGAGCGTAAGCCCCAGGGCCGGCAACAGTGTCAGTTCAGTCTCGTGCAGCACGATGCCAAGGCCATAGGCCCCTAGAGCGAAGTACAGCGCGTGACCGAAGGAGAGCATCCCGGCGGTACCGAACAGCAGATGGTAGCTCAGTGCGAGCGAGGCGAAGAGCAGCGCAAGGGCGAGCAGTTGCAGCGTGCCCGGCGTGTAGGTTGCCCCGGGCAGTACACCTGGGATCGAGATATTCAGCAACGGTAAGAGAGCGGCGACGACAACGAGAACACCGCCGACGATCCACCAGGTGCGCTGGCTCAACTTCGAGAGCGACTTCATGCTTTCTTCCCCAAGATTCCGGTCGGGCGAACCAACAGCACAACGGCGAGCAGCAGGACGACCATCAAGTCGCCGGTTCCGCCCCAAAAGTAGTTAGCGAATTGCTGAAGTACCGCGACAACAACCGAAGCGATAGCGGCACCCGCGAGCGAACCAAGCCCACCAATCACGGTGACGATGAAGGCGAAGATCAGCAGGGATCCGCCGAGCTGGGGCGACACGTAGCCGAAGTAGTGCGAGGCGAGCACTCCGCCCAGACCTGCGGCAGCGCCACCGATCGCGAACACGACCGTAAAGGCCTTGCGCACGTCGATACCGAGAGCGGTCACCATCGAGCGGTTTTCAACGCCGGCCCGGATGATGAGTCCGAAGCGGGTGAACCGCAGGAAGGCGACAATACCGAGCAGCACCAGCACCGCGGCGCCGATCATTAAGAAGCGATCGTTGGGAACGCGGGCGCCCAAGATTTCGGTTGTCTGCGAGAGCCATTCAGGGGCGGTGACATAGATCGCGTCCGTGCCCCAAATACCTTCGAAGAGCGCGACCGAGGCGAGAGCCAGACCGACCGTCACGAGCACTTGCTCGATATGCCGGTTATAGAGCCGCCGAATAAGGAGGGACTCGGTAGCGGCAGCCACAACGGCACCGGCCGCCATTCCGAGCACCAGCGAGGCGATGAGGGTGCCCCAACTGCTGCCGTCCATCCGCCGTGCCAGCTCCCAGCCCGCAAAAGCGCCGAGCGTGAGAAACGAGCCGTGCGCAAAGTTGAGCACACCCATGAGTCCGTAAATCAGCGAGAGGCCGGAGGCGATCAAGAAGTAGAGCGCACCGAGCCCGAGGCCCGTGATGAGCAGAAGAATTATGGTGCTCATGCGACCCCCAACAGTTCTTTCGTGAGCGCTTCATTGCTCAAGAGTTCTTCGGCACTGCCGTCGTAGACCACGCGACCGCCTTCAAGCACAATGGCCTTCTCGGCGAGCATCCGCACGACCTGCAGGTTTTGTTCAACGAGGAGCACCGGCACCGTCTGAGCCGCCCGCTCGAGAGCCTTGGCGACATCCATCACGATGAGTGGAGCGAGACCCTTGGTGGGCTCGTCGACCAGGAGCACGCGATTGTCGTTGACGAGAGCACGAGCGAGCGACACCATCTGCTGCTGACCGCCCGAAAGCGTGCCCGCAAGCTGGCCGGCCCGATCCGTAAGATCAGGAAAAAGTTCGTGAATCAATTGGCGGTTTGGCGACGAATCGCGCTCGGCCAACCGCAAGTTTTCGGCAACGGTAAGCGAGGAAAAGACTTCGCGGTCCTCCGGCACGTAGCCAACGCCGCGCTGCACAATGCGATGCGTGGGTTCGCGATCAACGCGCTGGCCCGCAATCGTCACCTCGCCGGAGCGTTCGATCAAGCCCATGATGGCGCGCAAGGTGCTGGTCTTTCCGACGCCGTTACGGCCCAGAAGTGCCGTCACGCCGACGGGGAGCATCTCGAAACTGACGTCTTCGACAACCTGCTGGCCGGCGATACTCGCGCTCAAGCCAGCAACCGACAGAATCGACTCGGTCACAATCTCGGTCATAGTGGAGCCCCCAAATAAGCTTTCTGCACCGCTTCGTCTGCCATCACGGCATCCGGGGTGTCACAGGCGAGAAGCTGGCCATGGTGCATGACCGCAACGCGGTCGACCAGGCCGAGTACGACATCCATGTGGTGCTCGACCATGAGCACGGTACGACCCGACTGATGCACCTGACGGATCACTTCGGTGAGCCCTGCCACGTCGCCCGAAGCGACACCGGCCATCGGCTCGTCGAGCAGGATCACGCTCGGGTCGGTGGCCAGCAGCATCGCGATCTCGAGCTTGCGCTTGTCGCCGTGAGAAAGAACCCCGGCTTCGGTTTCGCTGTGATGACTGAGCCCGACTTCGTCGAGGCGAGCTCGAGCGATGGTTGTCGCTTTGTCGTGCGCCCGCGGAAACCGGATGACTGACGTCGCACCGCCCAGTTTCACTTGGGCTGCAAGGCGAACATTCTCGAGCGCACTAAGCGCCGGAAAGAGACTGGATGTTTGAAAGGTTCTGCCGAGCCCAGCCCGGGCCCGCGCATCAATGGACTGATTCGTGACATCACGCCCCTCAAGCGTGACGACTCCGCCGGTGGGAGTCATCACCCCAGAAATGAGGTTGAAGAGCGTGGTTTTGCCGGCCCCGTTAGGGCCGATCACGCCGAGCATCTCACCCTGAGCGATCGAGAGCGACACGTCATCGATGATGACGGCACCCCCGATCGTGAGGGCAAGGTGCTCGACCGTGAGCACGGGCTGGTTCGACATAGTTCGTGAGCTACTTACTCTGCGACGGGCGGGGTCACGGCGTCAGCGTCAACGGCCGTGACCAGTTCAGGAATCCACGAGTCACCATCGGCAACAAGGGAAACCTGGAACATCGGCTGGATCATGGCGTGGTCCTCGGCGCGAACCGTGATGGAGCCCTTGACCGAGTCGAACGTCCAGCCCTCGAGAGCGGCGATCATGGCATCCACATCGTCGCCACCTTCACGAACGGCCTGAACGACCATCTGTGCTGCAACGAAACCATCGGGCGAGAACAGGTCAGCCTGCTTGCCCTCTGCTTCGAGGTAGCTGACCATTGCCGCGTTCGCGTCGTTGTCCGTAGCACCACCGAAGTAGTGGTTGAGGAAGCTGATCTGGTCGCTCGCAGCGCCGTAAGCACCGTAGGTCGAGACATCACCGAGACCGGTGGCGACAGGAACGCTATCGAACACGCCCTGCTGGCTGAGTGCCTCCCACATGGCACCGGAGGTTGCTCCGGCCCACGCAACGAACACGAGGTCGGGCTGAGCATCAACGATCTGCTGGGCGAAGGGAGTGAACTCGGTGGCGTCCTCAGGAACGAGAAGGCTCGTGACGTCAGCGCCCTGGCCGCCAAGAACGGCGGTGGCGGCGGCAACGTTGCCCTGACCGAAGGCCGTGTCCTGAGCGAAGACCAGAACCGACTTGCCTGCCGGGTCACCGATGAAGGTACCCGCGGTAGCGACGTCTTGGAAGCTCTGGCGACCCGAGCGGAACGTGTAGTCGTTCACGCCCGTGATGCCGTCTGCTGCGGCCGGGCCGGAGATGTAGAGAACCTTGTTCTGCTCGGCCTGCTCAGCGAGGGCAAGCGCGATTCCCGAAGAAACCGTACCGACGATGATCTTTTGGCCTTGACCAATCACGTCCTTGGCTGCGGTGACTGCCTTATCGGCGTCGCCCGCGTCGTCCGTGATCGTGATGGTGAGTTCGCGACCATCGACGGTGCCTGTGCCGTCGGTGGCGTAGTCGAGACCGGCATCGAAGCCGGCGAGATAGGCCTCACCATAGGCCGCAAGAGGGCCCGTCTGCGAGGTAATGACCGCGACATCGACGGGGGCGAGGTCAACGCCGCCGCTTCCGCTGTCGACGGCGGGAGCACAACCCGCCAGTGTGAGTGCAACCGTCGCAATTAACGCCGGAGCGAGGTACTTTTTACTGACCCGCATGATGGGACCTTTCCTGCTGCCTTAGGAGGATTGTGATCTGAACCTGAGACCCGGTTCAGGTTTCATGTAGCCTATGGTTGCGCAACCACGCTGTCAACAACGGCGACCAAACAAAGGAGTTTGCACAGTGGCCAACACCCCCGCACCCAACGATGTAGTGATCCTTTCCGCAACACGCACCCCACAGGGAAAATTGCGCGGACAACTCGCTTCACTCTCCGCCGTCGAGCTCGGCGCTGTCGCCCTCCGCGCCGCAGTCGAACGCTCCGGTGTTGACGTTGACTCCATCGACCAGGTGATCTTCGGCCAGGTCATTCAGGCCGGTGCCGGGCAAAACCCAGCTCGCCAGACGGCCATTGCCGCCGGACTCGCGTGGAAAACCCCCACCGTCACCATCAACAAGGTCTGCCTCTCCGGGCTCGCTGCGATCGTGGATGCTGCGCGCCTTATCCGTCTCGGAGAAGCCAACGTCGTGGCTGCCGGCGGTCAAGAATCCATGACCAACGCCCCGCACGTGCTCCCCGGATCGCGCATGGGTTGGGCGTACGGAACAGTCTCTGCCCTCGACTCCGCCGCGCACGACGCCCTCACGGATGCCTTCGACGCCGAATCGATGGGCGCCAGCACCGAGCGCCACAACGGCCGCCTCGATATCGGACGCACTGAGCAGGATGAGATTGCCGCCGCCTCGCACCAGCGAGCCGCCGCCGCGATGGAAGCCGGCATCTTCGCCGACGAAATCGCGCCGGTGACGATCCCGCAGCGCAAGGGCGACGACCTCGTTCTCGACACCGATGAGGGCGTCCGCGCCAACACCACCGTTGAGACCCTCGCCGGATTGCGCCCCGCCTTCGACCCCGAAGGCACCATTACCGCCGGCAACTCTTCGCCGCTGAGCGACGGAGCATCCGCCGTGATTCTGGCCAGTCGCGCGTGGGCCGAAGAACACGGCCTCACGTGGCTTGCCGTGCTCGACCGCTCGGGTCACGTCGCCGGCCCCGACAACTCCCTGCACTCGCAGCCCGCTCGCGCTATTGCCGCTGCCCTCGACAACGCCGGCTGGAGTGCTGGAGATCTCGACTTTGCCGAAATCAACGAGGCGTTCGCGGCCGTGAGTCTGCGCTCCACCGCCGAACTCGGTCTCAGCCACGACATCGTGAATATCCACGGTGGCGCTATCGCCATTGGCCACCCCGTCGGGGCATCCGGCGCTCGCCTCGTGGTTCATGCCGCTCACGAGTTGGCGCGCCGTGGCTCGGGCCGCGCGGCCGTAGCACTCTGTGGCGGCGGCGGTCAGGGCGACGCGCTGCTGCTCACCCGCTAAAAACGCGGATCGCTAGACCGACAGCAACGGTGGCCGGAGTCGACAAGACTCCGGCCACCGTTCTGCAGCAACCGCAGCAGCGGTCGCGATAGCGAGCGGTCCTGGGCAGCAGCACGGTAGCGGCAGCGGCCTAGAAGATCGAGATCGGCTTCACGATGTCGGCGTAGATCAGCATGGCGCTCATGGCACCCAACAGAACGACGACAACCAGCGTGAGCGGAATGAACTTCGCGGCATCGAAGGGGCCAGGGTCGGGCTTACCGAAGAGCTTGGCGAAGAAACGGCGAACGCCCTCAAACAGCGCGCCAGCCACGTGTCCACCGTCGAGCGGCATGAGCGGCACGAGGTTGAAGACAAAGAGTGCAACGTTGAGCGAGCCAATGAGGCCGACGAGAGACGCTACTTTGTCGGCCACGGGGGCGTTGTCGAGGCTCGTGATCTCACCAGCGATACGACCAACGCCCACTACGCTGATGGGGCCATTGGGGTCGCGCTCGTCAGGACCGAAGGCCGCGTTGGCGACGTCGACCATGCGCTGGGGCAGGTTGAGGATGACGTTGGCCACCGAAACGATGTTGTCGCCGACCGCAGGCAGCACGGCGGTCACCGGCTGCTGCACGGTCTCGAGAGCGGAACCGATGCCCAAGAAGCCGTATTCTTCCGTTTGGGCGACGCCGTCGGCATCCTCGACGATCTGACCGCGATCGTCGTAGACGTAGCGCTCAGTGAGCAGTGGCTCAGCCACGAGAGAAACCTCCGCACCGTCGCGCTCGACGACAATGTTCAGTTCGTCGCCAGCGGCGGCTCGGATGAATTCGGTCGCTTCGGCCCACGAGGAGACGGCTTGGCCATCCATTGACACGAGTCGGTCTCCGGGCATGATTCCTGCGGCGAAGCCGGGAGCATCGGGGTCGGTGCTCTCGCACGTCTGTCGTTCTGAGGTGGCCGGAAGCACACACTCAGAGACGCTGCCGACGGTTGTAGAGGGCTGCGCGACACCGAATCCCATGAAGAGAATGGCGAACATCACGATCGCGATGAGCAGGTTCATCACCGGACCACCGAGCATGATCACCACGCGCTTCAGCACGGGAAGCTTGTAGAACGCGCGCGCTTCATCCACGTCGACCAGGGTGTCGGCGCTGGCGGTACGAGCGTCTTGAACGAGCGCTTGAAAAACGCCGGTCGTGGCCGTGCGACTTCCACTCTCAGATTTGCCGGGAGGGAACATGCCCGCCATTGAGATATAGCCACCGAGCGGAATCGCCTTCACGCCGTACTCCGTCTCCCCACGCTTGCGCGAGAAAATCGTTGGTCCGAAACCAATCATGTACTGACTAACGCGCACGCCAAAGAGCTTGGCGGGCAGCAAGTGTCCGATTTCATGCAGGCCAATAGACACAGCAAGCCCGACGAGAACGACGAGGATGCCAAGAATGTACAAGAGCACGTTTTCCACCCGCTAAGAATAGCCACGCGCACCGACGGTCACCTGTACCGGTGCTGTGGAAGCGGCAGAACAACCCCACACTGGGGGCGAACTACCCGTTCAGTGCCGCCGCTAGGAGCGAGTGGCGACCACAGCATCAGCGGTGCGTCGCGCCCACGACTCTGCCTCGGCGAGAGCATCCAACGTCAGCTCGGTTGTTTCGTGGGTCTGCACGACCTGCTCAACGACATCCAAGATGTCGAGGTAGCCAATGGCGCCGGCGTGGAAGGCCAGCACTGCCTGCTCGTTCGCGGCATTGAAGACCGCGGGGAAGGTGAGGCCGGCCGCGCCAACAGCTTTCGCCATTTCCACCGCAGGGAATACCTCGTTGTCGAGAGGCTCAAAGTTCCAGGTGCTCGCCGTCGTCCAGTCGAGTGGAGCGCCGACGCCCGCGACGCGGTTCGGCCAGTCCAAACCGAGCGAAATAGGCAACCGCATATCGGGCGGGCTGGCCTGAGCGATGGTGGAGCCGTCCACGAACTCGACCATCGAATGAACGATCGATTGCGGATGCACCGTCACAGCAATACGGTCATAAGGCACGTCGAACAACAAGTGCGCCTCAATCACTTCGAGGCCCTTGTTCACGAGGGTTGAGGAATTCGTCGTCACCACGAGCCCCATATCCCAGGTGGGATGAGCGAGCGCTTCGCGCGGAGTCACATCGCGCAGGGAATCACGCGTGCGACCCCGGAATGGTCCCCCGGATGCCGTCAGCACCAAGCGGCGCACTTCTGAGTGTTTGCCAGAACGCAACGCTTGGGCGATGGCCGAGTGCTCCGAGTCGACAGGAACAATTTGCCCGGGCTTCGCTCGCGATGTCACGAGTTCTCCGCCGACGATGAGGCTCTCTTTGTTGGCGAGAGCGAGTGTCGCGCCGGCTTCGAGGGCCGCGAGCGTGGGCCCGAGGCCTACAGAACCGGTGATTCCGTTGACGACGACGTCGGCAGGGACATCCCGCACCAACTGCGCCGCCTGCTCGGCACCGAACGCAATGTGCTGCACGCCGAAGCGAGCCGCCTGCTCTTCGACGAGCGTTCGGTTGGAGCCAGCTGCGAGACCGACGACCTCGAAACGGTCACGGTTTGCCTCGATTACCTCAAGGGTTTGCGTGCCGATCGAGCCCGTCGATCCGAGCAGAATTATCGTGCGCATCCCGCTACTTTAGTTGGTTCGCACAAATGTGCGTCAACGACGAGCGCGAATTAGCCAATGCCGAGGATGTCGACAACGAAGACGATCGTGTCGGTGCCAGAAATGCCTGCACCTTCGTTACCGGCCTCGCCGTAACCCTCGCTGGGTGGCAAGACGGCAATGATCTGTGAGCCGACCTGCTGGCCTTCCAGAGCGGTCTTGAATCCCTGAACAACCTGGCCCGTGTTGAACGTCGAGGGGGTGCCGCGCGCCCAGCTCTCGTCGAAGATCTCGCCGGTGGTCCAGTTCATGCCCACGTAGTGGACAACAACATCCGAATTCTCTTCCACCGTGGCGCCGTCACCCTGCTTCAGCACAGCAACTTCGAGTTCCGCGGGCGGGTCAGTGTCAGGAATTGTGATGGTGGGGCGACCGTCGTCATCGAGCTCAACCGTCGGGAAACCTTCCTCAGCGGGCTGATCTTCACCGTCGGCGCGCGGAAGCGCAGGCTCGGCAGGCTCGTCAACGGAAACGACGTCAACAACGAAAACGATGTCATCATCAGCGCCGACTCCGAGCTGTTCACGGCTTGCGTCGTCAGCGAAAGATTCCTCGGGAGGAATGACGCCCACAACGCGAGTACCCGCAGTGGAGCACTCGATGGTTTTGACGATGCCCACAAGGAACTGTTCGGCGTCCACGGGGAACGGGGTCAACCCGGTTTCGTCGTAGGTAGTGGAGGAGAGCTCTTCGCCCGTTGCACCGCTGTACAGGCTGAACTGCACGTTAGCGGTGGCTGCTTCAACAGCGACGATGTCGCCGTCACCGGCAATCGCAACCGAGCGCTCCGTTTCAGAGACATCGGTCGGGAAGTCAATGGTGACCTCAGGCTTGTCGCCGAAGTCGCCGCTCACCTGTACAGCTTCAGAGGCCGAACCGGATGCCGTCGGCGTGCAATCGCCGGAATTCTCGGCAGTAGTCGAATCGGCGGGCGAACACGCGGCGAGAGACGCCACAACGCCGATGGTCAACAGAAACGGAATCGCTTTTCGCACAAGAACCCTTCACAGCAAGAACACGGAGCACCAATCCTCCCGCACCCTTGCTGTGTGTAGCGTGTGGAATCGCCGATGCCGTTAGTCTGCCGTCGGCATTATTCAGCGGCGGGCTCGACGATGATGCGCGGTTGGTGCAGCACAGGAAAGTTTACGGATGACGCGATGAAGCACTTGCCGCTCGCTTCGGCGTGGGCATCCATTGCATCCTCTACGCTGCCGGCAGAAATCGTCACAACCGGCCGCAGGGTGACCGACGTGAAGTGGCCTCCCCCGTTGTCGGTCTGCTTCATGGTGCCCGAAACCTCGTCGTGGTACGCGGTGACAACGATCCCGCGACTGACCGCGACATGCAGGTAACTGAGCATGTGGCACTGGCTGAGCGCCGCGATCAGCAGCTCTTCGGGGTTCCACCGATCTGCATTGCCGTGGAATACCCGAGCGCTTGACCCTTCGATCGGATGCTTGCCCACCGCGGTGACCTCGTTGTGGCGAGAGTAGCCACGGTAGTTTGTCGTGCCCTCGCCCAGATTTCCGGACCATTCCAAGCGCACTTCAAAATTGTGGTCGATGTTCATCGAAACCTCCCTCGCGGCCTCGAGGGCCAGCATCACAGACCGCAGCGGGGCGATCACACCCAACGTATCTAACTCTCACCGTAGCGCCGCGCGCTGAGAAGTGTCGCCGCGGTTCCACACCGTTTCGGCAGCCGAACCCTCACTCTGGCCAGACGGCGATAACGTAGGAGGGTGAACTCTGCATCAACGGCTTCCTCCCGCGCCCTCACGGTTAACGACACCACTCAGCTCGCTGTGGTGGAGCGTTCCGGGATGATCGAATCTCGGCATCTTGGCGCCGCCGTCGTGCTCTCCCCCGATGGCACCGAACTGCGTCGGCTGGGCAACCCCGACGCGTTGATTTACCCGCGCTCCACGCTGAAGCCGATGCAGGCAATCACCGTTTTACGAGCCGGCGTCACGCTGAATGACGAACAACTTGTCTTGGCTAGCGCAAGCCACACCGGCAGCCAGCGCCACCAAGACGTTGTCGCTTCGACGCTAGCTGCGTACGGCCTCACCGAAGACGACCTTCGCTGCCCGCCCGATTGGCCCGCCGACTCCACCACGCGTCGCGTTTCAGATGCTCCGCGCCGACTGGCCATGAACTGCTCGGGCAAACACGCGAGCTTCTTGGCGGCGTGCGTCGTCAATGACTGGCCGCTCGAGAGTTACCTCGAGCACGATCATCCACTTCAAGTGCGTATTCGCAACACTGTCGTCGAGTTCACGGGTGAGCCTCTCGCTCATGAGGGAACGGATGGATGCGGGGCTCCCGTATTTGCCATGGGTCTGGTATCGCTCGCCACCGCCATCCAGCGCATTGTGATGGCGGATGCCGCGACCGACGCCCGCGCACACTCCCTCGTGAGCGCCATTCGCGGCAACGCGTGGGGCCTCGACATGCCGCAGGTCGCCGAAGCGATGGACACTCTGGGGATCATCGCCAAGCGCGGTGCCGAAGGGGTCCTCATTGCCGCGGCGCCCGACGGTACAACCGTGACGCTTAAGATTCTCGATGGCTCGATCCGCCCGCTGTTGCCCGTGGGGCTTTCATTGCTCGCCGACGCGGGCGCTCTTGATGCGGATGCTGTGGCGAGCGTGCTGAAATCAACGACTGAGCAAGTGCTCGGCCGCGGTCTGCCTGTTGGCGAGCTGCGCTTCGAACTCGCCTAGGGCAACTCGCGCACTTTCGGCCGTTAACGCACTCGCCCCAGGCGGCTGTGCTTCTGGAGCACGCCGCGCTGGGGAGGAGTGATTGAGTACTTAGCCCTTGCCCGTGATGCGACGGAATTCCGCGTTGAACGACTGGTCGTCGGTCGTGCTGAGCGTGCGGAACGTGCTTGCGCGTGACATCGCCGTGGCGTTGGGGAAGGTGAACTGGTTAGTCGCGAGTTTCGGGAAGTTCTCGATGGCGTACTCGAGAGTTCCGTCAACGGGGCTCACACAGTGGATCCATTCCACAACCTCGGTGGCGATAGCGGGGTCGTAGTAGAAGTTCATGAGCTTTTCGGCATTGGCCTTGTGCTGAGCACCTGCAGGGATCACGAGCGAGTCTGTGAAGAAAGTGCCTCGCGACCCTGGCAGTAGGAACTTGAACTTTTCGTAGCCCGCTTGAGCGTTGAGCACCGCGATATCTCCGGCCCGGGCGAAGCCTGCAAGCGCCTCACCCGACTTGAGCTTGTCGAGGTAATCGCTGCCATACACACCGAGGATGTGCTTCGATGCGAGGTGAGTTTCGAGAACTGCACTGGCCTTCTTGAATTCGTCGATTCCCCAATTGCCGTCTGAAATGTCGACGCCGTTTGCGAGCAGCAGCATGCCCATCGTGTGACGCATTTCGGCGAGCACGACGACTTTTCCTTTGAGGTCGTCGTTCCACAGCTGTTCGACAGAGACGAGCCCCTTGGGGTACTCGTCGGCGTTCCACGCGAGACCGATGAACCCGCTTTGCCACGGCAGAGAGTAATCGCGGTTGGGGTCAAATTCGGGGCTGGCTAGCGTCTTGGTGAGGTTTGACTTGTTCGGGATGTTAGCCGAGTCAAATTTTTGTGCATATCCAAACCGGATGAGGCGGGCGGCCATCCAATCACTGACACAAATAATGTCAGCGCCGGTGGGCTGTCCGAGAGCGAGTTGATCCTTCATTGTCAGATAAAAGCCAACGTTGTCTTTAACAACGGGCTTGTACTCGACTTCGATGCCAGTTTCGTTCTTGAACGCTTTGAGCGTGGCGGAGTGCCCACTGAGGTCTTCATCAATGTAGGACGGCCAACTTGCCCAGACCAGGGAATTGTCGCTGTCTGAGATATCTATCGCGTCCGACCCGTCCGGCCCGGCGCATGCCGCTAGCGCGAGGGCGGACATTCCCACACCTGCTCCTTGCAGCAACCGCCTACGGCTGAGTTGAGATTGCTTCGCCTGCAGCATTAGCTGCTGGATCGCATGATCCTGCGGAAGTGCTCTCGTCACGTTTTCTCCTTCGCCCCCACCAGTTACACCGATGGTAGTGAGCGCAGTCCGGGTTGTTATAGCCCCAGTTAGGAGGGGCTTTTGGCGCTTCATAATAATTTCACGGATCGCTCACAATTTCGCGCTCAAAATGTGCCCAATTCGGGTACCGCGACACTGGCTCGGGCACCGCGACATGGTTTCGGGTTAGGAGCCAGCCGCATCGTCGCGGGAGAACGTGTCGGGCTTCTGGTGCGCGAGCGGAAATCGGACACGCCTGGTACGCCCGGTGTTGCTCAGTTGCCACAGCTCTTTCGCCCCGGTGTTGAGTGGCGGCGGAAGTTCGCGGGTGCGAGCAACTTGGCGGTAGTCACTAAGGCCGCACCCGTCGATAATCACCGTCGCATGGGACTGCAGAGTCTGGAGTGCACCCCAGCGAGATTGCCACTCGTCCACCGAGCCGACCAGTGCTGTCGGCGTTTTCGATCCCGGGGCTGAGACGAGCAAGCTTCGTTCGCTACCGGGCGGCCCTGACAGCGGGAGCACTGCCCATCCCGCTTCTGCGCACGCTGCGGCAGTGAGCGCTGGTCGACCGCTCACGATCGCGAGGTTCGCGCCTGAGTCCACCGTTTCGATCTCAGCAGGGGATGGTACAGGGAGGTACTGATTGCTGAGAGCGATTTGCGCCCGAGTTCCTTTCCAGAGCGCCCCTCCTGCAGGCAGAGTATCTAGGTAGTCTTCGGCGCGTCCGCCGGAAAGCACAAAGTCCTGCCGGGTGGAAAACCTCAAGCGAAGGGTCTGCGGATAGAGCGGCGAAAGCGATTGTAGGGCCGCCGTAATACGTTGAGCGCTTGAGGCGACAGAAATGCCTACTGCCGCACCTTCTCTCAGCACCCGCGAGAGGCGTTCAAGAACCACGGGTCGATATTCGTCGTCAAAGCGCGCGATTGCTGCATCGAGATCGTCGATCAGCACAAGGGTCGCTGAGGAATGATCTGGAGAGGTCTCTGTGTGATCCAGTCGACTATATAGCCGCGTGAGACCGTCCCAGAACGCTGCCGGCTCAGTGCTAATGACCTGAACCGCCAACGATGTCGCAGCAGCGAGCGTTGCTAACGTGACGGTTTTGCCGCTGCCCGAAGCCCCAACGATAAGCAGGTGTCCCTCGCCGGTCGGCGACCACGTTGCGACTCCGTGACGTTGCTCATTGGGAAGGTCAGATTGCCCGAAAATGATGGTCTCGCCGCTACCCTCCGCCGCAGAACTCAGGAGCAGGGACGATTCTGGAAGTGCCAGCACGGCAGTCAGAGCCAGATGCTCACTCAGTGGCTCGCACCACGGCCGACGCGGTCGCTCGCTCGCAGCCCAACGCTCGGCAACGGCGCGAATGTCTTGGGCAGTCACTAAGGCGAACTGGGCGAGCTCAGCAGAACTGGAACCGTGCGCAATCCACGCTCGTCCTTTCTGGTTCGCGGGGAGCGCAGCAGCAAGATCGCTACCGACGACAGCGGAACTGTCGGCTCCGTTGTTGACGCGAAGCGAGATTCGCAGATCGGCATTAGCGAGCACCGAGTCGCGTACAACTCCCGATGGGCGTTGTGTGCACAGGATAAGGTGCACCCCGAGTGAACGACCGCGTGCCGCGATGTCGCTGAATAGCGTGTGCAGTTGTGGAAAGCCCTCCATCATGGCAGCAAATTCGTCGACGACGATGACGAGGCGAGGGATACTGTCGAGATCTGAAATGTCGCGAACTCGTGCGTTAGCCAATGCCCGTTCGCGGTGCCTTAGCTCGGCGCGCAGACTCGCAAACGCCCGGGCTGCAGCCGCCTCGTCGAGATCGGTAATGATGCCAACGGTGTGCGGCAATTGGTTCAGCGAGTCGAAGGCTGAGCCGCCCTTGAAGTCGACGAGCAAGAACGTGACATCATCCGGCGCCGTTTCTGCCGCGATAGCGAGCACCCATGCGATCAAGAGCTCGCTCTTGCCACTGCCTGTCGTACCGCCCACGATGGCGTGGGGACCGTCTGAGACAAGGTCGAGCGCCATCGCCTGACCAGCTGCCATCGCCGGGCGAGCTGATAAGGAACGTCGACGCGCCTCGCGAGAATAGTGCTCGGTAGAGGCAACCGGGGCGACCTCACAAAAACGGACGAGGTCCGGTAGATCATCGGTTCCTGAAGCCAGACCGTCTCGGGTTGCAATCTCCCGTGCAGCCTGCACCCACTGAAAGGCTTGTTCGCGACCAAGAAACGATGGTTCAAAGTCTCGCCGTTGATGACGATCGGGATGTCGCACAACAGCGACGTTGTCTCCGTCAACCTGAATGACGATTCGATGCCCACTCGGCACATGCTCTTCAGCCGTTACAACGGTTACTGAGACGTGCGGCGTGGTGTTGCCGAGCGTTCCCCACTGAATGCTTGCGATTTCAGTCGACGGCTGGGCTCTCTCCATACCCTGATCGGGGCCGGCACTCCCCCGCAACTGCCGGTGCGGGAGCGCTTGGGCCCATGCCTCTGTCGAGAAGTCGCCTCTCAGTCGTACCCAACTAGCAGTCGGAGCCAGCGTGCGGGCGAGTTGAATCGCCAACGCCCGGGCTAAAGAAAGCGTCATGAGCTGGGTGCCGAAAATCGCCACGCCGAGCCGAGAGTTGATCGCTATGGGTGCCCGCTCAAGGTGCTCAGCCTGAGAGGTCAACGAACGGAGTTCGTCTTCGACCTCCGGCGGCTGAGAGTCGTGGGAGCCCGAGCGGTCGATAGCGACGCTGCTTCGTACGAGGCCATAACCCAAGTGGACCGGGAGCACGTCCTCGGGGCCTCGCATCCAGCGGGCTGCGTCGGTATGGACATCGTTGACTAGCGTAATCGCGGAGGGCGTGCGTTCGGCGAGCTCGACGAGCTCCCGACGATGATAGGTCTCAATATCGTTGCGGGTCGTAGCAACGTCAGCGAGGAATCGCCCCCTCTCGGTGCGACGCAGCGCACGCGCCGAAACTCGGGAATCGATATAGCTGCCGGTTGCCGCCAATGGTCCGAGTGCCGCGAAGATTAGGGCGAATGTCGAGCCCGTGATCAACCAAATTGCGACCGAAGCAACGACTGGAACAGTTGCCGCGATCACCGGAAATTTGAACGGCGCAGGGCGCTGCGGAGGAGCGGGAAGAACTATGCGTGGGTCGGGAGCAGGGGTGTCGTTCACACCCCTTACTCCACCAGCCGACGCTGTGCAGAATTCTCGCAAGAGAGTGCTCGTGTAGAGCAGCTTTGGTGGCCGTGGTGTGGAGGGCAGGACGCTCCGCTGCTTTAGCTGACGATAAAGAACTGCTCTCCGATTTCTACCCGGGTACCCCGCACCACGCGGTAGCGCTTGCCAGGCTCGCAGCGTTTCGCATCAGCACCGGGCTCACGCACAATTGTGCCGTTGCCGGAGTATCGATCGCTGACCCAGAACACGCCACTCATCTGGCCGAACTCAAGATGCGTCTTCGAGACGGATTTGCTTGGGTCCGTTATCGGCACCACGATGTCGAACTTTTCCGATGGCTCCGGGATGGGGTTGCGGCCAACGAGCCCACTGCCCGTCACGATCACGCTATCGCCCGTGCTGAACTGCAGCACGAATCGGGTACCCGTGACGCTGCGCTCCACGATTCGTGTGTCTTCGATATCCGCCTCGTCCGTGCCGACAGTAGCGAGAGGAACTGGCGGGGAAATCGGCAGTTCGACTCGCTGATTCGACTTGGGGGGCGGAGCAAGCACAGAGAACGCTGGGCCCCCTGAGGAGTCCCCGGCTACGAGTTCGCTCGGCTCGGGCTCGGCGGAGCCCACGGTCGGCTCCATGGGCGGAGCTGCTTCAAGGTGAGAACGGGAAGCAGACGCCTGCTTCGCTCCCTCGTCAACAGAATCATTCGAGGGATCAGGCGCCACTAGGGACTCGCCTGTTGCCGGTTCCCGAGACTCACTATCTCCGGGTTCGATCAGAGGCATTGGCTCGCTCGTATCACTCGCATCACTCGCATCGCTCGTCAGTTCCTCAGCAGGAACAGCGGGGTCGGTCGACTGTTCTCGACCATCTTCTGCTTCCTTTTGACTGTCGGAAACGTGCACTGTCGCAGCGGTCGCGGTTGCGTGCGGATCGGTGGTCTCGTTACGTGCAACGTCATCCCGTTCCGGCTCTGCCGGAACAGCATCATCCACATCAGAGTTCACACTCTCCGATTCCGCGGCGCCGACTTTGTCGCTTCTCGGTGTACCCCACGGAACGGGATCGAGGGCAGCAGGCCCCATCCGCGAACTCGGGCCTATGCCGTGTTTGACGAATCCGCACGATCCGCAGAAAATGTCAGATTCGGCCAGCGCATCTCCGCATTGCACACAGGTAACGGCCGCGTTGGCGCTCGCCTCCACCGTGCCGTTGTCCCCGGCACCCGAACGTGGCACCTTCGAGAGGCTGACGGCTGCGGCCTCGGCTACGATTGCGCGCGGTTGGGTGCCGTGTTCGCCACTCTCAGTGCTACTGGCTGCCGTCTCGGCGGCCCCAACTGACACCGCAGCGGGCGCCGGTTGCCCATCGACCCGTTCCGAAGCCACGGGTGCGAATGCGGATGCACGCAGCCGATCGGCCGTGGTGAAGACAGTTTCTTCGCCGAGCGGGCGAACGGGATCAACGCGCGGTGGTTCGTTTTCCTCGTGAGGAAGATCTGTTCGTCCCAATCTACTCAGATCGGGCTCAAAGACCGAGCGAGGCAACGGAGCAGGTTCGACGAGCGGCTCCGGAACGACTTTCGCTTGATCTACCTCAACAGCCTGTTCGTTCATGTCCCCCGACACCCCTTCTTCGCTCTCTGGCTTTGGCTCCGGCTCAGGCTCCGGCTCAGCGCCCCCTCTCTCTGGCTCAGACTCGACTTCGCCACCGTCCTCGTCGGTGCCATCGTCGGCAATCTCGTCGACTTCCTCGACCATCGGGGCGTCCGTGCCGCTGCCCGTAGAAGGATCATCCGCGAGGTTGTCGTTTGTTTCTGTGGATGCCTCGCTAGCTGCTTCAGCGACCTCGAGGATCTCGGCGGACTCTGTGCCGTTTACGGTTGGCGCGTCGGCCAGATCGCGGTCGTGGTCCTCTTCGGTCTCGCTTTCCACTCTCGACGCCGGCTCGAGATCGGATTCGGACTCAGACTCCGGCTCCGGCTCCGGCTCAGACTCAGACTCAGACTCAGACTCAGACTCCGGCTCCGGCTCCGGCTCAGACTCCGACTCAGGATGCCCTTCCGAATCCATGTGCTCCTGGAGTTCTTCGCCAGAATCGACGCTCGCTGTGGGCTCGCTGTTACCGTCCGGTGCATCCTGTTGCGTCGACGCAAAGTAGTCAACCTCGGTCATCGGTGTCAGCACAGCATCCGGTTCGGTAGATTCAGCGTCAACATCGTCATCGCGATCTTCGTCGATGATTGTATCTTCGACCGCTTGTGGATCGTCGCGCTGTTCGGCACTACTCGCGTTCTCGAGAGCCTGAGCGTGCGTTTTGTAATCATCACGCTCGTCGCTGCCTACCGAAGTCGACGCATCATCGACGCTGTCGCTGACCGCTTCTGCAACCTCTACAGGCTCTACAGGCTCTACAGGCTCTACAGGCTCTACACCCTGCGTCAGTTGCGCTTCGTAGGCTAGCTCCTCAGAGCCTCCCGAGACCTCATCGAGGAGTTCCGCACCGCGCTCGGGCTGAGTCGGCTCTGTTGGCTCCGGCAACTGCGCGATTTCGGGAGCGGGCAGGTCTCGCCACGCTTGCGTTGACACGGGGTCAGGAAGATCGCTGACCGAGGAGTTCTCGAGGTCACGCTTCAGGTTCAGTGCTCCGGGATTTGGAACCTCGTCGTACGGACCGTCTTCGTCGAACGGCATCGCGTCAGCGAATTCATGATCGTCGTCCGCAGTCTCTTCCTCGCTGTGTGCAACGCGGATGTCGTGAGGCGCAGACAACACGAGAGGCTCACCCAGTTTGAGTGTTGGTGCATTTTCTTCGAGCGCATCCGGCGACGAGACAAGTGCTTCACGGAGCGCTGGGGGCAGCTGGTCAAGAGAGATCTTGAGATCGTTCTCGCTGTTCGCTTCGACATCTGCACTCACGGCTGGAGTTGAAGTCGCGACATCGCTCTCCCTCAGCGCTGCTTCGGTCAACTCGCTCTGCTCAGCAACCGCCTCGCGTTTACGGCGGCGACGTGAGCTCGACGGCGCGTCAGAGCTCTTGCTCGTCGAACGGGCGTTCGCGGAAACCGTTTGGCGAGCCGACTCCGCGCTAGTCGCAGCGCCTCTGCGAGCGCGTCGAGACATCGCCGGCCGACCACACTCAGCGCAGTAGACGGCATCGGCAGGAAGTTGCGTCGCGCAGAAAGAACAATTCACGGGTAGCCCTCTATCGCTTAAACAGACTTGTGACACTATAACCACCGAGCGATCGCAGCGATATTTTTGTCTTGAACCGCGCCCAGCGCGACAGTCCAGTATTGAGTTGAGCTTCGAGCTCCGACACGTTCGTCCAGAACAGGTCGACTTCAGAAGCTATCGGGATGCCTCCGGAGAAAATTGCGCGATCAGCACGCTCGGCAAGTTCGCGGGCATCCGGAGTCGCCATCACAGCAGCAACTTCGCTGCGAGTGCCGGCGATGGGTGGCGAGTAACCATGGTCGATGAGCGAATCCTCGAACTCTTGCCAACCTCCGCTGATCTGCTCTACCGAAGACTCAGCACGCCTGCGCAGTTGCCGTCGACGGAGCTTGGCCACAATGATGACAATGAACGGTGCCGCGAGAACAAGCAATACCAGCGCAACCCATCCCGCCGTACGCAGCGCAGCAAGAACCGCTTGCAAAACGAGATCGACGTCGGGTTGTAAAGCTTGCTCGCTATCAGGGTTGGACTGGCGGTTAGTGGTGTCCGACTCGATCTCTGGCGGTTGAACCACTGTCTGGGGGCGCGCGACTTGGGCGATATCGTCGGGGTCCTCATCCGGAATCTCGCGCAGCGGCGGGTTGGGATCGATGGTCACCCAGCCGTACTCTTGCGTATTCACTTCGATCCAAGCCGAGACGTCGTCGCCCCGAATCTGTGCGTCAGAAGTGACGAATCCGAGAACAACTCGCGCCGGGAATCCGAGTTCGTTGGCCATCATGGATGCCGCAACCGCGTACTGCTCGCCGTCGCCGATCATGCGCGGGGCCGTCATAAGCTCCGCGATGCGATCAGCTGAGTGGCCAGAACGGCTCGCTGGCTCGTCGACGCCCACGCCGTGGCTGACGTAGCCGTCAGAAGCCAACCCGCTCAGCATCGCGCTCAGCCTCTCGCCAGAGGATGTCATCCCGCGAACGTACTGATCAAGTTTCTCGGTGAGCTCTTCGGGCGTGTTCCGAATCGAGGGCACCTCGGCGAGTCCCGGAGTGAGCGAACTAATGTCATCAGCGCTTGGTTGGAGTGGCGCGATTCCCTCGAAGGTGTAGCTGTCGCCTGACTCCAGCCCATCGACGACCGCCGCTGTGCCCGAAACTTTGTTGTAGTAGAAGGTGTCACGTAGGTCAGCCGCGCGGTCTCCCGAAAACTCGACTTCTTCGAACAGACCAACGGTGGGAAGCCAGACTCCCGAGTAGCCCGCAACGGTGAGCGTCATGGCTACGTGCTCGCCTTCAATTGCGGACTGGTCAAAACGACCGGGCACGCGGGAGAACGATCCAGATTCGCTCGACACTCGGTCACTACCAACGGCGTAAACGACGCCGTTGTAGCTGTCGAGCGTCGCGAGCCGCACGTGGGTGCCCAATGGCACCCCTGAGATCTCAAAGAGAACTGTATTGGCCGTACTGGGTTGCCAGTAGCGTCGAAATCCCGAGAGAGGACTCACGTAGTCACGCGGATCAAAAGGTTCAACGATCGCTGTTCGCAGAACTGATCGGTTGTTTGTGGGCGGTACTGCATTCGCGGCGACTAACGCTATGGCAGATGCGATGGAGAGGATCACGACAGCACTGATAACTGTGCGAACCCCAGCGAACCCAAACTCGCGCCTGCGTCGTGCAACTCCGGCCTCATCCATCGCTGCTTCCAGGGCAGTTACTGTGTCGCGGCGACGTCGCCAGCGGAACCACACCAGCGCAAGAGCGATCACGACGAGGAGGATAAGCGAGAGAGCCAGGGGTTGATCGGGGTAGGTCGGCCCTAACGCAATCGCGATCACAAAAATCAGGATGGCTGGCACAACAGAAAGCTCTGCAATTCGTGTGCGCAAAGCGACGTTCAACGACACAACTGTGCCGAAGTACACGAGCACGAGCGCTGGAACGAGAAGAGCTTGATAGTCGCCAACGGGAAGAGAAATAGTGAGCAGTTGTTTCCAGCCGAGCGCGACGCCCGTGATGAGATCGCTGAACCCTTCGAGAGTTGGCGCTACGCCGAACTGGGTTTCCGAGGGCACGGCCACCGGAACTCCGATGAGCAGAAACACCGCAAGTGCTAGGAGAGATGTGGGCAAAAACGACCACGATCGCCACAACGAGACGAGGACAACCACAGAGCCGGCAACGATCGCAACGATAATCAACGTGGTCAGTGCTGGCGTACGGTAAACCGGCCAGAACGCGGCTGACGCGATTGCGATCGCACCCCAGAGCAGCACTGCGGAGACGATGACGAATGAGCGAGAAGCGGGGCGTATCATGCACCCGCCGATCGTGAGAGTGCCCGTTTGAGCTCTTCGAGATAACCGATCGTGAGCACGCTGAGTCCCGCGACCCGGCGAAGACCGGGGACCGCTTCTGGATCACACACAATAGCCACGACCTCGACGTTCGCTGCGAACTTCGTTGAAGCCGCACGCAACTGCTGCGAGGTCACCGTAGACCCGCAAATAAGAAAGGCCACGGAAACCCCACTTGTTTGCTCTGAAGTGACCCGAGCGACGTCGATGAGCCGGAGCGCGGTGTCTGCGCTCTTTACTTTCGTGAGGTCATCCAACAACCTAGTGCCGGTCAGCGTGGAGAGAGCCCGAACCGCGAAAACCTTACGCTTAGCGAATTGAGGTGTCTGTTCACTCGCAACAACGGTCACCGTTCGAGCATCCCGGATAGCCTGTGCTCCGAGCGAGCCTGCGACGCTCACGGCCATCTCGAATTCGTACTCGTTGTCATAGTCAGCTGTCGCCAGGCTCAGCGCTATCACTAGGTGACTTCGCCGGGTTTCCTCAAACTGACGCACCATATAGCGACCGGTTCGCGCCGTGGACTTCCAATGGATGTTGCGGCGCTCGTCACCGCGCACGTACTCACGCAAGGCATGAAACGAGATGTCATTGTTGGCCAGGTCCCGAGTCGGGTTGCCTTCGAGGTCGCGAATCAGTCCGGTGCTCACGCTGGGGATGCTGATCGTTCGCGGGTGAACAAAGATTTCAGCGGCGTCAGTCCAGACAAGTTCGCGGCGCACAAGACCGATGGGATCCGCGCGAACGGTACGTACCGGCCCCACCGAAATGACACCCCGACGATTGGTCGGAATAGAAAACTCGTGTGCAGCTGTTCCCCCGGGCCGCAAGCTGGGCAGCACTGCCTCAGCGAGCGTGGCTGCAACGGGGATCTCGGCGACTACTCCTAGGCTGCGACGTTTTCCCTCGTTGACTCCGTGCACTTCGCCGCTTGCAGCTTCGCCAACGACGACGCGCTGATGTTCAACGCGAAGGCTGATGGCGAGATGGCTGCGCCCCAGAAGGTAAATGGCTGCCATCAGAGCGATTGCGATGAGCGCGAAACCGACAACGACCAGTTCGTTCCATGAGATTGAGTACCCGACCACCAGCGTTAGCGGAATCAGAAGGAGCACCACCCAACCCACCGCAGTGATAACGGATGTCACCCGCCGCACATAACCGGCGATCGTGGCACGCACCACGACGGCTAACCGCACTAACGAAACAATGAGGTCCGCAAGAAAACCCGTTCGATAGCCGACAATTCGGGTACGGGCGTTGTCAAGGCCACGAATCGCCGTGGGGAAGTCCAAATCCGAGCGCGCTCGATCTCCGCTCGGATGTGACTCTTCCGCCGCGGTGCCGTTCGAATGCCCCTTTGCCGAGCGGTTCAAAAGAGAACTCACACGGCTTGCCGTTCAGTGGGCGGCGGGTTCTCAATGAGGATCTGGGCGATAACGCTCGACGCCGTCACGCCCTCGAACTCCGCTTCTGCGTCAATCACCAGTCGATGTGCGAGCACTGACTCCGCAAGTGCCTTCACATCGTCAGGAACCACATAGTGACGACCGTTGGATGCCGCGAGGGTCTTTGCTGCACGCATGAGTGCGAGTGCGCCACGCACACTCACGCCGAGACGGACTTCGGTGGCGCTGCGCGTCGCTTCAACCAAGCGGCTCACGTAGTCGTTGATTGTGGGGTCGACATGCACGGTTCGGGCCAGTTGAGCCATCTCAACAACGAGCTCTGCGCTTACCACGGGTTCAATGGTGGTGGAATGCGCAGCGGTACCTGCACCATCGAGGATGCGGAGTGTGGAGGCACGATCGGGGTACCCGATCGACGCCTTCATGAGAAAGCGATCAAGTTGGGCCTCAGGAAGACGGTAGGTTCCCGCCTGCTCGATGGGGTTCTGCGTAGCGATCACCATAAAGGGCGAACCCACGGGATGTGTCACACCGTCGACGGTGACCTGGCCTTCTTCCATCACTTCAAGAAGCGCCGCCTGAGTTTTCGGGCTCGCCCGGTTGATCTCGTCTGCCAGAACGATGTTGGAGAAAATCGGGCCGGGGTGGAATTCAAACTCATTCTCACGCTGATCGAAAATACTGACGCCAGTAATGTCACCGGGAAGCAAGTCTGGAGTGAATTGAATACGGTTAGTCGTTCCCGACACGCTCTGAGCGATCGCTCGTGCGAAAGATGTCTTTCCGGTGCCGGGATAGTCCTCAAGCAAAAGATGTCCTTCGCTGAGTAAAGCGGTGAAGCCGAGGCGCACAACAAATGTCTTGCCGAGCAGCACTTGTTCGACATTGGTGACGAGTCGGTTGAAGCTCTCTGCGAACCATGCGGCTTCGTCAGGAGTCATGGTCATATCGCACCTCTAGTCATAGTCATATCCGTTATACGTTCTCTCATAGATCTGGCCGCCGTTGGCTACTACTCGGATCACCAAAGTCGGTGTGGCAAGCAGGACAACGTCAGCGTGGCACGTAGCACCGGGGGTGCTGGTGTCGGCTGTTTGCCAGGGACCAAGGGTGATTCCGCCACAGCGGTATCTCACGCTCTCGTAATCCCCTGTTGGCCAATTGAGCCACGCAAAAGTTCCGCTTTCATTGAGCAAATCATCGTCTGAAGTGAAAGTCAGGCTTGATACCGAGGGGTTAACCGGAACACCAAGCGGGAATGGTGCCGACCACTCTGGTTGACAGATCGGTCCGGAACCGTAGCTCCGACAGGCGCGAACCTCAACCGCAACGTTCTGTCCATAGTGCTGTCCGCCGTCTGCGGTCAGGAAGGAACCAAGCGCCACCGGGCCGTAAATCGTGCCGGGCACGGTGCCGCCACTCAGACGGTAATAGACCGTGTAGTTGCTATCGAGTGGGTCCGCTCCCATCATGCCGCCATTGACGGTGAAGTCGAAACGATTGCCATTCGGCACGGGGCCTGCAGTGGAAAGCGCGGTAACAATGGCGGGCGGGGTGTGCGCGATCACCGTCGGAGTGGCGGTGCAACCCTGACCATTGTGAGCAAAGACGAGCATCGTATACGTACGGTTCGGTGCTAGCCCAGAAAGGGTCGCCGAGGTACCGGTCCCTACCGCGGCCAGCTTCGCGCCGTTACTGGTGATCGAGCCATTAGCAGCACACGTTGGCGACGTCCCGGTGTAGGCAGCTGCTGTGTACGTCGTCACAGGGCGACCATTCTCGTTGAAGGCTCCGCCCCAACTCAGATTAACCGTTGTATCGTTGACGACCGACGCGACAGGTGCGGAGAGAGCGATAGGCGGCCCGGCCGGAGTGGCGCTTCTGGGCTCGCTAGTGTTCCATACGGACAACGCCGTGTATGCCGAGTTTCTCGCGCTCACGGTATAGGAAACCGCAACGCCGTTATCGAGAACCCAGCTCGATGGAGTCTCCCACGTGCACGTACCGCTATCACACTGCGAGAGGCCGAGGGTCGTTTCGAATCCGCCAACCACGACACGGTAGCGGTCAACGGGCGAACCACCGGCAGGCGTGGGAACGGCGTTCCACGTGAGTCGCAGACCGTGGTCTAGCGGTGCTGCGCTCAGCGTGCTGGGCGCGACGGGGATGATGTCGGACCACACTGAGTCCGCCAAGGTTACCGGTTCGGACTCGCCAATCGCGTTGATGGCAACAACCGTAACTTTGACTGAGTTGCTAGGTCCGTTACCCGTTGTCGGTATTGCGCAGGTTGTTCCCGTGCACTCCGTTGTATTCACGAGAACGCCAGCCGCGCGAGTGGTCACACGGTACGAGGAGATCGGCGAATTGTTTGCCGGGCCCGCGTTCCAGCGCATCATGATCGTCTTGTCGCCGAAGCCGCTGGGGCCTACGTTCGATACGGGATCGGGCTTATCCTGAACCGACACCACAACAGTGCCCCAGACATAGCGCGATTCATCGTTCGTCGCGTCTGCTACTCGGTATTGAAGATTGACATCGCCGGGTACAGCCGATTCCGACACTGTGACAGTAAGGGTGCGGTTGTCACTACTCGGCAGAATTGTGAGCCCGGCCGGGATGGAGCTTCCTCCGAGGCCACGAATATCGACGACGCGCAGCGGAGCTCCAGGGAAGGGATTCGTCGACGCATCATTCGCGAGTACATCGACGATCGTTGTTTCACCACGTTGCGCGATCGCAACATCAGACGCCGGACTCGCGAGCGGCCGAGTGGACGGCACGACATTCAGCTCGATTCGACCAGACTTTCCTTCAGAAAGATCATCGCGCACCCCGAGCGAAATTGAGGTTCGGGTGCCCTTAAAGGCACTGTCATTGGCTCGCAGAGTCAGTAACGTACCGTTCAGCGAATAGCTGAAGGCTTCGGGTAAGGGGCTGAGTACCGTGTAGGCGAGCTCATCAAGGTCGTCGGGATATGGGTAGTTCGTTAGTTTGAGAAGATCGATCTCTTTTTCTTGACCCGGTTCGAAATCGATGACGGCGCCACCGAAGACGGGGGGTTGGTTATCACGCGGAAGTACGTCGATCGGCAGCACTAGAATTGCCGTCCGCCCCTCGGGGTCCGTTGCCGAGGTGCCATCAGTGACTTCGAAAGAGATGGATGCGGGACCAAAATATTTTTCGGCGGAGGTGAACACCAACGTGTCTTCATCACGGACGAGGTCGGATCCATCGCTGTGGGTGGCAAGAACCGTACTGGAATCGGTCAGTCGTACGGGATTCTCACCCACGGCGATAATGTAATCATTGAGGTCAATGACGAGGGTGCTTTCGCTATTGACGCTAAGTTTTGGCGCGCGACGGTCTAGCTGTGGAAGAGCGTCGTCGTACCCCGGCACCTTAATGAAGGCGTAGCTGAAGATCGTCGGGTCGGCCGGGTTCGTTACCCGGAACGGGATGATCTGCCCGGTGTCACCGACAGAGACCTCGATCTGCTTGTCCGACGTGACTGTGGCAGAGTCTCCGAACCCCGGGTAAATCCCCAAGGACAGTGTTCGCGGGTCGCCATCAGCGAAGAACACTCCGGCAAGTACATCGACAGTTACTCGATTTCGGTCGAGAACGTCGGAGAGAGTAAGCACGCTATCGGTAGCGATCGGATACGCCGGCTTAGCGTCGGGGTCCACCGTAACGCGAATAAAGTTTTGACTTGATCCGCCCGTTTCGTTTTCAATGACGTAGATGATGCCGTAATCGCCCGGAGTTTCCGGAGGGGTCACCTTCACTACGTCCCCGTCGATCTCAGCAACTGTGTCGCCATCATTCGGTTCGACAGACACCACGGACAAGGGGCTACCGTCAGGATCGGAATCGTTAGCCAATACTTGAACCGATACCGTAATCCCGGGTTTGACCGTCACTTCGTCGATGATGGCGACGGGATTACGGGCACCATCGAGGCGCGGACTGATCCCGATATTGATCTCTCCATTCGCGCGGGCACCGAGCGAATCAATCAGCGTGTAGCTGAAGGTATCCGTGCCGGCCGAGTACTCCCCCGCCTGGTACACAAAGGTGTTCGAATCGACCTCGATTACCGCACCCTTATCAGGATTCGTCGCCTGGCCGAGCAAGAGAACCGAGTCACCATCGGGGTCGGCGGAGGTGAGCGGGATCGTGACACGTACCGTGTCACCAGCTAGAACTCGAGCAGTGACGGTCGGAGGAACGGGTGGATTATTGCTTGAGGCATCGAGTTCGCGTACGGCGATTCGCACGATCGCTGTCGCAGACTGCCCGTCAGGTCCGGCAACTTGATACGCCGCCGTGAAGTTTCCGGTGCGATCAGGCGCAAGGTAGCGCAGAACATCTCCGGACACGAACAGGAGCCCCGAATCGTCAGGAAGATCCTGAGCCAGTTTGGGCAAGAGCGACAGTTCTAGCCCATCGGGATGCTCATCGTTGAGAAGCACTCTGATATCTACGGCTTGCCCGACTCGAACAGTTATGGAGTCATCGTTGGCAATCGGCGCCTGCAAACGAGACGGCGCGGGAATCTCCACAACCGTGATCACGCCGATAGCATCCGCAAGCCCGTTGCTGATGCGGTAATTGAAGCTCACCGGGCCGTCATCGAGCGGAGCTTCGAGGCTGACACGAACGAGACGTTGTTCCAGGATCTCCGCGCGCACGCCAGAGCCCACCGGCAGGTTCATCGTTTCAGTCACGAGAAGGACCCCACCGGCCGGATCGACGTCGGTGCCAGCGACGTCGATTCGCTCATTCTGAAGCGTCTGAACGAAAACAGTCTTAGGCACCGTGATCGGAGAGGTGTTGGCGTCTGGCGGCGCCACCACGTCTATTCGCACGATAGCCGTCAACGTGAGGTTTCCATCTGTGACGACATATTCGAGGTTATGACTGCGAATCTCGTCGCTTTCGAAGCGGAAGGTGCCTGTCTCATAACTGGGCAGCACTTGTGCCCCCGTTTTAGCAGGAACGCTATTGAGGCGTATGTTGCCATTGCCGCCGCGCACGTGACTCAGCGGCGAAACGGTGACTTCCTTTCCCGCGTAGGCCAACACGACGAACGGATCTGCCTCGATCGGCACTTCGCCGGCGGGCTTCACCGAGAGCGAAACGCTTCCTGACGCTTCAGCGGTGCCATCGGACACCACAAGGGTGACAACCTTGAGTTCGCCGCCGGCACCGGAATCGGAAAACACTAGGTCTCCGCCGGGCTTATAACTGACGGCGTCAGGTGCCGCGACGGAGGCGTTCGTGAGATAAAAAGGATCGCCATCGGGGTCGACCCAGTCTCCGAGAATCTGATTCGATACCCGTCCGCCGGCCTGCACCGTGAACTTGGTCGCACGCATCTGCTGTGGCGGGGAGTTTTCTGAGTCGTCTCGAACTTCTACAGTGACACTGGCAGTAGCGGTGCCTCCGCGGCCATCGCTGATGGTGTAGTTGAAGGACACCTGACCGCTTGCGCCCGGCTCCAGAGTGATCTGGATCTGCTGACGTTCGTTAATCCGGTCAATTCGACCGATCCCCGCGTTAATGACCGGGAGATCCTCGATGACCAGAACATCACCGTTCGGGTCATAGTCGTTCAACAGCACGGGCAACACAGTCGCCCGGCCGGGACGGGCACCAAAAGTGTCGTCAACGGCAACAGGAGGCTGCTGCACCTTGTCAACCTCGGGCTCGAGATCGACGAGGTTCTGCTCGACCTCAGGTTCCTCCTCATCGGTCGTGATGAGCTGGTTCCAGTTGTCGATCAGTTCGCCTGTGCCCTGAATCGCCCACGTACGACCCGAAAGTCGGTCGTTCAGTACCGCGCGAGTTCCGTTGACCGAGTAAGAAAGCTGGGCATTAGCCTGCATCTCGTCGAGCTGGAGCATGACACCTTCACCAGCGTCGGTCGGGCACCGTCTCCAGTTCTCACCGCTGGACCACGCGGCAAATTCGCACTCGCCCAATCGCATCGGAGCGGCCGGAATGCCGGACTGCCCCGTCGCAAGGCCCACCGCAGCGGCGCCGCTGAGCGGAACACTCAGCACTCCGTTGCTATAGCCGATGAGCACGCGCTCTCCGCCCGCCGAGGGGATCTGGAGCACGGTGCCGGTGCCGCCATCTACGAGTCCCGTGAGATCAACATCACGGCCATCCATGTGGAGCAGCTCAGCATCGGAATCAAGAATGGCCCATTGGCCAGCAACAGACGTGATGCTTAATTCGGCATTCGGATCAAGTTCGATGTTCTCGCTAGATTCGGCAGTGTCGGAGATAGCGGCGTTCACGCGGAAGAGTTGTCCCGCCGACGGTGAGTACGCGAAGAGCAGCCCGTCTTCGTCGACGCTGACAATCGCGTCGGCGCCCAAGCTCAGCGATGCGGGAGCTTCGGCATCAAAATTCAGAAAGTCTTCGTAGGAGCGAATCCACAGTTCGCCTGTGCCGTGCTCCAGCACGACCACGTTATCGCCGGCGAAATACACTTCAGGCTGGTTTGGCGGAAGCGCGACGCTGTCATCGATTTCAGAGAGCGCCGGGTCGACGATATCGATGGAACTTTCGGAGCGATCGAAAAGCAGCACGCTTTCGCCATGCTGAACCACTTCCAGATCCGCACTTTGCGCGTTCACGACAGAGTTGATTTCGAGCACTTCGGTATTCGCGCGTCCGATTGCCTGCTCTTGGTTGTTCGCAACCCACACGGCGCCGTCGGCCAAATCGACTCGCTGAGACGTATATCCCGTCGACACAATTGCGACCGTAGCTATCAGCGCTACGATCGCAGAAACACTCACCACACCGATCACCGTGGAGCGGCGCGCTTTACCCCAGCGCTTAATCATCGGCCTCCGTCATCACGGCAACACCGCACATTTCTGGGCACTCGCGGGGCCAGACTTGCCCTCGCGAGTGACGGTGACAGAGATGCAGACGTTCTCGCCCGATTCGGCGTCGACAACGAAGTTTGGTTCACGCTGCTGCACCGAAGGTTGCCCATCAGTAGTCTTGATCTGATAGAAATCTCCGGCCTCAAGACCGGGATCCAGCCAAGAGAATTCGACAACGTCAGTGGAAACCGAGGCTGAAATATCACTCACGACCGGGATGTCGCTCGACCCCGATTGCAGCTGAATGAAGGTAGCTGTTGCCCCCAGGACCACAACGAAAGCGGCGAGCGCTACGCCAATCCACGCCACAGTTTGCATGCCGCGTGTTTTCGGGATCGGGCTAATGCCAGTCTTGCGACGCGACATCTTCCCCTCAGCTGCGTCACTCTCGAATGAGCCAAAGCTCTCTTCGACATTCGCTGGGCGGCGACGTTTGCGACGCTGTGACGATGTCATCGGTGAGGCTTGACCTGGGCGCACTCGCGTACGGTCTTCGAGCTCGGCCACGGTAGCCAAAGCCCAATCATCCATCGCTACTTCAATAGCCGTTTGTGAAAGCCCAAGCTCTGACTCGACCGCTTGCAACTCGTGCACGAGCTCGAGAACACTGCCTTGCCGTGATTCCGCCTTGCGCGACATCGCCCGACTCAGAGCACGTTCCAAACTCTCAGGGACATCACTGCGCCCGGTCGTGCGTGGCTTAGCCCGGTTGATGCGGGAGATGAGGTCGGTCGACTTGTTTGATTCCCCCGGCACTTCGAATGGCGAGCGCCCGGCAAGTAGCGAGTAGACGGTGGCGGCGTACGACCACAGTTCGGACTCGATCGTGCCAGCTGTCTCGTCCATGAGGACCTCCGGTGCCGACCAGGGAATCGACATTCCCACAGCTTCGAGGTTCTCGGACTCACTGAGCGTCGCAGCAATACCAAAGTCGGAAAGAACCGGATGCCCGTACGCGGTGGTCAAAATGTTCGACGGTTTAATGTCACGGTGCAATACCCCTGCACGATGGGCCGTCTCAATAGCGCTGCCGATCTTAATTGCGATCCGAAGCACTTCGGGCACGGGGAGTCGCTCGACTCGATAACGCTGGCTGAGCGTCGAGGAACACAATTCCATGACGAGATAAGGACGTCCGTCTGAGGAAACGCTTGCTTGATAAACCGTCAGGATAGACGGATGCGAACTGAGTTGAGCCATAAGGTTGGCCTCGGCTTGAAACATCAGTCGAACTTGATCGTTGACGACCTCGCTGAGCATAACTTTGACGGCAACCTGGCGCCGCGGCATATTTTGCTCGTACAGGAAGACATCGGCGAAGCCTCCGGAACCCAAAACGTGAACGTGCGAGAATCCGGGCAGCGCAGGAGGAGCGGAGGGCAATCTTCTAGCCACAGAACACCCCTTACCTGTCGTCGAGTTCGACCATTCTAAGTGAGTAATGCACTCAAAAATCGGATTCTGCCCCTTGTCTGGGGTCAGTTTGCTTGTCCCCAGTATGGAGGACTTAGGGGCTATGCCGCTGTAGGCACTTCTAACACATCGATGACAATCGCTGTGATGTTGTCTCGTCCGCCGCCGTCGAGAGCGAAATCGATGAGTTGCGATACCGTCTCATCGGGCGAGAGCCGCCGCTTCAGCACGCTCTCGATCTCGTGGTCTGACACTTCGCGCGTGAGGCCATCCGAGCAGACAAGTAGCCGCTGGCCGACGTGGATCGGCAGTATCCAAAAATCTGGCGCGGGGGCGGCGTTGAAGCCGATCGCCCGCGTGATGATGTTGGCGTCAGGATGATCATCGGCCTCGTCTCGCGAGATCAGACCCGCTTCGACAAGATCTTGAACGACGGAGTGGTCTCGTGTGACCTGGACCAATTGCTCGGCGTCGAAATTGTAAACCCGGCTATCTCCGACGTTGAATACGGCGAAACTTGCAGTGTCATGGTGTTCGGTTAGCACTACCCCTGTGACGGTGGTGCCCACCCCCAATTCGCTGTCTTGAGCGATGAGGCCGATATAGTCGGTGGCCCGCTCGAGGGCACGTTCCACAGCGCGCGCCGGAAGAAAATCCCCCGTAATCGCATCGTCGAGCCGCTCGACGACTGCAGCACTTGCCAGATCCCCCGCCGAGTGCCCGCCCATGCCATCAGCGACCGCAAACAGAGGAGAGCGCGCCACATAGCTGTCTTCGTTTGCGGCGCGACGATGTCCTGTGTGAGTGCCCGCAGCCCACGCAAACGTTAAAGTCTGTTCTGCTCGCCCCGGTAGGGCGATGGTATGCCCCGGGTTGTTGCCGCCGATTTCGGTCACGGCTACCTTCCTGCCCGTTTACTCCAGACGCCGCCGAGGCAGAATCCGAATAGTGTTTCCGTCTCCAATATCCACTAGCGTGCCGGTGGAAACCACGACCGACTCACCCTGACGAAGTTTTCGTGCCGCATTTCCGGGCACTTGAACGATTGAACCGTTGGTCGAGCGCAGGTCAGTCACGATCACTGACGCGCCCAATTGCCGCACTTCAACGTGCGTTTCGGAGACTTCGCGCTGCGGCGACTGAATAGCAATGAGCCGCGGGCCCACACCTTTTACAATGCGCGGCGGTCGAGGGTCGCGCCCAAATACGCACGCATGCTCGAGCGAATATGTGTGCCCCGTGCCATCGACTTGAACGCGGTAGTACAGCGCTATGGATGCCGCCGCCGGTTCAGCAGAAGCACGTTGCGGTTTCACTTGCGCCGAGGCCCGTGCTCGCAAGCGCGCTGCCTCATGAGCCGCCTCGTGCGCGGTGCTCGGCGAACTTTGCTGAGCGGGCGTCTCGACAGGTGGCTCGTACGGCGTCACAACCGCCGCGGTTCTTCGCGCACTGATCAGCACGGTGTCATCGAGATCAGGCGTGGTCGACTGAGGCTGCGGCCGCTGGCTCGCCGTTATCGTGTCATCGAAGTCCTGCTTCACGCGGCAATCTTAGGCATGCTTGATGATTTCTCGCGGGAGCACGTCACGCTTGTCCGATAAAACTCATCACATGTTTGATGCGGGTGTAATCCTCGAAGCCATAACTCGATAAGTCTTTGCCGTAGCCCGAGTGCTTGAAGCCCCCATGCGGCATCTCCGCCACGATCGGAATGTGGGTGTTGATCCAGACGCAGCCGAAGTCAAGGTGCTTAGCGAAGCGCATTGCACGGCCGTGATCGCGAGTCCACACACTCGAAGCCAGCCCGTAGTTGACGTCATTGGCCCACTCAAGCGCTTGAGTCTCATCCGCGAACTTCTGAACCGTGATAACCGGCCCGAAGATCTCGTTCTGAACCGCTGAATCGTTCTGCTGGAGACCCGAAACGATCGTCGCTTCGTAAAAATAGCCTCGGTTTCCCTGGCGCGCACCGCCGAGTTCGATCTGCGCGTGCGTCGGCAGTTCGTCGATTACGCGAGACACCTGTGCGAGCTGGTTGGCGTTGTTCACGGCACCAAAGTAGACATCTTCGCTCGGCGCGCCCGTGGTGGCGTTTTCACGCGTCCACTTCACGAGTTCAGCGACGAACTCATCGTGGATGCGTGCGTGCACTATTACCCGCGTCGCCGCGGTGCAGTCTTGACCAGCATTGAAGTACCCCGCCGCGCCGATACCGGCAACAGCAGAGGGAATGTCGGCGTCGTCGAAGACCACCACGGGAGCTTTACCGCCCAACTCCAAGTGCACTCGTTTGAGATCGACGGAGGCTGCCTTCGCGACTTCCATACCTGCGCGAACGGAGCCGGTAATCGATACCATCTGCGGCGTCTTGTGATCGATCATGAGGCCGCCGGTGGTACGGTCTCCCGTCAGCACGTTGAATACGCCGGCGGGAAGGAACTCTGCAGCAACCTCAGCAAACAGCAGGGTTGCTGAGGGAGTCGTGTCGCTGGGTTTGAGCACCGTTGTGTTTCCTGCGGCGATCGCGGGGGCAACTTTCCACACCGCCATGTTGAGCGGGTAGTTCCACGGCGCCACTTGGCCAATAACGCCGATCGGCTCGCGGCGGATCGACGACGTGTGGTCTTTCATGTATTCACCGGTGGCCATTCCCGAAAGGTGACGGGCTTCTCCGGCGAAGAATCGAATCTGATCCACTGAAAGCATGATCTCGTCGTCGACCAGACTGGCGCGTGGCTTTCCGGTGTCTTTTGATTCGAGATCGGCGAACTCATCGGCGCGAGCTTCCATTGCGTCAGCAATGCGGAAGAGTGCGAGTTGGCGCTCAGCGGGCGTGGTCTCGCCCCAGGTTTCGAACGCGGTTGCCGCCGCAGTATAGGCAGCATCGACGTCGGCTTTCGATGACACCGGGGACTGCGCGTAGCTGTCTTCGGTAGCGGGGTCAATCACGTCGAAGCCACTCTCAGTACGCGCCGCTACGTACTCACCATCGATAAAGTTGTGGATGTCTGGAGCACTCATGCCTCAACGATAGCGACCTCCAGAGCACTAATCCAAGCCTTGAGCAACGATTTCAGCAGCTATAACCGATCTTTGGTGCGGAATCGCTTGCTACCCACCTCCCGAACTGACAAAATCGACGCATGAGCTCCTCTTCGCGCGGTCTCGGCACTAAGCCGGCGCATCTCGATGATGTTTCCAAGTCGATCATCGAACAGCTGCAAAATGATGGCCGCCGGTCTTACGCAGAGATTGGAAAAGCCGTTGGCCTGAGCGAAGCGGCCGTGCGTCAACGCGTGCAGAAACTCACTGAGTCTGGCGTCATGCAGATCGTTGCCGTCACCGATCCGATGCAGCTGGGCTTCTTTCGCCAAGCAATGATCGGCATCCAGATCTCGGGAGACACCACTTCGGTGGCCGAAAAAATAGGCAAGCTCCCCTCCGTCGACTATGTCGTCCTTACCGCCGGCAGCTTCGACCTTCTCGTTGAAGTCGTGTGCGAGAACGATGACGACCTCATCGAGCTCCTCAACCACGACATCCGCGGTATCGAAGGCGTGCGATCGACGGAGACTTTCGTCTACCTGCGTCTGCACAAGCAGTTTTACAACTGGGGAACGCGCTGAGCGAGCCTCCCCCGTCACCACGTCGCCGTGAGTCACCCCCAACGCACCATAGAAAGTGTTTGAGATGTCAGAATTCAACGAAGTCAATCTTCAGCAAAAAGCGAAAGACCACCTGTGGATGCACTTCTCGCGCCAGTCGGTGATGGAAGATGGACACGGCGTGCCGATTATTGTTCGCGGTGAAGGTCACCACATTTATGACACCAAGGGCAACAAGTACTTCGACGGACTCAGCGGACTCTTCGTGGTCAACGCCGGTCACGGGCGCAAGCGCTTGGCCGAAGTCGCTGCGAAGCAAGCCGAAGAACTCGCGTTCTTCCCGCTCTGGTCGTACGCGCACCCCAAAGCCATCGAGCTGGCTGACCGCCTAGCGGGCTACGCCCCGGGCGACCTTAACCGCGTTTTCTTCTCCACGGGCGGCGGTGAAGCGGTCGAGACCGCCTTCAAGCTGGCCAAGCAGTACTGGAAGCTTCAGGGCCGCCACACGAAGCACAAGGTCATTTCGCGTGCGGTCGCTTACCACGGCACCCCGCAGGGCGCGCTTGCCATCACCGGCATCCCCGGCATGAAGGAGATGTTTGAGCCTCTCGTTCCAGGCGCATTCCGCGTGCCCAACACGAACTACTATCGCGCAGAAGAGATGGGCTTCCATGGCACCGAAGAAGAATTCGGACTGTGGGCGGCCAACCGTATTGAGGAAATGATCCTCTTCGAGGGCCCCGAGACTGTCGCCGCGGTTTTCTTGGAGCCCGTGCAGAACTCGGGTGGCTGCTTCCCGCCTCCCGCTGGCTACTTCCAGCGTGTTCGTGAAATCTGCGACGAGTACGACGTACTGCTTGTCAGCGACGAAGTCATTTGCGCCTTCGGTCGTCTCGGTCACATGTTCGCGTGTGACGCCTACGACTACGTGCCCGACATGATCACGTGCGCCAAGGGAATGACCAGCGGCTACTCGCCGATCGGCGCCACGATCGTGTCTGATCGCATCTACGAGCCCTTCAAGCATGGTGCTACGACCTTCTACCACGGCTACACCTTTGGAGGACATCCGGTTTCCGCTGCGGTTGCCCTAGAGAACCTCGACATTTTCGAGGAAGAGAAGATCAACGAGCACGTTCGCGAAAACTCGCCCAAGTTCCGCGCTGCGCTTGAGCGCTTGCTCGACTTGCCGATCGTGGGCGATGTGCGCGGAGATGGTTACTTCTTCGGCATCGAACTGGTCAAAGACAAGGCAACGAAGGAGACCTTCAACGATGACGAATCCGAGCGCCTACTCCGTGGCTTCCTTTCTAAGGCGCTCTACGATGCTGGCCTCTACTGCCGTGCCGATGACCGTGGAGATCCCGTGATTCAGCTGGCACCGCCATTAACGATCGGCCCGGCCGAGTTTGACGAGATAGAATCGATCTTGCGCTCGGTTTTGACCGAAGCATGGAGCCGTCTCTAGAACCCACCGCGTTCGCCCTCCCTCTTACCCCACGGCTCGGATAGAGTTCTTTCCGTGAACACTGAGGAAAATTCACCAACACAACGTCCGCGTGACAATCGCGACCGGATGACGGTAGCGCGCGCAATCGCGATTGTGCTCGCGGTGTTGTTAAACGTGGTCGTGATTAGTGCCGGAGTGTGGGCTCTCACTAACCAGCAGCGCATCTCTGATCAGTTCACGGTGTGGCAGTTCGAGCCATCCTCCACGGTTCGTGCCTATGTCACTTCGGCAGCCATGTCTGAGGAGGGCGAGTTTCTCTTCTACGCGAGCCAGCCTGTGATTCAAGAAAACCCGGAGTTCAACACCACGTGCTCGAACGTTGAAGAGAACTTTGGTGTGCTGGGGTGCTACTTCCCCAGCAGCAAAGCGATTTATCTCTTTGATGTGACGGATGAACGGCTCGCCGGCATCGAAGAGGTCGTCGCCGCACACGAGATGCTCCACGCTGCGTGGGATCGACTCTCGGATGACGAGCGCGCCCGACTGACGCCATTGCTTGAAGCTGAAGCCGACCGCATGAAGGATGACCCGGAGTTCGCAACGACTCTCGAGTTCTACGCCAAGACGGAGCCTGGTGAGCGTTCTAACGAGCTCCATTCAATCATCGGTACGGAATTTGCCGATCTGAACCCGGAGCTTGAAGAGCACTACGCCGCCTACTTCACAGATCGCGCGACCGTTGTGGCACTGCACGAGAAGTCGAACGCGGTCTTTACCGAACAGTTGAATGCCAGCAAGAAGCTAGTAGAACAGCTTGACGCTTTGCGGACCTCGATCGACGAAGATTATGCCGAGTACAACTCTGGCTACGACGTGCTCAATGCGGATATCGAAGTCTACAATGCACGCGGCGAGCGGGGAATCTACGATCCTCAGGGATACGACGAACTGATTGATAGGCAGCAACGGCTGAACGCGCTGTACGACTCGATTGAAGACGACATAGATACTTATGATGACCTTGTCGCCCAGCTGGAAGATCTCAACGCGACGATCAGCGAGCTCAACGAGAGCATCAACATCGAACCCCGCAACCAAGACGGCATCTAGGTCCGCTCCTCCACGGCACGCTTTTTCGCAGCGAATTGCAATGTCCGAAAATGGCCAGCCGCCGTCTCGCTAGGCGGCGTACGCTCGAAGCATGGACACGCTCACCCTCCCGCAAACCGAGGTCACCTATCTTCGCCGGCTATCGTCGCCAATAGGCCGGATCGAGCTCACGGGCGATGGCGCTCACGTCACCGGCCTCGCCATCGAGAACGACGGCGTTCTCCCCCACGACGAACAGCCGGAGCGTTCTTGCGAGGTTCTCGACACCGCGGCAGCTCAACTCGCCGAGTACTTTGCTGGAGACCGCCGCTCCTTCGACCTGCCGCTCTCTGCGGCCGGCACGGAATTCCAGAAATCCGTGTGGCTACAGCTCAACCAGCTTCCGTACGGCGCCGCGGTCTCCTACGCCGACATCGGCCGTGCCACAGGCCGCCCGACCGCCGGCCGCGCTGTCGGCGGTGCTGTCGGTGCCAACCCGATTCCCATCATCATTCCCTGTCATCGTGTGCTTGCTTCCAACCAGAGGATCACCGGCTACAGCGGTGGCGACGGCATTCCCACCAAAGTCTGGCTTCTCAAGCACGAGGGGATCAGCCACAAGTGAGCGATCGCGAACCCCTCCTTGTCGGGCCGGACGGCCGGGCTCGGTGCAGTTGGGTCGGAGACGACGAACAGTACCGCAAATATCACGACACCGAATGGGGCAATCCGCTCCGCGGCGACCACAAACTCTTCGAGAAGATCATGCTCGAAGCGTTTCAAGCGGGCCTGTCGTGGATCACGATCTTGCGTCGCCGAGAGGGCATCCGCGAAGCCTTCGATCACTTCGATGCCGCCACGATCGCAGGCTACGGTGACGACGACATCGCTCGGCTGCTGAACGACCCGCGTATCATCCGCAATCGGCTCAAGGTATCTGCGGCGATCACCAACGCTCAAGCAACTCTTGAGCTCACGCGGAACGATCCCGGCGCGCTAGACACGCTGCTGTGGAGTTTCGCACCGCCGCCGCGAACCACTCGTCTCGCAGCGTTCGGCGACGTTCCTGCGACCACCGCGGAATCGACGGCCATGAGTAAGGCGCTCAAGGCGCGAGGGTTCCGCTTTGTGGGCCCGACAACGATGTACGCGCTCATGCAGTCCGCGGGCATGGTCGACGACCATCTGGAAGGCTGCTGGAGAGCCGTTTAACGTTTCGTCCGGGTCGCAGCTGTGTTTCTCTTCGGTCGTGCGGGCCAGCAATCGCGACCGTGCAAGCCAGCAGCCGCGGTCTGTGGGACGGCAGCGGCGCCTCAGCAGCGCCGGGTCCGGCAGCGTAGGCTCTGCGGGCCGACAGCGTCAACTCTTCGGCGGCAGGGTCGACACTGTGGCGTTGCAACGAGCGGGCCCCCAGCACGGGCTCTGGGGGCTAGGCGTTCTCGACGACCAGGTCGAGTTCGCCCGGCGCTCCTCGTTCCAGCTGGAAGCCGGCACCGTTTGCCCACTCGAGAAGCGAGTCGACCGTTGGATGGCGGATCCCTGCCCGCACAAGGGCTCGAGTGAAGAGTCCCTTGGATTTCTTGTTGAAGTGACTCAACGCCACACGCTTACCATCTGCACCCGCCGTCACCACTCGCAAGTAGGCACTGTTCTCCCCTGCCGCGCCCAGCTGTGCGTACGCTTCGGAGCGAAGGTCGAGCTGGAGCCCTCCGAGACCGGCAAGAGCCTCGGATGCCGGAGCTCGCCAATGCTTCTTCAATGGAAGCCCGGGGACTTTGGAGTTATGAGAGAGACGGTACGCGGGAATGGGATCGCTGGCGCCGATCGGGCCGAACAGAGCAGAATGCACGACCACAGTCTCGTGGGCGAACGACCGCTCGTCAGCGGTCATGGTTGCGGCATCCAAACCGTCGAAGAGCACGCCGGTATAGCGTTCGAGGGCTGGTAATACCGGCGCCGTGGCCAGCGTGCGGTTGCGCTCCACTTCGAAAAGCTGTTTCGCACTGATGCCGAGGGCGCGCTGGGCGGATTCAGTGTCCTCAGCGAGCTCTGAGACCGCAGCGACTACGGCTCGGCGTGGCTGAGTGAGCTCGGGAAACGAGAGGCGATCCCAGTCGAGCACGGCACTCTGATCTCCCCCGTCACGCTTAGTTTCGGAGGGAGGAAGGAGAACGATCACGCGTCGAGGAACGCGGATGCCCGTTCGACGTTGACGCCGATGGGTCCGGCAGAGTCGAGGGTGATGCGGGCTACTGCGCCGCTCACTCCGCTCCACGGGGAATACTCTTCAACGCTCTGCTCGACGGCGTCGCGATCGGGTGCTCCCGCAAGTTCGCGCTTAGCGGTGCGCTCCACGAGACGCTCTTTGTGCAGCTCCTCGTCGGAGCACACGACTTCGATGAAGCGGATGCCCGAGCCGGTACGCTCAGCGAGGCTGACCCATTGCTCGCGAGCTGGGTCGACGGCATTGACAGCATCGATGATGATGTCGTTGTCGTTCATCAGCACCGACTCGGCGAGCGTTTCTGCGACCAGATAGGCAGCGAGCCCTGTGGGTTGTCCGGCGCTAATGCCGGCCTTAAGGATCGCTGTCTCTATCTGGTCGACAGACAACACGGTGGTCTTGCGCCGGGCGCCAACGACCTCTGCGAGAGTCGACTTTCCTGCACCCGGCAACCCGGCCATCGCTATAAGCATGAGTAGAAAGCTAGACCAGTTCTGCGGTGCTAGCAACCACGGTTACGGTGTTGTTTTCAACCGAGAGGAAGCCGTTGTCCGCGATCGCGGTCACGGTCTGCCCGTCTGCCGTTGACACACGGACTTCACCCTTAGCCAAAATCGCGAGAAGCGGTTCGTGGCCGGGGAGAATTCCGATCTCACCTTCGGTGGTGCGAGCGATGAGCTGGGTCGCCTCCCCCGACCAGAGTTCCTGGTCGGCGGAGACAACGCTCACTGCGAGAACTGCCATTGTTAGGAGTTCTCTTTCTGAATCTTGGCCCACTGTTCTTCGACATCGCTGATGCTACCGACGTTGAAGAACGCCTGCTCAGCAACGTGGTCGAATTCGCCCTTGACGATCGCGTCAAACGATTCGATGGTGTCCTTGAGCGGAACAGTCGATCCCTCAACACCGGTGAACTTCTTCGCCATGTAGGTGTTCTGTGAGAGGAACTGCTGGATACGACGTGCGCGCGATACCGTGATCTTGTCTTCTTCAGAGAGCTCGTCGACACCGAGGATCGCGATGATCTCCTGGAGTTCCTTGTTCTTCTGCAGAATCTGCTTCACGTCGGTAGCAACGCGGTAGTGGTCGGCACCTAGGTAACGGGGGTCGAGGATACGACTCGTTGAGGTGAGAGGGTCAACGGCCGGGTACAAACCCTTCGATGCGATTTCACGGCTGAGCTCAGTCGTGGCGTCGAGGTGGGCGAAGGTCGTTGCCGGCGCGGGGTCGGTGTAGTCATCGGCAGGAACGTAAATGGCCTGGAGTGACGTAATCGAGTGTCCACGTGTCGAGGTGATGCGCTCCTGAAGGAGACCCATCTCGTCGGCGAGGTTTGGCTGGTATCCCACGGCGGAAGGCATACGACCCAGCAGGGTCGAAACCTCAGAACCGGCCTGCGTGAAGCGGAAGATGTTGTCGATGAAGAGCAACACGTCTTGCTTCTGCACATCGCGGAAGTACTCAGCCATGGTCAGCGCCGAGAGGGCGACGCGGAGACGTGTTCCTGGCGGCTCATCCATCTGGCCGAAGACTAGGGCCGTCTTGTCGAAGACTCCTGCTTCGTCCATCTCGGCGATGAGGTCGTTACCTTCACGGGTACGCTCACCAACACCGGCAAATACGGAAACTCCACCGTGGTCCTGAGCCACACGCTGAATCATTTCCTGGATCAGAACGGTCTTACCAACACCGGCACCACCGAACAGTCCGATCTTTCCACCCTGTACGTACGGGGTGAGAAGGTCGATGACCTTGATTCCGGTTTCGAAGAGTTCGGTCTTCGACTCGAGCTGGTCGAAGGCTGGGGGCTTGCGGTGAATAGGCCAACGCTCGGTGATCTCGATCGTTTCGCCGTTGACCTTGCCATCGGCATCCGCGTTCAGGATCTCTCCGGTAACGCTGAAGACCTTGCCCTTGGTGATGTCACCAACGGGAACCGTGATTTGCTCACCTGTGTCGCGAACTTCCTGCCCACGCACAAGGCCGTCAGTCGGCTTGAGCGCGATAGCACGAACAACGTCGTCGCCGAGGTGCTGAGCAACTTCGAGCGTGATCTCAGCGGTCTCGCCACCGATTGAAACGTTGGTCTTGAGAGCGTTGTAGATACCGGGGATCGAGTCGTGCGGGAACTCGACGTCCACAACGGGACCGGTTACGCGTGCGATGCGACCTACGCCGGCGACAGCAACAGCGGCGGCGGCTGCCTTCTTCGTGGGCGCCTTCTTCGCGGGCGTCTTCTTTGCTGGGGCCTTTTTGGCCGGGGCTTTTTCAGTCATGGCTTCCCTATCTATGGTTCTTACTTAGCCGAGCTCAGGGCGTCCGCGCCGCCCACGATCTCGGAAATCTGCTGGGTGATCTCGGACTGACGCGCGTTGTTTGCGAGACGTGTGTAGTCGTTGATGAGCTTGTCTGCGTTATCGCTTGCAGACTTCATTGCCTTCTGCGTTGCGGCGTGCTTTGCAGCAGCAGACTGAAGCATGGCGTTGAAGATACGACTCTCGATGTAAACCGGGAGCAGGGCGTCTAGTACTTTGTCGACCTCAGGCTCAAACTCGTAGAGAGGGAGAACGTCATTCTCGTCTGGGGCTTCTACGCCTTCGACGATCTCCAACGGGAGAAGTCGCACCACTTCAGGAACCTGCAGCAGCATACTCACCATGCGGTTATAAACGATGTGGATCTCGTCTACACCACCCTCGCTTGCGGGCTGCAGGAACTTGCCGACGACTGCGTCGCCAATCTCCTTGGCGATCTCAAACTCGGGAGCATCCGTACCGCCGGTCCAGATCTGCTCCGCGTCGCGCTTTCGGAAAGCGAAGTACCCAGCAGCCTTGCGACCGACGAGGTAGTAGATGACTTCCTTGCCTTCACCCTCAAGTCGGGCTGCAAGCTCCCCGGCTTCGCGGAGTACGTTCGCGTTGAACGCTCCCGCTAGGCCACGGTCACTGGAGAAGATGACGACCGCAGCGCGTTCGACGTTCTCTGGTTCTGTTGTGAGCACGTGATCGACGTTCGAGAAAGTCGCCACCGCCGAAACAGCGCGCGTGACCGCACGCGAATACGGGCCCGATGCAGCAACCCGCTGTTTCGCCTTTTGAATGCGCGACGCGGAGATCAGCTCCATCGCGCGTGTGATCTTCTTGGTCGTCTTGGCAGAACTGATTTTCTGCCGGTAGACCCGAAGTTGCGCTCCCATGGCTTTCTAACTTTCTATGTCGTGTTGGTCGATGATCACTGGTGCGAAGCTCAGCGCTTCTGCTTGACGATCTGCTCTTGGGCGATGTCTTCTTCAGCGATCTCGTCGAACTCTTCGGTTCCCACAGAGTTGAGGGATTTGCCCTCACCGGTTTGGAAGCCGAGCTTGAAGGCTTCGACTGCGGCGTCCATGTCAGCGATCAGCTGGTCGTCGAGTGCGTTCTTCTCGCGGAGCGTGTCGAGCACCTTAGTGTTGCGTGCGAGGTAGTCGTGGAGTTCGCTTTCGAAACGAAGCACGTCTTCGACGGGAACTTCATCGAGCTTGCCGTTGGTGCCCGCCCAGATCGAAACGACCTGGTTCTCGACGGGGAACGGCGAGTACTGCGGCTGGCGCAGCAGCTCGGTGAGACGTGCGCCGCGAGCGAGCTGGCGACGGCTCGTTGCGTCGAGGTCGGATGCGAACATCGCGAATGCCTCGAGCGAACGGTACTGAGCCAGTTCCAGCTTCAGGGTTCCCGAAACCTTCTTGATCGACTTGACCTGAGCGTCACCACCGACTCGCGAGACCGAGATTCCAACGTCAACAGCGGGGCGCTGGTTGGCGTTGAAGAGGTCGGACTGCAAGAAGATTTGGCCGTCGGTGATCGAGATCACGTTGGTCGGGATGTAGGCAGCAACGTCGTTGGCCTTGGTCTCGATGATCGGAAGACCGGTCATCGAACCAGCACCTAGCTCGTCCGAGAGCTTTGCACAACGCTCGAGCAGACGGGAGTGCAGGTAGAACACGTCACCGGGGTATGCCTCACGTCCTGGCGGACGGCGCAGCAGCAGCGAAACGGCACGGTAGGCCTCAGCCTGCTTGGAGAGGTCATCAAAGATGATCAGTACGTGCTTGCCGCCGTACATCCAGTGCTGGCCAATGGCCGAACCGGTGTAGGGAGCGAGGTACTTGAAACCTGCGGGGTCGGATGCGGGAGCAGCCACGATGGTGGTGTACTCCATGGCGCCGGCGTCCTCGAGCGCGCCCTTGACGGCAGCGATCGTGGAACCCTTTTGACCGATAGCAACGTAGATGCAGCGAACCTGCTTGTTCTCGTCGCCCGACTCCCAGTTGTCCTTCTGGTTGATGATGGTGTCGATCGCAATGGCGGTTTTACCCGTCTGGCGGTCACCAATGATCAGCTGGCGCTGGCCACGGCCGATCGGGATCATGGCGTCGATTGCCTTGATTCCGGTCTGCATGGGCTCGTGCACGCTCTTACGGGCCATGACGCCGGGAGCCTGAAGCTCAAGGGCGCGGCGGCCTTCTGCCTTGATGTCGCCGAGACCATCGATGGGGTTACCCAGCGGGTCGACTACACGGCCGAGGAATCCGTCTCCGACGGGCGAGGAAAGAACCTCGCCAGTGCGAGTAACTTCCATACCTTCGACGATGCCGGTGAACTCACCGAGAACAACAACACCGATCTCGTCTTCGTCGAGGTTCTGAGCGAGGCCCAGAGTTCCATCGGCGAAGCGGATGAGCTCGTTGGCCATAACGCCGGGGAGTCCCTCGACGTGGGCGATGCCGTCGGATGCGTCAATGACCGTTCCGGTTTCGGTGTTCGCGGCCTTGCCGGGCTCGTAAGCCTTGACGAAGTCCTTGAGCGCGTCGCGGATCTCGTCCGGACTGATGCTGAGTTCTGCCATTGTGTTTTCCTATTCCGTGGAAAGTTCTGCTAACTCGCTAACCTGCGAGTTGGATCCTGAGGTCGTTGAGCTTGGTGGAAACGCTGCCGTCGATGACTTCGTCACCGATCTGCACGCGAACCCCACCGATAATCGAGGGGTCGAGACGAACGTTGAGCTTGAGCTCGCGTCCGTAGTTGCTGGCAAGTCCTGCCCGTAGGCGCTCAAGCTGTGCTGCCTTAAGCGGTGCGGCGGTCGTAATGGTTGCGACGGCCTTGCCTGCCTGATCCGCAACGATGTCAGCGGCCGTGGAAACGAGTTCCCCGATGCGACGCCCACGGGGCTGCTGAACGAGGTGATCCACGATCAGTGCCGTTTGCTCCGACGCCTTGCCTGTGAGCAAGGAACCGACGAGCTTCGATTTTGCTGCTGCCGAACCAAGCTTGCTGCCAACAGCAAGTTCGAGCTGTGCGTCAGACGCGACGGTCGCACCGAATGCGAAGAGTTCGTCTTCGATGGCGAGCTTTGCCGGAGCCGACTTAGCGATCGCACGAATGCCGACCTCTTCGATTCCTGCGAGTAGGTCGTCGGCGCTCGACCAGCGAGCGCTCACGATGGCTGAGAGTACGGTGCGCGTTGAGGCGCTCAGCGACGAGAAAACCGAGCCGACTGTTGCGGCCTTGTCTTTCGCGTCGACGGCAGGGTCAGCCAAAACAGCACGAAGCTGAGCGGAGTCGCCCACTACGCGTCCTGCTTTGAACAGCTCTGCGCCCGTGGCCAGAGAGTTCTTGGCAGTGACGGATGCGAGTGCATCCTTCGCTGCAACAAGCGCTTCTCTCGTAGCTGATCCCATTACTTCTTCGCCTTTGCCTTCTCTGATGCCTCGAGGTCAGCCAAGAACTGGTCGACGAGAGCCGACGACTTCTTGTCATCCGTCAGGCTCTGCCCGATAACACCCGAAGCGAGGTCGATGGCCATTGAGCCAACTTCACTGCGGAGCGAGACGAGTGCCGCCTGGCGTTCTGCTTCGATCGTTGCTTGAGCGTTCGCAGTAATGCGAGCGGCTTCGACCGTCGCCTGCTCCTTGAGCTCGTTGACGATTGTGGTTCCCTCAAGACGAGCCTGTTCGCGAATCTTCGCGGCTTCGGCACGACCTTCAGCGAGCTGCGTCTTGTACTGCTCGAGAGCAGTAGCCGCTTCAGCCTGAGCGATCTCAGCCTTCTTGATGCCACCTTCGATGGCCTCAGCGCGAGCATCTAGCGTCTTCGTCAGTGCTGGAAGGAACTTCTTCCAGAAGAAGAACAAGATGATAGCGAAGCAAACCAACGACCAAACAATGTCGTAGATCTCCGGGATCAACGGGTTAGGCGATTCGCCCTCCGTTGCTGCAGCCAGTATTGCGGTTAGCATCCCAGCCTCCTCAATCAGTTATTAGTAATTAGCCGGGGAATGGGATGAATGCAACTGCGATCGCAACGAATGCGAGCGCCTCGGTGAATGCAATACCGAGGAACATGAGGCCCGTGAGGCGACCCTGAAGTTCGGGCTGGCGTGCAACCGACTCAACGGTCTTTCCTACGACGATGCCCACACCGATGGCGGGTCCGATGGTTGCAACACCGAATGCGAGGGGTGCAATGCTTCCAGTCAACTCTGCGACGTTCATTTGTGTTTCCTTCCGTGGTTTTCTAATCCAGGCGAGTGCCGGGATCGGTCTAGTGCTCTTCGACCAGCGCGAGCTGGATGTATACGGCGGTCAGGAATGTGAAGACATAAGCCTGAAGTACCGCAACAAGTAGTTCGAAGATTGTGAAGATGAAGCCAAAGGCGAGGGTGCCAATGCTGAACAGACCGAAAAAGCCGCCAGCAGTGAACAGGAAGAAGTGCGTCGCCGAGAAGCAGAGCACCAGAAGCATGTGACCGGCAACCATGTTCATCAGAAGTCGCAGCGCAAGTGTCACTGGGCGAAGAATGAACGTGGAGAGAAACTCAATCGGCGTGACAACGATGTAGAGGTACCACGGGACACCGGCGGGGAAGAGCGAAGCCTTGAAGAAGTTTGCGCCTTGTTTCTTGATGCCTGCATAAATGAAGGCCACATAGGCCACTATTGCGAGCACAAGTGGGACACCGATAACGGATGTTCCCGCGAGGTTGAGGCCGGGGACAATACCCGTGAGGTTCATGGCGAGCACCATGAAGAACATGCTCGCGAGGATCGGCATGAATCGCTTGCCGTCTTCCTTGCCGAGCGCGCCCTCAGCAATGTTTCCCTGAACGAAGCCAACGGCCATTTCGAGAAGGCTTTGGCCGCGACCGGGAATCATCCGCATGCGGCGCGTTCCGAGCCAGAACAGGATGATAACGAGCGCTATCGCAAGGAATCGGATAAGCATGAGGCGGTTGATCTCGAACGGCGTGCCATCAAAGAAGATGGCAGGCGGGTAGAAATCGAACAACGTAGGACCGTGAAAGCCCCCGTCGCCTGATCCGTCATCGGTGGCAAAGGGCGCAATGAGCGCGAGAGCGTTATATAACAGCGCTGTCTCCAGAATCGGGGCGTGTAACTACGCGGCGATGAAAGATGGGGGTTGTAGCAGGGTCAACTCTATCAAGAGAATTACGCTCACGACGAATCTGAAAGCGAATCCGACCGATTAGTTTGACGTCGAGGTATCTTCACCTGGCAACTGCACTCCAGGCACATAACTCTCGCGGGCACGAACAAAAGCAAGCACGTCAACAACGAGGCTTCCCAGCACTGCGGCGAGCATCGCGAAGAAGAAGACGACGGGCTCAAGGAATGGTTGGCTACGTAGAACCACGAGGATCACGATGAAGACAACGAACTTCATGAGCCACGCGCCGAGCACGACTGCAAAGAAGATCGTGCTCGAGGAATCTCCGCCACTCGCTCGAGACGCGATGACGATGCTGCCGGCGGTGAGACCCATGAAAAGTGCGGTGAGACCAGCACCAATGAGGGCGCTGATCATTCCCGAGGTTCCCGCTACGAAATAGCCAATGATGGAACCGACGACAGCGATGCTGACGGTCAGGACCGCTCCGTAAGCGATCGCACGGCCGAGGATTGCTGAAGATTTCATTCTGTAGGTTCCTTCGTGTGGGGAGATCGGGGCGTACGTGGTGCGCCAGGGGCAGCTGAGTCGCTGTAGGTGCTGAGCAAAGTAGTGGCGATCGGTGCAGTGGATGCAGCATCCAGCCCGTCGAATCGTGCCACGTCATCCGCCTCTTGCTCCGCCGCCAGTCGCTGCGCGGCGGCCTCTCGTGACTTGCGACGGCTCAAGGGCGCGAGAGTAATTGCTGCGCACACGGCTAGACCGGCGATGAACATCAGCGCGCCCCAGCGCCAAGGAACAAAGGTGAACGCAAGAACGCCCACGGATGCCACAAAGGTCCAGCTATAAAGGATCAGCACGGCGTGCAAGTGCGAATGCCCCATATCGAGCAGACGGTGGTGCAAGTGCTTGCGGTCGGCGGTGAAGGGCGACTTGCCTGCACGGAGACGACGAATGATCGCGAGCCCGAAGTCAAGCAAAGGGATAACAAGCACGGCAATCGGGAGGAGAATCGGAATAAATGCCGGCAGAAAGCCGAGCGTGAATTTATCTGGTTGGGCAAGGTAGCTATCGTCAACCTGACCTGTCACTGAGATCGCGGATGCTGCCATGAGCAGCCCCACGAGCAACGCCCCCGCGTCGCCCATGAACATTCGTGCCGGGTAGAAGTTCACCGGCAGCAGCCCCACGCATGCCCCAATGAGGATTGCCGTGGTGAGCGATGCAAGGTTGAAGTATTCGGTTTGCGCCTGCCCTTGCAGGAGATAGGCGTAGACGAAGAAGACGCTGCTTGCAATGATCGCAACACCAGCCACGAGTCCGTCAAGGCCATCGATGAAATTGACCGCATTCATGACGAGAACGATTGCGAAGATAGTGATGATGATCGACACGTGTGGCGACACGATCGTCTTGCCGCCAATCGGCAGGGTAGACAGTTGAACCCCCGGCCACGCCACCACGAAAGCAGCGATTATTTGACCGGCGAGTTTGGTGAGCCAGTCCAGATCCCAGATGTCGTCAGCGACGCCGATCGCGACAATAATGAGCGCCGCCCCGAGAAGCCCAAATACTTTCGCCGGATCGTTGAAGATGATGGAAAAGTTGCTAAACGAGGATGCCACCGCAAACGCGACCACCACGCCGAAGAACATTGCCACGCCGCCTAAGCGAGGCGTAGGGGTGGAGTGAACGTCTCGTTGACGAACTTGGGGGTAGAGCTTGTACTTGCGCGCGAGTTTCAACACCACCAACGACAGCGCATACGTCACCACGGAGGCAATGCCCGCGATGAAGAAGTAAAAAATTATTCGCACAGATCGGCCCCGATCAGATCGCGAATAGCGTCGGCCGAAATGACGCCTTCGCGCACGATGCGCAGCTTGCCACCCTCAACAAGCAGACCCGTGGCATCCACGATGGTCGACGCGAGCTCGCCGCCCTCACCGTCGCTCAGGTACACCGACACGGAGTCGCCGAGCATCTCGTGAGCCGCCTCAGCCGTACGAGCGGCCGGCAGACCAGTGCTGTTAGCGCTGGAGACCGCGAGCGGTCCTGTCTCTGACAAGAGTTCGAGGGCGATACGGTTCGACGGCATCCGCAAAGCAACCGTGCCCTGGGTCTCCCCCAGGTCCCAACTCAGCGAGGGCTGAGCAGGAAGAATGATGGTGAGACCACCGGGCCAAAACTCGGCCACGAGCGCGCGCACTTCATCGGGCACCGTCGCCGCGAGAGCATCAAGCGTGGGGATGCCGGGGATGAGCACCGGAGGAGGCGACTGCCGAGTACGTCCCTTGGCGTCAATAAGTTTCTGCACCGCATCCGGTTGAAAAGCGTCTGCCGCGACGCCATAAACGGTATCGGTGGGAATGACGACGAGGTCGCCACGGCCAATCGCCACCCGCGCCATTCTCATACCGGTGAGGAGTTGGGCTTCGTCGGCGCAATCGTAGAGGTCATCCATGTCCCCAACATGGTACCGGGAGAAACAGTGAAAGACTGGTCACGACTAACAGATAGCGATGGCAAACAATGACGCTGCTTTTCATCTTTGACATGGATGACGTGCTCTACGACTACGACTGGCGTGGGCGGATGACCGCGATGAGCGAGCTCACGGGCCTCAGCTTTCTCGAACTCCGCCGCCGCTGGTGGCACGATGATGGCGAATTTGGCGCCGAGGCAGGGCTCTACTCCACGGGCGAAGAATACCTTGCCGCCTTCGAAGAAGCCATCGGCCAGCGTGTGGATCTCGCCAGCTGGCTAGAGATTCGAGCGGCAGCAATGACGCCGTGGCCCGATTCGCTCGCGGCCGCCCGCCGCGCCACAGAACTCGGCCAAGCGACCCTGTTGACCAACAACGGAGCGCTCCTCGGTGACCACCTCGCCACCGTCGCCCCCGAACTTGTCGAGATCTTCGGCGATCACCTGCGGACTTCAAGCCACTACCGCGCCCGTAAGCCCAACCCGGTCGTGTTTGAACGAGCGCTAGAGGCGTACGGCGTCGCACCCGAGAACGCGTTCTTTGCCGATGACATGCCCGAAAACGTTGCCGCAGCCGAGAGTCTCGGCATTACCGGGCACGAGTTTCGCACGTGCGCCGGCATGCATGCCGCGATCGAAGAGTTTGCAGCCGCTCGCGCTTAGACCGGTGGGAGTTCTGCGGATGGTTCGAGCGTCGCGAACATCGCGAGCGTCGACTTAGAGGAGCGCCGTCGTCGCGCGGTCGCGACCGAGAAGGTCTTTGTGGTGAGCTACGGCTCTCCACCCGTCCGCCGTGAGCAGCGCGGCAAGGGCCGGAGCTTGTTCTTCGCCGTGCTCGAGTACGAGAGTGCCACCGTCGTGGAGCAAACGGCGCGCGGTCGTCGACACGCGGCGTACGACATCCATGCCGTCTTCTCCCCCGTAGAGCGCCAGCGCGGGATCATGAAGCTGAACTTCGATATCGCGTGGAATCGCAGCGGCCGGAATATACGGCGGATTCGAAATCACGACGTCAACGGTGCCGTTGAGTTCGGGGAAAGCATCGCCCAGGTCAGCGTTGATCAATGTTGCGTTCGGCTCGCCATAGCGGCGAAAGTTTTCACTCGTGTAGGGCATGGCGTCGGGCGAGAGCTCGACCGCAAAGATGCGAGCGCGCGTGACCTCGGTGGCCATGGCGAGAGCGATAGCGCCACTACCCGTGCCCAGGTCAACGCCGATAGGTTCGGGCGTCGCGCTGGCATTGAGGGCGTCGATCGCGAACTGCACGACCGTTTCGGTCTCGGGGCGAGGAACGAAAACACCCGGCCCCACGCTGAGCTCAAGATTGCGGAACGGCGCCATACCTGTGATGTGCTGCAGGGGTTCGCGGGCAGCGCGGCGTGCAAAAAGCTCACGAGCGTGCGCCGCTTTGTCTGCGGGCACGGTGGCGCCGGTGACGATGCGAACACGAAGCTCACCACGCCCCAACTCAAGAACGTGAGCCAGAAGCAGCTCGGCATCAACCTCGGGAGTGGGCACTCCCCCGCCGTTCAACAACTCAGTGCCGCTGGCCAGAAGGTCAGCGACACTGGAGCCATTGTCAGCAGGCGTTACCCCGCTCAGGAGTCGGTTCCCACTTCAGCCAAGCGTGCCTCTTCGTCGGCCATGATGCACGACTGAATAACGGGCTCAAGCGCGCCGTTGATCGCCTGATCAAGGTTGTAAGCCTTGTATCCCGTGCGGTGATCAGCAATGCGGTTTTCGGGGAAGTTGTACGTGCGAATGCGCTCGGAGCGATCCATTGTGCGGATCTGACTCTTGCGGTACTCGCTCGCTTCGGCATCCGCTTCTTCTTGGTAACGAGCCAAGATGCGCGCACGAAGCACTCGCATACCGGCTTCGCGGTTCTGCAGTTGCGATTTCTCGTTCTGCATAGCCACGACGATGCCGGTCGGAAGGTGAGTAATACGAACAGCGGAATCCGTCGTGTTCACGGACTGGCCGCCAGGACCCGAGGAGCGATACACATCGATTTTGAGATCGTTCTGGCTGATCTCGACCTCTTCAGGCTCGTCGACCTCGGGAAACACCAATACACCAGCAGCGGAAGTGTGGATGCGCCCCTGAGACTCCGTAGCGGGCACGCGCTGAACACGGTGCACTCCACCCTCGTACTTCAAGTGCGCCCAGACGCCCTCAGCGGGATCGCTCGAATTGCCCTTAATAGCGAGCTGGACATCCTTGATGCCGCCGAGGTCACTCGAGGTCTGCTCGATAATCTCGGTTTTCCACTTCTTCGACTCTGCGTAGTGGAGGTACATGCGCAACAAGTCACCCGCAAAGAGGGCCGATTCAGCTCCGCCTTCTCCCATTTTGATTTCCATGATCACGTCACGGGAATCGTTGGGGTCTCGTGGAATCAAAATGCGGCGCAGTTTCTCTTGCGCAACCTCGAGAGTCTCGGTGAGGCCGGGGATCTCTGCGGCGAACGACTCATCTTCATCAGCCATTTCGGTGGCTGCCGCAAGGTCATCGGTCAGTTGACGCCACTCGTTGTATGCCGCAACAATGCGCGACAACTCGGCGTAGCGACGGTTGACCTTCTTGGAGCGGACCGGGTCTGAGTGGAGCTCGGGGTCAGCAAGCTGGCCCTCAAGATCCGCATGCTCGGTCAGCAGCGACTGTACTGACTCGAACATTGTTAGTCCTCTTTTTTGGTGCCGGCGACGGAAGGAAGCGACTTCTGGATCTGCATGAGGAACTCAACGTTCGACTGCGTGTCCTTCAGCTTATTCAACACGATCTCGAGCGCGGCCTGCTGGTCGAGACCAGCAAGGGCACGACGAAGGTTCCACGTGACCTTGACCTCGTCGGCACCCAACAGCATTTCTTCGCGACGCGTTCCTGATGCGTTGACATCAACCGCGGGGAAGATGCGCTTGTCGGCGAGCTGGCGCGAAAGACGAAGCTCCATGTTGCCGGTGCCCTTGAACTCTTCGAAGATAACCTCGTCCATCTTCGAGCCCGTCTCCACGAGAGCGGTAGCGATGATGGTGAGCGAGCCACCCTCTTCAACGTTGCGAGCCGCACCGAAGAAACGCTTCGGCGGGTACAGCGCTGCAGAGTCGACGCCACCCGACAGTACGCGACCCGACGGTGGCGCGGTCACGTTGTAGGCACGGCCAAGGCGCGTGATCGAGTCGAGCAGAACCACGACGTCGTGGCCGAGCTCAACGAGACGCTTGGCGCGCTCGATAGCGAGTTCAGCGACGGTGGTGTGGTCTTCAGCGGGGCGGTCGAAGGTCGAAGCAATAACTTCGCCCTTGACGGTGCGCTGCATGTCAGTGACCTCTTCGGGACGCTCGTCGACGAGAACAACCATGAGGTGAACCTCGGGGTTGTTCTTGGAGATCGCGTTCGCGATGGCCTGCAGAACCTGAGTCTTGCCAGCCTTCGGAGGCGAAACGATCAGGCCGCGCTGGCCCTTACCGATCGGAGCAGCGAGGTCGATGATGCGAGTCGACAGCATGGTCGGTTCGGTCTCGAGACGCAGGCGCTCCTGCGGGTACAGCGGGGTGAGCTTGCCGAATTCAACGCGGTTTGCTGCCTCTTCAACGGGAAGACCGTTGATCGAGTCGATGCGCACGATGGCGTTGTACTTCTGGCGGCCCTGGTTGTTGTCGCCCTCGCGCGGTTGGCGGATAGCGCCGACAACGGCGTCACCCTTGCGGAGGTTGTACTTCTTCACCTGACCGAGCGAGACGTAGACATCGCTGTTACCGGGAAGGTAACCGGTGGTGCGCACGAAAGCGTAGTTGTCGAGAACGTCGAGGATGCCGGCAACCGGAATCAGAATGTCGTCTTCGGTGATTTCGGGCTCAAAGTCGTCGCCCATGTTTCCACGGCCGCGCTTGCGGTCACGGTAGCGTCCGCGTCCACCGCGCTCGGAATCGGAATCTCCGCCGCGCGAGTCATCATTGTTACGGCCACCGCGGTTACCGCCATTGTTGTTACCGTCGTTGTTGCCGTCACCGTTGTTGTTCTGACGGCGGTTGTTGTTCTGCCGGCCCGAACCGTCTCCGTTGCGGTTACGGTTTCGGTTACGTCCGCGGCCCGAACCCGACTCGTTGTCGGCGCTTTCGCCGTCGTTGTCGTTCTCGTTCTTGTCGCTGCTCTTGTCAGCGCTGCTCTTGTCAGCACTGGTCTGCTTGTCGCCGTTGCTGTTGCTGTTCTTCTCAGAATTGTTGTCGGCGTTCTTCGCGCCGTTACGGCTCTTGGTGTTCTTGTTGCCTCCCTTGGCAACCTTGTTCTCGGCGTCGGACTCTTGAGAGTCGCTTGCCCCGGCGCCAGCCTCGTTCGACGCGGCAGAATCATTGCTCGGCGCCTCCGCCGCGGCGGTGCGGCTGGAGCTGCGACGGCTGCGTTTGGGCGCGGCGTCGGCGGCGGGAGCATCAGTGGATGCTGCGACGTCGGTCGACGCTGCGGAGCCGGCTGTGGCATCCGACTCGGCAGTCGGCGCAGAGTCAGTCTTCTTCTTGCGGCTAGCCGTCTTAGGCTTCTCTGCCGCCGCCGCGTTCTCGTCTACCTGCGGGGCGCCTACGGGAGCTTCAGAGCCCGCGATAGCGGCACCATCGGTGCTCGAAACACGACGAGACGCCCGTTTGCGTGCCGGAGCAGCAGTCGCATCCGTGGCGGGGGCAGAGTCAGTATTGCTGTTGTTCTTCTCGTTGATTGCGTCCACGAGATCTCCTTTGCGAAGTTTGGAAGTGCCGGTGATGCCGCGTTCGGCTGCCATAGCTTGAAGCTCGGGCAGTCGTAACGCGCTCAGCGCGGCACGGGAATCCACGCTCGATGCGTGGTTGTTGACGTCAGTCACTACTAGGGGTTCCTTTCCCCAACCAAGAATGAATAGCTTGGCGGAGAGCTAGTCGCTCACCGATGTCTACGCGGATGCGCAGGAATCAAAATTCGGGGATACGACGGGTGAAATACGACCGGGAGGCTGCGGCTACGCCGTAGCTTCTACCTGGTGCTCATTCACTGTAGCACCTTTGAAGTCCACAGCTAAGAGTAAACATTCCCACGGCGTTGCGGCGTGCTCCTGCACGAGATCAACTGCTTCGAGGCGCTTCGCCGGGTCATCCGCAAGCACGAGCACCGAGGGGCCAGCACCGGAAACTACAGCCGCATGCCCGTGGGAACGCAGCATACGGATCAGTTCTGTGGTCTGTGGCATCGCCGCAGCACGGTAATCCTGATGCAGGCGATCCCCCGTGGCTTCAAGCAACACTTCGGGGCTCTGGGTGAGGGCCGCAATCAAGAGGGCTGCTCGCGAAACGTTGTAGACAGCATCGGCGTAGGGCACAGCATCCGGCTGCAAACTGCGCGCGTGCGCCGTCGAAACCTGAAAATCAGGAACGCAGACGAGCGGTGACACTCCGCGGTGCACCATCAGCTTTTTGGCTAGCGGCCCCGACTCGGTGCTCCAGGCAATCGTGAGACCACCCAAAAGCGCTGGTGCCACGTTGTCGGGGTGTCCCTCGAGCTCGGTAGCGAGCACAAGCAGAGTTGCAGCATCCATCTCGACGATGCCGTCGAGCAAGCCCTTTGCAGCCATCACGCCCGAAACGATCGCTGCCGCTGACGAACCCAAGCCACCACCGTGCGGGATGACGTTGGTCGCCGACACCCGAAGTGCCGGCATCGACTGCCCAAAGTGCGTGAAGCAATGCTGGATCGACTGGATGACGAGGTTCGACTCATCGGTCGCGACAATTCCTGCACCAACACCCGTGACGTCGATCTCGACGCCCGAGCCCTCGACTGCGGTAACGATGAGTTCGTCGTAGTGCGAAAGGGCAAGCCCGAGCGTGTCAAAGCCGGGACCGAGGTTGGCGGAGGTCGCCGGCACGCGCACGACGACGCTGCGACCGACCAGCGAGGTCATGCCTTAGCCAACCCCAGCACGCTCGCAACTTCAGCGGTGTCGACTGGAACGATCGTGGGAGTGACGTCGTCGCCGCTGGCCGTCTTGAGCGCCCATTGAGGGTCTTTGAGCCCGTGACCGGTAACGGTCAGCACGACGGTAGAACCGCGAGGAATCTGGCCTGCTTCGGCACGCTCCAAAAGTCCGGCAACGCTAATGGCAGAAGCGGGCTCTACGAAGATGCCGACTTCAGCCGACAGGATGCGCTGGGCTTCGAGAATCTTGGCGTCGCTGATGGCCCCAAAGTAGCCGTCTGACACCGCGTGGGCCTCGGTGGCGAGGTGCCACGATGCTGGGTTTCCGATGCGGATAGCGCTAGCAATCGTGTCGGGGTTCTTGACAACTTCGCCGCGAACGATCGGAGCGCTGCCCTCGGCTTGGAAGCCAAACATGCGCGGGAGCTTCGTGGTGGCGGAGCGCTCAAGCTCTTCGCTGTAGCCACGGAAGTAGGCCGTGTAGTTTCCGGCGTTACCGACAGGAACGATGTGGAAGTCAGGAGCATCACCCAGAACCTCAACGACCTCGAAGGCAGCAGTCTTCTGGCCCTCGATGCGGTCGGGGTTCACCGAGTTGACGAGGTGCACGGGGTAGTTCTCGGCGAGGTCGCGAGCGATGTCGAGGCAGTCGTCGAAGTTTCCCTGAACCTGAATGAGTTCACCGTTGTGAGCGATGGCCTGGCTGAGCTTGCCCATCGCGATCTTGCCCTCGGGAACGAGAACAGCGGCGGTGATACCGGCGTGAGCCGCATAGGCCGCAGCCGACGCCGAGGTGTTACCGGTCGAGGCGCAAATAACAGCCTTGGCACCGTGCTCGACAGCCTTGGAAATAGCCATCGTCATGCCGCGGTCTTTGAACGAGCCCGTGGGGTTCATTCCTTCAAACTTGACCCAGACCTTGGCGCCGGTGCGAGCTGACAGCGCGAGAGCGGGAAGCAAGGGAGTTCCACCCTCGCCCAGCGTAATGATGGGGGTCGCGTCAGAAATGTTGAGACGGTCGGCGTACTCGTGAAGCAGGCCGCGCCACTGGCGGTTCCGGATTTCGCTATTCATTATTTACAGCCCCTCAACTCTCAAAACGGACACAACTTCACGCACAACCGAGTTCTCGGCTAGCGCTGCCACCGTGGCGGCAAGCGACTCATCCGTCGCCTCGTGCGTCACAGTAATAAGAGTAGCGCTCGGCACGCCCTCGACTACTGCACCGACGGTCTGGTTGACCGCTTCTACGGAGACGTGGTGGTCACTAAATACTGCGGCGATCGTGGCGAGCACACCGGGCTCGTCAACAACCGTCAGGGTGATTTGGTAGCGCGTCATTACGCGGGCGATCGGCAAGATCGGCAAGTTGGCGTGGGTTGACTCGGCAACGCCGGGGCCACCAATGACGTGGCGGCGAGCAGCCGAAACAACGTCGCCCAGAACGGCGGATGCGGTTTCAATTCCGCCAGCGCCCGCACCGTAGAACATGAGGCTGCCTGCAGCCTCGGCCTCGACAAACACCGCATTGTTGCCACCGTGCACGGCGGCCAACGGGTGTGTCAGAGGAACGAGGGCGGGGTGAACGCGAGCACTGACCCCCTCGGTCGAACCCTCAGCGGCAAGCACGCGCTCACAGATCGCGAGCAGCTTGACGACATAGCCAGCCTTGCGCGCGGCAACGACCTGCTCGGCGGTAACGCTTGTAATTCCTTCACGGTGCACGGCATCCAGCGGCACACGGGTGTGGAACGCAAGACTCGACAGCAGCGCGGCCTTTTGCGCGGCGTCATACCCCTCGATGTCAGCGGTGGGGTCGGCCTCGGCGAAGCCCAAGCGCGTGGCCTCCGCAAGAGCGGTGTCGAAACTGTCGCCCGTGGCATCCATGCGGTCAAGAATGTAGTTCGTGGTGCCGTTGACGATGCCCAATATACGCTCGACGCGGTCACCGGCGAGGCTGTCGCGCAGGGGACGGATGATCGGAATCGCTCCCGCCACGGCTGCCTCGTAATACAACTGAGCACCGACCTGCGCGGCCTCTTCGAAAAGCTCAGCGCCGTGGTGGGCCAGCAGAGCCTTGTTGGCAGTGATGACGTCGGCGCCGGAGTGCAGCGCTTTCAGAATCCAGGTGTGTGCAGGCTCAAGGCCACCGATCAGTTCGATGACGATATCGGCGCCAACAATGAGCGACTCTGCATCAGTCGTCAGCAACTCTTTCGGGATGACGGTGTCGCGAGGAGCATCGATGTCACGAACGGCGACGCCCACGACTTCGAGCCCGGCTCCCGCCCGGGCAGCGAGCTCGTCGGCGTGCTCGAGCAGTAGAGCGGTGACTTGTGATCCGACACTTCCTCCACCCAGAACTGCGACGCGAAGGTTGCGGTATTCGATCATTCAGAGTCTCCCGATGGTGTGATTCCCGCGTCGCGGCTGAGCAAGTCGTCTTCGGTTTCGCCCCGCACAATAATGCGAGCCCTGCCGTCGCGCACCGCAACAACCGGCGGGCGCGCAAGATAGTTGTAGTTGTTGGACATTGCCCAGCCATAAGCGCCGGTGGCGGGAACGGCCACAATGTCTCCGGGCTCAACGTCTGCAGGCAAGTACTCGGCGCGCACCACGATATCGCCGGCCTCGCAGTGCTTGCCGGCGATGCGCACCAGCTCGGGGGCAGCATCCGAAACACGATTCGCGAGGCGAGCGGAATAGTCCGCCGCGTAAAGGGCGGTGCGCAGGTTGTCGCTCATACCGCCATCGACGCTGACGTACTTGCGAACAGCTTCGCCTTCGACGAGCACATCCTTAATCGTGCCCACGGTGTACAGGGTGACTGTCGATGGGCCGATGATGGCACGGCCCGGTTCGATAGCGATGACAGGAACAGGAATCTCGAGGCGAGCGCACTCAGCCTCGACAATATTCGCGAGCGACGCCGCGAGCTCAGCAACCGGCAAAGCCTGATCCACCGCGGTGTACGCAATGCCGAAACCGCCGCCCAAGTTCAACTCGGGCACCGGAGCCGCCACCGACAAACGGGCATGCAATTCAAGCAAGCGACGAGCCGCCTCAGCAAAGCCCGCAGTGTCAAAGATCTGCGACCCAATATGCGAATGGATGCCCACAAACTCCAGTGAGGAATGCGAACGAATCTGCGCCACAATCGCCTCAGCCTCGGTCAGCGGAACACCAAACTTCTGGTCTTCCCTGGCCGTTGCCAAGTACTCATGAGTGGACGCGTGAACCCCGCTATTGATGCGCAAGCGCACCCGCTGGGTTCGACCGTGCCGTGCAGCGGCTTCAGCAACCCGACCGATTTCGACGACGCTGTCGATAACGATGGGGCCGATGCCCGCGCGCACAGCACGGTCGATCTCGGAAAGGCTCTTGTTGTTGCCGTGGAATCCCAGTCGCGACGCATCAACGCCAGCCGCGAGGGCAACAGCCATCTCGCCAGCGCTTGCAACGTCGATGTTGAGGCCTACGGCCGTCATCCAGCGAGCGACCTCGGTGCAGAGGAACGCCTTGCCCGCGTAGTACACCTTGACGCTCGAACCGATGCGAGCGAATTCGGTGTCGAACGCGCCCTTGATCTCGGTGGCGCGCGCCACAGCATCCGCCTCGTCGACGACGTAGACCGGCGTACCGAAGTTAGCGACGAGCTCGCTCGTGGGAACGCCTGCGATGGTCAATTCGCCGTTCTCGGAGCGCGCAGCATTGCGCGACCAGACGGTCGATGCCAAAGAATTAGCTTCGGCGGGAGCTTCGAGCCACTCGGGCGCCAGCGGGTTCGCGAACACAGTCGCACCTCACAGAGATGTAGACGGAAAACGGCGGATTGTGTCCGCACAGGCGTTGGGGATGCTGACCACTCTAACGGCTGGCGCGGCTAGCGCTGAATCGAGTTACGGCGTCGGGCACGTGCCGTATTGCTTCCAGGCAGCATCATCGAGGGCAATCCCGTCAGCGCTGAGTTGGATGACCAGGTTGTCGTTGGCGACGGCAACCGAATCAATCGTCAACGCTGTCGGTAGTGACGAGGCGACGCAGAACTCTTGCGAGCTCAGCAAGCCTCCCGCAAGGCCAGCGACGAGGGGGTTATCGAGCAGGTCAGCAACCGAGATCTGTTCCTCATTCAGGATGACCGACTCCGGCTCAAAGGCGATCGAATCGCCCGTCGCCACGGGCACCAGTTCGAGAGCGACCGGGATCTCAAAGAACAGCAGCTCGAACACTGTCGAGACACGAATGGCGGTGCCTTCCAACTCGATGGAGTCGAGCCCGGTACCGCTCAGGGTCGTTGCCAGTTTCGACACTTCGTCGCCGGCGACCACGACCTCCATCGAGACGGTGTCAATGGGTTGCGACGTCACTACGGGCACGCCCGTCGCAATGACCTGCACGGATGACTCGAGGCCGTTGACCTCGAAGCGGTCGATGTCGATCGTTACGACGTCGAGCCCGCCCGTGAGCGCCTGCACGATCAGTGAGCCCGAGCCCAGATCGACAGCCACACCGTCGCTGGATTCCAGGCCGAGCGACGACGCGATCTCGTTCTGGGCGATGCGAACCGCGGCTGTTCGTCCGACCGTTTCGACAAGAACAACGCCGACAATCAGGATGACGAGAACGGCCCCGGCGATAACCCACCCCATCCAGCTGCGCCGCTTGCGTTTCGCAGTCTCGTAGCCAGTGGCCGTGGTGGCAGCGGGCTCCCCCGCACCGTCGAGTCGTAACTCGATGGTGGGCTGATCGTCAGAAGCCACGGAAGCTACATCCGCTCCGGGGCGCTAACCCCGAGCATCCAGAGGCTGTTTCGCAGAACCTGACCGACAGCGTCGTTGACCCACAGCCGCGTGCGATGGACGTCGGTCACTTCTTCGTCGTTCATCGGAGTAACGCGGCACTGGTCGTACCAGCGGTGGTAGCTGCCGGCGAGCTCTTCGGCAAAACGCGCGATGCGGTGGGGCTCACGCAACTCTGCGGCCTGAGCCACAATGCGCGGGAACTCCGCAAGAACACCGAGCAGGATGCTTTCGGTCTCGTTGGTGAGCAGCGAGGCATCGAAGACGCTGCGATCCACTCCCGCCTCCCCCGCATTGCGAGCAACGCTGTGCGTGCGGGCGTGAGCGTACTGAACATAGAAGACGGGGTTGTCGTTGGTTCGCTTCTGCAGAATTTCGGGATCGAGGTTGAGCGGTGAATCGGAGGGGTAGCGGCCGAGCGAGTAGCGCAGGGCATCCGTTCCGAGCCATTCCCGCAGGTCGTCGAGCTCAATGATGTTGCCGGCGCGTTTGGAAAGGCGGGCACCGTTGATGCTCACGAGCTGCCCGATCAGCACCTCGATGTCCTTGTTGGGGTCGTCACCGGCAGCACCCGCGAGCGCCTTAAGGCGGTGAACGTAGCCGTGGTGATCGGCTCCAAGCAAGTAGATCTTGTGGGCGTAGCCACGGTCACCCTTGTTCAAGTAGTAGGCCGCATCAGCAGCAAAGTAGGTATAGATGCCATTGCCGCGCTTGATCACACGATCTTTGTCATCGCCAAAGTCGGTGGTCTTGACCCACACGGCGTCGTCGATGTCGGCGACGTGGCCTTGGGCCCGCAAACGCTCGACAGCGGTGTCAATGGCGCTCTTGCCGTCATCCTGCACGGCGTGAAGCTCACGCTCGCTGAACCACACGTCGAAGTGAACGTTGAAGGCGGCGAGCGACTTCTTGATTTCCCCCAACTGCAGTTCATAACCACGTTCGCGAGCGACCGAGATTGCATCATCATGATCGAGTTCGAGAATTTCGGGGTTCGAGGCGAGCACGCGCTGAGCGAGCTCGGCAACATAGGCACCCGGGTAACCGTTCTCGGGAGTCGGTTCACCTTTAGCCGAGGCCAGGATTGACGCCCCAAAATTATCCATCTGATTACCGGCGTCGTTGATGTAAAACTCACTCACGAGTTCTGCGCCGGCAGCCTTGAGGATGCGCGCGAGCGAGTCGCCGAGCGCAGCCCACCGAGTGTGGCCGATATGCAGCGGACCGGTCGGGTTGGCCGATACGAACTCCAAGTTGATGGTCTGACCCGCGAGGGACTCATTGCGACCGTACGCCTCGCCCTGCTCGACGATGGTCTTCGCGAGCGCGCCCGCGGCAGCGGCATCCAGCGTGATGTTGATAAAGCCGGGACCCGCAACATCCACCGAGGCGATGCCGTCAATAGTGCGAGCCTGCTCAGCAATCTCGGTCGCCAGTTCGCGAGGGTTGGCCCCCAACGGCTTCGCGAGCTTCATGGCGATGTTGGATGCCCAATCACCGTGATCGCGGTTGCGTGGTCGCTCTAGCACCAGGTCGCTGACGGTCAGGCCCAGATCGGGCGTGCCGCGGTCCGCCGCTATGCGGGCGACAACGGAGAGCAGGGTGGCAGAAAGATCAGCAGGATTCACCCCTTAAGAGTACTGGGTGGTTGCAGGCGTTCGATGCGAGATTGATGCGGTCTTAAGGTCACAGATCGGTTGGCACTTCACGACACTGCCGGGTCACTGCGCTGCGATGCCGGTGCAAGTCGGGAGAATGGGGGTATGGCTTTTCGACTTCGCGTAATTCCGACAGTGATCGCACTGAGCGCCTCGGCTCTTCTCCTGAGCGCTTGTGTACCCACCGAGCCAACATCGAACACGACGAGCCCTACAGCCTCGAGCGCTCCAGCGAGCGCAGCCCCCACCAACACCGCCGCTCCGTCATCATCGGAAGCCACCTCGTCGCCGACCCCGACTGCCACCCCCACACAGTTGCCCACAGACACTGCGGTGAATTTCAACTGCAACGATCTTGTTTCCCCCAGCGCCATGTACGACTTCAACCCCAACTATCTTCTACTCGGCAATTTCACCCCAGAATCAGGAACCACCGCAGCGACTGCCGTTGCGGCGAAGGGCATGGTGTGTCGCTGGCAGAACACAACGAGCGGCACATCTATCGACGTGTCGGTCGCCCAGCCGAGCGCGTCGAAGCTCGCAACATTTAAATCGAATGCGGGAGCGAGCGCGGATGCCTTCAACGGATATTTCTCCAGCGCCAGCCGAATCGGCACCGCTCAGATCTTCGTCGGCGATTATTGGGCAACGCTGAGCTCGCGTGAATTCACCTCTGCTGCTCAAGCCAGCGGTCTTGTTGCTGAAGTTCGAGCGGCCCTTAAGTAACCAATCCATTCCTGATCAAGGAAGCTCAACCCGCTCGGTTAGCCGAGCTGCACCGGCGAACTGTGATCGTCAACGGGGAGGTCGTCGGCGGTTGCCGTGATCTCCAGCTTCTGCAGAAACAGGTCTGCCCAGTGGTTCGTGAGAAACGCGACATCCGCTGCGTCGCGGCCTGTCGCGATGCGCACGAGTGATTGACGCGGTGCGAGTCCCGTGGAATCAACGACCCACCACCGACCATCGATAAACGCTTCGGCCACGGCGTGAAAATCCATCGGGCTGAGGCCCGGGGCGTACACCGATGTATAACGGGCAGGTACATCTTTTGCCCGCAGCATCGCGATCGTCAGGTGCGCGAAGTCTCGGCACACGCCACGACGCGAAAGCAACGAATGAGCGGCACCGTCTGTGGGCGCCGACATTCCCGGACTGTACCGAAGGTTGCTTGACACCCAGGTACGAATCGCCTGCCCAAGTTCATGGCCGGACTGCGTGGGAAAGAGGGAGCGCGCAGTTGGCGTGAGCACGTCAGACTCGCAATAACGACTGGGGCGCAAGTACTCGACACGATCGAGGGCGTTGAGCGGCGCGGGCTCGGGAGTGGCCTCGACGGTGGCGGCGTAATCCACGACAAGCTGCCCCGGCCCAGCAATGAGCGAGTGCAAGCGGGTTCCGCGGGCATCAACCAATTCTGTGGGGTGCTGGGGTACGCCATCCAACACAAAATCTATCGACTCGGATGCCAGCGGCCAGGGCGCTGCGACAGCAATGCTGAAGACCATTTCGGTGCGACCACGAAGGTCAAGTTCTTGGTGGGATGACACAGTGCGCAGCATGCGTCGATACTGTCATGCGAATCTGAAGCGAGGATGTCAACAGGGTGCTCATCATCCGAAGAATTGCTTGCTAAGCTAGCCTCCTTGCCTTCGTAGCTCAGGGGATAGAGCGCCGGTTTCCGGTACCGTAGGTCGGGGGTTCGATTCCCTCCGGGGGCACTGTTATTAGCTCAACGCCGCACTTCTTGTGCGGCTGTTTTGCTTTCTAACGCGTGAGCTAGTTCGAGACGACGCAGCAGGCTTCTGCCCCGGCATCCGTGCTGGTCGCGACAGACGCGAGCATCTTCACGGGCTCCGCGAATGCTTCGCAACACAGTTCGTAAACGTTGGCGCGGCCGCGCGGGGTCACGGTGACAAGGCCGTTTTCGCGCAATGGCGCCAAGTGATGGCTGACGAGCGTTTGGCTGAGGCCGGTGGCGTCGGTGAGTTCGCGCACCGTGTGGGCGCGCTCGGTGAGCAGCAGAACGAGCTGTAGCCGGTTGGGGTCCCCAAGGGCGCGTAACAAGGGCGCCAGACTCTGAGCCCGCTCGGCCGTTGCCGACCACGTGGGCTTCTGAATCATCAGAAGATCTACCGGTGTACTCATGCTCGCAATCCTACATCAACTCTTTGTTATCAACAGTAGTTACTGTTATCGTGAGCAAACACTGAAGTTGATTACGAGGAGCGCCATGACCACCGAACACTCTGCACCCAGCGCACTGCCCGTCGTCGTTGTCGGGGCTGGCCCCATCGGGCTTGCGGCCGCTGCCAACCTCGTGAGCCGCGGCATCCGCACCGTCGTGCTCGAGGCTGGTGCCCACGCCGGTGCCGCCATCAGCGACTGGGGCCACGTCTCCCTCTTCTCGCCGTGGCGCTACAGCATCGATCCCGTCGGCCGCGAGCTGCTTGAACGCACCGAGTGGGTCTCCCCCGACGCCGAGATCCTTCCCACCGGCGCCGACCTCGTGCGCGACTACCTGCAGCCGCTCGCTGCGACCGCCGAGCTAGCACCCGTCATCCGCTACAACAGCCGAGTGATCGGGATGTCGCGCCAAGGCATCGACTCCACCAAGACCATCGGCCGCGAGCGCCGACCGCTGCTCGTTCGCGTCGACTCCCCCGATGGCGTGTATGACATCCTTGCCTCGGCAATCATCGACGCGTCAGGAACCTGGGGTCACAACAATCCCATCGGCGCATCAGGGCTCCCGGCCACGGGCGAGACCGAAGCCAGCGCGTGGCTCACGGGACCGCTGCCCGATGTTCTCGGCCGCGACCGCGCTCGCTTCGCCGGCAAGCACACGCTCGTGATCGGCATGGGGCACTCGGCCGCCAATACGCTTCTTGCCCTCGCGGAACTAGGCGAAAGCGACCCCGCCACCGAAATCACCTGGGCAATTCGAGGTCGCTCGGCTCGCCGCCTCTACGGTGGCGGAGCTGCCGATGAACTGCCCGGTCGTGGCGCGCTCGGCACTCGCCTCAAGGCTGCCGTCGAATCTGGGGCAATCACGCTCCTGACCGACTTCACCGTCACCGAACTCACCCCGCAGCCCGATGGCCGCCTTACGGTCACCAGCAGCAATCCCGACGGCGACCAATCAGTGACCGTGGATGCTCTCGCCGCCGCCACCGGGTTCCGCCCCGACATCGGCATCCTGCGTGAACTGCACCTCAGCCTCGACCCGGTGCTCGAGGCTCCCGTTGGACTCGCACCGCTCATCGACCCCAATGTGCACAGTTGCGGCACCGTTGAACCTCACGGGGCCAGCGTGCTCGCGCATCCCGAAAAGAACGTCTACATCGTCGGCATGAAAAGCTACGGGCGCGCGCCGACCTTCTTGATGGCCACGGGGTACGAACAGGTTCGCTCGGTTGTTGCGGCCATCGCCGGAGACGCAGAAAGCGCTGGCCGCGTGAACCTCATGCTGCCCGAGTCGGGCGTGTGCTGCTCGACGGGTGGTGGATGCTAATGCCAACGCCCTCGCAGCGGCGAGCACACCTCGCTAGTCGTCGATAACGATGCCCAAATTGCGGGCGAAGCGCGGAGCGAGCTCCAGCGCGTGTCATAAAACTCAGCAGAGCCAAGACGCGATCCTTCGAAGCTCACGTCGCGCAGGCTAGTGCGCGACGCGGTAAAAATGGGCGCGTTTAGCTTCTCCAAGCGAGTGTCCACGAAGTCCGCTGAACGGAACACCACCTCATTGGCTTCGAGGTCAACGAACTCCGTTTCAGACAGCGAGATTCCCGACAGGTCACGCTCGCTGAGATCGACTCTCTCAAAGCGCTCTCCGCTGTAGCTTTCGTGCGCCTGCAGAGCGTCCGGGTCACCAATCGACAGATTCGTCAGCGCGAGTTGGTCGAAACGAGGGGCGGCGGTGAGAGATTTCTTAGCCATGACTGGTGCTCTTTCTCATACTCTTCGCCAGAGAGAGGATGCGGACGCACCCTCGTAACATCGGCGAACAATTCACGGTACCCGACAGCACTGACCGCTTACGCCACTACCCTGTTGCCATGACTTCTCCCGCCACGGCCGCCGACCGCATCGAACACTTTTCGCGCAAGCTCGAATTTGAGACCGACCCCTCCGACGTGCACGCTGCCATCCACGCAGGCGAATCTTTCGTGCTCGTGGATACTCGTGGCGACGTCGCCTGGAGTCAGGGTCGCGCCGTCGGCGCGCGTCACCTGCCGACGCGTGAAATCGCGGCGCGGGCCGCAGCAGAAATCCCTGCCGGCACGCCAGTAGTCGTGTATTGCTGGAGCCCCGGCTGCAACGGCGCCACGAAAGGCGCCCTCGAATTTGCCAAGCTCGGCTATGAAGTGCGCGAAATGATTGGCGGCTTCGAGTACTGGGCCAAAGAGGGTTTCCCCGTCGAAAGCGACGAGGGCCGCATCGTGCGCGAGCCCGATGTGCTCACCGCCCCAGCCGCCGGCCCCGACTGCGACTGCTAGCGGGCGCGCCCACTCCGGCCATTCCTTGCCTCGTGTCGCTTAACTCGCGTCGCTCGCGTGAGACTCCAAGAACTCGTAGAGTTCGCGATCATCGACACCGGGGAACGTTCCCGACGGAAGCGGCGAGAGGATGTGAGCGTGCAGCTTGGCGCTCGACCACGCGTTGCCCGCCCAGCGATCGCGCAATTCGCCTTCCGGCTTGCGGCAGCAGGACTCATCAGGGCACGTGGAAGAACGACGCACGTCGGTAGCGCGGCCGCGGAACCATTTGGAGTGCGAAAACGGTACACCGATCGTGATGGAGAACTCTTCGGCATCCGTGGTTCCCGTTTGGGTTGACTCGAAGAAGCTACCCTCCGGAGTATCGGTGTACTGGTAGAACTCTGTCGTGCGGTTGGTGCGAGTGAACGCCGTGCGAGCGCTCCAGTTGCGGCACACAAACTGCCCCTCGGCCGACCCCGTGACATCCACCGGCAGTCGAAGGCCATCGTTCTCGTAGGCTTTGTACACCGCTCCGTCGTCGCCAACCCTCAAGAAATGGCATTCTAAGTCGAGGTGCGACGTCGCGAGGTTGGTGAATCTCAGGGCTGCGGCTTCGTGCGTCACGCCGAAAGCATCTCGAAAGTCTTCGACGGCAATGTTGCGGTCAGCTTTTGCCTCGCTCAAGAAGTCAACCGACTGCTTGAGCGGCATGAGCACCGCCGCAGCGAAGTAGTTGATTTCGAGACGTTGATGCAAGAACTCGGCGTAGCTTGTCGGCTCCGTGTGGCCGAGAACGCGGTGCGCCATCGCTTGCAGCGCCATCGAGCGAAGGCCGTGCCCACCCGGAATAGATGCCGGTGGTAGGTAAATACGCCCGTGTTTGAGGTCGGTGACTGAACGCGCCGAGTGCGGCAGGTCATGAACGTGAACGAGTTCAAAACCGAGAGATTCCGCCATCAGACTCACGGCGCGGTGAGTGAGCGCCCCCGTCGTGTGGTTGCCCGCAATCGTGAGCTTCTCGGCCTCTTTCTCCAAGTCGGGCAGGTAGTTATCGAGGGTGCGCATGCGCTGACGCAACTCGGTATTGGCTCGACGCGCCTCTTCCGGCGTGGCAATAGCCTGGCGCGAACGCGTCGCTAGTTCGTGATGGAGTCCGACAATGGCCTCCAGCGTCTCATCCGGAATGCCTTTGGCTGGACGAATCTTCGGCAGCCCCAACGACGCATAAATCGTGCTGCGTTGCACCCGTTCAAGTTCGATTTCGAGCGCGGCTCGCTTCGTAGGCGGGGTCTCTTCAAGCAGATCGGCAAGTTGGATGTCGATGGCTGACGCGATCGCAGACAGCAAAGTCAGTCGAGGCTCGCGTCGCCCGTTCTCCATGAGCGAGAGCTGACTACCGGCGACTCCCACTTTGTCGCCGAGTTGGTCAAGGGTCAGTCCGGCCGTGGTACGGAAATGTCGGATGCGTTGCCCGAGAGTCACAAGATCATTCACACGTTCACTCTAACTAAAAAAAGACGATTCTTTCCACTCGATTCGTCAGCCAAGCGCGCAAAAGTGGGTCATCATCGAATAACAACAGTTTTTTCACTACAACAACACTTCAGCGGAAGGTAGAAATGAGCATCGCCGAGATGACAAGGACCCACTTCTCCGCACCCGACGGAACAAATCAGAGCGTTATTGCCTGGGTGGAAGAGATCGCCACCCTCACGCAGCCCGACGAAGTTGTCTGGTGCAATGGCAGCCCCGAAGAGGCTGACGAGCTCGCCGAACTCATGATTGAGGCCGGCACGCTGACCCGCCTCAACGATGAGTACCGTCCCCACAGCTTCCTCGCCCGCAGCGACCCCAGTGATGTCGCTCGGGTCGAATCGCGCACCTTTATCTGTTCGGTCAACGAGAGCGATGCTGGCCCCTCCAACAACTGGGCCGCTCCGGCAGAAATGCGTACGACGCTTGACGGCCTCTTTGAGGGCGCGATGCGTGGCCGCCGCCTCTACGTTGTTCCGTTCTCCATGGGTCCGCTCAGTTCTCCCCTCGCCAAGATCGGCGTGCAGGTCACCGACTCCCCCTACGTCGTCATGAGCATGGGCATCATGACGCGAATGGGAACCGCTGTTCTTCAGTCGATTGATGACTCCACCGAGTGGGTGCGCGCCATCCACAGTGTTGGAGCCCCGCTCGCTGCCGGCGACACGGATGTGCCGTGGCCCTGCAATCAGACCAAGTACATCAGCCACTTCCCCGAGACTCGCGAAATCTGGTCGTTCGGTTCCGCTTACGGCGGCAACGCAATTCTCGCGAAGAAGTCCTTCGCCCTGCGCATCGCTTCAGTGATCGCTCGCGACGAAGGATGGCTCGCCGAGCACATGCTGCTCCTCAAGCTCACGAACCCTCGTGGTCGCGTCTTCCACATCGCTGCGGCATTTCCCAGTGCATGCGGCAAGACAAACCTCGCGATGCTCAAGCCCACGATTCCCGGCTGGAAAGCCGAGACGATCGGTGACGACATCGCATGGCTCGGCAAGGGAGCTGACGGCCGCCTTCGCGCCATCAACCCCGAAGCTGGCTTCTTTGGTGTGGCTCCGGGAACGGGAATCGCCACCAACGAGACCGCGATGGACACCATCTGGGGCAACACCGTCTTCACCAACGTGGCGCTGAAAGACAACGGCGACGTGTGGTGGGAAGGCATGACCGATGAGGTGCCTGAGCACTTGATCGATTGGCAGGGGAACGACTGGACGCCCGAATCGGGCACCCCGTCGTCACACCCGAACTCACGTTTTACTGTGGCAGCAGCACAATGCCCCACCATCGCAGATGAGTGGGAATCGCCACAGGGCGTCGTTATTGACGCCATAATCTTCGGCGGTCGCCGCGCGACCAACGTGCCGCTAGTGGTGGAGGCACGAGATTGGGAGCATGGCGTCTACCTGGGCGCCACTATCTCATCTGAGCGGACGGCGGCCGCCGAAGGCACCATTGGCGAACTACGGCGAGACCCGTTTGCCATGATGCCGTTCTGTGGATACAACATGGCAGACCACTGGGCCCACTGGCTCTCGGTCGGTCAGAACCTCCGCAGTTCAGGCACGGTGCCGCGCATTTTCCAAGTCAACTGGTTCCGTAAGGGTGCGGATGGCTCGTTCCTCTGGCCAGGCTTCGGCGAGAACTCTCGCGTGCTCGAGTGGATTCTCGAACGCGTCGACGGTCAAGTTGCTGCACAGGAGAGTGCCCTCGGGCTGCTCCCCCGCGAAGGCGACCTCAATATCGACGGCCTCGACCTTGACGACAACGTCATGGAACAGCTTTTTGCTATCGATACGGAGTCATGGCTCGCCGAAGCGGCATCCACCAAAGAATTTTTTGCAACCTTCGATGGTCGCGTTCCCGCTGCCGTTACACGCCAGCTTGAGCAGTTGAAAGCACGCCTCACAAGCTAACCAACGAAACCCCCTCGCCGTTCGTCTTTATTAGTGTGACCACAATTGCGCTAACTATTGGCCATTCCTCGGCCACAATAGAGACGACGGCGAGGAGGGGCTCAGTGACTGAGACCAAAAACACCCCTGCCCGCTGGGAAGACGTAGCCGCACAACTCGTCGCCGAGCGCGGTGAGGCATTGACGCGGTACGCGTACCTGATTTCGGGAAACCGCGACGACGCCTCCGACCTTGTGCACGATGCCCTCGTGAAAACCTTCGGTCGTCTGCGCAACGGCTTCGGCATCGCCAGCGCCGAGGCTTACGTGCGTCGAGCGATTCTGAACACGTACCTTGACCGCGGTCGAAAGATCAGCCGCTGGCGCAAGATCGCCCACCTGACGGCGGAGCCCGACATCCATGAATCGGCGGATGCTGACACCGAGGCTCGCTTAGACCTTCAGTCCCAGCTGATGAAGCTTCGCCCGCGCGAACGCGCTTGCGTGGTGCTGCGGTATTACGAAGACCTCAAAGTGGATGACATTGCCGCGACCCTAGATATCAGCTCGGGCGCCGTGAAACGCTACTTGAGTGACGGACTCGCCCGCATGGCCGTGAGCCTAGATCGCGCCGACGCACACGAGCTGGGAGGCCACCGTGGTTGATGAGAACGAACTGCGCACCCAGTTCTCTGGCACAGAGTTGCCCGCGATAGGTATCGACACCGCCGCCGTAATTTCGCGAAGCAAGCGCCGTCGTCGCCCCCGCCAGTTCGCGGTAGGAACGGTGGGTCTGCTCGCGGCAACGTCGCTCGTCTTCGCCGGCATCAGCACGTTTCGGCAGGCGGACCCCATCAGCACGACGGCAGGGGTCGTCGCTGACGAGTCATTCGACACCGGCAGCGAGAGCGACGCCGCCGCGTCGGACGAAGCACAGGTGGCTCCCGACACGAGCCCGATCACCGCGGCGTGTGGCACGAGCATCCGCACCGATGAAACAACGCCGTTCGGGCTCTCGCTCGAACTAGAGTTGCCCGCCGAAGTGGTGGCTTCCGGCAGCGCCTATGGCACAGCGCGCCTGACCAATACGTCTGATGAGCCGGTGACCGGCTCGACGGCGAACGTGCCCGATCTAAACCTGCTGCGCGACTCAATCGTGATTTCGCACAGCCCGGATGTGCAGATTCTCTCGGTCATGCCCGTCAATCTGCAGCCTGGCCAGAGCATCGCTTTTGATGTCGCCATCGATGTTTTCGACTGCACCATGATTGACACCGGTGGGATGGTGGAGCCCGGCACCTACGCCGTGAATGCGACGCTCGCCTTTGTGCCCGAGGACCCCGCCGACGGCGCCGCTGCCGAAGTTCGCAGCGCAAAATCAGCAATCACACTGCAATAGCCGCAGTCGCCTTCGCTAGACTCCCCGTGTCACTGTCGTCGACGAAGGAGCACCCGTGAAAGCTCGACTGGGCACCACTCTGGCGCTTGCCGCTCTACTCAGCCTGCTCACCGCGGGGCCGGCTCTCGCCAATGATCCCGTGAGCCTCGACGGCGGCTACGTTGTCGACTCGGTGGGCGTGCTCGACGGCGATTCGAGTGCGATCGATGGTGCTCTGGATTCGCTCTACGAGAGCCAGGGCATCCAACTCTTCGTTGTTTACGTTGACGAGTTCACCAACCCCAGCGACCCGGTTGACTGGGCAGACACCACCGCCGACAACAACGGGCTGGGCGACAACGATCTGCTGCTTGCCGTTGCCGTTTCGCAGCGCCAGTACGCCCTCTCGGTTGCGCTCGATGCCCCCGTGACCTCCGACCAACTGGATGCGGCCGAGAGTGCGATCGAGGCAGAGCTCCGCAACGACAACTGGGAGCAAGCTGCCATCGCAGGTGCCAACTCGCTCGCGGGTGAGGGTTCGACCGCCGTGACGTCCGAAGCATCGAACGGCGGCATCCCGATTCTACCGATTGTGGGCGGTGTCGCGGTGGTTGGCGCCGGCGCCTACGTGATTTACCGTGTGCGTCGTGGCGGCAAAGGTGACCGCAGCGCTGCTCCCACCGCTGAGGTTTCGCAAGAAGAGCTCGATCGCCGGGCCGGTAGCGCTCTGGTTGATCTGGACGATGCGGTCAAGACCAGCGAGCAAGAGCTTGGGTTTGCCGAAGCACAGTTCGGTTCGGCCGCGACAGCCGAGTTCCAGAAGTCGCTCGACGAAGCGAATGCCGCGGTGGCGAAGGCGTTCCGCATCCGCCAGCAACTCGATGACAGCGAGCCTGAAACGGCCGAACAGAAGCGTGCCATGACGATCGAGAGCATCGAGCTGTGCGAGCACGCCGACGACCTTCTCGATGAGCAGGCTGAGGCGTTTGAGGAGCTTCGCCAGCTTGAGACAAACGCCCCCGCGGTACTCGCTGAGACCTCCACCGCGATCGCGGCCGCGGCGCAGCGACTCCCCGCCACCGAGGCAGCCCTCGCAGCGCTCACCGCGCACTACGCGCCCGCGGCGATTGAGGCCGTGGCCGACAATGGCACGCGCGCTCAGGCATTGCTGAACTCGGCAGTGAGCACCTCAACCGCGGCGCAAGCCTCCATCGAAGCGCAGAAACCGAGTGAAGCTGCTGTCGCTGTGCGCGCCGCTCAAGCGGAACTCGGCCAGGCCATCCAGCTGATGGATGCCGTCGATTCGTTGACCGCAGAGCTGCAGGCGGCAGAGCAGAAGCTTGCCGCCGCCATCACGGACACCACGAACGACATCGCTGCGGCCCGCGCGCTTCCCGCGGACAACACGGCAGCAGCCCTGCAACCCTCGATCGCGAGTGCGGAAGCCGCGTTGGCTGCCGCCCAGTCGGCGACCGCCGATCCTGTCGCGAGATTGAGCGCACTCGGTGATGCCAACGCTGCTCTCGAAACGGTCTTTGTGGGCGTGCGCGATCAGCAGGCAGCAATTGCTCAGGCAGCGACCCAGTTGTCGGCGGCGCTGGCGGCAGCGCAGTCGCGCATCACCACGACGGCGCAGTTCATCACGACACGTCGCGGTGGCGTTGGCTCTTCGGCGCGAACCAAGATCGCCGAAGCGGATCGTCAGTTCAAGCAGGCGCTCGCGCTGCAGGCATCCGACCCCGTGACCGCTTTGACGCACGCCCGCACGGCTGACCAATTGGCGGCAAGTGCGTACGACATCGCTCAGCGCGAGGTCTCCCAATTCTCCGGCGGCTCAACTGCTGGCGTTGGCGGATTGCTCGGTGGCTCGAATTCGGGTGGTGGAGATGTGCTCGGCGGCATCATCGGTGGGCTCATCGGTGGCAGTCTCGGCTCCCGCTCGTCGCGCCCCTCGTCGGGCTACTCCTGGGGCGGCGGTTCGCGCTCGGGCAGTTCAGGATCGCGCGGCGGTTCACGTTCAGGCGGCCGCAGCTCGGGCGGATCGTCTCGCCGCAGTGGTGGTGGCCGCAGCCGCGGCGGTAGATTCTAATTACGGTTTCCTTCAGAAAACTCACGAAAGGCACGTCGCATGGCAAAGCAGTCAATTCTCGGACGAATCTCACAACTACTGAAGGCGAACATCAACTCGCTCCTCGACTCGGCCGAGGACCCTCAGTTGATGCTCGACCAGCTCGTGCGCGACTACACCAACTCCATTGCGGATGCGGAGAGCGCTGTAGCTCAGACCATCGGCAACCTGCGCCTCATGGAGCAGGACCACGCTGAAGACATGAACGCTGCTGCTGACTGGGGCCGTAAGGCTCTCGCGGCCAGCGCTAAGGCTGACGAACTGCGTGCCGGTGGCAACAGTGTGGATGCCGACAAGTTCGACAACCTCGCCAAGATCGCCATAGGTCGCCAAGTTTCTTCCGAAAACGAAGCTCGCACCGCTGAGCCGACCATTGCGTCGCAGACTCAGGTTGTTGACCAGCTCAAGAGCGGCCTCGACGGCATGCGCGCCAAGCTGAGCGAACTCACCGCCAAGCGTGACGAGCTTGTTGCTCGCTCCAAGACGGTTGAAGCTCAGTCGCAGGTTCACGACGCGCTCAAGTCGATCGATCTTCTTGACCCGACGAGCGACCTCGGCCGCTTCGAAGACAAGATTCGCCGTGAAGAGGCCAAGGTTCTGGGGCAGCAGGAGCTCGCAGCATCCAGCCTCGACGCTCAGTTCGAAGGCCTCGAAGACCTCGGCAAGCAGACCGAAGTTGAGGCCCGTCTCGCGGCTCTCAAAGCCGGCGGCGCTCAGGCCCTCACCGCAGGCGAGTAGTTCGACGACTCGAAAGTTCAACGGATGACAATTAACTACGTTGTCGTTCCGCAGTGGCAGGGTTCGGGTTCGTCCCGCGCCATGCAACTTGTGGAGGGTGCCGAGTCGATTCGGGGAGATCTTCCCTCAGCATCGACTCGCACCGTCGACATTCCCCTCGAAGCGGGCGATCACCAGGGCACGGGCGTGCACCGCTACAGTTCGCTGTTGCTCGTGCGCGACCGGCTACGCCACACTCTCGCCGAGGGCACCGAAGCTGGTGTCGACACGCATGTCACCATCGGTGGCGATTGCGGCGTCGAGCTCGCGGCGATCGAGCATGTAAGTGCGAGCGAGCCCGCCGTGGTGTGGCTCGATGCGCATCCCGATCTGCATACGGCCACGACGAGTCCCTCGGGCGCGTTCACCGGAATGGTGCTGCGCACGCTCCTGGGCGATGGGCCTTCTGAGCTTGTGCCCGCGCATCCGGTTCGCGCCGATCGGGTGATCCTCGCGGGCGTGCGCTCGATCGATACCGCTGAAGATGACTACATCGGGCAGTCCGACATCCGGATGCTCGGCCCCACCGATTTTTCGGCGGAGACGCTGCTCGATGCCATCGCGGCGACGGGCGCCGACTCCGTGTATCTTCACATCGATCTCGACGTGCTCGATCCCGCTGATTTTGCGGGGCTCGGCTCCCCCGTGCCCTTCGGCATCGAAGCCGCCGTGCTCGTCGAAGCGATTCGTGCCGTGGTCGGCAAGTATGCACTTGCGGGCGCTGGCATCACCGAATTTGCTCCCGCCTCGATGACGAGCGCAGTGGATGACTCCCCCACGATTCTGAGATTGCTGGGCGCTCTGAACAGCGCCGGTCGCTATTCGCGCGGTTCTTCAGCGACGTCGACCGAAACCGAGTAGCTCGCCCCGTCGACATCCGTGATCGTCACTTCGCTGTCGAACTCTTCGTTGAGGGTCGTGTCGGTAAGAACGCAGTCGAGCGTGGTGTTGTTCTTGAGCTCCACGGTCTCGTCGCCGCAGTCCATTTCGGGTGATTCTCCCGTGGCTTGTTCGAGCGCCGAGGCGGCCGTCGCGGCGATGGAGCTCGCGGAAACCTCAACAGGCGGTTCGCTGCTGCAGCCGCCGAGAAGGGCCGCCGTCGCAACAGCACAAACGAGAATTGCGGATCGCAACACAGGAGCCTCCGAAAAGTTGGTGTGGGTATGAGCTTATCGCCAGCATCCCGACCGATGGCCGCCGCGCAGTCGTAGTCTGGGGCTATGACTGACTCCAACTCGAGCACCCCCAAGATCACTGTGGAGCGAGACGGCCACGTCTTGCTCATCGGCCTCAACCGCACCGATAAGCGCAACGCCGCCGACATGGACATGTTGCAGCAGCTTGCACTTGCGTATGGCGAGCTTGAGCGCGATCCCGAGCTGCGTGCCGGCTTCGTTTTTGCCCACGGCGACCACTTCACGGGTGGCCTCGACCTCGCTGACATCGGCCCCCGTATCGGCGCGGACGGGCTCGACATGGTTCCCGAGGGCGGCATCAACCCCTGGCAAGTTTCGGGCGAAAAGCTCTCGAAGCCCGTCGTGATTGCGGTGCAGGGCACCTGCCTCACGCTCGGCATCGAGCTGCTGCTCGCAAGCGACATCGCTGTCGCTGCGGACTCGACCGTCTTCGGTCAGGTTGAGGTATCGCGCGGCATCCTGCCCTTCGGCGGGGCCACCATTCGCTTCCCCCGCCAGGTGGGCTGGTCGAACGCGATGCGCTGGATTCTCACCGGCGACAGCTTCGATGCCGCCGAAGCTCACCGCATCGGGATGGTGCAAGAAGTTGTGCCCCACGGCGAGCAATATGCGCGTGGCCTTGAGCTGGCTCACCGCGTTGCGGCCCAGGCTCCCCTAGCAGTGCAGGCAGCGCTCGCTAACGCCAACCTCGCGACTCGCGAGGGCGATGCCGCCGCCGAGGCTGGCCTTCAGCCCGCCCTCGTAGCCGTTGCTCAGAGCAAAGATGCCAGAATTGGCATGGAAGCGTTTATGACGCGCACCACCGCTGAGTTCATCGGCAGGTAGCAGAAGCAGCATCCGCACCACCAACGCGAAGGAGTTCACTCATGACCGAGAACAACTGGGACGTCATTGTCATCGGAGCCGGAGCGGTCGGTGAGAACGTGGCAGATCGCGCTGTTCAGGGCGGGCTGAGCGTGGTGCTTGTCGAGAGCGAACTCGTGGGTGGTGAGTGCTCGTACTGGGCGTGCATGCCGTCGAAGGCTCTTATCCGCAGCGGTCTCGCTCTTCGTGCTGTCGAGAAGCTACCGGGCGCCGCCGAAGCCGTCACCGGTGGCATCAACGTTGAAGCGCTCCTCGCCCGCCGCAACAGCTTCACCAGCAATTGGGATGACGCTGGTCAGGTGAAGTGGGTGAAGAAAGCGGGAATCGGGCTCGAGCGTGGTCACGCTCGCCTCGACGGAGAGAAGAAGGTCACCGTTACAGCTGACGACGGAACTGTCACGACCCTCACGGCGAATCATGCCGTCGTCGTCGCGACCGGCTCCGATCCGAAGCTCCCCAACATTCCCGGCTTGATCGACGCGAAGCCGTGGACCCCGCGTGAAGCGACCTCGGTGAAAGTTGTTCCCGAATCATTCGCCATCATCGGCGGCGGCGTTGTGGGCGTCGAGATGGCCACGGCCTACCGCGACCTCGGCTCCGAAGTCACTCTGTTTGCCCGCAGCGGACTCCTCCACGGGCAAGAAGACTTCGCCGGCGAGATGGTGGAGAAGGCGCTCAAGGAGCGCGGCGTCACCATCGTCGCGGCCTCCCCTACGAACGTGGAACGCACCGCTGACGGCGTCGTAATTGAGACTCCGGAAGGCAGCTTCACGGCATCCGAAATTTTGATTGCTACCGGTCGCGCCGCTCGCACGAACGACATTGGGCTCGAGACCGTGGGTCTCACTCCGGGCGACTGGATCCGGGTGGATGACACCATGCTCGTGCCCGACACCGACTGGCTCTACGCCGTGGGCGATGTCAACCACCGCGCGCTGCTCACTCATCAGGGCAAGTACCAAGCCCGTGCTGCCGGTGACGTGATTGCCGCGCGCGCCAACGGCAAACCTGTGGATGACGCCCCGTGGGGTGCGCATGTTGCGACAGCCGACCACGGCGCTGTTCCGCAAGTTACGTTTAGCGACCCCGAAGTCGCTTCGGTGGGTGTCATGTCTCACGACGCCGAGAAGCAGGGCATTGACGCTCAGGTCGTCGACTACAACATTGGCTGGGTTGCTGGCGCGAGCCTGCAGGCTGACGGCTACGAAGGCCAGGCGCGACTCGTGATCGATCGCGAACGTCAGGTCATTATCGGCGCGACCTTTGTGGGTCAGGATGTTGCGGAGCTGCTGCACTCGGCCACCATCGCCATCGTGGGCGAGGTTCCCATCGCGCGCCTGTGGCACGCGGTTCCCTCGTACCCCACGATCAGTGAGGTCTGGCTGCGACTGCTCGAAACGATCGGGCGTCCGTGAGCCGAGCACTAACGCTGGGCACGCGGTTCGGGCACGCTCTGGCGCGCGCCGAACACAGTCCGCGTGCTCAGCGAGTGCTGCTGCACCCCGTCGTTACGCGACCCGGTTACTGGATTGCTTCGGCATCCGGCCTGCTGTGGGGTGGCGTGTTGAGCGGACTGCGGGTGCGTTCTCGGGGCGGCGTTATCGTTGCCGAGCACGTGCCTCGCTGGGCCTTTGGTCGTGGCGGCACCACGATTGGCGCCGTGTATCTGACCTGCGACAACGCGAGCGATAACGTGTTGGCGCATGAGGCAGTGCACCGCGAGCAGTGGCGCAAGTACGGGCTGTGGTTTATCCCGCTGTATCTGCTGGCGGGGCAGAACCCGCTGACGAACCGCTTTGAGGTGGAGGCGGGGCTGGAGTTGGGTGGCTATGTGCGCGCGAAATCAACGCGTACGGCGAAAGGCAGCCCGAAGAATTAGCAGGCGGATGCTGGGCGCGAGCTAGTTGGAGCCGAGCAGGCGCGCCGGGCCCTGATGCGCAACCCACGCGTAAACGGTGCTCTCGCCGAATGCGCTCACCGGCAGCATTTCGCTGAGCCATGCGTCGACCGAACGGGCAACGTTTTGGCCGCGTTCGCGCAGTAACCAGCACACGCTGAATCGACCGGGAGCCGATAGCGGCTGGATGTCGTCAGCCGAGTCAACCTCGATGAACACTTGGCCGCGTGAGCGGGCCGGCAATGTCGCAAGAATCATCGAGATTGCGTCGATCGAGGTCTCGTCTCCCGCGAGCAGCACGCGATCAGCCGACTGGGGATTCCAGGCGATCTGCGGGGTGAAGAGTTCGGGAAACATTGATCCCAGTATAGGCATGCCTTACCTAAATAACGAAGCGCTCTCGGCGGACTCCAAGCAGCGAATTCGAGGCCGCTCATGGAGCGCGGCTGTCAAACAATCGGCCGGCAACGGTCATCGTTAAAGCATCCCGGAGGTATCGACCGCTCTCTCTGCTGCAGCAGTGCGCATCGAAACATCGCGCTGCCTCTTGTCCTTCATTCGGGCAGCTCTAGATCGTGAGCGACCGAGATTGACCAAGGTGCGTTGAACTCATATAGACAGGCAAAACCTATCTACTTAGATACACCCTAAACAGACGCATAGGCCTGCCACCACTCCCCGCAACCACGAGTACCGCCTTATCTTTGGTTCCTAATCGTCATTTGCCTCGATCACTCCTCACTTCGTAGAGTGCATGTGTCATCGTGCATTCTGCACGTCCTTTTCTCTTCTGCTCCCACGTCGTTTCTTCGTCGGAGCAGAAGAGGCTTTAGTCAGCTAGGCGCTATCGCGCCCGCTGACAGCGACCACTAACCAACGCAGCGGACATCCACGAGCAAGCTCACCGAATAACAGCAGAGCAGCAATGAGGGGAAGTCGGGCACACCTGCCCGCGCTAACGAAAGTGGCTTTGCCGACGCAATTTTGGCAAAGCCACGAACGAAGTGCACAGGGCGGCAGTTACCAGCCGACCTCGTGGGTCGATGCTGCGGTGGGCTGTTGAGCCCGCTTACCCGGAACCTCAGGGCCCGGCCCGGAACGCCGAACAGTCGGGGCAGGCTCGGCGCGCTTCTCCGCATCCTTCTCCGCCTGCTGAGCGGAGAGCGCATCATTTCACCGAACACTGCCGCTGGCGAGCTTCAGCCAACGCTTCCAAGTGCGCGAAAGGCGACCTGAGGTGAAAGTCAGCTTCGAGAATCTCAGATTTGAGAGTGACGTCTTCTTGCTCGATTTTCGAGCTGACCGACGAGCCCTAAACCACCTCCCAAAAGCTCACTTCGAGACACCTTCAAACTCGACCGCGGAACACCATCAAGACGCACCGCGAGGTACGGCACTTGCCCCACTCCAGGGTCACTCTCGCCCTTCACCTCGAAGCCTCCGACTGACCCGAGCGTTCCAAAATTGGTTCTCGAATTTCGGGACAAGTAGTTCATGTTGTCATCAGCAGCTAAGCGCGCGATCGCTGACACAGAGAGCAAAGTGGATCGACCCCTCCTTTGCCGATCAGCTCAGCCGCTTGAGGTCGGGTAGAAGTGCGATCATCAGGGGTTCCACAAACGATGCGCTGTTCTTCTCGGCTTTGTGGCGAGCTGATCAGATACTGCCCAACAGAGGCATGACAACAGATGCCAAAAACCCAACAACGACAAACAGAGTCAACAAAACGGTTAAGAAAATGCTCAAGAAGTAACCCAAATCTGCGGGCCAAGACCGCGCGCCGGTTGCGCGCGCACGGAGTCGAGCTTCGACTGCCACAAAGATCGCAAGCGGTGGCAAGAAGAGAGACAGAGCTATTGCGATATAACCCAAAAAATCTGGACTCAAACTCGAGTGAATTGACTTCAACTGATTGTTCGACATGATCTCTCCTTCTAGAAGTTATGGAGGCGATGCCTGCCAAGATATTCCACGGTAAAGACACTTTACTTGAAAAAATCCTCAAATAGTGATTTGCTCCCAAGGAATGAAAGTTAAGCAATCTTCATCGATTGCAACAATTGTCTACAAACCAAAGAGGAGTAGTTCAATGAATAAGTATTTGAAAACCATATTGGCAACGGGGGCGGTCGGAATTCTCGCCGTCATTGGCGTCGCGCCCGCGCAAGCGAGCAGTGCGTCTCTCGCTCAGCGGACAACAGAATGCTCAGACACTCAGGTTTCCACAGTCAAACAGGCGAGCTCAATCAAAGAAATGGCAATGATCGGAACGGCTGTTCGTGCTACCTCCGCCAGCAATGACTGTGCTTTGGACCAGAGCGTGCTCGTGCTTGGCCCAGAGGAGGTCGCGACGACTGCGATGATCAAAGCTGATCCGAGTCTCACCTCGTCCCAGAAGGCTGAACTATTAGCAGCTGCGGCCGCGGGCAGCGTCCAATCCAAGAAATACAATCAATTTACTACGGGCGGCCTCTATACAGTCACGCAGAATGGTCGCTTTTACTACAACGGGTCGAAAGTTTGGGTAAAAACAACATACTTGGGGTACACCGGATCACAAGATTGCTTTATTAATTACTCCACTGTCTCTCTGACGAATTTTGCCTGTACAGAATCCGGAAGCACTGCCGTCCGGTACATGCGATTCGGATGGACCGTTGGCGTTGGCACCGGCTCTTATGGAGTGTCAATGACCGCGAACCTCTACAAGAACGGCACCGCGACAGGATTCGCCGTCACCACCGGGTAGGTCCTGCGAGAGGAAGCAGCTGGGCAACTCCTCGCCTGTGTCTACCAAACGGACAGACGCCAGCTAATCGCTACACAGGTCGAGCAGTACCCAGCGACTCGGACAAATTTGCGGACGGGGACGTGAGGGGCACAACCCCTCACGTCCCTATCTATAGCTCATATCCTTCTCCGCATCCCGCCCAGCCGCTAGGGATCTCGACCAGCACGATGTAGATATGAGGTACACCCTAAACAGACGTCAAGGTGAGCCGCCACTCCCCCAGCAACTACGTGTCAACTTGAGGTATCCAACGCCTTTTCTTGACACACTGCCAACATGGTCTTAGAGTTCCCTTGACACCATCGAGGCGGGGAAAAGTGACTCAAACATTCGGATATATCAGAGTCAGCACCTTGGACCAGAACTCCACCCGGCAACTAGACGGCGAGATTCTCGACCGCGTCTTCACGGACAAAGCATCCGGCAAAGATCAGAACCGCCCGGAGCTGGCAAAGCTCATCGACTTTGCTCGAGACGGTGACACTGTATTGGTCCACTCGATGGATCGTTTGGCGCGCAACCTCGACGACCTCCGAGCGATCGTTCGGCAGCTGACCGACAAGAAGGTGCAGGTTCGGTTCGTGAAAGAAAACCTGACCTTCACCGGAGACGACACCGCGATGGCGACCTTTCTGCTCTCCGTGATGGGGGCGTTCGCTGAATTCGAGCGGGCTCTCATTCGTGAACGGCAGCGCGAAGGGATTGCCCTGGCCAAAAAGGCCGGCGTCTACAAAGGCCGCGGCAAAGCACTCAATGACGAACAGGCAGCGGAAGTCGCGAGGCGTGCGGCCGCCGGCGAAGCGAAAGCAGCACTCGCCCGCGAGTTCGGCGTTAGCCGTCAAACGATTTACGAATACCTTTAGCCAGGTCCCGTTTAGGGAACCCTTGCGAGATTTCGTTCCGGACACGCCTTACGGGATTCCTAAAGGACTAAGGAACGCTAGGACCCTAGGTCTGATCTCGGGCAGGAATGATCCCGTCTACGGAACGTCTAACGGGACACGGCAAGAGCTGCCGTAAGCGCCGGATTCTCTATCTGTGAGGATGCCATCGAAGACATCGCATACTCACTCGCCGGATCGCATTCGCGGTGCCGTTCAAGGATCGCTTACGGCACACGAGATGCCGAAGCAGCCTCACCACGAGGTTACTTAGAGTGTCTCGCAACCGACCTATAGCACTCAGATTCAAGCGTCAGGTTTCGCTACATAGTTGCGAGACTCGCCGTGTGCCGCAGCGCCGAAGAAGTGCGCTATCCGCCAATCCCCGTTTCCGCCGCGGGATGAGACGCTCCGCATCCATAGAGATACGAGACGAGTGTCGGGTGGTGGGTTATGGCTCGAAGATCAATCCTCGGTTGCGACGTTTGGATCGCGTCTCCCAGCCAAGAAAGTCCATTCCAACCGTTGCGCGCTGAGCGCTGAGTTCCGCAACGTCGAGAAGCCAAACGTTGAAGCGTCTCGAGCCTTGATCCGGAATCGTTTCGCTCTCGACTAATATGTGGGCGAATCGGAGGTGCTGAAGCTTGTCGACTTGTCTAGATAGCACAAGATCGTCCGCTGCGACTAGGAAGTACGCGCTCTTCTTTGCCCGACAGAATTCCGTGATTTTCTGCACCAGATTACCGAGCTCGTCGGCTTCGGCGGGTTCGTCTCGCTGCAAATCTTTGCGTTTGGAGGGCGCAAGGGTGCCAGCTCCCTTATTTACGTCTTCGACGCTCACTCGATGCGAACCAGTCTTTTCTGAGACACCGCGGTTCCGCGCTTCGAGGATCGCAGCTGAAGCGATTCGCAGATAATCTCGGGCGACTCCTCCCGCTGCGAGGACTAAACGTTTGCGTGCGTCCGGCGTGAAAAGCTCTGTCAGATTCACGTCGCTCGACTCGCATAAATTCTGGAGGATCTTCTCTAGGAACTTACTGGTCGATTCAAAATGTCGCATCCCACGATCCAGAGCAATCTCGTGGGCGTCGTGGCCTGACTGCATTCCGCGAGGGGGATCCCCGTCAACGAAAGGCTCCGTTGAATAGCGAATGCTTCCAATCTTGAGCCAGATGTTCGTGTCCTTCACCAAGCGATGCATGTACCCGATGACGAGGGCCTGATCCGCTCTGCGGATTTGATACAAGTCATCGATGAATATGATGCCTCCACCGAGGAGCTCGGACACTTCGAGCAACGTGCGGCGCAAGTCGACTAGCGCGCGTTCGAGATATTGATCTTTTGTCCCTTCCACCACCTCCTTGGATTGCTGCCCTGTAGTTTTGGAGGATTCGGCAGAGGCACTCAGGTCTAAATGCGGAAGGCTTGCTGCCACTCGACCTCCACGCTGCTTTGTTTTCGAATCAGTCTGCGTCCACTCGATCTTGCGATCAATCGGCGCAAACTTCAAGCGTTGCAGTTCTGCTGTCATTTCAGCCAGGTGGTGACGCAGCTGTCCAGTCGTCCCATCGCGTCTTAGAAGTTTCTGGAACAATGACCTGCTCGAAGAGTATGCGTTGTGCTTCTCAGTCACAGTGGCCAACGCCGCTTCGAGAACGAGCACAACGGCGCTTACTAGAACGTCTGGATACTGGAGATTAGAGAAGATCTCTTGATCAACCCAAACGCATAAGCGGCCTTGAGCCAGCGCGTCCTGCTCAAGGTGTCTCAGAAGGCTGGATTTACCCGCACCGCGCTGACCAAAAACAAAATGGTGATAGTCGGCTGACGCAACCTCGGCGCCCGCAACGGCGACATAAGTATCGCTATCCTTTGCGGGGCGCGCCCTTGTGCTTTCTTGCAGCCTAATAATGAGAGAAGTGACCTCGTCACTATCGAACAGCGCTGTCTTCAGTTCTGACACTTCGTCCGCCTCTCAGGTTACTGAAGTGTGACACAAAGCTTTGTTCGAGGGAAACTCGCGTCGGCGCTGAGCGGTGGATCAGCCACATCGTTGTGTCAGGTCTTTGGCCAAGACCTGGTGGAGCTGTCGGAGATGTCCCCGAGAGAGCGAACACCCTTCGAGTAAATAATCCGACCCTTGCTGCGGAGGCTGATGAAGGTTGTCTCCCAACTCGCTTGTCTAGAACGAAAATGGAAACCGACCTGGCGCAATAATTTGCTAGAGCGCGCTACAAATCGTCATACGAGGGTCCTGAGCCCGAGCCGATGAGACGCCTCGCAACCCATCCGACACAAGACGCTGACTACTCGCCGGTAGTTGCCGCAACCACCAGGTCGATGTGCAAACAGCGATCACAGAACGCCGTCACGAAGCGTCGGAAGTCACAGCGGAAGCCAGATGATCCCTGAGGAAAGTAGCCCGTCGCACGAGTCCCGTTCACGGATCGGCTTACGGCACGCGGTTCTATCTTTCATCAACGGTCACACGACCACTATCGGAAGTCCTGCGAATAACGTTCCCGTGCGGGCTTCCCCTTTAAGAAGATGCTGGCGAACCAGATGAATAGATAGAAAGGCAAAATTACGAGATTTATCAATGCGGAGAATAGATGCATCAGAATGACTTCAAACCCATGGTCAACAATGAACTTAATTGCAAGGCCGAGGGCAATGACCAGCGTAATCCAGAAGAGTGCCCAGTGGAGCCCGACGATTTGCACCAAGACGAGGGCAATGGCCAGCGTCGGCGTCACCGGTCGCTCCAAAACCACATCCAACTGTTGCGGGCCAAAAACCAGCACGAGGGCTGCGACGCACACTACGACCGTAACGATGAAAGATAGAAAGTCCTCCCTCTGTACCAACCAGTTTTTAGCGTCGACGAGAGCGTCATTCGCCCAACCGGGCAAGCCCAGCCACGTCACAAGCCGCAAGAAAACTTCATATGCGGTGCTGTCGGAGAACAAGCCGCAAAAATACAAAAACGCGAAGAAACTACCTATCGCTGTCCACGCTTCGCTGGCCAAATTCCCCCGAAACATCGAGCGTAAATCAATAGAAAACACTGGCTAAATTCCTCTCATTTTCGGGGTGGGTGTGCCCATTCTCGTCCATAGCTACTGACATCGGACTACCTTTCTAGATCCTTTAGTTCCTGGTCATCATGCGGAATACCTCGAGTGCTGCCGCGTGGATGTCGCCGTGGTGTGCGTGGATCTCGCGCTCGAACGTGTCGATCGCTTTTTGCAGGTTCTCTTGCTCGGGGCTGACGGGCTCGGGTCCGAATTTTTCTAACGTGTCCATTGGGTTCCTTTCGGCAGTTACTTAGCGGGCGATGTGGCTGATCGCGGGCGAGTCAGCGCGTCGTGCTTGCTCGGTGATCCAGCGCGCGACTTCTACGGATCGAGCGTCGAGGTGAAGTCCTGACGCGATTGTGGTGGTACCACCGGCGATGTCGAAGCACTACTGGAGGTCGTCGTCTTCGGGGTCGATGGAGACGGTGTCGCGGGGGGGGCTACGTTTCCGCGGGTGCCGAGGTCGATTTGGAGGGCGAATCTTCCGCCCATCTCTGCCTCGAGCGTCGCGGCGAATGGCAGGTACGCCTCGACTGCTCGCACTGCGTTGTCCACGGCCACGATCCGACGTTCGCTGCTGTCCATCTGTAGGGTTCCCATCTCTGACTCTTCTCTCTCTGCCACCATTTGTTTTGCCTGTCTGGCGAGTGAATCAAGTAGCGGGTGCCGGGAAGAGCGCAATGGAAGGTGGAATACCGGACTGAGCGCAGTGAAGAAGAATATGCCGCGAAAGCCATTCCGCTCGGAGGAAACAGACGCGCACGATTCTCGCCCCAGACAGGCATCACAATGCCGAAAGAAAAGAACGAAGAGTTAGCGGCTCATGGAGTGAGTGATTGAAGTGTCAAAAACATGACTCGAGGGACGGCTTCCGCCACCCCAATCACGAAGCCCTATCGGCGGACTCCAAACCGCAACTTCACGGCCGCCGCGACAGCACGACGCGCGGCTCTGAGAAACCTAAGTATTTATTTCGTTCTGCAATGATCGAGTATGACCAACAGTCGTGAAACCCCACTCGATCAGCGATCACGAGTGCTGAAATCGGCGGCGATTTCGTTGGCAATATTGGGAATCATGTGGCTGGTCGCGCTCGTCATTTACGCAAGCCTGTCGGATAGAAACAGCTACTCCGCGTGCGCAGACTACGTTCCGTCGAGCATGTCTTCGTCGGATTACGTGGTTCAGACCACGTCGCGGGTAACGGTTGTGCCGCTCGTGCTCGAGTGCTCGTTCTACGCCGAGGCACCATCCGACGAGCCTGACTACGTCGTGGTCGAAAAGGATCTCGGTACGGCCTGGTGGTTGGGAGCGTCGGCAAGTTTCTTGGCCGCATCTGCGCTGGCGTGGATGGCTAGTCGCCGCAAGCCCGCAGACTCAAGCGATGGACCCGGAGAGTAAGACCGAAAACGCGCGCGTGAGCGACTAAGCCCCAAACGCCGCCGGATGCCGCGAGCCCCACTGAAAGCGGCGCTCGAGTTGCGCACCAATCGCGAGCAACACATCCTCGCGACCGGGGCGGCCAATCAGCTGCACGCCCATCGGCAGTCCTTCCGCAGTTTCGTGCACGGGGAGGCTGATCGCGGGCAGGCCTGAGACGTTGACGAAGCTTGTCCACGGCGTGTACTGCACTTGCTTCGCAAAGTTCTCGAAGGCATCCTCGGCGTGAAACCAGCCGAGCGGGCGTGGGGTCATCGCCATCGCCGGCGTCAGCACGGCATCGTAGGTCGAGAATTGGCGGATGACGCTGCGCTCGAACCGAGACAGGGTCGCGATGGCGACGCCCACGTCGCGCGCGCTCATCCGACGTCCGCTTTCGATGAGCCATTTCGTGAGGGGTTCCACGAGCTCCAGTTGATCGCCATCGAGCGGGATTCCGGCGGCTCCTGCTTGCCACAGCACCGTGAAGGCTTCGGCGTATTCGGGTGAGGGTTCGAGCGCGAAGTCTTCACTGCCGTGGCCGAGCTGGTCGAGCGCGGTGCGAGCGAGAGTGAGAGCATCCTGCGCTTCGGGCGAGACGCTGATCTCGTAGGTGTCATCCCACGGCGAGGTTGTCATGACGCCGATGCTGAAGGTGCCCTCGCCGCGGATCGCGGCGTTGAGGAAGGCGCCGCCGTCCCACGAGGGTGGGCCGACCGAGAACGGCGAAGGGCCGGCGATGCCATCAAGAAGCAAGGCAGCATCCGCCACCGTGCGAGCGAGCGGCCCGGTCACCGGAAGCTGGCCGAGGCTGCCGAAGCCGCTGCCCGCGGGCACGCGACCGCGCGAGGGCTTGAGGCCGACAAGTCCGGTCGCGGCGGCGGGGATGCGAATCGAGCCACCGCCGTCCGAGCCGGGCGCGAACGGCAAGAGCCCCGCAGAAACGGCGACTGCCGCCCCCCCGCTGCTGCCGCCGGAGCCCAGCGAGGTGTCCCAGGGGTTCACGGCCGGGGCATCCGAAAGCGGTTCGGTGTAGGCGGGGAGGCCGAATTCAGGGGTCGCCGTTTTGCCGAGGCTGATCGCGCCGGCAGCATCGAGAACGTCGGCGATTTCATCCGACACCTCGGGCACGAAGTCAGCAAAGGCGCGCGATCCGTAGGCGGTGCGCACTCCGGCGCGGGCCCACAAGTCTTTTTCGCCCGAGGGTAGGCCCCAGAGGGCGGCGGCACGGGAGCCAGAGGCCTCGAGCTCCGCAGCACGCTGGCGCGCAGCATCCGGAGTCACGACCGTAAAGGCGCCCAACTCAGGGTTCAGCCGTTCGATGCGATCGAGGTAGCACTCCACGAGTTCGCTGGGCTTCAGCTCGCCCGATCGCAAGAGATGGAGCTGCTCAAGGGCAGTGAGGCGATGAAGTTCTGACACGGATTCAGCCTAAGGGGGTTGACAACGACCCGCCATGCTGGTTGGTTAGTTACATCACCAACTAACCAACTAGCCGCCGCAGCAGCGCAGCACCGCTAGATCACCACCCGCACTCAGAAAGGAGGCTCAGATGGATGACTCTCGCCCCATCTTCGCGCAGGTCGCCGAGAACATTGAGAACGACATCATCTCCGGCGCACTGCCCGAAGAAGGCCAGGCTCCCTCGATCAATGAGTTCGCAGCCTTCTACCGCATCAACCCCGCGACCGCCCTCAAGGGCGTGAACGTGCTCGTCGATGCCGGAATTCTCTACAAGAAACGAGGAATCGGAATGTTCGTCGCCACCGGCGCTCAAGAACAACTCAAAGGTGCCCGCCGCGACAGCTTCAGCAGCGAGTACGTTCGCCCCCTCTTGGCCGAAGCAGAAAAGCTCGGCATCGACTCCGCCCAACTCACCCAGATGATCGCCAAGGAGGCGAATAACTCATGACCTCCACCATCGAGGTAACAAACCTCAGCAAGCACTTCGGCAAAGTGAACGCCGTCAACGACGTGAGCTTCACGGTCGCCGAGAACAAAATCTACGGCCTGCTCGGGCGCAACGGCGCCGGCAAGACGACGCTCATGCAACTGCTCACCGGCCAAGAATTCGCCTCGAGCGGCACCATCTCGCTGTTCGGACAAACTCCGGTCGAGAACGCCAAGGTTCTGCAGAACACCTGCTTCATCAAAGAGAGCCAGCGCTACCCCGAAGACTTCCGCCCCAAAGACGTCTTCAAGACCGCGCCGTGGTTCTTCGCCAACTGGGACCAAGAGTTCGCCGATCGCCTCATCGCCGACTTCCGCCTCCCCCTCGATCGCCGCATCAAGAAGCTTTCGCGCGGCCAGCTTTCCTCCATCGGCGTCATCGTCGGCCTCGCCTCTCGCGCACCGCTCACCTTCTTCGATGAGCCCTACCTGGGGTTGGATGCCGTGGCTCGCCAAATCTTCTATGACCGCCTTCTGGAGGACTACGCCGCCCACCCGCGCACCGTGATCCTCTCCACTCACCTCATTGACGAGGTCAGCAACCTGCTCGAACACGTTCTCGTGATCGACGAGGGCAAGCTCCTCATCAACGAGGATGCCGAAACTCTCCGCAATCGTGCCACCAACGTTGTCGGCATGAAGACCGCCGTCGAGGCGTTCATCGGCAACCGGGAAGTTTTGCACCGCGACGGCATCGGCGGGCTCAGCTCCGTGACCGTTGCCGGGCTCAGCGAAAGCGAGCGCCGCGACGCGCACGCTGCCGGGCTGGAACTGTCACCGGTGTCGTTGCAGCAGCTCATCATCCAACTCACCCGCACCGAGACCAAGGAATTCGAGGCCAGCGCATGACCACCACAACAACGGCTCTCGCCCATCCGGCAAGCCCCCTGAAGCGCATCACGAGTGTGGCCAAGCTGCACTTCGCCAACCCGTGGACGACCCTCGGCTTGCCGTGGATCATTCTCGGCGTGATCTTTGTGGGCATGCTCACCATCTGGTGGCTGATCTACTCGGCGATCGATCCTGCCGACCGCGCTGGCGCACTAGAAGGTACCCAGTTCTCCGGATCGAGCTTCTTCATCTACATCTACATGATGGTCGTGGCGATCCAGGCGATCAGCATTACGTTCCCGTTTGCTCTCGGCTACGGCGTCACGCGGCGCGACTACTACCTCGGAAGCGCGCTTACATTCGTGGTGCTCGCCGTGATCTACACCGCCGGGCTCACGATTATTTCGGCCGCCGAAACGATGACTGGCGGCTGGGGAATGGGCGTCACCATTTTTGCGCCCGTCTACTTCGGGGCGGGCATCGCGGAACGCATCTTCGTGCAGTTCGTGGCGTTCCTGTTCTTCCTCTTCTTCGGATCAGCGATTGCCGCTGTCTGGGTGCGGTGGAAGGCTACCGGCGTGACGATGTTCTTCATTGTCGTTGCGGCGCTGCTCGTGGGCTTGATTGCGCTGGCGACTTTCACCGATTCCTGGTCGGCAGTGGGCGCCACGTTGGTCGACCTCGGCGTGCTCGGCGTCGCCGCCTGGAGCCTCCTACTCACCGCGATCAGCGCCGTGGCCGGGTTCACGCTGCTACGGCGCGCAACTCCGCGCAACGCGGCCTAGTCAAGAACAAACGACACATTCACAATCGAATACTTCTTTCAGACCGGATGCCCGGCTCTCCGTCGCGGAGGATCGGGCATCCGGCGTTAATGACCTCGCAAGCAGCCACGAGGGTGCCACGCTGGTCAGGCGTGCCTGAAAGAGAAAACCACCCAAACCTGGGATGGCCTCTCGGCTGTGCAACAAACCTCCGATAGTTCCGGCACCGCCACCCTGCCTAGGGATGCTGGCGGGCCGGTCGCACTGCAAACCACTTCTGCCGGTGACCTCGACAGTGCTTCTACTGACCGCCGACTCATTGATGGCTATGCGGAGTATCGCCATGTTCACGAGCTAGGAGCCTCAGCCAGCAGCGAATGCAGCGCCTGATCATTCAGAACCTTGTACGAAGATTGGGTCGAGGATAGCAGCGACTTGTGCAATCTGATCGTCCAATTTTTCCGCGCAGACGTCTTCTAAACGTTCCTTCTTGCGCCATGCTGCCCACTTTGGTTGGCTCAATGCACCATATCCTTGGAGAATCGGGGCGATCGGTGACAAACTCACTCCCCGGTAGGCGGCCACTGCGCGCACTGCTTCTAGGAGCTTTGCAGCGTCGAGACCGGCGCCGCTGAGCGTAGCGATGTCAACGTAATCCCGCCAGCGAGTGCTCGTAATGCCCCTCTCTAGAATCGTGACGCCTTTCTCGGCGACAGTCGACTCCGGCGCGTATCCGACCAGCGTGATGGGGTCTCCGAGAATTCGCTCCAACGTGACCTCACGCGGAGCCGGGACGATGGGATCGCCAGCGGATACGTCCCATGCCACAACTCCCCGCCAGCTACTCACTTCTACCTGTACACGAACGCGCACGCCGGGATACTCAGCATCGTCTCGAATTTCTGCAATGCTGAGCGTATCGAGCAGAAACTCAACCCCGTCACCTGCATCAACGGCTGCTACGTCGCGCACTATCTGGTTGAGATTTTCTGGAGTGACATCCGCCGCTATAGCGTTTGAGTCTGCATCTTTGGTCGGGCGGCGAACCCCATACGCCCCGAGCAGCAATCCCCCTTTGAGCACGAAGTCGCGTGCGTGCACGGTGCGGTTGAGCCGGTCGAGGAACGACTCCAGCGAGTGACGAATTAGGTACTCCTGTGTGGGCGCAGGAGAACCGTCCACAGCAGCGCTCGCGCGCGCAGCTGCTTGGACCCGTCGAAAGACTTCATCGCCATTCACGAGAGAGCTTCCAAAGCGGCTAGGACTGGGGTCTTGGTGCGCGGCAGCTGCGCGGCAGCCTGCACAAGCTTGGCTGGCTTACCGCCGCGGCGAAGCCACTCCTTGAGCGCCTCCCGAGGAATTTCATAGCCAGTCATTGCTCGCAGACGGAAACAATCTGCAATGGTGCGCTCAGGTGTGTAGATACCAATGGTGTGGGAGCTTCCCGTGATTGGAATTTCGTCGCGTTCGATGCTGAAGCTCGCTTTGTCGAACCGGTGCCAACGGATGGCCCCGTCGGCGACCGGCGCGCGCGCGCCCCGGGGAATGGCGACATCAAGCTCAGTGGGGATGGCGTCAGTAAGGTCATAGTATGCGAGGGCGGAGACGAGACAAATTGTAGCTTCAGGACGCCGCACTGAAGCTTCAATCTGGTCCCAGTCTGCCGCGGGCGAACCGCCGGGGAGGTAGAGACCCCGGGCGATCCGCTCCCACTTCCCCGCGTGTGCATCGCGGTAGAGACCGCTCCGGTTTGTCGCAGCGCTCTCAGCAGATTTCGGCCTGACTACTTTCATCGCCTCTCCTCTACGAAATGAAACGTACACAGCTAACCTTAACTGGCTACGTTTCGTTTCGCCACAAAGGGCCAAACCTGTGTCAGAGCTACGCGTCGAGCGACTTCTGCAGCAGGTACGTGCCGACCCAGCGGTCGAACTTGAAACCGACGCGCGTGAGGTGCCCGATGGATTCGAAGCCCAGCTTCTGGTGAAGGTGCACGGAAGCCTCGGTGCCCTCATCCGAGATCACGGCAATGACTTCGCGGATGCCTATCTGCCGTCCACGCTCAAGCAGTTCGGTGAGCAGAGCGCCACCCACGCCCTGACCGGTGGCAGCGGGAGACAGATAGATCGAGCCTTCGACGGTGTGCTTGTAGGCGGCCTTGGGGCGCCACGGGAACATGGCGGCGTAACCGAGCACGCGCTCTTTTTCGTCGACCGCAACGATGAACGGTAGCCCTGACTCTTCCACGGCGACTCGCTTGGCCGTCATGATCTCGGGCGTGACTTCAACGATGTCGAAGGTCACGACGGTCGTGCTCACGTAGTGGCCGTAGATTTCGGCGAGCGCCACATCATCCGCTGCGATGGCGTCTCTGAAGTGGTGTGCCATGGCTGCTCCCGAGGTGTTGTGACAAAGAAGGTAAGTGGTGAAAACTGTCTCGCCCCGAGGGTGACGAGGCTCTTATTTTAGGGGGCAGGTGACGGGTCGATTTGCCAGTCGATGGGCTCAGCGCCCTGCGCCTGGAGCGCCGCGTTCACTCGACTGAATGGCTTCGAACCGAAGAACCCGCGGCGGGCAGAGAGCGGGCTCGGGTGAGCACTCACGATCACCGGCGTATCCCCCAGCAACGGGGCGACGGATGCCGCATCCTTGCCCCACAACACGGCAACGAGTGGCTGCGGCCTCGCCGCGAGCGCCCGAATCGCGTGGGCGGTAATCTCTTCCCAGCCGTGACGACGATGGGAGCCTGTATCCCCCGCCTGTACCGTCAAAACCCTGTTGAGCAACAGCACGCCTTGGCTCTGCCACGCACTCAAATCGGGGTGCGCCGCGGGCGGGATGCCGAGGTCGTCATTCAGTTCCGTGTAAATGTTGGCGAGGCTCCGAGGTAGCGGTCGCACCGCCCGGTCGGCCGAGAACGCGAGCCCCACGGCGTGCCCCGGCGTCGGATACGGGTCTTGGCCGACGATGAGTACTCGCACGTCATCAAGGGGCGCTTCGAACGCCCGCAGCACGGCATCCGGCTTGGGGAGCCAGTCGCGGCCGGCGACGGTCTCGGCGTCAAGAAATGCCTGAACAGCATCCAGTTGTGCCCCTAACGGGTGTAGTGCGCGAGACCACCCGGGGTCGACACTGCTCAAGTCCATGTCACTACGCTAATGCGCGCCCTGTCTACCGATAGCATCCGTTCATGTCATTCCTGCGCGGCAAGTCCGGTGCTATCACCGTGGGCCTCATCGGCTACCTCTTCTTTGTCGAGCTAGTGAGCGGAATCTTGCAGGGGTATTACATCCCCCTCATCCCCGACCTAGTGCAGCATCTGGGCATCCGCGATGCTGACTTCAACTGGTTCGAGGCCGCCCAGCTACTACTGAGTGCCATCGTGGTGCCGATTTTGGCGAAGCTCGGCGACATGCACGGCCACAAGCGCATCCTGCTGATTTCGACCGTGCTGACCGCGGGCGCCACCTGGTGGCTTGCTTTCACGGGTGACTTCACGAGCTTTCTCATTGCGTGGGCCCTGCAGGGCTTCTACGTTGTCTGGCTCCCGCTGGAGGTCGCGCTGATCTTTGACCGCGGACGCACAACGGGCATGGGCGCGTCCCAAACCCGCCGCGCTGCGGGATTCCTCGTCGTCGCTCTCGAAGCCGGCGCCATCATGGGTGCCCTCGGTGGCGGCCGCATTTTCAAAGCCTTCGGCGAGAACGTTCAACAAACTCTGATGATCCCCGCGATTGCCGTGACAATCGTCTTCTTCGTCATCCTGTTCGGTGTCCCCGAATCGAAACCGCTGCCCGGCCGCACCCTCGACTTCTGGGGCTTCGTGCTCCTCACGATCGGCCTGCTGCTGATCACCTCGGGCCTGACGTTCTTGCGCATCAACGGGCCCGGCGCCTGGTGGGTCTACCTCGTCATGCTCGCTGGTGTTGCGACCTTCATCCCGTGGGGTCGTTACGAGTTGCGCCAAAAAGACCCCGCGATCGATCTTCGGATGCTGCGCGACCCGAGCATGTGGCCCATCCAACTCACCGCGGGCCTCGTCGGTATCAGCCTGCTTGGCGCCCAGGCACCGCTCGCGACCTTCGCCGGCACCGACCCGATCAACGGCTACGGGCTCGGCATGGAATCCGATGAGATTTCATACATCATCGGTGCCTACCTCGTATCGATGATCGTCGGCGCGCTTCTCTTCCCGATTCTGTCGAAGTGGAAGAGTCCCCGCGTGGCACTCATCGTGGCCACCTTCTTCGTCGCCGCCGGCTACCTGATGTTCTTACCGTTCCACTCCACGGTGTTGAGCGTCTTCCTCAACATGAGCATCGCGGGCCTCGGCTCGGGTGCCCTCGTTGGCGCGCTGCCCGCCGCAGCCGCTGCGGCTGCCCCGCGCGGCCAGACCGGAATCGCCACGGCGCTGACCAACACCACAAAGACGATCGGTGGCTCGTTCGCCTCGGCAATCTTCGCCATCGTGCTGCTCGCCGGAGCTGCCTCCGCGGTCACCGAAACCGCATCGAGCTTGTTCGGCTACCTGACGGTGTTCACGATCTGCGGTGCTGGCGCTCTTCTCGCAGCCGCGCTCTTGTTCTTGGTACCGAAGCTCGCGTTCGCGGATGTCGTAGACGACTTCGAGGAACTCGAACCGACCGAACCGAGCAACGAAGTTAGCAGCGAAGCGAGCGACGAAGCTACCGTCGCCGACTAGCGCGGCTTAAGTTCGCCTCTGATCATCTTGTGCGGTGCGGCCTGGGCAACAGGCTTCACCGTCACGAGGTCAAGGTTCACGAAGGGCGGCAGCTCAATCGCGTGCACAATCGTCTCCGCGATGTCCTCGGCAACGAGCGGGTCAGGCACGTTTTCATAAACGGTGTCAGCCTTGGCCGCATCACCGCCAAATCGAACGAGAGAGAATTCTTCGGTCTTCACCATGCCGGGCGCAACCTCGATTACACGGATCGGCTCCCCGGCAAGCTCAAGGCGAAGCACAGCCGTGAGTGCGTGCTGAGCAAACTTGGCGGCGTTGTAGCCGCTGCCGCCCTCATACGGCACGGAAGCCGCAATGGAGGTGACCATGAGGATGCTCGCTGTGTCCCCCTCCACGATCGCTTCGCGCAGCAGCGGCAGCAGGGCGCTCGAGACGCGCTTGGTGCCAACGACGTTCACGTCGAACATCCGCAGCCAGTCATCCGCATCGCTCTCTTCTACGCTAGCGACGCCGAGCGCACCACCCGCGTTGTTGATGAGAGCGTGGATGGGGCCGAGCTCACGCAAGAAAGCGGCGAGCGCTTCGACGTCATCCTGTTTCGTCACATCGGCAACGAAGATTTCGATGCCGGTGTCGGCGGCGAGAGCGGCAAGTCGATCAGCGCGACGCGCTACAGCCACCACCTGCCAGCCATGTTTCGCGAACCGTCGCGCGGTCGCTTCGCCAATGCCCGAACTTGCTCCTGTAACTACTACTCGCCGATTCACCATTCTTCCAAAGTAGCGGTATTACACTTCGACGAATGACCGGAGCTTCTCTCACTACGCCCCCGCCTGCTCGCACCGCCAAGGTGCGCCTGCCGCACTGGGATAACGCGCGCTTTCTTGCGGTCACTCTGGTCGTGATCGGCCACGGCATTCAGCGGATGACCTACGACTCGAATCACGCTCTCGCGCTCTATCTCTTCATTTACGCATTTCACATGCCCGCGTTCGCGATCATCAGCGGCTATTTCTCGAAGCCCGGGGCCCCGACGGCACTTCAGATGCGCCGGGTGATCACCGACATCATCCTGCCGTACTTCATCATGGAGACCATCTGGACTCTCGTGAAATTTTTGGTCGAAGGAAAGACCGACCTCAATCCCTCGAAACCCAGCTGGACGCTGTGGTTCTTACTCGCGCTGGGAATCTTCCGTCTCATCCTCCCCTACTTGGCTCAGGTTCGGTGGCCACTGCTCTGGGCAGTGATCGCCTCGATCGGTGTCGGGTATCTCGACAACGTCGACAGCACGTTCTCACTCTCTCGCGCCATCGGCATCCTCCCGTTCTTTGTCCTCGGCTGGAAGCTACGCGAGTGGGGTCTGATGGATCGCTGGAACGTCGCGGAACGTCTCGTCGTGCTCCTACGCGCGCTCGCCGCCACGATCTTCGCAGCTTTCATGGCGGTCATTCTCGGCAACATCGAGCTCTGGCGCACCATCGATCTGCGCTTTTGGTTCTTCTACGATGCCTCGTATCACGGGCTCGGCGAAGACCAATGGTGGGCGGGTGGAGTGCGATTGGGACTCATCGTGCTCGCCGTCATCCTCAGCGCCTCCTTCTTCGCTCTGGTTCCCCGTCGTCACACCTGGGTAACGGATGCCGGCCAAGCCACCATGTACGTCTACCTGCTGCACAGCTTCGTTCTGTACCCGCTGCGCGAAAGCGGACTGTTGCTGGATGAGCGGGCCTCGGCCATGTGGCTCGTGAGCATGATCCTCGGTTCCATTGGAATCGCGCTCGTACTCTCCATGCCGATCGTGAAGAGGATCTTCCGCCCCCTGATCGAGCCAAAACCAAATTGGGTCTTCGTTCCCTTGCCCAAAGAGAACGATCTGTCTACCCAAAAACGTTGAGTTACGACATATTTCACGAGTGATTGACCGCCCCACGGGGGCTCCTTAGGCTCACAGTGTGGCGGATGTCCCGACCCACCCAGAGATACAAGGAGGCCGCCGTGAGCGACTGGAACTTCGAAACCAAGCAGATCCACTCGGGCGCGCAGCCTGACCCCACGACTAACTCGCGGGCCACTCCGATCTACAAGACGACCGCGTACGTGTTCAACGACGCGGATCACGCAAAGAACCTCTTCGCACTCGCCGAGTTCGGCAACATCTACACCCGCATCCAGAACCCCACTCAGGATGTCGTCGAGCAGCGCGTTGCCGCCCTCGAAGGCGGCACCGCAGCGCTGTTGCTCGCTTCGGGCCAGTCGGCCACCACGTTCGCGATTCTCAACATTGCTCAGGCAGGCGACCACATCGTGTCGTCATCGTCGGTGTATGGCGGAACCTACAACCTCTTCAAGTACACGCTCGCGAAGCTCGGCATCGAAACCACCTTCGTCGAGAACCAGGATGACGCTGCAGAGTGGGCCGCCGCCGTACGCCCCAACACCAAACTCCTGTTTGCCGAGACCATCGGTAACCCACGCATCAACGTTCTCGACATCGAGCTCGTAGCCAACGTTGCTCACGCCAGCGGAGTTCCGCTGATCGTCGACAACACCATCGCCACCCCGTACCTCATTCGCCCGCTCGAGCACGGCGCCGACATCGTGGTGCACTCGGCCACGAAGTTCCTCGGCGGTCACGGCACCGTTCTGGGCGGCGTCATTGTGGATGGCGGCAAATTCGAGTGGTCAAAGAACGTCGACAAGTTCCCCGGCCTCACCGAGCCCGACCCCTCGTACCACGGTGCGAGCTACACGGGAGTACTCGGCGACGGAATTGCGTACATCATCAAGGCGCGCGTGCAGCTGCTGCGTGACCTCGGTGCCGCTATCTCCCCCGACAGCGCGTTCTCGCTCATTCAGGGCATCGAAACCCTCAGCCTGCGCATTGAACGTCACGTTCAGAACGCTCAAGCAATCGCTGAGTGGCTCGACGCTCACGAGGATGTCGACACCGTCTACTACGCCGGTCTCCCCTCGAGCCCCTGGTACTCCAGCGCCAACAAGTACGCGCCCAAGGGTGTCGGTGGAGTTCTCTCCTTCGAGCTCAAGGGCGGCGTCGACGCTGGTCGCTCTTTTGTGAACGGTGTCTCGCTGTTCAGTCACGTTGCCAACATTGGTGACGTGCGCAGCCTCATCATTCACCCGGCATCCACCACTCACTCGCAGCTCTCCCCCGAGCAGCAGTTGACCGCGGGCGTCACTCCTGGGCTTGTTCGCCTTTCGGTGGGCCTCGAGAACATCGAGGACATCAAGGCTGACCTCCAGGCTGGCTTCGCTGCCGCCCGCGCGAAGACCGAAGAGCTCCGCGCGAGCGCCTAGGTCGCAACCGACCTCGGCAACTGCTCACGATGGCGGTGATTCCTCACGGGGGTCGCCGCCATCGCTGCGTTAAGGCGTTGGCCGGCAGCCAGCATTCAGCATCCGGCATCCGGCATCCGCGCTCATCCTTCATCGGGATGGCTCGTCGTTCACCGGAATCACTTTCCCGCCCCGGCGTAATAATTTCGTGCCGTACAGGTTCGTTCGCGATACTGGGAGAGACATGGACTGGCAGACACCTGAAGACACTGTTCCTTCGGCATTCATCACTGACGCAAACGTGCGTTCGCTCCTCGGCAAGCCCCCGGCGACGGGTGCCTGGCGAGAGGGAGATCCCACGGGCGAGCGCCAGTTCATTACGGTCACCGACCTCTCGCTCGAGTTCAGCGGAAAGCTGCCCTCGGCTCGCATTGCATACGAAACGCACGGCACGCTCAACGACGATGCCTCGAACGCGATCCTCGTCGCTCACGCGCTGACCGGCGACAGCCACATCATCGGAGCTCCCGGTGCTGGTCATGCCACGGGCGGATGGTGGAACGATCTCGTCGGACCGGGCAAGGCCATCGACACCGATCGCTGGTTCGTCGTCGCCCCCAATATCTTGGGAGGCTGCCAAGGCAGCACCGGTCCGGCATCCCATGCCCCCGACGGTGCTGAATTTGGCGCCCGCTTCCCGTTTATTACTATTCGCGACCAAGTCGCGGCGCAGGTTGCACTCAGCGACGCGCTCGGCATCGACCGTTGGGCAGCCGTGATCGGTGGCTCGATGGGCGGCATGCATGCCCTCGAATGGGCGGTCGGGCATCCGGAGCGTGTCGCCAAGGTCGCCATTCTGGCCGCACCCCCCGTATCAACCGCCGACCAGATTGCTCACAACTCAGTGCAGATCGAGTCGATTCGCACCGACCCCGCCTTCGCAGACGGTGCCTACTACGATGCGGCAGATGGCGATGGTCCCCACCGCGGTTTAGCCCTCGCCCGCCGATTAGCTCTCATCAACTACCGTTCCTCCGACGAGCTCAATGAGCGTTTTGAGCGCACCTGGCAGAGCGAAGTAAGCCCCTGGGGCAAGGGCGGCCGTTACGCCGTCGAGAGTTACCTCGACTTTCACGGCAACAAGTTTGCCCGTCGTTTCGACGCGAACAGCTACATCACGCTCGTTGAGGCAATGAGTTCGCACGACGTGGCACGCGGTCGCGGAACCGTGCAGCAGGCACTTGCCCGCGCGACCATGCCCGCCCTCGTACTCGGCATCGACAGCGACCGCCTCTTCCCGGTCTCCGGTCAAGAGATTATTGCCGAGCACCTCCCCGGCAACCTTGATGGCAACCTTCCACACGTCATCCACTCACCGTTCGGCCACGATGGCTTCCTCATTGAATCCGAGCTCATGCGTGCGCCACTGACGCGGCTGCTTGCCGTGTGATCTCTACTGAGAATCATCCGAAGATACGCGTGTTGGTCGAAAATTGGCGTTTCCTCATGCCAAAGGCGGTGCGTCACCCCCGATAGAGGGACGAAATGTGCAAACATAGCCCCAAATGGACCTCATTGCTAAAGAACGGGATCGCCTACTGCAGCGCACTGCGCGCGTAGCGAGCCTCAGTTTTTTGACCGTATCGGTCATCTGCTTGAGTATCCCCGGTGCTGTGGCGACTCTCACGCTCTTTCTGTGCCTTCCGCTGTATGCAGTAATGGCGGTGCTCCAGTTTCAGATGGGCAGCAGTCGGTCTCTCGGCTGGGTGATTCCCTCCTTCGTAGCGGGCTGCGTAGTGATTTTGCTTGTCGCAGGAACGCCCGGCGGCCCCACTCAGGCCGGTCTCTCGGCGGTTGCCCAACTTTCGTCGGCTTCGCTTGCGTGTCTGGCGATCGTTCTCACGACGACGCTCCTGCGCCGCATCGTGTTGCTGGTTAGCTTCATCGTCGTTTCGGGCGTCACGGTCATCTCTATGGAGCCCTTTCAGCCCCCGGTGCGCACATTGGCGCTTCTGGTGTTTGGCTGGATTCTCGCGGCTCTCATCGGATACTGGATCAGCTCAGGCGTTCCGCAAGCTGTACGACGCATCGCGAGCATCGGTCGCGCACACCGCGCTGAGCGACAAGCCAGCGAAACCGAAGCTCAGCGCCGCCAAGGCGCTCGGCTACTGCACGACACTGTCTTGGCTACCCTCACGCTTCTCGCCCACTCGGGGGTGGGCGTGTCGGCGGAAGCGATGCGGCAACAAGCCGGCGATGATGCTCGCTTGCTACGCCAACTACGGCTCGGTGCAACTCCAACGCCCCAAACCTCTGGTGATTACAACTTGAGCGCTCCCGTGAGTGAAACCGTGCTAGGCACCACGCTCGAGTCTGTGAAACAGCGCTTTGGTCGCATGGGACTTGAAGTGAGCTGGCACGGCACCGGGCAAGTGCTCTTGCCTAGCGATGTTCTCGACGCTTTTCTGCTCGCTCTCGCCGAGTGCTTGGAGAACGTTCGTCGCCATTCTGGCGTTACCGAGGCCCATGTCACGATCACCGAAGATGACACCACGGTCCGCGCGATGATCACCGACTCCGGTGTTGGCTTTGTACTCGACGACGTTGATTCCGCGAGTCTCGGTTTCAAAGAGTCGGTTGTTGCTCGTTTGAAAGAAGTTGGCGGTCAAGCCCGCCTGTTCTCGACCCCTGGCTCAGGCACGACCGTGGTGCTGGAGGTTCCCCGATGACCTACGCTCCCCCTGAGGAAAACACTCTCGGCGTTATCGTCGGCGAAAAAGGTCGTCACTCCAAGAGTGCGACGATTCGCCGTCTCGCGCGGGATGACAGCCCGCGCCTCACAAGCCTCGGCACCGGTTTCGTCGGCGTCGGCGCCGCTATTCTCGTCAGCCTCCGTGCCATCTATGGACTCGTCTGGCTTGTCATCCAATGGGACATCTATCCCAACCCGATCATCGCAGCGGTGTCGTGGGGGCTCCTAGTTCTGCTGATCGCGGCCACGATCACTATCGTTCAGCTCACGAGCGGACAGCTCCCCCAGTGGATTTTCTTTCTGTTCGTCATCGGTCTCGCCGCCGTAATGGCGCTCGACATTTACGCGATCTGGGACCTTCATGACATCGGCGGTTACTCTACTGCGGCTGTCGCTGCCGGAATGGCACTCTTACTGGTACTTACGGTGCGGCCCACCACCGAGCTCATTATCGCGGTCGCCGCAGTAGCTGTCGGTCTTATCACCGTCATCCTCATTAACGTGCCTCTGACAACCGACAACCTTGCACCCCAGGTAACGACCGTCGCCTTTGCCGTCCTACCGACCGTGATTGGCCTGTCGCTCATCACAAACTTCCGACGCCTCGTACAGGTGGAACTTGATCGTGTGCTCGTCCAGAGCACTCTCACCGCGCCGCGCTTCGCCGTCGGCATGATGGCGTCCGAAGAACTGGCTCGTCTCGACCTCGCCGCAGAAAAGCTGCTCGATTCCGTAGCGAATGGCACCACCAAGCTGCCGCTCGAACCCAAAATCGCATCCACAGCGGCGTCGCTTGCGACAGAACTGCGACTGCACCTCATCGAGGGACGTCGCGAAACCTGGCTCTACCACGCCATCACCGAGTCCGACCTGCTCGGCAAATCAGTCACGCTCACCGACAAAGGCAGCCTCGCTGGGCTCCTCGATCCAGTGCAGCGGGACGGCCTCCTCTCCACCGCGTGGCTGTTTGTTACCGACACCACCAAGCGGGGAGCCAAAAACTCCGTTCACATCACAATCGCGCCGTCCACTACCGTTTTGGCGCCCGGCTTCGAAGACAAGGTGGCGGTCGGCATTTCGATCACCTCGAGCGGAGTCGCACGAAACCGAGTGGATGCTTCAACGTGGGAGGCAGTCGCAAAGGTCGGCACCTACACCGACTCCATCGAGAACTCGAGCGTGCGTCTCGACATCGAATGCCTTGTCGATAACCCCGCAGACCAATAAATTCGTAAGATAAGACGATCGACCAGAGGAATTTACCGTGACTGAACCAACAAAGCGCATCCGGCTCGCACTCGTAGACGACCACCGAATGCTGCTCGGTGCACTCACCGAGTGGATCCGCAAGGCCGCGGAAGACATCGACATGGTCGTTGCGGTTCCCACCTGGCCAGAACTCACTATTCACCCCGAGTTCCCCGTCGATGTTGTCTTGCTCGACCTCGACCTCAAAGACAACATCCCCGTCTCGCTCAAGATCAACACTCTCAAGTCGATGAACGTTCGCGTCGTTCTCATGAGCACCTACTCTGAGCCGAACGTGGTGCGCGAAGCCCTAGCTGCTGGCGCGCTCGGGTACCTCGTCAAGAGCGAAGACGCGGACATGATCGTTGAAGCGATCCGCGCAGCGTCGAAGGGCGAGTCGTTCATCTCCGCTGAGCTCGACTTGGCCATCAACGCCGATGAGATCGGTGGCGCTCCCAAGCTCAGCGCTCAAGAGCGTCGCGTTATGGCGCTCTACGGCGGCGGCGAGCCCGTCAAGTCGGTGGCATACCAGCTCAGTATCTCTGAAGAGACCGCCAAGAGCTACCTCAAGCGCATCCGCGAGAAGTACCGCGTTGCGGGCTTCGATGTCGGCACCAAGGTTGCACTGCGTAAGCGCGCTCTTGAAGACGGCATCCTGATCGAGACCGACACGATGCACCACCTCTAAGCCACACCCTTTGTAGGCTGCACCTTTTGCGGGCTGCATCGTGCGGCACCACGCCTCATACCAATCGCCCTGGCCCCACTCGTGTGGGTCAGGGCGATTGTGTTGTACGGCAGCAGTGCGCTGGCTGGTTAGCTCTCGGCGCGAATGATCGCTTGCTCGAGGCGTTCGACCTTTCCGGTCATCTCGCCTGTGCGACCGGGCCGGATGTCGGCCTTCAGCACGAGCGAAACGCGCGACCCAAACTGGCCGACTGCTTCGGTCGCGGCTTTGACGACCGCGAACACTTCATCCCAGTCTCCCTCGATGGTCGTGAACATCGAATCAGTCTGATTGGGCAGCCCCGAGTCGCGGACGACTTTGACGGCTGCGGCGACCGCATCGTGAACCGAATCTGTTCCATCCGAACCACCACTGGGTGCGATTGAGAATGCGACGATCATGCTGACTCCTTTACTACGGGGCTTTCAGTGGATGGGGTGGCGTGAGGCAGCCTGGAAACCGGGCGGCCAAGCCTCATGAGCTCGACGATCGCCCACACCATCAGGGTCACCACGAGCAGATTGCGTGCGCTCACGATCGCCACCAGCAACGGATCGGCGACGAGTAAGCGGTCGTAGAAGAACGGATACACGAGCTGCGTGAGCACGGCGATGGCGATGCTCAGCGTCGCCGGCATCCGGAAGCTCGCACGGACACCAATGCCGCCGCCCGCAGGGGTGCTGGGGCCAGAGCGGGTTGCGGAGCTGAGAAGTCCAAGCACAACGGGCACCGCCAACCACGACACGAACTGCGGTGAGCCGACCTTGTTGACGACGATGAGGGCAAGAACGAGCGCGAGGCTCAGGGGCGCGAGCACCAGCAGCGCGCCTCCTCCGTGGCGCGCTGTGGTGCGGGCGGCGCGGATTCCGAGCGCGGCAATCGCGAGCACCACCAGAGCCAGCAACGGCGTCATGATTGCAGCCACGGCATCCACTCCCGGGCCGGCGACTTGGAAGGTCAGAATGCTCGAGTCGTAGTACACAAACGAATCTGGCACTTTAGCTACGATCTGCCAGAGCCAGATGCCCGCGACCGGGGATTCAATTTGGATGCCTCGGCCCGTTTGCTCAGTGACGAAGCTGAATACGTTGCCGCCCGACCCGGCCAGCAGGGCGAAGACGACGACGGTCGCCGTGGTTCCCGCTGCTGCGATTGCGACCGCCCCACGCTCACGCAGGGCAATGAACGCAGCCAGAATCAGCGCTGCGGGCCACACTTTCACCCACGTGGCACAGGCAAGAACTACTCCGGCAACGCGAGGGTGAGTCGTCACGAGGCGTACTCCGACCATGGCGATCGCGACGGTGACGGCATCGATGCGGCCGAGCGCGATCGGGCCGAGAGCCACGAGGAACGCCAGCCACCACCATCCGATGATCACACCCGAACGCGAGCGGCCCCAGCGGGTGAGAAAGCCGAGCGCCACGAGATTGAGCAGCATGACGAGCGTCAGCCAGGTCGCGCCGATGAGTTCGATGCCAAAGCTCACTGATGCCAAGATCGGCACAATGGCCAGCAGCGGATATACCCACGGGATGTCCACGCCCACAACAATGCCCGCGGCGTACGCCTGCTGCGCCCACCCCGCGTAAACGATGGTGACGTCACCGAACGGATTACCGGGGCCGTGGAGATTGAGCAGCCCGAGCCAGAGGTGAGCCGCGATGAACAGCAGCCAGAGCCCAATGGCGCTGACGGCATGACGCGTCAGCACTGCGGTCGGGTGTCAGTCGCGACCGCGTCCGTGCAGGCCGCGGCAAGTTCAGCGACGACCCGGGAGACATTGCTGCACAGCTCAAGAATGGTGAGTGGGCCGCCGTCGCTCGCGAGAGCTGCCGCGCGCCCGTGCACATAGGAGGCTGTGGCAGCGAGCCCCACGAGTAGTGCGGGGTTTGCCAGCACCGCAGGGCTATGAGTGGCCACGAGGGCCCCCAGGATGCCGCCCAGCGCGTCTCCGGCGCCGGCGGTAGCCAACCACGCGGGAGCAGCTGCAATCACGGCCGTCGTCGTGCCGTCGGACACGTACGTCGTGTGCCCCTTCAGCAGCACGGTGCAGTCGAGTTGGGTGGCGGCGGATTCCGCCCAGTCGCGCGGGGTTGCCGCAATTGACTCCGTGGGTTCGTCGAGCAACCGGCCCAGTTCGCGGTAGTGCGGCGTGATGACGGTGGGCGTCGTGACCCGGTGCACCACGTCGAGCGCTCCCCCGTCGAGCACAAGCGGTACGTTCTGGCCGAGCGCAGCAGTGATGTGGCGTTCGGCATCCGACTCTCTCGCGGCATGATCCATGCCCGAACCGATGAGCCACGCCTGAACCCTGCCATCGGCCATCACAGCTTCGGGTCGGCGCTGCAGAATAAGGTCTTGAGCTCGTTGCGCTCCGAGGTAGCGAATCATGCCCACGCCCGTACGTGCGGCAGCCTCGACGCCCAGCACGGCGGCGCCCGGGTACTGGGCCGATCCGGTGATCAGGCCGAGTACACCGCGGGAGTACTTGTCGTCGCTTTCGTGGGGCAGAGCGATGTGGCGTGCCGCGTCAGCAGCACTCCACATCGACTCAGCATCCATGGATGACAACGATAGTTGAGAACGTCGTTAGCGTCGCCGGGTGGCGTCTTGCACTTCGCCGACGAGCACCTCGATGATGTCCTCGAGGAAGAGCACACCGGTGGTCGCGCCGGTGGCGTCGAAGCTGCGCGCCACGTGAACGCCCGAGCGACGCATGGTCGCGAGGGCATCTTCGAGGTCGGTCTCGCAGTACATCGAAATGAGCTGGCGAATCCGCTTGGGCGGAACGGGCTCGTGGAACTCGCTCTCGTCGAGATCGATGACATCCTTGAGGTGCAGGTAGCCGGTGGGCTCCCCCGCGTCGTTCAGCAGAATGTAACGCGAGAATCCTCGTTGAGCTACCGCCTTCTCGAGGTCCGCCGGGGCGGCGTCCTCGGGCAACGTGACAAGCCCCGACATCGGAATGGCGACATCGCGAACCTTTTTCGACGTGAACTCGAACGCACCGGTGAGGGTGCCTCCAGCATCCGTCAGCACACCTTCCCGTGTCGACTGCGCGACAATCGTCGCCACTTCGTCGAGAGTGAAGACACTGTTCGCTTCATTCTTGGGTTCCACTTTGAAGAGGTGCAGAATTCCGTTCGCTGTCGCGTTGAGGGCGACGATGATGGGGCGGAATACTCGGGCGATGAACACGAGCGGCGGAGCCAAGATCAAGACCGCGCGGTCGGGAACCGAGAACGAGAGGTTCTTCGGCACCATTTCTCCGAGCACGACGTGCAGGAACGAGACAATGATGAGCGCCATGATGAAAGCGATCGTGCTGATCAGTTCTTCACTCAAACCAGTCAGTGCCAGTGGCACCTCAAGTAAGTGATGAATTGCAGGCTCAGACACGTTCAGAATCAGCAGCGAACACACCGTGATGCCCAGTTGGCAGGCCGCAAGCATGAGCGTCGCATGCTCCATGGCCCACAGCGCAGTCTTCGCTGATCGCGAACCGGATGCCGCAAGCGGCTCAATCTGCGAGCGACGTGCCGAGATGACAGCAAATTCTGCGCCAACGAAGAAGGCGTTGACGATCAGCAGTACAAATAGCCAGATGATTCCCCAGACGTCCATTAGCTCACCACCTCAGCATCGGTAGCGGTGACAATCGGATCAGGGGTAAACCTCACGCGGTCGATGCGTCGACCTTCCAGTCGTTCAATGCGGAACACTCCGCCCGCGGCGGTAATCGTGTCGCCCGTGCGCGGAACGCGACCGAGCTCACTCATGAGCCAACCGGCCACAGTTTCGTAGGGCCCTTCTTCGGGCACTTCAACGCCGGTGCGCTCGAGGAGCTCATCCGGGCGCAGAATGGCAGGGAAGGTAAACCAGTCGCGAGAACGAACCACGTCGGCCTTCGAGCGGTCATGCTCATCAGAGACTTCGCCGACGAGTTCTTCCACGAGGTCTTCGAGAGTGGCGACTCCTGCGGTCCCGCCGTATTCGTCAACAACGACGGCCATTTGGTAGCCGCGGCCACGCAGTTCGGCGAGCAGGGCATCCAGTCGCATCGTTTCTGGCACTTGGAGCGCTTCCGTCTGCAGAGCCGAAACGGGCACGTCGGCACGCTTCTTGTGGGGCACCGCGACAGCTTGCTTGATGTGCACGAGACCCACGACATCGTCGATGCTGTCGTCGATTACGGGGAAGCGAGAAAATCCGGTGCGCTTGGCCAGATCGATTACGTCTTGAGCGCTGTCGGTGCGGTCGATGCTGTCGACCCGTGGTCGCGGGGTCATCACGTCTTGCGCTGTGTGATCGGCAAAGGCAAGGGTGCGGGCGAGCAGAGTCGCTGTGTCCGCCTCGAGACTGCCCTCGCTCGCCGAACGACGCACGAGGGAGGTGAGTTCCTCCGCGGTGCGGGCGCCCGAAAGTTCTTCCTTCGGCTCGATTCCGACGGAGCGCAGGATCGCGTTTGCAGTGTTATTGAGCAAACTCACCGCGGGTTTGAACACCGCAGTAAAGAGCAATTGGAAGGGCACCACGAACTTAGCAGTCGCTCGGGGAAGCGCGAGTGCGAAGTTCTTTGGCACAAGTTCGCCCACGATCATCGACAGGAGCGTGGCCAAGGTGACAGCAAGAACGCTCGCAATAACGATGACGGCTGGCCCCGGGAGCACCCCACCGAGTGGGATCTCAAGCCACGTACTCAGGGCGGGCTCGAGGGTATAACCAGCTAACAGAGTCGTGAGGGTAATACCCAATTGCGCGCTCGAAAGATGCGTTGACGTGTGCTTCAACGCCGAGATGGTCGCAGCGAGTCGCTTCTCGCCTCGCTCTTGGCGGACTTCGAGATCAGAACGGTCGAGGTTTACGAGTGCGAACTCCGAGGCCACAAAGAAACCGGTTCCGACGGTCAGCACGAGGCCAGCGGCGAAGAGCAGCCATTCATTCATGACAAATCACCTCCAGCCGCGGAAGTGAAAAGAGAACGGGCGAAAAATAAGTGATGGTCGCACGGAACAGTGTTCCGGCGACAACTAGAGGGAGGGTCGTCCATTATGGGCTTGAGTATAGGACAAATCGCTGAGAAACAAGAGTTGAATTACCAGCTCACTGGCAAAGCCTTGCCCTCCTCGTACCCTGCCGCAGACTGGATTCCCACGAGCGCGCGTTCACGAAATTCGCGGAGGTTTGCGGCGCCTGCGTAGGTGCACGAACTCCGAACCCCCGATGTGATCATGTCAACGAGATCATCGATCGAAGGACGTGCCGGGTCGAGGTAAATTTTCGACCCCGAGATGCCCTCTGCGAACAATTCTTTGCGGGCGAGTTCGTAGGCGTTGAGCCCGCCGAAACGAGCGCGTACGGCCTTCGTGGATGCCATACCCCAGCTGGTCTTGTAGAGTGCGCCGGCATCGTCGGTACGCAACTCTCCCGGCGCTTCGATCGTGCCGGCGAACCAGGAACCGATCATGACGGATGCTCCCCCTGCTGCGAGGGCGAGCGCAACATCTCGCGGGTAGCGCACGCCGCCGTCTGCCCACACGTGCGCGCCCAGCTCTCGAGCGATGGCAGCGGTTTCGAGCACGGCAGAGAACTGCGGACGACCGACCGCGGTCATCATGCGCGTAGTGCACATGGCGCCGGGCCCAACGCCGACTTTGATGATCGTGGCGCCCGCTCCCACGAGATCGCGAACGGCGGCGCTCGTCACGACGTTACCGGCGACGATGGGCACGCCCAGGTCAAGCGCGGCCACAATCTCAACGGCTCGCACCATTCCTTCTTGATGGCCGTGCGCGGTGTCAAGAACGAGGGTGCTCGCGCCAGCAGCGACGAGGGCGCGAGCCTTCGCCGCAACGTCACCGTTAACTCCGAGGGCGGCAGCGACGGCAAGCTTGCCTTCGCTGTCGAGCGCTGGCGTATAGAGAGTGGAACGGAGCGCACTCGTCTTGCTTGTAGTGCCGACTACCGTGCCACCATCCACCACAGCGGCGAAGCTAAGGTCGCGCTCCACCAGAAGGTCGAAGAGTTCGCGGGCACTACCGAAGTCTGCGCGCTCGATGGCGTGGGTGTCAGCGCCGGCGATATCGCCCAGCTCAGCACCGGGCAACGCGGTGGTCAGGCGTTCGGCATCCACCACTCCGGCGAGCGCGCCGTCGTTCATCAAGACAACGCCGTGGCCCGCGAGCGGTGGAACCAGAAGCAACGCTTGTTCCACTGTGTCGTGCGGGCTTAAGAACACGGCGGAATCGAGATCGGTGGGCTGCGCGCGCACCCAAGCCAGAGCATCCGCCATGTCGGTGTCGCTGAGGTCTTGCGGCAGCACTCCGAGTCCACCGCGGCGAGCGAGACTCGCGGCCAACCGCGGGCCGGTGACCGAGTTCATATTCGACGCCACGAGCGGAATGGTCGCCGTCGTTCCGTCATCGGGCGCAAGCGAGACCGACATTCGACTCCCCACAGCCGACCGGCTCGGCACCAAAAACACGTCTGAGTAGGTCAAATCATGTGTGGGCGTGGTCTCGTAGAAATCCATACTCTCGAGCCTAAACGTCGCAAGTCGAAAGCATTCTGCAAAAAATTCACGAAAATAGCGAAGATCGCCGTCTCACGACCAGCAGACGCACAACAAAGCGATTAACATTGATGGGGATGTCTGGCGCGCAGACTGCGCGCCGTTTTTGTGAACACCAGAACTGAAAGTAGGCGGTTTGACGTGTCAGGCCAAGTAACCGGAATCGCAGCGGACGGAGATTCCTCGGGCGACTTCGGGGCCAACGAATGGTTGGTCGACGAGATGTACGCAAAGTACCTCGAAGACAAGACTCTTGTGGATGAGGCATGGTGGCCCTTCCTCGAGAACTATCAGCCATCGAAAGAGTCGACCTCCACCGCACCCGCTGCCGCACCGTCGACCTCAGATGCTCCTGCAGCGGCTGCCGAGCCGTCACCGTCGCACTCTTCGCCGTCAACCAGCGCGGCCGCCCCAACAGCATCAGGCTCTGCGGCGACGCCCTCTGAAAAACCCTTCGTTGATGAGGCGAATCCCGGCACGGGCAGTCAGCCTGTCGCTCGCACGACGTCTGTGGAGCCGAAGCCGCAACCCATCCCTGCCGAGGCACCCGCGACCACCCCGATCGAGACCACAAAGGCAGAAGCGGACGCGAAACCGAAGGCTGAGAACGTTGTTGCCCCACTTCGTGGCGCCGCGAAGGCCCTTGCCTCGAACATGGACTCAAGCCTCACTGTTCCCACCGCCACGAGTGTTCGCACGATCCCGGCGAAACTCATGATCGATAACCGCATCGTCATCAATAACCATTTGAAGCGTGCGCGCGGTGGCAAGGTGTCGTTCACTCACCTCATTGCCTGGGCGATCATCCAGACTCTCAAAGAGTTCCCCAGCCAAAATGTTTACTACGACGAGCCCGATGGCAAGCCCTCGGTCGTCACGCCTGCGCACATCAACCTCGGCATCGCAATCGACATGCCCAAACCTGACGGAAGCCGCGCGCTCGTCGTTCCCGGCATCAAGAACGCCGAGACCATGGGCTTCGGCGAGTTTCTCGCAGCCTATGAAGATGTTGTTTCTCGCGCCCGAGCGAACAAGCTCACGGGCGCCGACTATATGGGAAACACGATTTCGCTCACCAACCCCGGCGGCATCGGCACCGAGCACTCGGTTCCTCGCCTCATGCGCGGTGCTGGAACCATCGTCGGCGCTGGAGCACTGGAATACCCGGCAGAGTTCCAGGGTGCAAGCCTGCGTACGCTGACCGAGCTCGGCATTGGCAAAACCGTCACCCTCACGAGCACGTACGATCACCGAGTCATTCAGGGCGCTGGTTCGGGTGAATTCCTCAAGAAGATTCACGAACGCCTCATCGGCGAAAACCATTTCTACGAAGATATCTTCGCTGCCTTGCGCATCCCGTACGACCCCATCCACTGGGCCAACGACATCAACGTCGATCTTGCCGACAACATCAACAAGACCTCACGAGTTCAGGAGCTCATTAACGCTTTCCGTGTTCGTGGACACTTGATGGCTGACACCGACCCACTGGAGTACCGTCAGCGTTCGCACCCCGACCTCGATATTTCGAGCCACGGCCTTACGTTCTGGGATCTCGACCGCGAATTTGTCACGGGCGGTTTCGGTGGCAAGCGTCAAGCTTTGCTGCGCGAGATTCTCGGCATGCTGCGTGATGCCTACTGCCGCACCGTCGGCATTGAGTACATGCACATTCAAGACCCTGAACAGCGCCGCTGGATTCAGGATCACGTTGAGAAGCCGTACACGAAGCCCACTCACGATGAACAAATGCGCATCTTGGGCAAGCTCAACGAGGCCGAAGCGTTCGAGACGTTCTTGCAGACCAAGTACGTTGGGCAAAAACGCTTTAGCCTCGAGGGTGGCGAGTCTACGATTGCCCTGCTCGACGCCGTGATTCAGAAGGCCGCAGAAGCCAACCTCGAAGAGGTCGCCATTGGGATGGCTCACCGCGGACGCTTGAGCGTACTCACGAACATTGCCGGCAAAACCTACGGTCAGATTTTCCGTGAGTTTGAAGGAACTCAAGACCCCCGCACGGTGCAAGGTTCCGGTGATGTCAAGTACCACCTCGGCACTGAGGGAACCTTTACCGCTGCAGACGGTCGCCAGATCCCCGTCTACCTTGCCGCAAATCCGTCGCACCTCGAAGCAGTGGATGGAGTGCTCGAGGGAATCGTTCGCGCCAAGCAAGACCGACGCCCCATTGGGTCCTACGCTGTTCTCCCCGTTATGGTGCACGGAGACGCGGCCATGGCCGGCCAGGGAATCGTTGTAGAGATTCTGCAGATGTCACAGTTGCGTGCCTACCGCACCGGAGGCACCATCCACATCAACATCAACAATCAGGTTGGATTCACGACGCCGCCGAGCGAAGGTCGCAGCTCGCAGTACTCGAGTGATGTTGCCAAGACGATCCAAGCTCCGATCTTCCACGTGAACGGCGATGACCCTGAGGCCGTTGTTCGCGTTGCAGAGCTCGCGTTCGCCTACCGCCAGAAGTTCCACCGCGATGTTGTTATCGACCTGATTTGCTACCGCCGCCGCGGTCACAACGAGGGTGACGACCCCTCGATGACGCAGCCGCTCATGTACAACCTGATCGAAGCCAAGCGCTCCGTTCGTACCCTCTACACCGAGGGCCTCGTCGGTCGTGGCGACATCACTCAGGAAGAGTACGAAGCAAGCCACCAGGACTTCCAAGACCGCCTGGAGCGCGCTTTCGCCGAAACGCATGCCGCGCAGACCGGTTCGATGCCCATCCTCACCAAGGATGGCAATGGAGTGTCTGATCTCGAGCGGCCCGGTTCCCAGCGAGATGACGCCATTGGTGAGCCCATCACCACCGGCATCGACGAAAGTGTCATTCACCTCATCGGCGATGCGCACGCAAACCCGCCCGCTAACTTCTCGGTGCACAAGAAGCTCCAGGCGTTGCTCAAGAAGCGCACCGACATGAGCCGAAAGGGCGGTATCGACTGGGCCTTCGCTGAGTTGCTCGCGATCGGTTCCGTTCTACTCGAGGGCACTCCCGTGCGAATGGCCGGTCAGGATGCTCGCCGAGGAACTTTCGTGCAGCGTCACGCCGTGCTTCACGACCGCCAGAACGGTCAGGAGTGGCTGCCCCTGCAGAATCTTTCCGAAAACCAGTCGCGTTTCTGGATCTACGATTCACTTCTCAGCGAATATGCTGCACTCGGATTCGAATACGGTTACTCGGTTGAGCGCGCGGATGCTCTCGTCATGTGGGAAGCCCAGTTTGGGGACTTCGCTAACGGTGCCCAGATCGTCGTCGACGAGTTCATTTCGAGCGCCGAGCAGAAGTGGTCGCAGCGGTCAAGCGTTGTCATGCTGCTGCCGCACGGCTATGAGGGTCAAGGCCCTGACCACTCGTCGGCTCGCATCGAGCGCTACCTGCAGTTATGTGCTGAAAACAACATGATTGTGGCTCGCCCGTCAACCCCAGCATCGTACTTCCACTTGCTGCGTCGTCAGGCGTACTCGCGTCCGCGTCGTCCGCTGATCGTCTTTACTCCTAAGGCGATGCTCCGTCTACGCGGTGCCACAAGCGATGTCGCTGACTTCACGAGCGGTCGTTTCGAACCCGTTATTGACGATGTTCGTCTCGACGACAAGTCGGCCGTAACTCGCGTCATCGTCACCTCGGGCAAGACGTACTACGACATCGTCGCCGAACTCGACAAGCGGGATATTTCCCACATCGCCGTGGTGCGAATGGAACAGTTCTACCCCCTTCCCGTCACCGATATGACCGAGGTACTCGACCAGTACCCGAACGCCGACATCGTGTGGGCCCAGGATGAGCCTGAGAACCAGGGTGCGTGGCCGTTCATTAGTCTGGAGTTGCAGCGCCACATTCAGTCGCGCGAAATCAAGCTCGCGTCGCGTCCGGCATCCGCCTCACCGGCGACCGGTTCGTCGAAGCGCAGCGCTCTCGAGCAGGCCGAACTGATCGACCACGCGATTACCCAGCCGTAACCGCAACCGCGTTAACGACAAGCGGGCATCCTCTTCGGAGGATGCCCGCTTGTCTTAGGCGGTGAGCACTCGGGATGCTCAGCGTGGGAATTCTTATTACGCGTCTGCCAGCTTCGACAGAATTGCGCTCCGCAGATCATCGGGCGCTGTCTCACGACAAGCCTGTTTGACTTTGAGCTTCAGCGCGAGCGCAACGAGGTGTTCGCTTGAGCAGGACTCGCAGTTGTCAAGGTGATCCGAAACATCCTGAAAGTCGGCTTCGTTGAGTTCGCGGTCGAGGTATTCCTCGAGTTCGGCTTTTGCTTTTTCGCAACCGCAGTCGGTCATTTGGTGCTCCTTGATGCTGCTGGCGTGCCGGGGGTGCGGTCACGCGCGTAGTCGGCCAATAGTTCACGCAACATGCGACGGCCACGGTGCAGTCGACTCATTACGGTGCCTACGGGGGTTTTCATGATGTCGGCGATCTCTTGATACGAGAAACCCTCGACATCAGCGAAGTAGACCGCGAGGCGGAAGTCTTCGGGGATCGATTGCAGAGCATCCTTCACTGCGCTATCAGGCAAGTGATCGATGGCTTCTGCTTCAGCCGAACGCGTCGAGACCGACTGAGTGACCGACTCTGCGCCGCCCAACTGCCAGTCTTCGAGTTCATCGATGGTGCCCTGATACGGGTTCCGTTGGTTTTTACGATAAATGTTGATGAACGTGTTGGTCTGGATGCGGTACAACCAGGCCTTCAGATTCGTGCCCTGCTGAAATTGACCGAACGCCTGAAACGCCTTGATGAAGGTCTCTTGAACGAGATCTGCAGCGTCGGTGGGGTTACGAGTCATGCGCATAGCGGCGCCAAAAAGCTGGTCCATATAGGGCAGCGCTTGCTCTTCAAACTGTCGTCGTTTGTCGTCAGCGGCAGCATCGGTGGCGCTGGGCTCAACTCTGTCGGTAGTCATTAGCGACAATTCTAGTTCGCTGATCACTGCATCCTGCTGAGTACTCAGTACTGCTGTCATATGGGCGCCTCCTCCGTGGGGTCTAAAACGCCGATACTCTTAGTAACTGATGTTCGTATCTAAGTATTCCAACCCAGAGTTCAGCCCGTATGACGACGAGACGGTGCCAGACACCACGGTGCCCGGAAACTGGCCGGCGCCTACCGTCACTCACGCGCTCTCGGCATCGCTGAGTTTGCCGGGCAGCAAGAGCCTCACGAACCGCGAATTGATCCTGGCGGCGCTCTCCGATGCCCCCTCGCGCCTGCACTCTCCTCTGCACTCGCGCGACAGCGCCCTGATGATTCAAGCCTTGCGGGCGCTCGGTGTCGGAATCGCGGAGATCCCGACCGGAAATGCCTTCGGCCCCGATCTGCAGGTCACCCCCGGTGAACTCGAGGGCGGAACATCCATCGACTGCGGCCTCGCGGGCACCGTCATGCGCTTCCTTCCCCCCGTTGCTGCTCTCGCACTCGGCCCTGTCGCGTTCGATGGTGACGAAGCAGCTCGCCGTCGCCCGATGCGCACCACGATTGACTCGTTGCGCGCGTTGGGCGTCGATGTCTCCGACGACGGCCGCGGCACCCTTCCTTTTAGCTTGTATGGCAGGGGAAAGGTAGTCGGTGGCGAAGTCAGCATCGATGCTTCCGCATCCAGCCAGTTTGTCTCCGGCCTCCTACTCGCGGCGGCACGCTTTGAGAACGGCCTGACGCTGCGTCACACCGGCGAAAAACTACCGAGCATGCCGCACATCGAGATGACGATTGAGTGCCTCGCTGCGCGCGGCGTTGTTGTCGAAAGCCCCGAGCCTGGCGTGTGGGTTGTTCCCGCTGGACCGATCCGCGCCATCGATGTCGTTCTCGAACCTGATCTCTCTAACGCTGCTCCCTTCTTGGCTGCCGCTGTCGTTGCGGGCGGAACTGTCACGATTGAGGGCTGGCCCGATACCACCACGCAGGTGGGCGCTGATCTTGAGCAGTTGCTCCCGCTGTTCGGCGCAACCGCCATTCGCAAGGATGGCGCACTCACGATCGACGGAGGCGCGGGAGTCGTTGGCGGTCAGCGCTACCCCGGAATCGAGCTCGACCTTTCCACGGGCGGCGAACTCGCTCCCGCGATCGTCGCTCTTGCAGCGCTGGCGTCCTCCGCCAGCACAATCACCGGCATCGGCCACCTTCGCGGACACGAAACCGACCGTCTTGCTGCTCTGCGCACCGAGATCAACGCACTCGGCGGATCCGTCACCGAACTCGACGATGGGCTTCACATCGAGCCCGCCGATCTGCACGGCGGCATCTGGCACAGTTACGACGATCACCGGATGTCGACGGCCGGAGCAATCATTGGCCTTGCCATCGAGGGCATCGAAATCGAGGGCATCGAGTCAACCGCTAAGACGCTCCCCCAGTTCCCCGAGCTGTGGCGCACGCTGGTCGGCGACGCTCCCCTCACCACCGACACCCTCGGGCTGCTCTAACGATGAGTTGGCTCACAGGTGACGACGATGATGACGACCGCGCCTACAGCGAATACGACGAGAGTTCGGTGCGCATGCGCCCGAACCCCAAAGCCAACAAGCCACGCAGCAAAATTCGCCCGCAGCATTCGGATGCGATAGAAGGGCGCGTCTTCAGCGTCGACCGCGGCCGCTACGGCGTCTGGGTTGCCGAAGGAACCCCCGAAGAACGCCAGATCATTGCCGCCCGCGCTCGTGAGCTAGGCCGCAACCAGCACGGCAAGGTTTCTGTTGTCACGGGCGACTGGGTTGATCTCGTCGGCGACACGAGCGGCACCGAAGGAACCCTCTCGCGCATTGTGCGCATTCGCGAACGCACCACACTTTTGCGCCGAAGCGCCGACGACACGGATGCCGTCGAACGCATCATTGTCGCTAACGCCGACCAGATGCTCATTGTTGTTGCCGCAGCAGACCCGGAGCCGCGACCGCGACTCGTCGATCGCTATCTTGTTGCTGCGTACGACGCGGGAATCGATCCGATTCTCTGCATCACTAAAACTGACTTACAGGATCCGGCACCGTTCTTGGAGAACTTCGCCGGTCTCGACTTGAAGGTCATCGCGAGCCGCTCTGATGAGGTTCCCCTCGACGAGTTGCGCGCTGCTCTCGAAGGCCACACGACGGTAGCCGTTGGGCACTCGGGCGTGGGCAAGTCCACGCTCGTCAATGCCCTGGTACCGGATGCCAATCGTGCGGTGGGGCGCGTCAACTCGGTTACCGGTCGTGGGCGCCACACCTCATCGTCAACGATGTCGTACCGCGTCGGTTCTGGCTGGGTCGTTGATACCCCGGGTGTACGTTCGTTTGGGCTCGGGCACATCGACCCGAGCAAGATTCTTTCGTCATTCACTGATCTCGCCGAACTCGCTGAAGACTGCCCCCGCGGCTGCACGCACTTGCCGGATGCTCCCGACTGCGCCATCTCCGAGGCTGTCGCTTCCGGCGTTCTGGGCGAGGTCGGCCGGCTACGTCTTGACTCGTTCCAGCGGCTCATCACGACGCTCGGTTCCGCTAGCGTGTAACTGTGACCGAATACACTCTCGCCGACGATCTTTCTCTGGCCCTCGCTCTCGCAGGCGATGCCGACCTCATCTCCCTCGACCGCTTCACCGCGCTCGATCTTGAGGTCACGACGAAGCCTGACCGCACTCCGGTAACGGATGCCGACAAGGCTGTCGAGCGCAGCATCCGTGCCGGCATTGCTGCTGCACGCCCGGGCGATTCGATTCTCGGTGAAGAGTACGGCGAGGCCGGTGACTCGAACCGTCAGTGGATCATCGACCCGATCGACGGCACCTCTAACTTTTTGCGCGGAGTACCGATCTGGGGCACCCTGATTTCGCTCGTGATCGACGGCGTTCCGCAAGTGGGTGTCGTGAGCTCGCCGGCTCTCGGCAAGCGCTGGTGGGCCGCAACTGGTCACGGCGCGTTCGCGCAGGCCCGCGATGGCGAGGCCGAGCAGATTTTCGTCAGTAAGGTTGCTGCGCTGGATGCCGCATCCATCAGCTACAACAGCCTGTCGGGGTGGGATGGCGCAGGTCGCTTGGATGCCGCTATTGCGCTCACGCGCGCGACGTGGCGTTCGCGTGCCATCGGCGATATGTGGGCGTATATGTTGCTCGCTGAGGGCGCGCTCGATGTCGTCGGGGAGTTCGATTTACAGCCCTACGACATGGCGGCGCTCATCCCTATCGTGCAGGAGGCCGGCGGACGTTTCACCTCGGTCGACGGCGAAGAAGGCCCCTGGCACGGCAGTGCGCTCGCCACAAATGGCATTCTTCATAACGATTCGTTGAACTTTCTGCGGTCTCACTAGAAGTTCACCCTGTTGCGTTACCTGTGAAAAGCCTGTGTTAAGTAGTCTTATCTAGTACGAAGCGCGACACATTCACACGAAAGAGACTTACTTCTATGTCGACAGAGACAATCTGGCGCCGCACGATTGCCGTTGCCACAGTAGCGGCTGCCGCCGTGGCCCTGAGCGGATGCAGCATCCTCGATCAGGTCACCAACGGAATCAGTGACGCCGTTGACTCCGGCCCGGGCACCACGCAAGACATTTTCAGCCTCGTTATTGGTGACTGCGAAGTCGGCAACCAAGACGGTGGAGAGGTCTCCAGCACGAAGACCATCGACTGCGCTGAGCCGCACGACGCTGAAGTGTACGCCGCTTCGTACCTCGCCGATGGCGACTTCCCCGGCGACAGCGTCATCGAAGAGCAGGCCACTAACGACTGCTACGCCGAGTTCAGCACCTTCATGGGTGTCGAGTACGACGACTCCGTGTACGACTTCTCCTGGTACTACCCCACCGAGGGCAGCTGGTCTGAGGGCGACCGCGAGATCCTGTGCCTCATTTATGACCCCTCCGGCGACCAGATCACCGGATCGCTCGCAGGCTCCGGACTGTAACTAGCCACACTCCAACGGCCGGCGAAGACATGCTCTTCGCCGGCCGTTGTGTGGTTAAGGGAAGAAACCGCGCCCCCGGCGACGTTGCACTCTGTAACTCCCTACGAGACGCTGGGAGCAGTAAAGAACAAGGCGGTAGAGAACGATGAAGATTGAATTTCCCGGCTCCAACGGCACAATGCTTGCCGCCCGTCTCGATCTTCCCGAGGGAGCACCCTCGGCGTACGCGCTCTTTGCGCACTGTTTCACCTGCTCCAAGGACTCTTTCGCTGCGTCTCGCATCTCTCGCGCGCTCGGCGACTACGGCATCGCCGTACTACGTTTCGACTTCACTGGACTGGGCGGATCCGACGGAGACTTCTCCAACACCAACTTCAGTTCCAACATTGACGACGTCGTAGCAGCCACCGAGTATCTGCGAGGCAACTATCGGGCGCCGACCATCCTCATCGGCCACTCTCTCGGAGGCGCTGCTGTGTTGGCCGCCGCTCACCGCGTGCCCTCAGCCCGCGCGGTGGCAACTCTCGGCAGCCCGAGCGACCCCGCTCACATCAGCAACCTCTTCTCCCACGCGAGCGCCGAGATTGTGGCCGAGGGAGAAGCAACGGTTCAATTGGGCGGCCGCCCGTTCCGCATCCGCAAGCAACTGCTCGACGACATCGCCTCTCAGCCGCAAAGCGAACGCCTACGGGATTTGGATGCCGCGTTGCTCGTGCTGCATTCCCCCATTGACCAAACGGTGGGCATCGACAACGCTCGGGAAATTTTTGATGCGGCACGGCATCCGAAGTCCTTCGTCGCCTTGGATGGCGCCGACCACCTCCTGAGCGACCGGGATGACGCCGCCTTTGCTGCGAGCATGATTGCCGCGTGGGCCGCCCGCTACGCTTTCGATCGCGCCGATACCGCGGTGACGCCTCAGCCCGGGCCAGCGAACTCGACGGCGGCTTCTACCGCAACGACGCCTACAACCGCGTCAGCGCCTGCAGTCAACCCGAGCGCCACCGTGACAGTCGACGGGAGTGCCGTCATCGTCACCGAGAGCGGCCCCGCGCGCTACGAACAGCGCGTGTTTGCTTCCGGTCACGAGATTGTTGCCGACGAACCCGCACCACTCAGCGAAAACCACGGCCCGGCCCCGTACGACTTCATTCTGGCGGGCCTCGGCAGCTGCACCTCGATCACGATCCGCATGTACGCCGATCGCAAAAAGATGCCGCTCAAGGGCGTCAGCGTACGGCTCACGCGCGAACGGATCAAAGCCGCCGACTGCGACCACTGCACGTCGACCGAGGGAATGGTCGAGCACTTTACGCGCGAACTCACCTTCGACGGTGATCTCACCGACGAGCAACGCGATTCGCTCCTCGTCATCGCCGATAAGTGCCCCGTGCACCGCTCGCTCGAGGGCGAAATCTCGATCAGCACGACGCTGGCCGCCCAGAGCTAGAACGCCGCAACGGCTCGTAGCCTCAGGGCTAAGAACCTCAGCGCGTGGACGCTTCAAAGGTAATTCGAAGCAACTCTCCCTAGCCCTCACCAGCCTGGCGAGCTACAGTAGTTAGGTAACCCTAACTTCTTAGCGAAATGAGCCGGCGCCTCGCGCCCACAATCTATGACTTTTGAACGCGAATCCGTCAAGCACCCTCTCGCCGCACGCCGTCTTTCGGTGAGCGCCGTGAACTACCCCGCCCCGTCGATCGCTCGCATCACGCTCAGCGGAGACGAGCTCGAGGGGTTCATCAGCAGCGGCCCCACCGATCACGTCAAGGCCTTCTTCCCCGACCCCGCCACCGGTGTTTTGACGGCACCCACCATGACTGAAGACGGTCTCAAGCGCGTCGGCGAGGGTAAGGTCTTCTCCCGTGACTACACCCCGCTCGGCTTCCGCAGCCACGACGGGCACCACGAACTCGACATCGATTTCGTCGTCCACGGTGACGAAGGTCCCGCCTCCGCCTGGGCCGGACAAGCAAAAGTTGGCGACGAGATCGTCATTGCTGGCCCGCGCGGCTCGAAGCTTCTCCCGCAGGGCGCAACGCACGTCATCCTGATCGCCGACGAAACCGCGCTTCCGGCTGCATCGCGCTGGATCGAAATGTTGCCCACCTCGGTGCGCATCACCGCGCTGTTCGACGTGGCCGACGAGAGCGTCGAGAGTTACTTCAGCGAGGAGCTCAACGCCCGTATGGACGCCCAGTGGTTCTACCGTCGCGATGGCCTCGGACAGCTGGAAGCTGCGCTGCGTGCCCTCGGTGAGATTGGCGAATCTACCTTCGTCTTCCTCGCCGGCGAAGCGACAACGTTGGTGCCGCTGCGCCGTTACCTCCGTCGCGAGCTCGGGCTCCCTAAGCAGCAAGTAACCGCCGACGGCTACTGGCGTCGCGGTGTCACGGATGCCGATCACCACGCTCCCCTCGACCCGAGCGACCCCGAAGACTAGCGATCGCAGCGGGCACGCGCGGGCACGGTTTTCCGCCGACCGCCCGTGCTCGACTGAGCACCTGTTTCCGTGCACATTTCCGGCCGCCACATCGGCCCCGAGTGTATGCTGAGGGCACAAGTGAACAGCCGTCATTCCGCCGCGGGAGAGTCCTTCCGATCGATGGTTGGCGCCGTAGGAGCAAACCCTCTCCGGGAATCTCTCAGGCCCCAGTACCGCAGTGGATAGGCAACTCTGAAAAGTAGTCGGCCCTGTCCGACTCGCCGACGGGGCAACGCGACGCCACAAGCGTGCGGAAACTCTCAGGCCCAATACAGAGCGGAGAGGACTCAACGACGCCCGTACGACGCTGTGCGGTGAAGAAATGGAGTCACCGTGGCCATTCGCAATCTGACCCCCACCACCGAAGTACCCACTCCTTCTCTCGAAGAAGTGCCGCTCAGCAGCTTTGACCTCTTTACGGTCGGCATCGGCCCTTCGAGTTCGCACACCGTGGGCCCCATGCGCGCTGCGGCGTCCTTCGCCGTTGATCTTGCCGAGCACGGGATGCTCGACTCTGTCGCCACCGTGACGGTGCGCCTCTACGGTTCCCTCGCCGCCACCGGTGCAGGCCACGGCACGATGAGCGCTGTGCTGATCGGTTTAGAGGGCAAACTTCCCGACCAGGTTCTTCCTGCCGAGATGGAAGAGATTCTGGCGAGGATCGAAGAGACCGGAACTCTCAGTCTGGCCGGCAGCCGCGACGTGCCGTTCCGCGAGACCGAGATTGCCCTGCACCCGCTGACCGTTCTCGACGGTCACCCGAATGGTATGCGCTTTGCGGCATTCTCGGAAGCCGGCGAGCCCGTTCTCGAAGCAACTTACTTTTCCATCGGCGGTGGTTTCATCTATCGCGAGGGAGACAACCGCGATGGCAGCAACGGTCTCGATCACGTTGCCGATCCTTTGCCGTTCCGCACGGCGGCGCAGCTGCTCGCGCACTGCCGTTCCGAGGGCCTCTCGTTCAGTGGCGTGATGTTGCGCAACGAGCTTGCCCGCCGCTCTGAGGCGGAGGTTCGCGCCGGCCTGCTTCACATCCGCGACGTCATGGACGAGTGCAAGAACAACAGCCTCGAGCGCACCGGCAACTTGCCGGGCACACTCAATGTGCGCCGCCGCGCTCCTGATTGGCATGCGCGACTGCGCACCGAAGACCCCAACCGCGACCCGGCTTTCTGGCAAGAGTGGGTCAACCTCGTCGCCCTCGCGGTCAACGAAGAGAACGCCTCTGGTGGCCGCGTGGTCACCGCCCCCACCAATGGCGCTGCTGGCATCATCCCCGCCGTGCTGTTTTTCGCGACGCATTACGCTCCCGGCATGAAAGACGCCGATCAAGCGATGAAGGATGACGTTACCGTACGCTTCTTGCTAGCCAGCGCCGCTGTGGGCGTACTTTACAAGCGCATGGCCTCCATCTCGGGCGCAGAGGTCGGATGCCAGGGAGAGGTCGGCTCAGCCTCCTCGATGGCGGCTGCGGGCTTGGCCGAGATTTTGGGCGGAACGCCCGAGCAAGTCGAGAACGCTGCGGAGATCGCGATGGAGCACAACCTCGGACTCACCTGCGACCCCATCGGCGGTCTGGTGCAGATTCCCTGCATCGAACGCAATGCCATTGCCGCGGCGAAGGCAATCAACGCCGCCAAGATGGCTTTGTGGGGCGACGGTACCCACCGAGTCTCGCTCGACGAGGTCATCATTACGATGGCCGAGACCGGCAAGGATATGAGTTCGCGCTACAAGGAGACGTCGATGGGTGGCCTCGCCGTCAACGTCGTCGAGTGCTAGCAGCCAACACGCTTACGAGCGCGTGTAGCGCAGCAGCAGCGTCCCATCCGGAGCGCTTAAAGCGTGGACCAGCATCATGTCTTGAGGGGTTGCATCGGCGGCGTCGACAATGCGACGCGCAGACCCACCCTCAAGTCGTGGACTGACCGTAAGGCACAGCTCGTCGACAACGCCTTGAGCGATCATCGTCGCAAACAGCGTCGGTCCGCCCTCACTGTGCAGTTGAGGATACCCGCGCTCTGTCAGCGCGTGTTTCAACTCCACGGTGTCGACGTGCGACTCCCCCGCAACGATGACGTCCGCGACTTCTTCGATGCGTTTGCGTTGCTCAGCGGAGGCTTTCTCGGTGGTGATCACGAACGGCCGTGTGGCGTACGACTCGAGGTCTTTTGGCTCCAGCCGGAGTGATGCGGTGACAATCGCGAAGGGCGGCTGCGCGCTGAGTCCGTTCGTGGTTCGCCAAGACACCGACTCCTCGTCGAGAGCGAGATTGCGGTAGCCCTCGTGACGCACGGTGCCCGCACCGACGACGATGACATCCGCGAGTCTGCGCAGAAGCGGGAACACGCGCCCGTCCGCCGGTGTTCCGAGACCTCCCGAAACGCCCTCGTGAGTAGCGGCCCCGTCGATGCTCGACACGAAGTTAGCGCGCAACCACGGCGTCGCTCGATCAGCCACAGCGTAGCTCGCGAGCAGTTGCTCGTCACTCAGTGCAGTTCCTGCAGTCAGGGAGTGGATGTCGGATGCAGCGGCCACGGTCTACCTTTCGTTGGCGTCGGACATGTTGTGCTTCAGCACCGCCGGCTCGCGGAGCCCAAGAATCGCTTCAGCCATTCGTACGGCATCCACCGTCTCGGCCACTTCGTGCACGCGCACGACGCGGGCGCCGTTCAGCACGCAGGCCACCGCGGCCGCGAGCGAGCCTTCGAGACGCTGGCGCTTCGGCTTTTCGAGCACTTCACCGATGAAGTCTTTGTTCGATAGGGCAACGAGCGCGGGCAGCCCCAGCTCGGTAATCACATCGAGGCGACGCGTGAGCTCAAGGCTATGTAGCGTGTTCTTGTTGAGGTCGTGCCCGGGATCAACAAAGAGACGGTCATCCGGAACACCGGCCTTTATGGCCTGCTCGACGCGGCTCTGGAGAAAGTCCCGCACGTCGATAGCGACGTCGTCGTACTGCGGACGAGCGAATTGGGTTCGTGGCTGGGCCCGCGAATGAACCAGGATCAGCGACGCCTCGCTGTCGGCAACAACGCGGGCAAGATTGGGATCACTGAGCCCCGTGGTGTCGTTGATCACCGTAGCGCCAGCGGCGATGCTGCGACGCGCAACTTCAGAGTGGAAGGTGTCCACCGAGATAACGACATCGGATTCTGCTCGCAGCGCCTCGACAACCGGCACTACACGGTCGCACTCCTCCTCAACGCTGAGAGGGTCACCCGGAGCAAAGGGCACACCCCCGATGTCGATCCAATCAGCACCATCGCGTACCGCTCGCAGCGATGCTGCCACGGCATCGTCGAGCGCATAGTTTGCGCCGGCGTCGTAGAAGGAATCAGGCGTGCGGTTAACAATCGCCATCACTGCCACGCGCTGCGAAAAGTCAAAGGTTCGATCACCGATGGTGCGGCGGGGATTCCGCAGCGAAGGAAGCACAAAACTCATACTCCCTATACTGGGCGACGATACTGACAACTCCACCCACCTAGCCGGATTGACGCCGAGAACTTCCATGAACGTCACGAACCCGGAGCCGACTCATCGCGAAAGAGCCCGGATGACCACCGTCGCCATTGCCCGCATCTACGAGCAACCGCAGGCCGCTGATGGAGTCCGCGTGCTCGTTGATCGTTTGTGGCCACGAGGCGTGAGCAAGCGGGCGGCACAACTTGACGAGTGGAACAAGGATCTCGCGCCGAGCACAGAGCTGCGCACCTGGTGGAACCACGATCCCGATACCTTCGAGAACTTCGCCGACCGCTATCGAGCAGAACTGGAGGAGCGCCCTGAGGTAGCGGCAGCCGTCGAACGACTTCGCACCCACGACAGAGTGACTCTGCTCTATGCCGCGCGAGACCCAGCGATCAACCACGCGATCGTGCTCCGCGACTTTCTCCTCAGCGCCCTCGACAACTAACCGGCGCTAGTGTCGCTATGGAAGTGAGCAAGAGCCCGCTCCGACGACAACGCTCCGTTAGGTGCTGAGCAGCAAAATACCCGCGAGCACAGATGCGGCTGCGATCGCCATCGCAATCCCCAGCAGTACCGCGTGCACCCGATAGAACGCTGTCGGCGTGCCAGCGGAATCGCGTGCGCGCGGGTCACCGCTCACACGCTTGAAGAAGCGGGGCCAGGCAAGGACATTGAACAGTGCGCTGACGAATAGAACGATCGCGGCAAACAACTCCATGGTTCTCAAGCCTACGCCCGACGCGCAGCGCCCTGCACCCGTCATCCCTCGTCCGTCATCGCTCATCCCGCATCCCTCATCCCTCATCCCTCATCCCTCAGACACCCTCCCCATAAGCCACAATGGGTGGATGCTCGAATACACGCTTCGCGGAGGCCCCGGCGCCTCTGCCGAAGCTGAACTCGAAGTAAAGCGCTCGCGCTTTCTCTGCACTCTGGTGCGAGTCGCGAGCGAGGAGGATGCCCGCGACGTCATTGAACTCGCCCGCAAGACTCACTGGGATGCCCGTCACCACTGCTCCGCGTTCGTATTGGGTTCAGCAACTGAGCCCTCGCAGGTGCGACGCTCCAATGATGATGGCGAACCTTCTGGCACGGCAGGGCGACCCATCCTTGATGTGCTCACTGGCCGCAATCTCATCGATTGCGTTGCCGTGGTCTCCCGCAATTTCGGAGGGACCCTTCTGGGCACTGGTGGCCTGATTCGTGCTTACTCGGATGCTGCCGCACTAGCCCTCGATGGAGCGCGGGCCCAGCACCGCCTTGTGGTCCGCGAACGCCGGGAGCTGTTTCGCCTGGCTTTGTCTCACGCAGATGCCGGACGTGTAGAAGCCGAGCTGCGTCAGCACGGCGTGACAGTGCTCGGCACGGATTACGCAGCGCAGGCGATTCTCACGCTAGCAACGGATGCGCAGGGTGCAGTGGATCTCGCTTCCCGCGTCGCCGGCGTCACGGCGGGCACTGGCGCTCTGGAACCCGCGGGCGCCGAGTGGGTGGATGTCGAGGCCTAAGCCGTGACCCCTGAGCCCTGAGTTGTGGCGTTTAACGCTGTCGACGTGATGTTGGCCCACACGACGGCTGGCTCGTCGACGTGAGCGTTAACGCAAGAAAGCCACCCAGCAGAAAGTACTTTTCAGTACCCCTACGGGTGGCTCTCTCACAATTTAAGTCCGGCGGTGTCCTACTCTCCCACAAGGTCCCCCTTGCAGTACCATCGGCGCAGAGAGTCTTAGCTTCCGGGTTCGGAATGTAACCGGGCGTTTCCCTCTCGCTATGGCCGCCGAAACACTATTGATTTATGTATCAGTCTGGGCCAGTTCACATCACAGAGCATTCCACCGAAGTGGGTGCTCAGCAGTGTGTGCTGGGCGCAGTTCCCGACCGTAAATCGGGAACCACAAAGTGGACGCGAGAATTCTTCTCAGTCACCATTCACATCCGAAGATGTCAGTGAGGTGGGGTGTTATCAATTTGTCGACATATTAGTACTGGTCAGCTCCACAGGTCGTTAGTCCCTGCTTCCACATCCAGCCTATCAACGCAGTAGTCTAGCTGCGAGTCTCTCAGCCTAAAAGGCCATGGAAATCTCATCTTGAAGCTGGCTTCCCGCTTAGATGCTTTCAGCGGTTATCCATTCCGAACGTAGCTAATCAGCGGTGCTCCTGGCGGAACAACTGACACACCAGAGGTTCGTCCATCCCGGTCCTCTCGTACTAGGGATAGATCTTCTCAAATTTCCTGCGCGCGCAGAGGATAGGGACCGAACTGTCTCACGACGTTCTAAACCCAGCTCGCGTACCGCTTTAATGGGCGAACAGCCCAACCCTTGGGACCTACTCCAGCCCCAGGATGCGACGAGCCGACATCGAGGTGCCAAACCATGCCGTCGATATGGACTCTTGGGCAAGATCAGCCTGTTATCCCCGAGGTACCTTTTATCCGTTGAGCGACAGCGCTTCCACAAGCCACTGCCGGATCACTAGTCCCGACTTTCGTCCCTGCTCGACTTGTCAGTCTCACAGTCAAGCTCCCTTGTGCACTTACACTCGACACCTGATTACCAACCAGGTTGAGGGAACCTTTGGGCGCCTCCGTTACTTTTTGGGAGGCAACCGCCCCAGTTAAACTACCCACCATGCACTGTCCCTGAACCGGATCACGGTCCGAAGTTAGATATCCAATATGACCAGAGTGGTATTTCAACAATGACTCCACCTGAACTAGCGTCCAAGCTTCACAGTCTCCCACCTATCCTACACAGGCCACACCGAACACCAATACAAAGCTATAGTAAAGGTCACGGGGTCTTTCCGTCCTTCTGCGCGTAACGAGCATCTTTACTCGTAGTGCAATTTCGCCGAGTTCGCGGTTGAGACAGCTGGGAAGTCGTTACGCCATTCGTGCAGGTCGGAACTTACCCGACAAGGAATTTCGCTACCTTAGGATGGTTATAGTTACCACCGCCGTTTACTGGGGCTTAAATTCACAGCTTCGCCTTACGGCTAACCGTTCCTCTTAACCTTCCAGCACCGGGCAGGCGTCAGTCCGTATACATCGTCTTGCGACTTAGCACGGACCTGTGTTTTTAGTAAACAGTCGCTTCCCACTGGTCTCTGCGGCCCTGCAGCGCTCCCGGAGCAAGTCCGTTCACGCCTTAGGCCCCCCTTATCCCGAAGTTACGGGGGCATTTTGCCGAGTTCCTTAACCACGATTCTCTCGATCTCCTTAGTATTCTCTACCTGATCACCTGAGTCGGTTTGGGGTACGGGTAACTTGAACCTCGCGTCGATGCTTTTCTTGGCAGCATAGGATCACTGATTTCGTCCGTGAGGACTACCCATCGAGTCTCAGCCGTCATGAGAGACGGATTTGCCTATCTCTCGGCCTACATTCTTAGACCGGGACAACCATCGCCCGGCTCAGCTACCTTCCTGCGTCACACCTGTTAATACGCTAACCGCACCAGCATAGGGTCGTACGCTAGGCCTTGACTCTCACCCCGAAGGGATCGATATCAAGGATTCAGATACTTAGCATTACTGGATTAGTTGGGGCGGTTCTTCGTCAGTACGGGAATATCAACCCGTTGTCCATCGACTACGCCTGTCGGCCTCGCCTTAGGTCCCGACTTACCCAGGGCGGATTAGCCTGGCCCTGGAACCCTTGATCATTCGGAGGACGGGTTTCTCGCCCGTCTTTCGCTACTCATGCCTGCATTCTCACTCGTGTAGGCTCCACGGCTGGTTTACACCGCCGCTTCACTGCCCACACGACGCTCTCCTACCACTCCGTACGGCTGAACCACGAAGGCTTACCTAAAATACGAAATCTACAACTTCGGTGGTGTGCTTGAGCCCCGTTACATTGTCGGCGCGGAATCACTTGACCAGTGAGCTATTACGCACTCTTTCAAGGGTGGCTGCTTCTAAGCCAACCTCCTGGTTGTCTATGCAACTCCACATCCTTTCCCACTTAGCACACGCTTGGGGACCTTAGTTGGTAGTCTGGGTTGTTTCCCTCTCGACGATGAAGCTTATCCCCCACCGTCTCACTGCTGCGCTCTGACTTACCGGCATTCGGAGTTTGGCTAACGTCAGTAACCTTTTGGGGCCCATCAGCTATCCAGTAGCTCTACCTCCGGCAAGAAACACGCAACGCTGCACCTAAATGCATTTCGGAGAGAACCAGCTATCACGAAGTTTGATTGGCCTTTCACCCCTATCCACAGCTCATCCCCTCAGTTTTCAACCTAAGTGGGTTCGGTCCTCCACGCGCTCTTACACGCGCTTCAACCTGGCCATGGATAGATCACTTCGCTTCGGGTCTAGAACCAGCGACTATTTCGCCCTATTAAGACTCGCTTTCGCTACGGCTGCCCCACACGGGTTAACCTCGCCACTGATCACTAACTCGCAGGCTCATTCTTCAAAAGGCACGCTGTCACAGCTACTAAGGCTGCTCCAACGGTTTGTAAGCAAACGGTTTCAGGTACTATTTCACTCCCCTCCCGGGGTACTTTTCACCTTTCCCTCACGGTACTTGTCCGCTATCGGTCATCTGGAAGTATTTAGGCTTATCAGGTGGTCCTGACAGATTCACACGGGATTTCTCGGGCCCCGTGCTACTTGGGATACTCTTCGGACCATTGACACATTTCGACTACCGGGCTGGCACCGTCTATGGCTGGGCTTTCAATCCCATTCGTCTATATATCGTTGTAATCCTTGCTGTACGGCAGTAACAGCTGAAAAGTCCCACTACCCCGACCATGCAACGCCTGCCGGCTATCACACATGATCGGTTTGGCCTGATCCGGTTTCGCTCGCCACTACTAACGGAATCACGGTTGTTTTCTCTTCCTGTGGGTACTGAGATGTTTCACTTCCCCACGTTCCCTCTACCCGCCCTATATATTCAGGCGGGAGTCACTGAGTCGTCTTGCAACGCCCAGCGGGGTTTCCCCATTCGGAAATCCTCGGATCACAGCTCTATTATCAGCTCCCCGAGGCTTATCGCAGATTTATACGTCCTTCTTCGGCTCCAGATGCCAAGGCATCCACCGTTTGCTCTTAGAAAATTGATATCACATGAGTATAAGAATCGATCGCAACACCTTTCGATGTTGAGATTGACCAATGAGTGACCCAACACCGAAGTGTTGGATGTCATCGTTTTGTTCTTGTGACTCGACCTTTCGGTCGAATCTAAGATGCTCGCGTCCACTGTGTAGTTCTCAAAATACGGGCGGTATCCTCCACCATCCCCAACCAAAGTCAGAAACAGCACCAGGATCCATCAGACCCAAACACTCTTACGAGTGCCCCGGCCCTAAGGTACGAACACGAATCCAAAAGATCCGTAGCCCGGTCCCTCAGGACCCAACAACGTGCACAGACCAGCACCCCTGAAACCTCCCGTTCCAACCAGCAAGCTGGCGTACTAAAGAAACAACAGTTCCTCTGATCACAATGTCAATGTTCCACCCATGAGCGCCGTCCAACCCGAACAGGCTGGTACGACTCATGCAACATAAATTCGGTCATCCTTGACTCTGTGTATACCGCAGAGACGACAACCGAGTTGCACATGCTCCTTAGAAAGGAGGTGATCCAGCCGCACCTTCCGGTACGGCTACCTTGTTACGACTTAGTCCTAATCACCAATCCCACCTTCGACAGCTCCCTCCTTGCGGTTGGGCCACTGGCTTCGGGTGTTACCGACTTTCATGACTTGACGGGCGGTGTGTACAAGGCCCGGGAACGTATTCACCGCAGCGTTGCTGATCTGCGATTACTAGCGACTCCGACTTCATGAGGTCGAGTTGCAGACCTCAATCCGAACTGAGACCGACTTTTTGGGATTCGCTCCACCTCGCGGTATTGCAGCCCTTTGTATCGGCCATTGTAGCATGCGTGAAGCCCAAGACATAAGGGGCATGATGATTTGACGTCATCCCCACCTTCCTCCGAGTTGACCCCGGCAGTCTCCTTTGAGTTCCCACCATTACGTGCTGGCAACAAAGAACGAGGGTTGCGCTCGTTGCGGGACTTAACCCAACATCTCACGACACGAGCTGACGACAACCATGCACCACCTGTTTACGAGTGTCCAAAGAGTGAACTATTTCTAGCCCGTTCTCGTATATGTCAAGTCTTGGTAAGGTTCTTCGCGTTGCATCGAATTAATCCGCATGCTCCGCCGCTTGTGCGGGCCCCCGTCAATTCCTTTGAGTTTTAGCCTTGCGGCCGTACTCCCCAGGCGGGGAACTTAATGCGTTAGCTGCGACACAGAAACCGTGGAATGGCCCCTACATCTAGTTCCCAACGTTTACGGCATGGACTACCAGGGTATCTAATCCTGTTCGCTCCCCATGCTTTCGCTCCTCAGCGTCAGTTACGGCCCAGAGATCTGCCTTCGCCATCGGTGTTCCTCCTGATATCTGCGCATTCCACCGCTACACCAGGAATTCCAATCTCCCCTACCGCACTCTAGTCTGCCCGTACCCACTGCAGGCTGGGGGTTGAGCCCCCAGTTTTCACAGCAGACGCGACAAACCGCCTACGAGCTCTTTACGCCCAATAATTCCGGATAACGCTTGCACCCTACGTATTACCGCGGCTGCTGGCACGTAGTTAGCCGGTGCTTTTTCTGCAGGTACCGTCATGATGTGACAAGCACATCGCTTCTTCCCTACTAAAAGAGGTTTACAACCCGAAGGCCGTCATCCCTCACGCGGCGTTGCTGCATCAGGCTTGCGCCCATTGTGCAATATTCCCCACTGCTGCCTCCCGTAGGAGTCTGGACCGTGTCTCAGTTCCAGTGTGGCCGGTCACCCTCTCAGGCCGGCTACCCGTCGTAGGCTTGGTGAGCCATTACCTCACCAACTACCTGATAGGCCGCGAGTCCATCCTTGACCGAAATTCTTTCCAGCTCCTCACCATGCGGCGGAAGCTCGTATCCGGTATTAGACGTCGTTTCCAACGCTTATTCCAGAGTCAAGGGCAGGTTACTCACGTGTTACTCACCCGTTCGCCACTAATTCACCAGAGCAAGCTCCGGCTTCATCGTTCGACTTGCATGTGTTAAGCACGCCGCCAGCGTTCATCCTGAGCCAGGATCAAACTCTCCATAAATGTTTGATTGAACGGCTACAAGTAACCGAACACATCTTGCGTCACCCGCATCCGGAATAGGATGTCGAGGCGACAAGTTTGAAACTGACAGAACAAATCAATACTGACTTGCTTTGTTGTTTATATCTTTTCCAAAGGAATCCGCTGCACTCACAATCACGACCCGAATGGGACGATCCTGATAAGCACAGTCGGGTTTTTGGCATTTGACATTGTGCACGCTGTTGAGTTCTCAAGGATCGGACGCTCCTGACCTCCACCGAAAACGGCTTCACCCCAGGGCTTACAAACCTGTGTTGGCAACCTTCACATAACTGCGAAAGGCAACCTGTCTAACTTACCAGCTTCAGCCTGCATGTCAAACCAGCAATCCCGGACCGAAACAGCCCGAAACAACCAACCGACACACGCATAAAGCGGGTACTCATCCTAAGATCTGATACCGCCACCCACAAGGGGTAAACCAGCATTTGACTCGACCAAAACCATAAAAGAATCTGGAGGATGTTCGCCCCCACTTGAGGCCGGAAACTCAGCAGCGAAAGCTGACTTCGTTTTCCGCACCTTTGGGGTGACTAGAAAGAACAATACGTGCATTGTCAGCACCCCACCAACACGGTGTGCATCCCGGGCGTGTCGTTCGAATAGGGGTCGCGTATTAGCAGTTTTCCCGGGCCGATTCTTCGACCGTGCACCAAGATAGTTGGGTGCCCAGTTTCATCACCAGAGCCGCACGGCTCGACGACGCCACCGAGCTCGCCGCCGTGCATACGCAGTCGTGGCAAGAGACCTATACCGGATTGTTCCCGGCTCAAGCGTGGAGCGCCGAGTCCCGCGCCCGCCGCGAGGCCATGTGGAACGTATTACTCACCGACCACGACACCACCTCAGTCGTCGCTGAGGTCGATGGTGCAATTGTTGGTCTGGCGCACGCAGAACACAATCGCGACGAGCCAGACCTGCCTGCCGAAGAACTCAAGATGATCTACGTCCTGGCGAGCGCTCACGGCACCGGCGCCGGCCAAGCCCTCATTGACGCTGCGCTCGGCGGTGCCCCAGCTAGCGTGTGGGTACTCGAGCAAAATCCTCGTGCCCGTGCCTTTTACGCCAAGAACCGTTTCATGCATGACGGGACCGTGCGCGAAATGGATTTCAATCCGAACATCCGGGAACTTCGACTTCTTCGGCGTTAGCATCTCAAGTTCCCCGACACCACGGCACAGTCCAGAGAGGGCAACCCGTGCAGCATCGCGTGCCGTTCACGTGATGAGAGTAGACGCCTGTACTCAATAATCATATTATTGGACCAACATGGGGTGTGGAGCTGCAACCGCCGTTCCACCGCTGCTTCGACGTAAAGGACGACGATGACTTGGATGGTGACCGGCGGCGCCGGCTATATCGGCGCGCACGTGGTGCGCGCCCTCATCAGCGCGGGAATGAGAACCGTAATTGTGGACGACCTTTCGAGCGGATCCCCGAACTTCGTTCTCGAAGAAGTGCCCCTCGTGCAGGCAAGCATCCTCGACAAAACAACGCTCGTGGATGCGATGAAGACGCACGGCGTGACGGGAGTCATCCACGTAGCGGGCTTCAAGTACGCCGGCGTATCCGTGCACCGCCCGCTTCACACCTATACCCAGAATGTGACGGGAACAATCGTGCTGCTCGAGGCGATGGCAGAGTGCGACGTCGAGCAGATCGTGTTCTCGTCGAGCGCGGCTGTGTTCGGAACCCCGGATGTGGACCAGGTCACCGAAACGACCGCAAAAGCGCCCCTCTCCCCCTACGGCGAGTCGAAGCTCATCGGCGAGTGGCTGCTGCGCGATCAGGAGATCGCCACCGGCCTTCGCCACACGTCGCTGCGCTACTTCAACGTTGTCGGTTCCGGCGATGCCGCCGTCTACGACACGAGCCCCCACAACCTCTTTCCGCTCGTGTTCGAAGCCCTCGTTGCGGGTAAGACACCGCGGATCAACGGCGACGACTATCCCACCCCGGACGGAACAAACGTGCGCGACTACGTTCACGTCGCAGACATCGCCGCGGCCCACGTGGCCGCAGCACAACGCCTCGAAGCCCACGACAGCATCGAACCGGCCTACAACCTGGGAAGCGGAGATGGCCTCTCCGTTGCCGAGATAATGACGGCCGTCGCATCGGTCACGGGAATTGACTTCACGCCTGAAATCGCTCCCCGCCGCGCTGGGGATCCGCCTCGCATTGTGGCGAACGGCGACCTCGCTGCTCGCGATCTGAACTGGAAAATGCGGCATACCGCTGAAGAAATGGTTCGAAGTGCTTGGGAAGCTCGCCTGCGCGCCGAAGAAGGAAGTGCGAAATGACCTCGAAGATCACCAAGCGCCCGACTACCTTGAACGACGGTCGCGAACTCATTTACTTCGATGATGCGGACACGACGCTCGGCGAAGACCGCTCGGTCGACAGCCGCACGCTCGACCCTCGCCCCGCCACGGCCACCATGCGCCAAGACATCCTCACCGGTGAATGGGTATCGATCGCGGCAGCGCGCCAGAACCGTGTGTTCTTGCCGCCCGCCGATCAGGACCCACTCGCGCCACAAACGGCGAGCAACCCCTCCGAGGTTCCGGCTCTCTATGACGTAGCAGTGTTCGAGAACCGTTCGCCCTCGTTTGGCCCCGCCCTTGCCGGAAGCGAAAACGCCCCCAACGGGCTTGACGATCTGGCGGAGCTCGGACTCGGCCGCACACGCAGCTCCATCGGACGCTGCGAGGTCGTCTGTTTTAGCCCCGACCATGAAGGATCATTCGGCACACAAACCGAAAGCCGCGCCCGCACGGTAATCGAAGCGTGGGCCGACCGCACCGAAGCGCTCTCCGGGCTTGACGGCGTGCAGCAGGTCTTCCCCTTTGAAAACAGAGGCGAAGCAATCGGTGTGACGCTGCATCATCCGCACGGCCAGATCTACTCGTACCCCTACATCACGCCGAAAACTCAGCGGACCCTCGACTCCATCGAGCGCACCTCGCCCACGATGTTTCAGGACATTCTTGACTTCGAGCGAGCCGGTGACCGAGTTGTCTTGAGCGGGGAGCACTGGACCGCATTCGTGCCCTTCGCTGCCCGCTGGCCCATCGAGATTCACATGATGCCGCACCGTCACGTGCCGGACTTCGCGGCGACTTCTGAAGCTGAACGCGACGAACTCGCGGACCTTTACTTGAAACTGCTGCGCGGAGTCGATGCCATCTATGACACCCCCACTCCATACATCGCGGCCTGGCATCAAGCCCCCGTCAATCGAGCACGCGATACCTTCCGCCTGCACTTGCAACTGACGTCGCCGCGACGCTCGGCAGACAAGCTGAAGTACCTCGCCGGCTCCGAGTCAGCAATGGGCGCCTGGATTGGCGACGTCACGCCCGAAGCCGCAGCCGCCACCATCCGAGAGGCCATCGAACGAGCATGAGCACCACCGAACACGACCTCATCACGAATTTCACCGAACTGACCGGCCAAGCACCGGAAGGCATCTGGTCGGCGCCGGGCCGCGTGAACCTCATCGGCGAACACACCGACTACAACGAAGGCTTCGTGCTGCCGTTCGCCATCGATCGGCGCACCCGCGCCGCTGTCGGCCTCCGCGCTGACGGAACCATTCGAGTGACAAGCACCTTCGACGACACCTCGGTTCAGTTCGAGCTCGCCGCTCTCGATGCTGCCCGCGCTGCGGGTGAGATCACCGGCTGGAGCGCATACCCGCTCGGAGTCGCCTGGGCGCTCGGCCAGCACGGCGCTGACCTGAGCCGCGTGACCGGCGTAGACATCCTTATCGACTCGACCGTTCCGGTGGGGGCAGGGTTGTCGTCATCCGCCGCCATCGAAAGTTCGGTTGCCTTGGCGCTCAACGACCTCTGGAGCCTCGGCTTTACCCGCGAAACGCTCGCCAAGGTGGGGCAGCTCGCCGAGAATGAGGTCGTAGGCGCTCCCACCGGCATCATGGATCAATCGGCGTCTCTCCTCGGCGCTACCGATTCGGCAGTCTTTCTCGACTGCCGCTCGCTCGAGGCCGAAGTAGTGCCACTTGGCCTGGCGAAAGCGGAGTTGAGCATCCTCGTCATGGACACGCGCGTATCGCACTCGCATGCCACCGGCGGATACTCCGAACGTCGCGCCGCGTGCGAAGCAGGAGCTGCCGCAATGGGTGCTTCCTCGCTGCGCGACGTGAACGTCACCGACCTCGATCGCGCGAAGGAGCTACTTGACGACGTCACCTATCGCCGGGTGCGCCACGTCGTTACGGAAAACCAGCGAGTGCTCGACACCGTTCGGGCTCTGAGCGACGAAGGCCCGCTCGCCATCGGGGCGCTGCTCGATGCCTCGCACGTCTCGATGCGCGATGACTTCGAGATCTCGATTCCCGAACTCGACCTCGCCGTGGAAACGGCACGCGACAACGGAGCCATCGGCGCCCGGATGACCGGCGGTGGCTTTGGCGGAGCAGCAATCGCCCTCGTGCCGCACGCTCTCGTTACGACCGTGGAAACTGCGGTTCACGCAGCATTCGCCGCGGCTGGCTACACGGACCCCGTCACCTTCACGGTGACTCCGTCACGCGGTGCCGAGCGCAGCGATGTCTAGCCGCGGCGCGCTGAGGGCTGCCGCCGGCTAAGCGTCAACGAGTAATCGAAACGTATTCGCCCGGGAGCAATTCAAAATCGCCCTTTTTCTTGATTCGTTCCAGCTGAGAGATCGCCTTCTTCGGCTCTGAAAACGACAATCCTGAGAGGTGACGGGGGTGAAAATCCCACCACTCGAGCTTCTGCAAGCGCGCGATAACTTTCGGCTCGAAGCGGTAACGAATGATTTTGGCCGGAACGCCGCCGACGATCGCGTAGGGCGGAACATCCTTCGCCACGACGGCGCCAGCCGCAACGATCGCTCCGTCTCCAATCGTGACGCCACGCAACAGAGTCACGCGGTCGCCAATCCAAACGTCGTTACCGATAACGACGCGCTTTCCAAAAATTCGAGCAAACGACTTCAGTGGAATTGTCTCCGCTTCGAAGCCATCGAGCGAGGAATGCCATGACCATTTATCGCGAAAATTGTATTGAACCGGCGACGTGCTGAGCCAATCCACGGGATGATTCGGCTCACCGATTACGACCTCGCGCGCGATCGAGCAGTAGCGTCCGATATGGCTGCGCACTCGCACTCGTGCCGACATGATGTAGCTATACGCCCCGATAGAAAGCGGCGCAGCCTTGATGAGCTTCGCGGCTTCAAAGATTTTGACGGGCGCTTCGACCATCAACGTGGAATCTGCGCTCATCGATACACGCTCGAACCCCCACAGGCTCTCTTTGATAACGCCAGCGTCTTGGCCGCTGAGCTCGTTCGTAACCTTTAAGTCGAATTTTTTCATTAGGCATTCGATGCAGTCAGCATCAGTATCGCTCTCTGCAGGGCTCAAGGATGAGCTTTTTGGGCGTTCGGAATGCGGCAATCTCAGAGAAAAAGCGCACCGTGGTAGTGAGTACGTAACTCACAACGCGACAACGACCGGTGGTGGAGATGGGGGGAATTGAACCCCCGTCCACTGCTGTAATTCCATGCCTTCTACGGGTGTAGCTTGTGCAGACGTTCTACTCGGCTCTGACCTTTGCCACAAGCACCTAGGTCAACGAGCCCAGCCAGAGTGCAAGTCCCACGTAGCCCTCAGGCGTAACTACGCAGCAATCTCTCTTAATTGCGCCAGAATCCGAGTAGAGAGCATTCCCGGTCTGACGGACTTCTTTAGTGCGCTCGCTTAGGCAGCGAGGGCGAAGTCAGTGCGCTTTGAATTGGCACTTATAGTTTGCAGTCATCGTTAACGAGATAAGGCTGCATTCTCGACCCGCTTCTCACAGTTTTGCAGGCAATGTCGAAACCGATCATCCCCCTGTGTGGGTCGTTGTCGCGCTGTGGAGTTATCAACACTGCTCACGAATGGGCAGCCCTCAATGATAGGTCAGAAACCTGCGACAAACCAGTCCATGAAGCAAGCCCTCAGTTTTGAGCGCGGGCCAGGGCGGCACCTTTGCGTGTTCACCCACGCTTCCAGCGAACGCACCGCGCACATCCAGTCGACGAGAAGTAAGTTGGAGTTATGAGCGAATCCACTACAGCTAATCCCACCAAAGTAACGATGTACGGAGCAGACTGGTGCCGCGACTGCCGACGGTCTGAAGCACTCCTTAACTCGCTAGGCATCGAGTGGGACAAAGTCGACGTTGAGAAGGACCCCACGGCCGCCGATCGCGCACAGGCCATCAGCGGTCGCCTCAACATCCCCGTTGTTCACTTCACTGACGGGACCTTCCAGGTTGAGCCCAGCGATAACGACCTCAAGACGAAGCTGGCAGAGCTCGGCGCTATCTAGCGATGCCTCTTGTCATCACCGTTCGAGGTGAGCACGAGTCGTGGCACGCTGCCGAGCGCGGCATCGTGCACCTATCGGTGGCTATCGACGGCCCCGATCGGAGTGATGTGTTCGATGCCGCCATGCAGTCATCGGGGCGAGTGCATGCACTTCTGACTCAGCTCGCCTCGAACGATGGCGCAATCACCCGGTGGTCATCAGACACCGTCCGCGTGACATCGCAACGGCCGTGGAACAGCACCGGAGAGCAACTTCCCTTGGTCTACTCCGCCGCCATTGGTTTCGTCGCCCGTTTTCGCGACTTCGATGCTCTCGCATTGTTTATCGAATACGTAAGCGCGGTTGATCACACTTCCGTGACACTCGTTGAATGGGAACTCACTGAAGACGCCACCCGCATCGCACTTGCTGATGCGCGCCATCTCGCCGTAATCGATGCCTACACCAAAGCGCGCGAGTACGCCGAAAGTGTCGGCCTTTCCGAGGTCACGACAACGGCGATCGCGGACCCGGGGATGCTCGCCGATGTGGGCCCCGGCTCAGCCGCCAACAACCTGACGCGAGCCTCTACGCGGATGATGGGCGCTCCCGGCGACGGCGGCCAACTTGCACTCAAGCCCGAGAAAATAGCTGTCGCGGCCAGCGTCGAAGCACGATTCCACGCCAGTTAAACGCTACGACGAGACGTCGCGAAACGACTCGTTACTCCCCCATGTTCTTACGGGCGGCGATGGCTCGATCCGCTTCGCGCTTATCTTGACGCTCGCGAAGAGTTTGCCGTTTGTCGTACTCACGCTTACCTTTAGCAACAGCGAGCTCGACCTTGGCGCGACCATCCGAAAAGTAGATGGATAGCGGCACAAGGGTGTAACCCCCTTGCTTGATCTTGTTGCGGATCTTCAGGATCTGTTCTTTGTGCAGCAACATCTTGCGCTTGCGGCGGGGCGGATGATTGGTCCACGACGCTTGAAAAAACTCGGGAATGTGCACAGCATCCAACCATGCCTCGGCGTGATCATCGATATAGCCGTAGCCATCGACGAGACTCGCGCGCCCCAATCGCAGAGACTTTACCTCCGTGCCCGACAGCACGAGACCAGCCTCATAGGTGTCCTCGATGCTGTAATCGTGGCGGGCCTTACGGTTGCTGGCAACAACCTTCCGCTCACTATCCTTAGGCATGGTGCACTTCTCTCTCAGATACGAATGCCACTCAACTGCGGCGAGTGCCGACAGCGCAGCAGACCAGTTTAGCGCGAGCCACCCACCGCGGCTACACCCTGACGCTACCGGCTACACCTTCAGGTAGCGGCTGATGGCAACGCCCGCCGAAATTGCAGCCAACCCGGCGCCCACCGCGATCAAGATCGGCACCACCACCAACGCCTCATCCATTCCAAGCAAACTCGTGTTGACCGGCAACGTTGTGGCCAAATAGCCGCGGACGAAGAACTGAACTATCGCAACGATTGCACCACCGGCCAGCACGGAACCGATTAATGATGCGAAGACGCCTTCCAAGATGAACGGGGTCTGGATAAACCTGTTCGACGCCCCCACCAACCTCATGATTCCCAGCTCACGACGGCGAGAGAACGCACTGAGGCGAATGGTGGTTGCAATGAGAAGTACCGCAGCGACGAGCATGAGCCCGGCGACGCCGATCGCAGTGTAGCTAGCCGCATTCAGGATCGCGAAAATTGGCTCGAGATAGGCGCGTTGATCTTCCACACTCTCGACGCCGGCAAGGCCAGAGAGGCTCTCGATAAGAACATCGGCCTGCTCCGGGTCGACAAGATTCACTCGGAAACTCTCGTTCAGAGACTCAGGCGTGATAATGCCTTCAAAGGTCGTGTCTGCGAACTGCTCTGTGAAGTTCTCGTAGGCCTGTTCGTGCGTTTCGAACTGCACTTCGTTGATATACGGCGCGAGCGTTGGCGAATCTAACTGTTGCTGAACTGCAGCGATCTGGTCTTCCGTGGCTTCGGTCAACGTGCAGTTGCCTGTTGTGTCTATCTCAGTGCACATGTACACCGCGACCTGCGCCCGGTCGTACCAATACCCCTTCATCTGGCCGATCTGCATCTGCAGAAGAATCGAGGCTCCCACAAATGTCAACGAGATGAAGGTCACCAGCACGACAGAGACCACCATCGAAAGGTTGCGCCGGAGGCCGCTGCCAACCTCGCCCAGAATTAGCCCAAGCCTCATGCGTCGAGCCCCTCACCCTGCGAAGACGACTGCACGGAAGGACGCTGCGGCGAAGCCTGCATGGTTGTGGCAGAAGCCGGTTTGCTCGCGGCGGGATGCGGAACTCGGCCCTGAGTGGGAACGGCCTGTGTCTGGTACCCACCCTGACGCTCGTCGCGCACAATCTGGCCGCCAATGAGTTCGATCACCCGGCGCTTCATCTGATCTACGATGCCCGCATCGTGAGTCGCCATCAGCACGGTAGTGCCGCCAAGATTGATTCGCTCAAGAAGAGTCATGATGCCCGCAGCTGTAGCCGGGTCAAGGTTTCCCGTCGGCTCATCGGCAAGCATGATGGCGGGCTTGTTGACGACAGCGCGAGCAATCGCTACTCGCTGCTGCTCACCACCCGATAGTTCGTGAGGGAACCGATTCGATTTGCCAGCGAGCCCAACCATTTTGAGAGCATCCGGAACAGCCTCTTGGATGAAACCACGGCTCTTACCGATGACCTGCAGCGTGAAGGCAACATTGTCGAAGACCGTCTTATTCGGCAGCAGACGGAAATCCTGAAACACGACTCCCAAATTGCGACGGAAATACGGAACCTTGCGGCTCGACAGCGTGTTCAGGTGCTGACCGAGCACATGAATAGAACCCTTCGAGGGGTTTTCCTCTTTGAGGATCAAGCGCAAAAAGCTCGACTTACCCGAGCCGGATGCGCCAACAAGAAACACGAACTCGCCCTTGAGAATCTCAAGGTCAACAGAGTTCAGCGCCGGTCGTGTCGTGCCCGGATACGACTTCGAGACAGAATCAAAACGAATCATTTGGAGTCAGCCTAGGTATCCCCCGCTCAGAAACCGGCAGCGACGCACCGCACACGCCGACTCACAGGATGGCCCAGTTCAGGGCACAGCGTGCGCTCGAGATGTCTTAGTCGATCGCGCGTTTGCGCCACTTGATACCCGCTGAGATGAAACCATCGAGGTCACCATCAAAAACGTTCGAGGGGTTATTGACCTCGTGCTCGGTGCGGAGGTCTTTAACCATTTGGTACGGAGCCAAAACGTAGCTGCGCATCTGATCGCCCCAGCTCGCTGTGATGACACCCGCGATTTCCTTTTTCGTGGCGGCCTCCTGCTCGCGCTGCAAGAGGAGCAACCGCGACTGCAACACGCGCATAGCGGCCGCACGGTTCTGAATCTGGCTCTTCTCGTTCTGACAGCTCACCACGATCCCGGTCGGCAAGTGAGTGATGCGCACCGCAGAGTCTGTCGTGTTCACCGACTGGCCACCGGGGCCGGAAGAGCGGAAGACATCGACGCGGATGTCATTCTCGGGAACTTCGACAACATCCGTCGTCTCAATGAGAGGGACAACTTCGACCGCAGCAAAACTCGTCTGACGCTTACCAGCAGAGTTGAACGGACTCATGCGCACAAGTCGGTGCGTGCCGGCTTCGACGCTCAAGGTTCCGAATGCGTAGGGAGCGTCCACCTCGAACGTTGCCGACTTGATGCCTGCTTCTTCCGCGTAACTCGTGTCGAGCACACGCGTGGCATAGGAGTGCTGCTCGGCGTAGCGCAAGTACATGCGGAACAGCATGTCGGCAAAGTCGGCGGCATCGACGCCTCCGGCCCCGGCGCGAATCGTGATGACGGCGGGTCGCTGGTCAAACTCGCCGTTCAAGAGAGTTTGCACCTCGAGGTCGCCAAGAGTTTTGCGGATGCCTGCAAGCTCAGAACGCGCATCCGCCGCCGCCTGCTCGTCACTCTCTTCGTTCGCCAGTTCGACCATGACTTCGAGGTCGTCGAGGCGGCTAGAAATGGAAGTGATCTTGGCTAGCTCGGCCTGACGGTGGCTCAAGTCACTCGTAACCTTCTGCGCCTTATCGGTGTCATCCCACAGATCGGGGGCCCCCGCAGCCTCGCTCAAGCGCGCGATTTCCGACTCAAGTCGGTCAGTGTCGACCACCTGGCGAATGTCCGCAAAAGTGGAGCGCAGGGCCGCGATGTCGTCAGAAAAGTCAAGTTCATCCATGTCACCAACCAGACTACCTGCGAAGCCTGGCCAGCACGCGGTTCTGAGCGCGCCGACGATGCTCGGACTTGCGCGCTCACAGCCTACGATTGAGGGCGATGAGCTCAACAGAACAACCTTTTAGCTGGCGATCAATCGGACTGCCGGTGCTTTTGCCGACGCTGCTGTTTTCTATCGGTGAAGGTGCGATTATCCCGCTCATTCCGATTGCCGCTGACAGCTTGGGAGCGACGCTCGCGATTGCTGGTCTGGTGGCGGCGGTGCTGACCATTGGCGAACTCTTTGGCAACATTCCGAGCGGATGGCTCATCTCCCGCATTGGCGAACGACCGGCCATGATCGGCGCGAGCGCGCTCTCGATCATCGGAGTCGTGATTGCGATTCTTGCGCCCAACCCCGTGGCACTCGGCTTCGGCGTGCTGCTGCTCGGCCTTGCCGCTGCCGTGTTCGCCCTCGCCCGGCATGCCTTCCTGACGAGCTTCGTTCCGGTCTCGTACCGCGCCCGCGCGCTGTCGACACTGGGCGGAACTTTCCGCCTCGGCGTCTTCATCGGTCCGTTCATTTCGGCCGGCGTCATCCATCTCACCGGCACAGTTTTCGCCGCCTTCTGGATTCACGTGGTGGCCGCTATTGCTGCCGCCGCCGTGCTGCTGCTCTTGCCCGACCCCGCAACAACCTTTGGCGCCGTGCACACCACGCGCGTCAACAACCGTATGCTGCGGGATGGCGAGGCGCTCGTTGAGAAGGAATCACACGGGCTCCTCGCAACAGTTCGCCGTAACCGCGCTCTGCTCTCGCGCCTCGGCCTCGGTGCCGCTGTAATCGGCGCGATGCGCGCGAGCCGCCAAGTGATCTTGCCGCTCTGGGCTGTGAGCATCGGCCTCGCCGACACCAACACGGCGATCATCATCGGTATCGCCGGCGCCGTGGACTTCGCACTCTTCTATACCGGTGGCCAAATCATGGATCGCTTCGGCCGCCTCTGGACAGCAGTGCCCTCTCTCGTTGGCCTCGGACTCGGCCACCTCGTGCTCTCGGTCACTCACGACGCGAGCACGAACACCGCGTGGTTCATTTTCGCCGCGATGTTCCTGTCGCTCGCGAACGGCCTCGGCAGCGGGATCCTGATGACGCTCGGCGCCGACCTCGCTCCCCCGGCCAACCCCGCTCCATTCCTTGGCGCGTGGCGCTTCACGGGTGGCGTTGGGCAGGCAGCATCACCGCTGCTTATTGCGGGGATTACCGCGGTCGCGTCGATCTCGGTCGCGGCCGGAGCGATTGGAACTCTTGGCCTCGTCGGCGCCGGCATCATGCTGCGCTACGTGCCCCGCTACATCCAGAAACCTCAGCGGTAGCCACAGTGACCGCCATCCCCACCAGCAACCTCATCGCGTTCGTGCTGGTGGCACTCCCGATCATTCTGATCCCCGGACCGAGTGTGCTCTTTCTTATCGGCCGGTCGCTCTCGCTCGGCAAGATGGGCGGCATCGTCAGTTCGCTCGGCAACGCCACCGGTGGCGTCGTTCTGGTGTTCGCTGTCGCCTTCGGCGTGGGAACCGTGATTGCTCAGTCGGTGGTCGCCTTCACAATCGTCAAATACCTAGGCGCCGCCTACCTGATCTATCTGGGAGTACAGGCGATTCGACACCGTAACGCCCACACCGCGACGGATGCCGCGGCTCCCCGCGTGCGATCACGCTGGCGAATCTTCAGCCAGGGTTTTGTCGTGGGCATCACGAACCCGAAAGCCACCGTGTTCTTCGTGGCGGTGCTGCCGCAGTTCGTGAGCTTCGGAGCCGGCGCGGTGCACGTTCAACTGCTTGTTCTCGGCCTGATGTTCATGGCTATCGCTGTCGTGTCCGACACCTCATGGGCAGTTGCCGCAGGGTTTGCGCGCGATTGGTTCGCACGCTCCCCTCAGCGAATCACCACCCTCAGCGCGATCGGCGGCATAGCCCTAATCGCGCTGGGAGTGGGATCACTGTTCATTTCGCACGCTAGCGAATAGCGGCGATCGCATCCGAAATCTGCGTTGAGCCATCGGTGAACTCGATCGTCTGACCGATGGTGTTGTCGGCGTCAATCACTTCGGCAAGAACACGAGCAACGTTGTCGCGGCTCGTGTGCTCATCGTTGGCTTCGTCTCCGAGGCCAATCGCTCCCGAGGCGGGTTCGCTCGAGAGAGAACCCGGGCCGACGATGGTGTAGTGCAACGGGCTCTTGCGGAGGTGATCGTCGGCCGCCGCCTTAGCCTCGGCATACGCGAAGAAATCGTTGTCTTCGGGAACACCGTGGTCGAAACCAGCGCCCTTGTAAGAAACCATGACGTAACGCATGACGCCGGCGTGAGCCGCGGCATCCATGGTTCGGATGGCCGCATCGCGGTCGACAGAATAGGTGCGTTCGGCACTGCCGCCGCCAGCCCCCGCAGAGAAGACAACCGCGTCGTGGCCGGCGAAAATCTCGGACAATTCTTCGGCGCTCAACTGCTCGACGTCGGCAATGACTGGCATTGCTCCGGTGGCGCTGATGTCAGCCTCTTGCTCCGGCTTGCGGATGAGCGAGTGTACGTGGTGCCCGCGTGAGGTGAGAAGTTGGGCCAGGCTCTGGGCGATCTTGCCGTGACCTCCGACGATAGCGATACGTTTCATGGCTAACTCCTTTGCTTCGGTGGCGCACCCGCGTGGGATGCAGTCCCCACGCTACGGAGCCAAGCTCACTGTTGGCTGGAGAGAACTCGACCGCCAACTCACCGCTGCGCGCTAAAGCGCTCACTTTCGAGAAGCGCACAAGCACTAGCCCACAGCAGGGCACTACTCCGTAGCGCTCCCCACCGTGGCAATGTTGCCCAGACTCGCACTCGCAATGAGGTCCAGCATCAGCGCTCCCGCGGCAACGGGATCCATATCCGCAACGATGCGACTGGGGCCCTCACCAACAACGAAACTCGACGTTCCTTCGACAGTTTCGTCTCCATCAGCACGGATCGCGATTCGTCCGGCAGGGGAAAGTTGGAATAGCTCGGGGTGGGTAATTGCGAGCACCAGAAGCGGGTCATGAGGGACATTCCATGTTTCGGACCACATCGCGCGCCATTGTTCGATGTCCGCAAGAAGCGCCTGCGCGAGTGGCCCCTTTTGCGAGAGGTGAGCGACTTGCCCCTGATCAATCTTTACACGTTGCGTCATCTCAAGGCCGATGATCGTCGACGGTATCGAGCTTGCGAAAACCTCCGATGCAGCAACGACATCGCTGCGGAAATTGTGCTCGTTCTGCGCGTTCGCGAAATCCCCACCCATGATCCACAAGTGGTTGATCCGAGCAGCGGCTTCGGGAAACGTACGAAGCAAAACGGCGATATTGGTGAGCGGTCCGACGGCAATCACGTCAAGGGGTTCAGGTCCGTTGAGCAGTCGAGCCATTACCTCGACTCCCCCGGTGGAGTCGACCCTCTCTCGCTCAAGCCCGGAATGCAAAGTACCTTCGTGCCCGGCCCACCACACGGGCTTGCCAGAGAGCGTCTCTTGCTCTCCAGCAGCGACGCGGATGCTGCGGTCCGCTAAGCCCGCGTAGCGTTGAGCCAACTGAGCACGCAAGGTGGTGTCGCCGTAGACGGTGGTGACTGCGACCAAGTCAAGTTGTGGGCTACCGAGGATGACAGCCAACGCCATTGCGTCATCCACATCTGTTCCAATGTCAGTGTCGAGAATGACGCGAGTTGGACGGGGCGTATCGGGGTGAGAGTGAGCGGTCACTTGATTCCTGTAGTGGAGACGGACTGGATGAAGTAGCGCTGCATCGAAACGATGATGATGAGCGGGATGATCGTGAGAATGACCGCGCCCGCGAAAAGCACGCCGTAGTCAATCGAGAACTGTCCTTTGAGGTTGGCAAGGGCAACCGGCCCCAGAATGTGGTCTTGGTCGGTGCCGATCAGTAGCGGCCAGACGTAGGACTGCCATTGGAAAAGAAAGAGGGTCAATCCGGCCCCAAAGAGTGCGGGAGCCGATAGCGGGAGGTAAATGCGGGAGAAAATACCCCACCACCCCAGTCCATCGAGTCGGCCAGCTTCAACAAGTTCCGTTGGAACGGCAAGAAAGAATTGGCGAATGAGGAAGATAGCGAGGCCATTTCCTAGCCCTGGCAAAATGAGGCCGGTAAAAGTGTTGGCCAGCCCCCAGTCGCGAAACAAGTTGGCAAGGGGAATCGCAATAGCGTCGAACGGAACGAGGAAGCTGAGTACCACAATCGCAAAGACGGCTCCGCTGCCCTTGAAAGGGATCGCCGCCAGCGCGAAGGCACATGCTGCGCAGATCAGAACACCAAGAACTACCGTGACTGAGCTGACCCCAATGGAGTTGATGACGGCGCGCCCAAACGTTCCGCTGAAGAGCTCGACGTAGTTGCCGAGGATCGGGGACTCTGGCACAAACGTGAACCATTGGATGGGATCGATGTACTTGAAGATCTCCGCGCCTGGGCGGAATGAGTTGGTGATCGTCCACACTAGCGGCAGTGCGAATGTCAATCCGACGATGGCAGACAAAATGACGATTGCCACCGACCTCGCTCTGCGGCGAAAGTGCACGGCGCGGCGACCGGAAGACGTTCGAGATGCAGTTGTCACGATCTAGGAATCCTCTCGCAACAGTCGGAATTGAATAGCCACAACGACGAGCGTGATGAGCACCAAGATGACGACCTCAGCCTGGGCTGTATTGATGTCGTTCGTCGTATACGCCCGCGTAAAGATGTCATACATCAGCAGGTTCGTGCTCCCGTCTGGGCCACCGCGCGTGAGAATTTGCACGGGGGCGAACACGAGAAAGTTCGACACCGTGTCTGCAACAAGAACGAACGCGAGCGGTCTGCGCAACAAGGGCAGAGTGATCGAAAAGAACGAACGCCAAAAACCTGAACCGTCGAGAGCTGCAGCTTCGTAGTAGTCCTGGGGGATGTCGTTGATACCGGCGATGAGGAACATCATCCAGTACCCCACTCCGACCCACGACAAAAGAACGATGAGCGAGAACAGAGCCTGATCTGATGACGTGAGGAACGGCTGTTCAGGAATACCCACGAGCCGCAGCAACGAGTTTCCGATGCCATCGGGGCGATAAATGACACTCCAGATCACGGCTGCCACCGCGGGAGGAGCCGCAATCGGGACCACGACGAGTGCTCTCCAAAATTTTGCTCCGGCACTCGCGCGGGAATAGAGAACGGCGAGCAAGAGCGCCGAAGCCACTTGCACCGGGTTCACGATGAGCGCGAACAGCAAAGTAACGCCCAGTGAGTTCAAGAACCCTGAGCTCTGAAACATCGCGACGTAGTTGTCGAGCCCCACGAAACTTGTGCCGCCGAGAAGAGTTGTGCGCTGCACACTTTCGAACATTGCCGCCGCCGCCGGCAACAGACGCAGCACGATAAGTGCCACGAGGGCGGGGGCCATAAAGAGGATGGCCGCCAGCAGGTTGCGATGACGAATTCGACGACCCGCAGGCCGGCGCAATGGCGCCGACCCGCGGACACTGTGTGACGTCATTACTGAAGCTTCGCGAACGCTTCTTCGAGTTCCTGCGTGGCCTGCGCCAAGCGGGATTCCACGTCAGAGCCGTTTCGGATGTCTGCGAAAGCAGTGTTCATCACTTCTTCGAACTGAACGAAACCAACGGTGCTTGGTCGAGCGACGGCAGTGTTGGCCATTTCGTAGATCACCAGGTCGGCAACTCCGGCGCTCGTATCGCCCGCAGTTGCGTCGAATCCCTTAAGGTACTCGGCTGCGGCCGAGACGTTGGACGGAATGACCGTGAGCGCTTCAGTTGTAGCGAGGTTTCCCGCAGCGTCGAGGGATGCGAACTCAACGAACTCCTGAGCTGCTTCTTGGTTCTTGGAGAAGGGGCTCACGCCCCAAGACCATGAACCGGTTGCAGTGACAGGTTCACCGTTTTCGAAGTAAGGCATGGGAGCAATTCCCCAGTTGAAGTCAGCCGAACCCGCGAAGATGCCCACGTCCCATGGCCCGCCCACGAAGAACGCGACGTTTCCGTTGGAAAAGACCGGTCCGGTGTCGAATCCGCCAACTCCCCGGGGCGAGAGTCCGCTTTCGAAGGTCTCGGCATACCAGTTCATCGCTTCTACCCAGCCGTCGTTTTCGATGTCCGGCGTGAGGTTATCTGGCCCCGTGAGTCCTGAGCCGCCACCGAGGGATTCAGTAAGCTGCTGCATTTCGTAGTAGAGCTCTACCTGTTCGAAGAGGAAACCATAGTCAATTCCCGCCTTCGCCTGAGCTGTTGCCCCGGCAGTTTCGATCTCTTCCCAGGTCCAGCGTTCCTCGGGATCAATCGACGGCGCTTCGATACCGGCGTCAGCGAGCACGTCAGCGTTGTAGAACAGCATCTGAGTCGAGGTCCATACCGGCAATGCCCACATCTTGTCGTCGTAAAAATTGACGCCGTACTGATCAGGCGCAACCGCCGCTTCCGCTTCCTCTTTCAATTCGGTGAGATCGACGAGAAACCCTTGCGCTGCAAGCTGCGAGACGCGGGGTTGGTCAACGGTGTAGACGTCGATTCCGTCATCTTCAGCACCGAGGCGCTGCTGAATCGTGCTGTTGAACTGGTCTTGAGGCACCTGCGTGTATTCGATGGTGATTCCCGGGTGGGTCTCTTCGAACGCTTCGATCACAGGGACGAAGGTTTCGGGATTCTCCGGTCCCAGAAATTGTACGGTCGTGTCTCCGGATGCCGTTGTCGCCTCGCTCGCGCAGCCCGTCAGCACTAGTGCCAACGACGCCACACTCGCGGCAAGAATCATTCTTGCGCTCATGGTGGTGCCTTTCCTTCTCTTGGTGGTTCCTGATTCCTAGTGGTGGATGGTGGATGCTCGGCGCACGATCTCGTGCGGATACCTCTCGTGGACGGGTTTGGCGGGAGGGTCGAGCAAGATCTGCAGCGCACGGTCGATGAGTAAGTCGATTGGCTGGCGCACGGTGGTCAGCGGCGGAGTCGTATAGAGCGCGTCGTCGCTATCGTCAAACGAAATCACACTGAGTTCGCTCGGTACTGCGAGCCCGAGTTCACCGCAGGCGCGCAGCAGACCGACCGCTTGTTGGTCGCTTGAGACGAACATCGCGGTCGGTGCGTTCTCGCGATCCTCGAGGAACTCGAAGGCAACCTCGTAGCCCGCTTCGCGGGAGAACTCGACTCGGCGCGCACGATTCGGGCTGAGGCCCGCGCTGTCGAGAGCGGCCTTCCACCCGCTGAATCGAGAGTCCGCAGACGGAAGCCCGGGGTTTCCCCCGATGAATCCGATCGACGTGTGGCCCTCAGCTATAAGTGACGTGGTGGCATCGAAGGCCGCTTGAAAGTTATCAACCGACACGGAGGACAACGCGGCATTCAACTCTGCGGATCGCTCGTCGAGAAGTACGACGGGAATGCCGGCGTCGATCAGCGTTCCTGCTCGATTTTGCGGGTCAATCGTAAGGATCACACCATCCACTTGGTGTTCGCGAAAGAGCTCGAAGTATTCGCGTTCTCTCACCGGATCAGCAAGCGTGTTGCCGATGAGCACGACATAGCCGAGGTCGTACGTGAAACGTTCGATGCGCCGTGAAATGTCAGCGAAGAACGGGTGCGAACTATCCGGAACGATGAGCCCAAGAATCTTGCTCTTGCGCGAACGAAGAGTGCGACCGGCGCTATTGATGCGGTACCCCAGTTCGTCGACAGCGCGGAGAACTTTCTCGCGAGTTTCCGCCGAGACCGGGCGTGGTCCGTTATTGAGAACATAGCTAACGACCGCTGCGGAAGTTCCCGCGTGGCGAGCAACATCTTGCATAGTCGTCATGACGTAGCCGTTCTAATGGATTAGACGAATCGATTAGAACGGACTTTAGCAACGCAGCACGAACGATTGCAAGTAACGAGAATTGCTGAACTTCCACGCCAGCCGAGCGAACCGACGACGGACTCACAGCCCGTCATGAAAATACCGAGCGAGCATTCGCCGTCACTTCGATGCGCACGCCCTCCGGCACAAGCAGCGAAACGAAGGGAGGACGCCAATAGGCTGACAACGACACTGTCGCGCTCGAAGCGTCGAGACTCGTCGCCTGCTCCACACTGAGGCCCTCGAACTCGGCCGTGGGCGCGGACGCCAAATACTCCCCCACCGCACTCGCGACCTTCGCTGGCTCAAGCTGAGGCCGAAAACCCTGCGGTGTGCGCACGACATCGTCGAGATCGTAGGATTCCGCGCCGACGAGAGCCGCGCCATCCGCGAGGCTGAACAGCCGTTTGCGTTCAAGATACAGCGACGTTGCCGCGACAACGAGAAAGATGAGAACGAGGGAAAGGAAGCCGTAGAAGATCGTGAGCACGAGCGCCGAACCGTCGTCGTCGCGCATCCGTAGCGACATGATCATTACCGAGACCCCGCGAATTGAGAGACCTGCTGAGTCGCCGCGGCATCCAAAGGAATCTGCAGCGGGAAGTTGCCGGTGAGTACGGGCGGGGCCAGCGGGAGATCAACCGCGATCGCGACCTGCACAGTGACGAAGCTCTTGCGCGCGAGGCAGTCGCCGGGATCGGGTGCGCACGTGATGGTGACCGCAGCATCGGCAGCATCAACACCGTGATTGTCGAGGGCGAATTGCACTGCGCTCGACGCCGCCGCGTTAGCTTGCTCCAAAGTCTGCGCCTGCACGAAGACTCGGGCAGCTTGCCGGGCGGCGCCCTCAGCCGCCAAAGCGCCAACCTGAATCGACGACATAGTGAGCACAAGATAGACGAGCGGCACCAGCATTACGAGACCGACCGTGATGAACTCGAGCGAAGCCGAGCCGCGCTCGCTAGCGAACCTGTTCGATAGCTGCATGAGCTGACACCTCCAACCCATTTTCGATACCGACTAAACCAATGAGCGGCAGCGGGGTGTTGACGGTGATGATGACCGCGGGCTGCCCGAGGTGAGTAGTGGTGGCGGCGCTAACCTCCGACGCATAGCCGGGAGACAGGGCCGTAGAGATGAGGTCACGAGTGCGAGTCACGCCATCACCCAACGATGTGTCGGCCAGGGAGGCATAACGCGCACCTTCTGCCGCGGCATCCAGAACCGTATTGCGGATGTGGAGGGCCAGCGCCAGTTGAATAACACTGAGCGTCAACACCGTCAGCAACGCTGAGACGAGAACGAACTCGACGACCGCCGAACCGGACTGATCAGCGTGCAGCCGGCGCACCCTCTGGCGCCACCGCGCACGCATTAGAAGCCGGTGACGCGATCAATAGCCTGTTGGAAAACCGAGCTGAGTGCTGGGCCCGCGAGGCCCCAAATGATGATGACTAAACCTGCGGTCATCAGCGTGATCAGCACCCAGCCCGGCAGGTCTCCTCGCTCTGAGGTGAGCGCTCGGGTGCCTCGGGTAAGCCCGCTCTTCAGAAACAATTGAGATGATTTCACTCTGCAATCATTGAGCGAAACACAAATGTGCGTGAGGTTTTTCCACAGCCCCGGCAACGGCCGGCTCTCTCGTGAGAAGCCGTCCGTTGCCGTGCGGTGTTATTTGGAGTCGGGCTCTGCCGACTGCACGGTTTGAACCTCGTCTTCAACGATGGCATCGACTTGGCCGAGCTGGTCGTCGGGCTGCACGCCGCTGTCCGCGAGGATGGCCTCTTCGGTGGCCGCAGAAAGCCCACCACCGTTTTGCTTTGCCTTTCGACGCAGCTTCGACAGCGCAGCGCGAAGAGGATGTCCAGGCTCGCGATTGACCGGTTCTTCGACCTCAAGACCATAGAAGTCGCCGATGTGATCGACGAATTGCGCGCGTTGCGCTCGATCGTAGGCTCGACGCTCTCGACTGAACGCGATCACGGTTGCCACGCAAATCAGCAGCATCACAACACTGAAGGGCAACGCCGACAGGATCGCCGCTGTTTGCAGCGTTTGGAGCCCGCCCGTGATGAGCAGCGCGATAGCCAAGAACGACGCCAACAGGGCGAAGAAAACGCGGATGCGCTTGAGGGGCTCGGCGGAGCCACCGGTCGCAATCATCGACATCACCAGCGCGCCCGAATCGGCTGAGGTAACGAAGAAGATTCCGATCAGCAGGATGGCTCCGAACGTGAGAGCTGTGCCGGCCGGGAGACCAGCGAGCAGATCGAAGAGCGCGGAATCGGCATCCACCGATCCATCGGCAGCAACAAGCCCGCCCTGACCGTAGAGCTCACGGTAGATCGCGTTGCCGCCAAGAACACTGAACCAGAGGAACGTGAGCACGGTGGGAACAAGCATGACGCCGCCCACGAACTCGCGCACGGTGCGGCCCTTGGACACCCGCGCAATGAAGACGCCGACGAATGGGGCCCACGACATCCACCAACCCCAATAGAAGGTTGTCCAACCGGCCTGCCACTGTTCACCCGCTTCGCCGGCATAGGCACTGACATTGAAACTCAGGCCGATGAAGCCCTGCAGGTAGTTACCCATCGATTGCACAAAATCGCGGAAGAGGAATGTGGTCGGCCCGACGATGAGCAAGAAGATCATGAGCGCTGCAGCAAGCAACAGGTTCGTGGTGGAGAGCCACTTCATTCCGCGGCCAATGCCGGACACAAGCGAGAGGATGGTGAAGGCAACAATGACGATAATGACAATGATCTGGGTCGTCAGGTTAGCTTCTGCAACGCCCGCTTTCTCCAGACCCGCAGTGATCTGCAACACGCCCAGGCCGAGCGACGTAGCAACACCAAAAACGGTACCGACGAGAGCAATGACATCGATGGCGTTGCCCCAACCGCCACGAACACGCTTCCCGAGCAGCGGCTCCAGAGTCCAGCGGATGGAGATGGGTCGTCCACGACGGTGAATGGCGTAGGCGAGCGCGAGCCCCACGACCACGTAAATGGCCCAAGCATGTACACCCCAGTGCAGGAAGGTCTGGCTCATCGCCTTTTGCGCGAGTTCAATTTCTGTTCCGGAAACGCCGGGGCGGGGGTTCGCGAAGTGGCTGAGCGGTTCGGCGACTCCGTAGAACACCAAGCCGATGCCCATGCCCGCTGCGAAGAGGAAGGAGATCCACGAGATCATCGAGAATTCGGGCTCGTCGTCATCCTTGCCCAGTTTGATGTCGCCGTAGCGGCTGAAGCCCAACCACAGCGCAAAGGCGACGAAGAACGCGGCGATAAGCACGTAGTACCAGCTGAACGAGTTGATGACGCTCGCCTGCAGGGTGTCAAAAACGGTTTTCGCAAGGTTCGGCGCGATGATCGAAAACGCCGTGATCGCGATGATCAGGCCTGCTGCCGGCCAGAACACCCACGGCGCCAGCAGTCTGTCTGCGACCGGACGCCCGGGCGCACCCGGTTTCGTAGGAATGGTCGATTCTGCGGTCATTACATCTCCGATCGCGTGGGTTCGCTACTCGATTGGCTACGTACGTAGACTCTGAGTTCTAGCAGCGTAACCGGAGTGAGTAGCGCAGAGGTAGCTGGCGAGCATCCGCCGAACTACTCGGTTACTGTTCGGAGCCGAAGCGGTAACCGAGTTGCCAGCGAGCCGAATCGATCGTGTCGAGGATGGCGACGGTTTCGTCGAGCGAGTGCACCGGCGACTCCGTAAGGCCCTGCGCCACAAATCCGGCGAGCGCCGTGGCTTGGTAACTGAGACCGCGATGGCCGACCACACCGGTCTCGTCTTTCCAGTGAATTGATTCGCCGCTGAAGCCGGGCTTCGACAGCGTCAGTGCGGTGGGCGTGAAGAAGCCATTGCCCACCTGCAGCAGGGCGTCGGTGCCCGCGACGGATGCCGTGATGGGTGTGCGCGCGAGCAGCGTGGTGTTGAGCTGAGCTTGAGCCGCGCCTGCGTAGCTGAGAGTAAGGAGGGATTGAGCATCCACCCCACTCTCGATGAGCGAGCCGACATTGTGCACGGCAGTAGGTGCGCCCAGAATCTGTGACGCGAAGGCGATGGGGTAAATGCCGAGGTCGAGCAGGGCTCCTCCCCCGCTGTCGAGCGAGCGAACTCGGTGCCCCTCGGGAATGTGCTGGCCGTGGTCGGCAGTGACGAGGTGGATATCGCCCAAGGTTCCATCGGCAACAAGTTGGTTGATGATTGAGGTTTGGGGCAGGTAGCGAGTCCACATCGCTTCCATCGCGAACACCCCGGCGGCCCGGGCAGCGGCCACAATCTCGCGCGCTTCGGCACCGGTCATGGCGAACGGCTTCTCCACCAGAATGTGCTTGCCCGCAGCGATCGACTGCAGCGCTAGATCGCGGTGCACATGCTGCTGCGCGGCGATGTAGATCACGTCGACGTCGGGGTTGGCCAGCAGCTCGGCATAGTCGCCGTAGGCCTTCTCTATACCCCAGGTGTTCGCAAAGTCTTGGGCACGATCGAGACTGCGGGATGCCACCGCAACAAGCTTCTGCTCAGTGTGCGCTTGCACCGCCTCCGCGAACGTCGCGGCGATTCCACCGGGAGCCATGATGCCCCAGCGCAGTGCTGGAACGGAGTCTGCTGCAGGAATGATCGGGGCCGGGAACGTGGTGGGGAACACAAGCATCCTTCTTGTTGGGGAGGACTGCGGCGGCGCAGGCCTCGACCAGTCTAGGACTCGAACAGGGGTAGGCCCAGGTGCGCAGCTTGCCTCCGAAGTGGGCGCCCAGAAGAGCGATCTCTGCCTAAACGGCCCGGGGGTGGGACTGCGCCTGATAGCGTCAGCCCTTTGTGCTTGGGATTACCTCTCGTGCAGCTCCTCGACCCAACCAACCGGAGAACTACCGTGATTCCTCGCCCCAAAATCCTGCCTAGTGTTACCGCTGTCGCCCTTGCGCTTGCCCTGACTGTCGCGGGCGCACTTCCGGCGACAGCCGCAACGCTCCCCGTCACCAGTTGGGGCGGCCTGTTAATCGCGTTCGATGCTGCTCTAGACGGCGAGACCATTAACCTCGGCGACAATATCGTTGCTCCAGCCCACGAGTCATTAGCGGTCAAAGCGAATGAGTCGATCACGCTTGATCTCAACGGGCATGACCTCACCATCAACAGCGACGTCCCTGACTCCCTGGCGGCGATCGAGGTTCCCAGCACCTCCACGCTCACCATTGCTGCCACCGGCGGCGGAACGCTCACAGTAACCGGAGGCCGCTTCGGCGCAGGCATCGGCGGCAATGAAGGCAACGCTGGCGGCTCCGTCATTGTTAACAGTGGCACCATCACCGCAGAAGGCGGCCGCTCCGGCGCGGGCATCGGCGGCGGAGACGGAGGCGACGGCGGCACCACCACCGTCAACGGCGGCACCATCACCGCAACCGGCGGCTACCACGGCGCAGGCATCGGCGGCGGATACGAAGGCGACGGCGGCACCACCACCGTCAACAGCGGCACCATCACCGTCAACAGCGGCACCATCACCGCAACCGGCGGCTACCACGGCGCAGGCATCGGCGGCGGATACGAAGGCGACGGCGGCACCACCACCGTCAACAGCGGCACCATCACCGCAACCGGCGGCAACAGAAGCGCAGGCATCGGCGGCGGCCTTCACGGCAACGGCGGCACCACCTCTCAGAGCGGCGGCACCATCAGCGCGATCGGAGGCTTAGCGGCCGCAGGCATCGGCGGCGGCCAGGAAGGCGACGGCGGCACCACGACCGTTAGCGGTGGCACGCTAGACGCAACCGGAGGCGGCAGTGGCGCGGGCATCGGCGGCGGATATCAGGGCAACGGCGGCACCACCATTCTCACCGGAGGCACCACCACCGCTACCGGCGACAACTCAGGCGCAGGCATCGGCGGCGGCCAGGGTAGCTCTTCCTCTGGAGCACTCGACATTCACGGCATCGGCGCACCAGAGGCAGCTACTAATGGTGGAGACCCGAATGGTGCTCTCATCACCAATTCCACGACTCCGGCAGGGATCGGCTATACGGCCGCTACCGCCACTGTTGGCACCGGCGGTCAGATCAGTGTCGAATTCGTGCGCATCGCGACCTTTGACGCGGTCGGCGGAACGGCAACCGACACCGCGTTCGTTGCCATCGGCGACACCCTCACCGCACCCGCCGACCCCACCCGCGCCGGCTACACGTTCGCCGGCTGGACAGTCAGCGGCGCCGCCTACGACTTCACCAATCCGGTGACCGCATCGCTGACGCTGATCGCGACGTGGACAGAGGTGCCCGCGACAGTTGATGCCCCAGCAACTGACGCCACGCTCGCCGCTACGGGTTCTGCGATAACGCCCCACCTCTCAGTGGGTGCAATACTGCTCATGGCTGGCTTCGCTCTCCTCGTACTTCGCCGACCTGTCGCTGCCCGGCAGCGATAGCGGCAGCGGCAGCGGTAACACGACACGAGGCACCCGGGAACCCGCGCTGCGTTTCTCGTAACGCAACTTGTGGAAAACCTGAGACGTGATTCAGGTTTCACTGTACGGTGATTCCGACGGTGGCTCGCTCGACGGCGGCTGCCGTCAGCGTTGCGCTTTTGTCGCGGCGCGCAATGCGGCCGGGACATCCGCGCAATGACGCACGGAGCGAAGACCGCATTGCGACGTGCGGAGGTATTCCGAATGTCCACTGTTAAACGCCGGCTCACCATCCCGGCAGCACTCGCCTCTCTCGCCCTCGTCAGCGCCACGCTGGCGGGGGCCCCACTCGCGGCCCACGCGATCACGTGTCCACCCGGTTTCGAGATGCTTCCGGGGTGCAGCAACTCGTCCGACCCCGGCGGCTCTGACACCGTTCCGGGCACGTGGAGCACCGAAACGGTTGCCGGGATGAGCACTCGCATCTACACGCCATCCACTGCCGCTGAACTGCCGGCCGGACGCGCCCTCATGATCAGCCTCCACGGCTGCGCCCAGAAAGCGAGTGACTTCCAAGCGAACGCCAACTGGGTAGCCGCCGCTGAAGACTACGGAATGATCGTCGCCCTCCCCGATGCGCCCAACGGCGGCGTCGTGTTCGGCTGCTGGGATTACTACGACACCAACCACTCCCGCAGCAACCCCGCACGGCACGACGACAATCTGCTGAACCTCGCCACAACGTTGAGCGCGCGGGCTTCTCTCGGAATCGATGCCGACCAGGTCTATATTTCTGGGTTGTCATCCGGTGGCGGAGAAACCATGGTGATGGGATGCCTCGCCCCCGACGTCATTGCGGGAATGGGCATCAACGCCGGCCCCACGGTGGGCACCACTTCTGGCCAAATCTCGAGTGTCGCCGTATCGAAGGCGCAGGGTACGAACACGTGCACCAGTTTCGGTAGCGCGAATTCAGCTGCATTCTCGACCCAACTCACCTCGGTGATCTACGGCAGCAACGATTCCACCGTCTCCACTGGCTACAACACCTTGAATGGCCAGATCATGGCCGGCATCTACGGGGCATCCAGCACGTCGACGTTTAGTTTGAGCGGTTTGGCAGGCAACAACACTGCCGGCTCGGGCACGCTCTATTCGGATGCCGCGGGGCCACGGGTTTCGGTGATTCAGAATTCGAATCTCGGCCACAACTGGCCGGCGGGCGCAGGCACGGGAGGAACGTACATCAACGCGAACAGCCTTGACTACCCGGCATACGTGACCGAGTTCTTCTTCGACAACAACCGCCGCGTTGACCGGACCGGCACGCCAGGGCCGACGCCAACCCCAACGCCGACTCCCACCTCGACGCCAACGCCAACGCCAACGCCCGATCCTGGACCTGTGACGTGCTTCACTGCGACCAATGCCCAACATGCGGCGGCGGGGCGAGCCTTCGCCTACGGAGTCAATCCTTACAACCCGTATTACGCAAAGGGATCGCTGAGCTACCTCGGCCAGGGCGATGCGACGATCACGAGCCTCTCGCAAGTCTCTGCAACGAGTTGGGCCAAGACGGCGAGCTGCAGCTAGCCGTCGGCGCGGCCGAATAACTCTCTCGAAGGGCGTCTCCGGGACTCCTACTGTTCCGGAGACGCTCGACAGCGGTACCGCGCAGCGAGAAAGTTGAGCGAACTGGCGCCGCCCCAGCATGCTCGGTTCGTGAGCACCGCCCTGCGCCGACGCGAAACCGCACACCATAAATGGGGTCGCTCGCGCGCTCCCAGCCGAGCATCAACCTGCTAACTTCTAGATAACTACTGCGGAATGAATGATGTTCCGAACGATCACCCGGAGATCAGTCATGCTCGCACGCCCTTTCGCTAAGACCGCTGCGCTCGCAACCGCGCTGGCGCTCCCCCTAGCTCTCGCTGTGGCGGCCCCCGCAACAGCGGCAACCGTCACCGTCACCACTTGGGACGATTTGAAAGCCGCGTTCCTGATCGACGGCGACACCGTCGTCCTCGGCGCCGACATCACCGCCCCCAGCGCAGAATCGTTAGCAATCGACCTAGGTGAAGCCATCACCCTCGACCTGAACGGCCACACCCTCAGCATCACCACTCCGCCCAGCACTGCAGCCGCGGTCGGAGTGCCGGACACCTCGACACTCACCATCAACGCCACCGGCGGCGGCACACTCACCGCAACCGGCGGCCAAGCCGGTGCAGGCATCGGCGGCGGCATCGACGCTGCCGGCGGCACTACCACCATCAACGGCGGCACCATCAACGCCACCGGCGGCCAGGCCGGTGCAGGCATCGGCGGCGGCTACTACGGCGCCGGGGGAACCACCACCATCAACGGCGGCACCACCACCGCAACCGGGGGCCAGGGAGGTGCAGGCATCGGCGGCGGCTACAACCGCGCCGGCGGCACCACCATCATCAACGGCGGCACCATCACCGCAACCGGCGGCGAGAACGGTGCAGGCATCGGCGGCGGCCACCTCGGTGTTGGCGGAACCACCACCATCAACGGCGGCACCATCACCGCAACCGGCGGCAGCGGCAGCGCCGGCATCGGCGGCGGCGACGGCGATGGTGGCGCTGGTGGCGGCGGCAGCGACGGAGGTGGCGGTGGCAGCGACGGCGGCATCACCACTATTAACGGCGGCACCATCACCGCAAACGGCGGCGTCAACGGTGCAGGCATCGGCGGCGGTAATTTGAGCGCCAGCGGCGGCTTCACCACCATCACCGGCGGCACTACTACCGCAACCGGAGGCGCCTCCGCGGCCGGCATTGGCGGCGGCGGAGGTGGCGGGAACTCCGGTGCCCTAGATATTCACGGCATCCCGAATGCTGGTGCCGCAGTCGATGGCGGAGGCCGGAAACCTCCCTGATCACCAACACGGTCACCCCGACCGGGATCGGCTATTCGGCCGCCGCTTCCCTAGTCGGCGAAGGCGGAAAGATTATCGTCGGGTTCAATTACCTCGTCAGCTTCGACGCTGCCGGCGGCATCGGCGCCCCCGCTGCAGCGATCAACGCTGGCGACACCATCACCGCACCCGCCGACCCTGCCCGTGACGGCTACACCTTCACCGGGTGGACCCTCAACGGCGTTACCTACAACTTCGCCGCCCCCGTCACCGAACCAATCACACTGACTGCAACCTGGGCCATCGTGGTTGCCGCTCCCGGAGAACTCGCGGCCACAGGTATCGATCCGGTGCCGGGGCTGAGCGCGGCGGCGCTTCTGCTGTTGGCTGGCCTCGCTCTCATCGAGCTCCGTCGACGCACCAGCGCCCGCCAAGGTTAAAGATGGCGCGGTGGCTCGAACCGTGGGAGCCTTCGCGCGATACATTCGCGCGACGAAAGCTGAAAACACGGCCGCTGTGCATAACAAAAGTTAGCGAACTCGCCCGGCACCCGGCATGCTTAAGCAGTGACCGACAACAGTGCGCCCGCGATCCTCTCGCTTGAGCGCCTGCGGGCGTCTCTGGCGGATGCTGGATTGACCCTCGATCTCGACGGTGTTGTAACGCAGCGCGAAGCTGCCGCAGCCGCCGTCCGCCAGATTGACGACTACATCCGCCCCCGCTTGGCTGACCTCGATGCGCCGCTGCTGGCGGTGGTGGGTGGCTCCACGGGCTCGGGTAAGTCGACAATCGTGAACGCACTTCTGGGCGTTGCGACGACTCGGGCCGGCGTCATCCGCCCCACGACGCGTCAGCCGATTCTGGTGCACGCTCCTGTGGATGCCGGATGGTTCGCGAGCGACCGCATCCTTCCCGGGCTGGCGCGCGTGCGTGGCCACATCAGCGCTCCCGGAACGCCCGCCTCGAGCGCGGGAGATGCGCCGGAAGAGTCACGCATCGGCGAACTCATGTTGCTCGAACACGAGAGTGTTCCCCGTTCGCTCGCGATCATCGACGCTCCGGATATCGACTCGGTTGCCGACGAGAACCGCGCCCTCGCCACCCAACTTCTCGCGGCTGCCGACCTGTGGTTGTTCGTCACGACCGCCAACCGTTACGCCGACGCTGTGCCGTGGCGCCTTCTCGAAAGCGCCGCCGCCCGGTCAATTACCGTCGGCATCGTGCTCAACCGAGTGCCCCCCGGCGCGCTCGATGAGGTTCTTCCTGACCTGCAGTCGATGCTGACCGACCGCGGCCTCAGCGACGCTCCCATCTTCTCCATCGAAGAACAGCGCCTCGACGAACTGGGCATGCTGCCTGCCAGCGCCGTCGAACGCCCGCGCGAATGGCTGAGCTCCATCGCGGGCGACCGCGCCGAACGGTCCCGCATCGCAGCGCGCACTCTCAGCGGCGCGATCAACGAACTCGACCGCCAAGTGGTCGTGATTGCGGATGCCCGTCAGCAGCAACTCGACTGGCTCGACGCTGCGCGCGCTGCCGCCGCTGCGCATTACGAAACCGCGCTCGAAGCCGTGGACGCCGCAACCCAGAACGGCGCCCTCATGCGCGGTGAAGTGCTCGCCCGCTGGCAAGACTTTGTGGGCACCTCCGACTTCTTCAGAAAAGTTGACTCGTGGTTCTCGGCAGCCCGCGACCGCGCTACCGCGTGGATCACCGGCAAGCCCAGCCCCGTGGTGGAAGTCGAAACCCAAATCGAAACCGGGCTGCAGACCGTGATCGTCGACCAAGCGGGGCGCGCTGCTGCGGCAGCGTGGGCCGGGCTCGAACGAAGCGCGGCCGGCAAGGCCATCGCTGAACGGCATCCGGAACTCGCCAGCGAAAGCCCGGAACTGCCTCAGGCGACGACTGCGATGATTCGCGAGTGGCAGGGGGCGCTCATGCAGCTCATTCACGACAATGCGGGAGATAAGCGCATCCGGGCTCGCATTCTGTCGCTCGGGCTGAACGTTGTGACGGTCGCGCTCATGATCGTGGTGTTCGCCTCGACCGGTGGTCTCACCGGGGGCGAAATTGCCATTGCGGGCGGTTCGGCGGTGCTCGGCCAGAAGCTGCTCGAAACGATCTTTGGTGAAGATGCCGTGCGCCGGCTCGCAAGCGAGGCCCGCGAAGACCTGCATGCGCGCGTTCGTGTTCTGTTCGATGCGGAGATCGCCCGTTTGAGTGTCGCGTTGGAGCCGCTGCGTTTCGGTGCAACTCCCGATTCGCTACGACGGGAATCGCAAGCCCTGCTCGATGATGTCGCGCGTGCGGCGGGAGACAACTCGTGAGCGCCGCCAAGCCCAGCCTCGACGAGCGGATTGCCGCGCTGCGCACCGTCACTGAGGCGGGCGCCGGTCGCATCCCATCCGAGGTACTCGACGATGCCCGCGCGCTGCTGACTCAGACGGAAGCGCGCCGTTCCCGCTCCCCCGAACACACCGTGGTTGGCGTCTTTGGCGCTACCGGATCGGGCAAGTCGAGCCTGGTCAACGCTCTTGTGGGCGACGAGGTTGCGGTCGCGCACGTTCGCCGCCCGACTACCTCGCAGGCTCTCGCTGTGACGTGGGAGGCTGCCGGCGCAAGCGAACTGCTCGACTGGCTTGAGGTTCGCGAGCGGGTCGAGCGGTCGACACCCTTTGATTCTCGCGCCAGCAAGCTCGTTCTTGTCGATCTGCCCGACGTCGATTCGGTGGAGGCCAGCAATCGTGCGGTCGCCGAACGACTTGCCGGTCATGTGGATGCTCTGATCTGGGTTGTGGATCCGCAAAAGTATGCCGACGATGTGTTGCACGCGCAGTTCATCGCGCCGCATGCCAAGCACGCCGCCGTGACTCTGGTCGTGCTCAACCAGGTCGACCTGTTGAGCGCGGATGATCGTGCCGCCGTCGTGACGTCGCTGCAAGCCATTGTGGAGCGCGACGGTCTTCCGCGCGCCCGAGTGCTGCCTGTGAGCGCTCGCACTGGTGAAGGTGTCGATGCGTTGCGTCAAGCAATTGGCGACCTTGCCGCGTCGAAGGCGGTGCGGGATGCGCGGCTCAGCGCTGACGTGCAGACCATCGCTGCGCGCATCGATGATCCGGGTTCCCCGCAGAAGGTCAGCGCGAAGAGCACCGCTCGACTGCGCGATGAGGTGGGCACGGCTGCGGGCGTTGACATTGTGGCATCCGCTGTTGCCCGCTCGTATCGCAAACGTTCCGGGCAAGCCACCGGGTGGCCGCTCGTCTCTTGGATCGGTCGTCTGCGCGCCGACCCCCTCACCCGCTTGGGCCTCGGGCCAAAGCGTCGTGGCGACGACCCCGATGTGCATCGCACGAGCATGCCGCTTTTGAGCGCCGGCGCCCAGGCTCGGATGTCGATGGCCGTTCGCACGTTCACCGACGAAGCCGGCGCGGGAGTTTCTGCCCCGTGGCGGGCTGCCGCGCGCACCACGGCCGAGCACGCTCTCGACACTCTGCCGGCCACTCTCGATCTCGCCATCGCCCGCACGCCTTTGCCCGCGAAGGGTTCGTGGTGGTGGGTGGTCGTGGGGATCGTGCAGTGGATCGCCACGATCGCCGGCTTGGGCGGAGCCCTGTGGTTGATGGGTGCAGCACTGCTGCCGACGTTCGGATTGCCGGCGTTCCCGCTCCCCGCTGTCGATGAAGGTCCACTCACCGGGTGGGCGATACCGACGTTGCTGCTGCTGGCGGCCGTGCTCGTGGGCATCGTGCTCGGTCTGTTATCGGCAGCGCTCAGCGCGCTGACCGCCGTTGGCCGCCGTCGCCGTGCACGCCGCCGACTTCTCACTGCGGTTACCGAGGTTGTGCAGCGGGATGTCGTGACCCCCGTCGCGACGGCGCTCGAGCAGGCGCGGGCGGTGTCGGCCGCTCTGCGAATTGCGCGGCGCTAGAGCGCTCCAATCGAGCGAACCGCTAGAACCCCACCTGCAGCACGAAGATGCCGGGGAAGATCGCGAACGCGATAGTGATGGGCAGGATCAGGAACACGAGCGGGAACAGCATCGCGACCTCTTTCTTGCCTGCCAGTTCAAGCAGTTCGCGCTTGGACTCTTCACGAGCATCCTGAGCTTGGGCTTGCAGCACTTCAGAGAGCGGGGTTCCCCGATCGAGCGCTCCGAGGATCTGATCGACGCAGCGGGTGAACGGCGGCAGCTCGAGTTCTCGGGCGAGCACCCCCAGCGTCTCGCCAAATGGGAGCCCCGTATTGACCGAGGAGACGACGCGAGCGAGTTCGCGGGAAAGCTCACCGCCACTGACCTGCGAGACACGGCGCACCGCATCCAAGATTCCTTCGCCTGCGGAGAGACTCAGCGCCAGAAACTCCAACACGACGGGTAGCTCGGCGGTGAGCCGACGGATGCGGGCCTTCGCTGCGCGCTGCAGCAAGTAGTCGCGCACGGTGATTCCCACCACGCCACCGACAAGGACGAGAACGGCCTGGGCGATCAGCGGCACCTGTTGTTGGTTAGCGACCGCAATATCAAAAACGACACCGAGCATGGCACCGGCCAAGACTGCCAGCAGTTGTTGTGAACGATAGGCCTCAATGGTGAGCTCGGAGCCAGCCTGCCGAAGTCGGCGCGCGATGAGGTCTCCCCCACCAACCACTGACGCGAGGGTCTCGCGCAACCAGCGCGCAGCGGGGATAAGCAACACTCCGAGCACGGGAAGCGGGCCGACTGAGCGCGGGGCAAGATGCTCCCGAGCACCCGATGAGACATCGATCACATACGGGGCAACGCGAGTAGCCAAAGTTGGGCGGCTGAGACGCGGTATGAGGCTGAGAATCGACCAGAGCCCAAGACCACCAGCAATGCCTGCGACGATCGCCAACGCGAGTGCATCACTCATGCGAACCACCTCGGCTGTTCGGGAAGGCGGCCGATGCCCGCCATGATGCGGTACGCGATAACCGAGAGAACGAGCCCAGCAACGATGAGCGCGACGCCACCCGCCGAGTTGTAGGCGAGCGCTGCTTCGGGGCGAGTTGTTAAGAGGAACAGCACGACCCACGGCGCCGCCAATCCGAGCCGGGCGGCATTCATAACCCACCCCTGCCGAGCCTCTATCTCCGAACGGATGGCTGCCTCTTGGCGCAGGTAGACGCTGAGACTGCGAAGCACGTTGGTGAGTTCACTTCCACCGACTTCACGTGACATCCGCAAGGTTTCAAGGATGCGGTCGGCGACGGGATCGGCGAGCGCGACTTTCAGTTCGTCGACCGCGATAGCGAAATTGCCCGTGGCGCGATATCGCGCAGAGAACGCGGCAAAAGCGCTCCTCGTGACGAGCGGGCCGGTGTGCGCGAGCGTCATGAGGCTGTCGGGAAGGGCAAGCCCGGAGCGTACGGCAGACACGAGCTGGTCGACGACGTCGGGCCAGACAACCTGCGTTGCTTTGCGGCGAGCGCGCGCCCGCCAGCTAATCGCGAGGGCCGGAAGAACGAGTGCAGCGGCAGCAGCACAGATGACCACAGCGATCACCGAGGTGAGGACGAACGTGATGGCGGCGACGGCGATGCTGAAAACCAGAGACACGATCACGACAATGGAGGGGCTGGTGGTAGGAAGGCCCGCCTGCACGAGCCGTTCGCGCATCCGCAACGACCACGTTGAGCGGCCACGCACGTGACGTTCGGTCTGCATCGGCCACAGGAACGGAGCGCTGATAAGGGTGACGCCCACCGCAAGGATGATGCCCAGGATCAGACTCATGCGACAGCCTTGAGTAGGTGCGACACCGGGTCGATGCCCGCTGCCTGAAACTTGGCGAGTCGCGCAGGTACGGCGCCGGTGTGGAGGAGCGTACCCTCCGACAGCCGGAAGAGAACACTGCTGTCGATAACCCCGTCGCTGACGTCACCGGTGAGCGACAGAATCTCGACCACGCGCCTCGTTCCGTTGGCGGTCAACTCGCAGTGGACGACGACATCCACAGAACTGGCAACGGTCGGCATGACAAAGCTCGAATCGATGTTGCGACCGGCGAGCAGCGGAAGGGTGCACAGTTTCACGAGCGCTTCGCGGGCGCTATTGGCGTGGATGCTCGACATTCCCGGCAGCCCAGAGTTGAGAGCAATAAGGAGGTCGAGGGATTCGGCGTCGCGCACTTCCCCGACCACGAGGCGGTCGGGGCGCATTCGGAGTGCTTCTTTGATGAGGCGGCGGAGGCTGATTTCGCCGGTGCCCTCGAGGCTGGGCTGGCGGCACTGCATACCGACGTGGTCGTGACCAGCAACGCTCAGCTCAAATGTCTCTTCGACGGTGACGACGCGCTCGGTCGGTTTGCCCGCCGCGAGCAGGGCGTTGAGCATCGTGGTCTTGCCACTCTGGGTCGCGCCCGACACCACAATGTTCTGGCCGGAGAGCACACACAATCGCAGATAATCGGCGGCGTGCTGCGGCAGGCTGCCCAGCTCGACCAGACGATCCAGATCGCGGATGCTCTGGCTGAACTTGCGCACGTTCACCGCCCAGTGGCGCCGCGTGACATCCGGAATCACGACGTGCAGTCGCGAACCGTCCGGCAGGGACGCGTCAACAAACGGGGAACTCAAATCGACGCGGCGACCCGAGGTTTGCAGCATCCGCTCGACCAGATCGCGAACCTGACCATCAGTGAGGCGGATGCCCGTGAACTCGGGCACCCCGTTGCGGGCGACGAACACGTGCTCGGGTCCGTTGATCCAGAGCTCCTCGACGGTGTCGTCATCGAAGAACGGCTGGAGCGGACCGTACCCGGTCAACGCCGCCACGACCTCGCGGGCGGCCTGGGCTTCATCCGTGAGAAGCGGAACCGAACCGCCCAGCGCACGCTCGCTATAGCGACCCACCTCGTCGCGCACATACCGCGACGCCAACTCGCTGTCGCGCGACAGATCGACTCCGTCGCGGCGGACCCTTTGGCGAACCTGGTCGGCAATGGTCGTCACAGCATTAGACATGCTCATATTGTGCGGAGTGGGCGCCCAGCGCTGCGATGGTTGTCCACAGGAATCGCTTACCGCTCCATGAATCCCGCGGCGCGCGAGACGAGTAGAGAATTCGGCCGCCTCAGCGAGCGAGCGAATTCTTGTGGGCTCAGCCGCCCCGATCAGCCACCGAGCTCAAGCGCTCAGAATCAGTTGTTCGTCGCGAACCAGAGCATGGACAGCGCCGCGCTGAGGCAGAGGGCACAGTAGAGATTCCTGCGGGCCATTTTCATACGCGCGAGTACGACGACGGCGGCAATGATCAGGGCGCTACCGATGGTGGATGTCACCCGAGCAACGTCAAGTTTCCAGTGCTGGGAGCGAATCTCCTCGGGGGATGGCAGTTCTCCAAAGAATGCGATCAGCGAGAACTCATTCCAGAGTTGGAATAAGAGTGGGAGTGCGACATTGAGCAGCGGGATGATGACCGCCCAGGCGAGGACCGCCGCGACTGTAGCGAACGTAGCGGGGGTTTGTGAGACTTCGTTGGCCATTGCCGCGTTGGTCCGCTCTCGTGACCTGTCGATTCGACTAGGGGTTCTACGAACTGAGATTGTTGTGATTCATACTCTGTTCGGGATGGTCGATTAAGTCGATCCCCCGATGTGGTTACGCCTGAATTCGCTACGCACCTCGTGGACCATAGCCACTACAACGGCTGATATGATGATTCCATCAATTCAGCAAGTAAGCAGCACAGGTCAGGGACGGGGAGCACAGCAATGGTCGTTCTCGATGAGCGCAGGCCGCTCTATGAAATCAAGGCGAACCTCTTCAAGGGGCTCGCGCATCCGTACCGCATCCGGGTGCTCGAGATTTTGTCGGCCGCTAATGAAGCATCCGTCGCCGACATGCTCGCCGAAACCGGGCTCGAAGCGTCCCACCTCTCCCAACATCTCTCGGTGCTGCGCCGCTATGGACTCGTCCTCTCCGAACGCCGCGCTAGCGTCGTCTACTACCGCCTCGCACTCCCCCAGATCGCCGAACTACTGCGGGTAGCCCGCGTGCTGCTCGGCGAGATTCTTACCGACGCCGACAGCCAGCGTGAGCTCGTGAACAGCCTTCCCGCGATTCCGGATGCTCGATGAAACGCTCCTGGCGCACCCTGCTCCCCAGCCTGAGTGACTACCGCGAACTGCGCACGAGCTGGCGCGGAGACCTGCTCGCCGGCGTCACCGTCGGCATCGTCGCCCTCCCCCTCGCGCTCGCCTTTGGCGTGAGCTCCGGAGTCGGCGCTGAAGCCGGGCTCATCACCGCCATCGTTGCAGGGCTCGTCGCAGCCGTGTTCGGCGGCTCTAACATCCAAGTCTCCGGCCCCACCGGTGCCATGGTCGTCGTGCTCGCCCCCATCGTCGTCAGCCAAGGCGTTGAAGCCGTCGCGATTGTCACCCTGCTCGCCGGCATCATCGTCGCGATCGCGGGCGTGCTGAGACTTGGCCGCACCGTCAGCTACATCCCGTGGCCCGTGATCGAAGGCTTCACCGTCGGCATCGGCATCATCATCTTTCTGCAACAAGTGCCGTCAGCGCTCGGCACCGAGGGCACCGAACACCCCACCAACGCTGTGCTCGCCGCCGGCGCCTTCATCGGTGCTGCCGAGTGGCCCGCCGCACTGCTCCCCCTCGGCGTTGCCGCCGCCGTGATCGCGATCATGTTGCTGCTTACCTGCATCAGCGGCCGCCTGCCCGCCTCGTTCATCGCGATCGTCGTTGTCACGATTGCCGCTCAAGCCCTCAACTTGCCGCTGGCGACCATCGGCGAACTCCCCGCTTCCTTGCACGCGCCGGCCGTACCCTCGTTCGAGTTCGACCTCGCCACACTCATCGGGCCCGCCTTCGCCGTCGCCGCCCTCGCCGCGATCGAATCGTTGCTCTCCGCCCGCGTCGCCGCCAGCATGTCTGACACCGGGCCCTACAACGCCGACCGCGAACTCGTCGGCCAGGGGCTCGCTTCCATCGCCTCCAGCTTCTTTGGCGGGATGCCGGCCACCGGTGCCATCGCCCGCACCGCCGTGAACGTGCGCTCCGGGGCCCGCACTCGCGCCTCCGCCATCGTGCACGCCCTCGCACTGCTCATCGTCGTTTACCTCGCCGCGCAAGTTGTCGCCGTGATCCCGCTCGCCGCTCTCTCAGGAGTGCTCATGGCGACCGCCGCCCGCATGGTTTCACCCACCCTGATCAAGACCATGCTGCGCACTGGCAAGGCCGAAGCCGCCGTGTTCGTGATCACGGGCATTATCACCGTGAGCTTCGACCTCATCATCGCCGTCGGCATCGGCATCGCTGTCGCCGCCTTCTTCGCTCTCCGCGCCCTCAGCAAAGCCAGCGGCGTGCACCGCGAAGAACTCCCCGGCTCCCCCGAGCCCGGTGACGAACGCATCGCACTCTTCCGCATCGACGGGTCCCTGTTCTTCGGAGCAGCCGAACGTCTCATCGACCGCATCAACGAGCATCAGGGCATCGAAGTCGTGATCGTGCGACTGTCGCAACTGCACCTGATCGACGCGACTGGGGCACACACCCTCACCGAACTCATCACCGCCCTCGAACGCCGCGGCGTGACGGTGATCATCAAGGGCATCCGCCCCGAACACCGGGATGTGCTGCAGCGGCTCGGCGTGATCCGCTCGCTGCGGCATCCGAACCACCTGTTCGAAGAACTCGAGCCCGCAATCGAACATGCCCGCTCGCACATCAGGCGCGCGGAGCTGGCGCGCTAACTCAGACTCTCGCTAGGCCGCTAAGCCGCTAGCCAGTTCGCGCGCTAGCTCAGCGCCGGCGTCGCCTTGTTCTTAGCGACCTCAGAAACCCACAACCCGCTGTCTTTCACGATGCGATCTTGAGTGTCGTAGTCGACCCGTACGATTCCGAAGCGCTTCGAGTAGCCGTAGCCCCACTCGAAGTTGTCGAGCAGCGACCACACGAGATACCCCTGCAGGTTCACCCCGCGCTGCATCGCTCGGTGCGCGGCCGTGAAATGCCGGTTGAGATAGTCGACCCGGTCGGCATCGTGCACCCGACCATCCGTTACCTCGTCGTCAAACGCGGCACCGTTCTCGGTGATCATCAACGGCAGGTCAGGGAATCGCTCGCTCAGATCAACCAGCAGATCCTCAAGACCGTCGGGCGCGATGTTCCAGTTCATGGCCGTGTACGGGCCCGCCTGCGGCAAGAACTCGACATTACGGCTGCCCGGCCACGCGGAACCGCCCATGTCTTTGTGACCGTCGTTCATCGCCCGCTCGCTCACGCCATCCCACATCTTCACCGTGACCGTGGAGTAGTAGTTGACGCCCAAGAAATCAAGGGGCTGATGGATGGTCGCCAAATCGCCCGCGTGAACGAACGACCAGTCGGTCACCTCGCTCGTGTCGGCAATGAAGTCATCGTCGTAGCGACCGAGCAGCATCGGGCTCGTGAAGGCGCGGTTCGCGAGCGCATCGATGCGACGCTTGGCCTCGGCATCCTCACCGCGAATCACGTGAAAGTTGAGGGTCGCCGACACCTGGGGCGAATTCGTCGCGGCGGCACGGATGCGGGGCACGGCCATTCCGTGGGCCAGATTGAGGTGGTGCACCGCGGCCAGCGCGTCAGCATCACTCGTGCGACCGGGCGCGTGCGAGGCCGAACCGTAGCCCAAGTAGGCCGAGCACCAGGGCTCGTTGAGAGTCGTCCACGTGTGCACGCGATCGCCCAGAGCAGTGGCGGCGAGCTCGGCATATTCAGCGAACCACATGGCAGTATCGCGCTCAGGCCAGCCACCCTCATCCTCCAGTTCTTGCGGCAGATCCCAGTGATACAGAGTGGCGATGGGGCGGATGCCGCGGGCTAGCAGCCCATCGACGAGCCGCGAGTAAAACGAGACTCCCTCCGGGTTGATCGGACCCTGTCCGCCCGGCTGAAACCGTGGCCACGAGATGGAGAAACGGTAGGCGTCGAGACCCAGCTCGGCCATGAGATCGAGGTCGGACTCTAAGCGGTAATAGTGGTCGTCGGCAACATCGCCGGTGTCGCCGTTCCAGGTCTTGCCCGGAGTGTGGCTGAAGGTATCCCAGATGGATTCAGTGCGACCGCCATCACGCGCAGCGCCCTCCACTTGATACGCCGCCGTCGCGGAGCCGACGATGAAGTTCGGCGGAAAAACGAGACCAGAATCGCGGTAATCGGAGTTCATCTTGCAACCCTAAGACCGGGAGCTTCGATTTGGCCGAAACTATCCCGAGGTTACGTCAAGAAAGAACTAGAGCGCCGCGGGGTCTTCGAGGAGCGCAGCGAAAGCGAGCTCGGCCGCGCCGATCATGAGCAGGTCTGCACCGAGTTGAGCCGGCACAATCTGCACGCCCTCGAACGATGCTTCGAGCGACTGGCTGCGCACCCGCTCAATCAAAAACTCGGGATCAAACGCGAAGATGGATGCCAAGAAACCGCCGAGCACAATCACTTCAGGATTCAATACATTCACTGCGTTGCGCAGCGACGTGCCGAGCGACAGCAGCTGTCGGTGCACGAGCGCGCTCACCGCCGGATCCGTGGATTCGCGCAGTGCAGCATCCAGAGTTTCGGAATCAACGTTGGTGAGGCCAAGAGCCTGCAGCAGGTCGGCGCGGTTCACTTCGGTCTCGAGGCTGCCCTCTTCGCGCGTGCCTTTCTCGGCAGCACCGTTCTCGACGCGAACGTGACCGAACTCTCCCGCATAGCCGGCACGCCCGGTGAGGGGCCGCCCGCCGCTGATGATGCCGCCACCGATACCGCTGGCACCACCATTGAGGTAGATGAGGTCATCGATGTCGCGGCCGGCGCCGTAAATGTGCTCACCGAGCGCACCCACACTCGCGTCGTTGGCCGTAGAGACGGGGTAACCGGTTGCTTCAGCAAGCAGTTCGCTCACGGGTTCATCGCGCCAGTGAAGGTGAGGTGCCCAGCGCACGAGGCCGTCTTCGACGCGCACCAGACCAGGAGCAGCAACGCCGATCCCCACGATGCGCCCCGTCGTTTCGTACTCGCCCCGCAAGCTTTCGATGATCACGCTGGAGATCTTGACGAACTGCGAAACAGTCGGCGGCTCCTCCGTCTCATAGCGGATGCGCTTCAAGAGCGAACCGTCGAGCCCTACGACCCCGACGGTGATGGCGTCGATCTCGGGGTTGACCGCAATGGCCACCGTGCGAGCATCCGCGTTCACCATCGGCGACGGGCGACCGACCTGCCGAGTGGGATCTGGCTCACTTTCGTACGCCAAACCCAACTCGGTAAGTTCGGCCACGAGCGCCGCAATAGTCGAGCGGTTGAGCCCCGTCTGCGAGGTCAACTGTGAGCGGCGCTGAGCCCCACGATGAAGCAGGGTCAGCACGCGCGACAGATTGTGCCGCCGAGTGCGATCGCCGCGCCCTCCCGTGCCGGTCGGCGACGGCAGCGACGACGAGGGCGGGGTGTTCTGGTTCACGGGCGGTTCCACTCGGTTGGCAATAAAACGTTGATGCTAAGACTAGCGACGTCCGGCGCGACGCTTGCTCATGACATCAAATGCCACGGCAAGAAGCAGCACGAGTCCCTTGATCGTTTGCTGCCAGGCGGCATCCACCGACAGGATCGACAGCCCCATGTTGAGCACCCCCATAATGAGCGCACCGATCACCGCGCCGATGACGGTACCGACACCACCGGTGACCGCCGCGCCACCAATGAACACGGCAGCAATGGCATCCAGCTCGAAGCTCTGACCGGCGGATGCCACGGCACCACCAGCACGCGCCGTCGTGACCACCCCGGCGAGACCCGCCAGCACGCCCATGTTCACGAAGACGAAGAAGTTGATCCACGAGGTCTTCACACCACTCATCTGCGCGGCGAAGAGGTTGCCACCGATCGCATAAACGTGACGACCGAAGACGGTCTGGTTCAGCACGAACGTGAAGAGCAGAATCAATACGGCCAAGATAATCAGGATGATCGGGGTTCCGCGGTAGGCGGAGAGCTGGAACGTGAGCGCCAAGATCACAATCGCCGCAACACCGTTCTTGATCCAGAACGACGCACTGCGTTCCACCGGAAGGTCGAGCTTGCGCTGCTTGGCGCGAGTACGGATCTGCTGAGTGATCAGCATCGCCACCGCTAGAACTCCCAAGACGATGGTGAGGATGTCGCGGCTGCCGCGACCTTCACCAATCGTGCCGAACAGCTCGGGCAGCCACCCGCCACCGATCGCGTTGAACTCACCGGGAAGAGCGTTGATCGTGCCGCCCGTGAGGAACACGAGCGTGAGACCGCGGAACAACAGCATGCCCGCAAGCGTGACGATGAAGGCCGGGATGCCGACGAAGGCCACCCAGAACCCCTGCCATGCTCCGACCGCTGCGCCGAGCAGAATCGAGATGATGACGGCGGCCCACCAGGGCAGCCCCCACTGGCTCATCGATATTGCGGCCACCGCGCCCACCATGGCCACGACAGAACCCACCGAGAGGTCGATGTGTCCCGCGATAATCACGATGACCATGCCCACGGCGAGAATCAGCACATAGGCGTTCTGCTGGATGAGGTTGTTGAGGTTTCCGGGCAGCAGGAGCCGACCATCCGTCAACACTTGGAACAGGATAACGATGACGGCGAGCGCAGCGAGGATGCCGTACTGACGCAGGTCAACCTGCATCTTGGGCAGTTTACGAGTGGGGGTTGTGGTGCTCATCGGGTTAGTCCTTTCCCGCGGTCATCAAGTGCATGAGTCGTTCTTGGGTAGCGTCGGCGCGATCGACCTCGCCGGTGATGGTGCCTTCGGAGATCGCATAGATGCGGTCGCAGAGTCCGAGAAGCTCCGGTAGTTCTGAGGAGATCACGACGACCGCTTTACCCTGGCGGGCGAGGTCGTTGATGATTCCGTAGATTTCGTATTTGGCACCGACATCGATGCCGCGGGTCGGTTCGTCGAGAATCAGGATGTCGGGGCCTGAGAACATCCACTTGCTCAAGACAACCTTTTGCTGGTTGCCGCCCGAGAGGTTGCCCGAGAGCACCGATACGTTCGGAGTTTTGATGTTCATTTGGCCGCGGTAGCCCTCGGCGACTTTGTTCTCCGCGAAACGATCGACGATGCCGAAGCGCGAAAGCTTCGAGAGCGCTGCCGCTGAGATATTGACGGCGATGCTACCGATCAGGTTGAGGCCGAAATGCTTGCGGTCTTCGGTGGCGTAGGCGATGCCGTGGCCGATCGCCTCGCTGACAGTCTTGACCGAGATTTCTTTGCCCGCTTTGAAGGCGGTGCCGCTGATGTGGCTGCCATAGGAGCGACCGAAGATGCTCATCGCGAGCTCGGTGCGCCCTGCGCCCATGAGCCCGGCGAACCCGACGATCTCGCCTGCCCGCACTGAGAACGACGCGTTCTCGACAACCTTGCGGGTCGTGTCGACCGGATGATGCACCGTCCAGTTCTCTACCCGGAACAGTTCATCGCCAATCTCGGGCGTGTGCGGCGGGAACATGCTGTCGAGGTCGCGACCGACCATCGCGCGAATGATGCGCGCTTCGGTGGCATCCTCTTCCTTCATTTCGAAGGTTTCGATGGTTTGGCCATCGCGAATGATGGTGACGGTATCCGCAATACGGCGAATCTCTTTGAGCTTGTGCGAAATGATGATGCACGTGATGCCCTGACCGCGAAGACTGTTGATGAGGTCGAGCAAGTGTGCCGAGTCTTCATCATTGAGGGCCGCGGTGGGCTCATCCAGAATCAACAACTTCACTTGCTTAGAGAGAGCCTTGGCGATCTCTACAAGCTGTTGCTTGCCGACACCGAGTTCAAGCACGGGCGTGCTGGGTAGCTCGTCGAGACCGACGCGCGCGAGCAACATGGTTGCTTCGCGATTGGTCTTGGGCCAGTCGACAACACCGCGCGTGGCGATCTCGTTGCCGAGGAAGATGTTCTCTGCAATAGAGAGGTAGGGGCTCAACGCGAGCTCCTGGTGAATGATGACGATACCGTCGGCCTCAGAATCATTGATCGACCGGTACGCGGTCTCGTGATTCTCAAAGGTGATGCTGCCGCCGTAGCTGCCGACGGGATAGACCCCGCTCAGCACCTTCATGAGGGTTGATTTGCCGGCGCCGTTTTCGCCGCAAATGGCGTGCACGTGTCCGCGCTCGACCTCGAGGCTTACGCCATCGAGGGCACGAACACCGCCGCTGAAGTCTTTTGTGATCTGGTTCATGCTGAGGATGGCAGTCATGAGTGTGCTCCGCTCGCAGTGACTTTCGGGGGACGGCTACTGTGCCGTCCCCCGATCGTCGAATCGTATTACTGGGATCTAGCCGGGGCTAGAGTCCTACGTCTGAGGCCTTCAGGAATTCGGAGTCGATGAGCTTCGACTGCACGTCATCCTTCACAACAACCTCGGGCGCGATGAGGAACGCGGGAACAACCTTTTCACCGTTGTCGTACGTCTCGGTGTCGTTGATCTCCGGCTCCTCGCCGTTCATGATCGCCTCGATGAAGCCGAAGACGACGTTGCCCAACTCGCGGGTGTCCTTCCAGACCGTCATCGACTGTTCTCCAGCGAGGATGTTGACGACGCTAGCCTTGTCGGCATCCTGACCGGTCAAGAGAGGCCAGTCGGTGCCCGCGGTGTAACCGGCGCTGCGAAGCGAAGCGGCAATCCCCTGAGCGAGGCTGTCGTTGGGAGAAAGAACGACGTCGATCTTCTCGCCACCGGTGTAGAACGAACCCAAGCGGTTGTCGAGTTCGGACTGAGCCGAGTCAGACTTCCAACCGAGAATTCCGATGCTTGCCCAGTCATCGTTGCTCGCCGGAGCCTTGCCCGAGGGAACAACCAGCTGGCCGCTCTCTACATATGGAAGCAAGACATCCCAGGCGCCAGAGAAGAAGAACTTGGCGTTGTTATCGTCGGGGCTGCCGGCGAACGGTTCAAGGTTGAACGGGCCTGCACCGTCAGCGAGTCCGAGCTGTTCTTCGATGAACTCGCCCTGAAGCTGGCCGACCTTGTAGTTGTCGAACGTCGCGTAGTAGTCGACATCGGGAGTCCCGTTGATCAGACGGTCGTAGGCGATGACCGTGATGTCCTGTGCTTTCGCGTCGGCAAGCACGGGAGCAAGGAGCTCGCCGTCGATCGCCGCGATGACGAGAATGTCGACGCCGGAAGCGATCTGGTTCTGAATCTGGCTGATCTGAGTATCGGCCTTGTCATCCGCGTACTGCAGGTCGGCCGAGTAACCGGCGTCTTCGAGCTGAGCCTTGAGGCCTTCGCCATCGTTGATCCAACGTTCAAGGCTGCGGGTAGGCATCGAGATACCGACGCTACCGAGGTTGTCTCCTCCGCCTGCTGCTCCGCTGCTGCAGGCGGCGAGCCCTAGGGCCATTACGGTCGCTGCTGCGGCCGCAATTATCTTCTTCATTGACATCGTGTTGTCCCTTTCACATGTGATTGCCGGGCACCAAACCGGCCACACGGGGGGTTTGACCGGCCGAGGCGTGGCTGCGGTCCTCACGAGAGACGAAGAGCACGGGCCGGAACACCAGCGCCGTGGAGCGCTACTTCGTTGTATCGCGAGGGGCAGCGTAAGTGCCCCGTTTTGTTGATAGAGCGAACTTATATTGGTTTATACGTTGAATGCAACAACTTTCGCAAACTTTCGCCGAATTGATGCAGGATGCCCGGAATTATGTAGGTTTCGATTCACTATCGGAGATTGACGCGGCAGCGTTACCCACGTATGTTGCTTTCAATAACTTATTGCCAATGCTGTCAACGGAGAGCCTCAATGCCTACACAACCCACCCCCGCCGACAAGTTCTCCTTCGGGCTCTGGACTATCGGCTACAACGGAGCCGACCCCTTCGGTGGCCCCACTCGCGCCCCCCTCGATGTCGTTCACGGCGTAGAAAAGCTCGCCGAGCTGGGCGCGTACGGTCTCACCTTTCACGACGATGACCTCTTCGCCTTTGGATCCACGGATGCCGAACGCCAGAAGCAGATCGACCGCCTCAAGCAAGTGCTCAGCGACACCGGGCTCATCGTGCCGATGGTCACCACCAACCTCTTCAGTGCGCCCGTCTTCAAAGACGGCGGCTTCACCTCCAACGACCGCGGTGTTCGCCGCTTCGCTATGCGCAAAGCAATGCGTCAGCTCGAACTCGGCGTAGAGCTCGGCGCCAAGACCTTCGTCATGTGGGGCGGCCGCGAGGGCGCAGAGTATGACTCCGCGAAAGACGTGCGTTCCGCCCTGGAGCGCTACCGCGAAGCTCTCAACCTGTTTGGTGACTATGTCACTGAGAAGGGCTACGACATCCGCTTCGCTATTGAGCCCAAGCCCAACGAGCCCCGCGGCGATATCTTGCTGCCCACCGTTGGACACGCCATTGCGTTCATCGAGACCCTCGAACGCCCTGAACTGTTCGGCGTGAACCCCGAAGTTGGCCACGAGCAAATGGCTGGCTTGAACTTCACCTCGGGCATCGCTCAAGCGCTGTACCAAGACAAGCTGTTCCACATTGACCTCAACGGCCAGCGCGGAATCAAGTACGACCAGGACCTCGTCTTCGGTCACGGCGACCTGCACAACGCGTTCTCACTCGTCGACCTGCTCGAAAATGGTGGCCCCGACGGCGGCCAGAGCTACACGGGCCCGCGTCACTTCGACTACAAGCCGAGCCGCACCGAAGACGAGACCGGCGTGTGGGATTCCGCTGCCGCCAACATGCGCACCTACCTGCTGCTCAAGGAGCGCGCGGCAGCCTTCCGCGCCGACCCCGAGGTGCACGAAGCCCTCGAAGCAGCGCGCGTCTTCGAGCTGGCCGAGAACACTCTCGGCGAGAATGAAAGCTATGACGACCTGCTGGCAGACCGCGCTTCGTACGAAGACTTCGACTACGAGGCCTACTTCAACGGCAAGGGCTTCGGCTTCGTTCGCCTGCAGCAGCTCGCAACCGAGCACCTCATGGGCGCCCGCTAAATGACCCTCGTCGCGGGGATCGACTCCTCAACCCAGTCCTGCAAGATCGTGATCGTGGATGCCGCGACTGGTGCGCTCGTGCGTACCGGCCGCGCCTCCCATCCGGCCGGCACCGAGGTTGATCCGAACGCTTGGTGGGTGGCCCTCAACGAGGCCATCACCGCGGCGGGCGGATTGGATGACGTCTCCGCGATCTCGGTCGGTGGCCAACAACATGGCATGGTCGTGTTGGATGCCGCCGGCCGGGTCATCCGCCCAGCCCTGCTGTGGAACGACACGCGCTCCGCTGCCGCGGCCGACGCCCTCAGCGCCGAGCTTCCCGACCTCGCCGAGCGCACCGGCTCGAAGCCGGTTGCCTCGTTTACGTCGACGAAGCTGCGCTGGTTGCGCGACGCCGAACCCGAGAACGCCGCCCTTGTTGCCGCCGTGTGCCTGCCGCACGACTGGCTGACGTGGCGTTTGCGCGGCTTCGGCCCCGAGAATCCTGAACTGACGGAGCTGGTCACCGACCGTTCCGATGCGAGCGGCACCGGCTACTTCAACTCGGTCACCAACGAGTACGATCTCGAAGTTCTCGGTGCAGCCCTGGGCCGTGACGCCTCGGCGATCACCCTCCCCCGCATTGTTGCGCCCGGCGAATCTGCGGGAGCCGTCGCCGACTCGCTCGCGGCACCGACGGTCATATCGGTGGCGTGTGGCGCTGGTGATAACGCCGGAGCAGCACTGGGTCTCGGAGCCCGCGCTGGCGACGTCGTGGTGTCGATCGGCACGAGCGGCACCGTTTTCGCTGTCGCAACCACGCAGATCCCCGACTCCACGGGCACCGTGGCCGGCTTTGCGGACGCCAGCGGCAACTTTCTCCCGCTCGTCGCCACCATGAACGCCGCGCGCGTGCTCGACAGCACTGCCGCTCTCCTCGACGTGGACCACAACGGACTTGGCGCCCTCGCGCTCGAGTCCGAACCCGGCGCCCACGGCCTCGTTCTTCAGCCCTACTTCGAAGGCGAACGAACCCCCAACCTGCCGGATACCACAGCAACCCTGTTCGGCATGACGCTGGCCTCCACGACCCGGCCGTCACTCGCGCGCGCCGCCATCGAGGGACTGCTATGCGGTCTCGCGGATGGCCTCGACGCTCTCGTGCACCAGGGAGTCACCGCCGAACGCATCCTCCTCATCGGTGGAGCGGCTCAGAATCCGGCCGTCTCAACGATCGCGTCGCAGGTCTTCGCCGTGCCGGTTGTGGTCCCCGAGCCCGGAGAGTACGTCGCCCTCGGTGCCGCAGCTCAGGCGGCGTGGGTGCTCGACGGCACGCGCCCCGACTGGACAATCGCCACGGTTGCGGAGCCCGCATCCGACCACCGTCCCGTCATTCGCGAACAGTACGCGCGCTACGCCGTCTAGCCAGCGTCGCGCTCGTGCGCACTCAGCAACCCGCTGAGTAGAATCGCGAGTTGGTCGCGCTCATCGCTACCGAGCGACTCCAGTAGCCGTTCTTCGTTCTCGACGTGGGCGGCGAGCGCGCCTTCAATTACCTCGGCACCGTGAGACGTGAGAGCAACGCGAACAGTGCGCCGGTTCTCCGGGTCAGTTTCGCGCGAGATGAGCCCCTTGGTCACGAGGCGGTCGAGCCGGTTGGTGATCGCGCCCGAGGTGACCATCGCGCTGTCGGTGAGCGCGCCAGCGGTGAGCCCGCGTGGTCCAGCATCCGTTCGGAGCAGAGTGGCGAGGATGTCGAACTCCCCCGGCTGCAAACCGTGCGCTTCGAAGACATCGCTTTGCGCCCGCTCGAGCAGCCGCGTGAGGCGCGAGAGCCGGCCGAGCACGCCCATGGCGCTCACGTCGAGCTCGGGGCGCACGGTGGCCCACTGGGCGAGGATGCGGTCGACACTGTCTGTCATGGCTTCTCGATCTTTCAACGTTGAACTATTTGACGCTTCCAGCATAACCCTCTAGATTCTTTAACGTTAAACTATTGAACATTGAGGACTTCACATGCACTTGCGCGACACCCTCATCACCGCGATCGCACCCATCGCGTGGGGCACGACCTACGTCGTCACGACCGAGCTACTGCCCGACGGGCATCCGTTGTTCGCCTCCCTCGTGCGCGCCCTCCCCGCCGGCCTGACCGCCCTCGCCGTCACGCGACAACTCCCCCAGGGTGCGTGGTGGGGGAAGTCACTCGTGCTTGGCGTGCTCAACATCGGAGCATTCTTCCCCCTGCTCTTTATCGCCGCCTATCGACTGCCGGGAGGGGTTGCCGCCACTCTCGGCGCCGCCCAACCCCTCATCGTTGCGGTGCTGATCGTCGTCATCCTGCGCCAGAGCGCCCCGTGGCGGCTCGTCGCATGGGGCCTCGTCGGAGCCCTCGGCGTGGCCCTCGTCGTGCTGCGAGCGAGTGCCCAGCTCGACACCATCGGACTCATCGCCGGACTCGGCGGCACCGCATCCATGGCTCTCGGCGTAATCCTCTCCAAGCACTGGGGCAAGCCGCCGGCAGTTTCTGCGCTCAGTTACGCAGGCTGGCTGCTCACCGCGGGCGGGCTCTTTTTGCTGCCGATCACCCTGCTCGCCGAAGGCTTTCCCGGCGGCATCACAAGCTCCGCGATTGCCGGCTACGCCTGGCTCGGAATCGCCGGCGGGATCGTTGCGTACACGCTCTGGTTCCGCGGCATACGCATCGTGCCGATCGCGTCGCTCGCCGTACTCGGCCTGCTCTCACCACTCACCGCCGCGCTGCTCGGCGCTGCGCTTCTCGGTGAACGTTTCAGCCCCCTTCAACTGCTCGGTTTTGCCCTCGCGCTCACCGCCATTGTCGGGGCACAAATCTCGCCCCGAAAGCCGCTTGCGGCACCCGCCGGCGAACGCCGCGTCGGTCGAGCACAGTGAGTAATTGGTCTCGCGCAACGCTCAAAACCCGCGAAAACTCGCCACGTCTTGGGGGGACAGACAGAACGTTCTGGTCAGCATTTATGCGGACTATTTCGAACGACACCCAAACGGGGGTCTACTACCCCGCTTTGGGGGCTTGCATGCTTCAATGAGCAAGAACCGTAGAGAACCGTCTCATGAGCCCCTGGGGGGAGGATCAGATGTCAGAGCACGTCATACTATTCGCTGGACCGATGGGTGCCGGAAAGACAACTGCCATCCGCGCCCTCAGCGAGATCGAAGTCGTGAGCACTGAGGCTGCCAATAGTGATCAAGCGGCCGCTGCGAAAGCCACCACCACTGTCGCGCTCGACTACGGCGAGATCAGCGTCAACGAAGCCGAGAAGGTTCGCTTGTACGGCGTTCCCGGCCAAAAGCGGTTCGACTTCATGTGGACGATCCTTGCTGAACGCGCCGAGGGCGTCATCCTGTTAGTGAACGCGGATGCCGAGAATCCCGTCGAGACCGCTCTCGAATACGTCAAAGAGTTCTTCGCCCTGTATGAACGGGGCGGAATCGTGATCGGGCTTACTCGCGCCGACCTCGTACCCCATTCACTCATTGAGGACTATGCGAACGCGCTAGCCGATGAAATGCCCGACGTCATGATTCCCGTCTTCACCGTGGATGCTCGCTCCAACGCCGACATGACCGTATTGCTCATGACTCTCGTTGCCAACGTTGAACTCAAACAGGCTGTCGCTCCGGCGTTATCGAGGAGGGCACGATGAGTGTCATCACCCACCTCAACCCGAAGTACATCTCCCGGGGCGAGCTAGCCCTTGGGGGGCTCCGCTCGCTCGCCCCGTCGCTGAGCTATGCATCCCTCCTTACGGAGGATGGGTTTAGCGTCGTCACTGTTGCGGGCAAAGATTTTGATAGCAGTCGTTTCGCGAGCATGGCCAGCTCAACTCAGGCCCTCGCCGATGCTGTCGCACGAGAATTACGACTCGGAGACAACGAGTTTGTGATCGTCGCGGCCGAACAGGGCCACGTCGTTCAGGTGCGAGTCACCGATCACCCGCTGGTGCTCGCAGCCCTGTTCACCGACAAAGCAACCATCGGCATATCGTTGACCGCCGCACGACGCACCGCGCGAAGGCTCAATACTCTGCTAATGGCGAAGTAGACCAAACCCGACACCCGCCCCACCCGAATAACCAGAGCATCACTACCCGAATAACCCGCAGCAGGACCAGGAACTACGAACAGGTGTGATCACCGTCTAACCCGCAGATCACTTCCTGAATCGAGGATTTTTACCCGAAGAAGCTTGACCGCGATGCACCCTCGGCATTGCACCAGAATTCACGCAGGAGGCGTGAAGATGACTACTTACTCAACAAATATCCCCGCCGGCTGGTACCCCGACCCGCTTGGCCTCCCTCAGCTTCGCTGGTGGGACAACCACACGTGGACCGATGAGATCTCTGGAGCACGCGCGCCGCTCGTGCACCAGCTCGTCGATGTCGAGTTCGCCGACCCCACCGAGGTCGAGCACGAGGAGCAACCCCAGCACGACGCCGCAAGCGCGTCGGCTTCTCGTGAAACGACTCCCGAGCCCAATCTCGCCAGCACGTTGCGTGAACTTGAGGCGCCGCTTGCGGAGACCGCCGTTGATTCCGCGAGCGCCGGAGACCCCACCGTGGGCTACCGCGACAGCGATGACGACTCTGGCCTCACGGCCATCAGCTCGGAGTGGGCCCCGGTTGCTGAAGCCATCAAGATGGCCGCGAGCAGCGCTCAACCGACGGTGCTTGCCATCACCTCGCCCAGCTTTCCGATGCTCGTCATCGACGTTTCGGAGCGTGCGTACTGGTGGAAAGCAGAGCTGGCCGACTTTCCGATGTTCCCCACCGACATCAGCATCCGCACCCACGTTCGCGAAGAAGTCATCATGCCCACCGGCGCAGGCTTCGACCTGAACCCGTTGCTGTGGATGATCGGCACGACCGGTTACGCTCAGGCCGCAGCCCCGTGGCTCGCCGATGACGCGCGTTACCGCCTGCGCCGCTGGCCCAACATGACGAGTCTTCCGCACGATGCAGACCAGCTGCGGATGACCTCTATCCTCAGCCACGCGCCGTTGTCAGCGAAAGAACTCTCCGCCATCGCTGAAACCGAACAGTCGGCAGCGAATTCACTGCTCGCAGCTTTAAGCCTCATGAACATCCTGCGGGTACTTCCCGGCGCCACGAACGACGAAATGGGCGCTCCCGCGCCCACACCCGCCCCGCGTGGTTTCTTCGCTCGCTTGCGCGGTCGCCGCGCCAAGTAGTTCAGCACTGCGGTTACGAACACCAGCCGGGCGGGCGGGTGAGTTACCCGACTCGCCCACTCGGCTGAATATCCCTTGACTTCGGATGCTTACCGCTTAGGCTGTGCGAATGATCGCGTTGTCGCTGACCTCCGCCCAGTTCGCGCGCTGGGCCATCGCTGCCTTTCTGAGCTCCGCCCTCCTCGGAGCCAACCAGTTTCTGTTTGGCAGCTATGGTGCCATCGGCACACCTCCGGCGGACTTTCCTGTCTTCGTCACCGTCGTTGGTGCCGCTGTCGGAGTTTTCGCGATCGTGCTGCTCGCGTTCGCCGCTGTCATGACAGGGTTCGCGATCACAGCCGCCTGGAGCACTCGTTCGCAGCTGGCGCGAGAGGCCTCCGCAGCGACGGTCGAGGACCGCCGCTACACTCTCGATCCGCCGGCGACCGCGCCGCTCTCGCGTCGAACGCGATTGCTGATTAGCGCCGGTGCCGTCCTGGCAATGATGGCCGTAGTCACGATCGGAATCCTGAATATTTACGTCTGGAACCCGCTTGCCAAGGCACCCGGGCTCACGCTCGACGAAATCTACGCCGCCATGACCGCAGCGGGAGAACTCGGGCCCGACCCATTGCCGTGGATTTGGGCTATCTTCTGGCCCCTCGTCACACTCGCTTTCGCAGGCCTCACGGCGTTGCCCACTTTCGCCAACATCATCACCATTCGCGGGATGCTCATCATCAATTTTGTAATTCTGAGCGTTGCGATCTTCTTCCACTGGTTTGCCGGCTTCTCCATGGGAATGGGACTCGCCGACACCTTCTTCGTGAGCGGTGCGGATGCGGCAGGCCCCGGCATGCTTCTCAGCATTGCCGGGCAACTCTGTGCGGTGGCCGCGCTCTTCCTCGCTATCGCCCCCAAACGCACAAACGCGGGCCGCCTGCCGGAGCAGACGACCCGCGTCGTAACGAACTAGCTAGCTTTCGCTGAGCCTCTTAGCTGTGAACCGCAGCAAGGGTGCGGCGGTCCTCGAGCAGCTGAGGCCAGAGCTTGCGGCGGTCGCGCACAACGAAGCCACGAGCGATGAAGCGGTCCTTACCGTCAAAGCGGGGCTCGTACATCGAACGACCGTGCATGGCGCGCAGGTTGTCGAGCATCAATACGTCGCCCGGCTGAAGCACGTGAGCATCGCGGTGCTCGATGTAGGTTTCGACAACCTTGGCGAGCAGTCGCTGAGCTTCTGCCGTGATGCCATGCATGAGGTCCTGGTCAACCAGAATGTACGGGTCGTCTTCTGGCCCACGCAAGATGGGGAAGGGCCCGCGTACGTCATCCGGGTTCGGAATGTACGGCTGGAACGACTCGTCGATCGTGGTGGCCCACAGCGGCTGGCGCAGCTTGGCAACCTCTTCAGGAGTCATGTTTGCCACCAGCTTGCGACCCGAGAAAGCGTAGGTCTTGGCGTTCTCGTCGCCGCGAAGGGCACCGAGGATGACGTAGTCAGGCTTGAAGTCAGAGAAGCACTGCTCGGTGTGAGCTTCGAGCTCCACCTTCGAGCCCTGCGACTGCTGAGTTACAGCAAGCTTGGGGTTGGGGACCATATCTTGGATGAGGTGGCCGTTGCCCTCTGCCTCGTAAGCAACCATGCTTCCGAGAAGGTGGGCAAGCATTCCCATTTCTTTTGCAAAAACGGTGCCAGCGCCGAGGCCGCTCTTGTTGTTCAGCGGGGTGTCTGTGAGGTCTTCATCGACGTACAGGCCACGCACAACCATGATGCCGGCTTCAGAGCCAACCTCAGCAAAATTCAGAACAGCGGCACGGACCTCTTCAGGCAGGCTGAAAGCCGCAGCGAGAGCCTGGCGACCGAAGTCATCCGGGTTCTCGTTAGGGTGCGCGGTAATGCGCTCAGCAGCGGTGCGAATCTCAGCAGCCATGGCGGCGTCGACAGTGAAAAGGCTCGATTGGAGCTCGTGAACGGTAATGTCGCTCTCCTTGCTTCGTGCGCTGCGCAAGCTGTTGCTCTTGGTGGCCCTGGGAAGGCGCAGTCGCGGACGTTGTCTCCATAGGGAAGACACTTCATAAATTACACCCTCCGCCCCCTAAAACACGAGGATTGCGGGGTCGGCGGGGCCGTGCACAGCAAAAATGTAGCTATGTCATAGGTGATTCGCGGTTGCCCAATCTCGCGCTAAGATTGAGCGGCCAGCGGGAGTGGTGAAATTGGTATACACGCAGGATTTAGGTTCCTGTGCTTTCGAGCGTGCGGGTTCAAGTCCCGCCTTCCGCACAACACACAACACACAGCACACGGCGTTCAACGCCCGGCAGCGAGCGCACAGAAAAGGCGCACGCCGAGCTTTTGCTCCTCGTGCGCCTTCTCCAGACCTGATTCCCGGCTAGTGAACTGTTGCCACTTCTGCGGCGACTTCCGACGTCGCCACGGTCTTGCCGATCGCGCTCCCGGTTTCCACTAGTGCGTGGGCGGCCCGCAGTTGCTCGGCGTTCAGCGGACTAAACGTGCGGGTGAGCGTGGTGCGAATCTCGCCAGCATCCACCAGATCAGCCACTTCGTCCAGCAGCTCGTGCTGAAGCACCATGTCGGCGGTGTGCTGAGCGGAGCGAGTGAACATGAGCTCCCAGTGCCAGCTGAGAGCCTTGCCCTTGAGCGACAGCAGGTCGAGACCAGCCTCGTCGTCAATGGCCACGATCTCACCAAAGGGCTTGATCAGTTCGACGATCGCGGGCAGGTTCTTGCCGGTCTGCGACGTGAACACCCAGTCCACACCCTCGGGAGCGACTGCGGCGACGTTAGCCGCAAGGTCTCCCCGGTGACTGACGACGACATCCGCGCCGAGGTCCGTTACCCAAGCACTGGTTTCTTCGCGCGACGCGGTGGCGATTACCCGCACACCCGTGAGCTTCTTGGCGAGCTGAATGAGCACCGAGCCCACTCCCCCAGCGGCCCCCAGAACCAACAAGGTTCCTGTGCTGTCCTTACTGAGCTTCAGCTTGTGAAAGAGCGCTTCGTAGGCCGTGATGGTCGTAAGCGGCATCGCTGCGGCTTCGGCATGGCTCAGACTCGACGGCTTGCGACCCACAATGCGCTCATCAACGTGGTGCATACGCGAGTAGGTGCCAGGGCGCGTGATGTCTCCGGCGTACCACACCTCGTCTCCCGGCTGAAAAAGAGTGACGTCGGGGCCGACTGCGACGACAACGCCAGAGGCGTCCCAGCCAAGAACCCGATCAGCGACTTCTCCACCAGCGCGCACCTTCACATCAACAGGGTTTACCGAAACAGCAACGACTTCTACCAGGATGTCGTGGCCGGTCGGAGCGTCAACGGTCAGTTCGGTGTCGACCAGACTTCCTTCGGTCTCAATCGATCCGCCGGTGCGAGTGAGGACGGCGGGGGCTTTCGAGCCGATGCTGAAGTGGGAGGGGGCTGACGAGTTCACTGGGGGTCCTTTGCATGGTCGCTAACGTGTAGCCCTCACGCTAAACCCTCCCTAGTGGTGACCCGCAAGGGAGGCAAGTTACCCCGAGGTAAGTGCTAGACGAGCGCTTGCGCTGACTCAGCGTGCGCTTTCTTGGTGCGCGCGTTCTCGGTGCGCGCCGACTCAGTTCGCTGAGCGTGCTCGAGTTGCGATTCGGCCCACACACGCAGCGCTTCGAGGGGCACGCCTGCTTCGCGCCCGAGTGGCGTGAGCGAGTATTCAACACGCAAGGGAACTTCGGCAAAGACCGTGCGGTCAACGATTCCGTAGTCTTCGAGCTTGCGCAGGGTGCTCGTAAGCACCTTAGGCGAGATGCCATCGAGGTGACGCTGCAGCTCGCCGAAACGCAACTCGCCGCCCAGCAACGCTCCGATTGCGAGCGCGGACCACTTACTGGCGACGACATCTAGCAGATCGCGGCAGGGGCAGGTGGCGGAGAAAACGTTGCCGACATGAACGTGGTCGTGATCGTGACTCTGGTCGAGAATCATGGCGCCCTTTCGATAGTTACTATCTCCAAGATAGCAATGGTGCCCGAGTTTGGCGAGATCCGGGGGTATTCCCCACAGCGAAGCCCCCTCAGCACCCGTTACTCTGTGAGATACATAGCTACTGTCGCCGACTACGCGCACCTAGCCGACGATTCTGGAGAACCTCTTGGTAGGCACAGCCCTCATACCGTGGCTCGATCCCCAAAACCTGATCACCGGGTTCGGGGCATTCGCGCTGCTCGGCGTTGCCCTCATTGTGTTCTCCGAAACCGGGCTTCTCGTGGGTTTTTTCCTCCCCGGCGATACCCTCTTGCTCATCACTGGCGTTCTCACCTTTGCCGGCGTCATCGAGTTCGACATCTGGTGGGTCTGTTTGGCCATCAGCCTTGCGGCGTTCCTCGGCGGAGAAGTCGGCTACCTCATCGGACACAAACTCGGCCCTAAAGTGTTCGAACGCAAAGAAACCGGGCTCTTCAGCGTGGAGAATGTGCGCCGCACCAACGCGTTTTTTGAACGGTTCGGCGGCGCAGCGGTCATCCTCGCTCGTTTCGTTCCCATCGTGCGGACCTTCGCCCCCGTCGCCGCGGGCGTCGGCCACATGGACTACCGCAAGTACTCGCTGTACAACGCGATCGGTGCTCTCGTGTGGGGCTCCGGGCTCACCTTCGGCGGGTACCTTCTGGGCTACATCCCGTGGCTCAGCGATTTCATCGTCGAGTACATCGACCTCATTCTGCTCGCCGCCGTCACCCTCACGGTGCTGCCGACCGCGTTCCACTACTTCCGCTCGTCACTCCAAGCGAAGAAGGCTCGCGAAGCCGGCCAGCCGGATACGCTCAACGATGACGAGGCCGAGGCGCTCGCCCTCAAGCCCAAAGACTTCGACCAAAACCTCGACGACTAACAACGCCGCCGGATGCTCGGCGCGAGCTAGCCCTGAAGAGCTGGTTACTGCTCAGCGCAGGTTGCGACTGAAACGCTGGTTACTGCTGAAGCGCAGGCTACGGCTTCGACGAACGCTTTCGAATAGCAGTAACGGCCTGCTGAGCTGCGCGACGCACCTCGATGTCTTCATCCTTGACCAGGGCCGAAATCACTTCAACGTCGTCGAGAGATCCGACGGTGCCGAGGGCGCGAGCCGCGGAGGCGCGAACACGAGCAGTGTCGTCCTCAAGGAGCGCCACAAGTTCGTCGTGAGCGTCGACGCGACGAGTAGCAACAACACGCGTTGCCATCTCACGTACACGCCAGGCTTGGTTAGTGAGAGCGGCGCGTACGGCATCCGCAGCACTGTCGTTCCAGGCGTGCAAGAGCGCGCGCGTTCCCCAGAGTTCGGGCCAGTACAGCACCGGAGCACCATCGAGGATGCCCTGAGCGTGCTCGCCACCAACAACGAGCAAAAACTCTTTACCCTCGTTGTTGCCTTCGAGCAGCGAAATTGCGCGCTCGACTACGGTGTCTTCGCCGTGCCGCTCGCTGGCAGCCGCAATGCGGGCTGCGATAGGGAGAGCAAGGTCAACGGCGTGGGGATCATCATGTTCAGACACGCCTCAACCCTACGTTGTTGTGTCGCTCCGCTCGACCGCTGGCCTTTTACTGCTTGTCGCCGAGCAGTTGCGCGCGCACTACCGGCATGATCGCGGCGAATGCTTGCGCTCGGTGGCTGAGAGCATCCTTCTGGTCAGAAGTGAGATCTGCCGAGGTACCGGGCTGGCCGTCGGGGCAGAAAATCGGGTCGTAACCGAAGCCTTCTGAGCCACTGCGTTCGCGCGCCACGGTTCCCGGCCAGAGCGCGAGTTCCACGAACTCGTGCGGCTCGTCGCCGGGCACCACAAAGGCGGCGGCGCACGCGAACTGGGCGGCGCGGTCATCCACACCCTCCATGTTCGTTAGCAGCAGTTCGAGGTTGTCGACGTCGTTGCGCGTTCCTGCATACCGAGCCGAGTGGATGCCGGGGGCACCGCCCAGCGCATCAACGCAGATTCCGGAGTCGTCTGCCAGCGCGGGCAACCCGGTGTTGGCAGCCGCGGCCCGCGCTTTGATGAGCGCGTTGGCTTGGAAGGTGTCGCCGTCTTCGACAGGCTCGGGGCCGTCGTAGGCTACGAGTTCGAGCCCGTCGAGAGCGGGGCCGAGGATTCGGCGCAGCTCGGCGACTTTGTGAGCGTTGTGGGTGGCGAGAACGATGCGCATTGGCTAGTTGCCTGCTGCAGCGGAGCCGGGAGCGCCCTCGGCGAGTGAGGCAACCTGAAGGGCGGTGAGGTCGGCAGCTCCCCCGACGGCGAGGTCGAGCAGCGAGTCGAGTTCGCGGCGGTCGAAGGGTGCGCCTTCGGCGGTGCCCTGAACCTCCACGAAGAGACCGCGGCCCGTGACGACAACATTCATGTCGGTCTCGGCACGAACGTCTTCGACATAGGCGAGGTCGAGCATGGGCTCACCATCGATGATTCCGACGCTCACGGCAGCCAACGAGTCGAAGAGAGCCTTCGAGTTCTTGCCGATGAACTTCTTCTCACGGCCCCATTCGATGGCGTCGGCGAGAGCTACATACGCACCCGTGATTGCTGCCGTGCGGGTGCCGCCGTCGGCCTGCAGTACGTCACAGTCGATCACGATGGTGTTTTCGCCCAGAGCCTTCATGTCGACGACAGCGCGCAGGCTGCGACCGATGAGGCGCGAGATCTCGTGGGTGCGACCGCCGACCTTGCCCTTGACGGCTTCACGGTCCATGCGGCTGTTCGTGCTGCGGGGCAGCATCGAGTACTCGGCGGTAACCCAGCCTTTACCCTTGCCCGCCATCCAGCGCGGTACGCCGTTCGTGAAGGATGCCGTGCACAGCACCTTGGTCTTACCGAACGAGATCAGTGCGGAGCCTTCAGCCTGGTCGCTCCATCCGCGCTCGATCGTGACCTTGCGCAGTTCGTTATTTTCGCGGCCGTCGTGACGTGACATCTGTCTTCTCTCTCTCGGGGAAATCTGGAGTGTGGGGTGGGCGCGAAGGCGGAGTGCTCGCCGCCGGTGCGGCGGAGCATCCGAATCGCTAATTGAGGTCGGGCAGGCTAATCACGCCAGTGTCGAAAGTCTCGACGCGCACGATGTTGGGCCCCATGAACCGCGAGGCGAGGCGCGTGAAGCCAAGCTTGTCGGGCCCCGTGGCTTCGAAGGTGTGGCGGGCCGGTTCGGTGGAATCGCGCAGCAGATTGTGCGCGACGAGAGTGCTGTACACGTCGTAGGCGGTTTCTTCGGCGCTCGAGACGAGGGTTACTTCGCGACCCATCACGTACTGGATGGCCGCGGAAATGTGCGGGTAGTGCGTGCATCCGAGCACGAGAGTGTCGATCTCGGCGGCCTTGAGCGGTGCAAGATAGTCCTCCGCCACCGCGAGCACTTCCGGCCCGGTCGTGACTCCCGCTTCAACGAACTCGACAAAGCGCGGGCAAGCCTGGGTGAATAATTCGATGTCGGATGCCGCAGCAAAGGCATCCTCGTAGGCACGCGACTTGATGGTGCCGGTCGTGCCGATCACTCCGACACGGCGATTGCGGGTCTGACGCACTGCCGCCCTCGTCGCGGGCTGGATCACTTCGACCACTTCGATGCCGTAGGCCTCGGTGTAGCGCTCCCGGGCATCCCGCAACATTGCTGCCGAGGCGGTATTGCACGCGATCACGAGCAGCTTCACGCCGTCGTCAACCAAGCGGTCCATGACTTCAAGAGCGTAGCGGCGAACATCCGCTATCGGCTTGGGTCCATACGGTGAGTGAAGGGTGTCACCGACATAAACGATGGACTCGTGCGGCAACTGGTCAATGATGGCGCGGGCTACGGTCAGGCCGCCGACTCCGGAATCGAAAACGCCAATGGGTGCATCAGTCACGCCTTCAATCGTAGTGGTGGATGCCCGAAGACTCCCCGCCAACGGTGAGGGACCGTCGCGTACGCTGGTCGGGTGAGTACCGCTCTGCTAACAGACCAATACGAGCTGACCATGCTCGACGCCGCAATCGGCAGTGGCCGCCACGAACGCCAGTGTGTGTTCGAAGTGTTTGCCCGCCGCCTGCCCGATAGCCGCCGTTACGGCATTGTCGCTGGCACCGGCCGCCTACTCCAGCTGATCGAAGAGTTCCGCTTCGGCGACGACGAGCTCGGCTTTCTCGCACGCAATTCGATCGTGAGCGCCACGACCATCGACTGGCTTGCCAACTACCGCTTCACGGGAGACATCAGCGGGTATCGCGAGGGCGACGCCTACTTCCCCGGCTCCCCCGTGCTCACCGTCGAAGGCACTTTCGCCGAGGCAGTGCTGCTCGAAACTCTTGCGCTCAGCGTGCTGAACTACGACTCAGCCGTGGCATCCGCTGCTGCGCGCATGGTGTCTGCCGCCGGCGCGCGGCCCATCGCGGAGATGGGATCGCGGCGCACGGGAGAACGGTCGGCCGTGGCATCCGCTCGCGCCGCCTACATTGCGGGCTTCAGCGCCACCAGCAACCTCGAAGCGGGGCGCAGCTGGGGCGTGCCAACGATGGGCACCGCCGCCCACTCGTTCACGCTGCTGCACGATTCCGAAGAAGAAGCTTTTCAAGCCCAGGTGAACGCACTCGGCCCCTCGACCACGCTGCTCGTCGACACCTACGACGTGGAGAACGCCGTCGAGCTCGCGGTGAAGGTGGCCGGCACCGGGCTTGGCGCTGTGCGCATCGACTCCGGTGACCTCGCCACTCAGGTTGCGTCGGTTCGCGCTCAGCTCGATTCGCTCGGCGCCACAAAGACTCGCATTACCGTCACGAACGATCTCGATGAGCACGCCATTGCTGCGTTGCGCGCCGCCCCCGTTGACTCGTTCGGCGTTGGCACCTCGGTCGTCACCGGTTCGGGATCCCCGGCCGCTGGCATGGTCTACAAACTTGTCGCTCACCACAACGACGCGGGCGAATGGGTGTCGGTTGCCAAGAAGTCCACCGCCAAGGCGACGGTAGGCGGCCATAAGGCGGCGATTCGCACGCTGGAAAACGGCGTTGCGTCATCCGAACTGATCTATCAGACTCAGGATGCTCGACCCGATGTTGAGGGCCGCGGCTTAATCGTGCCGCTCATGTCGGCGGGAACGGCGGATGCCCAATGGCTCGGTGATGGCGGAACGCTTGCCGCGCGGGATCACCGCGAGAATGCCATGGCCGAGCTACCGCAAACAGCCTTCCGGCTTTCTCGCGGCGAGCCCGTGCTGCCCACGCTGTATCGCTAGGGCTTCATCTTTTCGTACACCTCTTTGCACGTGGGGCAAATGGGAAACTTTTCGGGGTCCCGACCGGGCGTCCACAATTTGCCGCACAGCGCACGGATCGGCTTGCCTGAGAGCGCCGATTCCATGATCTTGTTCTTGGGCGCATAGTGCGAGAAACGCTCGTGGTCGCCCTCCTCAACCTGCTCTTGGTTGAGCAGCTCTTCAAGTTCGCGGTCGAGCGTGTCGGTTCCGCCGCCTGTGATGTCGGTGTCAGCCATGGGCTCATTCTACTTCCGTCGCGGTGAGCTGGTGTCTGTGATTCTGCTGACACGGCTCAGTGGGGTTTGTCAGTTTTGTGAGGAGAGCGCCAGCAGCTCTGGGCCGCGGCGCACCATGATGCGGCCGCCCCAGTACACGCCGATGACGAGCACGAGCAGCCCGAGCGCTACGCCAACGATGAACGCAGCCCAGTGCGGTTGCAGTTCGGTGAAGGGGTTGAAGAACACCACGGCGAGCACGGGAAGTGCGAACAGGATCGAGAGCGCGAACGTGAAGGATTGCACGGTGGCCGCGTTCGAGACGAGGGCCTGGGGCTGGATGAAGGCACCGTGCCCGGGCAGCGGCGCTGCGTAGGGGAAGGCGGCGGAGCTGACGCTCGAGATGCCGAGCCCGGCGAAGAGCACGCAGAGGCTGAGCCCGATCAACCCCGGAAGTGCTTCGTCGTTGCCGACGATGACGACAGTAATGATGCTTCCGACCACAGCGAGCGGGATACCGACGAGGAGGTTGGGGACGATGCGACCCCAGCGGTCGTCGGCTCCGCGCGTATGTGCTGAAACGTGTGTCCAGAGTGCCGTGTTGTCGTGGGCGACATCGTTGTGGGCACTCCAGCCGAGGAACAGACACATGACGGGCACGGGAATCCAGGCGATGACATCGGCACCGATCCCGCCGACGAGAAGCGCTGCCACCATTCCGATGGGAATGATGGGGATGGCAGCGAGAGCAACAAAGTAGCGCGCATCCCGAGCCCAGTAGCTGAGGCTGCGGGCGGCGATTGCTCCGAGAGGTGTTGCCGGCATGAGACGAAACCAGCCCAGGCCCGAACGGTAGGTTTCGACGGCGCTGCGTTCGGGTCGAGCCAGAACATAGCTCATGAGGAAGTACCAGCAGGTCGCAAGAATCGCGAGGAACCCGAGAGCGATTGCGAGCTTGGCAACAACGTCACTGCTGTCACCGGTTGCCGCTGACGCTGGCGCGCTGAAGGCAACACCAAGAGGCGTCCATTCCAGAACCGCGGCGACTCGGCGAATCACAGGTAGCACTTGCGATTGATAGTCGGCGAGCGCCAACATCACGGCGATCGGTAGCGAGGCCACGACGAGGGTGATCGCTACGATGCCGAAGCCTTCGCGTAGGCGGCGGGTGCTCAGGTAGCGGGCGGCGATGAGGCTCGCGAGGCGCGCTCCGACTACCGCCGTGGCAATCACGATGAGCCCTGAAAGCACCGAGATGAGGGCTGATGCGACGGTTCCCGACCAGGCGACGATTTGCGCGATGGTGAGCCCCACCAGCATGACAGTGGGGATGCTGATAGCGCCGACGAGCAGCAGCAGGGCTGCGAGCTTGATGCGCGTCAGCGGCAGGTACGAGAAGCGGCGCGGATCGAGCGGGTCATCCGCGTTCCAGCCGAGTGGCATCACAAGGAATCCAATAAGTACCGCCGAGCCAAAGACCACGAGGGTTGCTCCGGCAACTTCTACAGTGGTGTTCCGCAAGTTCGCTACAGCGGAGATCGCAATGACAAAAAGTACGGCGCTGTAAATCAGCACCAATCCCATGGCAGCGGCGACGAGCGGCCCCCGGCGAAAGGCGTTCGCCAGCAGGGTGAGTTTCAGTCGGAGAAACTGCTTAACCACTCAAGCCCTCCTCCGCTGGAATTCTTGCCGGTCAGTTGCACGAAGCGGTCTTCGAGCGACATTCCGTTGCGTACTTCGTCGATGGTGCCGTCGGCAAGCAGCTTGCCTTCAACAATGACCGCGACGTGGCTGCAGACGCGTTGCACGAGTTCCATGCGGTGGCTCGAGAGCAGCACGGTGCCGCCGGCGTTGACATACTGCTTGAGGATGCGCGTGACGGTTGCGGCCGAAACCGGGTCAACCGATTCGAATGGTTCGTCGAGCACGAGCAGCCGCGGCGAATGGATCATGGCGGCGGCGAGCGCAACCTTCTTGAGCATTCCCGACGAGTAATCGCTGACGAGGCGTCCCATGACGTCGTCGAGTCCGAAGGCCGTCGCGAGGTCGGCGGAACGTTTGCGCACCTCGGTCGAGTTGAGACCGCGCAGCACTCCCGAGTAGTAGAGCAGTTGTGAGCCGGTGAGGCGGTCGAAGATGCGCAGACGGTCGGGCAGCACGCCAATGGAGCGCTTGGCTACCTCTGGTGATTCCCACACGTCGACGCCGTTGACGCTCGCGTTGCCCGAGTCGGGGCGCAGCAAGCCGGTGATCATGGAGAGCGTCGTGGTTTTACCGGCGCCGTTGGGGCCAACAATTCCGTAAAACACTCCCGCGCGCACGCTGAGGCGAATGTCGTCAACAGCAACCGTGTCACCGAAGTCCTTCGAGAGTCCGTTCACCTGCAAGACAACTTCTTCGGATGTCGCTTCGAGCCCGTGAGAAACGGTGGCGTCCACGGCAACCAGAGCCGCGCTCGCGTCCTCCGTTTCGGAAGCTACCACGTCATCGCTCTCGAGTTCGACCGCAATCGTCGGATTGTCCGAGCTGAGTTCCTCGTCCTCCGGCGCAGCAGTCTCGGGCTCTGCCTCTACAGGCACGGCCGTCGTTGACTCCGCGGCGTCCGCTCGCGCGGCGTCGTCGGTATCGGCTTCGGCTTCGGCTTCGGCTTCGGTTTCGTCAGCCTTTTCTGCCCCGTTGGGCTTGTCTGCCTCGTCAGCACTCTCAGCCTCGTCAGCACTGTCAGCCTCGTCAGCACTGTCAGCCTTGTCTGCTTCGTCAGCACTATCGGTCTCGTCAGCACTGACAGCTTCGTCAGCCTTGGTTTCGGCTACATCAGCTTCAGCATCAGCCGTCTCAGCCACAAGGCGCTCATCCTCAACGCGCTCTGCTTCTGCTGCTACGTCTGCCCCTTCAACTGCAGCTTCAACTTCGGCTTCGGCCTCAGCCTCGGCCTCGGCCTCGGCCTTTTCAGCTTCGGCCCGTTCCGCTTCAAACTTGTCGGTCTCGGCCTTGTCAGCCGCAGCTTTTTCGTCTGCGAGCTTCTGCGCGGCAGCCTTCTGAGCGGCAGCTTCGGCGGCCGGAGCCGCAAACTGCGAGGCGAGGGCGCGCAAGCGCGCCAGGCCGGCAAGTACAGCATCCGGCTTCTCTTCGGCAGCAGGCGCCTCGTCGGTGTCTTTCACGTCTGCCGTGGCTTCCACGGTGTCGTCGGCAAAGCTTTCTGTGTCGCTTGCGTTTTGGGCAGCGTCGCCGACCTCTGAGGCGTCAGTGTCTGCGTCACGCGCATCAACCTGCGCGGTCTCGACTTCAGCCTCTGCCGCCTCGACAGCGTCTACTTCAACAGCCCCCGCCGCGTTTTCAGCGTTCTCGACAGCGCGACCGGCGGCGGCGTTGTCAGTGGGCGCGGTCCGCTTTGGTGACGTGGACCGCGCACTCGCGGGCTTTGCGCCCGTCGGCGTCACGCCAGTCGACTTCGGGGCACTCGGTTTCGGGGCACTCGGCTTGGGAGCGCTCGGCTTGGGAGCACTCGGCTTGGGAGCACTCGGCTTGGCGGCCTCGGGCTTGGCGGCCTCGGGCTTGGCGGCCTCGGGCTTGGGCTCCGCAACCCGCGCAGCGTCAGTCTCGGCAGCAGCGGCAACCTCGTTGGGCGCCTCATCCGCGACATGCACCGACTCGCTCGTGCTGTTGTCGCTGCTGGTGAGGGTGCGCTCGGCATCCTCGGCTGCGGTAACAACGGTCTCCGGCTTCGCGCCAGCAGCGCGCGAGGCGGGCTTCTTGGCTGCGGCAGGCTTGGAGGTTCTGGAGTTCTTCGTGGCCGAAGTCTTTGCGCCAGCGCTGGCAGCAGGCGACGACTTCGACGCGGGGCGCTTTGCCGCAGCACTCGGCTTGGCGGCGCCCGGCTTCGCGGTAGCGCTCTTCGCCGCTACGGATGACGGCTTCGGAACCGTCGACTCTTCGGGAGCAGGCGTCGCGTTGGTCGCGGCGGCGCTCGTCGAGCGGGCAGGCGTCTTACGGGCTGCAGGCTTCTTGGCGGCAGGCTTACGAGTAGCAGAAGCTGAGGGCTTGGCGGCAGACGATTTCGCTTGAGAACCACGGGCCGTTGCCGGCTTTCGGGTGCTGCTCGCGGGCTTCGTTACCGGCGTTTCAACAGTCTTCTTGCCCTCGTCGGGTGTCTGGGCATTTTCCACTGTCCAAACCTACCAAGCAGTTGCCGTGAGAATGAGCGTGTATCACAAATAGGCAACAACCCAGTTAAATCTATGGAGTTCTCGGGCAGCACCGTTAGCCTGACTATCGCACAAAGGTGTGTCGATTTTGCCAATCTCGGGTTAACAGCAGGTTAACCATGCGCTGTTCCCGAGCCCCAGAACTACTGAGGAGACCACCATGACTACACAGGTCGTAATTTTAGCTGCCGGTATGGGCAGCCGCTTGGGCCGCTCGCTTCCGAAGCCCCTAACTGAGCTCAGCGATGGCCGCACCATCATGCAGCAGCAGTTCGACAACATCCACCATGCCTTCGGCAACAACGTCAAGGTCACGATCGTTGTCGGCTACAAGCTTGAACACATCATCGAGGCGTTCCCCGAGGCATCGTTCGTTTACAACGAGCAGTACGATCAGACCAACACGTCGAAGAGCCTCATGCGTGCGCTTCAGGCCTCCGCTCCCGGTGGAGTGCTGTGGATGAACGGCGACGTCGTCTTCGACCCCGCCGCTCTTGAGCGTGCCGCAGCCATGGTCGCACGCGATCAGTCATTCGTTAGCGTCAACACCGCGAAGGTATCCGACGAAGAGGTCAAGTACACGACCGACGCTGAGGGCTTCATCAAAGAACTCTCCAAGACCGTCAAGGGCGGACTCGGCGAGGCTGTCGGAATCAACTACATCTCGCGCGATGCCAAGGCCACTCTGCTGCGCCACCTCAAAAAGGTCGGTGACCAGGACTACTTCGAACGCGGCATCGAGCTCGCGATCGAAGAAGACAACCTCCTCATCGAGCCCATCGACATTTCAGACCTCTACGCCATTGAGGTTGACTTCGCCGAAGACCTCGAGCGCGCCAACCTCTTCGTCTAGGCACACTTTTCGGCTTCCACAGCCACACAGTTTCGTCCGTCCCGCACTGAGTGCCGGGCGGACGTTTCTGGTTAAACCCAAGAACCGCTCACTCGGCTGCGAATGAGTGCGGCAGTTTGTCGAATTGCCCGTTTACTATAGGGGCGTGGCGAACACAGCACTGGGCCGATCTGCATGGTCTCCCCTCACCCGATACCGCCGCACACTCTGGTTGCTCACTGTGCGTGACCTCCGCGTGCGGTACTCCACGTCGGCACTTGGCTACGTGTGGAGCATCCTTGACCCGCTTGTCATGGCGGGCATCTACTGGTTCGTCTTCACGCAGGTGTTTGATCGCACCGTGGGAGAACAGCCCTACATTGTTTTCCTGCTAGCGGCCCTTCTTCCCTGGATGTGGTTCAACGGTGCAGTCTCTGATGCGACTCGCGCCTACCTTCGCGAGTCGAAGCTCATTAGGTCGACCAAGATCCCGCGCACCATTTGGGTCGCGCGCCTCGTGCTGTCAAAGGGGATCGAGTTCGTCGCGAGTCTTCCCGTCTTGGCGATCTTCGCGATCGCCAATGGTGCCGTTCTGCACTGGGAAGCACTGTACTTTGTGCTCGGTATCGCTCTACAAGCTGTGCTCACCATGGGGGTGGGTCTCATCGTTGCGCCACTGGTCGTGTTCTTCCGCGATTTGGAGCGAGCGGTGAAGCTAGCTCTGCGCTTCTTGTTCTACGCCTCGCCCATCATTTACGGGCTGCCGGACCTCAGCAAACTCGGGCTCGAAACTCTCGCCGCATTCAATCCGCTCGCTGGCATCTTCTCGCTCTATCGAGCGGCGTTCTTCCCCGAACAACTCAATGGGTACGCCGTCGTGATTTCGGCACTCATGAGCCTGATTTTGCTCGCTGTTGGAGCCCTTGTCTTCGCCCGCACCGAGCGCGCTGTTCTGAAGGAGATCTAGTGACAAGCGATAGTGTCATTCGGGTGGAGGACGCCGGCATCCGGTTTCGTCTCAACCGCCGCTCTCGCCGCAACTTCAAGGACCTCTTTGCGGGCCGCAAACGGCGCGCTCGCGCAGACGAGTTTTGGGCTCTCCGCAACGTAAGTTTCGACGTGACAGCCGGCGAAGCGATCGGCGTCGTTGGGCGCAACGGCCAAGGCAAGTCCACGCTGCTCAAACTGGTAGCCGAAGTCATGCTCGCCGACGAGGGCACCGTTCACGTGGGTCAGGGTGTTGCCCCACTCATCGAAATCACGGGTGGTTTCGTCGACGACTTAAGCGTGCGCGACAACGTCTATCTCACGGCAGGTCTGCACGGCATGACCAAGGCTGAGATCAACTCACGTTTCGATGAGATCATTGACTTCGCCGAAATCAAACGCTTTATCGACACTCCCTATAAGCATCTTTCGAGCGGGATGCGCGTGCGTATCGCCTTCGCCGTGATCTCACGGCTCGAGGAACCCATCATTTTGGTCGATGAGGTACTCGCCGTTGGCGACAAAGCATTCCGCGAGAAGTGCTACCGCCGCATCGAAGAGTTACTCGAGGGCGGTCGCACCCTGTTTTTTGTCTCCCACAACGAGCGAGATCTCCGTCGTTTCTGCACTCGCGGGCTCTATCTCGACAAAGGCGAGCTCGTGCTCGACGGGCCCATCAACGACGTACTCGCCCGCTACAACGAAGACTACGGTTCGCAATAACGTCACGGTTAGCAAACGCCTGAGACTGTCTCGGGGTGCCGTCAGTGAGCTCCGCTACGGTTGAAACCATGGCTTCCAGCGATCTGAGCACGTCACACCCCATGGTGGTGCGCGGCATTGACCGCGTACTCACCGTGCAGCGTCCCGTTGTGTTGGCGCACATCCGCAGCATCCGTCGCAGCAAACCGAACGCGACCCCAGATGAGATCATCACGGTGCTTGAACGACGGTATTTGGCGGCGGTCACCACCGGCGGCGCGCTCGTCGGAGCCAGCGCTGCGATCCCCGCGGTCGGCACCGGAGCGTCGCTTGCCCTCTCCGGAGTGGAAACCGCAGGATTTCTCGAAGCCAGCGCGCTTTTCGCTCAATCGATCACCGAGGTGCACGGCATTGTCGTCGATGACCCCGATCGCGCTCGAGCCCTGGTGATGACGATGGTGCTCGGCGGTGCCGGCAGCGATCTCGTGAAACAACTCGCGGCCCAAGCCACGGGCTCAGGAGCGGCGCGCTCCGCCTTCTGGGGTGAAACCCTTACCAAGAATTTACCGAGCGCCCTTGTTGGACCGATTGCCGATCGCCTCAAGAGAACCTTCCTTAAGCGCTACGCCGCCGCGCAAGGCACCAACGTGGTTGGTCGTCTTATGCCGTTCGGTATCGGTGCGGTCATCGGAGGCGGCGGCAACAACATTCTTGGTCGTCAAATCATCCGCAGCGCCCGCCAAGGATTTGGACCGGCGCCAGCAACGTTACCGTCATGGCTTGAGCCTGTGATCACGCTACCGAAAGCCGCGAAGCACCCGCGAGTGAAGGGAGAACGCAAGCGCCGGCTAGCGCTGCCCCGCAAGCCAGAGAATTCTGAGCAAAGCGACTAGTCCGCCTCCGGTGACTCGTCATCGTCATCCTCAAACGGGTCAACTTCGGTGACTTGACGGTCGCCGATGTGGATCTGCGCGTGACGGTGCCAGAGCGCCACTAGCGACTCCACCGCCTCGTGGAAGCGAGCGGTTGCCGAACCCGGCGTCGTGTCTCCGAAGTGACGTTCTGCCCAGTAACCCAAGCGTTCGCGTGCTTCTGTGTCGAACTGCACTCGCTCAGCAATGGCGAGAATGTCTCCTGCCTGATCGGCGCGCAGCCACTCGCACGCGCCGAGGTAGCCGCCCTCGTCGATCTCCGCATGCTCCGAAACCGGACGCGTAACCAGGAGAGGTTTACCCGTAGCGAGTCGGTCATAGACCATCGCCGAAACGTCGGTGATCGCAACATCCGCCGCCATCAACTGCCAGCCCATCTCTTTGCCGTCGTCATAGATGTGCTGCCCCGACGGATCCGATTCATTGGCTTCGGCGATCGCCGCGATGATCTCGATGTTGGCACGCTTGTAGTCGCGATTCACTACGCCGCTGCGCGGATGCGGCCGGTAGATCAGTCGATGCTTATCGCTGGCAAGGACAGCCTCCGCAAGAGCGACACCGTGACTTTCGATCGACCCATAGGCTGCGGCATCGCGGTCCCCTTCCCAGGTGGGCGCGTACAACACCACCGTACGGTCATCTGGAACGTAAGGAAGTTCGCCCGCGAAGTGATCGGCCTGCGGACGCCCGATGGGAATTGCCTTCTTCTTGAGGTCGAAATCCCAGAGCTTGTAGCTCAAGCGGTCCAGTGCAGCATTCCCGGCCACGAAGCTGTAGTCATAGGCCTTGAACTGGTTGGTCGTCATGTACATTTTGTCGCTCTCACCGTGATTGATGAAAACATGCCACATGCGGCCGTAGCGGAACATCTGAAAGTTCTTGGCGTTTTGATTGACGTAGAACACGATCTTCAACGGTTGCTCGGCAACAAACTGCTCGAGTTCAGACACTCGACGTAAATAGACAGTAGGCACGGGAGCTTCATCCCACAGGGCGAGCACCGAACTCGGAGAACGCGCGATGATAGCCACCGGAAAGCGCTTCGAGAGCTCCGCGAGAGGCGCGTACCACTGACGCATCTGGTACAAATTCACCTTAGTATCAGCGAAATAAACGGCAATGCTCACTGAGCCGGGAACAGGCAGCGGATGCTCATCCATCAGCCCGGCAACGCGTCGACGATTGCGTCGTGAGCGCAACATCGTGCGCACCACCTTGCGTGCGGTTTTGAAGTCCTTCAGAAGAGCCATGGTCACAATCAAATCACTGGAAGTCTGGTGCGCTAGCGCACCCGCCACACCGTTATCTAGCCGATGCTGATCCTTGAGCGGGTGCCTTAGCGATGCTTTCGATAGTACTCGTCTCATATTCGCGGCAGATTACTGGGGATGCGCCCTTAAAACCGCAAGTTGCTAGGGGTTAAGCAGGTACTGTTGACACAATGACCGATTCTGATTCAACCGCACCGTCTGAACCCACCGAGACCGCGATCACTTTCTCCGACCTCGCTCTCAGCGATGCGGTATTGAAAGCGGTCCGTGACATCGGCTACGAGACGCCTTCGGCTATCCAAGCAGCCACTATTCCCACTCTTCTGGAAGGGCGCGACGTCGTCGGCCTGGCCCAGACCGGCACGGGAAAGACCGCAGCCTTCGCGCTGCCGATTCTCTCGCGCCTCGATGTATCCCAGAGCAAGCCTCAAGCGCTCGTGCTCTCCCCTACCCGCGAACTCGCTCTGCAGGTGTGCGAGGCCTTTGAGAAATACGCCACTCACATGCGTGGTGTTCACGTGCTCCCCGTGTATGGCGGACAAGCCTATGGCGTTCAGCTCTCGGCGCTGCGCCGAGGCGTTCACGTTGTTGTCGGCACCCCCGGCCGCATCATGGACCACCTCGCCAAAGGCACCCTTGACCTTTCTGAGCTCAAGTACCTCGTTCTCGATGAGGCCGACGAAATGCTCAAAATGGGCTTCGCCGAAGACGTTGAGACGATCCTCGCCGACACCCCCGATGACAAGCAGGTTGCTCTCTTCTCCGCGACGATGCCCGCACAGATTCGCCGCATCTCCAAGAAGTACCTGAACAACGCTGAAGAGATCACGGTCAAGGCCAAGACCACTACCTCCGCCAACACCACCCAGCGCTACCTGATCGTGTCCTACCCGCAAAAGGTGGATGCCCTCACCCGCATTCTCGAGGTAGAAAACTTCGAAGGCATGATCATCTTCGTTCGCACGAAGAGCGAAACCGAAAACCTCGCCGAGAAGTTGCGTGCCCGCGGTTACTCCGCAGCTGCCATCAGCGGTGACGTTGCTCAGGCTCAGCGCGAGCGCACCGTCAACCAGCTCAAGTCGGGCAAGCTCGACATCCTGGTAGCTACAGACGTTGCTGCTCGTGGACTCGACGTTGACCGCATCAGCCACGTCGTAAACTTCGACATCCCCGTGGACACCGAGTCGTACGTGCACCGCATTGGTCGCACGGGTCGCGCCGGTCGCAGCGGTTCGGCAATCAGCTTCGTCACCCCTCGCGAGCGTCGCCTGCTGAACGCCATCGAAAAAGCTACGCGCCAGCCGCTCACGCAAATGCAGCTTCCCTCGGTTGAAGACGTCAACTCCACGCGTCTCACGCGTTTCGACGATGCCATCACCGAAGCACTCAACCAGCAGGCGCGCATCACTGCATTCCGCGACATCATCGGTCACTACGTAGAGCACCACGATGTACCCGAAATGGATGTTGCTGCCGCTCTGGCCGTCGTCGCTCAGGGAGAGACTCCTCTACTGCTCTCGGCCGAAGAAGAGCGCGCCCAGCGCTTTGCCGAGCGTGACGAACGCAAGGCACGCACTGATCGCCCCGAGCGCGGTGGCGAACGTGGCGATCGCCCCGAGCGTCGCCCGCGTTCCACGAAACCCATGGCGGCCTACCGCATCGAAGTTGGCAAGCGCCAGCGCGTTGAGCCCCGCCAGATTGTTGGCGCACTCGCCAACGAGGGCGGCCTCAGCCGTGACGACTTCGGACACATTCAGATTCGACCTGATTTCTCACTCGTCGAGCTGCCCGCTGACATGTCGCCGGATGTGCTTGACCGCCTGCGTGACACTCGTATCAGCGGCAAATTGATCGAGATCGCACCGGATCGCAAAGCGAACGGTGGCGGAGCGCGCTCCGCTGGAGGCAAATACCCCAGCCGTGACCGTTCCTTCGAGGGCGGTGCCCGTGCCAATCGTGAACGAGAGGCCGCTCGTGGATACAACAATCGTGACGGCGACCGCACAAGTGGCGGTTACGGTGCTGGCCGCGAAGGCGGCAGCTACAACGATCGCCCCAAGCGCAAGCCTCGCTCCTAGAGCGTGAACTCGCGAAAGCGCGGTACTTCACTTCGGTGAGGTGCCGCGCTTGTGCGTGGGCGGTGCGGTGCAGCGGACGGAGCGTCTGCGTGGGCGGCGCGGCGTGCGGTGCGGTGCGGCGTGCGGTGCGGTGCGGCGTGCGGTGCGGTGGGAGCGTTGAATGACGGATGCCGCGAGCGAAGCCGGTGTGGTGGTGGCTAGATCACGGGAGGGCGACCGGCACGCGCCATCCGCCCCACTGTTGCCCAGCCAATGCTGCAACGACCGCCGGGGTTCTCGCGCCAGCCGGCGAACCAGCCGCCCCACCACGCACGCATCCCCACGGGGTTCTTCGCCGAGCGCAGCACCTGGATGGCCGTCCAGCTGGCCACGTAGATGGGCACGAGGGGCACGGGCAGGTTGCGCTTAGCTAACCAGATGCGATTGCGTGCGTTGAGGCGGTAGTAGTAGCTGTGACGGGCGGGGTCGATGGCAGGGTGGTTCGCCAGGAGGTTTCCGGCGTACCAGGCCCTTTTACCGGCGCCCCACACGCGCCAAGCGAGCTCTATGCCTTCGTGAGCATAAAAGTACGGGTCGCCCCAGCCGCCGATCTCGTCGAAGAGCGGGCGCGGCATGAGAACGGCACCCTCCCACACGGAAAAGACGTCGCTGGAGTGCGCGGGGTCACCCTTGCGGATGCGTGGGATCCAGCGGCGCGGGTTCTCTTTACCCTCGGCGTCTTCGACACGCGGCTGCAGGAGTCCGATGCTGGGCTCGGCCTGCATGATCGCGATCGCATCGCTGAGAAATGTCGGTGACGGGATGCTGGCATCGTCGTCGAGAAAGAAGATCCAGTCCCCCTGCACGTGCTCCACACCGCGATTGCGGCCCGCTGGAATGCCCACGTTGGATTCGAGGTGAAGCCCACGGACGCCATCCGGAAGCCCGCTGGGCTGCCAGCCGTTGCCGACGACAATCACATCGAGTTCGACGCCTTGCTGTGTCTGCAGCGAGGCGAGGCCGCGCGCCAGATCGTCGGGGCGCTTGCCCTGGCTGAGCGAGACGACGCCAACGCGGTGGGTCATGAGCGAACGCGCTTGGAGGCCATGATGGCGACGAAGTGCCCGCCGAGCGCGAGCAGCGCCAACGGAAGCAAAATGAGCAGCACGGTGCGCTCAGCGGCCAGAGCAGGCACGAAGAGCGCGATGATGGCGGTGGCGAAGGCGATCATCGTGAGTTCGACCGAGTGGTACAGGCGGTGGAACGGCACGAAACGGGCGAAGCGGCGCAGCTTAGCGACGAGGCTGTGGCTCGGCTCGGCCTCGCCCTTGCGGTCGCTGAGCTTCTCAAGGCCAGCGTTGGCGCGCGCGACGTGAACCATATCGTTGAGCGCTTTGTTGAGCACGATGATGAGCGCGAGCGCGTAACCTGCGGTTGTCCAGGCGAAGTCTGCCGGGAAGTCGAGAGGCCAGCCTGCGGCTCGGATGCCCAAAGCGATCGGGATGAGAGCTTCGGTGCTGTAGTGCCCCACTTTGTCGAGGAAGACCCCGGCGGGTGAACGAGTGTTGCGCCAACGCGCGACTTCGCCATCGCTGCAGTCAACGAGCATCTGCAATTGGCCGAGGATCAGCGCGAGCGCAGCGCCGGTGAGTCCGGGGATGAGGAGTGCTGCGGCGGTGAGCCAACCGCTGAGAATCATGAGCCCGGTAACACCGTTAGCACTGATGGACGTTTTGAGGAGCATCCACGTGAGGTAGGGAGAGAGGTCGCGCAAATACAGTGACGCGGTCCAGTGCTCGGCGTTGGCGCGGAGCCGAACCTCGGGAGGTTGCGTTATCTCGCGCAGCTGAGCGATGGAGGCGGGGCGCGCAGCGGGCTGCGAGGGTGTGTGGGGGGACACGGTGTTACCTTCCCGTTTGCGCAGTGATATTTTTCGTGAGCTTCAGGAATCCGAGAATGAACCCACTGCCCCATCCGAAGTGGATGCACGGCAACACGATCAGATACCAAAGACCTGATCGTAGCCCCTCTTGTGCGGCAGCGACAGCGGTTGCCGCAACGACAAAGAGGCCATAGACGGCGGGGGCCGCGTAGGCGAGAGCGAACCAGTTGATTCCAGTGACGCTGCCGATGATGCCGATGACGAGTCCGATGGCGGTTCCGAGAACTGCGAGTGGTGGCACGAAGTAGCGCAGCGAGTTCGCGGTGCCGAAGCGGCGCGCGAGTTCGCCACGCCAGATTCCCGTAGCGACGAACTGACGGATGAGCTTGCGTAGATTCGAGCGCGGGCGATAAACGACTTCGAGTTCGGGGGTGAACCACACGGTGCCGCCGGTGGCGCGAAGGCGCCGGTTGAGTTCCCAGTCTTGGCCGCGTTTGATGTCTTCGTCAAAAAGGCCAACTTCAACGAGTCGGTCACGTTGGAAAACTCCGAGGTAGGCGGTGTCGGCGGGACCTTCGTCGCCGCCGGTGTGGTGCTGGGTTCCGCCAAGCCCTTCAGGCGAACCGTAGGCATGGGCTACCGCACGCTCAAACGGGGTTCGCCCTTGCGCCTTCATGATGCCGCCGACGTTGTCGGCTCCGGTGCGTTCGAGCGTTTCGACCGCGATGCGTGTGTAGTTGGTGGGGAGCACCGAGTGGGCGTCTACTCTCACCACGATGGGATGGGTGGAGGCCCGAATGGCGGCGTTGAGCCCGCCCGGGGTGGAACCGAGTTCGTTGGGGATGTGACGGATGCGCGGGTCGAGTCGCGCCATTTCGTCGATGATGGCGTTGGTACCGTCAACGCTCGGACCGAGTGCGAGCACGATTTCGAAGGGTCCTTCGTAGTCTTGCGCTGTGAGGCTGTCGACGGCTGCCTCGATGTGTTCAACTTCGTTGAGTACGGGCATCACGTACGACACACCAGTGAGGGCTTGAGCCTTCTTTGCCATGAGTTCCAATACGTAGGACCGGGTTGTCCGGTAGAGCTTATCGCGTCGCTTGCGATCAGCGGCTTTTCTACACACGTATGCGGCGTGCACGAGCCGAGGGGCTCGCACACGCCGCATGCGTGGTTGGTTCGGTTACTGGAGGGAACCGAGGGTCACGTCGACGGTGTATCCCTTGCCGTCGCGGACGTAGGTGAGGGGAACGGTTTCACCTGCCGAGTAGGCCCGCACTTGAGCAGTGAGGTCGGTCTTATTGGTGATGGGGAGTCCGTCGAATCCGGTGACGATGTCGCCTACCTTGAGTCCGGCGTCCGCTGCCGCTCCTCCGTTGGAGATGTCTACGATGCTTGCACCGACCACTTCGGCGTCGCTTTGGGCGGGGTCGTCGGTGACGTCGGCGACGGATGCTCCGAGGAGGCCGTGCGTTGCCGTGCCGGTTTCGAGGATTTCGTTGGCGACTCGGCTGGCGACGTTGGAGGGGATTGCGAACCCAACGCCGATGCTGCCTTCGTTCCCGCCGGAGGACGCGATCGCCACGTTGATGCCGATGAGTTCTCCTTCGGAGTTCAGCAGCGCTCCGCCAGAATTGCCGGGGTTGATCGCGGCGTCGGTTTGGATGACGGCGAGGGCAACGCTGGCTTGGCTGGTCGCCCCTTGACCGCCACGTTGGCCATTTTCACCGAAGAGGTCGAAGTTCCACAGGTCGGGCGCTTGGCTGTCGTCGGGCGCATCAGGGCTGATTTCTGGATCTTCCGGCAGTGCCGCGGAGGCGATGGTGATGCTGCGGTTGAGGGCGCTCACGATGCCGCTGGTCACGGTACCGGAGAGGCCGAGGGGGGCACCGATTGCGACCGTGTTGTCTCCCACGTTGAGTTCGCTGGAGTCGGCGATGTTGATGTAGGGCATGTCGCTTGCGTCGTCGATGTTGATGACGGCGATGTCGGAGATTGGGTCGAATCCGACGACGGTCGCCGCAAGAAGTCTGCCGTCGGCGGTGGTGACGGTGACTTTGGGGTCGGCGACTTCACCGTCGAGGGTGACGACGTGGGCGTTGGTGATCACGTTGCCGTCTTCGCTGATAATGACTCCCGAACCGCTGCCGCCGCTGTTCTGGCCGGTCACGTTGATGGTGACGATAGCGGGGGCTGCTTTGGCGACGACGGAGGTGACGAGGGTGGCGTTTCCGGGGTCGTTGACGGTGATGGATGCGGGGCTCGCGGTTCCGCTGACTGCTGATGTGGCTTGGTTGCCAACAGCCCACAGCGCGACGCCAGCACCGGAGGCTCCGCCGAGCAGGGCGACGATGGCGAATCCGGCGACGAGCCCGAGAGTCATTCGTGGTTTCTTGGTGGGGCCGGACTCTGCAGGGGGCGTCGTGGCGGCAGCGCCGAAGGCAGCGCCAGGAGCGTTGGAGGCCGCGGGGCCGCTGAGTGTGGGTTCGGCGTTCGTGGGCGCGATGCCCGAAGTGACGGGACCGGCGGGGGCGACTGCAGCTCCCGGCGTGATGGGATCGGCGGCGGGCGACGTCTCGACCGAAGCGCTTTCTGCCGCGTCGGTGGAGGAAATATGTGGGGGTGCGTTGTTGGCACCGGCGGCAGTTTCTGCCGTGTTCGCTGCGGCGGTGGAGGCCGCGGTGGTTTCGGGGGCGCTGGAGGGTTGAGGGGCGCTGGGTGCGCTGTCGTTGTCGGGTGTGTTGTTGGCGGTGGGTTCTTCGGGGACCTCGGTCATGGTGTGCTCCTTTCAGCGGTGCTAGCCTCCACCGCGAACCTGTGCATTCTATTTAGTTCGCCTGTGGGCTGGCTGCGCGGTTGACTTGAGGATTCTTGGTGATTTTCGCTGAAGTGCCAGTTTTGTGCGGTTTTTGTGTTGGGCCGCGTTCAGGTTGGGGCTAGCAGCCGATGCCGGTGGGGTTCGCGTTGCAGTCTTGATCAACGAGGACGGTGGTGGCATGGCCTGCGGTAGCAGTCAGCGGCGGGGCGACGATAGTGAGGGTCCCGACAACGTTTTGCCAGCTACTGCCGGCTACCCGATATTCGGCGGCGTAGGTCACGGCGAGGGTGATGGTGTAGTCACCGGGGGCGTCGTAGACGTGGCTGGTGGGGGTGGGATCGAATTCGGCGATCCGGTATTTGGCCCAGGTTCTGCCGGGGTTGCTGAGGCTAGCGGTACTGCCATCGCCGTAGTCCCAGTCGTAACCGATCGGGGTGAAGCGGACTTGGGCGGTGCCACCGAAAAGAGTGCCATCAACAACATGGGTGGATGCGGTGGCGTAAAAGTTGGTGTCGAGGCCGACGATCATCCACTGGTTGGGTTGCATTGCTGCGGTCGGAGGTTGCGGGCGGAACGTGGCGATGTCGGTGATACTGAGCGGGCCCGTTGCGTCGGTAGCTTTTGGCGGTGGGGTGCCGATGACCTTGCACCCCAGAGGCACGCCCTCGCCACATCGCAAGTTGACGACGGGCTCAGCAATGGGTTCGAGTGCGACACCTTCGGCGTCGCCAGATCCGCCGCCAGGAGTTCCTGTAACCCCTCTCGTGCCTTCGATGTCGACTGCGCCTGGACTAGTAGAGGCCTCTGTCTGGCAATCAGGGCTCCCGTTCAATTCCGCGCCTGCTTGACACGTACGAGCGGTGACGGAAACCGCCCCCTCCCCATATAGCGGCAGAACGATCAGAACAATTGAGACAAGTAGAAATGCGACCCTCAACAAGGAGCCTCATCCCAGACCTGACGATCGGAGAGCCGCAATCCATAAACGGGTGCATTGTAGTCAAAAGTGAGCTGCATAGTCCGAGGAGGGATGTCATCTTCCCGGACGCGCTTGCCATCGGAATCTACAAGAAAGGCTTCCGACAAGTCCTCACACGCATAGATCGTAATCACCTCCGAGGGCGAGCCATCTCGCGAATACCGTTGGAGTACCACTTGGTCATAAGTGATGTCAGCTGTCGATCGCTTTCCTTCGGCCGCGATCCCAGAGTAGACGTCTAGAGCGTCGGTCAGCTCCGTGCCTGCCGTGACGGCTTCAAGAGCAGACTTATCGACATTTCCAGTTCTCAACGCGTCGTTGATCACCCGCAGGTACTCCGCATACGCGGCCTCTGCCGCAGCCAGCGCCTCTTCGTCGGTCGCGTAGGGGGCCACGAAGGTTGCCGTCGGGGAAGGTGGGGGCGGAGCGTCGGTGGTCGTGCATCCGCTCAGCACAACTAAGAGGAGCACACCAACCGATGCGCGTACGAGGTTCGGTAGCCGCATACAACGACGCTAAACACCCGGCACGGTTCAGGCCCTCAACTTTCCACAACCAGACGCGGCATCCGGCACCGCAAGTAGCTAGGCTTGGCGCACGATGACAGTCACCGGATCTTGGGAACGCGCCGCCAATGGCGCCATGCTGCTCGGCGCCGATGGGCAGCTGAGCCAAACAATCTTCGCCGAAATGTCGGCCCTCGCCGTCACCAGCGGCGCTATCAACCTGGGCCAGGGGTTTCCCGATGAAGACGGCCCCATTGAAGTGTTGGATGCCGCCCGCAAGGCCATCAGCGACGGCACCAACCAGTACCCGCCCGGCAACGGTCTCCCCGTTCTGCGCAACGCGATCGCCGAGCACCAGCAGCGGTTCTACGGCATTGACGTTGATCCCGACACCGAAGTGCTCGCGACTGCCGGAGCCACCGAAGCCCTCGCCGCGACGATTCTCGCCCTCACGAGCGAAGGCGACGAAGTCATCACTCTTGAGCCGTTCTACGACGCTTACGGGGCCATGATCAACTACGCGCGCGCCACCCACGTGACGGTGCCGCTGCGCTCCCCGAGCTTCCAGCCCGACCATGACGACATCCGGGCCGCCTTCAGCGGGCGCACTCGCCTCATCATCCTCAACAGTCCGCACAACCCCACCGGCAGTGTGCTCGACCGGGCGACGCTCGAACTAATCGTCGAGCTCGCCCACAAACACGACGCGCTCATCGTGACCGACGAAGTGTACGAACACATCACCTTTGGCCACGAACACATTCCTGTCGCGAGCCTGCCCGGCGCATTCGAGCGAACGATCAGCATCTCCAGCGGCGGCAAGACGTTCAACACCACCGGGTGGAAGATCGGCTGGATCACCGCGCCCCAGCCCATCCTGCAGGCCATTATGGCCGTGAAGCAGTACCTCACCTACGTCAATGGCGCACCGCTACAAGTAGGCATCGCGACCGGACTCGGGCTGCCCGATAGCTACTTCACCGACCTTGCCAGCGGCCTCGCCCGCAAACGCGACACCCTCGGCGCCGGGCTGCGCAGCGCAGGTTTCGACGTCACCACGCCTCAGGCCGGCTACTTCATCATTGCGGATGCCGCACCACTGGGAGTCACGGACGGTGCAGATTTCTGCCGCATCCTTCCCGAGATCAGCGGAGTCGTCGGAATCCCCGTAACTGCATTCGTGCATCCGGCAAACCACGGCGACTACAACACGCTCATCCGCTTCGCCTACTGCAAGAAGTCCGACGTACTCGATCGTGCCGCGGCTCAGCTTTCGGGGATGAAGCTGCGCAACTAGCGAACGACGGTCAAGATCTCTGCACCATCGTCGGTGATGGCGATCGTGTGCTCGCTGTGGGCCGTGCGGCACCCGGTCGCGCTACGCAAAGTCCAACCGTCGGCATCCGTGACGAGTTCGTCAGTGTCGGCCATCACCCATGGCTCAAGCGCCAGCAGCATTCCTGAGCGAAGCGGGAAGCCCCGACCTGGTCGCCCATTGTTGGCAACGTGAGGATCCTGATGCATCGTGGAGCCGATGCCGTGACCGCCGAACTCCATGTTGATGGGGTACCCGGCCTCGCTCAGCACCGTACCGATAGCGTGCGAAATATCGCCGATGCGATTGCCCGGTCGCGCAGCGGCAATGCCTTCGACGAGAGCCCGCTGCGTGACATCGATCAATGCGAGGCTCTCGGCGGGCTGCGACTCCCCGACCACGAAACTGATCGCCGAGTCTGCCGCGACACCGTCGAGAATCACCGCAAGGTCAAGGGTGAGAAGGTCACCCTCCGCGAGCGCATAATCGTGGGGCAGCCCGTGAAGTACCGCGTCGTTCACGGCCGTGCAGATGTAGTGTCCGAACGGACCGCGCCCAAACGACGGTGCGTAGTCGACGTAGCACGAGGTAGCCCCGGCCTCCACGATCATCGATTGAGCCCAACGGTCAATGTCGAGCAGGTTAGTGCCGACCTTCGCTCGACCTTTCAACGTCTGCAAGATGTGGGCGACCAGAGCCCCCGTCTGCCTCGCACGAAACAATTCTTCCGGGCTAAGAATTTCGATCATTGAGGCCTCCACACCAGAACGTTTCGAATAACTATACCGGCCATATTATCCCGGTATAGAATCGACGCATGGTCCGATTGCCGCTCTCCCCCTCTGAAGTCAACCGCGGAAAACGCCTCGGTATGGCGCTGAGGCGCGGGCGAGGCGCACGATCGATCCTCGACACCGCCCTTGCCGCGGGTATCTCGCCCGAAACACTGCGCAAGATCGAGACGGGTCGCATCGCGACCCCAGCATTCCCCACCATCGCGGCCGTCGCCGACGCTATCGGGCTTTCTCTCGATGAGGTCTGGGCCGAAGTTCGAGAACCGGAACAGCGGCGCTCGGCCTAACGCTCCTCGAGCGGGTGCACTCCGTAGCGACGCAACGAGAGCGCGGGGTTGGTCGCGCGCACCTCGTCGAGGCGAGCGTGCTCGATGTGAGCGACAGCGACATCCGTGCGCTCCCCAATCGTCACGAGCTCCACGCCCATCGGGTCGACGACCATGCTGTTACCGACACCGATCGGCGGGGCATGGTCAGCAGCTGCGACAAAGACGGTGTTCTCGATGGCCCGCGCCGTGAGCAGCGTGCGCCAGTGGTACTCCTTGAGCGGACCACGCACCCACTCGGCGGGCACCACAATGAGGTTGGCCCCGGCATCCACCAATCGGCGTGACACCTCCGGAAAACGGATGTCGTAGCAAGTCTGCAAACCGACGGTGAAGCCCTCCCACGCGAAGGTCTGCGGCGCGCCAATCGACCCGGGAATGACCCAGTCAGATTCGCGCTGACCGAAGGCGTCGTAGAGGTGCTGTTTGCTATAGGTCGCGACAATGGCACCGGTGGGAGCAACCGCGACGAGGGTGTTCCAGAAGCGGTTATCTTCGTCACTCGACTGCAACATGCCCGCAGCGACATGAATCCGCAACCGCTGCGCGAGCGAGGTCAACGCCTGCACGAAAGGACCATCGAGAGGCTCGGCGGCCGTGACCCAGTCTTCGCCCATCGAGGCGGTGAAGTACGACGAGTACTCCGGAAAGATCACAAAACTCGCGCCACGCTCAACGGCGCGCTCAGCGAGCTCGGTGATCTGCGCGATGTTCTCATCGCGATCATGGCCAGGAACGAACTGGGCAACGGCGATAGTCGAAGCGGGAGTCATAAGCCCAGCCTACGACCCCGCTTCTCCACTGCCCAGAGACCGCGGTTCGAGTGCGGCTACGCGCCGCCCTCCGCAATCTGCTTGCGATACGGCAACAGCGCGGCCTTCAGGCCAATTCCGAGTACGCCCACGAGACGGCCGTCGCGGTAGTAACCCACGGCAGCTTGGTCGGTGAGGTCTCCCTCGAGCACGCGAATGTCGTCATCCGATACCAAACCCAAGAGACCGTAAGCCTGCAGTTTGATCTCGAACTGGTTCGACCAGAACGACGGCATCGGAGCGAAAGGCTTCGCCACCACATCGGCGAAGGATCCGTCGTCGGCGAGGTGCGCTGCGAGCACGGCGCCCGCACGCTTGCCGGTGTCGGTCGGGATGTTCCAGTGCTCGATTCGACGGGGAACGTCATCGAACATGGGGTTCGGGAAGCGAGCGATATCGCCCACAACGTAGACGTCATCGAGAGCACGACCGTCGGTCGTGACTGCGCGCATCGCGTTGTCAGCGAGAACTCCGTCGGAGACGTCGAGGTTCGTTCCTTCGAGCCACTCGATGTTGCAGTGCGAGCCAACCGACTCGATCACGACATCGGCCTCGATAACGCGGTCATCGCTCAGCACAACAGACTCAACTGCAGTCTCGCCGTTGATCGCTGCAACCGTGACGCCGGAGACAATCTCCACGCCCTCATCGGTGAGTCGACGACGCATTTCCTTCGCGACGAGGTCGCCCAACGGACGCATCATGGGCTCAGCACTCGGCGTCACAATCGTGACCGCGCAGCCGAGCTTGCGAGCGGTGGCGCTCAGTTCGCAGCCCAAGAAGCCCGAGCCGACGACAACCACGCGCGCACCCTCGGTGAGTTCGGCGCGCAGAGCCATCGCATCATCCAGCGAACGGACAACGTGACGCCCGGCGATTGCGGCAAAATCCAAGCGGCGAGCGCGCAGGCCCGTCGCGATAACCAGGGCACGCCACTCCTGCACAGACCCATCGTCGGTGGTGAGAGTGTGCGCATCGAGATCGACCGCAGTTGCCCGCACTCCGAGCATCCATTCGACGTCGCCCATTTCGGCACGCGACGGGAACGCCACAGCCTCGTGGGTCACATCGCTGGCCAACACCTCTTTAGAGAGGGGTGGACGGTTATAAGGCGCGTGAAGTTCTTCACCAACCACGCGGATAGCGCCGGTGTAGCCCGAACGGCGAAGAGACTCCGCCGCGCGCAGCCCACCCATCGCCGCACCGACAATTACGACCGGTGCGGCGGGGTTAGCCTCAGACACTATTCGACGATTCGGATGGCCTGCATCGGGCATACATCAACAGCGGCTTCGATGTTGTCACGCTCCGAGTCGGGCGCTTCGGCCACGTACTCGAGCTTGTCGTCATCGTTGAGCTTGAAGTTGTCTGGTGCCTCAAAAACACACTGGCCATAGTGCTGGCACTGGTTCATGTCGACTTCGATTTTGATCATCGCTTTTCCTCAATCTTCGATGGGTACAGATCCTTCGACGGAGTTCGAATTCCTCGGAACTCCCAGTCGCCACCCAGTGCGGTCGACATTACCTCTTCAGACTCTGTGGGCTGTGCCCCCACGTCGGTACGGATCGCAGTCGGACCTGTAACGATACGGTTCGTCAGCGTGCCCAGACCTTCAACTTCGACCTCAACAACGTCGCCAGGCTGCACCGGACGCGAGAACGCGGGCGTTCCCGAGAACAGCATGTCGCCGGGACTCAACGTGATCGTGCGAGCGATATCGGCCACGAGGTAGTTCATGTCCCACTCCATGTTGTTGGTGTTGTCGTCTTGCTTGACCTCACCGTTCACGATGGTGCGCAACTGCTTGCCGCGGAAATCCCAATCCGTCACAAGACCGGGGCCGACAGGAGCGAGCGTGTCGCTGCCCTTGACTCGAAGCATGGAACCGGCATCCGTGTCGCGGAAATCGTGCAGACCGTAGTCGTTACCGATCGAGTAGCCGGCGATGTAGTCGCTGGCCTGGTCGGGCGAAACATTGCGGCACGTACGGCCGATCACAATGACGATCTCGCCCTCGAAGTTCAACCACTTGCAGCCCTCAGGCCGCACGACATCACCCTTGTGAGCGTTGAGCGCGGTGACCGGCTTCTGAAAGTAAGTCGGCGCAGCGGGCAGCTTTGTCATGAACTCTTCGGTGCGGCTGGCGTAGTTCAAGTGCACGGCGATGATCTTGCTCGGCTCGGTCGGCGGCAGGTGAATTGCCTCGTCGACTCCCACCTCGCGGCCATCACCGGCGACGAGAACGTCACCGTGACGCGTTACCTGCGTCGGGTAGCCATTAAGAAGTACTCTGCGGAACTCAGTCACGAGAAAGGACCACATCCTTTGCTGCCGGGAAGCCGCCTTCGGGCTTCGGGAACCAGACGTGCACCTGACCGGTGCCGATCGAATTTTCGTACTCGCTGTACATCACGCCAGGGGCGGTGCAGGCTTCTTCGCCGATCGCACCCGCGGTCATGAGCCAGTGTCCAAACATGGCCTCGGGGCGCACCTTCTGGAACGCGGGCATGGTCTGCAGCACCTGAGCGTGGTCGCCAGCTTTGAACCAGTCGAGGCGTTCGTAGTCTGCCTCGCGGGCAGCATCCGAGAAAATGTGGGCCGGATCGGCCATCTCGTGCTTGCGCAGATCGCGCAGCTTGTAGAACGTGTGCGAGAGCGCTCCCGAGGCGAGCAGCATGACGCGGCGATCGCTCTTGGCAATCGCTTCGCCAATGGCACGACCTGCCCGAAGGAAGTCTTCATCGGTCGCGGTCTGGCAGATGGAAACGCTGACCCACTTCTTGTCAGGAAGCCCCTTGCCGAGGTACTCCCACAGGTTGATTGTGGCGTACATGATCGGCAGGTACTCGTCGTCGATCGGGGTGATCCAGGTGCCGTTCTTTTCGGCCTGCTCCCCCATGAGTTTCGCGAGCTCGGGGTCGCCGATGAAGTCGTACGGCACCCCGCTCATTCCGCGGGGCAGTTCTTCTGACGTGAACTTGCCGTGGCGACGCTCGTGCGCCGTAACGACGAATTCAACCGTGGTCGCCCAGTGGCTGTCGAGCACGACAACAGTGTCGTAATCGTCGTTCTCGAAGTAGTCCTTGCGGAGTCGTTCGAGGCCTTCAACGAGCGTTGAGTCCTTGCCCTCATTGAGTTCCATACGGATCTCTTTGGGCAACATGATTGTAGGTACGTGGGCGATCAGCCCAGCGCCAACTACTTCTCCCATGACTATTCCTTCCATCCGTTCGGTGAAACCACCGTGTTCTTTACATCTGCGTAGAAATCAAACGACCACGTGCCACCCTCGCGACCAACACCCGACTTCTTGGATCCACCGAAAGGCGCTCTCAAGTCACGCACGAAGAAGCAGTTGACCCAGATCGTTCCGGCGACCAGTTGCTTGGCGATCACGTCAGCGTGCTCGCGGTTTCCCGAGACGAGAATGGCAGCGAGTCCAAACTCGGTACCGTTTGCCATCGCGACGAGTTCGTCGTCCGTCGAGAAGGTCTGCATCGTCAGCACCGGACCGAAGACTTCCTGCGTGACGATCTCACTACCGACCTCGGGGTTCTTGACGAGTGTCGGCGAGAAGTAGAGCCCACCAAGTTCGGCGTTCGGCTCACCACCGAGAACAATGTTGGCTCCGCCTTCCTTCGCGCGATCAACGAATCCCTTGATGCGCTCAAAGTGCACGCGGTGAACCTGCGGCCCGATGTCGGTTTCGATGTCGCGAGGGTCCCCCTGACGCAGGGTCGCAACCTTGGCCTTGAAAGCCTCGGCAAAAGCATCCGCAATGTTCTCGTGAACGAGGATGCGTGTGCCGGAAAGGCAGACCTGGCCAGCGTTGTCGTATTGCTCGACCGCGAGAGTTGCGGCGAGCTCGAGGTCGGCGTCTTCGAGGACGATGCACGGGCTCTTGCCGCCGAGTTCGAAGCTGCAGGGGGTGAGGTTGTCGGCGGCGGCACGGGCGATCGACTTGGCGGTCGGCACCGAACCGGTGAACGAGATGCGGCTGAGGTCGGGGTGAGCAACGAGCGAAGCGCCCGCTTCTTTTCCGTAGCCCTGAACCACGTTGAAGACGCCGGCGGGCAGACCAGCTTCGACGGTGATGTCTGCCAGTAGCGATGCCGTGAGCGGCGTCCATTCGGCCGGCTTGAGCACAACGGTGTCTCCCGCGGCAAGCGCCGGAGCGATTTTCCACGTAGCGAGCATGAGCGGCGCGTTCCACGGAGTGATGAGCGCGGCGACTCCCGAGGGGTCCCACGAGACGTGGTTGTTGTGGCCGCGAGTTTCGAAGTCCGGATGCCCGAGGTCGTTCACGAGGTAGTCGGCGAAGAACCGAAAGTTGTGGGCCACGCGCGGCATCACACCGCGCAGGTGGCTGCGCAGGAGCGCCCCGTTGTCCATCGTCTCGACGTTGGCAAGTTCGGAGACGCGCTCTTCAACGAGGTCGGCAATCTTGTGCATGATGGCTGCCCGGTCTTGCGGGCTGGTGGCTGCCCATGCGGGGAATGCTGCGCGAGCGGCAGCGACAGCCAGGTCGACTTCACGCTGACCGCCGCGGGAGATTTCTCCGAGGGGGCTGGCGTCGATCGGTGACGTGTTGGTGAACGTCTCGTCTGAGGCGACGCGTTTTCCATTGATGAAGTGCCGCGTATCGACGGTCACTCCGGCTACTTGAACGTTGGTCATAGTTGTCCCGTCTCGAATCGCTCGCCGTTAAGTCATTCGGATACTAATGACTTACCTTAGCGAGTGATTAGACCCCAAACAAGCGTTGAAGACAACAGATCACCAAAAAACGTGCTTTATCTAAGGCTTGGGCTCAACACCCGCCGTAATGAGGCGCAGCATCTCCGCGAGCTCTTCGCGACGCTCCGGAGCGACTGGCCCGGTAACGGCTTGCTCTTGCACGTTGAAGGCGGGGAACAGCTCGGTCATGAGTTCACGACCACGATCAGTGAGAGTGACGACGACGAGGCGGCCGTCGGTTGCGCTTCGCTCCCGAATCAGCCAGCCACGACGCTCAAGAGTGGAGAGCACACCGGTGAGGGTCGCCTTGGAGAATCCACCCTCGAGCGCGATTTGACGGGTTTCGATGGGCTCCCAGATCCACGTAACCCACAACACCACGAATGCCGTCCACGACAGGTTGTGTTCAGAGAGCACGGTGCGCTCGAAGTGGTTTCGTACCGCGTTAGCGGCGCGAAACAGGTTCGACGCAACTGCCATTGCTGAATAGTCGAGCGGCAGGCCGCCGACTCTCGCCTGTACTTGGCGTTCGGTTTCAGTGAGTGTGTGTGGTCCGGCCACGGAGGGTCCCCTCGCTCGCATTTAGCTGCGGTTACTCTATCCAACCCCTGCCGTCTATAAAGATTTGTGGCAAATACTCGCAGAAACTTGTTCCAGTATCGTATTGTTTGTATCCAAACAACCCACGGAGGATTGAGTTGACTTCAATGGCGAACGTCACCCTGGCAGACCTAGATCTGTTCGAAAATGGCACACCCTGGAACGTGTTCGACAAGCTTCGGGCAGAGGCTCCGGTGCACTGGTCAGAGGAACCAGCGCCCAACCACGGCTTTTGGTCGCTCACCCGCTACCACGACATCGTGTCCGTACTCCGGGACACCGAAACCTTCTCCAGCGAGCGCGGTACGGTCAACCTCGAAGAGCTCGACGACGAACAAATCGAAGCCCGTAAGTCGATGCTCGAAACCGATGGCGTTCGTCACCGCGCGCTTCGCCGCCTCATGCAGGGCGAGTTCACTCCCCGCGCGGTCGCCGGCTACGAAACCTTCCTCCGCGGCCTCACCGCCAGCACCCTCGATGCCGCCTTCGCTAACCCGGAATTCGAGTTCGTCGACCAAGTGGCTGCCGACTTCCCGATCCGTGTTCTCGCCAAGATGCTCGACGTACCCGACACCGACATTTACAAACTGATCGACTGGGGAAACCGGATGATCGGAAACGACGATCCGGAACACGCTGACGTCCTGGCGAGCTCCGCCGAGAGTGAAGAGTTCCGCCTTCTGCCCTTCCGCTCCCCCGCCGCTCGAGAGGTTTTCGAGTACGGCAATGACCTCGCCAACCAGCGTCGCGGCAAGGACGGCAACGACCTCGTGTCTCGCCTCGTCAACCAGACGCCGATGGACGGCCAAGAGCTCAGCGAGCGCGACTTCAACAGTTACTTCCTGCTACTCGTCGTTGCCGGCAACGAAACCACGCGCCACACCATTACGCACTCCATGAACTACCTCATGGACAACCCCGACCAGATGGCACTCCTGCAGGAGAAGCCCGAGCTCATCCCGTGGGCTGTCGAAGAGTTCCTGCGCATGGCCAGCCCGGTTTACCACTTCCGTCGCACCGCGACGAAGGACACCGAAATCAATGGTCAGGCCATCAAGGAAGGTCAGAAGGTTGTCACGTGGTTCGCCGCCGGAAACCGTGACCCCGAGATCTTCGAAAACCCCTACCAAATGGATGTCACCCGCAACCCGAACGAGCACATGGCGTTCGGTCGCGGTGGCCCGCACATGTGTCTGGGAAACTCACTGGCCCGTCTCGAAATCCGTATCATGTTTGAGAACCTGTTGCCCCGAATCTCGGGAATGACGAAGCTCAGTGAACCTGACCGTCTGCGCAGCAATTTCGTCAACGGAATCAAACGACTCCCGGTACGCGTCGAATTAGCAAAGTAGGCACATGAGCGAGGTAGTTGCATGAGCGAAGTGCGGCCACAAGGCAGACCCCACGCAGTCTGGGGCGACGAGACTGAAGTAGTGCAGCTCGCCCTCGACTGGACCTCCAAAAGAATGGTCCGCGAAACCGACCCCTATTCCACAGCGCGGCCGGCGGCCGATCTGGCGGCCGCGGTTGGTCACGCGATCCGTCCGGAAGGGATCGGCGGCGCAGAAGCGCTCCGGATTTTTGACGAGATTCTGGAACCGGCAACGCGGGCTCAAGATGACCCGCTGAACCTCGCATACATCGCCGCCGCGCCCACGCGGGCGGCGGTCGCCTTCGACCTCGTCACCAGCTCTGCCAACATTTTCGGCGGCCTTTGGGAGTCCGGCGCGGGTGCAGTCTTTGCCGAGAACCAAGCACTGCAGTGGATCATCGGCCTGCTCGATTGGCCCGAGACAGCCGGCGGCACCTTCGTCTCTGGTGGTACCTCGGGCAACCTCTCGGCGCTCATGACTGCCCGCGAAACCGCCAAGACGCGTCGCGGCGGTCGCCCCGCTGGCGGTTGGCAGCTCGCGTATACCTCCAACGCTCACTCCTCGATCAACTCGGCCGCGAAAGCGCTCGATGTTGACCGGGTCGATGTGCCCATCGATGACCGCGGACACATGACCGGGGCAGCCCTGCGGGCCGTTCTCGAACAGAACCCGAACGTGTTCGCCGTGGTGGCATCCGCTGGAACGACCAATGAGGGCCTCGTCGATGACCTTGCCGACATCGCCGACGTCTGTGAAGAGTTCGGTGTCTGGATGCACGTGGATGGTGCCTATGGCGGCGCGGGGCTCGCCGCCCCGAGCATCCGCCCCATCTTCACCGGCATTGAACGCGCCGACAGCTTCATCGTCGACCCGCACAAGTGGCTCTTTGCGCCCTACGACTGCTGTGCGCTGATTTATCGCGAACCCGAGCTTGCCCGGGCCGTGCATTCTCAGCACGCCAGCTATTTGGATGCCATCGACCGCAACGAATGGAACCCCAGCGAGCTCGCCCTGCACCTCTCGCGGCGCGTGCGCGGACTTCCTCTGTGGTTCAGTCTCGCCACCCATGGCACCGACAAGTATCGGGACGCGATCGAAGCCTCCGTATCGACCGCGCGTGCGGTCGCCCAGGCTATCGATGAGAGCGACTACCTCGAACTCGTGCGCGAGCCCGAGCTCTCGGTGCTGCTGTTTGTGCGCACCGGGTGGACGGCAGAACAGTATTCCGTCTGGTCGAAGCACGTCGCGCACGACGGTGTCATCCTCTGCGTGCCGACGAAATGGCGCGGCCAGACTGTGCTGCGGCTCGCATTCGTGAACCCTGACACCGAAGCATCCAAGGTGATGGCGGCGCTGGAGACCCTACGCTAGCGCGATGCGCCGCCCTCAGGGGCTCCTTCAGCGGAGCTTGGCTACGCGGTCGAGGAAGGCGTCGACGAGAGCCGCTGTACGCTGTGCGGCGACGTTCTCTTCGGCCCGCGTCTGAGCGAGCATAATCTGAGGATCTTGACCACTTGCAATCACTTCGTTGATTCCGCCTTGGTCTAGCCAGCCTTGAAGGATCGCGGTGTTCAATTCGGGGTGAAACTGCAGCGCCAAGCTGCGACCAAAAGTGAAGGCTTGCGGCGCTACAGGGTTGCGGGCGATCTCGACGGCGCCTTCGGGCATCGTCCACTGGTCGTAGTGGAACTGGAACCACGGGCCGTTGGAGACCAGCGAGGTGTCATCGCTATGAATGGCGGTCCAACCGATCTCCGACTTCGCACCGCGGGCAACCGTGCCGCCGAGCGCTCGTGCGATGAGCTGGCCGCCAAAACAGATGCCCAACACCGGGATGTCCGCCTCGATGGTGGAGCGCACCCACTCCAGCTCTGGAGTCAACCAGTTGCCAATGCAGCCGTCATCCCAGGCGCCCCACGGGGCCCCCATGGGAACGACAAGGTCGTAGCCCGAGACATCCGGAAAATCAAAATCAACATTCGGGTTCTCGAAGTTCTCCTCAGTGACAACCATGATCTCGTCAATGTCGAAGCCGCGTTCGCGCAGCCGATCGCCCACGGGGCCGCTGGCGGTGACGTGATCATGTTGTACCAAGAGGGCTCTCATCTGTGTACCTTTCCGGTAAATTTCCCGCGATGAGTAGACAGCCACACCGCTCTGTGGCTTAGTATCTCACTAATCGTTCAGTGCCGAACGATTTATTTTTCGGAGGAAGAATGACTCTCGACATAGCAGCACTCCAGACAGATCTGCAGGCCAAAGGGATTGATGTTCTGCGCCTGATCTTTCCGGATGTACTGGGCATTACCCGCTCCAAAGATCTCCTCGTCAGCCAATTGCACCGCGCGAAGTCTCCCCTGTTCTGCCAGGGCGTCTGGGTAACCACCACCGGCGGCGACGTGCTCGACGGAAACGACATCATGTCGTCTGGACTGCCCGACCTTCTCACTCAGATCGACCCGAACACCCTCACGATGATGCCGTGGGAACCTGGAGTTGCCCTCGTCGTTGGCGACGCTTTCAACCCCGACCACAGCGTCAGTGAAATTGCACCCCGTTCAGTGCTGCAGAAGGTCATCGCCGATTACGCCGCCCTCGGACTCACCCCCACCGTGGGCCCGGAGCTGGAATTTTACATCGCCAACTACGACGAAGAGAACGGCTGGAGCCGCAGCCTCAGTCGCACGGGTCGCGTCTACACGACCGGCGAAAGCGTCGACCCCGGCGGCGAGTTTCTGAACCTTATGCGCATGCTCGACGGCATGGACATCGGCGTCTTCGCCGGCAACCACGAATTCAGCCCCTCGCAGTACGAGATCAACCTCTGGCACAGCGAGGCACTGGATGCCGCTGACCGCACCTTCCTCTTCAAGACCGCAGTGCGTGACATCGTCGCTCGCACCGGCAAGCACGCCCTCTTCGTCGGCAAGCCCTGGGACGACGAAGGTGGCAGCGGATTCCACCTGCATTTCTCGGTCGTCGACAACGACGGCAACAACATCATGTCGGATGGCGGCTCTGGGCTCTCAGAGATGGCCAACCACATGATCGGCGGCATCCTCGAACACGCTGGCTCACTCGCGGCGCTCTCGAACCCGACCGTCAACGCGTACAAGCGTCTCGGCCCCGACACCCTGGCTCCGTACCGCGCCAACTGGGGCCACGACAACCGCAGCGCGATGCTGCGGGTTCCGCCCGAGCGCGGCGCGGGCACGCGACTGGAAGTTCGCCTCGGCGACCCGGCAGCGAACCCGTACCTGCTCATCGCATCCACTCTGGCTGCCGGCCTCGACGGCATCAAGCGCAAGCTCACGGCCCCCGCAGCGGTCGAGGGCTGGGCCTACGAAGACGAGTCGGCACCGGTCTTACCGATGACGCTTAACGCCGCGCTCGACGCTCTCGACGCCGACACCGTGATGCGCGAGACCATGGGCAGCACGGTCATCGATGTCTTCAGCGTGCTGAAGCGTGACGAAGTGATGCGCTACGAAGACGCCGTGGCCGACAAAACCACGCGAGAGGTGAGTCAGTGGGAGATCGACGAGTACTTCGCCGACTACTAAGCCGGTAACGGCCTGAGACACAGAAATGCCCCGCCGATTCATTCGGCGGGGCATTTCTGTGTGCCGCTGTACGTGGCTGCATCGACTGCAGCAGCGAGCGGATGCCGCTGCCGCAGTCGGGCGCTTAGATCGCCTGTGAGCGGTCTTCTACGAGTTCGCCACCATCGAAGGTGACGCCGATCTCGCGGTAGTAGCCGCCGAGGATCTCGTGCACGGGCAGGATCGAGTGCAACTCATCCCACTGGGAGTCACCGAGGTGAAGCTCGGCATCGCCCTTCCAGGTCTCGCCAATCTCGACGTCGGTGCCCCCCATGGTGATGAGCTGGTCGAGCGACATTCCCGCATCCTTGCTGATGGACGGCATGAAGCGGTTGTGCAGCATCTTGTGACCGTTGACGAAGCCGTTGCTCTCTGCTGGCTCGCGCAGTGTCACGACCGCCGATGCAAGGCGGTGGTCGTAGGCCGCGATGGAGGCGCCGAGCTGGCCACCGTTCTCAAGCTTGGGGGTGGCCTTGCCCGTGTTGAAAACTCGAGTAACGGCAATGTTGCCGAGCTTCTTGGGGTAGCCCTGGAACCAACCGCGGCCAATGGCGAAGTCTTTGTTGACCCAGATGGCGACGCAGCGGCTGTAGATAACGCCCTTGTGAGAGCAGCGCACGACCACGAACGCTTCGAGGTATTGGGCGCGCACCGGGTCGAGCAGTTCGAGACCGCCCGTGCTGCACGATTGCCAATCAGCCCACACGAGAGCTACTGCGCCGGGCTGTTCGGGAGCGAGGTCAATATCGTCAGGAAGAATCGCACGTACGTTGGCTGGATCGGTCAAGTACTCGACAGTGAGCAGCGTTCCCGAGTAGTACCAGGGCATCTTCGGCACGAGCGAACTCGACCCTTGCGGAGTGAGTGGAGGAAGGAATCCATTGAGTTCGGTCATGCGCCAGAGTGTAGCCGAAAACAGTTCGCATCCGAATGAATTTCTTAAAACGCTTGACTAGGACGCCCTGTCTTCGCCATTGTGGAACCCAACTCGTTCGGATACGGACGATTTGATTCAGAACTCAACGAGGAGTTTCACTATGGCGCTTGACCAAAAATCCCAGGAAAGCCCCGATCGGACCCTACGCACAGGGCGACTCGGCGTAATCGGAATCGTCTTCTTTGTTGTGGCCGCCGCCGCACCACTTCTTGGCATGACAGGCGCTGTACCCGTCGCTATCGTGCTAGGCAACGGTGCCGCTGCCCCCGGCGCTTACCTATTCGCCGGTATCATCTTGCTTCTGTTCAGCGTGGGCTACGCGGCGATGAGCCAACGCGTCACCAATACCGGTGCCTTTTTTGCCTACGTCGGGCGCGGACTCGGGCGCAACGCGGGAATCGCTTCCTCGTTCGTTTCGGTTCTTGCCTACCTCACGATTCAACTCGCCATTTATGGCTTCTTCGGCGGCCTTATGGCCGCACAGGTTGGCCTTCTCCCCTGGTGGGCCTGGACTCTACTCGCCTGGATTGCCGTGACCGCACTCTCGCTCTTGCGCGTCGACATCGGCGCCAAGGTGCTTGGTGTCCTGATGATCGCCGAGCTCACCGTGCTTGTGATCGCCGCCGTTGCGATCCTCGCCGACGGTGGACCCGAAGGACTCAACTGGGGTGCGTCGTTCTCGCCCGACCTCATCCTCGCTGGCGGTCTTGCTGGCTCGGCCGGTATCGCGTTCGCCTTCGCCTTCGCTTCCTTCATCGGTTTCGAAGCAACCGCCATCTACGGCGAAGAGAGTGTCAACCCGAAGCGTGCCGTCCCGCGCGCTACGTACCTTGCTGTTGGCCTCATCACCGTACTGTTTGCCTTCACCGCTTTCGCCCTTGTCACCGGCATGGGCGCCTCGAACGTGATCGACCAGACGCTCGAACGTTCAGCCGGCCTCGAAGACCCCGCCGCGGTGCTCTTCACTCTCGCGAGCGAGTACGTCGGCCCGTGGCTCGCGACACTCATGAGCATCCTTGTCCTCACGAGTATGTTCGCCGGACTGCTTGCCTTCCAGAACGCCGCAAGCCGCTACCTCTTCGCCCTTGGCCGCGGTGGCGTGCTGGCGGGCTCGGTGGGAACCGTGAACGGTCGCGGAGCCCCCGGTCGTGCATCCATCATCGTGTCGATCATTAGCGGTGTTGTGATTGTGCTGTTCGCCGCATTCCAGCTCGACCCCATCGGCAACATGTTCTTCTGGTTCAGTGGCCTCGCCGTGGTGGCGATCGTGCTAATCGAAGCGCTCGTCTGCGTGGCGATCATCCGCTTCTTCCTTCAGAACAAGGGAACCGAGAACATCTTTGTCACCATGATTGCGCCGATCCTGGCCTTCATTGGTCTCGTTCTCGCCGAGTACCTGCTGATGTCACGCTTCGGCCTGCTCGCCGGTGACCTCACGCTCGCCGCTGGAGTCGATCCGACGGTGACCGCCTTCGGCCTCAACGCCTTCGGCTGGTTCCTCGTCCTGTCGCCGTTCATCGCTTTCGTGATCGGCTACGTCGTCTCGCTCGTTCGCAAGAACCTCAACGAAGAACTGCTGCAAGACGTCATCTCCTAAATAACCAAGCGAAGGGCCCCAACACTGTGATGGTGTTGGGGCCCTTCGCTTGGTTAAGAGGTGTAACGCTGGTGCTTCGAGTGGATGCCGCGGCTACGGATTTGCGCCGGTAGCAACAGGGCGCTCCGGCTGGTTCGACCACGCCGACCACGAACCGGGAAAGAGTGCGGGACGGAAACCGGCGACAGTAAGCGCTAGCGCATCGTGCGCAGCAGTCACGCCTGAACCGCAGTACACACCGACAGCGCGATCGACGCTCACACCAAGGGTTTCGTAACGCTCCCGCAGCGTCTCGGCGTCCAAGAACTGGCCATCGTCGGTGAGGTTGCCCGAGGTCGGTGCGCTAATTGCCCCGGGAATGTGACCGGCTCGCGGATCGATCGGCTCCACCTCGCCGCGGTAGCGTTCGCCCGCCCGCGCATCGAGAAGCACGCCGGTTTCGGCTAGCGCGGCAGCGTCATCCGCAGTCAGAACGGGCTCGTTGCCCGCGCTGAGGGTTGCGGTGCCGGGAACAACTGCCGCCACGTCGTCAGCGCCGGTGGCGAGTGGATGCCCGGCCGCCGTCCACGCAGAAAGCGCGCCGTCGAGCACCTGCACGTTCTCAATGCCCATGTAGCGCAGCAGCCACCAGGCGCGGCAGGCGGCGAGGCCGTTCCAGTCGTCATAGACGACGACAGCGTCACCGTCGTTGATTCCCCAGCGGCGCACGGCGGCCTGAAACTCCTCGACCGCGGGCAGTGGATGACGCCCCTCGTGTGGTTCACCGTGACGCGCAAGCTCGGTATCGAGGTCAACGTAGACAGCACCGCGGATATGTCCGGCTTCGTAGAGCGGCAAGCCAGCGGGGCCCCCAAGGCTCCAGCGCACGTCGAGAACGCGCACGGGGGTTCCACCCGCCTCGGCGGCGGTGAGCAGCGCGTCTAGTTCGTTCGCGGTGACGAGGGGGTGAGGCATCCGAGGCTCCGATCGTAAGGAACTTCAATCATGACACTGGCGACCGCGCAGCCATGTGCAGCCCGAACGGCATCAGCCCATAATGAGGGGGATGCTTAATTTCGAAGTATACTCAATACTGTTAGGTGACCGTAGCTACGCGAACCATTCCACGACTAACAATCGAGGCCCCTCATTATGAACTCTGCGGAAGATTGCCCCCTGTGTGCGATTTATGGTGCCCATGCGCGCTCGGGCGTGAACTGGTTTCGCTGTGCGCGCTGCGCCGTTTCGTGGGGCACGCCCACCGCTCTCGACGATGACTCTGTTCGGCACTCTCGTGGCCTTTCGCGGACCTAGTTAAATTCTGCGCCCCCAGCGCCTGCCCTAAAACTTCCTCCTGCCCTGCAGAAATCGGGCATACGCTGAAGACATGCTCACCCCACCTGAAGCCGCAAAGATTCCCACGGAACGCCTCCAGCACGGCGACCACTACGTCGACAATTACGAGTGGATGCGCGACAAAGAGAGCCCCGAGACCCTCGCGCATCTCCATGCCGAGAATGCCTTCACCGCTGCGCGCACGAGTCACCTCAGCGTGCTGCAAGAGCAGATCTTCGAAGAGATCAAGGGCCGTACCCAAGAGACCGACCTGAGCGTTCCGGTTCGTCGTGGCCAGTGGTGGTACTTCAGCCGCACCGAAGAGGGCAAGCAGTACCCGATTCATTGCCGCGCGCCGATTGCGGGCGAGGACGACTGGACTCCCCCGACGATTGCCGAGCCTGTTGCCGGTGACGCTGGTGCCGCCGGGGCCGACACCGACGCGGATGCCTCCTCGGCCGCCCCTGGCGCCGCTCCCACCACGCTTCCCGGCGAGCAGATCCTCCTCGACGACAACGTCGAAGCCGAGGGTCACGACTTCTTCAGCCTGGGCTCGTTCTCCCTCAGCGACGACGGCACGCTACTGCTCTACGGCGTCGATATCGAGGGCGACGAGCGGTACACGTTGCGCGTGCGCCAGCTCGGTGATGCGCCTGCGGCGAGCGCTGGTTCGGCAGATGCTTCCGACGCTGATGCTGTCACCCGCTTCAGCTCCGCCGATGACCTTCCGGACGAGATTCCGGGCACCGCGGGCGGCGCGCTCTTGGATGCCACAGGCAAGTACGTCTTCTATACGACGGTGGATGATGCGTGGCGCCCCGATACGGTCTGGCGCTACGAGCTGGGCACGGCTGCGGCATCCGCGGTTCAGGTGTTTCATGAGCCCGACGAAAGTTTCTGGGTGGGAGTTGGCCGTTCGCGCAGTGGCAAATATCTGGCAATCGAAGCGGGCTCGCGCCTGACGAGTGAGACGCGGCTGCTCGACACGAGCGACCCGACCGGCGAGTTCGAGGTTGTCTGGCCGCGCGAAGTGGGTGTCGAGTACGACGTTGAGCACGTGGTGGTGGGCACGCAAGATCGACTGCTGATTGTGCACAACAAGGCTGCGATCAACTTCGAGCTCGTGAGCGTTGCCGCAGCGGATCCTCTCGGCGAGCGCCGCGTGATCCTCCCCCACAACGAGGCCGTGCGCCTCGAGGGTGTCGATGCCTTCAAGGATTTCGTGGCGATCGAGTACCGCCGCGAGGGACTCACGCGAGTGGCAGTTGCGATCGTTCCGAAGCATGGCGGACGCTACGAAGACATTCCCCACGAACTGAAGTTCGACGACGAACTCTTCACCGTGGGTCTCAGCTCCAACCCCGAGTGGAATCAGCCGAGCATCCGCCTCAGCTATGGCAGCTTCGTGACTCCGACGATCGTCTATGACTACCTCGTGGATGACAACGAGCTAGTCATACGCAAACAGCAGCCGGTGCTTGGCCGCTTTGACCCCGCGCTGTACACCCAGCGTCGGGAGTGGGCCACCGCGTCCGACGGTACGCGCGTACCGATCTCGCTCGTGTACCGCAACGACCTCGTGGCGCCCGGAACCCCGGCGCCGACGGTACTCTACGGCTATGGCTCGTACGAGATCAGCATTGACCCTGGCTTTACCGCCGCCCGCCTGAGCCTGCTCGACCGCGGCATGGTGTTCGCTGTCGCCCACGTGCGCGGCGGTGGCGAACTGGGCCGCACCTGGTACGAGGGCGGCAAGAAACTCCATAAGCGCAACACGTTCACCGACTTTGTCGCGTGCGCCCACCACCTCATCGACACCGATGTCACGTCAAGCGATCGACTCGTTGCTGAGGGCGGAAGCGCCGGCGGCCTACTCATGGGTGCCGTCGCGAACCTGGCCCCGCAACTCTTCTCGGGCATCCTCGCGGTCGTTCCGTTCGTTGACCCGCTCACGTCGATCCTCGATCCATCGCTGCCACTGACGGTCATCGAGTGGGATGAGTGGGGTGACCCCCTGCATAACGAGGAGGTGTACCACTACATGAAGTCGTACTCCCCGCTCGAAAACGTGCACGACACGCACTACCCCCGCATCCTCGCGGTGACCTCGCTCAACGACACCCGCGTGCTCTACGTCGAGCCCGCCAAATGGGTTGCTCGACTGCGTGAGGTGGGGGCGGATGCTCTGCTCAAGACCGAGATGGCAGCAGGCCACGGCGGCGTCTCCGGCCGCTACGACGCTTGGCGCGAGCGAGCCTTCAACTATGCGTGGATGGTGGATGTGACGCGCCCGTCAGCGCGCTGATCGGGAGCGTCCGCCCGTTGCTTTAGCGAGCTAGGCAGACCACCACTCGTCGTACATCGAAACGGGCACCGTGCGCTTGTGACGAGTGTTGAGGTACTTCTGCTCGATGTCGGCAGCGGCCTCGGCGGGCACGTCGAGGCCCTCGAGGTAGTCGTCGATGTGCTCGTAGGTGACACCGAGGTTGGCTTCGTCGGCTTGGCCTGGTGTGTGGTCGAGTAGGTCTGCGGTCGGCACCTTTTCGTACAGTCGCTCGGGAGCCTCGAGGTGGATGAGGAGCTGCTTGCCTTGACGCTTGGTGAGGCCGGTGAGGGGCAGCACGTCAGCGCCACCATCGCCGAACTTGGTGAAGAAGCCCGTGACTGCTTCGGCCGCGTGGTCGGTGCCGACCACAAGGTAGCCGAGCTGCCCGGCGATGGCGTATTGCGCCACCATGCGCTCGCGTGCCTTCACGTTGCCCTTGTTGAAGTCGGTAATCGGCTCGCCCATCGCATCCGCGAACTCGGCGGCAATACCGTCGACAGCACGCTGAATGTTGAAGGTCACTTCGCGGTCTGCCTCAATGAAGTCGAGCGCCAGTTGCGCATCGTCTTCGTCGCGCTGCACCCCGTGCGGCAGCCGGACGGCCACAAACTGCGCTTCGACACCGTCCGCGCGCAATTCGGTCACCGCGAGTTGGCAGAGTCGCCCGGCAAGTGATGAGTCTTGACCGCCGCTAATGCCCAGCACGAGCCCCTTGGCGTGGGATGCCTTGAGGTATTCCTTGAGGAACTCGATGCGCCGACGAATTTGCCCAGCGGGGTCAATTGTGGGCTGAGTGTTCAACTCGGAAATGATGCGGGCCTGCAACGATGTCATGCATTAAACCTAACCCCGCCCGGTGTCATTAGGATTGTTCATTTATGCCGCGCCGCAGACTCTCGGCGGGTTAGCCTGAAACTGTTACGCCCACGAAACACAGGAGCCCCGGATGATCGATCAACTACTTCGCCCCAAGATTGCGTTCTGGACCGGAGCGGCCCTCACCCTCGCGAGCTTCATCGTGTTCAACTTCTTTCTTCCCACGCTGTATCTCGTCATCGAGGGAATCAACTTCCCCATGACTCAGCAGTTCGTCGGGATCCTCACTTCAGGGCTCGACACGATTGGCCAGCTTGCCCGCATGTTCGGTCCGCTACTGATCGTGGGCGCACTCGTCATGCTCAAGATCGAGCGCACGTCTGGGGAAACACGCGCGAGCTAGCTCAGCTCTTGCGCAATCTCCCACGGCAGCCCCGACGGGTCGAGAAACACGGCAGTACGACGACCCCAGGGGCGATCCATGGGGCCATTAACGAGCTCGACGCCGCGTTCGCGGGCAGCAGCGCACGCGGCATCCACATCGGGCACATTCACGGTGAGCATGACGGATGCCGCAGCGCCCGGTTGCGCCACAGCGGCGGGCCCGATCATGTCGTCGGCCTCGCTGCGCGCCAACAGGTTCACGATGAGCGCCCCGATCTGGAACATGCACGAGTCACCTTCTTCGAAGATGATCGTCGCCGAGAATACGGTCGAGTAGAACTCGCGCCCCGCCGCGACGTCATCCACGAAGACGGTGATTGCTTCGACGTTATTGAGGGCAGATTCCATCGCAGTGCTCCTTCTGCGACCGCTACCCCACCCGCTGTGGAGCGCGGCGGCGCTAGAAGCTAATTCTTACTCGCGTCACGCACTCCGGCAACCGTATTGATCACATTCCAGAGCGCGCGCTGACCTTCCACGTTCGTGAAGTGGCTCATCGTCATGGAGGTGACGGGGCCGGTCATCTTGGTGGCGGGCGATGCGAAGAATTGGCCGGTCACGCCATCCGGCATCTCGATCACGGTGAGGTAGCGGGCGGCGGCCGTGGGCACACTGTGCCACATGCTCGGCATGAGCTTCATGATCGGCAGCATGACGCGGCGCATGATGGCCGGCATCTCGCGCGATGCTTTCGTGTCGGGGGTGTTGCCCGGTGAGACGGCATTGACGGTCATGCCGGCGGGCAGCCGGGTAGCGAACTCTTTCGCCCACCAGACAGCGAAGGTCTTCGCCGTCGCGTACTGGGTTCCGTTGGCGAATTTCACTGGCTTGTCGACGCGAAGAATGGCTTCAATGGCGCGTTCGAGATCGCCGTCGAAGGATGCCGCAGCCAGCGCCTGAACATCGATATTCGAGAAGGTGGGAACATCTCCACGCGCGGCTTCCGATCCGGCAATGATGATGCGCGCGCTGGGGCTCAACAGCTCAGCGCGGAGCAAGTGCGAAGTCAGGGCGTGGTGCCCGGTAATGGTTGCCGATATGATCTGCTCGATGCCGTGTGATGTGCGGCGCAATTCACTGGTCGCGGCGACTCCCGCGTTCAGGATGAGCGCGTCAATCGGGTTTCCTGCGGCGACGAGTGCCTGCGCGGCGTTGTCGATGGAGGTGAAGTCATCGAGGTCGAGCGCGAGTGGCACGAATTGTGCCCCGGGCACGCGAGCCAGAAGGGCGTCACGGGCTTCGTCCGCTTTCGCGAGAGTGCGGGCGGCAACGACGATGCGGCCATAGCCTGCCTCGGCGAGCTGAGCGGAGGATTCCCAGCCAACTCCGGAGCTCGCACCGGTGACGAGAGCGGTTTTTGCGGCGTTGGCGTTCATCGATCGTCCTTTTGCATTGGTTTGAAACCAAACAGTAGCACCGCGTCCGCCATTTGATACCACTGGGTTTCAAATGGGAAGACTCGCGCGTATAGTGAGGGCATGAGCACTTCACCCGGCACCACAGCAGGGCGCCCGCGCGCTTTCGATGCCGAAGCCGTGCTCGCGCAACTGACCGACCTGTTCTGGCAGCAGGGCTACCGACACACCTCGCTCAGCGACATCGTTGAGGCCAGCGGGGTTCACAAGCCCAGCCTCTACCGCACCTTCGGCGACAAAGAGCAGCTCTTCGCGACCGTGCTGCGCCGCTACCTCGCCGAGCGCGAGCAGCACCTCTCCAGCATGCGATCCATGGCCGGGTCCGGCATCGCTGGCATCCACAGATTCTTTGACCTTTTTGAAGAGTTCGCCTACTCCCCCAGCGGCAGTCGTGGCTGCCTTATCGTAACGGCCAGCAATGAATTGCGCGGAAGTGCCCCCGGTTTCGAAGACTTCGCTGTGAAAAACCGCGAGCTCATGATCAAAGAAATGACAGCACTCGCCGCACTCGCTCTTCCCGAGAATGCTCCGGATGCCGCGCTCACGAGCCAGCGCGCCGAACTTCTCTCGACGCTCATCTTCGGTCTTCAAGTCACCATTCGCTCGCAGGCCGACGCCGCGCAATTGCGCTCGGTGTTTGCTGCCATTCACGCGCTCGTCGACACCTGGAAGTAGCACCCGCACACACCGAAGAGCTGACGGCGCGACTAAGCTCACACCGGCGCTCAGGCGCCACGTTAGCGACGCTGAGCCGTGAGCCGAGCCGTACCGAGTAGAAGCGCTCCGGCCGCGAGCAGCAGCCCGCCGACGGAGATGCCAGCCACGGAGCTTGACCCCGTGTTCGCCAAGCTAGCGGTCGTCGAGCTGAGAACAGCCGCGGGCGCGACGTAGCGAACGGTTGCCACGTTCGACTCGACCGTCAGTTGGTCGGTGGCAACGATAGCCACGTTCGAGATGTCACTCCCGACAGCCGCCACAAGCGCGGTAGCAGTGCAGGTTGCTTCCGTTCCGGGCACAAGTTGGGCCGGCACGCTGCTGCAGTCGATCGAAATCCCCTGAACAGTTCCGGAAACAACTACCCCGCTGAGCGTGACGTTGCCGTCGTTGAGCAGCTCGATGTCGAACGTCAGGGTCTCCCCGAGTTCTGAGAACGTGGAGGTTGCTGCGGTCTGTGTTGCCGTCAGCGCTACGTTCTGGTTAACCACGGTCGTCGCGCTTGCAGGCTCCGAGGTCACGGTCTCTCCCCACGCGATTCCCGAGGCTGTCGCCGTGCTCACAAACGACCCGGCGTTGATATCGAGCTGTGTCACTGCGTGTTCACCCGTGCATGTCATCGTTGTGGTGAGCGAGGTCGAGGGGCACGACACGTTCTGCGCACCAGAGTCAGCAATCGCGACACTGCTGAGCGGCAGTGAACCGTCATTGTTCAGCTCAAATTGATACTGGATGAGGTCGCCCACTTCAGACGGACCCGCCGGCAGCGGCGTCGAAGTCTTCACGACGCTCAGTGCCGCAGTGCCGTCGACGATCGAGGGGCCCACAAAGCTGGTGCCCTCATTCGAAGCATCGCCCGTGGCGTCTTCATCGCCCACGATGACAACCATTCGCACGACCGGGGTGTTGAGGTCAGCGACGAAACCGATCCACCGAGTGCTGCGGTTGCCGCATCCAGTGCTTGAGTTTGAGCACGTCGATTGGTCGCCGACCGGCTCAATCTCTGCTTCAGAAAGCAAGGAGCCGCCGCCATCATAGAGTCGAAGCAGCGCTGGAACGCCCAGGCCGTCCGTGCGCGTTTCGAGGTCTCCGAACCAAGCGCCAAAGGCGAGCGCCCCGGTGCCGCTGAACGTGAACTCGATACCGTCCCGCGTGTTCGCCTCTTGAGAGTTGCCACCCGATTCGCCATACGTGAAGCCATTCGCGTCGTCGCAGTCAGTGTTTCCCAGAATCACATCGGGGCGCGGTGCACTGCTCTGCAGGGTGCGGCCGCTGCCGGTGCACTGCGCAATACCCTGCGACGGGCTGACGCCCACATAGGTCGGCGCGAGGCCGAGCGTGTACATTGAACGTTCGACCGAGATGGTGGTACCCCCAACGCTCGTCGCGATCACTCCGGAAAGTTCTGAATTCTCTACTCCTGCGATAGCCAGGGGTGCAGGCACTGTTGCGCCGCGTGCGGTGATCGCACCACCCCAATCGTCGCGCAGCAGAGACGCACTCGCGCGGCCCGCAATATTGTTGCCGCTCACTTCATCAGAAATGTGAACATACGTAGCGGCGGATGCCGGGGTTGCGATCAGAGTGACCGCAGCCAGAGAGGCTACCGTCGCCAGCATTGCCGAGCGCAAGCCGCGCGAGCGAAGCGCTGTGCTGCGCTCGGGAGCGCGACGCGTCGCCACAGAGTTCTGGAATCGGTAAAACACTCGGGTAAGCCTTAAAACTGGTCTGACGCTGAACGGGATTTCGCGCCATCGGGTGTGCAGAACGGGATTTATCTCTGCGTTCCTAAGGTACTAAGCCGTTGAACGGAGCGCACCACCCCAGTGTGCGTGGGGGCTTCTCACTCAGCGACACCTTTCGCCGCCAGCAAGAAACAGGCCTTCACACGAACGGCCATCACGCAAACGGCACTAACGCGAACGGCATTAACGCAAAAGTCCCGGTCTCTTTCGAGACCGGGACTTTTTACGTGGTTGCGGGGACAGGATTTGAACCTGCGACCTCTGGGTTATGAGCCCAGCGAGCTACCGAACTGCTCCACCCCGCGGCGTGCTTAAAGACTAACACAGGGTGAACGGCTCAAAAACCGAACTCAGCGGGCTCACAGTCTGCTGCCGCCCGCTGAGTCGGAATGTGCTATTCGGTTGCGGCGATTGCCCGCTCGATGGCATCGACCATGGCCTGGTCGGCCTCGGCTGCAGCAACGAGATCGTTCGCGGCATACGCGGCGTTCCGGTCTGCGAGAGCTGCTTGGTAGTCGGCCAACGCCCGGTCGAGCGCAGCATTGTCGCTTGGCGTCTCGGGGTCAACGGGAGCATCCGGGTCGACGGGCTCGTCGGGGTCTACGACAGGAGCGTCGGGATCAACTTCAACGTCCCCGTCTCCCGCTTCTGCACCCGAGTCTCCACCAAAGAGGGCGTCCAGTGCTTCGTCCAGAGTGTCCTCGAAAGCGATCTCATCGCCGAACGAAACCAGAACCTTGCGCAACAAGGGGTACTGCGTACCGCTTGATGACTGCACGTATACCGGCTGCACGTAGAGCAATCCTCCGCCAACAGGCAGCGTGAGCAGGTTACCGAGCTTGACCTCCGTATCGCCGCGTTGCAGTAGCGCAAGCTGGTTTGCCACGATCGTGTCGGTGTTGAAGCTGTTCTGCACCTGACCGGGGCCGGGCACCGTGTCTTGCTTCGGCAGGTTCAACAGCGTGAGCTTGCCGTAGTCAGGACCGGCATCCGAGTTGGCCGTCAAATAGCCGGTGAGAACGCTTCGACTCGCGTCAGCCGTTCCCTTCGGGATGAAGGTGGAATACAGCGTGAATGCGGGGTCATCCGTTCCCGGAACCTGCATCGTCAGGTAGTACGGCGGCTGAGTCGACCCCGTAGTCGATACCGGGTCTTCTGGGCTTACCCACTGGTCGTCGCTCGAGTAGAACGAGCCAGCATCCGTGACGTGGTACGAACCAAGAATCTCGCGCTGAACTTTGAACAGGTCAGCGGGGTAGCGAACGTGATCGAGCAGTTCGACGCTCATCTCGTCTTGCGCAAGAAGCGTGTTCGGGAAGATCTTGTTCCAGGTCTGCAGAACAGGGTCTTCGTCATCCCACGCATACAACTTCACCGAACCGTCATAGGCATCAACGGTCGCCTTGACCGAGTTGCGGATGTAGTTAATGTCGTCGAGCGCAAACTGCGGCGCCGGCGTGTAGGTGTCAGCGATCGCGCTGGAGAGCTGCTCAACCTGCGAGTACGGGTAGTTGGCGCCCGTGGTGTAGCCGTCGACGATCCAGACAATACGACCATCCACAATGGCGGGGTACACGTCACTGTCGATCGTGAGATACGGCGCAACCTTCTGCACACGCTCGCTGGGCTCGCGGTCGTACAGAATTTGCGACTCGCTCGTCACGTCAGACGAGAGGAAGATCTGCTCCGATTGGAACTTCACGGCGTAGACAAGCTTCTTGAAAATGTTGTCGAGCAGCGGTCCGCCGTCACCACTAAAGGTGGTGGTAGCGTTCTGGTTGCTGTCTTCTCCCCCCGACGGGAAGTCGAGCTCGATGTCCTCTGCACCCTCCGGGGCGCCCACGATCGAGTAATCCGGTGAGTTCTCACCGAAGTACACTCGCGGCTCGAATTCGCCAAGCTCACCCGTGCTCGGGATGCCCGACTGCAAGAACACCGGCTGGCCGTCGGCTGCGCGCTGGTTACCAAAGGCAGCAACCACGCCGTAACCGTGCGTGTACACAACCGCGTTGTTGTACCACGATTGCGAATCCCCGAGTCCCGATTGGTTGAGCTCGCGCACGGCAATCACGGTGTCTTGGGTTTCACCGTTGATTTCATAGCGGTCAACGTCGAGGTGGTCACCGAACTGGTAATACTGTTTGAACTGCTCGAGTTGGGCAAATGCTTGAGGTGCGATCGCCGGGTCGAGAATTCGGATGTTCGCCGTGGTCGTGGCGTCTTCGCGCAGCGCACCCGACTCAGCGTCTGTCGTGGCGCTGTAGGGAATCTCTTCGACATCCGCGACGCCGTAGGCATCACGAGTCGCTTCGATACTTCGATCAATGTATTCAGCCTCGTAGGTACGAGCGTTGGGGTCTACCTGAAAGCGTTGAACGATCCACGGGTAGAGGTTTCCCACCACAAGCCCGCTGATGAGCAGGAGTGCTGTACCAATCATGGGCAAGCGCCAACGACCAATGATGGCCGTGACGATGAAAAGGATGGCAACGATGGCGGCAATGCCGGCAAGGATCGCGCGGCCAGGAATCGTCGCGTTGGCTTCGGTGTAGCTCGCACCGGTCTGCAGGAAGCCCTGGCTGGTGGAGTACAGCGTGGTGTACTGGTCGAGCCAAATGCTCAACGCCTGCAGCGCGAAGAACAGCCCTGCGGTGATCGCAAGCTGAATACGTGCGGAACGCGAAATGCGAACTTCGCGACCGTGGACGCTCAGAGCGCCGTAGAGGTAGCTCGTGGCGAGCGCACCGAGGAACGAGATAATCAATACTGCCGAAGCGAAGCCGACCACTGCGTGATACATCGGCAGCTCATAGAAGTAGAACGAGATGTCCAAGCCGAACTGCGGGTCGGTCGTGCCGAAGGAGCTGCGGTTCAACCACTGCAGCGCAACGGGCCAGGCGCTTGCCGACGACACACCGCCAAACACGCCGAGCAGAACCGGGATGCCGACCATTGCGAGCTTGCGCAGTGGTTCGACGACCTGCTGGTAGCCCTCCAATTGCGCATTGAGTTTCGCGTAGATAGGGCGGGCGCGGAATGCGACCAGCAGGCTGATGCCCACGGGAACCGCCATGGCAACGAAGCCGATGGCAAACATTACGGCGGCTGCAATCCACTGGGTGGTGAGCACCTCTAGATAGCCGGTCTGGCTAAACCAGAGAACATCGGCATAGAGGCTCGAGAACAAGAAGAACGCGATGACGATGACGGCGAGAATTATCGCCGTGATCGTGAAAGCAGACCTTGTCTTGCTCGTCGGGGCTTGTTGGGTTTGGCTCGACACAGTACTTCGCTCCTGAAATTGGGGGCCTAGCGGTATCTTAAAGGTCTTTCATGGGCGTAGGGCTGATGATCGCTCTCAGCGTTACACGCTCAGCGTGGGATCACTGATCGCTGCACGACGGCAGTCCGGCTCCGCTGAGGCCGCCACGGATGCTGGCGAGCGCTACGAGCGCATCGTTGAGATCGTCAATTGCGTACACCGTGAGCCCTTTGGGGGTGTTTCCCACAACTTCGTCGCAGTTCTCGATCGGCGCCAAGAAGAAGTCTGCTCCCGCTGCACTGGCGCCATACATCTTCTGTTGGATGCCACCAATGGGCCCGACATCGCCGGTAGCAGTGATCGTTCCGGTACCCGCGACCTCGTGTCCGCCGTTGATGGCGCCCGGTGTGAGTTTGTCGATGATCCCGAGAGCGAACATCATGCCGGCGCTCGGGCCTCCGACATTCTCCAGCTGAATCTTTACGTCGACCGGGAAGTTGTATTCGCTACCGACGATGACACCGATGATCGGGATGGCGTCTTCGCCTTCACTCATTTCGGGCGTGATTTCTACCGTGAGCTCTTCGCCCTCACGTTCGAAGACCACGTCCGCGGGTGTCGTGGTGCCGTTGGCGGCGATGGCATCGCGCAACCCTGCCACGTCAGCGAAGGTCTCACCATTGACGGTGCGGATAATGTCGCCTGCTTGCAACACGCCATCCGAGGGACCACCGTCGGAGGTCTCAGCGACAGTCAGCGTGGCATCAAACTCATAATCGAGATCGGAGAGCGCCGCAGCAATCGCTTCCTGTTGCGAAGTCTCCATCTGCACCTGACCCGCTTCAGTCGACTCTTCGACGGTGACACCTTCGGGGTAGACGGCCTCAACGGGAACAATGGCACGGCTGCGGTCAAAATACGCAGCACCGATCTCAAACCAACTCAGTGGCGAATCAGGGTTTCCGCGCACATTGACGGTCAACATATCGAGCGCGCCCTCGGTGGGATACGTCGTCTCGACCGGAATCTGGATGAGTGGCACGAGGGCACCCTCGATCTCCACATCGCCCAAAGTGTCGTAGACCGGCCCCGGTTGCTCGATGATGTAAGGCGATGGAACCAGTGTCGCGAGTAGCGTTCCTACGAGCGCAACGCTCAGAATCAGCCAGCCCAACCACCCACTTTGGGCGCGCCGCGATGACGGTTCGGGTCGATTATCAGTAAACAGAGCCACCTAGATCCTTACGGGGTGGGGAGCGGTGTTCGCCACAGGCGCACGGTAAGAATCACTAGCCTAGGTCAAAACTCAGCCGCGTACGGCATCGAGAGGCTAGCGTTAATCCATGGCTGATGATGCTGAGAACAATTCCGAAGACGAGTTCCGCGACATGATGCGGGATTTCCTTTCGGGCGATGGCGAGATCGACCCCGCGAAGCTAGCGGGTGCGGCAGGGCTGCCCAACGATCCGGCAATGATTCAACAACTGCTCAGTCAGCTTCAGAACGCGCTCGGTAAGTCAGGCGACGGCATTAACTGGGACATCGCCCTGGAGCAGGCTAAAAACTTGGCATCTCAGAGCACCGTCGTCTCGCTCCCGGCCGAGCGCAGCAAGCTTGAGCAGGCGTTGCACGTTGCCTCATTGTGGCTCAACGAAGTCACTGATATCACGGAACTTACAGTCGAACCCAAGTTGCTGAGTCGCAGCGAGTGGGTCACGATCACGATGCCCATCTGGACCCAGCTTGCTGAGCCGGTCGCTAACTCCATCGCGAACTCCCTCACTGACGTTCTCAAACAGAATGCGCCAGAAGAGATGAACGACATGCTCACCGGCGCCAGCACAGTGATGCGCAACATCGGTGGCACGCTCTTTGCGATGCAACTCGGGCAGGTTGTGGGCCAATTGTCGAGCGAAGTTGTGTCGGGCGGCGACATTGGCATTCCCCTCTTTGACGAACAGCAAGCCGTTCTCGTTCCACAGAGCGTTTTCGCCTTCGGCAATGGCCTTGACCTTCCTGACAGCGAGATTCACCTGTACTTGTCGGTGCGCGAGCTCGCACACGCTCGGTTGTTCCGCCACGCGAAGTGGCTGCGCCTACAGTTCATGACTTCGGTCACCGCGTACGCCCACGACATCCACATTGATTCGGATGCTATCGCCGAGCTAGCAAGCGACTTTGATCCCAACAACCCTGAAGAACTGCGCGACGCCATGACGAACGGGTCGCTCATCCCACCCAAGAGTGAAGATCAGCGCGAGGCCCTTGAGCGTCTCGAAACCGTGCTCGCGCTAGTCGAGGGCTGGGTGGATGTGGTGACTGCGGCAGCCACCTCGAGACTCCCTGCCCGCGAAGCTATCGCCGAGACAGTGCGACGCCGTCGTGCCTCCGGCGGTCCAGCAGAGTCGGCGTTCGCGACTCTTGTTGGACTCGAACTGCGCCCGCGTCGCCTGCGGGAAGCAGCCGCGATGTGGCAGCACGTCACTGATGAGCTCGGGGCAGAGCAACGCGACTCGCTATGGTCGCACCCCGACCTCATGCCCACCGCGGCCGATATCGACGATCCCGCTGCTCTTGTTGCCCGCTTGCGAGACGGCGGAAGCACTCCGGATGACATCGACCAAGCCATCAACGACCTTTTGAACGATGAATCGGGAGACCGCCCGCACGAAGGCGACCACTCCTAACGATGATCCCCGGCGGCAGCCCCGGCCCATCCGGGGTTCTTTGCCGACCGTTCATATTCACGCTGTGGAATCTTCACACTGACCAATCGGACAGTTGTGCACAATGGGCACATGATCCTGCGCGTAGACCCCCGACTACCGCTTGTGTGGCGGTCCCCCACCAGCGCCCAATTTGGCATTGACCCACCCGTGGTTGTGCTACCTCACGTGACCGAGGCTCAAGAGAAGATTCTCTCCGCGTTAGTTGCCGGTATCAGCCGGAGCGGCCTCGAAATGTTAGCGGGCACTCACCCCGATGAGTGCAATGACCTCATCGACTCGCTGTCAAAAGTTCTCGTCGCGACTCCTCCACAACCGCCGAACGCTCACGTTGCTGTATTGGGGTCCGGTGTCCTTGTCGACGCGATTGCCGAAATCCTCAATTCAAGCGCGGTGACGGTCGAGATCGCCACCGCTCCGAGCGACCTCGACCAACCCGATCCCGATTTGGCGATACTCGTGGGCCATTTCGTGATCCCGCCCTCAGTGCACTCGCACTGGTTACGCCGCGACATCCCGCACCTGCCGGTAGTGATCTCCGACTCTGCTGCCGAAGTAGGACCCGTCGTCACCCCCGGCATCACCGGATGCCTCCTCTGCATCGACATGCACCGTCGAGATGCCGACCCGTCGTGGCCTGCGATAGCAACTCAACTGATGGGTCGCACCTCGCTTGCCGAGACCCCGACACTCGTCGCGGAAGCTGCCGCTGAAACGAGTCGCATGGCATTACACCGTCTTGGCCGCATCGGGTACACAGTGTTCGACCAGACTCCCGCCGATTCCACCTCTTCGGTGCGCATCGATCACGCAACGGGGCGTCGCGATGAGAGCTTGCGCTTTCGGCATCCCGATTGTGGCTGCCAAGGCGTCGCCAACGTCACGGACGCTGGCTCCGATCCCGCACGTCGTCGAGGAAGCGACTGGGGGCGCGACGCCCACCCCGGCCTGTTTGTGCACTAGCCGACCACGACATCCCGAGAGAACGACGGGCACGAGTAATACCGACATACAGTAGGCGTCGTTCCTCGTCTATTGCTTCCGGCGTGCGCGCGTAGCTGATTGGCAACAGCCCCTCGTTGAGCCCGATGAGGTGAACGCAGTCCCACTCGAGGCCCTTGGCCGAGTGCAACGTCGCGAGGTTCACGGCTGAACGCAGCGGTTCATTGTTGCTGCTCTGGCGATCAACCAGATCGGCCACAAACTCCCGCAGGGTCACTTCGGGCGCAGCGTCCTCAGCCAAGCGCATGATCACATTGAGCGATTCCCAACGTTCGCGAACCGCGCCAGCGGTCTCGGGCGGATCCTGCGACCAGCCGATCGAACGCAGGATGTCGCTGACCGACTTGAAGAGCGGCTCGGTAGCCGTGCTGATCGATGCTCCGCGCAGCAACATGATCGCCTCTTTGACTTCGCGCTGATCGAAAAAGCGCGTCGCGCCGCGCACCAAGAATGGGATTCCTGCGGCCGAGAGCGCCGCCTCAATAGGTTGAGACTGAGCATTGATGCGGTACAGCACGGCGATCTCTTCGGGACTCGTGCCCGCTGCAATCTGCGCCGAGATAGCGTTGGCGACCGCTGTCGCTTCAGTATTGTCATCGTCGTAGCCGGTGACGTGCGGCGTCGGCGAATGTTCCGTCGTGGCCGCCTGCAGGGTGAGCGCACCCTTCTGATTCGCCATCAGTCGGTTCGCGGTGTGAACAATCTCCGGCGTGGAGCGGTAGTTGCGCTCGAGACGCAGCACCGCAGCGTTGTCGTGCTGCGAAGCAAAGCGCAACAAGAACTCCGGGCTTGCTCCGGCAAAGGAATAAATAGTTTGGCTCACATCGCCCACGACACAGAGGTCGTCGCGGTCACCAACCCACAGCCGCAGCAGTTCGTGCTGAAGGGGCGAAACGTCCTGATACTCGTCGACCACGAAGAAGCGATACTGCTCGCGCACCTGCTGCGCAATGCGCGGCTCGGCTTCGATCATTCCGGCGGCAGCTAACAGCACGTCTTCGAAGTCGATCTGGCGGCGGACATCCTTCATCGCCTCATACGCCGCTTGCAGCTCGACGAGGCGGTCGATAGTGAGAGCGGCGGGAGGGGTTCGACCGGCGTTTCCGTATTGCTCCACCGACATCCGCGAGGTCTTACGCCACTCGATCTCAGCGGCAACATCGCGCAGCGTTGCGGTATCGAGCTTGAGCTTCAGCGAGTCGGCAGCGTGGGCAATCATTCGTGCTTTGCCCTCGAGCAGCCGTGGCATGGTTCCACCGATCGTCTGCGGCCAGAATGCGTTCAGTTGTGACAGCGCCGAGGCGTGAAAGGTGCGTGCCGCGACGCCGTCAGCGCCGAGGGAACGGAGCCGCCCGCGCAGCTCGCCAGCGGCCCGGTTGGTGAACGTGAGCGCCATCACCCGGCCGGGCGGGTAGACCCCAGTTGCGACGCCGTACGCAATGCGATGCGTGATGGCGCGAGTCTTACCCGTGCCGGCACCGGCCAGTAGGCACACAGGGCCGAGCAACGTTTCGGCAGCTTGGCGCTGACCTTCATCTAGAGCATCGAGTAGAGCATTGGCGTCGAGCGTCACGGTTGTTCGTCAATCGTTTGGCCGTACCAGTGCTCGATAATTGCACGCGCAATCGACGAGTGCCCTGGCAGACGGATGTCGTTCAGAGAGTTGGCGAGTTCGTCCCGGCTAAACCAGCGCAGGTCAAGAATCTCGGTACCATCCGGAGTGCCGAGCCCGGTGAACCCGGGAGCGACGGAGGCGGTGAACCCGAGCATGAGCGAAGCTGGGAAGGGCCACGGTTGGCTGCCCAGATAGACCGGGTCAACAACGGGAACGCCAGACTCTTCAAAGATCTCGCGCTGCACCGCTGATTCCAAGGACTCCCCTGGCTCAACGAAACCGGCAAGCAACGAATAACGATTGGATTCCCACAGGGCGTTCGATCCGAGCAGCAAACGGTCGCGGTTGTCAGTGACTCCCACGATGATTGCGGGGTCGGTGCGAGGAAAGACTTCGAGCTTGGAAGCCACATCGCGGCGCACCCAGCCCGCTTTCTCCACGACGGTCGGTTCGCCTGTGCGGGGTGAGAACAAATGAGAGGAGTGCCAGTTCAAGATGGCCAGCGCCTCGGTGAAGAGTCCCGCATCCCGATCGCTCAATTGGGTTGCGATGCTGCGCAGGTTGCCCCAGTTCGCTTCGGCAAAATGACCAGCATCTTCAAGTTCAACGGTCACGATCGGAGTTCCAATCGGTTCCGGGCTGGTCTCAGACAGTGAACGCCCGAGATACACGCTTGTGTGGCCACGCTCGATGGCATCCGGATGCAGCAACGCCAAAGACCCATCGGCAGCCAGCAACGCCGACCCCTTAAAGATTGGCAGCACGCGAGTCGCCGAATCGCGCCACAAACGGTCGAGAAGTCGCGGATCTTCCCGAGCTAAGTGGTCACGATCGATCTCATATCGCGACAACGGCAGTCGCGAAAGAAAAGACTGTGACATGTATCGACCCCGTCCCAAGTGCGTGGCGTGCGGCAAATGCGCGTCAGAGCAACCTACCCTGAGTGTTATGGCCAGATCACATCTCACTCTAGCCGCGCTGGCGACCTCCGCTGTCGAGGGACTCGATGTTGCCGCAGCCGCCCCGTTCGGCACCGGCAACGGCAACGACTTCGACTCAGCGCTGATCACGGGACGCGACGGCAAACACTGGATCATTCGCGTGCCACGAAACGCTGCGGCCGAAAATGTGCAATCTGCTGATCTCGTCGCCTTGCGCGCTCTCAGCGCCGGAGTGCGCACCCGCCTTCCGTTCGCGGTCACTAGCTACGCCGGCCAGGTTGCTGTAGGGCAGACTCGCGGCATCGTCTACGAATTCGTCTACGGCACCAAAGTTCCCATGCGCTCCTACACGACGGGCCCCCACTCGCTCGCTGCCTCCATCGGCACAGCGATCGCCGCAATCCACGCGCTGCCCACCAGTTTCGTTGCGGATGCTGGACTCCCCGTTCAGACCGCAGGCGAGGCACTGCGCGCGTGCATTTCGATCATCGACCGCGCCGCCGCTACCAAGCTTGTGCCTGCCGCGCTCCTTGAGCGTTGGCGCGAGGCCACAGAAGACGCCAAGCTGTGGCAGTTCCAGCCAACCGTCGTCAACGGTTCTCTGGTTTCGGACTCTTTCTTGAGCGCCGACAACGCTGTCACGGGGGTACTGGGCTGGCAAGACATCAAGGTCGGTGACCCAGCAACTGATTTGCAATGGCTGCTCGGTCCGCGCAACGAGGCGATTATTGACACCGCCTTCGGGGCGTACGCGGATGCACGGGGGGCTGGTGACCGTCAGCTTAAGCAGCGCGCCACTTTCTATGCTGAACTCTCGGTTGCGAAATGGCTGTTGCACGGCACCGAAGTACGCAGCACCGAAATTGTCGACGACGCCGGCGAGATGCTGACGACGTTGCTCGACGACATCCGTGATGACGTGATGAACCCCATTAGCGCCAACACCATGCCGACTATGGCCGTCGATGAAGTTGAGGCGATGCTGCGCAAGGACAATCGCGCGGGCTAGCACCACCGCTTCGCTATTTTGGGGAGCGCCGTTTCAATGACGATCGACGAAGCAGTGACGAGCGCAGCGTGCGAAGCCGGTTGCGTCGAAGGGCCGGATGTTGTGGGGTCGTCGCTGCAGCGTCGGCATCCACGATCGTGATGGGTTCCGTAATTGCCCGCGACTGATGCTGCGGCACAATCGCGACCCAGCGTCCGTTGCGCCGCGGAGCGACCTTTACGGTGAGACGGCCGGAGCGGGCGAGCACGATCGCGATACTGATCGCGACCGCTGCGGGAACACCACCGGCAATCACGAAGGCGAGCTTGGCACCCCACAGCTCGGCAATTGTTCCCATGAGCGGGCCACCAACCGCTTGGCCACCCAGGATCACTATGACCCAGAACGCCATAACGCGACCGCGAATCACGAGGTTCGACGAGAGTTGCACCATTGTCTCGGCCGCGGTCATGAGCAGCAGACGGCTCAGCCCGATACCGATAAGCACCCCGAGGAACAGTCCGTAGATGGGGACGATGCCGGCGAGCATCATCATGAGTCCGTAGAGCACGGCTCCAAAGATGATCGTGCGCAGGCGGAGACTGGAACGGCGAGCCGAGGCGAGTGCTCCGAGAAGCGCGCCGATGGCCGCCAGCGAGTTGTAGAGACCATAGCCACTAGCCCCGGTGTTGTAAACAGTGTTGGCCATCGCGGCGAGAAGCGTCGGCATCGGCATCCCGAACACCGCAACGACGAAGACCATGATCATGGTCCAGAACAGTGTTGGCTTGGCCTTGATGTAGCGGATGGCTTCACGGATCTGCCCCTTGGCTTCGGGAGCCCGCGGCGCGATTAGTAGCTCGTTCTTGCGCATCGACGCAAGGATGATGACGCCGATCACGACGGCGACGGCGTTGATGCCGATGGCCCAGCCGGAACCCGCCGCCACGATGAGAACACCGCTGAGGGCGGGGCCGAGGAAGGCTCCGGAGTGGAAGATCGATGCGTTGAGGCTGATTGCATTGCGCAAGTGACGTGGGCCAACAAGTTCGTTCACGAAGACCGCACGCGCCGGGTTGTCGAACACTTGGATAATGCCCATGAGCAACACGAGCAGGTAGACCAGCCAGAGCTGGGCGACGCCAAGAATCGTGACGATCGCAAGCGCGAGGCTAAGGATGCCAATGATCGACTGCGCGACCATGAGGGTGGCGCGCTTGTCGAAGCGGTCAGCGATTACGCCCGCATAGGCGCCGAGCACAATTGTGGGCGTGAACTGAATAGCGATCGTCAAGCCCACGAGGGCGACGTTGCCGGTGAGCTCAAGAACAAGCCAGTCCACGGCGATGCGTTGCACCCACGCCGCGGTATACGCGATGAACTGAGCGATGACGTATAGGCGGTAATTGTGCAACCGCAGCGAGCTGAAAGTGTCGCGCCAGAGTGGGCGCTGCATGACCGCCGAGATGGGAACTGTCGCGGGGGACGTCTCAGATGGCATACTCACGCTCTCAACCGTATTGTCTCGGCGCTCATTCCGCGGCATAATCGAGCCTATAAATTCAATTACGTTTCGTAATGGAGCACAGTGTTCGACCCGGTCCTTCTCAAATCGTTCGTCGCCGTCGCCGACAACCGGAGCTTTACGGATGCTGCGCGCACTCTAGAGCTCAGCCAGCCGACGATCAGTCAACACATTCGTAAGCTCGAGGCTGCCGCAGGACGCATTTTGGTGGTCCGCGACACCCGCGCCGTCTCGCTCACCGACAACGGCGAGGCAATGCTCGGCTTTGCTCGAGCGATCTTGGCTGCTGAAGATCAGGCAGTGAAGTACTTCACCGGTTCCGCCATGCGCGGTCGACTTCGTTTCGGCTCAGCCGACGACCTGGCACTCACGCAATTGCCGCGCATTCTGCGAGACTTTCGGCAGTTGTATCCGCACATCAACCTCGAACTCACGGTGAGCCAGAGCGGAAACCTTGTTCGTCGTCTGCAAGCGGGCCAGCTCGACCTCATTTTCGTCAAGCAGGATGCCGGGGCCGAGGGTGGGCGCCTTGTGCGCCGCGACCGGATGGTGTGGCTCGGGCACAAAAGCATGACGCTCGAAGTTGCGTCGCCAGTGCCCTTGATCGCCTATCAGGCCCCCAGCCTGGGGCGCACTTACGCGATGCGTGCTCTCGAGGCCGTTGGACGCACGTGGCGCATTACGTGCAACGTGAAGGAAGTGAACGGCGCGCTTGCCGCGGTTCGGGCCGGAATCGGCATTGCGGTGTTTCCGCAGTCGCTCATTCCTGCCGATCTTGCGCAAGTGCCGGCGTCGTTCGAACTGCCCGAGTTGGGAGACGTGGACTTCGTGCTGCTCGACAACCCGATGGCCGCTCGCGAACCCGTGGAGGCGCTGAGCACCGCCATCCTGAGCCGCCCGGTTCAGCGCCGGGCCTAGCCGCCGAAGCTTGGCGCGGCGCCCACCGATCCGGCCCACGCCTGCCGCAGTTCGCTCTCGTTGGAGATGTGCGTGGGGCGGATGACGGTGTCGTCGGCCACGAAGTAGAACGCGGCATCGATCTTGTCCGGAGCGATGCCCTTCCACTGCGCGTAGGCGAGGCGATACAGCGCGAGCTGCAGTTGCTTCGCTTCGAGATCGGCCGCATCGCGCGGCGCGCGGCCGGTCTTCCAGTCGACGATTTCGTAGCGGTCGCCGTCGGCGTACACGGCGTCAATCTTGCAGATGACGACGCGGTCGCCGAAGGGAACGTGAATCTCGATTTCGACGTCGACCGGTTGCCGGGTGGCCCACGCGGAGCGCTCAAACGTTGCTTGCAACTCGGCGAGCTTGGCAGCATCCGCAGCACTGTCGTCGTCGGTGCCGTCGAGTTCGAGCGCGAAGGCGTCGAGCGTTTCGGTGGAGGCCGAGGAGCCGAACCGCGATTCGACCCATTCGTGAAATTGGGTGCCCAGTCGCGTTGCCCGGTACGGCTTCTCGGGCATGGGGCGGCGAAGCGAGAGCGCGACGGCTTCGGGGTCAGCGATGTAGTCCTTGAAGCGCGACGCGGGGATGCGCTGCGGCAGCGGGGTGCGTCGGGCTTCGCTCGCGGCACGGGCGCGCTCGGCGAGCAGCAGGTCGATCTCGTGCGCCCAGAGGCCGTCGGCGCCAGGGTCGGCGGTCGTGACAAGCTGCGCGGCAGCTTCGACGGTGGCTCGACGGTTGCCGAGAGGGTCGAAGGGCCAGAGCGGATCGAGGACGTCATTGAGCGTGGGGTTGTCGTCGTTCACGGGGTCGGTTGGCAGTTCGCCGATCAGTTCGTGTTCTTCGAGTTCCCGCAGGAAGGTGCTCGGGGCTTGCGGCTTGCTGCGGCTCGACCAGAACGATCCGGTGAGCAGTAGGTTGTCGCGGGCGCGGGTGATCGCCACATAGCCGAGTCGTCGCTCTTCGGCTTGGTGGCGGTCGGCCAGTGCCGCTTTGAACTCTTTGAGGGAGCCGTCGAAGTCTGACTGGTACTGAGCGTTTTCCCACTCAAGTTCGGGGAGCTCAGCAGCATCGCCGCGGAAGGCGAACGGCAACTTGCCGAACGAGACCCAGCCCTTGCCCTCTCTCGACGTCGCGGGTACTTCGCCATCGACGAGGCGCGGCACGGCCACGAGATCCCATTCCAAACCCTTAGACGCGTGAATGGTGAGCAGTTGCACGGTGCCGGCTTCGGCGTCGTCGCTGCGGGGCCCCATCATGTCTTGCTGGGCAGCACGCCGCAGCCACGCCAGGAAGCTGCCGAGGTTCGCTTGGTCGTCGCTCGCCAAAAACCCGGCGAGTTCATCGTGGAAGGCATACAGGTTGGCCATGCCCTGCGCTTGAGGACGGCTTGCGACGACCTCGATGTCGAGCAGCAGCTCTTGTTCGAGCAACCGGACGAGGTCGCCAAGCTCGAGCCCGGCCCGCGAGCGGAAGAACGCCAATTGTTTGGCGGCATCTTTGAGCCGAGAGAGCCCCCCGGGGCTGAATTTCTCGAGCTGCGAGTGGGAGGCGGGGGCTTCTCCGACGAAGTCGAGAGCATCGACAATGGATGCCGAATCATCGACGGCAACGGAGCCCCGCATCCGCTGCTTCACGTCGTCACTCAACTCGTGTTGGGAGACGGAGCGGGTCAGCAGCCAGCGCGACAGGTCGGCCAGGGCTTGCAGGTCGCGCGTGCCGATCGACCAGCGCGCACCCGAGAGCAGGCGGATGAGTTCGGAGCCCGCGCTCGGGTCGTGGATGACGGTGAGCGCGCTGACGAGGTCAACGATTTCGGGGGTCGACAGGAGGCCGCCGATTCCGAGCACGTGGTAAGGAACGTCGTGGGCGCCGAGCGCCGTGGCAAAGCGATCCATGTCACTGCGGCGCCGGAACAGGATAGCGGCGGTCGGCGGTTCAGGGGCGGCGGCATCCGGGTCAGGGTCGTAGTGATTCCACGCTTGCGGGGCGAGAGCGCGCGCGAACCACGTGGCGACGCCCGTCGCCTCTTCATCGATGTGTTCGTAGTAATACGCGTCGACAGAGCCAGCGGGTGCGCTAGGGCGAGCACCGAGAGATTCCACCCGCACGGGCGAACGCGCGCTGAGCGGCTCTACGATCACGTTGGCAGCGTCGAGCACCGAGGTCGCATTGCGCCAGCTCGTGGAAAGCGCAAAGTACTGGGCATCCGCGTTCTCGGTGAAGTCGCGGCTGAAGCGGGCCAGGTTGGCGGCACTCGCTCCGCGCCAGCCATAGATCGACTGGTGCGGGTCGCCGACGGCCATCACGGAGTGGTTGCCGAAGAGACGTGCGAGCAGCCGGGTTTGTACAACGCTCGTGTCTTGATATTCGTCGAGCAGCACCACGCGGTAGCGGTCTTGGTAGTGGTCAACAACATCCTGCGAACGTTGAGCGACCTCAAGCGCGAGCGCCACCTGGTCGCTGAATTCGAGCAGGCCCTGCGCGCGCTTCTGCTGGGCATACTGCACGGCCAAGTCGAGCAGGGGCGCGAGGGATCCGATCTCAGCGACGGCATCGGTCACCGAGGCATACGGGGTTTTCTTGCGCGCGGTATCGGCGTACGGAAGTTCTGAGATCTGGGTGAAGCGCTGCGCGTAGGCTGCCACGTCATCCGCATTCGCCACGTTGTCGCTGAGGGCATGGCTGAGGTCGAGCACCGCTTCGGTGAGCGCGTTGATCGACTTCTCAAGACCCACGAGCCGCTCATCCGTGCTCGCGACGACGAGCTTGCGAGCGAGCTGCCATGACGAAGGATCATTGAGCAGGGTCGACTCTGGCTCGCGCCCGATGAGCAACGCGTTCTCGGTGAAGAGCGCACTCGCAAACGAGTTGTAGGTCGAGATCGTCGGCTGGTCGAATTCGATCGATGCCGTCTCGGGCGTTATTTCAAAACGTTCGGGATGCCGGTTCTGCACCTCGCGCAAGATGGCGATGCGCTCGCTCACACGCTTGCTCAGCGAGCCCGCTGCCTTGCGCGTGAAGGTGAGGCCCAGAATCTGGTCGGGGCTCACAAAGTTGTTAGCGACGAGCCACACCACCCGGCTGGCCATGGTGTCGGTCTTGCCGCTGCCGGCACCCGCCACCACGAGCGCGGGTGACAGAGGCGCTTCAATCACGACTTGCTGTTGTGGGGTGGGCGCATGGATGCCCATGAGACCGGCGAGGTCAACGGACGAGATCATCGGGCACTCACCGCCGGCACGACGTGGATGCGGCAATTGCCAAAGCTCCATGGGTCGGTGCAGTGGCTGCTGACTCGAGCCACAAATACGCTGCCGGCCATTCCGCGGGCATCGTCGATCACGCGCTGTCGGAACAGTTCGAGCTCCTCGTCGTTCATCGGTTGCTGCTTGGGGTCGACGTAGTCGCGGGTCTTGGCCGAAGGTGAAAGCACAACGAGCTTGGCACCGCCGTTCTCAAGCCCCTCGGGTACTCCCTCGATCGCTCCCGACGCGAACGCTAGTTGATAGGCCGCGAGCTGCGGATGATCGGCCACAGCCTTATCAGTCGATGGCTCGTTCTTGCCGGTCTTGAGGTCGACGATCACCGCGGTGGTGCCGCCGTACACCTCAACGCGGTCAATCTTTCCGCTCAACAGAGCCTGATCGAGGGGCAGCGTGAATTGCATCTCGTTGCTGATGAGTTCTCCCCCATCGGCCGCGAAGTCGCGCAGGTAGGTGGCGAGATGCTGCGTGAGTTTCTTGGCGCGCAGCTTTTCGGCCTCCGACTGCCAACTGGCTTCGAAGCTCATCTGGCTCCAGCGTTCTTCGACACCCTTGAAGAGAGCGTCGGCGCTAAAGTCTGTCGCCTTCTCCGCAACGTCGTGGATGAGCGTGCCAAGGTTCGAGGCGGTGTTCGACGTCGAGCCGCCCAGCTGGTCGATAGCCCAGTGCAAGGGGCAGGTCTCGAAGGACTCCATGCGCGAGGGCGAGACGCGCACTTCGGCGTCCGGTTCGGTGAGGTCAACAAGGGGTTCGGTAGTGCTGGGAGTTCGCAGGCCGTACCAGGAGCGCGGATCGGCCCCGGGAACGCCTTCAGCGGCGAGCCGGGCTAGAGAGGATGCCGCGGCATCCGGATTCGCGCCGCTCGTCAGTTCGCGGCGAAGCACTCCCACGAGGCCACGCAAACTGAGGGGCGGGCGCGAGCGCACGGGTTCGTCCGGTTCGGGAATGAGGGTCAGGAACGGGGACGGCATGTTGTCGTCACCGGCGACGGCAGTCACGATCACTTCGCTCGTTGCCCGCGACACCGCCTGCGCAAACATGCGCAGCTCGTCGTGCAACACTTCGCGGCGGCGGTCGGTAACCGCAAGCTGCTCCCCCGCGAGCACTCGAGGAAGGTCGTGCGCGCCCAGGAGGGAGCCACGCACGCGAAGGTTGGGCCACACGTTCTCTTGAAGTCCGGCAACGACCACGACATCGAACTCTTGACCGATAACGGATGCTGGGGTTCCGACGGTGACGGAATCCATAATCGAGCGAGCAGCGAGCGTGTCTTCGGCAACATCGGCCGAGAGCCATTCGTTGAGGAAGACGTTGGCGGGAGCATCCGGTCGACGTTCCACAAAACGCTTCGCTGAAGAGAACAGAGCGACGACGGCATCGAGGTGGCGGTTGGCTTCTTCAGCCACGACACCGGCGCCGAGCGCTTGCTCAAACCACCGATCGGCGAGCCCACTGCGCTGCCAGGCACCCCAGAGAAGCTCTTCAATAGTGTCGCCCTCGGCACCGGCCGCTGCGGTTTCTCGCAAGTTCTTGGCCACTGCGGCAGCCTGGCGAGCAACGCGATTGTCGATCGTGACGAACCCAGCAGGCGCCGCCATCGCTTGCGCGATCAGCTCGTCGGCGGAGTCATAAATCTCGGCTCCGAGCGCCTCGTGCCGCAACGCAGCCTTGAGGCGGCGCAGCGAGACGGCATCGAAACCGCCCACTGAACTGCACAGCAACTCGATGGCCGCCGCGGCATCCAGCGGGCGACGTTCCAAGGCCAGTTCAAGCAGCACGATGAGTCCGTTCACGCTGAACTCGTCGCGCACCGCACTGCGCGCGCTCGACACGCTCGTGACAACTTCGAGCGTGCGCAGCTGACGGGCGAGCGACGGGATCAAGGACCCCGTGCGCACAATTACCGCCATGCGCGACCACGGTACCGACTCCAGCACATGCTTTTCGCGCAAGTGCCGCGCGATGAACGCCACCTCTTCGGCCGGGGTCGACAGCTGAAAACTGTGGATGCTCGAGGCCGCTGTAGCGACCGCCGGCGACTTACGCTGCTCAATGAGCCCGGCCACGCCGATGCGTTGAGTGAGCGCCGTGACTGTCTGGCGCAATTCGGCGCTGTGCCGATGAACCGACGACAAGAACAGCGACTCGCAATTCTCCAGCGCCAAGCGTGCTGCCCACTGCGAGAGCACTGCAGGCTGAGCGCCGCGGAATGACCCCGTCGTGAGGTCGGGGTCACCGAAGCCGATGATCGTGATGCCGCGAGAGGCCAGTGCCCGCACGAGCGAAATCGTGGCTTCGGTGAGCTCGTGGGCGTCATCCACCACCACGAGCCGCAGGCGATCAATCGCGGCATAGTGACCGCCCTCAATGAGAGCCGCGGCTTCGGCAAGCAACTCGCTCGCGTCAAAGTGCCGGTCGCGATAGCTCGCCTTTACCGCGTCGTAGACCGAGATGAAGTCGGATGCCGCCACCCATTCCGGACGTTCAGTGCGTTCGCCGAACGCCGCCAACTGTTCGGGAGTGACCCCAAACTCGACACAGCGCATCATCAGATCTCGCAACTCGGTGCGGAACCCTCGAAGGCGGCGAACCTCGGGATCGAGGTGCGCCGGCCAGGGCGCTCCCGCGCCATCGGCAATCTCCCCGGCGAGAAGGTCAGCAATAATCTGGTCTTGCTCGGCGCCGGTCAAGAGCGTGGGTGCGCCATCACCGGCCACCGCCGCCGCTTCACGAATGACTTCGAATGCCAAGGAATTGGCCGTGCGCGCCAGCGGGCCAAGAGTGGGCGCATCAATGCGCGCGGCGAGGCGATCGCGCAAAGCCGTTGCGCTCTGACGAGTGGCCGAGAGCACCACGATCTGCTCGGGAGACCAGTCGCGCTCATGAACACGCTCAGCAACGAGCTCCACCAGAGTGGCGGTCTTACCCGACCCTGCCGCACCGACCACCACGGCGCTCACACCGTCAGCGAGATCGACAACTGCACGCTGCGAATCGTCGAGATTCAGCGGTGCGGGAGCTGAGACATCCGCTGGCTCTGAGGGCAAGGTGACCATGAATCAACGTTATCGGGATGCGCTGACAGTGAACGGGACATTCATCGCCCCGCGTTGTGTCGTAATCTGTGTTCGTGGACATAAGCATCGGTATCAACAACAGCCCCCGTGAGATCAACTTCGAGTCGGCACAGTCGGCCAGCGAGGTTGAGACCATCATTGCCGAGGCATTGAACTCGGATGCCAAGTACGTGAGCCTGCGCGACGCCAAGGGCAAGCTGTACATCGTTCCGACCACGGCACTCGCCTACGTCGAACTTGGCGAAGAAGAGTCGCGCCGCATCGGATTCGTGGCCTAACAGTGGAACTGCTGTTCGTCACCGTGATCGGTGCATCACTCGCGACCATCGTGCGTTACCTGCTGCCTTCGCGCGACATGTACGGCATGGCTCTGCTGCCCGCCGTGGGCGCCGCTGTCACCGCAACGGTGTGGGTTGCTCTCGTGTGGGTCGGGTTGACCTTCGATGGCACCTGGATCTGGGTGGCAAGTCTCGTCGCCGGCGTTGGTGCCGCTGTGGTAACAGCGATCATGCTCCCGCGGTATCGGGCAGCCGCCGACGTACGCGCCTTCGAAACGCTTTCGCGCAGCTAGAAACGCAGTCGCTTTCTCGGGGAAATAAGCCAGCGGCCGAGATCGCTGATCGCCACTAGGCGGTCAGGCCGAGCGCATCCATTCGACGGGTGTGCGACGCAACGAGCTCGGTGAAGACCGGCTCAACCTGCGCTTCGGTGTTGCGCGTGTGGTCGGGGAAGACCAGCGCTGAACGGGCCAGCAGCATCATGTCGCCCATGAGGCGACGGCCCCACATTGCCAGGCGCGAGTCGAGACGCGGGTTCTCGTCAATCGCGCCCTGCAAGAACCCGGCCAGCACCTTCTCCCCCGATTCGCCGCGGAAGATTTCGACGAGTCGAGTGTGAGATTCGGTGGGAAGTCCCTCAGCAAGACGCGCGTAGAAGTCGTCGAAAAATCCCGCGCTCAAGTAGGCCGAGATCAAAGATTCGTACCAGTCGGCGCCGCGAGCGATGCGATCGAACTCGTCGACCTCATCCGTAAAGCTGTCCATGACTTCAGCGGGCGAACCGCCGGCCTTAGTGATCTCGTCAACCAACTTGCGGTGCTTCGCCATCGACAGCTCGGCGGCTTTGCCGAGTGCCGTCTTGGCGGCCGTTGTTGGCGCCGTCGAGATCACTCGCGAGAGGTTCTCGAAGATCATGAGTTGCACATACGCTGCGCGCCCGAGGAACGCGAGGATGTCGGGAGCGAACTCCGCTAGGGCTATTTTTTCGGTCGCGGAGACGTCAGACCGTGACCGAAGGCGAGGCACTTCGATGCGACCTGGCTTGCGCGAAAACCACTTAACCACGCAGCCAGCTTAGAGCGTCTGAGCACCCTTCGTCTCTGCAACAACCCGCCTCGCCGCCGCAATTCACGGCCTCAGCCCAGCGCAACCCGCTAAACTGCGGGCATCCCCCGACTCAGGAGGGGGTCCGGCGCCCCAGGTCAAAAAGGGCGCATCGCACCTAGACGGGCTTCATACGTGACTTTCTCAGAACTCAATATCGATCAGGACATGGTCGATGCACTTGCAACCAAGGGCATCCTCGAACCGTTCCCGATCCAAACCCAAACAATTCCTATGGGCCTCGCGGGCCAGGACATCATCGGCCAGGCCAAGACAGGTACCGGTAAGACGCTTGGCTTCGGGCTGCCCGTACTGCAGTCGCTCGGCACCGACCCTGAGCCCGGCGTGAAGGCCCTCATCGTGGTACCGACTCGAGAGCTGTGTGTTCAGGTGGCTGAAGACCTCGTGCTCGCGGCATCCAATCGCTCCACCAAGATCGCCGCCATTTACGGTGGCAAGGCGTACGAGGGTCAGGTCGAACAGATCAAAGCCGGCGCCCAAGTCATCGTTGGCACGCCTGGTCGTTTGCTCGACCTCGCCAGCCAGCGCATGCTCTCGCTCAAGGACATCAAGGTGATGGTTCTCGATGAGGCCGACAAGATGCTCGACCTCGGCTTCCTCTCCGACATCGAAAAGCTTTTCGCTCAAACCTCCCCCACGCGTCACACGATGCTGTTCTCGGCGACAATGCCCGGTCCCATTGTGGCTCTCGCTCGTCGCTTCATGAACAAGCCGATCCACATCCGCGCCACCGACCCCGACGAGGGCCTGACGCAGAAGAACATCAAGCACGTCGTGTACCGCGCGCACAACCTCGATAAGGACGAGGTCATCGCCCGCATTCTGCAGGCTGAGGGTCGCGGCAAGACCGTCATTTTCACGCGCACCAAACGTGCTGCCGCCAAGCTCGTTGAAGAACTGAACGATCGTGGCTTCAACGCCGCGGCCGTACACGGCGACCTCAACCAAGAGCAGCGTGAGCGCGCCATGGTCGCATTCAAGGCGGGAAAGAAAGACATCCTGATCGCAACGGATGTTGCGGCTCGCGGTATCGACGTCAACGACGTGACGCACGTGATCAACCACACCATCCCGGATGACCACGACACCTACTTGCACCGTGCTGGCCGCACGGGGCGCGCGGGTAAGACCGGCGTAGCTATCACGTTCGTGGACTGGGCAGACATGCTCAAGTGGACGCACATCAACAAGGCGCTCGAAATGGGCATCCCGGAGCCTGTCGAAACTTACTCGTCGAGCCCTCACCTCTTCACCGACCTTGACATCCCTGAAGGAACCAAGGGTCGTTTGCCTGGCTCGCACGCTCCGGCAGTGCGCACCAGCGGCGCTGCTTCGGGTTCCGGATCGGGATCAGGCAGCGGCCGTGGATCGCAGCGTGGTGGCGACTCCTCGCGTCCACCTCGCAAACGCACCCGTTCCGGGGCTGGTTCGGCATCCGGTTCAGGATCACGATCGAGCGATGGCGGATCTGTAGCGAGCGCTCGCGCCGCTGACGACAGCACTCGCCCCGAGGGCGGCGGAACTCACGACGGCGGAGCACCCGCTCGTCGCAAGCGCACTCGTCGTCGTCGCGGCGGCAGCGAGGGTGCACCGAGCACGCCTCCCACTGCCTAAGCAGCAGCACACACTTCACACGAAAGCCCCGCACGCCGTGCGGGGCTTTCGCCGTTAGTGCGGAGGCACGGTTGGAGAAGTGGTGGCCCGAATCGGTGCGGCCGGAGAAACGGTTATCGCTGCGTCAGGGCCAGCGGGCTTGTGCCGGGCTACGAACGTAGCGAATCGGCCGCGGCGCGCAGCGTGGTCGCGGATTCGGACAGCTGTCGCAGCTCTTTCTCGCTGAAGGTTGTCTCCTTGATGGGAGTCGCCCCCGAAGCATTCACGATGCAGGGCACAGAAAGCGCGACGCCGTCAATCCCGTGAAAGTCGGAGAGCACGGGCGCTACCGGCATGATGGAGTGCTTGTCGCCGAGAATCGCTTCCACGATGTGGGCCGTCGAGAGGCCGATCGCGTAGTTCGTCGCGCCCTTGCCCTCGATTACTTTGTAGGCGGCGTCGCGCACGCTGATGGCGATCTCGTCGAGCTCTGCTTCTGTCATGCGCGGATGCCCGTCACGCTGCCATTCGAGAACTGGAACGCCGCCGATGGTCGCGCGCGACCACAGCGGGAACTCGGAGTCACCATGCTCGCCGATGATCGAGGCGTGGACGCTCGAGGGCGAAACTCCGGCGCGCTCGGCCAACTTCCAGCGCAGTCGGGAGGTATCAAGAACGGTACCGGAGGCGAAGAGGCGCTCGGGCGGCAGACCGGACTGCTCCTGCGCGAGCGCGGTGAGTACATCGCAGGGGTTCGTGACGATGATGTAGATGGCGTTCGGTGCGACCTCCATCAGCTGCGGGATGAGCGAGCCGAGCATCCGCGCATTCACATCAGCAAGCTCCAGCCGCGTCTGACCCGGGTTCTGCTTGGCGCCCGCCGTGATCACGACAACGTGCGATCCGGCCGCAACGGAGATGTCGCTGCCGCCGATGATCTGGCTCGACCCCGTGAACTGGGTGCCGTGGGCGAGGTCGAGCACCTCGGCATCCACCTTCTTGGTCGCGATGTCGTACAGCGCGATTTGGCGGGCGGAGCCGCGAATCAGGGCAGCATAGGCGGCACTGGCGCCGACACTGCCGGCACCCACGATGGTCAGCTTGGAGTTCTCGACAACGCTCATGCGATTAGTGTGCCACGAGGCCCGCTACACGGCACGCGCGGACGAAGCATGCGCGACGGCGGACTCGCTGCGGCATCCGACGATCGCGGGTGCTTGATGAATGAGAGCGTCGTTCGTGATCGCCTCCACCATGAAGAGGGCAAAGTCAGTACGCCGGGTGAGATTGCTCTCGAGAATGGGCGAGCCGACCGCCGAGCTCCAGACGGGCAGCCCTTCGCTTTCGCCCTCTTCGAGGTCGCTGCCGCGAACGAGAGTCCAGCGAGTATCGCTTGCAAAAATGCGCTCGGCAGCGCGGGTTTGGTCGGCAATGTCGACGGCACGTACGGCTCTAGCGAGCCAGGATGCGACTGCCACCGTCGCGAGAAAGCGTCGCGAATAGTGGTCCGCCGCGCTCGCCCGCACGTGCCAGCCGCACGAGAAGATCAGGCGGGCCCCGGTCGGAGCGAAGTCCATCACGGCTTGCGCAGTGCGTGAGGAGTAATCGCGCACGCCCCACGGTGCGAGGACCGTCAGCACGGCGACGCAGCCAGCGACGGCCCGCTCGATGACGGTGCGGTCAGAGGTGTCGCCCGGGATAACTGTGATGCGGTCCCCGAAGTGTTCGAGCTTCGCCACGCTCTGCGGGCGGCACACTCCCACCACTTCGTAGCCACGCTCGAGCGCGTGGGCTGCCAAATACTGGCCGAGCTTGCCGGAGATGCCGACGATGCAGACGCGCTGGCGGGATGACTCGACAGCTGAACTACTCGCTTCAGGGGCACTCATGGTTTCCTCTCTCATGAACCTTACGCCGTAAGATTACCTTACACAGTAAGATACTGTCAATACCCCCCCCACGAGAAGGAGAACCCGAGTGGCAGAGCACAGCCGAGCGCGCAGCACGACAAAGCGCGCACCGATCACCCGCGAAACCGTACTCGCCGCGGCGCTCGAGCTCGCCGATACAGAAGGCGCTACCGCGCTCACGATGCGTGAACTCGCCGATCGCCTCGGGGTCGAAGCAATGTCGATTTACTACCACGTGCCCAATAAAGAGGCGATCCTCACGGGCCTTGTCGACCTCGTCTTCGCTGAAATTGAACTCCCCACGACCGAACACGGCTGGCGACCGGCCATGCGCGATCGCGCTGTCTCCACTCGCACTGTGCTTGCGCGCCACCGCTGGGCGATCGGCCTCATGGACTCACGCCGAGACCCGGGCCTCGCAACGCTCCGACACCACGACGCCGTCATCGGCGCCCTCCGGGCCGGCGGTTTCTCGATCGCCGGCGCCGCCCACGCTTTCTCGGCGCTCGACAGCTACATCTACGGCTTCGTACTGCAAGAACTGAGCCTGCCCTTCGAATCATCCGAAGAACTCACCGAAGTCGCCGAGGGAATCGTCACCGAGATGCCGACCGGCGAGTTTCCCCACCTCACTGAGATAGCCGTCGGCCACGCATTACTACCCGGTTATAGCTATGCCAACGAATTCGAGATCGGTCTCGATCTCATCCTCGACTCTCTCGAACAGCGACTGCCGCTCCCCGGCTGGGGCGAGAAAGCTGTCAGCCGCTAGGAGGTCATCGCTGCGGCTAGCTGCTCGATGATGCGTTCGAGAATGGGGCGCGAGGTCGCCAGGTTCACGCGAATGTGGCCGGCGCCAACTGCGCCATAGCCCACACCTCCATTAACCCGGATGCCCGCCTTCTCGGCCAACATCTCGGAAAGTTCGGGCTCGTCGGAGTAGGCACGCAAGTCAAGCCACGCCAAGTAGGTGCCCTGCATGGGAGCCATGCGAGCCTTGGGCAGGTGCTCGGCGAGCGCTGCCCGGGCGAACTCGATATTGCCCTCGATGTACTCGCGCACTTCACGCAGCCACGGCTCACCGCGAAGGTAGGCGGCCGTATTCAGCTTCATGCCTGGCGTGCTGGCGCCGTGCGTGGCAAGCCAGCTCAGCGACTCCCACTGTGCGCGGTCGGCGTCGTTACTGAGGATGATCTGCGCACACTTGAGCCCGGGCAGATTGAAAGCCTTGGACGTGCTGGTGGCGGTGATCGCGGCACGCGCACCGGCATCCGACACGCTCGCCAAAGGCACGTGTTTGTTGCCAAAGAGCGCGAGAGGCGAGTGAATCTCGTCGCTGAAGACGCGCGCACCGTGAGCGTCAGCCACGTCGGCGAGCGCCACGAGTTCATCACGCGAGTACACCTTGCCCGTGGGGTTACCGGGGTTGGCGAGAATCAGCAGGTTGGCGCCGTCAGCGAAGTGGCGAGCAATGTCGTCGAGGTCGAGCGCAAAGCTGCCGTCCTCGCCACGCCGCATCGGCGACTCGATGACTTCACGGCCGAAGTCCTTCGGCACCGCCAAGAAAGGCATGTAGGCGGGAGTCGGCACGATGACCGCAGCGCCGGGCTTGCTGAACTTCGTGATCGCCAGTTCGAGACCCTTGAGCACGTCGGGCAGAGGGTGCACGTCGGTGGCATCCAGCTCCCAGCCGTACTGCTCGCGGTGCCACTTCGCCGTTGCCGCGTTCATTTCGAGGGCGACCGAGTCGTCGGGGTAGCCGAAGCCGAAGCGCTCAGCAATCGCGGCCCACTCCTCGAGCACGGCGGGCGCGGTGCCGTAATCCATTTCGGCAACGCCGGCACACAGCAGTTCCCCTTCGGGCGCGGTCCACTTGTTGCTTCCCCGGCTGCGGAGCAGTTCGGGAGTCAGGGCGTTCCACTGTTCGGCGTTGGTAGTCATGAGGTCTCCTCTTGGGCGGGGTTTGCGCCGGCAATAAATGGGTGAGATCCGGTGGCGCGCGCGATGAGCTTTTCGAGCACTTCGGGGGCCGTGGTGTTTTCCGCGAGCCGGTTGGGCTTTCCTTCGCCGTGGTAGTCGCTTGAGCCGGTGATTTCGAGTCCGAATTTTTTGACGACCGTCATCAGCCAGGCTTTGCCTTCTTCGGTGTTGTCGCGGTGGTGAACCTCAAGCCCGAAGAGGCCGTGGTCCACGAGCTCGCGGATCACCGCGTCATCCATCGGCCGATATTTTCCGTGAGCGGCCGGATGCGCAAGCACGGGCACTCCCCCAGCAGCGACGATCATCTTCACCCCTTCAAGCGGGCTGGGTGCGTAGTACTTCTCGTAATACCCGCCCTGCCAGTGCAGGATGCTCTCGAACGCGGCGCTGCGATTGGCGACGTGTCCCTTGCGCACGAGCGCGTCGGCAATGTGCGGACGACCCAGAGTCGTGCCGTCCGACGATTCGGCGAGTACGTCATCCCACGTCAGGTCGTAGTCGAGGGCAATTTTCTCAACGATGCGTTCTGCCCGCCGCAGCCGGCCATCGCGGATGCGCGCCGTCTCGGTGACGATCGTGCGGTCGAGCGGGTCGAAGAGGTACGCGAGCACGTGAACGCTCGCGGGGCCAAAGTTGGTGCTCAGCTCCATACCCGGAATGACATTGATGCCAGCTGCGGATGCCGCAGAAATGGCTTCCTGCCAGCCAGCGGTGGAGTCGTGGTCGGTGAGCGCTACCGTCGCGAGCCCCGCTCGAGCCGCGGAACGAATCAGCTGAGTGGGAGTTTCGGTACCGTCAGACACGGCACTGTGAGTGTGCAGGTCGATCGGGGTGTTGAGCATTATGCAAGCCTATTGCTCTAGGCTCAGGTCGCTATGATTCAACGCTTTCTCGCGGCGATCTTTATACTCGCCACTGCTGCCGCCCTTATTGTCGCGGCTTGGCCTCAGCTGTTCTCTCTCGAACAGACGGTGGGCATTGCCCAGGTGGTCTCGCTGCGCGGGTTGAGTGCCGCCGCTGCCTTCGTTGCCGTGTTGGCGTTGACGCTCATTGCTCTCTTGTCGGCACGGATGCACCGCTTTGCGGCATCCCTCGCGGTGATCGGTCTCGTGTTCAGTGCGCTGTCTCTCGTGGTGCTGTCGACGCGTGGTTTCGGTAGCCCCGGTTTCGAGACGAAAGCCGACGGCGATGTGACGGTGCTGTCGTGGAACACTCTCGGTGATGCTCCCGGAGCTTCCGCGATCGCTGATCTCGCGCTAGAGAACGACGCCGATATTGTTACGCTGCCCGAAACAACTCGCGAGATGGGCTTCGAGGTGGCGCAGTTGATGGCCGCCGCCGACCACCCCATGTGGGTGCACACGCTTGCCTACGATCAGGTCTCCAAGTCGCGTTCGACGACCGTGTTGATCAGTGTCGACCTCGGCGAATATGACGTCGATGTGCAGACACGCACGACCTCCACTCTGCCGAGCCTCGTCGCGACCCCTCAAGACCCCTCGATGCCCACGATCGTCGCCGTGCACGCGGTTGCTCCCGTGCGCGGCGAGATGACGAACTGGCGAACCGACCTGGACTGGCTTGCTGAACAGTGCCGCGGCACCAACGTCATCCTCGCCGGCGACTTCAACTCGACCCTCGATCACTACGCGTCGCTGACCGACGGTGCTGAGTTTGCTCTCGGCAGTTGCACGGATGCCGCCTCGATCACCGACAACGCCGCAATCGGCACCTGGCCGACCCAGTTGCCCTCGCTGCTGGGTGCCCCGATCGACCACGTCATGAGCACAAGCGAGTGGACGACCACGGGGATGCGCGTCATCGAGTCTCACGACGGTTTCGGCAGCGACCACCGACCGGTGCTCGCCATGCTCTCCCCTGCACAGTAAGCATCCAGCCTCGCTCCCCGCATCCGCAGCATGCTGCGAACAGTGAGGGGCCCTTTCGATAGTGCGTTTTACCGCGCGAAGGGAGACACTAGAGGTATGGCAGATTCTTCGGCACCCAGCCCCCGCGCGACCTCCAACCGTTCCACGACGCCCCAGTCTTCGGGCTTCTCTGATTACATCTCTACGGGATGGGCTGAGCGGGTTGACGCTGAGGTTGTTCCCCGCGAGCAGGCCGCCTTCGCTGCTGCCCGCCGCGAGCGCCTCTCGCAGCTTCATCAGGGCCAGCGCCTGATTATTCCCGCGGGTTCGGCCAAGGTGCGCTCGAACGACACCGACTACCCGTTCCGCGCGCACTCCACGTTCGCGCACGTCACCGGCTGGGGTTCGGATGTTGTCTCCGGCAGCGTTCTCGTGATGGAGCCCACGGCTGATGGCCACGACGCCACCCTCTACTTCCGTCCGGCCGCTGGCCGCGACACGAGCGAGTTCTACGCGAACCCGGATGTCGGAGAGTTCTGGACTGGCCCGCGCCCGTCGCTCGCCAACGTCGCCACCGATCTCGGTGTTGCGACCCTGCCGCTGGCCGAGTTCGACGCCGTACTCGACCGCGTTGACGCCACCACGCTGATCGTGCGCGACGCCGACCGCGATGTCACCGACCAGGTCGATGGCCGCCGCTTGCTTGCCGCTGACTCCGAAGCGCTCGAGCACGATGGCGACGACGAGCTCAGCCGCGACCTCAGCGAGCTGCGTCTCGTCAAGGACTCCTACGAGGTCGCCGAGATGCGTGCCGCCGTTGACGCCACCCAGATGGGCTTCAACGATGTTGTCGCGGATCTGCCCACCATCATCGAGCACCGCCGTGGTGAGCGCCTCGTGGAGGGCACGTTCAACCGTCGTGCTCGCGCCGAAGGAAACACTGTCGGCTACGACACGATCGCTGCCTCCGGCCCTCACGCGTGCGTGCTGCACTGGACTCGCAACGACGGCCCCGTGAAGCCGGGCGACCTCATCCTCATCGATGCCGGTATCGAGCTCGATAGCTACTACACCGCCGACATCACCCGCACCCTGCCCATCAGCGGCACGTTCACCGAGGTGCAGCGTCGCGTCTATGACGCCGTGCTCGAAGCGGCGGATGCTGCCTTCGCGATCGTGCGCCCCGGAATTAAGTTCCGCGACATCCACGCTGAAGCAATGCGCGTCATTGCCGAGAAGACCGCCGAGTGGGGCCTTCTGCCCGTGTCAGCTGAAGAGTCGCTGGAGCCTGACAAGCAGTTCCACCGCCGCTACATGGTGCACGGCACAAGCCACCACTTGGGTATCGACGTTCACGACTGCGCCGCAGCCCGCCGCGACATGTATCTCGACGGAGTTCTTGAGCCCGGCATGGTCTTCACGATCGAGCCCGGCCTGTACTTCCAGCCCGACGACATCACCGTGCCCGAGGAGTACCGCGGCATTGGCGTGCGCATCGAGGACGACATTCTCGTCACCCAAGATGGCGCTGAGAACCTGTCGGTCAACATCCCGCGCACGGCGGATGCCGTAGAAGCGTGGATCGCCCGCTCTTAGTTGTGGAGGCCTGATTTAGGCCTTGGGCGCGTCATCGCCGTTGCCGTCGACCGGGGCTTCCGGTGTGGGTGTCGCGGCCGGTTCACCGGTAGGCGCACCAGAGGGTGTTGGTACGTGCGGGGCGGCGTGCACTCCGGGCATCCCGGCTGCGGGCAGCCCAAGAATGGTCTGAGCCTTGGCGGTGAGGTTCGGTGAAATGATCACGTCGTAGCGCTCGGCTAGCAGCTGGGACGTCGCAGCGTAGTCGCGGCGTTTGCGTGTGATTGAGTAGTTCACGACGCCGAAGATCATTCCGATTCCCGCGCCAGCGACGATGGCGGCAAAGAAGATTCCAACTTGCTGTGCCGTGATGGGAGAGATGATCGTGGAGATGAGCCCGAAGAAGAGTCCGAGCCAGGCACCGGTGCTGGCCCCGGCAAGGGCAGCACGGCCGTAGCTCAATCGCGCAGTGACTACCTCTACGGTGGTGAGGTCGCGACCGACGATCGCGATGCCAGCAACATCGAACTCTGCCTTGGCCAGCTTGTTGATGGCGGCTTGGGCATCGGTGTAGCTCTCGAAGCTTGCGAGCACGTCACCGCGCGGCACACTCGGCTGCAGAGGGGCACGGCGGGAGAATCCACTGAAATTACTCATCAGTTCATTGTCCCATGCAGGGGTAGGGTTTTAGTTGTGAGCACCTCAAGAGTATTCGTCGCCCGATTGGTGGGCTGCTCTGTCTTCGACCCCAATGGCGACCGCGTGGGTAAAGTGCGCGATGTGCTCGTTGTGGAGCGGGCCGACGCCAGCCCTCGTGTTGTGGGAATGATTGCTGAAATCCCCGGTAAACGCCATGTTTTCCTCTCGATCGGTCGCGTGACGAGCATCGGCTCCGGGCAGATCATTACGACTGGCGTTCTCAATTTGCGCCGTTTTGAGCAGCGCGGTGGTGAAATCCGCGTGATGGCTGAGCTGCTTGGTCGTCGCGTTGGACTACGCGACGGTTCCGGCGCAGCGCAAATCGAAGACGTTGCTATTGAAGAAGTTGATCTCGGCGAGTGGGAGATCAGCCAGTTGTTCCTCCGTCGCCCCAAGGCTAGCGGCGCGCCGCTCTTCGCCAAGGGACCAACGGACTTTGCCAACTGGGACGAGATCAAGCACGACCAGCACAAGGGTGAAGCGCAGTCGGCAACTCAACTTGTTGCCAGCTTTTCCGACCTTCTTCCGGCGGACCTCGCCAACGCGATGCTCGAACTGCCCGAACAGCGCATGATGGAGGTCGCCGGCGAACTTTCCGATGATCGTCTGGCTGACGTGCTTGAGGAGATGCCCGAAGACGAGCAGGTAGCGCTGCTCAACAAGCTGGATGATGACCGGGCCGCTGATGTACTCGATGAGATGCAGCCGGATGACGCGGCCGACCTCATCGCTCATCTCACCGACGAGCGCGGTGAGACACTGCTCGACCTCATGGAGCCGGAAGAAGCCGAAGATGTGCGCTTCTTGCTCAGCTACGCCCCCGATACGGCGGGTGGACTCATGACGACCGAGCCGATCATCGTGTCGGCCGACGCGACCGTCGCTGAGGGTCTCGCGCTCATCCGTCGCCACGAGCTTGCCCCCGCCTTGGGCGCTGCCATTTGCGTCACTCTGCCGCCCTATGAGCCGCCGACCGGGCGGCTGCTGGGCATGGTGCACTTCCAACGGATGCTGCGCTACCCGCCCAACGAACGCCTCGGCGCCCTCATCGATCAGTCGCTTGAGCCGGTGCGCTCGTCCACGACGGCAGCCGAAGTCTCGCGCATTCTGGCGAGCTACGACCTCGTTTCTGTGCCGGTTGTCGATGACAACCATCGATTGCTCGGGGTGGTGACCATTGACGACGTGCTCGACCATCTTCTTCCCGACGACTGGCGAAGCACTACCGATGAATCGGCCAGTTTCGACGACACATCAACTCGACCGCTGACTATCGTTCAGCAGCAAGAAATTCGCGCAGGGAGGTCAACACGTGGCATTCGCTAAACGACGTACTCCACGGTCTCAGCGCAATGAGGCACGGCTCGACAGCCCGAAGGGGCTACGTACCGGTTTCGGTATGTTCGAGAGCCGCGACCGCATGGGCCGCTATTCCGAAGCGTTCGCGCGCGGTATGGGAACCCCCTGGTTTCTTGTCGGACTCTCCGCTTTCGTAGGGGTCTGGCTGATTTACAACACGAGCGCTCCTTTCGAAGCACAATTCGACCCGCGCGCCACCAACTTCACCCTGCTGACGCTCATCCTCTCGCTGCAGGCCTCCTACGCTGCCCCGATGATCCTGCTGGCGCAGAACCGTCAGGATGACCGCGACCGCGTGCAGATCGAGCAAGATCGTCAGCGTGCCGAGCGCAACCTCAACGACACCGAGTACTTGGCGCGCGAAGTCGTTGCGCTTCGCCTCGCGATGACCGACTTGGCGAGCAAAGACTTCATTCGTTCTGAACTGCGCTCGCTGCTCGAAGAACTCGAGAAAGACGACGAGACCAAGGACGCGGAGAAGCGTGAACGCTGAGCTCGAAGCCGCGGTTCTCACTTCCCTCGCCTCGGTGATTGACCCCGAGATTCGTCGTCCCGTCACCGAGCTCGACATGATTTCGGGCGTCTCTGTTGACGACGCTGGTGCGGCATCCGTGGGCTTGACCTTGACGATTGTCGGATGCCCGGCCGCGACCTCCATCGAACGTGATGTGCGTGAGGCTACCGAGCGTGTGGCCGGCATCACGGCGGTGACCGTTGACGTATCGGTGATGACGCGGGCGCAACGCGAGGCGCTCACCGAGAAGCTGCGCAAGGGCAAGCCGAAGACGATGCAGTTCGGGCCCGATTCGCTCACTCAGATTGTGGCCGTGACGAGCGGCAAGGGCGGGGTCGGCAAATCGAGCCTCACCGCAAACTTGGCTGTTTCGCTCGCCCAGAGCGGGTTGCGCGTCGGAGTGATTGACGCCGACGTGTTCGGTTTCTCCATTCCCGGCCTGCTGGGGCTGCACGGCGCGAAGCCCACGCAGGTGGGCGAAATGATTCTGCCGCCGGTGGCCTACGACGTGAAAGTCATCTCGATCGGCATGTTTGTCGAAGACAACACGGCGGTCTCCTGGCGCGGGCCCATGCTGCACCGCACGATTCAGCAATTCTTGACCGATGTGTTTTTCGGCGACCTCGATGTGCTGCTGCTTGACCTTCCGCCGGGAACCGGCGATGTCGCAATCTCGCTCGGCCAGCTGCTGCCGCACTCCGATGTGGTGGTCGTCACGACCCCGCAGTCTGCTGCTGCTGACGTTGCTGAACGCAGCGGTCTTGTTGCACGCCAAACCGGTCAGCGCGTGATCGGCGTCATCGAAAACATGGCGGGTCTCCCCCAGCCTGACGGCAGCGTGCTCGAACTCTTTGGTTCCGGTGGTGGGGCGGATGCCGCAGCCAAGCTCTCCACGCCAGACGAGCCCGTCTCGGTGCTGGCCTCGATTCCGCTCAGTATTGCTCTGCGCGAGGGCGGCGACGCCGGGGTTCCCGTCGTGATCGCGGCCCCCGCGGATCCTGCCGCGCAGGCCATCACGGCTCTTGCCGCAACTCTCCGTTCGCACAAGCGCAGCGTTGCCGGCCGCAAGCTCGGCCTCAGCCCGCGCTAGCTGCGCACCAACGTCGCCCGGAGCGCGCACTAGTGGCGCACCCGTCAGCACGCCGTTAACGCAAAAACACCACAGCAGAAATGCTGTGGTGTTGCGTAAACCGGCTGGCGGTTGGCTACGGCATGGTGTTGTAGCGACGGGTGGGGATGCGACGGTATCCGTCGGTTGCTACGGCGCGCAGGGTAGCGATGATGCCGAATGCGGACAGTGCCCCAATGATGATCAGTTCGAAGTTCATGTCTATATTCTGACCTTCGGCAACCTTTTAGAACAAGATGATCTTTCTTATCTAACCTTGTAGGCTAGCTACATGGAGATACGGCGCCTCGAACTGCTGCGCGAATTGGCTGACCGCGGCAGCATCACGGCTGTCGCCAAGGCCACGATGCGTACGCCATCCGCGGTTTCTCAGCAGCTCAAAATCTTGGAACGCGAAGCTGGCATCCCCCTCACCGAGCGGGTCGGCCGTGGCATCGTGCTGACCTCTGCTGGGCGCGCACTCGCCCAGACCGCGGCCGATGTCGCCACGGCAATTGAGAAGGCCGAAGCGCTCTGGAACGATTTTCGCGAGTCGCCGCGCGGTGAGGTCACGATGACGATCTTTCCCACGGGCGGCGAGATGTTGCTGCCCGGTCTTTTCCATTCGATCAATCGTCTCGCGGGCCTCAAGCTGCACTGCAACGACCAAGACTCCGTGCTTGAGGATGTTGCCAACCTCACCGCTGATTTCGACATTGTGGTCTCCGACTCTCCGCACGTGCTGCCCTCCTGGACCGAGCGCGGGCTCGCCGTCGTTCCTCTCATGCGCGAGTCTCTCGATGTCGCGCTGCCTGAGGATCATCCCCTTGGCCGCAAAGCCGCCCTCACTCCGGCTGACCTCATCGACGAGACGTGGATCGGGGTGCCGCCCGGGTTGCCGTTCGACCGCATCCTGCGCCGCATCGAGGCCGCCAATGGCGCGCCAGCCAACGTCGCCCAGCGCCTGACCGACAACAGCATCGTCGAAGCGGTGGTGGCGGCTGGCCACGGCATCGCCATCCTGCCGCGCTTCACGACGCGCGACCGCGAGAACGGCCTCATCACTCGCCCCCTCAAGGGCGTGCCCTCATCGCGCCTCATCTCGGCATTGCTGCGTCCCGACCGCGCCGAGCGGCCGTCGGTGCGCGCGGTCGTCAAAGCGCTCGTGGATGAAGCCCAGCGCTTCGAGCGCGAACATACGGCGTAAGCACAGCACACGGCGTAAGCCGAGCACTCGGCGTAAGCGCAGCATCCGCTCGCCGCCTTCGACCGGCTTAGAATTCCGAAGTGGACTTCTCCCTGCGCCCCAGCACCGACGCCGACCTCGACTGGTTGCTTGAGCTGCGCGCCGTCGTACTGCGTGATGATCTCGAACGTCATGGGCTGTTCGACCCCGTGCGCGTGCGCCAGTGGATGAGTAAGGCGTTTGTCGCGAGCAACACCCAAATCATTCGTGTCGACGGCGCGGATGTCGGCTCCATTACCGTGCGCCACGAACCCGATGCGCGCTGGATCGAGCACTTCTATTTACCCGCCCACCTGCACGGTCACGGCGTTGGCACACGCGTGCTCGCCGACGCTCTCAGCCGACCGGATGCGCGCCCGTTCCGCCTTATGGTGCTGCAGGGCAGCCCCGCCATCCGCCTCTACGAACGCCACGGCTTCGTGCCCTACGACAGCGACGACCATGACGTGTGGATGACGCGGCCCGCCGTTCTCGGCTAGTCGCGGGCCGCCGCATCTGCCGTCACGATTCGCGGCTCGTTCGGATTGGCGTTGTCGATGACTCGTGTCGCGCGCCCCCACGGCTGGGCAGCTCCGAAATAAAGACGCTGCCCACCGACGTAGCGCTGCATCGACGGGTGTTCGGGGTCGGGATTACTGCCATCTCGGACCGCCATTCGACGTGCAGTCTCGGCGAAAGGCACATCAAGAAACAGCGAGTAGTCCCAAGTACCGAGCAGCTCGTCGCGGTGAAGAAACATGCCCTCCACCAGAACGATGGCGCGCTCGGGTGCACTGCAGAGCGCAGGCCTCACAGCGGTATCGCGCCGATAATCGGTTGCCGCAGTGCGATAGCTTCCGCCTCCGCCTCGACTCAAGGGCACGAGCACGTCGCGTTGCAGCGCCTCGTAGTCGTAGCTGTCGAGCCAGAAACCTTCCGCCGAGTCACGACCTCGGCGATGACGAACCTCCTGAAGATTCAGAAAGTCGTCGACATGAATGACGATGACGGGCACGTCGAGGATGGCCGCGGCAAGATCATTCGCGAACGTCGATTTGCCGCTGCCGTCGACCCCGTCAATCGCCACCAGAGAGCGGCCGAGCGGGAGGGCGCAGATCTCCGCCGCCAAGGAGCGCAGCAGAGATGTGCGCTCATCGATTGCGAGAGGCTCCGCCATCAGCCTTCTCTACGCCTCCGGCTCGATCAGGCGCGCGAGCAGTTCGATGAGCAAACGTTCCGTGAGCGGGGCCGGCATCGCGGCAATGAGAGCCAGCAGCGGAGCCATACGCTCGGGGAGCCCCTCGGTGGCGGCACCGAGGCCCAGCGCGCCCAGAAGGCCCGCAGCGGTCGCGGAATCGAGCGGAGCGGCATCCGGGTCTCCTAAGGCGGCAAGAGTCTCAGTGGGCAACGTAGCGAGCAGAGCCTCGGCCGAGATGGGAGCGACGCCGCGCACCTCGTCGGCTGCCGCCACGAGTGCGGCGCTAAGCTCGTCGAGCACGTTGGCGGTCACCGGCGTGATGGTGAGGTGCGTCGTTGCGGGCAGCACGCTGCCATCGCTCTGCACGAGAGACGGCTGAAGCTGCAACAGGAAGCCATGCTCGCGCACCTGGTCGGCCCAGTGATGCGCGTCGACGCGGCGCTCGGGAGCGATAGACTCATCCGTCGCGATTGCGAGCAGGGGGCCAACGGGGTTACCGACAACGCGCAAGCCCTCGATGCCACCGATGACATCGCGCAGCGACCGCGTGGAGCGAGCGCACGACTGCGAGAGCTCAGCAAGCCCATTTGTTCCGAGCGCGTGGATGATCGCCCACGCTGCCGCCAAAGGACCCGCCGACTTCGAGCCCAGAATTGTTGGGTTCACAATCGGGTAGCCCGGCCACTGCGTCGTCGCGAAGTACTGCGCGCGCTGACGGTCGCGACCGCGCTGCACAATCACCGACGCGCCCTTGGGCGAGTATCCGAACTTGTGCAGGTCGGCGCTGATGCTCGTGACGCCCGGCACTTCAAAGTTCCACGGCTCGACGCCCTCCCAAAAGGGAAGCACCCAGCCGCCGATGCAGGCATCAACGTGACAGGCGATTCCGTGCTCGGCTGCCGCCGCCGCGACCTCTACGACAGGGTCCATCGCGGCGTGCGCATAGCTCGGAGCCGACACCACCACGAGAGCGACATCGTCGCCCATGCGCGCAATCAGGTCGCTCGCGGCGACGTCACCGCCGAGGCCGACCGGTACGAGATCCAGTTCGAGCCCGAAGTAGTGCGCAGCCTTCTGAAACGCCGCATGAACAGTCACCGGTGCCAAGAGTCGCGGCGTGCCCGTGCGCGCCGACGAGCCAGAACCGCGCCACACGTCGCGCGCCGTTTTCACGGCCAGCAGGCAGCTTTCGGTGCCGCCGGTCGTGACGGTGCCGACGACATCCTCATCGCCGCCCAGCAGGTCGCGAGCAAAGCCGAGCACTTCGCGTTCCATGACGGCAACCGACGTGAACGTCGTGGGGTCGAGCCCATTCACGGGCTGCACGGCACGGATGGCGCTGGCGGCGAGCTCATCAAGTTCGGCAAGGCCGGAGTCGTAGACATACGAGAGCACGCGCCCACCGTGAGTGGGAGCATCCGCTTCGCGCAGTGCAGAAAGGCGTTCGAGAATATCGGCGGGCTGGTGGTCGAACTTCATCGGGTCTCCTGATCGTTCGCAGTGGTGGTGAGGCCACTGGTGGGGTGCGGGGTGGTGGCGGGTGTAGCGGCAGAGTCGGCCTCGTCGCTGTCAGCCTCATCAATGTGGTGGCGACGCAGCGGGTAGCGCCTGAAGCTCAGCAACGAAAGACCGATGATCACGGCGGGCACGATGCTGAAGCTGATGATGATTCCGGCGATGGCCGAGTCGGGCTGGGTCACCGTCTGGTTGGCCACCGATTCGAGGTAACCGGATGCCGCAAGCACGGTCGTGAGCACCGTGGCACCGAGTGCCATTCCGGTAGTTTCACCCGCGGTCCACACTCCACCGAAGGTGCCAGCAGAGGCAATCTTGTGGCGGCGCGAATCGTGGGAGATCACGTCGGGCAGCATCGACATCGGCAGGGCTTGCATACCGGCGTAGCCCGCTCCGGCGAGCGCGACGGGCGCATAGATCCAGACGCCGGGTGCCCACAGTTGCGGAACGATCAGCAACGCACCCACGCCGTAGCAGGCCGAGGCCCACACGAAGGCGCGCTCTTTGCCGATACGGCGCGAGATCGCAGCCCACACGGGAGCAAAGAGCAGAGCGGGGCCGATGAGCGAGACAAACAGAATCGCGACTCCGGTGCCGAGCACCCACGTCGCGACATACTGCGCGCCCGCGAGCATGACGCCCGTGGCGAGCCCCTGCAGCAGGAAGGTCAACAGCAACGCCCGGAAGGGTTGGCTGCGCTTGAGCGCCGCGATACCGGCGCGGTAGGTTTGCGCAATCGACACGGCCGGGGCCACAGCACTAAGTCCGCGGGGCGCTGAGAACGAAGAGATCACGAGCGAGATGCCCATAAGCGCTGCCGCGGAGAGTGCCATCACGAGATAGCCGAGCCGTTCATCCGCAAAGGCATCACGAATCTCGGGGGCACCGGCACCGAACAGCAGAATTGCCACCGTGAGCACGACCACGCGAACGGCCAGGAGGCGCGTGCGTTCGTCGTAACTGCGAGTCAGTTCGGCGGGCAGCGCGATGTACGGCACTTGAAACAGGCTGAACGCGGTGGCCGTGGCCACGAAGGCAATGAAGACCCAGATGCCTGACGCAAGCGGGCCGATGCCGGCGGGTACCGCAAAGGTCACCACGAACAGTATCGGCAGAAGGATGGCACCGAGCAGCATCACCGGTCGTCGCGTGCCGCGGTGGGCCAGGCTGCGGTCGCTGCGAGCGCCGATCACGGGATCGATGATCACGTCCCACACCTTGGCGGCGGTCACCAGAATTCCGGCCGCGAGGGCGGCAATGCCCAGGGTGTCGGTGAGGTAATAGACGAGCACGAGACCCGGCAGGGCACCAAAGCCTCCTGTGCCAAGAGAACCAATGGCGTAGGTGGCGATCGTGGATCGGGTCAGAGCTCGCGGCGCTGCGGTCGTCATCTTTGTGAGCCTAGTGCTTTGCACAGCCGAATTTGTGGTGCTCAGCCGTAGTGTTGAGACATGTCGCCTCACACAGTTGCTTCACTGATCGGGTCGCGTCGCCGCGACACTATTGTCGCCCAGTTGCGGTGCACCACCTCCGACACCGCCACCGTGATTGCACCGTTCAGCGGCCAACCCCTGCACGAGTTGCCGCAGAGTTCGACCCGCGATGTTCGGGATGCCGCGGCATCCGCTCGCACCGCTCAGCGCGCTTGGCGCAACGCCGGCTTCGCCTACCGGCGCCGCGTTCTGCTGCGTGCCCACGACCTGCTGTTGGAGCGTCAAGAAGAGTTGCTCGACCTGCTGCAGACGGAGTCGGGAAAGACTCGCGGCCAGGCCTTCGAAGAAATTTTTCAAGCGGCCTCGATCACGCGGTACTACGCCATCTCGGCCGAGCGCGTGTTGGCGACCAAGCGTCGCCGCGCGGGCATTCCGCTGCTCATGTCGACGCGGGTGAGCTACTCCCCCAAGCAACTCATCGGTGTTGTCACGCCGTGGAACTACCCGATTGCTCTCGGGGCCATGGATATCGTTCCTGCGTTGGCCGCCGGCAGTGCCGTCATCCAGAAGATCGACAATCAGGGCGCGCTCTCGATGCTCGCCACCCGCGAGGCTTACATTGATGCCGGAGTTCCCGCCGCTGTTTGGCCGATTCTGGCAGGCCCCGGTAGCCAGGTCGGCAACGCCGTTGTTGATGCCGCCGACTACATCTGCTTCACCGGATCGACGCCCACGGGCACCAAGGTCGGCAAGCGTGCCGCCGGGCGCCTCATCGGTGCATCGCTCGAGCTCGGAGGCAAGAACCCGCTGCTCGTTTTGGGCGATGCCGATCCCATCCAAGCCGCAGAGGATGCCGTCTACGCCTGCTTCGCCTCCATGGGGCAGTTGTGCGTTTCGATCGAGCGTATCTACGTGCACAAGTCGATCGAGGCCGAATTCACTCGCGCTTTCGCTGAGCGTGTAAAAGCTCTTGCGCAGACTTCTGCGCTCGACTACTCGGGTGATGTGGGTTCACTCACGTCGCAGGCTCAACTTGAGCGCGTTCAGGCCCACGTGGAAGATGCCGTTACAAAGGGCGCGACCGTGGTCGCCGGCGGAATTCCCCGGCCCGATCTCGGCCCCTACTTTTACGCGCCCACCGTTCTCACGGGAGTCACCGCTGAAATGGAGTGCTTCGCTAACGAAACGTTCGGCCCCGTGGTGGCAATCACCTCAGTCGACAGCGACACGGATGCTATCAACCGCGCCAACGACACGGAGTTCGGCCTGAACGCCTCGATCTTCAGTGGCTCCATCGCCCACGCTCGCCGTCTCGCCGATCGCTTGGATGCCGGCAGCGTCAACATCAACGAGGGCTACCGCGGCAGCTTCTCGAGCGTCGATGCGCCGATGGGCGGCATGAAGCACTCCGGGCTAGGACGCCGCAACGGGCCCGAGGGCATCCTGCGCTTCGTGCAATCGCGCACGGTGTCGCAGTCGAACGGCATTCTGCAGTTGCCACGCTCCGGTGCTGAGTTCGCCGCGATGGCGGGTCTCATGGTCACACTGTTGACCGTGTTGAAGGTGCTGCGCCGCCGCTAGGACGGTGGTGTGCGAGGGCTGGCGCGAGCGCGCTACGTCGCTTCGTTATCGAAGGGGGCGCGTTCGCCCGCCTTCAGTTCTGCTTTGAGTTGCGATTGCCGTTCAGCGAGCGCCGCCTGACGTTCCGCATACGCGGCAGACCGCGGAGGACGCACCTTCACGGGAGGCGTTTCCTCTTCGAGCAGGGCGTCGCGGATGATGCGACGCGGGTCGTACTGGCGCGGGTCAAGCTGCTTCCAGTCGATGTCGTCGAAGTCGGGGCCCATCTCTTCGCGCATGCGATCTTTGGCGCCGTTGGCCATGTCGCGCAGCGAGCGGACGAGGCGGGCGAGCTGCGACGCGTAGTAGGGCAAACGGTCGGGGCCCAGCAAAAAGACAGCGATGATCCCAATGATCAGCAGTTTGTCGAATGTGAGACCGAAGGACACCCGTTTAGCTTACCTGCGCTAGCGGCTACGCCGTCTACAGTTGACACAGCGATAGGAGCAATGTGTCAGACAAGCAGTTGAGTTGGAAGTACGCCGAGGAGTTCGTTGTCGAACGCCCAGAGATCGCTGCGGCGCGCGTGCATTCCAGCGAGTTGGGCATCGAAGCGGTCAGCCCCGCTGTCGGCGCTCAGCTGGCCTTGCTCGCTGCGGCCACGGGCGCCAAGAGCATCATCGAGGTCGGCACCGGTGTCGGCATCAGTGGGCTCTGGATGCTCGCCGGCAGCCCCGGCGCACTGCTCACGACGATCGACTCCGAGATAGACCACCAGCAGGTTGCTCGCGCCGTGTTCGCGGATGCCGGCATCCAGTCGAATCGCGTACGTCAGATCGGTGGCAAGGCTGCCGAAGTTCTGCCACGTATGAACGAGTCGAGCTACGACCTCGTCTTTATTGATGCCGACCCTCAGTCGGTCATCGAGTACGTCGAACACGGCCTTCGCCTCGTTCGCCCCGGCGGTGTCGTAGCGGTTGCTCATGCTCTGTGGCGCGACCGCGTCGCCGACCCTGCTCAGCGCGACTCGACGGTCAGTAATTTCCGCACGCTCTTGAAGGAGATCGCGCAGTCGGAGGCAGTGATTAGTTCGCTCATCCCCGTCGGCGACGGGCTTCTGCAGCTCACCAAGCTCAGCGACTAACGCGCTCAGCGAACGCTCACCGGGCGTTCAGAGTTCTGTCCGTAGGGTGGATGAACCGCCATCCCTCGACGAACACGACTGAGCGCGCGCTGCTGAGGAATCTGGATCTCCGCAGGCCGTGAGAACGGAGCATCCATGACTAGCAACGATCGTGACGGCTGGGTTCGTGTTCGAGGGGCCCGCGAGAATAACCTCGCCAACATCGATCTCGATGTTCCCCGGGATTGCATGGTCGCATTCACGGGCATCTCCGGTTCGGGAAAGTCGTCGCTCGCTTTCGGCACCCTGTACGCCGAGGCTCAGCGCCGCTACTTCGAGTCAGTGGCGCCCTACGCTCGCCGTCTGCTCAACCAGGTTGGCGCTCCAGATGTCACCGACATCACGGGTCTTCCCCCTGCGGTTGCGCTTCAGCAGCGCCGCGGAGCGCCCAGTTCGCGCTCGAGCGTCGGCACGATCACGACGCTCTCGAACCTGCTGCGCATGCTGTATTCCCGTGCCGGCACATATCCCGCCGGTGTTACTCACCTCTCGGCGGAAGCCTTCTCGCCGAACACGGCGACCGGGGCGTGCCCGCGCTGTCACGGCCTTGGCGTTGTTCACGACGTAACTGAAGATCTCCTTGTGCCCGACGCGTCGCTCTCGATTCGCGATGGCGCTATCGCCGCGTGGCCGGGAGCGTGGCAGGGCGCAAACCTCAAGAGCATCGTCAACGGCCTCGGCATCGACACCCGCGCGCCCTGGCACGCCCTCAGTCAAAAAGATCGCGACTGGCTGCTGTACACCGAAGAGCAGCCCTCGGTCTTCATCCAGCCCGAAGAAGGCCGCGTCGACCATGGCTACAACGGCAAGTTCTGGAGCGCCCGCAAGCACATCATGAACGTGCTCTCGCAGTCTCAGAGCGAGCGGATGCGCGAGCGCGCGCTGCGCTTCGTGCAGAGCATGACGTGCCCCGAGTGTGGCGGCAGCGGCCTGCAGGCGAACGCCCTCTCGGTCACCTTCGCGGGTCTCAGCATCGCGGAGCTCAACGCCGTTCCGCTGACCGACCTTGCGGATCGACTGCGCGAAGGCATGGCACGTGCCGACTCAGAAAGTGAAGGCTCAGAAGGCAACGAAGTCGCCCACCGCATCGGCGACGATGTGATTGCGCGCGTTGACGTTCTGCTCGACCTCGGGCTCGGCTACCTCAGCCTCGGCCGCAACTCCACCACGCTCTCCCCCGGCGAAGCGCAACGCCTGCGCATCGCCACCCAACTGCGCTCCGGCCTCTTCGGGGTCGTCTACGTTCTCGACGAGCCCTCGGCGGGATTGCACCCGGCGGATGCCGCACCGCTATTGAAGGTTCTTGACCGTTTGACGGCATCCGGCAACTCTCTCTTCGTGGTGGAACACGACCTCGACGTTATTCGTCGTGCTGACTGGATCGTCGACATCGGTCCCGGTGCGGGCGAGGGCGGCGGGCAACTCGTGTACTCGGGCCCCGTCGACGGCCTCAAGGATGTTCCCGAATCGGTCACCGGCCGCTACCTCTTTCCGCAGGAGTCGCGACCGACGCGCGAGGTGCGCTCCCCGGAATCGTGGGTGCGGCTGAAGAAAGCCTCGCTGCACAACATCCGCGATCTCACGGTCGACTTCCCGCTGGGCGTCATGACCGCGGTCACGGGCGTCTCAGGCTCGGGCAAGTCAACCCTCGTCACCCACGTGCTCGCCGAAGCCGTGCGCGCTCAGCTCGGTGCCGCTGCGGATAACGCAGGCGACGCCGCAGACGCGGATGACCCGCGCCACGACCTCACGCTCGAAGACACCGCCGGCCTCGACTCTTTCGACCGTCTGGTGCTCGTCGATCAGCGCCCGATCGGCCGCACCCCGCGCTCGAACCTGGCCACCTACACCGGCATGTTCGATGTCGTACGCAAGCTCTTTGCCGCCACCGACGAAGCCCACAAGCGCGGCTACACGGCCAGCCGGTTCTCGTTCAACGTGGCCGGTGGTCGCTGCGAGACCTGCCAAGGCGAAGGATTCGTTTCGGTCGAGCTTCTGTTCCTGCCGGGCACGTATGCGCCCTGCCACACCTGCCACGGTGCGCGCTACAACGACGAAACACTCGAAGTCACCTACTTGGGCAAGACAATCGCCGACGTCTTGGGCATGACCGTCAACACCGCCGCCGACTTCTTCGCCGAATCCACCTCAGCGCTGCGCAGCCTCGATACGCTGCGCGATGTCGGCCTTGGCTACCTGCGGCTAGGCCAGCCCGCAACTGAACTGAGTGGCGGTGAAGCGCAGCGCATCAAACTCGCGACCGAATTGCAGCGCGCACGCCGCGGCCATGCGCTGTATCTGCTCGATGAGCCTACGGCGGGGCTGCATCCCTCGGACACCGAGCTGTTGCTCGCCCAGTTGCAGCGCCTCGTGGATGCCGGAAACACTGTCGTGCTTGTCGAACACGATTTGGCCACCATTGCCGCCAGCGACTGGATCATTGACCTCGGTCCGAGCGGCGGCGACCAGGGAGGCACGATCGTGGCCACCGGCACTCCCCGCGAGGTGGCCGCCGGCCCCGGCGCAACGGCGAAGTACCTCAGCGAGTGGCTCGAGACCAGCACCGCTGACTAGTCACAGCAAGCTCACGGCCCCGGCGGCGACGGGTTAAACACAAGCACCGAACACGAGTGATCGTGTTCGGTGCTTGTTTCGACAAGCTCTGCCCGTGTGGCAAACTCAGAAGAGTGCGCAGTGGCGTGAGCTGCCGATTAAGGCTGAGAAGGCTCTAGGCGGAAGCGACTACACCCGCGAGAGCGTCGTGCAGTTCTTTTGCTTCCTCATCGTTTACAGATACGACGAGACGGCCGCCACCTTCGAGAGGCACCCGGACGACGATGAGTCGACCCTCTTTGACAGCCTCCATTGGTCCGTCACCGGTCCTCGGCTTCATTGCTGCCATCGATAGTCCCCTTTCATCGGTACTGGTTTCTATTATCCAGCAAAAACCGCCGATACTGAAACTCTGTCGAATCGTTCACCCCGTGTGCACCTCTTTAGGGCGGAGTCCAGTCGTAGCCGTCAACCCACCATGCCAAATGGATCCACGCCCATTGCCCGGCGATACAGGCCGCGAGCAGGGCGGCGCGGTACCACCGCGACTGCGGGAGCGCGAGCACTCCGGCCAGTGGGAATAGCGGCATGAGCAGGCGGAACGTGCTCGACTGAGGAAAGAACACCGCTAGGAGGTAGAGCGCATAGCTCGCCACCCACAGCCGCAGGTCCACCCCCACACGGCGTGCAGGCTTCGTGAACAAGAACCCGAAGAAGGCAAGCACTCCCAGAATCACCATTCCCGTCAGCAGCCACTGTGGCAGCTGCCACCACTCGGCCCAGAAGGCTGCCCCTTGGAACCACGCCGCGAACGGCACCAGCTCGCCATACCCCACGTAGCTTGCCCGCCACGCGAGCTCGGTATCGGTGTAGGCGGTGAGCGATCCGGTAACGGCGGCCGCGATCAGCAGCCACGCGAATCCCATGACAAGGCTGAAGAGAGTCGCGGTGACAGCCGCCACTCTCTCGCGCACTGGGAACTCCTCGCGCCCACGAATCCACCAGCGATAGACAACGTGCAGTCCGAGCGCGAGCGCGAAGGCGAGCCCGCTTGGCCGGGTGACAGACATGACCGCGATCACCGGCACGAGCATCCAATACTGACGCTTCATGAGCAAGAACAACGCGAGCATCAGCAAGAACAGGTACATGGATTCGGCGTACGAGACCTGCAGGATGGCGGAGAGCGGCGCGAAACAAAAGATGGACACCGCAAAGAGCGCCGTGCCTGCGGGTAGCACGAGGTGCATCACCCGGTAGAGCATGAGGGCAGCGCCGAGCGCGAAGGCGACCGAAACAAGCACGCCCGCGACCGCGAAGTCGAGGGTCGTCAGCGTCATCACGATGCGCACCAGAGCCGGATACGCCGGCATGAAGGCCCAGGCGTTCTCACCGACGTGGCCGGACTCCGTCACCGGCAGTTCAGCCGGATATCCCGCGAGCGCGATGATGAAATACCAGTGACCATCCCAGATCTTGGCAAACGAGAAGTAGTCGGGGTGCGGGCCCGTCCACGCGTTCTGGCCCTGAATTGAGGCGAACCACAGCAACAACGACGTCGTTACGACGCGCGACGCCACGAAGATGGCAATGACCGCAAGCCACCAACGCTCTGGCGCAAGAAGGGCTGCAGTCGCACCGCGCACGGCGGAGCGCCCTGCCGAAACTAGCGAGCGGTCAGCCACGCCCTCAGCCCCTGCTCGCAGGCGACAATCTCACTCGTCGCAACACGCTCATCGTCGGCGTGAGCCCGCAGCGGGTTGCCGGGGCCGTAGTTCACGGCGGGCACGCCGAGCTCGGCGAATCGAGCAACGTCGGTCCAGCCATATTTGGGGGCCGCGGTGCCACCGACGGCAGCGAGAAAGTTCTTGGCGAGCGGCGCATCGAGGCCGGGGCGCGCACCACCGGCGAGGTCGGTCACCTCAAAGTCGAAGCCAGCGAAGACCTCACGCAGATGCTGAATGGCCTGCTCAGTACTGCGATCCGGAGCGAACCTAAAGTTCACGGTCACGGTCGCGGCATCGGGAATCACGTTGCCGGCAACTCCGCCCGTGATGCCCACGGCGTTAAGACCCTCGCGGTAGACGAGGCCATCGACCTCGTGCTGCTCAGGCTCGTACGCTGCCAGAATCGCCAGCACAGGCGCTGCAGCGTGAATCGCGTTCTGCCCCATCCAGGCGCGCGCTGAATGAGCGCGCAGCCCCGTGAGGGAGATGTCGATGCGGGCGGTGCCATTGCAGCCGCCCTCCACGGTCGCATTCGACGGCTCGCCAATGATGGCGAAGTCTCCCGCCATTAGGTCGGGGCGGTTGCGCGCAAGGCGACCGAGGCCATTGAGTTCAGCAGCAACCTCTTCGTGGTCGTAGAAAATCCAGGTCACATCGACGGCGGGGTCGGTGAGTTCTGCGGCGAGCTTGAGCGCGATCGCGACGCCGCCCTTCATGTCGACGGTGCCGCGGCCCACAAGGTGCTCTTCGCCGTCGATCATCTCGAGCGTCGTCGGCAGGTTGTTGTTCACGGGAACCGTGTCGAGATGCCCGGCGATCACGACGCGCTGCGCCTTGCCGCCGTTCGTGCGGGCAACAACGGCATCCGCATCCCGAATCACCTCAAGGTGGCTGAACGCGCTGAGAGCGGTTTCTACGGCATCCGCGATGCGCTTCTCGTTGCCGGAGACCGACTCGATATCGCAGATCTGGCGGGTGAGATCGGGGCTCGAGGCCGTCACATCAAGCACAGGAAGAGTGGGATCGGTCGCAGGCATGCACCCAGTGTAAGTAACCTTGATGCATGACTTCGCGCACAGCATGGGGATACGGACTCGCAACAATCGCCAGCGACGGAACAACACTTGACGTGTGGTTCCCCGCTCCGCACCTGGGATCTATCCCCGAGGGCACCGACCCGCACTACACCCCCGCCGACCTCGAAGAGCACTTGGGGGCTGACGAACGCCGCCGTGTGCGCACCGAATTCGTGACCGTTGAGATCGATTTGGATGCCGCACCGCAGAACGTCGCCGACGCCTACCTGCGTTTGCACCTGCTCAGCCACTTACTCGTGAAGCCCAACAGCATCAACCTCGACGGCCTCTTCGGCGCGCTGCCGATCGTCGTCTGGACCAACGCCGGAGCGGTGCACCCCGACGATTACCGCGAACTGCGCATCTCGCTCAAGCGTCACGGCATCATCGTGACCGGCATCGACAAGTTCCCGCGGATGCTCGACTACGTCGTGCCCGAACGCGTCCGCATCGCCGATGCGTCGCGCGTTCGCCTCGGCGCGTACCTCTCCCCCGGAACCACCGTCATGCACGAGGGCTTCGTCAACTTCAACGCCGGAACGCTCGGCAGCTCGATGGTCGAGGGCCGCATCTCTCAGGGTGTCGTCGTGGGCGACGGCGCCGATATCGGTGGCGGAGCATCCATAATGGGAACGCTCAGCGGTGGGGGCACCGAACGCGTCTCCATCGGTGAGCGCGCGTTGCTCGGAGCCAACTCGGGAATCGGCATCGCGATCGGTGACGACACGGTTGTTGAAGCCGGGCTCTACGTCACGGCCGGCACCAAGGTCACCATCATTGATGGATCGGCTACCCCGCGCAGCGTCAAGGCTGTTGAGCTCAGTGGCGTGAACGGCCTGCTGTTCCGCCGCAACTCCGTCACGGGCGCTGTCGAGGTGCTGCCTCGCAGCGGCACCGGCGTCGAACTCAACGCGGCACTGCACGCTTAAGCACACCAACGCCGGGGGCTAAGGAGCTTGATATGAAGACCTTCACCATTGCCCGGTTTGGCACCACACTGCGGTTGCGCCGATGTCGCGCAGCCGCAGTGTGTGTCGCCGCAGCACTCGCCCTCACGGCCTGCACCGGCGCCGGCTCGGAGCTCACTCCCGTGCCAACGCTCGCGCCGGTCGCTCCCGTCAACAACGACTCTCTCGTCTGGGGCATGGACGCCACCGCCCCTGACGCCACGTGGCAGAAGCCGGCGCTGGGCGAGCTGCGCGCTGACCCGATCTACGGCACCGGGGTGCGGCGGGTCACCTCGTCCGAGGGCACCCGCTTCGATCGCAACAGTTACAGTCGCCGCCAAGCCGAGAATGCCGACGGCTCGCTATTCTTCACGTATCACGGCGACGCCGAATACCACGTGTACTCCACCGCTGATGCCTCCCTGATCAGCGCCCTCGACATTCACCCGGATGCTGAACCACAGTGGCATCCGACCGATCCTCGTCTGATTCGCTATCTGGCCGGCCCCAATTCCTCCGAGGGCGACCTCGTGCTTTTCGAGCTCGACGTGGCGACAGGCGAGTCGGCTGTCATCGCCGACCTCACTGAGCCCGTGACGAGCGCCTTCCCCCGCGCGGACTATATGAAGGACCGGAGTGAGGGATCTCCCAGCAGCGACGGCAACGGGTACGCGTGGATCGTGTATAGCGATGACGAGGAGGCGCTGGGGATGGTCAGCTACGACCTCGCCTCCGATACCGTGCTCGGCACTAGCGAGCTGCCCGCCGATACCGACTGGGTCAGCGCCTCGCCGACGGGAAAATACGTCGTTGCCTCCGCCGAGTCCGGCACCTACGTGTACGACGCAGACCTCACGAACCAACGCCTGCTCACCGAGGCAAGCGAACACAGCGACATCGCTCTTTCCGCGGATGGCCGGGATGCCTACGTCTATATCGACTTCAACTCGGCGAGCGAAACGGCGGGCTTCCTCACTTCGGTTGACATGGATTCCTTAGAGCGCACCACAATCTTCGATGCTTACGACGACGCCAACACTTCGATGCACATCTCCGGGAAAGGCTACGACAAGCCGGGGTGGGTCATCGTCTCCACCTATAACTGCAACGCCGAGGGCGCTTGGACCTGCGAAAAGGTGATGGCTGTTGAACTCGACGGCGGCCGCATCCTCAACCTCGCCCACACCTACAACTGCGGCGAGGACTATTGGACCGAAACCCATGCCGTAGTCAACCGCTCGTTCAGCCACGTGTATTTCAACTCTGATGGAGGCTCATGCGGCATGGACGCTGAAGTGTACCGCCTCGACATTCCCGCTTTCGACTAGCTGCCACAAGCACGGCAAGCGAAACGGCCGGCTTCCCCGCGGGGATGCTGGCCGTTCGTCGTAAGGATGGTGCGATCTAGCGCTGAGGCCAGTTCCGAGCCGCGGGGCCCGTGTAGAGCTGCTGGGGGCGGCCGATCTTTGTCTTGGGGTCTTGATTCATCTCACGCCAGTTGGCGATCCAGCCCGGCAGGCGACCGATAGCGAAAAGCACCGTGAACATGCGCGGCGGGAAACCCATCGCCTTATAGATGACACCGGTGTAGAAGTCGACGTTGGGGTACAGCTTGCGCTCGATGAAGTAATCATCCGCCAAGGCAACCTCTTCAAGTTCGCGAGCAATGTCGAGCAGAGGGTCGCTGATACCGAGGTCGGCTAGCACCTCATCCGCACTCTCTTTCACAAGACGTGCACGAGGGTCGAAGCTCTTGTACACGCGGTGCCCGAAGCCCATCAGGCGCACACCATCTTCTTTGCGCTTCACGCGGTCAACAAACTTCTGAACGCCCTCGCCCGATTCCTGAATCTCGCCCAGCATCTTGAGCACGGCCTCGTTGGCGCCACCGTGAAGCGGGCCGTAAAGAGCGTTGATGCCTGCGGAGATCGAGGCGAAGATGTTTGCTTCGGTCGAGCCGACGAGGCGCACCGTGGAGGTGGAGGCGTTCTGTTCGTGGTCTTCATGCAGGATGAGGAGGCGATCGAGTGCCTTGCTCAGCACGGGATTGACCTGGTACTCCTCGGCCATGTTGCCGAAATTGAGCTTCAAGAAATTGTCGACAAAACTCATCGAGTTGTCGGGATAGAGAAGCGCCTGACCAAGCGACTTCTTGTGAGCATAGGCCGCGATAACCGGCAACTTTGCCAGTAAGCGGATGGTCGAGATCTCGACCTGCTCGGGGTCGCGTACATCGTGCGAGTCTTCATAGTAGGTCGAGAGCGCCGATACTGCGCTCGAGAGCACCGACATCGGGTGCGCGCTGTGCGGCAGAGCATCGAAGAATCGACGGAGATCTTCGTGCAGCAGAGTGTGGCGGCGAATCTTCTCGTCGAACTCTTCTAGCTGCGATTTCGACGGTAGCTCGCCGTAGATCAGCAACCAGGCAACCTCGAGGTAGGTCGAGTTCGCTGCGACGTCTTCGATCGCATACCCGCGATAGCGCAGGATTCCGCGGTCTCCATCGATGTAGGTGATCTCACTGCGGGTTGAGGCAGTGTTGACGAACCCTTGATCAAGCGCCGTGTAGCCGGTCTGCTTCATAAAGGTGGAGATATCGATGCTGTTGTGACCATCGACCCCACGGATAATGGGAAATTCAGCAGCACCGCCCGGAAAGTGGAGGGTGGCCTTCTCTGGGTCTTGAGGGGCTTCATTCACCGCTACAGCCTACAAGGCTTGGATAGCCACTGTCACACCCACTAATCGAATGCCCGCACTTTTGGAGGTCAAACACAAGGCCTCAGCGCGTTAGTGCACTTAAGCCAGCAAGTCGAGGCGTGCCACGGCATCCGCGATCGTCTCATCATTCGCTGTGAGAGCGATACGCACGTGACGAGGTGGCGATTCGCCATAAAACGACCCCGGCACGACGAGAATGCCAGCCTGGGCCAGATCACCAACTGTCTGCCAAGAGTCTTCGTTCTTCGTCGCCCACAGGTAGAGCCCGGCCACGCTGTCATCGATATGGAATCCCGCGTGTTTGAGTGCCGGAAGAAGCCGTGCGCGGCGAGCCCGGTACAGCTCCCGTTGTTCCGCGACGTGCGCGTCGTCGGTGAGCGCTGCAACCATCGCTGCTTGCACGGGCCCGGGAACCATGAGCCCAGCGTGCTTGCGCACCGCGAGAAGTTCGGAGATCAGCCCTGAGCATCCGGCGACAAACGCAGCGCGGTACCCGGCAAGGTTTGACTGCTTACTCAGCGAATACACCGCGAGAACTGACGAGCGATCGTCACCGATAACGTCCGGGTCAAGAATCGAAGGTGTCGGGTCGCTGCCATTCCAATTCAACTCGGCATAGCACTCGTCGGAAGCAATTACGGCACCCAACTGGCGGGCACGAGCCACCGCAGCACGCAATTGCTCGGTGTCGAGCACCCGGCCGTCGGGATTGCCGGGGCTGTTGAGCCAGACGAGCGCGGTGTTCTCGGGCCATTCAGCAGGGTCATCAGACGCGAAAGCGGTTGCGCCAACCAGAGCGGCACCAATCGCATAGGTCGGATAAGCGACCGTAGGAAGCACGACCACGTCGCCCCTACCGAGGCCGAGCATCTGCGGCAGCAACGCCACCAGTTCTTTCGAGCCGACAGTGGGTAGAACGTTGTCAGCGGTGAGCCCGGTAACGCCACGACGACGCGCAAACCAATCGACGATGGCTTCGCGGAGCGGCGCGGTGCCCGCCACTGTGGGGTAGGCGTGGGCATCCGTCGCCGTCGCAAGACTCTCACGAATAATGGCGGGAGTCGGGTCTACCGGAGACCCCACTGAAAGGTCGACTATGCCGTCGGGGTGCGTACGCGCGGTCGCACCAAAAGGAGCAAGGGCATCCCAAGGAAAATCTGGGAGATTCAGCGGCGTGCGCGTCATTAGTCGGAGGATCCGCCACCTTCGGGCAACGCAGTGATAAGCGCGTGATCCTTGTGGATCACGCCCACCTTCGCGGCACCGCCGGGCGAGGAGTCCTCAAGGAGGTCGAAGAATTCGACGTTCGCCTTGTAGTAATCAGCCCACTTGTCGGGCAGATCATCTTCGTAGTAGATGGCTTCAACGGGGCACACCGGCTCGCACGCACCACAGTCAACACACTCATCCGGGTGGATGTAGAGCATGCGGTCACCCTCATAAATGCAGTCGACAGGGCATTCGTCTACGCACGCGCGATCCTTCAGATCGACACAGGGCTGAGCGATGACATACGTCACGAGATATCCGCACCTTTCACGGGAGAGTTCAGTTCAATGTTAGCGCGGCTCGCCGACGAAACCTGACGATTCACCCGTGGCCACCCCACGATCACGAGCACCACAAGCACGGGTGCGAAAGTCCATACATACCCCGCGGTGTTTGCCGGAATGAGGATCGTGCCGCCAGGCATCACATTGGCCAAGAGAGCCGACATCATGAGAACGCCGAGCGAAGCAAAGCCGGCAGCAACCCGAGTGTCATAGATCAATCGCAAGCCGAGGATCAACGCGGTCACCAAGGTAACGGAGGCAACAATTCCCCACGGGATTCGAGCGTCCCCGATGGTGAACGACGACTGGTGAACGGCGGTGAGCACAACGCCGACGAGAGCGCCCAGAACGAGAGAAGCGATCGCCAACACCACGCGCTCGGCGCGGCTGCGTTCCCCAACGACGAGTTCACGGCGACGCAATCGACGCAAATACTCAGCCGGCGTCGAAACGGTCTCACCGACAGGAATCTCATTGCGGTAAATTTCCGTCGCGCGACGCTTGAAGGCAAGCGCCGTCGCAGAGGCAACCGCGACTCCACGATCAACAGGCACAGCGGATGCCGTGTAGAAGGGCACGCCAGCAAGTTCGGTAGCGAGAGCGGTGGCCTCATGCACGAGCAGCGCTTCAGAACCACGCGCCGTTCCGCTGTGCTCTCTCGCATAGCTGACGACGACATCCGGCTTCAGCGCCGTGATCGCCCCGGCAAGGTCAGATGCGAGGTCGCGGGCGTTGAGCTTCGTGAACTGGCGCCCGTTGTCTTCGCGAAGAATGTGATGGGCTGTGATGCCGAGGATTTCGCGTACGACCTCGTCGACGGACGCGGGCGAGTTGACTTCGGGTGCCTTCATGCTGTCACTAACCGCTGTCGCACCGGCCACGGTCGCCCCCGCCACTGTCGCACCCGCTACCGGAGCCGTGCCCGTGGCGGCGGTGGAGAAAGTGGTCTCGGCCGCGACGAGAGGAACGTCGCCCGTTGCGGGGCTTGCGCCAATGGCGGCACTGGCACTGTTACTGCAGCTCAGAACGATGAGTTCAGTGCCGCGCTGAACGAGAGTGGCAATGGTGGCCCCGAATACGTAGGCCTCATCTTCTGGACGCGCGGCGATAACCAACACGCGCTGCGCACGATCTTTCACGATTGAACCTCCACCCCTTTTTCTGCAGTAGACAGAATAAGCACAGGTAGTCCAATTACGGTTGCTTAGGTTAGGCTTACCAATCCACCGACAAACACGAGTGACAAGAGAGTTCAGTGCTCGCAAACTTCCTGATTGGCCTGCGCGAAGGCCTTGAAGCCGCGCTCGTTGTCGGCATCCTGATTGCCTACGTTCACAAGATCGATCGTCGCGACGTTCTGCCCCGCATCTGGCTCGGCGTCGGCATTGCCGTTGCGCTTTCCCTCGGCCTCGGCGCGAGTCTGACCTTTGGCGCCTACGGCCTCTCCTTTCAGGCGCAAGAGCTGATCGGCGGCATCCTCTCGATCATCGCAACGGCGTTTGTCACATGGATGATCTTCTGGATGCTGCGCGCCGCCCGCGGCCTTGGTCGCGAACTGCGAAGCGAAGTCGACTCGCATCTCACCGGCGCCGGCTGGGGCCTCGTGCTCGTGGCGTTCCTCGCCGTGGGGCGCGAAGGAATCGAAACCGCTCTCTTTATCTGGGCCGCCGTTCAGGCCAGCGGCTCCACGACTCTCCCCCTTACCGGGGCAGCGCTCGGCATCGCCGCGGCAATTGTTCTTGGCTACCTCATCTATCGCGGTGTGGTCAGCATCAACCTCACTCGCTTCTTCACCTGGACCGGTGCCATTCTGATCATCGTGGCCGCTGGCGTGCTCTCGTACGGAGTTCACGATCTGCAAGAGGCCGGCGTGCTGCCGGGGCTTCACGCCCTCGCCTTCGACGTGAGCGCGGTCATCCCACCCGATAGCTGGTACGGAACGCTGCTCAAGGGCGTCTTCAATTTCTCCCCCGCCACCACGTGGTTCGAGGCGGGTGTCTGGTCGGCTTACGTCGGCATCGTTATGACGATCTTCATCCGCACTGTTCGCGGCAACGCCCGTGCAGATAAGTCTTTCGTTCCCGCTTCACCTCTCAGCACTCAAGGAGCCTAATGACCGCCCTTTCGCCCCGCTTTGGCTATGCCGCAGCCGCTACCGTTGCGGCACTCGCGCTCACCGGTTGCGTGCCCAACAACGTCGGAACCACCGCGGCCAGCAACACAATCACCGTCGACAGCAGTGCGACCGATTGTGCAGTGAGCTCGACCGAAGCACCCAGCGGCAACCTCGTGTTCTCGGTCACCAACTCGGGCGACCAGGTCACCGAGTTCTATTTGCTCGCGGATGACGGCCTGCGCATCGTAGGTGAGGTCGAGAATATCGGCCCCGGCATCACTCGCGACCTCGTCGTTCTGGCGCAGCCCGGCGAATACTTCACGGTCTGCAAGCCCGGGATGGTCGGCGAAGGCATTGGTTCAACGCCGTTCACCGTGACCGACTCCGGCGCCGATCTTTCTTTTAGCGGAGACATCGCCGCTCAGGTCGAGGCGGCCAATGCCAACTACAAGAGCTACGTGAAAGACCAGATCGAGAACCTCGTGGTCGGCACCGAAGACTTCGCTGCCGCCTACATTGCGGGCGACGATGACACTGCTCGCGCGCTTTACGCCCCCACTCGCGTCTTCTGGGAGCGCGTTGAAACTGTCGCCGAGTCGTTCGGTGACCTCGACCCCCGTATGGATCTGCGTGAAGCCGACCTCGAAGACGGCCAGGAGTGGACCGGTTGGCACGCCATCGAAAAGGACCTGTGGCCCGAGGATGCCGAAGCCGGCTTCGAAGCCTACGACCAGTCCAAGCGTGAAGCGCTCGCGTCGCAGCTCGTCGCTGACACCAACACGCTCTACGCCAACGTGCAGGATCTCGAGTTCACTCTCGACCAGCAGACCAACGGCGCTATTGGCCTCCTCGATGAGGTCGCCAGCGGCAAGGTCACTGGCGAAGAAGAATTCTGGTCGCACACCGACCTCTGGGACTTCCAAGCCAACATCGATGGCGCACGCGTGCTCTACGACGGTGTTCGCGACATTCTGGTGGAGAAGGACGCCGACCTCGCCGCCACTCTCGATGAGGAATTCGAGCAGCTGCAGGTCTTGCTCGACGCCCAGCGGGAAGGCGACGGGTTCCGCCTTTACACTGAACTATCCACGAGTGAAATTCGCGCGTTCTCCGATCAAGTGAATGCTCTTGCGGAACCACTCTCGCGACTGACCGCAGTTCTCGTTCTCTAACCGCAGTCGCGACCACGCACTAATCACCCCGAAAGCACCGCCATGCCTCACGATGACACCAAGGGACTCTCCCGCCGCGGCCTGCTCGGCCTCGCCGGAGCAGGAGTCGTGGGTGCCGGTCTCGGCGTCGGCGGTGCTTTCGCGGTCAACGGTGGCGGCTCGACATCCACCAGCAATGATGTGGCGTCGACCTACCCGTTCTTCGGCGCGCACCAGTCGGGCATTATTACGCCGGCGCAAGATCGACTGCACTTCGCCGCGTTCGACGTCAACGACATCAGCCGCGACGAACTCATCGAGTTGCTGCGCGACTGGAGCTACGCTGCAGCACGGATGACGGCAGGCCAGGCCGCCGGCGAATACGGGCCTGCAGGTGGCCCGTACGACGCTCCACCGGACGACACCGGTGAGGCCCTCGACCTTCCGCCGGGCGGACTCACGATCACGTTTGGCTTCGGCCCCAGCCTGTTCGACGACCGTTTCGGCCTCGCCAGCAAGCGACCAACCGCCCTCATCGACCTCCCCAAGTTCCCCAGCGACGCTCTGCTGCCCGAACTCGTCGGCGGCGACATCTGCATCCAAGCGTGCAGCGACGACCCTCAGGTCGCCGTTCACGCCATCCGCAACCTGTCCCGCATCGCCTTCGGGCGGGCAACGCTCCGCTGGTCCCAGCTCGGCTTTGGCCGCACGTCGTCCACCACGCAGGCGCAAACGACACCGCGCAATCTCTTCGGCTTCAAAGACGGCACCGCCAACCTGCGCGCCGAAGACACCGAGGGCGTCAACGAACACGTCTGGGCAGCATCCGGAGACGGAACAGCGTGGATGGCCGGCGGCTCGTACCTCGTAAGCCGCAAGATTCGGATGACGATCGAAACCTGGGACCGCACGTCACTGCGTGAACAAGAAACAATCTTCGGCCGCACTAAGGGCGAAGGGGCCCCGCTCAGCGGCGGTGACGAATTCACCGAGCCTAACTTCGAACAGACCGGTCGCGATGACGCTCCCCTAATCGACGACGCATCGCACGTGAAGCTCGCCCATCCCGACACTCATGACGGTGCTCAGATTCTGCGCCGCGGGTACAACTTCGTCGATGGCAACGACGAGCTCGGCCGACTCAATGCCGGATTGTTCTTTATCAGCTTCCAACGCGATCCCGAGAGACAGTTCGTTCCGATTCAGCTCGCCCTCTCCCGCAACGACCTCATGAATGAGTATGTGCGTTACGTAGGCTCAGCAATTTTCGCTGTTCCTCCCGGGGCATCATCGTCGAGCTTCATTGGCGCCGGGATGTTCGACCTCGCGTAAGCGACCGCGCGGGTTCGGGCGACAGCCCTAGTTCGTGGCACTCACTGGTGCAACGGTGTAGTTGGCGGTGTAGCCGTCATCAGTGCTCGCAACGATCACGGCCACATTCCAGTCGTCGTTCGAAAAAATGACGGTGCCAACGCCGTCAGAGCCGCTCGCTTGCACTTGCGATTCGAAGCCGACATCAGCGAAGGCTGCCTCAATGGCGTCGAGCGGCGACTGTGCCCCTGTCATGATCGTGACGTTGTAGCCGCGACCATCGCCCTCTCCGGCCGCGATTCCGAACTGCACTTCGCCATCGTGCAGGGGCACGGCGCTAGGGAACCCTTCGGGAATCTCGGTGCCGCCCAAGCTCACGTTTCCGCCCGTGGCCTGCTCCACGATTCCCCCGATCGGGTTATCCCCGGAGCAGCCGGCAAGCGCCGGGGTGGCCGCGAGGGCCAGAACGAGGGCTACGGATGCGCTAACACTGTGGCGTGCGCTCAACATGACAACTCCAGAAGACGAGAGACTACGACTGAACGGCTCGTTAACCAACGATGCAGCCACGGTCACGTGACCGTGGCTGCATCGTACTCCGTACAGATCGCTGGCTCATGTGAGCCTGCTGCAAGAGTGACGTTAAGCGTTCTGCTTCTTCAGTCGCGAGGCGTTACGCGCACGGGCGTTGCTGTCGAGCTCCACCTTGCGGATACGCACGAACTCAGGAGTCACCTCGACGCATTCATCCTCGCGGGCGAATTCAAGGCACTCCTCCAACGTAAGTTTGCGCGAGGGCGTCATGCGCTCGAACGAATCCGAGGTTGACTGGCGCATGTTGGTAAGTTGCTTTTCTTTGGTGATGTTGACATCCATGTCGTCTGCGCGCGAGTTCTCGCCAACAACCATGCCTTCGTACACTTCTTGCGTGGGCTCGACAAAGAACGACATGCGCTCCTGCAGGGCGACCATCGCGAACGGAGTCGCAACACCGGCACGGTCAGCGACAATTGAACCGTTGACGCGGGTGACGATCTCGCCAGCCCACGGCTCGTAGCCGTGCGAGACCGCGTTAGCGATACCCGCACCACGAGTGATGGTCATGAACTCCGTGCGGAAACCGATGAGTCCACGCGAAGGAACGATGAATTCCATGCGAACCCAGCCGGTGCCGTGGTTGCTCATGCCGTCCATGCGTCCCTTGCGGGAAGCCAAGAGCTGAGTAATGGCGCCGAGGTATTCCTCAGGAGCATCAATCGTGAGGTGCTCGAAAGGCTCGTGAACCTTGCCATCGATCTTCTTGATAACTACCTGCGGCTTGCCGACCGTGAGTTCGAAGCCCTCACGACGCATCTGCTCAACGAGGATGGCGAGAGCAAGCTCTCCACGACCCTGAACTTCCCAGGCATCCGGGCGCCCGATGTCAACGAGCTTGAGCGAAACGTTACCGACGAGCTCGCGGTCGAGACGGTCCTTGACCATACGAGCGGTGAGCTTGTGGCCCTTGACCTTGCCGATGATCGGCGAGGTGTTTGTTCCGATCGTCATCGAGATCGCGGGGTCATCAACCGTGATGGTCGGCAATGGGCGAACGTCGTTGGGGTCGCAGAGAGTTTCACCGATGAAGATGTCTTCGAAGCCAGCAACAGCGACGATGTCTCCGGGGCCTGCGCTTTCGGCCGGATAACGGTCAAGAGCCTTCGTGATCATGAGCTCAGTGACGCGAACATTCGCCTGCGTGCCATCGTGCTTAACCCAAGCGACGGTTTGTCCCTTTTTGATGGTGCCGTTGAAGATTCGAAGCAGAGCAAGGCGGCCGAGGAACGGCGAGGAGTCGAGGTTGGTGACCCACGCCTGGAGGGGGTGCTCGTCGTCGTACGAGGGGGCAGGAACGTGCTTGAGGATAGCCTCAAACAGCGGCTCGAGGTCGTCGTTGTCTGGCAACGAACCGTTATCTGGCTTATTGGCGCTCGCAGCACCGGCACGGCCGGATGCAAAGACAACAGGAACGTCAAGGATGGCGTCCAAGTCAAGGTCGGGAACGTCATCCGCCATGTCGCTGGCAAGCCCCAGAAGCAGGTCTTGGCTTTCGGCAACGACCTCATCGATGCGAGCATCGGGACGGTCGGTCTTGTTGACCAGAAGGATGACGGGCAACTTGGCTTCGAGTGCCTTGCGGAGCACGAAGCGGGTCTGCGGAAGCGGGCCCTCGCTGGCGTCGACGAGCAGTACAACGCCGTCAACCATGCTCAGTCCACGCTCAACCTCGCCACCGAAGTCGGCGTGGCCGGGAGTGTCGATCACGTTGATCGTGATGGGACCCTCAGTGGCGTACTTGCCGTTGTAGGAGATCGCGGTGTTCTTCGCGAGAATCGTGATGCCTTTTTCCCGCTCGAGTTCGTTCGAGTCCATCGCGCGCTCTTCGAGGTGCGCGTGGGCTTCGAAGGAGTTCGTCTGGCGAAGCATCGCGTCTACGAGCGTCGTCTTTCCGTGGTCAACGTGGGCAACGATTGCTACGTTGCGCAAGTCGCTGCGAGTGGCCATAGCCATAGCAATATTCCTTAATTCATTGGAGGCTGTGCGGACTTTCACCGCAGTCGCTGCGCAGAAAGTCTCGGCAGCAGATCGGCGGCCGAATGCCACCGGGTTAAGAACTTGGGAGGGCGCAGAAGATCATTCAGAGTATCCTGCTCCACCAGTTTAGCCTGTTTGACAAGAAATATCGCAGCCGCCCGTTCACGGGCCAATGCTCACAGGTGAAACACCGGTCTAAGGCGTCCACTCCCACACGTTCCACCACACGCCAGGGCTCAGCGACGAAAGCGAAACGTTCTCTACCGCGTCTTGATCGAACGCGATGGTGACGGGGTACTGGAATAGGGGCATGCCGTAAGCAGAGGCCCACAGTGAGGCATCCGCCTCTGTCAAGATATCGACGCGCTCGTCGCCCTCTATCTGAACAGAACTCGCGTCCGCCAGCAGTGAATCGACCTGCGCGTCGGAGAAGTAATTGAGATTGGCATAGCCATCTGTGCCGAACACCGCCGGTGCCACCCCCACACCGGGTCGCGGGCTCTGCCAACTGAACAACGCGGCGTCGTAGGCTTCAGGCGCGCCGAGTGACTCTTGCCAGTCATCGCGTGAGCAATCGCTGACGACGAAACCGGCCGATCCAGCGGACTTCGCGATGAGCGAGTACTCGGCTGCGCGCACGTCATCATCGGCGTCGAACAAGATGCAGACCTTGGGCTTCGAGATACCGGCCTCAGCCAGAAGCTCTTTCGCGCCTGCAATGTCAGGCTCCGCGTAATCAGCGGAACCGTTTACTGACCGGGCCCCTGTGTATCCCGGGTCTCCTGGCGCAAACAGGAACGAGTCGCGGGTGCTCGCCCGAGGCTGAATCTCTGCCAGGGCCACGCGGACGATCTCCGCACGCGGCACTGTCTTCAAGAAAGCTTGCCGCACAAGCACGTCGTCAAAAACGCCACTTTTCGATTGGGCAACCTGAAGGTCGAGATGCTCGAAGCTGTCAGCAAAACCATCGCGAATAGTGGCGTCCATCGTTGCAAGTGCATTCCGAACGTCGCTATCCATCGTTGGTAGCGCTATCTGCACCGCTCCCACCAGAAGAGCTTGAGCTTGAGCCAGCGGGTCGCTCATAAAGCGCACACGAATCTGTTGGAAGGTGGGCTCCCGTGTGCCGCTGTAGTTCTCGTTAGCCCTCAGCGTGAGGTATTGATCGGCAACGTACTCAGAAATGACATAGGGACCATTCGATACCAGAAGGCTTTTATTGGCGGGCATGCCGTCGAAATTGAAAACGGTGCTCCACGTGCGCGCAACAGCCGCAAGATCACTCTCGTTCTCTCCCGTGATGGCAGAGTACACACGCTCTTTTGCTGTAATCGCGTCATCACTCGCGAACGCCATCATTCCCACCACATGAGCTGGTTTAGCAAAAGAACCCGGGCCGAAGAACGCTGCTTGCCAGTCGGCGGTGGGCTCATCGAAGACCAAAGTGAGAGACATGCGATCATCGCTCATCTGTGGGAGCTCTGTGACTAACGAGATTCCGGTATCGCCGCGAGCTGTTGCGTCGAAAACTACGCGGGGATCGGACCGGTCAAGGGGTGCGCCCGACTCAGGATCGATAACCTGGGCAGCCTCGGTGTCTTCGGCGTTGAGAGCGCCGGATGCCGCCGCCCACTCGAGGAGAAGATCGACGGCGTCAACGGCCGAACCGTCTGACCAGCGCACGCCGTCAGCTACCGTGTAGGTGACCGCCAGAGGGTCATCAGAGACCTTTTCGAAGTGGCCGAATGATTCATCGCGCACCAGCTCAGAGTCAGCGTTGAAGTAGCTGAAGCCCGTTCCGGTGGCGTAGGCGATGGAGGAGTTTGTTTCGCCCGCACCGAACGAAGTCGCCGGGTTGCCTGACGTGAACGGCTCACTCACCGCGACCGTGAGCTCTGAACCCTCGATAGTGGGCGACGCTTGCGGAACGCAACCGGCAAGTACCAGTGCTGTGGCAGCAGCCATAGCCAGGGTCGCCATGATTCTTGTGGCGCTCACTGAACCTCCTGCACGCGGGCTTGCAGCGCGCAATGGCACGCTAGAAACGAGTCTAAGTCAGAAGGGCCGCTCCCCGAGGGGGAACGGCCCTTCTGACTCAATAAACTAAGCGCCGAGCTTAATGTTGGCGCCCGGAATAGCTTCAAGCAGCTCCCGCGTATAGGGGTTGGTGGAGTTCTCAAAGACCTCGTCTGTCGACGCGGCTTCGACGATTTGCCCGCCCTGCATCACGCACACGTTGTCAGCCACAAGGCGCACAACCGCGAGGTCGTGGGTTATGAACAGGTACGTCAGGTCAAGCTCCGTCTGAAGCTCCGTGAGCAAGTTGAGAACCTGCCCCTGTACGAGCACGTCGAGTGCAGAAACGGCTTCGTCGAGCACGAGAACTTCGGGCTTGAGCGCCAAAGCACGAGCGATTGCTACGCGCTGACGCTGACCACCGGAGAGCTCACCGGGGTAACGGTGACGTGCAGCCTGCGGAAGCGACACCTGATCGAGCAGTTCGCTCACTCGGTCATAGCGTTCCTTCGTGGTGCCGAGCTTGTGGGCAAGCAGCGGTTCAGCGATCGTGTTGCCCACGCTGTACTGCGGGTCGAGTGAACCGTACGGGTCCTGGAAGACAGGCTGAACCCGGCGACGGAACTCCAAGAGTTCCTGTCCCTTGATTCCAGCCAGGTTCTTGCCATCGAACTCGATGGTTCCGCTCGTGAGCGATTCCAGCTGCAGGATGAGCTTGGCCACCGTCGACTTGCCCGATCCGGACTCCCCCACCAGAGCGGTAGTGGTGCCCTTCTTGACGCCAAACGAGATGTCGTTGACAGCAAGGAGCTTGTCTTTACGGAAACCCTGCTTGCGAATTTCGTAGACCTTGGTGATGTTGCTCACCTTGATCAGATCTTCGTTGGCTCCAGCTTCCCGGCTTTCCGCGCGAGCGATAAGAGCGTCATCGAGAGAGCCCTCACCGAAGATGCGCACGCTGTCATCCGAGGACTTCGACGACTTGATCGACTGAATACGACGCGAAGCAAGGCTCGGTGCCGCGGCGACAAGTCTCTGCGTGTAGGGGTGCTGCGGATTCTCGAGGATCGCGCGAGACGGTCCCGACTCCACTACCTTGCCCTTGTACATCACGACGAGCTGCTCTGCACGCTCTGCGGCGAGGCCGAGGTCGTGAGTGATGAAGAGCACCGAGGTGCCGTAATCACGCGTGAGCGTCTGCAAGTGATCGAGAATCTGGCGTTGCACCGTGACGTCGAGGGCCGAGGTGGGCTCGTCGGCGATCAGGAGTTTCGGGCGAGCCGAAAGACCGATACCGATGAGCACGCGCTGACGCATTCCGCCGGAGAACTGGTGAGGGAACTGCTTGAGGCGCTCACCTGCGTCGCTCAGACCCGCTTCTTGCAGGACTTCGATAGTGCGCTGACGCGCTTCCTTGCCTTGAGCGATTCCGTTCGCCTTGATCGCTTCTTCAACCTGAAAGCCAATGCTCCATACCGGGTTGAGGTTCGACATCGGGTCCTGCGGAACATAACCGATCTGGCTACCACGAACCTCAGCAAACTGAGAGTCGGAGAACTTGGTCAGGTCATGACCTTCGAACTCGATCGATCCGCCCGAGACCTTGCCGGCACCCGGCAGGAGGCCAATTACTGCCTGCGCAGTGGTGGACTTACCCGATCCTGATTCGCCCACAATGGCGAGCGACTGGCCCTGGTACAGAGTCAGATCGACACCGCGCACGGCGGGAACGAGACCGCGCTGAGTCTCGAAGCCAACTTCGAGATTGCGGATCTTGAGTAGCGGCGTCTCCTCGTTCGAGAATTCGGATGCCACGGGAACTGTTTCTGGGTTAGTCATCGGCGTGCTCTCGCTTCCGGGTCAAGGGCATCGCGAACTACGTCGCCGAACATCAAGAAGGCAAGAACCGTGATCGACAGCGCGGCCGAAGGCAGCAGCAGCGTTTGCGGGTTCGTGCGGATCGACACTCGAGCCTGGTTGATGTCATTTCCCCACGACATAACTGTCGGCGGGAGGCCAATTCCAAGGAAGCCCAGCGTGGCCTCAGCCACGATGAAGATTCCGAGCGACACCGTGGCGATGACGATTACCGGGGCGATTGCGTTGGGGACAACGTGACGCACGAGGGTCTTGAAGCGCGAGACGCCCAGCGCGGCCGAGGCCGTTACGTAGTCAGAGTTGCGCGCCGAGAGCACGGCACCGCGCATGATGCGGGCGATCTGTGGCCAGGCGAACAGCGCGAGGATCAGCGATACCGAGAGCGGGTCGCGAACGGGGATAACCGAAATGACGACGATCGCCCCGAGAACAGTAGGAATCGCGAAGAAAATATCACCAATACGCGAGACAAAGGAGTCGAGGATTCCGCCGTAGAAGCCCGCGAGGGCACCGACGATACCGCCGAACAGGGTCACCATGATCGTGGTCAGGAGGCCGATGGTGACCGACGCTTGAGTTCCGAAGATGATTCGCGAGTAGACATCGCAACCCTGGCGAGTAAAGCCGAGGGGATGCCCTGCTTCCGGCCCGCCATCGCTGAACTTGAGATAGCACTCTGTGGGGCTGTAGGTAGCGAAGAGGCTCGGGAACATGGCAACAACCACAATCACAAAAATCAATACCGCCGAGATCCAGAACATCGGACGACGACGCATAGCTTCCCACGCGTCAGTCCAGGTGCTGCGAGCTTTACCCGTCTCATCCACCTGGTCGACTTCAGCGACAGGGGTTTCAGCAAGCGAAGCGATGAAGTGTTCTTGGCCGGGCCGTTCACGGCCAGTGTTATTACTTGGCATAACGAATCCTTGGGTCGAGCGCGGCGTACAGAAGGTCGACAAGCAAGTTGGCGAGCACGAAGATGATGACCATCACCGCGACGAACGAGACGACCGTGGGGCCTTCTCCCAACGTGATTGCTCGATAGACGGTTCCACCGACACCGTTGATGTTGAAGATTCCCTCGGTGACGATCGCGCCGACCATGAGCGAACCGATGTCGACACCGAGATAGGTAACGACGGGAACGAGCGAGTTGCGCAGCACGTGCACCGTGACGACTCGACGGCGGGAGAGCCCCTTCGCGGTTGCCGTGCGAACGAAGTCGGCGCCGAGATTGTCGGCGACACTGGCCCGCGTCAAACGCACAATATAAGCGAAAGAGACAGAAGCAAGCACGATAGCCGGCATGACCAGTTCGCCCCACGGAGCGTCACCGCTCACGGTGGTTCGCGCCCAGCCGAGTTGGATACCAAAAATGAATTGAAGAATGAAACCGACTACGAAGGTGGGTACTGAGATGAGCAGCAGGCTGATCACGAGGGCCGAAGCGTCGAAGAGCTTTCCCTTGCGGAGCCCAGCGATGAGACCCACGATGATACCGAAGACGGCTTCGAAGGCAAGGGCCAGAAGGGCAAGGCGCGCGGTGATCGGGAAGGCCTGAGCCATCACGTCAGAAACCGCCCGCCCGGAGAAGGTGGTACCGAAGTCACCCTGGAACAGTCCGCCTATATACAGCAAATACTGAACGATAAATGGTTTGTCGAGGTTGTACTCGGCCCTAATGAGTTCAATAACTCCGGGGGCAGGGGGCCGGTCGCCGTAAAGCGCGGCAATGGGGTCGCCGGGAACCGCGAACACCATGAAATAGATCAAGAATGTTGCGCCGAAAAACACGGGGATCATCTGGAGGAAGCGCTTGCCTGCGTACCAGAACATCAGATGGTTCCCTCGAAGAAACGGATAAGCATAAGAGTCACAATCACTGAATGAGGGTACTCAGTGTAATGCCCGGGGCCTAAAGCAAGCCCCGGGCACGACACATTGAGAGTGGAAACTGGGTAAAGCTAAGAGCTAGCTAGCCCTTCGTTACCTCGTTGTACAGCGGAACGGAGTCCCAGCCGAATACCACGTTGTCAACGCTGTCTGAGTAGACACCGGTGACGTTCGAGTACCACAGCGGAATCGAGGGAAGGTCAACCAGAAGGACTTCCTGAGCTTCCTGGTACTTCGCCGTTGCTTCCTCTACCGACGACGCGCTAGCGCCCTCGGCAAGGATCTTCTCGAACTCGGGGCTCGAGTAGCCTTCCTTGTTCGAGCCAGCGCCATCAACGTAGAGCGGGCCGAGGAAGTTGTACAGCGACGGGTAGTCTGCCTGCCATCCAGCACGCGTGGCTCCGGTGAGCGCGTTAGCGTCACGGTCGTTGAGCGCGTCCTTGAACGTGGGGTATGCCTTACCAACAGCTTCGATTCCGAGCGTGTTGCTGATGCTGTTTACCACAGCGTCAACCCAGGCTTGGTGTCCACCATCAGCGTTGTAAGCGAGGTCGAAGACAGTGTCTCCGTAGGGAGCGATAGCGTCAGCCTCTGCCCACAGCTTCTTGGCCTCTTCGGGGTTGAAGTCGAGAACTTCAGCACCCGCGAGGTTGTCCGAGTGACCAGCGATTACCGGCGATGTGAAGTCGGTCGCCGGCGTACGGGTGCCCTGGAAGATGACATCCGTGATCTCCGCGCGGTCAATTGACATCGAGATAGCGGCACGACGCAGCTTGCCCTCTTCGCCCGACCAGTGGTCAAGGTAGTACGGCATGTTGAACGCCTGGAAGATGGCAGCAGGCTGGTTTACCGAACGACCGGGGAAGTCTGCTTCATAGGTGGCGAATGCCGAGTCGGGGACAGCGTCGAGGATGTCGAGGTTGCCGCCGAGAGCGTCAGCATATGCTGCGTCTTGGCTGGTGTAGAAGATGATCGAAACGCCGCCGTTGACAGCCTTACGAACGCCGTCGTAGTCGGGGTTGGTAACCAGATCGATCTGTACATCATGCGTCCAGGCGTCTTCGCCATCGAGCATGTATGGACCGTTGCCGACAGGGTTCTCGCCGAAAGCCTCGAGGTCGTCCCATGCCGACTCGGGCAGCGGCATGAATGCCGAGTAACCGAGACGCAGCGGGAAGTCAGCCTCGGGGTTGATCAGCGAAACCGTGAACTCGGTGTCGCTAACGACGTCGAGGCCCGTGAGCTCTGAATCTTCGTCGTAGCTGAAGCCTTCAATGTTGTCGAAGAAGTAGGACGAGCTCTGAGCGTTGCTGAGCAGAGCGCCGTACTGCCACGCCTTGACGAACGAGTCAGAAGTGACGGGCTCACCATTGGTGAAGGTCCAGCCGTCGTTCAGCGTGACGGTCCAGTTCTGGCCATCCTCTGATTCGATCGACTGTGCTACCTCGTTCACAACATCGCCGTCAGCGGTGTACGAAACAAGTCCAGCAAAAATGGACGTGATGACCTTGCCGCCACCGGTCTCGGTGGTGTTGGTCGGGATGAGCGACTGCTGTGGTTCGCTACCGTTTGTGGTGATGATCGCGGCGCTGTCGCCTTCGGCAGGCGCCTCGCTGGCCGAGCAACCCGCAAGTGCGAGTGCTGAGGCTGACAGCAGTGCGACTGCACTGATGCCTATGCGTGATCTCTTCAATGTTTCCTCCTGTGCAGAATTGCGCTAACGGCACGGAATTTTTGACGCCGCGCCGCGCTTGATAGTTCACACCCTAAAACGGGGGGATACCCCAATCAAAACTGTAAAGCGAAACGTTACACAGCGGTAACGCCCGTGAAGATTATGTGCACACTTTGCAGATTATCTGCACACATCCCGTGTCATTCACAGAAATAATGCGCATTCTCGTCAAGAGTCGCGCTCAGCATCGTGGGTTAGCATCGTGCCATGGCGCACACGAGCACAACTTTAGCCCCGACTGGCACCGTACTCATCTTTGATGGAGACTGCGCTTTTTGCACTGTGTGGGTCGACCGCCTACAGGCTCTACTCCCCACTTTTCCCGCAAGCACTCCGTGGCAGTGGATCGACCTCGACGACTACGCACTCACTCAAGATGACGTCGACAAAGCAGCGTGGTTCGTGACTCCTACTCGACAATTCGCCGGTCATCTCGCGCTCTCGCTGCTCTTGAGGAGTCAACCGAATTTCGGATGGCGCTTCCTCGGGCACCTCCTTGCGACCGAGCCGTTCAACACCGTCGCCGCACTCGGCTACCGATTCGTTGCGCGGTTCCGTCACCGTCTACCCGGGGGGACTCCGGCCTGCGCTGTGCGCCCGACCGCGTGAGTGCTGGACTGGTGGCCGTGCCCTCGCGCGGCAGAATCTGGAGCGAAATTTCGATCGTTCTTGCGCTCTCGCTCGGCGCATCTGCAGTTTATTCGGTCGTATCGATCACGAACAGACTCACGCGCACCGAATCCCTCTCGCAACAAACTGCGACGCTGAACTCCTCTCTCAGCACTCGCCCCACCTTCGATCTGATCTATCAAGTCCTGGGCATTACCTTCGATCTCGCGCCGGTAGCACTCGTCGCGTTCCTCCTCTGGGCCGCCCACAAACCTCGGCTTTCTCGACTGGGAATCGACTTCACGCGACCCGGGCGTGATGCGCTCGGCGGCCTCGCACTCGCCCTCATCATCGGCATCCCCGGCATCGCCGTCTATCTAGGAGGACGCGCGTTGGGAGTGACCGTCAATGTTGTTCCCGCCGCTCTCGATCAGTACTGGTGGACGGTGCCCGTGTTGTTGCTTTCCGCATTGCGTGCCGGCATCACCGAAGAAGTGATCGTGATCGGGTATCTCTATGCCCGCCTCGGCGACCTGGGCTGGAGCCGCTGGCACATCATCATCTCCACGGCGCTCCTGCGTGGCACTTACCACCTGTATCAGGGCATCGGAGCCTTTATTGGCAACGTTGCCATGGGATTGCTCTTTGGCTGGCTCTACACCCGCTACCGCCGCGTTCTGCCACTCGTGATTGCCCACACGATCATCGACGCCGCGATATTTGTCGGCTATGGCTGGGCAGTAGGGGCCTTTCCCGCCCTCTTCGGCCCAAGCGACCCAGCCAGCTAGAGCAGCCGCGTCCGCCTCCGACAAAGTTTGCACAGCCCCTACCTTCAGCAGCGTGCCACGCGTAAAGTGGCTCGCATGGCTCCGGAAATCACCATCGAAACGGTTGCTTCTCAGTTGGTAGCTGGCCTCGACTTCTCCACCACATTTGCGACGTTACCGCGCGACATGAGCGAAGCGATCGGGACCCTTCAGCGCGAGACAGCAAAGGCGGGCGTCAACATCTCGGGCCCAATAATGGCCGTCTACACCGAAGAGATGCATCCCGAGCGGACATGGAACTGTGAAGTGTGCGTTCCGATCGCGAAAGCGTTCACCGAGCATCCAACCCTGCGCTCCCACGAACTACCGGGTGGCACCGTGGCAACCGTGACCCACCAGGGGCCCTATACGGGCCTGAAAGCCGCGTATGACGAGATCTTCGAGTGGTTCTCTACGAATGGCCACACCTATGCGGGACCGCCGCGCGAGATCTACCTCAACAGCCCCGAAGAAGTCGCACCAACCGAACTGCTCACCAGACTCGAGTTTCCCGTCGTGCTCGCGAACACGGCACCCCGCACGGACTAGCCGGTTCGCGCTCCCCCACCCAAGGAATGACAATGAAGTCCAACCCCTATCTCAGCTTCCGTGACAACGCGAGAGAAGCGCTCGCCTACTATCAAACGGTGTTCGGTGGCAGCACCGAGATCAGCACTTTTGCCGATTTCAAGGCCAGCGAGGAACCCGACGAGCAGGATCTCGTGATGCACGGGCAACTCGAATCACCGGCAGGCCTCACACTGATGGTGTCAGATACCCCCAAGTCGATGGAGTACTCCCCCGGCGGCTCGATGTCGATCTCGCTCAGCGGGTATCTCAGCGAAAAGGCCGAGATGCAGAGCTTTTGGGAAAAGCTCTGTGATGGTGGCTCACCCCTCATGCCCTTGGAGCGCGCCGAGTGGGGCGGACTCTTTGGCATGGTTATCGATCGCTACTCCGTGACCTGGATGATCAGTATTAGCGACGACAACGAAACCCGGTAGCGGGACGCCACGCAGGCGCCACGCTACGACCCACTCTAGGAGCAGTTCGGGCGACAGGAACGCTGGCTTAGAGCATCCACGAGCACCTTGCCGAGATCTTCGGGAACAGTCGCAGAATAAGCCGCGCCACCGGTTGACTGAGCGATCTCCGTCATTGACTTGAGGTCAGTATCGGGACCAAAGCCAATCAAGATAACCGGAACGGGCTGCGTGGGATCCTCCAGCCCCTTCAAGCTCTTGAGAAGTTCCTTGAGACTGATCCCGTTGTCATCCTCGTTGTAGCCGTCCGTGATGAGCAGCACAGAGTTGACCTTGGAGGGGTCGTAATCCTCCTTGACGTGCTTCACTGCCGCCAGAATCGTGTCGTAAAGCCCCGTATAGCCGTAAATCCTGTCGGGGAGGGACGCCACCACGCCATTGATTTGCGCGACGTGTGCTGCATCCGATAGTGGAGCGATAGGAGAAAGTGGTTCCCAGTCCTGTGTTCCGACTCGGTTCTGAGAGAAGGCCCATACCCCGAGTTCGGCTTCACCCGAGAACTTGGAGAGTGCTTCGCTCGCGGCGAGTTGGAAAACGTCGATCCTCCGGAGTCCATTATTTGCAGGGTCAAGCATTGAGCCCGAAGTGTCGATCACGACGAGCAGTCGCGACCGAAGTGTGAGCACACTCCACGACCGCAGAATCTCGATCTGGACTGCAGCATCCGCAGTAGGTTTCGCTTCAGCGGCGGTCTCAGGCACCCCGGCAACGCGCAAGGCGCCGCCGCCGTCAGCGTCACGGAAGCCCTCACCAGCCAGCACCTCGCCCGAGGCACGCGTCGCTGCGGCCAGAGCCGCGAGCAGAGAGCTTGGAGCGTCGGCCGCAGTGACCTCGCCCGGTGCTGCCGCAGCAGCCCCCGTGCTACTGGCACCGGTCGCGTCCGCTTCAGGTTCGGCATCGCTGTCGCCGTCGCCACCGCCCACTTCGACAAAGGGGTACGTCAGTTCGACAGTGCCATCGGAAGGATAGAGCGCGATGACGGGCGACGAAGACGCTGACGAATTATAGGCGGCAACTTCACGCTCAGTCGTGATCACGACAGTGGGGAGAGTGGCATCGGAAGCGAGCTCGAAAGCCTCTTCCGTTGACTGCGGAATTGTCTTGCCGATAGCGATCATCGCTCCGGCGAACTGGCGCGGGTCTTCTTGCGACGACACCGACTTCAACTGAGCGAGCCCCGCGAGGCTCGCCGTCGAGGCCTCAGGGTCGGGCAACAGAGTCGTAACCGTGCCGGAGAGTAACGACGACCATGACAGAGGTTCATCGCCGAGTTTGGACACCTGCGACGCGGTCGTAGCGAACACTACCGGTGTGCTGGCAACGTAGTCGGTGACTTCCAGAGCCGGAGCCGTACGTCCGAGCGAGGAAGCCATTGACTCCACCCGGTCGAGCCACGCCGCAGAATCTGGAACCCAAGCGTCGACATCTCCGGATGCACCTGAGGCGAAAAGCGCCGCGGTGTCGGCGGAGAGCAACGACCGCACTTCGGTCTCGGTGCAGTTGCCATCGGCTTCATCGAAGTCAGCCGCAACAGCGGTAAGCGTGGGCGCAATCGAAGGATCAGCGGCAATAACCACGGGACGGATGTCGCTGCAACCGCCTGCTACCGGCGTAATGGCATTCATGACCCAGCCGATTGCACCGAAATGAATGCCGGCTAACGCGAGCGACGTGATCGAAACGAGCGCGATCGGCACCAGCCACCAGCGCTTCTTCCAGCGTTGCCAGAACGACTTTCGGTGTCGATGCCGTCGAGTCGTCACGAAATTCTCCTGTCGGTGAAGTAGCGATTTGGGGCCGTCGGGTCGACCACTCGCCATACACCACACGCACATTACAACAACTGGTACAGCAATATCCAGCGATCGACGTGAAAAGATGAGCGATCGAACACAGATACCAGTAGAACACTGATGTCCCGCTTTTGGGGGACACAGTGATGGCGCGTGCGGAGTCGAACTGGATCAACTCCGCACGCGCCATTTTCCACTAGCCTGCTTGCGGGCTCAAGGGCACGAATTAGTGCGCGAAAGCCTCAATCGGTGGGCAGGAGCAGACCAAGTTGCGGTCACCATACGCGTTGTCCACGCGACGAACCGGAGGCCAATACTTGCCCGAAACGAGCGTCGACAACGGGTACACCGCTTGCTCGCGAGAGTAGGCGTGCTCCCACTCGCCCGCGATCACCGAATGCGCCGTGTGCGGAGCATTGATGAGCGGGTTGTCGTCGGCGGGCCACGTTCCGGCGGCCACGGCATCCGCCTCTTTCTTGATGGCAATCATCGCGTCGATGAAGCGATCAAGCTCGGCGAGGTCTTCGCTCTCGGTGGGCTCGACCATCAGCGTTCCCGCTACGGGGAACGACATGGTCGGTGCGTGGAAGCCGTAGTCAATAAGGCGCTTAGCGACATCGTTGTTGTCAATGCCCGTCGCTTCCTTGAGCGGACGCAGATCGAGAATGCACTCGTGAGCGACCAGCCCGTTGTCTCCCGCATAAAGCACCGGGAAATGCTCGCGCAGTCGAACCGCGATGTAGTTGGCCGAGAGCACAGCGGCACCGGTTGCCGCCTTGAGGCCGGCCGAGCCCATCATGCGCACATAGGCCCACGTGATGGGCAGAATGCTCGGGCTGCCGTACGGTGCAGCACTGACCGCTCCCCCGGCGTGAACATACGGGCCTGCAGCACCGGTCTGCATGTCGAATGCGGGATGGTGCTGGCTCTGGGCCATGGGATGCCCGGGCAAGAACTTAGCCAAGTGCGCTTTCGCCACAACCGGACCAACACCGGGGCCGCCACCACCGTGAGGGATGCAGAAGGTCTTGTGCAGGTTGAGGTGGCTGACGTCGCCGCCGAAGTCACCGAACCGCGCGTAGCCAAGCAGGGCGTTGAGGTTGGCACCGTCGACGTAAACCTGACCGCCCGCATCGTGCACGGCCTGCGTGATCTCGCGCACTTCGTGCTCGTAGACACCGTGGGTCGAGGGATAGGTGATCATCAGGGCAGCGATTTCGTTCGCGTGCTCGGCGATTTTAGCGCGCAAGTCATCGAGGTCAACGTTGCCGAGATCATCACAGGCGACCACAACAACGCGCATTCCGGCGAGCATGGCGCTGGCGGCATTCGTGCCGTGCGCGCTCGACGGGATGAGGCAGATAGTACGTTCCGGATTGCCATTGGCGCGGTGGTAGCTGCGAATTGCGAGCAGCCCGGCAAGTTCGCCCTGGCTGCCGGCATTCGGCTGCAATGACGCGGTGTCGTATCCGGTGACCTCAGTAAGCCACGATTCGAGGTGCGAGATCATGACGAGGTACCCCGCGACGTCTTCGGCAGGAGCGAAGGGGTGGATGCCCGCAAATTCCGGCCAGCTCACCGCTTCCATCTCGGTCGCTGCGTTCAACTTCATCGTGCACGAGCCCAGCGGGATCATGCCGCGGTCGAGCGCATAGTCCTTGTCGGCGAGGTACTTGAGGTACCGCATCATGCTCGTCTCCGAGCGGTGCGTGTTGAAGACCGGGTGCGTGAGGTACTCACTCGTGCGGTTCAGCGCCTCGGGGATTGTGGTGTCGTCGGGCGAGTAGCTGAAGAAGCCGCCCTCAAGCCCAAAGGCCTCGGCGAGATCGTTCTCTTGCGCGGCGAGCATTCCACCATAGGGCTGCGTCGATACTTCGTCGAAGCTCAAACGCACGGTGTCGGCATCCACTACATGGAGCAGGATGTCGCTCTCAAGGGCCTTAGCGGCAATCGCCTGAGCCTGCCCCTTTTTCGTCACTGTCAGGGTGTCGAAGAAGGTCTCGTTCTCGACTGTGTAGCCGGCAGCGGTCAAGCGCGCGGCGAACTGAGCGGTGTCGTGGTGGATGCGCTGGGCTATTCGCTTGAGCCCCTGCGGTCCGTGATACACGGCGTACATGGATGCCATGACAGCCAACAGCACCTGAGCGGTACAGATGTTGGAGGTCGCCTTCTCGCGGCGGATGTGCTGCTCGCGTGCCTGCAACGACAGACGATAGGCGGGGTCGCCAGCGGCATCCTGAGACACCCCAACGAGACGACCAGGCAACTGGCGTTCGAGACCCTTGCGCACCGACATGTAGCCGGCGTGCGGTCCGCCGAAGCCCATCGGAACGCCGAAGCGCTGCGTGGTGCCCACGGCAACGTCTGCGCCGAGCTCGCCCGGAGACGTGAGAATCGTGAGGGCGAGCAGGTCGGCTGCAACAACGGCGAGTCCGCCCTGTGCCTTCACCGCAGCAATAACCTCGCTGGAATCCCACACGCGACCGGTTGCACCCGGATACTGGATGAGCGCGCCGAAGCACTCCGGCAACTCAGGGTTCGCCCCCATCGTGGCCAGGTCGAGCTCGACAAGCTCGATCCTAAGAGCCTCCGCGCGGTTCGCCAGCAGAGCCTTGGTCTGCGGAAGAGTGTCGGCATCCACGATGAAGACGGGCGACTCGACGCGAGCTGCGCGGCGAGCAAGGAGCATGCCCTCAACGGCCGCGGTGCCCTCATCGAGCATCGACGCGTTCGTAGTGGTCATACCCGCAAGGTCGGCCACCATCGTCTGGAAGTTAATGAGCGCCTCAAGACGACCCTGCGAGATCTCCGGCTGGTACGGCGTGTACGCCGTGTACCAGCTCGGGTTCTCGAGCACGTTGCGCTTGATGACCGCGGGGGTGATGGTGTCGTAGTAACCGAGACCGATCATGCTGCGACGAACCTTGTTCGCGCCGGCGAGAGCGCGCAGTTCGGCGAGCGCTTCACGCTCTGAAGCGGGAGCCGGAATCGTGGAATTCTCGACGGGAGTCTGGTGGATAGCCGGCGGAACCGCGGCATCCACGAGCGCTTCGAGGCTGTCGTAGCCGACCGCAGCGAGCATGCTGGCCTGGGCGGCGTCATCCGTACCGATGTGACGGTCGGCGAACGTGCCGCTGATGAAAGGGTTGGGCATTATTCGCCTGTCAGTGCGGTGTACTCGTCGAGGCTGAGCATCGACGGGAGTTCGGAGAATTCGATCTTCACGAGCCAGCCTTCACCGAAGGGGTCGCTGTTGACGAGTTCGGGGCTGTCGGCAACGGCGTCGTTGGACTCGACGACGGTTCCGGCAACGGGAGCGAAGAGTTCGCCCACGGACTTGGTCGACTCGATCTCGCCGACAATCTTGCCCTCGGTGACGGTGTCGCCCACCTTGGGAAGGTCAACGAAGACGATGTCGCCGAGCTTGCCTGCGGCGAAATCGGTGATTCCCACAGTCGCGACGTTTCCGTCGACCAGCACCCACTCGTGCTCGGCGGTGTACTGCAGTTCGCTCTTCTCAGCCATGATCAGGCCTCTCTCTTGTAAAAGGGTAGGGAAACAACGGATGCAGCAATGCGACTGCCCCGCACATCAATGTGAAGCTCGGTGCCGACCTCGCTCACGTCGGGGTCGACGTAAGCCATAGCGATCGGGTGGCCCAGGGTCGGCGAAAGCGCGCCCGAGGTAATGACGCCGACTTCTTTGTCACCGTGGAAGAGCAGGTAGTCGGCGCGACCGGCGCGACGGCCTTCAGCCGCAAGACCGACGAGCACGCGGGCACCGGCATCCGGGCCTTCTTCGATTGCAGTGCGGCCCACGAAGTCGCCCTCTTTGCTGAGCGCGACGACGCGGCCAAGACCGGCCTGCACGGGGAAAGTTGTGAGGCTGAGCTCGTGACCGTACAGGGGCATGCCCGCCTCAAGGCGGAGAGTGTCTCGGCAGGCGAGACCGGCGGGGACGAGACCGAGCGGGGAGCCGGCAACCGTGAGCGCTGCCCAGAGGGCGGCGGCGGCATCCACGTGAATGTACAGTTCGAAACCGTCTTCGCCGGTGTAGCCGGTGCGACCGATGATGAGGTCAGTGCCGTTGAAGGTTGCCGCGGTTTCGCGGTAGTACTTGAGTTCGTCGAGCGGCGTTGCGAAGTCGCTGAGCCCGACAGTCGCTTCGAGGATGGCGCGGGCAACGGGGCCCTGAACGGCGATGAGCGCGTAGTCGTCACTCTCATCGGTGACGGCAACGTCGAAACCTTCGGCGCGTTCGGCGAGCGCCGTCGCTGCGGCGAAACGGTTACCGGCATTAGCCACAACCAAAAAGTGATCGTCGGCGAGACGGTAGGTGACGAGGTCATCAATAATGCCGCCGGCCTCGTTGAGTAGCAGGCTGTACTTGGCCTGCGCGAGGGCGATGCCCGAGAGCTTTCCGGCCAGAGCGAAGTCGAGGTACGCGCCGGCGTCAGCGCCGCGAACGTGAATCTCGGCCATGTGCGAGATGTCGAAGATTCCCGCAGCGGTGCGCACGGCATGGTGCTCGGCGAGGTCGGAGCTGTACCGTACCGGCATCATCCACCCGGCAAAGTCGGTGAAGGCGGCACCGAGTTGTTCGTGGATGCTGTGCAGCGGCGAGTACTTCACCGGGGCACGCGAAGAGTCAGCGGGTGACGCTGACGAGGGTGATTCATCGGACACGGAGTTCTCCTGGCGCGTGGGCTAGTGAATAGAACTCCCCCTCTGTGATGAGCCTGAGAGCTTCACACACCAAAGAATCTAGTGAGCTTTCACCGTCGGCGGAACCTCAGGGTGATGCGAGGTTCTCTTTCCAGAGTGGCCAGTGCGGTGCGGTACGTGAACCTGAGAGATTGGCGGGGAGGCTTGCTCCTTCGGTGCCGGTCTCGCGCTTGCCAACTTCTGTTGACGAACACGGGGTGCCCGGCTCTCCCGCATCGTGTTGCGGCCCGATGTTCAGTTGTTAGCTCAGCATAGCAATGCGGGGCCGATGCGCGCGTTACAAGAGTGCCGAGCTCAGCAGCAAGCTCGTCTCGCTATTCACTACGCCTTCGACATTGCGCATGCGGGCGAGCACGCGGTCGAAGTTGCTGAGACTGTCAGTACGGATGTCGGCCACGAGATCCCAGGCACCGTTGGTGGTGTGGAGCTCGTGGATTTCGGGCAGTCCGCGCAGTTTGCTGATCACGGCATCCGTGGATCGACCTTCAACCTCGATGAACGCAATAGCACGGATGAAGGACGGGTCGCGGTCTTCCCGAATTCGTACAGAGAACCCGAGCACTGTGCCATTGCTCACGAGGCGATCGATGCGGCTTGTGACGGTCGCGCGCGTGACGTTGAGGCGGCGCGACAGACTCGCCACAGACTCGCGTGCATCGGCACGAAGGGCGGCAAGGAGACGGCGATCGAGGTCATCGAGATCAGACATATGCAAAGTGTACATTTTTGCAGAGCATTATGCGCATTTATTAGCCGAAAATCGCGTTGACTGCGAGTTGTAGCTACATAGTGCGCATTCGTAACGTGGGACTAGTAATACCGCAACGAAAGGAGTGACATGGTTCACTACGTAGACGTCCCAAACATGCGCCGCTGGATCGCCGATACCGGCATCGAGCCAATCATTATGGGCATCGTCAGCTACCTCGAACAGGACTACGCCAAGTGGCCGCAGTTCGATAAAAGCCCCCGCGTCGCAGCTCACTCCCCCGAGGGCGTTATCGAACTTATGCCCACGAGCGACGGTGAGACCTACGCCTTTAAGTACGTCAACGGTCACCCCTCCAACCCCGCTCTCGGCTTCCAAACTGTCACCGCACTAGGCATGCTCGCTCGTGTCGACAACGGCTACCCCACTTTCCTCTCGGAGATGACCCTGCTCACCGCCCTGCGCACCGCAGCGACCTCAGTGATGGCCGCCCGAGCGCTCGCCCGACCAGATTCGAGCGTGCTTGCGCTCATCGGCACCGGTACACAGTCTGAGTTCCAGGCCCTCGGCTTTCGCGCCGGACTCGGCATCACGAGCCTGCGCGTGTGGGACACCGACCCTGCGGCCCTCGATAAGTTCATTCGCAACGTCGAGCCTCTCGGCTTCGAGATCGTGCGCGCGACATCTGCGGCGGATGCTGCGGCCGGCGCCGACATCGTCACGACCTGCACCGCTGACAAGAAGAACGCAACGATCCTCACCGCCGACATGATCGAACCCGGCATGCACCTCAACGCCATCGGCGGCGACTGCCCTGGCAAGACCGAACTCGAAGCGGCAATCGTGCGCAATGCAACGGTGTTCGTGGAGTTCCCCGAACAAACTCGCATCGAGGGCGAAATTCAGCAACTCGAAGCCGATTCCCCCATCACCGAACTGTGGGAAGTTCTCGCAGGCACGGCCGCAGGCCGCACCACCAGCGAGGAGGTCACCCTCTTTGACTCGGTCGGTTTCGCGATCGAAGACTTCTCGGCCCTGCGTTACGTTTTCGACGCTGTTCGCGGCACCGAATACGCGACGGACCTCGATCTCATCGCGGACCCGTCGGATCCCAAGGATTTGTTCTCACTCGTCTCGCGCTCTCCCGCGCTGACCGCGTAACCGTCAATGAGCGTTCAAGCACCCTCCGCCGCAGTACTAATACGCCCGCACCTGTTCACCCCGAACAGCCAAACCGCGGGTGACAACGCATTTCAGTCCACTGATCCCACGAGAACCCCGGATGAGATTGCTCGCGCTGCGTACAAGGAGTCCACTCAGGTGGCCGAGACTCTGCGCAACGCAGGCGTGAACATCCACGTCTTTGAAGACACGGAGAGCTCACGCCCCGACAGCGTGTTCCCGAACAACTGGTTTTCGACTCACAGTGGCGGCCGCGTGGCGGTCTACCCGATGTATGCGCCGAATCGTCGCACGGAGCGTCGCCCCGACGTGATCGAGATGCTGAAGCGTGACTTTCGGGTGCAGGATGTCGTCGATTACTCCGGGTTGGAGCACGACGGCATTTATCTCGAAGGCACCGGCGCGATGGTCATTGACCATACCAATCGCGTCGCTTACGCGGCCGAGTCGCACCGTGCGAACCCGCTCGCGCTTGAGCGATTCTGCGCATCCTTCGGGTACGAACCCATGATGTTCGAAGCGCGCGACCGCCACGGAGTGCCGATCTATCACACCAACGTCATGATGTGCATCGCCACCGACTTCGCCATGATCGGGCTCGACCTGATCGCCTCGGGAGACCGCAGGATGGAAATGGCGGAGCGATTGACAGAGCCGGGGCGCACCCTCATTGACCTCACTGCTGATCAGATCGCGAATTTTGCCGGCAATGCGCTCGAACTCAAGGGCGCCAACGGTCGCATTCTCGCTCTCTCCAGCCGAGCTGTGAAGAGTCTGACGCCTGCGCAACGTTCGGTGATCGAGACGAGCTGCGAAATTGTTCCTCTCGACATTCCGACTATTGAGCTGGCTGGGGGCTCTGTGCGCTGCATGGTAGCGGGCATCCACTTGGATCGTCGCTCCCGTATGGCGGCCGATGTTGCCGCGGGCGTGCCCGCCACAGGCTCTGCTGAGACAGCCCCGACTGCGGGAGCCTGATAGCCCTACACGGTCGATGAATCTCTTACAGCCGGTGAATTTAGCCGCCGCTGAGTCGTGCAGCCGGTGAAGCCTGCCGCCATCAGAGCAGACCTCCGCCCCGAGCCATCGCAGTAGCAACTCGGGGCGGAGGTTTCGCTAACTGCAGTTCGGGCGGCAGTCGCGCTGGGACAACGCCTCGAGCATTACATTGCTGAGCTCGGTGGGGTTGTTTGCTTGGTAGGCCGTTCCCCCGGTCGCTTGCGCGATCTTGCGCATCGCTTCCACATCGGTGTCAGGACCGATTCCGACGAGCACCACGGGCACGGGTTCGTCACGGTTCGCTTCAACCATGGCGGTGAGTTCCTCAAGCAGCTTCTCGAGAGAGATACCGTTGTCGTCTTCGTTGCGCCCATCAGTGATGAGCATCACCGAGTTGACCTTGTCGGGGTTGTAGTCCTCGCGAACGTGCGTTACCGCAGCGAGCACTGAGTCATTGAGTCCCGTGTAGCCATTGATGCGTGACGGGAGCGAGTCGATAATCGCTTGCAGGTTCTTGACGTGTTCAGGGTCATTCATCGAGCGGATGCCCGCGACGTCTTCCCAGTCTTCGGTGCCAACGCGCTCCTTTGAAAAGAGCCACATACCGAGTTCATCATCCTCAGACAGCGTACTCAAGGCGTCTTCTGCCGAGTTTTGGAACATCTCGATTCGGCGCTGGCCGTCCCACGCACGCTCCAGCATCGAACCGGAAACGTCAACAACGGTCAGGATGCGTGAACGCAGGTTGAGAGCGTTCCAGTTGCGCAGAATGCCCACGAGCTCGTCAGTGTCACCGACATTTTCGGTCGGCACAGGTGCCGCGATGACGCCGGAAGCAAGAATCTCTCCCTCGCCCGCGTTATCTCGGAAGCCTTCGGCATTGAGCACTTGCGACGAGCCACGAATGAGGTCGGCAAACTCTTCCAGCAGGGCCGTGCGTTCGGTTTCAGCCTCGTTGTTGGCGGCGCGCTCTTCTTCCGTCATTCGCGACAACTCAACCTCGGTGATGGCTGAATTCTCGACGACAACAAACGGATACGTGAGCGCAACGGTTCCCTCCGCGGGGTACAGCGCGACGAGGGGCTCGTCGGGGTTTGACGCGTTGTGCTCTACGATCTCGCGCTCAGTCGCCAGAGCGACCATCCGCGAATCCGAAATCTGCAATTCAGTGAATGCAGCTTTTGTGGAGTCCGGAATGGACCGGCCGAGGTTTGTAAGAACCTGGTCGAAATCTGACGGGTCTCCCTCGGTAGAGAGGTCGTTAAGCGTCGCAAGGGCGATCATGCTCGAGGCGGATGACTCGGGATCGGGAAGTAGCGTGCGGTAACGGCCCGCGAGAATCGCTCCCCAACCCACCTCTGCCGCTTCGAACTCTGCAACTTTGACCGCTGGCGTCGCCAGCACGAGGGGGCTGGAGGCGATCGAGTCCCACTCTTGAGTTGCCGGAACCTCACGGCCGAGTGCGGTTGCCGTGCTCTCCACGCGGTTGAGCCAGACGGGCGAGTCAGGGATCCACGCATCCGCACCGGTCGAGGTACCCGAGGCCAGCAGAGCCGCGGTATCGGCAGAGCGTTGGGTAACAATCTTGACCGAGAGGCACTGGCCGACGTGCTCTGCGTTAAAGGCATTCGCGACAGTTTGTGCCGTCGAGGAGATCGTCGGGTCAGTGACGACCGCGAGCTCGGTCGCGTTCGGGCAACCGAATGTTTGGGCAACGAAATCGTCAAGTTTGTTTTGCGCAGCGAGCGCCACAAGCGCTCCACCGCCCGCGAGGGACAGCGTTAACAAGGTCGCCAAGACAGGGGTACTTGCGCGGATAAGCCAGGATTTGAGCGTTCTGGAACGGTGGCGAGGTCGGGACACGGGGACTCCATCGATCACGGGTGCTCTCAGTTTCGGGGGAACCAAGAGTTGACCCCCTTTCGGGGGCATACACAATAGTGACACAATTTCGCGTCATTGAAACGGTTGTGTACAGTTTTTTCTCACTTTTGCGACGGAAATTTGCCGATGTCACCAAAATTGCGCTCGCTAGTCACCGCGTGCGCAATAATCCACGGTCGACCGGTGGGACTCTCGGGCCCGCTGAGAGCGTGCGGATGGCGCGCTAGCGTCGCTCGTTGCCGCGTTTGTAATTGCCCGTCACTCGTGCCAACGCCTGTTGATCAGCAGCGGCGCTGATTCCCAGCCGAGCAACGAGGGCGTTGGCTGCGGCACCACGCACCACGACCACTTCGCGCCCGCCCCGAAAAATGCGCACCTGACCGGCCTGGGTGACTTCGTAGGCAAAAGGATCAGCATCGAGGCTCATGGTGCGTTTCTGGATGTTGCAGGCAAAGCCTGCGTCGCCTCAGTCATTCGAGTCGAATCTCGAGCCCCACGAATTGCCCCGCAGTGCCACCGTCGGAAAGGTTGCCGCACATGTCGCACGGCGTGACTTCGACGCGCGGGCTGTGACGCACGCGCTTCATTTTGGTCATAAGCCCATTATCGCGTAGCGCTAGGCCTTGAAGTTGATGAGCTTGTGGGTGCCATCGCAGAACGGTTTGATCGCCGATACTCCGCACCGACAGAGAGCCACCGTTTTTCGAGACTGCTCAATCGGTTCGCCATCAGCTGAGCGCAGGTCGATCTGACCCCGCACGAGAAGAGGGCCGTTGGTGCAGGCCATTACCTCGACGTCATCCGGGTTCTCTGAACGTGTCATCGGCCTGCCCCCGCCTCAGCATCAGCCGGGCTCGCCGCGCCCCCGTCGCGGTCGGCCAGCACCGCCTCGAAGGGAAACGGCTTACGCAGGGATGACTTCTCGGACACCCACGATTCGAGGATGTGGTCGCCAACCCATTCGTCGATCAGTAAGCAGGCCCGTGCTCCGAAGAAGATCTCGCTGAGCAGGGCGGGCTCACTTTCGGCCAGCCCACCAGCGAGGTCGCGGGCGGCGATTTGTTCGTGCACGGCATCCGCCTCAACATGCTCGTCAAAGTATTCAGTGACGCTCTCGTCGAAACCGAGACGGCGGAAACCGCGCGCGTAGAGGCCGTTAGGAATCGAGGAGGTCATCTCAAACGCAGCCAGGTGCCCCGTGATCGCACCGCGCAGTCGACGGTTCATTCCGAAGAGCGAAATCATGTTGAACGAGGCAAGTGTGATGGCCGGCGAAAAGTTGACGTAGGTGCCGTACCGAGAGTCCAGCCCGATGCCGCGCATCGAGCGCGCAAACAGTTCGGAGTGCATCCGCTCCCGGCGACCATTGCCGTACTCGTCCGCTTGGATCTCGACGAGCGCCGCTTTAGCGCGTCCTGTCAGCCGCGGGATCGCCCACGAGTGTGGGTCTGCTTCTTTCAGGGTGTAGATGGAACGCTGCACCATGAACTCGATCGCTTGCTCGTGAGTGAGACTCTTTGCGACGTGGCGCGAGAGGCTCGGCCCTGCATCCGGATCAGGAGCAGTAAGAGCGAAGAGCGCTTGTGCGACATCTTCTGCGGCTGCGTTGGGAAGCTCAGTGGTCGGAACCAGCTCGCGCAGCTGAGCCTCGAAAGCGCGTTCGAGATCGAGTCGAGCGGCAACGGTGTCGAGGCGCCACTCCCACTGGTCGCCGTTGTCGACGACGCGACCATAGGACAGGCCGTAGAGAAGATAGAGCGCGAGTTGTACATCGTCATCACGCACTAGGTCGCGCCCGCTCGCAATAGTGCTTGCCACCTCATCAGCGAGGCCGTCAATCGTGGGCGGCGCGGCTTGATTCCCGAAGGCAGCCAGCAGGAGTTCGCTGATGGGACCGCGCGGTTCGATCTCTTCGTCGTGCCAGTTTTCGCACAGTCGTGCGCCGTCACCGGACTTCGCGGTACGCGTGGTGGTGTTTGCCTCGGCAATTGAGCCGTTGTGGGGAGTCGTTTCGAGGGCGGGAGAGTTCTCCGTGGGGTTCATTATGACCTCTCCGATCGTGACGAAGACCTCAGACAGGGCACCCGAATTGCCCCGCCAGCTTCGTTAGTGACCTTATGTTGCCAACCGGTTCGAGCGCGGTCAACGTAATTGCCGTGCTCCCAATTTTTTCTCAGTAAGCTCACTGACAACGCCCAAGAGGGGCAGCTACACGACTCGGGTGCTATGTTGTTGCTCGTCCCCACGGGAGCCCGAAAGCACGGGCTGAGAGGAAGCTGACGCCGCTTCGACCGTTGAACCTACCGGGTAATGCCGGCGAAGGAAGAACGGCCTATGGCTCCATCTCGCTCCCTCACTGCTGCGTCGAACTCCGCCGCCGAATCTAGGCCGCCACTCGGCACTCGTCGTGCTGTGCGCGGTGGCATCTTCGGCAACTATGTCGACCAGTTCGACATCTTTTTGCCGGTAATTGCGCTGGCTCCGGCATCCGCCCAACTGTTTGGCTCGGATAACCTCGTCGGCAACGCCGGGCTGATCTTCGTGGCCACCCTGCTCGGGCGCCCGATCGGGGCTGCGGTTTTCGGATCGATCTCTGATCGCATTGGGCGAACGGCAACCACAATAGTCGCGCTGCTGGGCGTTGCCCTCACGACGCTGCTGATCGCGCTCGTTCCCGATCACACCGTGTTGGGCGGTGGAACCCTGGCCGCAATTCTGCTTCTACGGTTTGTCGGCGGCATTTTCCTGGGCGGCGAATACACCTCCGCGATCCCGCTCGCGATGGAATGGTCGCGGCCCGAACGGCGCGGCCTCGTCAGCGGCCTCATCATGTGGATGTCGCCCTGGGCCAACGCGTCGATCGCTGGCATGGTGTTCGTGCTGCAGAGCGTGCTCGATGCCGCCGCCTATAACCAGTGGGGGTGGCGAACTCTCTTCGTTCTGGGCTCGCTGCTCGCGTTCACGATGCTGTTCTACTACCGTGCGCGCGTCGAAGAATCGCCGCAGTGGCAACGACCGGGGCAGCGCACGAACCCGCTGAAAGAGATCCTCATCGGTCGCCACCGCCGCGCCCTCTGGCAAGTGTTCATCATGATGAGCGGGCTCTGGCTGCTGACCAACATGGCGATTCCGGTGCTGGCCGGGCAACTGGGTTCCGGCGCCGGGGCGCTGGGTGCGACAGGAACTTTGGATGGTCGAACCCTGTCATTCGCGATGATGATCGGCACCGCGGCATCCGCTCTCACTATGACAGCCTGCGGCCACCTCTCGACCTTCACCGGACGGCGGCGCTTCTTTATGGGATTTGGGGTGCTGACGGCGGCTGCCGGACCACTCGCTTTTCTCGCAGTGTTCACAGCGCCCAACCTGGCGCAGCTCGTGCTCGGAGTGGTCGTGCTGCAAGTCGTGACGGTCTCGGCCTACGGACCCGTTGGAGCGTACCTGGTTGAACGTTTTCCGACCTCCGTGCGTGCGAGCGGCTACGGGGTCGGATACAGCCTGTCGATCGTGATTCCGGCGCTCTACCCCTACTATTTACCGGCATTGCAGAGCGTGCTCGGGCAGCAGGGTGCGGTTGCTGCATTGCTCGCGCTCGGCGGGGTACTGATTGCGGTGGGTGCGTTTCTGGGGCCGGAGACGGCGCGGGTTGACCTCGGTGCAGGTGAGAACGCTTCAGTCGCCTAGCTAGACGTTTCCGAGCGAAAGGGCGACGCCGTCGAGGATGTCGTGCTCGCTCGTCGTCACCCACTCGAGCGGGTGTCCAGCTGCAGCCGCGGCATCCGCCACTCGCTGCAGTACGGTAGCCCAGATGATGGCACCCGACGCGATCACGTCGACGCGGCCGGGGTGCATGTAAGGCAAGGCTTCGCGTTCGGCGCGCGACATGAGGGTGAGCGCCTCGCACGAACGGAGCACGTCGGCGAGCGGCAGCCGACTGCCGCTGATCGCGACCGGGTCGTAGCTGGTGAGGCCGAGGGCATGCGCGGTGATCGTGGTGACAGTCCCGGCAACACCGATGACTTCGGTGGCCCGCGAGAGGTCCACCGTTGCCGTTGCGATATCGAGAGCTGCGCTGACGTCGCTGCGGATGGCGGCGAGCTCGGATTCGGAGGGCGGGTCGCTTGTGATGTTGCGCTCCGCCAGACGCACGCAGCCGACATCCATCGAATATGCCGCTTCGGGGATGTTGCCGCCGATTACGAGCTCAGTGGAGCCGCCGCCGAGGTCAACGACGAGGTTTTTCGGCGCCGGCGTGCTGTTGACGGCGTCGTTGGGCTCGGCTGCATGCAACGCCGTGAGCGCTCCGCGGAACGACAGTGCGGCTTCTTCAGTTCCGGGAATCACTTCGACCGGCACACCAAGAATTGCGACGACCGCGTCGGTGAACTCGGCACGATTGGCGGCATCCCGAGTGGCAGAGGTAGCGACGAATCGAATGCGCTCGGCACCGTGCTCGCGGCACAGATCGGCGTAGCGGCGCACGGCCGCGAGGGTGCGATCGAGGGCGCCCTGGCTGAACTGGCCGGTGCCGTCGACGCCCTCCCCCAGTCGCACGACTTCGAGAGTGCGCACCACGTCGGTGAGGCCGCCGTGCCCGTCGACGTCGGCGATGAGCAGGCGGATCGAGTTGGTTCCGCAATCGATAGCGGCGACGCGAGTCATGGGGTCTCCTTGGTGCTGCCGCTAAACCTTCTTGACGACGCTCGACTTGAGTTGCATCTGGCCGAAACCGTCGACCTTGCAGTCGATGTCGTGGTCACCAACGCCGTCAACGAGGCGGATGTTGCGCACCTTCGTTCCGACCTTGATCGACGTGGGGCTGCCCTTGACCTTGAGGTCCTTGACGATGCTCACCGTGTCGCCATCGGCGAGGGGCGTGCCGAACGCGTCCTTGATCACTGCGGCGTTCTGCTCGGCTTCGGCAGCGGCATCCGCCTCGCTTGGCGACCACTCGTGCGCGCACATCGGGCACACCAACAGCGAGCCCATTTCGTAGGCAAGGTCGCTTGAGCAGTTCGGGCAGAGAGGCAGGGCGTCAGACATAAGGCACTTTCGGCTGGGCGCCGATGGGGCTGGCGCAGCGCTGAACTAGTCGCTAATCGTCAATTTTACCTGATTGCGCGGTTACAGATTGGTGCGCTGATCTGGAATACGACCGGCAACGCACACGTTGCACCCCACGACATTACTGTTCGACTCTGTTCAGCTTCTGAAAGGCCCACTTCATGACCATGCTTCACGACCGTCTCGCCGCGACCGACTCCCCCATCCTTGATGTGCTTGCCGAACGGTGGAGCCCCCGCCACTTCGACGCCACCGCACCTCTTGATGAGACGGCGCTGCAGAACGCTCTCGAAGCCGCCCGTTGGGCACCCTCGGCCTACAACAGCCAGCCCTGGCGAGTCGTTATCGCTCGTCGCGGAACTCCGCAGCACGACGCCATCGTCTCCACTCTCAGTGGCTTCAACCAGTCGTGGGCTCCCTCCGCATCTGCGCTGATTCTGTTCGTTGCAGAGCACCACAACGAAGAGGGACGGGCGCAGGCCATGGCGACGTATGACCTCGGTCAGGCCGTTGCCTACTTCACCATTCAGGCCCAGAGCCACGGACTGTTCAGCCACCAGATGTCAGGCTTCGATCCGGATGCCGCAGCAGCAGCCCTCGAGATCGACGACCGCTTCACCCCCACCACGGTCATGGCCGTTGGCTCACTCGGCGACCCCGCCGAGATGACCGACGTTATTCGCGAGCGCGAAACTGCACCCCGTGCACGTCGTGCCGCCGCCGAATCGGTACTCGTCAACGCCTAAGACTTGATGTCGCCCGCGACCAGTTCGCGCATCGCGGTTACGATGCCATTCTTCACGTCGGCCGATAGGTGCGAGACGAGAACGTGCGCTACGCCGGGTTCGGTGATGATCGCCTTCGCCTGCTCATCGAACTTGATCTCGGCCGGATCAATCGCGCTCCGCAGCGACACGATCGGCTCTTCCATGAGGTCGCACGAGCGAACCGCGACATCGGTGACGACGATGCCGTACACACCAGCGAAAGTTTTATCGAGCGATGCGAACGCGATCGTCTCGCCGTCGCCCAAGCCAATCTTTGGGCCAAATTTCTTGAGCATCTTCGCGAGGCGCGGGTCGTCTGCCAGCATTACGTCACTACGGATGCCGAGCTCTGCCAGCCGAGGAACTAACTCAGAAGCAGTCGAGTTCTCAGTCTCTTCCTCGCCCGATTCACCCGCGACGGCCAGCCCGAGCGCCTGCGAGAGCTGCACGACGCTAGTCACCGCGTCCACGAGAAGTTGGGTGAGTCGGAACTCTGGAGAATGGCCCTCAGCTGAGTGAGCTCCGATGAGCTTCACCATGTCTGACCAGTCGAACGCACTGCCAACGGAACTGATCAGGGCATGGCTGGAGGCGACCGGATCTACCGAGGTGACGGGCAGCATCCGATAGTTGGGAAGCTCTCGCCCGAATACTCCCGCAAACTTGTCTTGAATAACGATGCGCTGATCGGTCACGAGAAAACCCAGAGCTTGGCGCTTTCGTGTGAAGCGATTCATGGCGTGGTAGCCAACAAACAGCAACGGCACCTCGTTAGGTCGCGGAGCATCCGCGAGCAACAGCTGCTCGGCGGCATCCTCGAAGACTCGTGCAGCATCGTCGAAAGCGGGGTGATCCGTTTGGCCGGGGAGGAAGACCACAGGCTGCAGTTCAGCGGCAAAGTTCTTGGCCCAGCCCGCGAGCTTCGCCACGATTGTGTCTGTCGCCGCACGATGCGCGGCGGGGATGTCGCGAAGGTAGTCTTCCGCTACTGTCATGAACTGGTTCCTTTTCGAAGGGCTACGGGGGGTGCGTTTAGCGGAGGAATAGCGCGCTACTCGCGGCCGTCTTCGAGCGGGATGAGCATCGTGCGGAACTCGCCTTCTGCTGCGTGGATGTCCCAAATCCGTGACGCGACATCGTCGATGCCGTTGGGTAGTTGAAGCTTGGGAATGCCGCCCGGGATCACGAGCTGACGGATGCGGATCCCCTCCCCTTCGAGCGTCTCGTGCAGCATCTCGCCGTAGGCACTCTCGGCGGGGAACGCGAGTGACGTTCCCGCGAAGCCGGCGCGCGACTTCACCGAGGTGCCGCCGTTGATCAGGATGATGCTGCCATGTCCGGCCTCACGCATTGCGGGCAGCACCGCGCGCACGGTGTGGATGAGCCCGAGGGCAGAAAACTGGAGTGCTTCGAGCGCGAGTTCGGGAGTCAGATCGAGCACCGGCTTCAGGTAATCACGCGAGGGAAGCGGGCTGTACTGCACCGTCGTGATCGGCCCAAGTTCGGCAGCCGCACGAGCGAGTGCGCCTTCGAGCTGCGCAGGCTCGCGCACGTCCGCAGCAAAACCGCGGGCTGTCACCCCAGCCGTTTCGAGCTCAGCGGCGAGCGCATCGAGCTTCGACTGATCCCGAGAGATGAGGGCAACCGCGAAGCCCTCGCGTCCGAACCGGCGGGCTACTGCAGCGCCCAATCCTGGGCCTGCTCCGATGATGGCGATGACGGGCATGAGCATCCTTTGATCAAAGCGTTCGGCGGGCGGTGCTGCTCGAAAAGCCTAGCGGCGTGTTTCCGATCGATCTGAACGGGATTGAAGCAGAACCGTGCGGTTGAGAAGACCACCAGCCGCATCCGTGCGCCGCCAGACAGAACGCTAGTTGCTGAAGTGGAACACCACATCACTGTGCTGCCTAACAATGTGTCGGCTGGCAACACACCAGAAGCCTCACTGCGATCTCGCAAAAGAAAAGAGGTGCGCCACCTCGTGGCGCACCTCAAAATCTTGGTTATTACTCCAGCGCGCCGACGTGATTTCTCTCCGCCTCGTCCAGAGCGTACTAGGCCATAATAGGTGACGTGCACCCCAAGATCAAGTCAAGGCCCGGCAGGAAGTAATGAACCCAATCGATCCCGCCACACTGACGAAACTCCCCGCGATTCTCGGAACTGACCGATTTAAGCCATACTTAGTCGCTTGCAAAGGCGACCACGCGGGTGGCATTCGCCTCTATACGTGGAACGTCGAAGTCAGCGCCGCTTACCTAGGGGCGTTCGCCGCGTTGGAAGTGGGCCTTCGAAACGCGATGCATTCACAGCTCTCGCAGATTTCTGGCTCCTCATCGTGGTGGAGCAAAATCAAGTTCAGTGCAGCAGATGACGCAAGAATCGACGAAGTTATTGAGGATCTCAACCGAAAAAAAGCAAACAATTGGACACCTGGGCACGTAGTGGCGGAAATGCGGTTCGGCTTCTGGGTAGGGTTGCTCGCAAATCGATACCATACGAAGCTCTGGGAAGCTGGCCTAGAACGTGCCTTCCCGCACCTGGACCACGAACGCCCCCGCGGTTACCTGCACGATTCGCTCGAAAGGCTCCGCTTGCTGCGAAACCGCGCTGCGCACCATGAACCCATCCATGCGCGCGACCTTTTGATTGATCACAAGCTGATGTGCGAGATCGCTGGACATATCGACCCAGAATTGAGTGTCTGGATAGAATCGCACAGCCGCCTCGCTGGCATCGTCAACGCTCGCGCCCAGACAGTAGAAGCCTCAAGGCCCACACGGTTTTAGAACTCCCAATATGAAAACGTCGCCAATGAATACCCGGCCTGATAGACCACAGACGAATAGTCATGACGAGTCCACCGCTGGTGCACCTACAGGTGCCGAGTAATATCCATCCGTTGGTGCAGGATGCGAATCACGTCCACACTGTCGGCTCTCTCGATATAGAAGAGTAGATGGCTGCCAATGCTGTAGCGACGGTAACCATCACGTTCCAGCATTTTATCTGCGTGGCTTCGCTGACGGTGGGCGCACCAAAACCGTGCGACTTCCTGGAAAAACTCGATACGCAAACAGTGTGCTAACGACGACCGCGGAGAACGGTTTCTACGCCGTTCCCGGTCACCCGGATGGCGACGATGCTTTCAAAAAAGTACTGAGCCCCATAGAGGGGGGGGGGGGGAAACAGCGAGCATTATCGCTCCTATCGGGAGCGGAGAGTGACCTCTTCCGCCCGAGGACCGCGCGACCCTCGCCTACTTCATTGCGCTACAAGTCACTCGTGGACCCGAGCAACGCAGGAACACTGACTAACTGCCTGCGAGAGTGACGCGCTTGGAGCTTGGCTATGGGGCCAAGTCCAACGTGAAGGCCTGAGCGAAACGTAAGCACGGCATCGACATCACCGACAAAGAAGCTGACAAGTTTTAGGATCGATCTACACAACCAGGTGGTCCACCAATACGCCATCCTGCTCTCGCCCACATCACGCACATGACGGAGCTAGTCGATTCCATCCATTCGTACATCTCGGGTCCTCTCTGGATTCTCGTCCGCATCGAGCGGTGGTCACTCATCACCTCCGATGCTCCAGTCACCCTAGTTGCACGTCATGACGATGACCCATACATGGGTGTCGGCTTCGGCTTGTGATTTATCCGCTCAGTCAAAACTCGACCTAATGGTCGGCGACCCGCTGATGCTGATTGACCTCAAAGCGGCGGTCGAACGAATGCGCAGTTCGGAGTTCGATAGCGAGCAGAAGGGCGTTGTGAAAGTGGAGAAGCTCACCAACGAACACACAATACGTCAAGCGAGCATGTATCTCTTCCATCAACCGGACGACGAGAAGTTCATCCCTGACGATCTACCGGAGCCTCGTCCCGTGACGATGTCGATATGGGTTGACGACCTCAAGTTCACGGTGAGCCGCTTGAGATGCTAGGTGACCTGGAATCGTCTAGGAACTGACACGACCCCATGCCGGGCAGATCCAAGCAGCAAAAGGGTCTACTGAAAGCTTAGTTCAGTCTGAGGCTTATACCGCTCATATTCCGAGCACTACAGAATGCAGGTTCTCAAGCTCTGCTTCAATCTCCCAGAACTCATTTGCAAGCCAGCGTAGAGTATCCGAACTGAACGGCATGATTTCACGCTTTGGAGCGTCAGTACGATAACTACGCTTCATAGACAGAAACTCATATTGCTCACCTGTCTTTTCATTCTTCATAAATCCTCCAGCAACGAAGAACCCATGGACAACGAAATGACGGAGCTTGAGAGCTGTCTTCAACCTTTCAATCAGCTCTCTTGAGACATGCGTCTTCAGAGCCTTTACGAGGCTGCTGCTCGTGTCGTCATACCCTTTCGCTCTGACTTCCCAGTCACCTGAAGAGGCTTGAATGAGCGTGCCTCCTGCATCTTCAGCCCACGCCGCGGCGATAATCACTTCTCCTATGAGCTTGGGCAGCTCTGGCGAAGGTTGAGAACGGGAGAGCTTCATTGCTACTTCCTCAGGATTGTCACGCATCTCTTCAAGAGTGGTTTCCAGCCTATGCAGAACTGATTTCGCCAGAGCCAATTGCTCTGTTTTTGTTAGCTCTTCGACGTTCTTGGGAATGAGAGCTTCAATCACTTCGTCGATGAAGTCTGGTTCTTGTTCAGCCATGCCTTGACTATGCCACAGAGCAAACCAGCCCCGGTGGTGCATGCTGAAGCCTTCAGAGATGGAGAGTGAGAAAAGTTTCCTTGATGGGTTCAGAAAACTCTCTCGGCAGAACACTCCGTAAGGGGAGCTGGTTGTGCGTCAAGGAACAAGCGAAGCACAGATTCAGGCACAGGCTCTGTCAAGAACACGCGTTCTGGGCTTTAGTTTATGTCGCCTGACCTGCGATTTATAAGTTGAAGCGGAACTCCACGACGTCGCCATCGCTCCTGACATATTCCTTGCCCTCGGGGCGATCCTCAGCGATGGAGCCCGTCTCGACGAGGTCGTCGAATCCGATTACTTCAAGCCTTGATAAAGCCCTTTTCGAAGTCAGTGTGGATGACGCCGGCAGCCTGAGGTGCCTCGGCACCCTTCGGGATCGTCCAGGCGCGAGTCTCTTTCGGACCAGCCGTGAGGTACGTCTGCAGGCCGAACGGGTCGAAGCCGATGCGGGCGAGCCGGTCGAGACCGCTCTCTTCCTGACCGGAGCTCGCGAGAAGCTCTGCGGCATCTTCTTCGTCGACTGCTGCCAATTCAGATTCACTACTTCGACGCCACCGCAAGCCGTCCGTAACGGACGCTAGGGCAACGATGCAGTATGCTCCTCCCCTCTCCCGCGCCACAATGGAATCGGTACTCTTGAGTTATCGGGGCCGTTGTCGGTGCCTGTTCGAACCGAGGGACTCGCTACATGACTATGAATTCAAAAACTGACGAGGATGCAGCTCCAGCAACTTCGCGTCTTTCGGCACAACTGGAGCTCGCGGCGCAAGTACAACCGGTCATCGCCAATATGCTTGGCAGCGGTAAATCTCTGATCGATCCCGAGATTACGATCTGGACCAGCACGGTGGCTGAAGACCTAAAGTCCCGAGTCGGCGACAACCTCATCCCTGGCAGTGATCAAGGCCAATGGGAAAAGCTCGACAAACAGCTGACTGGCGCTTCCAACGCAGTCGTTCTTCTCGCCGCCGAGATTGTCTTCTTGCGTGGGCATGTGGTCTCAAGCGCGCTGCCAGATACGCGGCGGCAAAACGTCCGCCGCGTTCTAGCGCATCTTGACCAAGCGATCGAAATACCTAAAACACTGTCAATTGCGTTGGCGCGAGAAGCGCGCGTTGCAGGTTTTGATCCAGGGCGACAGTACAACGGGGCACTTTGGCGTCACGTTATCTGGGTCTCGAATTTCGTCTCTCACTGGACAGAGATGTCGGAGGCCGAACGTGATGCTGCGCGCTCCGACCCCTGGGCTCTGCAGCAGGTGATGATGGATTTGCGCAGCGATCAGCCTGATATTCGAAACGCGCTACAGTTCCTCGCGCACCCAGAGCATTTTGAATTGATTTCTTCAGACCCGACGAAGCGGCAAATTCGGGACGCCTTGGCGGAGACCATCGGAGGCGGTACTGAATCTGTTGACCGCGACCTTCTCAGAATCCGAGGGCATCTCGCAAAGGAAATGCCGGGTGAGTTCGACTTTTGGACGCCAGGGATAATCGAGCGTTGGACCCCGGAGGTTTCTTCGTCTGCGCCCGAACCACGGCAACGACGCACCTGGATCTATTCGCCTGGCCAATCAGCCTCTGAATGGCCAGAATGTTCGACCAATGCAATCATGACAATAGGTTGGGATCAGCTCGGAGACTACGCCCAGTATTCAAGCCGAGAAGAGGTTCGCCAAGAGCTGGACACGGAGAACACGGGCGCTTCCTTCAAAAACGATGTCCTTGCCGTTTGGCAGTTTCAACACGACATGGCGGTCGGCGACGTCGTCTTCGCCAAGCGAGGAACTAAGGAGATCATCGGGCGCGGCATCGTCGAGTCAGCTGCACGGTTTGAGCCGGAGCGTGCATCGTTCCGTGAAGTACGCTCCGTAACATGGACGCATGTTGGCTCCTGGGTGCATCCGGGAAATGCAGTTCTCAAAACACTCACCGACATCACGCCACATCACGGCTACGTCGAGACGTTAGAGGAACTGGTTACCGGAGTCGTCGAACCAGACCCGATCCCCCTGCCGACACCACTGCCGGTCTATGACCGCGCTTCATTCCTCAACGAGGTCTACTTCTCAGACGCGCAATATAGCCGAGTCAGCGGACTGTTGGCACGCAAGAAGAACGTGATCTTGGCAGGCCCGCCTGGCGTCGGAAAGACGTTCGCGGCAAAGCGACTCGCGTACTCGATCATGGGAGCTAAGGATCCGAGCCGTGTTCAGATGGTTCAATTTCACCAAAGCTACTCGTACGAAGATTTCATGATGGGATTTCGCCCCACCGAAGCCGGTGGCTTCTCACTTTCCGAAGGACCGTTCTATCGGTTTTGCGAGGAAGCTCGCATTGACGACAGCGAACGCCCCTACTTCTTCATTATTGATGAGATAAACCGCGGAAATATCTCCAAAATATTTGGCGAACTGCTTATGCTCATCGAAGCAGACAAACGCGGACAAGAGTTGCGCTTGCTCTACAAGGACGAATCATTTTCGGTTCCCGCAAATGTTCACATCATCGGCATGATGAACACTGCTGACCGCAGCCTCGCCGTTCTCGATTACGCGCTTCGGCGGCGCTTTGGATTCTTTGAGATGGAACCCGGTTTCAGTTCTGCAGGGTTCGTCCGCTGGCAAGAAGAAGCTGCACTTCCCGCCTTTGAACGCCTAACAACAACGGTGGCGGCCCTGAACGACGCCATCGCCGATGACCCGGCGTTGGGCCGGGGCTTCGCCATCGGCCATAGTTACCTCTCTCGCCCCCTTGACGGTGAGGCTGACGAGACTTGGCTGCAGTCAGTAGTCGAAGATGAACTCATTCCTCTACTAGATGAGTATTGGTTCGACGAACTTTCCAAAGCTACTGAGTGGGCGCACAAGCTCAGGAGCGCGCTGGAATGACCGGCGAAACGATCGGCATCCGCAACATCTACGTGATGATGGCTTACGCGTTTCGCACGATTGACAGCAACGGAACTGTCCCCGTGCTCGGCGAGAAGTTCGATCATCTGCACGACTTGCTCGCGCACATCATCGAACGCGGAGTAGCAGCCCAAATAAAACGCGGCCTCTACCGTGACTATCAGCCCCAGATCGAGGACGTCGCGGGAGTACGGGGGCGAATCGACATGGCGCAGACCGTAGCTACGCGCTCCATGACACGTGGTCGGTTAGTGTGTCGATTCGATGAGTACGAAGCGGATACTCCACACAATCAGGCGCTGAAGTCGGTGCTCCTTTTGCTTGCCAGACATAGCGAGGTCTCGCCTGATCGCAAGAAAGCCATCCGCAGACTCCTGCCACATTTGACAGAGGTCACCGACGTTGTCCCTCAGTCCATCTGCTGGAACTCACTCACCTTCCATCGCGCGAACGCCCCGTATCGACTTCTCCTTGGGGTCTGTGAACTGGTTGTTCACGGGTTGCTGCTAACCGAAGAAGCCGGCGAAAAGAAACTTGCTTCTTGGTTTAGTCCTGAAAAATTGAGCAGCCTTTACGAGCAATTTCTCCGCGAGTACTTCATCGTGCACCACCCAGAACTATCACCGAGTGCGCCGCACGTTAGATGGGATTACACCGCTGTTGACGCTATTGGGATGGAGCAGCTTCCCAGCATGCAAACCGATCTCACACTAAAAAGAGATGGTCGAACGCTAATAATTGATGCGAAGTTCTACGACGATCCGATGCAAATAGGGTGGAAGGGCACCACGCCAAAAGTCCGCTCGCAACATCTCTACCAAATCCTCGCCTACGCGAAAAATGAAGACGTCAGACAGGACGGCTCGGTGAGTGCCCTACTGCTATACGCCCGAACTGCTGCTGCCGTACAACCCGACCTCGATGTCGTGATCCAAAAAACCCGAATCGGCGCTCGAACACTCGACCTCAGCCTGCCGTGGGAACAGGTGCGCGAACAGCTAGAGGCGATTGCTGCACGGGTATAGACAAAAGGTGTACGCGCCGTACGGACGATACGTGACCAGCCTCGATTTATCTGCGATTCTCACGCAAACGCGATAACGGCCCTACTTACCGAAGCAGACGGCGGCCGTCTCCGTCGTCCAGCGCTCACTCCCAACTCCTCATAGATAGCTCGTTGTTGAAGCGGAACTGCACCGCGTTCCATAGCCGATTAACCTCGGTGTGCTGTTCAGATGTCCAGCCCCGGCTCCATGCACCGACAGTAGAATGGCAGGAGCCCAACGAAGGAGACGTATGTGCCGCGTGCTCGCTTACCTCGGTCCTGAGACAGCACTGGAGAACCTCCTACTCAAGCCAGAGAACAGCCTGATTAACCAGGCACTCGACCCCGAACGGCACCCCGAGCTTCAGTTAGCCGGATGGGGATTCGGGATCTGGGGCGAGCACCTGCTTAAGCCCGAAGAACCCTTCATCTACCGCCGACCCATGGCGGCCTTTTACGACGACAACGCTAGCCGGATGATCCCCAGCCTCCAGGCCAGCACGATGTTGGCGCATGTGCGAGCCGCGGCGTACGACTCGAAGGTCGTGATGGTCGACGAGAACTGCCACCCGTTCTCCTTCGAGGAGACCCCGTGGATCGTCGCCCAAAATGGCTACCTACCCAACTGGCAGCTCCTGCAGCGCGAGCTGCTGCAGCACTGCGAGGATCGGTATCTCAAACAGATGCGCGGGAACACGGACACCGAGTTCATCTACGTGCTACTCCTCTCGTTGCTCGAGGGTGACAGCAACGAGGACGTCCAACGTGCGATCGAGAAGCTCATCGAGCTGATCGCTCAGGCGATGAAGGACCTCGACCTCGGCGCTCTGACCAAGCTGAAGATGGCCCTCGTGTCAGCCGACCGCATCATCGGTATCAACGTCGGCCTCGGTCACCACGGTGAGACCAACCCCGCTGGTGACTGGAAGCAGCTGCGGAAGTCAGCCCCCGACAGCGACGACTTCGCACTCTCGATGCTCCTCGAACCGATGTACCTACTGATGGGGCGCAACTTCGAGGACGACGCAACGACCTACGACTTTGAGGAGTGCGGCGAGGATGACGCGACCGGTGTCATCTTCGCCTCCGAGCCTTTGACCGAGGGTGACGACTGGTCTCAGCTCAAGTTCGGCGAGATCGTCTTTCTCGAGAATGACGGTGAGCGCATCACCAAAACAATCAACACGCTGAAGGTCTGAGCGCGCTAGGTGTTCTTCTCACCGCGGTTGTGAGGCCAGCGGTATGGCTAGTTGTTGAAGCGGAACTCCACCACGCCGCCGCGGTTGGCAACCTTAACGTGCGGTATTGCGGGGGTGGTCGTTAGCGGCCTCGCTTACCCCTCTTCTTCGGCTTCCGACTCGGATTCAGCCTGGCGGTCGCCCTTCGCGCCGACGGTGGGATCGGACGTACCATGACGGCCGGAGGGGTGAGGCCCATCTCCGCAACGAAGCCGTCAAGCTCTCTGTTCTCCACCGGAGGCGAGTTGTCATAACGGATCGATCCGATGCGCTGCTCCTCATCGAAGACCACCATGAGCGCACGATCCGACAGAATCTGGTGCTTCTTCGCGAATCCGTAAGCCGCGAGCCGGGTGCTGGCCTCTTGGATAGACATCTTTCGAGGTTTGGAGCCCATGAACAACGTCGGGTAGCCCCACGCTCCGGCGAAGGCCATCATCGAATTGTGGTGGAGACCGTCCTGCCGAGTCATCGACGCCAAGCGTTCGACCATGTCGCCCAGCGACTCCTGCGACTCCTCAGCAAGGTTTAACAGGTCAGCGCTGAAGCGGAACCACCCTGGCTTGTGCCCATCCTGAAGGAAGTCTACGATCCGGGCGATGCCCGGCAGGACGCCGAAGGAAGGCTTCTCGGCTTCCACATCGCTCAAGCCTTCCTGGAAGTAGACCCAAGCGTCCAGCTCATCGGTTTGAGTCATCACTCGAGTTGGAACAGCCGACTCCTGATACCGACGACGCTCCTTGCCCGTAGAAGGCGCGACGCCAAGGAACTCTTCGCTTACCCGATCGGGGTCCGGTTCAACCCACAAGCCGCCCGAGAGAAACAGCATGAAGAGATCGAGCTCGTCGACGGCTGAGAACTTCAGCGACACTTCCGACTCTGTGCGACGTCGCAGATAGAGCAGGAACTCCGCAGGCCTATCGATGACCTCGGCAATGACGCTGAGGTCATGCAATGTCACGAGCCAAGGGAAACGATCACTTCCCACCACCTTGGCACGCACGAGTTCGTCCAAGGCAGTGGACAGCGGGCCGAAGTCGTCGAGGTAGACGGTCACCGAGCGAATCTCGCGGATCTCCGAGAGGTCCAGCCATTCGCGATTCTCAAGCCACAGCCCGTGATTTGTTCGGATATGGTTCTCAAGCCTGAGCGCCTGGTCGGTCGCGCTCCCGACCGTTTCCCGCAGGTCGGCAGACAACCTCTGGACATGCCCACGCCGCGCGTGACTGGAGATGCTCTTTGCCTTCACTTCGACGCAAATCGCGACATCCTCGATGATGAACAGCCCGTCTGCTTCAGTCTGCTCGGCGATCGAGTTGATGTCCTGCGCATCGGATCCGAGCTCAGAAACCTCGATGCCCGGATTAGCGCGGAAGTATTTGAGGTTCGCGTGGGCTGCGTCTGAGCCCAGGAGCGCGGCCAGACGCTTCAGAGCGAGCCCCTCGCTCACGAACATGCGGCGCTTCTCATAACGGCGAAACTTTGCGGGGTCCGCCTTGAGCGCCTCTTCGACGACTTGACGGAAGCAGTCGGTGCCGATCGGCTTGCCTGTCAGGATGTAGTTGCCGTCGACGTCCTTGACCAGCGATGCGGAGCGAAACGGGTTATCGCCGCTCAGGAACTTCGTCACTACGGCAAGCGCGTCGTCAGCGCCGTTGAACGACAGGCTGAACCGATCCAGAACGGCCTGGGTCCGATCTGCCGGCACACCCGAAGCTTCGGCAATCTCTTGAACAGTTAGGGTTGCGCGCTCTCCAGGAAGCTCCAACATACTCATCAGGGCGGAGCGCGCGTCCTTTTCAAACGAAGGATCGTTCTTCTTCTGGTCACGCTGCTCGAACATCTCGCCGACGGTGTCGCGGATGGCGAAGAACTTCTCCCCGTGGACACGAACGATTGCCTCACGCACAGCGCAGAAGTCCTCGTAGCTGAAACCAAGCGTCTCGAGGAGCAAATCACCGAGGTAGTGCGATGAGAACAGCTCTTCGTTGATCTCGTCATGGATATGCGCGTACTGCATGAACTGCACTGTCAGATTGTGGCTGACGAATTGGGCGGACAACATGGTCAGCGACCCGAATTCGTTTCGCTCACCCGAACTGAATAGGGCGAAGGAGCCCAAGGTCAGCATTTCCCGCGCCCGTTCGTGCAGGTCGGGAATCAATCCCGCAGGGCGGGTCTTGCTCGTCGGCGTCGACACAGGCGCGCGCCGACCCCTAGCGAGCAGAATGAGCGCGACGAGTTCGACCGCTGCCGGCATCTGATCAGCAAGGCTTTCGCGGTAGCCCTCGAGGATCATCGGCATCTCGCGCATCCGCATGAGCTCGATCACGTCGAAGGCGTCAGCGTCCTTCAACGACTCCGCGATGGCATGGACATGCTCGGCGATTATCGCTGGGCCACGAAGCACGTACTCCCTCGGGTTCTCCCCCTCGTTCATTCGACCAAGCATTTCCCCCATGCGCTCAAAGGCCGCGGCAAGACCCTCATCATCGGCCGTGACTATTCGCCCCGAAGGCAAATCGCGAACCTGCTTCTTCCCCATGACACTCCCCTTCTGTCCACACAAACCGTAGCTACTGGATTCCTACCCCATCGCAAGACCGGGACTACTACAGCTCCCTGCTGTGATCGCGGGGGCTCTGTGGCATGCACAGGCACTGCCAGAACTCCGAGTGGCGGTTGTGCCCTTTTAGGTCGACGATATCGCCTGTTCTCGCGTTAGCCTCAGGCCTAGCCTTCGAGCCTAGGCCTCGGTGAGCGCATTGATCGTGTTCGAGCGGCGAGATGCCGGCAGTTGGGCGACCGTGGAGGTGAAGGGAGCACCTGCAACGATCGATCCCCCTCGAGCTCCGAGTTTTGAGTCAGACCTTTTTTGAGTCAGCGCAACTAGCGAGAGATCGCGCGTCGAACAACTCGAATCCTCCCCAGAACTGACCATCCGGGGTGCTTGCCCGCGACGCTCCCGCACCGCAGAAACGAGTGTCGGCCCTTGCGCAGGTTCCGCAGGGGCCGACTAAAAGCGCAGGTCAGCGGGATGAACGCTAAGCAACTGATGGTAGATCGAAACTCGTCCGTCGAGCCCCATCGGAAGCCGAGAAGATAAAAACCTTAGTCAGAAGCCCTTTTTAGTTGTTGAAGCGGAACTCCACGACGTCGCCGTCGCTCATGACGTATTCCTTGCCCTCAACGCGGGCCTTGCCCTTGGCGCGAGCCTCAGCGATGGACCCGGTCTCAACGAGGTCGTCGAAGCCGATGACCTCAGCCTTGATGAAGCCCTTTTCGAAGTCTGTGTGGATGACGCCGGCAGCCTGAGGCGCCTTGGCGCCCTTCGGGATCGTCCAGGCGCGAGTCTCTTTCGGACCAGCCGTGAGGTAGGTCTGCAGGCCGAGAGTGTCGAATCCGATGCGGGCGAGCTGGTCGAGACCGCTCTCTTCTTGACCGGTGCTCGCGAGAAGTTCTGCGGCATCCTCTTCGTCGAGGTCGATGAGTTCGGCCTCCAACTTAGCGTCGAGGAAGATGGCCTTCGCGGGGGCGACAAGGGCCGCCAACTCGGCGAGCTTATCGGTGCTGCCCAGCACCGCTTCATCCACGTTGAAAACGTAAATGAACGGCTTGGAGGTGAGCAGACCCAGTTCACGGATCAACTCAAGTTCAATCTTCGTAGCCTCAGAGAGCGGCTTGCCCTCGTTGAGGAACGCCTGCGCAGCAAGCGCGGCCTCGAGAACGGCGGGCTCAACGCGCTTGGTCTTGAGTTCCTTCTCGTACCGCGCGACAGCCTTTTCGAGCGTCTGCAGGTCAGCGAGAATCAGCTCAGTGTTGATGGTCTCCATGTCGGATGCCGCATCAACCTTGCCGTCGACGTGAATAACATCCGGGTCGCTAAAGCCGCGCACGACCTGAGCGATAGCGTCAGCCTCGCGGATGTTCGCCAAGAACTTGTTACCCAGGCCTTCACCCTCGCTGGCGCCCTGCACAATGCCGGCGATGTCAACGAAGGAAACAGGAGCAGGCAGGATGCGCTCACTGCCGAAGATGCCCGCCAGCACCTTGAGGCGTGGGTCGGGCAAGTTAACGATGCCCACGTTAGGTTCGATGGTCGCGAACGGATAGTTCGCGGCGAGCACCGAATTCTTGGTCAGGGCGTTAAAGAGGGTGGACTTGCCGACATTCGGGAGTCCAACGATTGCAATAGTGAGAGCCACGAGGGTCAATCCTACCGGCGATAGCGGCCCCGAGGTGCGGGACCGCTATCGCGACGGTAAAGCAGGCTAGTTCTTAGCCGTTGTTTTGCGGAAAGCCGAGGTTGATTCCACCGTGGCTGGGGTCGAGCCAGCGGCTGGTGACAGCCTTCTGACGCGTGAAGAAACGGATGGCGTCGGGGCCATAAGCCTTCGTGTCACCAAACGCGGAGTCCTTCCAGCCGCCGAACGAGAAGTACGCCACGGGAACGGGGATCGGAACGTTGATGCCGACCATGCCGACCTCAACTTCGCGCTGGAAGCGACGCGCCGCTCCCCCATCGTTCGTGAAGATCGCGGTGCCGTTTCCGTACTGCGAGGAGTTGATCAGTTCAAGACCCTCTTCGTAGCTGGCGACGCGAATGACGCTGAGCACCGGTCCGAAGATCTCGTGCTTGTAAACGTCGGAGTCGGTGGAGACGTTGTCGATCAGCGTCGGGCCGAGCCAGAAACCATTAGCGTCGCCATCGATCTCAATGCCGCGACCGTCAACAACAACGGAAGCACCATCGGTCTCAGCGAGCTCGATGTAGCTGGCGACCTTGTCACGGTGCTGCTCGGTGATGAGCGGCCCCATGTCGCACCCGCGGGTGCCATCACCGGTGCGCAGCGTCGCCATGCGCTCGCTGACCTTGGCGATGAGTTCGTCAGCAACGGGCTCGACGGCAACGACGACCGAGACGGCCATGCAGCGCTCGCCAGCGGAACCGAAACCGGCGTTGACGGCAGAGTCGGCAACGAGGTCGAGGTCAGCATCCGGAAGAACCAGCATGTGGTTCTTGGCGCCGCCCAGAGCCTGAACGCGCTTGCCGTGGTGGGCAGCAGTTTCGTAAATGTACTTAGCGATCGGGGTGGAACCAACGAACGAGACGCTGGCAACATCCGGATGCTCAAGAAGAGTGTCAACGGCGAGCTTGTCACCGTGAACGACGTTGAACACACCGTCGGGGAGGCCGGCCTCGGTGAAGAGTTCTGCCATCCACACGGCGGATGACGGGTCCTTCTCGCTGGGCTTCAACACAACGGTGTTTCCCGCGGCGACAGCCATAGGGAAGAACCACATCGGCACCATGGCCGGGAAGTTGAAGGGGCTGATGATCGAGACAACACCGAGCGGCTGCTGCAACGAGTACACGTCAACACCGGTCGAGACGTTCTCGCTGTACTCACCCTTGCTGAGCTGAGCGATGCCACAGGCGAAGTCGAGAACTTCGAGGCCACGAGCGATCTCGCCAGCAGCATCCGAGAGAACCTTGCCATGCTCGGCGGTGATGATGGCAGCAAGCTCATCCTTGCGAGCATTGAAGAGCTCACGGAAAGCGAACATCACGGCGGTGCGCTTAGCAAGCGACGTGTTGCCCCACTCGGGGAAGGCAGCCTTAGCAGCGGCAACACCAGCGTTGACGTCAGCGACGGATGCGAGAGGAACGGTGCGTGCGACAGCTCCGGTTGCGGGGTTGAAGACATCGCCACGGTTGGGCGAGTCGCCCTCGGCAGCGGCGCCGTTGATCCAGTGCGGAATCGTGGAGTACATGGGCCTACTTTCGTCGGAAGTAGCCCCAGTCTGCGACCTTTGCGATCTGCAATCAAGACCTATTAGTGCACGGGCAATCTGCAAAAATGCACAGTAGGTGCACGGGCGTCAGCGACCGACACCCCGCGGCACTAATTGAGGGGCAAGAGCTCTGAACTGCGACGGGCAACTTCGCGGTGTAAAGCGGCCCGGACCAGCTGAACCGCCTCGACATCCGCGGCCTCTTTTCGCACCGAAAGAGCGAACTCTAAGCGAAAACTGACCTCGTCGGGCAGCACCGCAACGAGTCCAGGTTCGGGCTCGGCCATGAAGGCGTGCAGCAGGCCAATGCCGGCTCCCTGACGCGTGGCCTCGAGCTGCGCAAACACACTCGTCGAACCAAAGCCCACGCGCATGCCGCCGAGCACCGGGGCGAGGTCGAGCTCGCGAACGGTGAGCAGAGCATCCACATAGAAGACCAGCGGATGGGCGTCAAGATCGGCCACCGAGCGGATCGGCGGATGAGAAGCCACGTAACCGGGTGAGGCGTAGAGACGAAGGGCGTACGCGGCGAGCGGTTCGGAGGCGAGACGAGAGGTCGCCGTTGTACCGATCGTGATCGCCAAGTCGAAGCCAGCTCCACGCAAGCTGAGGGGGCGTGTTGAGGTCACCAATTCGACCGTGATGGATGGATGCTCCGCCTGCACCGCCGCGAGCGCAGCGGTCACAAAAGTGGCCCCGAATCCATCGGGCGCCACGATGCGCACGGTGCCGCGTACTTCGTCGGCGCTGCCGCTTGTGGCACCGACAACGTTTTCGACGATGTTCTCGAGCCCGGCGGCACGCGTGGCGACTTCGCGGCCGATGGTGGTGAGTTCCCAGCCGTCGGCGCCGCGGTCGAGCAGGCGTACGCCGAGCGCGGCCTCGAGGCGATCGATGCGGCGACGCACGGTGGTGTGGTCGACGCCGAGCAGCGTGGCGGCAGACACCATCCGGCCGGCCCGTGCCACAGCAATGAGGTAGCGCAGATCGTCGGTGCTCACATCGAGCGGATGCACGGAGTCGCTGGCCATGCCCTTAACCCTAGGGGCGCGTCCCGAGGGGCGCGACCGGGCCCCTCCCCCGCATTGCTCCCGGGAATGTCCGTGCTGGCTGGCACACTGACGGCATGGATCCTGTTGTTGCTCTCGTTGTTGGCCTGCTCGTTGGTGCGGTTCTCGGTGTCGTCATCGGCCTGCTCATTGCGCGCGTGCGCTCGACCGCCCCCACCGACCAGGTTCCGCCCGAGGTTCTCGAGGCCCGCCACCAGGCCGCGATCGCTCAGGTCACCGCTCAGGAGCGGGAGCAGCAGTCGCGCCTTGCCGCCCAGCTTGCGTCCACCACTGCTCGGGCGGATGCTCTGAACGAGCAAGTGGCGTCGCTGCAGTTGCAGTACCGCGAGACTCTCGATCGCCAGCGCGAGGAGGCTGCGGCTCTTGCCGAGCGCGAGCGCCGCGAGTCGAAGGTGCTTCAAGCCCTCACGCCGGTGCAGGAGACGCTGCGCACGATGCAGAACAAGGTCACCGAGTTGGAATCACAGCGCAGCCAGCAGCACGGCGAGCTGAGCCAGCAGCTCAAGTCAGCCACGGAATCCGAAGAACGATTGCGAAGTACCGCCGAGTCGTTGGCGTCAGCGTTGCGCAACAACTCCACCCGTGGCGTCTGGGGTGAAACCCAGTTGCGCAATGTTGTGCAGGCAGCCGGCCTCATCGAGCGGGTCGACTTTGACGTGCAATCGAGCATCACCTCGGATGCCGGTGCCGGCCGCCCCGACATGGTCGTGCACCTTCCCGGCGGCAAGAATATCGCCGTCGATGCCAAGGTGCCTTTCACCGCGTTCTTAGAGGCGAGCCAGATCTCGGTCACTGCAACGGGAGAAGAAGGTGCTCGTCGCGAAGCCCTCATCAAGCAGCACGTCAAGGTGATGCGCGGCCACATCGATACCCTCGCGAGCAAGGCCTACTGGGCGGGGCTCGACGCCTCCCCCGAGCTTGTGATCGCGTTCATCCCGAGCGAGTCGCTCGTATCGTCGGCGATGGAGGCTGACCCCTCGATCATGGATTACGCCTTCACCAAGCGCGTCGCCCTCGCTTCACCCGTCACCCTGTGGTCGGTGCTCAAGACTGTCGCGTTCTCGTGGCAGCAAGACGTACTCACCGACCAGGCCAAAACCCTGTTCGACCTCAGCAAAGAGCTCTATCAGCGCCTCGCCACGCTTGCCGAGCACGCTGACAAGCTGCGTCGTTCAATCGACACCACCGTTAACAGTTACAACCAGTTCGCCAACTCGCTCGAAAGCCGGGTACTCGTCACGGCCCGCAAACTCAACGCGCTCGACGAATCAAAAGTGATCGGCGATACCCACACGGTGGAGGGCACGCCAAAGCACATCACTGCAGCCGAGATGGAGCTGCCCTCCGCAGACGCAGCCGACTAAGCCGCGTCGTATTTCGCTCTCTGCGTGATTAGTGGTCGAGCCACTTCTCGGCAAGGTGGTCAGCTGAAATACGGCGGATCGTTCCCGAGTGTGACCGCAAGACGATCGATTCGGTGCGAATGATGGGGCCGTAGCGACGGACCCCCTTCACGAGTCCGCCATCGGTCACACCCGTGGCAACAAAGAACGTGTTGTCACTGGCGACCATCTCGTCGGCCGTGTAAACATGATCGAACTTGAGGCCGGCATCCATACCGCGCTGGCGCTCGTCGTCAGTCTGCGGGTAAAGCATTGTTTGAATTTCGCCGCCAAGAGCCTTGATCGCACAGGCCGTAGCAACGCCCTCCGGGCTGCCGCCGATGCCAACACACATATCGATGCGCGTGCCGTACAGCGCCGCATTAATGCCACCGGCAACATCACCATCAAGCATGAGGCGCGTTCCCGCACCCGCCTCGCGGATGTCTTCAATCAGTTGGGCGTGACGCGGACGGTCGAGTACCGCAACAACAATATCTTCGGGCGATTTTCCTTTTGCCTTCGCGAGCGCACGAATGTTTTCACCGATGGGTTTACGCACATCGACAACACCAACACCTTCGGCGCCAGTGACGATTTTGTCCATGTAGAACACGCTCGAGGCGTCGAGCATCGTGCCGCGGTCAGACACCGCGATCATGGAGATTGCGTTCTGACGTCCCGCAGCGGTCAGCGAAGTTCCATCGATCGGGTCAACGGCGATATCGCAGGCGGGTCCGCGGCCCGTGCCGACGTGCTCCCCGTTAAACAGCATGGGAGCGTTGTCTTTCTCACCCTCGCCAATAACGACAAGACCGTCGAAATCCACGGTGCCCAAGAATTTGCGCATCGCGTCGACTGCAGCACCATCAGCACCAAGCTTGTCGCCCTTACCGATGAAGGGAACGGCGCGAATCGCAGCCGCTTCGGTGGCCCGCACAAGCTCGAGAGCGAGGTTGCGGTCGGGGTGGAGGAATAGCGTGCCGGTTTCTGGACTCACCTGAAAGCATCCTTCGTTGAGAGTTGGTCGACTGGGGACGCGCCGGTGGTGGACAGCGCGCCCCCAGTGTACCCGGATCGGTAGGCCCGGTTCGGGCCGTTCGCCCGAGATCGCACTAACGTGCAACAGTTCGCGCCCGTCCAGAGCGGGTGGATAGAATCGACGCGAGCCGGACCAGAGCGGTAGTCGGTACCGCATGAGGAGAGACAACAATGCCCGTCGCAACCCCAGACCAGTACGCAGAAATGCTCGACAAGGCGAAGAAGAACTCTTTCGCCTACCCCGCCATCAACGTTTCGTCGTCATCGACCATCAACGGCGTACTTCAGGGCCTCAGCGATGCTGGCTCTGACGGCATCATTCAGGTCACCACGGGTGGCGCAGACTACTTCGCTGGCCAGTCGGTCAAGGCACGGGCATCCGGAGCTTTGGCTTTTGCTGCTTTCGTCACCGAAGCCGCCAAGAACTACCCCGTCACGGTTGCCCTGCACACCGACCACTGCCCCAAGAATGCCCTCGACGACTTCGTATACCCGCTCATCGCGGCCTCCGAAGCTGAGGTCAAGGCCGGTCGCAACCCCATCTTCCAGTCGCACATGTGGGATGGCTCGGCTGTTCCCCTCGACGAGAACCTCGCCATTGCGCGCGACATCCTTCCCCGCATGAAGGCCATCAACTCGATTCTCGAAGTTGAAATCGGCGTCGTCGGCGGAGAAGAAGACGGTGTGAGCCACGACATCAACGACAGCCTCTACACGACGCTGGATGACGTTATCGCTACCGTCGACGCGCTCGGCCTCGGCGAGCAGGGTCGCTACATCGCCGCCCTCACCTTCGGCAACGTGCACGGCGTGTACAAGCCTGGCAATGTGAAGCTGCGCCCCGAACTGCTCGGCGACATTCAGGCCGGCATCGCCGCGAAGTACGGCACCGACGCCAAACCCCTCGACCTCGTGTTCCACGGTGGATCGGGATCGACCGATGAAGAAATCGCGACCGCCGTGGCTAACGGCGTCATCAAGATGAACATCGACACCGACACGCAGTACGCCTACAGCCGCTCGATCGCCGACAGCGTTCTGCGCAACTACGACGGCTTCCTCAAGGTAGACGGCGAAGTCGGCAACAAGAAGGTCTACGATCCCCGCGCCTGGGGCAAGACCGCAGAGTCGGCTCTCGCCGCTCGCGTGGTAGAAGCTACCCAGCAGTTGGGCTCGGCTGGGTTCTCCAGCAAGTAACGCTCCACACGAATGGGGGTTGACCTGCGGGTCAGCCCCCATTTGTCGTTGGTGCCGAGTAGACCCGGCATCCACCGACTGCCGCGACAGCTGTGCACGACAGCTGAAATCACCGCCGTGCGCGCTACTGCTGCTGCATGCTGTCGACGTAGGTCATGAAGCCGGGATCGCTCAGCACGGCAACGAAGATCGCAACGAGCATCGCGAGCGTGGCGATCGCGGCGCCAACGAGCGGAATCCAGAATGCGATCCGCTTGCGCTGCACTTGAATGAGCGCGAACACGATCGTGAGCACGAGGACGACAACGCGCACGATGTTGGCAACCGCTCCTGCTTCGGCGGCAGCTTCATCGGCCGCAAAGCCCTCGTACCCTTGCGCCGCCAGACCCTTGCGCAGAATCGGCCCCAAATCGGCGACCGTGCCGAAGCTGTTGATGACGTCCACCACCCCGAAGAGCAAGAGAGTGGCCGTGAGTAAGACATCCCACATGCGTTGTTTGCGCTCGGAAGGTGCCGCGGGCTGTGAGGCCGGGATCACAGAGGGCGTCGCGTTCGATGGTCTCGCGTTCGAAGGCACTGCTGTGGAGTGCTGAGTGTCTGGGGCGGGCTCAGCGACCCCGTCCGGCGATGCGGATGGCAGCGGCGCATATTCGCCATACTTCGGGCGAGGGCGGGGATCAGTCATTAATCCTGTTGCCAATCAAGTTTGCGGTTGCGGCCGCCGAGGCCGCGCTTATCGGGATTGCCGTCAGCGTCGGTGCGCAGTTCTTTTGGTAGCGAGAACATGAGGTCCTCTTCGGCAGTGACGACGGTAGAGACATCGCCATAGCCGGCCTCGGCGAGGTCGGCGAGAACTTCTTGCACAAGGACTTCGGGAACGGATGCTCCACTCGTCACACCAATCGTCGCGACGCCGTCAAGCCACTCCTGTTTGATTTCGCTCGCGTAATCGACGCGGTAGGCGGCCTTGGCTCCGTTCTCGAGCGCGACATCCACGAGGCGCACAGTGTTGGAGCTGTTCGCACTGCCGACCACGATCACGAGTTCTGCCTCCTCGGCAACCTTCTTGATGGCGACCTGGCGGTTTTGCGTGGCGTAACAAATGTCGTCACTCGGCGGGTCTTGAAGGGTCGGGAACCGTTCGCGCAGCAGCCGAACCGTCTCCATCGTTTCGTCGACGCTCAGCGTGGTCTGCGAGAGCCACACGAGGTTGTCGGTGTTTTCGACCACGATGTTGGGTACGTCGGCGGGGCTGTTGACGAGGATGGTGCGCTCGGGCGCGTGGCCCATCGTGCCCTCGACTTCTTCGTGGCCGTCGTGGCCAATCAGCAAGATTTGGTAATCGTCGCGGGCGAAGCGTGTTGCTTCTCGGTGCACCTTCGTGACGAGCGGGCAGGTGGCGTCGATCGCGTGCAGCTCGCGGTCGGCGGCTCCCTTGACAACAGCAGGCGAGACACCGTGGGCGGAGAACACGACGGTTGATCCTTCGGGCACCTCTTCGACCTCATCCACAAAAATGGCGCCCTGCGCTTCGAGCGTGGTGACGACATGGATGTTGTGCACAATCTGCTTGCGCACATACACGGGAGCACCGTAGTTGGCGAGTGCTTTCTCGACCGCAATCACGGCGCGATCCACCCCCGCGCAGTAGCCGCGCGGGGCCGCCAATACGACGCGCTTAGCTCCCGCGACCGGCACATCTTTCAATTGCTCTCGGCGGGCGGGCATCGGGGGCATCGCTAGCGCCTGGGCGCTTCCGTTAGAAATGGTGCTCACGGAAAAGGATTCTACCGAACCCTGCTGCACGAACGCCGAGCGGAAACCAGTATCAGCGGCATCCTCTACCCTGTAATTACAAGCTTGAGGAGGCTAGGTGACGATCACACAGGGCCCACCCACCGTCGATACGCCGTGGCCGGTATCAGTTCTGTCGCAGAAGATTCGCGGCTGGATCGAACGACTCGGCACCGCGTGGGTCGAAGGCGAGATCACCCAGTGGGGTGGCTCGGGCGGCAACATCTACGGCAAGCTCAAAGACCTTGAAGTGGATGCCACCATCTCGTTCACGATTTGGTCGTCGGTGCGCGCCAAGCTGCCCAAAGATCTCAAGCAGGGCGATCGCGTTGTTGCCCTCGTCAAACCCAACTACTGGGTCAAGGGCGGCACGCTCACCATGCAGGTGCTCGAAATGCGCCACGTCGGGCTGGGCGACCTGCTCGAGAAGCTAGAACTGCTGCGCCAGAAACTGCGCGCCGAGGGACTCTTCGAGCACAAGAAGCCTCTCCCCTTCCTGCCCAACTGCATCGGGCTCGTCACCGCTAAAGACAGTGACGCCGAAAAAGATGTCATTCGCAACGCCCAGTTGCGTTGGCCTGCAGTGAAGTTCCGCACCGCGCACGCCGCCGTGCAGGGTGAGCGTGCTGTCGCTGAGGTATCGCAGGGCATCCGCGAATTGGATGCCGACCCCGACGTCGATGTCATCATCGTCGCCCGCGGTGGTGGAGATTTTCAGAACCTGCTCGTGTTTAGCGACGAAGCGTTAGTGCGCACGGCCGCGGCCTGCGTTACTCCGCTGGTATCGGCGATTGGGCATGAGAACGATCGACCGCTGCTCGACGAGGTTGCTGATTTGCGGGCATCCACCCCCACTGATGCGGCAAAACGCGTCGTGCCGGATGTCGCAGAAGAGCTGAGTCGCGTGCAGCAAGCGCGCGCCGGAATGCGGTTACGCATCACTCAGCGTTTGGGCTACGAGGGCGACCGCTTGGAGTCGCTGCGCACGCGCCCCGTGCTTGCGAACCCGGTATCGCTCGTCGACGCGCACGCCGACGAGCTTTCGCGCTACGTGTCGCGCAGCAACGAGCTCATGGAGCGGGCGATTGAGAAGGCGCACTCCGGCGTCACCGAACTCACCGGCCAGTTGCGAGCCCTCTCACCGCAGCGCACACTGCAGCGCGGGTACGCGATCGCGCAGCTGCCCGACGGAACCGCCGTGCGCTCTACCGCGGACGCTCCTGCTGGCACCGAGCTGCTGCTCACCGTTGCCGACGGCAAGATTTCCACCACTGTCTCCGGCCCGCCGGCAGACCACTAGAGAACAGTAGAATTACATCGTGGCTACCCCCAACGAAACCCCTGTCAGCGAGCTCAGCTATGAAGAGGCTCGGGATGAGCTCATCTCCGTGGTGAGTGAGCTTGAGCAGGGTTCGGCAACGCTCGAACAGTCGCTCGCGTTCTGGGAACGCGGCGAGGCTCTCGCGCAGCGCTGCGAAGAGTGGCTCGTGGGTGCCCGCGCCCGACTCGACGCCGCCCGCACCGCCGGCCTAGGCGACAACGCCGACTCGGGCGACAACCAGTAATGGCAAAGAACACCGAACCACGCATCGTCGCTGAACTGGGTCGTCCAGAAACACCAGAAGAGACCTTCGCCCGTAAAGCGGAAACTTCACGCAAGCACCGCGCCAACCAGACGTTGCTCAACCTCGTAGGCGCCACCGTAGCGTCCCTTGTCATCGTGCTTTTTTTGGTACTCGTGGTTGTTCGCCCCACCACTGAGACTCCCGTTACGGCCGATTACCGCACCATCGCGGCAGACTCTCAAACCAACGCCAGCGAACCGCTTCTCGCGCCAGCCACACCCGAGGACTGGTACGCGAATGCAGCACGACTCGGCACCACATCATCTGTCCAGACCTGGTACATCGGTTTCATCACCGCCGCCACCGATTCGTCCGCAGCGCAGTTCATTGCGCTCGAGCAGGGCATAGAGGCGAACCCGACCTGGCTCGGCATCGTGACAGATGGCGCTCTCGCTACCGAAACGACCACTATTGACGGCATCCAGTGGACAATTTATGACCGTCGATCTTCCGCTGACACCGGAAACTACGCATACTCAATGTCGGCAGAGATTGGCGGCAGCACGGTGGTGCTCCACGGCACGGCCGCCGACACCGATTTTGAACTACTCGCCGCAGCAATCGCTGCCGACTCGGAGGCGCAATGACCAACCCCACACGAACACCGGCTCAAGTCTGGAATGAGATGGCACGCGGCAACGATCGTTTCGTTGCGGGAGAGCCGGCCCACCCCCGCCAAGACGTCGAGCGACGTGCCGAGCTAGCCAATTCTCAAGCTCCGCACGCGGCATTGTTCGGCTGCAGCGACTCACGACTGGCCGCTGAAATTATCTTCGACAAAGGCCTCGGCGACCTCTTTGTGGTGCGCAATGCGGGCCAAGTCATCTCCAGCTCGGTTGTCGGGTCTCTCGAGTACGCCGTGAGCGTGCTCAACGTGCCCCTGATTCTCGTGCTCGGCCACGACGAGTGCGGCGCGGTCGCCGCCGCTATCGAATCGCAAACCGAAGATGCCCCGGCGCTGCCCCCGCACATCCAAGACCTCATTTCCAAGATCGTGCCCGCCGTTCGTCGAGTTGCCGGCAGCGACACCGGGGCCGTCGACGTCGAGAACATCAATGCTTACGATGTGGGGCGCATTCACTTGCGCGCCACCATCCTTGAACTGATGAATGCTTCTGAACTCATCAGCGACGCGGTCGCCGCCGGTACGCTTGCAGTAGTAGGCGCCAACTACCGTTTGCTTGAAGGGCGGGCCGTTCCCGACCTCGTTATCGGCACGGTCTAACGCTTCCACCACGTTCACACACCCCATCGCTCGCAAACAAAGGACTACAACGCTGTGACGAGTTCCACCGAATACCGCATCGAACACGACACCATGGGCGAGGTACGTGTGCCCAAGGATGCTCTCTATGGCGCTCAGACGCAGCGTGCCGTCGAGAACTTTCCGATCTCGGGCACCGGCTTAGAATCGGCTCAAATCGTAGCGCTCGCTCGCGTTAAGCGCGCCGCTGCGATTGCCAACAGTGAACTCGGCAAACTCGACTCCGGAATTGCGGATGCGATTGTCAACGCTGCCGACCAGATCATCGCCGGCCAGCACCACAGCCACTTCCCCGTCGACACCTACCAGACCGGCAGCGGCACCTCGTCGAACATGAACATGAACGAGGTTCTTGCTCGACTGGCCACCGACTCGCTCGGCAGCGCCGTTCACCCCAATGACCACGTCAACGCTTCGCAGTCGTCGAACGACGTGTTCCCCACCTCGGTGCACCTCGCCGTCACGGGCGCCCTCATCGGCGACCTCATCCCCTCCCTTGAGCACCTCGCAGCAGCCCTCGACGTGAAGGCTGAACTGTGGAAGGGCGCCGTGAAGGCTGGCCGCACCCACCTCATGGATGCCACTCCCGTCACCCTCGGCCAAGAGTTCGCCGGGTACGCTCGCCAGATTCGTCTCGGCATTGCCCGCATTCAGTCGGCCATCCCTCGCGTTGCGGAAGTGCCGCTCGGCGGCACGGCCGTCGGTACCGGGATCAATACTCCGCTCGGCTTCCCGCAGCGCGTTATCGAGATCCTCGCCGAGAACTCCGGCCTGCCGATCACCGAGGCGGAAGATCACTTCGAAGCTCAGGGCGCTCGCGATTCCTTGGTCGAGGCATCCGGCGCTCTTCGTGTGATCGCCGTCTCCGTCACCAAGATGTGCAACGACCTCCGCTGGATGGGCTCAGGCCCCAACACCGGTCTCGGCGAACTACAGATTCCTGACCTTCAGCCTGGTTCGTCGATCATGCCCGGCAAGGTCAACCCCGTCATTCCCGAGGCCGTGCTCATGGTCTGTGCTCGCGTTATCGGCAACGATGCCACGATTGCCTGGGGTGGAGCATCCGGAGCTTTCGAACTCAACGTGGCGATTCCCGTCATGGGCACTTCGCTGCTCGAGTCGAGCCGCCTGCTTTCCAACTCATTGCGCGCCCTCGCTGACAAGACGATTGATGGTCTCCAGGCAAACCTTGAGCGTGCGCTGGCTCTTGCCGAGTCGTCACCCTCGATCGTGACGCCGCTCAATAAGATCATCGGCTATGAAGCTGCCGCCAAAATCGCCAAGCACTCCGTCGCGCAGTCGATGACGGTGCGCGAAGCCGTGATCGACCTCGGCTTCGTCGAGCGTGGCGAAGTCACCCTCGAACAGCTGGATGCCGCCCTCGACGTTCTGTCGATGACGACGCCTGGCTAACCTTCCGAACCCGCCACCGCGAGCGGCGTTCCGTCGAGAGTTTCGACGGAACGCTCTCCGATCGGATCGTTGAGTCGCACCGGGATAAGAACAGAACCGGTCAGGTCTTCTCCCACCGGGCAGGCATCGACGTTGTTTGGCGTGGAGCCATCGCTCGGGGTGGGCAAACCATATTGCACCGAGAGTTGCACGCTCTCCGGTGTCTCGATCGCAACCACACGGCGAGGGATGCACAGCAGCGGCCCGCGCACATGAACGACGACATCCGCCCGTGTGATCGTCGAATCTGTCTCTGCTGGCTCGCTTCCGATGTAGCCGGGGATCCCCGTGGTGCCCAAGCGCGAGAAGTGCTCGAGGTCGAGAAGGTAGAGCGGCGGATACGCGTCATCGTTCACGGCGAGATAGCTCTCGATCGGAACATCAACGAGCGAAGCATCGGCGGTCTTTGAGGTCTGAAAAGTCCGATAAACCAACAGGGGCGCTGGTGATCCCCACATGTGTTCGATGTCATCGACGCTGGTCTGTTCTTGTGGTTGGTGGCTGTGGGAAACCACTACTGCAACGACAATCATGGTCAGTGCCGACCCGAGAGCAGTCGCCGCCACAATTTGGCGCAACGCATAAGCAGCACCGCCCGGTTCCGCGGTGTGCGCGTTGGCAACCGACCACGAAAACAGGCTGCGCCATTGATTTCGGGGCGCGAGAATCGCCCACACGGCAGCAACCCCGAGGGGAACTGCAAGAAACCACCAAACCCAGCCCACGAGAAAACCTTACGTTGCCTGAGCGCGTCGCGCTGACACTGACGCGGCGCGCTCAGACTTTGAGAGCTAATTGTTAGGCGAGTTCGTTGCCCTCCAAGAGGTCGGTCACGAGCGCAGCGATGGCCGAACGCTCCGAACGTGTGAGAGTGATGTGCCCAAATAGCGAATGTCCCTTGAGCGTTTCAATCACAGAGGCGACTCCATCGTGACGCCCCACGCGCAGATTGTCACGCTGCGCCACATCGTGGGTCAGAACGACTCGTGAGTTCTGCCCGATGCGGCTCAGCACTGTCAACAGCACGTTGCGTTCGAGCGATTGCGCCTCATCCACGATCACAAACGCGTCGTGCAGGGAACGCCCGCGAATGTGGGTGAGCGGAAGTACCTCGAGAAGCCCCCGGTCAAGCACTTCTTCGAGAACGTTCTCAGAGACAACGGAACCGAGAGTGTCAAATACCGCCTGGGCCCATGGGTTCATCTTCTCAGCCGCATCCCCCGGCAGGTAGCCGAGCTCTTGGCCGCCGACAGCGTACAGCGGGCGGAACACCATGATTTTGCGGTGCTGCTGCTTTTCGAGCACGGCTTCGAGACCGGCACACAGGGCGAGGGCCGACTTGCCGGTACCGGCACGGCCACCGAGAGACACGATGCCCAGCTCGGGGTCGAGCAGCATCTCAATCGCCAGCCGCTGCTCAGCACTGCGACCGTGAAGTCCGAAAATGTCGCGGTCGCCGCGCACAAGTGCCATCTTGCCGCGCGCGGTTACCCGCGCCAGTGCAGAGCCGCGTTCGGAGTGCACCACAAGACCGGTGTTGACGGGCAGCTCGGCAATCGCGCGCGTGTGCAATTCTTCTTTGTCGTAGAGCGTCGCGACTTGATCGCCGCTGAGCTCGAGCTCCGCCTGACCAGTCCAGCCGGAGTCCACGGCCAGTTCGGCCCGGTATTCCTCGGCCGCGAGCCCGATGGATGCCGCCTTCACTCGGAGCGGAAGATCCTTGGAGACGACGGTGACATCCAGCCCCTCGTTGGCGAGGTTGAGCGCAACGGCAAGGATTCGCGAGTCGTTATCGCCGAGCTGCAGCCCGGAGGGCAGAACCGACATATTGGAGTGATTGAGCTCAACGCGCAGGGTGCCGCCAGCATCCCCGACAGCAATCGGAAAGTCGAGGCGCTCATGCTTGACGCGCATCTCGTCGAGGCTGCGCAGAGCCTTTCTGGCGAAGAAGCCGATCTCCGGGTCGTTGCGTTTAGCCTCGAGTTCGGTGATCACCACCACGGGCAGAACAACATTATGTTCCGCGAACCGCTTGATCGAGCTCGGGTCGGAGAGCAAAACTGACGTATCCAGAACGTAAGTGCGTTCGGCTTGCCGCTGAGCCCGACCTCCCGCCTTCGACGTGGTGTTCGTGGTCTTGGGGGTTGCTAGGTCGGCCAACGTGCACTCCATCCCCGAGTGCGAGCACTCGGATCCAGTCTGCGAAGACGGCCAGTACTTTACGAAAACGAACTTACGTGGCCGTCTCGATCAGGCGCCATACCTGATGTCTTGAACGCTAAACCTGCGCTGCGTTCTGGGTGCGACGACACGCCACGAGACACCATTGCGTCACTTTCTCGCTACGCGGGCACGGCGCAGCGGCCTATGGCGAGCGAATCGCCGGCAGCGAGCGCTAGACGCCCCTTAGGCGCCGAACCGGCGGTGGCGGCGCGAAAAATCGCGCAACGCGCGCAGAAAATCTACCTCACGGAGATCGGGCCCGAGGGCTTCCATGAAGTACAGCTCGCTATGGGCAGACTGCCACAGCATGAAGTCGCTGATTCGCTGTTCACCCGACGTGCGGATGACTAGGTCGGGGTCGGGCTGACCTTTCGTGTACAGGTGCTCGCCGATCAGTTCGGGCGTGAGCAACTCGGCAAGCGCTTCAAGGCTGTGACCCTCATCGCTGTGGTTGCGGACGATCCGGCGCATGGCTTCGGCAATTTCGTGGCGTCCGCCGTAGCCAATCGCGAGATTGACGTGCAAGCCGGTGTTCGTGGCCGTGCGCTCGTGAGCCGCTCTAAGTTGGGCTTTGAGCTGATCCGGGAGCCCCGCATCCGACCCCACATGTTGAACCCGCCAGTCTCGAAAGTGGGAGAGATCTTCCGCGAGGTCACCAATGATGGTGAACAGTTCTTTGAGCTCCTCGGGTGACCGCCCCGTGAGGTTATCGGTAGAGAGCAAATACAGAGTGGCGACGGAGATGTCGAGATCATCGCACCAGACAAGAAACTCGCGGTACTTGGCGGCACCGGCACGATGGCCGTGCGCTGCAGTCTCGAGATCCTTCAATTTGGCCCAACGCCTGTTGCCATCAATGATCATGGCTACGTGGCGCGGCAATTGCTGGCCCTCTAGCTGGCGACGCAGTTTCTTTTGGTAAAGACCGTAGAGAAAACCGCGACCTAATCGAGACTGTCGCTTACTCACGGAACTACGTTAGACCACCGCAACGCTCAGCAAGTGAAACTCACCCCGGCGTAAGCTGAGATCATGAACCAGAATGCTGCCGATTCTGCTGCTGCAGCAGCCGTCGAACAGGAAGATGCGTCGCGTCTTCCCGAGATCCCACTCGTCGATGATGTGATGCTGCACGCGCCAGCGGAGACGAAGCCCACCTGGCGCGGGTGGATTCACGCGGGAACTTTCCCGGTCGCAATCGCGCTGGGCGTCATCCTGATCGTGATGGCCGACGGCGTTGCCGCCAAGGTCAGTTCCGCCGTCTTCGTGGCCTCGTCGCTCATGCTGTTCGGCATCTCGGCGCTTTACCACCGCTTCAATTGGAGTGAGAAGACGCGGATGCTGCTGAAGCGTTTTGATCACTCCAACATTTTCTTGCTCATTGCCGGTTCCTATACGCCCATTACGGTGCTGGCGCTGCCGCCCGAGAAGGCAACCCTGTTGCTCTGGCTCGTGTGGGGCGGTGCCGCTCTCGGCATTGGCTTCCGCATTTTCTGGGTGGGTGCGCCGCGCTGGCTCTACGTACCGCTGTACGTACTACTCGGCTGGGCCGCAATGATGTTCGTCGTCGACTTCTTCCAAGCTAACTGGATCATGATGACGCTGATTCTGACTGGCGGACTCTTCTACACTGTGGGCGCCGTGGTCTACGGCATGAAGCGCCCCAACCCCATTCCCGGGGTCTTTGGTTTCCACGAGATTTTTCACACGCTGACGCTACTGGCGTTCCTCTGCCACTTGGTTGGCATCTTCCTCGTGGCGACTAATCCGCCCGTGGTGTAGTGGAGTCGTCACGGGGAGCATCCACGTCATGGTCGGGGTCGACAGCCAACTCAGGATCAGCGTTGAGATCCGGGTCGGCATCGGGTGCAGCACCGAGCGCAGCAGCGTCGGCTGCCGCCGCTTCCTGCTCAGCACGGATCGTGTCGTGAGCGAGCTCGCGGTACCGCACGCGACGCACACGACGCACCATATCGACAATGATCAGCACGGTGACGATCGCAATGAAGGCTGTGGCAAGAAAGCCAATTACGCCGGGCGTTACGAGATTCGGATCGCCCTCGTACGCCGGGTAGAGAGTCGGTTCCGGGCTGGGAGTCTCCGTCCAGAGAATCGCGCTGGTGGCGAGCGAAGCAAAAGAAATCAACTGTTGTCCTCTGGGGTGTTCACTCGATGATTTCATCACGCGAGTTTGCGAATAGCCTTGTAGTAACCAGAGTACCGTCGCCAGAAGGAGCCCCGCGTGCCCGAAGCATCCAGTAGTCCCGCTGGCAGCGCCGATAGCGCAGCAACCGCCAGCGCAGCATCCACTGACTTGGATGCTCGCTATGGCCGCAGCCCGCGCTCGACACGCAACAATCGTGTGATCGTGATTGGTGCTGCTGTCGGTTTCGTCGTGGTGTTTGCTGCGTGGCTGGTGTGGGGCGGACTACTAGAAGCCCCGGCCCAGTTCGAGGCAAAAGATACCGGGTTTGAGATCATCGACGACACCGCGATTGAAGTGCGGTGGCAGTTCAATGTTCCCGAGAACACGGATGCTCGCTGCGCGGTTCAGGCCCTCAACTCCACGTTCGCAATTATCGGGTGGAAAGTCGTCGATGTTCCCGCGAGTGACCAACGCAACCGCGACTTGAGCACTACCGTGTTGACGACTGAACAAGCAGTGTCAGGCTTGATCTACCGGTGCTGGCTCACCTAAGCTATAGCAAATCATCGCGAAACCGGTCGAGTGCGGCCGGTTTCCTTTTTGTATAGGGAGAAGCACAGTGGCTGCAGAAAATAATGTCACGTGGTTGACCCAGGAGGCGTTCGATCGTCGCACCGCCGAACTGGAACAGCTTACGGGTGAGGGACGGTACGAGATCGCCAAGAAGATCGAAGCCGCCCGCGAAGAGGGAGATCTTAAAGAGAACGGTGGCTACCACGCCGCGAAGGAAGAGCAGGGCAAGATCGAGGCCCGCATTCGCGTTCTCACCGAACTGCTTCGCAACGCCGTTGTCGGCGACGTTCAAGACGACGACGGCGTTGTTGAGCCGGGAATTCTTGTCACTGCCAAGATCATGGGCGAAGAGAGCGTGTTTTTGCTCGGCAGTCGTGAAATCGTCGCCGACGATAGCGACCTAGATGTTTACAGCGAGAAGAGCCCGCTCGGTCTCGCGATTAACGGCCTGAAGGTCGGCGAATCGACGACCTACACCGCCCCCAATGGCAAGGCAATTACCGTCGAGATCATTAAGATCGCGACCTACTCGGGCTAATCGGCTACCCCTCGTCGTCCCGCAGTCCTTCGTAGGTCCGCGGTCGTGACTAGAAGTCGACCTGAGGGTCAAACCCTTCGTCCCTGAGCCGCGCGAGCACTGACTCCGCGTGCTCGGGGCCTCGGGTCTCAATGTGCAGTTCGAGCTGAACCTGGCTGAACTGCACTTTGTTGTTGTGCCTACTGTGCAACACCTCAACGACGTTCGCGCTCGCTTCCGCCACGAGGGCCGAAATGCGAGCGAGCTGACCGGGGCGGTCGGGCAGCGGGATGCGCAGACGGAGGTAGCGTTCGGATGCCGAAAGACCGTGACTGATGATGCGTTCCATCATCATGGGGTCGATGTTGCCTCCGCTCAGTAGCACGACGGTATTGCCGCTGGGGGCGATCGCGCCGGCGAGAATCGCCGCGACACCTACGGCACCGGCGGGCTCGACGACCTGCTTGGCGCGCTCGAGAAGAACGAGCACGGCGTAGGCGATCTGGTCGTCGGAGACGGTGATTACTTCATCCACAAGGTCGCGGACCATGCTGAAGTTGAGCACGCCCGGTCGGCTGACGGCGATACCGTCCGCAATTGTGGGCGAGGTGCGCACCTCGACAATTTCGCCCTTATCGAGTGAAGGCCGATAGGCGGAAGCATTCGCAGCCTGCACTCCGATAACGCGGACGTTGCGGCCTTCGAGGCGAGCTCGCTGCTTGATTGCGCCAGCAACGCCAGAGATGAGACCACCACCACCGATGGGAACAATGATGGTGTCCACGTGGGGAACCTGATCAAAGACTTCGAGTGCGAGCGTCCCCTGACCCGCCACGACATCTTCGTGATCGAACGGGTGGATGAGCACGGCACCGGTCTCTTCCGCAAAGCGGGCCGCCGCACGCAAGGGCTCGTCCACCGTGTGACCACGCAGCACAACCTCGGCGCCGTAATCACGTGTGGCCTGCAACTTGGGCAGAGGAACCCCGACGGGCATGAAAATCGTGGACTTGATGCCGAGCTCGCGAGCGGCAAAAGCGACCCCTTGAGCGTGGTTCCCTGCCGACGCTGCCACCACTCCCCGAGCTTTCTCTTCGTGCGAAAGCCCCGCAAGACGGTTATACGCGCCACGCAGTTTGAACGACCCGGTGCGTTGAAGATTCTCGCACTTCAAAAACACGGGCGAGCCGAGCACCTCCGCGAGAAAACGTGACGTCTGCATAGGAGTGACGTCGGCAACTTCTGCGACCCGAACGCGTGCTGCGTCATACTCAGCAAGGGTGGGGCCGGGCATCCGGTTATTTACCATTACCGAGAACATCCGTAATCGTGGGGCGGCCATGGATTCGCCAGTCACCGCTGGCTATGTATTTGGTCATGACGTTGACAACAGCCACCAATGGCACCGCGAAGAGTGCGCCCGGAATACCGGCAACGAATGATCCGGCGGCCACCGCGAACACGACCGCGAGCGGATGGACTTTGACTGCCGTGCCCATCACGAGCGGCTGAAGGATATGACCCTCGAGCTGCTGCACCAGCAAGACGATACCAAGCATGATGATCGCGGGGATCGGCCCGAGAAACACGAGAGCAATAAACACCGCGAGCGCGCCCGTAACGAGAGCACCAACCACAGGAATGAAGGAGCCAAGGAAAACCGCGACCGCGATCGGGATGACGAGGGGAAAGCCTCCGTAGAAGAGCCCCAAGATCCAGGCGCCAAGACCGATACCGACGGCATCGACGGCCGCCACGAAAATCTGCACCTTCACAAAAGTTGTCAGGGTGAGCCATCCTGCCACGCCAGCGCCGTCGACCGCAGTACGAGCACGGCGCGGGAACAGCCGAACTGTCCACCCCCAAATGCGCTTGCCGTCAATGAGCACGAAGATAGTGGCAAAGAGGCTGAGCAGAGCACCCGTCAGGACGTGACCAGCGGTGGAACCGACAGAGAGGATGCCCGACACCAGTGCTTGAGAGTCTCGCTGGATGACATCAAAAATTTCAGTGAGGTAGCCGTCGAGATCAGCGTCGCTGAGCTGCAGGGGCGAGTTGCGCAAAAACTCACGCAGGTTCTCGTACGCCGCGGCGGACTGAATTTGCAGCGCAGGGAGCCCCGAACGCACTTGCGTGACCACAACAACGATGAGTCCGCTGACAACGGCGAGAAAGCCGGCAAGCACGACGGTGACGGCAGCCCAACGCGGCCACTTCATCCGCACACAGAAGTTCACGACGGGCACTAGCAGTGCCCCGATCAGAATGGCAATCAGGAACGGAATAACAATGTACTTGAGGGTGATCACCAGGTAAATGAGAACCGCGACCAGTCCCAAAACGACAAGAATGCGCCACGAGTAGGCAGCAGCTATCGAAAGCCCGGCGGGAACCTCAGCGGCGTCTGGAGTGCTGGCGCGTGACGGGACCCGATTGTCTGGTTTATTGCGTCGACCGAATACCACGTGCCTATCTTAGTTGTGCTCGAGCGAGCACTTGATGCGCAGCGAACGCTGTGGCATGCCGCCGCTACTTCTTCACCTTCGGCGGCAACGCGCTCACCGGGGCCCCCTTGAGCCGCACTGTGACGGCTTCGCCGGGCAGCGGATGCCGCTCCACTTCATGCTGGATAGCAACGACGGTGCCGTCGTCGAGTCGCACGCGCGTGCGGCGCAGCGAGCCCAAGAAGCTCGACGAGATGACCGTGCCGGCGATGCCTTCGGACGAGAGCGCGATGTCCTCCGGGCGAACGAGCGCGAGTACGGGACCGTCAGGCATGGGGTCGCCGAGAAGGGTAAGGGTGCAGCCGTGAAGGTGCACTTGGCCGTCAATCAGCTCGGCGGGCATCCGGTTGCTGAGGCCAACAAAGTCGGCAACGAAAGCATTGGTGGGCGTCGCGTAAAGCTCTTCGGGAGTGCCGATCTGTTCGATGCGACCGTCGCGCATGACCGCGACACGGTCGGCGACGGCGAGCGCCTCTTCTTGGTCGTGCGTGACGAAGACGGTCGTGATGCCGAGCTCGGTTTGCAGGCGACGAATCTCTTCGCGCAGTTGCACGCGCACCTTGGCATCGAGGGCACTCAGCGGCTCATCGAGCAGCAGCACGCGCGGGCGTGTGACGAGGGCGCGGGCGAGAGCTACACGCTGTTGCTGACCGCCCGAGAGCTGGTGGGCGAAGCGTTCGCTGTGCTTGGTGAGGCCGACCATGTCCAAGGTTTCGAGGGCGCGTTCGCGGCGACGAGCGGCAGCGACCTTGCGCATCTTGAGCCCGAACTCGACGTTCTCGAGCACCGTCATGTGCGGGAACAGCGAGTAGGCCTGAAAGACCATTCCGATGTCGCGCTTGTTCGTGGGAGTGTCGGCGACATCCACACCATCGATCACAATGCGGCCGCTGTCGATGCTCTCGAGACCCGAGATACTGCGCAGGGCGGTGGTCTTGCCACAGCCCGAGGGACCGAGGAGTGCAACGAGTTCTCCCGGTGCCACCTCGAGGTCGATGCTGTTGAGCGCGGTGTGCCCGGCGAAGGCTTTGACGACGGCGCTGAGCTGCACCGTGGCGCCCGTGGGCGGCGCGGCGCCGGCGGGATCGGATGTTGGCGTCGGGCCCGTCAGGGTGAACGTGGCGGTCATGATTTTCTCCTAGAGGGCGAAGCTGCGCCGAGGCGGCCAATAATCAGCAGCAAGATAAAAGCGAGAGCAAGGGCCGCGAGCGCGAAGATCACAGCGACCCACGGGTCGGACTGAGATACCTGCAGCAGCGCAGTTTGCAGGTTACGGCGGTTGAGCAGGCTCGCAATGGTGAACTCGCCCAGCACAACCGCAATCGAGATGAAGGATGCCGCGAGCACTCCCCGGCGCAGGTTCGGCAGCAGAATCTTCCACAGCACGGTCATCCAGCCAGCACCGAGCGTGCTCGCTGCTTCGCTGAGGGTCTTCACCGGGATCGCGTCGAGGTTGCCTTGGATGGCGCGGTAGGCATACGGCAGCACCGTGATGCCGTATGCGAAGGCGAGAGTCCAGGTGGAGCCGCCGAGCACTTGCACGACCACCGAGTAGACCGGGGCAAGACCGACGACGAGCACGATGGCCGGCACCGTGATGGGGATGATGCAGATGAATTCGAGGGTGCGCTTGAGCCTCGGGAACTGCATGTGCACGAGCACCATGGTGGGCAGCAGGAGCACGAGCACGATGCCCACGGTCACGGCGGCGAGCACGAGCGAGTTTTCGATCGCTTGATAAAGCCCGCGGTAAGTGCGGGCGCTGTCTTCGCTGAAAAGGCCCGTCCAGTGACTCGTCGTGTAATCGCCCGCAAGACCGTTACGGAAGGTGAACTCGATCATCGCGATCACGGGGATCAGGAAGATCGCGCCAATGATGCCGAGGATGAGGCGGCGGGCCAGAGCGCTCGGTTCGGCCCCGATGCGCACAGCCTGGTTCGCGCTCACTTCTGCCACCGCGAGGTGCGGGACTGCAGTGCGGAGTACGCCCACATGACGACGACCATGACCACGATCATCCCGAGCGCGAGGGCGCCCGCCATGTTCTCGCGGCCCAGTACGGTTTCACTGACGAGCGCGGCCCGAATCTGCAGGGGCACGATTTGCGAGCCCTGGCTGATGAGCGCGGCGGCCGTGGCGAACGACGAGAAGGCGTTGGCAAAGAGCAGCAGTAGCGAGCCGAGGAACGCCGGAGCGAGCACGGGAGCCGCAATGTGGCGCCAGTACGCGAAGCGCGTGCCGCCAAGCGTTGCACTCGCTTCCGCCCATTGTGGCCGCAGCGCAGTGAGGGCGGGCAAGAAGGTAATCACCATGAGGGGAACCTGAAAGTAGACGTAGGGAAGGATGAGGCCGGGCACCTGATAGAGCCACACGCCATCCGCAAAAATATCGACCCCGAAGGTGTCACGCAGGATGACTGTGACGAGCCCCTGCACGCCGATCGTCGCGATAAACGCGAAGGCGAGCATCACGCCACCGAACTGGGCGAGCACGCTGGCGGCCGATTCGATGATGGTGCGTAGCAAGCCACCCACCTTGGTGCCGAGCATTGCATAGCAAATGAGGGCGCCGACAACGGCACCGATCACGGCGGTGACACCCGAGAGCCAGAACGAGCTACCGAAGGTGGCGAGGATGGTCGGGGTAAACAGTCCCGTGATGTTGTCGAACGTCAGCGAACCGTCGTCGGAGAAGAAGCCCGTAACCACGGCAAGGATGGTGGGCAGGGCGAGAAAGATGAGAACGTAGGCCGCAAACGGCGTGAGCCCCGCATAGGCGAGGCGACGACGTCGATTCGACGGCTTCTTGGCCGGAGCCACGCGAGGATGGTGCCGAGCGGTGAGCTCGACACCATCCTGTGCGGGCGCTGGCGCGGTGGCTAGCGACACGATGGATTAGCTAAGAGTGCGTGAGGGAATCAGCGTTAGCCGATTGCCACAGTCCACTTTTCAGCCAAGATTTCTGCGTTCTTCTCGGCCTGCTCCGGGGTGGGCGTGACGAGTTCACCCTCGAGAGCACCGAGGGCGTCGAGTGCCGCGGTGTCGACGGTTCCGGCATCCTGCAACGCCTGAATCGTCACGGGGTAGGCGCCACCGACGATGAAGAGGTTTTGCGCTTCGGGGCTGTAGAGGAATTCCTGCCAGAGACGAGCAGCGGCCGGGTGCGGGGCATCCTTGTTGATGGCCTGGTTGTAGAAGCTCGTGTAGACATCGCCGGGAAGAGTCGTGACCTTCCACCCGTCAACCGTTGCGGCGGCAGCGAGGTTGTTGTAGCTCCAGTCGAAGGCAACCTTGGTCTCACCGGCAGCAATGGTTGCTCCCGTGACGTTGACCGGGATGAAGTTGCCGGCGTCGTTGAGCTCTTCGAAGAACTCGATGCCGGGAGTGAAGTCATCGAGCGTTCCACCCTGGTGAACTGTGGCGAGACCGAGCGCAGCAAACGCGGCGCCAGCCTGCGTGGGGTCACCGTTCAGCGCAACAGCGCCGCGGTACTCAGGCTTGAGCAGGTCGTCCAGGCTCGTGGGCTCGGGAACCGAGTTGGAGTCATACCCAATCGACATGCTGCCGGTGTAGTCGTTGACCCAGAGGCCGGTTGCTTCCTTGTTGCCCTCAGGAATTTCATCCCAGTTGGCGACCATGTAGGGAGCGAAGTAGTCGAGGCTGTCGAGCGTTACCGCGGTGCCGAGGTCGAAGACGTCGGGGGCGGTGTCTTGGCCCTTGAGGTTGTCAGCGGCGGCGATTTCTTCGGCGCTGGAAACGTCGGGGTCAGCCGAGTTGACGATGATGTCGTACTTCTCTTCAAAGAGAGCCTTGATCTCGCCGTAGTTTGCCCAGTTGTCGGGCAAGGCGATGACGTTGAGTTCGCCCTCAGCCTGCGCGGCTGCGATTAGAGCGTCCATTCCGCCAAAGTCTTCGGCGGTGGTTGCGGTCGATGCGTCAACATCGCCCGCTGCTGCCTCGGTGGTGCTGCAGCCACTGAGTGAGATCGCCGATGCTGCAACGAGTGCAACTGCGGCGAGGGTGCGCTTAGTGAACAAGACTTCCTCCAACGACCGCCACGGCCGCCCGCGCTGTGAGCGGGCAGAGGGTACCGAAACGATCCGAGGATGACCGTACGCAGCAGGATGCCTCGCTCCCTGTCATCCCGGTAAACGATCGATGAACGACACAAACACAATTGCTCGCTTGCTCTGCGCGCGACGAGACAGAGTGGATGTCGCCGCCGCTCGGTAGAGTCAGTTCCGTGGCCGATTCTCTCTCTGCAGCGCAAGCGCGCCGAGTGCTGCTCGCTGCTCAAGGCTTTGGGCGCGGGGTCGCGAGTGCGGCCAACCCCGCGGGAACGCGCCAGCTCAACCTGCTGTTTGACCGTATCCGGCTGCTGCAAATCGACTCGGTGAACGTGTTTGAGCGCAGTCACTATCAGCCGGTGTTCGCCCGGCTCGGGCACTACGACAAGTCCGCTCTTGATGCGCTGACGTTCCGCAAGCCAACCGCGCGCACGCCGGGCCGGTATGTCGAATACTGGGCGCACGAAGCCGCCCTCATTCCTCTCGAATCCTGGCCGCTGTGGCGCTGGAAGATGGAGTCGCTGCGCGAACGCGACGCCCAGCGCTACGAATGGGTACGCGACAACCAGCCCATGCTGCAGTGGCTGCGCGAAGAACTTGCCACCACCGGCCCGGTTACCGCCCGCGAGATCGAACACGACGCCAACCGTCGCACCGGACCGTGGTGGGGATGGTCTGACGTGAAGCAGGGCCTAGAGATGCTGTTCCGCTGGGGCGAAGTCGTGAGCGCCGGTCGCACCCGCTTCGAACGCACCTACGCGCTGACCGACCACCTGATTCCGGCCGAGCTGCGCGAGCGCGAGGTGTCCCGCGCCGACGCGCATCGAGCTCTGGTTGCTGAGTCAGCACGGGCGCTGGGAATCGGCACGGCATCCGACCTCGCCGACTACTTTCGACTCAAAGGCGCCGACGTGCGCCCGGCCATTGCCGAACTAGCGGATGCCGGCGAGCTCGTTCCTGTGACCGTGCGCGGCTGGGACCAGCCCGCGTGGCTACACCGGGAGGCACGCATCGCCCGCCGCATCGAACACGTTGCCCTACTGTCGCCCTTCGATCCCGTGGTGTGGGATCGCAAGCGCGCCGAGCGCATGTTCGGGTTCCACTACCGCATCGAGATTTACACTCCCGAACCTCAGCGCCAGTTCGGCTACTACTCGCTACCCGTGCTCGTCGATGATGCGCTCGTCGGCCGCATCGACCTCAAAACCGATCGCCACGCGGGTGTGCTGCGCGTGCAATCCGCCTGGCACGAAGCCGGTCTCGACGCCCTCCCCGGCGGCACCGGAGCCCTCGCCGAACGCATCGTGCCGACGCTGCGCGAAATCGCGCACTGGCAAGGCATGGGCGAAATCAGCGTGACCGGCCGCGGCACTCTCTCCCCCGCCATCGAGGCAGAGTTGAAGCGTTAGTTAGAAACCGCCGCCGATTGTGCTCAACCGCTCAACGCGATCCGCAATCGGCGGGTGCGTACTGAACAAGCGATCCATGATGCCCGGTTTCGTCGGGTCGGAAATCCACATGTGGGCCATCGTCGAATTCTGCTTCACCATCGGACGGCTGTACTCGCCCAACTTCTGCAAAGCACTGGCCAGAGCATCCGGGTGACGCGTCGTCATCGCACCGGTTGCGTCGGCAAGGTACTCACGCTGGCGCGAAATCGAAGCCTGCACAGCCGCTGCCACGAGAGGAGAAATAAGCAACGCAGCCAAGCCAATAACGATCATGACCGGATTGCTGTTCTGGTTGTTGCCACGACCGCCAAAGAGCGTGAAGCGCAGTGCGATGTCGGAGATGAAACCCACCGCGACAACGAGACCGAACACGATCATCGATACGCGGATGTCGTAATTGCGCACGTGACCCAGCTCGTGGGCCATCACGCCCTCAAGCTCGGCATCAGTCATGAGGTCGAGCAGACCGGTCGTTGCCGCCACAATGGCGTGCTCAGGGTCACGACCCGTTGCGAACGCATTCGGCGCGGGATCGTGCACGATGTACACCTTCGGCATCGGCATTCCCGTCGTAATCGACAGGTTTTCGACGATGCGATACAGGCGCGGGTTATCGGCTTTCTGAATCTCGACCGCGCCACTCATCGCCACTGCTTGACCGCTCGCAGCAAAGTACTGAATCAGGGTGTACGCGCCGGCACCAATGATCGTGCCAATCGTAACCGTCATCGGATCGCCCCCCATCAGGAAGCTCAGCGCAAAGCCGAGAAACCCAATAAGGATGACGAACAAAATGATGATCAGAACAGTGTTGCGCTTGTTTTTTGCTATCGCGCGATACATCTAGCCATCCCGGTCATGCCGTGAGAAAGACGAAGAATTAGAACTGAACGCGAGGCGGCTCTGCGATAGACGCAGCATCCGCAACCTCGAAAAAGTCGCGCTCAGTGAAACCAAGGTTGCGTGCAAACAGAGTGTTCGGGAACACCTTGATCTTGGTGTTGAGTTCGCGCACACCACCGTTATAGAAGCGGCGGCTGGCTTGGATCTTGTCTTCGGTGTCGACAAGTTCGCCCTGAAGCTGGAGGAAGTTCTGGCTAGCCTGCAGCTGCGGGTATGCCTCAGCGACCGCAAAAATGCTCTTGAGGGCAGACTGCATGTGGTTCTCTGCCTCAGCAGCATCCACGGGGCCCTGCGCGCTCAGCGTCTCAGCGCGAGCCTTCGTAACTGCCTCAAAGACGCCCTTTTCGTGAGCGGCGTAGCCCTTGACGGCCTCGATGAGGTTCGGCAGCAAGTCAGCACGACGCTTGAGCTGCACAGTGATGTCGCTCCACGCTTCGTCAACGCGAACGTTGAGAGTCACTAGAGCGTTGTACGTGGTCCACAGGTAAATACCCACGATCACGACGAGCAGAACAATGACGCCAAGTACGATCAGGAATTCCATGCCTCAACTATAGAGCGCCCTGCTGTGCCTCCACCGAGAAAATGGGCCACTTGCGGCCCCCAATCGCGGGTCGACAACCGCCGCTATGCCAGCGGGCCCCACGGAGCAAACCGCTTACTGATTCAGAGCTTTTGTCCCTGTGACAGCCGAAGTCACGAACTTGCCGATCACGGGAGCCGTGAGCAGTGCGAGCCCCACGCGACGCTTCCACAACTGGAACGTGGTGTGCGGCAGAAAGCCGTTCGCGGCACGGCGACCAGCGGCCTGCTTGTCGGCGACCACCGGCATCCACTCTTCTTCGTACTCGGCGAAGGCGGCACTCGGCTCAAGATCGCCCGCGAGCTTTTCGGCCAGCAGCACGCCGCCGGCGATCGCCAAAGATGCCCCCTGCCCGGCAAGCAACGACACCGCTTGACAGGCGTCTCCCGCAAAGACCACGCGACCGCGGCTCCACACCGGCAACTCGATCTGTGCAACCTGGTCGTAGTAGATCTTGGACGGTTTCGGGCACTTCGCCAGCGCTTCGGCCACGTCGTCGCCCATGCCCGCATAAGCGGCCTGAATGGCCTCGCGGGGGTTGGCGGGCAGCACGGTGTCATCGACGCGGTGCGCGGCGAACAGAGCCACCTGACCGTTGTGGAGGCCATACAGGCCGACCATCCGATCTAGTTCGTCGGTCGAGACGACGGCCTTTCCGAGCTTGGCGTGCAGTTTCGGCGAATCGAATGTGTAAGCGCACGTGTGCATACCGAGTTGACGATCGAACGCCGCCGAATCGCCAAAGATGCTGTGGCGAACAGCCGAATGGATGCCGTCGGCCGCCACCACAATGTCGCCCGAAATGCGCGTGCCATTGGCCAACACCGCCGTGACGTAGTCCGTACGATCTTCCACCGCGACGACAGCGCTGCCGAAGCGCACCTCCACGGATTCAGGCAACGCCTCAAAGAGTGTCAATTCAAGATCTTGGCGCATGAGACTTATGAGCTTGCCGCCCTCATTGGCCGCAACCACGCCGTAGTCGAGCGACTGACTGCGACCATTCGGCCGCACAAACCGCGCCTCGGTGATCGAATAGCTCAGCTCGCGCAAGCGCCCCAGAATGCCCATCTTCTCGGCGGCGTCATAGCCGGGCCCGAAGAAGTCGATCATGTAACCCTGCGTGCGACGTCCTGGCGCAGCCTCCAGCAGAGTGACCTCCCAGCCGCGCTCGGCCAACTGACCGGCGACCGTTAGTCCCGAAATTCCTGCTCCACACACAATGGCTTTAATAATCGTGCCCTCTCGCTACATGTATTGAGCCTGACTTCGGCCCCAGGCAGCTACTGCCCCAACACTCGGCGCAGATAATCGTTCGCGAACACGCGACCCGGATCGAGCCGGTCACGAATGTTCAAGAACTCATTGAAACCCGAATACGCCGCCGAGAGTGATTCGGCTGGCCGGTTATGCAACTTTCCCCAGTGAGGTCTCCCGTCATGCGCCATCATGATCGCCTCGACTTCACGAAAATACTCGGCCGGGTCTTCGCGCCAATACTGGTGCACCGCGACATATCCGGTGGCCCGCCCCGACGCGGTAGACAGCAGCAATGAGTCCGCAGCCGCCGAACGCACTTCGATCGGGAACGAAACTCTCCACCCTCGGTCGGCGATCAGCTTCTGGACGGCGCGTACGGCATCCGGCACCGCCTCGATGGGGAGGGCATATTCCATTTCGCGAAAACGTACGGTGCGATCGGTGACGAAGACGCTGCTCGATACATCGGTGAATTCGCGATTGCCGGAGAGCTTCACGGCGAGACGATTGACCGGCGGGATGATCGCTGGCGCGGCTGTGCCCGCCGCACAGATTGCTCGGTACACACCATTGGCCATGAACTCGTCATCGAACCAGCGCGAAAACGTGGTGAGTGGATGCCGCGGCGCATCACCCGGTAAGCGCGTGTTGCTCTTGGTCAGGGCTGTGATGGTGTGCGGCCACACGTAGAACTCGAAGTGGTCGGTTTCGGCACTGCGCTGTAGCCACTCGTCGAGGACGGCGGCAGCGGGTTCGGGGCGCTCGACCGCGTGCAGCAGAAAGGTCGGTACGCACTCGATCGTCACGTCAACGAGGATGCCGAGGGCACCCAGACTGAGCGCTGCAGCCGACAACAGGTGCGGGTTTTCGGTCGCGTTCACCCGCAGCAGCTCGCCCGCCGCCGTCACGAGGGTGACGCCGCGTACTTGGGTGGCGATGCCGCCGAAGCGCGCGCCGGTGCCGTGGGTGCCCGTGGAGATCGCGCCCGCGATTGTTTGGCGATCGATGTCGCCCATGTTCGCGAGCGCGAGCCCGAGCGGTTCGAGCAGGGCGGGGAGTTCGTAGAGGTTCGTGCCGGCGCCGAGCGTGACCAGCGGGCCGTCGACGGCAATGACTCCCGCGAGCGCGCCCACGTCAAGGTGCAGACCGTCGGTCGCTGCGATCGAGGTGAAGCTGTGGCCGGCACCCCAGGCCTTGACCGTGACGCCAGCGTCGCGCGCGAAGTTCACCGCCGCGATAACCTCGTCGACGCTCTCGGGGCGAGCCGTGAATTCTGGATGCGCACGCTCAGATCGACCCCAGTTGCGCCACACGGCACCGGGGCGGAGGGATGCCGGGGCGGCGCTCGATGCGCGGTGCTCCGATCGCGGCATCCACTCCGGAGTCGTCATAGGAAGGCTTTGCCCTCGCCGCGATACGTGGGCACCGTATCGACGATGCGACCGTCGGCCACGACCGCGAACTCGTTGAGGTGCTCGGAGAGCTCACCCGCCTTGGTGTGACGGAACCAGACGCGGTCACCCACCTCAAGCTGCTCGGCAGCGGGGCCGGTTAGCGGTGACTGCACTTCGCCGGCGCCCTCGCGCGGCACATACTTGAGCCCTTCGGGCCACGTGGGCTGGGGCATCCGGTCGACACCCGCTTCGCCCGAGGCGATCCAACCGCCACCGTGCACCGTCGCGATATCGAGCGAGTATTTGCGGTCGACGGCAAGCGCGAAGGCCGCCGCCGGGGCCGGGGTGAAGTGGCTGTAGTTGTCGAACAGGTGCGGGCCGAACAGGCCGCTCCCGGCGGCGATCTCGGTGACCGACGTGTCTTCGGCGGTGGATTCGAGCGACCCCGTTCCCCCACCGTTCACGAATTCGAGTTCGGCGATTTCGCTCACCGACGCCACGATCTCGCCGCGACGCTCGCGAAGTTCTTTGGCAGAGGCGGTCTGCATGACGTCGAGCAGGCGACCAAATGCGGCCTTGTTCGGCGGGCGGTTGCCTACCCCGGCGATCTGCGCTTCGTACGCCATAATCCCCACCAGAGTGAAGCCGGCGCGGTCCACCACGGTGCTGGCCAGGGTCCGTGCTTGCGCCGCCGAGCGCACGGGCGAGCGATGCGCGCCCACGTGACCGAGCAGCGGGGAGTGGAAGGAGGCATCCACATCGATGCAGACGCGGATGGTTTCGCGGTGCTGCGGCGAGAGCACCGAGTCGACGAAGTCGAGGTGCTCGACCGAGTCGATCATGAGCGTGACGCGTTCGGCGAGCGCCGGGCTCGTGCCGAGCGCTGCGATGGCCGCGCGATCGACGGAGGGGTAGCCGACAACGACATCGTCAATAGTTTCGGCAAGCCAGAGCGCCTCAGTGAGGGTGTACGCCAGAACGCCCCGGAACTCGTCGAGCTCGAGCACGGCATCCATGACTTCGCGAACGCGAATCGACTTGCTCGCCACCCGAATCGGCACCCCGGATGCCCGGCGAATCATGTCGGCGGCGTTGTGCGACAGCGCCTCAAGGGAGAGCACCCCGTAGGGAGCGTCGAGGGCGTGCGTGGCATCGGCGAGCGTCTGCCAATAATCCTCGGGCGTGTGCCAGGGCGTTGCAGGGGTGCTGAGAAGCTTCACGGGTTCCTTCGGGACACGGCGGCGAGTGATCACGGTACGACGGGACCGGGCGAGGCATCGGCGCCGTGTTGCTCAACTTTCCCAGAACGCGCGCCGCAACACAACGGGCGCCTCCTGCCGCTTGACCCTCGCGGTTCGGTGGCGTTGAGTGGAGCCATGACTTTCGCAAACGTAGGCACCCTTGGAGTTAAGCCCGGCCACCGCGATGAGGTTGTCGCTATTCTCGCGCGGCGCAGCACAGACCTAGACAGCGCCGGATGCCTCAGCTACGAGGTCGGCGTGAGCGACGAGCATCCCGACACCGTGTTTGTCTCCGAGCTGTGGGAGTCGGCAGAAGCCCACCAGCTCTCGTTGCAACTGGCAAGCGTGCAGGCCGCGATCAAGGAAGCGATGCCCCTATTGAGCGGCGAGATGGGCGGCAACCGCTTCGAGGTCGTCGGATCACCGCTGCGCGACTAGGCGAGGGCCGCGCTCACAACCCTTTGCGCGTGTTCCACCAGTAACGCCACAGGGCGAATCCCCCGTACGGGATGACGATCAGCACGAGCGACCACAGCAAGACCGTGCGTACGCTCTGGTTGCCCTCGCGAATCATCGTCAGAATGGCCCATCCGTCGAAGGCTAACGCGATGAAAAGGACCGGCGCGAGCATCGGATACGAGAGGCCATAGGCGCCGAACATTGTTTTCCTGTCGTTGAAACCTGAGTATCTGTTCTCTCCAGATTACGCGACGCGGTGTTCGGCGAACAGCCATCGCACGAGGCCGAATCCAATCGCTGCGCCAAGGAGCTGGGCCGCGATGAAACCGGGGGCCGAGCCCGGCGCGATGCCCGCAAAGGTGTCGCTGAACATCCGACCGATGGTGATGGCCGGGTTGGCGAAGCTCGTGGAGCTTGTGAAGAAATAGGCGCCACCGATGTATGCGCCAACGGCGATCGGAGCGAGGTTTGCGCGCCCCGTGCGCACGAGCGCGAAGATCACGACGATGAGTCCGGCGGTCGCGACGACCTCGCTGAGAAAGTGTGCCGGGGTGAGTCGCGCCGTCGTACTGAAGGTGACAGCAGCCTGCGCGAACATGAGGTTCGCGAGGATCGCGCCGGCGACGCATCCGACAATCTGGGTTGGGATGTAGAACGCCGTATCGCGCCACGACCGCAGCCCGCTGAGCGAATCCACGATCGAGACGACCGGGTTGAAGTGCGCGCCACTGACCGTCATGAACACGAGAATGAGCACACCGAGCCCGAAGGCGGTCGCTAGCGCGTTCTCGAGAAGTTGCAGCCCGACATCGCCCGGCGAGAGTTGCTGCGCCGCAATGCCGGAGCCGATGACGACGGCGGAAAGCCCCGCGCTACCCACAAATTCGGCGGTCAGGCGACGGGTGAGAGCGAAGGTACGAGGCGTGGTCATTCGGAGATCATACCCAAACATTGATAACTGTCTATGAATTGCGCCTCGTCGTTTAGACTGCTTGCTATGTCAGCGATCGAGTCACCCGCCTCCGAACGCGCCGTGGCCGAACGCATTGCCCAGAGCATGCGCGCGATCGCCGACCCAACGCGAGTGCAGATTCTGCGCTTGTTGATGGATGCCCCCGAAGGCCGCCGCGGAGTCACTGACCTTGCCGCTCGCCTCGGCCTCACCCAACCCACCGTGAGCCACCACGTGCGCATCATGGCCGACGATGGAATCTTGCAGAGTGCTCAAGAAGGGCGCCAGGTCTGGTACTCCCTCGTTCCGTCACGCCTGGCCGATGTCTTCGGCTTTGTGCAGCACTCCCCCGCGGATGCCGCCACCGCTGTTGACCCCACAATTCTCGACCGCATCACCGACGACCTCGCCCTCCGCTTTGCCGGCGTCTTCTCGCGCGAAACCGTCGCCGAGTACGTCGCCAGCAGCTACGACCTGTTGCGTGCGGGCGCCCCCACGGATCGCCACTTGTCGTCTCACACGTCTCGCTTTGCCGCTGATCGATTGGGGGCACTCCCCGAGGCAGATGCTGCAGCCACCACGGCACCGACCGACGTGCTGTTCGTATGCGTGCAGAATGCGGGCCGCTCGCAACTCGCCGCCGCCATCCTGCGATCCCTCGCGGGAGACCGCGTGCGCGTACTGACCGCAGGCTCGCAACCGACCGCGTCGATCAACCCCAAGATCGTCGCCGCCCTCGACGAAATCGGCGTTTCCGTCGATGGCGAATACCCCAAACCGCTCACCGACGAAGTAGTGCGCGGTGCGGATGTCGTGATCACGATGGGCTGCGGCGACGCGTGCCCGATCTACCCTGGCCGCCGCTACCTCGACTGGGAACTCCCCGACCCTGCCGACATGGCAATGGATGGTGTGCGAGCCGTGCGCGATGACATCGACGCCCGCGTGCGGGAGCTGCTTCGCTCGCTGCCGCCGGTGAACGCTGAGTGAACTAGTCACGCTGCACCCCGCAACCCTCGCGCAACGTATAGACATTCATCTATGCTTTAGGCATGACCACCGAAACTACTGCCACCACCGAGGCCCGCAAGCCTGTCGTTCTTTTCGTCTGCATTCACAATGCGGGCCGCTCCCAGATGGCCGCCGGCTACATGACGGCACTCTCGAACGGCGCTGTCGAAGTGCGTTCGGGCGGCTCGGAGCCGGGCAACGAGATCAACCCCACCGCGATCGCAGCGATGGCTGAAGAGGGTATCGACATCTCGCAGGCAGTCCCCCAGCTGATGACAGCCGATCAGGTGCAGGCATCGGATGTCGTCATCACGATGGGCTGCGGCGACGTCTGCCCGATCTTCCCCGGCAAGCGCTACGAAGACTGGGAGCTCGTCGACCCCAAGGGCAAAGGCATCGATGAAGTTCGGCCGATCCGCGACGACATCAAGGCGCGCATCCAGAGGCTACTCGCAGAGATTCTTCCCGCCTAAGCACCCCGTTAAACGACTGAAGGCGGCCGCATTGCGACCGCCTTCAGTTAGTTAAACACACAGTGCCCCGACAGGGACTCGAACCCTGACTTGGATGATTTTAAGTCATCTGCCTCTGCCAATTGGGCTATCGGGGCACGCATGCTCCACACTGACGCGTGGAGCATGCAAACACACTACTTGGGGCGTGACGCGAACTCTTCGAAGGCGCGGCGCGGTTCTACGCGAGCCTCGATCGAGATGGTGTCGCGACCCCAGAAGAAGTTCGTGATCCAGTTGCTGAAGACGCGAGCCTTGCGCTCGAACATCGGCATCGCCATGCCGTGGTATCCACGGTGCATGAACCAGGCCGGGAAGCCCTTGATCGCGATCTTACCGGACTGGAAGACACCGTGGTACAGGCCGAGACCGGCAACTGCACCCTGGTTCTTGTGGAAGTAGTCCTTCGTCTCTTCGCCACGAAGCGAAGCCACAATGTTCTTGGCCATGAGCTTGGCCTGGCGAACAGCATGCTGAGCGTTCGGAACGCAGAAGCCGCCAACGCCACCACCGGTGAGGTCAGGAACAGCACACACGTCGCCGGCGCCCCAGGCACCCTCGACGACACCGTCATCGTTGATGACACGGAGGTCGGCCTGCACGCGGATGCGTCCACGCTCTTCGATGGGAAGGTCGGTGCTGCGAACAACAGGGTTCGCCATAACGCCCGCAGTCCACACGATGGTGTCGGACTCAAAGCTTTCACCGGTCGACAGCTCAACCACGCCATCCACAGCAGACTTCAGCTGGGTGTCGAGGTGGATCTGGGCGCCACGGTCAGCGAGGTTCTTGATGACCCACTTGCTCGTCTCGAGCGAAACCTCGGGCATGATGCGGCCCATCGCTTCAATGAGGTGGAAGTGCGTGTCTTCGAACGTGAGGTTCGGGTAGAGCGGCAGCAGCGACGAGGCCAGGCTGCGCATTTCGCCGAAGGCTTCGATACCGGCGAAGCCGCCACCGACAACAACGAACGTCAGGAGACGGTCGCGCTCGGGGCCAGCAGGCAGGTTGGATGCCTTGTCGAAGTTGGTGAGAAGACGGTCACGAACGGCAACAGCCTCTTCGATCGTCTTCATGCCGATAGCTTCGTCAGCAACACCGGGGATGGGGAAGGTACGCGAAACGGCACCGGCGGTCACAACAACGAGGTCGTAATCCATCTCCCACGAGTCGCCCACCTCGGGCTGAATCGTCGCGGTCTTTGCCGCGTGGTTGATTCCGGTGACCTTCGCCGTGACGACCTTGGTGGTCTTCAAGTGACGACGGTGAGGAACGACCGCGTGACGAGGCTCAATCGAGCCCGCAGCAACCTCGGGCAGGAAAGGCTGGTACGTCATGTAGGGAAGAGGGTCAACCATAGTGACCTCAGCTTCGCCGCGACGTAGCCACTTTTCGAGCTTACGAGCAGTGTAAAAACCGGCGTAGCCGCCGCCGACAATCAAGATTTTTGGCACGAGTCAGAGTCTCCTAAAGGGGAAGTTCGCCACCAAACTTACTCTCTCTCGCGCAGACTCCTAAACCGACGCCATGCCAGAACTCCGGAACCGGCCAAAATGAGCAGAAAAATTCCGTAAATGGCGAGTGGTACGCCCACATTCCGAAGCATGCTCACTGTCGGAAGCACGGTACCGAGGGGGCTTGCGGGCGCCGCAATGACGTCATCCTCGCTCTCAGGAATGGGGGTGGGCGACGGGCTGAAAGTCGGCAAGGGCGCGGGAGTTGACTCCGCACGGCGGTAAATCGTAATCCACTCCGCGAGACTCCCCATGGGGTTCTCGTCAACCAGCGGCACGTTCGCTTTCACGGCATCATCCGCATCAATCAGCCCAAAACCGTAGATGGCATCGGCGCCAGGAGCGCCGGTGTCATGGGCGGTGGCGACAATGCGGTTGATCACATTGTTGGCATCCAACTCTGGATGCGCGGCACGCACGAGCGCGACGATACCGGCAACAATCGGCGTAGCTCCACTTGTGCCGTTCCACAGCACATGCGATCCGCCGGGAGCAACCCCCACAAGGTCTTCGCTGGGAGCCGCGACACCGATCGTGATTCCCTGAGTGGAAGCATTGAAGCTAGCAACACCGTTGACATCAACACCGGCAACAGTAAGCACGCCCGGCATCGTGGCAGGGGCACCAACCGAAGTAGTGCCACTACCCCGGTTACCGGCAGCGGCAACCACAACGACATCGTTGTCCATCGCGTAAAGGAAGGCGCTATCCCAACTCGTTGGCCAGTCAAGCGTCTCGCGCGTGAGCGACAGGTTGATGACATCGGCGCCCTGATCGACGGCATAGCGCACGGCTTGTGCGATCTGGTCGTCCGAGCTGACGGGGCCGCCAGTGAAGCCAATCGAGATCGCCAAAATGTTGGCGGCAGGGGCTGCACCAATCACGCCTGCGTCCTCTCCCGTCCCCCTGCCTGCAGCGAGCGACGCGACGAGGGTGCCGTGGGCTGGGTTATCGTCACCGACAGGCTTTTGGCCGTTCGGCGCCCCTTGGCCCGAGAAGTCTGTTCCGCCGGTGACGGCACCGACCAGTTCTTTCACTGTGCCATCAACGCCGGTATCGATCACCGCAATGGTGACGCCAGCACCCTTTGTGGTCTTCCACGCGGCCTCAATACCGTACTCCTGAAGCCAATACTCTTGATCTCGTACTTCATCGGCGTGAGCCGGCGTTGCTACGAGCACAGAGGCGAGACTCGCCAGCGCAACAAAGACCGCCGCCCAGCGCTTCACTGGCCGCTCTCCGCAGCCTTGCCTGCTGCGGCATCCTGCTGCGCGGCCTCCGAGTAATCGGGGCACTGACACACAGCGGGGCTCCAGGAGGCACGCTCGAGCGCAATGTCACCGATGGGGTTGACGCCAGGCCCCGCAGCAAGCGAATGCCCTACGAGGGCATGGAGGCACTTCACGCGCGTGGGCATGCCACCGGCCGAAACACCGGCGAGTTCTGGAACGACCTCGATGCCTTCACGGTCGGCAATGTACGCCTCGTGAGCCGCCTGATACTGTGCGCCGATCTGGCCTTCAAGCATCGCGGCAAGTTGCGGCATGTGCCCCTCGGCTTCCAGCGTCGACACGGATGCCGTAGCCGCCGGGTGGCACAGGTAATAGATCGTGGGGAACGGCGTTCCATCGCTCAGACGCGGCTTGGTCGACACGACGGTTGGAGCCCCGCACACGCAGCGCGCGGCAATTCCGATCACATCACGAGCAGGCCGCCCAAGTTGAAGCGACACAATGCGCACATCTTCATCGCTGACGGCGTCAAACGGTGGGGTGGTCATTGTTGGGGTCCTTCACTCGCGGGGGTAGTGAGCTCGTCGGGAGCGTCATCCGTGAGACCAGCAGTGTAGATGGACGACACGAGAGTTTGCACCCAGTCAATTTGAGTGGTTTGGATGCTCGTGCTGACGGGCACGCCATCGTTCGTCGTCACCTCATCGACATCGCCGGTGACGAGGTAACTTACTTCGCCCGGTTTGATAAAGAAAAGCCGATCACGCGCTTGGGATTCGATGTAAGCGGGGTCATCCCAGCGAGCAAGATTCTCGTTGAGCTCGTCAACGGAGTCTTGCGCCTCATCTACTTCTTGTTGCAATTGCGCAATCGTCTGCTGCTGATCGATCAGGATGCGCAAATTGGGGGCAAGAACGATGACGGCGAGTATGAGCAAACCAAGCATGAGCACGGTGAAGCCCGAGAAGCGGATCGTGCGCAACCAGTGTTCTGGCGCGCTCTCCTCGGGCAACGTCACCGCTACCTTTTTTGCTCGTACTCGCCTAGCCATGCGTTCGATGCTAGACGACGCCAGTGAGTGCTAGCCGTTGAACCGCGGGAAGGCGGAGCGGCCGGCGTAAACTGCGGCATCGCCGAGCTCTTCTTCGATGCGCAGCAGCTGGTTGTACTTCGCTACGCGCTCGGAGCGAGCCGGTGCACCAGTCTTGATCTGGCCGGTGTTGAGCGCTACCGCGAGGTCAGCGATCGTGGTGTCTTCGGTCTCACCGGAACGGTGCGACATGACGGCCGTGTAGCCGTTGCGCTGAGCCAACGACACAGCGTCGAGGGTCTCGGTGAGCGAACCAATCTGGTTGACCTTGACGAGGATCGAGTTTGCCGTTGCGAGCTCGATTCCCTTGGCGAGACGCTTGGGGTTGGTGACGAACAGGTCGTCTCCGACGATCTGAGTCTTCGAACCGATTTCGGCGGTGAGCTGAGCCCAGCCTTCCCAGTCGTCTTCGTCGAGCGGGTCTTCGATCGAGACGAGGGGGTACGCGGCAACGAGCTCGGCGTAGTACGCGCTCATGTCACCAGCGGACTTCGAGACACCTTCGAACGTGTACGAACCGTCGTTGTAGAACTCGGTGGCGGCAACGTCAAGGCCAACGGCGATGTCCTTGCCCGGCGTGAAGCCAGCCTTCTCGATTGCTTCCATGAGGAGGTCGAGTGCTGCACGGTTGCTGGAGAGGTCGGGGGCGAAGCCACCCTCGTCGCCGAGGCCCGTGCTGAGGCCCTTGCTCTTGAGCAGTCCCTTGAGCACGTGGTACGTCTCAACGCCCCAACGGAGGCCCTCGCTGAAGGTCTCGGCGCCGTGCGGAAGAATCATGAATTCTTGGATGTCGACGTTGCTGTCGGCGTGCGATCCACCGTTGATGACGTTCATCATCGGCACGGGAAGCACGTGAGCGTTCGGTCCGCCAAGGTAACGGAAGAGGGGCAGGTCTGCCGAGTCAGCAGCAGCCTTGGCTACCGCGAGCGAAACACCGAGGATCGCGTTAGCGCCAAGGTTCTTTTTGTTCTCGGAACCATCAACCGCGATGAGCTCAGCGTCAACGAGGCGCTGGTCGGAAGCGTCGAGGCCCTCAATCGCAGGGCCAAGGTCGTCGATAACAGCGTCAACGGCCTTCTGGACGCCCTTGCCGAGGTAGCGGTCTTTGTCGCCATCGCGAAGCTCGTAAGCCTCGAATGCGCCGGTGGATGCTCCCGAAGGCACCGCGGCGCGAGAAACTACGCCGTCGTCAAGCAATACTTCAACCTCGACCGTGGGGTTTCCCCGGGAGTCGAGAATTTCACGGGCGCCAACTGCTTCGATCAAAGCCACAGGGGGTCTCCTTAAAGAAAGTTTGATTGGACTGGAAGTGGTGGATGTCCGTGGCAAAGCCTACTCCGCGCCAGCGACGGGCGCTGACTCGTTACGAGTGGCCACTGGTTGTTGAGGTGCCGGGCGGAACTGCCCGGTGGCCAGCAGCACGACCACGAGAACCAGGGGAACAAGCCATCCGGTCCACCCCAGGATGCTGGCCTGAAGCGGGTCAAAGCTCTCGCCGACCATGATGAAAACCAAGGAGAATCCGGCAGCCGCGTTGAACGAACCGTGCGCGAGAGCGGCCGGCCACACCGACACCGAACGGATGCGCAGCCACGAGAACACGCCGCCGACCACGATCGTCATCCCCACCATTGCGGAGAGAGCGAGCCAGCCGGGAGCGCCGGGATAGTTGTAGCCGAGCAGGATAAGCGGTGCGTGCCAGAGGCCCCACATCACACCCGAAATGAGAAGGGCCGGAACTATCCCCAAGGGCAGCAGTTTGGGCAACAGCCAGCCGCGCCAGCCAAGTTCTTCGCCGAGGGCTGGAATTGTGTTGATAAGCGCACCGATTGCCACGTTGAGGAACTGGGCTGCCACGAGCAATCCGATCGGTATCGGCAGGGGTGCTTGGCCGAGCGCCTCAAGCTGGCTGTCGAGCATCGCCTCGAACCCCGAGAAATTCACGAAGTCGGCCGGATAGACCCCCACGAGCGCTCCGACGACGAGCGCCGCCAGGATCAAGGCGGGCGGAATGACGAGCGCCAAAGCCAAGTAGCGCAAGAACCGGCCAACGGGGCGCACCGAACCGAGCCCGAGCGCCGCACGGCGGGAGCGAGCATCCGGATGCTTCTCAACAAAGAAAACAACGATCAGTGCCGCAATCGCCGGGGTGAACATCATCGCCAAAGCGAACACGGTGAAGAACGGGTTGGCGAGGCCGCCAGTGAACCACAGGGGGAAAGCGAACAGCCACGCAAGGCCGAAGCTCAGGACGGTAAAAAAGAGAACCGGCTTCACTGCGACGTTCACGTTTTCTCCCTCAACACGTGGGCGCTAACTAGCCACCCAGTGGCTTGAATTCGAGACTATCAATACTCACGTTTTCTGCACGGACCGTGGCGAAACTGGTGAACCCGGCATCCCGAAGCTGGTCAAGAAGTTGCGGCAGTTTCTTGGGCCGCGCCTCGAGCCGAACCCGCTTGCCTTCTTTGATCAGGGCGGCCTGCAAACGCACCAGAGTTGCCGCCTCAACATCGGCGCCATAGACGAGCGCAACCTGGTCGTCAGCCGTTTCCACACCGAGGTCAACCAGATCCACCAAACGCTCAAAGCCGAGCGAGAAACCGACAGCCGGAACATCGCTGCCTAAGAAACGACCGATCATTCCGTCGTAACGACCACCACCACCGAGCGAATAGCCGAGCGACGGATGCGCGACCTCAAAGATCGTGCCGGTGTAGTAGCCCATCCCCCGCACCAACCACGGGTCGAATTCAATGAGACGTTGCGGGTCTCTGCGACCCGCCTCGATGGCTTGGCCGATCGATGCGAGCTCACGGATGACATCGTCCGTGACGCCGGGGGGCAGAGCGGCACGGATGGCATCCGCACTGAACTCGGGATCAGATTCGGGCGCAGGACGCTTCAAGAATTCAGCGAGCGCGGCCACAGGGGCGTCTGGGAAGGCGCGCTCACGCAATTCAGCGATGACGCCGTCGGCACCGAGCTTGTCGAGCTTGTCGACGGTGATCAGCACCGCCTCGTGCTCCTTGGCCGGGAAGCCGAGAACGCTGAGCGAGCTTGTGAGGAGGCGTCGGTCATTGACTCGAATGGTGCAGCCTTGGATACCAAGCGCATCCAGTGTCGCCGCTGTCGCCGCAATAAGTTCGACCTCAGCGCTGGAACCCGCTTCGCCGATGATGTCGATGTCGCACTGCACAAACTGGCGGTATCGTCCCTTCTGCGGGCGCTCTGCACGCCACACGGGCGCCATCTGAATCGAACGGAAGACCTTGGGTAGTTCGGCACGGTGGGACGCATAAAATCGCGCGAGCGGAACCGTGAGGTCGAACCGCATCCCGAGGTCGGCGAGTTCAAGGGAATCGGATGCCGTCTGGAGGTTTTCCGGCGTTAGCCCGCGCTTCATGACTGCGAAGGCTAGCTTCTCGTTATCACCACCCAAACCGGCGTGCAGGCGGGAGCTGTCCTCCATCACGGGGGTTTCGATCTCATCGAATCCGTGGGCACGGTAGCTGCCGCGGATGACACCGAGAACACGCTCGCGCTGAGCTTTTTCTGCCGGAAGGAAGTCGCGCATACCGCGGGGAGGATTAACCGTTGACGCCATGATCTCTATTCTTGCCCACGCGAGAAGGTTTTCAGTGCCAGCAGGCGACACTCAAAGCCACGGGGCGAGTTCAGCGTCAGCGAGCGAGTCCCGCGAGCAGCTGTTCGATGCGGTGGCGGTGGTGTGCGACAGCGGCCTCGAACACAGCAGCGGAGGCCTCGAAGTCGTGATTGAGCACGAGATCGAACTGCACGCCGTGAAACATATTGACAAGCAACCGCGCTTCAGTGTGGGCTTGTTCCTCAGTGAGCCCGAAGGAAACGAGGGCGGTGGCGCCCATCGAGATCCATTGCGTGAAAATGGGTCGTGTCACGTGGAGCTCGTCAGGTTCAACAGCTTCGAGCAGTCCCGCCTCAAGTTCAAGGCGCTGGCGATGAAGGTTTTCGGGTAGCTGAGTCCACTGCCACGCTAGCGAGAGACTGGCGAAATAGTCGTCCAACGTGCTGGCAGGCAATCTCGACGCATCATCGGGGCTCGCCCCGCGCGCATTCGCATGCACGATCTCGCGAATGAGTTCGGAGCGGGTTCCAAAGTGATAAACCAGCGTGAAAGTACTAACGTCGAGGGCTTTCGCGAGCGAACGAAAAGTGAGACTAGACAGCGGTTTATCAGCAAGGTAGGCAATAGTTTGCTGAATAAGAGCTGGCTTGCGCGTCGGGTCGGGTCTGCGTGCCATGAGTATTAACATAACGGTTGTTTGCTAATGAACGACGCAACAGTTATGATTTCTCCTTGTGCCGCAAACTCCTTAGCGGCGCCATCTCTACGTGAAACCCTCTCACCAGGGGCTTCTCCAACGCTGGATCGGTAGGCCGGGTAATCCCACCGATCCATCAACGCGCGATGCCACTTCTGCAGACGATCGACGTGCGATCACATGTCTCGTGTGCAGGCGTCGCGCCGGTGCCCTCCTTATTCGGGTTAGGGAGGGCACCACCCTCCCGGGCTTCCCGTGAGAAGCGAACGCTAGCTCGACGCCTCGTGTTCTTTGATCTCGTCAGTCAACTGGCGAAGTGCCGTGCGCAGCGCTCGCTCCGAATCCAAACCGTTGGCTTTCGCAGATGCCACGATGGCCAGCAAGAGAGGGCCAAGCTCATCTTCGTGCGTGACATTTATCGCACCGGGTGTTGTGGCATCCAGAAGCCCTACTTTGTGGGCGCGGCCGAGAAGCTTGTCGGCCAGCGCTAGCGCGGGCATTTTCGAGGGAATCCCGTCGGTCACACTCGTACGATGTGGCTTTTCTGTTTTCTTGAGGTCGTCCCACACCGCCATCACATCATCGGCTGTATCCGCTGTAGCGTCGCCGAAGACGTGCGGGTGCCGTCCGACCATCTTGGCCGTCATGTGAGCGGCTACGTCCTCGAGAGTGAACCGCCCTGCTTCAGCGGCAATATCAGCATGGAAGAGCACTTGATAAAGCACATCGCCGAGTTCCTCGACTATCTCGGCGGAATCGCCGCTTTCAATCGCATCAACCAGCTCATAGGTTTCTTCAACGAGGTACTGCACGAGAGACTCATGCGTTTGATCGCGGTCCCACGCGCAGCCACCCGGGGCCCGCAAGCGCTCAAGCGTGCTGATGAGTGTGTCGAGTTCAGGATGCGGGGCGTGAGGCTCGGTCATCCCCCCATCCTCCCACTCGATAAAGTAAGCGGAAGTCACGTACCCCAAAGGGGTATGTCGTGACGTGAGCCCCACCTCGAGTCCGCCACTATATGAACCGTGGACCCGAAGAACACGTCTCCCGCGCGCAACGACGAAATCCCGTCCCACGCTCCCCTGACCCGACGCCTCATCGCCGGCGTCATCCACATTTTCCGGCCGCTGCTGAAGCTGAACCTTCTCGCCTTTCGGGTCGACGCCGCAAACACTCTCTTTCCGCCCGATGAGCCCGAGGGCGAAGTAGTCGCCCCTGACCCCGCGCGTCTCCTGTTCATCGGCGATGCGGCGGCATCCGGCTACGGCCTCCTTCACCATGGGCTTGGGGTGGTTTCCCAAACATCGCGATATGTCGCACGCGAGCTTGCCTCCGGATGCACCTGGAGCAGTATCGCTGACGTCGAGTTGACTTTGACACGCGCCGCAGACGAGCTTGAGGATGCGGAGCACGATGTCGATGCGGTCGTTATCATTCTCGGCCCACCCGATGTTTTGTTTGGCACCACCGCAACCGAATGGACCGCCGCCCTCCACCGGATTATTGATCGCGTGCGCCACGGATCCACCCCGGAATGCCGCGTCATCGTTGCCGCAGTGCCCCCGATGTACCGTTTTCGAGCGATGCCGCGCTTTGTTCAGCGTCTTCTCGCCCTGCAAATCACGAGACTCAACCGGGCGTCTCTTGCGGTCGCCGATGCGATTCCCCACGTGAGCTATGTCTCGTTTCCGCCGCTAGAAATGTGCAACTCTTTCATTCAAGACCCACTCAATTGGAAGTCGGTTCATTCGCTCTGGGGCAAGCAGCTTGGCGCGGTGACGTCGCGCGAGCTCGCAGCTCAGCGTGGGGCGCGCGAATCCACCTAAAGCGGTCACATCGTGGCAGCGTGTGATCGATCGCCGCTCTGCGCTCCTCGCACGGGCCGGCCTACCGGCGTGCGCGCGTGCGTGCGTGCCTGCCCGCGTGCGCGCGTGCGAGAATCGCGATGTGTCAACTTCTCAACCGCGTTCTCGCCTCCTCGGCGTTATCGTTGCGATCGCCCTTGTGGGTGGAGCGGCCGTCGCCCTCTATTCCGGAGCGATCTCGCCGGAATCGCCTGGTGACAGTGCGCCTCCCGACGGAGCGTCCGACAAGTCCGCTGTGGCATCCGAGTCGGCGAACACCGCGCAAAGCAATAGTGATCCAGACGACACTGAGAGCAACGCGACTGGCGGCATCCCTTCTGGCGCTTTTGCAGCGACCGTCACCTATGTGCATGATGGCGACACCCTGTACCTCGACAATGGGAGCGCCGAGGAACTGAAGGTACGACTCATCGGACTCGATACCCCCGAACTCGCCAGCCAGCAGCGACCGGATGCCGAAGAATGCTACGGAGTTGAAGCTCGCGAATTACTTCGCGACTTTCTACCCGAGGGCACCGACGTGTGGGCGCTCGAAGATCGCGAGCCCGAGGACCACTACGGGCGCTCGCTGCTCTACGTCTATCTCCAGGACGGCACCTTCGTGAACCTTGCCATGGTTGAGTTGGGAGCCGCCGAAGCCCTCAAAGTGGGGCTCAACGACCGCTTTTGGCCCGAGCTGCGCAACGCCGAAGACGATGCATACACGGCGAAGCTCGGCATGTGGGGCTCGTGCTAGTTCTCAAACGCTGGGCGTGCGCGCTGTGATCTCCCCGCTGAGCGCGCCAACTCGCCTCGTTAGCGCACAACGGTAACGAGGTTTCTCAGACACTCAGCCGCCCCATGGCACGATTGATGCATGCTCGACCCTGCCAACCCGCTCATGCTTGCCCTGTTGTGGGTCGTGCTTCTCGGTGTGCTCACGGCACTAGCCCTCAGAACCTTCCGCCGCGATCAGCGCGAGTATCGCCGCTTTAAACGTTTTCGCACCACCAAGCGACGCCAACTGATGCTCCGCCGCTGGCTGTTAATCTCCTTCTCGCTTTTTGGTGGCCTCGCTCTGGCGACACTCTTAGCCAGTGGAGCATTCGCAGCGCCCCTGCTCGCCGAGGTGCAGGCTTGGCCCGGGGCCTCGTGGCTACTCGGCGTCTTCGCCGCGCATCCGACCATCACCGCTGGAGTACTCAGTGGGCTCGTAATCGGGTTTATTGTCGTCACTGTTCTCGCCATCATCTCCGTGCGCAAGGAAGGCGAAGAGGTGGTGAGCGTCGGCGACGTTCAAGCCATCCTCCCCCGCAACCGTCAGGAGCTTGTGCTGGGCGGACTGCTCTCGATTAACGCCGGAGTCGTCGAAGAGTTGCTCTTCCGGCTCGCTTTGCCCGCGCTACTGTTCGCGACAACCGGCAACGCAGTGGTCGCTATTGTCGTCAGCCTTCTGCTGTTCGGCCTCATGCACTCGTATCAAGGCCTGACCGGCATCATCGTCACGACAGTGCTCGGTGCCATCTTCATGGCTATCTACGTTCTCACCGGAAGCATTCTTGTGACAATCATCGCGCACGCGCTGCTCGACCTGCGCTCGCTCGTGCTTATTCCGATGGCGATCGGGGGCGTCCACCGCATCGACGGCCGTCGCAATCCGCTCGCGTTCACTCCGAAGCCGAAGCCCGTTGCTTCAGGAGTAACTAGTGAAGCGCCCGCGCCGGAAACAACGCAACCGTAATCGTCCGCTATTTTGTGGCTTAAGAAGCTGGACCGGCGTCGTTTGCCGCTGCAGATCGTTCGGCCGTCTTCGCTGCAGCCCTATCGACTGCGAGCTTCTCGGCAGCCTCTGCTGCAAGAGCGGCCTCTTTGGCCTCCTCCGCCGCGTCTTGAGCACCGAATACTGAAACGAGGAGGTCTTTCGTCCACTCGATGAGAGCGCCATCATCGGCACCGGAAGGCAACGGGATGATCGCCGTCGACGCTGCCGAATGATATTTAGAGCCCGGGTACATTCGCTGCAATCGCACTTGCTTCGAGTCAGCGAGTTCAGCCGGTGCGATACGCAGTTTGTCGCCCATGACCACAACTTCGCTCAGCTTCAAACGCTGAGACATCCGGCGCAGTCGAGACACCGCGATCAGGTGTTGCACTTCCTCGGGCGGCTCGCCGTACCGGTCGATGAGTTCGTCGAGCACGCGATCGATGCTGTCCGCTGCCGCCGACGGTGAACTTGCTGCCGACAGCTTTTGGTACGCCTCGAGCCGCAGTCGCTCGCTCTCCACGTAGTCCTCGGGGATGCTAGCATCCACCGGTAGTTCGAGGCGCAGCTCGGTCTGACCTTCGGCAACATCACCACGGAAAGTGGAGACGGCCTCGCCGATCATCCGCAAGTACAGGTCGAATCCCACCCCGGCTATGTGGCCGGACTGTTCGCCACCGAGCAGGTTTCCAGCACCTCGAATTTCGAGGTCCTTCATGGCGATCTGCATACCGGCGCCGAGCTCATTGTTGGCGGCGATGGTGTCGAGACGCTCGTGAGCGGTTTCGCTCAGCGGCTTCTCTTCGTCATACAAGAAATACGCGTAGGCGCGCTCACGGCCGCGGCCCACTCGACCGCGCAACTGGTGCAGTTGGCTGAGACCGTACTTGTCGGCACGGTCAATGATGAGCGTGTTGGCGTTCGGGATGTCGAGCCCGGTTTCCACAATCGTCGTCGACACGAGCACGTCAAACTTGCGATCCCAGAAGTCGACCATCACTTGCTCAAGTGCGGCTTCGGGCATCTGGCCGTGGGCGATCGCGATACGAGCATCCGGAACCAATTCCGCAATCTTCGCCGCGACCCGGTTGATCGAGCTCACGCGATTGTGCACGTAAAACACTTGGCCTTCGCGCAGCAGTTCGCGGCGAATTGCCGCACCAACCTGACGCTCAGAGTATGGGCCGACGAAGCTGAGGATCGGATGCCGGTCTTCTGGCGGAGTCGCCAGCGTCGACATTTCACGGATGCCGGTGACGGCCATCTCGAGCGTGCGCGGAATCGGGGTTGCCGTCATCGCCAGGATGTCGACGTTGGTCTTGAGCTTCTTGAGAGCATCCTTGTGCTCAACGCCGAAGCGCTGCTCTTCGTCGATGATGACGAGCCCGAGGTCTTTGAACGCGACGCTCTTGGAGAGCAGGCGGTGGGTCCCAATGACAACATCCACGGTGCCGTCGGCGAGGCCCGCTACCGTTTCGCGGGACTCCTTCTCGGTCTGGAAGCGACTGAGCGCCCGCAAGTGCACGGGGAAGCCGGCGAAGCGATCGGCGAAGGTCTCCATGTGCTGACGCACGAGCAAAGTGGTCGGCACGATCATCGCGACCTGCTTGCCATCCTGCACAGCCTTGAAGGCGGCGCGAACGGCGACCTCGGTCTTACCGTATCCGACGTCTCCGCTGAGCAGTCGGTCCATCGGAACCGGGCTCTGCATGTCGGCTTTGACTTCGTCAATCGTCGTCAGTTGGTCAGGGGTTTCAGCGTAGGCGAAGGCTTCTTCAAGCTCGCGCTGCCACGGGGTATCCGGCCCGAACGCGTGGCCCTTGCTGGCCATGCGCGCGCTGTAGAGCTTGACGAGTTCAACAGCGATGTCGCGAACCGCCTTGCGCGCCTTGCTCTTGGCTGCCGACCAGTCGCTGCCGCCCATCTTGTTGAGCGAGGGGGCTTCGCCTCCCACATAGCGCGACAGCAGGTCGAGCTGATCGGTGGGTACATACAGCTTGTCGCCGGGGTAACCGCGCTTGTTGGGCGCGTATTCGAGCACCAAGAATTCGCGCTGAGTCTTGACCGCGTTGCGACCGCCCGTGCTGACCTGCCGGGTGACAAGTTCGATGAACTTGCCGATGCCGTGGGTCTGGTGCACGACATAATCGCCGCTCTTGAGTTGCAGCGGGTCAACAACATTTTTGCGGCGAGTGGCGAGCTTGCGGGCCGGGCGCGAGGCATAGCCGACCGAACGGCCGAAGAACTCGCCCTCGCTGAGCACCGCCAACTTGACTTCGGGCACGGCGAAACCATGATCGACGGATGCCCGCAGCAGGTACGCGACGCCGGGTTCCGTGGTCTCGGGGAAGGCGTCAACCGCGCGCCCGGAGAGTTCTCGCTCCCCCAGCAGGTCGGCGGTGCGCTCCACGAGCCCGGCGCCTTCGGCGACGATTGCCACCGACCAACCGTCGGCGAGTAACGTGCCAACGTGGTCGAGGGCGCCGTCGAGGGTTCCTGCGAACGAGGGCGTGGCGGTGGCCTCGATGCGCACGTATTCGGAGGCTTCTTCTGCGGCATCGATTAGGTTGGCGGCATCCGCTTCGCCCGAGTCGAACGTGCTGAGGGTCCACCAGGGGCGATCCCCTGCGGATGCGCGAAGCGTGGTGAGCGTGACAAAGTCACCGGCATCCAAGTCGATGGGCGCTTCGGCTCCAGCGGTTGCGGCATTCCACGCCGCACTCAAAAATTCTTGGTTGGTTTCGGCGAGGTTCACGGCACGCGACGACACCTTCTCGGGCGAGAGCACCGCGATGGCGGCATCCGCGGGAAGGTAATGCGTCAACGGGACGAGCTTGTCAACGAGTGCGGGCGCGAGCGACTCCATGCCGTCGACGGGGATGCCCTCGGCGATCTTGGCCAGCATCGTGGAGAGACTCGGAAACTCGTGCTGCATTTCGCGGGCACGCTGGCGCACCGAATCGCTGAGCAGCAACTCCCGGCTCGGCACAAGTTCGGCGTACTCGATGTCGCCATCGATTGATCGCTGGTCGGCGACCGAGAACTCGCGCAACTGCTCGAGCTCATCGCCGAAGAACTCAAGTCGAAGCGGGTGCTCGTGGTTGGGCGCAAAGACGTCGAGGATGCCGCCGCGCACCGCGAATTCACCACGGCGAGTCACCATGTCGACACGGGAATATGCCAGTGCCACGAGGCGCTCCGAGAGGGCGGAGAGGTCGTAGTTGCGACCGCCCTTCGTGAGCATGACCGGCTCGATCGTAATGAGGTTGTCGGCGATGGGCTGCAGCGCCGCCCGCACGGATGCCACCAGCACAAACTGGCCAACCGGGTTCGCTTGCCATTTAGCCAGGTCGCGCAGCGCCTGCATACGCTTGCCGACCGTCTCGGCGCTCGGGCTCAGTCGCTCGTGCGGCAGAGTTTCCCAGGCGGGGAACTCCACGATCTGAGCGTCGGGAAGATAGCTTGCGAGTGAGCGGCGCAGCGATTCAGACTCGCGGCCCGTCGCGGTCACCGCAAGCATCGAGCGCGGCGCATCGGTTGCCGTAAGCAGGCCACCGATGAGGGGCGCCCGTAACCCTTCGACGAGGGAGAAGTCGGCGCTGCGCTGTGAGTAACGCAGCGCGCTCTCTACAGTTTGGGCGCGCGAAAGCGCTGAGATAATTCCGTCGAGAGTCACCGGATTACTCTACTCGCGGCCACCGACGCTGCGATGAGAGTTCACCCACAGCGCAGCAGCAGAACTAGCGCGGGCTGTGGAAACGCTGTTGAGCTGCTTCGAGTCCCTCGTTGGCGACCATCACTACGGCATCTGCAGCATCGCCTAACAGGTTGGGCAGCACCGTGCGCTCCTCACCCGTGAAGTCGCGGAGAACGAAGTCAGCGGCAGGCTGGCGACCGGGAGGGCGTCCGATACCCACCCGAACACGTGTGAAGTCGGGGGACCCGACAGCCGCAGCGATATCGCGGATACCGTTGTGGCCTCCGTGACCGCCACCGGTCTTGAGTTTCACGCTGTCGAAGTCGATGTCGAGTTCATCGTGCACAACGATCAGTCGCTCGACGGGAATCTTGTAGAACCTCATGAGTGCGGCGGTGGGCCCACCCGACAGGTTCATGAAGGAATTGGGCTTAGCCAGAATCAGCTTGGGTCCATCCCCAAAGCTGCGACCTTCGGCCACCGCGGCATTCGCTTTGTGGTTCTTAAAAGTGGCCGACAGCTCGTCAGCCAAGTGGGCCAACACCATGTGGCCCACGTTGTGGCGATTACCGGCGTAGCCGGGCCCGGGGTTACCGAGCCCGACTACTAACCATTGGTCATCCACGATTGCTCGTTTGCGGAAGAAGCTGATTATTCGGCAGCCTCGTCAGCAGCCGCTGCTTCCTCGGCAACCGCTTCGGCCTCTTCTTCGGCCGCTTCGGCTTCGACCGAGGCGCGCGGGGTGCTGATACCAACAACGAGTAGCTCGGGGTCAGCAAGAAGGTTTGCACCTTCGACAAGAGTGACGTCCTTGGCGTAAACGTGCTGGCCGTCTTCGAGGCCCTCGATGTCTACCGTGAAGTACTCGGGAATGTGGGTAGCTTCTGCCTCGACGGAAATGGTCGGTGCATCCAAGTTCGCGATAGTGCCCGCAAACGACTCGCCAACGAGGTGAATCGGCACGTCGACGATAACCTTCTCGCCCTTGCGGATAACAACGAGGTCAACGTGCTCGATGATCTGGCGAACCGGATCCTTCTGCACGTCCTTCACGAGAGCGAGCTGGCTCTTGCCGCTGATGTCGAGGTCGAGAATCTGGTTCGACTTGCGCAGGATCAAAGCCATCTCGTGACCCGGGAGGGCAACGTGGATGGGCTCGGTACCGTGTCCGTAGATGACGGCGGGAATCTTGCCCGCAGCGCGCAGCTTGCGTGCGGCGCCCTTACCGAATGATTCGCGGGCATCTGTAACAACGTGGTTTACGCCTGGCTTTGCCATCGTTAGCTCCTGTTCGACCGAAGTCTGTTGTGGGCTCAGCGCCTGCAACGAACGGAGTGCTCGTGGCGGGCTCAGTGCCCAGATCATTGTCTGTAATTCAACTCGAACGCCGGCAGACCGTGGATCTGCCGCGTGAGGAAAAGCCCTGTGAGGAAATGGTCCTGTGACTTGCCCGCCGCGTCGATAACGGAACCAGAAGGTTCCCTCGCCGAAGTTCAAGCTCAAGTTTACACGGTTCAGGCTGATTCGGTGCCCACGAGTTGAGCGGCTTGGCACCGTTCGGCGGCGTCGCGAGAACCACTACTCTGGAAGCATGCCCGGAAGTCTTCACGCACGCGTGCTCAACGATCTCGGGCTCAGCATCGTTTCGGGCGAGATCTCCCCTGAATCCACGATCCTCGCCGAGCAGCTCGAAGAGCGTTACAGCGTCTCGCGTTCGGTCGTTCGTGAAGCCGTGCGTGTGCTGCAATCGCTCGGCATGGTGGCCTCCGTCAAGCGGGTCGGGATGCGCGTGCTGCCGATGTCCCAGTGGAGTCTCTACGACCCCCTCGTGATCCGGTGGCGCCTCGAGCAGGCCGAGAACGGACGCCAACTGCGCTCCCTCACCGAGCTGCGCAGCGCCATCGAACCGCAGGCTGCAAAACTCGCAGCCCTGCACGCCTCAAACGAGGCAGCCGGCGAGCTACTGGCGCTGGCCGCGCGAATGCGGGCCGTGGGGCGCTCCGGCGACCTCGAATTGTTTCTTGAGCTCGACATCCGCTTTCATTCGCTGGTTCTTGCCGCGAGCGGCAACGAGATGTTTGCACGCCTCGACCGTGTAATCGCCGAAGTGCTGACGGGCCGCACCCACCGTGGTCTCATGCCATCGACTCCGCACGAAGAAGCACTACAGCTACACGTGGATGTGGCGGATGCCATCCAGGGCAAGCGCCCGGCGGACGCGTTCGCCTCGATGGAGCGCATCATGAGCCGCACGATCGAAGAAGTCGAACCCATCTGGGATGGCGAACCGCGCATCTTCCTCGACTAAACGTCGCGCAAGAAACCCAGCACCCTAGAAGCGCAGCAGCACCTTGCCGCTGTTCTCCGAGTCCTTGGCAACAGCAAACGCTTCATGAGCATCGGATGCCGCGAACTCGTGGGTCACAATCGGCCCGACAACGAGGCTGCCGTCTGCGAGCGCCGCGATCACTTCGCCAATCTCGTCGTTGAAGCGGAATGACCCGACGAGTTCGAGCTCGCGGGTGATCGCGAGTGAGATGAGGGCGGGCTGCTGACCGGAGGGCAAGAGCCCCACCATGACCACGCGGCCGCCACGAGTTGCTCCGCGCACGGCCGACTCGAGGCCGCGGTAGCTGCCCGATGATTCGAAGACGATGTCGGCGTCGACGGCGGCAATGGCATCCACATCGGTGGCGTGAAGAGTGTCGGTCGCGCCGACCTGGCGGGCGATCGCAAGGGGGCCAGCGAACATATCGACGGCCACAATCTCGCTGGCACCGGCACGCTTGAGCACAGCGACGATGAGAGCGCCGATGGGGCCAGCGCCAATCACGAGAGCACGTTTTCCGCGAACGTCACCGGCACGCGAGACGGCATGCCAGGCCACGCTGGCGGGTTCGACGAGCGCGGCATCACGCAGGGTCAACGAGCTGGGGAGTGCTCGCAGCATCCGGCTGGGCAAAGTAACGAACTCGGCGAAGGCACCTTCGGTGTGCGGAAAGCGTGCCGCGCTGCCGAGGTAGGTGCAGCCGGGGGAAAGATTCGGGCGGTCTTCGGGCCAGCGAGGCTCGGTGCCGCCGGGGGTTGCCGGATGCACGGCCACGGCTGTTCCCGCAGCAGGGCCGGTGCCATCAGCAGCTTGCTGAATGACGGTGCCGACAACCTCATGGCCGAGAATCATCGGTGCCTTAAGGATCGACTCCCCCGCCGCACCGTGCGACCAGTAGTGCAGGTCAGACCCGCAGACCCCGCCGAACGCAATCTGGATCACGGCTTCGTCGGCGGCCGGAGCGGCCAACGGAATGCTCTCCACGCGCAAGTCATCTTGAGCGTGAATCGTGACCGCGAGAGTTTCGGCGGGGGCTGCACTTGTCATGACAATCTTTTCTGTAGAACGGTGCCGGCAGCGACGCTCGGCGGTAAAGCAGGAGGTTAGACGACGACCGTCATGCCGCCATCGATGAAGATGACTTGGCCGTTGACGTAGTCGGAACCACTTGAGGCGAGCCACACTGCGGGGCCGCCCAGGTCGGCGGGAGTTCCCCAGCGACCGGCAGGCGTGCGCCCGAGAATCCAGCTGTTGAAGGTGTCGTCGTCGACGAGCGCCTGCGTCATCTCGGTGTGGATGTAGCCGGGAGCGATCGCATTGATCTGCAGCCCGCCGTTGGCCCACTCCGCCGTCATGGCACGAGTGAGATTGCGGATGCCGCCCTTCGAGACCGTGTACGGCCCGATAGTCGGTCGCGCAAGGTCGGTCTGCACCGACGCGATGTTGATGATCTTGCCCTCACCGCGAGCCAGCATGTGCCGGGCAACTTCGCGCCCGACGAGGAACGCGCTGGTGAGGTTGGTGGAGATGACTCGGTTCCAGTCCTCCACGTCGAGATCGAGCATCGGTTCGCGATGCTGGATACCCGCGTTGTTCACGAGCACCCCGATCGCACCGATGGATGCCTCGATCTCGGCGATCGCGGTGGCGACAGCCGTGGCATCCGCGACGTCAAACGCACGAGCGTAGACGCGTTCGGCCCCAAACTCGGCGCTGAAGTCGGCATGAGTTGCGGCGAGGCGCTCTTCATCGCGACCGTTCAGCACGATCGTTGCACCGGCTTCGGCGAGGGCTTGCGCAATGACGCGCCCGATTCCTCGGCTCGATCCGGTGATGAGGGCGATGCGCCCAGTGAGGTCAAACAGAGTGGATGCCACGGCTATCTCCTAGAACAATCCGGCGATGATGAAAATGACGAACGCAATCGCGAAGCCCATGACACCGATGAGTGCCTGGCCGACTGTCCACGTGCGCAGGGTGGTCTGGGTGTCCATGCCGAAGAAGCGGCTGACCAGCCAGAAGCCCGAGTCGTTGACGTGACCCGCGAACACTGAACCGGCGGCGAGAGCGAGCACGATGGCGGCGAGTTCGACGGGGTTGAGCGAAGCGTCAGCGAGAACGACGGGCTGGATAAGTGCTGCCGCAGTGGTGAGCGCGACAGTAGCCGAACCTTGAGCAACACGGATGATTGCAGCAATCACGAAGCCAGCAACGATGAGCGGCATGCCGATCGACTCGAGCGAGGTTGCGATGCTGGCGCCGATTCCGCTGGCACGCAGTACGCCACCGAACATTCCACCGGCACCGGTGATGAGGATGATCGAGCTAACCGGGCCGAGCGCGCTGTCGACGATGGTCTCGATGAGCGTGCGCTCCTTGTTGCGCTTCCATCCGAGCAGCCACATTCCGAAGACGACGGTGATGAGCAACGCGATGGGGGTCTCGCCGAGAAGGCGTAGAACCTGAACAACAGGGTTCTCGAGGTCAACCACACCGGCAGTAGCGAGAGCGTTGAGTCCGGTGTTCATGAAGATCAGAACGAGGGGCAGCAGGAGCAAGAAGAGAATCGTACCGAGCTTGGGGTTCGACTTGAACTGAGCGGCCTTCTCGTCATCCTGGCTTCCGAAGAGGATGTTGGGGATAGCAACGTCGAAGCGCTTACCGGTCCAGGTACCGAACTTGTAGCCGACGACGTACCAGGTGGGCAGTGCCACGATGAGACCGAAGATGAGGACGAGCCCAACGTCAGCACCGAGCAGGCCGGTGGCGGCAACGGGGCCGGGGTGCGGCGGCACGAAGATGTGCATGACCGAGAAGGCCACAGCCGAGGGGAAGGCGTAGAAGAGTAGCGATCCACCGAGGCGACGAGCCACCGTGAAGATGATCGGCAACATGACGACAAGACCAGCGTCGAAGAAGATGGGGAAACCCATCATGAGCGAGGCAACAGCGAGAGCGAGCGGTGCGCGCTTCTCACCGAAGCGGCGGATGAGCGAGTCGGCGAGCACCTGTGCTCCACCACTCATTTCGAGCATCCGCCCGAGCATCGCCCCCAAACCGACCAGCAGGGCAACGCTGGCAAGCGTGCCACCGAAGCCCGATGTGAGGGTCGGGATTATCTGGTTCGTCGGAATACCTGCAGCCACGGCAGTTACGAGGCTGACGATGATCAGGGAGAGGAACGCGTGAACGCGCCCCACGATGATCAGCAGCAGCAGGAGCGCAATCGCGCCGGCGGCCAGAAGGAGAAGGCCCCACGTGGGCAACTCCCACAGCAGTTGGAGGTCGGTCATCATTGTCCTAACTTCTTTTGTGCAGCTCAGTCGACGAAGGTGTCGGTGAGGTCTTTTTTGATGGACCGGACGATCTCGTCCGGAGTCTGGGTGAGGTCGACGAGCACACCGCGCTCGTCGACCTGGAGCGGTTCGAGGGTGTCGAACTGGGAGTCGAGCAGGCTGTTGGGCATGTACTCGTGGTTGCGGTGCGACTGGCGTTCCGCGATGACTTCGCGTTCGCCGCGCAAGTGCACAAACACAGTGGTGGGCGCGTAGGCCGTGAGCATGCGGCGATAAGAACGCTTGAGGGATGAACAGGCGACGATGATGGGGTTGCCGTCAGCGAGTTCGGCGCCGATACGTTCGGCGATGATCTCAAGCCACGGGGCGCGGTCTTCGTCGTTGAGGGCGTGACCGGCTGCCATCTTTTCTTTGTTGGCACGAGGGTGAAGGTCGTCACCGTCGATGAACTGCATGCCCAATTCGGCGCCGAGGGCTGCGCCAACGGTCGACTTACCTGATCCAGAGACACCCATCACGATGAGGGGTGGAAATTGTGAAGCCACGGTCTTCCTAACATTCGACGCATCGTTACGTCTGATATCAATCTGACCAGTGTGCCTTAAAGCAGACTTAATGCAAACTCATTGAGCAAATATCTCCGAAGCTTGCTTCCGGATGCTCCGCTCACGCCCTAGCGCCGAGACCACTGCGGTGGGAGAATTAGGCAAGGGAAGGAACTGCTATGAGCGAGAACCTGAACGATCCGGTCGAAGAACTGACACCGGAGACCTGCTGGGAATTGCTGCGAACGGCCACCCTCGGCAGAATCGCGGTCAGCTTTCAAGGAGAGCCTGAGATCACCCCGGTGAACTTCATCGCCGTGAAGAATCGACTCCTTCTGCGCACAGCGCAGGGCACCAAACTACTCAAGCTCACGATCAATGATCGGGTGGCTTTCGAAACCGACTACGTCGGGCCGCACACCGCTTGGAGCGTTGTGGCTAAAGGCACCGCCCGCATCATCGAATCTCACGACGAGATTTACGAAGCCGACCAACTGCCACTCACGCCGCTGATCCCAACGCTCAAATACGTCTGGGTAGAAATCAAGCCGACAGAAGTGACCGGGCGCCGCTTCACGCTCGGGCCGGAGCCCGAGCGCTACTGACGAAACCTAGATCGAACCCTTAACGTCGTCACCCATCGGGATTGCTGTCATCCGTAACACTGAGACGTCGGCGGTGAGGTGGTCACGCAGATCGCTCACGAGGGCTGCCACGGCGGGGCTGGAACCATGCGCGTCAAGGAGTTCTTCGGATTCCCACTTCTCGATCATGACGAAAGAACCATCAGCTGCTTCGTGAATCGCATACAACTCACAACCAGGTTCGGTGTGGACCGCAGCGAGAGCGGGCCGGAATGCACTCACCACTGCGTCGCGACTTTCGGGGCGAATGTGGAACACGGCGGTAACAATCACAGGTTGGCTCATAACTCCACGCTACTCCTCACCCCCAGAGTTTCCGCAAGGTAACCATGGCTCAACCACTCGCACACCAGCGACAACGAAACGGATGCCGCGAGACCGCTTCGCCGTGTGCCCTAGGCTTGATGATTGGGCCAACCAGCCGCGCTGCATAGGCCCACCACTTTGTCCCAGAGTCAAGGAGTGAACGATATGACCGCTGCTGAGCAAGCATCCGCAAACATTGGCGTAGTAGGGCTCGCAGTTATGGGCTCGAACCTCGCCCGCAACCTCGCTAGCCGCGAGGGCAACACCGTTGCCATCTACAACCGCTCCTACTCGAAGACCGAGACGTTGCTCACCGAGCACCCCGAAGCTGGCTTCGTTCCGGCATCCACCTATGAAGAATTTGCCGCGTCGCTGTCGAAGCCGCGCACCGCCATCATCATGGTGCAGGCCGGCAAGGGCACAGATGCCGTGATCGACGCTCTGACTGAAGCTTTCGAACCCGGCGACATCATCGTCGATGGCGGAAATGCGCTCTTCACCGACACCATCCGTCGCGAGAAGGCAGTGCGCGAGACCGGCATTAACTTTGTGGGCGCTGGAATCTCCGGCGGCGAAGAGGGCGCGCTGCTCGGCCCGTCGATCATGCCCGGCGGTTCCGCGGAAGCGTGGGAGACCCTCGGCCCGATCCTCAAGTCGATCGCCGCTGTTGCCGAAGGCGAGCCCTGCGTGACCCACGTGGGCACCGACGGTGCAGGTCACTTCGTCAAGATGATTCACAACGGCATCGAATACGCCGACATGCAGCTTATTGCTGAGGCCTACGACCTCATCCGCCAGGGCACCGGCGCTACCCCCGCCGAGATTGCCGACATCTTCGCCGAGTGGAACACGGGCGAGCTCGAGAGCTACCTCATCGAGATCACCGCCGAAGTTCTGCGCCAGGTCGACGCCAAGACCGACAAGCCCCTCGTGGATATCATTCTCGACCAGGCTGGTTCCAAGGGAACCGGCGTGTGGACCGTGCAGACTGCCCTCAACCTCGGGGTGCCCGTTTCGGGCATCGCCGAGGCTGTGTTCGCTCGCGCCGTCTCGTCGAAGCCTGCTCAGCGTGCAGCATCCGCAGCGCTGCCCGGCCCAAGCTCGGTGCCCGCTGTCGAAGACAAGGCTGCCTTCATCGAGGATGTTCGCCAGGCTCTCTACGCTTCGAAGATCATCGCGTACAGCCAGGGCTTCGACGCCATCGTCGCCGGTGCCGAAGAATACAACTGGGACATCAAGAAGGGCGAGATCGCCAAGATCTGGCGCGGTGGTTGCATCATCCGTGCACGCTTCTTGAACCGCATCACCGAGGCCTACGCCGAGAACCCCGGTCTCGTGGCTCTCGTCACCGCACCGTACTTCACCAACGCAATGGCGGGCACGCAAGATTCTTGGCGCCGCGTTGTCGCGGGCGCCGCCGCCGCCGGCATCCCGACTCCCGCGTTCTCGTCGTCGCTCGCGTACTACGACAGCCTGCGCGCACCGCGACTGCCTGCCGCCCTCGTTCAGGGACAGCGCGACTTCTTCGGTGCTCACACCTACAAGCGCGTTGACATGGATGGCACCTTCCACACTCTGTGGTCGGGTGACCGTAGCGAGATCGAAGCGACTGATTCGCACTAAGCACGTGCACTATTGGAGATGGCGGCGGACCTCGGTTCGCCGCCATTTCTGTCTTTCGGCGTCTGCGTGGGGATATCCCCAGCGGTGAGTGACAGAATGGCACCACCATGAGCTTGTCTGACGAAAACCCCGAACTCGACGGCTACGTACCGCACGGGGATCGCCCGCTGCGCTCACGCGCTTTCAAGTCTGTGATGCGCGTCGTTGTCGTTCTCGGTCTTATCGGCCTCGTGGTGCCCGGCATCGTTTCGGCGGCAGGCACGGCCAACAACACGGCTCATCGCACGTGCGCCACCTACACCGAATATCTTGCCCCCTTGGCGGCGTCTTACGATGTTCGCTTCGAGCTCACTGGCGACGGCGATCCCGGCTGGAAGTGCTACGCAGTTTCCTTCAATGGCAGCGAAACTTTGCTGCGTTCACTAGGGCTGATCCCCGGACCCGCCGTACTGCCCACGAGCCCGGCCAATAACACTTAGTCCTTTTCGAGCAGTTGTTCTCGCACCTGACGGCGCAAAATCTTGCCGATGAGCGACCGCGGAAGCTCGTCGACCACGATGACCCGTTTGGGTACTTTGTACGCCGCGAGTTGGTCTCGCAGCGATTCGCGAATCGCACTCTCGTCAAGGGCTGAATCCGGGGCGAGTACGACGGCAGCGACAACGTCCTCGCCGCTATGGTCACTAGGCAGCCCAACGACGGCGGCGTCAACGACGGTGGGCTGTTGGCGAAGCGCCTCTTCGACCTCGCTCGGGGCAACATTGAAACCGCCCGTGATGATGAGTTCTTTGATGCGGTCGACGATTGTTACAAATCCGCTCGCATCCACTGTGACAATGTCACCCGTACGGAACCAGTCCCTACCCCCGTCTGTGGCTTTCACAAAGACCTCTGCGGTTTCTTCAGCTTTTTGCCAATAACCGGAGAAGATTTGCGGTCCACGAACAATCAGTTCGCCTCCCTCGCCGGCCGCACGATCCTCGGTAGGGTTCTCAGGATCGACAACGCGGATTTCGGTGTTGGGCAGCGGCAATCCGACGGTTCCCGGGCGTCGAGTCGGCCCGACAGGATTCGCCATCAGCACGGGGCTGGTCTCAGAAAGCCCGTAGCCTTCCACCAGAGTTCCCCCGGTACGGGCTTCCCACGGCTCGACGACCGACGCTGACAGCGGCATCGCCCCTGAGATCGCGATCTCTATGCCGGCCAGAGAAACCCCTGCCGCATCCGCAGCGGCAGTAAGCCGTTCGTAGATGGGCGGCACGGCAGGCAAGAAGGTAGCCGGATGCTTCCTGATGACGGGAAGTACAAGGTCGGGATCGAATTTAGGGAAGAGCACGAGTCGAGCACCCATACTCATGGCAAACGTTAGGCAGAGGGTGAGCCCGTACGCGTGGAACATCGGGAGCACTGCGTACACGACCGCAGTACCGTGAGCAACAGCCGGAACCCACGCTCGCGCTTGAGCAGCATTTACCGAGAGATTGAGGTGGCTGAGCATCGCCCCTTTAGGGTTGCCCGTCGTGCCACTGGTGTACTGGATGAGCGCCAAATCGTTCGCGTCGGGGCGAACAATGCGCTCGTCGATGCGTTCGGACTTGAGCAGGTCTTCCCACACGATCGTTCCGCTTACAGCGGTCGTGAGCGCAGCACGCGATTCCCGCGCCTTCGCGATGGGCAACCGCAACAGTGCTCGCGTTTTCAGCGGCATAGCGCGCGTCACGTCAACTGAAATGATGGTCTCGGCAGCGGCATCCGCCGGCATTTCTTGAAGAGTGTCTACGACGTTGTTCCACGCGATCACGACGCGGGCACCGTGGTCTTCGAACTGATGTCGCAGTTCGCGCGGCGTGTAGAGAGGATTGTGCTCGACGACGACAGCGCCAAGGCGCAAGATCGCGTAGAAGGCGACGATGTGCTGCGGGCAGTTCGGCAGCACGAGAGCAACGGGGTCGCCCTTCTGAACGCCCAGCAGTCTCAAACCTTCAGCGGCTCGATCAATCTGCTCGCCAAGTTCGGCGTACGACGTTTCGCGGCCAAAGAACTCGAGCGCCACCGCCCGTGGGTACTGGGCGATTGTCGTGGTGACGAGGTCGTAAAGCGAACCGTCAGGCAGCGGAATTTCGTGGGCAACACCCTCGGCGTAGCTAGCGAGCCAAGGTCGGTCGGACAGCGCAGTCATGGATTAACTGTATGCCGCCCACCGAGCCTCTCATGACACCGGGGCACTAAACACTGCGAGAAATTTAGGCCGCACCGTCGAACATTGAGGTGACGGAGCCGTCATCGAACACTTCATGGATGGCCCGCGCCAGTAGCGGAGCGATCGGCAGGATAGTGAGCGTGGGGAAGCGCTTGTGTGCCGGCACGGGCAGAGTGTCGGTGACCACTACCGAGTCAATGAAGTCGCTTTGCAGAATGGTGGATGCGGGGTCGGAGAAGATCGCGTGGGTTGCGGCGACAACAACCTTGAGTGCCCCAGATCGCTTGAGTGCTTCGGCAGCCTTGACGATCGTTCCGCCGGTGTCGATCATGTCGTCGACGAGCAGGCAGACACGACCATCGACATCACCGACGATGTCGTGAACGGTGACCTGGTTGGGAACTAGCGGGTCGCGGCGCTTGTGAATGATGGCCAGCGGCGCGCCGAGCTTGTCGCTCCAAATGTCGGCGACGCGTACGCGGCCCATGTCGGGGCTCACGACGGTAAGAGTTTCGGGGTCAAGCTGCTGCTTGAAGTGCTCGAGGAGCACAGGCATGGCGAAGAGGTGGTCAACGGGGCCGTCGAAGAAGCCTTGGATTTGGGCGGCGTGCAAATCGACGCTCATGATGCGGTCGGCGCCAGCTGCTTTGTACAGGTCCGCAATGAGACGGGCGCTGATCGGCTCGCGACCTCGGCCCTTCTTGTCTTGGCGGGCGTAGGGGTAGAAGGGCGAGACAACGGTGATGCGCTTAGCCGAAGCACGTTTGAGGGCATCCACCATGATCAGTTGTTCCATGAGCCACTCGTTGATGGGCTCAGTGTGCGACTGGATGACGAAGGCATCGCACCCGCGAACGCTCTCGTCGTAACGGGCGTAGATTTCGCCGTTCGCGAAGGTGCGAGCGTCGGTAGGAACGAGCTCGCTGCCCAGTTCAGTCGCGATATCGATGGCGAGCTGCGGGTGTGCGCGCCCGGAAACAAGCACGAGTCGCTTTTGACCGGAAATCTTAATGCTGGCCACGGGGGACTCGCTCTCTGCCGCGGTTACGGCGTACTTCGGTCAGGCGTCGTTTTCGTCGTTCGCTGCGGCAGCTGCCTGAGCCGCTGCAGTGCCCGCACGGTTGGTTTCAACCCAGCCACTGATGTTGCGCTGCGGAGCCACGTTAATACCTAAGGACCCCGCTGGCACATCTTTTCGGATGACCGAACCGGCTCCGGTATACGCTCCGTCTCCAATCCTAACCGGAGCCACGAAGACGTTGTGCGATCCGGTACGAACGTGAGCGCCGACGACAGTTTTATTCTTATTCACCCCGTCGTAGTTTGCTGTGATGGTGCCGGCGCCTACGTTGGATTGTTCGCCTACTTCGGTGTCACCGATGTAGCTGAGATGAGGCACCTTGCTGCCCTCACCAATGCTGGAGTTCTTGGTCTCGACGAAGGTACCGATCTTGCCGTTGACGCCCAGCTTCGTGTTGGGGCGAAGGTAGGCGAAGGGGCCGACGGAGGCGTTGGCGCCGATCACGCTGAGCGTGGCATCCGTGCGCTTGACAACCGCATTCTCGCCAACTTCACAGTCAACGAGGGTCGTATCCGGGCCGATGATGGCGCCGGACTGCACGAGCGTTGCACCCTTGAGCTGCGTACCGGGAAGAATCTCTACGTCAGGGTTGAGAGTGACGTCGGCGTCGATCCAGGTGGTGGCGGGGTCTTCGATCGTGACTCCCGCTCGCTGCCACTTCTGCACGATGAGCTCGTTCATGCGGCGAGCGGCTTCGGCCAGTTGAACGCGGTCGTTGACTCCAGCGACCATCCAACCGGCGGCCACGGGCATCGCAGCGACCGTGGCACCGACTCCGCGAAGGAGGCCGACAACATCGGTGATGTACTTCTCCGACTGCGCGTTGTCGGTCGTGATGCGTACGAGTTGCTCACGCAGCGGGCCAACCTGGAACACGTAGGTGCCCGAGTTGATTTCGGTGATGGCGATTTCGTCGGCGCTGGCATCCTTTTGCTCAACGATGCGGTCGAGGCCGCCGCTGGCGTCGCGAACGACACGACCGTAGCCGGTGGCGTCGTCGAGGATGGCTGAGAGCACGGTAGCCGCAGCAGACTGCATGCGGTGCTGCGCGAGCAGCGACTCGAGAGTGGCCGAGTCGAGAAGCGGAACATCACCGCTAACGACAACAACGTCGCCCTCGAAGTCGGCCGGTAGGGAATCGACAGCGACCTCTACCGCGCGGCCGGTGCCGGGGGTGTCATCTTGGTCGACGATACGAATGTCGGGCATGAGCTCGGTGAGCGTTGCCACCACTTCGTCACGCTGGTGACGCACCACGGCAATCACATGGTCGGGGTTGAGCTCACGCGCGGAGGCGACGACGTGCCCAATGAGCTCGCGGCCCGCAAGGCGGTGCAGCACTTTAGGCTTGGCAGACTTCATGCGAGTGCCTTGGCCCGCGGCGAGAACAATGACGGCGAGTTTGTGTTCGGTCATGGCTCTATTCTGCCCTGAATGAGCGGCACTCAGAACGCGCGCCAAGAACTCAAGAAAGAAAAGGAAAAAGCTCCGCCTCTAGGATTCGAACCTAGACTGGACAGCTCCAAAGGCTGCCGTGCTGCCGTTACACCAAAGCGGACCGCACCCGAAGGCGCGCATCAATTCTGCCAGATCATTGGCCGTCTGTCGTGCACGTAGCCCGATTCGGAGCCTTCACACACGTTTCTTCAGGGTTCTGGGGCGCGTTTGTGGCACACATCCGGGGATTGAAGCTGAGATAATAACCGGATGCCCCAACGCGACGAAGTCGACCGAATTGTCGAAGCGTGGTCGCGCGAGCGCCCCGATCTCGACTTTGCGCCGTTGCATGTTCTCAGCCGTGTCGGCCGCCTTGCCAAGCACCTCGAACGCGCCCGTAAGGCCGCTTTTGCTGTCGCGGGCGTCGAGCCGTGGGAGTTCGACGTGCTTTCTGCCCTGCGTAAGGCCGGCGCTCCGTACCAGTTGAGTCCGACGGCTCTCGTGCAGCAGACAATGGTTTCGAGCGGCACGATGACGAACCGCATCGACCGCATGGTGGCCCGCAAACTTGTCGAGCGTCGCACCGACCCCAATGATGGTCGCGGAGTGATTGTGATCATGACGGCCAGTGGGCGCGAACGCGTCGATGAGGCCATCACTTCACTCGTGCACGACGAGACGGCGCTGCTGGCGCGCATGTCTCCCCTGGAACAAGAACGATTGAGCTCCCTGCTCAGAAAGTTGAGCCTCGACGGTGAATAACCTGCAAGTCCCGACCGCTTTTCGCCGCAATTCCCCCGGGCTCGGTCTGGCGCTTGCCGCTTTCGCTCTCGCTGTACTCATCAGTTTTCTGGTGCCGGCAATACCGACGCTCACCGCGTGTGTGGTGCTGGGCATCCTGTTCGCCGCTCTACCGTGGCGCGGTTCGGTTCGTGCCGAGGTGAAACCGGGGCTCGCGATTGCCGCTCGTCGTTTGCTGCGCATCGGTGTTGTCTTGCTCGGTTTCAAGCTGAGCCTCGTAAACATCGCCGAACTGGGCTGGCTCGTGCTCGGCATGATCGTCGCGATCGTCGTCATTACGTTCTTCTTCACGTGGGGCATCGGGCGGACGCTGCGCCTGCCCGGTCAGCAGTCCGTGTTGATTGCAGCCGGATTTTCGATCTGTGGCGCCTCGGCCATCGGCGCGATGGCGGGGGTCACGCGCGCGAAGGACTCCGACACGGCCACCCCGATCGCGCTGGTCACGCTGTGTGGCACTCTCGCCATCGCCTTACTCCCAGCACTACGCCCGCTCCTCGGTCTTGACACCGCTGAGTTCGGGATGTGGGTGGGGGCGAGCGTGCACGATGTCGGCCAGGTCGTTGCTACCGCGCAAATCGCAGGAGCTACCGCTCTCGCGGTTGCCGTTGTGGTGAAGCTCACCCGGGTCGCGATGCTCGCGCCGATGGTGGCGCTGGCGGGCGTCGTTGCTGCGCGGGCTGACCGAGTGCAGGCCGCTGCTGCGAGCGCCGCTGGCGAACCTGCTACTGATCGCGGCGAGGTGAAGCGCCCCGCCATCCTGCCCCTGTTTGTTGTTGGTTTTTTGGCGGCGGTTCTCGTGCGTACCTTCGTTCCGCTGTCCGACGGTTTTCTTGAGGCAGCAGCCTACGGCCAAGAACTCGTACTCGGCATGGCCCTCTTTGGGCTCGGAGCGTCGATCAGCATGGGCAACCTCGTTCGCACCGGTGGGCGCGCTCTCGTGGTCGCACTCATCTCGTGGGCTGTTATCGCCCTGCTCTCCTACGGCGCGGTGGAAATCGCCCGCGCCGCAGGAGTCGCTGCCCTGGGCTAGAGCCACAGCAGTTTGCTGATGCCAGCCCCGCGGCTGACATCAGCGAAGGCGCTAGAGCCAGCGCCGAACCGCGGCCGAGAACCAGCGGGTTTCCGGCTTCTTGCGGTGCACGAGCTTCTCGACGATTGTCGTGACCGACAGTCGTGACGCGCTAACCACGAAGACTGCGGTAACGATCGAGAGCGCCAGCATGATCGGGTACTCGTCAATCAGTTGGTCGGCGGCCCAGTAGGTGAGCAACGTGAAGGCGCTCATCAAGGCTGCCGGAAGGGTGAGCACTCCGACGATAAGGGCGATACCAAGGCCGACCTCAAGAGCGGGAATGGCCCAGCCGAAGAAGCCGGGGGCTCCCCCGAGGAACGTAGTGGTGAATGCCTCGAAGAAGTCGGGCACGCGATTGTTGGAGACGGTGCTGTCTACAACGAGTCCGATATCGGCCCCGTCGAATCCTGCCTTCAGCTTGAACAGACCTTCGTTAAGCCACAGGATGCCGAGGCCCACCCTCGCCGCTCCCGTGATGACGGAAGCGACGAGGGAAAGCGCACGGGTCATCATGAGAGAAGTGCGGATCCGAAGATTGCCTTGACCTTGTCGCAGTAGATGACGACGGTGTCGTAACCGGAGACATCCATGGCGTCGAACGTAAAGGTTTGGCTGGCTTCGTCGTAGGCAACGGCGTCGATCTGCAGACCGGCCGCTACGGCATCCTCGTCGGCACCGTTGGTGAGATAGATGTTGAGGTCAGGTCCCTCGTCAGATGAGTAACCCGAGAGCACGATCTCAGAAGCGCTGACAGTGACGGTTCCTTCAACAGAGTGTTCGCCAGCACCCTCAAAGGTACCGGTGTGCTCTTCATGCATCATCTCCGTGTCAGTGTCGGTCTCGGTCTCGGTTGTGGAGGACTCGGGCGCGGTGGATTCGCTACTTGAGGTATCGGTTGCTGCACCGCTGCACGCGCTGAGCAAAAGGGACAAAGCGAGGATTGTTGCCGCTGGAATAACTTTTTTTCTCATGAGGGAGCTCCTAAATGTGGGTGTTGGCGGAGGACGTCACCGTGACAATGACGCGGTGACGGTTACGAACCTAAGTGGGGTGGTCAACGAAAGTGACGGATGTTTCAAGAGCGTAAGAATTGAAACCGGTAATCCTTCGGGCAGCCAATCTAGGCTGGGGTTATGGAAAATCAGCCGAGCGTCACGATCGTCGAAGACGACGCCACCGTGCTCTCGGTGGTAACCGAGTATCTGCGCGGCCGGGGATATTCCGTTACGGGCATCAGTGACGGGCTCCAGGCGCGCGATGCTCTGCGCGGGCCACTCCCCGACGTGCTCATTCTCGATCGGATGCTGCCCGGCGTCGGCGGCGACGAACTCTGCCGGCAGGCGCGAGCGGAATCCCCTCAGCTGCCGATCATCATGCTGACCGCTCTGGATGCCGTGGAAGAACGCATCGATGGCCTCGAACACGGCGCCGATGACTACATCGCCAAGCCGTTCTCGTTGCGCGAATTGCAACTGCGGGTCGACGCGATGGTGCGCCGTACGCGCAGCTCGCACGTATCGTCCGAACCGTTCACGCTTGGTCAGTTTCGCGTTGACCCGGCGCACCGCAAAATCTTGCTCGACGGCAACGAGATGACGCTTACGACGCGCGAATACGAGCTGTTTCTCTTTTTGCTGCAGAACCCCGAACGCGTGCTGAGCCGCGACGACATCCTGCGGGAGGTGTGGGGGTGGAGCTTTGGCGAGGCCTCTACCGTCACCGTGCACGTGCGCCGCCTGCGCGAAAAGATTGAACCCGAACCGCGCTACCCTCGCTTTCTCCTCACCGAGTGGGGCAAGGGGTACCGTTTCACTGTGAAGGATGCCGCATGATCCTCAACCCGCACGAGCTGCTGTTCATTCTCGCCACCGCCGCCATCTGCACCACCGCCGTGATGCTCGTCGCGTTGCTCGCTTTGCGGTGGGGCCGTCGGCGCTCGATTGCGTTCCAGTTCACCATCGTCGTGATCGCTGCGATTCTCTCAATCGCCGTCACTACCGTTGTCGCTACGGCGCAAATGTATCTCTCGGCCCACGATCTGCAGGTCGTGCTGTGGGTCGTCGGCATCTCCACAGTGATGAGTCTCCTCGCCGCGCTCGTGAGCGGGCGTGCTGTTCGCCGGGCCTTCGCCAAGCTGCGCGAGAGCGTGGCGCAGGTCGGAGCCGGCGAAATTGTCGCTGCAAACTCCGACACGTGGAAAGAGGTCGCCGAAGTTTCGGTGCAGCTCTCCGAAGCCTCCGAACGACTTGCTGCCGCCCGCGACGAGATTGCGCGCCTTGATGCCTCGCGCCGCCAGTTCTTCGCCTGGATCTCGCACGACCTCCGCACGCCCCTGACCGGCATCAGCGCCCTCGCCGAAGCCCTCGACGCGGGCGTCGTGGACGACCCGAGTGACTATTTGCGCCAGATTCGCGCCCAGGTCGGCACGATGAATCGACTCGTCGACGACCTCTTCGAGCTGTCGCTCATCCAGAGTGGCACCCTCAAGTTGCGGCCCGAAAACGTGGAACTGCTCGATATTGTGTCGGATGCCGTTGCCGACGTCAGCCAGCTGGCTGCGGCTCGCGGCATCCAGATCAGCCATGCCGGGGTGGAGGGGCGGATGCTCTGGGCCGACCCGCACGAGCTCACGCGCGTGGTCGTGAACCTGCTCACCAACAGCATCCGCTACGCGCCAGCGAACTCGCAGATTCTTGTCAGCGCCGACCAGCGCGACGAGTCGAGTCTGGTGCTCTCGGTGCTCGATCAGGGCAGCGGAGTCGCCAGCGAAGACCTCAGTCACATGTTCGAGATCGGTTGGCGCGCTACCGAAGCGCGCACTCCCGAGCAGGAGGCGAGCGGTTCGGCCGGCGCCGGGCTCGGCCTCGCGATTGTGCGCGGCATCGTCGAAGCCCATGGTGGCGGCGTGAACGCCGAGCAACTCCCCGAGGGGTTCCGGCTCAACGTCGCCCTACCGACCGTCGCGGCCTAGAACGCGAGCTAGCGTTCTACGAGAGCAGTTCGTCGAGTTCGAGCCAGCGGGTCTCGACAGTGTCGAGCGCCTCTTGCAGAGCCTGCTGTTCACCAACGAGAGCACCCAAACCGGCAAAATCTGACTGGTCGTGCGTGGCCATGCGCTCGTGAAGTTCAGCGATCTGACCCTGCAGCTTGGCGATCTTGCGACCGGCAGCTGCGTGCTCCTTTTGCGAGTTACGCAGTTCGGCACCGCCCAGCTTGGGCTTGGCTTTCGCGGCTGTGGCATCCGGAGCGCCCGCGGCAGCACCAGAAGTGTTGCCCGAGGAGCCCTTGAGTTGCTGGCTGCGCAGTTCGAGATACTGGTCGACGCCACGCGGCAGGTGGCGGAAGTTGCCCTCCATCACGGCGTACTGCTGGTCGGTCACGCGCTCGAGCAGGTACCGGTCGTGGCTCACCACGAGCAACGTGCCGGGGAAGGTGTCGAGAAGGTCTTCGATGGCCGCGAGCATGTCGGTGTCGAGGTCGTTAGTCGGCTCATCCAGAATCAGAACGTTGGGCTCCGAAAGCAAAATGAGCAGCAACTGCAGGCGGCGTTTCTGGCCACCAGAAAGGTCCTTGACCTGAGTGGAGAGCTGCGCGCTCGTGAAACCCACTCGCTCCAGCATTTGGGTGGGCGTCATTTCTTTACCGCCCGTGACGTAGGTGCTCTTATGGCGCCCAATGACAGCGCTCACGCGCTCGTTCCACACATCATCGAGCTCAGCAAGCTGCTGCGTCAACGTGGCGACCTTGATCGTCTTGCCCCGCTTGACGCGCCCCTTCGTGGGCAACAGGGTTCCCGAGACGAGCGACAGCAGCGTCGACTTTCCGGCACCATTAACACCGAGGATTCCGGTGCGCTCGCCGGGAGCGATGCGCCACGTGACATCCTTCAACACGGTCTTGTCGCCCGTGACCCCGGATGCCGGGTCAGTGACCTGGTACGTCACGGTCACGTCTTCAAGGTCAACAACATCCTTACCGAGCCGCTGCATCGCCATGGACGACAGCGACACGCTGTCCCGAGCGGGCGGCTCGTTTTCGATAAGTTCGTTGGCGGCATCGATACGGAACTTCGGCTTTGTGGTGCGAGCGGGAGCTCCCCGACGCAACCACGCCAGTTCTTTACGCATGAGGTTTTGGCGCTTTGCCTCAGAAGCAGCTGCCATCCGATCACGTTCTACGCGCTGCAGAATGTAGGCCGCATAGCCACCCTCGAAGGGCTCGATCAGCCGATCGTGCACCTCCCATGTGGCGGTGCAAATCTCGTCGAGAAACCACCGGTCGTGAGTGACGACCAGCAAGCCGCCGGCGTTGGTTCCCCAGCGACGCTTGAGGTGGCCCGCCAGCCATGAAATACCTTCAACGTCGAGGTGGTTAGTGGGCTCATCCAAGAAAATGACGTCCCAGTCACCGATCAACAAAGCGGCAAGAGCCACACGACGACGCTGACCACCGGAGAGATCACCAACCTTGGCTTCCCACGGGATGTCGGAGGCGAGGCCCGCGATGACGTCGCGAACCTTGGGGTCGCCTGCCCACACGTGCTCGTCAATATCGCCGATGACGGTCTCGTGCACAGTCTTGGTGCCGTCGAGTTCGTCGGCCTGGTCGAGCATGCCGAGTCGAACCCCGTTGCGGCGCGTTACGCGACCCGCGTCGGGCTCTAGTCGCCCGGACAGCATGCGCATCAGGGTGGTTTTGCCGTCACCGTTGCGACCGACGATGCCGATACGGTCGCCCTCGTCGAGGCCGATCGTGACATTGTCAAAGATTACGCGGGTCGGAAATTCAAGATGAAGGGACTCAGCGCCAAGAAGGTGTGCCATTCGGGCAAGCCTAGCCGGGTTAGTCGTTAATAATTCGCGCGCCGTGAACCGGACCGGTCGCCCGCACGACGTTCATTTGCGCTGCGCTCAACGCGATCTGCAATTCGAGGGCCGAATCGAGATCGGCCGCGAGGAACGCGACCGTGGGTCCTGACCCAGAAACAACTCCGGCGAGTGCTCCATTTTTCTCACCGAGTTCAATCACTCCAGCAAGCGAGGGCGCCATTTTGAGGGCAGGAGCCTGCAGATCGTTGTGAAGACATTCGGCGAGCATATGCGGGTCTCCAGCGCGAAGCGCTTGCAGAACGTCGGAGTCAACTGAGGGTGCAACCTCGGCCGGGAAGATATCTTGAGAGTACTGTTGGCGGTGCTTATCAAGCGCCGTGTACACCTCAGGGGTAGAAAGGCCCGCGTCTGAAAGCGCGAGAACCCACTGGAACTGCCCTTTTGCTAGCGCGGGGCTGAGCTGGTCGCCGCGGCCTGTTCCAATTGCGGTTCCACCAGTAAGAGCGAAGGGCACATCAGCGCCCAGTTCAGAAGCCAGGCTCAGCATCTCTTCACGCGCAATGTTGGTGCCCCAGAGCGCATCGCAGGCGAGAAGTGTTGCCGCTGCATCTGCTGAGCCGCCGCCCATGCCTCCCGTCACGGGAACGTGCTTCTCAATCTCGAGGCGCACGCCTCCGCGATATCCGGTGCGGCGCGCCAAGAGTCGAGCCGCCTTGATAGCGATGTTGGAACCGTCAGTGGGTATGCGAGAAAGATCGACAGTGCCGGAAACCGAGACCGAGAAGTCATCGGCGTGAAATGCACGCACGTCTTCACACAGCGAAACTGCCTGATACGCAATGGCAACGTCGTGATAACCGTCATCGAGAAGCGCGCCGACCTTGAGGAAGACATTGATCTTGCCAGGGGCACGAGCGTGAACCATTGTGGAGGCTGCCGGGACGGTAGTCATGATCCAAACTTACCTTGTGCAACGTACCGGTCTGTGCGCAGGCTGGGGATAACGAGGGTGCTCGGAGAATCGTGAAGGTCTCGTTACTCTCGTGAAATTACCCGGGAATACTAAGCCCGCGAACTGCCGCGTAGCGGGCCGTTACTGACTCCGCCCACTCGGCGCTCACGTGAGCAGCGTTGGCCTCAAACCAGCTCATAAATTCGGCATGCTGCCATTGAGCCGCTCCTGCCATATCGAGAAAAGCGAACCATTCGTCGGGATGCCGCCCCGTTCCTTCCAGAACGTCGCGGTCGCTGGGGGTGTGGTTCGTTGCTTCCGACATGATGCCAACATACCGTCGTTCGGCACCAAACGGAATGGCCGATCGTGCGTAGTCGGGCGATCACACACCCCCAAGCCTGATTGCTAGCGCCCGAAGGCTTCCGCTATCAATTCCCCCGCAAGCTCGGCGGAATCGCACTCAACTCCGTGACGCTGAAACCACGAGCACACGTTGTGGCAATCACGCTCGAGCAGCTCGACACCGCGCGGATTACTCACGATATCGACGATCTGCGGCACATCGATCACCATGACTCGACCCCGATGAACAAGCAGGTTGTACGGCGATAGGTCTCCGTGCGCGTAGCCTGCCCGCGCAAAAATACGCATGAGTTCGACCACGTGATCCCAAAGCTCTGCGAGCACCGCTTTCTCTGCACGCACGGAAGCCAACCGGGGAGCAGCAACGTGCCCCTCCCCAATGAACTCCATCAGCACTTCGGTGTTGTCGACTTGAACCGGATACGGCACGGGGGCGCCCAATTGGTAGAGCTGACTCAGCGCCGAGAACTCCGCGCCCGCCCACAAGCCCGCCGAAAGAGCGCGACCGTAGGTCGATTTTTTCTGCAGAGCACGGGAGTCGCGTGAACGACGAGTGCGTCGCCCCTCGGTGTACTGAGACGACCGCCGAAAATCGCTCGTCTCCGCACTGCGATAGCGCTTGGCCGCGAGCAGCACCGATGGACCATCGGGCTCCGCGCGCTCGATCAAAAAGACGTCCGCCTCCTTGCCCGACTTGAGCACGCCCAACTCGGTGTCGATAGCGCCTGCGGACGTCACGACCCACTTCGGCCACGGTTGCGGACCGCGCAACGACGGGATGATCGATGGCCACGTAGACCAGCGTTGATCATCGCCGGGAACCACCGTCGAAAAAGCTAAATCGGGTACAACAAAAGAATCGTCACCACGTGACATAGATGAATCTCCAGAACGGAGGTCACCACACGAAGTTAGGCGGTGACCTCAATGAGTGAGGGATGAGGTGGAGACACGACAAAGACAGCCATCAGTTCTCCCTCCCCTCGAGCTTCACGCCCACGCCGGACCGCTGGCCCGTTCTGGAAACACCGCGGTGTGCGGTGAAAGGATTTTAGCTACGCAGCGCGCGCAATAGCAAGGAAATCGAGCACCGTGAGCTCCTCGCCGCGCGCGGTGGGGGCGATACCCGCCGCCACGAGTCGCTCGGAGGCGGCCGTTGAGCTGCCCAGCACACTGGAGAGCGACTGACGCAGCATCTTGCGACGCTGCTGGAACGCGGCATCCACAAGGGCGAATGTTGCTTTGCGCTCCTCGATCGTGCCGGGCTGTTCGCGACGCTCGAAGCGCACGAGCACAGAGTCGACGTTGGGAACCGGCCAGAACACCTGGCGGCTAACCAGACCGGCGGTGGAGAACTCGCCGTACCAGGCAGCCTTGATGCTCGGCGAACCGTAGACCTTGCTGCCGGGGCCGGCCGCGACACGATTGCCGACTTCGGCCTGCACCATCACGAGACCGCGGTCGAGCGAATCGAAGTGTTCCAAGAAATGCAGCAGCACGGGAACCGACACGTTGTACGGCAGGTTGGCGACAAAAACCCGGGGTTCGTTCGGCAACTCGGTAACGCGCAAAGCGTCTTCGGTGATGACCGTGAGTCGAGCATCCGGCTGCATCTGGCTCACCGTGATGGGCAACTGGGCGGCCAAGCGCTTGTCAATTTCGACGGCGACGACGGATGCCCCGGTCTCCAGAATTCCGAGCGTCAAGGAGCCCAGCCCTGGTCCGACCTCGACCACCGTTTCGCCCGAGACGACGTGCGCCGCCTTGACGATACGGCGCACCGTGTTGGGATCGATGACAAAGTTTTGGCCCAGCTTCTTGGTGGGCTGGATGCCGAGCAGATCAGCGAGATCGCGGATCTCGGCGGGGCCGAGCAGGGTATTCATCGCGTGCCTACATTCTGTGCGCTCGAGACGGATGCAGCGGTCGTCTCGCCGCGTGCCGGTGCCGGTTCGATGCCCGCGGGAAGTTCGGTATCCCACGAGCCATAGACGGCCTCAGTGGTGGCCGCGAGTTGTGCCGAGAGTTCGAGTTCGCTGATTTCGAGGTGGGCTGCCATCGCGCGCACCGTGTGCGGCATCAGGTACGGCGCATTCGGACGGCCGCGCAGCGGATGCGGCGTGAGATAGGGAGCATCGGTCTCGACCATGATGCGGTCGAGATCGATCACGGAAAGCGCTTCGCGAAGGTTCGCCGCATTCTTGAACGTGACCGTTCCGGCAAACGACAAGAACCAGCCATTGTCGGCCGCAATGCGCGCCATTGCAGCATCGCCCGAGAAGCAGTGGAAGACCGTGCGCTCGGGAGCGCCAACGCGCAACAGCGTCTCGATGACGTCGTCGTGGGCATCGCGATCGTGAATCTGCAGCGCCAGGCCGTGCCGCTTGGCAATCGCGATGTGCTCTTCAAAGGAGCGGAATTGCGCGGGGCGACCCTCGTCATCCGTGCGGAAAAAGTCGAGACCCGTTTCGCCGATGGCGCGCACTCGCGGAAGCGCGGCAAGTTCGTCGATGGCGGCGAGCGCAGCATCCAACTCCCCCACCGCAGCGAGCTCGGGAGCATCGTTCGGATGAATTGCTACCGCAGCGAGAACGCGCGGGTTGGAAGCGGCGAGTTCAGCCGACCAGCGACTCGTGGCGACATCCGTGCCGACCTGCACAACACCGCGAACGCCAACCGAAGCGGCGCGCGCGAGGTGTTCAGTGAAGTCGAGCGCGCCGTCAGGGCCACCGTCAGCGATCTCGAGGTGCGTGTGATTGTCGTAGACAACGCCCTCGAGAGGTTCGGGCAGCGGCGGGTACTGCAGTTTCTCGGAGGCTTTCTCGTCGGCGCTGCGGTGACGCTGCCTGATGAACGGTTCGGTCACGCCGTGCCGCTCTCGGCATCCACTTCGATGCGCGGGAACAGCGACGATTCGAGAGCCGTGACGCGACCGGAGTGCGACCAGTTCTGAGCGTCGTCGATGCGTTGCTCACGCAGTTCGCCGACGCCACCGATGGCGGTCCAGAGCTTCTCGGTTGCCTTGGGCAGTACCGGCGAGAGCAGAATGGCGAGCGTGCCCAGACCGTTGACGGTCGTGGCCAGCACGGTGCCGAGGCGTTCGCGGTTGGCGGGGTCTTTCGACAGCGCCCACGGCTCTTGCTCGGTGATGTATCCGTTGAGTTCATCTACGAGTTGCCACACCGACGAGAGTGCTTCGTTGATCGCAAAGGTGTCGATGTGCGCGTTCGAATTCTCGGTGGCACGTTTCTGTGTCGCGATGATCGCTTCGTCGGATGCCGTGAGCTCACCGAGCGTCGGAATCTCACCATCAAAGTACTTATTCACCATCGCGATGACGCGCGAGGCAAGGTTACCGAAGCCGTTAGCCAGTTCTGCTTGGTAGCGCGCGCTCAGGTCTTCCCAGCTGAAGGAGCCGTCTTGACCGAAAGTGATGGCGCTCATGAAGTAGTAGCGAAAGGCGTCGGAACCAAAGGTGTCGGTGATCTGGCTCGGAGCAATACCGGTGAGCTTCGACTTGGACATCTTCTCGCCACCGACGAGCAACCAACCGTGTCCGAAGACAGCACGGGGCACGGGCAGTCCGGCGGCCATGAGCATGGCGGGCCAGATGACCGCGTGGAAGCGGGCGATGTCTTTACCGACGAGTTGAACGGCAGGCCAGCGCTTGGCGAACTGTTCGTCGTCGACGCCGTAACCGATGGCGCTAACGTAGTTGAGCAGGGCGTCGAACCAGACGTACACGACGTGGGTTTCGTCCCAGGGAACCTTGACACCCCAGTCGAAGCTGGAACGCGAGATGGAGAGGTCGTCGAGACCCTGCTTGACGAACTGCACGATTTCGTTGCGCACGCTCGCGGGCTGCACGAAGTCGGGCTGGCTTTCGTAGAGGTCGAGCAGCTTCTGACCGAAATCGCTCATGCGGAAGAAGTAGTTCTTCTCCTTGAGAATCTCAACGGGACGCGAGTGAATCGCACAGACGAGTTGGCCCTTGTACTCGCCGTCGGGAGCTGTAACGAGGTCATCGAGCTGCTTGTACTCTTCGCAACCGACGCAGTAATAGCCCTCGTATTCACCGGCGTAAATGTGGCCGTCGTCGTAGAGGCGCTGCAAGAACGTGGCAACGGCCTTCTCGTGACGCTCATCGGTCGTGCGAATGAAGTCGTCGTTGGCGATGTCGATGGTCTCGAGCAGCGGCTGCCAGGAGTCGGCAACGAGGCGGTCGGCCCACTCTTGCGGCGTGGTGTTGTTGGCGACGGCGGTGCGCAGAATCTTCTGGCCGTGCTCGTCGGTGCCCGTGAGCAGCCAGGCGTCTTCACCCCGCTGACGGTGCCAGCGCGCAAGAACGTCGGCGGCCACCTCCGTATACGCGTGCCCGATGTGGGGAACGTCGTTCACATAGAAGATGGGCGTCGCAATGTAGAAGGAGTCGCCGGCAGACATGCCTTCATTCTATTCGCCTGTGTCGATTGATTACGCCGGGGGCGCTCGCGTTCGCTGGGAGCACTGGATGCCGCACTCCCGAATGTGGGAGTCTGTGGTTTTTTCTGTATTTGTGTTGCATTGCCACACGAAGCCGCGTAGTCTCACAGAAACGCAGTCGGGTGCGTTGACAATCAAAGGAGATTACGGATGTACGCAGAAGAGCGGCAACAGCACATAGAGGGACAACTTGCTGAAGCTGGTCGCGTCGCCGTAATCGACCTCGCTCGCACGTTCGACGTGTCGAGCGAAACGGTCCGTCGAGACCTCGATCAGCTTGAAGCACGAGGCGTATTGCGCCGCGTGCATGGGGGTGCGGTCTCGGCGGCTCGGATTAGTCGTGTTGAAGAAAGCGTCGCCGCCCGCACCGACCGCAACTCCGATGCCAAAGAGCGCATAGCGCTGGCAGCGATGTCCCTCATTCCGTCCACCTTCACGGGCGCGATCAGCATCGACTCGGGCACCACGACCAGCCGCCTCGCTCAGCACTTGCGCGACTGGCAGCCCGCGGCATCCACCGGTTCACTGACGGTCATCACCAACTCGATTTCCATCGCCGCGATCGTGAGCGAGAACCCGCACATTGAGGTTCAGCTCATCGGCGGTCGCCTGCGCGGCATCACGGGGGCTGCGGTTGGTTCCGCCACCCTTGCTCAGCTCTCGGGCATCCGCCCCGACATCGCCTTCCTGGGTGCCAACGGCGTTCATGCCGACTTCGGCTTCAGCACGCCCGACCCCGACGAAGCCGCGGTGAAGAGCGCGCTCACTCGAGGTTCGCGTCGCGCCATCGCTCTCGTCGACGCCTCGAAGCTCGGCATCGAAACCCTCATGAGTTTCGCCTCGCTCTCGGAGGTCGACACGATCATCACCGATCACTCCCCCGACGATGACCTCACCCTTGCCCTCGAGCGCGCGGATGTTGAAACGGTGATCGCATGATCGTCACCGTCACCGCCAACCCGAGCCTCGATCGCACGATCGAGCTCGACTCCGCTCTCGACCGCGGCGAAGTGCAGCGTTCGGTGGCCAGCAGCGAGCAACCCGGCGGCAAGGGCGTCAACGTGTCGCGAGCGCTCATTGCGTCGGGACTCGACACGATTGCGGTGCTTCCCGGAGATTCTTCTGACCCGATGCTCGTTGCCCTGCGCGCCGAGCACACTCCGACCGCTGGGCTGCCGATCGCGGGTCGTGTGCGCTCCAATGTGACGATCACCGAGCCCGATGGCACGACTACCAAGATCAACGAGCCTGGTCCGCAGCTCACCGCTGACGACGATGCTGCGCTGATTGATCTCGTGGTCTCGCACGCCCGCCGGGCCGAGTGGGTTGTTCTTGCCGGCTCGCTTCCTCCCGGGCTGAGCAGCGACTTCTACGTTCGCGTGGTTCACGCTATTCGCGCCGCCACCGACGGGCACGGCCCGCGCATCGCCGTCGATTCTTCGGGTTCCCCGATGCAGGCCCTCATCGAATCAGGCGTTGGGGTTGACCTCATCAAGCCCAACGCTGAAGAGCTTGCCGAAATGACCGGCCTTCCCGACACCTTTGAAGACGACCCGGATGCCGCCGCTGCCGCCGCTCTCAACCTCGTCGCTCGCGGCTGCCGTGCCGTACTCGCCACACTCGGATCACGCGGAGCACTCCTCGTGACCGCCGACGAAACTTGGCGAGCCACTATGCCTCCCGTCGCTGCCAAAAGCACCGTCGGAGCAGGAGACGCCTCCCTGGCCGGCTACCTCTTGGCCGACCAACGCGGTGCTGCCCCCGAACGACGACTGGCCCAGGCTGTCGCCCACGGAGCCGCTGCCGCCGCCCTCCCCGGCAGCACGATGCCGAGCCCCGAAAACACCACCCCCCACACCGCTGACGTGCACTTACTCAGCCGCCCCACCGCACCATAAACCTCAGCACGCCAACTGCTGCCTACAAGGAGAAAGCAATGTCGCAACTCATCACCCCCGACCTCGTGTTGTTGGATGCCGATCTCGGCACCGACCGCGCGGGCGTCATCCGTGCGCTGACGAATCTCGTCGCCGAACAGGGCCGGGCCACCGCTGCAGAATCACTTTTTGACGACGCGTGGGCTCGTGAGCAGCTGACCGATACCGGAGTTCCTGGCGGTATCGCGATTCCTCACTGCCGTTCCGAAGCCGTCACCGAAGCAACCCTCGTCATGGCACGCCTGAAGCCGGCCGTTGACTTTGGTGCCACGGATGCTCCCGCCGACCTCATCTTCTTGATCGCTGCTCCCGCGGGCGCCGACCAGGAACACCTCACGGTGCTCTCCGCTCTCGCGCGGTCACTCGTGAACCCCGAGTTCGTGGACAGCCTGCGCGCTGCGGCGACTCGCGAAGAGATCGTTGCTCTCGTGGAGCAGGCGACCGCTCCCGAAGAAAAGGCCGCGCCCGCCGCCGCCGGTGCCGCCGCCGGTGCCGCCGCTGGTGCCGGCGCTGCCGCCGCCGCGACCGCTTCCGCAGCTCCTTCCCAGGATGCGAATGCGGACGCCGCCGCTCGCCCCGTGCTGATTGCCGTCACCGCGTGCCCCACCGGCATCGCCCACACCTACATGGCAGCCGATTCACTCGCCGCCGCCGCTGAGCGTGCTGGCGTAGAACTCCACGTCGAGACTCAGGGCTCGTCGGGGTCGACGCCTCTTGATCCTGCGGTGATTGCTGCTGCATCCGCTGTCATCTTTGCTGTTGATGTGGATGTTCGCGACAAGGCTCGCTTCGCCGGCAAGGCTGTCGTGCAGTCGCCCGTCAAGCGCGGCATTGACGCCCCCGATGCGATGATCGCGGAAGCCATTGCCGCCGCCAGTGACCCCAACGCCACGCGCGTTGCCGGGGGCGGAGCGGCCAGCGAAGCCACCAGCAGCACGAGCGACGAGCACTTCGGCCAGACCGTCAAGCGCGCTCTGCTCACCGGTGTGAGCTACATGATTCCGTTCGTCGCCGGTGGCGGTCTGTTGATCGCGCTCGGCTTCCTGCTCGGTGGGTACCTCATCACCGAGACCGCGGGCAGCATCATTCTTGAGAACAGTCTGTGGAACCTGCCTGAGGGCGGCATTGCTGCCTATCTAGGCGCCGCGGCCTTCCAGGTCGGTGCCGCCTCGATGGGCTTCCTCGTTCCCGCCCTTGCCGGTTACATCGCCTACGCGATCGCTGACCGCCCCGGTATCGCTCCCGGTTTCACCGCCGGCGCGGTAGCTGGCCTCATGGGTGCCGGCTTCCTCGGCGGTATCGTCGGTGGACTCCTCGCGGGTGTTGCCGCTCACTGGCTCGCTCAGCGCAAGACCGCCGCGTGGTTCCGTGGCCTCATGCCCGTTGTCGTGATCCCGCTGCTCGCGTCGATCTTCGCCTCCGGCCTCATGGTGCTCATTCTTGGCGGGCCGATCGCTTCGCTCACCGTGGCCCTCAACGACTTCCTCAACGGCCTGAACGGGGCATCCGCCATCGTTCTCGGTCTCATTCTGGGAGCCATGATGGGCTTCGACCTCGGTGGCCCCGTCAACAAGGTTGCGTACTCGTTCGCGGTTGCCGGCCTCGGTGCGGGTGCGATCGACAATCAGGGACCGTGGATGATCATGGCCGCTGTCATGGCATCCGGAATGGTTGCTCCTCTCGCGATGGCTCTCGCCTCCACCGTTCTTGCTCGCCGCCTCTTCTCGCCCGTCGAGAAGGAAAACGGCAAGGCTGCGTGGTTGCTCGGTGCTTCATTCATCTCCGAAGGTGCCATCCCGTTCGCTGCTGCTGACCCGCTGCGCGTGATCCCCGCCAGCGCGATCGGCAGTGCGGTAACAGGTGCCATCATCATGGCGTTCGGCGTCACGTCACAGGCACCGCACGGTGGTGTGTTCGTGTTCTTCGCGATCAACCCCTTCCCGATGTTCCTTGTCGCGATCATTGCGGGAATGGTCGTGACGGCACTGATCGTGGTCGCCCTCAAGCGCTTCGTGCGGAAGAGCGACGCCGTCGCTCCCGCTGCGGCGCAGGTGCCGGTCGCCGCGTAACGTCGTAGGCTGGATCCCCGGGCACGCTGCATCTCGTTCACCGAAAGCATCGTGACTCGATAACGGACAAGGGAGCCCTCATGAAGATCACCGAGAGCGTGCACATTGACGCCCCGGTGGAGCGCGTATTCGAAGTTTTCTGTGACCTCGACAACGCTCCCGCTCATCTCAGCGGCATCAACTCCCTAGAAGTGCTCGAGGGTCCAGCCCAACTCAAGCTCGGTACGAAGTGGCGCGAAACGCGCACGTTCGCTGGCCGGGAGGCCACCGAAGTCATGTGGGTCACCGACTACGAGCAGGATGTGTCGTACACGGTTGACGCGCAATCACACGGTACGCACTACCAAAGCGTGTACCTGTTCATGCCCAGTCACGGCGGAACGCGCCTCGAGTATCGCTTCACGATGACGCCACTCACGTTCGGGGCGCGGCTCATGAGCGTGGTCGGTTTGCTCTTTCTCGGCGTCACCAAGAAAGCCTTGATTCAAGACCACCATGAGTTGAAGATGGCGTGCGAAGCTCAGGTCTAGTCGGGCTAGGTGAGCGGGCTACTTCTTCTTAGCCTGCAAAGCCGCTTCGTACAGTTCACGCTTGCTCAAACCGGTCTGCTCGGCCACTTCGGTTGCCGCTTCTTTTAGCCGGGAACCATCGGCTACGAGTGAGAGTACGTAGGTGACCGCTGTCGGCAGATCGGATGTCGCGGGGGCCGCGCCTTCGATCACGAGACAGATCTCGCCCCGGGCTCCATCTTTGAACTTCTCGGCGAGCTCAGCAGCAGTGCCGCGAGCGACCTCTTCGTACATCTTGGTGAGTTCGCGGCACACGACAACGCGACGGTCATCGCCCAGCGCGGTGGCGAGGTCGGCGAGCGCCGCCGGCAGACGGTTGGGGCTCTCGAAGAACACCATCGTGCGTTCTTCGCGAGCAAGGCCACGGAAGTACGACACCCGTCCCTTGCGGGGCAGAAAGCCTTCGAAGCTGAAACGGTCGGTGGGCAATCCCGATACCGCGAGGGCGGTGAGCACGGCACTCGGCCCGGGCAGAGCGGTAACGGTGACTCCGGCGGCGGCGGCTGCCGCAACGAGGGGGAATCCCGGATCGCTGATGACGGGCATCCCGGCGTCGCTGAGTACAAGAACATCGGCATCGCGGGCGAGCTCGACGATCTCGGTTGCCTTCTCCGACTCATTGTGTTCGTGCAGCGGAAGCAGTCGCGGGCGGTTCTCAATGCCCAAAGCGCGCATGAGATGGATGGTCGTTCTCGTGTCTTCGCTCGCGATCACCTCGGCGTTCGTGAGTGCCTCGATGAGACGCTGAGAAGCGTCGCCCAGATTGCCGATTGGAGTCGCCGCAAGAATGATCACTCCCCCATTCTCCCACCCGCTCTCGCTGCGCGCGGCGCGGGCCCCTTCGGGCGCGATCTGACGTGCGCAAAGCACCCTTACTGAGGTCGTAGTGTTGCACTATGTCGACTCCCCCGCCCTTGAGAGGAACCCCTCTCGGCGCCGCAATGCTCGTGGTCTTTGGGCTCATCTTCCAAGACGTTGGTGCCTCGGTTGCCGTCTTGTTGTTCCCCGAGGTCGGGCCCGGCGGAATGGTGTCACTGCGACTCGTCTTCTCGGCCGCAATTTTGCTCGCGATCGCGCGCCCCAACCTGCGGGCCATCTCGAAGCGCGCGTGGCTCATGGCCCTCATTTTTGGCATTTCGCTCGGCGGCATGAACCTGTTGTTTTACGAAGCTCTCTCGCGCGTCGACCTGGGCGCTACCGTGACGATCGAGGTGCTGGGCCCGCTCGTTCTTTCCGTCATTGTTGCCCGCCGCGCTAGCGCGTGGCTGTGGGCAGTGCTCGCCTTCGCCGGCGTTGCCCTGCTGAGCCTCGGCAGTGTTGGCGCTCTCGACCCGGTCGGTGTTGCCTTCGCGCTTGCCGCCGCGGTGTCGTGGGCCGGCTACATTTTGGCGTCGCGCAAGACCGGGCAGGTGTTTGCCGGGTTGGATGGCCTTGCCATCGCCATGGCAATCGGCGCGATCATCAGCCTCCCCTTCGGCATCGCTCAAGCGGGTAGCACGCTGCTCGAGCCGTCAATTCTGGTGCGCGGCCTCGCGGTCGCTATTTGCTCCTCGGCGATTCCCTATGCCCTCGAACTCATCGCGCTGCGTCGCATTTCAGCCTCGGCCTTCTCGGTGCTCATGGCACTGGCTCCGGCCATCGCGACGGGCGCGGGATTCTTCGTGCTCGGCCAGAGCATCACGCTCATCCAGGGTGTCGGCATCGTGCTCGTGATCGCAGCCTCCATTGGGGCGGTGCGGGCGGCATCCCGCATCCCCGGTGCACCCGGGGCGGGGCCAAACGCACTACTACCCGAAGAGACTCCGCTGTAGAGCGAAGCTTCTCCGGGCAGTAAACGCCGCGAGCGCGGGTGTGAGGTGTAACCGGGCGCTAACGGGCAGTCGGTGCTGCGTCGCTGCTCTCGTCATCCGGAGCCACGGGGTGAATCGGGTGGCTGCGCTCGAGCGCGGCGCCCTCTACGTCCACGCTCGGCAGGATGCGGTCGAGCCAGCGAGGCAACCACCACACCGACTTGCCGAACAGGTGCATCAGCGAAGGGACCAACATCATCCGCACGACAAAAGCGTCGAAGAGCACGCCGATGGCGAGGCCGAAGCCGAGCGGGCGAACGATCGCCAAGTGCGAGAAGACGAAGCCGCCGAAGACGGCAATCATGATGATGGCGGCAGCCGTGACGACGGCGCGACCGCTGCGCAGCCCACTCATCACGGCGGCCCTAGCGGGCACCCCGTGAATGTACGCTTCGCGCATTCCCGAGACGAGGAAGAGCTGGTAGTCCATCGCGAGGCCGAACAGCACGCCCATGATGATGATTGGGGCAAAGTTCAGCAGCGGACCCGGATCGGTGACGCCGAAGAGCGCGCCCAACCAACCCCACTGGTACACGGCAACCATCGCGCCGAAGGCCGCCAACAGCGACAGCACGTAGCCCGCGGTGGCGATGACCGGCACGAGAAGAGAGCGGAACACCAGAATCAGGATGATCAGCGACAGGCCGACGACGACCGCAAGGTACAGCGGCAGCACGTTAGCGAGGTTCTCGGAGATGTCGATGTTGCCACTGGCCGAGCCCGCAACGCCGAGCTCGATGTCTCCCGCTAGCGGAGAGCTATCGCGCAGCTCGTGAACGAGCTCGCCCGTCGACACGCTCGTGGGCCCCTCCACTGGAACGAGCTGGAACGCGAAGTAGTCCCGATCGGCAGAGACGCCGATGGGAGCGACAGCTTCGACGTCATCGAAGGCGAGTAGCTGGTCAACGAGGTCGGCTTGAGTTTCGAGCTCGTTTTCTTCTGAGACGCCGGTGGGGAGAGTCGCGGTGACAAGGAGGGTGCCGTTCTGGCCCGCCCCAAACTCTTCGGCGATGGTCGTATAGGTGCGGTATTGCGTGGAATCTGCGGGTTCTGACGATCCATCGGGAAGCCCCAACCGCATCGACAGCGCGGGAATCGCCACGATCAACAGCCCGAGCGTTGCCACAATGAGCATGACTACCGCACGACTGGTGCGCATAGCGCGGGCCGGAGGAAGCACGTGCGACTCGTGGCCACTGTTGGCGCGCGCCTTGCGAGAAAGCACGCGCTTGCCGAGCAGGGCCAACAGGGCCGGAGTGAGGCTCACAGCGATCAGCACCGAGATGAGAACGCAGACAGCGCCGACAGTACCCATCACGCCAAGGAACGGGATGCCGCTCACATTGAGTGCGAGCAGCGCGACGAGAACCGTCGACCCGGCGAACAGCACGGCGTTACCCGAGGTTCCGTTGGCGAGACCGATCGACTCGTGGAGTTCCATGCCCGCCGCGAGTTGGCGACGGTGACGCTGCACGATGAAGAGCGTGTAGTCGATACCGACCGCGAGGCCGAGCATCACACCCAGAATCGGCGTCACGGAGGTCATGTCGACTACCCCGGAGAAGGCGAGCGAGCCTGCGACGCCGACACCGACACCGATGATTGACGACACGATCGGCAGCGTTGCCGGCAAGAACGAGCGGAACAGCACCAGCAGAACGACGCCAGCCAGCAGCACACCGATAATCTCACCCACACCTAGCAAGCCATCAGTGGAGAGCGTCAGCGTCGACGAATAATCGACCGTCACGCCCTCGATGTCGACACTGTCCAGCTTTTCGGTGATCTCGCTCTTGGTCTCCGCCGAGAGGTCGAGGAGTTCGCTGTCGAAGGTGATGAGACCGAGAGCCGTCGCACCATCGTCGGAGACGAAGCTGATGTTGGCGGCTGCATCCATGAGGCGCTCGCCAAAGCCGAGCTCACGCTCTTGCTCTTGGATCAGCGCGGTGTTCTCGTCGATAGTGGCTTGTTGCGCGTCAAGCTGAGCCTTACCGGCATCGAGCTGCGCTTGCTGGGCGTCGAATTCAGCAGCGGAGGCATCATAGAAGCCGGCAGCCTTCGCTTGCTCAATCGCGGCGTCCAACTGGGCTTGGCCAGCTTCTTGTTGCTCTACGCCGGCGTCAAGCTGCGCCTGGCCGTCAGAGAGTTGCTGCATGCCAGCGTCAATCTGCTCGCGGCCGTCCACGAGCTGTTGCGCTTGCTCGTCACGCTGAGCGTCGGTCTCGAAGGGGTCGATGACCGCGCTGACATCGCTCTGCGAGGTGAGGTCGGCGAGAGCATCCGTGATCTCACTCCGTTGGGAGTCGCTCAGCGCGCTGCCGTCCTCTGAACTGAACACGACCGTGGCAGAGATTCCGCCCACGTTGCCGAGTTGTTCGGTGAGTTCATCGGCGACGCGCTCGGTTTCGGTGCCAGGAATGGTCATGGTCGACGAGAGGGTGCCGCCGAAGAGCGCGAAGGCTCCGCCAGCAAGGCCGAGAACGGCGATCCAGCTCACGATGAAGAGCCACGCGCGGCGAGCCGAGAGTCGGCCCAGTCGGTACAGGAGTTCAGCCATGCTGAAGAGAACCTCTCGTTGAGAACACAAAAACGAGCACTTCATCGGGCCTGCGCCAATCGTATTGCTAGTTGGCGAGTTTTCCAACAGTTGTCGGAAAACTTTCAACGTGGCCCTCGACATCTGCGACAATCAGAGAATGGATGCCCGAGTCGAACGCACGCGTCACAGCCTGCAGCAGGCACTCTTCGCCCTCACTCAAGAGCGCCCCTTCGATGAAGTCACCGTCGGTGATATTGCCGAACGGGCGGGAGTTAACCGCAGCAGCTTCTACCAGCACTACACCGATAAAGAGACGCTGCTGGCCTTCGCTATCGAATCCGCGGCAGCGGAAGCCAGCGCCCAGTTAGCCGACCTCGACCCCGAGAGCGACGTCGCCCCACCCGCCCTCAGCGACTACCTCAGCCATATTGACGCCAACGCCGCCGTGTACTCTAGCGCTCTCGGCCCCCGAGGTTCGGCGCTCGTGGCTTTTCGCATGCGTGCTCGTCTTAAGCAGATCGTGCGCGACGGCATCGTTAACCACGGCACCGAGCAACTCGAAGGTGTGGCTCTCGAGATCGAAAGTGCGAGCGTTACCGGGGCGACCTTCGGAATTATCGAAGCGTGGCTTGCGATGGAGCCGCGTCCGCCCGCCGAAACCGCTGTCAACTGGATCTGGCGAGCCTTCGGAACCCCCAACGGTCGCTGGGATGACGCAGACACTGCTCCCTAGCCGCGCTCTACCGTGGTCCCCGCCGGGCGGCGCGCCGAAGCCTGCGATCCGGTCAGCAGCTCACGACTTCCCTCAGTAGCATTACGGGGTGAGCCAGACGAACCCGCGCGACTTCGACGCCATCCTGGCGAACGACTCTCCCGCGAGTTCGGCTACGGATGCTGGAGCGGCTTCGGATGCGAATTCCGCACCTGCCGCCAGCCACCACTTCGCCACCGCCGGGGGTTCCCGCCTCGATGATTGGTGGGCGGCGAGAAGTCCGCTGACCCGCCGCTGGCTCGGGTGGGCGGGGCCGGCGATTGTGCTGGTGATCGCTGTGTTCACGCGACTGGTGGGCCTCGGGCATCCGTCGTCGCTGGTTTTTGATGAGACCTTCTATGTGAAGGATTCGTGGACGCTCGTGAACCTCGGCTACGAAGCGCAGTGGCCTGCCGAAGCGGATGCGCTGTTCAACAGTGGCAAAGTCAACATCTTTCTGAACGATCCCTCGTTCGTCGTGCATCCACCGCTCGGCAAGTGGTTGATTGGTCTGGGCATGCTGCCGGGAGGCGGCGAAGACCCGTTCGGCTGGCGCATCGCGACTGCCCTCGTCGGCATTCTCGCGGTCGTTGTGCTCATGCTGATCGCCAAGAAACTCTTCGGCTCCACGCTTCTCGCCACGCTGGCCGGGTTGCTGATGGCGATCGATGGCAACGCGATTGTCATGAGCCGCGTCGCCTTGCTCGACAACTTCGTCATGATCTTCGCTCTGCTCGGGGTCGGTGCCATGTTGCTCGATCGTGAGCACTCGGCCACCCGACTGGCGCTGTGGATCAGTCGCCGTGGGCTTCGCGGCGCGAGCACCGAATGGGGCCCGGCGCTGTGGTGGCGACCGTGGCTCATGCTCGCCGCCGTGGCGTTCGGCCTCGCTGCCGCCGTCAAGTGGAACGGTCTCTACTTCTTAGCGGCCTTCGCCGTTTACAGTCTGGTGGTGGATGCCCTCGCTCGCCGCCTGGCCGGCATCAGCTTCTGGGGTTCCGGCACTCTCTTCAAGCAAGCCCCCGTGAGCTTCCTGCTGACCGTGCCGATTGCGCTGCTCGTGTACCTCAGTACGTGGATCGGGTGGTTCGTTAGCGATAACAGCTATGACCGCCACTGGGCGGAAGCCGACGGCAACGCGTGGACAGGAATGCTCAGTTGGGTACCTCTCGACCTGCAAAGCCTGTGGCACTTCGAATCGAACGTCTACAGCTACCACGTGGGCGAAACCCGACCACACCCCTACCAAGCGAACCCGTTGACGTGGCTGCTGCTCATCCGCCCCACGAGCATGTTTTATGAGAATCTCTCCCGCGGCGACGACGGCTGTCTCGCGGATGCCTGCGGCGCCTCCATCTCTGGAATCGCCAACCCGATCATCTGGTGGGCCGCCACCGCCGCCATGTTGTACCTCGTGTATCGCTTGGTTCGCTACCGCCAGTGGCAGACCGGCTTCATTCTGATGGGCGTCGCGGCCGGCTACTTGCCGTGGCTGTTGTACCTGAACCGCACCGTGTTCCAGTTCTACACAATCGTGTTCGAGCCGTACCTCATTTTGGCGCTCGTGGCGGCACTCGGGGTGATCCTCGGCAGCCGCGACGACGACCGCTATCGACGAACGAGCGGCCTCGGGGTCGTCGCGGTATTCCTAGTCGTCGCGATCGCGGTCAGCGTGTTCTTCTGGCCGCTCTGGACCGGCCAGGTCATCGACTACGACCTGCTGCGCCTGCGCTGGTGGTTGCCGACCTGGATCTAGGCCAGCCGTTTCGTGGCGTTCTGTTACGTCACAAATCCTGAGGCGGCATCCGCTTGGGTAGCCTGTGGCTATGGCTGATCAGAGTGGTTCCGACCGCAACTATGGTTTTCGCACGCGCGCAATTCACGCGGGCAACATCCCCGATGCGACTGCGGGCTCTCGCGCCCTGCCGATTTACCAGACGAGCGCGTACGTCTTTGATGACACCGCGGATGCCGCCGCCCGCTTCGCGCTGCAGAAGTACGGCAACATCTATTCCCGGCTTGCTAACCCGACGGTCGCAAGTTTCGAGGAACGAGTTGCGTCGCTCGAGGGCGGACTCGGTGCCGTTGCCACCGGTAGTGGGCTGAGCGCGCAGTTCATCACCTTCGCGTCGCTCGCTGGTGCCGGCGATCACATTGTGTCGAGCGCCAATCTCTATGGCGGTTCCATCACGCAGTTGGATGTCACGCTGCGTCGTTTTGGGGTGGAGACAACGTTCGTGCGCTCCGCCGACCCCGAAGACTATGCAGCGGCCATCACTGACAAGACCAAGCTGATTTTTGCGGAGACCATTGCGAACCCGTCGGGCGAGATTGCCGACATTGAGGGTTTGGCGGAGGTCGCTCATGCTCACAATCTGCCGCTCATCATCGACTCAACGGTCGCGACGCCGTACCTGAACCGCCCGATTGAGTGGGGCGCCGATGTCGTCACGCACTCGGCCACAAAGTTCTTGGGCGGCGCGGGCACAACCCTCGGCGGCGTGGTGGTGGAGAGCGGTCGCTTCGACTGGGCCACCGACCGTTTCCCCCTCTTCGATGAGCCGGTGCCCAGCTATGGCGGTCTCAACTGGAGCGGCAACTTTGGTGAATACGCCTTCCTCACTCGCTTGCGCGCAGAGCAGCTACGCGACATCGGGCCCGCCCTGTCGCCGCACTCGGCCTGGCTACTCGCGACCGGCGTCGAAACTCTTCCCTTTCGGATGCAAGCCCACGTCGACAACGCGCGCACCGTTGCCGAGTGGCTCGAAGCCGATTCACGGGTCGAGACCGTGTACTGGGCGGGACTGCCGGGGCATCCACATTTCGACCGCGCGCAGAAGTACCTGCCGAAGGGCGCTGGCTCGGTGTTCTCGTTTGAGGTGCGCGGATCGGCAACCCAGAGCAGCCGCGCTGTCGGCCAAAAGTTCATCGAAAGCGTTGAGCTAGCCAGCCACCTCGCCAACATTGGTGATGCGAAAACGCTCGTGATTCATCCCGCGTCGACGACGCACGCGCAGCTCACCGAGCAGCAGCTCACCGATGCCGGCGTACTGCCCGGTGTCGTGCGCATCAGCGTGGGAATTGAAGATCCCGAAGACATCATCGCCGACCTCGATCAGGCGCTAACCGCAGCGATGAAGGGCTAAAGATGTCGACCGAAGAACTGCAGACCACCCAGCTCAGCAATGGGCTCACGTGCGACCTGCCCGCGAGCTCGCCGCTCGCCAAACTGCTCAAGTCGCAGCGAACCTGGGTGGGGCCGGATGCCAAAAAGCGTGCCGCCATCCTGCGCGGTGCGAAGTCGATCGCGATCGTAGGGGCCTCCCCCAATCCCTCGCGTTCGAGCTATTTCGTGGGCACCTATCTGTTGCAGTCGACGAACTACCGCGTGTACTTCGTGAACCCCAACGCCGACACGATCCTCGGCGAAAAGGCGTATCCCGATCTGGCATCGTTGCCCGAAGTGCCCGACATTGTGGATGTCTTTCGCAAAGCCAGCGACATCCCCAGCGTGATCGACGATGTGCTCGCCATCGGGGCGAAGGCTGTGTGGGTGCAGCTCGGCATCTGGAACGAAGAAGCCGCCGTCTACGGCGAATCGCAAGGGCTCACGGTGGTCATGGACCGCTGCCTCAAGGTGGAGCACGCCCGCTTCAACGGCGGGCTCAACCTCATGGGCTTCGACACCGGGGTTATCTCGTCGCGTCGCGCGGGGCGCTAGGCGCGGTAGGTGCGGGGCCTGCGCGCCGTCGTTGCGTTCGTTGCGTGGCGCGCGCCAATCTCTGCGGCAGTATGCCAGCGGTGCAGTAACTTAGCGGTATGGCTGTGGCTCAGACTCGACGCGCTCGCGCGGCACGACGCCGCAAACGTCGGGTTGACGCCGCCGACAACAACCTCACCGCTGAGCAGTGGGAAGAGCTCAAGCGCGAGTGGGGCGGCTGCGCATATTGCACCGCCACCGACGCTGCGCTTCAGAAAGATTGCGTGCAGCCCATCTCGCGCGGCGGCAGCTATACCGTCGGCAATGTTGTGCCCGCCTGCGGCTCCTGCAACGCGAGCAAAAGCAACAGCGAAGTGACCTCCTGGATGCGCCGCAAACGCCTCGACGAGCGCGCCTTCCTCACCCAATACGTGCACGTGCGGCAGGCGCTCGGAATTCTGTAGCTCGCCCGCGTGACGTTGTCGACCGTTAGTTCGCGCCCAGCAATGCTCGCAGCGCAGGCGCATCGGTGAGCGGCAAGCGGCACACAAACTCTTCACACAGATACGCCGTCGGTTCGCCGCCGGTCGCGGTGCGGGCAGCAAACAGCTCGAAACCGGATGCCGCGAAAGCGTCCGCCTGAGCCTGCGAGACCGCAACACCAATGCCTCCAGCGCGGTGCAACGTGCGGGCCAGACTCGTGAGCTCGCCGCCCGTTGCGACGCTTCCGTCGGAGGTGCCGCCAGCCGCACCGGCTGCAGCGTCGGGGACAACAGCGTTCGCCCCATCCGCCGTCACGACGACGAGCTGGCGAAGCGGCGCACCGAGCTCCGACATGAGGGTGAGGGCGGTTCCGAACGAGATCGGTTGCTGGGCTGCGAGTTGGCCGACCAGCTTCATGGACGCCTCGGCGGCATCCCGGTACTGGGCATCGCCGGTGAGAGCGAAAAGGGTGTGAGCGGCGGCGGCCATGGCGCTGAGGCCGCTCGGGTGGGCTCCGTCACTGATGTCAGCCTCGGTAGAGAGGCCCTGCGCGGCGAGCACAGAATCGCTGCCGCCGGGGAGGCCGAAGGGTGAGCTTCCCGAGCCCGCGGCTCCGGCTGCGAGCGCCCCGTCGACGAGGTCACGGGCGGCGAGCGCGTAGCGGACCTCGCCGGTAGCGATCGAGAGTTCGAGCAGGCCTTGAGCGAGCATCCCGCTGTCTTCGAGGGTTGCTGCCGCCTCGGAGAGGATGCCGTCGATCGAGGTGCGCACGAGCCGCCCAACCGCTGCGTCCGAACCCGCACCGCCAACACCCACGTGCTCAGCCAGCAGAAAGTCAGCGGCACCGCGAGCCAGCGCGATCCACTCGGCGTTGCCATAACGAGCGCCGGCGAGAGCAAGGGCTTCGATGGCGAGACCGTTCCAGCCGGTGAGGATCTTGTCGTCGCGGGGCGGGGCTTCAACGCGGGCGCGGCTCTCGGCATCCAGCGAATAGTAGAAGCCTTCGACTCGTTTGCCGTCGACGGTGCTTTCCGAGTCGAGACCTGATGCGAATGCTCCCGAGGGCAGCAGCAGTTTGTCGCGCAAGAACTCGGCGACGCCCGTGGCGATCTCTGCCGAGTCGGCGAGCGCGTAGGCGGCGAGCAGTTGGGCGTTGTCGTAGAGCATGCGTTCGTAGTGCGGGTCGGTCCAGTCGGCTTGGGTGGAGTAGCGAAAGAAGCCGCCATCTACCGGGTCGCGCAGGGCGGATGCCGCCATCGCCGTGAGCGTGCGGTCAGCGAGCCCGGATGCCTCGGGCGAGTGTTCGGCGGAGCGGGCGCCGCGATCGAGAAGGAACCGCAGCACCGGCGTAACCGGAAATTTGGGGGCGTCGCCGAATCCGCCATGGTCAAGATCTTCGGCGGCAGCGAGCGCATCGATTACGGGCGCGAAGTCGGCGACGAGCTCACTCTCGACGGCACGACTCTGGGCAAGCGCCTGGGCAATCGCAGCCCCGCTGGTCTCCACTTGCTCACGCCGCGCGGTCCACGCCTCCGTCACTGATTCAAGCACTTGCCGGAATGCCGGATGCTGCCCCACCGCGGTCGGCGGCCAGTACGTGCCGGCAAAGAAGGCTCGCCCCGCGGGCGTGACGAACACGTTGAGCGGCCAGCCCAGATTGGGAGTGAAGGCGGATGCCGCCGCCATATAGGTGGAGTCCACTTCGGCGTGCTCTTCGCGGTCGACTTTAATCGCCACGAAGTTCTCGTTGAGGTAGGCGGCCAACACGGGGTCGCTGAAGGATTCCCGCGCCATCACGTGACACCAGTGGCAGGTGGAGTAGCCGATGGAGACGAGCACAGGTACATCGCGGCGCTCCGCTTCGGCAAAAGCTTCGGCAGACCACTCCCACCAGTCCACCGGATTGGTGGCGTGTGATCTCAGGTACGGGCTCGCAGCAGATTCCAGACGATTGGGCATAGTCTCAGAGTATGTCGAAGTTGACCGTGACCTACATTGGCGGCCCCACCGCGTTGCTCGAATATGCGGGATTGCGCATCGTAACTGATCCCACATTCGATGCCCCGCAGCTTTACCCCGACGAGGGCGGTGTGCCGCTCACGAAGACGGCGGGTCCGGCGCTGAGCCGAGCGGATGTTGGCACTGTCGATCTGGTGTTGCTGTCGCATCACGAACACCAAGACAACCTCGACTACGAGGGACTCGAACTTCTCGCCACCGGCGTGCTGACAATCAGCACCATGAAGGCGGGCTCTGACCTCTTCGGCGGCGGTGTTGTCGGTCTCGACTCGTGGGAATCCCGCGAAGTCGGTGCTGTGACCGTCACCGCAGTGCCGGCCCTGCATGGTCCTCCCGGTTCTGAGGCCCGCGTCGGCCCGGTCACCGGTTTCGTGCTGCAGGCCGGGGGCGAACCCACCATCTACGTCAGCGGCGACAACGCCTCCCTGCCGCTCGTGCAGCAAATCGCCGACCGCTACCCCGACATCAGCATCGCCGTGCTGTTCGCGGGTGCTGCCCGCATCTCCGCCGTCAACGGCCCTCTCACTTTGACGTCAGCGGATGCCGCAGAAGCCGCCCGCATCTTGGGCGTTCACCATGTGGTCGGCCTCCACACCGAAGGCTGGGAACACTTCACCGAAACCCGTGCCGACCTCAAAGCTGCGTTCGCGGGGACAGGGTTGCTCGTGGAGACGCCGCCGGGGGTTGCTGTGGAGGTTGGGCGCTCGGCTGCGGGCGCGTAACACTTTCAGATACCGATACCCCGCGCCCACAATCGGGGCGCGGGAAACCTGCAGAACAGGGAGCGACGTCGTGCTCAGTCTTGTGAGGCTTCCCTAAAGGCATTCAAGTCAGCGTCTCGAAAAAAGCAAACCGCCCAAGATCCTCCACCCACGAGTCCGCTGTCCGCCCTCGACTAGATCCAGGGGCGCCAAGACCGAACTACTGTTGCGGATCGCGACAGTAGTGCCTCGTCGATGTAATCGTCAATACCGGGTCTACCGATCCAAGTAGGCGAAATAGGGCCCAGCCACTTGAGGCGCCTGACCTCAACCATCCCTGCTGTTCCGAACGCTTCCAGTTGAGCGAAGATCTGGCCCGCCACATCTGCTAAGTTTCCGCTAAAGTCGTCACTTTCAATGCAAAAGCTGGGACCGGCATTCAGCAAATACGTACCATCGTAGGCTACGAAAACTTCCGCATCGACGGCGCGCGGGTCCACAGGGCTGATCACAACGAATACTCCATGTGCCAGCTCAGTAGGTCCGTGAACATCCACGCGAACCTCTGGGAAGCGCGCATTCACTCTACTCACTACCTCGGTAGCGATCTTGCGGGCTAGTTCGTAGGAGACACTCACCATAGTCTGGGTCCCCTTCTCAAAATGTCGATGTGGCCCATGCGCACTCCAGGCGAGGATTTGATATATTTCGATGAAATCCTAAAGACTGCTCGCCCTCGATGCGCGCTCCAGCCTATCTTTATCGCGTTGCCCTGCCTGTTCAAGAGCCCACCCGGCTTCGCGGGGGTTCCCACGGTACCGAACGAATAATTTCCCACTAACCGGCTGTCTGCGCCGATAACTTTCGAGCGCATTGCTGCCGCGCCTACGCTCGGCGAGACTCTAGCCGCTCTGATAGCTCCGCTAACCGTTGCTCTCGTTGCCCCCACAAGAGCAACACCGGGAATTGCAATAGCCAGCACCGTCGCTGCGTTCAGTGCATAACCCCATTCTTCTTCGGTCGTGGGATCGTGAGGTTCGCAGGCCCGATACCCCGTCCAACTCCCACAAGTCTGCGCAAAGTCCTCCTCAGAGCCACCGCAATCTGCATCCCAAGAACAACGCCCGCTCAGGTCGAGTTTGTTGATCGGGTCAGCCGGATAGTCATAAGCATTCGTCACCCCACCCTCAACAGGGTCTACCTCTAAGAACCTGCCCAGCCCGGCAACATACTGCCTGGCACCCATCTCGATCGTCGCGATCGACCCTTGGTGTTCATACAGTTTTCGGTGCTGACCTACGAACGCATAGTCTGCATCTCCCGGCGAGGTGTCCGTGACCGCGTCGTCCGCAACCTCTGTGCCGATGTCGCCGGTGACCGGGTCGATCGGTTGCCCGAACGGATCAAAAGCGGCCCGCGCACCAACCCGAGCACCAACATGGTCGGTGAGGATGATCGAGTCACCGTGCAGGTTCGGGTACGACCACTTTGCATCCGCCCCTACGGGTAGTGACACACTCACTCCGCCCGGCAACGACAGAGTCTCCTCGATCAACGCACCAGCGCCATCCAACACACCGAACATGCCACCAGCGCTGAACGTGTAACGGATAACCTCCGCATCCGCGCCCGGCGCTTGGGAACTGCGCTGAACAATCCGCCCCGTCGCATCCCGCACATACTTGATCTCGGTGCCGTCATCCAACACCGTCTTCACATGCCGATCCGCGGCGTCATAGAACAGTTGCTGATCAGCCAACCTGGTCGTGTTGCCATGCGCGTCATACGTCAGCGTTGCCGCACTCAGGTTTGTTGAGAACCTAGTCGGCCTCGAGGCCGCACATTTTACACAGCTCGCCGCGGAAAGCAGAGACTGCGTTATTCGATGCTTGCCGTAGCGACCGACTCATCCAGAGCGAAGAGACGACACGGTGCCCAGGTCGCGAAAGGTAGATCGCTGATGTCGCAGGGCAGCTCCTGACGAGGAGTCCACCCTAGCTCGGTGCGCGCATTCTCGACACTCCAAAACTGTGACGCATAGCGAGAAACCACATTGTAGATACCGAAAGACTGGCGCGACGCGAGAACCTCACCAACGAGGGCGACAGCATCGCGGTCACCAAGCCAGCTTGCCGCGTGCTCTTTCGCTGACAGCTCCCAACCGGTGAGCCCGAATCGGAGACACGCAGTTGGTATTCCTGTCGCATCAGCGAACACTCGAGCGAGCGCCTCAGTAGCGACCTTGCTGGCACCATACGCACAACACGGCCACGCAGCTCCATCAGTGGCGATGGCTCGTTCACCAGCACGGTGCGCTCCCCCGCTGGCATGAACTGAACTCGCCACAACTACCCTCGAAACTCCTGCGCGCGCCGCGACCTCAAGGACGGTGTCGGTCAGCGTCACGTTTGTTGAGGCAACCTCCCAGGGGGATGTCGGGCTGGCGTTGGCTGCGAGGTGCAGCACCGCGTTTACCCCCGCGAGTGCTGTTTCCACAAAAGAAAGGTCAGAGAGCTCACCAATCGCGAGTTCATCCCACCCGGGCTCGACACCCGATGCCGGAGCTACTCGATCGATCGCGCGAACCCGCCAGCTTTCGCTCAGCGGCGCAAGCACTCGAGCGACACGCCCCAGCCCCCCTGTAATCGCCAACAATGGCAGGTCGCTACGACTCATTGGAGCCCCCGTAACTGAAGTCCACGCTGATTGACCAGTGCCGCCACTCAGTACTCGTCAGCTCCATCGCCCGCCCCGAAGCAGCAGCCGTAATGAGATCGGCGCCAAATCCGGTTGCCGGTTCAATAGCAACCACGGGTTCACGAGACTTGCAGGCGTTATCGAGCCACACACTTGAGTAGGGCACTTCCGCGTTGTTCCAACGAAGGGTCAGGCCATCGCCGTGAGCGTTGCGAAGACCGATGATGCTCGGCTGAGATTCGGAACGAAACCACAGCTTTCTCGCTTCACCACGCGCGAGAGTGGCGAACGGATCGACGAGAGAGTCTAGTTGTGTTCCATTTGTGCCATCTACGGACGGGCTGACGAAAGCCGGCCCCTCAGGCAACACCAATTGTGTTCCTGCTGGTGCGATGAACTGCGGATGCGCTACCCACATCACGGCAGTGGTACTGGCCGTCGCCGTGGCAGAGTAACGCAGAACGATCCCAGCGTCGGTGAGCTCAAGGCGACGCCGGAGCAGATAGGGCCGACTAACTCCACGAAACTCTGTTTCAATCGACTGAGAATCTACGCGGAGCACCGCCCACGGCTCCGCCCACACTTCCCCATGATCCGGTAGTCCCTCTGACTTGAGCGTCGGAAACATTTCGTCCCAACCACACATTTCGGCATCCGGAAAAACATCACCTCGACGTGCAGCCACGAGAGCGCCGGATGCTGGCTGCGCCAACCACTCGTAGCCGTGGGCATTCATCAAGGATGCGATCTTCGCGCCGCGCTCAGGAAGAACGACCACCGACACACGATCAGATTCCAGCCGCACTGCAGACTGCCCATGCCACTTCTCACGCTGAACCATCGTGGAGTTAGCTCACCTCGTAGTGGCTCAGAAAGCCCCGATCGACGTCGACTCCAATGCCGAATCCTGTGGGCGCAGAAACAAAACCAGTTGCCCTCACCGTCTCCTGAACGTCAAGGCGATTGAGCGCAAGATCGTCGCGAAAGCGATTCGGTGTGGTATCGAACTCAAGCAACGGCTGTTTGGGGAACATCGCCCCAGGGAGGTCGGGCATCGTCAACAGCAAATGTATATTTGTCGCAATCGCTACCGCCGAACCCCAAACATGGTTGACGACCGGCACAAAGCGCGAATGGGCCAGCGCCCGCACTTTCAGATACTCAGTGATCCCCCCGAGTGCACACACTTCCGGCTGGGCAATGTCAACGCACTGCGCATCCAATAGATCGCGCCAGCCCCAGCGGGTGAATTCCGCTTCGCCTCCCGCAATGTTGACGTCGAGCGTGTCGCGAAGTCGTCGGTAGCCCTCGCGATCCTCTGGAGCCACCGGCTCTTCGAACCATTCCACCCCCATCGCCGAAAGCTCCCGACCGACCGTCATTGCATCATTGACGTCATAACAGTGGTTCGCATCGACCATCAACGGAAAGTCCGCACCCACAGCATCTCGAACGGCAGCGACCAGAGCGATGTCTTTGCGCACACCCATGCCGATCTTCATTTTGGTGGCTGCGTAGCCCGAAGCCCTAATCTCGGCCGCTTCGTCTGCCATCCTTTCAGCAAGGCCATCACCTCGAGTCAGCATCATGCCGTAGCCATAAACGGGGATCTGCTCTCGAAAAGCTCCGCCGAGTAATTTGTAGAGTGGCTGCTCAGTGGCCTTCCCGAACAAATCCCACAGAGCAATGTCAACGCCGGAAAGCGCCTGAATCGGCATACCCTTCTGGCCGTGATCGCGCAACAGGTTATAGACCCGATGCCACAGCACCTCGCGGTCGAGCGGATCCTCACCCACGATCATCGGCTGAATCACCCGCTCCACGATGACCTTGTTGGCTAAAGCCACATTTCCGGGCCCGAAACATTCGCCCCAGCCCGTGATGCCCTCATCGGTCTGAATCTCCACTATGTGAGCGCTGCGCTTCGCGTAATACTGTTGCGAGTACCCAAGCTCATTGTCGAGGTCGTACTGAAGTACATGACTGATGACTTGTGTAATGCGCACTAGACGGCCCTCAACTCTTCACTCGCTACCGGACGAGTAACTCGTTTGTAAACGAGATAGTCATCAAGCGCCAACACCGAACAATCATGACCAACGCCTGATTGCTTGATTCCGCCATGAGGCAGCTCAATTGCATACTTAACCCCATTGATATGCACTTCGCCGAAGCGAAGCTGCTGCGCAACGTTCGCCGCGCGAGCAGGATCGGCGGTAAATACGAATGAGCTCAGTCCAGCATCGGTCTCGTTGGCCCAAGCCACTGGATCGTCATTGTCGCTGAAAACCCGGATGGCAATGACTGGCCCAAATATTTCTTCAGTAGAAATACGCATATTCGCGTCCACGCCGACGACCACCGTCGGTTCAAGAAACGCTTCGGTAGCGGCACCCGCCGGCACGCTCCCGCCACTGACAACCACCGCCCCGGCCGCTTCTGCTTCGCGAACAAGCGTTGCCACACGGCTAGCCGCGGCCGTATCGATCAGCGGCCCCATATCAACTTCGCCGGGCTTCCCTGTTCCTACTCTGACCGCTGCGGCGCGCGCGACCAGACGATCGATCAGCTGGTGTGCGACTGTTTCGTGTACGAAAACGCGGTTGGGTGCCACACAGATCTGACCGGCGTTCGCAAATTTAAGGGAGCTAATGACCTGAGCTGCGGTATCGAGATCCGCATCGGCGAACACAATCGCTGGAGCATTGCCGCCAAGTTCGAGCGAGTAGCGCTTGATCGATGTCGATCCAACCCGCATAACATGCTGGGCGGTCTCGTTCGATCCGATCAGCGTGATGAGCGCCGGAATCGTGCTGGCCGATAACGCATCTCCTACGACGGCGTCGTCACCGCTAATAATATTGACGACCCCGGATGGGAGCCCCACTTCTGCACACAACCTTCCGAGAATGTATGCAGACAGGGGCGTTTTAGCGGATGGTTTGATCACGATGGGGCACCCGGCCGCCATTGCCGGCCCCAGTTTGTAGGCAATATTGAGCAGTGGAAAATTCCACGCGACAAAAGCGACGACCACGCCAATCGGTTCTCGAACCATCTCGTGCTGGTGGGTACCGGCCACGTCGGGCAACTGCAGAGGCTGCATCGACTGCACAGCATCCGCATAGAACGCAAGAGCATCTATCAGCAGCTGATAGTCATCGGCGGTGTTCTCCCACGTTTTGCCTGACTCCGCACACACCGCCTCGCGCAGCTCCTGTTCCGCACTGATGACCGCATCGCGCAAGCGGTTCATCCATTCGACCCGTTCCGTGGTGGGCATCTGCCCCCACGCTGACGCCGAAGCCTGCGCGCTGGCGAGCGCCGCGCGAGCATCGTCCGCGGTAGCCCATGCCAAGGTCGCCACTGTCAGGCCGGTTGCTGGAGAGATAACGTCGTGTGTTTGTGTTCCTGCGACGAGTTCGCCGCCGACATAAAACTTATGCATTGTGCCCTCATTCATTGTGATGGATACTCGCTTGAGCTACGGTCGAGCCGCAGTTCTTTCGGCGCTAGCCCCGAAACACCGACGTCGAGCGACAAGACGTGGCCTGCCTGCGCCGATTGATCGTGGGGGGCCCCTGCGGTTGTGACAAATAGTGTTTGCAAAGTCGCACCGCCGAACACGCAACTGGTCGGGGACTGAGTCGGTACAGCGATGATTCTGTCGAGCGCTCCGTTGGGGAGGTAGCGCCTTAGCGCTCCCCCGCGAGCGAGCGCCACCCACACAGCACCCTCGACATCGGTCGTGATCCCGTCAGGCGCACCATCCCGTGCATCAATCTGAACAAAACTGCGCCGTTCACCGAGCCCACTTTCCGTCACCGGGTAGCAATCGATTGTGCCGGCCAAGGTGTCTGCAACGTACAGGAGGTCACCTGCTGGGCTCCACGCGATTCCATTCGCCAGCGCAACACCATCGATCATGAGGTCGGCGGTTCCGCCGGCGGTGATGCGCCAGAAACTGCCGGGGGCGCTCTCGCTGGGGGGAACGGTCATCGTTCCGACCCATAAATCTCCCGTCGGCGACACCCCGCCGTCGTTAAGACGCATTGACTCGGGCGCGCTGACCTGAGCGAGGATGTCGGATTGCTTCGTGTGCGGGTCCACCAGAAGAATCCGGAGGCCCGTGGCCACGACGATTCTTCCATCCGCTGCGGGCCAGACCGCTGAAACGGGCGCCTCGAGCTGAAGGGTCTGTGTAGTGTCGCGCACCGGGTCCGTCGCATGCACTGCGCCAGCCGGAATATCCACCCACCAGAGCACTCCGCGGCTGGGGTCCCACACGGGACCTTCACCGAACTCGGCGCAGGGACCAATCGACTCCCATTCGCGGGTTGCCGGTAACGTTGCCGCGGGCCTGTCTCTTTCCATTACGCAGCGAAATCTGCCTCGGTGAGAACGAAAGAGTCTGTGGCGAAAGTGCTGACAACGTCGATATCGACGTCGACGCCGAGGCCGGGGCCCTCCGGTATCGAATAGAACCCACCCGCGCATTCCACAGGCTCAACCAACAGTCTGTTGCCCATGATGAACTGTCCCGGTTGATATTCCATTGTCAAGAGATTTCGAGTGGCCGCCGCCACTTGGATGCCAGCAGCAATGTAGATTCCTAATCCGACGCCCAAATGGAGTGCTACGGGTACATGGAATGCTTCAGCGAGAGCGGTGACCCCCGCGGCTTCAGTGATCCCCATCCGACCGACGTCGGGCTGCAGAACGTCGGCAGAACGTTTGACGAGGCGGTCTCGGAAGTCGTAGCGAGTGCGCAGTTCTTCTCCAATTGCCACCGCTGCTGATAGAGCCTGGGTGACCTCGGCTTGCCCGAGGCTGTCTTCTGGCGCCACCGGAGCTTCGAAGAAACCAAGATCGTAGGCCTCCAGAGCGTGGCCAAGAGTGATCGCTTCGGGCACGGTGTACCGCCAGTGTGCATCAATATTGATTGTCGCTTCAGCACCAAGTGCGTCGCGAACGGCGGCAAAGGAGCGGATGTCGGCGTCGACACCACCGCCGAGCGGAAGTTTGAAATTGGTGAAGCCTTCATCCGCCCATTTCTTTGCACGCTCCGCCCGGCTTACATCGTCGTGAGCTGACAGCCCTGATACGTAGCACGGAACCTGCTCTCGGTACTTCCCGCCCAGCATGTTGGTGATCGATTGATCCGAGAGCTTTCCTTTGAGATCCCACAGCGCAATGTCGCATGCCGCAACCGCATCAAGGTGGTAGCCGTTGAAGTGACCGCGCTCTCGCATCGCGTCATAGTTGTCGAGCCAAATTGCGTTGGAATCAAAGGGATCCCTATCGAGCAGAAAGGGCCCCAAGAGGCGCTTAACAATCTCCGACGCTACCTCTGGCACTAAAGGGGCTTGCGCTTCGCCCCAACCGTAGGTGCCATCGTCTGCTGTAATGCGCACGAGGAAAGTTTCCGACTTCGTCGAGTACGAGGACCGATACTCCTTGTGACGCACATAGTCTCCTCGTTGCCCGGGAATGTCGATGCCGTCATTGCCATTGAAATAGCTTTGGTCGACCTTCACCACATAGCCACGAACTTCTGTGATTCGAACCATTACTCTTGCCCTTCAAAAAACTCGGAAAACTCCTGCATGAACCTGTCAACACTGTCGAACTCCACAGCTGTCAGCTCGCGATGGGGTGTTCGGCAGAGCGAGTTGGCGATGAGCCCGCGCCGTTGTGCAATCGTCTTCTCGATCGCAACCATGCGCTCTTGCTCGTTTGCCCAGCCGACCAAATAGTGCAGAAGTCGCAGGTAGATGTCCCGCGCTTCCGACTCGCGCCCCTCGGTCCACGCGTCATAGATCCCTTGATAGATCTCTACGAAGCCTGAACCTGGTTGCACGCCGACTGCACCCAGCCGCAACGAGTCGAGCATGAACAGTCCGCCACTACCGGCGAAACATGGCACCGCTTTCTCTGCGTTCGACAAGGCGTCGATCAGTGCGTACGGCGGCCGAGACTCGACTTTTACTGCGACAAGATTTGGATGTTGGGAAGCGAGCGCCACGATAGCCTCTGTCGATATCGGCGCGGTCGCCGTCGGCGCATACTGAAGAATCACCGGAGTTTCGGGAATCGCAGCGAGTATGGCCGAACAGTGCTCAATGATCGCCGTAGCACTCGGCGCCATGAACTGTGGAGGCAATAGGTTGATCGCCGCAGCCCCCTGTCGAACACAATCCCGCGCCTCCTCGATCGCGATTCGTGTGGAGTGGGCTTGCACAGCGATGATCGAGGACACTCCGGCCTTTCTTGCACCATCGATCACTTCGTGGATCAACTGCTGACGCTCTGGATAACTCAACTTGTAGAACTCTGAGGCAAAGCCGGGAAACATTACGCCTCGAACTCCAGCGGCGCAGACGTGCTGAAGCACGGCGCGAAACGAGTCGTGATCGACGTCCCCGTTTGGCAAGAACGGCGTGGGTAGCACCGGCACGACCCCAGAGAAAGTGATCACTGTTCATCCATTTCCGCGGCGTCACGCAGTTCAGGCGCACGCCATTCAAGTTCCGTTTTTGACAAGCTGAGAGAGTGCACAAGTGAAGCTCCACCATCAATGACGAGCTCGGCACCGTTAATGAACCCGGCGTTCGCTCCCACCAGGTATCCGATTGCGCTCGCCACGTCAGTCGGTACCCCTCCACGCGGTGACGGTGTTGCCCGCACAAGCTCCCGCAAAAGCAGGTCATTGTTTGCCGTGTCGGTCTCGGCGGTCGTGGCGATGAATCCAGGAGATACAACGTTGGCGCGTACCCCGAGACGGCCGTAGTCAACGGCCAGCTGTTGCGTCAGAGCGACGAGCCCCGCTTTCGCAGCAGAGTACGCCGGCAGCCTCGGAGCAAGCACTTTCTGATGGATTGACGCAATATTGACGATCGCACTTGGTGCATTCGCAACCAGATCGGGAAGCACTCGCCTCGTGAGTCTCATGGCCGCACGCAGACACAAATCGAAAGTGTCGTCCCAGTCGTCGTCAGAAATCTCCGTCAACGCGCCGCGATCGGTGCGACCTGCCGCGTTGACCAGAGTTGTAATCGCGCCGCTCTCGCGCGCTCGCCCCACGACCGTATCGAGATCCTTCGCGTGCGTGACGTTCGCTTCCAGCATGGTCACCGACGCTGAATCGAGATCACTGAGCACCTCGATCATGTGCTGAAGGCGAAGGTCGGCTGCGACCACGTGGAGTCCGAGAGCGACGAGTTCGCGGACGGTCGCGCTACCGATAGCCCCGCCGGCCCCGGTAACGATCGCAACCCGTGGAATCACTTACCGGCACCCAACGTCAGTCCCTGAACAACCCGTCGCTGCATGAAGGCGAATACGAGAATGAGTGGCAGTACGCCCAGTATCGCGGCGGGAAACAGCTCGGTTGGCGCCACCGTGTAGGGGTCAATAAAGGCATAGGCATTCACCATCACTGTCCGTTTTTCTGCCGAGCTCAAGAAAACGAGAGGCACCACGAGGTCGTTCCACACATGCAGGGCGAGGTAGATCATGAGGGTTGCCGTGATCGGCCGCATCAGGGGAAACACGATGGTCCAAAAAATACGGAAAGTCCCTGCGCCGTCGAGCTCAGCGGCTTCTTCCATCTCCAAGGGAATCTGACGCAGGAAGCTCGTGTAGAAGAAGATCGCGACGGGGAGGAACAACCCCATGTAGGTCAGAACCACACCGGTGCGGGTATCCAACAGGTGAAGATCTCGCTGCAGGAGATAGAGAGGTCCGATGATGACGAATACCGGCAAAGTCATTCCGAGAATGAAGAGGCGATAAACCCCGGCGGTCCACTTGCGCGATACTCGCGCTATCGGGTACGCCGCCAGCGCCCCGAGCCCCACAATGAGAATGACCGAGAAGAACAGAATCACAATAGTGTTTCCCAAACTCACCAAGTAATTCATGTTGCCGAATGCAGCGACGAAGTTGTCGAGCGTGGGCTGCAGCGGAAGCCCGAGCGGGTTCTGCGCGAGAGCAGCTGGAGTGCGGAGCGAAGCGAAGACCGTCAACAAGAGTGGCGCGAAAATTGCGAGCACGGCCAACAGGAGCACGACATCGGCAATTACCTTGCCTACAGAACGTTTGGGCTTGGCTTTCCGCGTGGTTGGTTGGCGATGGTTCGGATTCCCGAGCGTTGAGCTAGCCGGAGTGTCGACCTTAGTAGCCATCGTTAGATCCTTTCCTCGCGGCGCCGCATAACGGCGTTGACGATGCTTGTGAGCACAATGATGACGATGAGTAGCAGTACTGCGATGGAGACTCCGTACGAGAAGTCGCCCTGGCCGCCGAAGATCTTTTGATAAATGAGTAGCGTCAGTGTGGTTGTAGATTCTGCAGGTCCACCGTTGGTCATGACGAGTGGATACTCAAAGACCTTAAGCGAGCCGATCATCGACAAGGTCACGTTGACGGTAAGGGACGGTGCCAGCAGTGGCCACTCGATCCAGCCGAACCGGCGCCACCCTCCCGCACCATCGACGCGAGCTGCGTCAAGCAGCTCCGAGGGAAGGTTCATATATCCTGCGTAAAAGATGGCGCACGAAAAGCCTGCGAACATCCACACGTTGACGACCGCGATAGCCCACAGCGCGGTGCTGGGATCTCCCAACCACACACGCGTGAGTGCATCGAGGCCCACCGCGCGCAGCGCCGAGTTGATAGCGCCATCGGGCGAAAAGAATGATGACCAAATGAAAGCGGCCATCAGTGGAGAAATCAACATAGGCAACAGCAACAGCACGCTATACACGCGTTGTTGACGTGGCCGAGTGTAGAGAGCCCGTGCCAGAGCTAAGCCGATACCGTTCTGGAACACGACAACGACAGCGGCGTATGCCAGAGTGCGGATCAACGCGTCCATCACCTGAGGGTCTTGGAACATCTTGACGTAGTTCGCAAACCCCACAAAGTCTCCGGCTTTCCCCGCAGGGCTATCCATAAAGCTGAGTTGAACGCTACTGATCAGCGGGTAAATAATGACGACGAAGTACACAAGCAGAACCGGCGCGAGGTACAGCACGGCCTTGCGGGGGTGTCGAGAAATCAAGGGGCATCCCAATCAGTTGGGCGGGGAAGGACTCTGTCCTTCCCCGCGCGGCTACGGTTCCTACTCGGAAGGGCGGAGTGCCTTATCGAGATCCTCAAGGAACTCTTTTTGATTTGAGTACTGTCCAAGCATGTATGCCTGAATTTTCGACTTCATCGCCTTGTTACCTTCGGCGCTCAGCCACGATTCACGCGGCAAGAAGTGGTAACGGCCATCGTTGTACGCCTCAGTAACAAGCGCGGAGACTTCGTCGTCTGGGTTAGCGGCACCAACCCAAGGGCTGATGGCATGCTCGATCTCAAGATAGGGCGCAGCATTCTCGGGGTCGGCCCAGAAGTCCAAGTAAGTCTTTGCCGCATCAGGCTGCTTAGCCTCAGCATTGATCGACCACGAGGTACCTGAGATGATGCCTACGCTGGATTCATCAGGGTTCTCCGATGCCGGCCACGGCATGAAGGCAATATTCGTCGCCCCAGCCTCTTGAACAGCATCGAGATTCCAGGCTCCTTGGAACCAGAATGCGTACTTACCGGAAGCGAAGTCCGTCAGTCCTTGTGACCATTCGTCGACGCCGAGCGACTCCTTGTAATCGACATACCCCTCGTCTTGCAGATACATGAGCTGGTCGACGGCGTCGCCCCACTCGGTAAAGCTTGCATCGCCGTCGAGGAAGTCAGCATCCCATTGCTTATTCTGCTGATAGATCAGCGTAGATGCGACGCCGTTGAGCGACATTTGCCCCGTGTCTCCTGCTTTGTTCGGCAGCGCAATGGGATCAATCCCGGCAGCTTCGAGCGTCTTGAGGTCCTTCTGGAACCGTGGCCAAGACGTAGGAGGCTCCGAAATTCCTGCCTGCTCGAGAAGGTCGAGATTGACATAAACGCCCTCAGCAATTGACTCCATCGGCTGGGCGTACACGGTGCCGCCAACTTCGATCGAGGGAAGCGCTGCGGGGTCAACATCGGCCACCCAGGACTGATCTGAAAGATCCATCAGGTAGCCAGCTCGACTCCAATCCGGAATCTTGGTGACGTCAGTCATCACGATGTCTGGTGCGTTGCCGGCGAGAAACTCGGGCTGCACCTTCTGAAGGTACGCATCGTTTGCCGGAACAAACTCAAACTGAACGTCAATGTCGGGGTGCGCGGCCTCAAAGGCAGCGTTGATTTGTTCCATGTTGGCGGGCTGTGACCCCCCGCCCTTCCACCCCTGGATCGTGAGGACAGTTCGTCCGTCACTAGACTCGTCCGCCGCCGCACACCCGCTGAGCGCCGCCGCCAGCGTTAACCCACCGGCGAGAGTGAGAGCCAACCCTTTGTTACGAGGACTGTGTCGCATGAATATACCTTTCGTTAATCTTCGTCGATCACATGTGTTGTGGTGCTGGTATTACCAATCGCCGTGCGAGCCATCTGAATGAACAAACCGCGGCGTCGTCCAATCTCCGGGATACTGCCGAGCTCGGACGAGGTCTTCATCCACCTCGATGCCAAGTCCAGGGCCGTCCGGAGTTGCGATAAACCCGTCGCGAATCACAAACGGGTCTTTGAGAATCCCCACCCCAAGATCGGCACCATCATCGGTGGCCGGATACTCTTGAATGAGGAAATTTGGGATGCATGCATCAATCTGTAGGCATGCGGCGAGAGAAATCGGGCCAAGCGGATTGTGAGGCGCGACGCTGACATACTGCGCCTCAGCCATTGCCGCGATCTTGCGGGTTTCCCAGATTCCTCCGGCGTGGCAGAGGTCCGGCTGCACGATTGCTACCGCCCGCGCCGCGAGAAGTTGTTCAAACTCCCACTTCGTAAACTTTCGTTCACCCGTTGCTAGAGGTATGTCCGTTGAATGGGCGATTTCGGCGAGCTGCGCGACATTCTCCGGCAGGCACGGTTCCTCGACAAACATGGGATCAAGATGGGTGATTGCCGCGATAAGACGTTTTGCCATCGCGGGCGATGTGCGCCCGTGAAAATCGAGCGCTATGTCGAATGATCGGCCCACCGCGTCGCGCACTGCGGCGATCCGGCTAACTTGGCGATCGACATAGTCCGGAGTGTCGATGCTAGCCACAGGCCCATCGATGCCGAACTTGATCGCAGTCATGCCGTTAGCCTGAGCCAGGCGCGCGGCGCTCACGAAGTCGCTATCGCTGGTTCCACGAGCGTGTCCGTACATGCGGATTTTGTCGCGCACGTAACCGCCCATCAACTCGTGCACGGGAACATTCAGCTGTTTTCCCTTGATATCCCACAGAGCCTGTTCGATCCCGCTTATTGCGCTACTGATCACGGGACCGCCGCGATAGAAGGCGCCCCTGTACATCACTTGCCAGTGGTGCTCGATTCGGCGCGGATCCTGACCGATCAAGTAGTGAGCAAGGTGCTCCACCATCTGTTCAACGACCCGTGACTGGCCTTCAACTACGGGTTCACCCCAACCCGTAATACCGCTATCGGTGTCGATCGCTACGAACGTCCACCTCGGCAGGACGTGGAAAACTCGAATCGCCGTAATTTTCATGATGCCCACCCCTGTTCGCGTGCAGTGCCCACATATCCGAGTTCGGCGCATATTGCGTCGCGAGTCGCGGCTATCCGTTCGAGATGCCCCTCGAGCACAGGCAAAGGAGCCAAGGCCTTCACTGCGGTGACCGACATTCCGCCAACGACTTTGCCGTCGCTTCCAAAGATCGGCAGCGCGACACAGTTGATGAAGCTCTCTGCCTCAGCGTTATCTCTGGCCCACCCCCGTTCGCGGATGCGATCCAGTTCTGCCAACAGCGCACCAGCACTAGAGATGGTTGTTGGGGTGAAGCGCTCGAAGGTGCAGGTCTCGATGGCCGCGGCACGCACCACATCGGAGGCGTAGGCGAGGGCAGCTTTCGCGACGCCTGCCGTATGCACCAGCGCCCTTCCTCCAACACGAGATTGCAGTTTGACCGGAGAGCCGCCGTCGACCTTGTCGATATAGACGACGTTGTGCCCGATTAGTGAAGCAAGATGAACAGTGTGACCGAGCTCGTGGCTCAGCTCGATGAGATGTTGGTGCGCAACTTCTCGCAGGTCTAAACGGTCCAGTTCCCCTTGGCCGATTGCAACGAGGCCGAAGCCGATCCCCCATTTTCCGTCGGGACTCCGACGCGCGAAACCACGTGCCTCAAGCGTCTGCACAAGACGAAGAACGGTCGAACGATGGACCCCTAATTTCGCGCTGAGGTCGTTAATTCCTTGACGTTCAGCAGCAATGAGCTCGAGAACGTCGAGCGCCCGTTCGATCGAAGTAGCCACCTTTAGCGGCCCTCGTCGGTTGACGAACTACGACGGCGGCGGGGAACAGGAAACACAATCGACACGCGTCCTTGCGTGTTGCCGAACCGACTCATCACCAAGATCTCCCTCGATTAGTGCATCCAGCGCACACACTGTTGCGCTTTTGGAAGAGTATTCCATTAATTGATGAGGTGATCTAGAGAAATTCCCAAAAAACTGCAAAATAGGCACTCGGGTGTGCACATAGCGCACTTCTGGGGTGAAGTGACGCGGCACTCCGCTAGTGGCCGCGCTTTCGCGTCGGCACGGGAAACGCCAGCAGCCCCCAAACCTCGGGCTACCACGAGTGGGGGATTCGACCGGGCGAGACGCCGCTATTGGGCCGGAAGCACTTGAGCGTCGCGAAGCTCGACGTCGCCGTTGGCAGACACCACTTCGAGCAGTACACGCCAGTCGCCGCCGTTGCGTTCTATCACGGCGGGCCGTCCCTGAGTCATGTCGAGCACATCGTCTTCAGTAAGGGTGACACCGTATTCGTCAGCAGCCCAGCCCTGTACTGCGGTGGTGTATTCCGCGAACGCCGCTGAATGACGTTCCTCGAAGCTTTCCGCCGCAGCCACGAGGCCAAGCGCGCTTGCCGCTCCCGCAGCGACCGCCAGCACGGTGAGCGCGAAAGCACGAAGCCGAAACTTGCGGCCGGGGCCGGCGAACCAGTACAGCACCGCGATCACAGCGATACCAAAAGTCGCTAGCGCACCCAGAAACGGAACAAACGCCCACCCCTCAGTGGGGCTCTGATAGAGACCGGGGTTTGTCATGACTCTGGTCCTCGCCGCTCGATGTGTTGTGTAGCACCCGGAAGGAGTATGCCGAGCAACACTCTGTGAGCGTCTAGCGTACCAGCGCCTCAACGACAGAGGCCGGCATCCACACACCGAAGTGAGTAGGGATGCCGGCCCCTGTGCGAAGCGCGAAGCGAGCGCTAGAAAGTAGCCTCGTCGGGGTTCGTGCCCACGCGCTGGTCGCGGTCGATCGCGTCGATAGAAGCCATCTCATCCGCCGACAGTTCAAACCCGAAGACGTCGAAGTTTTGAGCCATACGCTCGCGCGAGTTCGACTTCGGGAACACGATGATGCCGCTCTGCAGGTGCCAACGGATCGCAACCTGCGCTGGTGAAACGCCGTGTGCTTCGGCGGCAGTCTGCAGTGCCGTCTCGCTGAACAGGTCGTACTTACCCTGACCCAGTGGGCCCCACGCCTCAGTGTGGATGCCAAGTTCGGCACCATAGGCGCGCAGCTCGCGCTGAGCGAAAGCGGGGTGAAGTTCGATCTGGTTCACTGCGGGAACCGTTTCACTGCCCGCGAGAATTTTCTCGAGGTGCGGGCGGTGGAAGTTGCTGACACCAATCGAGCGCGTCTTACCTTCAGCCTTGATGTCTTCCATCGTGAGCCACGTCTCGAGGTAGCGGTCGAGGTCGGGGCGAGGCCAGTGGATGAGGTACAGATCCACATAGTCAAGGCCCAGCTTTTCGAGGCTGAGATCCATGGCATCGCGAGCAGAGTCTGTGCCCTGGTCGCTGTTCCACAGCTTCGTCGTGATGAAGAGTTCTTCACGTGGGATACCCGAGGCCTTGATGGCGTTGCCCACGCCCTGCTCGTTGCCGTAGATCATGGCGGTGTCGAGGTGGCGGTAGCCAACCTCGAGCGCGTCGGTGACGATGCGCTCGGTTTCTGCGGGGTCAACCTTGAAGACTCCGAACCCGAGCTGCGGGATGGAATTGCCGTCGTTGAGTTCAATCTGGGGAACAGTCATTTGCCCATCTTGCCACTGACGACTGACGATTCCACCCGCGCGGCTCAAGCTCCTAGCGAACGTGCAAACTTCTAGCCGATGTGGCGCTCGTCCACTCCCGAATACGCCGCGAGGGGTCGGATGAGGGCGTTCGACGCAGCCTGCTCCATGATGTGAGCGGTCCAGCCGGTGATTCGCGCCGCGACGAACAGCGGCGTGAACATGTCGGTGTCGAAGCCCATGAGGTTGTAGGCCGGGCCACTCGGGTAGTCGAGGTTCGGCTTGATGTTCTTGCGGCTCGTCATGGCCGTTTCGAGGGTTTCGTAGAGTTCCATCATGTCGGGGCGGTCGTACTCAGCAATAAGGGTTTCGAGCGCTGCCTTCATGGTGGGCACTCGTGAGTCACCGTTCTTGTACACGCGGTGGCCGAAGCCCATGATCTTGCGCTTCTCGGCGAGTGCTGTCTCGAGCCAGGCTTCGGCGTTTGCGGCGGTGCCGATCTCGTCGAAGACGTGCATGACGGCCTCGTTCGCGCCACCGTGCAACTGGCCCTTGAGCGCACCAATTGCTGCCGTAACCGCGCTGTAGAGGTCACTCAACGTGCTCGTGACGACACGGGCAGTGAAGGTCGAAGCGTTGAAGGAGTGCTCGGCGTACAGAATCATCGACACATCGAATGCATTGACGACAACGAGGTCAGGTACCTCACCGAAGGTCATGTGCAAGAAGTTGGCCGAATAGCTGAGGTCGTCGCGCGGCTCCACGAGCTCCTGGTCGCGACGGCGGCGCTGGTCGTAGGCGATGATCGCCGGCAGCTTCGCCAAGAGGGTCAGCGAGCGCTGCTGGTTGAGTTCTTCGTCGATCATGCTGGCGGGGTCGGTGAGGGTGTCGTCAATGGCGCCGATCACGCTGACGGCGCTGCGCACGACATCCATCGGATGCGCGGTGAGCGGCAACTCGTCGATCACACGCTTGGTGTGCGCGTCGAGGTGGCGCTGCGCACGCTCGGAGGCTTGGAACGCCTCCAGCTGCTCGCCGTTCGGCAACTCACCGTGCCACAGCAGGTAGGCGACCTCTTCGAAGGTGCACTTCTCGGCCAGCTCTTGCACGGGGTAGCCGCGGTACAGCAGGGAGTTCGTTTCGGGGTTGACCTTAGAAATCGCAGTGGTGTCGGCGATGACCCCGGCTAGGCCCTTGCGGATCTCGTTTTCGGGGGTTCCGTTTGAGTCAGTCATGGTGCTCCTCGGTTGTGTCTATCGAGTCAAGAGTGGTGAAAACAGATGGCTAAAAGTGGTTATCGAGAGTGAAGTTGAACACCGACGAATCGAAAGAGTTATAGCTTTCGTAGTCGAGGAGTTCATAGAGGCGGGCCCTCGACTGCATCTCACCGACAACAGACTGCTGAGTGCCGTCGGCGGTGATCGCATCGAGGGTGCGCTCTGCAGCACCCATGGCACTACGCAACAGGGTTACGGGATAAATAACAATGTTTACGCCGATATTGCTCAATTGTGTTGTCGTGAAAAGTTCACTCTTTCCGAACTCTGTCATATTCGCGAGGATCGGGACATCCACGGCATTGCGCATCGCCTCAAACTCGCCAAGGTCTTTCATTGCCTCGGGGAAGATCGCGTCGGCGCCCGCATCAACGAGCTGCTTGGCGCGGTCCATCGCAGCATCCAAACCATCAACGGCACGGATGTCGGTGCGAGCCATGATCAACAGGTTCGGATCGCGGCGAGCATCAACCGCCGCGCGAATCCGCTTGAGGGCGGTGTCGGTGTCGACAACCGCTTTGCCATCGAGGTGCCCACAGCGCTTCGGGTTGATCTGGTCCTCGATGTGGAGCCCGGAGACTCCAGCATCTTCGAGGGTCTGCACGGTGCGAGCCACGTTCATGGGCTCTCCGAAACCGGTGTCGGCGTCAACGAGCGACGGGAGGTCGGTCATCCGCGAAATCTGCTGCGAACGACCAGCCACCTCGGTGAGCGTCGTCAGACCGATGTCGGGCAACCCCAAATCGGCGCTGATGACAGCCCCCGAAATGTAGACGCCGTCAAAGCCCTTGTCTTGGATCAGGCGAGCACTCAGCGGGTTGAACGCACCGGGCACGCGCAGCAGTTCGCCGCTCGCGAGGCGCTCGCGAAACTGGGCGCGCTTGGTGGCTGGATCTGTTTGGGCGTACAGCATTAGAAGATTCCTTTGGCGGTGGTGGCGGGGAAGTTGCCGCGAACGGTCAGCTCACCCAGTTCGGATGCCTTCAGCTCGGGCAGGCGTTCGGCCGCAGCCAGGAAGCGTTCGATTTCGTCACTCGCGAGCACGCCATCCGCGAGGGTGCGGAACTTGGAGACGTACTGAGCGCGAGCGAAGGGACGAGCACCGAGCGGGTGAGCATCCGCAACGGCGATTTCTTCAACAATGCGGCTACCGTCGGTCAATTCGATCTCGACGCGACCACCAAATGCCTTCTCGGCGGGGTCGATCGAGTGGTAGCGACGTGTCCACTCGGCGTCTTCTTCTGTGGTCACGCGCTTCCACAGGGCAACCGTGTCTGCACGGTTGGCGCGCTCGGGAGCGTAGCTGCGCACGTGGTGCCATTCCTTGTCTTGCAGGGCAACCGTGAAGATGTACGGAATGGAGTGGTCGAGCGTTTCGCGGCTCGCGTTGGGGTCGTACTTTTGCGGGTCGTTGGCTCCGGAACCGATCACGTAGTGCGTGTGGTGGCTCGTGTGCAGCACGATGCGGTTGATGTTCTCTTCAACCAGTTCAGGATGCTCGCGCCCGAGCTTGCGGGCGAGGTCGATCCACGCCTGCGCCTGATACTCGGCCGAGTGCTCCTTCGTGTACGAGTCGAGGATCGCGGTGCGCGGCTCCCCCAGCTCAGGCAGCGGAACTTCGTAGTGCGCATCGGGACCGTCGAGCATCCACGCAATCACGCCGTCTTCGCCTTCATAAATCGGGGTGGGGCTGGTCTGCCCGCGCATGGCACGGTCGACGGCTTCAACGGCCATCTTGCCGGCGAAAGCGGGAGCGTGGGCCTTCCACGTGGAGATCTCACCCTTGCGTGACTGGCGCGTGGCGGTGGTCGTGTGGAGTGCCTGGCCGACAGCCTGGAAGATTGTTTCGGTGTCGAGACCGAGGAGGGTTCCGATGCCAGCGGCGGCGCTCGGGCCGAGGTGGGCAACGTGGTCGATCTTGTGTTTGTGCAGGCAGATCGCCTTCACGAGGTCGATCTGAATTTCGTAACCGGTGACGATGCCGCGCAGCAGATCGGCACCCGTGCGGCCGGTGTGCTGAGCCACGGCCAAGATCGGCGGAATGTTGTCACCGGGGTGCGAGTAGTCGGCGGCCAAGAAAGTGTCGTGGTAGTCGAGCTCGCGCACGGCAACGCCGTTGGCCCAGGCTGCCCACTCCGGGCTGACGCGCTCGTCGGAGCCAAACACGGTGGCTCCTGGCGTGTACGGGTGGCGCTCGGCCTGCGCCCGAGCAGCAACAACCGGCGCCCGGGTGAGGGATGCGGTGGCAACAGCAGCGTTGTCAATCACACGGTTGATGACCATGTCGGTCACGGCATCCGTTGGCTCGAGCTGTTCTGCAGCGATGGCTGCGATCTTGTGGGCGAGCTGGTCTTCGCGAGCAAGGTTCTCGTCGCTGCGGTAAACGCGGAGGGCGTGGTCTTTCACAGTGGAGCCTTTCAATTGGCGGCGCGCAGCGGAGAATCTGCGGCCATGGCTAATGCGCTCGTGAGCGCGTGATGGAGGTGAACATGAGTGGCGTGCGCGGCAAGCTCAGCGTCGCGAGCGACGATGGCGTGCACGATAAGGAGGTGTTCGCGAGCGGCAGCGGCCAGTCGATCAGGGTTGTCTTTGGCGAGGCGACGCACGCGCACGAGATGGGTGCGTAGCGAATTCAGGGCGCCTGTGAGGTAGTCGTTAGCCACCGCATCGTCCACCGCGCTATCGAAACGGCGCACGAGATCGAAGTACGCGCTGCGGTCGCTATCGTCGCGCGCCAACATCAGTGGCACGGCCTCGAACTCGCGCTCGAGATCGGCAAAGGTGCTGCCGGTGTGGTGCTCGGCAGCCAAACGTACGGCCATCACTTCGAGCGCCTTGCGCACATCGAAGAGTTCGCGGATGTTGTCGACCGACACGTCGCTGACGACAAGTCCCCGACCGGATTGGCTTGCCACGAGCCCATCCGTCATGAGCCGCGACAGTGCTTCGCGCAGCGGGGTGCGGGATACTCCGAGCCGCGCCGCTTGCTCGACTTCGCCCAGGATCGTTCCGGGAGCGAGTCGCCATTCCACGATGTCGTCGCGCAGCTCTTGATAAGCACGTTCGCTCGCTCTGAGTGGTGTTGCCATGCGCACCTCCAAGGCCAGCAAACTCGGTGCGGGCGCGCGAAGCCACGACACGGGATTCTGTATACAAGAATCTCAGTCTAGGCCTGATTCTAAAGAAATCAAGCCGAATTTTAGGTAAACTGTATACAGATTACCGTCGAGCGCGAGCCTCAAGATAGGCGGCAAATGCCTCCCGACTCGTTTTGCTCGGGGTGAAGCCAAAGGTGTTCTTGAGCGCAGTGTTGTCGAGCACAGGCCGATACAACAGAAAGTTGACCTGAGCAGGCTTGTGGGGCGTGAGCTTGAGGGCGTGGCCAACGCCCAACGCCACCGTGAACAGCCACGCCGGAATCACAAGCATCTTCTTCCCCAACGCGGCCGCGATCTGCGCGACCGTCATTTTGCCGTCACCTGCGACGTTGAAGATTCCGGCTGGCCCACCACTGGCGGCACGCACCATGACCTCAACAACGTCATCCACCCAGACGAACACAAAGGGGCTGTCTGAGCCGGCGAGCTTCAGCACGCGCCGGCTTTCCCATAACGCCGTGATCTGATTGTCGACTGCCGGGCCCAGAATAGTGCCGATACGAAACACGGTCTGTGTCAGTTGCGGTGCCGTTTCGCGCAACTCGGCCAGCATCTCTTCGACCATGCGCTTGTGACGGCTATACGGAAAGTCATCATTGCCACGAATGGGGTCGCTCTCAACAATCCACTCAGCATTATTCGGGTGGTAGCCGTACGCCGCACCACTCGACGACACGACCACGCGCGTGACCCCGGCCGCAACGCAAGCGTCGAACACGGCTCGCGAACCCTCAACGTCGACCGCAAATTCTTGAGTGACCGTGGTGCTCTTGCCCGGGTTCACGATGGAAGCGAGGTGAACGACGGTGTCGATCTCGTGGCGACGCAGCAGCTCGGGCAGGTCAGGGGCATCCGTCACGTCAACGCGTTCGTACAGCACCCCCGGCAGTCGCACGCCGGGGCTGGGAGCTCGAATATCGGCGCTGACCACGCATTCAATGGCGTCGGATGCAGCCAACCCTGCTACTACCGAGGTGCCCAAGAATCCGGTGCCACCCGTCACAAGAACTCGACTCACGCGTGTGCCTCCGCTTCGTTTGCTGAGCTACCGGAATTCGGCCCCGAGCTGTCTGTGGCGCCCCGTGCCTTGCGGCGGCCCCACCAGGTCGCCAGTGCGAGCCCGGCGATGATGTCCCAGATACCCCACCATCCCGCAACAACGGCCATTCCGCCTAGTCCCCCAAAGAAGGTGAATACAAGCCCGAGCCCGAGGCCGGCGTTGCGGATTCCCACCTCGAAGGTCACCGCTTTGGCTTCGTAGAGCGCCAGACCTCCGAGACGCGCACTGGCATAACCGAGGCCGAGCGCAACCGCGTCGTGCACGAAAACAGCAAGCAAGACAACGCCAACGTAGGCAATAAAGAATGCGAAGTTGCCTGCGAGCGCCGCAATGATGAACCCCAGCAATGCCAGCAGGCTGACCCATTTCACGGTGGGCTGCACCTTCTTGGCAAATGCCGGCCAGCGGTTCTTGATCGCGAAACCGAGCACGAACGGCAGCCCGATAATCAGAACGATCTCCAGCAGCATCTGCCAACCGTTGAGACTGACATTTTCGAGAATCGCGGATGCTGTGGGGTGCCATCCTCCCCACAGCGACAGGTTCACCGGCAACATGACGATGTAAATCACGTTGGTGACCGCCGTCATCGAGACTGAGAGAGCAACGTTGCCCCGCGCTCGATAGGTGAGAACCTGGGAAACATTTCCCGGCGGACAACACGCAACCAGAATCATCCCGAGCGCAATAGAGGGCCCGACCTGCAGCAGTAGCGTGAGCCCGAACGTGACGGCGGGCAAGAGTACGAGTTGGGCAACAAGGGAGATCACGAAGGCGCGGGGAGCTTTCAGTACCGCTCGAAAGTCGTCGATGCTCGTATCGAGGGCGATGCCGAACATGATGAGGCCGAGCACAATGCTCAGCGCGATGAGCGAGCCCGGACTGAAGTTGAGCAGCGCATCATCGATAGTCATGACTGTTCCTTAACGTCGCGTGCCTTACGGGTAAGGGCCTCACGGGCGCGCCGCACTGCGCGCCGGTAGGCATCCTTATTGACGTAGTACGACATGCGTTCCAGCGCCAAATACTTGTAGCCGCCGGTGAGATCGGGCCACGGTTGTTCAACCTGCGCGCGAAAGTGCGCCGCAGCCCGGGGAGCTTCGTCTTGAGCGGCGAGGTAGGCCGCGAGCAGCTCTGCTTGTTCGTACCGGCCCTGCCACCCAATGCCGCTGGCCTCAATCATTCCCATGACATAAAGACCATTGAAGCTGGGCGGGAAAATGTTGAGGTAGAGCTCGGGAGCGAGGGAAGACCAATTAAGGTGTTCACGATCGACGAAGGGGTAGTCCAAGGTGTAGCCGGTGGCTAAGACAATAAGGTCGTAGTCGGCTTTCGTGCCGTCCGTGAAATGCACGGTATTACCCTCGAAGCGCTCCGGCGCGGGCACCACTCGCAGGTCGCCCTGACCGAGGTGCCCCAACACCAGCGTGTTCACAATGGGGTGCGACTCATAGATCTTGTAGTCCGCGGGCGGAAAACCGAACTTCACCGGGTCACCCGTAAAGGCCTTCAGCACGCGCGTGTCAACGAACTGCTTAATCTTCGCCGGCAGCGGTCGGCCCTGGTTCAAGGTGTCCGCTGGTTTGCCGAACAGGTAGCGCGGCACGAAGTAGTAGCCCCGCCGCACACTCAGGTCAATGCTGTTGGCGTGGTGCACGGCATCCACGGCAATATCGCAACCGCTGTTGCCTGCGCCGACAACCAGCACGCGTTTGCCCGCAAAGATGCGCGCTTTCTTGTATTCACTCGAATGAATGATCTGACCCGCGAACTCACCGTCGAACTGCGGGATGCTGGGGCGCGCCAAAGTGCCGTTAGCCAGAATCACGCCGTCGAATCGCTTCGTTCGCGGCACATAGCCACGCGTCACGCTCGTGACATTCCACCCGCCGTCGTCGGTGGGTTCGAGCCGTTCTACCGTGGTGTTGAAAAGAAACTTCTTGCCGAGATCGAAGCGATCGCTGTACGCCCGAAAGTACGTGCGCAGTTCACGGTGACTTGGATAATCGGCGGTCGACTGCATCGGCCACTCACGAAACTCGGTCGTCGTGCGCGACGAAATGAGGTGCGCAGATTCGTACATTGTGCTGCGCGGGTTGTCGATGTTCCAGAGACCTCCGACGTCGGCAGCAGACTCGAATCCGAGGTACGCAATGCCTGCCTTATCGAGGGCCCGGGCAGCAGCAAGTCCTGATGGACCAGCACCAATGATGGCGATGGTGCGAGGCATCCATTCCTCCCCGGGTGAACGACATTATTCGTGGCGTTTCGCAGCCTAGCGCTTTCTAGCTAAACAGCGCTTCCCGCTCGCTGCGGCGGCGACGCTGCTCTTCGGGGTCTGGCAGCGGAACGGCGGCGATAAGGCGTTGCGTATATTCCTCTTGGGGATTACGCAGCACTTGATCGCGCGTGCCCTGCTCGACGATCTTTCCGCGGTGCATCACAGCAATGCGGTCGGCGAGAATGTCGATGACGGCCAGGTCGTGGGTCACAAATAGGCAGGCAAAGCCCAGTTCCTTCTGGAGCTCTTGAAAGAGTTCGAGCACCTTGGCCTGCACCGAGACGTCGAGCGCCGACGTAGGTTCGTCGGCCACGAGTAGCTTGGGGCTGAGCGCGAGCGCGCGGGCGATTCCGACGCGCTGACGCTGACCGCCCGAAAGCTCGTGCGGGTAGCGGTTACGCATGTGGGCCGAGAGCTGCACGCGGTCGAGCAACAAGCTCACGCGGGCTTCCTCGTCTTTGCGACTGAAGCCGCCACCGAGGCGCATCGGCTCTCCGATGCTCTCGCCGATCGGCATCCGGGGGTTCAAAGAAGAACCCGGGTCTTGAAAGACGATGCCGATGTCACGACGTACGGCACGCAAGTTGGCCTTGTTGATACCGACCATATTGGTGCCGACGATGTCGAGCGTGCCTTCCACGGCAGGAAGCAGCCCAACAACCGCCCGACCGATTGTGGTCTTGCCCGAGCCGGACTCCCCCACCAGGCCCAGAACTTCGCCCTGACGAATCGAGAGGTTGATGTCATCCGCAGCGCGAAACGCGGGAACCCGGCCACGCTTCGGGTACTCGATGGCGACGTTAGTCATCGTCACGACGACCTCTCGGTCATCCTTCGAGACGGATGCTTCGCCAGCTTCACCGAGGTGAGGAACCGCTTCGAGCAGAGCCTGAGTGTACGGATGCGTGGCTCCGGCGAACAGCGAGTCTGCTGTTCCCGTCTCCACCACTTCGCCGTCCTTCATGACCATGACACGGTCCGCGAGGTCGGCAACGACCCCCATGTCGTGGGTGATGAGGATGATCGCGCTATCGAGCTTGGAGCGCAAGTGATGCAGCAGTTCCAAGATCTCAGCCTGCACGGTCACGTCGAGCGCCGTCGTCGGCTCATCTGCGATGAGCACGCGAGGGTCGCACGAGATTGACTGAGCGATCATGGCACGCTGGCGCTGCCCGCCCGATAACTGGTGCGGGTACGAGTCGAACGCTTTTTGCGGGTCGGGAAGCTCCACCATCGCGAGCAGTTCCAGGGCACGCTTTTTGGCATCCACCCGCAGCATGCCGGCGTTGTGCACTTGAAGCGCCTCCACGATCTGGAACCCGATTGTGTACACGGGGTTCAACGCCGTCATGGGCTCTTGGAAGATCACGGCGATACCGGCACCGCGCAATTGGCGCAGACGGTGCAGGGATGCTCCGACCAGTTCTTCACCGGCCAGCTTCACGCTGCCCGAGATACGTCCGTTCTCTGGCAGAAGTCCGAGCAGCCCCATTGCGCTCGTGCTCTTACCCGAACCCGATTCGCCCACGATGGCGAGCACTTCGCCACCCTGCAGCGTGTAGCTCACGTTTTTGGCGGCGGTAACCCACTCGCCCTCGACCCAAAAGTCGACACCGAGGTCAGTGACCTCGATCGCGGGAACCTTCGCGGTTGCCTCGGTAGTAGCTGATTCAGTCATCAGGAGTCTCGCCTTTCACCCTGGATGCGTGGCTCTCGTGGGAACATGGTTCCGTGTCGCCAAACTTCACCCTGCACTCGCGATTCGGGCGCGTACTTTCGATTGTTGTCATTGCTGCCTTCGCAGCGGGACTTCTTGTCACAGCTTTTCAAGGCCGGTGGCTGGATGCTCTGCAGGTCGCGCCCGTCTTCGGACTGCTCGGCCTGCTCACGTGGGGCATGTTCTGGCGCCCCCATGTTCGCGTCACGGCGTCGGGTGTCACCCTGCGCAACGTGCTGCGCACCATCGAGGTCGCGTGGCCCGAAATTCGCCGCATCGACACCAAGTACGCGCTCACTCTGGAGACGGCGCATGGCACGGTCACCGCGTGGGCTGCCCCCGCTCCGGGCCGTCATGCCGTGTTCAGCGCTGTGCGCCAAGACGGTAAGAACCTGCCCGAATCGAGCTACCTTGCGGGCACGGTGCGACCCGGCGACCTCATCACGTCGGATTCCGGTCAGGCTGCGTACGTCATCCGTAAGCACTGGGAGCAGTTGCGCGATGCTGGACATTTGGATGGCGCCACGAGCGAGTTCACGAAGCTGCGAGTCGCGTGGCACTGGCGCACGATCGCGGCTCTCGTGGCGCTGACTCTGCTCAGCATGCTCACGACGTTTGGCTAGTTTCGCCGCCCTCATTTGTTTGAGGTTCCGTCGCCGGGACGTGCGCCGGGGATGTAGGCCTTGAAGAAGTTGCCGATTTCGGCGCCGAGGCTACGTTGACGAGGAACACGCTTTTGGCGAGGGTCGAACGCATCGCGCAGTCCATCACCGATGAAGTTGATGCACAGGGCGATCACGACGATGAACAGACCTGGCCACCAGAATAGCCACGGGCGCGTCTTGAACGCCTCGTTGTACTCGCTGATGATCTGGCCGAGCGAAATATCCGGAGCCGTAATTCCGAAACCGAGGAAGCTCAGTGAGGTCTCGAGCAGAATCACCGCACTCATCAGCAGGGTTGCGCTCACGACGATCACGCCGACAGTGTTGGGCAGGATGTGGCGGAAGATGATGCGGAAGTCGCTTGCCCCAGCAACCCGGGCTGCATCCACGAACTCACGTTCGCGCAGGCTCAGGAACTCGGCACGCACAAGACGCGCCATACCGGTCCACGCGATGAGTCCGATCATCACGGCGAGCAGGAAAGCGTCGCCACCGATGGTCTGGCCGAGCACGGCACCGAGGATTAGCAGCGGAACGATGATGATGACGTCGGTCAGACGCATGATCACCTGGTCAACCCAGCCGCGGTAGTAGCCCGCAAGAGCGCCGAGAACCACGCCGATCACGGTCGAGATGATTCCCACGACGAAGACAACATTGAGCGACTGCTGCATGCCGCGCATCACGCGAGCAAAGACGTCTTTACCGGTGTTGTCCTGACCGAAGGGGTGCTCGCCGAAACTGAACGGCCACCATGTGAAAGTGGGGGCGCCGCCGGGAAGCAGAATGTCGTAGCGCTCCCACCAGGTGTAACCCCACCACCCGGGAATACGGAATCCATCGATGATGAGTCGAGTGCCGGTGGGGTCTGGTGTGAGCTTGCCGGTACCTCCGATCACCGTGCCCACGGAGGTGAACGCGAGAAGCACAAGAAAGAGCAGCACGAACACTGAGATAACGGCGCCGCGGTGCTGCAGGAAGCGGCGGCGCACGATCGCGCCCTGGCTGAGACCTACCGTCGCACGCTGTTCGATGCTGAGCTCTTGGCCTACCGACTGCTCGTCGGCTGCGGGCTTCTTGTCGGTCATGATCAGCTCACCCGAATTCTGGGGTCAAGGGCCGAGTACAAAAGGTCGGCAATAACGTTGAAGATAACGGCGAGGATGCCCGTAACGAGGAAGAAACCCATCACAAGGTTCACGTCGATGCGGTGAAGTCCCTCGTTAAAGAGGGAGCCCATCGCCTGCCAGGCAAAGACTCGTTCGGTGATCACGGCACCCCCGATCACCGCCCCGAAGTCGAGCGCGATGATGGTCGCGATCGGGATCATGGCGTTGCGGAAGGCGTGACGCATCACGACGGTTCGTTCGCCTAGGCCCTTGGCACGAGCAGTGCGCACGTAGTCCTGGTTCATGACGTCGAGCAGGCTCGCGCGAGCGTAGCGCGTGTAGGCCGCGAGCGAGATGATCATGAGTGCGATCGTGGGTAGCAGCATGTGGGTCAGCGAGTCGAGCATATTGAGCCATGTGTCATCGACGCGGCGAATGGCGGGAGTCGAAGCACCGATCGTCGCGATCACACCGTTACTGAGCGGAATGCGCGCAACGTACTCGTCCCAGCGAATGAACATCTGGTCGAGCACGAGAGGCAGCACGCCGAGGCCACCGACGATGGCGGCAGTTCGCGCCACGACAGCCTTGCCATCGCCGCCGACGAAGAACCCAACGAGTAGGCCGAGCGCCACCAAGATGGCGAGCACGAGCAGCACAGTCCACGGGCTGTTGACGTAGTAGAAGAGGAACTGGAACGGCCAGCTCAACACAACCGTGAGCACCACGACGATTCCCACCGCAAGCAGGGCACGACGGTTGTGGAAGCCGGTAGAGGTGAAGAGAACGACCGCCCCCGTTGCCACCGACATCAGCGCTATGCCGACGAAACCGATCGAGGGACTCTCGAACCAGCGAGTGACATCCAAAAGAATGAGTAACGCGGCTACTCCGCCGCCAACACTAGCGAAGGAAATAGCTCGAGTTCGCAGCTCACCACCGACGATCGCCGAGGCGATGAATCCCATAATCACGGCGATGAGCAGTATCGCCCACCAGGGTATGACGGGGTTGCCGAGGAACGAGTTGAACTGAATAGCGCCGAACTCTTTGAGAAGCACCGCGACCCAGAAAATGGGCAGAGAGTAAAAGACGAAGGTGAGGAAAGTGACGACGTAGTCGTAACCGCTGTACTGACGAAGAGCGGTGGTCATTCCGATGGCGACACCGATCACGATTGCGAGGATCGTTGCGGCGAGTACGAGTTGAAGCGTGGAACCAAGTGCTCCACCGATGGCTTCGATTACCGGCTGCTGGCCACGGGCGACCGAGATGCCGAGGTCACACTGGCCGATGAAGCAGGCCCCGACTCCTCCCAGCCAAGAGAAGTAGCGAAGCACGGGAGGCTGATCGAGATTGAGAAGGCCACTCAAGTACGCAATCTGGTCTTGAGCACTGGGATCTCGGCTACCCCGAAGATCTCGAAGCGGATCGCCGGAATTGGCGGTTAGTACATAGACGATGAATGAGGCCACAAGCAGAACTAAAAGAGTGGCCACAAGGCGCCTGGCGACGAAGGTCAGCACCGGAGATCCTCATTTCGGGGGCATGCACAACAGAACAAAAACAGTGCCGCTAGGCGGCAGAACGACATGCTCATAAGTGGGCCGGACAGGGAGCCCGGCCCACTCGTGAGCGCTACCGAGTAATTACTCGGAGTCGGTCGGTGCCCACTCCCAGAAGTTCCAGAAGTAGGTCGGCGACAGCGGACTCGGGTCCACGTTCGTTACTGAGTTGTTCCAGACGGTGATTCCGGGGAACTGGAAGATGGTGACGCCGTAAGCGTCGTCCCACACCAGCTTCTCGACCTCAACCTGGATCTCGGTCTGGACAGCGGGGTCCAGCTCGGTCTCGAGGTCTTTGAGGAGTCCGTCTACCTCGGTGTTGGAGTATCCACCGAAGTTGCTGGGCTGACCGGTACCGAGGTACTGGTCAGAACCGGTGAGCGCGAGGCTCGTCGACTGCCAAGCGAAGATAACCGCGTCGTGCGGGTTGATCGGCAGTGCTTCCTTGTCGGTGAAGGCCCAGGTGGGCTCCGAGTCGTCGACAACGGTGAAGCCGGCGAGTGCAGCCGACTGCTGGATGAACTCGAACTCTGATGCACGACGGACGTTGCCCTCGGGGTACCAGAACTTGACCTCAACTGGAGTGGCCACTCCGGCATCAGCGAGCAGCTTCTTAGCGCCCTCAATGTCAACCTCGGCGTAGTCTGCCGAACCGTTGGTCGAGGCGATCTCGTCGTAGCCGGGAGCACCAGGAATCTGAAGGATCGAGTCACGCAGTCCAGCGTTGGGGTTCAACGGGCTGATCAGCTTGTCGAGGATTTCCTGACGAGGAATGACCTTGAGGAATGCTTGACGAACAGCCTTAGCCGTCTCTTCGTCTCCACCGTAGGTGGCAGCGTCGAAGGGACCACCGTTGTTGAACGTGAGGTCGATGTGCTCGTAGGTTGCCTCATCGGCAGTCACGTAGTCGGCGTTGCCCAGTCCCTTGACGAGCTCAAGCACGTCAGGAGTCGGCTGGCCAGCAGCGATCTGAACGTCACCGTTCTCGATGGCCTGAACCTGAGCGGTGGAGTCCTCGATCTGACGAACGATGATGCGTTCGTACTTGGGCGAGGGGCCCCACGTGTAAAGCTCGTTCGCCTTGAGCGCGACGTACTCGTTTTCGACGAGCTCGTCGAGAACGTAGGCACCACTCGAGAGAGCAACCAGGTCGTTGTCCGGAGTGTTCGGGGCCTGGTACGCGTCGTTCCATGCCTTGGCAACCGGGGTCAGCCAGTCGACGTCGTCGTTCTGAACGGCCTCAACGAAAGCTTCCTTAGCTTCCTCAGGGTCTTCGATCTCGGGGTACGCGAGCGAAACAACACCGTGAGCGGCAACACCGAGGTCGAACTGGATCTCCCAGTCAACGTAGGCCTTGTCGTACACGATCGTGATGCTCTTGTCGTCAATCTCTGGCAGAGCCGAAGCGAGGTCACCACGCGGGTTGGCGTGAGTGAAGAGCGGAGCGCCCTCGGCATCCTCAACACCGGCGAAGATGGTGGTCCACGCGAGCAGCAAGTCAGCGGAGTCGATGGGGGTTCCATCAGACCAGGTGACGTTGTCGTTGATCGTGTACTTGACCGTCAGCGGGTCGTCGCTGGTCTTCTCGAACGTACCGAAATCGGTGTTACGCACGAGAGCAGGTTCGCTGTTGTAGTAGAAGAACCCAGAGTTCATCATGTACAACACGACGGCGTTAGCGGTGTTGTTACCCGCTGCGCTGCTTTGGTTGAAGTTATCGATCAGGTCATTCCACGCCACCGTGATTTCGGTGTCGGCAATAACTTCTGATTCATACGGCGGAGTACACCCTGTTAGGGCGAGAGCTCCAGCCGCGAGCACAGCTATGGCAGCTGAGACGCGCTTCTTCTTCATCTTTCCTCCAGTAGAAAGGTGGTCGAAGGGACGGCATAGACCAATCCCATGGCCGCCATTACACCGTATTGCTGAACGTCAGGGCAATAGAAACTGTCGATTCGCACAATTCGCAACAAGAACGACACATTCCTGCGCGGATAACTGTGTCTACCCCACAGGGAGGGCGATGCGCGGATGAGCGGAGGGTGAGAACCCACAGCATTTGTGGGCTGCAGAGGTGTTGCACAGACTTAACACGACGATCAGCCTCCCGGGCGAGCATCCAACTTAGACTTGACGCCAGCGAAGCCCACACCGGCCGTCACTGTTGCCGCTGGACAACAGATAAGGAGTGCGCTCATGTCGCCCGAAAACGCCCCGATCACGATCTCAATCGAACGCACTGTCGACCCAGCGCGCATCGCCGAAGCCACCGCCTGGATGCAAACCGGCATCAACCTTGCCACCAGTTATCCCGGCTTTCTTGGCTCGGGTTGGGTGCGCGCCGGCACCAACAGCACCACGTGGCACATGCTCTACCGATTTGCGGATGACGCAGCGCTCTTGCACTGGGAACAATCCCCCGAACGTGCGTGGTGGCTGCAGAGCGGTAGCGGGTTTGTGCACGATCAGCGCACCGAGCGCCGCACCGGAATCGAGGGCTGGTTCGATGAGCCCACCGAAATCACGGTGGAACACGCGGGGCTCGTCTCCCCTGTTCCCGCCGCTCCCCCACGCTGGAAGCAAGCCGTGACCATCTGGTTGGGGTTCTTCCCCCTCAACCTTCTGTTCACGCTGCTCGTGACGCTGCTCATTCCCGGCTGGGATGCGCTACCGATCGTCGTGCGCGTGCTGCTCACCACGCTCTGTCTCACGCCGATTATGACCTACGTACTGCTCCCCGGGGTGACACGGATGCTGCGGCGCTGGTTGACGCCGACGCCCTAGCGGGAGCCCCGAGATCGCACACCGCAGGGCGCACAGCGCGTAAGCTGAAGGGCTATGTCTGCCTCCGACGTTCACTCCGCCAGCACCGCAGCCGCGCTGCCCGCTGACGTTGTTGTGACGTACCCGCCCGAGCTGCCCGTCAGCCAGCGCAAAGACGACATTCTGGCGGCCATCCGCGACAACCAAGTTGTGATCATCGCGGGCGCGACGGGTAGCGGAAAAACCACCCAGCTACCCAAGATTCTGCTGGAACTGGGCAAGACATCCATTGGGCACACGCAGCCACGACGCATCGCCGCGCGCACGGTAGCCGAGCGCATCGCCGACGAGCTCGGCACCGAGATGGGCGACCTCGTCGGTTACCAAGTACGCTTCACCGACCGCGTCGGAAAGAACACTCGCGTGAAGCTCATGACCGACGGCATTCTGCTGAACGAGATCCACCGCGACCGCGACCTCACAAAGTACGACGCGATCATCATCGATGAGGCGCACGAACGCAGCCTCACCGTGGACTTTCTCCTCGGCTACCTGAAGCAACTTCGCGCCCGGCGCCCCGATCTCAGCATCATCATCACGAGTGCCACGATCGACCCCGAAAGCTTCTCCAAGCACTTCGACAACGCACCGATCATTGAGGTGTCTGGCCGCACCTTTCCCGTCGAGATTCGCTATCGACCGCTCGTCGCCGAGGAGAACACCGGCGATGATCTCGAAGCGGAAGACGCCGAAGAGAAGGCAGCCAACCGTGCCGACCGCGACTACCTCGAAGGCATCAATGACGCCCTCGACGAGCTCTCCCGCGAGAGCGATGGCGACGTGCTCGTGTTCCTCTCCGGAGAAACCGAGATTCGGGATGCCGAAGAGTCCATCCGCGGCCGGATTAACGCCGGCAAGCTCGCCGACGGCACCGAAGTGCTGCCGCTCTATGGTCGCCTGAGCGCTGCCGAACAACACCGCGTGTTCGAGTCACGCCGCCCTCCCGGCACGCGACGCCGGATCGTTCTGGCCACCAACGTGGCCGAGACCAGTCTGACCGTGCCCGGCATCCGCTATGTGATTGACGCGGGAACCGCACGCATCAGCCGTTACAGCACCCGTGCCAAAATTCAGCGCCTGCCCATCGAAGCGATCAGCCAGGCCAGCGCCAACCAGCGCTCAGGGCGTTCTGGCCGAACGAGCAACGGTATTGCGATTCGCCTCTACTCCGAAGAGGACTTCAATTCGCGGCCCGAGTTCATGGAACCCGAGATTCTGCGTACTAACCTAGCCGCGGTCATCCTGCAGATGGTGTCACTCGGGCTCGGCAACATCGCCGAGTTCCCCTTCTTGCAGCCACCCGATTCTCGGGGCATCAAAGACGGTCTCGACCTTCTGACCGAGCTGGGCGCCGTGGAGAACACCGCCGGCATCCGCAGCACGAAAACATCGTCGAGCGTGAACGGTCCCCGCGCGGGCGGCAAGGCCGGTAGCGCCGCCTCGAAGGCTGCCGCCCCGCGCATCACCCGCATCGGCAAGCAACTCACGCAGTTACCCATCGACCCGCGCCTCGCCCGCATGGTGATCGAATCGAAACAGCACGGTACAACGCGCGAGGTCATGGCGATTGTCGCCGCGCTCAGCATTCAAGACCCCCGCGAGCGCCCCCTCGATAAGCGCCCGCAAGCCGACCAGCAACACGCTCGCTTCATCGACCCCACGAGCGACTTTCTCACCCTGCTGAACCTCTGGAACTACCTCGAAGAGAAGCAGAAAGAACTCTCGGGCAACCAGTTCCGACGCCTGTGTAAGAACGAGTACCTCAATTATTTGCGCGTGCGCGAATGGCACGACGTCTACCGGCAGTTGAGCCGGATGGCCAAGCCGCTTGGGCTGGTTATCGGCGACGCGCACTCGAACCCCGACGGCATCCATCGCTCGCTTCTGGCTGGTCTTCTCAGCCACATTGGCCTCAAGGATGTCGCGAAGCGCGACTACATTGGCGCGCGTCAAACCCGATTTGTGATCTTCCCCGGCTCTGCTCTCGCGAAGAAGCAACCCAACGCGATCATGAGCGCCGAGCTTGTGGAAACGAGCAGGCTCTTCGCGCGCACCAACGCCGCGATTGACCCCGTCTGGGCCGAGAAGCTCGCGGGCGACCTCGTGAAGCGTAGCTATTCCGAACCGCACTGGGAAAAGAAGCAGGGCGCTGCGGTCGCGTTTGAACGCGTGACGCTCTACGGCGTGACGCTCGCCGCTCGCCGGCGCATCCAGTTCTCGCGCGTTGATTTGCCCGCCGCTCGCGAGCTCTTCATTCGTCATGCTCTCGTGGAGGGCGAAGACGACCTCACCAAGCGCGACAAGCGTGTGTGGGACTTCGACGCTTCCAACCGCGCGCTGCGCCGCGACCTCGAACAACTCGAAGAGCGCAGCCGCCGTCGCGACATTTTGCACGACGACGAAACGATCTTCGAGTTCTACGACAAGCGCATCCCCGCCACCGTCGCCTCGGTTCGTGACTTTGAGGGCTGGTGGAAAAAGGCGCGCCACGACTCCCCCGACCTGCTCACGCTCACCACCAATGACCTGCTCGAGAATGCGGATGACGCTGAAGTCGACGAGACCGCCTTTCCCACCACCTGGGTGCGCGGCGATCAGACACTGAGCCTGACCTACCGCTTCGAGCCCGGAACCGACGATGACGGTGTCACCGTTGCTGTGCCGCTCCCGCTGCTCGCCGGGCTGCGCCCCGAAGGCTTCGACTGGCAAGTACCGGGGCTGCGCGAAGAACTTGTCACCGCGCTCATCAAGTCACTGCCGAAACCGATCCGCCGCAACGTCGTGCCCGCCGCCGACTGGGCTCGCCGCCTGCTCGAGGAGGCTCCGGCCGATCCAGCCGCTGCCGCCCTCGACGATGGCCCCGGCATCACTGAGTATCTGGCCAAAGAAATCGCTCGCCTGACCTACGTGAAGGTTGCGGCATCCGACTTCGATCTCGACCGAGTACCCGCGCATCTCAAGGTCACCTTCGCGGTGATCAACGAGCGCGGCAAGAAGGTCGGCGCCAACAAGTCGCTGCGCAGCCTGCAGGCAAGCCTGAAGCCCGCCGCCCGCGAGAGTGTGGCGCGTGCCGTTGAAGGCGCCGCTGGGCGATCACCCGAGCGTTCGGTAAACACTCTCGAACGTTCCGGCATCACCGCGTGGGACTTCGGGCAGCTCGACCGCTCTCGCGACACGAAGCACGGCGGCAACACCATTCGGGCCTACCCCGCGCTCGTGGATGACGGCGACTCAGTCTCCCTTCGCCTCATGTCGACCCCGCACGATCAGGCCATCGCCCACAAGAGTGGCGTGCGTCGCCTGCTGCTGTTGGCGATTCCCTCGCCGCTCGGGTACATCAACGAACATCTCACGGGCAACGAAAAACTCGTGCTCGCGCAGAGCCCGTACCGCTCGACCAATGCCCTCTTCGATGACTGCCTGCGCGCCTGCGTCGACTCCGTCATGGGCGACCGCGAGGTGTTCGAGCAGACCGAGTTCGAGGCGCTGCGCAACGAGATTTCCGCAGGGCTCGTCGACTCGCTTTTTGCGACTGTCTCGCTCGTGGCATCCATTGTGTCGGGGGTGCGATTGGCCGATAAGGCGATTCGTGCCGCGACAAGCATGCATCTCATCGCGCCTCTCGGGGATGCGCGCGAACAGCTCGATGCCCTCGTCTATCCCGGCTTCGTTTCGGCGACCGGGCTCACCCAACTGCACCGCCTCCCTGTCTATCTGAAGGGCATCGAACACCGCGTCACAAAGCTCACCGAGAACCCCGGCCGTGACCGCGGGTGGATGTCCGAAGTCGAGTTGGCAACCCGCCGCTACAAGGACGCGGGCGGCACGCTACCGCTGGAGCAACATCCCGAACCGCAGATCGTCCGCGCCCGCTGGATGCTCGAAGAACTGCGCTTGAGTCTCTTCGCCCAGCACTTGGGAACAGCCGAATCGGTGAGCCTGCAACGCATCGCCAAGGTGCTCGCCTCCTAAAGCCGTATTTTCAGCCGCAGACCGCCCTCACCGGCTACTCTTGAGGCTGCGAGTGGCACGAAAACGTGGCCTCTCTTCTGAAAGAAAGCAGTTCACGCGTGTCCGAAAGCACCACCGACCACCCGACCACCCACGAGGTTTCCGCCGAGATTGCGCGTTCGTGGCTTCTGGTTGCGGCGACGCGCCCCGAAGACTTCGACGCTGCTGAGCGTTCGCGCGCCGACCAGATCATCCTCGACGTTGAAGATGCCGTCGACCCGCGTCTGAAGCCTGCCGCCCGCGACGCTGTTGTCGAGTGGCTGAGCAATGGCGGCAGCGGTTGGGTTCGCATCAACGACCGCGCCTCTGACTTCTGGTCAGACGACGTGGATGCCCTCGCCGGCCTTCCCGGCCTGCGCGGCGTCATGCTGGCCAAGGCTGAAGCCGCGGCTCACGTTTCGGAAACCTTCGACCGCCTCAAGGGTGTCACCCCGGTGATTGCTCTCGTGGAGTCGGCTCTCGGAATTGAAGAGGCCGTCTCGATCGCCCGCGCCCGCGGTGCGTACCGCCTCGCTTTCGGCAGTGGCGACTACCGCCGCGACACGGGCGCCAGCGCTGACGACCTCGCTATGGCTTACCCTCGCTCACGCTTGGTCATCGCCAGCCGCGTCGGCAACCTGCCCGGCCCGATCGATGGCCCGACCGTCGGCACGAGCCACCCCGTTCTGCGCGAGCAGGGCGACATGGCCGTCTCGCTCGGAATGACCGGCAAGCTCTGCCTCGACATCGAGCAACTCCCGATCATCAACGAGGTCATCAGCCCCACGCGTTCCGACGTGGCGTGGGCTCGCGACTTCCTAGAAGACTTCGAAGCTCGTGGCCGCGTGATCCGCGACGGCAGCGACCTGCCCCGCCTCGGCCGTGCTCAAAAGATTGACAAGCTGGCTCGCGCGTTTGGTGTCGAACCCGCCTAAAGCTGTCACTGTCGTGGCTCTTCCCCGCACCCGCACCCGCGGTTAGGGTTGAGCCATGACAACGGCAGTCATTGTTGACGCGATTCGAACGCCTTCGGGCCGGGGAAAACCTGGTGGGGCGCTCTCGAGCGAGCATCCGGTCGATCTTCTGGCCGTAGTTCTGCGCAGTCTGGTCGATCGTCACGATCTCGACCCGGCCACGATCGACGATGTGATGGGTGGCTGCGTCACGCAATCCGGCCGCCAAGCCGCCAATGTCACCCGCACCGCGGTTCTGGCTGCAGGGTTCCCCGAGTCGGTGCCCGCCACCACGATCGACCGCCAGTGTGGCTCAAGCCAGCAAGCAGCGCACTTTGCCGCCCAGTCGATCATGGCGGGCGTCAACGACATCGTGATCGCCTGCGGTGTCGAACTCATGAGCACGCATCCCCTCGGGCAAGCGACGCTCGGTCAGGGCGGCATGAGTCGCTTGATCCGCAATCGGTACCCCGACGGGTTTGTTACTCAGGGCATCTCCGCTGAGTTGATTGCCGCACGCTGGGGTCTTGAACGCGACGACCTCGACGTTTATGCGGCCCTCTCGCACGCTCGCGCTGCCGCCGCCGATTTCAGCTCGGAGATTCTGCCGCTCGCCGGTCTCGACCGCGACGAAACCGTGCGCCCCGGCACCACCGCCGAGAAGCTCTCCGGGCTCTCCCCCGTCTTTTACGACGCCAAGATCGCCGGTCGTTTTCCCGAAATTCAGTGGCGCGTGACCGCCGGCAACTCCTCGCCGCTCACCGATGGTGCCTCGGCGGCGCTCATCATGAGCGAAGAGCGGGCGGCCGCCCTCGATCTGAAGCCTCGCGCGCGCTTCCACTCCTTTGCGGTGGTCGGCTCCGACCCCATCGAGATGCTGACCGGCATCATTCCCGCCACGCATCGCATTCTCGAACGCAGCGGCATCCGTCTCGACCAACTCGACAGCATCGAGGTCAACGAAGCCTTCGCCTCGGTCGCCCTCGCTTGGCTGCAAGAGTTTCCCGTCGATCCCACCATCGTGAACCCCCGCGGCGGCGCTATTGCCCTCGGCCACGCCCTCGGTTCATCGGGTACTCGCCTACTCACCACGCTCGTCAACAATCTCGACGCCAGCGGCGGCCGCTTCGGACTCCACGTCATGTGCGAAGGCGGCGGCATGGCCAACGCAACCCTCATCGAAAGGCTTTAATGAAGATTCAGGATGCCGCAGCTCTTATCACCGGCGGCGCCAGTGGCCTCGGCTTGGCCACCGCTCGCGCTCTCGCCGCGCAGGGTGCTCAGGTCACCATCGCCGACCTGCCCAGCTCTCGTGGAGTCGACATCGCCGCCGAACACGGCTTCCGATTCGCGCCCACTGATGTGCGCTCCGAAGCGGACGTTCAGGCTGCCGTCGATCTCGCCGGCTCGGTGGCTCCGCTGCGCATCGTCGTGAACTGCGCTGGCGTTGCGACGCCGGGCAAGACCATCGGCCGCAAGGGCGTGCTGCCCTTGGAGACCTTCGAGACCGTGATCGGCATCAACCTCGTGGGCACGTTCAACGTTATCCGGCTCGCTGCGGCCGCGATGGTCGAAACCGAGCCCGTCGATGGCGAACGCGGCGTGATCGTGAACACGGCATCCGTCGCCGCCTTCGACGGCCAGATCGGCCAGCCCGCGTACGCCGCCTCCAAAGCGGGCGTTGCCGGGATGACCCTGCCGCTCGCCCGCGAGTTCGCAGCGAGCTTGCTGCGCGTGATGACGATCGCTCCGGGCATCTTCGAGACGCCGATGATGGCGGGCCTGCCGCAAGAGGCGCAAGATTCCCTCGGCGCGCAAGTGCCGCATCCGTCCCGCCTGGGACGACCGGCGGAGTATGCCGCGCTCGTGCAGCACATCGTGGAGAACCCTATGCTCAACGGCGAAGTGATTCGGCTCGACGGTGCGATCCGGATGCAGCCGCGCTAGAGAATCTCCTCTCGACCGCGACACCACCCCGTAACCATCAGTACTCGGCTTCGTTGGCTGCCTGTAGTTCGGCGAGGTTGATGTTGCGCAGCTCGCGCAGCCGGGTTTCGCGGTTCTTTTCGTACTGCGGATCGGCCTCGGGTAGGTAGGCATCGCGCAGCTTTGCGATGATCGCGGTGCCGATTTCACTCCAAGCGAGTTCGCGTGCTTCGTCGATGATGTTCGAGATCAACTCGCCATCCATGGATGCTTGCCGAAGTCCCTCGGTGAGGCCCTCTTGAACAGCGCGGTTGCGCTCGGTGCGCGTGACCTTGAGCAGGCGCTCGGCTTGATCGGCCAGGTGGTCGAACTCCACGTGCACGAGGCCCGCAAGCGCACCGTCGTCGTAGTCGAGGTGGTCGCGCGCGGCGTCGACAATGATGCGGTTCTTGACCGCCATGCGCACCGCATTGCGCGCGATAAGAACACCCTCTTCGACGACGCGTTCGATGGGTGCTTCCTCTACCGGCTCGGGCGCCGTAAATTTGCCCAAGTTAAGGCGCGGGCGCCGCCGGAAAAGTCTCACAGTGCAATTGTTTCGAGTTAAGTGGACGAAGGGTATCCCCCATCCGGTGCAGCTTAGAGGGCGTAGCTGAATGAACTACAGGGTTTTCTCGTAGCAAATGCCGAACGGGATGTTGGCGTACTCGCCAAAAGCCTCGACGTGCGTGTAGCCGAGGCTCTCATAGAGCGCCATGGCGGGCAATTGAGCGTGACCCGTCTGAAGAACGAGCGAGCGAGCGGATGCTTCACGCGCGACCGCCTCGAGTTCGTTCATGAGGCGGCGGGCAGCACCCTTACCTCGATGACGCGCATCAACGAAGACTTTCTTCACTTCGAGCGATTGCCCGAAAGGACGAAGCGCGGCGTGACCGATGACGGTCTCGCCATCGAGCACCAACAGCGTGTGACTGATGTCCTCGGGCGCGACCGTCAACGCAGCATTCACTGCGTCGCGGCCTGCTTCATCGAGGGCGGCCTGACGATCGGCATACATCGCCGTCGTCTCGACCGTCATCAGTTCACGCTGGTTTACCGCTCGTGGGTCGAGCCAGTCGACCCACTCAACGGTCAGGCTCACTCCGCTTTTGCTTTGGTGGTTGCCGACGCATTGGCCTCGTACGAGGTGTTGGTCGACTCAAAGAAGTTCACGAGCTCAAGAGTGTCGTTGGCTGTTGCCATCCACTTGGCCGGGTTCGAGACCTTGTAGTGCGGCTCGAAGCCGAGCTCTTCGAGGCGACGGTCAGCCAGGTACTTCACGTACTGGTTGATGTAGTTGGCGTTGAGGCCGAGGATGCCACCGGGGAGCAAGTCGTGGTTGTAGGCCTCTTCCATCTCCACAGCATCCAAGATCATCTGGCGAATTTCGTCAGCGAACTCTTCAGTCTGAAGCTCAGGATTCTCTTCGAGCACCGTAAGGATCAGGTTGATGCCGAACTTGAGGTGCAGACTCTCGTCGCGAACAACCCAGTCCATGAGCGAACCAAAGTTGCGCAGCAGGTTGCGCTGACGGAACGACAGGGCAACCATGAAGCCCGAGTAGAACCAGATGCCTTCAAGAACCACGTTGTAGGCCACGAGGTTGCGGATGAAGTCTTGCTTGCCCTCGATGGTGTTGATGTCGAGAGTTTGCTCCGTCATGCGACGGATGTACTTCATCTCGAACTCTTCTTTGCGCGCCATGGACGGCACATCAACATGAGAGTTATAGGCCGCTTCGCGGTCAATGGGGAAGGTTTCGAGAACGTACTCGAAGCTCATGCAGTGATTAGCTTCTTCCCACATTTGCTTCGCGAGGTACAGCGAGCATTCTGCGGCAGAAACGTAGGGGTATACGCCGAAGGCGAGTGCCTTGTTGACGAGCAGCTCATTCGGGTTGAAGTAGCTCATGAGGAAGGTCACCGCGTGACGCTCTTCATCAGTCATCTTCTTGAAGTCGGCGATGTCTTCGCCCAGCTGGATCTCGTTAGGGAACCAGGTGTTAGCCACGGCCTGGTCGTACAGGTCCATAGCCCATTGGTACTTAATTGGCTTCAGCAGGAGGCCGTCTTGTAGGCCTGTACCTAGAATTCCCATTCCGGTGACTTCTTCTTTCTCGATTGGTGCTCGATGGGTGTGATGGGGAACACGACGGTGTGGTGTCGTGTTCTCCGGGAGAGGTTAGTGAGTGGCTGCCCTTACTGGCAGCTGTCGCACTGCAGGTCGTCCATCGGGTCGACCGGTACGAAGTAGTCCTCAACGGTGTTTTCGCGGTTCATAATTACTCTGCCTTCTTTGCGAATCCGCCGAAACCTCGGCGTGCGGGAGCTGCGCCCGCGGTTGATGTGGATGTCGAGGCCGTTGCAGCCTTGGACGACGAAATTTCTTCTGCCTTGTTGACCTTCACCGTGGACTGCTCGGCCTGGTGGCGAGGCTTCATGTGCAGGTAGTACGTGGTCTTGACTCCGCGCGACCAGGCGTCGAAGTAGATGTCCATCATGTCGCCGAGGTCACGCGTCTCGAGGTACATGTTGCGGCTGATGGCCTGGTCGATCCACTTCTGGGCACGAGCGGCAACTTCAAGGAACGCGTACGGCGAGAGCTGGAAGCTCGTCTTGAACACGGCCTTCACCTCGTCGGGGATGCCTGCAACGTTTTGCACGTCACCCTGGCTACGCAGAATCGCTTCGCGGTTCTGCTCCCAGAGGCCCTTTTCTTGCAGAGTCGCAACGAGGTTGCGGTTCACTTCGAGGAACTTACCGTTCGAGGTCGAGCGGCTGAAGATCTGCGAGAACTGCGGGTCGAGACCGGGCGTGGTGCCGGCGACAAGACCAATGGATGCGGTGGGAGCGATCGCCATGAGCGTCGCGTTACGCATTCCGCCCTTGACCTTCTCGCGCATGGCATCCCAGTCGAGACGCGTCGTGCGATTGACCTTAACTTCCACGCCACGGTCGGCTTCGGTGAGCGCGATGGAGTCGAGGGGCACGAGGCCCTCTGACCAGCGGCTGCCTTCGAAGTTCGTGTACGAGCCACGTTCCTTGGCCAGTTCAGTGCTGGCGTCGATGGCGGCATACGAGACGTGCTCCATGATCTCGTCGATGAGGTCGTAGGCCTCTTCGCTCTCGTAGCTGTAGCCGAGCTTCTCGATGATGTCGGTGAATCCCATGACCCCAAGACCGACGGCGCGGTTCTGCTCGTTGGAGAAGTCAGCTTCTTTCACGCTGGAGCGCGTGATGTCGATGAGGTTGTCGAGCTGGCGAACGGCCAATCGGGCGCTTTCGGCGATCTTCACGAAGTCAACGCCGCCTTCGGGCAGAAGATGACGCGAGAGGTTGATCGACGCGAGGTTGCACACAGAGACGTTGTCTTCGTCCTGCGGCAGCGTGATTTCGGTGCAGAGGTTGGAGAGGTGGATCGTGCCCGTGTTGTTGTTGAGCGCACGGTTGTTGATCGTGTCTTTCCAGGTCAGCCACGGGTGGCTGGTGGTCTGCAGCGAAATGAGGATCGACTTGAACTGCTCGCGAGCACCGATTTTCTTGAACATGTTCATTTCGCCGGCTTCGGCCTTGGCAACATATTCGTTGTAGCGCTCGGAGAATGCCTTGCCATAGAGCTCGTTGAGGTCAGCGACTTCGAGCGGGTCGAAGAGGTACCACGGCTCGTCGTTCTGAACGCGCTTCATGAATTCATCACTGATCCACACGGCCGTGTTGGCGGTGCGGGTGCGACGGTAGGGGTCGCCGGAGTTGCTGCGAAGTTCAAGGAACTCCGGGAAGTCCATGTGCCAGTTCTCCATGTAGAAGCACAGCGCACCGAACTTCTTGCCACCACGGCTCACGGCACGAAGGATCGAGTCGATCGTGTGCATGAACGGGATGGGACCGGTGGACGTGGTGTTGTTGGAGCGAATAGGCGAGCCCTGAGCGCGCAGTTTGGTGACCGAAAGACCAATTCCGCCGGTGCCCTTGGTGAGCCACATGACATCGCGCGTGGTCTTGGCGATGTGCTCCATGTCGTCTTGCATTTCCATGACGAAGCAGTTGGCGAGCTGCGGGTAGATCGTTCCCGCGTTCACGAGAGTGGAGCCGGCAGCCAAGTATTCAAGGCTAGACATCTTCTCGTAGAACTTGAGTGCTGCCTCGTTGGGGTTCGCTTCGTTGAGCGAGAGACCCATCGCGATGCGCATCCAGAAGTACTGCGGCACCTCGAGGGCATCACCGTTGCGACCCTTGATGCCGTAGCGGTTGTTGAGCGTGACAACACCGATGTACTTGAGCAGCTCGTCGTGAGCGGGCTCAAGGTGCTCGGCGAGAGCATCCAAGTCGAACATGCTCGTGAGGCGAGGGTCGAGGAGTCCCTCGTCGACGCCACGGGTGACGTTGGTGGCGAAGTGCTCTTTGTGCAGGCGCTTGAGGTCAGCAGCGTCGGTGTAGTCGCCAAGCACGCGCTTGTAAATGGTCTTGAGGAGGAGCCGAGCGGCAACGGTATCGAACGCCGGGTCGTCTTTAACGTTCTGGAGGGCAACTTGGATGACGGCTTCGTCGAGCTGCTGCGTGGTGATTCCATCGAACAGCGTCAGTTCGAGTTCAGAAGCGATCTGAGTAACCCAGGTGATGTTCTCGTCGAGGCCAGCTGCGGCTTCTTCGATCGCGATGTTGATCTTGTTCGCGTCGTACGGCTCTCGCTGACCGTTGCGCTTGACGACTGTGATTGCCACAAATACTCCCTAAAATCCCCGTAAAACACTCAAAACCGCGACCCCCGGCCAAGCGGTTCCACCACTATATATCGTGGGTGCCACCGGCCGCCAACCCTAGATGTAGTGGGCGTGTCATCCACAGGTGTGCATAACTTCGCGGGGTTTTCCACAGCCTAGGGATAACCACTGACACCCCTAAAACCCGCAGAAATCCGGCCCCTATTCGCCGAGAATTGGCCCATTTCGACAGCTAAGCTGGAGTTCTTGTGAACGCATACATCGACCTGTTGAAAACACCGGGCATCGCCCGAATTATTGCCGCGCAACTCACCGCCCGGCTTCCGAGCGGAATGCTCTCCCTGGCGATTCTTCTTCACGTCGAACAGATTCATGATTCGTATGGCGCGGCCGGCCTCGTTCTCGCTGCCACGAGTGTTGGCCAAGCCGTAGCCGGCCCTCTAACGAGCCGCTGGATGGGCGTGTGGGGAATGCGCAAAGTTCTCATCCTCACGCTTACCGTGTGTTCTGTTTCGATCTTTGCGATCGCTCTCGTACCGATGAGCGTTGGCATGTTCATGATTGTCGGCCTCATCGCTGGCTTGAGTAACCCCCCAGTTCAGCCCGCCGTGCGCACGATCTACCCAAAGATGGTGAACTCTAAGCAGTTGACGCCGCTCTTCTCCCTAGATGCCTCTGCCCAGGAGATCATTTGGGTTGCGGGCCCCGTTGCTGCGACGTTCCTGGCCGTGCAGATTTCGACAACACTCGCGATCCTGGTGGCGGGAAGCTTCCTCATCGCCGGTGGCGCCTGGTTCATCGCTAGCCCCGAAGTCGGCCAGGTTCGCATCCCACGCAGCAAGCGTTCCTTCGGAACCGTGCTGCGCCGTCCGCCCGTATTGCTCGCGACCATCACGGGCTTCCTGCTCGTGGGTGCCGCTTCGGCAGTCGAAGCATCCGTCGTTGCGGTTTTCGGGCACGGCGGCCCGCAGGCCGGTATCGTGCTCGGCATCTGGGCCATCGGTTCCCTCTTCGGTGGATTACTCCTGGGGCACCTCCCCATTGGGCCGTGGGCTCTCGCACGCCGCATGTTCATCGTGTTCGTGGGCATGGCGTTGGCGATGATCTACCTCGACTTCTGGTGGCTGGCCATCATGCTGCTCATCGCCGGTATTGGTATTGCTCCTGCGTTCGCCGTGATCTTCGCCATCGTCTCCGCCAGCGTGAAGTTCAGCGACACCGCTGAGGCCTACGGATGGGTCGGCACCGGCCAGCTCATCGGTGCCGCGCTTGGCTCGGCCGTCGCCGGATTCCTCATCGACGCCTATGGCCCCATCGGTGGCTTCTGGGCAGCGACCGTCATTGCTGCCCTCGGAGTTCTCGTACCGACGCTGCTGCGCGGCTGGCACCCCGACCTGCGCGGCAAAGATGCGAGCCCCATCCCCGACACTGAACCGATCAGCACCCTGCGCCAGTAGCGTCCACAAACAGCGACCCTGCACGCAAGTCCTGCACCAGCAAGTCGTACGCCAGCAGCCATCGCGAAAGACGCCCGCGTCCCAGCCCTCAGAGGCATGACGCGGTCGCTCGAACCGTGTGGGATTACCAGCGTGGATGCACGGCAGCACGGAAGTGGCGATCGTAAATGTCGCGCACCCCGGCCATGAAGCCCTCGCTCAAGGCAGGCACTTCGCCGGCACCGGCGTTGGACTGAGCCTGAGCCACGTTGCGTGCTCCCGGAATCACCGAGCTCACGCCGGGCTGCTGAGCGACCCACGCGAGTGCAACCTGCGGGGTCGAGAAGTCGGCGACGGCAGGCTCAGCGGCGAGGAGCGCCGCGAACTCCTGAGCCGCGGCAACACCGGTCTCAAAGTCGACGCCGGAGAAGGTCTCGCCCACGTCGAACGCTTCGCCGTTGCGGTTGTACGTGCGGTGGTCGTTTTCCGCGAACGTGGTGTCAACGCGGTACTTGCCACTGAGCAAACCAGAGGCCAGCGGAACGCGGGCGATAATTCCTACACCGGCGTCGAGCGCGGCTGGCAGTACGGCATCCAGCGGCTTGAGGCGGAAGGCGTTGAGGATGATTTGCACGCTCGCGACGTTCGGTCGCGCGATCGCGGCGAGCGCCTCATCCGCGGTCTCCACGCTCACGCCGTAGGCAGCGATCGCGCCCTCGGCGACGAGCGTGTCGAGGTCATCGAAGACACGGTCCATGCCGAAGACTGCGGTGGGCGGGCAGTGCAACTGCACGAGGTCGAGAGTGTCAACGCCGAGGTTCTGGCGGGAGCGGTCTGTCCACTCGCGAAACTTGGCGAGGGTGAAGTTGCTGGGATCTTGTGCTTCGCGGCGGCCCATCTTGGTCGCGACGGTGATCTCGAGTTCGGGGCGATCGGCGAGGTAGCTGCCAATGAACTTTTCGCTGCGACCGTCACCGTAGACGTCGGCGGTATCGAAGAAGGTGACGCCGCCGTCCACCGCGGTATCGAGCACGCTGCGGGCATCCGCCTCACTGACGTCACCCCAGTCGGCGCCCAACTGCCACGTGCCAAGACCGATTGCGGAAACAGAACGGCCGGTGCGGCCCAGAGTGCGAATGTCCATGACTCAACGCTACGCCTCCGCGGCGACAAAGTTCGACCACGCAACAAACGTCGCCCGTCCGTGAGGGCAGTCACGAACGGGCGACGAACTTGTGGCGCCTAGGCAGCGACGCTCTCGAGCGCCGGAGCGAAGTGTTGACGGAGCACCCGCGACCACCGGTTGTGCGGCAGTTCTGGGCGAAGGGCGGCAAGGCCGGTCGCAAACTTGGAGATGCGATCCGGGCGGTGCCCCATCTTCCAGAGAAGGCGGTCGACCTCGCTTGCCTGGCCCGACGACTTGGTTTCGACAATGACAGTGTCGTCAAAGCGGAGCGCGTCGTCGTCGCACTCCCAGGCGAGAGCACTGTCAATCGTGCACCGGCTGCCGCTTCCCGGCAAAAACAGAGTCGTGCGGGTGTAGCGCGTCGTGAGCACCGGCTCCATGGCGTCGGAGTCGATACCGACCACCGAGGCATCCTGCAGTAGTTCGTCGATGTACTCGCGACCCTCGACCGTGAGACGGTCGCGCTCGTCAAAGCTGTACGGCAGGCGCTGCTTGGCGGTCGTGCCGCGCGAGCCCTTCGTCTTCACTTCGAGGTAGCAATCCCCCGTGTCCAGATAGCTGCGAGTGCGAGCCTTGAAGCGACGGCGTCGCGGATGCGCGGCCAACAGGTAGCTCGCCGCCTCCGGAGTATCGAAGTACACCGACTCGTAGTCGAAGTGCTGCTGCCCGTTGATCTCGAGCACCCGAGCCTGAGACTCGAGCTCGGCGAGCAGTGCTTCCAGGTCGGATGCCGGCACGAGGTACTTACGGTCGACCCGCGTCAGTAGCGAGGCGCGTTCGGCCAGCTCCTCGAGCGAGATGGATGCGAAGCGAGTGGTGTTTGGCGTGTTCATCGCTGTGCTGCCTCAAGGCTGTCGTGCGCACCGTTAGCGGCGGCGGGCGCAGCGGTTGCGGTGTTCCGGGCCGAGCGCGCACCCTCAACGAGGCGGTAGCGAACATCCACCACCGTCGTGTCGTTGACGAGGTCGAGCTTGACGACCGTGAGCGAGTGAACGCGAGCGCCCAGCAAGTTTTCGAGACGCACACGCAGGGTGGGCTCGTCGGCGATCGCGGCATCCAGCGTCACCGTCTGTTGGCGGTAGGCGCGGAATAGTCGCGGGTGGTCGCCGAAGGTCATCACGAGCACGATCATGGCCATGAGCGCCGGGGCGACGTAAACCGAGACCAGTGAGGTGGATTCGCTGGCGTTGCCGGCAGCACCGAGACCCGCGATGAGACCGAGGGCAAGGGAGGCGAAGTAGTACGCCACTTCGTGCTGCGCGATCTCCGAGGAACGGAGGCGGATGATCGAGAGGACTCCGAACAGGCCGAGACCGAGGCCAACACCGACGGCGCTATCGGCCAGCATGACCGTAACGGCCATCACACCGACGTTCACGATGAGGTAGGCGACGAGCAGGTCGCGGCGGCGGTGGCGCGCAAAGTACAGAGCGAAAGTGAGAAGACCGACGGCGACAAGGTCGAGGGCGATCATGGTGAGTTGGCTCATTGCGAGGCTCCAAAGTTGTTACGAAGTGTGGTCGTGCTTTCACGCTGGTCCCCATTGAGCCCGAGAACTCTATGGACTTTCTATGAACGATCTCGACGCGGCGTGGGAGTCCTAAAAAGGCCTCACTCGTGGCTTCGAGGTGAGACAATTCCCGAATGGATGCCCTTCTCGACTCCCTCGCCCGCACGACCCCGGTCGACGTCTCGCCGACTCTGCTGATCGTGATCGTGGCCGCAGCGGCCGTTCTGAGCATCCCGCAGCCGATCTGGAAATGGTTCGGCCTCTTCACGACCCTCGTGCACGAGCTCGGCCATGCTGTCGGCGCGATTCTCACCGGTCGCTTCGTGCACGGCATGAAGATTCGGATGAACCACTCCGGTGAGGCTGTCAGTAGTGGCCGCGGCACACTGGGCTCCGTGATCAGCGGATCGCTCGGCTATCCCGCGCCGGCCATCGTCGGAGCCGTGCAACTCTGGTGTGTCACCCAGGGCTACACCGCCATGGCGCTGTTCATCGGCGGCATCATCCTCGTGCTCACGCTGCTCGTGATTCGCAACCTCTTCGGCTTCCTTGTCGTGGCCGTTTCCGCCGCCGCGAGCGCCGCGCTCTGGGTGTGGGCAACGCCCGAACAGCAGAGCTACGTGCTCCTCGTGATCGCGATCGCCCTACTCGTGGGAAGCGTGCGCGGCCTCGCCACCGTGATCGGTGTTCACACTCGCCGCCGCGACCAGCTGAGCACCTCCGACGCCTACCTCCTCTTCAAGCGCACCGGCATTCCCTCGGTATTCTGGCTCCTCGTCTTCGCCGCCCTCATCGGCGCCAGCGTTGTCTGGGCCGTCACGATGGTGCTCGAGACGTACTAAGCCCGCGGGCGCTAGGGCGCTCGGACAGCAGAGGTTGACCTCTGGCTGACGTGGGCCCGGTTCGACCTAGGCGCGCGGCTTTAGGATGCCCGGAGCGATGCGTTCCGGCCGGAAGCCGTAGCCCACGATTCGCGCCACAATCGGGCGCACGCGCGGCAACACCACCGCGATCACGAAGCGTTCGCGCAGGCGCGGTGGGTTGTGCAGAACGACTCCACTCGTGGCGCGATTGATGAGCCGGTGCGCTACGCGTTGCATGCGCTGCATGAGCACCGTGGGCAGGGTGCGGCGACGCTGCACGGCGGCGCATGCAGCATCGATTGCTGCGGCATCCACCCCCTTCTTTCGCAGCACGGGAACGAGAGTATTCGCGAGGGCCACGGCGTCTTGAATCGCGTAGTTGATGCCCACGCCGAATGCGGGCGACATCGCGTGGGCGGCATCGCCAATACAGAGCGCGCCCGGCACCGACCATTCAGGCAGACGATTTATTTGCACCGACAGCAGTTTCACGTCGTCGAAGCTCGCGATCTCGTGGGTCACGTCGCGTAGGCGTGGTGCGGTCGCCGCAATCTTGTTGCGGAACGCTTCGATGCCCGCCTTCTGAAATTCAGGAAAACTGCCTTTTCGAATGAGAAGCCCGCACTGAAAATAGCCAGGTCGCGGGATCGTGACGAGAGCCGAACCACCCCGGATGTTAGCGAGAGTGTCGCGCATCGGTTTCGTGGGGCGCGGCACCCTAAACCACAGCACATCAATGGGAACGCCATAGTCTGCCGGCACTAAGCCGAGGGCATCGCGCACGGCTGAAGCGCGCCCATCAGCCGCCACTGAGAGCGCTGCGTTGACGCGAAGCGGCCCGTCGGGCGTCGTCGCTTCGATTCCGACCACGCGCCCGTTCTCCTGAATTTTCGAATGGGCTGTGGCCTCGAGCACCAGGCGAAATGATAGTTGCCGCTGGGCTTCTTCCGCCAGCATGTTCAGTAAATCCCACTGCGGCATGAGCGTCACGTAGCGGTGTGGCCCCGGCAGTACCGTGAAGTCAACGGCACGAAGCCGGATGCCGTCAATCACCGCATCGAGGACGGAAAGCTCGCTGTGGTCGATCTTCGCTGCCGCCTCGCCCAAGCCGACCTGGTCGAGCAGATTCAGCGTGGACGGGTGAACGGTGTCGCCGCGAAAGTCGCGCAAGAAGTCGGCATGCTTTTCGAGGACGACAACATCGATGCCAGCGCGAGCCAAAATGAGCCCGGCGACGATTCCGGCCGGGCCTCCCCCGGCGATGCAGACGGTGGTGTCGAGTTGCTGGGCCATGAGAGTTCCCTCCGTTGGCTCCACGCTACTCCTGCCGCTCGCGCGGGGAACCGCTCGCGGCTAGCGGGCGATCTGCGCCAATTCGGCGCCGCTGTCGATCACAGAGACCAGTCGCTTGGCCAGTCGTTTGCGCACGAGGTGGTCGTTCGCTTCGACGCGATGCATCGTCACATGCCGCATCTGCCCGACGATGCGCATCGTTCCGGGTGCGATGAACTGGTCGAGGGAACCGTACACGACGTCGATCGGCACCCGCACGGAGGCGATGTCGCTCACGGTTGTCTGGGTTTCGATGCAGTTCTTGAGGCTCATCACGAAGGCCTGCCAGTTGCGCTCGGAGACGTCGAGAATCTCTTCGAGCTGAAAGAGGCGGCGCAGAGTGTCGACGGTCGCCATCGTGAAATCTTTGTTGTCGCGCAAGAACTCGTAGGCCCGCATGTAAGCACCGACGCGGGCACGCACGAGCGGATCGCCGATCTGGTTCGGCGGCACGTAGATGGGTGGGCTCACCAGAACCAGACGGCTTACCTTGCTGGGGTGCATCGCCGTGTAACGCGCAGCGAGAAGGCTGCCAAGCGAGTGCCCCACGAGAATAAAAGGGGCGTCGAGCTTGAGCGAATTGATCGTCGCACGGATGGAATCAACGTGCTCTTCGATCGTGAAGGTGGCATCCACAGGGCTCGGCGATTCTCCAAAGCCGAGCAGATCGAACGAGATGCAGCGGTAATGATCCGAGAGCTGCGGGATGACGTGGGCGAACGTCGCCGCAGATGAGGCGATTCCATGAAGAAAAATAATCACGGGACCTTCGCCGTCATCTGCAGCGATATTCAGCAGCGGTGCCTTCGAAGGGGTAACCCACCGTCGAAACTCCGCCCATAAACCCATGTGCTCAGTATCCCAGCCCCAGACCGGTGGATGCTGAGTGAGCGAACCAATTTAGCGAAGGTTCTCTTTGTACTCGTTCTTCGCTTCGGTGGCTTCGCTCTCGGCTTTTGCACGCTCGAGGTCGGCTTCTGCCTTCTTTACCTCGGCATCGGCCTCCGCCTGGTCGGCCGCATCACTGACGCGCTCCTTGGTGTCGTCGACGAATTCTCCGACCTTCTTTGCGGTGGCTTCGCCTGCATCCTTTGCGTTATCGATGAGACCCATGATTCCTCCTTGTGTAAGTAATCCGTGTCTTTCAGTGCCTCGCTGTGAGGTACCATTTCACGATATCCGCGGGCTGCCAGCCGCATCGAGTTTTGCATAGAACCTCAAGTGTGCTTTCAGAAAACGTCAAGCTCACGCCCACGGTGCACGGAACTCACAAACGATAACGATCCGGTGGTGACGCTCAAATCGTGACAAACGTTGGGTAGTTTTTCCGCATCCGGCAGTCCTACATTGAAAATATGAGGCGCACACTAACAATCACCACAGCACTGGCACTTTCCGCACTCGTTCTCTCGGGCTGTTCCGCCGGGATGAACGACCACTCAACAAGCGAGTCGACGGAGTATCTCGTTGATGAGGCCATCGAGGGGCGGTCCGGCACGTCGGGCGACGCTCAAGAACTTGGCGCGCCCGCCGCCGACGGTACTCTCGCGAATGAGTCTGACCTCAGCCGCGACGTCATCACTACGGGCTACATGGCCGTAACGGTAGTGAGCCCCGATGAGGCCACCGCCGAAGCAATCCGCATCACCGAATCTGTGGGGGGCCGTGTCGATAGCCGCAGCGAGTACGCACCGTCAGAAAGCAATCGCGGCAGCTCCACCCTCACACTGCGTATTCCGGCATCCGACCTCACCGCCACGCTCGACAAGTTCAAGGAGCTGGGAGAACTGCAAGAGGTCTCCACCAACGCCCAGGACGTCACGATGCAGTCGCGCGATCTGGAAGCGCGCATCACGGCTCTCGAAGCGTCGGTCGACCGTTTGCTCGCTCTGCTCACGAAGGCAAGCGACACCGAAACGTTGATCCAACTGGAGACCGCAATCTCTAGCCGCCAGGGGGAACTCGAGAGCCTGAAATCACAGAAGCGGTACTTCGATGACCAGGTTGCAATGTCAACACTCACCCTCAACCTCGTTTCCGAAGCGGATGCCCCCAGCACCGAACCGAACACGTTCCTTGACGGTCTCGCTGCCGGCTGGGCCGGGCTCGTTGCCTTCTTCTCCGGCCTTCTCGTACTGCTCGGAGTGCTGCTGCCGTGGCTCGTTCTTCTCGCGATCATCGGCGGTGTCATCGTAGTGATCGTGCGAACGGCACTGCGTTCAGGCCGACGTTCGACCTCCGCAGCACCGGCTGCGACATCCGCCCCGGTTGAGAAGACCCCGGTTGAGACAACGACGGCACACGCCGACGCAACCACCACCACTACTGCCGAGGAGCCGAAGACCGACTAGACCTTCTCTGCCAGCAACTCCCGCACTCGGGGAATGACCTCGGTGGCGTACAACTCAATACTGCGCATCATGCGCTCGTGAGGCAGGGTTCCTGCGCTGTACTTCATGTCGAATCGCTGGATGCCGAGGGCAGAGATAGTGTTCGCTATCTTCTGCGCCACGGTCTCCGGCGATCCGGCGTACATGGAGCCGTGCTTCACTTCGCCGATGAACTCATCGACGCTCGACTCGGGCCAGCCGCGGTCGCGACCGATCCGGTCACGCATGGTCTTGTAGTGCGGCCACATCTCCTCGACGACCTTGTCATCGGAGTCGGTGATGTAGCCGGGCGAGTGAACAGCGATGGGCAGGTCGGGTTGTCCCAACTCGGCCAAGGCGTTGCGGAACAGCTGCGCGTAGGGAGCGAACCGTTCGGGCTGGCCGCCGATGATGGCCAGCACCAACGGCATACCGTAGCGGGCGGCGCGCACAACAGATTCGGGGCTTCCGCCGACGCCGATCCAGGTTGTGAGCGAGCCAGATTCGGTGCGCGGGAAAACTTCTTGGTTCTCCAGGCCGGCGCGCAAAGTGCCCGACCACGTAACGGGCTCTTCCTTAATGAGTTCGGAGAACAGGTCGAGCTTCTCGGAGAACAGCGTTTCGTAGTCGGCGAGGTTGTAGCCGAAGAGCGGAAACGACTCGGTGAACGAGCCGCGACCGAGAATGATCTCCGCACGGCCGTTCGACAGAGCATCCACGGTGGCAAAGCGTTCGTAGACGCGCACGGGGTCATCCGAGCTCAAGACCGTGACGGCCGAGCCCAGCTGGATGTTCGTGGTTGCGGTAGCAAGCGCGCCCAAGACTGTCTCGGGAGCCGTGATCGCAAAGTCGTCGCGGTGGTGCTCGCCCACACCGAAGTAATCGATGCCGAGCTTGTCGGCCAGCACTCCCTCGGCCACCACATTGCGGATGACCTGCGCCTGACTGAGCGGCGCACCGTTGTCGTCTACCGTGACGTCGCCAAATGTGCCGAGTCCAAACTGAACCTGCTGATTCACGAGCTCCCTTTCGCTGAGACGCCGATCGCGTCTGTAGGCAAAACCGTAGCCGGGGATCCGCTATTCCACGATTCCGAGGTAGGTACCCGCCAGATGGCGGTGGGCGGATGCGCGGCTCCCGGTCGAGGCGAGCCAGACCGAGTCGCGCCGCACACAACAGCGCCCCGGTCGAGATGAAGACCGGGGCGCTGCTGGAGCCGATCAGGTGATCGGAGAGGGTGTACTTACGCTGCGGTGAGCGTGTTCGATACCGAAATGAGGGTAACGATTGCCGCGTTGATGAAGCCGGCGATGTACGGGTTGTTCGTCTCACGGTAGATCTTGCGCGAGATGACTGCGGTCACGGCCAGGATGAGGATGACCGGGTAGAGCCAGATGCTGAAGATTCCGCCGAAGCCGTCGATCGTGTACCCCGTGGTGAAGAAGTTGGTGTACTGAGCAACGACGAGAACGATGGGTGCCAGGGCGTTGAAGAACGCGAGCAGCGCCGTGTTGATCCACTCCTTGCCGCGGATGGAGAAGCGGTTGAAGGCGTTGATCGCAACCGAGTTCGCAACGAAGTAGATGCCGAAAAGGGGCAGGTACATCAGCGCGATGCCAACCTTGTCAGGAGTGAAGGCCTTGACCGCGACGACCCACCAGCGGAAGTCCGTCTTGAAGAAGTAGTCAAGAACGAAGACGATCGCGTAGGCGGCCACAACGACAACCAGGCCGAGACCGATTCCGTGGAAGAACTTCTTCCAGCCAGGCAACACTCCGGAGGCGCGAAGGTCGAGACCGTTCTTGCGTCCGAAGACGAGGTACGAGATCACCATGATGATGATCGCAGCGATCGCGTTGACTGCGGCCCAGAAGGAGACAAAGAACACTGCTCCCTGCGGCATAAAGAACTGAACAGCGTTGAAGGCGATGGCGCCCACCCACGGGGTGTTTGCCAGAATCAACCAGCTCCACCCGGAGATGATTGCCGAAACAACCAGTCCGCCCCAGAACCACGCGAGGCCCTTGCGGGTCGCGGGAACCACTGCGGCGGCAGGAGTGCGCAGTGCCGCGAAGGCACGGGTGGTAAGCAGTGCACGCGTGAAGGCGAGCAGGAAGATTCCGAAACCGATCAGCCCGATGAGTGTGAAGGTTTCCTTAACCTGCCAGATTTGCGAGCCCGGTGCGATTTCGTTGGGAGCGCCGAATGCTTCTTGGAAGAACTCGATCTGGCTGCCGACTGTCGTCTTGGAGATGGTTCCCCACGGGTGGTTCTCTGCTGGCGTGTAAACAACGCGCAGAGCCTGCTCGCCGTCGACAGTCTCGGAGTAGAACTCGCTCGCTTCGCGAACGTCAGAGGAGACCTCTTCCGGGTTTGCACCGAAGTGGAGGAACGACTGTGCGTTCGGGGTTCCGATGTACTCGCGCGGTGGGGTCAGAACTTCACCCTCGGGGCTGTAGCTGCGGAAGAAGAACTCGTCGTACTGGTCAGCAACGATTCCGACATCGCGGGCACCGTAGAGGTTGAAGTACGCGTTTTCAGCTTCGGCATCCGTGTAGACAGCGTCGTTGTCGACGAGCAGGATGGCGGAGATCAGCTGTTCGTCAGCGGCGTTGTCGAGAACGGTCGAGAAGTTTGCTGCGCGCGCACCGTTGGAGTGACCACTGACACCAATCTTGTCGGTGTCAACGTAGGGGAAGTCGGCGACGAGCTTTACCGCGTCGTACATACCGGTTCCGCCGAGCGTCACGTCAGGAGTCAACGGCGAGGAGTTTCCGTGACCGTACATGTCGATTGAGACGACAACGTAGCCGCGACGTGCAAGCTCAACATAGTTGGCGTCTTGCATTTCGCGGTTGTTCCACCAACCGTGGCTCACCACGATGGCCGGAACCTTGTTGTCGACGGTTGCCGTGTCCGGCTTAAAGAGCAGCGCGCTCATCATCTGACCCGACGAGGTCTCCCAGCGCATGTCCTTCACGCTGATGGAGCCTGCACCGGTTTGAACGATGGACGCACCGATGGATGTGACCAACATCATGACTAGCGAGAGAACGAGCCAAAAGCTGTTCCTCTTTACTAATGAGGTTTTCATTGATTCCCTACCCCTTCGTGGGTATCGATTGCTGTGTGGTTATGGACGCGACTGACAGCACGCCCGTCATGGGTTTTGGCAGGCAGATCAGGTCTCCACGTCCTCATCAACCCAGCCCATGGTCTTGGTTACCGCTTTCTTCCAGTTGCGGTAAAGCTGATCTCTCTCAAGGCGAGCCATTTGCGGCTTCCACCTCTTGTCTTCGTTCCAGGTCGAGAGCACGTCGTGCTCGCTGCCCCAAAACTCGACCGCGATGCCGGCGGCAAATGCCGCACCGAGAGCGGTGGTTTCGGTGATGCGGGGGCGGATGACATCCACACCCAGTTGATCAGCCTGAAACTGCATGAGAAGTTCGTTGGCCACCATGCCGCCGTCAACACGGAGCTCGGCAAGATCGACTCCGGCATCCGCATTCATGGCGTCCATGACCTCGCGCGTTTGGTACGCGGTGGCTTCGAGCGCTGCGCGAGCGATGTGGTTCTTGGTGACGTAACGGGTGAGCCCAAGAAGAGCTCCCCGAGCGTCCGGTCGCCAGTAGGGAGCGAAAAGTCCGGAGAAGGCGGGTACAAAGTAGGCGCCACCGTTGTCGTCGACTTCGAGAGCGAGGCGCTCGACGTCAGGGGCGTCGGAGAACATACCGAGGTTGTCGCGTAGCCACTGGATGAGCGATCCGGTGACGGCGATCGAACCCTCAAGCGCGTACACGGGGGCGGCGTCACCAATCTTGTAGCAGACCGTGGTGAGCAGGCCGTTGTTACTGTGAACGCGCTTGTTGCCGGTGTTCAGGAGCAAGAAGTTGCCGGTACCGTACGTGTTTTTGGCCATTCCTTCGCTGAAGCAGGCCTGGCCGAAGGTGGCCGCCTGCTGGTCGCCGAGGATGCCTGCGATGGGCACTCCGGGCAGCGAACCGTGATCGCGGCAGCGGCCGAACACCTCACTGGAGGAGCGGATCTCGGGCAGCATCGACATCGGAATACCCATGTCTGCGGCGATGTCTTCGCGCCACTGGAGAGTGTCGAGATCCATGAGCATCGTGCGGGAGGCGTTGGTCACATCGGTCGCGTGCACTCCCCCATCGACACCGCCGGTGAGGTTCCAGAGCAGCCAGGTGTCGATCGTGCCGAAGAGCAGCTCGCCGCGATCTGCGGCTTCTTGAGCACCGTCGACGTAGCGCAAAATCCACGTGACTTTGGGGCCAGCAAAATACGGCGCGAGCGGCAGGCCTGTGATGGCCTTGTACTTGTCGAGACCCTCGGAGCCAGCAAGCTCGGTGATGAGATGCTGGGTGCGCGTGTCTTGCCACACAATCGCGTTCGTGACAGGAATACCTGTCTTCTTGTTCCACACCACGGTGGTTTCACGCTGATTGGTGATGCCAACCGCAGCGATGTCTTGGTAGGTCAGGTTGGCGCGTGAGAGCGACAACCCCACGGTCTCTCGAACGTTGTCCCAGATCTCCATCGGGTCGTGTTCGACCCAGCCAGCACGAGGGAAAATCTGTTCGTGTTCAAGCTGACCGCTCGAAACGATACGCGCATCGTGATCGAAGATGATCGAGCGTGAGCTCGTCGTCCCTTGGTCAATCGACAGTATGTACTGTGTCATCGTCGGCGTATCTCCATTGATCGTCTGTACTTCTTAGCGTGCTTGCGCGGCCAATTTCAGTAATTCGGTTATTTCGATTCGAGTGCTGCGGGCGTAACAAGCGGCACGATTTGCGGTGCTGCTTCGCGCACGTCGGATGCGCTTTCGTCATCGCGGGTGAGTGCGGCAGCCGCTACGGCCTCCGCCATCTGGGTGTAGACAGCAACTTCGTGAGCCGTAGTTTGCTCATCCCAGCCGAGGAGCTTCGCGGCAATTTCTGCCACTTCGGGCACGGCAGCCAGTGCTTCGTTGAGGTACTCGTAGTTCATGCGGGTGCGACGAACCATGAGATCTTCGAGGTGCAGGGCCCCTTCGTGGCTAATCGCGTAGGCGATCTCGGCACGGAGGTAAGCGGAGGCGTGGGCGAGCGGCTTTGCCATCTCGGGTTCGGCTTCGGCGATGGCGGCAATCTCGGAGATCTTCGCACCGTAGCGGTGCAGCAGATGATCGATCATCTGCTCGCTCCAACCGAACTTCGTTCCGAGTGCCGCGGCATCGGCGGTTGCTTCCTTGAGTCCTTCGGCGCCGACCAGCGCGACAGTTTCGGTGGTCGACGGGTTGGCCTTGGCCGCGTCCTTACCGATCGCAAAGTCAACAGCATCTTTCGCCATCACACGGTACGTGGTGAACTTTCCACCAGCGATAACCGTGAGGCCAGGGATGGGCGATGCGACAGTGTGCTCACGCGACACTTTGGCCGAGTTCGTGCCCTCCATCGTGCCGGGCTGCAATAGGGGGCGCAGTCCCGCCCAGGTTCCGATGACGTCGCTGCGGTCGATGGGGTTTGCCAGCACTGCGTTGGCTTCAGCGATGACGTAGTCGATGTCATCAGCGGTTGCCGCAGGGTTGAGGAGATTTTCTTTCCAGGGGGTGTCGGTGGTGCCGATCACCCAGTAGCGAGACCACGGGATCACGAAGAGCACGCTCTTAGCCGTTTGCAGGATCAGCCCGGCTTCTCCCTTGATGCGTTCGCGAGGAACGACAATGTGAATGCCCTTCGACGCCAGAACCTTGAGCCCGCCCTCTTCATGCGCAAGAGCCTGGGTCTCGCCAGTCCACACGCCGGTGGAGTTGATGACCGCTTTGGCACGCACGGGGAACGTCTTTCCCGTTTCGAGGTCGACGACGACGGCCCCGTTGACGATGCCTTTATCGTTCTTTGTGATCTCGACGACCTGCACGCGGCTAGCGGCAGCAGCTCCATGAGCGGAGGCGGTGCGGATAACGCTCACGACATAGCGAGCATCATCGACGTTGGCGTCCCAGTATTCAATCGCGCCAACAGCGGCGTCGTGAGCGAGGCCCGGGAAGCGCGCGGCGAGCTGCTTGCGCGACATGTGGCGGTGCCACGGAACGCTGCGCTTGCCCGAGGTGCTTTTGACGGTGACCGAGGCCAAGAAGTCGTAGAGGGCGATTCCTGCACCGACAAAGGCGCGCTCCCACACGTGGTGGCGCAGCGGGTACAGGAACGGCAGTGGACGCACGAGGTGCGGTGCCACGTTGTTCAGCAGCAGGTCACGCTCGGTGAGTGCTTCGTGCACGAGCTTGAAGTCGAGCATCTGCAGGTAGCGGAGTCCACCGTGGATGAGTTTGCTGGCGCGGCTTGAAGAGCCGGCGGCCCAGTCTTGGGATTCGACAACGACGGTGTCGAGACCGCGCGTGGCGGCATCCAGGGCGATTCCGGCGCCGGTTATTCCGCCGCCGATAACGAGAACGTCGAGTTCACGCCCCGGCTCTGCACTCTCCATAAGACGCTGAATGGCGCTGTCGCGGGTTTCGCGGGTGAGGGACTGGTCAGCCATGAACACTGCTCTTCTATCGTGTGGTGGTGGTTACCGCCGAAGCGGCTGTGAATCTTCTGGGATGATCCACTGCTCAGCAGCGTATTACGCTAGGTAGGCCAAATGACAAACTGAGCAGCATATCTGCACGAACGTGCAAGGATGGACGCCATGGAACGCGAAGAGGCAATGCTGGCCGCATCGTCGATGTACTACCTGCAAGACATCAAGATGGACACCATTGCGAGCCACCTCCACATGTCCCGCTCAAGCGTGTCTCGATTGTTGCGGGATGCCCGCGATAGCGGCCTCGTCGAAATCACCCTGCGCCCCACTCCCACCCGGGGCCCGGGCTTGGCCAAAAAGATCGAAACCTGCTTCGGAATCGCCACCCATGTCGTGCCGGTCGCCGACCTTGCCGACGAAACAGAACGGCTCGAACAGGTAGCGAAAGCCACCGCCCGAATGGTCACCGGCTGGTTCGATTCCGACATGATCATGGGTGTCGCCTGGGGCACCACCTTGGCCGCGATCTCGCGCCATTTGGGCAAGAAGCCCACGCGCGGAAGCGCTGTCGTGCAGCTCAATGGAGCGGCTAACGTTCGCACCTCGGGCGTGGAATATGCCGGCAACCTCATCGCCAACTTCGGCGACGCTTTCGATGCCCAAGTGCACTTATTCCCAGTGCCGGCGTTCTTCGATTACGCCGAAACACGCAATGCCATGTGGTCAGAGCGGTCAATTGTGCGCGTGCTTGAATACCAACGTCGCGCCGATATTGCGCTCTTCTCGATCGGCGCCATCGCCGGTGAAGTGCCCAGCCACGTCTACTCCGCCGGCTACCTCGAAGCAGGTGACATCGAAACGCTCGACAGCGAAGGCATTGTGGGCGACGTGTGCACCATCTTCCTTCGCGAAGATGGCAGCTATGAAGACCTCTCAATGAACGCACGTGCAACCGGCCCCACCCCGGCAGAGCTGCGCGCGATCCCCCGCCGCATCTGTGGTGTGGCCGGCGACAACAAGGTGGTACCGCTGCTCGCAGCGCTGCGAGCGGGCGTCATCACCGACCTCGTGATCGATGAACAGACCGCCACGAAGCTGGTTGAACACGTCATGGAGCTCAAGGAAGGAGCAGCGTCGGCCGAAGAACAGGCCTTCCGAGAACGCCAGGTCAATGCTGAGCAGGGCGATGCCGAGCACAGCGATGCTGAGCACAGTAGCGCCAGGCACAGCGATGGCACGCGAGGCGCGGCAGGCGCAGCGCCAGCGGGCTAGCGACTGTTGGCCGGCGACTGCGGGCTAGTGAACGACGTGCATGGCGCGTGCGGCATCCGTAATGCTGCCCGTCAGTGAGGGGTACACGGAAAAAGCGCGCGCAATCTGATCGACCGTGAGGCGGTGCTCTACCGCGAGCGCCATCGAGATGATGAGCTCAGAAGCGTTCGGCGCCACGACCACGCCACCAATAACGGTGCCGGAACCGGTGCGAGCGAAGAGCTTCACAAAGCCGTCCTTGATGCCCATCATCTTGGCGCGGGGGTTAGAAGCCAGCGGCAGCTTGTAGATGGTGCCCTGAGCGAGGCCGTCTTCGATCTGCTTTTGCGACCAGCCGACGGTGGCAATCTCGGGCTGAGTAAAGATGTTGGACGCCACGTTGCGCAGTTCGATCGGCGTAACGCCGTCGCCCATGGCGTGGAACACCGCAGTTCGGCCCTGCATTGCGGCGACCGACGCGAGCGGGAAGAAGTCTGAGCAGTCGCCGGCGGCATAGATCGACGGCATCGAGGTGCGGGCAACACGGTTGACGCGGATGTGGCCCGATTCGGTCAGCTGCACGCCAGCCTCCTCGAGCCCTAGGCCTTCGGTGTTCGGCAGCGAGCCGACGGCCATGAGGCAGTGCGAGCCTTCGACAGTGCGTCCGTCGCTGAGCGTGGCGATGACGCCATCCTTGGTGGTCTTCACGGATTCGGCGCGGGACTTGGAGAGAACGGTCATGCCGTTGCGCTTGAAGACGTCTTCAATCACGCGGGCGGCATCTTCGTCTTCTCCCGGAAGCACACGATCGCGCGAGGAAATCAGAGTGACTTTGGCGCCGAGCGCGGTGTAGGCCGAAGCAAACTCGGCACCGGTGACACCCGAGCCCACCACGATGAGGTGCTTAGGGGTTTCGTCGAGTGTGTACAGCTGCGTCCAGGTGAGGATGCGCTTGCCATCGGGCAGGGCGGAGTCGAGCACGCGCGGGCGCGCACCCACGGAGACGATCACGGTGTCAGCATCCACTTCGTCAAAGTCGGTGCCGGACTTACCTTTGCCAGTTGAGACCACGACGCGCTGCGGGCCATCGAGGCGCCCCTCACCCTCAATGACGCGCACGCCAGCTTTGAGCAGTTGTGACTTCATGTCATCAGACTGCTGTTGCGCGAGACGCATGAGGCGAGCATTAACGGCGGCGAGGTTGACCGTGATCTCCGGGCGAACGGCCCGTCCGGAGTCGGAGCGTGAGTAAAATTGCACACCTAAATCGGCGGCATCCCTAATCGAGTTTGTCGCTTCTGCGGTTGCGATCAGCGTCTTCGAGGGCACCACATCGGTGAGCACTGCGGAACCGCCGACACCCGCGCGCTCAACGAGAGTTACTTCGGCCCCCAACTGGGCACCCGCAAGGGCTGCTTCGTAGCCACCGGGGCCACCACCGAGAACTGCAATTCGTTGGGTGCGCTCAAACTCATAGGCCATGCCCTTATTCTCGCGCGGTTCTGCCCCAGCGACAAACCGTCGACGCACCGATGTGCATGCGACTCTCATCAGCGACACGACAGCAGCGACCCGCGCACTCCAATGCTCACATTCGCGCTCAACCGCTCGGTGAGTTCGCTGCCCCAGCGTTTAGAGTGGATGCCATGTCACAGTCGCCCCTCTCCAACCCCCTCGACGATCCCGCTGCAGACCCGTTTGAGGTCGCCAAGGAAGCCGCTGCCGCAATCGCAGTCGCGACCGGAGTCGAGAAGCACGACATTGCCCTCACGCTCGGTAGCGGCTGGGGCAAAGCCGCCGACCTGATCGGCGAAACCACTGCCACGATCCCTGCCTCCGACATCCCCGGTTTCTCCAAGCCCGCGCTTGAAGGCCACGTCGGCACCCTACGGTCGATCCTGTTGCCGAGCGGCAAGCGCGCCCTCGTCATCGGCGCCCGCACCCACTACTACGAGAACCACGGCGTTCGCCGGGTTGTTCACTCCGTGCGCACCGCTGCTGCTACCGGCGCCACGACCATGATTCTCACCAATGGTGCCGGTGGCATCAAGGAGACGTGGAAGCCCGGAACCCCTGTGCTCATCAGTGATCACCTCAATCTCACGGCCGACTCGCCCCTCGAAGGTGCGACGTTCATCGACCTCACCGACCTGTACAGCACGCGCCTGCGTGAGATCGCGAAGTCGATCGACTCAAGCCTCGACGAGGGTGTGTACACGCAATTCCGCGGCCCGCACTACGAGACTCCCGCCGAAGTGCAGATGGCCAAGACCATGGGTGGCCACATCGTGGGAATGTCCACGGCGCTCGAAGCGATCGCAGCGCGCCAGGCGGGCATGGAAATCTTGGGAATGTCGCTCATCACCAACTTGGCGGCCGGCATCCAGACCACTCCCCTCAGCCACGAAGAAGTAATCCAGGCGGGCAAAGACGCCGAAGTGCAGATCAGCAACCTTCTCGCCCAGATTGTGAGCGCCCTATGAGTGCAGCGCCCTCGAGCCGCGACGAACTTCTCGCCGCCGCCAATGCCTGGCTTGAGCAAGACCCTGACGCGGTGACGCACACCGAACTCGAAGCCTTGATTACGGATGCCACCCAGGGTGACGAGGCCGCCATCGCTGGCCTCCATGACCGCTTTGATGCGCGGCTCGCCTTCGGCACGGCCGGGTTGCGCGGCGAATTGGGTGCCGGACCGAACCGCATGAACCGGGTGCTGGTCACTCAGGCGGCCGCGGGGCTCGCAGCGTACTTGCTCACCCACGAACTGAGCCCCAGCATTGTGATCGGCTACGACGGTCGCGTGAACTCCGAGGTCTTTGCCCGCGACACTGCCACGATCATGGCGGGCGCCGGAGTGCGCGCCATTCTGTTGCCGCGCTTGCTGCCGACACCGGTGCTCGCGTTTGCGGTTCGTCACCTCAACGTGAGCGCGGGCGTGATGGTTACCGCTAGCCACAACCCGGCCAATGACAACGGCTACAAGGTCTATCTGGGTGGCGACAACCACGGCTCGCAGATTGTTTCCCCCGCCGACGCTGACATCGCCCACGCGATTGATGTTGTAGCCAAGGGATCGATTGCCGATCTGCCCCGTTCTACCGACTTCGTCACAACCGACGACGGTGTTGTCGATGAGTACATCGCGCGCACGGCAGCTCTCGCGGGCCCGGTCAAAGACATCACGTACACCTATACGGCGATGCACGGTGTCGGTTGGGAAACCACTCAGGCGGTGTACGCAAAGGCTGGCCTCCCGGCCCCCGCACTCGTGGAAGAACAAGCTCAGCCCGACGCCGCGTTCCCCACCGTCGCCTTCCCCAACCCCGAAGAGCCGGGAGCCATGGATCTCAGCTTCGCGAAAGCTCGCGAAGCTGGTGCCGATCTGGCGATCGCTCACGACCCGGATGCCGACCGCCTCGCCGTCGCCGTTCCCGGTCGCGATGGCGAATGGCGTCGTCTGAGCGGAAACGAAGTCGGCATGCTGCTCGGCTGGCGTGCCGCAGAGCGTTCGAATGGAACGGGAAAGCTCGCGGCATCCATCGTCTCGTCTCCTGCCCTGCGCGCCATTGCCGCCGATTACGGCCTCGACTACTCCGACACCCTCACCGGCTTCAAGTGGATCTCTCGCATCGATGGGCTGATCTTCGGCTACGAAGAAGCCCTCGGCTACCTCGTCGACCCCGACAAGGTTCGCGACAAAGACGGCATCTCCGCCTCGGTCGACTTCTTGTCGATGGCGGCCGAGCTCAAGGCCGAAGGCTCGACGATCCTCGATCGCCTCGATGCGTTCACCGCACGCTTCGGAGCCTTCGCATCGCGCCAGGTCTCGCTGCGCTTCGCTCAGATCTCGGAAATCGGCGACACCATGACGCGCTTGCGTGCCGCGGCACCCACGAGCGTCGGCGGCCTCGCGGTCGAATCGTTCGATGACTTCGAGAACGGCGTCGACGGGTTCGCCCCCAGCAACATCATCCGCTTGCAGATTGAGGGCGGCGCCCGCGTGATCGTGCGCCCCAGCGGCACCGAGCCCAAACTCAAGTTCTATGTGGATGCCTCCAGCACGGCAGGCGACAGAACCGAACGGCAGGCTGCCGCCGAGGCCGTCGCGAGCCAGCTTGAAGCAGGAATGCGCGAGCTTCTCAGCTAACGCGAGCGCGAGCGCGAGAGCAAGCGCGAGCGCGAGAGCTCACGCACCGTCAGGCACTCTCAGAGGGCGTCCTTGGTCTAGCCGAGGGCGTCCTCGAGTTTTTGTGCCAGTTCAGACGTGTCGAAGAGATTCACGATCACGATGACGTCGGCGTTCGTCTTACCGATCGCTTCAACGAATTCTTGGCTGGTGAGGATGATCTGGGCATCAGCGGCAACAGTGCGCACGGTGCTGACGTCGGCGGCGACCACGGTCGCTTCGAGGTCAAGAGCCTTGAGGGCACGCTCCGCGTTGATCTTGAGAACACCAGAACTGCCGATACCAGCACCACAGATAGTCACAATCTTCATTCGGGGGTCACTCCCATAATGCGCTGAACTTCGGCGGGGGTTGTTGCGGCAGCCAACTGATCGATTGCCGAAGAGTCGTTGAAAATGTTGGCCACCGCGGCAACGGCAGCCAAATGGGCTCCGGCTTCGGTGATAGCGAGGCCGAGAATGACACGAACCGGGTCGTTGTGGGCGTGCCCGAAGCGTACGGGCTCCTTGAGCGTCACAATCGATAGCCCGTTCGCGATCACTTGCGGCCCTGGGCGCGCGTGCGCCAGAGCAAGCCCCGGCGCGATCACAACGTACGGGCCGTGGTCTTCAATCATGCGAATCATCTCGTGGGCATAGCCGGGACGAGCCGCACCCGAGCGCGCCAAAGCTTCGCCAGAGAGCGCGACAGCAGCGCGCCAATCCTTTGCGCTGACGCCAATTTCAATCGCCGATTCGGGCAGCGGGGGAAGTGACATAGTTACGCTCTCTCGAAACCGACGCTGATTGCCTCGGAAAGCTCTTCGCGTTCTTCGATGGGCAAGAACGCTGCCGCAGCAGCGTTGATCTGGAATACTTCGAGGTCGGTGAGGTCGTATCCGAATGCTTCGGTGAGCAACGCTAGCTCGCGGCTGAGGGTCGTGGCACTCATGAGGCGGTTGTCGGTGTTGACGGTCACCCGGAATCCCAGCTGGTACAGCAGGTCGAAGGGGTGGTCGATCAGCTCGTCGCCCCACTGTTCAATAGCGCCGGTTTGCAGGTTCGACGAGGGGCTCAGTTCGAGCGCGATCTCGCGATCCTTCACCCACTGCGCCAAGCCGCCGAGCGTGACGTACGTGTTCTCGTCGTCTTCGTTGGCGATCGTGATGTCTTCAGCCAGGCGCACACCATGACCGAGGCGAAGAGCGCGACCGTCAAAGAGGGCGCTACGGATGCTGTCGAGGCCATCCGCTTCACCCGCGTGCACGGTGGCGGGTAGGTAGTTGTGCGCGAGCAGGTCGAAGGCTCCACGCAGGCGGCTCGGCGGGAATCCCGCTTCGGGGCCGGCGATGTCGAAACCGATGACGCCGCGGTCGCGGTGGCGAATCGCGAGCTCGGCGATTTCGGTGCCACGCTCGGTCTGGCGCATGGAACTGAGAAGCTGGCCAACGCGGATGCTGCGGCCGCTCGAGCGTGCGGCATCCACACCCTCTTCGAGGCCCTGCTGCACGGCGCTGACGACCTGATCGAGGTCGAGCCCCTTCTGCAGGTGCTGCTCGGGTGCCCAACGGATTTCGCCGTAAATGACGCCGTCGGCGGCGAGGTCATGAACGAATTCGCTCGCAACGCGCTTGAGGCCCTCAGTAGTTTGCATCACGGCGATGGTGACGTCGAACGTTGTGAGGTAGTCGACAAGAGAACCGGAGTCGGCCTGACTCGAGAACCACGTGGTGAGCTTCGCGGCGTCATTCTCGGGCAGTTGGTAACCGATCTCGTCGGCCAGCTCCACGATTGTCTGGGGACGAAGCCCGCCATCAAGGTGATCGTGCAGGGAGATCTTGGGTAGCGCAGTGATGCTGGCGCCGCCTCCGGGCATTACGAAATTCTCAACAGCGGCGTTCATAGCTACAAATCTACCGTGCCGATCACTGAAAGCGCCCTGTGGCTTCGCTGGATGACGTTACGATCCCGTGAAAGCTTCTTCCTTGAGAAGATTCGAGATTTCTTCCACGGCGGCGGCAACGAGCTCGCTCACTTTCTCCGGCGGCGTCGCGCTGAAAGCACTCGACACATAGGGCACCGTGATCGCCGCCAGAATCGCTCCAGAGCTGCTGCGCACTGGAGCGACGATGTCGGTGATTCCAGGGTGGAGTGTATTGACTCCCGCTGCCGGGGCGTGGTCGGCGGGGGCACTTTCCGTCAACAGCGCTCCGGTCGCCGTCGTTGTGGCGTCGAAGGTTGCGCCAACTCGAACACGAAATCCGAAGTCGGCAGGCGACTCGACCTGCGCTAGCACTCGGACTACGGCGCCGTCGAGAACAGCGAGGTTGCAGGACTGTCTGGCCTCGTCCGCGAGTTGCTGCATGATCGGCAGCGCAACGCTCACGAGACTTCGCAGCGGTGGGTGTCGGTGTGCAAGATCAAACAGCTTCATCGCCAACTCGTAAAGCCCTGATTGTTTGTTGCGAAAAATGTAACCCCGCCGTTCGAGCGTGGAAAGTACGCGGAAGATCTGTCCGGTGCTACGACCGGTAGCTTCAGCGATCTGCGACTGGCTCAACGAGCCGGGGGTCTCGGCAAGGAGCTCAAGGATGTCGAGCCCTTTATCGAGGGCGGGAGCGGCGTACTCCGGGCCGGCTGACATCAGCGATCCGCCTGCATCACGGCGAGCATCCGCTTGGCAGCGTCCCGATTGATGCTGTCTGGAACGGGCTGCGCACCCGGCTGAAGGGTGCTCGCGGCGAGGGCGATGCGCTCGAGCGACAATGCTTGAAGAAGAAAACCAAGATCCATTGACTCGATCGAGTTGCCTCGCGGTTCACGCCCGGCGAGATTGATCATCCGGCCGTCGGCGAGCAAAGTCACGTGTCTGTTTCCCGGGAGATCGACTCTCTCAATGGCGCCGTCAATCACGCTTGTGGCGACTGCTAGGTCACGCAACGCCATCACATCAATTTCCCAGTCGAAGTGGCCGCAATTGACAAGCATTGCACCGTCAGCGACAACGTCGAAGAAGTCTGTCGCGAGCACTTGCGGATGCCCCGTGGCCGTGATGAAGACTTCGCCCCAGCCGGCGAGGTCATACATGCTCGAGACGCGAAAACCATCGAGCGCAGCTTCGAGGGCTTTGATCTCATCGACCTCTACGACCGCAACTTTTGCGCCCAGTGCGCGCAAGTATTGGGCAACACCTCGCCCACACCAGCCGTAGCCCGCCACGACGAAGCGGCGCCCCGACACCATGACGTTTGTGATTCGCATAAAGCTTTCGACGATCGATTGCCCTGCAGCGTGCTTGTTCTCGTTGATGACGGTGAGCGGGTTGTCGTCAATGACAAAAATCGGAAACTGGATGTGTGCGGCGAGCTCATCACGCAGTCGGTAACTTCCTGAGCTGGTTTCCTCGGTGCCGCCAAGGATATGGTCCGTCTTACCGAGCTCTACCAGCCGGGCCACAAGACCGGCGCCATTGTCCACGATGATGTCCGGCTGCGATTCGACCACGTTCAACACGTTGGTCTCGTGTTCGCACCCCGAATCGTCTCGGGCTCCGAATATGGTCATTCCTTGGGACCGCAGGTAGGCGACGACATCGTTCTGAGTCGATCCATGATTTCCGGTCGCCACGATGTCGGCTCCCCCCGCCATGAGGGTCTCCAGCAGTACGCCCGTCTTGGGCTCGAGGTGCATCGCCATGCCGACACGGTGTCCTGCGAACGGAGCAGTCCGCTCGAAATGCTCGCGAACTTCAGCGAGCAGCGGCATCCGTGATCTCACCCAACGGAACCGTGCGGCGGCAGCCGTGACGAGGTCATCTTCCATGGCACCATCCTACATATATGAAGTTGAATTTCATATATGCTACTCGTTATGGCTGAAAAGATAATTCTTGACTGTGACCCCGGGCACGATGACGCAATCGCGCTGCTTCTTGCGCACGGCAACCCCACCATTGAATTGCTCGGCGTCACGACGGTCATGGGAAATCAGACCATTGAGAAAGTCACCCGCAATGCTCTTGCCATCGCGCGAGTTGCCGGCATCACCGATGTCCCTTTCGCCCGCGGAGCGCACCGGCCACTGGTACGCCAGATCGAGGTTGCGGAGTCGATCCACGGAGAGTCCGGTCTTGACGGGCCTGTCCTTCCCGAGCCCGTGATCGAGCTGGATACACGTCACGCTGTCGATTTCATTATCGACACTGTCATGACTCACGAGGCCGGCACCGTCACGCTCGTGCCCACCGGTGCGCTCACCAACATCGCCCTTGCCGTCCGCAAAGAACCTCGTATCGCCGCACGCGTCAAACAGGTCGTGCTTATGGGAGGTGGCGTCAACGTCGGCAACTGGAGCGCGACAAGCGAATTCAACATCGTCATCGACCCCGAAGCGGCCCACATCGTGTTCAACGAATGCTGGCCCCTCACGATGGTCGGCCTCGACCTCACTCACGAGGCTCTGGCGACCGACGACGTTGCGGCATCTATCGCAGCCGTTGGCACCGCCCCCGCCCGCTTTGTTGGTGAACTCCTCGAATTCTTTGGTGAGACCTACCGCGACGCTCAAGGGTTCGACCATCCGCCGGTTCACGACCCCTGCGCCGTCGCCTTTGTGATCGACCCCACCGTGATGGAAGTCGTCAAAGTGCCGCTGGATGTCGAACTCGCCGGCACCCTCACACTCGGTATGACTGTGGCCGATTTTCGCGCTCCAGCTCCCGCCGACTGCACCACACACGTTACCCGCAATCTCGACCACGCAAAGTTTTGGGGGCTGGTTGTTGACGCTCTTGAGAGGATCGGAGACCCGCAGCTCTAGCGAGCTTCTTGCCGGCGTGCGCGCCGCTTGCGGGCGCCCAAATCAACAACCCCGACGAGAATGGCGATTGCGAAGAAGACCGTTGTCGCGACCATTCCCATGCCGTAGGCGTGGTGGTAGATCTCAATGGTGCTCTCGCCACTATTGCGTTCGTTGTACAACGTTGCATAAAACAGCGAGAGAGCGACGGCTGTGCCGATCGCGGTACCCACGCGTTGGCCCAGTTGGCCAACAGAGCCCGCCAAGCCCCCTTCACGGGGCGGGATGTCGTGCAACGTGAGGGTCTGATTCGGCGAGATGACAAGACCGCCACCCGAGCCGCCAATGAACATCGCCGCTGCCATCACAAACGGCGTGAGCGCCGGCGGAGTCAGAATCGCCGCTGCCATGAGTACGCCAATGCCCACCATCAGAATCGCGAGTCCCGCAACCACAAGCGAGCGACCGTAGCGTTCGACAAGGATGCCGCCGCGCCACGACGTGAATGCGCTCGTAAGCGCGAAGCCGATCGTCACCATACCGGCAAACACAGGCTCAAGCCCTAAGCCCAGTTGCAAGTAGAGCGTGGTCAAGAGGAACATCGCCGGCATCGCCGCGAAGTACACGGTCGCGAGGAGAGTGCCGTTGCGGAACGAACTCACTCGAAAGAGTGTGAGCGGCACGAGGGGCGCGCGTCCGCCCGCCGCATATCGGCGCTCCCACCAGACGAAGGCCGCGGCAGCAAGCACGAACAGCACCAGCAGCCACCACCTGTTGGGGTCATCTGTTGGCGCACCAGTCGTGAAGAGAAAAGGCCACATGAGCGCCAACACCGTGACACCGAAGATGGCAATCCCCACCGGATCGAGATCGAGACGCGCATAGGTGGTCTTGGCGGTCGAGGGCAGGATGCGCCACGCCAGCACGAGAGCAATGAAGCCCAGCGGAACGTTCATCCAGAAGATGTAGCGCCAACCATCTTCGGCACCACCGATTGCAATCATGAGGCCACCGAGTGTGGGGCCGAAGGCGGTTGAGATACCGATCATGGCACCGAACAGACCAAAGGCTCGCCCGCGCTCCGCTCCCTGGAACAACTGCTGAATCAGGCCAATTACCTGAGGCATCTGGATGCCGGCCGCGACTCCCTGCAGCAAACGGAACACGAGCAACATGGCCGCATTCGGGGCGAGTGCGCAGGCAATGCTGGCAACAGTGAAGACCGTCAACCCGATCAGGAACAGGGTTTTGCGCGAGCGCTGGTCGCCGAAGCGCCCGGCAGGCACGAGAATCAATCCGAAAGTCAGCACATAGCCCGAGACGATCAGTTGCAGTTGGGTCGAGCTGGCGCCGAGCGCCTCCTCGATGGAGGGCAGCGCGACGTTGACTTTTGACAGGTCGAGAATCGTGATGGCTGCGACCACCACGCACACCCAGAAGGCGCGCCACTTCGTGGAGTGGTCGTTGTCGGTGTCGTGGGGCGAAGGGGTGGTGCGCCCGGTCTCGTTCCGCGCGGGTTCAGCGCTAGGAACGGTCTCATCCGCTGTCGTCATTTCAACTACTGTACGTCAGCGGATGAGCCTCATCGTTCGGTCCGATCACTCAGCCCTAGAGCTGGGTCGCTACTAGCAGAACTAGTCGATGCGTCCCGCGATCAGCGGACCGCCATCATGCACGGTGTCTCCCGCATCGCCGATGCGGTAAGCACCCTCGAGAGACTCGAGTGCGCGCTCAAAGCGCGCAGCTTCGTCAGCGTGCATCGTGAAGAGCGGCTCGCCCTTGCGCACCGTGTCACCGGGCTTCGCGTGTAGGTCGATTCCCGCAGCGTGCTGCACGGGATCTTGCTTGCGGGCACGACCGGCCCCCAGGCGCCACGCGGCGATACCGAACGGCAGCGCTTCTTGTTCGACGAGAACGCCGTCGCGGTCAGCGGTAACGACGTGGCTTTCCTTCGGCTGCGGCAGGGCAGCATCCGGGTCTCCGCCTTGCGCGCTGATCATGCCGCGCCAGGCATCCATTGCCTGTCCGTTGTCGAGAGCAGCCTCGACATCGGCATCTTCGTGACCGACCTGAGCGAGCATTTCGCGGGCGAGAGCAATCGTGAGCTCACGCACGTCAGCGGGCCCGCCACCAGCGAGAACCTCAACAGATTCGCGCACCTCGTTGGCGTTACCGATGGCAAGACCGAGCGGCACGTTCATGTTCGTGAGCAGGGCAACCGTCTTGACGCCGGCATCCTTGCCCAAGCGCACCATGGTCTCGGCCAGCTCGCGGCTACGGTCGGCGTCCTTCATGAACGCGCCAGAACCGAACTTGACATCGAGCACGAGAGCCGAAGTACCCTCTGCGATTTTCTTGCTCATGATCGAGGATGCGATCAGCGGGATCGCTTCGACGGTTCCGGTGATGTCGCGAAGGGCATACAACTTCTTGTCGGCCGGAGCGAGACCCGAGCCGGCGGCACAGATTACGCCGCCTACGCCACGCAACTGGGCGTAGAACTCCTCATTGGTGAGGTCGGCGCGCCAGCCGGGGATGCTCTCAAGTTTGTCGAGCGTTCCGCCGGTGTGGCCGAGGCCACGCCCCGAAAGCTGCGGAACGGCAACACCGAAGGAGGCCACAAGAGGAGCGAGTGGCAGCGTGATCTTGTCACCAACACCACCCGTGGAGTGCTTGTCGGTCGTCGGCTTGCCGAGGCCTTCAAAGCTCAGGGTCTCTCCGCTGGCGATCATCGCGAGCGTGAGGTCGCGAATCTCTTCGCGCTCCATGCCGTTGATAAAGATGGCCATCGTCATGGCAGCCATCTGCTCGTCGCCCACGTAACCGCGAGTGTAAGCATCCACGAGCCAGTTAATCTGGTCGGTGCTCAGCACCGACTTGTCACGCTTGGCGTGGATGAGATCGACGACGTCGAAAGGTTCGACCTGCGTGGCTTCTGCGCTGTTATTCACCGCGGTACTCCTCAAGGGTGCGTGGCCCGAACGCGTCGGGAATTACTTCGTCAATGGTTTTGATGCCCGATACCGTCTCCAGCAGCATGCCCTCGGCAGAGTGCTCGAAGAGCAGTTGACGACAGCGGCCACACGGCATGAGGGCGTTTCCCTTACCGTCGACGCAGGTGAAAGCAACGAGCTTTCCACCGCCAGACATGTGCAGCGCCGACACCATGGAGCATTCGGCACACAGCGTGAGGCCGTAGGAGGCGTTCTCCACGTTCGCGCCCGAAATCACCCGGCCGTCGTCGACGATTGCGGCAACGCCGACCGGGAACTTCGAGTAGGGAACGTAGGCGTGAGTGAGGGCTTCTGTGGCGACGAGCCTCAGCGCATCCCAGTCAATTGATTGCGGCTCGATCCTCATAGCGCTACCCCTTGATATACGGTGTTCCGGATGCTGCTGGCGGCCGCGACTTTCCGACCAAGCCTGCAACGGCAATGATCGTCACAACATACGGCAGCATGAGCATGAACTCACTCGGCACTGGCGAACCGACAACGCTGAGCGCATTCTGCAGATTGCTGGCAAAGCCGAAGAGCAGCGCAGCGAGCGTGGCCCTGATCGGGTCCCAGCGCCCGAAGATCACTGCGGCGAGGGCGATGAAGCCGGCGCCCGCCGTAACGTCCTTGCCAAATTGGCCTGTCTGGCTCAGCGTAATGAATGCTCCACCCAGACCGGCGATCGCACCGGCAAGGGCGACGTTCCAGAAACGGGTAAGCGTCACGTTGATGCCGACAGTGTCTGCAGCCTTGGGGTGCTCGCCGACGGCGCGCAGGCGCAGTCCCCAGCGAGTGCGGTATAACGCGAAGGCCACAGCGGCAACGATGATGTACAGCAGATACACGATAAGGGTCTGCTTGAAGAACACCGGTCCGATGATCGGAATGCCGCTCAAGAAAGGAATCGCCAGCGTCGAGAACCCTTCAGGGTTATTCAACTCGCCCGGGCTCTCAGTGAGCCATTGCGAATACAAGAACCCCGTGAGACCTGACACCAGAACGTTGATGACGACACCCACGATGATTTGGTTGACGAGGTACTTGATCGCAAACACCGAAAGCAAGAACGAGACAAGCATTCCGGCAATAGCCGCCGCGAACAGTCCGGCGAAAGGTGATCCCGTGATCGTGCCAACAACGGCAGAAACGAAAGCTCCTGCAAGCAACTGCGCTTCGATCGCAATGTTAACTACGCCGACACGTTCGGAGATAACACCACCGAGCGCACCGAATACGAGCGGCACAGCGAGAACGAGTGAGCCCGCAAACAGTTCGGGCACTCGCAGAGTTTCGTCCGCCGCAGCCCAGGTGAGGAATCCTGCGAGCGCAAAGATGGCGCCCACGATGGGAATCCACCGAGGAACCGCCCGGTCTTGAGAGATCATGAAGGCCGAGCCGACGGCAATGAGCGCCGTCAGGATGGTCACAATCACGCCGGTGGCCAGCGCTGGCAGGTGAACTACCGGAAGCTGGATGAGGTCGGTACCGGTGGAAAGGTTGAATCCCGTAGGCGCGTCTTCGGCGAAACCGATGAAGAGCACGCCGGAGAAGACTGACACGATCGCAAATGCAATCGGCAGCTTCCAACTGCGGCGGTCGATCGTCGATGTCGCCGCGGTCTTGCCTTCAGTGTTCTTTGTGAAAGTCATTAGCTCAGCACCTTCTTTGCGCGAGCGCCGGGTTGCGGCAATCGGAATACAGCCCGCACGAGCGGCGGCGCTGCAATGAAGAGAACAATCAGCGATTGCACGACGAGCACAATATCGATCGGAATGCTCTGCGAGGCTTGCATCGTGAAGCCACCGGCTTTGAACGCGCCGAAGAGAATTCCGGCGGCAAAAGTTCCCCAGGGGGTGGACCGGCCGAGCAACGCCACCGTGATGGCGTCGAAGCCAATTCCGGCATCAACGCCCGAAGTGAACCCGCTCGTTGTTGTTCCGAGCACCTCGGTACTGGCGGCGAGACCCGCGTACCCTCCCGCAATCAACATGACGTAGACGTAAATGCGTTCGACTTTGACGCCGGCAACGCGAGCAGCATGCGGGTTGAGGCCTACCGCGCGGAACTTGAAACCGAGGCTGGAGCGGTCAATTAGCCACCACGCTACAACGGTTGCGGCTACAACGAGCACGAAGCCCCAGTGCAGCTTGAAGCCGTCGCCAAAAATGGGCTGAAGAACGGCGTTCTCCGCAGCCGGAGGCGTCTTAGGGTTGTTGGATCCCGGGTTCTTGAGCAAATCGGTACGAAGGAAAAAGCTAATCAAGTAGTACGCGACGTAGTTGAGCATGATCGTCACAATCACCTCGTGGGCGCCGGTTCGCGCTTTCAGAACTCCCGCGATAGCACCCCAGAGCGCACCACCGATGATGCCCATAAGCACCGCGACCACCACGTGAATGACAATCGGCAGATCCCAAGCGAAACTGGCGTAGCCCGCAAAAGCGGCACCCACGATGATCTGACCACGGCCACCGATGTTGAAGAGACCGACGCGGAAGGCGATAGCGACGCCCAGACCAGCGGCGATCAGCGGCGTCGCGAACACGAGCGTCTGAGTAAGCGGCTTGATTGCCGAAAGGAAGTCATCCCGACGGAAATCGTAGACGGACCCTTGGAACAGTGCGAGGTACGCACCACCAACGGCGCTACCGACAGCGGCAAAGAGATCTCCAGGGCGAGCAAAGAAGTATCCGGCCGTCGCTTGCACTCCCGGGTCGGTCAAGGCAATGAGAACTCCACCGATGACGATGGCCAGCACTACGGCGAGCACCGATAGCAACGCGTTACCCGACGCGATTTCACGGAAGGCGTTCGACCAGCGAGCGGCATCCGGATTGATCTGTGAGCTCTCGGCGCGGTTCAACGCAGAGGCGTCTTCTGGCTTGTGCTCTTCTGGTTTTTGGGGTGTTGGCTCGCTCATGCTGCCTCCTCCGTAATGCGTTCGCCGGCCATCATGAGGCCGAGTTTTTCGCGCGGGGTGTCCGCAGGAACGATTCCGACAATGTGCCCTTTGTACATGACCGCAATTCGGTCCGCGAGAGAGACGACCTCGTCGAGTTCAGTCGAGACAACGATGACGGGGACGCCGCGATCACGCACACCGACGATTTGTTCATGGACGAACTCGATCGACCCGACGTCCAGCCCACGGGTCGGCTGCGAAACGACGAGCAGCGAAAGCTCCCGGCTCATTTCACGGGCCAGTACAACTTTCTGCTGGTTTCCGCCGGAGAGCTTTGAAACGTGCTCGTGGATGCTCTGCGAGCGGATGTCGTAGGACTCGAGTTTTTCCGTCGCGAACTCATTGAGAACATCCGTCTGCAGCGTGCCCAGCTTCACGAACGGTTCCCCGTCGCTACGGTCGAGCATAAGGTTCTCGGCAACGCTAAAGCCCCCCACGAGGCCATCAACCGTGCGGTCTTCTGGCACATATCCCACCCCTGTATCCAGAATCTGGCGAGGATTGAGGCCAAGAAGCTCGGTGCCATTGAGCGTGATCGATCCAGAGGCACGCGACTGCATCCCGAGCAACGCCTCGGCGAGCTCAGTCTGACCGTTTCCCTGAACGCCCGCGATGGCAAGGATCTCGCCGCCACGAATGGTGACGCTCAGGTCCTCAACTGCCCGATGGCCGACCTCGTCAGCAATCGTGAGCTTGTCGATGACGAGGGAGTTGTCGGTCAGCTGGGCCGGAGCCTTGTCGATCGTCAGATCGACAGCTCGGCCGACCATGAGCGACGCAAGCTCTTCTTTATCAGCGTTCGGGTCGGCTTCGGCGACGACCTTTCCTAGGCGGATAACGGTAATGCGATCCGCTACTTCGCGAACCTCTCGCAGCTTGTGCGTGATGAAGACGATTGACGTGCCCTCGCCTTTGAGCTGGCGCATAATCGCCATAAACTCATCGGTTTCTTGAGGCGTGAGCACGGCGGTCGGCTCGTCGAAGACGAGCACCTTGGCTTCGCGAGAGAGCGCCTTGACGATCTCTACGCGCTGTTGCACGCCGACGGGGAGATCTTCAACGAGGGCATCGGGGTCGATGTCGAATCCGAATCGTGCGGAAATATCTCGCACGAGTGTGCGGGCAGCTTCGATGTTCAGCAGCCCCGGACCGTAAACCTGTTCGTGGCCGAGAGCCACGTTTTCAGCGACCGTGAAAACCGGAATCAGCATGAAGTGCTGGTGAACCATACCGATGCCGGAGCGCATTGCGTCACCGGGGCCGGCGAAGTGGCGAACTTCGTCGTCGATGAGAATCTCACCCTCTTCGGCCTGATACAGGCCATAGAGCACATTCATCAACGTTGACTTACCCGCGCCGTTCTCGCCGAGCAGGCAATGGATTTCGCCCTCTTCGACCGTGAGATCAATATGATCATTCGCGATTAGGTCACCGAAGCGCTTGGTTATACCTCGCAGCTCAAGCTTCACAATCTCTCCTCAGTGCTGTGATGGCGTCTTCGCCATCGTGGGATTCACAAGAATAGTCACAGACGACTACTCGAAAACGAAGGGGGCTGACCCTCACGAGCCAGCCCCCTCCAGTCTTGTCTAACTAGTTGAGGTACGACTTCACGGCGATGTCGCCGGAAATGATGCCGTCCTTGACCGCGACGAGCTCTGCCTCGAGGCCGCCGTCAACCTTCGACTCGAAGTCGTGGAACGGCGCGATGCCAACTCCACCGTTCTCAAGCGTGCCGATGTACGGCGTGGTGTCGAGCTTTCCGCTGGATGCCTCGTTCACAACGTCTTCAACAGCAACACTGATCTGCTTGAGGATCGAGGTGAGGAACAGGTCTGCTGCCTCGGTCTCGGTTTCCGTGAGGTCAGCGTCAACACCGATCATGGCGACATCCTTGCCGGAGTCGCGGATTGCCTCAACCGCGCTCTGGAAGATAGGTCCGCCAACGGGGAGCAGAACGTCTGCACCCTGGTCGATCAGGTTCTGCGCTGCCGCGCGCGAGTCAGTTCCGGGAGCGAAGCTTCCGATGAACGTTCCATCTTGCGCTGCGGTGTCCCAACCGCGAACGGTGACGTCGGCTCCCTTTTCTGCGTTGTAGTACTCAACGCCCTGAGCGGCGCCATCCATGAAGATGGAGACGGTGGGGAAGTTCATTCCGCCATACGTACCGATTACGCCAGCCTCGGAGTAGCTTGCTGCGGCATATCCAGCGAGGAATGCGGCACCAGCGGTGTCGAAGAGGATGGGCTTGATGTTGTCGGCGTCAGTCGTGCCGTCGAAGTCGTTGTCAGCTGCGTCGTCGACGATGGCGAAGTTGACATCGGGGTTAGCCTGAGCGAACTCAACAGTTGCTGCGGAGAGGTTAAATCCAACAGTGACGATCAGGTCGCAACCCTCAGCGATGAGGCTTTCGATGTTCGGTGCGTAGTCTGCATCGCTGGTCGACTCGACAGTGCGGAATGTGACTCCGAGGTCGTTTGCCGCTGCTTCGATACCTTCGTAACCGAGCTGGTTGAACGACTTGTCGTCGAATCCACCCGAGTCAGAAACCATGCAGGGAAGGAAGTCAAGCGTTTCGCCCGACCCGGCGTCGGTCTCTTCGGGTGCTGCTGCGCAACCGGCAAGTACGAGTGCGCTGGTGGCAACGAGCGCCATGCCGCTGAGTGCGCGGCCGTGAGTGCTGATTCTCAAGGTGTCCTCCAAGATGCTGTTCGACAGAAATTGTCGAAACATGATGAACCTACGGTACCTAAGAATCAAGTAAACGATTGTGCGAATATGAGCGCCGAAGCCGAATGGTTACAAATGGGAAATGGCCGCGTCACAAAACGTCGTTGCGCCCCGAGATCTTTAGAGCATCCACTACAGATTTCACGCGTTGAGCGTTTGCAGTTGTCGTAACCAGCAAAGCGTCAGGCGTATCGACCACGACAATGTCGTTTACCCCAATAAGGGAAATAAGCCGGTCAGTTTGGCTAATGACCACACCGGTAGATTTGTCTGCCAAAACGCGGGCGTTTCTACCCAAAATGGCGAGGTCGGATTTGCGACCGCCCGAGTGCAGTTTGGCGATGGACGCGAAGTCTCCTACGTCGTCCCAATCGAAGTCGCCAGGCACGACGACGAGTTTGCCCGCTGCTGCTGCAGGCTCTGCCACGGTGTAGTCAATGGCGATTTTGGTGAGGTGGGGCCACACCGCATCCACGACCGCGCCTCGCCTCGGAGTGTCCCATGCTTCGGCCAGCGCAGTCAGTCCCGCTAGCAGCTCTGGTTCTGCTTGGCCCAGCTGCTCAAGCAGTACATCCGCTCGAGAAATGAACATGCCACCGTTCCACAGGTAATCGCCGCTGGCAACGTAGGTCTGCGCGGTTGCGAAGTTGGGCTTCTCTACGAAGGACTTGGCGCCGATCGCGCTCGGAGCCCCCTCAATGTCGAGTGCGGCGCCGCAGTGAATGTACCCGAAGCCGATCGCAGGCTCGGTGGGCGTAATGCCGATGGCCGCGATGAAGCCGGCGTTGGCGACGGCGATTGATTCCCGCACGCTGCGCCTAAACCCGCGGATGTCACGAATCACATGGTCAGCAGCAAACGATCCAATAATGACGTTGGGGTCACGCTTAAGCAGAATCGCGGCCGCAAGCCCAATGGCCGCCGAGGAGTCTTTCGGCTCACTCTCGAGCACAACGTTGGGGTCGCTGAGTTCAGGAATCTGCTTTTCAACGGCAGCGCGGTGTGCGCGCCCGGTGACGACCATGATCCGGTCAGGGCCAGAGAGCGGTGCGAGCCGCTCCCACGTATCGCGCAGCAGGGTCTGACCCGACCCGGTGAGGTCGTGCAGAAACTTGGGCGCATCCGCCCGCGAAAGCGGCCACAACCGTGATCCGATGCCACCGGCGGGGATCACGCTATAGAAATTGTCGAACGACGCCTCAGGTTGGCTCATGTCTCCACCTTAGACTTCAGCACACGTTAACTCGCCGGTTATCCACGCCTCGTACCGTCAGTCACACGAGACCGATTGAGGTGCTTATTGTGCGAGTCGTTATTGTGAGCGAGAGTTTTCTTCCCACTGTCAACGGTGTCACCAACAGCGTGCTCAAAGTGCTCGATCACTTGAGCGCTGAAGGCCACGATGCAATGGTGATTTGTCCTTCGGCGGGCGCACCGAAAACGTATGCGGGGTTTCCGGTCCACGCGGTACCGGCTCTGGCCTACCGCCAGTTCCCCGTAGGGCTCCCCAATCCACAGGTGCACAAGCTAATCGCCGACTTCCGGCCCGATGTTGTTCACGCGGCCGCCCCGTTCCTTCTCGGCGCACAGGCAATCTCCTCAGCCAACCGACTCGGCATTCCCACGGTTGCCATTTTTCAGACGGATGTCGCTGGCTACGCGCGCCGCCACCACCTCGGTCAGGCCACGAAGCTGGCGTGGCGCATTGTGCGCTGGATCCACGATGGTGCGCAATTGACTCTCGCTCCTTCGACCACGGCGATGGCCGACCTGCAGTCCATCGGCTTGACGAAGCTGGAACGCTGGGGCCGCGGTGTTGACCTCACGATGTACCACCCCGCCAAGAAGCTCTCTCCGGCTACAGCTCGACTACGCAAACGCCTCGCGCCCCGCGGCGAAGTGGTGGTCGGCTATGTCGGACGCATTGCTCCGGAGAAACAAGTGGAACGCTTGCGGGCTCTTCGCGGGCTCACGGGCGTGCGCGTGGCCATTGTGGGGGACGGTTCATCGGTGCCTCTTGTTAAGAAGGAGCTCGCCGGCATCCCGGTGACCTGGTTGGGCAAGCTGGGCGGAGAAGAGTTGGCCACGGCGTATGCGGCTTTCGATGTGTTCGCTCACACGGGCACGGAGGAGACTTTCGGCCAGACTCTTCAGGAGGCTCATGCTGCTGGCTTGCCGGTCGTGGCGCCCCGTGCGGGTGGGCCAATCGACTTGGTCGCGCCCGGCACGAATGGCTTCCTTTTTGAACCGGATAACGAGGATGAGTTGCGCGCCTATATAGAGGCACTCTCCCTCGACCCGGCACTTCGCGCTCGCATGGGCGAGGCCGGCCGTCGAACGGTGCTGAACAAATCGTGGAGCGGCATTTGCGCTGAACTCGTCGCGCACTACAACGACGCAATCGCGACGGTGCCGGCTCAGCTCACGCGGTAAGACGGGCGCTCCTCGTTCTCCCAAGCGCTTGACCTAGAGTGCGCTCTAGGGAGAACAATGAACACCGTTATGACGAACCAGACTGAACAGGTACTCACGATCGGCGAAGTCGCCGCGCTGACGGGCGTCACGGTGCACACGCTTCGCTATTACGAGAAAGCGGGGCTGCTTGAAGTGCCCCGCCTTTCGAACGGCCAACGGCGCTATCGCGAGATGGATGTCAAAGCCGTCGAGTTCATCGGTCACCTTCGCCGCACCGGGATGCCGATTCGCACGATCCTCGAGTACGCCGATCTGGTGCGCAGCGGCAAAGACACTTCGGCAGAGCGGATGCGCCTGCTCGAGCAACACCGCGACAACGTTGCGCGCGAGCTCGCCGAGCAGCACAAGCACCTCGTCGGCATCACGGCAAAGATTGAGTGGTACCGCGCAGCACTCGACCAGGCTGACTCGTCGGATGCTCGCCTCGCCGAAACTCTTACCGCAACTGCTTCTACGCCGTAGTTTTTCGGGCGAGCGCCCATTAGTGCTGCTTAAGTTTCGCAATATTCACGAAAAGCGACGCGAATTCTTGCTATTTAGGGTCGACTGGGAAGCGGCGGTCTGCGAGCAGGAATAGAATGGGTAGGTCCGCTGTGCGGACACTCATCGGTCGCGGTGGACGCGACCCAAGACCGCAAGGAGGGTCCTCGTGCCAGAGAAGTCGGCGAGCAACCTAGTGGCGGAGCCGCAGTCGCCGCCCAAGATTCGCTCACCCAAGAGACCTGCTGGCACCCTGTACCGGGGTAACGAGGGCATGTGGTCGTGGGTGTTGCACCGTATTACCGGTGTTTCCATTTACTTCTTCCTCCTCGTGCACATCTTGGACACTGCACTGATTCGCGTGAGCCCTGAGGCTTACAACGTTGTGATCGACTCATACAAGACGCCTCTGATGGGGCTCGCTGAGATCGGCCTCGTTGCGGCGATCGGGTTCCATGCGATCAACGGACTGCGCATCATCCTCATCGACTTCTGGGCCTTCGGCGCCAAGCACCAGCGCACCCTGTTCTGGGTTGTCATTGGTATCTGGCTGGTGCTGCTCGCCGGATTCATCCCCCGCCAGCTAATGCACGTCTTCGGAGGTTGAGCATGAGTCTCATCGAAGCCCCCCGTACCCCCACCCGCGGTCGCCGCACTGGCGGCATCAACTGGGAGAAATGGGGATGGATCTACATGCGCGCCTCTGGTGTCGTTCTTGTCGTTCTCATCTTCGGCCACCTTCTCGTCAACATGTTCCTGGGCGAAGGCGTAAAAGCAATCGACTTTGCGTTCGTTGGCGGAAAGCTCTCCGATCCGTTCTGGCAGGTTTGGGACGGTCTGATGCTGTGGCTCGCGCTCATCCACGGTGCCAACGGTATGCGCACCCTTGTCAACGACTATGCGACCAACCCGAAGGTACGCACGGTGCTGCTTGGCGGCATCGCCGTATCGACCATCATCCTGATCGCGCTGGGAACCCTCGTGATCACCACCTTCGACCCCTGCCCAGCCGGTGCTGACCCAGCCCTGCTCGCAAGCTTCTGTGAGGCGCTCTAATTGTCTACGATCAACACCGGCGACATTGCCGACGGAACCGTCATTGACGGAGTCCACTACCACCAGTTCGACATCGTCATCGTGGGTGCCGGCGGCGCTGGCATGCGTGCCGCTATTGAAGCCGGCCCGCACGCCAAGACCGCGGTGATCTCGAAGCTCTACCCCACGCGCTCGCACACCGGTGCAGCGCAGGGCGGTATGGCTGCGGCCCTCGCCAACGTCGAGGACGACAACTGGGAATGGCACACCTACGACACCGTCAAGGGTGGCGACTACCTCGTCGACCAAGACGCTGCCGAGATCCTCGCTAAAGAGGCCATTGACGCGGTCATCGACCTCGAAAACATGGGCCTGCCCTTCAACCGCACCGACGACGGCAAGATCGACCAGCGTCGCTTCGGTGGTCACACTCGCGAGCACGGCAAGGCTCCGGTTCGCCGCGCCTGCTACGCCGCCGACCGCACGGGTCACATGATTCTTCAGACGCTGTACCAAAACTGCGTCAAGCTCGGCATCAACTTCTTCAACGAGTTCTACGTTCTCGACCTGGTCATGACCGAGGTTGATGGCGTCGAAGAACCCTCCGGCGTTGTTGCCTACGAGCTCGCTACCGGCGAGCTGCACGTGTTCCAGTCGAAGGCGATCATCTTCGCTACCGGTGGATTCGGCAAGATCTTCAAGACGACATCCAACGCTCACACCCTCACCGGTGACGGCGTCGGAATCATCTGGCGCAAGGGCCTTCCGCTCGAAGACATGGAGTTCTTCCAGTTCCACCCCACCGGGTTGGCTGGACTGGGCATCCTGCTCTCTGAGGCTGCTCGAGGTGAAGGCGCGATCCTGCGTAACGCCGAGGGTGAGCGCTTCATGGAGCGTTACACGCCGACGCTCAAGGACCTCGCCCCGCGAGACATCGTTGCGCGCTCGATGGCCACCGAGATTCGTGAAGGTCGAGGAGCTGGTCCCGACAAGGACTACCTGTTCCTCGACATCACTCACCTCGAGCCTGCCGTTATCGACGAGAAGCTGCCAGACATCACGGAGTTCGCGCGCACCTACCTGGGTGTTGAGCCGTACACCGAGCCGGTCCCCGTACTGCCCACCGCGCACTACGCCATGGGTGGCATCCCGACCAACGTTGAAGCTGAAGTTCTGCGCAACAACACGGATGTCGTCAAGGGCCTGTACGCCGCCGGCGAGTGCGCGTGTGTTTCCGTTCACGGTTCTAACCGCTTGGGCACCAACTCGCTGCTCGACATCAACGTCTTCGGAAAGCGCGCCGGAAAGTCGGCTGTTGAGTACGTGAAGACCGCTGAGTTCGTTCCGCTGCCTAAGGATCCTGCTGGAGGCGTCAAGCGCATCCTCGACATGGTCCGCTCCGGCGATGGAACCGAGCGCATTGCGGTGATCCGTAAAGAGTTGCAAGACTCGATGGACCGCAACGCTCAGATCTTCCGTACGGATGAAAGCCTCGAAGAGGTTACCCAGCTCATCCAGAAGCTGCGCGCACGCTACAAGAACATTCAGCTCCACGACAAGGGCAAGCGGTTCAACACCGACCTGCTCGAAGCCGTCGAGCTCGGCTTCCTGCTCGACCTCGCTGAAGTACTCGTGTACTCCGCTCGGTCGCGCAAGGAAAGCCGCGGCGGTCACATGCGTGAGGACTACCCCAACCGTGACGACGAGAACTTCCTCGTGCACACGATGGCGTACCTCACCGGCGACCCAGAATCAGAGGAGGCGGGTGACCACATCCGCCTCGACTGGAAGCCGGTAGTGATCACTAACTACCCGCCGATGGAGAGAAAGTACTAATGAGCACTGCCGTCGCTGACAAGAAGCCTGCCGCAGCCGAAGAGATTCCTACCTTCACTGCGACGCTCATCATCCGTCGTTTCGACCCGGATGTTGACGAAGAGCCGCGTTGGGAAGACTTTGACGTCGAACTGTACGCCACTGACCGCGTTCTCGACGCCCTGCACAAGATCAAGTGGGAGCAGGATGGGTCGCTGACCTTCCGCCGCTCGTGCGCGCACGGTATTTGTGGTTCGGATGCCATGCGCATCAACGGCCGCAACCGCCTGGCTTGCAAGACCCTGATCAAGGATCTCGACATCACCAAGCCCATCTACGTGGAAGCCATCAAGGGCCTGCCGCTTGAGAAGGACTTGATCGTCGACATGGAGCCGTTCTTCGACTCCTACAAAGAGATCAACCCGTTCCTGATGGCTGGCGCCATCAAGGGCGGCAAGGAACGCAAGCAGAGCCCCGTTGAACGCGCTCGCTTCGACGACACCACCAAGTGCATCCTGTGTGCTGCGTGCACGTCGAGCTGCCCCGTGTTCTGGACGGACGGCCAGTACTTCGGTCCCGCCGCCATCGTGAACGCTCACCGCTTCATCTTCGACTCGCGCGATGAGGGTTCGCAGGTTCGCCTCGATATCCTCAACGACAAAGAGGGCGTGTGGCGTTGCCGCACCACCTTCAACTGCACCGACGCCTGCCCCCGTGGCATCCAGGTCACGCAGGCAATCGCTGAAGTAAAGCAAGCCATCATTAAGGGCAAGCCGTAACGGCGCACCCGCACTCAACAAGCTCGCCCCTGTTGCTACCTCGGTAGCAACAGGGGCGATGTGTTTGTGAGCGGCCGTCACCCACGGCGACCGCCCACACTGAGTATTCGGGTTACTCACTCAAAGAGACTGGTCTCGCGACGCACTATGACGGCGCAGCGTGCTGAACACCCCCGAACTGGGGTTTAGCTCAGGAGGCGAACGTTGATGCCTTGGTTAGTGCCCGACGACAGGTTCAGGGGCTTAATGAGGTCGTTGATGAGACCATCGACAACGCCAAGGATCCCCCCAAGCAAGCCACCCGTACCAACAATTCCGGCAAGGTAATCGCGGTCTACTGTCTGCACCAGATCTAGCGAGGAGAGTCCCCCGGGAATTCCGGTGACATTCAGCGCAAACGTCCCATCGCTCGAAACAGTGGTTGTGGCGTACACGAGTCCGCCGGCTTGCAGCGAGAGGTGCGCGCCCGGCGTCGCCGTTCCGACTAGGTTGAGATCAATGTCCGCCGCGGCCACTCCGCCAGCAGCGGTGTGTCCCTCGGGAGGGGCTCCTCCAGTGACAGTACCCACTACTGAGTCCACGAGTCCCCCGACTGCGCCGCCGACTCCGCCGACAAGCCCTCCGAGATCAGAACCGAGCCCTCCGGGGGCCGCCCCACCAGCGGCCGAGCCCGAGGTCGAACCGGGTGCCGAGGTTGCAACTTCGTCCGTGTCGAGCGAAGGAACAGTGGGAATCACAAGATTGTTGGGGTTGGATCGGTCGCCGCCAAGTGTGTCGTTGACACTCGCCGCGGCAACCGAGCTCTCGTCCGAAGAATCACGAGGTTGACTGGCGGACGTGTCGTCCGACGAATTACTTTCCGTGTCGATTGGGGCCAGAGCCACGAACGATCCCGCGATGGCGATCGCTGCGGCAGCGGTCCCCGCGATCGCAACCGGAACAGCGCCGACACCCGCTCCACCTAGTGCTGTCACAGCTCCTGCGCCAGCCACGTGGGTGGAGGTGATGATTGCTGCTGGCATGGCCGGCGCCGCTGCGGCAGTGAGCGACGCTGCGCCGCCCTGCCCGAAGGCGCTGAGAAAGCCGCCTCCTGCGACGCCGCCCAGCAGCATCGGGATCATCACGAGTGCTAGGCGTGAACCAACTTCATCGACTTCTTCACACACAATTGCGCACCGAGTACATGACTCCAGGTGAGCTGAAACCTTCTTGGCATCACGGTCGCTCAAGCTCTTGCGGGCGTGCTCCCCAAACTTAGACATCGCCCACTGGCACTCACCGGATGCCGTCGCATCGTTAATGTGCGCCTGCAACCACGCTTTACGAAGGCCTTCACGCGCCCGATATGACAGGGCAGCGACGCCGTTGGCGCTCATCCCCAGCAGCGGGGCAACCTCGTGAGGATCCATGCCTTCCACTTCGGTGTACCAGAGGACCGACTGCCAGCGTTCCGGCAACTCTCGGAAGGCTTTCGCGGTGAGCGTGTGGTCGAGGGCGATCGCAATGGGATCGTCAAGAGTACTGGGGTCTTCAAAGTCGGCGATCTCATCGACTTGCACCTCGCGGGAAGCGGCACCCCACGTTGAGGCGAGGTTGCGGATGGTCGTGTAGAGGTACGGGCGGAAGGCTCCTTGCGGGCCGCCGCCCGCCAGCACACGCTGGTAGATGCGCGCGAACGCCTCAGACACGAGATCGTCCGCGTCTATCGACGTGTACTGACGGGCAACACATATACCCGAGCGGTAGTGGCGACTCCAGAGCTCGGCAAAGGCGTTTTGTACCCCCGTACGCGCCTGTGCCAGCAGCTGCTCGTCCGAAGTGGTTAGCTTCGGAGCCACGATTCCGCTCATCCCCCTGATCCATTTCCCGGGCCTCTCTGTTGTCCCTTTGGGGCGAAGGTTATGGAGAAACAACCTTCTTACCCAAAGAGACCGGATAACCCGTTCTCTATGACGCAGACTACCGAGTTTTCTGACAAATTTGTGCCCCCACTAGGGGGGAACAGATCATTCTGGCCCGAATAGTCCTGTGTTCTTAGCGGTTTTCAGACTAGAGGCGCGCTCCAGCGCAGTTGTTCGCGAGCGAGACCACCTGCGCTCGCTGAGAGCATTTTTTCACAACAATTGAGATCAGCACGCTGTTCGCCGCGGCACGACTAGAGTGCGGCGGTGGCCGACCAGTTATGCCGATCACGGTGCGATTTCAGCGCTCCGGGGAAGTCCACTGAGCGCGACACTTTGTACCCCGATTTGCCCGCTTCGCGAGCGCCGAGAATTGTACGTTCGGCGCTGGCGACACGTAAAGAGCTACAGAAATACGACTTTCGGGTGGACCACTTTGCTGCCGAACAGGCACCCCCGCTCGGCAACGGCCTCCACATGACCCTCGAAACGCCACAGTGCCGCCACCCGTTTTGGGGGTGGCGGCACTGTCGAGGTTGAACCGGCGTTAGGCGGCCTGCGCCGCAGCTTCGCGAGCGGTCGGCCCGGTCGTCGCAGTGATCGCGGCGGCAGCCCGCGCCTTGGCCTGCTCAAGCGTGACGGTCTTAAGCTCGGCACGAACGTCGGCGAGTGCAGCGGGCGTCATCGAGAGGCTAGTGACACCGAGACCCACGAGAACTACCGCAAGCTGAGGATCCGCGGCAGCCTCCCCGCAGACTCCGACAGGCTTGCCTGCGGCAGCACCTGCGTCACCGAGGCTCTTGACCATACGGAGGACGGCAGGGTGCCACGGGTCTTGGAACTTAGCGAGGGTGCCGAGCATCCGGTCCGCCGCAAGCGTGTACTGGGTGAGGTCGTTGGAGCCGATCGAAACAAAGTCGCTGCGCTCGGCGACCTGATCGGCGAGAACGGCAAGCGAAGGAACCTCGGCCATGACGCCGACCGTGTTGAGGCCGAGTTCGCGGCCCAGGGCGACGAAGTATTCAGTCTCTTCGGCATCCGACACCATCGGGGCCATGACCCAGAGGTCGGCGTCGGTCGCGTTCTGAGCATTCACGAGAGCCGTGAGCTGGTCGCGCAGGATGTTCTCGTTGACGCGAAGGGAGCGGAGGCCTCGCTGACCGAGGGCCGGGTTGACCTCTTCTCCCATGTCCATGAAACTCAGCGGCTTGTCGGCGCCGGCATCGAGAGCGCGAACAACAACCTTCTTACCCGGGAAGTGCTGCAGCATCTCGGTGTATTCCTTGGTCTGCTCCTCAACTGTCGGTGCAGTCGTGGCGTCAAGGAACATGAGCTCGGTGCGGAACAGGCCAACGCCTTCGGCGCCGAGTTCAACAGCCTGAGCGGCCTCCGAGGGTGAGCCGAGATTGGCGAGGAGCGGAACGAGAGTTCCATCGGCGAGAGCTCCATCAGTGATGGGGGCGTTTGCGGCGGCAGCGAGCTCAGCAATGCGCGCCTCAGCGGCGGAGACTTGCTCAGCGGTAGGTTCCGTCGTGATGGTGCCCGTACCGGCGTCCACAATCACCTCGGTGTCGTCAGGAAGGTTCAGCGCGTCGGCAACTCCCATGATCGCCGGGATTGCCTTTGACCGAGCAAGGATGGCCGTGTGACTCGTGGGTCCACCTTGGCGCGTGACGAGAGCGAGCACCTTGTCGAGCTCGAGCAGAGCGGTGTCTGCCGGGGCAAGGTCATCGGCAACAAGAACGAAGGGCGCATCGCGCTGAGGAACGCCCGGGGCTTCTACGCCTCGCAGTCGAGCGACAACGCGCTGGCTCACGTCACTGAGGTCGGTGGCGCGTTCGGCCATCATGCCACCCAACGAAATCAACATCTCGCGGAACGATGCGAAAGCTTCGAACACTGCCCGTTCGGCTGCTTTACCGCCGTCGATCAGTTCCTTTACGCTGTCGAGAATTGAGGGGTCCTCTGCCATCAGGGCTGTGGCGGTGAGAACTTCGTTGGCTTCAGCATCCGCCTTCTCGGCGCGTGCACGCAGATCGGCAGCCACAAATGTCAGCGCTGAAGCTGCGGCTTCTTTCTCTGCTGCGGCATCGCCGGAATGGCGAGCATCCTTCGGCTCCGGAAGGGGGTCGGGCATTCGCACGACTTTCCCGATGGCGACCGATCGTCCGACTCCAACACCCTGAAGTTCCATGTGAAAAGACCTCTCCTCTGAGTTACGCACAGACAGCCTAGCTACTCTGGAAGGATGCAACTTGCGCAACGACTGAAACCAGCCATTGAGTGGGTACTCCAGCTACGCCCCGTTCGCGTCTTCATGCACTATGCAGAGAAGTTGGGGCCGCTGCTTTCTTCGGGACTTTCCTACCAGGCGATCTTCGCCGTCTTTGCCGCAATCTGGGTTGGTTTCGCTGTCGCCGGGTTCATCGTGCAGGGCGACCCCGTGCTGCTCGATGCCGTCTATAAGTTCATTTCTACGAACATCCCCGGCCTCATCGGTGACGGCAGCGGCAATGGTGCCATCAGTCGTGACACTCTCGCCGACACCAACATTCTCGGCATCACGGGTGTCATCGCTGCCTTCGGTTTGGCCTTCACTGCGCTGGGCTGGATTGCGTCGGGCCGCGACGCTGTGCGCTCGATGTTTGGGCTGGAAAGCTCCGAAACAAATTTTCTCATTCTGAAGCTCAAGGATGCCGGGCTCGCAATCGGTTTCGGTCTTGCTGTGCTCGTTTCGGCTGGCGTCTCGGTGCTCAGCTCCGCCGCGCTCAACTGGATTCTCGGCCTCGTGTCGATCAATGAAAACTCAACGGCCGCAGTGATCGCCACGCGCGGTGTTGCCCTCGTTATCGTGCTGATTCTCGACACCGCGACGCTAGGAATCTTCTACCGCGTCGTTTCTGGCATCAAGATTCCGTTCCGGATGCTCGCTCAGGGCACCATCATCGCCGCCGTCGCCCTGGGTGCGCTCAAGTTCGGTGGGGGCTTCTTACTTGAAGGCGCAACCCGCAACCCTCTCCTCGCGTCCTTCGCGGTCATCATCGGTCTGCTGATTTGGTTCAACTTCATTTGCCAGATCATCCTGATTGGTGCTGCTTGGATTGCCGTGGCTGCCGATGACGCGGATCTCGACATCAGCGGTGCTCAGCGCGATGAAGATGCTCCGCGTGCGGTCACGTCAACTAAAGCCACCGAAGACGCGAAGGCGCACAAGGCGCACAAAGCCACAGGGCGACCGCAGCGCGATTCCGCTCGGTCCTCTCAGTCGACGACAGCGACAGTGACCGATGACGACGCCCGCGAGCGCGACCGAGCCAATGAAAAGAAGTTCAAGCGCACGTTCTCTCGAATGATGAAGCGCAACAGAAAGAAGTAGTATCCGTTGCAGTGCGCCCGGCAATCACTTCCGGGTGCCGCACGGTCGGTGCGCGTCGGTAGTCTTGAGGCATGGCAACACGTCTTCGTATCGCATCCGTCAACGTCAATGGTGTTCGCGCCGCCTACCGCAAGGGCATGGGCGACTGGCTGGATGCCCGGGACATCGACATTCTGGCGCTTCAAGAGGTTCGCGCCGCCGACGCTGACATCGAAGGCTTGCTCGGCGATGGCTGGAACATTCTGCACGACGCCGCGACGGCAAAGGGTCGCGCGGGAGTCGCGCTGGCCTCCCGCAAGGGGTCTGCGGCATCCGCCCCTCTTGCTCACCGCGTAGCGCTCGGTGCCGACGATTTCGACAGCGCCGGTCGTTGGCTCGAAGCCGACTTCGACGTCAACGGTACAATCGTCACCGTCGTGAGCACCTACGTTCACTCGGGCGTTGTCGATACCCCGAAGCAGGTTGAGAAGTACAAGTTCCTCGAGGCCATGCTTGTGCGCCTGCCCGAACTTGCCGCGCACAGCGACCACGCCCTCATCGTCGGCGACCTCAACGTTGGTCACCGCGAACTCGACATCAAGAACTGGCGCGGCAACCGCAAAAAGGCCGGCTTCTTGCTCGAGGAGCGCGCCTACTTCGACCGCTTCTTCGGCGCCGCTGGCGAGACCATTGAGTGCGTTGATGGCACGGCCGCGCCCGGCCTCGGTTGGGTAGATGTCGGCCGCCAGTTCGCTGGTGAAGTCGAAGGCCCCTACACCTGGTGGTCACAGCGCGGCCAAGCTTTTGATAACGACACCGGTTGGCGTATCGACTACCACGTCGCCACCCCCGCGCTTGCAGCCACCGTTGCGGATTACCGCATCGACAAGGCCGGCGCGTGGGATGAGCGCTGGAGCGATCACGCTCCCGTCGTTGTTGACTATTCGATCTGAAAGACTTAGCTAATGAGCACCACACCTCGCCTGTTTTCCGGCATGCAGCCGTCTGCCGATTCGCTCCACGTGGGCAACTACATTGGCGCACTCATGCAGTGGCGCGAGATGCAAGAGAACTACAACGCCGTCTTCTGCGTAGTTGATCTCCACGCCATTACTGTTCCTCAAGACCCCGCCCTGCTGCGCCAGCAGACTCGTCGCACCGCCGCTCAGTACATTGCCGGCGGTATCGACCCCGAGCACTCGGTGCTCTTCGTGCAGTCGCAAGTTCCGGCGCACGCCGAGCTTGCCTGGGTGCTGAACACCATCACCGGTTTCGGTGAGGCTTCGCGCATGACCCAGTTCAAAGACAAGTCAGCCAAGCAGGGGTCGGATGCCGCCTCCGTTGGCCTCTTCACCTACCCCGTGCTGATGGCCGCCGACATCCTGCTCTACGACACCGCTATCGTGCCGGTGGGCGAAGATCAGCGTCAGCACATCGAGCTCACGCGTGACCTTGCTACCCGCTTCAATTCGCGGTTCGGCGACACCTTCGTGATGCCCGAGCCGCAGATTCAGAAGGCCACCGCCAAGATTTACGACCTGCAGAACCCCGAGTCGAAGATGAGCAAGTCAGCGACGACGGATGCTGGCGTGCTCTGGTTGCTCGACGAGCCAAACAAGACGGCCAAGAAGATCAAATCGGCGGTGACGGATGCTGACCGTGAGATCCGTTTCGACCGTGGGGCAAAGCCGGGCGTCTCGAACCTGCTCACGCTGCACTCCACGTTTAGTGGGACATCCGTTGCCGACCTCGAAGCGCAGTTCGAGGGCAAAGGCTACGGCGATCTCAAGAAGGAAGTTGCCGAGGTTGTCGTGTCCGAGTTCGCGCCCGTGCGTGAGCGCACGCTTGAGCTGCTTGCCGACCCGGCCGAGCTCGACCGCATGCTCAGCAAGAACGCCGAGCGCGCCAACGAGATGGCTCAGAAGACGCTCGACCGCGTTTATGACCGCATCGGCTTCTTGCCGCGGGTGCGCTAATGCAGGTCTTTAATCTTGCGAGCGAGCGCCTCACTCTCGACGCCCTCACCGGCGACGATGTCGAGCTCATGACCGCCTACTGCCAAGACCCGATCTTCGAGCACACGCTCACGATCCCGTGGCCGTACGCAAAGTCGGATGCCGAATTCTTCATCAACAACCTGGTGGCGCAGTGGTGGGAAGACGACGACGAGTACACCTGGGCGATCCGCGAAACCGGCAAGCCCGAACTGCTCGGCGTCATCAGCTTTCGCCTCTACAACGACACCATCGGCTACTGGATGGGCGAACCGCACCGCGGCCAAGGCTTCATGAAAGAAGCTGTCGCCGAGGTCTGCCGCTGGGTGTTCTCCACTGGCCGCCCCGAAGTGCGCTGGGAAGCCCTCGTCGGTAACAAAGCCTCGGCCGCTATCGCGAAGAGCCTCGGCTTCATCTACACCGGCATCGAGCCCGCCTCGAGCGAATACCGTGGCGGAACGCATCCGCCATCGTGGTGGGCAACGCTCACTGCTCCGGATGAGAACCCGACCTATGCGGTCGAGTCCGGCCAGCCCTGGCCGGTCTAGCGAGCACCACATGCAGCCCGTTGTCCTGACGACCGAACGACTCACTCTCGACGCGCTCACTGAGGCGGATGTCGATGTGATGACCTCGTACTGTCAGGACACCGTGCTCAAAGATGCGGTTCCCATCCCGTGGCCCTACGAGCGGGAGCATGCGGATGGATTCATCACTGAACTCGCACCCCAGTGGTGGGCAGAGGGCACCGAATTCACGTGGGCTATTCGTCGCACGGGCGACCCGCTGCTGCTCGGCGTTGTTGGATTTAACGTGAAGAGCGCCGCGATCGGGTATTGGTTGGGCGCTCCCCACCGCGGTAACGGTTTCATGCCCGAAGCTGTCGCTGTTGTTGTTGACTGGCTTCAATCGGCAGGTCACACCGAGCTGCATTGGGAGGCTGTCGTGGGCAACGTTGCTTCGGCGCGCGTCGCTGAGAAGGTCGGGTTCGAATACACCGGCACGGCACCCGCCCTTGGGCGATTCCGCGACGATACTCGGCCCTTGTGTTGGCACGCGCACCGCGCCACTGACAACGGTGAACTAGCTGAACCCACACCCATCGGGCTGCCTTGGCCTCACTCCTTCGAAACGGACGCGCATTGACCATCTCCGTCGCGCGGTATGGCCCGACGACGCCAGTGAAAGCCTGCGCTGGACTGCGCTCGAAGAACACCACTATTCGTTCGAACTCAGGTCTTCCCGTCGTTCGCGTTCAAAGAAATGCTGGTCACCATAGATAACTTCTCTGACTGCATGCTTTGGGGAACCTGCATTGGTTGAGCTTGCCTAGCGACCCTTGAATACGTCAATCGGTGAGGCGTAGGCAGACAGCGCAGTGGCAAGTAGCGGCAGAACCGACAGCGACACGAGCAGTCCGACAATATCTCGGATCATTGCGTTCCCGACGGATGCAGGAAGGACCGCCCCGGACGTGACGAGAACGACGGCCAGAACGGCAGCTGCACAGGGCATCAGGACTAGCATCGCGACTTCTGATGTGTGAAGGATCAGAAGTCCTGGCCATCTAAGACCAAGTAACCTGTACAGCGCAGCTTCTTGCCGACGGGACCAGATCGATCCGAGCAAGAGAACGCTCAAGAGCGCCGCGCCAATTAGCGGGGAAAATGCGCTAGGGCGATGCTGCAGTTGGCTCTCCGGGTCTAGTCGAAGTTCGTCGGCAGGAAGATAGTCAATCACGTTGACGTTTGGAGTATCGAACCAACCATGCAGCACTAGCTCCACAGCGGCGCGAGCTCCGGGTAGGGCCGTCACAAAACATTCGGATACCGGCTGAGGTTCGCCGCTCGCAATCAACAAGGCGTTTTCCAAACCAGGAATGCGCGCCGCGTGCCTGCTAACGGCATGCACTTGGATTACCTCTGTCATCTCTTGCCCCCGGACGATCGTCACGTTGCTAGACGGGACTATCGCCAGACCGTCAGCTAGATCCCTGCCCGCAACGACGCTTGCATTGCTGACCTTGTCGGCTGGGAATGCCAACGACCCCAGACCGGGCGTTCCTACAACGACCGTTGTCTTGCTTGTCGGAGCTTGCACGGTTCCGATTGCTTCCGTACGGATAATTGCCCCTGCTGATTCCACGCCGGTGACTTGACGTAATGCGTCACACTGTGAGGAGTCAAGTGGGTAGGCCGAGGTCGCTCGCACAGAAAAGGTGTCGACTCCAGCAAGGTGTGCCGCTACCCAACTCGAATGAGCAGCGGATGCTTCCGCCCACCCCCATCCGGTAGTCGCTGCGCCTACAAGGATCGCAGCAAGAACGATGAGAGAGCTTCCGCCTCGTCGAGCAACAACGCCACGAAGAGACTCGCGAACGACCTCATCGCGCCGAAAGCCGCTCAAGGTTGCGCCCATGGAGTGATTGCTCGGTCGCAGGCATCGACTACGTATTCATCGTGAGTTGCGATGAGCACGATTGCTCCTCGGTCCGCCGCCGCGCGCAGCGAGTCAACGACGACCGACCGACTTACCGGATCCAGGGAGGCAGTTGGTTCGTCCGCGAGTATGGCGCAATCTCCTTTTGCGATCACTCGAAGGATTGCTAGTCGCTGTCGTTCGCCGCCCGAGGTCTGTAAAGCACGGGAGTCGGCGAGGTGCGACAGATTGAGCTCCCACAACAGCCGATCGGCGGTCTCTGAAGCCGCTGCGTATGAAGCGCCCGCGGCGAGCGCGCCCAATGCAACATTGTCCCTCACCGTACGTTGCGCGAGTATTGCGGGCGTTTGACTCATAAGCGCGATATTGTGCGGCGAAAGACCCTCCAAATGGACGGAACCTGATGTCGCCGGAGCCAGGCCCGCAATAGTAGCCAGCAGTGTCGACTTCCCCGAGCCGGAAGGCCCTGCGATCGATGTCAGCGTTCTGGGCAGGAATACAGCGTTGAGATCAGACACCAGGGTTCGCCCGGCGACTCCGACGCTCAGTCGCTCGAGTCGGATCTGCATGGAAATGTTTCTGACGGCCCAGGCACCCGGACCTCAGTTCCTTCAGCGATATTTGCAACTATCCGCGTGACGCCCCACTTGTCGGACTGAATATTCACCTCGACTTCTCGGATCACGTCACCATGACGGGCACATATGGCCGGGGTTGGAGACGCGGTGATCGCTGCTGACGGAACCTCCAATTCTCCCTCGGTGGCAGATCGAAAAAGCTGCGCTGGCACCGATCCTGTTTTGGGGGCCAGCTTCTCAGCCAAGGATGCGAGCGACGCGGAATCGAGCCGAGGCGGCACTTCATCCCAGGTAAGCGGAGCCCCGGCATAGATGAGCTCGTCACCGGGCTCGACATCGACCGGGTCGGCCGCTGTTCGATTTGCATACTGGATCGCCGCCTGCTCGGCCGAACCCTGCTCACTCCCTGCGGAGTCACTCGAGGAACCGCGGGCGACAACCGTCGCCTCGACGAGTACCGGGGATCCTGTCGCAACCACCGATCCAGCAGAGAGTGCTGGGGCCCCGCCAGCGAGAGAGACTGACTGCAAGCTCGGGATGGCTGCGGGGAGGTACACGACCCACGTGTGGTCGAAGGTCCGAATATATGACGATGCCGAGACGCCGAGATCGGCTGCAAACGATCGCACAGCCACCAGAGTCGCCCAGTCGAAACGATCGGTTTCGGAAAGCGCGGAGCCTTGTGCGCGGAGAATCGACTTGAGCCAGGAGACGTCATCCCCAGTATCGCCGAGTGCGAGGGGTCGATAAAATGCGCCAGGCGTGTGCCAAGCGATGCGCCGCACTCCGTCCACGGTTGCAATAGTGGTGCCATCCGCGACCGCATCTCCCGTTTGAACCTGCACTGATTGGACGACCCCGTGCCATGCGGGCGCGAGGATTTGCACTCCTGGATCCCACTTCATTGCGATATCGGCATCGTCGGTGGCCCTTACGGTAGGTGCCGATACAGGGGCCCAGGCGGGCTTTGCGGTCGCAAACTCAGCGGTTCGGTTCTGAAGTACAACCACCGCAACTATGAGCACCGGAGCGACAATCCACATCACCACCCCAATCCAAAGGAACCAGCTTGAGACTCGCTTTGAAGGCTTCTCGCGAATCGCGATTTCCGAATTAGTAGGCAACAATGATCCCGTCCGGGTAGGCGGCCCCTACCCGCTGGACACACGCCACTACCAAACCGACCGCCGGATCCTCTTCTCCCAGTGGAATGAGATCACGTAGCGACCTCGGCTGTGGTGGGGGCGAGTAGTCTTTGGTGTCCAAGCAAGCTAGGACGTCCGCCATGAATCCGGGGTCCATCTCGTCTTTATTGGAAATTTCGTAGCCTGCGTTCACGAGGTCAAAGGTGGCGCTTGTGCATTCCGACGCACGCTCGCTACCAGCAGCATCCGATAGCCCTGGCCACGTCACTGAGAAGAGAGGTCTCCAGCCGTCAACGGGATTTGTACCGTGGAGCTCGAAGCTGAGACCGGCATCGCGAAGACACGTGTCGAGATTGGCAACCGCCGAGCTTAACTCTTGGGCCGATACGTATCCATCGGCCAGGGCGGACTCTGCAAGGTGCCAACCGTTGTCTCGTGCCTGTTGATGGAGTAGCTCGATGGTAACCGGCTGAGCCGGATCTGCCACTGTGGGCTGCGTGCAACCCACAAGCGCGCTCGCTACCGCCAATGCAAGCAAGACGGAGAGTGTGGCCGACGCTCGCCGACCGTGCCCCTTGCCTTGCGTCAATCCACGTGTCATCAGGTACTGTGCTGAGTCACGTTGCCATTTTGGTCACTGTGCCATCCGCCATAGCCGTAGATCGCCTTGGAGGCTTCTACGATGTCCTTCGTCGTGCTGGAGGCGTAGTTCGCCCAGCCCGAGGATATGCGGATAGCGAGGACGATATTCGTGCACCAACCTCCGGACTTCACCGTATGTGCATACGACGTTGCGGTAGCACCCGAGTAACTTGACGAACCTTGGTACGAACTACTGCAGCCGACCGCCCACCATGCGTTCGTACCGTGCGCACTTGCTGGAGCCGCAACTCCGCCAAAAGTAAGCAGCGCAGCTGCAGCGAGCGCGATGCCTGTGCTCATCTTTTTCTTCATGAAACCACTCTTCTAGTTCCGGAATCCCTCGCGAACCCCGCTCCGTTGCAGCAAGCGTGTCATCGATAGTCGTGTTCGTCTGCTCCCCTTTCGGGGCACAAGGGCAGCGTGGGCGGGATGCGGCCCTCGCTTCTGATATGAGCGACAAGATCCGCGAGCCGGCGCAAAGGCGGCGGACGCCCAAGACCTATCGTCAACGACTAGGGCTGCCCTGAACCTCGGTGCCGACCACCACGAAAAGGCCAGCGAAAGCCAAGTTCAATCAGCTCTCGAGAAGTGCAACGACGATGGCGAGTGCGGTGGGAGCGAGGTCCGAGAAGCCTCGCACTTTGAGCGCGTGGGAGTCGGCACGTGCGGCGAGGAACCGTATGAAGGCAGCAAGGAAAACGACGCCGCCGAGAGTCGTGGTGTTCCAGCCTTCAAAGGGGGTACCAAGAATCGTCAGCCCATCGGCCTACATGAGTGCATTCGGCCCTGTTTGCGACGCTGATCGCAATCGGATGCATCGTTATGATTTTTGACACACTCTTTTAGACGCATTCCCCCGTCTGGATCCCACCCCACCAACGCCGAAACGGACGTGCATTGACCATCACCGTCGCCCTCTTTGACCTTGACGACACCCTGTTTGCCCACCGGGCATCCGTGGATCTCGGCATTCGCAACCACCGACGCTCGTTAGGTGCGGCATTCGCTGCCGGGCCCAGCGCCGACGGCAGCGCGGTATGGCCCGACGACACCAGTGAAAGCCTGCGGTGGACAGAACTCGAAGAACACCACTACCACCGCTACCTCAGTGGCGAACTAACCTTCGAGGGCCAACGCCAAGCGCGCGCCCGCGGTTTCGTCGAGCCCTATGGTGTGATGCTCAACGATGCCGAATCCAGCCTCTGGTTCGACACCTACTTCGAGGCCTACCGCGCAGCGTGGCACCTGCACGACGACGCTCTCGCCTGCCTCGACGCACTTGAGGCCCGCTCCCCCGCCACCCGCCTCGGCATCATCACCAACGGCGAACTCGACTTTCAAACGCGCAAGGTTGAAACGGTAGGTCTCACCCACCGCATCGAGCACCTTGTCGCGAGCGGCGAATTCGGGCACACCAAACCCGATCCGCGCATCTTCCACCACACCTGTGAACTCTTTGACGTCGAACCGGCCAACGCCGTCTACATCGGCGACCGCCTTGCGACGGATGCGCTGGGAGCCGCGAACGCCGGCCTCACCGGAATATGGCTCGACCGCGAGCGCAGCGCAACCACCGCCCAACTCAACGAAGCGCACGCGGCAGGCGTGAGCGTCATCCACTCGCTTGATGAATTGGCGGCGCTGCTCGGTTAGGCCCGCTTCGCCGCACCTGCGTCGCCCAGACCACTCCCGTAACAAACTGAGAGGTTGGGGCGGGAATAGTCTGCGGCGAAACGCGTTGAGTAGACTAAGCAAAGCAAAACGTGCTCCGGGGCTCGGTGAGATTCCGAACCGGCGGTTATAGTCCGCGACCCGCGCCGAAGTGAAAACTTCGAAACGGTTGACCTGGTGAAACTCCGGGACCGACGGTAATGAGATCGCACGATCTCTCAGTCCGGATAAGAGGAAGCACGAGCCGAACCATCTGTAGCGCCCCACAATATGGGCACCCAGAATGGACCGGCGGGTTTTTCGAACCCACTATCCCGGAGCACGTCCCACGAGACGAGAGCCCGGATGACCACACCAGAACAGCACGCACAGCTAGAGAAGCTGATGCGCCATGCGCTGTCGTTGGCGAGCCACGGCCCGATCACGGGCGGCAACCCTCAAGTGGGTTGCGTGCTCGTGGATGCCGATGGCCAGATAGAGGCCGAAGGCTGGCACCATGGCGCGGGCACCCCACACGCTGAAGTGGATGCGCTCGCCAATCTTGGTGGCAACGCTGACGGCCTCACCGCCGTCGTCACCCTCGAACCCTGCAATCACCACGGCCGCACCGGCCCGTGCGCTCAAGCCCTGCTCGATGCTGGCGTGAGCCGCGTTGTGTATGCGGTGCCTGATCCCGGGCCACATTCCGCTGGCGGCGCCGAACGCCTCCGCACTGGTGGCGTCGAAGTGGTTGCCGGCATCGCTCAGGCCGACGCCGAAGAGTTTTTGCACTCGTGGCTGACCGCCGCTCGACTGCAGCGTCCGCACGTGACCGTGAAGTGGGCATCCACCCTCGACGGTCGCGCTGCCGCCGCCGATGGCACGAGCCAGTGGATCACCGGCACCGCCGCCCGCCAGCATGTGCACGAGCAACGAGCGCGCGCCGATGCGATCGTCGTGGGCACAGGCACAGTGCTCGCCGATGACCCGAGCCTGACCGCGCGGGGCGACGCCGGCGAACTGCTCGAGTCGCAACCGCAGCCGGTGGTGCTCGGTCGGCGCGAGATTCCGGCGGATGCACTGCTGCGCCAGCACCCCGAGCAACTGCGTCAGATTGATGGCAGCGACCTCGACGCTTCACTGCGTGAACTATTTGAGGCGGGCATCCGTCGCGTCTTCGTTGAAGGTGGCCCGACCATCGCGAGCGCCTTCATCGCTGCTGGGCTTGCGGATGAACTGCTCATCTACCTTGCTCCGAAACTGTTGGGCGGCCCGAAGGTCGCGCTCGGCGAGCTCGGGGTATCGACCATGGCTGAGGCGAAAGACCTCAGCATCACTGAACTTCGCCCGCTGGGCAACGACGTACTGATTGTCGCCCGCCCGGCGACACCCAGCCCGCCCGCCCCGCCGGCAACAGAGCCTACGGTCGCCCCGGCGACAGAGACGGACGCGTAACCATGTTTACCGGAATTATTGAAGAGCTCGGCGACGTCGTCGAACTGGCCGCGACCGATGATGGCGCTCGCCTCACGGTTCGCGCCCCGCAAGCGGTGTCGGATGCCGGCCACGGCGACTCGATCAGCGTCAGCGGCGTGTGTCTCACCGTTGTCGAGCAGGGCCCCGATTGGTTCACGGCCGACGTCATGGGCGTCACGCTCGACATGAGCACGCTCGGTTCGCTCGCTGCCGGTGCCCGGGTGAACATCGAGCGCGCCATGCAGGTCGGCGATCGCCTCGGCGGCCACATCGTGCAGGGCCACATTGACGGCACGAGCACTGTGCTGAGCGTCACCGATGAGGGCAGCTGGAGCATCCTGCGTTTCACCCTCTCCGAAGAGCTGGCCCCGCTCGTCGCCCGCAAGGGTTCGATCGCTGTGCACGGCGTCTCGCTCACGGTGAGTGCTGTGGGCCGCGACTGGTTTGAGGTCTCGTTGATTCCCGAAACTCTCACCGCAACAACGTTGGGAGCGCTCGCTGTGGGCGACTCCGTCAATATCGAAACCGACATTCTGGCGCGTCATGTGGCCCGGATGGCCGAGTTCACCGACGCACCTTCGCGTCACGAAAGGAGCGGGTCATGAGCCTCGCCAGTATCCCCGATGCCGTTGAAGCGTTGCGCGCGGGACGCCCTGTCATCGTTGCCGATGATGAAGGCCGCGAAAACGAGGGTGATGTCATCATCTCCGCCGAACTCGCCAGCCAAGAATGGATCGCCTGGATGGTGCGCCACTCCTCGGGCTTCATTTGCGCCCCAATGACCAACGAGATCGCCGACGCCCTGGCGCTTCCGCCCATGGTTGCCGTGAACGAAGACCCCCGCGGCACGGCCTATACGGTGTCGGTGGATGCCGCGAACCGTCTCAGCACTGGCATTAGTGCCGCCGACCGGGCCCACACGCTGCGCGTGCTCGCTGATCCGCTCTCGATGCCCTCGAGTCTGCACCGCCCCGGCCACATCATGCCGTTGCGTGCTGTCGATGGTGGCGTGCGTGAACGTGACGGTCACACCGAGGCATCCGTCGATCTGATGAAGCTTGCCGGTCTCCGCCCGGTCGCCGCGATTTCGGAGATCGTGCACGACTCGGGCGAGATGATGCGCCTGCCCGAGCTGATCGAATTTGGTGCTCGCGAAGACGTTCTCGTGATTACGATTCTGGATCTCATGCACTGGCTCGAAGAGAACCGCTGCGACACCATCCCGGCACCGATTGAGCCAATCCCCGAAATGAGTCGGGTGCAGTTCGAGGTCGAAACTACGATCCCCACCGTTCATGGTTCCTTCACCGTTCGCGCCTACCGCGACAACTCGACGGGTGCCGATCACGTCGCTTTCATCGCGCCCGGAACGCTCGAGCACCTCGGCGACGGACCGACTCTGGTACGTGTGCATTCGGAGTGCCTCACGGGCGAAGCGTTCGGCTCGCTCAAGTGCGAGTGCGGCCCGCAGCTCGACGCTGCACTGGAGACCATCCAGCGTGATGGTGGCGCTGTGATTTATCTGCGCGGTCACGAAGGTCGCGGAATCGGTCTCATCAACAAGTTGCGCGCCTACCGTCTGCAAGAAGACGGTCTAGACACTTTGGACGCGAACCTGGCCCTGGGCCTGCCTGCTGACTCCCGCGACTACGGGGCGGCTGTCGGCATCCTCAAGGATCTCGGCATTTCGACGGTCAGCCTGCTCAGCAACAACCCCGAGAAGAAGCGTCAGCTCGAAGAGCGTGGCGTTGTTGTCGGCGACCTCGTGCCGCTCGTTGTGGGCGTCGGCGCCAGCAACGAGGGTTACCTCGAAACCAAGCGTGACCGCATGGGTCACCAACTCCCCTCCACCGCCGTGCTCGATGAAGCACGACTTACCGCGAAAGGCCTCTGATGAGTGGCGCAGGATCCCCCGAAATTGTTACCGATGCAACCGGCCTCAAGGTCACGATCATCGCCGGTCAGTGGCATGAAGTCATCACCAACGGGCTACTCGCTGGTGCTCACCGTGCCCTCAAGGCGGCCAACGCCGAGGTGACCGAGGTGCGGGTTCCCGGAAGCTTCGAGCTGCCCGTCGCGAGCAAGGCAGCCCTCGATGCTGGGGCGGATGCCGTTGTTGCTCTCGGCGTCATCATCCGTGGCGGAACACCTCACTTTGAATACGTGTCGGATGCCGCCACCAGCGGCCTCACGCAGGTGTCGATCCTGACCGGCAAACCGGTGGGCTTTGGCGTGCTCACGCTCGACGACGAACAGCAGGGCCTCGATCGTGCCGGGCTCGAGGGCTCGAAAGAGGACAAGGGTGAAGAAGCCGCCAACGCAGCCATCGCGACCGCGGTGCTGTTGCGTCAGCTTCGCGGCGAGTAGCTTCTGAAGGGATGGCTAGGGTGAAGCTTTTTCAGCAACCCTAGCCATCCAGCGGAGCACCGCCCTAGGCTGACGGCATGCGAAACTCACAACGAATGACGCACACTGCTCGATCCCTCGGGATTCTGGTGATTCTCAGCCTCGCGATTGCGGTCTCCGGGTGCACGCCCGGAAGCCCCACGGACGCGGATTCCACCGCGACGCCGACGTTCATCCCGGATGAGGCGAGCGCATCAGCTTCGGCGGATCCCACGAGCGATCCGATCGAAAGCACGGCTCCCGGCAGCGAAGTTGCTTTCCAGATGCACGACAAATACACGCTGTATGCGGACGGTCCGGGCACCGTGGTTCTCGCCGGACAAGCGCTAACCGGAAATTTCCGAGTCGGAGACGGGCTCGAGCTCCTCGGCGGCGGCCCCGATACCGGCATCGTGATCCTCGAGATCAGGCAGGGCGTGCCGAGCGTCGCCGTTGATTCACTCCCTGCGGGCGAATTCGGCGACATCCTCGTCAACGGCAACTGGGACGATTACGACTTCGACGAGAAGTTCGTCAGGCCGACAGAATAGTCCTCCGTTTCGCTCTTCGGCGATCGCCTCTCGCTCTCCCCGCTACAATCGGGGCATGAAGGATCGCTCGTGAACGAACCAGTACAGCCGCCTCCTCGCCGCTTTCCGCGCCGCGTCTACGGCGTCGGCACTGAGCCGGATGCCCGCTTTAGCCTGGCGAACGAGCGCACGTTCTTGGCGTGGATCCGCACCGCTCTCGCCCTGATCGCTGCGGGCGTGGCGCTGGAGGCATTCGTGTTGCCAATTGCTCCCGGATTCCGAATCGGTGCATCCGTGTTGCTGATTCTCTTGGGTGTGCTCGCTCCACTACAAGCGTGGTTGGGCTGGATGAAGGCCGAGCAGTCGCTGCGTCTCGGACGCCCGCTGCCTTCCCCCAACCTTGCTGGCCCCATCGGCGGCGGCGTCGTCGTCGCCGGGCTGCTGCTCGCGATCGGTATCCTCCTCCAGTGATGCGCGCCTTCGACCGCCCCTTCGATGCCGGCCTACAGGCGGAACGCACCGCCCTCGCCTGGCAACGCACCGTGCTGTCGTTCGCCATTGCTGCGCTCGCCTCCGCGCGACTGCTCCTCAACACCGTGAGCATCGGCAGCTACGCCGTTGCCGCTCTCGGACTCATCCTGACCGCCGTTCTGTTCTGGGTCGGGCATCGTAGATACCGCGCTGCGCATACGACGTTGGTTCAGGCATCCACCGACCGCGTTCGCCTGACAAGTGCGGCGCCGCTGTTCCTGTGGGCGCTGGCCGTATTTGTACTCGCTGTTGTCGGCGCGGTGTTCGCCGCACTCGGCATCGTCGCGACAGTGCAGCCGTAACTGGCTCGGCGAGTACCGCGCATCGCGCCCGCACCGCACCCGCACCCGCACAGCGAAATCACCCGGCGAGGCATGTCCTCACCGCCCAACGGCGTAGCAACATCCGCACAGATACACCGGATGTTGTACGCAGCGCCCAGACAGAAGGCTTAGTGTTTTAGAGGCTGATTGCTGATGCCGATGTCGCTGAACACTCGCGGCACCTCCGCCCTACATTTTGGGACAACGAGAAACTTCATGAGCTCGACTTCACACACCTCTGCACCTCGTCGCGGACGTTCTGGATCACGCGACACCCCCGACGACGGCCCCCGCGCCAAATTCAGCGAGCTGCTCCCTTACCTCTTCGAGCACCGCAAGGTCATGATCTTCGTGATCATCCTCAGCATCCTCGGCGCTGGCGCTTCTCTCGCCCAGCCGCTGCTCGTCAGCCAGGTCATCACGATCGTTGAGGCAAACGAATCGCTCGGCACTCTCGTGTGGCTACTCATCGGCCTCGTCGTCATCTCGGGCCTCATCAGCGGCTACCAGCATTACCTTCTGCAGCGCACCGGTGAGGGTGTCGTGCTCTCGAGCCGTCGCCGCTTGGTGAGCCGGATGCTCAACCTCCCCATCTCAGAATTTGACCGTCGCCGCACCGGTGACCTCGTCTCCCGTGTCGGCAGCGACACGACTCTGCTGCGCGCAGTGCTCACGCAGGGACTCGTCGAAGCCATCGGTGGTTCGATCACCTTCATCGGTGCGCTCATCGCGATGCTCATCATCGACCCCGTGCTGCTCGGCCTCACCGTGCTCGTGATCGCCATCGCCGTGGTCACCGTCACGACGCTCTCGAAGCGCATCCGGGTGGCCAGCCAGCGCGCCCAGCGCAAGGTCGGCGACCTCGCCGCCGCCGTGGAGCGTGCGATCTCCGCCGTGCGCACGCTGCGAGCATCCAACGCCACCGAACGTGAAATCGAGGCCGTGAACGAAGACGCTCTCGGTGCCTGGAAGATGGGCATCAGCGTCGCCAAGATCTCGGCCCTCGTGGTTCCGATTGCCGGAATCGCCCTGCAGGTATCGTTCCTCGTCGTGCTCGGCGTTGGCGGCTACCGCGTTGCCAGTGGCGCTATCGAGATCGCCGACCTCGTCGCGTTCATCCTCTTCCTGTTCCTCATGATAATGCCGCTCGGGCAAGCCTTCGGCGCGGTCACCGCGGTCAACCAGGCACTCGGTGCGCTCGGCCGCATCCAAGAAATCATCAAACTGCCCAGCGAGCTCGAATCCGACGTCAACGTCGTCGCCGTTCCGAGCATCGAATCGGATGCCGCGATTACGTTCGAGAATGTCGAATTCTCCTACCCTGACGACTCCGTTCTCGTGAAGGTCGAAACCGAACTGGCCGAGCTCAAGCACGGCGGCACCGAAGCTGCCGCAGACGAAATCGACCTCACCGTGCTGCGCGGCGTCAGCTTCACTGTGAAGCGCGGCGAGCGCACGGCCATCGTCGGCCCCTCCGGCGCCGGTAAGAGCACCATCCTCGCCCTCATCGAGCGCTTCTATGACCCGACGGCGGGCGTGCTGCGCTTGGGCGGCGATGACCTTCGCGCCCTCAACCGTGAAGAACTTCGCGCCCAAATCGGCTACGTCGAGCAAGACGCTCCCGTGCTCGCCGGCACCCTGCGCCAAAACCTTCTCATCGGCGCCCCCACCGCGACCGACGAGGAATGCATCGCGGTACTCGCATCGGTGAACCTCACGGGTGTGCTCGACCGCAACCCTGCTGGTCTGGATGCCGCTGTCGGCGAAGACGGCGTGATGCTGTCCGGTGGAGAGCGTCAGCGTCTCGCGATCGCCCGCACGCTGCTCGCTGCTCCCCCGATTCTGCTGCTCGACGAATCGACCTCCAGCTTGGACGGCCTCAACGAGCAGATGCTTCGCGAAGCCATCGACGCTGTCGCCGAAAACCGCACGCTCATCGTGATCGCGCACCGTCTCTCGACCGTCGTCGACTCCGACCAGATCGTCGTGCTCGACAAGGGCACGGTTGTGGGCGTCGGAACCCACTCCGAGCTCGTGAAGTCGACCCCGCTCTACAAGGACCTCGCCAAGCACCAGCTGCTCGTCTAGCGGCTCGCGGGTGCGCTGCAGCGACAGTGTGCCCGCCCGCTAGCGTGCTGCTGCCGTGCTGCTGACGTGCTGCTGCGCAGCTCTGATACAGCCCTGCAGCTACTGCGGGCTCTGTGCTGCTGCTGCCGTGCTGCGCGGCAGCGACTACTCGACCGCGAGCGCGAACATCGCGACCGCAGCGGTCGCCGCAACGTTGAGCGAGTCGATGCCGTGACGCATCGGAATCTGCACAATCGAATCGGCGGCATCGATGGCTTCGCGGGTGAGACCGTGGCCCTCAGTGCCGAGCACGAGCGCGACCTTCTCGGGAGCATCCGCCGCATAGTCGCGCAGCGACACCGCCCCATCTTCGAGAGCTAGCGCCGCGATCTGAAAGCCGGATGCCGTGAGCAGCGCGCGAGTGTCTGTCCAGTTGCCGATGCGAGTCCACGGCACCTGCAGCACCGTTCCCATCGAGACGCGGATGGCGCGCCGATAGAACGGGTCCGAGCACTGCTCAGTGACGAGTACGGCATCCGCCCCGATGCCGGCAACCGAGCGGAAGATGGCGCCCACATTGGTGGGGTCAACGACGTTTTCGAGAATGACAATGCGGCGAGCATCCGCCAATAGGGCTTCGGGCGTCGGCAGTGGCGGGCGATGCAGCGATGCGATGACGCCACGGTGCAGCACGTAGCCGGTCAGCTCGGCGAGCAGCGAGCCGTCGCCCGTGAAGATAGGAACATCGTCGCCTACGAGCTCGACGATCTCGTCAACCGAGGTTCCGAGCGCGAGCACCGAGCGCACGCGATGACCGGAGCGCAGGGCGCGCTGCAGTACGAGTGTCGATTCGGCCAAGTAAAGGCCATGCTCGGTGCCCTGCGCTTTGCGCAGCGCGACATCGGTTTGGTGCGAGTAGTCAGCGAGCCGCGGATCACTGAGCTCGGTGACGGGGAGAACCGGCACGCTACAGCTCTCGGTTCACGCGAATGAGGATCACAGTGCGGCCGTCGCTGCGTTGCCCGCTCGCGGCCTCGAAGCCGGGGCCGGTGACTGACTCGACACCCTGATAGAGCCGCAGGTTATCGAGGCCCAGCGCGTCCGCTTCGGACGCCCACGACAGGATTGGTGCCACCCGGTAGTCACCGGACCGCAGCGGATCAACTGCGCCCTCCGACAATACGACCGTGGCGTACAGCAGCCCAACAGAGTCTTCGACGGTGGCGTAGTGCACGCTCTCAACCTCGGTCTGTGCGGGAAGATCTATATTGGAGAACTCGGCGATCTGTTCGAGAGACACGTCGGTGCAGGTTCCGTTGGTCGCCACGGAGGCGTCGGAGGAATCTGAGAAGTCGGTGGTGGTATCGGAGGAGACAACGCACAGGGTTGCGGTCGTGGGCCAGAGAGCCGTGAACAGCGCGGCACCACCGGCCACGGCGATCCCGATAAGGAGCCCGAGACCGACGAGCAGCGCCAGCAACCGCCAGCCCAAACCTTTGCTGGGCGGGAGAACTTCAGACTCGGCTATGAAGCCGGGAAGGTGAAGCTCTTCGGGAGAATCTGTCATCCCAGGATCACGCTTCGGAAGTGACGAGCGTGATGCCCGACTCCGCCATCGTCGCGAGAGCGGCCGTGCTCGACTCCGGGGCGACACCAGCCACCAGTTCTGTCAGTACCGACACTTCGCGGCCGCTACCGGCGGCATCCAGTGCAGAGGCAAGCACGCAGTAGTCGGTGGCGATGCCAGCAACATCAATCGTGTCCACGCCGAGTCGCGCCAGCAGAGCCGGGAGCGTCTCATCGTCGTCGGTCGTGCCCTCAAAGATGGAATAGGCCGGAACGCCCTGGCCCTTACGCACGTGCACGTTCACGAGTGAGGTGTCGAGGGCGGGGTGGTACTCCGCACCGGGCGTGCCGGCAACGCAGTGAACCGGCCAGGTGTCGACGAAGTTGGGGGCGGCATCCGTCGCAAAGTGGCCACCGTTGCTGTTGTCAGCATCGTGCCAGTCGCGGGAGGCGATCACGACATCGTAGCGGTCAGGATTCTTTCGCAGATAGTCGGTGATTCCGGCCGCCACAGCGGCACCGCCGTCGACGCCTAAAGCGCCGCCTTCGGTGAAATCATTCTGGACATCGATGATGAAGAGTGCAGCAACCACGCTGCCAGTCTAAGTCGCGGCAGCATCCGGCCACAGCGTCGGCGTCACAACGTCAATAGTTAGAGAGGTTACTCCCGCAGGAATACACGCCCGCGACAAGGTTGTCGATCGCTGTGCGGGCATCGGTCGAGATGCCTTCCCCGATGGAGTAGAACGCGAACGCGAGCTGGGTGCCGTCCTCGGCATTGACTACCCCAGCGAGCGAATGCTCTTGGTTGGTCCAGCCCGACTTCGCTGCCACATTTCCGGATGCCGCAGCGGCATCCCCCTCAAAGCGGCTGTACAGGTCGCCGCTTTTGCCGCCGACTGGAAGCATCCCGTAGACGGCACCTACCGCACCGCTACCCGAGGCACCCTGCGCCATGAACTGGGCAGCGAAGAGCGGGGAGACTTGGTTTTTGGGGCTGAGACCCGAGCCATCGGTGATCGTGATCGATCCGGCGTCCGCGAGACCCGCATCCGTCAATGCCCCCTGCATTGCTTGAGTGAGGGTGCTGGCCGCGCCGTCGAAGCCCAACTTCTTGGAGACGAGGCGTGCCAGAGATTCAGCAATGGAGTCATCACCGCTGTTGAGCATTTGTTCCACGAGCACGCCGACGGGCTGCGACTTCACCTCACCGAGAACGGTGTTGCCTACTGCGGCACCGTTCGAGAACGTCACCCCAGGCAACCCGGCTGCCTGGGCGAACGCTTGTCCGGCCGATTTCACGGGGTCGGTGCCACGAGGGCTGATGGCGATCGTCGGATCAGCGCGGTCGCCATTCACCATCAGAGCGGTGGCATAGGAGTGGTAGCCGCCGGTGCGTTCGCGCTCGGGCCAGTTGGGATCCCACGCGTCAGCGGTGGTCCAGAGGGTGGAGTCAAGCACGATCTCGGTGATCGGAACACCGGGGTGGAGTTCTTCATACCGCGTCATGGCCTGCGATGCGAGCTCAGAGATTTGCGGTGCATCGCGGTAGTACGAGGCATTGGTGGTTGCCAGCGTCGGGTCTCCCCCACCAACCAAGACGATCACTCCCGGCTGCGAGCCATCGAGGACCTTCGTGCTGATGCGAGTATCGGCGCCCAAGGTTTGCAGGGCCGCGGCCGCCGTGAACGCGGTCACAATGTGGGCGGGGCTCGAGGCATCCTTTGCCGAACGATTCCAAAGCACGTCACCGGTCGCAACATCCGTCACGACACCAACGAGCGATGGGAAGGCTGCGACAGTTGCAAAGGGATCGACCGAACACGTACGCACAGACACCGAACCGGGGATAGCATCCGGTTGACTCCGCTGTTCGACAGTGACTTCGTCTGGGGTGACATCAACTGCCGTACGAGCGGAGCCAACCGAAATTCCGGCGAATACTGCTACTGCTGCGAGTAGTGCGAAGAGAACCGCCGCAACCGTCACCGTGAATCCAGTGGGGTGCTTGGCTACAAACGCGCGTATTCCTCCCGACGCTTTCGGCTCGCTGCTGGCTGAATCAGTCACCCGGTTATAGTACCCGGATGCCCGGACCCAGCGCCCGCCTGCGGCCTAGCAGTACGTCCAGCGTGCTGCTGCGCGGGTAAAGCTATAGGGCTCATCGATTCCGCCATGAGTCATCGCAAAGGCGATGCACACGCCGCCGGTACCAGCCCCTGGGCGGTAGAGGGATGCGCGGTGGGCGGACGAGTTCCACCACTTGGACGCAACGGTGGCCCCGCTGTTTCCCGAACCGCCTGCAAGGTTTCCATCGCAACCTCGAGCGGGAACGCCATCTGAGCGAGTGGTGCCGTTGTGGCCCCAGCCATCAAGCGGATTTGAGCTTGGGGATTCAGCCATCCAGAACAGTCGGTCTTCCATGCACGAGTCCCAACGGAAATTCGAGAGAGGGATTGGCTGCAAGCAATTAGCGACGCGAATCGAGTTGTAGGCATATGCAAACGATGAAAGGTCACCCGAGGTGGTTCCCGGAACGCCCTGTGACGAGCTGCGGCTCGGCGCGCCGGGCACTCCACCCCCGACGTTGCCCGGGCACGACTGGCCTGCGGCCACGTAGGCCGCACGAATTTGAGCTACGGATGCCGACCCCCCGGTGGCAGAAGTAACAACGATGGGCTTCGGCTTGGGCACCGCCTTCTGTGCCAGGTGTTCTGAGTCAGAGGTCAACGACTTGGCCTCAGCCTTGAGTTGGGCTGCAAGAGACTCTTCGGTGATGCGTTCCACGTTGGCTACTGCAACGACCTCTGGCTCTTCTTCGATCGCCTCAGTGGCGGTCGATGCGAACAGCGGCGATCGCGCTGCCGAGTTGGCGGTTGCGCTCTCCGTGAGCCCTGCTCCGCCTCCCCCGACGAACGGTACTACTCCCACGATTACTACGGTCATTAATGCCGTTAATAACGGAATTCTCCCCATGAAAAAGTCGCCCCCCAGACGAATGAATAGGTTGCAGACCCCTCTGCTTCCTGCTGCCAAAACTAGAGGCGAAATCACAGTTAAACAAGGGAAAAACCCCGGAAACATGCGGAAATACCCGTTAATGGGGGGTCTGGGGGGCGGGTCTATCCTCTGTTTGGGGGACACCACTGTGGCCCGAAAACGCGGGGCTGGACGCCGCTGCGCAGACGTGGAAGTGCGGTTCGGCGCGTCGCATCCGCGGGCGTTTGCAAATCCCCACTCAAGGGTCAATACTTGAGAAAATCACACTCTTTAGGGGAATCCGTGCCGGAAATTACCACCGACCAGTACAGCACCATTTTTGTGCTGTCGATCGCCGCCGGCACCGTCGCCCACGTCATCGGCGTGGCCCTACTGCTCGTCATCGGCATCGCCCTAGGCGCGTTCGCTGTCGGCCTGATCGCGGTGATGGTTGCTAACAAACGCACCGTTGACCCTGGGGAGTAGCTGAACACGGCACGTAGCACCCACTTGCCTTAGTGCGGCGAGCGCAACTGCTCCGGATCCGTGATCGCGGTCTCTGGCCGACACCCCAGTTCTCCCCGTTGGAGTTGGATCGGCGCAGGTCGCACTCGAGAAACCTCGCCATCGACGCGCGCTACGAGCACGCAGTCGTGAGGCGTCGACCCCATTGCAACACCAATACCGCGGTCGTCGACGGCCACGGTGGGCAGCGCTAGCTGCTCGAATGGTCCCGTCGGTTGATCAAGGAGCGCCTCGATGCGTTCTGCGAGCTCGTCCGCGTCTGCTCGGGTTTCGTCGGTGAGCTCCGACAGAACCCGCACCGCCATCTCTTCGGCATTGGAAGCGACGACGAAAACCGTCGAACTGTCTACGAGCGGCGTCACGGCAACAGGATTATCCGGGCACCGCACGCCGCCGGGATCGGCATCGCCATTGAACACCCAGTAGTCGGTAGCTCCGAACCCATTGAACTCGGCTTCGTAACACCCGTCGAAAGCATCGATGTAGTGTTTTCCGCTCTGTACAGCGTCGTACTGAACGTGAAAAATAAGCGCTCCGAAAGGAGCATCAGCATTCTCTTGTTTCATCGCAAAGATGCCCACCAACGTGACGTTGTCGCCCGGCAGAGAAGCGATGAGCTCGACGGCGGAACGCGCGAAGCCATCGATGTCGTCATGGCGCTCGACGCCGATCGTGCGCACGATTTCCGACACAACCGACTGGGCTTGGGCAACGCGGCCACCCGAGGACGCCGGAACACACGCTGCCATTATCGAAACGAGCGCAAGAAGCACCGCGAATCGACTGCCGCGACGGATGACCATTCGCCGAGCATACCTCACGTCAAACGGAGACCAGAGAAGGAAGCGCTGGTGAAACGCATGCGGAGAACGGAGCCGCCTATCAGAATCGAACTGATGACCTTCTCATTACGAGTGAGATGCTCTACCGACTGAGCTAAGGCGGCCGGCCACATTTTCATGAGGCACAGCATGAAAGCTTAGCCGAAGTTTTGGGGTTCCATGACCCACTCGACGAACTCAGGCTTATGCGCCGCAATTCGGGTCGTCATTGGGCACCACTCCGTTGATGAAATACGCGTCAACCGCGCCATCCACGCAGCCCACACCACCGTTGTAGGCAGTGTGGCCCTCACCGTTGTAGGTGATCAACTGAGCGCTCTGCAGCTGTTCGCTGAGCGCGACGCCCCACTCGTAGGGCGTTGCCGGGTCACCGGTCGTGGAGATGATGAGAACGGGCGGAGCACCCTCTCCCGTGAGTTCAGTGATCTCCGGCCCGGTGTATTGGTACGGCCAGTTGATGCACGTGAGGTCACCGGTGGGCGGGAAATCACGATAGGTCGCCGGCGAGGCCGCCTGCATCAGCTTCTGCTGCTCTACAAGCACGGCGGGGTCGGTCTCGACGGGGTAGTCAACGCAATAGATCGCGATGAACGCCTCAAGCGAGTTGTCTGCATAAGTCCCGTCGACATCCCGACTGTAATAAAAGTCTGCCAAGAAGAAGGCAGTGTCGGTCTCTCCTCGTGCCGCTTCGGAGTAAAGGTCGTTGAGGAACGGCCACGAATCCTGAGAGTAGAGAGCCGTGCTCATGGCGATGTCGAGCACGCCGGCATCCATCATGCGCCCGTCGGCACCCGGGATGGGGTTGGCGTCGTAGCGATCGTAAAGTTCCCGAATCGTCGTCAACGCGGCATCCACCCCACTCGTGAACGGGCAATCATCGAACATTTCGGGGCACGCCGCAAGATAGTTCTCCAGAGCGCGCTGGAACCCCGCCGACTGGACCAGCCCTACCTCGAACACGGAAATAGAAGAATCGGTCGCGCCGTCGAGCACAATGCGGCCCACATTCTGGGGAAAGTTCTCAATGTAATACGAACCGATGTCGCTGCCGTAGGAGTAGCCCAAGTACTGCAGCTTCTCGTCCCCGACGATCGCACGCAGCATGTCAAGGTCGCGCACAGTGCTTTGCGTGTCGATGAACTGCAACACCGGTCCAGTGTTCTCGAGGCAGGCCTGGCCGAAGTCGATGGCCGCCTGCTCACTTTCGGCCAACCACTCATCGCTACCGACGGCAGCCTCCGGAATGCCAAAAATGAACTCGTCAAGACCGTCGTCGTCGAGGCACGTCACGGGAGTCGAACGGCCAACACCACGAGGGTCCCAACCAATCACGTCGTAGTTCTCGCGAAGATTCGAGCTCACCGCAAAATCGACATCATCGTGGATGAGGTCAAAGCCAGAGGCACCCGGCCCACCCGGGTTCACGAACAGCGACCCCAGGCTCTCTCCGGTGGCTTCGTGACGAGCCATAACGATTTCGATGTCGGTTTCCGACGACGGATTCGCCCAATCCATGGGTGCGATTGCTGTAGCGCACTGGGCACCATCACCACAATCCACCCACGTCAATACCTGCTCGTAGTAGGGCGCCAGTTCGGCGGACACACTTTCCCCCGTGGGCTGCGAACGCTCACCCAGAAAGTTGTTGAGCAGGTTCACGCACCCGCTCAGCAGCAGGGTGAGAGCCAGAGCCGGCACCAGGAGGGCAAACCTGCGAGCGCGAGAAGCGGGGGCAGCAACGATGGAGTTCACGGCCCGAGCCTAGCGGTTAGCAGCTCGGGTCGCTGGCCGGAACCTCGCCCTTGAGGAGAAAGTCTTCGACCGCGCTGTTCACGCACTCGTTAGATTTGTTGTACGCCGTGTGACCCTCGCCGTTGTAGGTAATGAGGTGGCCGGTATCGAGATTGTTGGCAACCGTTACCGCCCACTCGTAGGGCGTGGCGGGGTCGTTCGTGGTACCGATCACGAGCATGTCTGCGGCCTCTGGAGCCGCGATCGCGGTACGGTCACGCTTCGCCTCCACCGGCCAGTTCGCGCAGCCCGGATCGCCATACGACATCTGTGGGCCAAAAATGGGAGCCGCGAGCGCCAGTTCGGCAGCCTGCTCACGCATGCGTTCGTTGTCGGCGGGCTCGCGGGCATCCAGACAATTGATGGCAATGAACGCTTCGGTTTGGTTCTCGGCATAGGTGCCATCGGCGGTACGACCGTTGTAGTTGTCGGCAAGGTCGAACGCGATCGACGCATCACCCTGCATCACGGTCGTGAAGAGCTGGCGCAGGTACGCCCAGTTGGATTGGCTATACAGCGGCAGGATGATCGCCGTGAACATGGTGCCGCTGCCGAGCTTGCGGCCGTCAGCGTTGGTGAGCGGGCTCTTGTCGAGGCGGTCGAGCAGAGTGCGGATCGTGGTGCGCGATTGGTCAACGGACCCGGTGAAGGGGCAATCGCTTGCGCTGGCACAATCCTCAAAGAACGCATCCAGTGCACCCTCAAAGCCTTGAGCCTGCGCCTTCGTTGCTTCAAATTCGGATGCCGCGGGGTCGACCGCTCCGTCGAGAACGAGTCGCCCCGTCTTCTCGGGGAACAAATCGGCGTACACCTGGCCGAGCAGGGTGCCGTAGGAATAGCCCAAATAGTTGAGCGTCGTATCGCCGAGAGCGGCACGCAGCATGTCGAGGTCACGAGCAGCACTCGGGGTGTCAACGAAGCCCAAGAGCGGCCCTGTCTCTTCGCTACAGCGCTGAGCGAACTGCGCCGAGGCTTCAGTTGCGGCGGCGATCCACTCGTCACTGCCCTTCTCCCCCGGCGTGATGCCGTAAATGTACTCATCAAGTTCAGCCGGGTCGGAGTAACACGAAACCGGCGTTGAACGGTTGACGCCGCGAGGGTCGAAACCGACCACGTCGAATTGCGACTGCAGCGCCTCACTCGTGGCGTAATCCACGCTGTCCGCGATGAAGTCGAAACCGGAACCGCCGGGACCGCCAGGGTTCACGAGCAATGAACCGATGCGATCGTTACCTCGCGCGGGCTGACGAACGAGAGCGAGGTCGATGGTGTCGCCCTCGGGCGCGTCCCAATCCACGGGCGCGATCGCTGTAGCGCACTGCAGGTTGTCACCGCAGCTGTTCCACTCCAACACCTGCTGATAAAACTTCTCGAGGTTTGGCGCAACGGCCTCTTCCGTTGGTGTCGATGTGGTCGACGCCTCGGGTGGGAAGAACCACGACACACAGCCGCTCAGCAGCAGCGAGGTTGCGAGCGCGGTTGCTATTACCGCGGTCGCGCGGGTGCGGGTATGAGCCCTGGAGCGGGTGCGGGTCTGAGCCCTAGAGCGGGTGCGGGTCATGCTCCACGCCCCGACACAGCCACCTTCACGAGCATCGCTTCGAGCGCGAGCGCCGGGGCGACATTGCTCTCGATGCGGCGACGAGCCTCGGCGATACCGTCCATGATGGCCAGCGTTGCCGGAGCCGTCGTGCGGTTCGCGACCGCCGTGAGATTGTCGACAATGCTGAGGTTAATGAGTTCTCCCGGCGCCCCGATCTGGGTCAACAAGATGTCCCGGTACAGCGACAACAGGTCGACCATGATGCGGTCGATGCCATCACGCAGGCTTCGCGTCGCGCGACGCTTCTGGTCTTCTTCGAGGTTCTTGAGTTGCACCCGCAGGGCGGGAGGAACTGTTCCGCCGGGAGCGACACCGAGCGAGCGAAGGGCGCTTTCGCGTTCCTGCGCATCTTTCTCTTCGGTGATGGCTGCGGCATCCGCCTTCGACAGTTCAAGCAGCGACGTCGCCGCGATCACGGCGTCAGAAACGGTGCGGATGTTGAGCACGGTAGTGAGCGCCCGTTCGCGTCGTTCGCGGGCCTCCGCATTGGTGGCAAGGCGGTGAGCCATGCCGATGTGGCTTTGCGCTTCTCGCGCGGCACGCAAGGCAATATCGGGTGCAACGCCATCGCGGTCCTGCAGCAACTGAGCCACGTCTTCGATGGCGGGGGTGCGCAGTCGAACGCTGCGCACGCGCGAGCGGATCGTCGGAATGAGATCTGCTTCGCTGGGCGCACAGAGAATCCAGACGGTACGCGGCGGTGGCTCTTCGAGCGCCTTCAGAAGAACGTTGGAGGTTCGTTCGACCATGCGGTCGGCATCCTCGATAATCATGACGCGGTAGTGGCCAACTGAGGGCGAGAACTGCGAGGCTGCAACGAGCTTGCGCACTTCGTCGATCGAAATAATGACGCGTTCGGTGCTGAGCACACTCAGGTCAGGGTGTGTGCGAGCGAGGACTTGCTTGTAGACCGATTCTTCAGTCTCCTCGCCGCGAGTGCCGAGCAGCGCTGCGGCAAAGGCGTAGGCGATGTTGGAGCGGCCCGAACCGGGAGGTCCCGTGATCAACCACGAGTGCGTCATGGACGATTCTTCGGTGCTGCCCAACGCCGAGGATGAGGCCGCAGCCTCAAGAACGGCGATCGCTTCAGCTTGGCCCGTTAGGCCCTCCCACAACGACATGCGCCCAGTCTAGGCGGGTTGCGGGAGGCGACTCTGGATGCGCTCACGGATTACGGATGCGATCTCGCTGATTTCGCGGGCGGCATCCACGACCAGGATACGATCGGGCTCTTTAGCGGCTCGTTCGAGGAACGCATCGCGCACTCGAGTGTGGAATTCTTGTTTCTCCGCTTCGAGGCGATCGTAGCGAGTGCGGGCGTTGTCGAGCCGCTTGCGGGAATCCGCAGGGTCAAGATCGAGCAACACCGTGACATCGGGGAGAAGTCCCTCGGTTGCCCAGAGAGACAGCTCACGAACTTCGGCGGAACCGAGCACTCTCCCCGCGCCCTGATAGGCCTCGGAGGAGTCAATGTAGCGATCCTGCACCACGATTTCACCGCGTTCGAGCGCGGGGCGCACGACGGTAGCGATGTGGTGGGCACGGTCGGCCGCGTAAATGAGGGCTTCCGCTCGCGGGTCCATCTCGCCGCGGCGATGCAGCACGATCTCACGCAGTTCGAGTCCGAGATCGGAGCCACCCGGTTCGCGGGTCACCACGACGGTGTGCCCTGCTTCGGTGAGCCACTGAACGAGAAGCTGCGACTGCGTGGTCTTGCCCGCACCGTCGCCGCCCTCGAGAGTGATGAAGAACCCGGGCACGCTACTGAGCTTCGGGAGCGGCGGACGCTGAGGCCTTAGCGGCGGGCTTGGCTGCTGCCGGCTTCTTGGCCGCGGTGGTCTTCGCTGCCGCAGACTTCGCTGCTGTCGTCTTAGCTGCCGCGGTCTTCGCTGCCGTGGTCTTCGCTGCCGTGGTCTTGGCCGCTGGCTTCTTTGCAGCAGGCTTCTTCGCCGCCGGCTTCTTGGCCGCGGGCTTCTTCGCCGCCGGTTTCTTCGCTGCCGTCTTGCGCTTGACCGGTCCCTTGGCGCGCTTGTCCGCGAGCAACTGCACGGCGCGGTCGAAGTCGATGTCCTCCACCGTCTCGCCTCGGGGGATTGTGGCGTTGGTGGTGCCGTCGGTGACGTAGGCACCGAAGCGGCCATCCTTGATCTTGATCGGCTTCTCGCTCACGGGGTCAGCGTCGAACTCTTTCAGAGCACTGGATGCTGCGCGGTTGCCGTACTTGGGTTGGGCGTAAAGCTCGACGGCTCCGGCTACGTCGATGTCAAAGATCAGGTCTTCGCTCGGCAACGAACGGGTGTCGGTGCCCTTCTTGAGGTAGGGCCCATAACGACCGTTTTGTGCCGTAATTTCTGTGCCAGATTCGGGGTCGACACCCACCACGCGCGGCAAGTTGAGCAGCTTGAGCGCGGTGTCGAGGTCAACAGTGTCGAGGTCCATCGTTTTAAAAATGGATGCCGTACGCGGCTTTACCGCTGCCACCTTCTTCGGCTTCTTGGCCTTCTTCACTTCGCCGGTCTTGGGGTCGATCTCTTCGACGGGCTCCGGAACGGGCTCAGGTTCCGGCTCGATTTCGGTCACGTAGGGGCCGAAGCGGCCGTCCTTCGCGACGATTTGCTTGCCGTTCTCCGGGTTGATGCCGATAACGCGGTCGCCCACGACGGGAGCTTCGATGAGTTCAATGGCCTTGGCGAGGGTGAGTTCGTCGGGGGCAAGCGCTTCGGGGATGTTGACGCGGCGCGGTTTTTCCGGGTCGTCACTGGGGGTCTCGAGGTAGGGGCCGTATTTTCCGATGCGCAGGGTCACGTCATCCGACAGCTTCATCGAGTTGATTTCCTTGGCATCGATCTCGCCGAGGTTGTCGATGACGGTGCGCAGACCCCGGTATTTGTCGTCGCCGAAGTAGAACGACTGCAGCCACTCAACGCGGTTCTGGCTTCCTCCCGCGATGCGGTCGAGGTCGTCTTCCATGCCTGCGGTGAAGTCGTACTGCACGAGGTCGCCAAAGTACTCTTCGAGCAAACGAATTACGGAGAACGCGATCCAGTTGGGCACGAGTGCCTGGCCGCGCGGTGTGATGTAACCGCGGTCGATGATCGTGGAGATGATCGACGCATAGGTCGATGGGCGACCGACGCCTAATTCTTCAAGCTTCTTGACGAGGCTTGCTTCGGTGTAGCGCGGGGGCGGGCTCGTTTCGTGGCCTTTGGCTTCGATATCGAGAAGCGTGAGGGTTTGGCCTTCCTTGAGCGGAGGCAGTTTCGCTTCCTTGGGCTCAGCGGTGGCGTTGCGCTCTTCGTCTTGACCCTCTTCGTAGGCCTGCATAAAGCCGCGGAAGGTGATGATGGTTCCGCTGGCCGAGAATTCGGCAACGGGCGCTTCACCGGCAGCGATCGTGATGGATGCCGTTGAGCCCTTAGCGTCCGCCATCTGCGAGGCGACGGTGCGCTTCCAAATGAGTTCGTAGAGTTTGAAGTCGTTTCCGCGCAGCGTCGACTGGAGTTCACTCGGCGTACGGAAGGTGTCACCCGAGGGGCGGATAGCTTCGTGGGCCTCTTGAGCGTTCTTGCTCTTGCTGGCGTAGACACGGGGCTTGTCGGGCACAGCATCTGCGCCGTAGAGCGCAACGGCTTGGGTGCGGGCGGCGGAGATGGCCTGCTGCGAGAGCGACGAGGAGTCGGTTCGCATATAGGTGATGTAACCATTTTCGTACAGCGACTGGGCGACACTCATGGTTTGGCGAGCGGAGTAGCGCAGCTTACGGCCGGCCTCCTGCTGCAGCGTAGAGGTCGTGAAGGGTGCTGCGGGGCGACGAGTGTAGGGCTTGGTCTCGACCGTTTTTACGGTGATGGTGGTGCTCGGCATCCGCAGGGCGTCTGCGAGCGTTTGAGCGGCCTTCTCATCGAGGGCTACTGCTTCACCCTTGAGGTTTCCGCGGTCGTCAAAGTCGCGACCGGCAGCAACGCGCTTGCCGTCGAGGCGTACGAGCTTGGATTCGAAGCCGTTGGTTTCGCTGTCGGGCGAAAGCTGGGCAATGAGGTCCCAGTAGTTGGCGGTGATGAAGGCCAGGCGTTCGCGTTCGCGTTCGACGACAAGACGAGTCGCGGCGGACTGCACGCGGCCGGCGGAGAGTCCGGGGCCGACCTTGCGCCAGAGCACTGGGGAAATTTCGTAGCCGTAGAGACGGTCGAGAATGCGGCGGGTTTCCTGGGCGTCAACGAGCGCGGTGTCGACGTCGCGGGTGTTGTTGATGGCCGCTTCGATGGCGTCTTCGGTGATCTCGTGGAACACCATGCGCTTGACGGGAACTTTGGGCTTCAGTACTTGAAGGAGGTGCCACGCGATGGCCTCCCCCTCGCGGTCCTCATCAGTTGCGAGGAAGAGTTCATCTGCTCCGCTGAGCGCCTTCTTCAGTTCGCTGACGGTTTTCTTTTTGGCGTCGGAGACAACGTAGTAGGGCTCGAAGCCGTTATCGACGTCGACGGAGAACTTGCCGAGTGAACCCTTTTTGAGCTCGGGTGGCAGGTTGCGGGGTTCGACAAGGTCACGGATGTGGCCGACCGAGGAGAGCACGTCGTAGTCGTCACCGAGGTACTTTGAAATCGTCTTGGCCTTGGTGGGCGACTCGACAATGACAAGTTTTTTGGTGCCAGACACGGGACTCCTTGGATGATGACGCACTTGACCGGTGGCAGCGCCACTGTCAGCGACACAATACACACACCGACCGCTCACTTGCCTAATCCGCCCCGGTTGGGGGTGGGCCTGCTGTAGCGCTCGTTGTGACCAGTATGCCGAGGATGCGGCGACTTGCGGTAACTGTCACGATACGCCCCTCTACCGTGCACTCCTTTATATGGGCGTCATTTACGCGTGCGAGCAGTTCAGCGTTGTCGCAGGGGTAGCCGGCCACGAGCCCGCTCGCGGTGTCCGCGGCGGCGAGCGCCGCCGCATCCGTTGCGGCGGCGAGGGCGTGACGAACACTGAGCGCCCAATAGAGGGGAACGACAAGCGCGGTGATGGCAATGACGGTCGCGACGAGACCGACCATCAGCAGGGTTCCCGCACCATCATCATTGCGCAGGCGGAGCCCGAGCGCCCGTCGCGAGCCGGTCGCCCGCTCGGGCACGGTAACCACTATCTACCTCCTGCGAGCGCACAGCTACTGGCGCTGAGCGTGAGGGGCAGGAGCCCCAGCAGTGCGTTGCGCGCGGGAGCCGTGACGGTGGCGCAGACGAGGTTGTCGCGCTGGTGGGAGCTGAGCCGTGCTGACGCGACCAGGGCGGATGCGGTGGCGGCGACCGTGCCGGAGCTTTCGTCTCGTGCCAGGCTGCGTGCCGCCGCGGCTGCCGCATCCTGAAGTCGAACTTGTAGCCCGGCGAGCTGCACGCCGCTGAGGCAACACACGAGCACGAGAGCGACGGCGGGCATCGCCAGCGCAAACTCCGCGGTGACGCTGCCTCGCTCGGTGCTGAGTGCGAGTGACGGTGCTGGCGTTCGCACCGTCGCTCGCTGGCGCGTGTGGCGGTGCCCGCGCTCAGGCCGGGATGGAAAGAGCACTGCGCACAATGTCGGTGAGCATGCCGCGTACTTCTCCCGAGCGCAGTACGACGACGAGAAGGCCAGCGAATCCGACGGCAGCGAGAGTCGTGATGGCGTACTCGGCGGTGGCTGCACCGCGCTCAGAGCGGAGACGAAGGCGCAGGCGACGCGAGAGCGAAGTGACGCCGTTGAGCCGCGAGCACTGTGCGCGACCTGGTTCGAGGGCGGGAAACGTGGTGAGGTGCGGGTCGTTCATGAGGTACTCCTTCGTGCGCTGTGCGCAGTCTGCGGCCGAGTGATTCCAGCCTTCCGAAGGCGAGCAGGTGGTGGGCCGAAAGAGTCGATTGTGTGGAACACCGCTAGAACCCTTCGACGGTGGAGGAGATAACGGCCACCATGAGCGGGAGGACCCCGAGCACCATGAACGCGGGAAGCACGCACAGCCCGAGCGGGAGCATGAGCTGCACCGAGAGCGCAGCGGCCGCGGCACGGGCATCCGCATCAGCCGTCAGGCGCAGCTCATCAGCCTCGGCGCGCAAGAGTTCAGCGGCAGGAACGCCCGCCTCGTGGGAAAGCTGCAGCACCTCGTCGAGGTGATCGCCGTCGCCAGGCAACGCGAACCGTTCGAGTGCTGCCGCGACGATCGAGCGGGCCTGAACGAGTGAGCCACCGCCGGAAACGGCGACGGCCATCAGCTCGCACTCGAGTCCCGGGGCCGCGCGCTCGGGTGTCGCCGATCGAACGAGCCTGCGGTTCCACCGCACGGCCACGAGAATCAGCCCGCCGCCCACGACGAAACAGCCCCAGCCGATGGGGGTTGTGAACAGCACGCCCAGAGTGTCGAACCCGAGCAGCGCTCCAAACACGAGCCCCACCGCAGGCAGCGCGAGCACCATGCGTGCGGTGGAAACCGGAGCAGCCAGAGCGGTGGCCACTTCGCGCTGGCTGTGCACGAGCATCCGCAATGCCCTCGCCTGAGTACGCAGCGCACCAGCCAACGGCGCTCCCACTTGCGCGGCCACAAACCACGCTGCAGCGAGAGAATTCCACGCTTGCCGATCAAGAATCGTCAGCCCCGCGGATGCCCGAAAGATGCGCTCTGGCGCCCCTCCCGGTTCGCCGCTCTCCACCGCTACCGCCGCGGCCACGTTGCTCTCGGCGCGGCCGCGCGCAACGTGCTGCCATGCCGAAGTGGGAGTCAAGCCTGCGTGCAGCAGTACGGCCAGGCGCTGGGTGGTGCTGGCAACCTCGGGCAGTTGCGAGGGTGGGGCTTTCATTCGATTTCGGCGATCGTGAGGCGGTCGTTGGCGTCGAGTTCGAGGTGGCCGAGATGGGTGAGTCTGCGGCGACCGTCAACGCGGTCGATGTGCAGCACGGCGCCGATGGCGCTCACAGCTTGGCGGGCGATGGCGCTTGCATCGAGTCCGGCGAGCGCCCCGAGCGCTTCGAGGCGGCTGGGCACATCACGCAGCGAGTTGGCGTGCAGCGTTCCCGCGCCGCCGTCGTGGCCGGTGTTGAGGGCGCTGAGCAGCTCGCGAATTTCGGCGCCCCGACATTCGCCGACAACGAGGCGGTCGGGCCGCATTCGGAGGGCTTCGCGCACGAGAGTGGGGAGCCCATAGCCGCCGGCCCCTTCGAGGTTGGCTTGGCGTGCTTCGAGAGAGACAAAGTGGGGATGGTCGACCCTAAGCTCGGCGACGTCTTCGATGGCGACGATGCGTTCGGTGGGGGAAGCGGCAGCGAGCAGGGCTCCGAGGAAGGTTGTCTTTCCAGCCCCCGAAGCACCAGAAATGAGCACGTTCTCGCGCCGATCGATGAGCGACTGAATGCGTTCGCGAGGCACGTCGTTGAAGAATCCCGCGAAGTCCAACTCGGCAAGCCCGAACGGCTGTCGGCTCGGCACTCGAATGGAAAGTAGGGTGCCACTGGCGGAGATGGGAGGCAGTACGGCGTGCACGCGCACACCCCCGGTCAGCCGCACATCGACGCACGGGGTTGCTTCGTCGATGTGCCTGCCGCCGAGGCCAATGAGGCGCACGGCGAGCGCACGGAGGTCGCTCTCGGTCATGCCGATGTCGCCGATGGGTTCGAGACCAGCGCCGCGATCGATCCACACGTGGTGCGCACCGTTAACGAACACATCGGTGGTGTTTGGGCGCCCCACATAAGGCGCAAGCGGACCGAAGTCGTGAAGTGCGTTTGTTGAAGAAGGCGCGGACCGCGAAGTCGCTAGCGTGCGCGCCACCCCGGCGCCTACACCGAGGCCGCCGCCCCGATGCGAATCGTCAACGGTCTGAGGCTCAGCGGTAAGCCGTCGGCGGGCAACGAAGGGAACCGCATCGGAAAGGACAGGGTTTGTAGGGTGCACAGTGTCAGTCACCCCGCCACGCTAGAGATCCCTGCGCCCGGGTATCGAGGATTTGCGTTCCCCGGCAACAGCGCACACCCCCTCACCGTTGGGGAGGAGAGGTGCGCTGCTGCCGGGAGCTGCTCGCCGTTGGTCAGCGACGAGGTCGAAGTTAGCGCGTATTAGTCCTGCGCGACGGTGATGGTGACTTCGATGTTGCCGCGAGTGGCGTTGGAGTACGGGCATACCTGGTGTGCGGCGTCTGCGAGCGCCTGCGCTTGGTCGACCGCCAGTTCGGGGATCACTACTTCGAGAGTTACGGCGAGCTTGAAGCCGCCGTCATCGGTGGGAAGCAAGTGAACTGCGCTGCCCACGGATGAGTGTTCAATGGCCACCTTCTGGTTGCGGGCAACAAGCTGAAGCGCCGAGTGGAAGCATGCGGCATAACCGGCGGCGAAAAGCTCTTCAGGGTTCGATCCGTTACCTGATCCCCCCATCGCCGCGGGCATTGCCAGATCGAGGTCGACAATGCCGGATGTTGTCTTCACGTGTCCATTACGGCCTGCGCCGGTCGAGAGTGCTTCTGCGGTGTAGAGAGCTTCCATTAGTTCTGCCTTTCAATGACATCGGCTCCAGCTGCGGCTGCGGTGGAGAGGTGTGAGGTGACGTTGTGCAGCGTCGACAACGTCGACGTAAATTCGGCAAAAGTGATGTTCGTGGCGTCAGCGATGCACGCGGGAATGTGCGCCAGTTGCTCGTGCATGGCGAGGCCTTGTTCCGTGGCGCGGACGACTACCCGGCGCTCGTCTGAACTGGACCGCTCTCGGGAAAGAAAGCCGCGCTCTTCGAGCCGCTTGACGAGAGGCGAAGTGGTGCCGACGTCGAGCATCAGCTTCTCCGCGAGTTCGCTGACGGTGACGGCCCGCTGCTCCCACAGCACGATAAGCACAAGATACTGCGGGTAGGTGAGGTTCCACGGCGCCAAGAGAACGGTGTAACGGCGGTTCATGGCTCGGGCTGCGGTGTAGAGCCCGAAGCACAGCATGGAGTCGAGGGCGGAAGCCTCGTGTGCTGCCTCGCCCTGTTCGCTGTCCACAGATCAAGCTTTGCACACAATCACTTTGTGCACAAAACATATCGACGAGAGTTCGGCACCGACGACGACGAGCATTGTAACGACGCCACAACCTGCCGCACGATGGTCTGTTAAAGAGAGAGGGGCGGCGCCCAGTGGGGGGAAAGGGCGCCGCCACAGCGGCCGACGATTGGGGGGAATCGTATTGGCCGCTTGCTGAACTTGCGCCCAGCGACTTTCAGTGTAACGCAACGGTATGGGCGCGCAACGGAGGTTCTAGAATCGGTGGAATACTTTCAGAAAGCTTGTGATCGAGAACCGCAATCACACGATCGAAGAGGATCAAATGACCAGTAATTCTATTGACAGTCTTTTGCATGAATCACGACGTTTTGCCCCGTCAGAGGCCTTTTCTTCCAGCTCCGAAGCGAGCGCCGATCTCTACAGCGCCGCGAAAGAAGACCGTCTAGAGTTTTGGGCTGACAAAGCTCGCGAGTATGTGCACTGGCACAAGCCGTTCACAGAAACACTCGATTGGTCTACCCCGCCCTTCGCCAAGTGGTTTGCCGATGGTGAACTCAATGTCGCCTACAACTGCCTCGACCGCCACGTGCTCGCCGGCAACGGTGAGCGCGTCGCCATCCATTGGGAGGGTGAGCCCGGCGATAGCCGCAGCATTACGTACGCCGAACTGACCGCCGAGGTCAAGCGCGCAGCCAATGCCATGGCTGCCCTAGGAGTGGGCCAGGGTGACGTTGTCGCCATCTACATGCCCCTCGTTCCCGAAGCCGTCATCGCGATGCTGGCGACGGTTCGCCTCGGTGCCGCTCACTCCGTCGTTTTCGGTGGCTTCAGCGCCGAGAGCCTGCGCAGTCGCATCGACGACGCGAGCGCCAAACTTGTTGTCACCGCCGATGGTGGCTGGCGCAAGGGCAAGGTCTTCCCGCTCAAAGCGGCAGTGGATGCCGCACTCGCCAACGGGGAATCCACCGTCACGAATGTGTTGGTCGTGGGGCGCGGCGAGAACGATGTGGAGTGGACCGAGGGTCGCGACCTGTGGTGGCACGATCAGATCGAGGCAGCGGAGCCCGAGCATGAGGCGCAAGCGTTCCCCGCCGAAAACCCTCTCTTTGTGCTCTACACCTCGGGCACGACGGGCAAGCCGAAGGGCATCCTGCACACGAGTGGTGGCTACCTCACGCAGGCTGCGTTCACCCACAAGAACGTCTTCGACCTCAAGCCAGAAACCGATGTGTACTGGTGCACGGCAGACGTCGGGTGGATCACCGGCCACACCTACGTGACCTATGGTCCCCTCGCGAACGGTGCCACTCAAGTGCTGTACGAGGGAACCCCTGACGCCCCGAACCCGGGCCGCTGGTGGGAGATCATCCAGAAGTTTGGGGTGAGCATTTTCTACACGGCGCCCACCGCCATCCGTTCGTTCATGAAGGCCGGGCGTCAGATTCCGGAGCAGTACGACCTCCTTTCGATTCGCGTGCTGGGTTCGGTGGGCGAGCCCATCAACCCCGAGGCATGGATTTGGTATCGCGATGTGATCGGTGGCGGCTCAGCTCCCATCGTTGACACGTGGTGGCAGACCGAAACCGGCGCCATCATGGTTGCGGCGCTGCCCGGCCTCACAACGTTGAAGCCGGGTTCGGCACAGGTTCCCATCCCGGGAATCAAGATCGACATCCTGGGTGAAGATGGCACGCGCGTTGACCCGCCCAACGGTGGACTGCTGGTTGTTTCCGAGCCGTGGCCTGCCATGCTGCGCGGCATTTGGGGCGACCCCGAACGCTTCAAGGAGACGTACTGGTCGAAGTTCCCGCAGCTCGATGGCGAACAGTACTTCGCCGGCGACGGCGCCCATGTTGACGAGGATGGCGACATCTGGCTGCTCGGCCGGGTGGATGACGTCATGAACGTCTCCGGTCACCGCCTTTCGACCACTGAAATCGAGTCCGCTCTCGTCTCCAACCCCATCGTGGCTGAAGCTGCCGTGGTGGGAGCGGCGGATGAGGCGACCGGTCAAGCTGTCGTAGCGTTCGTCATCATCAAGTCGAATCAGGAACACGCGCAGACTGCCGCCGAAGCGAGCGCGCTGCTGCGTCAGCACGTCGCGAAGGAGATTGGCGCGATCGCACGCCCCCGGGAAATCTTCATCGTCTCGGAGCTGCCCAAGACGCGGTCGGGCAAGATCATGCGCCGCCTGCTTCAGGATGTCGCGGAGGGCCGCGAGATCGGCGACACCACCACGCTCGCCGACACCACGGTGATGCAGATCATCTCCGACAAGCTCAACTAGCTCTCGCAGAAACGCTGAAGGCCGGGTCCCCGCGGGGACCCGGCCTTCGACGTTAGTACGCGGTAGTACTGCGTTCCGCTACTTCGCGCGCTCCTTGAGCAGGCGAATGGCGGTGTCGATGTCGCTGAACGGCACGCGCTCATTGCCGACAATTTGATACGGTTCGTGGCCCTTGCCCTGCAAGAGCACTACGTCATCCGGATTCGCGGCGTCAATCGCGTAGGCGATAGCCGTTGCCCGATCGCGGATCTCCACAACTCGCTCCGGATGCTCGAACCCAGCCCGAATGTGCGCCACGATCTGGTCGCCATCTTCGTTGTGCACGTCGTCGTCCGTGACCACGATCACGTCGGAGGCTTCTTCCACGATGCGTGCCATTTCGGGCCGCTTGCCCGGATCGCGGTCGCCCGTGGCTCCGAAAACGGTCACGATGCGAGCGTGACCCGATTCGCGTAGAGCGGTCACGGCCTGTTGCACGGCGTCAGGGGTGTGGCCAGCATCCACGACTACCAACGGCAGTTCGTCGTTTTCGCGGATGCGAGTCATGCGACCCAGCACCGGCTGCAGCGGAGCCAACACCTCGGCGATCTTTCGCGGCTCGACACCTTGCGCCCACAGCACCGTGGCGCACGTCAGCAGGTTGTCGACGTTGAAGCGCCCGATGAGGCCGCTCGCGACGTGGTGGCTCTCGTCCTCGATCACGAGATCGAACTCGAGACCCTCGGTCGTGAGCTGCACGTTGTCAGCGCGAACGCTTGCTTCGGACTGACCCCGCGAGCTCATTCCGATCGCACGCACTCCGGCCGGAACCGTGTGGTGAAAGTGGTTGAGCGCAGCATCGTCGTCAAGATTCAACAGCGCCGTCTGGATGCCCGGCAGCGTGAAAATCTTGGCCTTTTGTGCCGCGTACTCTTCCATCGACCCGTGATAGTCGAGGTGGTCGCGCGTGAAGTTCGTGAATGCCACGATGTCGAAGGCAACCCCATCGACCCGGCGCTGTTCGAGCGCGTGAGAGCTGACCTCCATGGCAACGTTCTTTACGCCAGCACGGTTGAAGTCATCCAAGAACTGGTGAACAGCCGTCACTTGCGGCGTCGTCATGCCCATGTTGATGCGACGCTCACCCGTGATGCCAGCACCGAGCGTGCCAATCGTGGCTGAGCTCGTACCGAGCTGAGCCCAGGCCTGCGTCAACAAGTGCGCAGTCGAGGTCTTGCCGTTGGTGCCGGTGATGCCCACCATCGCCATGGCTGCAGAGGGATGCCCCAGAAAAGCATCCGCCTGAGCCCCGACGACGTCGCGCAAGTTCGCAATCGCATACACCCGCTCATCAAGCTCAACGCCCTCAGCCGCCTTCGCATCCACCAGTACCGCTACGGCACCCTGGGCGAGAGCGGCGTCAATGTACGGCAGAGCCGACGACGCACTCGTACCGATGGCGACGAACACGTCATCCGCACCCGCCTCTCGGCTGTCTTGCACGAGGCGACGAGCCTGAAGCGTTACTCCACTGTGCGCCGCATCCCACAGACCGAGGTCTAGCGGGCGCAGCGGCGCGTTCTCTCCGGCTTGACCGGAGGACCACACTTCGATCACGCGAACTCGAATACGAACTCGACTTCAACCGGAGCGTCGAGGGGCAGAACAGCAACGCCGACAGCGCTGCGGGCGTGCTTTCCCATCTCACCGAAGATTTCAACAAGAAGCTCAGATGCTCCGTTGATGACTCCGGGCTGGCCAGTGAAGCTCGGGTCGGAGGCAACGAAACCGACAACCTTCACGACGCGCGTGATGCGGTCGAGCGATCCGATAGCGCCCTTGGCCGCAGCGAGGCCGTTCAAGACACAGGTCTTGGCGTATTCGTGGGCATCAGCAGCATCCACTTCAGGGCCGACTTTGCCGGTCGCAGGAAGAGCGCCGTCGACCATGGGCAGCTGGCCGGCCGTGTAGACCAAGTTTCCCGAAACCATAGCTGGCAAGTAGGCAGCAAGAGGCTTTGAGGTTTCTGGAACGCTCAGGCCGAGTTCTGCGAGCCGTTCATCGAGCTGCGACATTTAGTTGTTCTCTTCCTTGATCCGTTTGAAATAAGCGACCGGGCCCCCTTCGGGACCGGTACCGACCTGCACAAGTTCCCACCCCTCTGAACCCCAGTTATTGAGGATCGCGGTGGAATTGTGCACCATCAGTGGTGTTGTCAGGTACTCCCATTTAGGCATATTTGCGGCTCCCGTTCAGCATGGCGTTATCAATAATCCCCTACTGTTGATCATATGTCTGCCCTAAAAACTCCGCGTCGCGGCATCATCTCGGCTATCGCCGGATTGATCGGCTTCAGCGCACTCTCCGGCGTGCTCGTTACCGCCATGGTTGCGCCCGCGCTCGCCGTCACCGGCATCACCGCTTCTAGCACCATCGGAATTTTCGATGGGCTCCCCGATTACCTCGAAATCGACCAACAGCCCGAACGCAACACGATCTACGCGCAATACACGGGCAAGGGCAACGTCGACGGCTACCTCCCCATTGCCACCATCTACGACCAGAACCGTCAAGAAGTTAGCTACGACGAGATTTCGCAGTACGCCATCGACGCCGTAGTTGCCGGTGAAGACCGTCGATTCTTCGATCACGGCGGCGTTGACCTCACGTCGCTTGTCCGCGCCGCTGTCGGCAATGTGCTGTCATCGAACATCGAGAGTGGAGCATCCACTCTCACGATGCAGCTTGTCAAGAATACGTTCATCTCCGAGGCGGAATCGCTTCCCACAGAGGATGAACGATCGGCCGCATATCTCGCCGCCACAAGTCAGTCCTTCGACCGCAAGCTCAAGGAAATGAAGCTCGCGATCGGCCTTGAGAAGCGCTACACGAAGAAGGAAATCCTTACCGCGTACCTCAACATCGCCAACTTCGGCAACGCGACGTACGGAATTCAGGCTGCGGCTCAGCGTTACTACAGCGTTGATGCGAAGGATCTCAGCCTCGAGCAGGCGGCCAGCCTCATTGCGATTGTTCAAGAGCCCAGTATTCGTAATCTTTCTGATCCCGAGTACTACGCCTCGAATCAGGACCGTCGAGACGTGATCCTTTCCGCCATGCTCGACGTCGGCGCGATTGACCGCGAACAGTACGACGAAGCCGTCGCCATTCCGGTCGACGAAGAGTCCGTCGACCTTTCTGCCCCGAACAACGGTTGCACCTCGGCTTATAAGTACGCCAAGTGGTTCTGCGACTACGTCGTTAAGAGCGTTCCCGACTTCGAATTCCTCGGTGCCACGAAGGAAGAGCGCAACGCGAACTGGACGCAGGGTGGCTACAAGCTGTACACAACCCTCGACCTCGACGCCCAGATTCCCTCACAGAAAGCAACGTGGACCTACGCGCCCAACAACGAGACCTCGTTCCAGCTCGGAAGCGCCACCTCGACGGTGGAATCGGGAACCGGTCGCGTTCTCGTGATGGCAGAGAACAAGCTCTTCAATGACACCGCTGACGGTGGCGGCATCGAGAGCACTGCCGTGAACTACAACACCAGCTTCGAATATGGCGGATCGAGCGGCTTTCAGCCCGGATCTACCTACAAGGTCTTCACACTCATTGAGTGGTTGAAACAGGGCAAGGGTATCTATGACCGCCTCGAGGGTACCGCGCGCGATATTCCAGGTTCTCAGTTTCTCGACAGCTGTAATGGCCCGCACGGCGGCACCGTCGAGTTTGGAAACAACGCGAATGAGCGCGGCATCTATACCGTTGCCGAAGGCACCGCTGAGTCAATCAACGGTATTTTCTTCTCGATGGCAACCCAGCTCGACCTCTGCAATATCCGCAACGTTGCAGCCGACATGGGGGTCAAGCGCGCAGATGGCAATGAGCTTCAAACCAACCCTGCTTCGATCATTGGTACGAACGAAGTAACGCCGCTCAGCATGGCGTCTGCATACGCTGCAATCGGTGCTGGCGGACTCTGGTGCGAACCGATCATTATCGACAAAGCCGTTGACGCTCGTAACAACGATCTCGGGGGTCAAGAGCCGAATTGTCGTCAAGCAATCTCGCCTGAAGTAGCGGCAACCACGGCCTTCGTGCTTACCGAAGTGCTCAACCGCGGCAACGCAGCCTACTCTGACCCCAACGACGGCATCCCGATCTTTGGTAAGACCGGAACAACTGATGGGGCTAAGCACACGTGGATGGCCAGCGGAACAACTCGCTATGGCACGGCTACCTGGGTAGGCAACATTGTTGGAGCCCAAGACATCAGTCAGGTTTACTACGCGGACGTTCAGGGCTACCGCCTGCGGCACTACATCACTCGAGCCACGGACGGTGCTCTCAACGTCAAGTACCCGGGTGGGGCCCTGCCCGAGCCAGATTCGAGGCTCTTGACCGGCACGGGAACAGAAGTCCCAGATCTTTCGTCGCAAACTCTGGAACAGGCGAAGTCGGTTCTCATCAGTCTCGGCTTCACGTTCAAAGACGGTGGTGAGGTCGACTCCGAACTTCCTGCCGGCCAGGTCGTCAAAACGGACCCTGCTGCCGGCACCCAGTCGGGTCAGGGCGCAACCGTGACCGTCTATACAAGCAAGGGCAATAAGGTCAAGATTCCGGATGCCGTGGCAGACGGCCAATCGAACGACTTCGCGACAGCACAGGGAATCCTCGGCAGTGCCGGATTCTCGAACGTAAGTCAGGCGTGTGAGGAAGTTCCTCCGGGTGACCCGAGTGAAGGCAAGGTGACAGCCTCGAGCCCGTCGGCCGGGAGCTTCGCCAAGACAAGCGCGACAATCACCCTTACCGTGGCGCAGTCGACACCGTGCCCGTAAGTGATCGCGTCTCCGCTGCAGCTACCGCACTCGGTGCGGTAGCTGCAGCGGGGGCCGCCGCGTTCGCATGGGGTGCGCTCGTCGAACGCAACGCGTTCACTGTGAGACACGAAACCCTGCCCATTCTCGATCCCAGTGCACGCGACATCACCGTGCTGCACCTCTCAGATTTGCACATGGCGCCGTGGCAAACGCGCAAGCAGGACTGGGTTCGTGCGCTCGCGATGTACGAGCCCGACCTTGTGATCAATACGGGAGACAATCTCGGGCACACCGATGGCATCCTTGGCATTAAACGGGCTTTCGAACCCTTCGAGGGCACTCCGGGCGTTTTCGTCCACGGCTCGAACGATTACTACGGTCCTCAGTTCAAGAATCCCTTCACGTATTTCACCGGCCCGTCATCGGGGCACCGCACCGTGGACCACCTCGACACGGATGCTCTCAATGCGTTCTTCGAAGACCAACTCGGTTGGCTGTCGCTCAACAATCACGCACGCGCCCTCGAACTTCGTGGTTCGCGACTAGAACTGTTTGGCACCGCTGACGCGCACCGCGGCTGGGAACGGCTTGATCGTCTCCCCGCCAACGTCGAGGAAATGCGCGAGAACGTGGGCTGGGCAGATGACCCGCACGGCCCCCAAACGGTAGCCCTCGGCGTGACGCACGCCCCCTACCGTCGTGTGCTCGACGCTCTGGTGAACAACGGTGCCGACGCCATCTTCGCGGGCCACACCCACGGAGGCCAAGTTCGGGTTCCCGGTATGCCAGCGCTCGTCACGAACTGCGACATTCCTCGCGAGCAAGCAAGCGGTCTCAGCATCTGGCATCACTTGCGTCGGGCAGCGTTCTTGAACGTGAGCGCGGGCCTCGGTACATCGATTTATGCGCCTGTTCGCTTCGCCTGCAAACCCGAAGCTGTTGTAGTGACACTCACGGCCGGAGATATCGGCTATTCTTGATCTATTCGTTGCGTCAGTGACGGATGATCGGGGTGTGGCGCAGCTTGGTAGCGCGCTTCGTTCGGGACGAAGAGGTCGTGGGTTCAAATCCCGCTACCCCGACATTGTGATGTCGCACGACATCGGAATAGTCCGAACTCACATTGTGTGGGTTCGGACTATTTTTTGTGCCGGCGGGTTGGTAGTCGCGGTTGAGGTCAATAATGAGATCCCGCAGAATCTCTCCGGTGGCGGCGCAGGGCTCTAGCCGCGTTCGAGTAATCCGCGAGCGGTGCCCTACTCGTGACACTTGGCCGACGTAACGCGTCTGGCCCAAGGGATCATTGGCCGCTTAGCCCGCGACACCACCCGTGTGGTCGCCGGCGGCAGCGTACGCTACCTTTTCGACTTCCGACCAGATGACGTTGGCCCCGGCTCAAAGAACACCGCCATCGACCAACAGCACCTAGGAGAAGTCGGCGTCGGGCGCGCTTCCGTAGCTGAACTCGATCTTGGGGCGCCAGCCACTGTTGAGAACGCCGCCGCTCTCCTCGAGATAGCAGGCTCCGCAGAGCGACTGGTAGCCGACATCCACACCGTCGATAGCGACTTGGTCGCCATCGAAGATGAAGTCATCGCCAACGGTGCGCGCATTGAAGACCGCCTTGCGACCACAGCGGCAAATGGTTTTGAGTTCTTCGAGCGAATGCGCAACTTCGAGCAAACGACGGCTACCGGGGAACGCAACGGTCTGGAAGTCGGTACGGATGCCGTACGCCAGCACCGGAACCTTCTCGACGATAGCGATACGCAATAGGTCATCGACCTGAGCCTCACTAAAGAATTGGGCCTCATCTACGAGCAGGCAACTCACGGGCAAGCCGGTCCGCTCAAAGACCTTCGCACGCTCCCGCGCGAAAACGTCGTATACCTCATCGACGGGTGAGATCGTGAAATCTACCTGGCGAGTGACGCCCAGTCGCGACACGATTGCGTTGTCACCCTTGGTGTCGATGTGAGGCTTAGCGAGCAAAACCTGCTGGCCCCGCTCCTCGTAGTTGTACGCCGCCTGCAGTAACGCCGTGCTCTTGCCGCTGTTCATCGCTCCGTAGCGGAAATACAGTTTGCTCATCAGCGTAGAAATCCATCCTCAGCAGCCCGACGAATCAGGTCTGCCTTTTTGCTAGCCGGCCGGTTGGCCTTTGCGTACTTTTCTCGCACTCGCCGCAAGTACGTCTTCGCGGTCTCGTATTGAACGTTCATCCGCTCAGCAACCTGCGGTGTGCTTAACCCAGAAGCGTACAGGGTGAGAGCATCCGCCTCGCCGGCACTGAGCTTCGGCTTGGATTGATCGGCCGAGCCCGAGGGCAACGGGCGCCAGTCGTGCTGCTGCGCCCCCTCCGCTTCGACGCCCATTATCTCGCGCGCGGCATCCATCACCTCGTGCATCGGCAAAGACTTCGACAGGAAGGTTGCGGCACCGGCCGCGAGGGCGCGGTCGCGAGCCTCTCGACTATCGAGGCTTGAAAGCACGATCACCTTTGCCCCTGCTGCGCGACACGTGCGCACGCGTGCCTCAATAGAGACCGGTTCCTTCAGCTGGAAATCCAGAAACACCAACTCCGTCGGAAACTTGTCACTGTGCACAAGCTCGAGCCACGTACTGGCTGTGAGCACGACGTCGAAATCGGGCGCGTTATTGGTGATCCAGCTGTTGAGGCTGTCGAGCAGCACCTCGTGATCGTCCAAGATCGCGAGTCGAATCGGCGGACGGTCACCAAGGTGAGCGCTGAGGTGGGTCTCAGGGGGTGTCATACGTGAACCTAACGGTGAGGAAGGGCGAGCGATAAGAAATATTCAATCCAGTGAAAACTACGCGCAACACAGCGATGTAGGGTGCAAGTGTCGACCGCCACGAGGACTCGTTAGAGCCGACGCTTCCCGTCACCGTAATCTCTGCGCCAGTGGAGGTTTTTTCGATACGGAGCCGCACGGTTTCTGCAATGAGATCGGTGCCCGAAGCAACCGCGAGCACCGCTGCTCTCAGCGCCGTGCGTTGATTCGGAGTCATTGCGGCCGCCAGCCGATGGGGGTCCTGAACGCGTCGCCCATCGTCAAGTGCACCAAAAGAGGTCGCGACGACAGACTCGAGCCAGCTGCGGTTCACCTCGGTAACCATGAGGCTACGAACGGATTCGGAGTACGCTGCCGCACGCGTGCGGTCTTCGGGAGTCACAATCCCTCGTTGCGCGAGCTCCGTGAACAGCGGAACAATGTCGCGATTGAGAATCGTGACCCGATCTTGCTGAACAGAACGGGCCACGCTGTCGTGCTCACGGTCCAACTGCCGGCGCGCTGCCCTCCGTGCGCGCGCTTCCCACCGTTTGTGGGTGCTTGCGAGCGAACGAGCGAACGCGGCTCCCCCGAGCGACATCGTCAGCACCGGCGTCATTGTGTATAGCACCACGATCATCGCTGGCGCTTCGACGTTTGTTACTGACGATTGCACGAGTCCGATGAAGCCGGTGAAGATAGCGGCGACGATCCCGACAGTAGCGAGTTCAGCAACGGGCCGATACGGGGCGAGAGCCATGCACGTAACGCCAATGACAAGTGGTCCCCAAAAATCCGTGAGCAGTGCGCCACGCTCTCCAAGGGAGGCCGAGCTCAGAGCGAACGCGATGATGAGCAAACTAACGGTCAGTGCGTGCAGACCACCGCTGAAGGGTGGACGAATCGGGCTTGTCGTTACGATATACAGCGCTGCCGATGCGGCAATAAAGAACAGTGCCGCGGCAGCCAAGAACGGTTCCTCGATGTGATCGGCACGGTTCACGGTCACGATGACGCTGAAGACCAAGGTACCGACCACAGCGACGATTCCTGCGGGGCGGCCGTCGAGTGTGCCTAAGGGGTCGAGCTGCTGAACGGTGGTGGTATCGACAATTGATCTCACTCGGCCACCGCCCGGGAGAGCGCAGGCTGGTTCGCTGAGGTAGGAACTCTAATCATCACCGAAGTACCGAATCCGGGAGTCGACCAGACCTGAACCGTTCCCGACACAAGCTCGATGCGCCGCCGCACGGACTGGCGGAGCCCCAAACGGTCTTGGCCCGTCTCTGCCTCATGGAAGCCTTTTCCGCTGTCAACAACCAGCACGCTCACCTCATCGGCAGAGCCAAAGACGGCGACCTCGGCCTGCATGGTGCCTGCGTGATTAATCACGTTCACTAGGCACTGCTTGACGGCAGGGCCCAGGGCCGCGGCGGCTCGCGCATCCAGCGAAGAAAGAGCTGCCAGGTCGCCCGTGACTTCAACCGCCAGCTCCAGCGCTCGAGCCTCTCTGATCGCCGCGTACAGTGAACTACGTTGCCAGTCGAACCGAGAGTCGTCTGCATCATCAGAAACCGCAGTGGAGAGCCATTCCTCCCCGATAAGAACTTCAAGATCACGCTCGATCTCGCGTTGAAGCTGCTCACTCATTGCCCCAAACGGCGCATGTGCAATTGCAGCCAGATGGCTAAGCACAGTGTCGTGCATCACCGCAGCGGAGGTAGCCTCGATGCCGTAGCGAAGGCTCGCAAACTCATCATCGCGCGCAGCCCGATGCAAATGAGACTGCACCCTTCGCACACCGCGTTGGCTCAACCGAAGGATGAACAACACGACGATCACCGCGACATACGTGATGTAAGCGGTCGGGTGCAACTGCGGGTCACCACTGAGTTGCCATGCTGCCAAGGCGTAGGCACTCTGGGATGCAATCAGGCCGAGTGAGACCCACGCCACGCTCCACACCACGCTATGGGCAGCACCCCCCACCAGCATGAGCCCAATAGTCGGCATGTGCAGGAGATAGTCACCGATCGGGCCCAAGGGACTGAGCTGGGAAACCACCGTCAGGGTGTACCAATACATTGCCGGAGCACCGATCACAAGATGCGCCACGGTGAAGAACATGGTGCGATAGCGGTTGACGAGAGAGACAGTGATCAGCATCGGCACTAGTGCGAGAGTCGCCGGCCAGATCGCCATACTGATATCGCTTGCTTGCAGGCTGATGGTGGCAAGCAGAGCGATGCTGAAGCACACGAACGCCACCCTGTTGATGGTGCGTGCGAAGGCACGGCTCACGCTCTCCTTGCGCAGGTGAGCAGGCAGGCCGATAGACATGCGTGCTCCCCTTCGCCGGCGTGCAGATACAACTGCTCCAGTATGGCAGCATTCGGGGTACGCGGTGTACCCCGCAGTCGGGGTACGTTTAGTCCGATCGCCGGCTAATCAGGGTACAAAATGGCGGGTGTTGCCGAGCTATGGGTGAATGTGAAGCGTCTTCGCCGTGCGCTCAAGAGTGGCCTGAGCGAGCTCGGGCGAATCAGAGAGCTGCTGACCGAAGCTCGGGACCATCTTTTTGATCTTCGGACGCCAGTCGTTCATGCGTTCGGGGAAGCACTTTTCGACGAGCCCGAGCATGATCGGCACAGCCGTTGATGCTCCCGGTGATGCGCCAAGAAGACCCGCGATGGTGCCGTCAGCCGACGAGACAACCTCGGTACCGAACTGCAAGACACCGATCTTCTTCGGGTCTTTTTTCATGACCTGCACACGCTGTCCGGCGGTAATGCGGTACCAATCCTCTGGCTTCGCGTTGGGCACAAACTGCTTGAGCTCCTCGAACTTAGTCTCGGGGCTCGCCAGGAGCTGGCTCACCAAGTACTTGACGAGAGAAAGGTTGCTGATCCCGGCCGCGACCATTGGCAGTAGGTTGTGCCAACGGATCGAAGCGAACAGATCGAGAACAGAACCGGTCTTCAAAAACTTGGGGCTGAATCCCGCATACGGACCGAACATGAGGCTGCCCGTGCCGTCAACGACGCGAAGGTCGAGGTGAGGAACAGACATGGGCGGCGACCCCACGGCCGCCTTACCGTAGACCTTGGCGCTATGCGCGGCAACGATTTCAGGGTTGTCGGTGCGCAGGAACTCGCCACTGACGGGGAAACCGCCGAAACCGCGGATCTCTTTGATGCCTGACTTTTGCAACAGGTTGAGGGCGTAACCGCCGGCGCCCACGAACACGAAGCGCGCGTTGATGGTCTCCGCCGGTGTTCCCCCAACATCGTGGCGGAGCTTGAGATCCCACGAGCCGTCACGCTGGCGCTTGAGGTTCTTGACCACGATTCCGGTGCTGAGCTGAGAACCCGACTCGACAAGGTTGTCGATGAGGTAGTTCGAGAGCGCGCCGAAGTCGACGTCGGTACCCGAAGGAATAAACGTCGCAGCAACCGGCTCCGATTTTCGGCGACCTGGCATCATCAGCGGCGCCCATGTGTGAATCACAGCGGGATCTTCGCTGTACTGCATGCCAGCGAAGAGCGGGTGGTCCTTGAGAGCGTCGAATCGCTTGCGCAGGTATTCGACGTTGGTTTCTCCCCACACGAAGCTCATGTGCGGAGTGGGATTGATGAACGAGCTTGGCTCAGGCAGGGCGCCTTCATCGATGAGGTACGACCAGAATTGGCGTGATACCTGGAACTGCTCGTTGACCTTCACCGCGCTCGAAATTTCGATCGAGCCATCGCTCTTGTGCGGGGTGTAGTTCAGCTCGCATAGCGCGGAATGTCCCGTGCCAGCGTTGTTCCACGGGTTCGAACTCTCTTGGGCCAAGTCACCCAAGCGTTCGAAGATCTGAATTTCCCAGTCCGGCTGCAGTTGCTTCAACAGCGTTCCGAGGGTGGCACTCATAATTCCGCCGCCGATAAGCGCGACGTCGACGGTTTTCTTCACACCACCACTTTAGCCGCCTGTTAGAGCCCTAACGTACGAAGAGCCTGATCCATCTGGGTTGCCATCGCGGCGTAACCGTCGTCGTTGGGGTGCAGCCCATCGTTGGCCATCCACTCGGGGTGTCCTTCGATCCAGTGTGAGGCTCCTGAAATGTAGTCAGCACCGCTGGCAGCGGCCGCGGCTTCGACCCACGAGATGATGGTCTCTACCGAGTCGGGTCGCTCATCCGTGTACCAGAAGGGCTCAACAACAACGAAGCGAGCGTTGGGCAGCGCCGTCGTCAGGCGATCGAAGTCCTCAGTAATTTGGCTGTGGATGTCGTTTGCTCGCGTACCGAAACTGAAGTTGTCATTCAGGCCCATCGTCACAAATACGATGTCAGGGTCATCCGCGATTATCTGGCTAGGGAGGTCGCCGTCACCGAAGGTCGTGCGATTGTTGATGAACCCCAAGCCGTTGACGCTCGGATTGAACTCACTCCAGTCGCGTTGCTCACTCACGACAGTGGACCAGCGATTGTTGCGATCTGACGCACCCGTTCCGAGCGTGTAGGAGTCACCGTAGAAAGCGACGCGCACGTCGTTCGGATCGCGCTCAACCGGAGGTTCAGGCGTGCTGCACGCCGCGAGGCCGAAAGATGCGGCGACGACAATGGTCGCGGCAATCGTGCGAGTAACCGAATCGAACTTCATACGAGAAGTTCGGTGCGGCCAGTCAGAACGATAGGCCGCACCCGCGACCTTCACCGCAGGGCGCAGGGCGCAGGGCGCAGGGCGCAGGGCGCAGGGCGCACACTACAGCCCGAGAATGCGCAGTTCGCGTGTCATCTGAGCGGCGATCGCGGCGTGACCGGCGTCGTTAGGGTGAAGGTTGTCGATCGCCATCCACTCGGGATGCGCATCTAGCCAGTGTGACGCTCCCGCTATGTAGTCAGCGTCAACAGCAACGGCGGCGTCGTGAACCCACGAGATGATGATCTCAACCGAGTCTGGTCGCTCGCTCGTGAACCAGAACGGTTCAACGACGATCAGTCGAGCGTTAGGCAACCCGATGGTGAGCCGCCGAAAGTCGCTCACAATCTGATCGGGAAGTTCGTCGGCGAAAGTGTCGTAGGTGAAATTGTCATTCAACCCCAGAGTGACAATCACAATGTCGGGCTCGGCCGCGATGATGATACTGGGCACATCACCGGTAGAGAACAACTCACGCTTTCTCATGAACCCTAAGCCGCTCACGCTCGGGTTGATTTCCTCCCACTGAAACTTTTCGCTTACCAGAGTCGACCAACGCAGGCTCTCGTCGGAAGCACCAACTCCGCGAGTGTAGGAGTCTCCGTAAAACGCGACCCGGGGAGTCTCAGTTTCGGCCGCAAGAACGGTGACGGCCGTAGTCTCTTCAGGAACCTGCGCGCACGAGGAAAGCCCGAGGGCGATTGCCGTCACGACGGCCACCCCAAGGGCGCGTAGTACTGATTCGGGTCTCATGAAGCTGGTTCGTAGTCATACCAGGCTGCACATTACTCCGCTTAGAGAGCAGCCTGCGCAACCAGCTTAGCCGCGACGAGTTCTGCAATCTGCACCGCGTTGAGAGCGGCGCCCTTGCGCAGGTTGTCGTTGCTGATGAACAGCGCGAGACCGCGACCGTTCGGCACGCCCTCATCCGTACGGATGCGACCCACAAAGCTGGGGTCGGCACCGGCGGCTTCGAGAGGTGTCGGGATGTCGCTGAGACTCACCCCCGGAGCATCCGCCAGCAGTTCCGTGGCACGCTCGGGGCTCAAGGGCTTACTGAACTCCACGTTGATCGACAGCGAGTGGCCGGTGAAGACGGGAACGCGAACGCACGTGCCGCTCACCAGAAGGTCGGGCAGTTCGAGAATCTTGCGGCTTTCGTTGCGCAGCTTCTTCTCTTCGTCGGTCTCATTGAGGCCGTCGTCGACGATGCTGCCGGCGAGTGGAACCACGTTGAAGGCAATGTTCTTGGGGAACTTATTGGGGGCGGGCATCGAGACGGCAGCGCCGTCCTCAACGAGCCCCATCGCGTTCTGCGACACCGCAGCCGCAGCCTGCTCGAGCAGTTCTTCGCCACCGGCAAGGCCTGCGCCCGATACGGCTTGGTAGGTGCTGACGATCAGGCGCTCAAGGCCAGCTTCGGCATCCAGCACTTTCAACACGGGCATCGCTGCCATCGTGGTGCAGTTCGGGTTCGCGATGATGCCCTTGACGGCTTGGTCGATCGCGTGCGGGTTGACCTCGCTGACGACCAAGGGAACCTCGGGATCCATACGCCACCCCGACGAGTTATCGATGACGGTGACACCGGCAGCCGCGAAGCGCGGTGCCTGAGCCTTCGAGGTCGTCGCTCCCGCCGAGAAAATCGCAACGTCAAGACCCGTGGGGTCGGCAACAGCGGCATCTTCAACGGTGATCTGCTCACCCTTGAACGGCAAAGTCGTGCCAGCGCTGCGCGATGACGCGAAATAGCGAATCTCCGCTACCGGAAAATCACGCTCTTCGAGCAGACGGCGCACAACCGCGCCGACCTGACCGGTCGCTCCCACAACACCGATACGGATGCCTGCATTACCCATGAAAACCTCTACCTACAGTTTGTGTTCGGCAACACTAGCGCCGAACGGCCCAATCTACGACAAGCGGTGGCCAAGAGACCAACGAGAAACTAGCGGCCCGTGCCTGCGTGAACGACAGCCTCTTCGTCACCATCGAGCCCGAAAGCGGTGTGAACAACGCGAACCGCCTCAGCGACAGTGTCGGCACGCGTCACGACAGAAATACGAATCTCACTCGTGGAGATCATCTCCATGTTGATGCCAGCCTCGAAGAGCGCCGTGAACAGTCGAGCCGACACTCCGGCGTTGGTGCGCATACCGCCACCGACAACCGAAAGCTTTCCGATCTGGTCGTCGTGCTGGAGCGACTCGAAGCCGACTTCTTCTTGACGGAAGGTCAGCGCACGCAGCACGTCTTCGGCATCCGATTTCTTCAGAGTGAAGGAGATGTCGGTGCGACCCGTGGATGCCAGAGAAACGTTCTGGACGATCATGTCGATGTTGGCATTGGCCGAGGCCACGATCGTGAAGATCTCGGCGGCCTTGCCGGGAACGTCAGGAACCCCTACCACCGTGATCTTCGCTTCGCTCAGATCGGAGGCAACACCTGTAATGATTGCTTCTTCCACGCTCTCTCCATCCTTCGGATTGACCACTAACGTGCCCGTGTTGTTGTTGAACGACGACCGCACGTGAATTGTGACACCATGGCGGCGTGCGTATTCCACGGCACGCACATCAAGAACCTTGGCGCCCGCCGCAGCAAGCTCCAACATCTCTTCACTCGTGACAATGTTGACTTTGCCGGCCGACCTCACGATGCGGGGGTCCGCCGTAAAGATTCCGTCAACATCGGTGTAAATCTCGCAGGTTTCAGCACCGAGGGCGGCAGCCAGAGCTACCGCGGTGGTGTCCGAACCTCCGCGACCGAGGGTTGTGATGTCACCGGTGCCTCGGTTAAAGCCTTGGAAGCCAGCAACGATGGCAATAGCGCCGTCGTCGAGAGCTTCTTTAACGCGGCGCGGAGAAACCTCCACAATGCGCGCCGCGCCGTGTTGAGCATCCGTAACCATGCCGGCCTGGCTGCCGGTGTAGCTGCGAGCGTCTACGCCCAAACTCTTGATCGACATTGCCAAAAGCGCCATCGAAATTCGCTCGCCGGCGGTCAACAGCATGTCGAGCTCGCGGCCCGTGGGCACCGGCACTACCTGCTCGGCGAGATCGAAAAGTTCGTCGGTGGTGTCGCCCATGGCCGAGACCACTACTACAACGTCGTTTCCCGCTTTGCGAGTCTCGACGATGCGCTTTGCGACGCGCTTGATACTCTCAGCGTCGGCAACGGACGAGCCACCGAACTTCTGAACGATGAGGCTCATTGTTCTCCTGAAGCTTGCGTTTGCGGGCAGCCACTGCCCGAAGTGCGAGTCTAACGGTGCACACACACCCGGCGAACTTCGTTACGGGAGTGCTAGTTGTCGATCGATCGACGACCTTCGAATGCGCGACCCAGCGTTACCTCATCGGCGTATTCCAGATCTCCACCGACCGGAAGACCGGAGGCGAGGCGAGAGATTCGAAGGTTCGGTTGAACGAGAAGCCGCGTGAGGTAGGTCGCGGTTGCTTCACCTTCGAGATTGGGGTCGGTCGCGATGATGACTTCTGTGACGACACCGTCAGCCAACCGGCCCAGCAGCTGTTTGATACGCAACTGGTCAGGGCCGATTCCGTCGATAGGGCTGATGGCCCCACCCAGTACATGATACAGGCCGTGGAATTCCCGAGTGCGCTCGATGGCGACGACGTCTTTTGCCTCTTCTACGACACAGATCGTGGCCGGCGAGCGGCGCGCATCGCGGCAAATCGCACACGTTTCTTGCTCGGTGACATTGCCGCAGATTGCACAGAAGTGAACCTTGTCGCGGATGTCATTGAGCAGTTCCGCCAGCCGTCGAACATCGAAACTTTCGGTCTGCACAATGTGGAAAGCGATTCGTTGCGCCGACTTGGGCCCGATGCCGGGGAGCCGACCGAGTTCGTCGATCAGTTCTTGAACAATTCCGTCGTACACGGCTTACTCGTCTCTCGGCTGGGGCACCACTTGTGGTGCCACGTTCTGCTCTTCGATAAAGGTGGCGTTCAACAGTTCGCGAACCACTGCTTCGCCATAGCGAGAACGATCCATTTGAGCGGCAGTCGCCGACATGTGAGCTCGAGCCTGCGACTCCGGGGGCGCCGGTGGCGCTGCAGCTGCGGCCGCTGCTAAACGATCGACCGCAGGTCCCGTGTTGCTCTGCTGAGCGCGCTGCGCTTGCTGCTTCACGGTTTCGTGAGCGGCTGCGGCACCGCGCGGTGCTGACGGGTCGATCTCAGGTTCTGGCTCGGATTCCGGGATAGCGGCTACAGCCCATCCCCCGGGCTCACGATCTTCGGCCGGCGCAGGTTCCTCAGGCTCGGGGCCTTCGTCGACGGCGGGAGCCGTCTGCTGCGGAGCACGGGAGGGAGCCGAGGGCTCGGTCGGTGCCGCCGTGGGGCGCGAGTCGTGACTCGGCGCTGCCGGAGCAGCGGCCGCGGGCGGGCCGGCGGGAGGCGCAGACGGCGCTCCCTCGACCTTGGCGATGAATGCGGGCTCGAAACCGAGCACGTGCACGAATGCCTTCTTGAGGTAGTCACCGACACCTTCACCGGGTGCGCTTCGCTGCTTGAGGGCTTCGACATCCCGTTCGCTCGGGAACGAGAGCACCAAAATCTTGTCATCGCGCAACTCGAGCGGCTTGGCGGTGAAGACAACCATCCACGCCGAACGCTTGAGCGTCTCGACAACTTCGAGAATCTCTGGCCAGGCATCTTTCACCTGCTGGATCGACACGGGAGTCGTACGAGGCGCAGCCGGCGCCGAAAGGCCCGAGTTGGCGGTCGGAACCGGAGCGGATGCCGGGGCTGGCTCTGCTGCCGGAGCTGCAGGAGCCGTAACTGGCGTCGCACCAGCGCCGCGCTCGCTCGCCGGCACCGAGGCCGGTGCAGCGCTCGGTGCCGAGGCAAGAGGTGCAGGAGCAACCGAAGGCGCGGGAGCCGCCGCACGCGCGGCCGGCGCGGCAGCACGAGGCGCTGCAGGCGGCGTCGACGCCGCAGCACCCGATCCGTCGCCTTCAATACCGATACGGCGCTCAAGGCGCTCCACACGAGCAAGAGCACCGCGCTGGGTGTCATCACTGGCGGGCACCATAATGCGGGCAACCATGAGTTCAAGATGCAATCGCGGCGACGTCGCACCGGTCATGTCAGAGAGAGCCGCATTGATCACGTCGGCTGCTCGTGAGAGTTCTGCAGCGCCCAGAGTCTGCGCTTGCTGGCCCATACGCTCGAGCTGGTCGTGCGGGATGCCGCGAAGAACTTCGGCAGCGCTGCCCGCGGTGGCGGCCACGACGATGAGGTCGCGCATCCGCTCAAGCAAGTCTTCGACGAAACGACGGGGGTCTTGACCGGTCTGGATCACGCGGTCGACCGACGAAAATGCGGCACCGGCATCGCCAGACCCGAGCGCATCAATAACTTCGTCGAGGAGTTCAGCGTGGGTGTACCCGAGCAGCGCAACGGCGCGCTCGTAGCCAACGGTTGCGGTGTCGGAGCCTGCGATGAGCTGGTCGAGCAGCGACAACGTATCGCGCACAGAACCACCACCGGCACGCACGACGAGCGGCAGCACTCCCGGCTCGACCGTCACGCTTTCGCTCTCACACAGTTGCTGAACGTAGTCGAGCATCTGGGCGGGCGGAACCAAACGGAACGGGTAGTGATGGGTGCGCGAACGAATCGTGCCAATCACCTTGTCGGGCTCGGTAGTCGCGAAGATGAACTTCACGTGCTCCGGCGGCTCTTCAACGATCTTGAGCATCGCGTTGAAGCCCTGAGGCGTCACCATGTGCGCCTCGTCGAGAATGAAGATCTTGAAACGGTCGCGGGCCGGGGCGAACACGGCGCGCTCACGCAAGTCACGGGCATCCTCAACACCGTTGTGGCTTGCCGCGTCAATCTCGACAACATCAAGCGATCCGCCACCATCACGCGACAGCTCAACACACGACGCACACACACCGCACGGAGTGTCGGTCGGGCCCTCGGCACAGTTAAGACAGCGCGCCAAAATGCGGGCGGATGTCGTCTTGCCACACCCACGCGGACCACTAAACAGGTACGCATGATTGACCCGATCGGTGCGCAACGCTGTGCGCAGCGGATCGGTCACTTGAGATTGGCCGATGAGTTCAGCAAAAGTCTCGGGCCGGTATCGGCGATATAAGGCAGCAACCACGCCCCTAGCGTAGTCGTGCCCGCTGACGATCCCAACGCGCGGTGAGCGAACAGACGCAACCCGCACTCATCTCAAAGTTGTGCGAATTCGACCAAACCATAGCGGCGACCGCCCCGAATCATCTCTGGTCGGTTGGTTTCCGACCACAGCCACACCTGATCCGTGGCAAGCGTTACCCGAATAGACGTGCAGGGCCAACCCGGGGGGTGGGAAAACCCTGCACGCACTTAGCTCTCGAAGCGAGTGATTGGGTGGCAGCGCTCCAGTACGCTGCCACCCTATTCACGCCCGGTGGCGACCGGTAGGGCGTCGAGAAATCATGAGCAGTCCGCCGGCGCCGATGAGCGCGATAGCGAGCCACGCAACGTGGTAGCCGGACGAACCGGTGAAGGCGAGTCCGTCATCCGCAGCCGCTAGCGTGGTGAGTTCGAAGGTGAAGCCGGGCGTGCTGACCTCAAGTGCGCCCGATGCGACCATCGCTGGAACCCACATTGCTTCGTGTTCCGGTGTGACCACGGTGGCGACGGTGTCGCTCAGTACTGTGAAGTTGGAGCCCCACACAGCACCAAAACGGGCTCCGGTAGCGGTCGAGAATCCGGTTCCCCGAAGCGTCACGAGAGTGCCACCATCATCGGGGCCGACCAGAGGCGTCATCGACATGACGACGGGCGTTACGACGTAGGTGAAGTCGCCGCCTTCAGCATCGCCGTTCGGATGCTCGACCACCACTGCCGCGTCACCCGCTGCATGAGCTGGCGTCGTGACGGTGATCTCGGTGTCACTCACGACTGTGAACGACGTTCCGGCATCCCCATCGAAGGTCACTCCCGTGGCCCCGGTGAAGCCGGTTCCCGTGATGGTGACTTCCGTGCCGCCAGCCAAAGGACCAGCTGTCGGAGTCAGGTCGCTGACGCTGGGGTTTGCGAGGAACGTGAAGTCGCCCGCCGCGGCGTTTCCGCCCGCGTGCTCCACGACGACCGCAACCGCGCCGGCCGCGTGAGCCGGGCTGGCAACGGTGATCTCGGTGTCGCTCACGACCGTGAACGACGTTCCGGCATCCCCGTCAAAGGTCACTCCGGTTGCCCCGGTGAAACCGGTGCCCGTGATCGTCACCGCCGTTCCGCCAGCAACAGGTCCGACGACCGGGGTCACATCTGAGACAGTCGGTGCCGCCACGTACGTGAAGTCGCCTGCGTTAGCGTCGCCAGCGGGGTGCTCCACAACGACAGCAGCAGCGCCCTCCGAACCAGCCGGAGTAGTGACGGTAATTTCGGTGTCACTCACGACCGTGAACGAGGTGCCGTCATCCCCATCAAAAGTGACGCCCGTTGCCCCGGTGAAACCGGTGCCCGTGATCGTGACAGTAGTACCTCCAGCCAGCGGACCTTCATCTGGGGCGATTGAGGATACGGTCGGCGCAGCCTGGTAGCTGAACTCACCCGGCGCCGAATCAGAGGGTGTGTTCTGCACGATGACGTCAACCACACCGACACTATGCGCCGGAGTGGACACCGTGATCTCGGTGTCACTCACGACGGTGAACGATGTTCCGGCATCCCCATCGAAGGTGACCCCCGTTGCCCCGGTGAAGCCCGAGCCGGTGATGGTCACGGCAGTTCCTCCAGCGACTGGGCCAATGTTCGGTGACAGCGAGGAGATGATGGGCGCTGCGGTGTAGGTGAAGTTACCTGCCGCAGCGTTTCCAATCGGATGCTGCACAACGACCGCAATGGTTTCTGCAGCATGCGCGGGGCTCGAGACGGTGATCTCGGTGTCACTCACGACGGTGAACGATGTTCCGGCATCCCCATCGAAGGTGACCCCCGTGGAGCCCGTGAAACCGGTACCTGTAATCGTCACTTCGGTGCCGCCCGCGAGCGGTCCCTCGGTCGGCGTCAGGTCTGAGACGGTTGGAGCTCCGCGGTACGTGAACGTGGCGGGAGCTGAATCACCGGTTGCGCGTTCAACAATCAGGTCGACAGCGCCCAGGGCATGTGCCGGGCTCGTCACCGTAATTTGAGTGTCGCTGTCGACGGTGAAGGACGTGCCATCGGTTCCGTCAAAGGTGACGCCCGTGGCACCCGTAAATTCAGAGCCGGTGATCGTCACTACAGTGCCACCCGCGATCGGGCCGAAGTCCGGAGCGATGGACGAAATGAGCGGCACCGGTGTGTAAGTGAACTCGGCAGCATCCGAAGCACCCGCGGGATGTTGGATGATCACATCGACGTCGCCCGCAGCATGCGCGGGGCTCGTCACGGTGATTTCGGTGTCGCTCACGACAACGAAATCTGTGGCTGCGACGCCGTCGAAAGTGACGCCGGTTGAGCCTCCGAAATCGGTTCCCGTGATCGTGACCGCGGTGCCACCCGTTGCCGGTCCGCTCGTGGGGTCGACATCGGTAATTGCGGGGCGCACACCAACGCGATTCGGGCCAACAGCCGAGCGCGCGATATCCAACTCAAGAAGACTGGCTACCGGCCCCTGCGCAAGCAGCCCCACCCGAAGCGCAGTCTCTACAAACTGTTGATTGGGCGCGGTTCCGACGAGTTCTTGATTGTTGATTGTGATCGCCAGCACTGTTTCTAGCGCAGAGAACACTGGCGAGAGCGCAGTGATGACAGGGGTGACGACGCCCGATTGCAATCCGGCAATGAAGATCTGTAATGCCGCCGTGTTCGGGTTGAGGAGGTTACTCACGAGAGGGGCGACCACTCCACCGACAACAGCCGTCGTCAGCGCGGAGACATTCAGGGCGCCGAGCGCCGTTACACCGATAGCCCCCGATGAGCTCGCTAGCTCGGCGAGAGTGCCCTCCACGCTCACGCTGACGAGAGGAATAACGCCGAGGCCGAGGTTGACACCGAGGTTGACCTCGATGTCGACTTCAGCGGCGTCGAGCGCTGCGGTTACGGCATCCTCGACGTTGTCAGCGAATTGGCCAACCAGAGTGGTGACGGATGCCGTGATCACGGTCAGTTCAGCAGCAGTGAGCACAGAAGTGTTTGCCGGTTGCCCCGACAGTGAACCGCCCTTCAGCTCGGCAAGATCGATCGTGATCTCCCCGGTCGCGAAGTCGATCGTGACGGCGTCCGATGTCATGGGGGTATATAGCGGCGCGAGCGCACTGGGAAGGTCGAGGGCCACGCTTGCCGACGTGCCCGTGACAGAAACGAGCCCGAGCGAGTCCAACGTGCTCACCGCCACGGTGGAGACTGCACCAACGAGAGAACCGCCAGGACCCGCCACCGCATCAACAGCGCCGGATAGGGTCCCCGCCAGCCCATCGACCGTGGAGCTCACTCCGGCAACGGTGTCGCTCGTGAGCTTGAGGTCAGCGCCGACGATTTCATAGCTACCGGTCGCCGCCGCTGGCGCAGCTGCCGCAGCACGCGAGCTCGTGGCCCCAATATCAAGGGAGAGCGCCGCCACCTCTGCTGCGAGCCCTGATTCCAATGCTTCACCAAGCCCAAGAGCGATCGTCGAGGGTCGATCACTGGGATCGAAGAGGGCGACTCCGACGTCGCCGGTCGCATTGACCAGTCCGGTCGCTGCGACCGAACTTCCGTCGTTTGCCGCCTGAGAGAAAGCGCTCAACACTCCGACATCTTCCAAAGCAATAGGCACACTGATGCTGCCGGGAATGTCAGACACGGCCGTAAGCGCCGCCAAGGCATCGGTATCGATTTGAAGCGCTTGAGTACCGTCGTTCGCCGCAGAAGCAGCGCCGAGAAGGGAAAGCTGGCCTGCCGTGAGGCCACCGAGCAAACTACCCGAAAGATACACCGACTCGGCGAGGGAATCGTCACCCGCAATTGCGTGTGCTGGCGCTCCGGCTGCGAATACGGAGAGTGCCACCAACCCGGTGAGAGTCACAGAAGAAACACCGCCGCGAAGGGCGCGTGAATTACTGCGCGCTCGATTGCCCAGCCTAAAAAGTGGTTCCCGAAAAACCATGATGCCCCCCCTGATCGCACGGCCGCGGTGCAGTACGCCAACAGTCTCAACTCGAGTAGTGGTGAGCTACTCGCAGGGTGGTGAGCCCAACGTTGAAACCGCCCGAATACGGCCTCGACTCCACAATAAAGGCTCTCCGGAGAACAGAACAAGAGTCCACAACGGGGGACAGAAAAACGGTCTATCGGGTTACAGCTTCAACTGACTCTCGTGCTATCTGCAGTTCCTCGTTGGTGGGGATCACGAGAACCTTCACGGGTGAAGCGGATGCCGACACCACGCGTTCGTCTCGTCGCGCTTCAGAGTTGGCTGCGGCATCCATCACGATGCCGAAGGACTCGAGCCCTTCGACGGTGGCCAAGCGGGTGTTCGCATTGTTCTCGCCAACGCCGGCGGTGAAGACGATTGCGTCAGCGCCACCCAGCGCCACGAGGTACGCCCCGAGGTAGTGACGAAGACGGTGGTAGTAGACCGCGAGCGCCGCCTGCGCACGCTCGTCGCCAGCATCCGCCTTCGATTGCACGTCGCGCATATCGCCCGTGCCGGTCATGCCGAGCAGGCCACTCTCGCGATTGAGAAGGTGGTCGAGCCCGGGGAGATCCATGCCCGAGCGGCCCAAGTGAAAGAGTGCGCCGGGGTCGATGTCGCCCGAGCGCGTACCCATCACAAGGCCTTCCAACGGTGTCATTCCCATTGAGGTTTCGACACTGCGCCCGCCGTCGATGGCGCAGACCGAAGCGCCATTACCGAGGTGGAACACGATCAGCTTGAGATCAGCGAGATCCTTGCCCAGAACGGCAGCGGCCCGTTCCGCGACGTAGCGGTACGAGGTGCCGTGAAAGCCGTAACGTCGGATGCCGTGCGTGCGAGCCAACTCGGTGTCGATCGCGTAGGTGTACGCCTTGGCCGGCAACGTGCCGTGGAACGCGGTATCGAAAATCGCGACGTGAGGCACCGTGGCGAACGTGGCGCGCGCAGCTCGAATGCCTTTGAGGTTGGCCGGGTTGTGCAGCGGGGCCAGCACCGAAATCTCCTCGAGGCGATCCTCTATTTCGTCGGTAATGACGGTTGCGGCGGTGAACTCCGCTCCCCCATGAACTACACGGTGGCCGACAACGGCCGGATGCTCGTCGCCGAGCTCCGCCAGAATCTGACGCATGCCGTCGTCGTGGTCCGCGGCTCCGCCGCCGGGTTCCCCGATGCGTTCCACGATGCCGCCGCTATAGACGGAACCGGACTCGGCATCCAACAGCTCCCACTTGATGGATGACGAACCAGAGTTCACGACGAAGACGGTGGTCATGCTTGCTCCTGCTTCTCAGCCGCGACGGCCTGTGCCTGGATAGCGGTGATCGCCACGGTGTTCACGATGTCTTGCACGAGCGCTCCTCGCGAGAGGTCGTTGATGGGCTTGCGCAGGCCCTGAAGCACGGGCCCGATTGCGACGGCGCCCGCACTTCGCTGCACAGCCTTGTAGGTGTTGTTTCCCGTGTTGAGATCGGGGAACACGAAGACCGTGGCACGGCCAGCCACCTCAGAATCGGGCATCTTTGACTTGCCGACCGCGGCGTCCACGGCGGCGTCGTATTGGATGGGGCCGTCGACTGCGAGGTCGGGGCGACGTTCGCTCACCAGAGCGGTCGCAGCGCGTACCTTGTCGACATCCGCGCCGCTGCCCGAGGTTCCGGTGGAGTACGAGAGCATCGCGATGCGCTGGTCAATTCCGAATTGGGCTGCCGTGGCGGCTGACGAGATCGCGATGTCGGCGAGCTGGGCGGCATCCGGGTCGGGGTTCACAGCACAGTCGCCGTAAACCAGCACACGATCTTCGAGACACATGAGGAACACGCTCGACACAATCGACACATCGGGCTTCGTCTTGATGATCTCGAAGCTGGGGCGAATCGTATGCGCCGTGGTGTGCGCAGCGCCCGACACCATGCCGTCGGCGAGACCCAAATGCACCATCATCGTGCCGAAGTACGACACATCGGTCACGGTCTCGCGGGCGACATCCATCGTCATTCCCTTGTGGGCTCGCAGCTTCACGTATTCGGTAGCGAAACGGTCGCGTAGTTCTTCATCGAAGGGGCTCAGGATGCTCGCGCCCGAGATATCGAGTCCGAGCTCAGCCGCACGCCCCCGCACTTCGCCCTCGTCCCCGAGAATCGTGAGCTTGGCCACGCCTCGACGCAGCAGCGTGCTCGAGGCGCGAAGGATGCGGTCGTCGCTGCCCTCGGGCAACACAATGTGCTGCGGGCGTTGGCGGGCACGATCAAGCAGGCCGTACTCAAACATGAGCGGCGTCACGACCGTGGGCGGATGCAAGTCGAGGCGGCGCATGAGCTCGGCGGCATCCACGTGCTGTTCAAAGAGCGCGAGCGCAGTGTCGAACTTTCGCGGCGACTCCGCAGCCAAACGACCGCGGGTCTTCGTGATGATGCGGGCCGTGTCGTACGTGCCGAAGGAGGTGCGGATGACCGGCAGCGCCACATCCAAACCGTCCATGAGGCGCTCGATCTGCGGCAACAGGTCGAAACCACCGTTCAGGATGATGCCCGCCAGTGACGGGAACGTCTCCGAGGCGTGCGCCATCAGCGTCGCGAGCAACACATCCGAGCGGTCGCCGGCAACCACCACGACCGAGCCCTCGATGAGACGCAGCAGCACGTTCTCCATCGTCATGCCGGCCACAACGACGCCGAGTGCTTCACGCTGCAGCAGGTCAGCGTCACCGCGCAGCAATTCGCCATCGACAGCGGCCAATAGCGAGCCAAGGCTCGGAGCAATAAGGAAGGGGTCTTCGGGGATAGCCCAGACCGGAGTATCGTCGCCGACCGCAGCGCTCACTCCCCCGATGATGTCGTCGAGATGATCGGGGTCTGACCTATTAACTACAACGCCGACCAATTGGGCGTGAGCGGCATCCAACTCTTGATGAGCGATCGAATAAACCTGAGCCATGTCGGCGGGGCTGCGGCTCTCGCCATCCTCCGACTGACCGCCCAAGACCAGGAGCACCGGCGCACCGAGGTTCGCGGCGACGCGCGCGTTGTACGACAGCTCAGTGGGGCTGCCGACATCCGTGTAGTCAGAGCCAACGATGACAACAACATCGCACTGCGCCTCGACGGCCTTGAAGCGTTCGATGATGCGACTGAGCGCGAGATCGGGATCAGCGTGAACATCGTCGTAGCCAACACCGACGGCATCGTCGTAGCTGAGGTTGACGGCTTCGTGACCGAGCAGCATCTCTAAGACGTAGTCGCGCTCATCACTCGTGCGCGCAACCGGACGAAACACCCCCAACCGTTGTGCTTCACGGCTGAGCGTGTCGAGCAGACCGAGGGCGATCGTGGACTTGCCGGCGTGACCCTCGATGGAAGTGATGTAAATGTTCCGCGTCACAGCTTCAGCCTACGCGTCGAACATGCTGATCAGCACAAAAGAAAAGACCCCTCGCGCACCCGCCAGAGCCCGGTTACCCTTGCTACGTTTCCGTCCTGGGGGAGTTGGCCTGGATGGCGCCACGCGAGGAGCCGCCTCCAGTCTACCCACAATCAGAACGCTGTTGCGCGCCCTCGTTGCTCCCCTAATTCACAGTAATTGCCGCGCCGATTACCGCTGAACCCCCGACCCCGTTATGATCACTTGAGGTTGTTTGCGCTCAGGCGTGTTCAACTTGCCAGGAGAATTCGCCTAGTGGCCTATGGCGCACGCTTGGAAAGCGTGTTGGGTGCAAGCCCTCGGGGGTTCGAATCCCCCATTCTCCGCACTTGAAGGCTGATGTCGCACGGCGCAAACGGACGAAAGGGATTGCCGTTGTCACGGAACAGCAATCCCTATGACTTGTCGTCGCGCGACCCTCGCCAGCGAGTGACACCGCCTCGCAGCCTTTTCCGCCGTGGCGTCATCGCAGGCCTCGCCTTCCTCGGGCCCGTTTTCGGCGTGCTCTACATCATTGTTCTCCCCGATGGGCCTTGGCTTGCGGTCGTGATCACCCAGATCGTGGCCATCCTTGTGGCAGTCGGCGCGATCATCGCCTACTTTCGCATTGGCATCTGGTTCTCCCCTGACGCCCCCATCATCAGCGAGCGAGGCTTTTTCGGTCGCACCGTGCACTTCGCACAAGCGGATGCCAGATACATGCTTCTTGCCGAGGTGTATACGAGTGACGGCCTAGAGTCGCGGCCCACACTTGCCGTCATGGGAGCCGACAATCGTCGCCTCCTCCGCATGCGCGGCCAGTACTGGTCTCCCGAACACTTCGATCAGGTCGCCGCCGTGTTCTCCGTACCCACTACCCGGATTCCGGGTACCGTCTCGACGGGCGAAATCCGCGAAGACTACCCCGAATCTTTGTACTTCTTCGAACGGCATCCGACCGCCTTTATCGCAGTCGCTATTGGCGCTACCGCAGCCACCGCGGCGATCTTGATGGTCGCGCTGACGTACCTACGCTCGCTCGGCGCCTAGCCTTTTCGCCAACGACTAAAGCCGCGCCACCCCTCCGCCGAAGCGAAATAGGATGACGCGGCTTCGTGCCGTAGGGGGAACTTAGCTCTTGACCGAGCCGCTCATCAGTCCACCAATGAAGTACTTGCCGAGCACGATGTACACGACGAGGGTCGGAAGCGAGGCAAGCAACGCTCCCGCCATCGCGGCACCGTAGTTGGCCAATTGCGCGCCCTGAGCGAGGTTGTTGAGCGCGAGCGACACGGGCCCCTCGTTCTGGTTCGACAGGAACAGCGCGAACAGGAAGTCGTTCCAGGCCGAGGTGAACTGCCAAATGATCGTGACCACAAAGCCGGGAAGCGAGAGCGGCAAGACGATGCTGCGGAACGTACGCAGCATCCCTGAACCGTCCATGCGAGCAGCTTCCATAAGCTCGTGAGGGATGCCGGCGTAGTAGTTGCGGAAAATCAACGTACAGATTGGCAAACCGTAGATCACGTGCACCACCAACAGGGTGGAGACGTCGCTCGGCAATCCGAGGCTCGTCTTCATCTGTACGAGCGGCGTCATGATCGCCTGGTACGGAATGAACATTCCGAAAAGGATGAACGTGAACACGACGTCGGCGTAGGGGAAGCGCCAGCGGGCGAGAACGAAACCGTTCATTGCTCCGAGGAACGACGCGATCAGTGCGGCGGGAATGGCGAGCAAGAACGTGCGACCGATGGATGCCGAGAGGGCGTTCCACGCGAGTGCCCAGTTGTCGAAGCCGGTAGGTCCGCCCTCGAAGGCGGGTTCCCATGGCCAGCGAACCGGCAGCCCCCACGAGGTGGCGGGGTTGACATCCTGCGGTGGCTTGAGGCTCGTAACGATCAGTACGTACACGGGCATCAATACGATGATCAAGAACAGCAGCAGGAGAACGTACTTGGCGGTGCGAGTCATCCCGGCGCGAACGCGCACTGACGACTGTTGCGGCATTCCCGACAGGCGCGAAGTTTCGGTTGAGCCGGGCTTCTTTTCGAGTCCAGTGCTGACACTCATCCTTGCCTCTTCTCTGCGCGAGCGGTGTAGATCAGGTAGGGAACGATCACGACGGCAACGAAGAGCAACAGAATTGTCGCGATCGTGGCTGATTTGGCGTAGTCGTTCGAGGTCAAGGCAACCCACAGGTAGGTTGCGGGAACCTCGGTCTGGTAGATCGACTTCGTGATCGCCATGATGAGGTCGAAGACCTTGAGCGACATGTGGCCCACGATGATGAGGGCGGAGAGAGCGACGGGGCTCAACTGCGGGAAGATCACGTAGCGGTAAAGCTTCCACTCGGTCGCGCCATCCATGCGGGCTGCTTCACGCAACTCTTCAGGGATGCCACGGAAGCCCGAGAGGAACAGTGCCATAACGTAACCGGCGAGCTGCCAAATGGCGGGCAGTGCGATGGCGGCCATGCCCCAACCTGGTTCGTTCCACCAGGAGTTCTGGAGAAAGTCCAGCCCCAGGTTTTCGAAGACTCGATTGAGTCCGGATGCCCGATCACCCTCAGCACTGTTGAGCAACCAGCGCCACACGACGCCGGAGGCCACGAACGAGATCGCCATGGGGAACAGGAACACCGAGCGGAAGACGCCCTCTGCGGTGACGCCCTTGTCGAGCATCCATGCCCACAAGAATCCGAAGATCATGGTTCCACCGATGAAGAAGACGGTGAAGACACCGAGGTTCTGCAGCGAGTGGATGAAGCGCTCTTCAGCGAAGAGGGCGAAGTAGTTGTCGAGTCCAACGAACTCGGTTGCCGGAACCAGACTGTTCCGGTTGCTGAGTGACACCGAGATGTTGGCGCCAATCAGGCCGTACACAAAGATGCCGAGAACGACGATCGTCGGGGCAATCAGTAGGAGCGGCGGCCCCCAGTTTTTGTATCCTTTTTTCACGCGCGAGCTCCTCGGTTTGCACGGTAGTGGGTGGGGGCGCGTGCCCCCACCCACCGCTATCTCGTGGTGCTAGTTAGCCCTGAGCCTTGTCAGCTGCGGCAACGAGGCCGGAGAGCAACGAGGCTGCGTCGCGGTCAGCGCCGAACTTACCGATAGCCGAAGAGATGTCTCCCGACCAGGCAATGCTGGCTGCTGCGCCGTGAGCAAGCGAGCTCACGACGGTGTCTTCACCGAAGGAGGTGATGGCGGTCTGCTGGTACGCGGGGTAGTCAGCGGCAACCGTGTCCGTGCGGGCCGGGATCGAGCCCTTAGCGAGGTTGAATGCCTTCTGGCCTTCAGCGGAGCTAATCGTCGTCAGCCAGTCAACGGCAGCTGCTTCGTGCGGAGCACCAACAGCGAGAGTGAACGAGTCGGCGAGGAAGTCGAAGACTCCGTCGGTACCGGGGGTTGCCCAGGTGGTGTACTCGTTGTCATAGGTCCAGCCAGCCTGTTGGAAAGCAGACTCGGCCCAGTCACCCATGACGTTGTACGCAGCGTTGCCATCGAGAACGATCTGCGTTGCAGCATCCCAGTCGAGGCCAGCGAAGTCGCTGTTGGCGTACTCGAGCAGCTCGCCGTAGTGGCCGATTGCAGTTTCTACGCCAGCGTCGTCCCATGAGGTGTCGCCGGTCCACAGGCCCGAGTAGCCCTCAGCGCCAAGATCAGCGATGAGTACGTTTTCGAAGAGCTGCATCTGAGTCCACTCGGTACCGAGCGCGAGAGGAGTCTCGACTCCGGCGTCCTTGAGCTTCTTCAGGTCAACGAGCCAGGCGTCGATGTCTGCGGGAGCGACCATCGGGTCGATTCCGGCATCCTCGAGCACCTGAGTGTTGGCCCAGACGACGTTGGCACGGTGGATGTTGCTGGGCACGGAGTAGATGGCGCCATCAACTGTGATGCGCTCGATCAGACTCTCGGGGAAGACGTCGGTGAGACCGTTCTCTTGGTAGAACGAGCTGAGGTCCTGCAGTTGACCGGCGTTGATGTAGTCAGTGAGCTCTGCTCCGGCGTGAGCCTGGAACGTGTCCGGCGGGTCATTCGACTCGAGGCGTGACGCAAGAGCTGCTTTGGCGTTCGAGCCGGCGCCGCCAGCGACCGAGGCATTGATGAACTCGATGTCGGGGTACTGCTCGTTGAAGACTCCAACGAGAGCGTCGAGGCCGACCTTCTCAGATCCTGAGGCCCACCAGGTGAATACCTCAACCTGGTCAGCGTTGTCGGGGTCTGAGCTAGGGGTGCTCGAGCAGCCTGCAAGAACGAGGCCTAAGGCCACCGCCCCTGCGATAATGGAAAGTGGCTTACGCATTCTGTGTTCCTCCATTGGAAAGTGAGTGCTGTTCCGTTCAAGAAGTGAATCGGACGTACATCAGTAAAGTGCCTCACCCTTGGGTTTGACAAGTGAACGCAGCAGATTTCTTTGCAATTGGTTGGTTACGATTTGGCAACAGCGACGCTGCGGCGACACGACTCCCGACACCCGTTCCCGCGGTGAGACGCGCAAAAACCCCGTAATTACTGGGAAGTAGCGGCCGGTGGCGGAGCTTCTCTCGCGCCGAAGCCACCGGAAATGGCCGCCGCTCTAGCGCCGTTTGAGCGTGGAGAAGATTCCGCGCAGCACTTCACGAACGACAGTTTGTCCAGTTCGTGAACCCAACACGTCGCCCAGAACGTTCGTGTCCTTGCGCGTCGAGGTGCGCGTAGTAGTGCGGCGAGAGCTCGACGACGACTTTTTGTTCATGTCTTTCAGCGCGCGTTCGTACTCAGCCTGCACCTTCGCTTGCTCTTTGGCCTTGGCCTTCGCGAGCTTCTCGGCTTCCTTCGCAGCGTCTTCCGCTGCCTCCGCCGCTTCGGCAGCGGCATCCGCTTCTGCCGCCGCGTTCATCTTCACGGCCAGAATCTCCCGGGCCGATTCGCGGTCAACAGCGGTGCCGTAGGTCGCCATGAGCGGGGATGCCGCAACTGCCGCTTCCATGACCGCGGCATCCGTGGGAGACATTGACCCTTGCGGTGCACGAAGCCGAGTCCAGGCCACCGGTGTAGGAGCACCCTTCTCGTTCATCACCGTGATGATCGCCTCGCCCGTGGCGAGCGTCGTCAAGACCTCGCCGAGGTCGTAGCCCGAAGTCGGATAGGTCGAGACCGTCGCCTTGAGCGCCTTCGCCGAATCCGGGGTGTGAGCGCGAAGTTGATGCTGGAACCGTGAACCAATCTGCGCCAGAACGTCATTCGGAACGTCCTTGGGCGTTTGCGTGACAAAGACCACACCAACACCCTTCGAACGAATCAAGCGCACCGTCTGCGTAATCGAGGCGATGAAGTCCTTCGACGCATCCTTGAACAGCAAGTGAGCTTCGTCGAAGAAGAACACAAGCTTGGGCTTATCGATGTCGCCGACTTCGGGCAGGTCGTTGAACAGGTCGGCCAGCAACCACATGAGAAACGTCGAGAACAGCGCCGGCTTATCGCTGACCCCCGGGATTTCGAGCAAACTCACGATTCCGGCGCCATTGGCGTTGGTACGCAAGAACAGTGAGGTATCAATCTCAGGTTCACCGAAGAAGTCATCAGCCCCCTGATCAGCAAAACTAATCAACTCGCGAAGGATGACGCCTGCGGTTGCTGATGACAATCCGCCCAAACTCTTCAACTCGGCCTTGCCCTCGTCGCTCAGCAGCCACTGCACCACGGCACGCAGGTCGCTCAGGTCAACCAGCGGCAGTCCGGCCTTATCGGCATAGTGGAAGATCAGCCCCAGGCTTGATTCTTGAGTGTCGTTGAGCCCCAACACCTTCGACAACAGCAGTGGCCCAAAGCTCGACACGGTGGCCCTAATCGGGACCCCCGTGCCCATCCCGCCCAGCGTGAAGTACTCGGTGGGGGATGCTGCGGGCTGCCAGTCTTGACCAATCGAGTCGGTGCGCTCCAGCAGCTTCTCACTCGAGGTTCCTGCCGTTGCGATGCCCGAAAGGTCACCCTTGATGTCGGCCGCAAACACCGGAACTCCCGCAGCGGAGAGCTGCTCGGCGAGCACCTGCAAAGTCTTTGTCTTGCCCGTACCGGTCGCACCGGCGACGAGACCGTGACGGTTAAGCATCGCAACCGGGATGCGGACGGGCACACCGGCGAGGGCATCGCCGTTCACGAGCGCCCCCATTTCGAGCACCTCGCCCTCGAAGGCGTAGCCGTCGCGAACCGCAATAACTTCAGCGGCAGACAGCGGGCCGTCACCCGTCTCGGTGAGTGCGCTCGTGGGGGCGGATGCCGGATCGGCCTTCGGTTTGCTCGCGGTGGTCTCGGAGTCTGAGTTCGTCTTTACCCCCGTCTCGGACTTGGCCGCCGGTTCGGACTCGGCAGCGCCCTCAGAGTCTGCGGCGCCGCCTGCCTGTTCGGCGGCAAGTGCGGCTTCTGCTGAAGCGAGTTCGGCAGCCGCGAGCGCGGCCTGTGCCTCGGCTAGGGCTTTCTTGGCTGCTTCTACTTGGGCTGCGGCATCCGTCATGCTTCTAGCCTACGGAGTGACGCCAGTCACGACCATCGATTCACCGAACTGCGCGAGAACTACGTTGGTTTTCTGCCGTGAGTTTGCGCGCAAACGGCGCCCAGAGAATGACGGCAACCCCGATGCCCACCAACATCCCACCGATGGTGTCGCTCAGCCAGTGCGCTCCGAGATAGGTGCGGCTGAGGATCATGAGAATTGTGTAAATGACGCCGACGACGATGACCCACCGACGCTGCAGCAGAAGGATGAGCACCACCGTGAGAGTGGCGGCATTCGCTACATGCCCCGAGGGGAATGAACCGAAGTCTGCGGTGACAAGAATCTCGTCGGGGCGGGCTCGGCTGAAGAGTGATTTCAAGAGCTGAACGACTCCCGCGCTCACGGCAGAGGCCAGCAGGAAATAGAGTGCGGCCCAGCGGCGCCCCAGCAAGAGGAACGCGAGTGCTCCGCCGAGCGGAACAAGAAACACCCCGAACCAGCCACCGCCCACGAAATCCATGACGAGCGCGGGAAGAGTGAACGCGTCTGCGCGGATGCTGAGGAGATCCTCAAGCACAAGCTGATCGAGGCTGAACGGCGTGCTGCGGGTAGCGATCGGCAGCCCCATTGCCACCGCTAAGACGACCGCACCGATCCCACTAATGAGCGGCCAGCGGGTGGTGATTCGGCGCGCCTCTGCCTGCGAGATCTCAGCTTTCACAGAATCACGCTAGCCGCTCGACCTCAGCGACTGCCGAGAACGCGAAGAGCCGGCCACTCTCGGACACTGCTCGTCCACTCCCCGGACATTGCGCGCCCGCTCGCCGCCTCTAGCGCGAGAGCGCCGGCACGGTGCGCGGACGCACCACGGTCCACATGACGATGATCGACACGATCGCCGTGGAGCCCATCACGATGCCCATGGGGATCGCGTTGGTGATTCCGAACGCCCCGACGATCGGCGAAGTCAGGCCGGCAAGACCGAAGTTCACGGCGCCCAAGACAGAGGCAGCTGTGGCAGCCTCTCCCCCGTGGTTGGCCAGCGCGAGCACCTGCGTGCAGGGGAACGAGAAACCACACGACATCACGAAGACAAAGAGCGGAATGAGCACGGTAATCAGATCGCCGTTCACAATATCTAAGAAGACGATGGTGGATGCCGAGAGCAGCAACATGACGCCGGAGCCAGCAAGGATCCACTGCGGCCCGATGAAGCGCATGAGGAACGCACTCGTTTGCACGCCGAACACAACACCGATCGAGTTCACCGCGAAGACGAGCCCGAAGGCTTGCGGGTCGAGCCCGTAAACGTTCTGCAGCAGGAACGGGGATGACGCAAGGTACGCGAAGAGTCCCGAGAACGTCATACCGGCGATCACCGCGGTACCCACGAAGACGCGGTCGGTGAAGAGCGCCTTGTAGCGCTGCCCTGCGGTGGCATGGCCAAGGTCACGGCGGCGAGCGGGCGGCAGCGTCTCCACGATGAAGAACCAGGCGGCGAGCAGCACGAGGCCGCCATAGATGGCGAGGAAGACGAACATTCCGCGCCACGGCGTAATGAGCAATAGCTGCGAACCGATCAGAGGCGCGAGGATCGGGGCAAGCCCCTGCACGAGGGCGAGCCTCGAGAGCATCCGCACCAAAGGAAGACCACCGAAGAGGTCGCGCACGACAGCCATTGCCACGACGGCACCGGCCGCGGCGCCCATGCCCTGAATCAAGCGGAAGACAAAGAGCAATTCGACGTTGGCGGCGACAGCTACGCCGAGGCTTGCGACGAGGTGCACCGAGGTGGCGACAATAAGCGGCAGTCGACGACCGAGGCGGTCGCTGAGCGGGCCGACGATGAGCTGGCCCAGCGCGAAGCCCAGCGTGGTCGCGGTAAGCGTGAGCTGAACAATCGCCGCCGTCGTATCGAGATCAGCTTCGATCAGCGGGAACGCCGGCAAATAGAGATCAACGGTGAACGGCCCGAGCGCGGTCAGCGCTCCGAGCACGAGAACGTAGACGAGACGCTGGCGCGCAGAAAGAGAGTCACCCGGATGAACAACGGTAGTCAAGCGATTCCTAGCTATAAGAGAGGCCCTGTGCGGGCGCGATAAAGAGAGAGTGCCCGCAACGCCGAGGACTCCTCCAGCCTAAGCCCCTCGAGGGTCTGCGCTGTCTCGCGGGCGGCGAGTGGTCTCGACGCGCTGACGGGGCGCCGTCGCGACCGCAGAACGCTCATTCTCACCGCGTTAGTCGGTGCGATTTTGCTCCGCATACAGCCGCGAATACACACCACCGCTCGCGATGAGCTCGCTGTGGGTTCCCCGCTCCACGATGGAGCCGCCCTCCACCACGAAAATCACATCGGCCGAACGCACGGTCGACAAGCGGTGCGCGACCGCGATCGTCGTACGGCCGCGGGATGCCGTGTCGAGCGCTCCTTGAACGGTGCGTTCCGAAATGGAATCCAACGCGCTCGTTGCCTCGTCAAGGATCAGAACGCTGGGGTCTTTGAGCAGCACGCGCGCGATCGCAATGCGCTGCTTTTCGCCGCCCGAAAGCCGGTAACCGCGCTCCCCCACGACGGTGTCGTAGCCTGCGGGGAACGACATGATGGTGTCGTGGATGTTGGCGGCACGAGCCGCGGCTTCCACTTGCTCTGTCGTGGCATCCGGTCGTGCATACGCCAGGTTTTCGGCGATAGTGGCGTGAAAGAGGTAGGTTTCCTGGCTCACGATGCCGATGTTGCGAATCAGCGAATCCTGCGTGAGGTCCCGCACGTCATCGCCGGCGAACAACACTCGACCACCGCTCGCCTCATGCAACCTCGGGATCAGATAGGAGACCGTAGTCTTGCCGGCCCCCGACGGCCCCACGAATGCGGCGTACTGCCCTGGCTCGATGCTGAAGCTCACAGAGTCCAACGTCGCCTTGGTGGATGCATCGGCATCCGGATAGCGGAACGTGACGTTGTCGAACTCGACCGCCCCCAGCGCATCCTCCCGCACCGTGTGCGCGTCGGGCTTATCGGTGATCACGGGAGTGAGGTCGAGGTACTCGAAGATGCGCGCAAAGAGCGCCGACGAAGTTTGGAGGTCGAGTGCCACGCGCATCAAACCGAGCAGAGGGAACATCAGCCGCGCTTGAACGGTGGTGAACGCCACAATCGTTCCGGCGGTCACATCGACGCCCCCAGTAATAAGGTACGCCGCGACCATGTACACGATCGCGGGGATGACCGAAAGGAAGATGTTGACGGTGGCGAAGAACCACTGGCCACTCATCTGCTGGCGAACCTGCAGATCAATCTGCTGTTCGTTCTCGTCGGAGTATCGCTGAGTCTCGACCTCTTGCTGGTTGAAGCTCTTCGACAGCAGGATGCCCGACACACTCAGTGATTCTTGGGTGATCGCGGTCATGTTGCTCAGCGACTCTTGCGTCTTCGTCGCAATGCGAGCGCGAATCTGGCCGACGCGACGCTGAGCGATCACGATGCCCGGCAGCACGATGATCGCCACGATCGTGAGTTGCCAGCTCAACACGAGCATGCTGACGAACGCAGCGATAACGGTCACTGTGTTACCAATGACGCTCGACACCGTGTTGTTGAGAACACCGGCTACGCCACCGACGTCGTTTTGCAAGCGGGATTGGATGACGCCCGTTTTAGTTCGCGTGAAGAAGGCAAGTTCCATGCGCTGCAGTTGGTCAAAGAGTCGAACGCGCAGTGCGCCCATCACCTTATTGCCGACCGTCGCGGTGAGGTAGGTCTGCCAGACGCCGAGAGCCGCCGAAGCGATCCAAAGCCCCACCATGATGAGCACGAGTTGGGTGAGTACCGGGATATTGGGGGTTCCGGAGGCGGGGAACAAACCTTCGTCGAACGCTTGCTTTGTCAGCAGGGGCGGAAGAACGCTGATTGCGGCACCGATTAGTACAAGAGTAATTGTGAGGGCCAGCGCGGCGCGGTGCGGCTGGAACAGCGTCGCGATGCGTTGAAGGAGGTGGGGAATCTTGGGCGCCGCCGCATTCTCTGCTTTTTGTGCGGAGTAGTCTCCGCCACTAACTCGGCCCCCGCGGCGAGGACCACCACCTACTGTGCTCATTCTTCGAGACTAGTTTGCGTCTTACTCCTTAACGGCCAATCGCACAGCGCCCGAGTGCGCTGTGCGAGAAACCGTTGGGGGGTTCGGTGGGTAGCTAGGGCTACCCACCGAACATTCAGGATCAGCTGCCGCGAACTACCGAACGTCGTCGCGCAACGCTGAACCCTACGAGCACCAATCCGAGCTGCAGGAACCCGAGTCCAGCGAGTGTCGGAGCGATTGTGCTCGAGCCTGTGTATGCCAGAGTGGGCAGGTCAACCGTAGAAGGAGTTGTGGGTGGCTCCTCGGGAGGCAACGGCAGAGTAGGCAGGTCGCACACTTCAAGAGTGATCTCGCTGATGCTGACGAGCTCCATGTTGGCGCTTTCCACCGTGACGGTGTACGTCTCACCGTTCGGCACGTTCTCGATCGTGACAGTGCGCGTTGGCATGTCAGCTACAAAAACGACCGGTTCAACTCCTGGAACGGACTCACCGGTGGACTTGGTTACCACAGTGACGGTGTAGGTCTCTCCGGGAAACAGGTTACCGGCAGCGACTTCGATGCCGGACTGCCCGTCCACGCTGCATTCGACCTGTGAACCGAGAACTGCGGGAGTCTCGGGGCACGCGGCCAGATACATGTCCGCGGCTGCCGTTACGGCCGGGTTCGAGGCCGAGTCGGTGACCAGAACACGATAGGTGTTCTCCGTTTCTAGGCCCTCGAACGTGAACTCCTGTGCCTCACCACTGCTGGAATCCAAGCTGCGAGGTTCTCCGACGATCTCATTGTTGAGCATGAGCGCGACGGTGTACTCGCGACCTACAGCGTAGTTTGAAACTGTGGCGGTAATCGAGGCGTCGCCGCCGGGAACCGTGCACTGTTCTGCGGTGAGTTCGACAGTGGTTTCGTTCGTCGCACAGGGCACGAGCGTTACCGAAGCACTGTTGGTGTAACTGGGCTGCTCGGAGTCGGTGACCGTAGCCGTGTAATCGCCCGGAGCGAGCTCACTCAGTTCAGCTTCGAAGCGATCCGCAGTGGCAAGGTAGCTGTTCTGCGTGAGTACAGCATTGTGGGCTGCGTCGGTGACAACGATGTTGTACGTACGGCCCGGGACCAGACCTTCTACCGTGACACTGATTTCACCTTCTGCATCCGTCGACACCGCGTCACACTGGGTGGCGCTCAGCACCGGAGCAGGAATTTCGCCGGGGCAAGGAAGGAACGTGTGGACGCTGCTCTTGAGCGGTGTCGAATCTTCGGCACTTGTGTCAATGATCGAGGCGTAGTAGCTCGCCGACGGCGTTGCCGGAGAGTTGTAAGCACCAGAGGTCTGCTCAGCAGTGAAAGTGTGGCTGTCGACGACTGCATCAGACGAGGCATTGACGATCTCGATGCGGTACTCGCGCCCGATCACCAAGTCGCTGACGTTTACCTTGAGCGACGCGCCTTCACCGGGAACGGTGCACTCTGTCGGAACGATCGCGATTCCCGAAACCTCCGGGCACGCAACCGAGTGGACAGTGGTACTTGCGGTGAGAGATCGGTTTGTCGTGTCCGTGATGGTTACCGTGTAGGTGGGTCCTGCGGCCGTACCCTTCCACGTGTAGCTTCCCGTGGTCTGCGTGGGAGTGAACTTCGCGGTCTTCGTCTCGCTGGACGCACTCGACAGGGTTACTTCATACTTGCGGTCAGCCACGAGGTCCTTGAACTCGGCAGTGATATCAGTCGATCCGCCAGGCACTTCACAGCGAGGAGCGGTGACGTTCACGATGCTCTGAACGGCACAGGGCTCAGACGTCTTCGTCCACGTACGGTTCCAGTTGGGGTGCGAGGGGTCGTTCCAGGCCGTCACTGATGCCGTGAAGGTGTGAGCTTCAGTGGAGTTGGGGAAGGGGAAGAAATGTGAACCGTGCTTGCCGAACGGAATCACCTGCTCTTCTCCGCCTTCGAGCTGAAACTTGATGAGGTTCTGCTGACCTGGACGCGACCCGCTCTCTTGGTAGTAGCGTCCAGAAACGGTGACGCCCTCGCACGTGACGTCGATGTTCGGCGTGTGGGCTTCAGCCGCCGATGACACTGACACGACGGCCAGTCCAGAACCTACGACCAGCGCGAGTGCAACTGCAGCAGAGATTCCGCGCAAGTTCTTCAACGACCAACGCTTGTGCTGCTGACCGGTGGTCTTATCGAATCGGGGGCTTCGACTTGCGGCGCGTAGACGCGCCAGAAATGTATTCACTTCGGGTTTCGCTCTCGGGTAACGAGCGACCTAGAACAGTTCGAACTAATGCGCGGGGGCGCGTTAGCCCGGCGGGGAATTCCGGGTAGCTCTATCGGGTGGTGTCACACGTTCGGGGGTCAAGAATGCGACGTGCCTATTATGGGGGGTGCGCGCAAATGAATGCAAGCCCGACGCGCAGAGGGAGTAGTCTATGACTCTCGCATCACCCACCCGACTAGGCGAGAATCACGAACTCATCGAGACATTCGTTTCGAAGGGGGGAATCAACAATGGCGATAGCCGACGTGAGAACGCTTGAGCGCGCCTTCGACGCGGCCCGCGTCTCTGAGAATTTCGAGCTCGCCGTTGAGGAACTTCGCGAAGCGTGGCCACGCCTGGTGAGCACGCATGGAGCGCCCCTCCGTTCGATGCTGGACGCAACCCCCGCCGAACTGTGGCATGGCGACCCGTGGCTAGTCACATGCTACGCGTCAAGTTTTCGCTCGGCTGACACCGAGAGTCGTACCGCGGCTCTCCCTTATTTCGACGCGGCGCTCGCCCTACTAACCCCCCATACTCCCGCCTTCGTACGCGCAACACTCCACGTACGCTATGCCGCGGCTTTGCGCTCACTCGGACGACTCAACGATGCTCTTGCCTCAGTGTCGCTAGCGAGTTCGATCGCCGATAGTCGCGACGTGATTCCACTCGCTCGCCGCATCCCGCTTACAGCGGAGATCGCTCTCCAGCGCGGAGCGATCGCGTTGCACGGCGGAGACTTCGATCGAGCTAAAGCCGACTTTCGCCTTGCCGGTTCATTAGCCGAGACTAACCTCAGTGTCGCAAACCAGCTTGAAGTCTTCGGATGCCTCGCGCTCATCCAGTTCCTCCTCGGGGACTTCGAACAGGCACTGAACTATGTCGCGCGCGCTGAATCAACGGGGGCTAGCCCCGAACTACGCACGAGCCGCTTCAATGCGCCATCTCTGATCACCGAAGCCTTAGTGACGATCATGCAGCAGGGCGGAGAGTCTCTCGAACCATTAGTTGCCCGACTCCGTGCAGCGACCAGCAACAGTGATTGGGAGCCGCTAGGTTTGTACGCTCAGGCGTTCATTGAGCTCTTTGATGGGCGCGCTCACGAGGGTCTCGACCACTTACGTCGTTCACTGTTCGCTCTCGACGGCTGGGATCCCGTTGGCTTCGTGGATGCAGAAATCCGAAGTTTGCGGGCGGCTGCTTTCTTACAGCTCGGAGATAGCGGTGCCGCGTGGGATCTGCTCGCGGACTTCACGCCGACGCAGCACCACACCGTGTGCCCGGGGCGACTCGTTGCGCATCTGCGCTTTGTTACCGGCGATTCGCGGGGCGCGCTTGAGGCTATTCGTGAGTGCGAAGTGCTGGGCGACGCCCACTCCAACCGCAATCTCGCGGACACCTTTCTCGTTAAAGGCGCGGCACACCTTTCGCTTGGCAGCGAGGAACAGTCCGATGTCGCGTTCGATCGAGCCTTGCGATTAGCCGCCCGCAATCGAATGCATAGCCCCTTTCGACTGGTGCCGAGCGAGGTCGTTCAGGATATGCTCACTCGCGCGGCGGGCCGAAGCCAGCCGTTCGAAGTGAGGGCCCTCATCAAGCGACTCGATGGTCTTACTGTGGTTCTGCCTACTCGTGATTCTCAAGCTCTCAGCGATCGAGAACGAGCCATCGCTCGAGAGCTGGTGCGCGGCAGCAACTCCGCCGAGATCGCTGAAACTTTATTCATCTCTGTCAACACCGTGAAGTCTCATCTGAAGAGCATCTACCGCAAGCTTGGGGTGACCTCGCGCGTTGAAGCCATCCACAAATCTCGCGAGCTCGGGCTCCAAGTCGATATCACCCACGACTAACCCTCCATTCACCCTTGAGGTTGTTGCTGGGCCTCAGACGCGTCGATACATTAGTTAGACCACTTCCGCTAGCCCCGCATTCTTGCGCGCCTAGCGGTCTCGTGCCGATACATCCGCCTCCGGAACCTGATCCCTGGTGTCAACGGATTCGGCACGCTGGTGGGGCGCTCGGCTGGTTACCAAGCGCCCCACCCCCTCTTCTTCGTCCCCCGCGCGCGCCGAACTTTCGCCGTGGTGGAGCACAGCGCGAACACGGCGCTCGTCTTTGCCTGCCCCGAGAAAGCCCCCTGAGGCCGCTGCGCAGGCGAGAGGTGCATTCGGGTCCACCCTCAGTTGTGAACGCTCCCAGAATGCGACACAGGGCCGCTCCCGCACGCGGTCGAGCGGCTTGTGTCATGTCAACCAGATGGCGACGTATGAGTAAACGCAGTTGTCTGCCCGTTAACGCAGCAAGACGCCACCCCGAAGGGTGACGTCTTGCTGGCTAAGCATGCCTCTACAGAGGCGAGATCCTCGTGAGAGGAATCGACTACTTAAGGGTTACGGTTGCGCCGGCTTCTTCAAGAGCAGCCTTTGCCTTCTCCGCGGTCTCCTTGTTTGCGCCCTCGAGCACAACGCCGGGAGCGCCGTCAACGACTGCCTTCGCCTCTCCGAGACCGAGGCTCGTGAGGGCGCGCACCTCCTTGATGACCTGGATCTTCTTGTCGCCAGCAGCCTCGAGAACGACGTCGAACGAGTCCTTCTCTTCAACTTCTTCAGCGGCTCCACCAGCAGGTGCACCAGCAGCTGCAACAGCAACCGGGGCAGCAGCGGTAACTTCGAAGACCTCTTCGAACTTCTTAACGAAGTCGCTGAGCTCGATGAGGGTCAGTTCCTTGAACGCCTCGATGAGGTCGTCGCTTGACATTTTCGCCATGATTTTCTCCTAATATTTCGTGAACTAGCTAGCCCGCGCGTTACTGCGCGGAATCCTGCTTCTCGCGCAGCGCGTCGACCGTGCGAACGGCCTGAGCGAGCGGTGCGTTGAACAGATACGCGGCGCCGAACAGCGAAGCCTTGGCGGCTCCTGCAAACTTCGCAAGGAGCACCTCCCGGCTTTCCAGATCGGCCAGCTTCTTGACCTCGTCTGCAGTGAGCGCGTTACCGTCAAAGTAACCGCCCTTCACTACGAGCAGAGGGTTTGCCTTGGCAAAGTCACGCATAGCCTTCGCAACGGCGACGGGGTCTCCGTGCACGAACGCAATTGCAGACGGACCAACGAGCTCTTCGTCAAACGACGAAATGCCTGCGGCGTTGGCTGCAATCTTTGTCAGCGTGTTCTTCACCACGGCGTATGTTGCGTGCTCACTGATTGACTTGCGCAGCTCCTTGAGCTGGGCAACAGTGAGTCCGCGATACTCGGTTAGCAGGACGGCGGTCGAGTTGCGGAAAAGATCCGTAAGCTCGGCGACCGATGCTTCCTTGTTCGCCATGGTGCTCCCTAATGATTGATGTGTGTCTGCCTCGGAACCGCGAAAAAGTATCGGAGGAGCGCGGGGCTCTTAAACGAAAAAGCTCCGGCCCTTCTGCACTAGCGCAGAGGCACGGAGCGGATTTGAGACCAGATGTGGTCGAAAAGCTACTTCATACACCTGCGCTGGCCTTCGTTTTCACGAACTTCGATCGCACACACTCTCATGCACGCGAACGACCTGCGGTCTTTGGCTCCCGTAAGAGTACGTGATCGAAGGTCAGGCTGCAAGTCGGCAGCATGGCCGCTATTTCGACCGATCTCCCTGCATCCGGTTAAGGTGTCGCAGCGATCGGAAGCTCTACACGGAACACGGTATCGCCAGGCTCACTCGAGACGGAACTCGTTCCCCCCAGCGACTCGACTACCGCCGCGACAATGGCCAAGCCGAGCCCCGTGCTGCCCGCGGCGCGCGAGCGCGAACTGTCGCCACGCACGAAGCGCTCAAAGACGTTCCCCTGCAGCTCGGCCGCGATTCCGGGGCCCGTGTCTCGTACCTCGATGATTGCGCGGTCCATCTCCGTGGTGAGACTCGCGGTCACACTAGTGCCCGCAGGAGTATGGATGCGGGCATTGGCGAGCAGGTTAGTGACGACTTGGTGAAGCCGGGCGCTATCGCCCGCCACCACAACCGCAACATCCGGAAGCTGCAATTCCCACTCGTGATCGGGGCCAGCAACGGCAGCATCCCCCACCGCTTCGATGAGCAGCTCAGAGAGGTCGACAGCACGAACCTCCACCGGAGCTGACTCATCGAGCCGCGCTAAGAGCAGCAAGCTTTCGACTAACCCCGTCATTCGCACCGACTCCGCCTCGATTCGCCCGATGGCGTGGGCCACATCAGCAGGAATCTCGTGTCCGCCCCGTCTCGTTAGCTCGGCATAACCTCGAATCGACGCGAGGGGGGTGCGAAGTTCATGGCTGGCATCGGCCACGAAGGAGCGCACTTTATCTTCGCTCGCCTGACGAGCGGTGAGAGCGGATGCCACGTGCTCAAGCAGACGGTTGAGGGCTGATCCCACTTGCCCCACCTCGGTTCGCGGGTCGGCATCGTCGAGCGAAACTCGTTCCGCGAGCGCCACAGCCCCGCGATCGAGCTGGAGCTCAGACACTCTGGTCGCCGTGCTCGCCACCCGCTCAAGCGGTCGCAGAGCGAAGCGCACAGCGATGGCCCCTGCCACCGCCGCGACCGCGATCGCCAGCAGTCCGATACCGACCACAAGCATCGTTAGTTGCAGCACAGTCGCCCGTACGTCGGCCATTGGCAGTCCCACGATGAGGGTGTCGCCCGTCGTTGGATCGCTGGAGGCGATCATCCGGTAGTCCCCGAGGTCTCCGCCCAGTGCGACTGTAACGGGCTCGCTGACCTCATCGATTGTGGCAATCATTTCGAGCTGGTCATCGCTCAGCGACGAGGAGCTGCCTTTAGCGCCGAGAACACCTGCGGAAACTTCGCCGGAGTCAGCGACGAGGCCGGCGATAGTCCCTTCGCGCTGTCCGGGAAGCGCCAAGAAGTCGCGGGTTCGAGGACGCTGGTTGTCGCCGAGTTGGCGTCCTTCGAGAGCACCCTGTGAACGCGTCGACGCCGACAAAAGTTGGGTATCAAGCCTGCCGACCAGAAAACCGTGCAGCGACAATACGCTCACGACGCCAATGAGAATCGCGGCGAGCGCAATAAGCGCAGCGCTGCCCACAACCAGGCGTTTGCGCAGACTAAGCGGAGCGCGCCCAGCACCGGGCGCCTTGACTTCGCGTGGCTGCGTCACTCGGGTGCTCGCAACATGTAGCCCACACCGCGCACGGTTTGGATCATGGGCGGGCCGAGCACATCCACCTTCTTGCGCAGGTAGGAGATGTAGATTTCCACAACACTGGCCTTGCCGCCGAAGTCGTAGCTCCACACCCGGTCCAGAATTTGGGCGCGGCTCAGTACACGGCGCGGATTGCGCATGAGGTAGCGCAACAGTTCGAACTCTGTGGCGGTGAGCTCAATTGCGGTACCGGCACGGCTGACTTCATAGGTGCTCTCGTCGAGCATGAGGTCGCCGACCTCAATGATGGGATTCGACTCTCCCGCAACAGTCAGTGCTGAACGACGCAACAGCGCCCGCAACCGAGCGACCAGCTCTTCCAGGCTGAAGGGCTTCGTGACGTAGTCGTCGCCGCCCACGGTGAGGCCCGCGATCCGGTCGTCTACCGAATCCTTCGCAGTCAAAAAAAGAATGGGGGTTTGAATGCCGTCAGCCCGCAAACGAGACAGCACGGAAAGCCCATCGAACCCCGGCAGCATGATGTCGAGCACGACGATATCCGGCTTAAATTCGCGGATGGTCGAGAGAGCCGTGGGGCCGTCGGAGGCGAGCCGCACATCCCACCCCTCATAGCGCAGCGCCATCGAGAGAAGGTCGGTGAGCGAATCCTCATCGTCGACCACCACCGCGCGGATCGCGGTTCCGTCGGCGCGGCTGAGTCGCGGTTGCGCCTGAACCGCGGGGAGGTGGTGTGACTGGATCATGGCTCTAGTTATTCGGAGTTTCCTATGAAATTTCTGAGCGCGGATTCTGACGGCACCGACAAGGCAAAGAGCGAGCGCTCCTAGCGCACTCACAGGATCGCCATAGAGCACTGATAGCCGTCGTTCTTATGTTTACCTCGGCTACCACCGCCCCGCGCATCACCCGAGGAGACCTATGTTCGCAACATACCTGTATCGAGAGCTCAGCAATCGACGCAAACACACAGCAATCATCGCCGCTGGGATGGCGTTGGCCATAGCGCTCGTCATGATCGTCAACGGCGTCGCAGCAGGAGTGCGCGACGCCCAAGCGACCGTGCTCGCTTCGGTATATGGTGTCGGCACCGACATCACCATTTCGCAGGAACCCGTTCAGCCCGCCGAGGGCGAAGAGGGTGCGCAGCAAGATCGTCCACGCTTTGAGTTCGGAGCCGAGGACGGCGAAACCGCCGATGGCACAACAGCGCTCAACCAATCACGTCTCACAAGCGGCAACGCCAGCACCACTTTCGACGCGGATGCTCTCACCACTGCCCTCAGCCTCGACTCCGTTGCCGCAGCCACCGCCACCCTCGCGCTCACCAACGTGAGCTTCAGCGGTGAAGTAGCTGCGCCCACCGCAACGGACACCGGCGAAACCGCACCCGGCGGAGGAACCCAACCGGGCGGCCGCGGCGGTCCCGATGGAGCTGGCGGGAGCGCCTTCAACGTCGACACCTTCACCGTGACCGGCATCGCTGTAGCGGGCGAAAGCGTCGGCCCACTCACTTCCGTCGAGCTCGTCGACGGCCGTGCCTTCGAGTCGAGCGACAGCGACACCAACGTCGTGATCCTCGACACGAGCTACGCCACCACGAGCTCACTCACCGTCGGCGACAGCCTGGAGATCGGTGGCGAAGAGTTCGAGGTGATCGGAACCGTCACTTCGACCTCCGCTGACGCGACTACGGCATCCAACACCTACATTCCGCTCGACACCGCCCAGCGCGTTGCCGACTTGGAGAACCAAATTTCGACCGTGTACGTTCAGGCGGCAAGCTCCACTGACGTCGCCGCCGTTCAAACAGCACTGCACACGGAACTTCCGGATGCTTCGGTGAAGACCCAGGAAGATCTCGCCTCGAGCGTCTCGGGTTCGCTTTCTACCGCGTCTGACCTCGTGGGAAAGCTCGGTACGTGGCTCTCGATCATTGTGTTGGCTGCCGCCTTCCTCATCTCGGTACTGCTCACCACCTCTGGTGTTGCCCGCCGCACCCGCGAGTTCGGAACGCTGAAGGCCATCGGCTGGAGTAACGGCGCTGTCGTCCGTCAGGTCGCTGGAGAATCGCTCGTACAAGGCGCCATCGGCGGTGTGGTCGGTGTCGCGATCGGACTGCTCGGCATCCTCGCCATCAATAGTGCAGCTCCCGTGCTCAGCGCGAGCGCTGCCGCCTCAGCGACCGCTGGCCCTGGAGTGGGAGCAGGCTTCGGTGGTGGAGGTAACCGCTTTGGCGATGCTGCTACTACCGCTGCAGCGACGACCGACATCGCGCTCCAGATTCCCGTGACTTTCGGCATCATCGGCATCGCCGTCGCGCTCGCCATTCTCGGCGGACTCATCGCCGGCACGTTCGGCGGCTGGCGTGCAGCACGACTTCGCCCCGCTGAAGCTCTCCGCAGCGTCGCCTAACCCCTGAATCCCGCAGACCTCAAGGAGATTTTTCATGTATGAACTCAGCGAACTCACCAAAAAGTACGAAACAAAACGCGGCCCGATTAGCGCCCTGAACACGGTGAGCTTGAGCATCCCTACCGGGCAAATGGTCGCCATTCAGGGCCCAACCGGAGGCGGCAAATCGACCCTGCTGCAAATGCTCGGAGCTCTCGAGCGCCCCACGAGCGGTACCGTCACCCTTGGCGGCGAAGAGCTCTCCGCAATGCCAGACTCACGACTGGCAGAAATTCGCGCCCGCACTATTGGGTTTGTCTTCCAGGGCTTCAACCTCATCCCGACGCTCACGGCGCAGGAGAATGTGGAGACTGCGCTCGCGCCTCTCGGACTGTCGAATTCCGACCGTCGCCTTCGTGCTCGCGCGGCTCTAGAAAAGGTGGGATTGGGCGAACGCCTAACTCACCATCCCGCCGAGCTTTCGGGCGGGCAACAGCAACGTGTCGCGATCGCTCGCGCCCTCGTGAAAGAGCCCAAGGTTCTGTTGGCGGACGAGCCGACCGGAAACCTTGACGAGCACACTCGCGACGAGATCATGGAGCTTCTCGAAGGACTGTGGCGCGATAAGGTACTGACGCTCATCATCGTGACCCACGACTCCGCGGTCGCGAAGCGTGCCGAGCGACGGTTGCACTTGAAGCACGGTTCCGTTACCGAAAAGAAGTAGCGCAAGGGCATACCGCTGCGGGCGGCGCGAAAGGTTTAGCGCGTCGCCCCCGGGATGAGCCACTGGTCACCGCGGGCACGAATGCCCAAAGTGACCGCACGGGCCCCGATGTAACCGAGGCCGAAAGCGAACCAGAGGGCAACAATCGCGGCGGTGCCGGTGAGGTTCGAGGAGTAAACCCACCACAGCAGCGGCGCATACACCGCAAGGTTAATCAGCCCCGTCAGAGCGAGGTAGCGTGCGTCCCCCGCGCCGATTAGCACCCCGTCAAGAACGAAAACGAAACCTGCGATCGGGATGCCGAGGGCCAGTACCGACAGCAGTGCGGCCAAGCCGCTGCGAACGACAGGGTCGGAGCTGAACACGATCCCGGCCCACGGGGACACCACGAGCATGAGTAAACCGAGCACCACACCGCTGCCGATGCCGAGTTCAATGAGCCGGCGAGTGATCGCGCGGGCCTTGACGAGGTCGCTCGCGCCCAGCTCTTTACCGATCATGGCCTGACCGGCGATTGCCAACGCATCCAAGACAAAAGCGAGCGTCGCAAAGATCGTTAGGGCGACCTGCACAGTTGCGAGCTCGGGAACGCCGATGCTGGTAGCGACCGCAATCGTCGCGAGCATCGCCGCCCGCAACGAAGCCGTACGCAGCAACAGCCACGCGCCGGCATGCCCGGCGAGCAGCATCCCGCTGCCGTGTGGTCGCAAGCGTGCACCTTCACGGCGCGCGAGGGTAACGAGCATCACGAGGTAGGCGGCGGCCATCCCCCAGCTCGCGACGACCGTGCCGATGGCGGAACCCGCGACACCCCAACCGAAGCCGTAGATGAACAGGGTGTTGAGCAGAGCGTTGGAGATGAACCCAGCGACCGCGACGATCAGCGGAGTTCTGGTGTCTTGCAGCCCGCGCAGTAGGCCCGAGGCGGCAAAGGTAATGAGCATCGCCGGCAAGCCCAGCATCGAAATCGCTAGGTACTCGGTGGCGTAACCGACAATGCTGGCGTCGGGGTTGAACAGACTGACCAACCAGGGCGTGGCCGGAATCCCCACGGCGACAAGGATGATGCCGAGCGCCACGGCGAGCCAGACTCCGTCGACGCCGGCAGCGACAGCACGCGCGCGATTGCCCACGCCCAACCAGCGCGCTACGGCAGGCGTGGTGGAGTAGGCCAAAAAGATGAGCAGGCCGACCGCCGTTTGCAGCACGGCGCTCGCGACGCTCAGTCCACCCAGTTGTGCACTACCGAGGTGTCCGACGAGGGCGGTGTCGGTGAGAAGAAAGATCGGCTCGGCGACGAGCGCCCCGAGCGCCGGGACCGCGAGCCGACGGATGTCTCTGTCGAGCGGTGAACGAAGAAGCGACACGGTCTACTGAGCTGCCGACGCATCGCTCGCGTCGGACGCCGCGGGCGATGTCTTTGTGGTCGTTTGCTTACGAGCAACAGGCTTCTTCGGGGCCGGTTTCTTCGGTGCGGCCGGCTTCTTCGGGGCCGGTTTCTTCGGTGCGGCCGGCTTCTTCGGGGCCGGCGTCTTCGGTGCCGGCTTATTCGTCGCAGGTTTCTTCGGGGCCGGCTTCTTCGGGGCTGGTTTTTTCGGCGCTGGCTTTGCAGCCGCAGGTTCCTTAGGCGCTGGCTTCTTCGGCGCCGGCTTTTTCGGCGCCGGCTGTCTCTCGGGGGACGCCGTTGCCGCAGCTCCCCCAGATTCCTTATGGGGTGAGGGCGCTTTCGGTGCCGGCGCAGTTTTGCCGGGTGAAGACGTGTCTGTGGCGAGCGGTGTCGCAGGCACCTTCGGGACTTCAGTATCGACATCAACGTCGGCATCGGCATCGGAATCGGAATCGGCATCGGCATCAGCGACCACGCTCGGGGCCAAACGCTCGCGGCGTTCGCGCAGCTTGCCCCTAACCGTGGGCACGAGTAGCACCATCAACACAACACCGATGGTCGTGATGATGAGTACGACCGACTGCACCGAACCTCTATCGGGCTGAGGAGTCTCTTCAACGGGTTCAATCAGTCGCGCAGACACGATGGCTTGGTATTCAACGAGGGAGATCGCCCCCTCTACCTCGCTCTCACCACGAACCAGTGGGGTGGCCTCGTCATCAACGACAGCGAACCATGCCCCCGTGTCGGGTTCGTGCACCAGCGTCGCGTCGCTTTCCACGTCGTCAAGTGCGAGCGCAGTGCCCGGGCTACGGATGAAATCAATCATTTCCGGTTCGACTGTTGCTGGATCAAAGCCAATCAGTGCGACACCGACAGGCTCCTCCCCAATCAGCACCGGCACCTTCCACCGATTGACATACTGCACCGGGGTTTCGGTCGGAACACCGGACTGGAAGTCATCTGACCAGAGAAACACGCGGTCAATTTCACCCGTTTCGATACCATCCGAAAAATCGAGTCCGGTGCCTCGCTGATTGACCCCAAAGAACTCTTCAAGCTCGCGAAGCAATCCCTCGTCCTCAGCAGCGAAAGCGCTGACATCGGGCGGGATTGACCCCATCGATGCGACTGCCCCCGCGGCAGGAACGAGGGTCATTAGCGTAACCGCGATCGCCGCACCCAAGCCGGCGACTCCACGACGAAGACGGGGAGAGGGTGCTGAGAGAAGGTGCAGGGCTCGCATTCGCCTAGTCTGCCAGTTCGCAGCGTCATTTCCGTTCAGCGCAGTCACCCGCGCACTCAGATCCCGTTCATTTTGCCCGCGCCGCGCCCGGTGCGATCGTCACGGCGATCTGAGGGAGCACAATAGGTATGTGATTATGCAACCCGAGCTCGATCTGTGGGAGCCTGTCGCGCCCAATCATCGGGATCGGATCGTCGCTCACGCTGAAGATCGTGTCGCTTGGCTAAGGGCGCGCAGTCGTGGAGTCACCGCCACGGATGCCGCCCGACTTGCTACCGAGCAATCGTTGCGCGCGGTGGTAGAGAGTAAGCTCCTCGGCTCAGGCTTCTCCGGCAACGTATTCACCGACCACGGTCGCGCGCGGGAACCCGAAATTGCACGTTGGGTGCTCGGCGAACACGGCATCCAATCAAGCTCGGCGCTGTATCACGCGCACGATCAACCGCTGCATTTGGCGACCCCCGACGGTGTCTCACTGATTGATGGCTCGCTCGTTCTCTCAGAGATCAAGACCACCGTAAAACCCTGGCGGAGCATCCCCCGTTCCTACCTCCGTCAGGTCTGGTGGCAGCAGTATGTACTGGGTGCTGACCGCACTCTCGTGGTGTGGGAGCAGCACACCGATTTTGTGCCCACTCATTCGACACCGAAATGCCAATGGGTCGAGCGCGACGAAGATCAGATTCATACACTGGTGGGATTAGCGGATCGGTTACTCGATCTGATGCGTGCACCCCAGACACCGCGCTAGGTCGCCAGCTTACGCACACACCAGTGCTCTCCACGCCCGGCTACGCGGGCAGCGGCCGCCGCAGTGCACGCACGGCAATCACGGTGCCGAGCATCATGAGCCACGCAATAGCGATCGTCGTTGCCACAAACTCGAGTCTGCTGCCCAGCACCACCTGAAAACGAAAAAGCGAGAAGAGCCCACCGGTTCCCGCGATCACCGCTACAGCGATCGCGGTCATTATCGACATACGAGCGAGCAGGCGATGCTCGCGAGCGAAAGATGTCTGAATCATCGCCCAGCACGCAGCGGCGAACGCGAGTACTGCCGCCAGTGTGTGCGCGAAGTCTTGCCACGTGAAGCTCGGGCCGTACGGCAACGGGCATCCAGAAGTGCACGTCACTTGCGACGCGATCAAAAAGAATCCGCAGCCCATCCAAAGCGAAATTGAGGGTGATCCCCACGACAACACTCGAGGCCAAGCACGCACGCGTCGGGCCGCCCAAGCGACAGCGGAGCCACCAGCAACGATGAGCAGAAGAGCGATCTCGAAAGCCGCGGCTGTCGGTTCGCCCTCGGCGCCCAACTCGCTCACATAGAGCTCGCGCGGAACCATCAGGCGTGATCCCCAGATCAGGATCAGCGCGATCCCCACCGCCACGCTGCCCCCTACTGCGGCGAGGCCTTCGGCCGCGCGTGTTAATACGTGCGGCGGCGCAATAGCCGTCATTGCGCGATCGTCGGGAAAGGCGAGGGCAGCAGTGCGGGCATCCCCATAGTTTAGAGCACCGGTTTCGCCCCGAAGCTAGGCCGTTGCGGCCTCTCGGCTGAGCGAAAGTTCGCGGACAAAGTCGTCTTCCCACTTCGGCCCCACGAGGAACTTCTTGGTCCCCCGAAACTCGAACCCCATCTTCTCGTAGAAGCGATTGGCGCGCGCGTTTTCTTCGTTCACGCCGAGCCATACAGAGGCAAAATTCTGAGTGCGAGCCCACTGGATTCCCGTGCTCACGAGCGTGGACGCAACGCCGGCTCCGTGGAATCTGCCGAGAACATAACACTTACTGAGCTCGACCGTAGGGCGCTCGATGACCGCGGCAGCGACATCTGGATCAGCGGGGTCTTCCGCGCAGAACATCACGTAGCCAGCTGCCTCGTCCTCGATTTCGGCAATGAGGATCTCGCGAGTCGAATCGGCAAGGTAACGCTCGAAGGACTCGACCGACAAGTGTTCCTCGATGAAGGCGGCGATTGCCTCCTGAGTTGTTGCTGGCGGACACGCGAGCGGAAAAGTCTGGCGAGCAAGATCGTGGAGAAGCGCAGCATCCGACTCAACAGCGCGGCGAACTGTGGTGGACACGGAATCTCCTTCAGCGACATGCAACAGCGATGCAACTCTCACGCTACCCCGACTATTTAGCCGCCGGGGAATGCAAAACGGGGGCCGGCACAACCCGACCCCCGTTTTCAGAAGCAGTATTAGATCGAGTTGATGTCGACCGGAATGCCGGGACCGAAGGTGGTCGAAACCGTAGCCTTCGTGATGTACCGTCCCTTCGACGAGCTGGGCTTGGCGCGAAGAACCTCTTCGAGCGCTGCCTTAATGTTGTCGTCGAGCTGCTCTACGGTGAAGCCTGCCTTGCCCACGATGAAGTGAACGTTGGCGTGCTTGTCAACGCGGAATTCGATCTTTCCGCCCTTGATCTCCGAAACAGCCTTCGCGGTGTCGGGAGTAACCGTTCCGGTCTTCGGGTTCGGCATGAGGCCGCGAGGACCAAGAACCTTACCCAAGCGACCAACCTGACCCATAAGCTCGGGGGTCGAAACTGCAGCATCGAAGTCGGTGTAACCCGCGGCTACCTTCTCGATAAGTTCCGAGCCACCAACCTCGTCAGCGCCAGCAGCGATCGCTGCTTCTGCTGCCGGACCGGTTGCAAAAACGATAACGCGAGCCGTCTTACCCGTACCGTGAGGCAGGATCACGGTGCCGCGAACCATCTGGTCAGCCTTGCGAGGGTCTACACCCAAGCGAAGAGCAACCTCAACGGTGGAGTCGAACTTCTTCGAAGCCGTCTCACGAGCAACCGATACAGCCTCGGTGGGCGTGTAGAACTTGCCCTCTTCGATCTTTTCAGCGGCGGCCTTGTATGCCTTGGAATTCTTGGACATTATGCCTCCACCGTGATTCCCATCGAGCGAGCGGTGCCCGCGATGATCTTCATTGCGCCGTCAATGTCGTTGGCGTTGAGGTCAGCCATCTTCTGCTCGGCGATCGTACGAACCTGATCTTTAGTGAGCTGCGCAACCTTGACGGTGTGCGGCGTGCCCGAACCCTTTGCAACTCCAGCAGCCTTCTTGATGAGCTCTGCTGCAGGCGGGGTCTTGAGGATGAACGTGAACGAACGGTCCTCGTACACGGTGATCTCAACCGGGATAACGTTTCCACGCTGTGCCTCGGTTGCGGCGTTGTACGCCTTGCAGAACTCCATGATGTTAACGCCGTGCTGTCCCAGCGCGGGCCCGATGGGCGGTGCGGGGTTAGCGGCGCCGGCTTGGATCTGAAGTTTGATCAGACCTGTAACCTTCTTTTTCGGTGCCATTGTGTTTCCTTTTCGGTACGAACTGACCCGTGTGGCCAGCTCTCCCGCACCTCAATTGAGGCGCGGTGGTTTGTGAGGGGCGTACGCCCTTAAAGCTTGGTGACTTGATCGAAGCTGAGCTCGACCGGAGTCTCACGCTCGAAGAGCGACACGAGCACGATGAGCTTTCCGCTCTCGGGCTTGATCTCGCTGATCGAACCGGGCAGACCCGCGAACGAGCCTTCCTTGATGGTGATCGTCTCGCCGATCTCGAAGTCGATCTCTGCGGGGATTGCGCGAGCGGCAGTCTTGCTCTTCTGCGATGCCCCCTTTGCAACAGGAGCTTCGACAACCTCTACGAGGCTCTTGAGCATGTTGAACGCTTCTTCGAAACGAAGAGGTACCGGGTTGTGAGCGTTGCCAACAAAGCCAGTAACACCGGGAGTGTGGCGAACGACCGACCAGCTGTCTTCGTTGAGGTCCATGCGAACCAGAACGTAGCCGGGGATCCGAACGCGATTGACGAGCTTGCGCTGCCCGTTCTTGATCTCAACGACGTCTTCCATGGGTACTTCGACCTGGAAAACGTAGTCCTCCATCGCCATGGAAACCTTGCGGTTCTCAATGTTGTGCTTGACGCGCTTCTCGAAGCCGGCGTAGGAGTGGATGACGTACCACTTGCCGGGCTGCATACGCAGTTCCATGCGGAACTCGGCGTAGGGGTCAACTTCTGCGGCGTCGTCAGTTGCAGCAGCACTTGCCGCCGTGTCAGCAGCTTCGTCATCGGTAGCAGCCACAGAAGCGTCAGCCTCTGCCGCGCTGTCGATGTCGAGTGCGTCGTTCACTTCAGCATCAGCTTCGGGGTCGACTGCAGCATCGAGAGCTTCGAGAAGCCCGGCGAGATCAGCGTCGACATCAGTCGAACCATCTTCGACGTGCATTGCCTGGTGCTCGGCGGAGTCTTCTGAACGCTCTGCCTCAGCCAGGGTGTTCCCCGTCTGCGCCTCATCCTCCTCGGAGGACTGCTCTGCTGCCGTAGCGAGCTCGGAGTCTTCGCGGTGGTTCTCGGACACTAAATCTCTTTTCGTTACTCTGCAATGCGGCCAGAGCCGCTGCGGTTTGTGAAGGGCCTAGACCACGAGGTTGGGATCGCCGAACAAGAAGTTCACCAAGGCGCTAAACCCAAAGTCGAGACCAGAAACGATGCCCATCATGATGATCACGAAGACAAGAACGACGAGAGTGAAGTTGACCAGCTCGCGGCGGGTCGGCGTCACAACCTTCTTGAGCTCGTTGATTACTTGGCGAATGAAGAGTGCCATGCGACCGAAGGGTCCACGACGTTGCGCGCTCTCCTTCTTCGCCTTGGCGACGACGTCCTCGCTGGGCTCGTCTACGACTTTCTTGGCCACTCTTAGATACCTTCCGATACTTCGGCTTGCTCGACCCAGTCCGCGTTAGACGGACCGGGACTTGCAGGGCGGACAGGACTCGAACCTGCAACCTGCGGTTTTGGAGACCGCTGCTCTACCAATTGAGCCACCACCCTCTGCAAGAGATGCGAATCTCTTACTCACACCTTCGCATAAACACACCACGCCCGCACATCGAAATGTGAGGAATAGGCGCGCGAAAGTATGGCAGTTATCAACTACCTGAACAAGTGTACGTCATCCTGACGACTCCTGCAGTTCATGCTCCCCTATAGTGCGATCAATCCAGAGAAACCCCAGAAAACTGGTGCTCCCAGGCCCCTTCAAAAAAGTTTTGAAAAAAGTGTGAAAACCCGCGTCATAACCGAAGGGGGTCTCAGTCTCTCTAAGCAAGAAGGGCAAACCACCCCTTCACATTTCGGGCACAACCAGTAACACCATTCGGGCAACACCACGCGAGACCAACCATCTCGCCGCATAACTCAAAAAGCACAACCACCACATGGGCAAGCGAAGCTGAGATCAGGCAGTAATTCGTGGCACAACCCTCACGTTGGCCTCATTGTCGTATCAGCTTCCTTATCCGTACAGGATCAGGAAGGTACCAGTCGTGTTCACTCAACACATCCCGCGCACTGGGAAGCCAGTCGGGAAAAGCAACCACACCGCAGGAGTCCGTTTCGGAGCGGCTCTCGGAACCATGGCCCTTGTATCGGGCTTCACCCTCATTGCCCCCGCTGCTGCTAGCGCAGAAGAGACCAACGGAGCCTCGTACGCCTACGCAGAATTCCTTTCAGGAAGTGCGCTCGGCACCGACCTCGGCAACATCGCCGGCCTCGGCCAAGTAGCCGCTAGCAATAACGGCACTCAGTCACTCCAGGTTCACCGCGACCCGCTCACCGTCGAGGCTCTCGGGGCGACGGTACTCAACCAGCCAGGCGGTGTGCAGCTTCCCCTCCTCGACGTTGTGGATGCTGGCGTCATCAACCAGTACGCTCAGGCCGACAAAGATGGCGAGTCCTTTGCTTCTACTGGCGCCATCCAAGATGACGGTGGAATCGGCATCGGCAGCGTAGCCGCGGGCCCCGCAGGTGACCTTACGCTCGACCTCGATAGCCTCCTCAACAACGAGTTCGCTTCAGTACTCACGGATCTGAAGCTCGACCTCGACGCTGTTGCTGCCCGTGCAGACGGAAACATGACAGCGGCATCCGGCGACTACACCCTCGCGGATGCAACTCTGAGCTTCTCCAGCCCCGCCATCAGCAAACTTACGAGCAAGGTCACGACGGCGCTCAACAGCGTGGACGGCAAGCTTCTGAGCCTCGGTAAAGACGACGGAGTTCTCGGCAACTCGATCGACGGCGTCCTCGACCCCGTACTCGGAGTCGTCGGCTCGTCTGCCGACGTCAGAGTAGTGATCGATGCTGACCTTCAGGGGGCAGTGAACTCACTGCTCAAAGGAAAGTACGGCGATGGGGCTGTGAGCTTCAACTTAGAAACCGGATCGGTTGAGGTCGACCTCGAGGCGCTCCTCGGCGGCGAACTCAACAACTTGGCTCCAAACACCGAGCTGCTCACGGATGCGGTGGTCAACCAGATCCTCAATGGCATCACCGAGACAGTAGCTGGCCTCGCTGACGACATCGTCGAGCGCGTGGAGGCGTCACTGCGCAATGCGCATGTTGAGGTCTCGGCAAAGCTCAACCTGTTGACCGCTCAGAAGTCCACCCAGAAGACCGTGTGCCGCGACATCCAAGTTCCGATCATCGGCGACATTCTCGACGGTGAACTTCTCGGCGGTGGATCCTCCAGCGGTGGATCCTCCAGCGGTGGATCCTCCAGCGGTGGCCTCGTTGGTGGTCTGCTCGGCGGCCTGACCGGCGGTCTCACGGGCGGTCTCACCGAAGGGGTGACCCAGGGCGTAACGCAAGGCATCGTTGGCTACACGACAGACACCGTGTGTGAGCTTGTCGGTACCGTTCTCCCCGACCTGCGCAGCACCGTTGACGTCAGCATCGTGGGAAACGTGGATGACCTCATCGACGGAACTGCGATCTCGGCGAAGGCGAACATCTCGCTTCTTGGCGGAACGGTCAAGACCGGCCTCAACGTCGACACCCTGATCGGCAGCCTCGGCAATAGCCTCAACAGCTCGCTCTTCTCCAACGACGGCGTGGTCACCTCGCTCGTCAAGAGCCTGAACACCGGCCTTGTGAACCCGGCAGTAACCGGCCTCCTCGGAGACTCCAGCGTGGCAACAGTGCTCCACGACCTGGTCTCGATCAAGGTCAACGTGCAAGAACAGTGGACCTCGACGGGCGCCGTCAAGGGCGACATGTTTAGCGAGACCGCGGTGCGGGTGGCCGTCGGCAGCGGAGACATCGCGACCCTCAACGTGGCTCGCGCCGTAGTCGGCCCCAACGTTCAGACCGTGGTTGACCCCGGATGCACGCAAAACTGCGGCCCCACGGATCCGGAAGGTCCCGAGGACCCCAACTGCACCGAGAACTGCGGCCCAACCACAGACCCCTGTGTTGGGATCTGCCCCACGGATCTTCCGACCTACGCCCTCGGTGGGCAGCTCGCGTACACCGGTGCCGGTGTTGCGACTCTCATCGCCCTCATCGTCGCGTTGTTGGCAGCGGGTGCCTACTTCGCGCGTCAGGGTTACCTACGTACACACCCCAAGTCCGAGCTCTAGGACTGCGTAAGTAACCTTTAGCGGCCGGAGCTTATCGTCCCCCCAGGATTCAAGCTCCGGCCGCTTCTCTCTGCCCCTATCGCGTTCACGCGGTAGGGGCAGTCTTTTACCCGAATAAACCCTCGGTCGGCGCAGCAATCTCTGGGCATCCACGCCTCCGAAGCCATAGACTTATGGGGTGACCTCACCTCGCCTCTCCGCCAGAATTTCCGCCATCGCCGAGTCAGCCACCCTCAAGGTGGATGCCAAAGCCAAGTCGCTTCTTGCGGCCGGGCGGCCCATCATCAGCTATGCGGCGGGCGAGCCCGACTTCGCGACTCCCGCGAACATCGTGGAGGCGGCATCCAAGGCTGTGCTCGACCCCAAGAACCACCGTTACACGCCTGCAGCCGGTCTCCCTGAGCTGCGCGAAGCGATCGCCGCCAAGACGCTGCGTGACAGCGGCCTCGAAGTGGGCATCAACCAGGTCGTCGTCACCAACGGTGGAAAGCAAGCCGTTTACCAAGCCTTTGCGACTCTCGTTGACGAGGGCGATGACGTTATCGTTCCCACCCCGTACTGGACCACCTACCCCGAAGCCATCAAGCTTGCGGGCGGCAACACCGTTGAGGTCTTTGCCGGCGCCGACCAGGGTTACCTCGTCACGGTCGAGCAGCTTGAAGCCGCTCGCACCGAGAACACCAAGGTTCTGCTCTTCGTGTCGCCCTCCAACCCCACCGGTGCCGTCTACTCGCCCGAGCAGACCAAGGCCATCGGCGAGTGGGCTCTCGAGCACGGCATCTGGGTGATCAGTGATGACATCTACCAAAACTTGGTCTACGACGGAGTGCGTGCCGTCTCGATCGTGGAGGCTGTTCCGGCGCTCGCCGACACCACCATCCTCGTGAACGGTGTCGCCAAGAGCTACTCGATGACCGGCTGGCGCCTCGGCTGGATGGTTGGCCCGGTCGACGCCATGAAGGGCGCTGCGAACCTGCAGTCGCACCTCACGAGCAACGTCTCCAACATCTCCCAGCGTGCCGCGATCGAAGCCTTGACCGGCCCGCAGGATGCCGTGGAAGAAATGCGTCTGGCCTTCGACCGCCGCCGCAAGCTCATCGTCTCGGAACTCAACAAGATCGAGGGACTGAACTGTCCGACTCCCCAGGGTGCGTTCTACGTGTACCCGGATGTCACGGGCCTGCTGAACCGCGAATGGGGCGGAGTCACTCCGACCACGAGCCTCGAGCTCGCCGACCTCATTCTCGACCAGGCCGAAGTTGCCGTCGTACCCGGTGAAGCATTCGGCCCCAGCGGCTACCTGCGCCTCTCGTACGCCCTCGGCGACGACGCCCTTCTCGAAGGCGTGCAGCGCCTACAGAAGCTCTTTAGCTAAGACAACAACCGCCACCCGTGCGGTGAAGGAATTATGGATGCCGCTGACCGACTGAGCACGGCACTTACCGCTGCCCTGCCGTCACAGCGGCTCCAAGCCGCGATGTCGGCCGGCACCCACCCGCGTGACGAATTCGTGCGCGTACTACTCGAGCGGTGCGCAATCGAGCCTGACCTCAACGTTCGTGAGACTCTCACGTGGGCGTTGATGCGGCATCCGGCGGCGGTAACGGTACCGCTGCTGGTGGCCGAGACGCGCTCGGGAACCGCGCAAGCCCGAAGCCAAGCCCTGCACACGCTGTCGAAGATCGGCGACCCCGCCGGGTGGGAAGCGATCACGCCCGAGGTCGTCAACGATTCTGATGAGACCGTGGCGCGCACCGCCTGGCGAGTGGCAACCGTTCTCGTTCCCGAGGGAGGCGAAACCGAATTGGCCGCACTGCTCGTGCGCCATCTCGGCCACGGCGAGCGCGACGCCAAGATGAGCCTCAGCCGGTCACTCGTGACGCTCGGCGATCACGCCGCGACGCTGCTCGACGAGATTGTTGAGAACGGCAGCGCGGATGCACGACTACACGCCATGACAACGGTGCTGCTGCGGGAATCCCCCGACGACGGCTACGAAGCCGCGCTCTTCGACGCAGAGCTACGCCTCCTGCTCGCGGATGCCGCAGCGGACGAAAGCCTCGACTTCAACGGCGGCGCGAGCGACGACTCGGGCGCGGATGCCGCAGCAGGCGAAAGCGGAGAGCCCGACGACAGCGAGCAGGCCTAGCGTCCTGGCAACTCGACAGAGACCGCCGTTCCACCGTAGCCATTGGCCTGATCGCGGCCCTCGATGGTGACCTCCGTGATGCCCTCCGGGATTTCGACCCCCGCCTGCGTGCGCGTGAACGGCTGCTCATTCGCATGATCGTGCGAAAGCGTGTGCTCCCCCAAAACCGTGCCATCGGGAGCGACTACCCGCCAGCCATCGGCATACTGCTCGGGGGTGTCATAGGGAGAGCTAATGGTGACCGCGAAGTCGAAGAGGTTGGTGCCAGAAGGGGTGACTGCCACCTCCTCCACATCGGGGAAGAACGTGGCCGCGTCGGGACTTGAGCTGGCTGGCGGTGTTGTGCTGAGTTCAGAAGTATTGTTCGAGGTGCTCGGCGACGAGCATCCGGTGACCGCACAGGCAACGGCGAGCGCGAGCGCGGCATGAGCGGTGGTTCGAGTACGAGCCGGCGAGATCATGATTCGACCGTAGCGGCGCTGGCTGAATACTCGCGCAACGCCGCCGTATCAACCGATCGGTTGATAGACCTCTAACCGACTGCACCTGTCGCGCCCGGCTCAGACAAGCGACGATAGAAGCATGAACACCACCGCTCCCGTCGTGCAGGTCGAGAATCTGCGCAAAACCTACGGCTCTTTTGCCGCTGTCGACTCGGTCAGTTTCGAGATTCAGCGCGGCGAAACCTTCGCGTTGCTCGGCCCGAATGGAGCCGGCAAGTCCACCACAATCGAGATCCTAGAGGGATACCGTGATCGGACCGGCGGCAGCGCGCGAGTACTAGGCATCGACCCCGGCAAGGGCGGCCTCGACTGGAAGGCCCGTCTCGGGATTGTGCTGCAGTCCACCGGCGAGAGCGGCAACGTGACCGTGCGCGAACAGCTCACCCACTTTGCCGGTTACTACCCCAACCCGCGCAAGGTCGACGACGTCATCGCCGCTGTGGGGCTTGAAGCCAAAGCCACAACCCTCATTCGCAAGCTGTCGGGCGGCCAACGCCGGCGAGTGGATGTTGCACTCGGCATCATCGGCAACCCCGAGTTGGTCTTCCTCGACGAACCAACCACGGGCTTCGATCCCGAGGCGCGTCAGCAGTTCTGGCAGCTCATTCGCTCGCTCAAGGCGGACGGAACGACCATCCTCCTCACCACTCACTACCTCGATGAGGCGGCCCAGCTCGGCGACCGCGCCGGCGTTATTGCGGGCGGGAAGATGATCGACATCGGCGCCATTGATGAACTCGGCGGGGCCGAGGCCCGCGTACCGATCGTGCGCTGGCGCGAGAACGGGGAACGGCGCGAGGAACGCACCCACACCCCCGGCGCTGTGGTTGCGGCGCTCACCGCCGACGGCACTGAACCAGCCGGGCTGGAAATCATCCGCCCAAGCCTTGAAGACATCTACCTGCAGTTGGTCTCCGACCATGCGCACGCGAGCGAAGTGGAGAACGCACGATGAGCACCGCAACCCCCGCCACCACCGCTGCCCCCGGGCCACAGGCCGTGCAGAAGAGCAGCTTCGGAGCTAGCCTGAGCCGCACCGTGACGCTCGGCTTTAGCCGCATCAAGTACGAAGTTCGAGCGTACTTCCGCCAGGGCGACTCGGTGTTCTTCACCTTCCTCTTCCCCGTGGTTATGCTCACCATCTTTTCCCTCGCTTTCAGCGAGCAGAATTTCGGCACCGAGGACGAGCCTCTCACTGCCGCCGCCTTCTACCTGCCCGGGATGCTCGCCGCCGGCTTGCTCTTGAGCGGACTGCAGAACATGGCCATCGACATTGCCATGGAACGTAGCGACGGCACCCTCAAGCGCTTTGCCGGAACGCCTCTGCCGATCATGAGCTACTTCATCGGGAAGATCGGCCAGGTGTTTGTGACGGGTGTGCTGCAGGCCACCCTCGTGATCGTGGTCGCGAGCGTTGCGTTCGGCGTCGAACTACCCGACGAGCCAAGCAAGTGGCTGACCTTCGCCTGGGTTTTTGTGCTCGGCGTCACGACATCCGCCGTGCTAGGAATCGCGCTCAGCGCTGTTCCCCGCTCCGGCAAGAGCGCCACCGCCGTCGTGATCCCCATCGCGCTAGTGCTGCAATTCATCTCGGGCGTTTACCTCGGGTTCTCGTTGCTGCCCGTCTGGCTTCAGAATTTTGCCAGCGTCTTCCCGCTCAAGTGGATGGCACAGGGCATGCGTGAAGTGTTCCTGCCCGCGAGCTTCGAAGTGATGGAACAGTCCGAGAGCTGGAACCTTCCCGGTGTCGCCATCGCGACCGGTATCTGGCTCGTGTTCGGACTTATCGTGACGCGCATCACCTTCCGCTGGATCCGCAAGGATAGCTAAATGACGTTCGTGCGGTGGATGAGTATCGCCGTGGCTGTCACTACGACCGTCATGGTGGTACTCATCGTCACGTCCGGCGGCTACGGCCCCGGCAGCAAAACGGGCGCCGGCGTAGCTCTTGGAGTTTTTGCGCTTGCCTGGTTCACTCTTGGCGTGCGTGCGCGAGAAAGCGCTGCTCTTACGGCGCTGTTCGTCAGCGTGCTTGTCTTGGCAGTGGGCACGGCTGTGTCGTTCATGCCCGTGATGGCCACGTTGCAGGCACTCGGCTATCCACTCATCTGGGTGCTTGCGGAACGCACAAGAAACGCGATCCTCGGCAACATTGCCCTCGCCGTCGCCGTGGGGGTCGGTTTTGTCGCAAGCTTGGGATTCACTCTCGACGCGGTTCTTTACAGCACAACCGTCACAGCGTTATCGCTGATCTTCAGCCTCGCCCTCGGCCTCTGGATCACCCAGATTTCTCGACTTAGCGAGCAACGCCACGACCTCGTACTTGAGCTGCAATCCACGCGCGACGAACTCGCCGCCATCAGCCGGGATGCCGGAGTATCCAGCGAACGAGAGCGGCTCGCCCGCGAAATCCACGACACCATCGCGCAAGACCTCACCGGGCTAGTACTCGTTGCCCAACGGGCGAAGCGTGAACTGGATAACAACAACGCTGCTGCCGCAGCCGAACAGCTTGAGCTGATTGAAGACAGCGCCCGCGCGGCACTCGCGGAGGCGCGGGCACTGGTTACGGCATCCGCTCCCGTGGGGCTCACGGGCGACGGCATCACGAGCGCTCTGACCCGACTAGCCGAGCGGTACAGCCGCGAAACCCAGCTGACGGTGACGGTGGATGCCGAGCACTTGCCCGCGATCGCCCGCGAAACTGAGGTGGTGGTGTTGCGCTGCGCTCAAGAGGCCCTCGCCAATGTGCGCAAACACGCGAACGCCACTCGCGCCACAATTACGGTAACCGTCGGCAATGCCGGCCTGACGATTGCAGTGGCTGACGATGGCACCGGCTTCGACCCCGCGACCACCCACACCGGCTTCGGGCTCGAAGGAATGCGCGAACGGCTGGCCCTCGTGAACGGCCGTCTTGATGTTGACAGTTCGGCCGCCGGCACCACCGTGCGCGCCACGATCCCGAAGGAAGTTTTCGCATGATTCGTGTTGTCGTTGCCGACGATCATCCGATCGTTCGCAGTGGAATCGTTGGACTGCTGAGTTCGGCGGATGACATCGAAGTCGTCGGCGAAGCCAGCGACGGCAGCGAGGCGGTCGCCCTGGCCACGCAGCTCTCCCCCGACGTTGTGCTCATGGATCTGCGCATGCCCGGCCTCGGAGGCGCCGAGGCCACCGCGCAGCTCGTGGCTGCGCGCCCCGACGTGCGCGTGCTCATTCTGACGACCTATGAGTCTGACGAAAACATTCTGACCGCGATTGAGGCAGGCGCGAGCGGCTATCTGCTGAAGGCTGCGCCCCAAGAAGAAATCTTGGCGGGGCTGCGTTCGGTGGCTCGAGGCGAGGTCGCCCTGGCGCCGTCGATCGCGGCGCTGCTCGTGAACCGCATGCGGGAACCCGCGAAGGTGACGTTGAGCGAACGCGAAACCCAAGTGCTGGCACTTGTGGCAGCGGGCAATAGCAACCGAAAGATTGCCGCCGCCCTGTTCGTGAGTGAAGCAACCGTGAAGACGCACCTCATCCACGTGTTCGAAAAGCTCGACGTGAAAGACCGCACTCGTGCGGTGACGAAGGCGATGGAGTTGGGGCTACTGCCGCGCAGCTAGGCCAGCTGGGCCTCTAGGCCAGCTCGACCCCGACCGCTACAGGCTCGGGCTGCAGTTGGATGCCGTACCGGCTGAGCACGCATGCCCCGATGTAGCGGGCAAGTTCGGCGATCTCTGCGGCGTCGGCTCCCGTGCGGTTGACGATTGCGAGGCTGTGCTTGGTGGAGACGGCAGCGCGCGATCCGGGAAGGCGGAAGCCTTTGTGCACTCCCGAGTTCTCGATGAGCCAGGCAGCGCTGAGCTTCACCAGCCGGGGCTTGGGCGGTGGTGGCGGTGCGGGGGTTTCACCGAGGGGAACCACAACGTCGGCAACCGGCTCCTCGTCGACGACCCAGCGCGGGGCATCCGCGGGCAGGGCTCGGGCGATGTGTTCGGGCACGATCGGGTTGGTGAAGAACGAACCGCAACTGGCCGAGTCGGGTTCGTTGGGGTCGAGAACCATTGCTTTGGAGGCCCGCAGCGCGAGTACGGTGTCGCGCACTTGCTGCACGGGTACGCCCTCTCCGATGTTCACACCGAGCGCGGTCGCGAGTTGTTGGTACTGCACGGTGCTCTCGGGCGAGGCGGTGAGCGTGAGGTACACGGCGAGAACGACGCCGGCGCGACCCTCTTTGATGACTGAGTTGCGGTAGCTCAATTCGAGTTCGGCGGCCGTCAGGTGCACGAATTCGCTCGTGTCGTAGTCGAGAAAGTCGATGCCGTCGAGCACGCTGGCGACTTCTTGCCCGTACGCTCCGATGTTCTGGATGGGGGCTGCGCCCACTGAACCGGGGATGCCGCTGAGCGCTTCGAGCCCAGCCCAGCCGCGTGAGACAAGCTTTGCGACGAGTCCATCCCACGATTCGCCGGCTTGCACCCGCAGGCTGAGGGTGGTGTCGGTTTGGGAGACGAGTTGGATGCCGCGGGTCGCAATGTGGATGACGGTGCCGTCGAATCCTTCATCGCTGATGACCATGTTGGAGCCGCCCCCAATGAGCAGCCATTCGTCGCCTCGTTGCCACACGTCTCGCATGGTTGCGATCAGTTCTTGTTCGGTGGCGGGGCGCAGCAGCGTGTGTGCTGGCCCGCCTACCCGAATGGTGGTGAGGTCGGCGAGCAGCGCGTTGTGTTGCGGCGCTGTGCTTTCGCTGGGGGCGGTGTCGGTCATTTGTTGAGTTTGACCCTCACTTGTGACTTGCCGAGCACGGTCTGGTTCGCGGCGCTGACCGTGAGGTCGATGCGCGTCACGTCGTCTTCGATCGCGCCAACTTTGGCGCTGACGCTGACGGTGATTCCGCCGTTGCCATCGACGACGACGGGGCGCGTGAAGCGCACACCGTATTCGACGACCTCGCCGCGGCCATCCATCCAGTCGATGACGGGCTGAACGGCGAGGCCCATCGTGAGCATGCCGTGGGCGAGTACGCCGGGCAGGCCCACTGACTTGGCGACGTCGTCACGGTAGTGAATGGGGTTGAAGTCTCCGGATGCTCCGGCGTAGCGCACGAGGGAGAAGCGGGTGAGGGTGACTTTGCCGGTGATGAGTTCTTGCCCGACGGTGAGGTCGCTCATTCTGTGCCTCTCATGACGAGTACGGAGGTTGCGGTGACGACGTGGTTGCAGTCGGCATCGCTGATGGCGGTTTCGGCGGTGATCATGTCGTTGCCGCCGAGGGATTTGATGCTCGTGACGGTGAGGATGGCGGTGAGTTCGTCGCCGGCGACGATGGGTCGCGTGTAGCTGAATTTTTGTTCTCCGTGCACGATGCGGGAGAAGTCGATGCCGGTATCGGGGGCGGCCAGGAGTAGGGCGAGGCCTGCTTCTTGGATGACGACGGCGAAGGTGGGCGGTGCTACGACATCCGCGTAGCCTGCTGCTTTCGCTGCTTCAGCGTCGTGGTTGAGGGGGCTTTGGGCGAAGACGGCGCGAGCGAACTCGCGTACTTTTTCGCGCCCGACGAGATACGGGGTGGTGGGCGGGAAGACCCGGCCTTCTAGTTCTGGATTCACTGGCACGGGTACCAGTTTAGGCAGTGTTGAGGGTTCTGCACGTTAAAGAGTGAAGCCCCGGGAGACCGTGGGTCTGCCGGGGCTTCAGGAATCTTGTGAGGCGTTAGCTCAGTAAGTTCTTACTGGCAGCTGTCGCACTGCAGAAGATCCATTGGGTCGACGGGAATTGCGTATCCGCCAACGGTGTCGTTTTCGTTATCCATTCGATCCTCCTTAAAGTCTTCTCGAAGTTTGCCGACGGTTTGTCGGAGATTTCACTATATATGGGTAATGACACCCATGTCATTACCCCAGATGTAGTGTCTCGGCGTGTCGGCCAACTTTCTTCAAAACTACCCGCAACCACTGACATTTCGCCGGAATCACCATGTGCGCACGAGCCCCGTAAGTTACCGAGCGCACCTAAACTTGCCCCCATGTTGTCGAGCAACGATCCGCTGTCTCAGCGGCCACGCCGCGTAATTGTGGCAGGAGTGTCAGGCTCAGGCAAGACGACTCTTGCTCTGCGGATTGCCGACGCCATCGCGATTCCTCACACCGAGATCGATGCCCTGTTTCACGGCCCGCAGTGGACGCCGCGCACCGAGTTCCTCGAAGACCTGCGCGCTCTCATCGCGACAGACGCATGGGTCACCGAGTGGCAGTACGATTCGGCTCGGCCCCTTCTGGCCGAACACGTCGATCTTGTCGTGTGGCTCGACCTCCCGTTCCTGCGCGTCACGCTTCCGCGATTGATCGGCCGCACCTTCCGTCGCGCTCTGCGTCGCGAGCAACTCTGGAACGGCAATATCGAAGCGCCGTTACGGACGTTCTTTACCGACCGCGAGCATGTCGTGAAGTGGGCTATCTCGACTCGCAAGAAGTACCACGCTGAAATTCCCGCTCTCGAGCGCAAGCATCCCGAGCTCGTCATTGTGCGATTGCGCTCTCAGCGACAGGTCGAACGGTGGTTGGCGGGCGCTCTGAGCATAAGCATCCACGTAGTGCAGAATAGGTCAACCGATAGCGAGAGGAACCCCATGGATTCAGACACGAACCTTTCCCCCATCGAGCGCTGGTGGCCCGAACTCAGCATCTCAGCGAAGCATTCGCTGCAGGAGGATCTCCATGGGGAGATCAGCGCGACAGTGCTCGACGAAATCCGGACGCTAACGGGGAGCGATGTGCCTTCTGCACCCCAGTACCTCAACGACGACGAGCGCGCTTATATCGCTACTCAAACTGAGATCGTCGACTGATCCAACGAAAAAGCACCACCCTTAGTGATGACTAACGTGGAATCCTCCGTCACGGCGCAGCAGACGGATCCCCATTTACGCTTCTGGGTCGCCAGCGATGCTCCAGCGCTGATCAATGCCTACCGTTCGTCACCGGAACTGACAGTGCAGTTGGGGTCCCCCGACCTTGCAACGGAGCACCTGGCGCAGAAGTTCATTGCCGATGACCTCGGTCGAAGCGACACCCACATGAACTGGGCCATCATCACGAAGGGTGCCGCAGTGGGCAACGTTGGAATCACGCACATCGACAGGCGACATGGAACAGCTTGGGTCTACTACTGGCTCGCTGAGCCGGCCCGCGGCACAGGGCTCGCGACTCGGGCGTTGGCCGCGATAACAGAATGGGCATTCGCCGACGGTCTCTTTCGGCTCGAGCTTGGTCACCGCGTCAATAATCCCGCATCGTGCGGTGTCGCTACGCGTGCAGGCTTCAACTCCGAAGGCATCCAACGACAGAAGCTTCGGTACGAGAACGAACGATTCGATGTCGAGTTACACGCTCGGCTCGCGAGCGACAAGACCCCAGCCATTCGAGCATTGCCGCTGCGAGATTAACGTCGGCGACCGGTGCCGCCGGTGCTGGTTCCGGCGCAGCACAATGTCAGGCGCGACTGCTTCACTACCCTCATGGATGACGCAGCGTTCGACACTGACGGGTACGACTCAGACTTTCTCGGCGTAGCTGTTGCGTTCCCTTCGCTTGCGGCTGCTGCGGCGGCGGCGGCCGCCGCCGCGCCCGCTGTAGCGAATCGCGAACTCGCGTACACCCACTTCTCGGTGAGCTTGAATCCGTCCCGCGGGCTCGCCACCGCAACCGGCGTGAACATCGATGGTGCCCAGCTGGTGAACGTTGGTCGCGGCAATGACTGGCACCTTGATCCGCGCATCCCGGAACACGAACAAACCGGCGAGGCGGTCTACGCGCGCAACGACCTCGATCGCGGGCACCTCGTGCGCCGCCGCGACCCGGTGTGGGGCGATGGGGCAACGGCGGCTCGCGCCAACTACGACACCTTCGCCTTTACAAACGCTGCACCGCAGGCCGCTGGATTCAACCAATCGAAGGAACTGTGGCTGGGGCTCGAAGATCACGTGCTGGAGTACGCGCGAGCGAACCGGAACCGCATCAGCGTCTTCACCGCACCCGTGCTGGGTCACGACGATCCGCTCTATCGGGGCGTCGGCATCCCACAACTGTTCTGGAAGATCGCGGCGTGGACAACGGCGAGCGACACTGGCCAAGCTGATGACGCTGACGAAGCTACTGACGCCCGTATTGAGCTTCGAGCCGCCGGGTTCCTCCTCGACCAACGACCGCAACTCTCCGACATCGACCTCGATGAGGCCCGTGCCCTGGCTCTCGCCAACGACGCTCCCCCGCCGCTCGGCCCCTTCCGCACCTTCCAAGTTCCCATTGCGGATATCGCCGAGGTCACCGGGCTCGATCTCGGCGCCCTCATCGGCGCGGATGCGCTCACTCCCGTTGAGGCTGCCACCGACGCAGCGCGACCCGAGGCTCGTTGGGTCGAGCTGCTCGAACCCGCTGCGATTCGCCTGTAGCACCGGTTCGGAGCGCCATTTGCTAGTCTGCGACTCTGCCACTGGGGCAGTGCTGCAGTCTCGCTACGGCATCCGAGAGGGTTCGAATGTATTCACCGATTGTGTTCGACTACTGGTTGCCGACGTACGAACGCGAGCCCGCTTTCGACGCCCTGTACGTGGTGCGGGTCGCTGATTCGCTGCCCACAAACACCGCCGTCACCCTGCTCGATGTAGCAGTGGGGCCGAGCATCGTGAACCTCGTGACGTCATTTGCCGAGCGTCTTGATTTCACCGACGGGCAACGGATCACGAGCGACCAGCTGCGCTCCGAACTCGACGCTGCCGGCGTCGCGCTCAATGGCACCGATCGACTTTTCTACCTCCCGCGGCACGCCCAAGAGACGCTGCGCGCCGAGGTCACCCCGGAATCAACGCGTCCACTGACCGAAGCGGATGCCGCAGCGTTCGAACAGTTCACGGCGGCGATCCCCGAGAACGAGCTCGACGAAGCGTTTGTGGAACTTGATCACTGGCTTGTGTACGGAACCTTTGCGGATGACCGGCTCATCGCTGCCTCGAGCATGTACCCGTGGCGCGGCTCGCAACTGGCCGATCTCGGCATCATCACCTTGCCCGAGTATCGAGGTCAGGGATTCGCCACCCAGACTGTTCGCGCCATCAGCGCACGTGCTCTCGCGGACGGCTACGAACCGCAATACCGCTGCCAGCTCGGCAACGATGGGTCGTCGGCGGTGGCGCTCGCTGCCGGCTTCACCCTGTTCGGGCGGTGGGATGTTGTGCCACTCAACGACTGAGCTGCTCGACGACTGAGCTGCTCAGCGACTACGAGACTCGACGGCTGCGACGGGCAACAACTAAGCGTCCGTGCTCGTGCGAAGCAGCAAGGCTGCGCGCTAACGGCCGGAAATGTCGGCGATGGCGTCCGCGAGATCGGGATGCTCGAACGTGAAACCCGCCTCGGTGAGAGTTCCGGGCACAACCCAGCGGCTCTTCAGGATGAGTTCGGGTTCGGTTCTGAGCACCCCCATGGCGGGCTCGAGCATCCATCGCCAGGCAGGCAAACCAAACGGTGCACCGACCGCTTCACGCAGGATGCCCATGAGCGTGCGGTTGTCGGAGGGATTGGGGCTCGCGAGATTGACGGGCCCGGCAATCGTGTCGTTGTCGCGCACGAATCGGATCGCACGCACGACATCGTCAAGGTGAATCCAGCTGAACTTTTGGCGCCCGCCCGTCTTGTGACCTTCGGCGCGACCGCTGCCGGTAGGTGTCGGGCCGATGCCGCGGTAACGGTTGTGGCCGAACCACCAACCGTCGATTTGGGGGCCGCCGAGTCCGATCCGCGCGAGTCGCAGCAGCAGGTTTGTGGCGGGGCCATCGCCGAGCACGATCGCCATGCGGAGGGCAACGCGGCGCGTGTGCGGCAGGTCGCCTTCGAAGAATTCGTTCTCCCAGTTGCGGGCAACATCCACCGAAAACCCTTTGCCGAGTTCGCCGTTGTCGTCGCTGTTCGGGCGGTCGGTTGAGTGGCGATAGATCGTGGCGGTTGAGGCGTTCATCCAGATGGCGGGCGGGGCGGATGCCGCGGCAATCGCCTCGCGCAGTGCCCGAGTTGTTTCCACCCGCGAGCGCAAAATCTCGTTGCGGTTCTTGTCGTTGTAGCGGCAGTTCACGGATTTACCGGCGAGGTTCACGACGATCGCCGAGCCATCGATGAGCCGGGCGATAGCTGCGGGGTCATCCCACGTGACGGCGGCGCTGCGGCCAATAAACCGCACGTCGTAACCGTCTTCGCGAAAGGCGTCGGCGATTGCTGGCCCGACAAAGCCGCTGGCCCCGGCGATCACCGCGATGGGCTGCGCTGCGCTTGGTTCCGCCGCCGGTTCTGCTGCCGTATGTTCCACTGCCATGACGCCCCCATCAGACTGAAGTTTTCTCAGTCCAGTCTATCGAGGTGCTGAGCCTAGGAGTGCGCTGGTGCCGCAGCCCGAACGAGTTCTCGCGCCAGCTCGATGCTGGCCGAGAGGGTGTCGAGCGAGAGCTGTTGCGTGACGAGGGCGCCCCCGTGCAGCACCAAGAGTTGAGTGGCAAGCGTGTCGGGCGCCGTGCATCCGGCCGCCGCTGCGAGCTCGCGGAACAGGTCGATCAGCCACTGCTTTTCTTGCGTGGCGACGACGTGAGCGGGATGAGTCGGGTCGGGCAGTTCGGCGAGGGCGTTGATGAAGGCGCAGCCGCGCGGATTGTTTTGGCTCCAAGCGCCGAGGGCTTCGAGAGGGGCGAGCACTGCCTCGATCGGTGACGCGGCCGCGGCGATGGTTTCGCGAACCAGCAATTGCCAGCGCTGTTCGCGCTCCTCGAGATACGCGACCACGAGCTGATCTTTGGAACCGAACTGGTTGTAGAGGGTGCGCTTGGTCACGCCCGAGTGCTCGGCGATGAGATCGACGCCGACCGCCGTAATTCCGCGACCATAGAAGAGGTCGCCGGCGGCATCCAAGATGCGGTGCCCTGCGGCCGTCATCGGTTTCGTCTCCGACATTCGACACTCCTTTACCGATCGGTGTACTGTGGGGTTAGTTCACCGATCAGTATACCCACGAGGAGACCCCCATGGACGTTCCGACCACCATGCGCGCCGTACAGCTCAGCCAGCACGGAGGGCCCGAAGTTCTGCGCGTGACCGAGGTGGCAACTCCCGCTCCCGGCGCTGGCGAAGTGCTCGTGAAGGTGAGCGCTGCGGCCCTCAACAACACCGATCTCTGGACGCGCGAAGGCGAATACGGGCTGCCGGGCCCGCGCGCCGGCTGGCGTGGGCCGCTGGATTTTCCGCGCATTCAGGGAGCGGATGTTGCTGGCCACGTCGTCGCCGTCGGCGAAGGCGTTGACGCGGACGTGCTCGGCTCTCGCGTGGTCATCGACCCCGCTATCTACGACGCGGACGAACCCGACGCGAACATCACAGGGCTCATGGGCAGCGAACGCGATGGCGGCTACGCCGAATACGTGATCACACCGGCCGACCGCATCCATGACGTGACCGAGTCACCCCTGAGCGACGACCAGCTCGCCGCCCTGCCCATCTCGTACGGCACCGCGCTCGGCATGATTGAACGCGGCCGGTTGCAGTCGGGCGAGACGGTATTGGTGTCAGGAGCCTCCGGGGGCGTTGGCGTTGCGCTCGTGCAGTTGGCGCGCTCCCGTGGTGCCCGCGTGATCGCGATCAGCAGCGGGTCCAAAATTCAAGCGGTTCTGGATGCCGGTGCCGACGTCGTTGTCGACCGCGCTACCGACGTGCCCCAGCAAGTGCGCGCCGCCGCCCCCAATGGCATTGACGTCGTTCTCGATGTTGTCGCCGGAGACTTCGTTCATGACGGACACTTCCTGTTGCGCAAGGCCGGCCGCTGGGTCGTTGCTGGAGCCCTCGGCGGTCACACGATCAGCTTCGATGTGCGCGACCTCTACCTGCACAATCTGCAACTCATCGGCTCCACGATGCACACGCCCGAGCACTTCGAGTTGCTCATGGACATGGCACGACGGGCAGAAATCACACCTCTCGTCGCCGCAACGTTCCCGCTCGCGCAGGCTGCCGAAGCCCAGGAAGAGCTCGCTCGTCGGGCGCACGTCGGCAAGATTGTGTTGCACCCTTGAGCTGACGCGCAGATCGACTTCGTGTTCCTGCCCCGGCAGACGATCCCGCGTCATTTAGGCTGAAGCCAGCGGTCTGAGCGACCGGATGCAAGCAAGAGGATTCCGCCCATGACCACGACCCCGGAGTACGTTCCCACCATCGTTTTGTCGAAAGCTTCGGCAGGTGGCGCTCACGAGAAGCCCGAGCTGACGGCCCTCATTCATGGGCTCGAAGCATCCATGAAATCGGCCATCGAAGCGACCGGTGCGCGCGTCATCAGCGTTGAAGGCTTTACCGCCGCTGACGTGGATGCTGCGCTCAGCCAGGCAGACGGCGTCGTGCTTCTCGGCGGTGGCGATGTTGACCCCGACGAGTATGGGGCACCGGAGCGGCATCCGAAGCTTTACAACATCGACCGCACCACCGACCGCGTCGACATCGAACTCGTGAACCAGGCCACCGAACGTCGCCTGCCGCTGCTCGCGATCTGCCGCGGGATGCACATCGTGAATGTTGCGCGCGGTGGAACCCTCATCCAGCACCTCGAGCCGAGCGCTGTCGTGCACAGCGGCGGCGGAGTCGACGCGATGGTCGATCACGACGTGACCCTCGAGCCCGCTTCGCAACTCTCTGAACTGTATGGCGACGGCACGATGACAATCCGCTCCGGTCATCACCAAGCGGTGGATGTCGTGGGCGCCGGACTCACTGCCACCGGTCGCGCGGCGGACGGCGTGGTCGAAGCGGTGGAAAGCACCGACCCGACCTCTCCCCTGATTGCCGTGCAGTGGCATCCCGAAGACGACAAGGCAAGCGAACGCGACCGCGAACTGCTCTTCGGCTGGCTCACCACGCAGGCGCGAGAGTTTCACGCGCGCCAGAATGCGCTGTCACTCTAGAAGCGGAAACCAGTGTCGGTCTGAGAGCTCTGAGCGGGTGCCGATATCAACCCACGTTCCGGATATCACCGGACTACCATCCGCTGCCCACAGCGTGAAGTGAGCATGAGGAGTCGGCCACTCGTAGCCTTACGCCACTGTCGTGACAACATTGCGAACGAACCCGATCGGCTGTGGTTCGGTCGGGGTGCCGAGAACAAACTGCGCGAGATGCTGCGCCGCGTCTCGGCCCTCAGAATCGGATGGCAACACCCGTTGGGTGGGCAGATCCAGTTTCTCTGACCCGTCTCGCGGCACACAAAAGACTGAGGTGCCCCGACGGAGAAGCAACCTCACCAAACTCGCCGGACTAGGGGCCACATTCGAACGGATGACGTCGGCTCGCCCTCCATCGGGCAGCCAGCTGGCATCAGGAGTCGAGTGAATCAACAGTTCTGCGTCCTGACTCATGAAGACTAATTTATTCTCGCTGGCCCGGACGGGTGCGAGCTAACCCTCAGCTCGCCGTCAAAAAGTAACCGTCAATCGCGCACTAGAGACCATCCCGCTACGAGAGTAATCTCACCTCAAGGAGGCCCATCAATGGCAAAAGAGAGTTTCAGCGCAGAAGAACGTGCGGCGATGAAGGAGCGCGCTCGAGAAGCGAAGCGTGAAGCATCCGCTGCCGAAGATCTGAAAGATGTGCTCAGCAAGATTGCCGAAATGCCTGACGACGATCGCACACTGGCCGAACACGTGCACGCCACCGTGCTCGCCGCCGCCCCCAACCTCACACCGAAGACGTGGTACGGGATGCCCGCCTACGCCAAAGACGGCACGATCGTGTGCTTCTTTCAGGCCGCCCGCAAATTCAAGTCACGCTATGCGACCCTCGGGTTCAGCGACGAAGCTGCCCTCGATGATGGCCCGATGTGGCCTGCGGCCTACGCCCTAGTGGAGTGGACGGATGACGTCGAAGCCCAAGTGAGCAAGCTAGTCACTCAAGCGGTCGGCTAACACTCTCGCTAGCCGACCACCGTTAGTGGACGACTAACGAGCGACTGCAAAGAAAGATTGCTAGCGCGCCATTGCTGCGCGAACACCCTCGTTGACGATTTCGCCGTTGGCGACGTTGAGTCCGCGAGCAAGTGCCGGCGAGGCGGCAGCGGCTGCGTCCCAGCCGTGGTTCGCGATGGCGACCACGAACGGCAACGTGGCGTTGCTGAGCGCGCGGGTCGAGGTGCGAGGAACAGCGCCGGGCATGTTGGCAACGCAGTAGTAGAGCGAGTTGTGAACGGTGAAAGTGGGGTCGTCGTAGGTCGTGGCGTGGGAGCCTTCGAAGCATCCGCCCTGGTCGATCGCGATGTCGACGAGCACGGAACCGGGCTTCATCGATGCCACCATTTCGTCCGTGACGAGCTTGGGAGCTGCGGCGCCCGGGATCAGCACCGAGCCGATAACGAGGTCAGCCTCGAGAAGCTGCTCGGCGATTTCGTAGCGCGTTGAAACGCGGGTCTGAACCTCACCGTTGAAGCGCACTTCGAGCGCACGAAGACGTGGGAGCGAGATGTCGATGATCGTGACGTCAGCACCCAAGCCGAGAGCGTTCGCTGCGGCGTGCTCACCGGCAACACCGCCACCGATAACAACGACCTTGGCCTTGGGAGTTCCGGCAACTCCACCGAGGAGCTGGCCGCTGCCACCCTCGGCCTTGAGCAGAGCGTGAGCGCCAGCGACGATGGAGAGTCGACCAGCGACCTCACTCATCGGGGCAAGAAGAGGAAGCGAACGGTCGTCGCCCTGAACAGTCTCGTAAGCAATCGCGGTGGTTCCCGAAGCAACGAGGGCTTCAGTCAGCGCGCGGTCGGCAGCGAGATGCAAGTAGGTGAAAAGAACGAGGTCTTTGCGAAAGTAGCCGTACTCCGAAGCGATCGGCTCTTTGACCTTCACAACGAGGTCGGCGGATGCCCATACCTCGTCAGCGTCGGCGACAATCTGTGCGCCTGCCGCCGCATACAGCTCATCCGTGAAGCCGCTGCCAAGACCAGCACCAGACTGAATGGTGACAGCGTGCCCGCCAGCCACCAAGGTGTCGACGCCCGCCGGGGTTATCGCAACACGATTTTCGTTGTTCTTGATTTCAGCAGGCACAGAAATACGCATCGACTTACCTTTCGCAGCGGAGTGGAGTTGCTCAACCCTGTCAGAAATTCTGTCTTTTGTGGAAAAGTCAGAATTTTGATCGGAAATTAGTGTGCTGGAGCCCAAATCCATGCCAAAATTGCGCTGAATCCGCTTTCCGACCGAAGGATCTTCGCATGGCTGACGAGCTAGACCCGATCGATACCAAGATCCTCACCCTTCTCTCGCGGGATGCCCGGATGAGCAACGCGGCAATCGCGAGCACCGTCGGCATTGCGGCATCCACCGCTCACACTCGAATCAAGTCACTCTTCGATCGCGGTCTCATCACGGGGTATCACGCCGCGCTCAACCAGGCGAAGCTCGGGCGCGGGCTGCAAGCGATCATCGGAGTCTCGCTGCGCCCGGGTGCCCGCCAAGAAAGCATCCAAGCCTTTACAGAAGAAATCCGTCGGCTGCCCGAAGTGATTCAGCTGTTCTTCGTGGGTGGCGGTGACGACTTTCTCGTGCACATTGCGGTCGAGAACTCGTCAAAGGTTCGGCTATTCGTGGTCGACCACTTGTCGGCCCGCCACAGCGTTGCCTCCACCAATACGAGCATGATCTTTGAGTACCACCGCAACGCGGTTGCTACCGACTTTGCCTAGAACATCCTTGCCATTCTGAACATGCCCCTCATAGGCTCGCTAAATGGCAGATAACCTCAACTTCACTGGAACCATCATCAATCCGGAGTGGATGCCGAGCTGGTCGGTGATCGAAGTCCCAGGTTCGAAGGATTTCTTCGGAACCGGAAAATCGGTCAAGGCAAACGTCACGGTCGACGGTATTGCAGTAACTTCGGCACTCATGCCATCCGGTCAAGGCGATCACTTCATCTCCGTGAGCGCGGCACTACGCAAGAAGCTCAAGAAAGACGTCGGCGACGAAGTGCAGGTTCACGTCGAGCGGTAGCTAGCCTTCCCTCTCCTTGATCGGCCTCGGTTTCGGAATCGCTGGCGCAGTGCAGCCACAAACCACAACTCGCGGCGGGGATCGGCTTGGGAATTTCCGCTTTAGCTCTCGTTCAAGTGGTCGGCTCAACTGTCGTGTTTGCTGCAGCCGCGATGTTCCTCTAATCCCCCTGCACTCCGTCGACGTGCTTATAAAGGGCGAGAATCTTCACCCCGAAGCTGATTGCCACTGCGGCCACATTGAGGCTGTCGGAACCGTGCTCGTCGAGAAGCTGAGCAGCCCGCTCGATGGCGGCGGCGGAGTTGAGCCCGGCCCTCGGCACAGTGTCTTTCGGAGTTGCTGCTTGAATCAACGATCCCTAAAGCATCGGCCCCGGTTGTCCGCGCCCAAGAGCCTCGAGCCTCAAGCCTCAAAGCGCGCAGGAACTCGAGAATGGCAGCGTTTGTCTGCTCAGGCTGCTGCGACTGCGGGGTAGTGGGCGGCATCCTCGATCATCACGCTCGTGCCGCCGAGGGCGGAACTGATCCAGTCAGCCCCTACCTGAGGGGCGGGAGAATCGGGACCAATAGTGGCCAGACTTCGACGGCTGTTGCCAGCGAATTGAGCGCGACGAACGCCATTAGCGTCGCAGGTGGTACGTGAGTGCCTGCCGCACGCACTCACGCAGCTCATCAACGGGCACCCGGTCGCCGACGGTGAACAGCACCGCGCGCTCCCCCTCATAAGCAAACGTGTCGCCGAACTGGGCCCGAAATTCGTTCACCAGGTTCGTACTACAGATAAAGAACATCGCATAGTCGTGCGTCGACTTTGAATTGGTCGGGGCGATGCGAATCGTGCTGCCGCTGCGCGTCTGGCACGTGAGATACGCGGGCTCGCCCCACTTGAGCGTTTCGGTGATCGCGCCAACGCCTTCGGTCTCGGATGCCGTGGCCAGGATCAGCTCGCGAAGCGTGAGCAGCTCGGTGCGTATCGCCTCGGGGTAGTCGGCAAAGGTCGCTGCGACCTCGGGCGGCATCATGACTTTTCCTGACGGCGCACCATCTCTGCGATCCACAGCGGCGCGTAAGGCGAGGTGCACCCCGGCGAGGTCGGGTAGTCCTTCAGCACCTCGAGCCGTTCGCCGATCTCGAGTGCCCGCTCGCGAAGCTCGGCATGCTCGATGCCGATATAGGCGAGCGTGTTGTTCATCTCCCACTGCAGTCGATCCGGAGCATCCTTCATCTCGGTCTCGACGACATCGAGCAAGCTCGGCAGGTCGAGCCCGTCAGCGTTCTTGCGCACCCGCTCAGCGGTAAGCGCCCACCCCGCGCTGCGCACGCCGGCATCCGGGGCCGCTGTCCACGCCACGCGCAATTCTTCGGCGTGCGGGCTCTTCTTGACGACATAGTTGATCAACCACTCGCGCACCTTCGATGCTCGCGCCTGGCGCACCATGACATCCAGCTCTTCGCGAGTGAATTCTTTGGGCTTGCAGATCAGCAGAGCCACGAGTTGCGCGGGAGTCTCATCCGTCGCCCACAATTCCACGGCGAGTGGATGCTGCGTCTTGAGCCGCTTGGCGATAGCCCGCAGCTTGCTCAGGTTCACCCCGTGGTCATCGCCATGCCGTTCGTTCACGGCCCGCACCTTGGGGTCGTCAAGCGAAGCCAACTCGGCCAATACTTCTTCAGCTGCAGCGCTCATCACCCCTCCGACGCTACTCCCCCACAACGCCGCGGGCGAGCGATTGCATCTCCGGAAAACGCATCCGAAAAACGTATCCGCTCAGTTAGTTGCTTAAGGTAAGCAATATAGTTACCCTCGCTAAGTACTTAAAGGAGATGAGGCTTGCTAGACAAAACGGATGCCACGGCCATCCTCACCGGAATGGTGACGATTAGCCGCACCTTCCGCAAGGCCGCCCAGCGCAGCCGCGAGCGCAGTCTCGCCGGCACCAAGTACGGCTTTCTGCGCCACCTCCTCGAGGGCGATGCGCGCCTCGGCGAACTCGCCCACCAGCTCGTTGTCTCTGCTCCCGTTGCCTCGCGCGCTGTCGAAGCGCTCGAAGCCGAAGCACTCGTCGAACGCCGCGCCGACCCGCTCGATGCCCGCGCGATCCTCATCTCCATTACGGAGCAGGGACGCGCAGCACTCGCTGAGAGCGACAGCCGCATCATCCACAAATTCGCTGCAGCTCTTGACGACTGGACCCCCGAGGAAGCCGAACGCGCCGTCGCCCTGCTCACGGTGCTGAATGAGCGACTAGCTGAAGTTCTTCAGCCCTCCGAGACTCCGGCCGACGCCGAATCCGGCACCGCGCCCACCAACGCGCCTGCCACCACTGCCCTCACTGACACCCGCACTGACACCCGCACTGACACCCGTACCACCGACGAAGACGAGATCTCTGAATGACCGCTCCCGCCCGCGCCACGACACCATCCTCCGATGACTCCGGCGTCTCCGTGACCTACACTCACCGCGAAATTCTGCAGGTGATGACCGGCCTTCTTGCCGCGCTCTTCACCGCCATGATCTCCACCACGATCGTCTCCACCGCTCTGCCGACGATCATCGCCGAGCTCGATGGCACCCAGCGCCAGTACACCTGGGTCATCACCGCGAGCCTGCTGGCGATGACCATCACCACGCCCATCTGGGGCAAACTTTCTGACCTGTACGACAAGAAGCTGCTGACCCAGCTCTCGATCATCTTCTTCCTCGTCGGCTCGATTGCTGCGGGCTTCGCGGGTTCGATCGGCGTGCTCATGATCGCCCGCGCCCTGCAAGGAATCGCGATGGGTGGCCTTACGGCCCTCGTACAGTCGATCATGGGCTCGATCATCGCTCCCCGTGAGCGCGGCCGCTACGCCGGCTACATGGGTGCCGTTATGGCCGTGGCCACCGTCTCCGGCCCGCTGCTGGGTGGCGTCATCACCGACTCGCTGGGATGGCGTTGGTGCTTCTTCGTGAGCCTTCCGCTGGCCGTGATCGCCCTCATCGTTCTGCAGCTGAAGCTGCACCTGCCCGCGACCGTGCGCCGCCAGACGCGCCTCGACTACCTAGGCGCACTGCTCGTCTCGATCACCGCCGCCCTGCCCATGCTCTGGGTGACCTTCGCGGGCAACGACTACGACTGGATCTCGTGGCAGTCGGGCGCCTTCCTCGCCGCCTTCCTCGTGGTCGGCTTCTTTGCCGTGATCGTCGAACTGCGCGCGCCCACCCCGATGATTCCGCTGCGCCTGCTCGGCAACTCGACCACCATCTGGATGATCGTCGCCAGCGTCGGCATCGGTGTCGGCATGTTCGGCTCGGGCATCTTCCTCACCCAGTACTTCCAACTCGGCACGGGAGCAAGCCCCACGCAGGCTGGCCTGATGACCATCCCGATGATCATCTCGCAGCTGCTCTCGGCCACCATCGGTGGTCTCATCGTCAGCCGCATCGGTCGCTGGAAGCCCGTCATGCTCACCGGTGGTGTTCTGCTGCTCGCCGGCCTCACCGGTCTCGGCACCATCACCCACGACACCGCCTACTGGACCGTCGCGATCTACATGGTGCTCATGGGTGTCGGCATCGGTGCCCTCGTGCAGAACGTCGTGCTCGCCGTCCAGAACACCGTTGATGTGAAGGATGTCGGCTCAGCTTCGGCTGCCATCGCCTTCTTCCGCTCCCTCGGCGGCGCCGTCGGCGTCACGGTTCTCGGCGCGGTTCTCACCAATCACGTCAGCACGAACATCGTGGACGACCTTGCCGAGATCGGCGTCGACCCCAGCGCCCTCTCGAACGGTTCCGGCGAAACCAGCCTCGATATCACCGGACTACCCGAAGCCATCCAAACCGCGTTCCACCACGCCTACGCGGATGCCTTTGGTTCCGTCTTCATGATCGCCGCGTTTGTGACTGCCACGGCCGTCATCGCGATTGCGGTAGCGCGCGGCTCCGTGCTGCGCACCACGATCGGGATGTCACCCACCGCCGCAGCCGAAGCGACCGGCGCGCCTGCGACCGCGTCTGCAAGGCAGCCTGCGACCTCGACGGAGATTGCGGCCGACGAAACCGAACCCGACGACGGGACCGACTCGACCGATGGTCCGGCTAAGAGCTAGGAGCTAGGCGCTAAGCGAGCTCGCGGATGGCAGCGACAAACTCGTCGATGTCGGCGGCGTGGTGCGCGAACGACACCACGATGCGCACGACGCCGGGCTCCCAGCGGTTGGCGTAGAAACCGAAACCGCGCTCATGGAGAGCATCGGTCAATTCGTCGGAGAAGATGGCGAAGATGATGTTGCTGCCGGGTTCGCTCGTGACGGTCACGCCCGCGACATCCGCGATTCCGGCACGCAACCGTGCAGCCATGGCGTTGGCCTGACGCGCGTTGTCGAACCAAAGATCATCGGTCAGATAGGCATCGAGTTGGGCGGCCTGAAAACGCATCTTCGAAGTGAGCTGCCCGCCGCGCTTGTGGCGGAACGACAACTCGGTGGCCAGCGTCGGGTCAAAGCAGACGATCGCATCCGCTGTGAGCGCACCGTTCTTGGTGGCACCGAATGAGAGCATGTCGACGCCCAATTTCCAGGTCATCTCGGCCGGGCTCACATCGAGGGCAACGAGAGCGTTGGCAAAACGGGCACCGTCCATGTGGATGCGCAGGCCGGCCTCGCGCGCAATGCTCGTCAGAACGCGCAACTCGTCTATCGTGTAAACGCTGCCCGTCTCGGTGACCTGAGTGATGCTGAGTACGGAGGCCTGAACACTGTGCACGTCACCCACGCCCACCTTCACAGCTGCGCGTAGTTCATCGGGGTCAATCTTGGAGTGCTCCCCGCCGAGCAACACGATCTTTGAGCCGTCGCTAAAGAACTCGGGAGCGCCGGCCTCATCGTTCTGGATGTGGCTGTCGCGGTGAGCAAGAATGCTGCCCCACGGGCGCGTCAGAGCCGCAAGCCCGATACCGTTCGCTGCGGAGCCCGTGCCCACCGCAAAGACGTCGAGCTCGCACTCGAACGCAGCCGCCATCTTGGCGCGCATCTGAGCCGTGAGCGCATCGTTTCCGTAGGGGGCCGCAGGGCCGGCGGATGCCGCGACTACAGCATCCAGAATCTGCGGTGAAGCACCAGCAGCGTTGTCACTCAAGTAGCCACGCAGAATGGAGTCGGTCGGGGTCATGGCAGCTTTCTGAAACGAGAAATAGGAAATGCCAATCGGATGCGCCTCGGGCCCTGGGCCCCGGCCGCTACTAGACCGAATCGCCACCGCAGAAAGCGACTCAGTCGAGTGTTCGGCAACGATCAGCACTGCTCCGAGCCACTCTTAGTCGATGATAACTCCCGGTGAGCGGCGCCGGATAGCCACTTTCGCGCCCGACCGCAGCCGGGCAGGTTTATTGCGCACGACGCAACGACGCGGCGTCCCGGTGCGGGGTATCACGCAATTCTTTGGCCCGGTACCCTTGCAGCATGAGCATTCTCGCAGCAGTCAGCAACGGCGGACCCGAAGCATCAGCAGCATTCGCGGTGATTTTCATGATGGTGTTCTGGATCGCCTACATCGGCTTTTTCTTAGTGCTGGCTTTGAGCTCGCTGGCCATTTCTGTTCTCGCGCTCGTCTCCCTGTACCGCAACCGTGACAAGCTCCGCGCGATCGAACTTGCGGCCTGGGTGGGAATTTCCTTAGTCATCACCATCGTCGGTCCCCTCAGTTGGTTCTTGATCGGTCGCAAGAAAATGCTGGAGGATGCGACAGTGGCGACCCCTCTTTCTGCTGAAGAAGAGCCGCTCATGCACGACTGAGCAGGAATTCTTCGAAAAACCTACTAATGCTCGGATGAGGTCTCGACAGATTGCCCTAAGAGGAGTTGAATCGGGAAAGAGCACAACCGCACTGCGGTGGAACGAAACTCGCAGTGTCTGAGGTCTTCAATAGTGTGAACTCGAAGGAGTAGAAAACTATGACGATTGCCGCACCCCGGCCGACCGAAGGTTCAGCAGACCGAGCACGTCCCACCGTGGCTTGGACGACCATCCAATCAGGACTGTGGGTCGGTAACGCGGCCGGAGAGTTCGCTGGCATGATCGAGCGCAGCGCCGCCGGGGAATTCTTCATCACTGATCATCGCGCTCGCCCGCTAGGCACGTGCGCCACCCTCGACGAAGCCAAGGCCCGCCACCAGCGCCAGTTCCAACTGAGCCAGTCAACCACTAAGCCCAAGATTTAGGGAACGCCTCGTCATAGTCGTCACAGCCCGTGGCATCCCCAGATCGGCCAACTAGAATCGCGGCATGAGCAGATTCACCGACGCGTCCTTTGTGGGCTCTCCGGCACTGGAACTGCCGACAGGCACCGCCGACGGAGCTCCATAATGGGCGCCGGGCACGACCACGGGGCGAGTACCAACAACCGCACCCGGCTACTGATCGCCTTCATCATTACCGTCGGCGTCGTCATCGCCCAAGCCATCGGTGCCATCGTCACCGGCAGCCTCGCGCTACTGGTCGATACCGCGCACATGCTGACCGACTCCGCCGGGCTGTTCATGGCTCTCATCGCAGCCGGCCTCATGCAGCGCCCCGCCACCAACAAACACTCGTGGGGGCTCAAACGTACAGAAGTTCTCAGCGCAATGGCGCAGTCGAGCCTTCTGTTCGCCGTCGGCATCTATGCCCTCATTGAAGGTGTGCGCCGCCTCTTCGATCCCCCCGAGATTCACGCCAGCAGCCTCGTAATCTTCGGAATCATCGGCCTTCTCGCCAACCTCGCCGCCATGGTCGTGCTCACGAGCGGGCGCAAATCAAACCTCAACATGAGGGCCGCCTTTCTTGAGGTCGTCAACGATGCGCTGGGTTCGGTCGGTGTCATCCTCAGCGCCATCGTGATCGCACTCTTCGGCTGGTATCAGGCGGATGCCGTGGTCGGCATCCTGATCGCCCTTCTGATCGTGCCCCGCACCATCATTCTGCTCAAAGCGAGCCTTGGCGTGCTCTTGGAGTCCACGCCGCAGGGCATCGACCCCGAAGCAGTGCGCGCCCACATCATGGAAATGGACCACGTCACCGACGTGCACGATCTCCACATCACGCGCATCTCATCCGATTTGCCTGTGCTCACAGCGCACGTCATCGTGGACGACTCGTGCTTTAGTGACGGTCACGCCGCTGAAATGTTGCCCGCATTACAACAGTGCGTTGCCGAGCATTTTGAGCTCAGCATTGAGCACTCCACGTTCCAGATCGAACCCGAAAGCCACATCAGCGAAGAGCACGTTCACCACCATTAGCGGGGCCCGATGGCGACGAAGGTCTATGCCGTTTGGTCAGCGACTATCTTCGCAATGAGATCCGCCTGAGCGAGCGAGCGGCGACGAACCGCGGGCAAATGTGTCCGGAGCGATGCCGCCACCTCGGCGCGAGCGCCGGCAAGTTCTTCGAAGCGCTTCACGAGAGACCCGAGTTCAGCGTCACTATGCGGCATCGCCCACTCTTCGGCGTCGAACATTTCGAGCACTTCTTGGTACTTGTGACTCCACCCGATCACGAGAGTGGGTACGGCCATTGCCAGCGCGGAAACCATCGCGTGGAAGCGGCTCGCCACAAAGAGATCGCATTCGCCGATGATGTAACGAAGCTGCTGCGAAGGTAGCTCGTTATTGATGAAGAGAAGGTTCTCGTTGGCACCCACTCGTTCGACAATGGCACGACACAACGGCAGATCATTGTTGTGGGTCTTTGAGGAGCCCTCTCGGGCGCTATGGGGAAGGAGAACAACCTTGCGGCCCGACGCCAACAAGTGCTTGACGAAGTCGGCGGTTTGACCAATGTAGTCAGCATCACGAGCATCGACCTTCTTCTGCAGGACCACACTCGGAGACAAGCCAACGACGGTTCCCGACTCGAAGAATGACATGTCGAACTGCCTCGAAACCTCATCGCTCTCGGTACCGTCGAGTTCCAGCGAGAAGGCGTAGTCGGCGCCCGCGCTGAGGTTCGTGAGGCCGAGCCCCTCAGCGAACTCGTGCGTCTTAGCTCCGCGCGTGACGATCGTGTGCACCCGGGGCAGAAAGAATCGTGCTGCCCGACGGTTGATGGGATTCGTGAACGGGCCGATTGCCTGGGCGCACTTGAATACAGGAGTCTTGACGAACATCGCCGGGAGAATGGATGCGACGTTGTAGAGCAGAAATTTCTCACGACCATCGGTGAAGGTGATGCCACCCTGGTCGAGAAGAATCTGCGACTTTGCCAAGGCACCAATCGCTTGTGAGCGTTGGCGGAGCACGGGGCGCAGGGGCGGAAGGATGCGGTACAGCAGTGCCAGCGAGTTGATGGTCACACCAAGTTGACGCGGCTGGGCGGCCACAATCTCAAGGTTCTCGTACACATTCTGGGCGCGATCCTCTTCGGGATACATGCTGAGAAGCGTGAAACCAACACCGGGCACGCGCGGGCTCAGCGTCTGAATCGCGCTCTCGAGCATCGCCGAGGCGCCCTTGTTTCCCGCGAGAGCGGAGCCAATAATGGTGATGTGGGGTGCGGTCATTTGTTCAACTGGCCCTTCTGCTTCATGGCCATGTAGCCGGGACCAAACTCAATTCGTTTCGTGCGTTCCATAGAGTCCTCGAGCAGAATGCGGTTGATCCGCATCAGGTCAGCGAGCAAGCCAAGCGCAAAACTCAATAGTCCGCCCACGAGTAGCGCAGCGCCCAAAATTAGCGACTGAATGTGGTCACCCGACGTGCCCGAGAGCCACAAAATCAAGTAGCGAACGAAGGGAATGAGCGACGCGATCGTCAGCGCGGTACCCAAGGGAAGGAAGAATGCCAGCGGACGAAACATGAGGTAGCTGCGGATGATCGCGCGAGCGGATTCGCCCACATGCTGCCACATCGACGAAAAGAGTCGCGATTCACGAGTCTTTGCATTCGTCTCAATCGGCACGCTCGCCAAACGCATACGCTTGTGCCCGGCCTGAATGATGGTTTCCATGCAGTAGCTGAACTCGGTGACGACGTTGAGTCGCAGCAGAGACTCGCGGGAGTACGCTCGGAACCCGCTCGCGGCATCCGGAACGTCAGTGCCCGCAGCCATATTGACAACGCGGCTTCCAAAACGCTGAAGCAAACGCTTGAATGGCGAAAAGTGCGCAATGGTGGCCGTTTGGCGGTCGCCGATAGCGATGTCGGCAGAACCGTTCATGAGCGGCGCGATGAGGTCGGGGATGCGGTCTTGAGGGTACTGATTATCGCCGTCCGTGTTGACGACGATGTCGGCACCCTGAGCGAGCGCGTAACTCACCCCGTCGGAGAACGAGCGTGCGAGCCCGCGGTTACCGGAATGACGCACAAAATGAGTGACGCCATGCTCTCGCGCCACCTCGACAGTGCGATCGGTTGAGCCATCATCGATGACCAAAATCTGCAGTTCGTCTACCCCCGGAATCTCGCGTGGAATCGACTCCAACACCAGCGGAAGAGTCATCTCTTCATTCAGGCACGGGATCTGAACAAAAACTTTCACGCGAAAACCATCTCCAGAAGTAAAAGGGGTGTGGTGCGAACTTTAGAGCGTCGAGGTAAACAAACGCAGCGGGCTGATCTCAATCATCCACTCAAATTCAGTCGAGGAGGTCGACGCTTCAGCCACAGAGTCAGCATTCCGTAAAACAGCGCGACCACAGCATCCGCAACGGTGCTAAGCAACCGAGCCAAGAGCGACAGGATGACGGCTTGCGCGGGCGTCATGAATTGCAGAGCAAAGACGAAGATGACTGCTTCCCGCACGCCTAACCCACTCGGCACGAACACGGCAAGGATGCCAATGGCACCAGCGAGCACGTACGTCGCCGCGAGCGGAAGCCACGCGGATGGCGCGAGGTTAAGAAACGACGATGCGACGAGGACGAAGCCGACACCGTTGATGACACGCGGCGCCACAAATCCAACGAGGTAGCTACCGACCGCCGCCGGAGGGAGGAAGTATTCGCGCGGAAGCTCTTGATTGAGGATGCGCTTGGCTCCCAAGTTGAGCACCGGGTGGAAGAGCCGACGATCCAGAACCATGAGCAGTGGAATAAGAGCCAAGATGGGGAGCAGCACTGTGACGGGATTGTCTTGGAAGATGACCAGACCAACGCTCACCAGCAGAATCGCTGCGCTTGGCACAATTGATGACACCTGCAGGAACACGTTCTCATAGACGAAAGAGATCACCATAATGCTTCGGCCAATTCCGCGTTTCTTTCCCCAGATCACTTTGTTAAGCAACGAGCCAACCTGACCGGGAATGTACTTGAGAAGCCACGATGCTGAATGCACCGCCATGGCCTCACGGGGTGTCACTGTTGGTACGGGACTCAGTCGGTTGACGATTGCACCCCACAACAACCCTGAAACCGGAACCGCCGCAGCAAAAAGAACGACGGCCGCGACCATGAGCCAACTGAACTGCAGGTTCTGAGCCCGAACCTCACCCCAGTTGTCGGCGAGAGCTCGCCAGAACAATGCGGCGACTAACGACAGAACAACAATGGTGAGTCCCCAGCGCAACAGTCGCTTGCGCCCTCCCGAGGGTGATGGCGTCGTCATCGCAACCGGTTGTAGGAGCGGAAGGTGTCGAGTTCCTTCTTCTGCGAGTACGGTACGAGACCGTCGGGGTTGGCGTATCCGACCGCGATCAACATGATCACGCGGTCTGTCACGTCAAGACCCAGCGTCTTCTGCATCTTCGCTTCAAGGGGTTCGAAGTCTGGCCAGTTAATCACGCTCGAGCTCAGACCTAAGGTCTCGAGACCATACATGAACGACATTGCCGCCAGCGACGAGTCGATGTAGATCGCATGACGATCGCGCGGACTGAAATAGCTCTCGAGCTTGCCGACAACCACAATGATGGTCGGGATGTTCTGCGCATACCCAGCGGCGCCAAACGGCAAGCCGGCAACAGTCCTGACCATCTCGGGATCGTCAAAGATGCGGAATTCATAGGGAAGCCTGTTGCACGCCGTGGGGGCCTGGCGGCCGATGATCAAAGCCTTGTCGACCAATTCGCGCGGCACCGGCTTCTGTTCGAACCAGCGCACCGAGCGCCGTTGCATCGACAGCTCATGGAGCTGCTCATAGCTGATCTCCGACAGGTTCTTCTTGGCGTAGGGCACCTTGTCCATCGTGGCGGGCGCGTAGCCGAGTTTGGTGAATCGTGCGCGTGCAGCGTCCACCACGGGGTCTGAGCCGGTGCTCACGCGAAAATACTCCGCGAGCACATTGTGCGCCCACTCGACCTCACTTGTTTCGAGTGAGTCGGGGTCGGTAGAGCATTGGCGTGCGGCCAGCTCATAGAACTCCACCGTTTCGGTGATGTAGTCGCGCGCAAATATGTCACGGCGTGGCATCATGATGATGCCTTTCTCGAGACGGTGGATGTTTCGGCGAAGCTCTACCCTGGTAGTGCGGTCCTGGTTCTTGTTGCGATAGTAATTGCGGCGGCCGCGCAGCACCGCTGCCTGCTCTCGATTGAAAGCCAAGAACGCGAATGTATAGAAGAAGTGCGACAGGATTCGGCTCGAACCGAAGGTTTCGAGGAAGACACGATTGACGAGTTCGTACGTTCGTCGAATCCACGTAATCGCCAACAGATTCGTCGCGATAGCTTTCAGTTTCTTCAGCAAGTTCTCTCCGCACTCCAGAACGCAAAAGGCGTCGCATCCGCTCCACTTGATCCGGGCACTGCAACGCCACAGTAACTATAGCGACTGCGTGTGTGGCGTCACCCCTGCCGGAACAGGAGCTGCTGCGGCAGACCTACGGCGCCACTGGCCCACGCCGAGAGCAATCAGTATGTAGAAGAGCGCAACGGGAAGAAGCTGAATCCACATGCGATTGAGGGAGTCACCGTCCCCCACGCGATACGCCGCATCACGCAGATACGCCAACAGGAACCCTAAGGGTATGAAGCTTGTCAGCGGAAAACGCAAGTGAACGCTGTGGGGAACGGCGACGAACGACGCCAGCACAAGCAGCGCCGCGATAAACAGGAGAGATAGCCCCCACGAGCCAGCGCCTTCAACTACGTTCGCGAACGTGGCCTTGAGGCTGTCTGCCAGAATTTGGGGGTTGCGAACCGCGAGAACAATCAGGGCCAGCCACAGCATGCCCTCGGCAAGTAACAACACCCAGCGACCGTGGTTCATGAGCGCGGTCCATCCGAGCAAGGGAATGACGGCAAGAATGGCGACGCCAAGCCCGAGGAGACCCCAAATCTCGAACCCCACTGGTTGCTGTTGTGCGAGGTAAACCGCGGCCATGAATGATTGCCATCCCACCGTCGCCACGCCCAAGACAGCCAGCAGAATCGATTTGTGCAGTCTGCTCACCGAACCATCGACAACGATTGGTAACAGCATCAGAGCGACGAGAATGGATGACTCCGCGCGGATAAAAATGAGGGCTCCGACGGCGAGACTCATCGCGGTAATGAGCGCAGTTTTGCTCACGGAATCGCGGGAGACGAGCATCCAACCGCCACCGACCACCACGAGCATGAACAACGCGAACAGCAAGTGCCCATTGAGATAGAAGGCGTGGAACACGAAACGGTTCATCGACACCAGGAACAGCAGCCCGGCACCGATGAGCAGAACTAGCGCCCTCCTGCTCAGGTGAGTCGAGAGCGATTGCCATACCATCCACCCCAGCAGAGCAAGCACGAGCGCCGAAATCAGCGGCGTAATCGACTGAACATAAAGCTCCCCGCCGAGGTTCGCCACCGCGTGAAGCCCCGGCACTCCGATGAGTCGCTTGGGCAACAGAGCAGTCGAAGCGATCGTGATGTTATTGCTCGCGATCAGAGAGCCGTTGAGCAAGTAGTTGAGGCTGTCGTTTGACCACGCCACCTGAGGCATCGCACGGAAGAACACCACGGCACCGATCACACCAGCCACGATGATGCTTGCCCAGAGCGGGCGAAGCGGAAGGTCGGCACCGTGGAACCGGCGCCAGCCCCACACGGCGCCCGGGATCGAGACGGTGAGAATCAGCGTGAGCAGCGGCGAGCTCGTGACGGGAGTCAGAACCTGAAACGCGGTGAAGCAGAGATAGAGCGCGAGGCCAGTGACCGCCCCCAAGATCGGAACCCCGAGCCCCCGAGCGCCGGCAACCTGAACAAGAGCCGCACCGCCCAGAATGAGCGCCAGCACAAAGACAACTTCAAGAATCATTCGCTGAGCCCGCCATTCGGCAGAAGACAATTGTCGACAACCACGAGCGCCAAGCCCGTGTTGCTTTGCGTATCCGCCGCGGTTTCAGCGTCGAGAGGAAGGTGGCCCACGGCGAGTTCCGGGGCTGCATCGTCGGAACAATCTCCGCGGAGGTAAAACGAGTCTTCGAGGCGGTGGCCATGGCCATCACTCACGATTCGTTCCACCGAGCGGATTCTCGGATCGGCACGTAGTTCCTCGAGCGAGGTGAGATCGTGCAAAGAACTAGAGGCAAGCGATACGGTTCTGGCTTTGCCAAACCCCAAGATGAAAGCCCTCAGGCTCACCAGAGCACTTTCGTCATCTGCCGACACCAGCACTTCTGCCCCGGGTTGCTGCGCGGCGATGGCCCAAGGCAGACCGTAGGCACGGTTCACCGGGGCGCTTCGGGACGAAATATCCACAATGTCTGAGCTTGGTTTGCGGTGGATTGCTTCGTAATTATCGGGGGCAACCTCGTCTATCCCCGCGAACTGAACGATGTTGACCACGATGGCGATCGCAAGCACGCCCATCATCGCTAGCCGTGCAGTACCCATCACGCGTTCAGTATATAGAGCGCATATTTCGGGACTACACCGCGCGCTGCCCCGGGAATCACGCTGTATTCGGATGCCGTGGTTGCGGCATCCGAATCGGTGGCCGTGGCCTCGTTCACGGTTTCTACCGCGTCGATCCGGTCACCTGTCCAGCTGAGAGAACCAATGCCCTGCGCGGCCGTACCATCCCATAGCGATATTCCCTCGATGCGCTGGGATATTTCGGTCACGAATGGCTCCTTCAACTTATGATTTGTATGACGCTAGCAGAAGAGTCGCACTTGTAAACAAGTGGCGGTACCCTGAAACACAGCAGCGGACACGTCGAATGAGGTGCGCCACAAGCGCACACCACGCGCCCTGTCGCGCCGCCTGAGAGGAATCAACGATGAAAGCCCTCTACAAGGACAAGGCCGGACCAGGCCTCGTATTGGCCGAACGCCCCGAACCATCGCCCGGTCGCGGCGAGGTGAAAATCAGGGTTGCCCGCACCGGAATTTGTGGCACTGACCTGCATATTGAATCGTGGGATGCGTGGGCCGCTGGCGCCATCAACGCGCCGCTCATCCCCGGCCACGAGTTCTCGGGCCACGTTGTTGAGCTGGGCGAAGGAGTGACCTCCGTCGAGGTCGGCGCCCTCGTCTCCGGCGAAGGCCACGTCGTGTGCGGCCACTGCCGCAACTGTCGTGCCGGCCGCCGCCACCTCTGCAAATTCACGTCAAGCATTGGTGTAAACCGCGACGGCGCCTTTGCCGAGTTCGTCGTGATTCCTGAACAGAACGTCTGGGCGCATCCACTCGACATCGACCCCGAGCTTGCCGCCATCTTCGACCCCCTCGGCAACGCTGTGCACACCGCACTCTCGTTTCCGATGGTCGGCGAAGACGTGCTCATCACGGGTGCCGGGCCGATCGGGCTCATGGCCGCGAAGGTTGCTCGCCACATTGGCGCTCGCCACATCGTGATGACCGACGTGAATGAAGAACGCCTGCAGCTCGCCCGCGACATGGGCGTCGACCTCGCGATTAACGTCTCGACGACCCGCATCGCTGAAGCTCAAGAACAGCTCGGCATGAAAGAGGGCTTCGACATCGGGCTCGAAATGAGCGGTCACCCCACCGCGCTGCCCGAGATGATCAGCAACATGAATCAGGGCGGCCGCATTGCGATGCTCGGCCTGCCCGCCGAACCCATCGGCATCGACTGGGCCACCGTCGTGACCCACATGATCACCATCAAGGGCATCTACGGCCGCGAAATGTTCGAGACCTGGTACGCCATGAACGCCATGGTGCACACCGGTTTGGATGTCTCTGCCGTGGTGACCGACCGCTTCCCCGCCGAACAGTGGGAAGAAGCGTTCGCGACCGCTCGCCGCGGAAACGGCGGCAAGGTCATCATCGACTGGTCGTAGCGCCCGTCGCTTTCGCCACCGGCCCCGGCCCCAGCAATCTCGACCCCAGCGATCGTGGCCCCACCGGCCCACAACCCCACAACTTTCAGGAGCACATCATGTACGGAACAGTTCGCGACCAACTCAACGACACCCTGAGCGAGATCCGCTCGGCTGGCCTCTACAAGACCGAGCGCCAGCTCGACACTGCGCAGGCGGCGCATGTGGAAGCGGGCGGCAAGCCCGTTCTCAACTTCTGCGCCAACAACTACCTCGGCCTTGCCAACCACCCGCGCCTCGTGGCCGCCGCCAAGAATGCCCTCGACGAGTGGGGCTTCGGCATGGCGAGTGTGCGCTTTATCTGCGGCACTCAGACCCAGCACGTTGAGCTCGAGAACCGGCTTTCGGCGCTGCTGAGCATGGAGGCGACCATCCTCTTCCCCTCGTGCTTCGACGCCAACGGCGGCATCTTTGAGGTGCTGCTCGGTGCTGAGGATGCCGTGATTTCGGACGAGCTCAACCACGCCTCGATCATCGACGGCGTTCGCCTCTCGAAGGCGGCTCGCTACCGCTACAAGAACCGGGACATGGCCGACCTCGAAGCGCAGCTGATTGCCGCGAAGGATGCCCGCCGTCGCCTCATCGTCACCGACGGCGTCTTCTCGATGGACGGCTACCTCGCTCCCCTCGAAGCGATCTGCGACCTCGCCGAGCAGTACGACGCGATGGTCATGGTTGACGACTCGCACGCTGTCGGCTTCGTCGGTGAGACCGGAGCCGGAACGCCCGAGCACTGTGGCGTCTCCGACCGCGTCGACATCATCTCGGGCACGCTCGGCAAGGCGCTGGGCGGAGCATCCGGTGGTTACATCAGCGCTCACGCCGAGATCGTCGAGCTGCTGCGCCAGCGCGCACGGCCGTACCTGTTCTCGAATGCCGTCGCACCCTCGGTGGTCGCCGGCTCCATCGAAGCGCTCAACCTCGTGGCCGAAGGCGCCGAGAGCCGCGCCAAGCTGAAGGCCAATGCCGAACAGTTCCGCAGCGGAATGGCCGAGGCCGGGTTCACGCTACTGCCGGGCGAGCATCCCATCATTCCGGTCATGTTTGCCGACGAGCACGAAGCTGTTGCCATGGCGGATGCCCTGCTCGCGCTCGGCGTCTACGTGATCGCTTTCTCGTATCCCGTTGTGCCGTTGGGCAAAGCTCGTATTCGCGTACAGTTGTCGGCTGGACACTCAAGCGAGGACATCAGCCGTTGCGTTGAGGCTTTTGTGGCCGCTCGAGAGTCGATCGCCGCATAGGAGCGCACATGGAAATTACGGTCCCCGAAGGCCGCATCGTCACCGGTTCGCTCACAGAAGACGAGCGAATTCTCAGTGGCGTGCTTCGCCATGTGCGGGAAGCGGCCCGTGACTCCAACTTTCTACTGCCCGGCGAGCTCAAGCTTGCCGAGTGGTTGAATTGCAGCCGCCCCCAGGTTCGGGTGGCGCTCGCGCAGTTGGAGCGTCAGGGAATTGTGATTCGCAGCCAAGGTGCCGCGACCGTCGTTGACCCGGTTGCTCTGCGATTGAGCGCTCGCTTCGAGGCGAGTGTCTCGTACGGTGAAGTGCTCGCGCATATGGGTTACACGCCCTCGGTCGAGATCTTGACGGCCGAAACGATCGAACTTCCCGCCGATCTTGCCCCGCTGCTCTCGCCGCTCAGCACCACCCGCGCCGTGAAGATCGTGTTGCGCTGGTTCGCCGACGACCAGGCCGCGATGGTCGCCGAATACACGATCCCGCTGCCGGCTGGCGAACACGACCCGATTGACCCCACCGACCCGGTCTACGAGTCGGCTAAGAAGCTCTGGGGCGAAGGAATCGCGTGGGAAATCGTGACCGCCGGTGTCGCGCTGCTCGACGACAACTACGCCGACCTCCTTCAGCTCGACAAGGGCACTGAAGCCAAAATGTGGGAGACCATCGGCGTCACCCTCAGCGGCGAGCGCATCTTCTACGCCCTCGAACACCACCACCCCACCCTCGTGATGTACTCCTTCGTGCGCACCATGCGGGCACCGTGGAGCGCGATCCCCGGACACTAGATTTTCTCGCGTGCCGCGGCCAACCGCAGTCGGAGCTCGGATGCTGATCTACTGAGTTTCGGAATTCTGCGGGGGCGCTGGCCTGTTGACCTAGGCATGAGAGCAATTGTTTACCGCGAGACCGGCGACCCCTCTGTACTTCAGTTGGTTGAGCGGCCCACGCTCGAACCCGGAACCGGCGAAGTGCGTGTGCGCATCGTCGTGAGCGGGGTGAACCCGACTGACTGGAAGTCACGGCGCGGTGCGGCATCCGGTCAGGCATTGCCTTTTGATGAGGTTGTTCCCGGCCAGGATGGTGCCGGCATCGTTGAAGCAGTGGGCGATGACGTGCAGCATGTCAGCGTTGGCGACCGCGTGTGGCTCGCCCTTGCGGCGTACCAACGCTCGAACAGCGGCTCGAGCCAAGAGCAGGCTGTGCTGCCTGCCGAACGTGTTTTCGCGCTACCGGCGAGCGCAAGCTTTGACCAGGGCGCGAGCATGGGCGTTCCCGCGATTACCGCGTACCGCGCGCTGACCGTTGCTGAAGACGGACCCGACGAACTGCATCCGACCGCTCTCAGCGGCAAGGTCGTACTCGTTGCCGGTGGAGCCGGCGCTGTCGGTCATGCCGCGATTCAGCTTGCTCGCTGGGCCGGCGCGACCGTCATCACGACCGTGAGCGGACCGACCAAAGCGGCGCTCGCTACCGCCGCTGGCGCTCACCATGTGCTCACCTATACCGACGCCGACGTCGTTGAGCAGATCCGGGCGATTGCGCCCGAAGGCGTCGATCAGGTCGTTGAAGTCGCCCCCGCCCAGAACGCGGAGCTCGACCTCGCGGTCATCCGCAACCGCGGCTCTATCTCTGTCTATGCCAACAACGGCGGCGACGAAGTGACCCTCGATGTGCGCCGTCACTTCGCCCTCAACGTGCGCTACCAATTCGTGCTGCTCTACACCGTCGGCATCGACGCGATTCGTGCCGCCGGCGACACCATCAACATCGCGCTCGCGGATGGTGCGCTCCGCATCGGCGAAGAGACCGGCTTGCCGCTGCACCGCTTCTCACTGGAGCAGACTGCGGATGCCCACGCTCTCGTTGAGAGCGGAGCCGTCGGCAAGGTGCTCATCGACGTTACGGTCGCGTAAGGCTAGCCGGGCTGTAGTCGATGATCTGAAAGCGGCCGCAGTCGATCGTGGTCGAGGCCAGCCGCTCGGCAACCGACGGAAGAGTGAATGGTGCGCTCTGATCGTCAACGATCAGAAACGACACCTCGCGGTCGTCAAAATCTGAACGATCGACCAACCACGCGTAGTCGTGGAGGGCGAAATCGGTCTGGACGAGCTGAGCAGGGTTATCCACATGAGTTTTGACGGCGCGGACACTCCAGAATTGGCCGGCGCCGACCGCGCCTGATGCATTCACCCAATCGACTGCACAACGCAGCGAGGTGCCTTGTTTAGTTGCCCGTAGGGCGGCTGTGGAAGACGTCGCGATGAACAGGACGCCGCCTAGCGTGACCTCAGAGCAGAAAGAATGGCGCGGTCGGCGGGCGGTTGATGCGTCACCCGTAAAACCGTTCACCAAATCGCTGTGCGGAGCGCATAGCAAACACCGAGAAAACCAACAGGACAACGCAAGCTAGCAGTACGTCACTCCCACTCGCTGGCAGCACTGGCCAAGCCCATGGCTGTACCTCGCCTCGAACGCGACCGAAAATGGTACTGATCACTAAGTAGAATGCGGGGACAGTTGGTGCTCTTTTGAGCCCGAACAACGCCTGCCCGAAAAAGAGAAGCGCGGTGTACGCGAGCATATTTCTAGGTGCTGCGAAATCAGAACCGCCCCCACGCAACCACAGTGCGGTGAAGTATGAGACCGCATAGAGCACAGTCGCGCCTACAGCGAACGCGATAAGCAAGTTCGCGTGATTTCTGGAAGAGGTTGCCGCCAAGAGAGGGGAAGCGAGAGATTGTAGGACTCCAAGGCCTATGACTGCAAGGAGAGGGATGACGGCAGTCAGGGGGAGCATCCCAAACGCAGAACCGATATCAATCACAGGAACTGAAATCGCTCCGTCGAGAACGAGAGCCGAGGCGACCCCGAGCAGGACCATCGAGGGTAAGACCACCCCTATCCGCATTGTTTTAGAGAACCACAGCATCATCAGTCCACAATCGGAAGTTCAGGTAACGCCCGCCCGCAGTCACCTAGGGCATCGATGGCATCATCAAGCCAGCGCACTCGGCTCCCTTCGTCAAGCGCGAGAAGTGCGGAAACCGAGTCCGAAGTTGAAGGATCTATGCCGCCAGCCAAAGCATCATCGCGGCCACTAGCCAGTACGTATAGGGCTGCGTCTGCCACGTCGGACACGAGCAGCGCAGGCATTGCATCCCTGTCATCCCTGTCGCAGACGTCGCCTTCCTCGCGCTGAGGGGTGATCGATGAGACGAGCGAACGAACGACAGCCTCTGAGCTGAAGTCGCGGCGATAAATCACGCTCAACGTGCCAGGTGCGACGTCAGTTAAGGAGCCAGAGACACGCTCAGGAGTATCGATTCCAGCGTCCTTGAGCCTAGTCAGAGCATCTGATATTACATCTACTGGGTCTGTAACCGTGTCCCAAAGTTGTTCAGGAAAAAGACACACTTCCGCAGGACTTGACTGAACGCAGAGCAGGTCAGCTTGGCTCCTTGGAGGCGACGGGTAGGGTCCAAGATCCTTGGCGATAGTGAGCGCCACAAGAGTTGACGCCATTAAAACGCTCAGTGCTCCGACTACGCTGCCCACTCTATGCTTGCTATGGCGTGTAATCGAAATCAGCCAAAGCAAACAAAGCACGCCTCCACTCGAGAATAGAAGCACAGCAAACGGGGCCTGCCAAGGCAGTTCAGCGTAGACCGTACAACAGCCGGAGATGGCCAGTCCGGAAAGATACCGAAGTGGGATGAACGACACTGCCCAGGTGAATCCCAACCACACATAGGACAAGACCAATGCCGACGGTCCGGACGCGGCTGCTGGCAAAAGCAGCCCGATACCGTACCCCATAGCTGCATGGAAACTAATCATCCCCAGCCAAGCCACAATAACCTCGATCGGGAACCGCCCCGGGGATCCCCACGAGCCGCTCGCAGCCGCAACGAGTCCGGCGGCTTGCAGCACAACTGCCAACACAAGGCTCGGCCACAATGACGACCATGCGATCTCTATACCCGAGCGGACCGGAGACAACCTCAGAATGAGTCCCCGGCGTGCGCGGCTCGCCACCAAAGCTGAAGAGAGTGCGGCGAACGTGCACGAAAACATCGTAAACACAGTTGCCGAGCTAACTACTCCGACCCAATAGCCGCTTGCGTCTGCACGTGGTCCCTGCAGTGCGGCATAGAGTACAACTAAGACCAACCAAGGTAAGAACAACAACGTCGCCGGGTGCGTGATAATCGGAAAGATAGGCCTAAACACTAAACCGTACCTGCCCAGTAGATATAGGCTTTTTGTACACGCTCAGCATCGTTCCCGCCAGATTCAACTGCATCGACATATTCCGTCATCGTTCCTGCGAAGCGGATCTGTCCATCGTTTAACACCACGACAAATCGAAATGCCGTGAGCGCATCTTCTGTGTCGTGGGAAGAAACGACAATCGTTCGTTCGTCGCCCAACTGGCCCAGTAGAGAACGAAAGTTATGCCGCTGGGCTGGGTCGAGGTTAGCTGTCGGCTCGTCCATCAAAATAACACGTGCGTCGTGAACCAATGCGCCCGCAATACCAAGCCGCCGGAGTTGGCCGCCAGAGAGCGTCTTGACCGGATCAGCTTCCTCGTCTGCAAGTGACACCATCCGAAGCGCTCGCGTTGCAGCCGTCCATGCATCCGACCGTGTCATTCCCTTTAGCCATCCGCCCAATGCGACGTGCTCTCGCAGGGTGAGATTCGGGTACGGAACTACAGTCTGTGGGAGCCACGCCACGGCGCTCCGATAGTCCCGCAACGCACGTCGCCCAGGACCTGGGCTGCCGACTCCGTCGACAGAAACCAGGCCTTGGGCGGGGCGCCGCACCGAGGCGAGCAGCTCAAGGAGAGTTGATTTTCCAGCTCCGTTTGGGCCCAAGAGCAACGTCGAACCGGCTCGTATGTCAAGATCTAACGCGTGGAGAACGCGACGTTTACCATATGAGAAAGAGACTTGCTCTGCTCGAATCGGCATAGAAGTAAGATACTCCGTACGTCGTCTAGTAGGACGCGTAGAAGGATCCGTTCAGATAAGCATTAGCAAAACTGTCGTTAATTTTGCCAAACTTCCAGTAGAACGAACTGTCTCGGAGCGTGTACGAGGTACTGCTTTCGTACCAGGTTGAGCTGGTACAACCCGAGAGGTTTCGATAGGAGCCCACAAGCGCGTCAGGGAGTGCGCCCCATTGGTCCCACAACCCGACCTGCATGCTGCTCAACGCTGTACCGTTGGTGAGGTTGCACCCGCTGAATTGAACAACAGTGTTCTTGCTATCGTACTGATGATCCGTCCAGCTCTGGGACGCGAACCCAGGATTCGCATCAGTGAAGCTCCCACTACGCGAACCTTCGGCGAATGCCGGTGCGGCGACTAAAGCGCCAGCTAACGCCAGACTGGTACTCCAAAGGGCCACTCGTGAGCCACGATTGACTTTCATTGGACCCCTTTCCTTCGCAAGTAAGCGAAAACATCTCAAATAAAACAATAGAGAGTTTTTCTCTGCAATGAAAGTGTCTGGAATGAATCCCGCGAAGAATCCACTTCAGGCACGTGCGAAGTAGGCGATGTGTGGCTACGACGCTCACAACCGACTTCCTCAGATTTCTGGTAGCTCGTTAAAGTAGCGTCCAGACGTGGGGAACGCTCTGCTAGTCCAGTTCCGTCGGATACTCGACGCCAGGCAAAGTCCAGATAGCGCAGGTGCGGGTGGCCGCCGAGAGCGTGAGCCCGGCGGCGGAGGATGCCAGAGTCGCGTCGCCGGAGAGGAACGCGGGGCTCGCAACATCCGCCCCCAGCTCAACGCCGAGAGCATTGGCTGGCAGAGTCACCGTCAGCGGCGAGCGCGCGACAACCACCAGAACGGTGGCGGCGGCATCCTCGCGTACGAAGACGAGGGCATCATCCGCAACGTGCAACCAGCGCAGGCCGCCGTGCGAGAGCGTGGGCAGCTCGCGCCGCAGCGCGATTAGCTGGCGATAAACGTCGAGCGTGAGCGCAACGGCGGGGTCGGTTTCGGTTCCCCACGGGAGGGGCGTGCGCGACATTTCACCGTCGTCACCGCTGAGACCGAACTCGTCGCCGGCAAAGACGACGGGCACTCCCGGCAGCGTCACGGAGAGAGCTAAAGCGAGCGGCACGTTTTCGGCCGGCGCATGCGTGCGGAACCGCGCGGTGTCGTGAGTGTCGAGCGCGTTCATGTTGCCGAGCCGGATGCGCCACGGAATGCTGGCCGTGAACCGCACCGTCATCTCCGCGAAGTCGCGCGCGCTGTAGTTCGGAATGCCGCCGATGGGCTGCCCGAAGAACCACGCCTCGGGGTCGATCGAACCATCCGCCGTGACGTGAGAGGTGTCACCGGGTTCGGTGAGCCAGCCCCACACCGGCCGCGTGAACGAGGGATACGTCATCGCCCCGTGCCACGCATCACCCTGCAGATCGCTCGCGGCATCGTTCGTCGACTCCGCCAGCAGCACCGTGTCCGGGTTCACGTCTTCCATGGTGCGACGGATGATCTGCCGCACCTCCTCGTTGAGATCCTCAGCACCCATCCGGCCGGTCATATTCGCGACATCCACGCGCCAACCGTCGAAGTTGTAGGGCTCTTTGAGCCAGTGCGCGACGACCGAATCGTCACCCTCGATGAAGCGCCGACGCAGTTCGGTCGAGTTCCAGTTGAACTTCGGCAGGCTCTGCGTGCCCAACCAGCCGACATACTCGGTGTGCTCATCGTTCGTGAAGTAGTAGAAGTCCCCCTCGGGCGCATCGGGTTTTCCGAGCGCGGCCTGGAACCACTCGTGCGCGTCGCCCGAGTGATTCGTCGTGAGGTCACCGATGACTTTGAGGCCGCGAGCGTGGGCCTCGCCCACCAGACGGATCAGCGCTTCGCGCCCGCCCAACAGCTCATCGACATCCACAAAGCTCGACGCGTCGTAGCGATGATTCGAGCGCGCAGGGAAGATCGGCGTGAGATACAGCATCGTCACACCGAGGTCGGTCAGGTGATCGAGGTGCTCGGTGATGCCGTCGAGGTCTCCCCCATAGAACTGCTTCGAGCGGCCGGGCAGCACCGGGTCAACCGGCTCGTCCCAGCGCGCAGCAATCGCCCACTCGGGCTTGGCGTGAGCATCGGCGGCGGATGACCGGGCAAAGCGATCGGGGAACACCTGGTACATCACGGTCTCCGCCAACCACTCGGGAGCAGCCGGAGTGGCGAGCAGCGCAAAGTCTTCGGAGTCAAGCGTTTCGATCGAGTGCAGACCGCTCTGGTTGAGCCACTCGGTGCGGCCAGCGTTGCCGCGGCCAGCGGGCGCTGCCTCTGCCTCAGAGGCCCCCGCCCCAGCCTCGTGCACGAGCAACCACCGATAACCATGTCGCGGATTCTCGACCACGATGTCGGCCTGCCACCAGTCCCAGCCGGCGGCGGTTCCGGTGAGGCGAGCATCCGTCCAGCGCGGTTCGTGGTCGGGATTCTCGCGCACGCGCACAGCCTTCAGCGGGCCGTAGCCGACCGGCACGCGAAGGCGCAGCGTGACGGTGTCGCCGATCGCGGGCGTCTGGGTAGAGACGTGCAGCGCTGAGCCATCGTGATGCGGGAGAAGGGCATCCATTACTTCACGCTTCCTGCGGTGAGACCACCGACGATGTACTTCTGCAGGAACAAAAACAGGGTCATCACGGGGATGGCCGCGAGCACGGCGCCGGCCGCAAAGATGCTCCAGTTTCGCGAGAACTCTTGCGACACGAACTGGTAAAGGCCAACCGCGAGGGTTTGCTTGTCGGGGTCGATCAGCACGATGCTCGCGATCACGAACTCACTCGTGGTTCCCACAAACGAGAGCAGACCGACGACCGCCAAGATCGGCGCAACGAGGCGCAGGATGATCGTGAAGAAGATGCGCGCATGACCGGCACCATCGATCTTCGCCGCCTCGTCAATGGATGACGGAACCGTGTTGAAGAACCCGTACATCAGGTAGGTATTCACTCCGAGCGCGCCACCGAGGTAGACCATGATGAGCCCGATCTGGCTGTTGAGGCCGATTGCGGGGAAGATTTCGGAGATGCCGGAGAGCAGCAAGAAGATCGCGACGACCGCGAGAAGCTGCGGAAACATCTGCACGAGCAGCAGGGTGAGCAGACCGACGCGTCGGCCGATGAAGCGCATGCGCGAAAACGCATATGCCGCGAGGGCGCCGAGAAAGACAGTGCCGAGCGACGAGATTCCGCCGATCAACAGGGTGTTGCCGAACCAGGCTGCGTAGGGCTGCTGGGGGCGGTTGAAGAGGTCGACGTAGCTTTGAAAACTGAAGTTTGAAAACAGCGAATTGGCCGTCACGAGCGTGCCGCCCGGGTTGAGCGAGGCGCTAAACACGTACAGCAGCGGGAAGGCGGCGAAGATCGACATGGCGATACCCACGAGGTGACGCCAGCCGGTCTCGCGGAAGTAGCGCTTGAAGGGCCGCTTCGGGTGACCGACGACGACGGCATCCGGGTCGATCACGGCATCCGGATTGTGGTGCTGAGTTGCTGTAGTCATCTCAGTTCAACTCCTCAAGCGACTTGGTTCGACGGAAACTGATGATCGAAATACCCGCCACCAGAATGAAGATGATGATCGCGAAGGCACTCGCCAAGCCGTAATCTCGGTTGGCTCCCACGAAGGCAACCTTGTAGACCATCGAAATCAGGATGTCCGTGGCACCAACATTCACGCCCGCGGAGACATCGCGCGGCCCGCCATTGGTGAGCATGTAGATGAGGTTGAAGTTGTTGAAGTTGAACGCGAACGAGGAGATCAACAGCGGTGCGACTGAGACTAGAAGCAGCGGTAACTTCACGAATCTGAAGATCGCCCAGGGCTTCGCGCCATCCACCGTCGCGGCTTCGGTGAGCTCTTCGGGAATCGCCTGCAGCGCGCCCGTCGTCACCAAGAACATGTATGGGAAGCCCAGCCACAGGTTCACGAACAGCACCGAGCCCTTGGCTAGCCACTCGTTTGTGAGCCACGGCACTTCGGCCCCGCCCAAGAGCACCGTGTTGATGAAGCCGAACTCTTGGTTCATCATTCCGGCCCAGACGAGCGCCGAGAGGAAGCCCGGGAAGGCGTACGGCAAGATCATGATGATCCGGTAGTACTTGCGGCTCTTCATCCGTTTGTCGTTGAACACGATCGCCAAGAACAGCCCGAGCGCGAAGGTCGTGAACACCGAAAGGAAGGCAAACGCGAACGTCCACACCGTCACGCTAATCAGCGGACCACGGATGGATTCCTCACTGAATGCGCGAATGAAGTTGTCGAAGCCGACATCAATTTTCCATCCCGGCAGCAGCTCTTGGCCGGCATCCGAGGTGAAGGCACCCGTGCCGATATCGGAGTAGACGGTGCCGGAGTTCGTGTCACGCATCGTGCCCGCGGCCTCGTCGTACTCGAGCGAGGAGGTGTAGAGGAAGGCGCTCGACCCGTCTGGGGTGCGCAGCATTCCGTCGTTGGGGTCGTCGGTGAGGGGCACGCTGATGGCGGCGATCTCGGTTTGCTTCGCGATGATGTCTTGGAAGCCGAGCGAGGTGTAGCCGTTGAGCCCGACGGCGACTCCGCCCTCGAGCTGCGCGTTACGCACGTCTTCAAGGGGGCGCTCATTGCCACCGATGCTCACGCTGCCATCGGGTTCGGTAACGAGGAAGGAGATTTCGCCCAGCTGCTCAAGCACCGTCAGCTTGTAGCTGGGTGAGTCCTCGACTCGGTTTTGAGACGAGAGCAACAGCGCGTTGACCGCATCTTCTTTGGTGGAGTTGTGGCCCGTGCCGTAGTTCGTGAAGGCGATATAGCCCGAGTAGAGCAACACAAAAATCTGGAAGATCGCGAGAAAGATTAAGCCGGGTGCCAGGTACTTGGCGGGCAGCTTGCCGCGGGAGAAGTAGATCCAGTTGACGAGCAACGTCACAGCGGCGACAAGGCCGGCAACAAGCCACGATTCGCTGCGCACGAGCACAAAGAGCGAGTAGATCGCGATGGCGTCGACGACACCGAGGCCGAGAATTTTGGCGGCGACGACTTTCCAGCCACCGGAGGCGGCATCCGCAATTCTGGTTGCTCGTTTGGAGCGGGCTGACTGCCGGAGGGGTCCGGGGTCAGTCTGAGGGGAAGTCGTCACGAGGGTTCTCCGTTGAAGACGTGGGGTTCGCTTGTACGGCGAGAAAGTAAAGGGGGAAGGAAGTGGCCGCCCGCTTGCAGACGGACGGCCACCGTGCGCTATCCAGCGATAGCGGTTTGAATGTCGCCCGACATCTTCTGCCAGAGCGAAGTGGGGTCACCACCGTTGATGATGGCGGCTTCGGTTACGCCCCAGAACTCCCACACGGCTCCCATGGCGGGAATCGAGGGCATGGGTACGGCGTTCTCACCGACGGTGCCGAAGCCGGCAACGATCGGGTCAGCGCTAGCCGCTTCGAAGGATGCCGTGAGTGCCGGTGCGCGACCGCCGACTTCAAAGAGTGCGGTCTGCACTTCTTCGCTGCCCATGTAGTTCACGATGAACTCGTTGGCGGCCAGAGCGTTCTCGCTCTTGGCGCTGACGAAGAAGCCCTGCACGCCTACGAAGGGCTGAGCGTCTTCTCCCCCGGCGGAGGGGATCGGGTCGATCGCCACGTCGATGCCTGCTTCGACGGCGGCGGGAACGTTCCACGGTCCGGTCAGGTAGAAGGGTGCCTCGCCTGCGACGAACTTCTCTTTGGCAAGATCGCCAGTGATGTTCGTGTTGAGCACTCCTGCTGCACCCTGTTCCGCGAGCCAGGCGGCGAACTCGTCACCGCCAGCGTTGCCGATTTCGAGCGCTTCAGCGTCGTACCCTCCGTCTGCGTCGGTGCCGAATACGGGAGCACCGAACGAGGTCTGGAAGGGGTAAAGGTGGTACGGATCAGCCGCTTCAGGGTCGAGGCCGACCAAGAACGGGTACTCGGTTCCGGCAGCTTCGCCCATCGTGACCATCTCGTCGAAGGTCGCAGGGGTGCTGGGAGCGAGGGCAGTGTTGCGCACGAGCGCAATGTTCTCGATTGAGTATGGGACACCGTAGACCTGGCCTTCGTAGCTCATGGCCGTGACGCCGACTGCTTGAAAGTCGTCAGCCTTGTCGCCAAGCTCAACGGGAGCGACGACACCGTTGGTCACGAACGTGCCGAGCCAGTCGTGGGCGCCGATCACAATGTCCGGTCCCTTGCCGGTGGGCACTTGCGCGACGAACTGGTCGCGAATGTCACCGAACTCTTTTTGAACGAGCTTGACCTCGACTCCGGTCTCAGCGGTGAAGTCGGCCGCGGCGTCTTTCAGCACGGCGGCGCGGTCGGCGTCAACCCAGACGGTTAGCGCTTCGCCGGTTCCGGCGGCGTTGTTTGCGTCGTCAGATGCTGCTGTGCATCCGGTCAAAACGAGGGATGCAGTAACGGTGAGCGCGCCTACGGCCCACAGTCCTCTCTTGGTCACCTTCATTGGTGGCTGCCTTTCGTCAGTGAAAGCATTGCAAACTGCAAGCGCTTCCATGTATACCTCTTATAGACAGCATTGAGCAAGCATCTCTTCCGGAAGTTCGGGATGTTTCGGAGGAAGAATTGGGGAGAACGATGTGGAAGCGCTTAGATTCTGACGCGAATCGCGATAGTGTGGCGGCTATGACTTCCGTGCTCCCGCACACCGAATGGTGGCGTTCCGCAGTGATTTATCAGATCTACCCGCGGTCATTCGCCGACGCGAACGGTGACGGGATGGGCGATTTGCTCGGCATCCGCGACCGCCTCTCGGAGCTCGCTGAGCTAGGCATCGATGCCGTCTGGCTCTCGCCGTTCTACACCTCGCCACAGAAGGATGCCGGCTACGACGTCGCGGATTACTGCGACGTCGATCCTCTCTTTGGCACGCTCGACGACTTCGACTCGATGACGAGTCGCGCCCACGAGCTGGGACTGCGCGTGATCGTTGACCTCGTGCCCAATCACTCGTCGAGCGAGCATCCGTGGTTCCACGAAGCACTTGCCGCGGGCCCCGGCAGCCCCGAGCGCGATCGCTACATGTTCCGCGATGGTCTCGGCGAAAATGGCGAGCTGCCGCCCAACAACTGGCAGTCGGTGTTCGGCGGCGACGCGTGGACCCGCACCACGAACCCCGATGGCACGCCCGGGCAGTGGTACCTGCACCTCTTCGACAGCACCCAGCCCGACTTCAACTGGGAGAACCGCTGGGTTCGCGATCAGTTCGGCGACGTGTTGCGCTTCTGGCTCGATCGTGGCGTTGACGGTTTCCGGGTGGATGTCGCCCACGGCATGATCAAGGCTGACGGCCTTCCCGACTGGACTGCCCCGCTCGCCGGCGGCAGCATGGGCGGCGCCGGCACGACGGATGCCGACAACGCCGCAACCCGCGCGCCGTTCTGGGCGCAAGACGGCGTTCACGAGATCTACCGGGAGTGGCGCGAGATTCTCGATAGCTACGAGGGTGAGCGCATCCTTGCCGCTGAAGCGTGGGTCGACCCGCTCACCGACATGGCCAAGTGGGTGCGCCCCGATGAAATGCATCAGGCCTTCAACTTTCCGTACCTCGAGACGCCGTGGGCTGCCGGCCCGCTGCGTTCCGTGATCGACGCGTCAATCAGCGCGTTCTCCGCGGTCGAAGCCCCCAGCACGTGGGTTCTCTCGAACCACGATGTTGTGCGCCACGCGTCGCGTCTCGCACTGACCGCCGAAAACCCGCAGGGTCACGGCATCGGGCCGCGCTCGGCCGGGCTACCGATTCCTGAACTCGGCCTTCGCCGTGCTCGTGCCGCGAGCGCGCTCATGCTTGCCCTTCCGGGCAGCGCGTATATCTATCAGGGAGAAGAACTCGGGCTGCCCGAGGTCATCGATCTCCCCGACGAGGCCCGCCAAGACCCCACTTGGTTCCGCACCAACGGTGAACGGTACGGTCGCGACGGGTGCCGTGTGCCGATTCCGTGGGAGGCTGCTTCGCCCTCGTACGGTTTCGGACCCTCGGATGCCGCGTGGTTGCCGCAACCCGCCGAATGGGCAACTCTCGCCCGCGATATTCAACGCCACGACGACACCTCAACACTCTCGCTGTACCGTCACGCTCTCGCCCTTCGCCGCGCTCACGAGCTGGCCAGCGGTGAGCTCGAATGGCTCGAATCTGGCTCCGAAGCAGTGCTCGCCTTCCGCAGCGGCGATGTCGCCGTCTACGCCAATACCGGCGACACCGCAGTGCCGCTGCCCGCCGGTGACGTGCTGCTGGCCAGCACTCCCCTCGCCGATTCCGAGTTGCCCGCCGACACGACCGTGTGGCTGCGGGCCTGAACCGGTCGAGTACCGAATAGCCGGGACTGGATGCCGGTCGCTAGAATCAGCAGCGGCGAGGCCGCTCTGAACGGCATCCGATCTCGTTCGCATCCAATGGAGGGCAACTGATGGCAAGCATCGAAGACGTTGCCGAGCGCGCGGGAGTCTCCACGGCGACGGTGTCGCGAGCGCTCAGCGGAAATGGTCCGGTCTCCGCGGCATCCCGGCTCAAGGTCGCCGAAGCCGCGGCGGCACTCGATTACGTTGTCTCGTCAAGCGCGTCGAGTCTGGCATCCGGGCGCACGAAAAATGTCGGGCTCATGGTGCCGTATCTCACGCGCTGGTTCTTCACCTCGGTTGTTGAAGGCGCCCAGCAGGCCCTGATGCGCCACGGGTACGACGTGACTCTCTACAACCTCTCGGGCAGCGTTGCCGAGCGCGAGAAAGTGTTCGACGAGTTCTTGCAGCGCAAGCGCATCGACGGCATCATCACGGTGTCACTGAAGCTCTCCGCCGCCGAGGTCGAGCGGCTGCACGCCCTCGACCGGCCCGCCGTTGGTGTCGGTGGACCGATTGATGGCGTGCGAACCCTCACGCTGGATGACGACGCGGTATCGAGCCTTGCCACCGCCCACTTGCTGGCCCTCGGTCACACCAAGATCGCCCACATTGGTGGCTCAGAAGACTTCGATCTTGAGTTTCACATCCCGACGAATCGTCGCCGCGGCTACGAAGCGGCTCTGCACGAAGCCGGTATCGAGCCTCGACCCGAGTACTTCGCTACGGCCGACTTCACCATTCAGGGTGGCTACCACGCTGCCAAGCAGCTTCTTGGCAATCCGTTGCACCGCCCGACCGCGATCTTTGCATCGTCCGACGAGATGGCTATCGGGTGCATTCTGGCCGCGCGAGATCTCGGTCTCGTCGTGCCTCGCGACATCTCGATCATGGGTATCGACGGCCACGAGCTCTCTGAGTTCTTCGGGCTCACGACAGTTTCACAGTCCCCGCAAGCGCAGGGCGAGCACGCGGTCGACATACTGATGAGCCTTCTCGTGCCGGGCAAGCACCCGGAGATTCCCGAGAACTCCCCGATCGACTACGAGCTCATCGTGCGGTCGAGCACGAGTCGGCCTCCAGAGTAGCGGCCGCTTCCCGCCGCAGACAGGGCGCCGCAGGATGCTCGCGCTCTAGCCGCGCGGCTCCACGAGTCGTTGCGCTGCCTGACGCACCGAAGCACTCCGAGCCTCGTCGCTTTCTGCGTACTCAGAGCATCCGATGGAGCGCAGTTCTGCCGGCGCGCGCTCCCAGTTGCTCGCGACCGCGAGCAGGAGAGCAAGTAACTCTTCAGGCTTCCACGAGGAGTCAACGACGCCGCGTTCTTGAGCGTCAGCGATCACTTCGAGTTTGTGGCGGTAGCCCTCGACGCGCCCTTCAGAAAAGGAGCCGAGGGTGGCCGCATCGTGCAGCCAGGCCCACATGGCGACGCGTTCGGCTGAGGGGTCGTTGACGAAGTAGTTGTGCAGTCGCACGGTGTACTCCACGAGATCGGCGTCGATCGGCACCGCGTGGGCGAGGCGGTCGAGACCGGTTTGCATGACGTGGTCGAAGAGCGCGTCTTTGTCGCCGAACCAGGCGTAGATGCGTTCCTTGCTGGCTTTTGCCGTTTCTGCGATGCGGTTGATGCGCGCACCGGCAACACCGTACTCGGCGAATTCTGCCGCCGCTGCCTCAAGGACGCGCTGTTTTGTTTCACGGCCGCGGAGTTGATCACGCGGCATTTCTGTTGAAACCACCAAACTCCTCCAAATCGAACCCTTTGGTTTGACTTAGCCTACACGCCGACATAATGTCGAACCAATTGGTTTGGTAAGCGAATCAACATCTTCGGTAAGGAGCTTTTATGACAAACGTACTTATGGTCCTCTCGGCCGCATCGCACTGGACGCTCGCCGATGGAACCCAACACCCCACTGGTGTCTGGGCAGAAGAATTCCTTGAGCCGTACCGCATTTTCACCGAGGCTGGCTGGAAGGTTCAACTCGCGAGCCCCGCCGGTGTCGCCCCCACTTTTGACGCCGTCAGCCTCAGCGAGGGTGGCGTCGGTTCCGCCGAGCGCGTCGCAGAATTCGAATCACGCATCGCCGACCTGCAACCCGTGTTGCAGCATCCGCTTCGCTTGGATGCTGTCAACGCCGGTGACTACGACGTGATCTTCTACCCGGGTGGCCACGGCCCCATGGAAGACCTTGCGGTCGACGATGACTCCGGCCAGCTGATCGTGGAGGCTGTGAAGTCCAACACAACTCTCGGCGTGCTCTGCCACGCCCCCGCCGCGTTGCTCGCCGCCAACGACACAAAGACCGGGGACTGGGTACTCAAGGGTCGCAAGATGACCGGCTTTGCCAACAGCGAAGAAGAAATCGGCGGCCTCGCCGACAAGGCCAAGTGGCTCGTCGAAACCCGCCTGGTTGAGCTCGGAGCGGAGTATTCGAAGGCCCCCGAGCCGTTCGCCTCCTACGTGGTTGTCGATGGTCAGCTCTACACCGGCCAGAACCCTGCCTCGTCTGTCGAGGTCGCTGAGCGCATCGTCGCCGACAAGTCGTAACGCCCTCACTCTTTTCACTTTCACCACTTTTACTATTTCAAGGAGCATCACATGACCACCAGCATCCAATGGCAGCTCGCCTCTCGCCCCACCGGCGAGCCCACCACCGAGAACGTCGTCAAGGTCGAGATCGAACTTCCCGAGCTCGCTGAGGGTGACGTTCGCGTTCGCAACTCGTTCCTCTCCGTCGACCCCTACATGCGTGGTCGCATGAACGAGGGCCGCTCGTACGTCGCTCCTTACAACCTCGGCGAGACCATGACCGGTGCCGCTGTTGGTGAAGTTATCGAATCCACCGTCGAGGCCCTGCCCGTCGGTACGCTCGTTCAGCACCAACTCGGATGGCGCGACATTTCGCAGGGCCCCGCCGAGCAGTTCACGGCTCTGCCCAACATCCCCGGCGTCTCGCCCTCGCTCTTCCTGAGCGTTCTCGGCCTCACCGGCATCACGGCCTGGACGGGCCTCACACAGATCGCCCAGATCAAGGAAGGCGACACCGTCTTCGTTTCCGGTGCAGCCGGCGGAGTTGGAACGATGGTGGGCCAGATTGCTCGCCAGCTCGGCGCCGCGCGCGTCGTGGGCAGCGCAGGAACGGCCGAGAAGGTTGAACTTCTCACGAGCAAGTACGGCTACGACGCCGCGTTCAACTACAAGGATGGCGACATCGACGGCCAGCTCGCCGCCGCCGCACCCGACGGAATCGATGTCTATTTCGACAACGTCGGAGGCGACCACCTCTCCGCAGCGCTCGGCGCCTTCAACGATGGTGGCCGCGCCGCCATCTGCGGTGTCATGTCGTTGATCAGTTCTGGCGACCACGGCATCAAGAACACCGCCAACATTGTCACCCGCGGCCTCACCATTAAGGGCTTCACGATGGGCGCCTACTTCCACCTCGCCCCTCAATTCGCTGAAGCAATGCAGGGATGGCTCGGCGCCGGCAAGATCGCATACGACGAGACCATCACCGACGGCATCGACAACGCTCTGGATGCCTTCAACGGCCTCATGAAGGGCGCCAACATCGGCAAGGCACTCGTTCGCATCTAGTCCCGTGTGACTGCCGACCCGAACGGCGCACACTCTTCGCGCTTCGGTGCGAACAAGAAATGCCCCGCAGCATCAGCTGCGGGGCATTTCTTTTCTGCGACGCACCTCTCCCTCAGGAACCCCGCCTCGCACGCCACGCTGGTTTCCGGGGCAACGAGGATACGACGGCTACGGGGCTACGGCGCTACGGGGCTACGGCGGCCAGCGGCGCATTGCTGCCGACGAAGACGGTGCGATCGGCTGTGCCCAGCAGCGGATGAAGGTTGAGCTTGTGAGCGAGCGCCACCGAGGCGGCGTTGGCCGGGTGAACCACCGCCACGAGCAGCAGAGCGCGGATGTGGGTTCGCGCGTAAGCGAGGAGGGGGCGCATCGCCTCGTACCCGATGCCTTGGCCTTGATGCGCGGGGTGAACAATCCAGCTCACCTCAAGACATCGTGTCATCGTCGTGAGCGAGCGCAATTGCAGACTGACTTCTCCCACCAATTCACCGTCACGTTCGATGGCCACGGCGAGTACGTCATCCACCCGGTGCAGTTGGGTTTGTCGCGTTCGTCGTTTCAGCTGCCGCAGCGCTGAACGGCGAGTGCGTTGCGGCCATGCCGTGTATTGGCTCACTTGGGGGTTCGATTGCAGCTCATGCCACCGCTCGGCGTCCGCCATGCGGTGTGGGCGAAGCAGAAGGCGCGTGGTGCGCATGGACGGCAGGCGCAGCGGCGGGGTGAGGGTGAGTCGAGCGTCGCCTCTGAGCATGAATTCACCGAACCGCTGTCTTCGTTGTGTACGTGCTTCTTCGTATTCACTGAATACTGACACAGCGACTGACACGAACTTGTCGCGGGGATTCCGGTTCTGTAAACAGCACGTAAATTGCTGCGGATGTTGGGGGCACAATTCATTTGAGAATCGTGCTGGAGAGCTTAAGCTCGCAGGCTGCCCGCCACGAACGACAAGTCGGTACCGTCGCGAGCCATGGCCCGAAAGCCGAGTCGTTTGGCAAGGCCAATGGAGGCTTCGTTAGTTTCGTCGATGACGGCAACGAGCCACTGGATGTTTGCTTCGGTGAAGGCGAACTCCATCATGGCTTCTGCTGCTTCGCGAGCGTAGCCCTGGCCGTAGGCATCCGGATGCAGAATCCAGCTGATCTCGGCAGTGCGGCTCGAGAGGGCTACCGAGCGAAGGTGAAGCGAAACGTCGCCAATGAGTTGGCCGTCGCGTTCGATGGCGAGTGCGAGAAAGTCGTTAGCTTGAAGCAGTTTGGTGTGCTTGGTGCGGTGAAGCAGGTGAGCATATGATTCGGGCCGCGAACGTTCGGGCCACGATGTGAACTTGTGGACGTCGGGAGACGACTGAATTTCGTACCAGCGCGAAGCGTCGTCGATGCGATGCGGGCGCAGAGTGAGACGATCGGTGACCAGCGTCGGCGCGGTGATAACTCGATCCATGGACGGACCGCGCGCGAAGCGTGGGCGAAGGCTCAGCTTCATCAAGCGTTTTCCTCATTCAGTTGGTGTTCAGGAACAGGGGCAAATCCAGCGGTAGACCAATTACAGCGCCGTTTTGACAGAAAACCACAGTTTTCTATGAAACGACCAAGAGAATGCAAGATGTGGGCCGGTGGTTCAGGTTCGTTGTTCACAATTGGTCGCTGTGCGAGAAACGACGCGCGACTCGACCGCGCGCTTCGCGTGGAGGCTGACGAGGGAGTTCACCCCACACGCACTGCTGCCGACGGCGGCGGCAAAGAAGGGACACCAGATTCCCTGAAACAACACACGGTAGCTGAGGCGGGATTCGAACCCGCGACCTCACGATTATGAGTCGTGCGCTCTCACCAACTGAGCTACTCAGCCACGTCATCCCAGTGGATGAACGAGCCCCCTATGGGAATCGGACCCATTACCTCTTCCTTACCAAGGAAGTGCTCTACCAATGAGCTAAGGGGGCACACAAAAGCGCAGAACGCGCAATTGGCACCGTAAGAGACTAGCACCCGTTTAAGGCCTCTACGTACGCTTTTGGCCTAAAAGTGCTCGCGAAGTGAGATTAGTTGACCGCATTGGCCGTAAGCCACGCGTAGGGGTCGACAGGAACATCATCCAGGTGAATCTCGAAGTGCAAATGAGCACCATAAGCGATGCCAGTTTCACCGACGAGTCCAACGAAATCGCCGGCCTTGATCTCTTGACCGACCACGATGGGGCTTGAGTCCGTAATCATGTGCGCATAGAGGCTTGTGACCTGCTGGCCATTGATGGTGTGCGAAATCACGGCGTGATATCCGTACCCGGACCAGTCAGCTTGAATGAGCTCAACCGTGCCATCGGCGATCGCATAAATGGGGGTGCCGGATGCCGCGGCGAAGTCTGTTCCCTTATGGAAACCGCCGACACGATCACCGAAACCGTCGGTGATGGGTACCGAATACGGGAACGGCCAACGGACGGCACCGGTCGTCGCGTTGTACTCGTAACTCACTCCGGCATACTTGAGCGCGAGCACTTCGGCGTAGGAAATCACCTTGATGTTGTCGTGAGCCGCAACGTCGCTCTCCACATCATCAGAGACCTCAAGAGACTGCGCGGCGCCGGGAGCGGCACTCACTGCGGCCACATCGGTGGCAGGCGCCCCAGCGGCGATAGGCGCAGTGTCGGCGTTCACGAACACGTTCGAGGGAATCGACACTCCGACCATAATCGGAAACGCAAACAGTGCCGCTACGAACGACAGGGCCTTGGATGTCGAACGCTTGCTTCGAGAACCACTTGAGCTGCTCGGGGCGAGAGCTTTGCGCGACACCCACACGCGCTTCGACTTTACGGTGGAGCCGCTCTTCTTGCGAGACCGTGGGGCGGTCGGCGCGGTGATGTGCCGCGAATCTCGGGCGGGCTTGGCGGCCTTGGCAGCCTTGCCTTGCTTGGTGACCTTGACGGGCTTAGAACGCTTACGCGTCGCGGATGACGCTACGGGTGAACTGAGTGTCTCTGCCGTAGCGCCGTCGTGAGAAGAAACCACCACAGTGCTGGGGGTGATCCCGAGGAGGTCGAGAGGTTCATCCGCACGAATGCTGGCGGAATCGGCGTCGGGCAGGCTGCCTGCAGTGGGCGCGCCCACTGTTGCAATCGGAGCAGTGAAGAGCCGCTCAGACACCGTGGGAGCGCCCGGAGCCGGTGCAACAACGCTTGCCGGCGCGGGAGTCGGCGCCACCGGAATGGCCGGCGTCTCAGCGACGACGTGCTTGTTACGCATCGAACGGCGGCTCGGCAGCGCTGCAGTGGGCTCGATAGCGACGGTGGGCGCAACCTCACCCTCGGCGTTCGAACGTGAACTGAAGAGGTCTCCCACGACGGGAGCCGCTGGCGCAGCCTTGGGGTGTCTCGCACTCGACTTCTTACGACTGGACTGCTGCGCTTGGCGCTCGCGCTCGCGCATCTCTTTGCGAGTGAGGGGAGGGTTCTCCCCCACTCCCGGCTGGGGCGAAAACGGAAAGTCGCGGCTCATCAAGCGAGCCCTAGGTGGCGGGAGGGGAACGACACTGCGGCGTAAGCGCTCGTCAGCAGCATTCTTCTCCTCCACGCGATTCACCTGCTAGGTGTGAATGCAAAATTCGGGTACTAGCCCCACGCAGGTCGGGTTGCGCGGGTAACAGATTTATAAAGGTTAGCGTGCAAGTGGTCTAGTTACCAGACCTTTTTTAAGTGGTCTACCCGCACCGATAACCGTTTCAATCATGCCCCACATTTCTGAATAACCGCTGGTGCCACGACGTGCCAAACACTGCCCGTGCCCAGAGCCAAAGCTTGCCGGCCGAGCGTCGCGAAGCCTACGGTTCGCTCACCGCAAGTTCATGCGCTTCGAGCCGTGAACGAAGAGCCCGCGAGAGCGCTAGAGCAGCCTCGTCAGCAGCGAGCCGCTCGCGAGGCACCGAGCTGTGCGGCATGCCCGCGACGAGAGCCAGATCGGCAGCAAACAAGGCTTTCGCCCAGTCCGCATGAGAGAGCTCGTGGCTTCCGGCGAGCGCGCTTTGCACACGCTGCACGTCTTCCCGCAGGGCCTCTGCGTTGTCGACGCCCCACATCCGCAATACCTCTGGTCGTACGCGAGGGGCTGAAGTGAGTCGTCCCAGACTGCGGATCACGTGAGCGAGCTCATCATTGTTCAGTTCGAGCGCGACCGGCGGATCAACGCGCTCCTGCTCCGCGTGAAGTGCTTCCTCACGCTCGATGCGCAGTGACTGCATCGTGTCGACGATGACCGCTATGAAGAGGTTGAGCGTGATGAACGCGGCGATCAGGATGAACGGAACAAAGAACATCCACGCCATCGGCATCACTTCCATGATCGGTCGCACGATTCCCATCGACCAGCTTTCGAGCGTCATGATCTGGAATAGCGAGTACGTCGACTTACCGATGGAGCCGAACCATTCGGGGAATTGGTCGCCGAATAGCTCCGTCGACATGACGGCCGCGACAAAGAAAACGAGCGACATCAATAGAGCGATCGCACCAATACCAGGGAACGACCGCAGTAGCGCCTCAACGACCATCCGCACTTGCGGAAGAAACTTAATCACGCGCAGGATGCGCAGCACACGAAGTGCGCGAAGAACGGAAAGTGGTCCAGAGCTGGGCACAAGCGCGATAGCGACCACGATGAAGTCGAAGACTGTCCAGCCATCTGTGAAGAACCGCTTGGGCCCGTAAGAAATGAACTTGAGGACGAGCTCGATCACGAACACGACAAGCGCAATCGAGTCAAGAAAGTGAAGCACGTCGTAGGTGGTGGTGCCTTCGTCTGCGGTCGTGGCCAGAGCGATAATGACCGCATTGACCACGATGACCCCCAGAACAACGTTCTGTACGGGGGCTGAGTCCACAAACTCCGCTAGCCGACGACGAAAGGGTGCGATCTCGGGAGAAGGAGTTGGGTTCACGCGCCCATTATTCACGAAAGGCCCCACACTGTGCGCGGGGCCTACCAAACAAGTGGTGGCGAGTGAGGGATTCGAACCCCCGAATGCGAAGCAGTCTGATTTACAGTCAGATCCCTTTGGCCACTTGGGTAACTCGCCAGGACGCCTCCGGCCACATGTATTCATCTGACCGAACGCGCTGGACAAGGATACAAGGAATCTGGGCGCCGTGTGACCACTTCGGCAAAACTTGCCTGCGAGAGATCGTGGCGTCGCCCGGGTAGCATAGGGATATGGCTGATTCTTCGTTTGACATTGTGAGCAAAGTTGACCAGATGGAGGCGGAAAACGCCGTCAACCAGGCGCAGAAAGAGCTCGCTCAGCGCTACGACTTCAAGGGCGTCGGCGCCTCGGTCGAATGGACGGGCGACAAGCTTCTCCTCAAGGCAAGCGCCGAAGAGCGCGTCAAAGCCGTTCTTGAAGTGCTGGAAGCCAAGTTCATCAAGCGAGGCATCTCGCTGCGCAGTCTAGATGCCGGTGAGCCCTTCCCCAGCGGCAAGGAATACCGCATCGAGATCAGCCTGAAGAACGGCATCTCCTCTGAAGACGCCAAAAAGATCTCCAAGATCATCCGCGACGAAGGCCCCAAGAGCGTGAAGTCTCAGATCCAGGGTGATGAGCTTCGCGTGCAGTCGAAGAGCCGCGACGATTTGCAAGCCACAATGGCGCTCCTCAAGGGAAAAGACCTCGAAGTAGCTCTGCAGTTCGTCAACTTCCGCTAGTGCTCTCGGCAACTCCGGTTCGTTAGACTTCGCCCATGGACTTGGGCAGCATCGACTTTAGCTTTACGGCGGTTCTCGCTACTGCTCTCGTCGTCATCGACTTTGCGATTCGAGTGCTGTCGATCATTTATGTGCCCCGCAACCGGCGGCCACAGACAGCGATGGCCTGGCTGCTCGCCATCTTCTTCATTCCCTACGTGGGCGTGCTGCTGTTTCTCATTTTTGGTAGCCGCCGACTTCCCAAAGGTCGCCGCGACAAACAGTCCGAGATCAACCAGTTCATCGTCGAGTCGACGGAGGGCATGGATCAGGTCAAACAAGATCAGCCTTGGCCATCCTGGCTTGAGCCCGTCGTCGAGCTCAACCGCACCCTCGGCGCGATGCCTCTTGTCGGTGGCAATGCGGCCACGCTGCACTCTCGCTACGCGGAGTCGCTCGAAGCGATGACCGCTGAAGTCGACACGGCCGCACATTTTGTGCACGTCGAGTTCTACATTCTGAGCCTCGACGACACGACGCGACCGTTCTTCGACGCCCTCGAACGGGCGGTCACGCGCGGCGTACGCGTGCGAGTGCTTCTCGACCACATCGCTTCGCTACGGGCTCCCGGCTATCTTTCCACCATCCGTCACCTCAAAAAAATTGGCGTCGACTGGCACGTCATGCTGCCAGTTCAACCACTCAAGTGGAAGTTCCAGCGCCCCGATCTGCGCAACCACCGCAAGATTCTCATCATCGATGGAAACGTCGCATTCACCGGTTCTCAAAACATGGTCGACTCTTCGTACAACAAGCGCTCCAACCTCAAGCGCGGCCTGCAGTGGAAAGACCTCATGGTGCGCTTCGAGGGGCCCATCGTGTCGGGAATCAACGCGCTCTTCATCACGGACTGGTACAGCGAGACGGATGAACTGCTCGTGCGGGAAGGCAATCTTGCGCTCGAAGCCAGCTCCCCTGCGAGTCTCGATGCCCAAGTGGTGCCGAGCGGTCCGGGATTCGAGGGCGAGAACAACCTCAGGCTATTCAATTCGCTGCTCTACGCCGCCCAACGTCGCGTCATCATCACGAGCCCTTACTTTGTGCCGGATGATTCGATGCTCTACGCGATCACGACCGCCGCGCAGAGCGGGCTCGATGTTCAGCTGTTCGTCTCTGAAGTGGGCGATCAGGCGCTCGTCTACCATGCTCAGCGCAGCTACTACGAGACACTACTGAAGGCGGGCGTGAAGATTTGGCTGTTTCCCAAACCGACGGTGTTGCACGCCAAGCACTTCACGATCGATGATCAGGTCGCGGTGATCGGCTCGAGCAACATGGACATGCGCTCCTTCAGCCTCAATCTTGAAATCTCTGTGATGGTGCGCGGCGCCGAATTCATCGCCGACATGCGCACCCTCGAAGACGAATATCGCAGCGTCAGCCGCGAGCTCACTCTTGAGGAGTGGATGAAGCGCCCGAGAGCTTCCAAGGTTCTCGACAACCTGGCGCGCCTCACCGCCGCGGTTCAGTAGCCGTTCGCTAGCGGTGCGGCAGAAACTGCTGCACCGCTACTGCTGCGATAGCCCCGTTCAGAGCCTCCGCTCTACTCCGCGTCAGTCGCCTTGGATGCTGCAAGCATGTCGTCGCGGTCAACCAGCTTGATGCGCGCACGGCCCTCAGCCTCGCCCAGAGCGATTTCGTGGGCATCCAGCGACTGCCACCCCTGCAGGTTCGTGTACTCAACGTCACGGCTGTTCAGGAGGTCAACGACAGCCTGCTCGTCGGGGTTCTCGGGGCTCCACCAGTTGGCTTGGTCGTTCATGACGTGCTTGATGGTTTCCATCGCATCAGACTTGGTGTGACCGATGAGGCCAACGGGACCACGCTTGATCCAGCCCGTTGCGTAGACGCCGTGAACCTGCTCGTCGTTGTCGTCAATGACTTGGCCTTCGCGGTTTGGAATGACTCCGCGGTTCTCATCGAACGGGATGCCGTCGAGCGGCGACCCGAAGTAACCAACAGCGCGGTACAGGCTCTGCACCGCGATCTCGCGGAACTCGCCGGTGCCGACGACTCCGCCCTGGCCGTCGGGCTTGGTGCGCTCGTAGCGGAAACCTTCAACACGGTCGCTGCCGAGCACCTCGACGGGGCCGGCATAGAAGTGCAAGTGCAAGCGACGCGAGGCGTTGCCCTTTTCTTCGCCGCGCCACTTCGTGAAGATGCGGTCAAGCACCATGATCTGCTTGTTCGACTCGATTGCGGCTCTCGATGCGTCGTCGTAGTCGAAGTCCTCTTCGTAAACGACCATGTCGACGTCGTTGAGTTCGCCGAGTTCGCGCAGCTCGAGCGGCGTGAATTTCACTTGCATGGGTCCGCGGCGGCCGAAGACGTGCACGTCGGTCACAGGGCTTGCTTTGAGGCCTTCGTAAACGTTGGCCGGAATCTCGGTCGACAGGAGGTCATCCGCGTGCTTAGCGAGCATTCTGGCGACGTCGAGCGCAACGTTTCCGTTGCCGATCACGGCGGTCTCTTTCGCGTCGAGGGTCCACTCGCGCGGGTAGTCGGGGTGGCCGTCGTACCAGCTGACGAAGTCGGCGGCGCCATGGCTGCCCGGCAAATCGATTCCGGGAATCGGTAGCGGAGCATCCCGCACCGAACCGGTCGAGAAGATGACCGCGTTGTAGTGCTTTTTGAGGTCGTCAAGCGTGATGTCGCGCCCGTAGGTGACGTTGCCAAAGAGGCGGATGTTGCCGGTGTCGAGTACATCGCGCAGGGCGTTGACGATGCCCTTGATGCGCGGATGATCGGGGGCAACGCCATAGCGCACGAGACCATACGGCGCAGGAAGTTGCTCGAAGAGGTCAATCGATACGTCGAACTGGCGCTCTGCCTTCAGCAGGATGTCAGCGGCGTAGATTCCGGCGGGGCCAGCGCCAACAATGGCGAGTCGTAGCTTGCTCATCAGTTGTCGTTTCCGTTCATCTCGGTGCGCCCGGGGCGCGGGCGAGTTGGCGTACTAGTTGGAGCGTTCGACGATGCTTTCGGCAAAGCGCGTCAGGGCTTTCTTGACCGAACCACTCGGTAGCGGCGCGAGGGCTTCCACTGCTTCGCGACCCCAGCGGCGGGCTTCGTCCAAAGTTTTCTTCGTCACCGCATGCTCACGCAGATCGGTGACCGCAGCCTCGATAGCGGCTTCGTCGCCTTCACCATAGAAATTGGCGTTCACGTCGCGCTCGATGCGGGTAAGCAATTCGGCAGCATCGCTATCGGTGAGGGCGAGCTCGCGTAGGTACAACAGTGGCAAGGTCGCAACACCGCTGCGCAGATCTGTTCCGGCCTTCTTGCCGGTCTTGCCTGTCTCGGCCGAGAGATCAATGACGTCATCGATGAGCTGGAATGCAACACCGATCTTCTCGCCAAAATCGCGCACGGGAACCGTGTACTCCTTGGGCGCGTTCGAGAACATGACCCCCACCTCGGCGGCTGTCGCGATGAGCGAACCGGTCTTGTCGGCTAACACTTGCAGGTAATGCTCGACGGGGTTTTCGTCGGGCTTCGGCCCCAGAGTCTCGTGAAGCTGCCCCAGGCAGAGTCGCTCGAAAGTGTTCGACTGCAGGATGAGCGCCTCGGACCCCAAGCCGGCAATGAGCTTGCTCGCTCGCGCGAACAGCAGGTCGCCGGTGAGGATCGCGACCGAGTTGCCCCACACGTTTTGAGCACTCGGAACGCCGCGGCGCAACTGAGCCTCGTCCATGACGTCGTCGTGGTAAAGCGAAGCGAGGTGAGTGATCTCTACGGCTTGAGCGGCCGTGACCACGTCAGCGTTATTGCCGTCACCGAGTTGAGCGGTGAGCAGCGCGAGCACGGGGCGCACGCGCTTGCCGCCCGCTTCGAGCAGGTAACGGCTCGTGGCATCCGCAATCTCGTCGGCGAAGCCCATGTGCGAGAGCAAGCCCGCTTCGACCTCGTCAAGCCCCTTTTCAATTGCCGTCGCAAAACGACGCTCATCGCTTGAGGCGAAGAGTTTCTCCCCGAGCCCCAGGGAGGAGCTCAGAGTGTTGCTGCGACGAGCAGGTGGAACGCTCGGGTTCACTAATTAACCGGTTTCTTTTGCGAAGCGCTACGGCTTCGGTTTGACGTCTGAGTTGGTTTTTGCCGGCTTGATCGTCGTGATCGGACGAGTGGCATTTCCCTTGCGCTTGGCAACCGAAGCAAGCACAGTGGCATCAACGGGCTTGCGCCCACGGTGCATCGCCACGATGCCGGCGGTGAGGTTGCGGTACGCAACACGAGTGAAACCGGCAGCCCGGATCCACTGACTGAGTTCGCCCTGATCAGGCCACTCACGAATCGATTCCGCAAGGTAGGTGTACGCCTCGGGGTTGGAGCTTGAGCGATCGGCGATGATCGGCATCACGCGATTGAGATAGGTGAAGTACCCAGCGCGAACGATCGCGACAGGGGGCTTCGAGAATTCGGTGATTACCAGACGGCCACCGGGCTTGAGCACGCGGTACATTTCGGAGAGCGCTGCGCGAGGGTCGTTGATGTTGCGCAGACCGAAGCTGATCGTGACCGCGTCGAACTCGTTGTCGCCGAACGGCAACTGCTGAGCGTCGCCCTGGATGAACTCGATCTTCTTGTGGCGCTTGCGAGCCTGCTCGACCATGCCTGTGGAAAAGTCGAGGCCGACGACGCGAGCACCGTTACGGTGAAGAGCAGCAGAACTGGTGCCCGTTCCCGCCGCAATATCGAGGATGCGCTCCCCCGCCGCCGGAGCAACAGCACGTACCGTGGCAGCCCGCCACAGCAGTGCGTTACCGGCCGAGAGCACGTTGTTCGTACGGTCGTAATGTTTTGCGACACCGTCGAACATTCCGGCTACGTCTTCCGGTCGCTTGTTCATGTCAGCCTTACCCACCCCTTTAGTCTAGGGCGCTCAGAGCCGATGCTCACTTTCTGGGCCGCAACTGACAGGTACTCTGATACTTGTGGGGCACACAGGGGCTACAGAGCGGTCCGTACACGGGCAGAATCGGAGACAGAACGATGGCTAGCACCCACGATGTACTCAGCATCGTCACTCGCCCCACCGCCGCCGTTGATCGCCTTCTCGACTGGGTCACGCCCCAGCATCCGCTCGCTTTTGTGCGCGACGGCGAGGGCCTTGTGGGCGTCGGTGAACTGCTGCGCCTCGAGTTCCGTGGTGCCGACCGGTTCACCGCCGCAGCAGCCGCGTGGAGCGAGCTCGCGCGCACCGCGATCGTGCACGACAGCGTCAAGCGTCCAGGAACGGGACTCGTCGCGCTCGGAAGCTTCGCCTTCGCCGACTCCTCCGATTCCGTTAGCGTTCTCATCGTGCCGCGCATCGTCATCGGTAGCCGCGACGGCATTCAATGGGTCACCACGATCGCCACTGGCGAGACGAACGGTCTACCCGGCACCTCCGACGGTCTACCCGACGGGCCGCACGAGCCCGCTGGTGAGCAAGTGCATCTCGACTTTGCGCCCGGCGAGATGAGCACCAAGAACTTCACCAAGACGGTGAAAGCAGCGCTGCGCGAAATCTCTCGGGGCGCCGCCGCCAAGATCGTGATCGCTCGCGACCAAAGCGCCGAACTGCCCGCCGACGCCGACCTGCGCTTGCCCATCACGTCGCTCGCCAATCGCTATCCCGACACCTTCACTTTCGCGGTCGATGGCCTCATTGGCTCAAGCCCCGAAACTCTCGTGCGCGTGCAGAACGGGGCCGTCAGCGCCCGCGTGCTCGCCGGCAGTGCCGCGCGCGGCGACGACCGCATCTCCGACGGGCGCGCCGCCGGAACCTTGATGAGCTCGCCCAAAGATCAGAAAGAGCATGCGCTTGCGCTGGCCAGCGTGATGGATGCGCTCGCGCCGCTCTGCAGCGAACTGCACGCGGCATCCGAGCCCTTTGCCTTGCAATTGCCCAACCTGTGGCACCTCGCGACTGACATTGAGGGGCAACTCAGTCAGCGCTCCAGCGGGCTCGACCTCATTGGAATCTTGCACCCCACCGCCGCTGTCGCTGGCACGCCGACGCCTGACGCCATCCGGCTGATCGACGAGCTCGAAGGCTTCGACCGCGGCCGCTACGCCGGCCCGGTTGGCTGGGTGGATGCCCACGGCAACGGCGAGTGGGCCGTTGCGTTGCGCTGTGCCCACGTCAGCGACGCGCGCATTACCGCGTATGCCGGCGCCGGAATAGTTGCCGGCTCCGACGCCAAGAAGGAGCTCGCCGAGACGGAACTCAAGTTTCGTCCCATTGTGGAAGCGTTCGGCTAGAGCAGCCGAAACCAGCGTGTGGGGTTACGGGGCGATCTCCCGCAGCAATTCCTCCACGCGGGCGCGGATCTCATCACGCACGCGGCGCACGCCGGCACCATCGAGCTCGGCTGGATCGGTGAGCTGCCAGTCGAGGTATCGCTTGCCGGGGTAGATCGGGCACGCGTCGCCACACCCCATGGTGATGACTACGTCGGCAGCACGCACGACGTCGTCGGTGAGGGGCTTCGGAAAGTCCTCCCCGAGGTCGAGGTCGACCTCGGCCATAGCTTCGACGACGCTCGCGAGAATCGCCCCTCCGGGCTCAGACCCTGCGGATCGTACGTGCACTCGGTCCTTGCCGAGTTCCCGCAACCAGGCTGCGGCCATCTGCGAGCGCCCAGAGTTCTGTACGCACACGAAGAGCACTTCGGGAACCGGCTTCGGGATGACTCCCTTGGCCTGCGCGAGAGCGGCGAGCCGGTCATGAGCAAAGCGGTAAGCCAAGCTCGGGAGATGAGTGGAGACCTTCGCGGTGCGCGCGAGCGAGGCGTACGACTCGAAGAGGGTTCGTTCGATGGTCTCTTCGCTCACCAACCCGGCGTACTGCGTGGCTAGCCGCTCCGCGCTGCGGTGAAGCACGTTATCGGGATCGTTGAGGGGCAATTGGCCCTCGGATGCTGGTCGCATGGTTCCTCGTTTCGCTCGAACACTAAAAGCATAGATGATTGTCTATGCTTTTAGGTGCTTGATCACGAGATTCACCCGCTGTTCATCGAGCGCCGCCGCGACGCCGCGCATCACATCGCGCCGCATCGCATCTAGCTGTCGGCGAGACGCACTTTCTCGGCCTCAACGTCATAGTCGGCACTCGGCCACTGCGGGTCGATACGCTCGAGCGCGTCAAGGAGAAGCTGCTGAACCGCCCAGCGGGCGTACCACTTGTGGTTGGCCGGAATCACGTACCACGGCGCGCTTTCGGTTGTCGTGCGGCGCAAAGCGATCTCGTACGCCTCTTGATATTCCGCCCAGAGCAGGCGCTCATCCACGTCACCGGGGTTGTACTTCCAGTGCTTTTCGGGGCGATCGAGCCGCTCACGGAGCCGCTCTTTCTGCTCGTCGACACTGATGTGCAGCATCACCTTGATGATGACCGTTCCGTTAGCCACGAGCTCTTCTTCGAACTCCTGGATGATGCCGTAGCGTTCTTCGACGGTCTCGGGCGCCGAGAAGCCTCGCACCCGGTGAATCAAAACATCTTCATAGTGCGAACGGTCGAAGACACCGATGAACCCCGCCTCGGGCAGTTCCTTGCGAATGCGCCACAGAAAGTCGTGCGACTTCTCCTCATCCGTGGGCGCCTTGAACGCGTGAATCTGCACGCCCTGCGGGTCAACCCCGCCGATCACGTGACGCAGGATGCCGCCCTTGCCCGCGGTATCCATGGCTTGCAGCACGAGCAGAACCCGGCGTTCGCCACCGAACTTGCTCTCCGCGAAGAGCCTCTCCTGAAGGTCGGCGAGTTTTTCGCCGTTCTTGGCGAGGGCCTTCTCAGCATCCTTCTTATCGCCATCAAACCCGGGAGTCGATGAGGGATCGATGTGCGCAAGCTCGAAGTCGGCGGTGACAGGCGTGAGTGTTCTCATGCCCCCAAGGCTACTCGCAGGCCATCTTCACCAGCGGCACCCGCCGCTATCGTCGCGCGAGTGGAACCTCAATGATCGTCGGCTCCGGGTGAGCCGAGAGCGCCTGATCGAGTTCACCTCGGGTTGCCGCGCAAATGTAGCGCCACCCGTAGGCCGCCGCGAGAGCCTCGATCGATGCATTCTGCTGCGTGAGCAACACACGGTCGTATTCCTTGCCCGCTTGGCTAGCCACCTCAAGGGCGTCGAAAATAGTGCCACCGCCATCATTGCCGACGATGACTTGGATGCGCGGGCGCGGTTCTCCCGCGCCGAACATGAGAGCACCCACATCGTGGAAGATGGCGAGGTCGCCGAGGAGCACGCGAGTTACTCCCTCATTGCCCTTTTCGGCCTGGCTGGCAAGCGCAATACCCAGGCCGGTGGAAATCGTGCCATCGATGCCGGCGAGCCCGCGGTTAGCGTGCACGGAAATCTTCTTGCCGGGAACAACGCGATCCACTTCGCGAATCAACCGTGAAGCCCCGAGCACGAGGCGGTCATGCGGCCAGGTCGCACGCCACACAGCTTCGGCGAGCATCCGTCGGTCGACGGGAGTGCGCACAATCGCGAGTTCAGACTTGGCGTGGGTACCCGCATCCGCGGCGATATCGGGCGCGATGCTCTCGGTTTCGAGCAACTGGCGGCTCGTTGTCACCCAGCGCCCCAACCAGGCGCGGTCGGTAGCTTCGCCCGAGACGGCAACCTCATCGACAAAGAGTCGTACGCAGCGGCCCGGGTTGTAGTCGTCGGCCGAGGGATGCCGCACCACGACAGTCTCGACACCGCGACGTTGAATGAGCGCCGGAATTTCGCGGCTCAGAGTCGGATGCCCGAACACGATCACGCGAGCGACGCGGTCGCCGAAGTTGGCCGTGTTCAGCAGCTCCCGGTACGCCACGACGAGGTTCGGGCCAAAATGCGCGCCACTGGAAACCTCGGCAATGAGCGGTGCACCCAGCTCGCGAGCAACCTGCTCGGCTCGCGGGCCAGCGCCAGTTCCTGCCACCACCACGGTTGCCGGCGACGGGCTCAGCGCGAGCGTCGTGGGAGCGCCAGGCGACTGGTGCGTGGTGGTCTCGACCACGGGGTCAAGGTCGCTGAAAAGGTCAGGGAACACGGGCTCGCGGTGAGCCGCCGGCTCGGGGGCTACCTCATCGTCGGTGCGATGCCACACGAACGGCGCAGACAGTGGCTCGTCGAACGACAGGTTGAGATGTACGGGGCCATTGACCGCGGCGACAGCGTCGCGCGCGAGTTGGGCCGCGGCATCCATCTCGCCGGCTGCACCGGTCGGTGCCTCGACATCCCAGGTCTGGTGCACAGCGGTACCAAAAATGCCCGGCTGCTGGGTGGTCTGATTCGAGCCAATGCCGCGCAGGGAATCCGGACGGTCGGCACTAATGATGATGAGTGGAACTGCTGAATGGTGCGCTTCGAGCACTGCCGGGTGCAGGTTGGCGACCGCGGTACCGGAAGTCGTGACGACGACAACCGGCGATTGTGTTTCGACCGCGAGACCGAGAGCAAGGAAGGCCCCCACGCGCTCGTCGATGCGAACTCGAAGTCGCAGCAGGCCCTGCTTTTCGAACTCGGCGGCGGCAAGCGCAAGCGCCTGCGAGCGCGAGCCGGGGCTCAGCACAATGTCTCGAACGCCGAGACGAACGAACTCTTCGAGAAGGGCTACCGAAAAATTGGTGGCCGGAGAGTTAGTTGGTCTTATCGTCATCGTCGAGATCTGCTAGTTCCTGTTCGAGGCGGCGAATGCGCTCATCTTGTTCTTCTTTGGCACGCATGTTGCGCAAAAAATCGGGGTCATCGTCGGGCGCTACAGTGCGCGGACGACCAGAACTGGCACTACGTGCCTTACCGAGCATGAACCAGAGCACTACGCCGATGACGGGCAGCAGCACGATCACGAGAATCCAGAGCGCCTTGGGTAACGCGCGCACTCGGCTGCGATCGGTAAGGACCACATCCACAATGGAGAACACGTCGACCGCAACAAGCGCGAAAGCGAGAACGACCAGTAGGCGAGGCATGCACCCAGTCTACGCGCGCAGGCTGCACGCGGGATGCGAGCCTAGACTGTTGCCGTGAAACCTTGGATTGCCTACTCGCTGCTTCGCCTCGGAGTGTTCGCTGCCGCGTTCACTCTTCTCATGATCGCGGACACCGAGCCGTGGCTCGCTGCCATAATCGCAACGATCCTCGGATTCGCTGTGTCGTATGTCTTTTTCGGGAAGCTGCGGGATGCTGTCGCTCTCGACTTTGCTGCCCGTCGCGAAGGCCCGAGCCACGATCCCGATCGCGATGCTGAGGATGCCGCAGCTGACTTCGACTCTGCCGCCGAGCCTGCCGCTCAGCGCGTCACTGAGCGTGCCACCAAGGAAAACGCTCGCGAGTCCGCTCTAGAAAGCGATAGCCAGAGCGAGACCAACGCCGAACAGCAGAGCGGTGAGCCCCGTCAGCTTTAGCGCCAAGATTAGTTCGGCCGGCGTCTTGCCGGTGAGCACGATCATGCACGCTGGAAGCGCCGCCAGCAGCACGAAGTACACGAGATAGGCGTTGAAGAAGAGCATCGAAAAGACGCCCAAGATGCCAAACGGTACAAGCATCGCTACAACATAAAAAATGCGCGACGGCAGACTACCCAGACGTACGGCCAGAGTGCGCTTGCCGGCAACCCTGTCTTGATCAATGTCGCGGATGTTATTGACCATGAGCGTAGCGACCGCGAACAGCCCCACTGCAACGGCGGCCAGCCACGACTCCAGGTTCACGGTATCCGCGAGCACATACGTTGTACCCGCGGTGGCGACGAGGCCGAAGAACACGAAGACGAAGATTTCGCCAAGGCCGAGGTAGCCGTACGGACGTTTGCCGCCGGTGTAGAAGTAGGCGGCGATGATCGCGGCCGCTCCCACCGCAAGCAGCCACCAGTGTTCGCTGCGCACGACAATGATGAGCCCTGCAACAGCGGCAATGCCGAACCAGACGAACGCGACCGTGATGACGGTACGCGGGCGAGCGGCACCCGAGGCGGTGAGCCGACGAGGACCAACGCGGTGATCATCCGTTCCCCGCACTCCATCGGAGTAGTCGTTGGCGAAGTTCACACCGATCTGCAGCGAGACGGCAACCACGAGGCAGAGCAGGGCGCGCAGCCAGTGCCAACCAGCACCGTCTTCTTCATGCGGCAGCACATAGGCGGCAGCGGTGCCGAGCGCCACGGGAGCAAAGGCGAGGGGAAGCGTCTGGATGCGAGCGCCACTGATCCAGTCGCGTGCCGTTGCTTTGGCAATCTTGGGTGCTTTCGGCGGGCGCCCACCGGGACGACCGCTCCTGACCGACTTCTTCGCGGCGTTCTTGTTGCCGTTCTTGCCCGCCCCCGAACTCGACTTCGAGCCCGGCTGCGCGCCCGCTTTCGGCGAGACGGTCTTCGGGTCGATGCGTTGTTGTTTGGGAGAGGCCACGGAGGGATTCTACTTAAGCACGACTGACGCTAAAGCGAGTTTGTCGGGTTTTCCCGTCGAAAGCAGAGGAATCTCATCGATCAGGACGACGCGAGCAGGAGCCGCGGCCGTCGAAGATAGTTGCGCAGCGACCGCCTGGCGAACCACATCCAGCTCAATGGCCGTCGTTGTGATGACGACGGGAGCTTCGCCCCACTCGGGATGCGGAGCCGCCACCACCACCGCGGCGCTCTGCCCGGGAAGCGCGCGAACAGCGGTCTCGACCTCGGCGAGGGAAACCTTCACCCCGCCCGAAATGATCATGTCGTCGGCGCGGCCGCGAACCCGCAGCACGCCGTCCACGATCTCTCCGACATCGTCGGTGCGGTACCAGCGCACGCCCTCGTGCAGGCGGAACGAGAAAGCGCTGCGGCGCGGATCGTCGAGGTAGCCCTCAGCGAGCATCGGCCCCGAAAGTTCGATGCGGTCATCCACGAGTCGTAGACCAACTCCGGGCAGCGGTTTTCCGTCCCAGACGGCACCGCCGCTGGTCTCACTTGACCCATATGTCGTCGAGACGGCGAGGCCGCGAGCGCGAGCCGCCGCCAGCAGAGCGACCGGTGTCGACTGGCCGCCGACCAGAATCCGAGTGAAACGAGAGAGAGCCGCGACAGCTTCATCCGACTCGAGCAGTCGCGAGAGTTGCACGGGTACGAGCGAGACAAAGCGACGCTCGGCAGTGAGTTCGGCCGCAGCAGCCACGAAGGTCTCTGCCGTGAACCCCTTCGGAGGCATGAGTACGGGTTCGGTGTCGGCACAGTACGACCGCGCCAGCACGTTGATGCCGGCGATGTAGTGCGCCGGAACGGCCAGCAGCCACTGACCAGGCCCACCCAGAAGCTCGTCGGATGCCGCAGCACTCGCCTTCAACGCCGCGGCACTGAGCATCACGCGCTTGGGGCGGCCCGTCGATCCGCTCGTTTCCACAATGACCGCGACGTTCGCGGGCACGGTCTCGGGCAGGCCAGAGGGGGAGGCTGGGTGCGGCAGAATCGCGGCGCCCGAGCCATCGAGTGCTGGCTTCAGCGCAGCCCATACCTTGCGGGGATCGCGGGCGTCAACAGACCAGAGTTCTCGGGTCGGAGCATTTTCAGCGGTCACGGGTAAGCCTCTCTGCGTTGAGTTGTCGGGGCGTTAGTACTGCCAGGGGAAGGGCGACCAGTCGGGTTCGCGTTTCTGCAGGAACGAGTCGCGGCCTTCCACGGCTTCGTCGGTGCCGTACGCCAGGCGCGTGGCTTCGCCAGCGAACACCTGCTGGCCCACGAGACCGTCGTCGACGGCGTTGAGAGCGAACTTCACCATGCGGATGGCGGTCGGCGACTTGGTCATGATCGTGGTCGCCCAGTCGTACGCCGTAGCTTCGAGCTCGGCGTGGGGCACGGAAGCGTTGATCGCTCCCGCGTCGAGGGCGCGCTGAGCGTCGTACTCACGGGCAAGGAAAAACACTTCGCGGGCAAACTTTTGGCCGACCTGGCGGGCGAAGTAGGCGCTGCCGTAACCGGCGTCGAACGACCCGACGTCGACATCCGTCTGCTTGAAGCGGGCGTGCTCGGCGCTGGCAATGGTGAGATCACAGACCACATGAAGCGAGTGCCCTCCGCCGGCAGCCCAGCCCGGAACGACGGCGATAACGACCTTGGGCATAAAGCGGATGAGGCGCTGCACTTCAAGAATATGCAGGCGGCCGGCTGCGGCACGGCGCTTGCCCGCGGCGGCAACAGCTTCGGCCTCGGCTTCCGCTTCGGAGAGCCCTGCAGCGGCGGTGGGGTTTGTGGCGCCCTCTTGGCCTTCGTACTCATAGCCAGCGCGACCACGGATGCGTTGGTCGCCGCCGGAGCAGAACGCCCAGCCGCCATCCTTCTCGCTCGGACCATTGCCGGTGAGGAGAACGACACCGATGCGCGGATTCTGGCGCACGTCATCCAGAGTTTGATAGAGCTCGTCGACGGTGTGCGGCCGAAAGGCGTTGCGCACTTCAGGGCGGTCGAATGCGATGCGGGCAATCGTACCCGTCACATCGTGGTGATAGGTGATGTCGGTGAGGTCATCAAACCCGGCGACTGATCGCCACAACTTCTCGTCAAAGATTTCAGAAACAGGCGCCATGGCTCCACCATAACCATCGCGGTGCCGAGCGGACCGGTGCCGAGCGGACCGATGCCGAACCGACGAGGCCCACCTTCTCCTCGCCGCAGAAAGCCATTAGCGGTCGAAGAATCGAAAAACGTTCAACACGACGAGCGGGTTTGCCAGTACAGCAAGCGCGAGGCCGAACGCTGCCCAGCGTCGTTGCAGGCCAAAAATCAGTGAGATTACCGCAGTGATCGCTGCCGAGATCGACGTCACGATCGTGGCATAGGCCAGCGCCGTTCCTGTCGGAAAGTCTCCTCTGGTCGACACCACCATGGCGATGATAAACAGAACGAGCGTTGCGAGACCCAGCGCCGCTGCGATGAATCCAACCCAGCGCGGGCGGGGACGACGCGCTACCGGAGTCTCTTCGGGGCCATCCGCCTCGGTCGATTCACCGTCAACGGGCACATCAGTTTCTTCGTCCTCGACAACGCCGACGACGTAATACGGTACGACTTTGGTCGCCACACGCTCGATATCACCCGGATTAGTCACGCAATTACCCTAACTGACAGGGGAACTTGTCAGACTGGGAACATGTTCCCTTCAGTGAACGAGATTCTCGACACCGCCCACGTGGTGTCCCTGCCCATGACGTCACGCTTTCGTGGCATCGATCAACGCGAAGCTCTGCTGTTCCGGGGCCCTCAGGGCTGGAGCGAGTTCTCCCCGTTCGTCGAGTACGACGACGCCGAAGCAACCCCGTGGTTGCTCGCGGCGATCGACTACGCCTACAACGAGCAGCCACCGCTCGTGCGCGATCACGTGTGGGTCAATGCCACCGTGCCCGCGGTACCCGCCGACCTCGTCGAGGCGGTGCTTGAGCGCTTTCACGGTTGTCGTACCGCTAAGGTGAAAGTCGCAGAACCCGGCCAGGCTCTGGCGGATGACATTGCTCGCGTCGCCGAAGTACGTCGCGTGATGGGCCCGGTAGGGCGCATTCGCGTTGATGCCAATGGCGCGTGGACTGTCGACGACGCCGAGCGTGCCGTGCACGCCTTCGCTGAGTACGACCTTGAGTACGTCGAACAGCCCTGTGCCACCGTAGAAGAACTGCGCGAGCTGCGCACCCGTATCGGGTACATGGGTATCCCCGTCGCCGCAGACGAGAGCGTGCGTAAAGCCACCGACCCTCTCGCTGTGGCACGAGCAGGTGCTGCCGACCTGCTAGTGATCAAGGCGCAGCCGCTAGGTGGCGTGTCGAACGCCCTCACAATTGTTCAGGATGCCGGACTGCCGGTGGTGGTCTCGAGCGCCTTAGAGACGTCAGTGGGCCTCGCGATGGGCGCGCACCTCGCCGCCGCCATCGAGAACCTCGACTACGACTGCGGACTTGCCACAGCATCCCTGCTCGCCGCCGATGTCACGGCTTCACCGTTGCGCGCGCGCAACGGTGAGCTCGACGTGCGCCGGGTCGATGCCGACGAGGCACTCCTTACTCGCTGGGCGGCTAGCCCCGAGCGAACCCAGTGGTGGCTCGATCGTTTAGCGCGCTGCCTCGAACTAGGTAAAAACTACTCATCACGACAGCGCGACGGCTCACTAGGCTAAACCCGTTGGTCGCCACCGCGGGCGATCCAGAGTCAAGGAGTGACGATGTCAACTGAGTTGCGCCGCCTGCGTGCACTAGCCGCCGTCAGCGTTCTCAGCATGGGTGCGTTGACCGCGTGCAGTGCGCCAGCGGACCCCGAGAGCCCTGCAACGCCGCAGACGGATGCCTCGGCTGCCGCTGAGCCCGAAGAAGAGCTGGCGGGCGGGCCCGAGTGCCTTATCGGCGATTGGTACATCGCCGAAGATCAAATGCAGAGCTTTTACAGCGCCCTGAGTGCCAACAACGAAGGCCTGAGTATTAGCGTGGAGGGCGGCACTGGGCTCTCGTTCGCCGGATCAACGTACACCTACACTCCCGATTTCACGATCCTTCTCGACGTGGCTGATAACGAGGGTGTCGGCACCATTACGGGCGCGATCGCTGGCGACTACGAAGCGACCGAGACCGTGATCACTACCTCCCACGAGGAGAGCGACATCGCTGTTACCGTGACGGTCGGCGGAGTCAGCATTGACGGCACAGAACTCACTCAGGGGCTCCTTGACACCGCGCCGATCAATTCCGCGCCCTATGAATGCGGCACCGACGGCCCCATCATCCAGTTCTCTACGGGTGACGACAACCCCACGGTGCCCATTCAGTTGACGTCGGCCAACTAGGCTCGACAACCCTGAGCCGCACAGCGGCTCCCCTAAGCAAACGCTGGGGTGCTGCTCGGTGCGGCCCCAGCGTTTTTCTTGCCCTGGCCGCGTCGTCGGTCGCTGCGCTGCTACTGCCGCAACCGAAATCGCAGCCGCCGCCGCAATCGCCGCCGCCGCAAACCTTTAGAGGCCGGAGTAGGCGTGGAGCCCCTTGAAGAAGAGATTCACGACCGTGAAATTGAAAACGATCGCGAGGAAACCGACGATGGCAAGCCACGCCGACCGCGAGCCACGCCAGCCGCGAGTTGCCCTGGCATGGATGTAACCGGCGTAGAGGGTCCAGATGATGAAGGTCCAGACCTCCTTAGTGTCCCAACCCCAGTAGCGACCCCACGCACGCTCAGCCCAGACAGCGCCGGCGATGAGAGTGAAGGTCCACATGACAAAGCCGACAACCGTGAGGCGATACGCCAAGGTTTCGAGCCGGTCAGCAGCGGGCAGGGTGTCGAGGAAGCGCAGCTTGAGCGCCTTGCCAGCTTCGCGCCGTGCCTGCATGAGCTGCACGATCGAGAGGCCGGCGGCGAGGGCAAAGAACCCCGTGCTGAGACTGGCGACGAACACGTGGATGACCAGCCAGGCCGACTGGAGCGCTGGCGGCAGGGGTACGACGTCCACGTAGAAGCTGGAGGTGCCAACACCCAAGGCGATCAGCACGAAGCCCGTGATGAACGAACCGAGGAAGCGCAGGTCTTGCCAGAACTGAACGATGAGAAAGACACCGACGATAAGCGCGGTGGCGGTAAGCGTGAATTCGAACATGTTGGCCCACGGCACGCGGTTTGCGGCAACGCCGCGGAAGATGACCGCACCGACGTGCAGCACCCAGGCGAGCACCGTCATCGCCATGGCGAGCTTGAGCGACTTGGGCGAAGGGGCAACGACGTTCGAATCGGATGCCGCTGGGGCCGTCAGAGTGTCGGTGCCGCCCATGCTTGAGCCGTTCACCATCACGCTGGCCTGCTGGGCGGATGCCGGAGCAACGCCGGTCGCACGCGCTGCGGAAGCGTCGCCCGACTCCGCCGAACGGCGCGCCAAGTCGACAGCAAACATCACGAACGCAAGGGTGTAGATCGCCATCGCTGAATAGACCGCAATCAGCGAGTACGACACGAAGGTCTCAGTCACGATTCCACCCTAACCCCGAGTTGCTGGGAATGCTTCTCGGCAAAGTCTGCGACCGCAGCTTCGAGGTTGGGGTCATCGCCGCGAGCCAGTGCGGCGTACTCGATTGTTGTGGTTCCCGAAGCGTCAGTTCGCGCTGAGACCCACATGCGGCGACGTGGCACGAACAAGCTAGTGATGAGCCCGGCAAAGAGTAGTGCCGAGAACAGCAGCACGGGAAGCTGCGAGGGGTCGTGATGCACATCGAGTGAGACGAAGCGCGGGATGCTCGTCAGCTCAACGCTGCCGAGGTCGTTGGGTAGCTCCAACCGGTCGCCCGGCGTCAGTCGAAGCGTTTCTGCCTCAGACGTTCGACCCGCGATCTGTTCGAGCGAATCGGTATTGAGCGCATAGGCGTTGGCTCCTTGACCGTTGTCGAGGCCGAGGTCACCTTCGTACACCTCCAAGGTGAGCACGGGCGAGATGAGGTCGGGATAGACGGAAGCGAGCGCTCCCGAACTGAGAGTGCCGGTGGTCGGGTAGAGAAAACCGAGCATTCCGATTTGCTGGTCGAGGCCATCCGGAATTTTGATGACGCACGTGCTGCCAAGGTTGGCATCGAACGGAAGGCACGGCGTCGGCTGCGACCAGATGACCTTTTCATCGGCGTCACGCACGGTGAGCACGGGCGCATAGCCGTTACCGAGAAGGTACAGGTTTGTTCCGCTGAGGCTGAGCGGCTCGTTGACCTTGATCTGCGACTGCTGCGGTTCTCCGCCACGCACGGTGGTCGTGACGTTCGCCGTGAAGTCAATTGCTTGACCGATCGCCTGGCGGTTGTTCTGTTCGTACACGGGCTCGAACGAATCCAGTGCAACGGTGTACGGATCGAGCGCCTCATCGGTGAAGAAACGCCCCGGGTTGAACGAGTCGTAACTCGCGAGCGAATTACTAAAGGCGTAGCCCTCCACCACAACGCGCTGGCCCGTGTAGCCGAAGCCACCACCGATTCCAACCGTGATCAGCACGCCCACAAGAGCGGCATGGAACACGAGGTTTCCGGTTTCGCGTAGGTACCCGCGTTCGGCGCTGACCGAGTCACCGTAGAGCTCGGTGCGGTAGCGCTGCGAGCGCAAAAGACGGCGGGCGGAGGCGATGGTCGTGTCGACATCCGCTTCGGTCGTGCGCGTCGTGAAGCCCTGCAAACGCGAGAGCCGAGCGGGGGTCTTGGGCGGGCTGGCACGCAGAGCATCAAAGTGGTGCTTGGTGCGCGGCAGCACACAGCCGATCAACGAGATGAAAAGCAACAGGTAGATCGCCGAAAACCACACCGACGTGTAGGTGTTGAAGACTTGGAAGAAATCGAGCACCGCGGCGGTATCGGGGTAGTTGGTGCGGTACGCGATAACGCCGTTAGGGTCTGAGGTGATCTGCGGCACAAGCGAGCCCGGGATCGCCGCGACAGCGAGCAGCAACAGCAGGAACAGCGCGGTGCGCATGCTCGTGAGTTGACGCCAGAAGAACCGTGCGTACCCCGCGAGAGTCAGTCGCGGTTGCTGAACTTTGCTCTGCTGCGCGGGTGCCGGAGCATCCATGTGGTCGCTGGGACGCGTTGCATCGCCCTCAGTCATCGAGTTATCCGCGGCCGAGTCGCCGTTCGTTGGATCAGAGGAGTGTGTCGAAGCCACCGATTACCGCTCCCAAACTTGTCACGATTGCACGCCACACGCCGGTGACCATGAGGAGACCGATCAGTACGAGCAGTGCTCCACCAATCAGGTTAATGAGTCGAATGTGGCGGCGCATCCACGCCACCGACCCGGTCGCCCAGTTGAGGCCGAGGGCCACCAAGAGGAACGGGATGCCGAGACCGAGGCTGTAAGCGACGCCGACGATAGCGGCCCGGCCGGGGTCGCCGCCATCCAACACCATGCTGCCGACGGCGATGAGCGTGGGTCCAACGCAGGGAGTCCAGCCGAGGGCGAAGACGACGCCAAGCAGCGGTGCACCGGCGAGGCCGGTGGCGACCTTGAACTTCGGCTTGATCGTGCGCTGTGCAAACGTGACTTGCCCGATGAACACGACACCCATCACGATCACGAGAGCACCGGCGATGCGGGTGATGAGGTCGAGCCAGGGCCGCAGCAGCAATCCAGCCGTTCCGAACAGCACGGTGAACGCCACAAACACCACGGTGAAGCCCAGAATAAACAGGCTGACACCGAGAACAAGACGCTTGGTGCTGCCCTTCTCCTCCGCGCTCGTGAACCCACCGATGTAGCCGAGGTAGCCCGGAACGAGCGGGAGAACGCACGGCGACGCGAACGAAACCAGGCCCGCGAGCAAAGCGATCGGAATCGCGATAAGGAGGTTGCCGCCGAGAATGAGCTCGCCGACGGGATTAGACACTTACTGTTCCTCGGCGATGACCGAGTCGATCATCGCTGCGAGGATGCTCGGGTCACGCACGAGGCCGCTGATGCGGGCGGCGACTCGACCCTCGCGGTCCACCACGAGAGTGGTCGGCACCGCGTTGGGAGGCACGGAGCCGGCAAACGCCAACTGCACGCCCGCGGTTGCGGCATCCACGACAGAGGGGTACGGAATGCCGAATTCATCGGCAAAGGTTAGGGAGGTCTCCGCGGTGTCTGACACGTTGACGCCGAGGAAGGGCACCTCGGGATACTCCTCGCTCAGGTCAGCAAGGTCGGGAGCTTCGAGCCGACACGGTGGGCAGCTCGAATACCAGAAGTTGACGACGTAAACCGAGCCAGCAAAGTCGCTGCTCGAGACCGCATCACCGGTGTCGAGCGTGGCGTCGTACGCGATGGGTTCATCGCGATTGCTGGCCGGGATCTCGACGGTCGAACCGTCGCCCGAAATGTAGCCCTCTTCCGAACCGTTTTGGTACTGCTCGGCAAGAGACTCGTTCGGGCTGGAACACGAGACCGTCGTGAGCGCGGCGAACGCCACAACAACGGCAATGAGACGGCGGTTCACACTGCTCCTAGGTCGATGGATGCTGCGAGCAATTCTCCCGCAGGTTCCTGATAGTCAACCTCGACGAAATGGTCACCCTCGCGAGCGAGCGTCGTGATACTCGACAGCGTGCAGCGACGATTGCGGGGGTCGTGTGCCAAGCGCATCTTTTTGACGGAGCGCGCGACCATCACGATGGGCAACTGGTGACTGACCATGACCACTTCGCCGCCCTCGGCAGCCGACCACGCGTCATCAAGAGCGGCGAGCATGCGCGCTTCGATGCTGACGTAGGCTTCGCCCCAACTGGGCTTGAGCGGGTTCACGAGGTGCGGCCAGGCCCGCGGCTGCGTGAGAACCTTCGGAAATTGCAGGCGACCGCCCTCGAACCAGTTAGCCGGCTCGATAATGCGTTCTTCGGTCGTGATGGGCAATCCGTAGCGTTCCGACCAGGGCTGCGCCGACTCTTGGGCGCGCTGCAGCGGGCTCGCGTAGAGCGCCCCGAGAGGCCGTTCCGCGAGGCTTGCTGCGGCGACATCCGCCATTTTATGACCCAGTTCACTGAGGTGATACCCGGGAAGACGGCCATAGAGAATGCGGTCGGGATTGTGCACTTCACCATGGCGAACGAGATGGATGAGGTCTGCTGGCACGGTACTCAGTCTACGTTGGCAGCTCTCCCGCACTTTCTCGCGCGTTATCCCTTGTAAACTCGGGGCCGTGACTACACGCACCCTCATTAAGAACCTGGCCGCCGCAAGCGATGGAGAAACCTCCGTTTCGGGGTGGGTCGACACTGTTCGAGATCAAAAGAAGGTGCAGTTCGTCGTACTGCGCGACGAGTCGGGTGCGGTGCAGCTTGTTCACCCCCGCTCGTTCAACGACGACGGCACCCCGGCAGAGGATCCCCTCGCCGAGACAATTTCTGGGCTTGCGCAGGGCACCTTCCTCACGGCGACGGGCGAACTGAAGCACGACGAACGCGTGAAGCTCGGCGGCGTCGAAATCAAACTCACCGACATCGAGATCGCCGCAGAGGCCATCCCCGAGACGCCAATTGCAGAGGATTCCAGCGTTGACAAGCGCATGGATTGGCGCTTCCTCGACCTTCGTGTACCGCGCAACAACCTCATCTTCCGCATCCAGACCACGCTCGAGCACGCGTGGCGCACCTACTGGGTCGAGAACGACTTCATCGAAGTTCACACCCCCAAGCTCATGGCCAGCGCGAGCGAATCGAAAGCCGAGCTGTTCGAGGTCGACTACTTCGACACCAAGGCCTATCTGGCGCAGAGCCCCCAGTTCTTCAAGCAGATGGCTCAGTCCGCTGGCTTCGGCAAGATCTTCGAGATCGCCCCCAGCTTCCGTGCCGACCCCAGTTTCACCTCGCGTCACGCCACCGAGTTCACCATGGTCGACAGCGAGATCAGCTGGATCTCGAGCCACGAAGATGTCATGAACTTGCACGAAGAGCTCATGGTCGCTGGCTTCCAGGCCGTCAAAGACAAGCACGGCGACGAGATCGAGAAACTGTTCGGCATCGAAGTGACTGTGCCGACCACGCCGTTCCCCCGCATCCCGCTGGCTGAAGCCAAACAAATCGTCAGCGACCGCGGCTACACAGTGCCCCGTGCCGACGCCGACATGGATCCGGAGGGCGAGCGCCAGATCGCCGCCTACGTGAAAGAAACGTATGGTCACGACTTCGTATTCTTGACCGACTACGCCGCCAGCATCCGCCCGTTCTATCACATGCGTCACGCGGATGATGCGGGCCTCACGAACAGCTACGACCTCGTGTTCAACGGTGTTGAGATTTCCACAGGCGCCCAGCGCGAGCACCGCGTTGACGTGCTGGAGGCGCAGATTCGCGACAAGGGAATGGACCCGGAGGAGCTCGACTTCTATCTCGACTTCTTCCGCTACGGCGTACCGCCGCACGGCGGATTTGGCATGGGCCTCGGTCGCGTACTGATGCTGCTGCTCGGACTGCCGAACCTGCGCGAAGCGACCTACCTGTTCCGCGGACCAACGCGCCTCACCCCGTAGCCGCCCTGTGGGGCTCGCGAGGGCCTTACAGTTCGACACACCGAACCCATAGCCAGCACATACCTCACTAAGGCAGGATGACCCCATGTCAAAGAAAATTGATGCGGCACTCAAGGATCTCAAGAAGGCACTCAATAAGCACGCCGAGGTAGTGGGCAGTTCCGCTGTCTCCCTCAAGAAGGCGCAGCGAGCGAGCGCGAAAGTGGCCGCAGCCGCAACCGCCTACGCCGAAGCTGTCCACTCCAAGAGCGGCATGGGAAACCCCTTCGACGACATGCTCCAGCCGGGGCTGGACAGCGGAACGCTCGCGTCGTTAGCTGCCGAACGGGACTCGATCAAGAATCACATGACCGGCCCAATCAGCGTCAGCAAGTAGTTTCTAGATCTCGAAGTCAACGCACACGCGGTCGCGCGTGTGCGCCTTGACTACGCTTCCCGCCTCCACATGCAGCGGGTGGGTGCCATAGGCTGCGAGCGCTTCGGGCGAAGTGTGATCTGAGACGAGGATGACGTCCCAGTTTGAGTCCACTGCCGCACTATCTGCTCGCACGGTCAGCGATTCGAGGCCCTCGATCTGGCCAACCAAAGGCTCAAGTGCGGCGGCCATCGCATCCACCGCAAGCTTCTGGCCGACGGCATCCTCAGCGATGAGCTTCCACATCACAACGTGACGGATCATTCGGCTTCCTCCATAAGTGCGGCGCTTAAGCGCTCAGGGTCGACACGCCAGATGGTGTGGACGCGGTCATCGATAAGCACCACAGGAATCTCGTCCCAATACTGGGCATGAAGAGCTTCATCATCAAGAATCGACTGCTCAACAAGCTCCACTGACCGCTCTGCGGGCAGTGCGGCAATGACAGCACTAATCGTTTCGCGGGCGTCATCGCAGAGATGACAACCCGGTTTTCCGATTAATGTGAGACGTTTCGTGGGCACGGTCTTAGAATAATCCGAATGCACGAGGTAACGGCGCCCCCATCGAGCCATAGCGCGGTTGTGGCTTTCTTTGACGTGGACAACACGCTGATGCGGGGCGCGAGCGCGTACTACTTGAGCAAGGAAGCCTGGCGACAAGGAATCGTGGGCTGGCGAGACATTGCGCGCTTTGCTTGGCACCAGTTTCGTTTCGTAGCGGTCGGCGAAAACCACAAACACATGACGAGCGCCCGGGAACGGGCCCTCGAAATTGTCGGTGGACACCCACTACACACGCTTGTGCAGCTTGCCGAAACGATTTACGAGCGCGACATTCTGCCGAACCTGTGGCCTGAGACCGTAGCCCTCGCTCGCGAGCACCTCGCGAAGGGTCATGAAGTGTGGCTCATCACCGCGACGCCCCAGTTTGTCGCGCAAGTAATTGCCGAGCGCCTGGGCCTCACAGGCGCACTGGGCACTCGTGTGCGCGCCGAAGACGGTCTCCTCACGGGCGAGCTCGAGGGCCACGTGCTGCACGGCCCAGAGAAAGCCACTGTTGCCACAGAGCTCGCTGAGCGCGTGGGAGCCGATCTGGCAGAGTGCTGGGCGTATTCAGACTCCAGCAACGACATCCCTCTGCTGAGCGCCGTCGGCAATCGTGTTGCCGTGAACGCGGATGTCAAACTCACCCACCACGCCCAAACAATGGGGTGGCAAATCATGCCCCTCAACCGCGCCGGCCTCAAAGAGGCGCGCAAACGCGTCAAGCGGCAAGCCAGGAGCGTTCGAAAAAGCTCCCGTTAAGCTCAAACACCCGAACGTTCAGGTGAACGTTCGGGTGTTCGAGTTACGACCGTCTTGGAGGACGGCCGCCTAGTCATGGGGACTAGTTACTTCTTGTTGCGACGCTGGTGGCGAGTCTTACGAAGCAGCTTGCGGTGCTTCTTCTTTGCCATACGCTTGCGACGCTTTTTGATGACTGAACCCATAGGAACCTCACTGATTTCTGAACGAACCGACCCGGTCCGATTCAGAACCGCGGAAAGACATACCGGAAGAGTTTACCGCACCGGACGGGTTTTAAAGTCTCGCTGAACTGGGAACCAACCCAGAGCGAACGTTTGTCGCTAACCGACCTCGGAAACTGGGGGCGCAACCGCGGTTGCTACGGCCGATTCCGGAATGCGGAAGGAGCGACCAAAGCGAACCGCAGGCAGCTCCCCGGAGTGAACGAGTCGATAGACGGTCATGTTCGAAACACGCATCATGTCGGCTACCTCAGCGACGGTGAGAAAGCGCATCTCTGAAAGATCCCGCGACATCGGACCAGCCCCTTTGGTTTGGCTACCGCGCTGTTGTGACTAACTGTGCAGCGCCCTCAATAACTTAGCGACGCACCCAGCGTGTGACTGGAGTGCTAATCGGTAAGAATAGAGGCTGGTGTGACTCGCTGTCCACCCCCACTACGCCTGCACGGCGCGCCTGCGGACTAATCCCGGCCGAAGATGCGAGAGCGAACCGCGCTCGGGAGCTGCTTAGCGGCTTCCGTGACGTCGTGAAGTGCGGAGCGGGCTTGATGAGTGCGCTCGGCGACTCGGCGACCAAGGTTGTCTCCAACATCCGCCCCTGACCATGCGGCGAACGCTCCCGACGATTCGCGAAGCTCGTCGAAGTCATCGTGAAAGTCCGCGCTCAAGAACGGAATAAGCCAGTCCTCAACTTCTTCGAGAGGAGACGCGTCGAGACGGTAATAGCGATGCTGGCCGTCTTCACGCACCGACACCAACCCGTGGTCGCGCAGCACTTTGAGATGCTTAGACACGGTCGGTTGACTCAGATCGAGCTTCTCGACAATCTCGCTTACGCTCAGCTCGCCGCTCGGAGAATCCGAGGCGATGTACTGCTCCAGCAGCACCGTTAGAAGGCTACGCCGCGTTGAATCGGCTACTACGTCAAAGATGTCGGCCATGAGATAAGGGTACCGGGGCTAGCTGGGGAGTACCATGGCCTCCTGTGCGTGGGGAGATAAATAGATGAGTTCTTGGGCACCCATGCGTGCACACCCTCGTGAACGCAGCCTCCTTGCTCGCATTCGCGACCTGATCGACCGCTTCGCCGCCGCAACTCCAGCGCGCTTTGCGATTGCCATTTTCTCTGCTCTTGTTGTCGTGCTCACGACATTGCTTGCGCTGCCCATTTCTGCGCGTGATGGACAGGCCACCCCGATCGTCGATGCGCTGTTCACGGCGGTCTCCGCGATTTGCGTCACGGGTCTCACGACCGTGGATATGTCAACCCACTGGTCAGCATTTGGAAACACCGCCATTCTGATCGGCTTTCAAGTCGGCGGAATCGGTGTCCTCACTCTCGCCAGCATGCTCGGCCTGGTGGTGTCGCGACGACTTGGCTTGCGCCAGCGGTTGATCGCGGCCAGCGACACGAATCCCTCGCGCATCCATGTGGGCCCGGTTTCGGAGTCTCAAGCTATTCGACTCGGCGAGATTGGCGGTCTTCTTGCGACCGTCGCCATTAGTGCCCTAGCGATCGAAGTTGTGCTGTCCCTCGTGATCATTCCCCGACTGCTCGTCGAAGGATTCGATGTGTGGCCCGCCATTTGGCAGGGCTTCTACTTTGCAGCATCCGCTTTCACTAACACGGGGTTCGTGCCGGCCGTGAGCGGCATGGAAGCGTTCGCCCAAGACCCGTGGATGCTCGGAGCGATCGGTACGGGCGTATTTCTGGGCAGCCTCGGCTTCCCGGTAATCTTCGCGGTAGTTCGCCGCTTCAAGAACGGCTCCCGCGTCTCCGTTCACGCGCGCCTCACCCTCTTCACCACGGTGTTCCTCATTTTTGCGGGAGCAATTGCGGTGTTGGTCCTCGAGTGGAACAACACCAACACCATCGGAGGGCAAAGCCTCATTTCGAGACCTCTGACCTCGACCTTCTTATCGACCATGACGCGCTCAGGCGGTTTCTCGCCCATCGACATTGATGAACTCAATGGTTCAACGCTGCTCGTGTTTGACATGCTGATGTTTGTGGGTGGTGGGTCGGCGTCGACCGCGGGCGGCATCAAGGTGACAACATTGGCTGTGTTGTTCTTGGCCGCAATGGCTGAAGCGCGCGGTGACAACGACATGCACGCGTTCGAGCGTCGCATTCCGACTGATGTACTTCGGCTCGCCGTGAGCGTGACGCTCTGGGGAGCCACCATCGTTGCCGTTTCCACTGTGGCGATTCTGCAGATCACTAAGGAACCACTCGACAGGGTGCTCTTCGATGTGATTTCAGCGTTCGCCACGTGTGGGCTCTCTACCGGCCTTACAGAATCACTGCCCGATAGCGGCAAGTACATTCTCGCCGCCACGATGTGGGCCGGACGAGTGGGAACGGTTACTCTGGCGGCAGCCCTTGCGGCAAGTCAGCGCCGTCAATTGTTCACGAGAGCAGAAGAGAGGCCCATCGTTGGTTGACAAAATTCCGCACAATGCGCCGGTTCTAGTGATCGGGCTCGGTCGCTTCGGAGCGGCAACTGCCGGCCAACTGCAGCGCCTCGACCGCGAAGTACTGGCCGTAGACGAAGACCTCAATCTTGTGCAGAAATGGTCGGAGCGCGTCACACACGCGGTACAGACCGATGCCCGCAGCTTAGATGCCCTCCGTCAGATTGGCGCCGAGGACTTCTCTATCGCCGTTGTCGCAGTCGGGTCGTCCATCGAAGCGAGTGTTCTCATCACCGCCAACTTGGTCGACCTCAAGATTCCCCAGATTTGGGCTAAGGCCATCAGCCGTTCGCACGGCAAGATCTTAAACCGCATCGGCGCCAACCATGTGATTTACCCCGAAGCCGAAGCTGGCGAACGTGTAGCCCACTTGGTATCGGGCCGGATGATCGACTTCATCGAGTTCGATGATGACTTCGCCATCGTGAAGATGTATCCCCCGAAGCCCATCCGCGGCCTGCCGTTGAGCGAGTCGCAAGTGCGCCGCAAGTACGGCATTACCGTGGTCGGTGTGAAGTCTCCCGGCAAGGAATTCACCTACGCCACGCCCGAGACCGTGATCTCCAATCACGACCTCGTGATCGTCAGCGGCAATTCCGAAGACATCGAGAAGTTTGCGACTCTCGCCACCTAACCCCGTTTGTGGACTGATTTGCGGCCACTCGCTACCTGTATCTTGATTCCGTGAGCAAAAAACGGGCGACCCCGGGGTCGCAAACTTCGCTCCGCGAAGCTAACCGCGCTCGCATCGTCGACGCGGTAAAGCATCATGGTGGCCTCACGCAGATCGAATTGGCCGGCGCTACCGGGCTCTCCCCCGCCACCGTCTCCAACATCGTGAAAGAGCTCGTCACCGCTGGTGTGCTCGCCACAACGATGAGCACGCGCAGCGGTCGACGTGCCCACCAAGTCACCCTCGCTCGCGCACTCGGCCTGGTGGTTGGCGTACATTTCTCCGAGCGCCACATGCGAGTAGCGCTGTCGGATGTCGCCCACACGGTTGTCGCCGAGCATCACATGCCGCTCGCGAAAGACCATCGCGCCGACAACGAACTCAACCGCGCTGCCCAGCTCATCACCGACATGCTCGAGTCTGTCGAGGCCACGCACGACGAGATTTTGGCCGTGGGACTCGCAATGCCCGCTCCGATGGATGCCGCGACGGGCATTATTTCGCGCACCGGAATCATGCGTGGCTGGGACGGTGTTCCGGTTGCGGAATCTCTCGGCATCCGGCTGAATAGCCCGGTATACGTCGACAACAACGCCAATCTGGGGGCACTGGCCGAGTTCCGCTCGGGTGCCCTGCGCGGCAAACCCAACTCGCTCTATGTCAGCATCGACGACGGAATCGGTGCCGGCCTCATCCTCAACGGTGCAGTCTTCCGTGGCCATCACGGCGCCGCCGGCGAGTTCGGGCACATGGTGCTCGATGAAGACGGTGCCCTGTGTCGGTGTGGCAATCGTGGATGCCTCGAAACCCTCGCCGGCGGTCAAGCCATCGTCGAGGCGGTGCGCACGGGCCGTCGCGGCCTCAAGCTGCACGATGTTGTGGTGCGGGCAATTGCCGGGGATAGCGCGTGCATCCGGGCCATTGCCGACGCGGGACGCCACCTCGGCATCGCCGCGGGCAACCTCAGCAATGTCTTCGACCCCGAGCGCATTGCGGTCGGCGGCGAACTCTCGCAGGCCGGCGAGCTCCTGCTCGGCCCTATGCGCCACGCGATGGAACGTTCGGTGATCGTGGGCTCCGGGCACGCCGCAGATCTCGTGCAGAGCCAGCTCGGGCCACGCAGTGAACTGCTGGGCTCGATTGCGTTCGCGATTGATCGGCTCTCGATCGGTTCCGGAACGACCCTCTCGGCAGACACCTCCGATGCGGGCGACTCATGATCCGTACCCCCTCCCGCCTGCTGCGGGCGATTGCTGCAGCCGCGCTGGCACTGCTCGCCCTCAGCGGATGCGGCCTCGTCATTCCCGATCCCGGTGCACACGGTTCGCGCACGATTGCTCTGCTGCTTCCGGAGTCGAAGACGGCCCGCTACGAGGCCTACGATCGCCCGTTCTTTGAGGCGAAGGTGGCCGAACTGTGCCCCGAATGCGAGGTAATTTACGCCAACGCCGACCAAGACCCGGCCAAGCAACAACAGCAGGCCGAATCGGCTTTTGCTCAGGGCATTAGCGTGCTCGTTCTCGACCCCGTCGACTCCTCGGCTGCGGTGACGATCGTGGCAACCGCTCAGTCGTACAAGGTGCCCGTGATCTCGTACGATCGCTTAATCGGCAGCCCTGAGCTCGCGTTCTGGGTGTCCTTCGATAACGAAAAAGTCGGCGCACTGCAGGGCAAAGCCCTTGTCGAACGTCTCGCCGACCAGGGCCTGTCGTCGGGCAACATCGTGATGATCAACGGTTCCCCCACCGACAACAATTCGCGGCTCTTCAAGCGCGGTGCGCACAATGTGATCGATGGCAGCGCCTTCACCGTGGTCGCCGAGTTCGACACCCCAGGGTGGAGCCCCGACAAAGCCCAAGAGTGGATGGCGAGCCAAGTTACGCAGTACGGCGACAGTCTGGTGGGGGTCTACGCCGCCAACGACGCCACAGCCGGCGGAGCAATCGCCGCCCTCAAAGCGGGCGGAGTGACTCCGCTGCCTCCCGTCACGGGTCAGGATGCCGAACTCACCGCTATTCAGCGCATCGTGAGCGGCGACCAGTACATGACCATCTACAAGGACCTCAAGCGTGAGGCCGAGATTGCGGCCACCCACGCGGTTGCTCTGCTCAACGGCGAACAGTTGATCGGGCAGAGCCCCGAGACCAACGGCATCCCGACCACGTTGCTGACGCCCGTGATCGTGACAATCGACAACATTATGGAGACCGTAGTGGCCGACGGTTTTTACACGGTGGAGCAAATTTGCACGGCGGAGTATGCCGCTGCGTGTGCGGCGGCGGGGATTCAATGATGATCCATGGCATCGCCACTGACCACTCGAGCACACGCACGCTCGCACCGACACCCACTACCGCGCCCACACCCACGTATGAACTCAAGGAAGAGAGCATCTTATGACCGAGGTCACCCCGGCCAGTTCAGACGATGAACCGATCCTGTCGCTGCGCGGAATCAGTAAGCAGTTCGGCGCCATCAACGCCCTAAACGACGTGTCGCTCGACATCTACCCCGGCGAGGTTGTTGCGATCGTGGGCGACAACGGTGCGGGAAAGTCGACGCTCGTGAAGGTACTGGCGGGCGTGCATCCGGCCAGCTCGGGCACTATTACGTACCGCGGCGACGAAGTGTCGCTGGCGAACCCCACCGACGCCCGCGACCTCGGTATCGCCACGGTATTTCAAGACTTAGCCCTCTGCGACAACCTCGACGTTGTCTCCAACCTGTTCTTGGGGCGCGAGCTGGGCCGCAGCGCTCTCGATGAAGTCGAGATGGAACAGCAGACGTGGGCGCTGCTCCGTCAGTTGTCCGCCAAGATTCCATCGGTGCGCACTCCCGTCGCGGGCCTCTCGGGCGGGCAGCGGCAGACCGTTGCCATTGCGCGCTCACTCATCGGTAACCCGTCGATTGTGGTGTTGGATGAGCCCACCGCCGCCCTCGGCGTTGCGCAGACTGCTGAGGTGCTGAACCTTATTGAGCACCTCCGCGAGCGCGGTCACGGCATTGTGCTCGTGAGCCACAACATGGCGGACGTGCAGGCTGTCGCCGACCGCGTGGTCGTGCTGCGACTCGGTCGCAACAATGGCGACTTCGCCGTCGCCGACGTGACTTACGAAGACATCATCGCGGCGATCACCGGCGCCACCGATAATGCTGTGAGCCGGCGGGCCGGGATGACCGGGGCGACGTTTACTCGCGTGAAGGAGGGACTCAGCTCATGAGCACTTCTGAGAACCGCCCGCCAACGAACAACACGCCTGCCGTTGACCTTCCGCCCGCTACGGGAATCGCCGAGTCCTGGGCGGCGTTCCGCTCGCGGGTGCGCGGTGGCGACCTCGGAGCTATTCCCGTCGTGGTCGGCCTTGCGCTCATCTGGACGATCTTCCAGATTCTGAACCCAACCTTTTTGTCGAGCGCCAACCTCGTGAACCTCGCCATGCAGTCAGCCGCCTTGGGCACGATTGCCCTAGGTGTCGTGCTCGTTCTGTTGCTCGCCCAGATCGACCTCTCGGTTGGCTCGCTCTCCGGCCTCGCCGCCGCGATTCTCGCTGTCACCTTCACCCAACTGGGCTGGCCCCTCATCGCTGCCATCGCTGCGGCGCTCGCCGCTGGCGCGATCTTCGGATGGTTTTATGGCTTCTTACTGACGCGCTTCGGAGTTCCGAGTTTCGTCATCACTCTCGCCGGTCTTCTCGGTGTTCTCGGCCTGCAGCTCTGGGTACTGGGCAAGCTCGGCTCGATCAACATCCCGTTCGATTCCTGGATCGTGCAATTCGCCCAGCTCATGTTCTTGCCCGCGTGGCTCTCGTACGTGCTCGCCGGAGTCGCGACGCTCGCCTACGTGGGCGCCCATCTCTCGCTCGCGAATCGTCGCAGCCGTGCGGGGCTGTTGCCCGAGTCACGAACCGCGATCCTGCTCCGCGGCACCCTGATGATCGTCGCCCTACTCTTCGGTGCGTGGTACCTCAACACCGACCGCGGTATCGGGCTCATGTTCCTGCTCTTCATTGTGCTCGTGATCGCGATGGACTTCGCACTCAAGCGCACGCGCTGGGGGCGCTCCATCTATGCGGTCGGCGGCAGCGTCGAAGCAGCCCGGCGTGCCGGCATCCGCGTTGATCGGGTCTACATTTCTGTCTTCATGGTCAGCGCGACGCTCGCCGCACTCGGTGGCATCTTGGCGGCATCACGCCTGGCCGCCGCCAACCAGAGCAGTGGTGGCGGAGACACGAACCTCACCGCCATCGCGGCAGCCGTCATCGGCGGCGCCAGCCTCTTCGGCGGTCGCGGAAGTGCGTGGTCGGCCCTGCTCGGAATCGTCGTCATTCAATCGATTTCGAGCGGCCTCACTCTACTCAGCCTCGACTCCTCCGTGCGCTACATGGTCACGGGCGCAGTGCTGCTGCTCGCCGTGATCATCGACTCAATGTCACGACGCTCGCGCGCCCTGCACGGTCGCTTCTAAACGCACCCGTGCCCGCTCGCGGTCGTTTCTAGCCGGAGCTGCGCTAGCCCGCAGCGAGCTCCTTAGCGCGAGCCAGAGCCGCAGCGGTAGCGCGGTCGAAGATCGCCTTGAGGTCGGCGGCCTGCAGTTGCTCCACGGCACGCTCGGTCGTTCCCTTGGGGCTCGTAACCTGCTTACGCAGTTGCGCCGGAGAGCTGTCGGATGACGCCAGCAGAGCAAGAGAGCCCTCGAACGTTCCCGCCACCAACGTCAGTGCCTGCTCGGGCGTGAACCCCATGTCTTCGGCGGTGCGAGCGAACTCTTCGAGAATCAAGAACACGTAGGCGGGGCCGGATCCCGAGATGGTGCTGAGCGCATCAATCTGAGATTCGGGAGTTTCGATGACAGTGCCGACCGTCTCGAACACGGCGCGACCAATAGCGAGGTCATCTTCGGTGGCGCGCGACCCGGCGCTCACCCCCGTCACGGCCTTACCGACGATGGCGGGAGTGTTGGGCATAGCCCGCAACACGACGTTGTCGACGATGGCTTCCATCCGCGCCGTCGTGACACCAGCGGCAACGCTGATGACGATCGCATCGGGTTCCAAGAACGGCTTGAGGTCGGCGAGAGTGTCGGGGATCATCGCGGGCTTCACGCCCAGCATGACGACCTTGGCGCCCTTCACGGCGCGAGCATTGCCATCCGGAGTATTCTCCAAGGCAAACGATTCGACACCGTCGGAGCGCACCGCGGCAGCCTTCGCTTCCGTGCGGTTCGTGACGCGGATGCCCCCGCTGACGGTCACTGAAGGGTCAAGTAAACCCGACAGGATGGCACCTCCCATTGATCCGGCGCCGACAATTGCAATGCTAGGAAGGGAAGTAGTCACGTGAACATCCTAGGATTGATCGCATGAGCGCGTCAGGCGGAACCAAAGCAATCCTCGCGGCGATGGCGGCGAACGGCGGAATCGCCGTGACCAAATTCATTGCCTTCTTGATTTCGGGGTCCAGTTCGATGCTCGCGGAGAGCGTTCACTCCGTTGCAGACACCAGCAATCAGGCCCTGCTGCTGCTCGGTGGCAAGCAAGCGAAGAAGCATGCGGATGCCGAGCATCCGTTCGGCTACGGCCGCGAGCGCTATGTCTACGCCTTCGTCGTATCGATCATCCTGTTCTCGGTCGGTGGCGTGTTTTCGCTCTACGAGGGCATTCACAAGCTGCAAGACCCCCACCCGCTTGAGCAAGCCTGGCTGCCCATCACCGTGCTGCTCATCGCGATTGTGCTCGAAGGCTTCTCGCTGCGCACTGCTGTCAAGGAATCGAACCTTGTCCGCGGTAAGCAGAGTTGGATCGCGTTTGTGCGTCACGCTAAAGCACCTGAGCTTCCCGTAGTGCTACTCGAAGACGTCGCAGCTGAAATCGGTCTCGTGCTCGCCCTCTTCGGCGTCGGTCTCACGGTCATTACGGGCGACTCAACCTGGGATGCTATCGGCACGATCGCCATCGGTATTCTGCTGATCATCGTCGCGATCATCCTCGGCATCGAGACCAAGAGCTTGCTCGTGGGCGAAGGTGCGACGGTGAAGCAGCGCAACACCATCCGCGATGCCATCAACGCGCACCCGGACGTTCGCTCGCTCATCCACATGAAAACGCTCTACCTCGGCCCCGAAGAGCTCATGGTTGCCGCCAAGGTCGACTTCGGCGCTCAGACCCGACTAGTGGATGTTGCTGCCAGCATCGATAGCGTGGAGAAAGAGATCCGCGAAGCCGAGCCCATGGCCCGCGTTATTTACATCGAACCCGACGTCTACCGTCGCCCGCCCGAAGCCGCTCCGCCCACGGACACCATCGTCATCGTGGGCAACGACTAAGAAAGATCACTTTCCATGGAAACCCTTGACCTCGTTCGGTCCCTGCTGCTCATTACCCACATCCTCGGACTCGCGCTGATTCTGGGATCGTTCTTCTTGCAGATGCGTCGCAAGAAGAGCTTTGAGTTCGGCACCATGCTGATCGGTGCAATTACTCAGCTCGTCACGGGGCTCGCCCTGGTTGGCGTTCTGCAGGCCGGCGACTCCGACGTGAACAACACCAAGATTGCCGTCAAGACTGTCTTTGCCGTTGTTGTCCTTGTCTCCGTCTTGGTGGCTCGTGCTCGCCAGGCCAAGGCTCTGGCCAACGGCGGCAACGAGAAAGCGGCCCTGCCGTTTTTGCACCTCGCGGGCATGGGCGCTCTCATCAACGTATTCGTTGCGGTGCTCTGGCACTAGGCCACTAGCAACAAGCGCCTCGCACGCCCCGCGAGCGAGCGCTAGCGGCGGGCTTCGAAAAAGTCCGTCAGCAGCGCGGCACATTCAGCCTCTTGGATGCCCGCCACAACCTCGACCTTGTGCGGAAGCCGGCGGTCACGCAGCAAATCGTTAACGCTGCCTGACGCGCCGGCTTTTTCGTCCCACGCCCCAAACACCACGCGCGGGATGCGGGCCTGCAGAATCGCGCCAGCACACATCGTGCACGGCTCCAGTGTGACCACGAGAGTCATGGAGTCGAGCCGCCACGAACCGGTGGCCGCGGCAGCTGCCCGGATTGCCACTACCTCGGCGTGCGCCGTGGGGTCGCCCGTGAGCTCCCGCTCATTGCGCCCGATGGAGACGAGATTGTCGTTCTGATCAAAGACCAGAGCAGCGACCGGAACATCGGCAGAATCGGCCGTGAGCGTGGCCTCAGCGATGGCCCGCGTCATCCAATGATCGAACTTTGTCACGATCGGTTCTCCAACTGGTCCGTACCTCAAGTAGATTTAGCCTATGCGAGTTCACGTTGCCGACCACCCGCTCATCACGCACAAGCTCACCGTGCTGCGCGACAAGAACACCGCCGCCCCCACTTTTCGGGCGCTAACGGAAGAGCTCGTCACGCTTTTGGCGTACGAAGCCACCCGCTCAGTGCGCGTTGAAGAGGTCGACATTGAGACCCCCGTCACGGCGACGAAGGGTGTGGCCATCAGCTCGCCCAAGCCGCTCGTCGTGCCGATTCTTCGTGCCGGTCTCGGAATGCTCGAAGGAATGGTCAAGCTCGTTCCCACCGCCGAAGTCGGCTTCTTGGGCATGGTGCGCAACGAAGAAACCCTGCAGCCCGACACTTACGCCGAGCGCCTGCCCGACGACCTGTCGAACCGCCAGTGCTTCGTACTCGACCCCATGCTCGCTACCGGTGGCTCGCTCATCGCGGCTATTCAGTACCTGCTTGACCGCGGTGCTACCGACGTCACGGCTGTCTGCATCCTCGGCGCCCCCGAAGGCCTTGCTGCGCTTGAGAAGGCCATGGGTGACCAAGATGTCACGATCGTGCTCGGAGCACTTGACGAGCGCCTCAACGAGAACGGCTACATCGTTCCCGGTCTCGGCGACGCCGGCGACCGCCTGTACGGCCTCGTGTAGCCGCACATTTTTCGCGCGCGTAACTTGACAGACGCGCGCTGCATGAAACATAGTTGCAGTCATGACCGTACACACTCGCGACCTGACCGCCCCCGTGGCTTCCAGGACCGCTGGCGCACTGCTTTCGAGCACCGTGCCGGCAAGCGCGATGCTGTGTTGTCGAATGTGTGCCTAGTAGGCCAACCTTGAGCCGGGCGTTCTCACCAGAATGAACGCCCCCAGATCTTCGTCCTCATAACGGCGACTTTCTGACTTGACACACCTGTTTTATTTCGAAGGATCACACCCTCATCATCAGAGGCCCTTCACCCTTATCCAAGGATTTCTGGACCCATGTCAATTGCAACAATCGAACGTACCCCTCGCACCTCTTTCGCTCCCGCGGCTCCCGCTCACAGCGCACCGCACGCAGCACCGCGCACCACGCGGGAACTGTCGCTCGCTGTGCAGCCTGCGCGGGACACCCGCCCAGCCGCAGCACCGGCACCGGCTCCGGCCGCACCGACCGAAGCGCCGCACCTGCGTGCTGTTCCTCAGGGAACTGAAGCCCGCGGCTTTGTGCTTTACGTCGGCATCGACGAGCTGAAGGCCGCCGCTGCTGGCACCGACCTGAGCGCGATTGTGGAGCAGCTCAAGCAGCTCACGCAGCAGCTCGTGCCGAACTCCGAAACTCACGCCGCCGTGGCCCTCGCCCCCGTCGGCGCTGGTGGACGCGATGTTGACGTCGTGCGCCTCGCCCTGCAGGATCCTTCTGCTCTCGCCAAGCACCGCCAAGTTGAAGAGCCCGAGGAGAAGCCCGCGAGCGGCGTAGTCGTTGACCTCTCCCGCAAGCGCGTGCTCATCGATGACTCCCCCGCAGCCCTCACCTACAAAGAGTTCGAGTTGCTGCAGTTCCTCATCTTGCGCGAATCGCAGACCATCGACCGCGCCCAGCTCATTGCGACGCTCTGGTCGGCCGAAGATGACGAGGCTCCCAACGAGCGCACCATCGACGTTCACATCCGTCGCCTGCGTTCCAAGCTCGGAGCGTACGAAGATGTTGTTCGTACGGTTCGTGGCATTGGCTACCGCTACGACCGTCATCCGGATGTCTCGGTACGATTTGCCTCGACGCCCAGCCCGGACTTCATCTAGGGCGCACGCGCGCACCCTGCTGGAGGCGCTTCACAAGTCTGGATGCGGCGAGCCCCGTGGCAGGTTAGCCGCGCTTTGCCGCGACTGAGTTAGCGATACCCCACACGGCGCAGAGCACGAGCACTTGGGCCGAAGCGAGCAACACCAGGTGTTGGAACACCGCCGCGACCACGAACTCTACGATGGCAAGAACGAGCGCGACGACACCCACGACGGCGAAACCGCTCTTCGCGAGAAGGCGGTCGCGTTCGTCTCGGTATTCGATGGCGTTGAGCCGAGTGACGTCGCTCGCTTTCTGGCCCCGCGCATAAACGGCGCTGACGAAGATGAACACGGCCGCGGCGAGCAACAGCGCCATCTCGAACCAGTTGGCGAAGAGCCCCGTGACAATCGCGCCGGCGAGCAGAAGGCCCAATAGCACCACGTTGATCGTCGAAACTGTGAAACTAGTCGTTGTCTTCAATGTGAAACACTTCCTCAATCGTCGACCCAAAGAACCGGGCAAGCCGCACCGCGAGAATCAGGGATGGGTCGTAACGCCCCGTCTCGATTGCATTAATGGTCTGGCGAGAAACGCCTAGCGCTGCGCCTAGAGCCGCTTGGGAAAGTCCTGCGGCCTGACGTCTGTCTCTTACTTCAGATTCCATGTGACAAGCATGCTTTACATGTCTGCAATGTGTCAAGTGTGCTTGTCATATCGTCGCTCGGCCAGTAGACCGCGATCCCGCGTGCCACACTGGCGGGATGACAACGACTGATGCCACCCGGATGCCCGAGAAGATGTCGCGCGATCGCGCCGCCCTCGACGCTCTTCTCGACTCGGAGATCGTCGGGAACGTCGCCTACGTTCATGACGACGGCACCCCCGGAGTTCTGCCGACCGCAGTTGCGCGCCTCGGGGATGAGCTGATCGTGCACGGCTCCAGTGGCTCACGCTGGATGCGGCTCGTTTCTGGTGCGCCCGTCGCGATCTCGGTCACCGCCGTCGGCGGCATCGTGGTCGCCCGCTCCGCCTTCGAATCATCGTTGGTTTACAGCAGCGCCGTACTGTTTGGATCATTCCGGGTGCTCGAGGGCGAGGAGAAGTCCGCCGCCGTCAATGCCATCACCGAGAAGCTGATCCCCGGCCGCCTGGCCGAAGTGCGCCCGAACAGCAAGAATGAACTCGCAGCGACGCTCGTGCTGGCGCTGCCGATCGCGGAATGGTCGTTGCGCACCTCCGACGACTGGCCCGATGACACCGACGCGGATATCGCGGGCGAGGCGTGGGGCGGGCAGGTGCGGTTCGGAGCTCGAGCCGTTGAGGTTGTTGCCACGCCTGACCTGCGCTCCGGCATCCGTGTGCCTGATTCAGTGCGGGCGTTCGAGTAGCGGATGTCCGCTAGCGGCAACCACCGCCGCTCTGCCAATTCACGCCCGCTTTGATACTCTAAACGGGTAGCCGCAACGACGGCTCCCGACGACGGATCAGTACCGGGTATGCGACAAGACTGGCCAAGGAGACTGTTGTGTACTGGCTTATTCTGATTCTTTCTGGCGTTCTCGAAGCCGTGTGGGCCACTGCCCTCGGCAAGTCGGAGGGCTTCACCAAACTCTGGCCGACCGTCGTCTTCGGCGTCGCGATTCTCGCCAGCATGGGTGGCCTCGGCTACGCGATGCGCGAGATTCCCATCGGCACCGCCTACGCGATCTGGGTAGGCATCGGCGCTGCCCTGACCGTGGCCTACGCCATGATCTTCGGCGGCGAACCCGTCTCCTGGGTCAAGATTCTGCTGCTCATGGGCCTCGTCGGCTGCATCGTCGGGCTCAAGCTCGTCGACTCAGCACACTAGGGGCTGCGAGCGGCGCTGGGCTGGAGCTGGAGCTGGAGCTCAAACTTTTCCGCTGCTCATCTGCGCAGAAAGCATGCGATTTCGGCCCATTCCGCCCAGAAACGCAGGGGGTAGACAGACTTTTCTGGAAATTTCCCAAAAATAACGGAACGGTAACTAGACAGCGTTATCTTTCCGTTATACATTCATAGAGCAGAAGTTGTTTGCTGTGGCAGCTACTGCGGAATGTGATTGCAGGACACTCTTGGTGCAAAGGGAGAGGGTCGGTTTCATGCCTCTGAAACCGGCCCTCGAACTATTTAACCGGTGCCCCTGCGTCGCCGACCCTCCCGCCGAATAGTCAGCCTCCAACCGTAAAGTTGAGGGGTGAGCGGAAACCAGAATCAGCCCTCCATCGTGTGGCTGCGCAACGACCTGCGACTAGCCGACAACCCTGCGCTAACGGCCGCCGCGAGCGAAGGCCGACCGCTTGTTGTCGTCTACATTCATGATGAAACCGGCGACGGCATCCGTCCGCTGGGTGCGGCAAGCAAGTGGTGGCTGCATCACAGCCTCACTGCTCTGGATGCCGCCCTACAGAATCTAGGCGGCCAACTGACGCTGCGTCACGGCCCGGCCGCGCAGGTGCTGCCGGCGCTCGTGGACGAGCTCGGCGCCGTCTCGGTTCACTGGAACCGCCGCTACACGGCCGCCCGCGATATTGATGCCGGCCTCAAGACGAGCCTGCGCGAGCAGGGGCTCACGGTCGAAAGTCATCAGGGCAATCTGCTGAACGAGCCGTGGCACATCCGCAATGGGCAGGGCGAGCCGTACAAGGTTTTCACTCCGTATTGGCGTGCGGCGCAAGATCGTCCGGTGCGGGATGCGCTGCCGGCGCCGACCGCAGCCGAGCTGAGTTGGCCTGCCGACTCCCCCGCGGGCGACGACCTCCCCGACTGGGATCTGCTGCCTACGCGCCCCGACTGGGCCGAGGGACTGCGCGAGACCTGGACTCCCGGCGAAGACGGCGCCCACGACCGCCTCGAGAGTTTCGTCGCCGAACGCCTCGCCGACTATCACCGCCGCGACGAACCTGCCGTGGATGCCACGAGTGGGCTCAGCCCACACCTGCGGTTCGGTGAGATCAGCCCCACCCAAGTGTGGAACCGGCTGCGCGGCAACGGTAGCGGCGCCGACAACGACAGCGACTCCGGTAACGGCAACGGCTCCGCAGATGTACCCACCGCGGCCCGCAAGAACGTCGCCAAGTTCCTCAGCGAAATCGGCTGGCGCGAATTCTCCACCGCCCTGCTCTTCGACAACCCGCGCCTCGCAACCGACAGTTACCGCCCCGCCTACAACGCCTTCCCCTGGGGCTACACCGTCGACCAGCTCGGCGACGTGGACGAGCCTGCCGGAGTCAGCGAAGTCGACGCGTGGCGCCGCGGCCGCACCGGCATCCCCCTTGTCGATGCTGGGATGCGCGAGCTCTGGCACACCGGCACGATGCACAACCGCGTGCGCATGGTCGTCGCGAGCTTCCTCATCAAGAATCTACTCATCGATTGGCGCGCCGGTGAACAGTGGTTCTGGGACACCCTCGTCGACGCCGACGAAGCCAGCAACCCCGCCAACTGGCAGTGGGTTGCCGGATCCGGCGCGGATGCCGCCCCCTACTTCCGGGTGTTCAACCCGGTCTTGCAGCAGAAAAAGTTTGACCCCACGGGCGACTACGTCTCGTACTGGATTCCCGAACTCGGCACCGACGCGTATCCCGAACCCATCGTGGATCTCGCCGAAACCCGCCGCGAAGCCCTCGAGGCGTACACGGCCGTGAAAGCTGCAGCGGCCGACTAGCCCGCTGGATGCAGCACTGGGCAGTTCGCCAGGCTCCACTCAGTTGACTGCCAGCTTCTGTCTTCAGCCCCGGAAACATGCGGATCTGCGCGCACCCAACAGCCGACATCCGCACCCCAGATTGCCCGATTTCACACTTTTTCGAAATGACCCCCAAACCGGTCACAGCCTCGCTCCGGAGTACTCATTGCGGCTCGGGAAAGCCTCGAGACGCAGGGCCTCTACGGAGGCTGACAACGTAAGAAGGAGTTCAGTTATGAACGCATTCACGAAGAAGACCACGCTCGGCGCAACCGCTACCGCAGTAGCCCTGATCGCCGTGGGAGCCGCTGCTCCCGCCATGGCCGCCACCGGTGACAGCTACACCTCCACGAAGTCATACTCCTACTCCTCGCCCAAGCAGACCGACATCCCCGTCGTCGTCGCACCCGAGGTCGGCGACGTTGACCTTCTGGGTGGAGACATCCTCGGCGGCGGCATCCTCAATGGTGACCTGCTCAACGGCAACGCTGTTGCTTCCGGTAACGAGGTCAACGCTCCCGTGGCATCCGGCAACGACACCGCAGTCGGCAACGTGAGCGACTCCGCGAACGTGTCTGACGTAGCGAACGACGCCAACGTCTCTGACGTCGTCGACAACGCCACTCAGGTAACCGACGTTGTTGACAACGTTGCTGAGGTAACCGACGTTGTAGACAACGCGACTGACGTGGTCACCGACGTGACTGACGTCGTGGACGTTGACGACATCCTCGACGGTGTTATCGACACCGACGACCTCATCGGTGGCATCACCGGTGACCTTGGTCTCGACGGAATGTTCAACTAACTTTCTTCACTCGTTTGCCCTCGCCTGATGTTCTCCGGGCGGGGGCAAACGTCGTTAACTACGTCTGCCCGTACTTCAATGTTCGGCTTTAGACTGGGCGCATGTCGGTCACAGAGCTCTCGGTCAGCACCCAGAACTATCTGAAGACCGTGTGGAGTCTTTCCGAATGGTCAGATGCCCCCGTTACCGCCACCGTGATCGCTGAGCGCACCGGCTACACGCTTTCCAGCGTCTCGGATGCCGTGCGTCGACTCACCGATCAAGGCTTCCTGGACCATGCCCGCTACGGTTCCATCGCCCTCACCGACGTGGGCCGCGCGCACGCCGTGGCGATGGTTCGCCGCCACCGCCTCATCGAATCGTTTCTCGTCAGCGTGCTCGGCTACTCCTGGGACCAAGTGCACGATGAAGCCGAAAACCTTGAGCACGCCGTCTCTGACTTCATGGTCGAACGCATCGATGAGTTTCTCAAACACCCCACCCGCGACCCGCACGGCGACCCCATCCCCAGCGCCGACGGCGTGATCACAATCCCGGATGCCGTGCAGCTCACCCGCATCACCCCCGGCAGCACCGTCGTCGTCGAACGCATCTCCGACGACGACCCCGAGCTGCTCAAGTTCTTCGAAGAGCGCGGCATCGTTTTTGGAGCCACCCTCAGCGTGAACGCTGGGGCGCCGTATTCGGATGCACTTGAGGTCGTTGTGGTCGGTGACGCTGGTGGCGCGATCGGTGAGGCGACTGACGGTGCTGTGCGCCAATCCGCGGGGCCGATTAGCCTGGGCCGGAGCGCGACCGACGCACTCTACGTCTCGGGCGGCACCCTCACCGAATGACGTGAGGCGCACCGCGCGGGTTCGGTGCGCTGGCGGTGTCTTTGCGCTTACTGGGCGGCGAGCATCCGCTGCCGCTTCATCGCACCGAGTCGCTTGCCGATCACGCCCTGCGTGGGGCTGAACAGGTAAACGAGCGCGAAGATGCAGCCTTCGACGAGCACAATCATGCCGCCGGATGCCGTGTCTAAGTAGTAGCTGAGGTAGAGCCCGGTGACGGCCGCGAGCGCCGACATCACTGGGGCGATCACGAGCATGCGCGAGAAGCGATCGGTGAGCAGGTACGCGGTGGCGCCGGGGATGATGAGCAGTGCCACGACGAGAACGACGCCGACGGCCTGGAGCGCGACGACGGCGGTGAGGGCAAGGAGTCCGAGCAGCGCAGCGCCGAGCACCTTGGGGTTGAGGCCGATCGCGTGGGCGTGGGTGGCGTCGAAGGCGTAGAGGGTGAAGTCGCGGCGCTTCACGAGCAGGATCGTGAGCGTGATTGCACCGAGGATGAGAACTTGGGCGAGGTCGACCCAGGAGACTCCGAGGAGGTTGCCGAAGATGATGTGGTTGAGGTCGGTCTGCGAGGGCGTGACGGAGATGAGCACGATTCCGAGCGCGAACAGGGTGGTGAAGACGATGCCGATGGCGGCATCCTCTTTGATGCGGCTCGTGTTTCTCACGATGCCGATGAGGGCGACGGCAAGGAAACCAAAGATGACAGCACCGAGTGCGAAGGGCGCCCCCACGACGTAGGCGAGCACGACACCCGGGAGCACCGCATGCGAGACGGCGTCGCCCATGAGCGACCAGCCGATGAGGACGAGCCAGCACGACAGCACGGCGCACACGATTGCCGCGGTCACACTCGTGGCGAGGGCCCGCACCATGAAGTCGTAGCTCAGCGGTTCAAGGAGGAAGTCGAGAGGGTTCATTCTGAGTCTCCCGCCGTGACATCGAGGCCAAAGGCCCGTGCGAGGTTTTCGGGCTTCAGCACTTCAGCGGGAGTGGATTGCAACAGCACCGTGCGCATCAGCAAGATTGCCTCGTCGGCGAGTTTCGGCAGCGCATTGAGGTCGTGGGTCGAGACGAGAACCGTGGCGCCCTCGGCGGCGAGCTCGCGCAAGAGTTTCGTGATCGTTCCCTCGGAGCGTTTGTCGACCCCGGCGAAGGGCTCGTCGAGAAGCAGGATCGTCGCGCCCTGGGCGATGCCGCGCGCCACAAATGCGCGCTTCTTTTGGCCGCCCGAGAGTTGGCCAATTTGGCGGTCAGCGAGGTCGGTCAGCTCTACGCGGGCGAGGGCCTCGGCGACGGCAGCCTTATCGGCAGCCTTGGGGCGACGCGAGAAACCCATATGGCCGTAGCGGCCCATCATCACCACATCGCGAACCGAGAGCGGGAACGCCCAGTCGACGTCTTCGCTCTGCGGAACGTAGCCGACCGCTCCGGCCTTGCGAGCGAGTGCAGGCTGCTGTCCTGCCAACGTGACGGTTCCGTGGTCGGGGCGCAGCATCCCGGTAATGGTCTTGAAGAGCGTGGACTTGCCCGAGCCATTCATGCCGATGAGGCCGTAGATGCGGCCGGGCGCGAGGGTGAGGCTCACGTTGTCGAGCGCGAGCACGTCGCCGTAGTGAACGGTGACGTTGCGCACGTCGATGGCGGGCGCACTCACTGGGAGGCCCCGGTCAGCCCGGCGATGATGATGTCGGCATCGTGGCGCAGCAGCTTGAGGTACGTGGGCACTGGGCCGTCGGCCTCTGACAACGAGTCGACGTAGAGGGTTCCGCCGAAGCTGGTTTCAGTGGCCTCGACCACTTGCTGCATTGCGCGGTCGGAAACGGTGGATTCGCAGAACACGGCGGGAACGTCGTTGGCCCGCACAAATTCGATGACGGATGCGATCTGGCGCGGCGTCGACTGCTGCTCGGCGTTGACCGCCCACAGGTACTGCTCGGTCAGGCCGGAGTCGCGCGCGAGGTAGGAGAACGCACCTTCGCAGGTGACGAGCGCGCGCTGCGTTGCGGGAAGCTCGGCCAGTTCTGCGGTGAGCTCATCGTGCACGAGTTGCAGTTCAGCTTTGTACGCCTCAGCATTTGCGGCGTAGTCGGCGGCATTATCGGGGTCGAGCTCAGCGAACGCGGCCTCCATGTTGTCGACGTAAATCTGTGCGTTGAGTGGGCTCATCCACGCGTGCGGGTTGGGCAGCCCTTCATAGGCATCTTCGGCAATGTTGATGGTGTCTACGCCGTCAGAGACAACAACGTGTGGCACGTCGAGACCGTCGACGAACTGCGCGAACCACGCTTCGAGGTTGAGCCCGTTGTCGAGAATCAGGTCAGCGTCGGCCGCCTTCGCAATGTCGCCGGGCGTGGGCTCATAGCCGTGGATCTCAGCACCCACCTTGGTGATCGATTCCACCCGCAGGTTGTCGCCGGCCACGTTCTCGGCGATATCGGCGAGCACCGTAAAGGTCGTGAGCACGACGGGACGGTCGTCGTTCGGGTCCGTCGTGGCGCCCGCATCCGAAGCCGCGGTGCAGCCAGCGAGACCAAGCAGAAGAGTGGAAGCCAGAGCAGCAATCAGCGTCGTGCGCACGGCGCGCGTGCGAGCTGTTGCGGCTCTTGTTCCCATGTTCTGATCCTATGTTGGGCGAGCCTCGTTAGGAAACTACGTCAAGACGTAGTTTCTCGAAAATGCGGCGAACCAGCAAGAGTTGCGATTCTTTCGTGGCCTCAAATGCACGCACGATCTCCCACTGCATGAGCTCGTCATCAGGGTTGCCCCGCAGCTTCTGGGTGAGTGGCCGCAGCGTGTGTGACGACATCAGCGCGTTCGGCGCTCCGCTTGTGACACCGTTGGAACTCCGGGATGCGGAGGGGAGTATTGCAGTCGAACTGCGTTGCCGAATACAGTTGAGGTCACCAGAAGGGACCAACGATGTTCACACGGTTTCTCAATGTGATGGGTCGGGTCGCTAAGCGCCTGGCATTCGTGTTTACCCAGTTAGGCGGAGCGGCCAACGGTGGCCCAAGCGTGGATCCCAGCGCTCGCTCACTCTACGAAGACCGCGACGACCGCGATGACTACCGCCCGTAATAGGTTCCCCTTACGGACGGTCCATGACTCAGGTGCAGCCGTCTTTCGACAGTCGTCAGTGGACAGACAAAACACTACTTCGACCTCGACTACCCTCACGCTTTCGTCCTGCAAGCTAAACGCAGCGGGGAAAGCCCCTGGCGTGACCGCGCTCCGATCCGTATCGATCGGATTGTTCAGAGTGGGTGACAATGCCCTGATTCGAACGATGTCAAGGGCCTGCGGAACCTAGGATTGTGGACGACTCCCGAGTGGCACATACATTTTCAGCATCATGAGCATCAACGGCTACACCACCCCGAACAGGAGCATCTTCCTGAACGCAAATCCGGTGTACGTTTCGTACCGACCATGACCGATGAGCGTGTGGTGGGCGATATTTTTTCAGCCCGCCACTCGCTCTACTTCTACAAATATGGGTCTGTGGTCTGAACCGGAGGAGTCCGCGGTGTGAACTACTTCAAATGAAACACCGCGCCAACCGCGCGACACCATCGCCCGGTCGATCTGAGCACCAAGAGCGGCAGGGACGACCGTGGGCCATGTTCCGCTCGATGTCGATCCTAATTGCACAGCGACGTCAGAACAATCTCCTAGCGCCCCTGACTCTAGGCTTTCAGCTGTTGCGTTGAAGTCACCGACCGCCACCACGTTTTTGTCGTTACACTCACGTTCGACCCATTGCAGGTGGTCGTTCCAAGTTCCGCTGCGAAATGGTTGGATGTGCTCAATGTGTGTCACCACCAGCGTGGGTAGGTCATTGCCAAAGTTCGTCGGATGGGCGACGAATCCGGCCCAGGCAGGGACACCCTCACTAGACATCTCATATTCGCCCAGTGATTTCCTCACGAGCAGACTCGCGGACGAACCTTCCCAACTCAGCAGCGTGTAACCACCTTCCCCGAGTAGCGCCGATAATTGACCTTTGGCAAGGGTGCCGAACATCTCGGGAAGAACGACGAAATCAGGGTTGTGGCTGGCGACCAGTCGCTCGATATCCTCGACAGCAACGCTGTCTTGATTCGTGTTCCACGAGAGGATGCTAATTCGAGCGTCCGGCTTCGTCGCCGTGCGAGGCAGCGCAGCATGCTGCGGAACGAATACTGCCCCTAAAGTCAGAGCTGCGATCACGATCCACGCCACTGCCGGCCAGCTTCGCCTGCTCCAACGAATACCTTTCCGAATCGTGAAAAGTGCTCCCGCGCACCCGAAGGTCGCCACCGACCCAATACACAGAAGTAGCCGCTGCATGGAGACAAGCTCCACCCATGGCGACACCCGAATCGGTGCGAAAAACTGGACCGAAGCGGTAAAGATCATGAGTACGAAGATGCAGGACATCGCCCCGGAAAGAATTCGTGCTGCGATCTTTCTACCGCGCGATTCGGAAGCTTTTGCGTGCATAATTGGCCATCATTACACAACGCCAGCAGACGGGCGCATCAACCCGGAAAATGGAATCGCCAGGACCAGCGTGATCCACCGCACCCAGCACCGCATTGCTACTGTGACCTCATGACCGACTTCGCTAGCGCGCCCACCGCCGCCCCGGCTGCGACAGCCTTCGACACGATCGTCGTCGGCGCCGGAGTCTCCGGGCTCACCGCGGCCCGCTTTCTCGCCCAGTCCGGTCAACGAGTGCTCGTGCTCGAAGCCCGCGACCGCACGGGGGGTCGCACCTTCACCGAACGCTCCGGCGACGTTGCCACTGACCGCGGAGCATCCTGGATCCACGGCGTCGACGACAACCCCCTCACCGATATCGTCAACGCTTTCGGCATGCGCACGGTCGAGTTCACGGTCGGCAGCTACCAGCCCACCGGCCGCCCCATCGCCTATTACAGTCCCACCGGCGAGCGCCTCAGCGACCACGCTGTCGCCCAGTTCGCGGATGACGTACGCACCTTCGACGCGCACCTTGCGACGGCGGTGCAGGCTTCCGCTCTCGGCACAAGCTATGAGCAGGCAATGGACGCCGCGCTTTCCACGCTCGGCTGGAACCCCGATCGAGCGGAGCGCGTGCGCGAGTTCGTGCTGCACCGCTCCGAGGAGCAGTACGGTGTGCACGCCGGGTTGCTCGATGCGCACGGTCTCGACGATGACACGGTTGAGGGCGACGAGGTGGTGTTCCCCGACGGCTATGACGAGCTGGCGAGCAATCTCGCGCAGGGACTCGACGTGCGCCTCAAGCATGTGGTCACTGGCATCCGCTGGTCGAAGCAGGGAGCAACGGTGTCGACCGCGCGGGGCGAGTTCACTGCGGACCGCGTGGTCGTGACGGTGCCGATTGGGGTGCTCAAGAGCGGCGATCTCACGTTCGAGCCAGCGCTGCCCGAGTGGCTCGCCCACGCCATCGACGGTTTCGAGATGAACAACTTTGAAAAGGTCTTTCTGCGCTTCCCCACTCGCTTTTGGGACGAGAACGTCTACGCGATTCGCCAGCAGGGCGAGGCTGGCAAGTGGTGGCATTCCTGGTACGACCTCACCGATCTGCACGGTGTTCCCACCCTGCTCACGTTCGCGGCCGGCCCCAGCGCCATCGCGGCGCGCGACTGGAGCGACGAACAGATCAGCTCGTCCGTTCTCAATGCTCTGCGCGGACTCTACGGCGAGCGCGTTGAGCACCCCAACGAAGTGCTCGTGACGCGCTGGCAAGACGACCCCTACTCGTACGGGTCGTACGCGTACATGACCCCGGGATCCACGCCCGACGACCACGACCTGATGGCCACCCCGGTCGAGAACGTGCTGCACTTTGCGGGCGAAGCAACGTGGACGGATGATCCAGCCACCGTCACCGCGGCGCTGCGCTCCGGCCACCGCGCGGCCGAGAACATTCTCGGAGTCGCACTCCCCTTCGACGGCTTGGTCGCCGCGGTCTAACCCACAGCCTCGATGCTCCGCCGTTCTCAGGGCACGGCAGCTCACTGTCACATGTCGCAACGTAACACAGGCAAGTGTTAACGTGAGAACACTCCTTCGGGGGTAGCGGGTCGCTATTTCGGGGCGATTCCAGCGACGGTCATTCGGGTGACCATCACGCAGAGGAGCAACTGTGTCAGCGCAACAGCATTCAGGAGCACACGGAACGGTCGCCTCACGGCCGCGCGAACAGTGGTCGGGCCAGCTGGGGTTCATCCTGTCGGCCATCGGCTCCGCCGTGGGTCTCGGCAACATTTGGCGCTTCCCCGGTGTGGCCTACGAGAACGGTGGCGGGGCATTCCTGATTCCGTACCTGATCGCGCTGGTCACGGCCGGCATCCCGATTCTTTTTCTCGACTATGCGATCGGGCACCGCTTTCGCGGTTCAGCACCGACCGCGTTCCGTCGTCTCGGCGGTAAAGCGGGCAAGTGGTTAGAGTCGCTCGGCTGGTTCCAAGTCTGGATCTGCATCGTCATCGCCGTCTATTACGCCGCCGTCGTCGCGTGGGCTGCCAGCTACTTCACGTTCAGCTTTGACCTGCGCTGGGGCGACGACACCAAGGGGTTCTTCTTTGGGGAGTTCTTGCAGACCTCAGACCCTGGCTTCAGCTCGCAATTCGTTCCGGCCGTGCTGATTCCCCTCGTACTCGTATGGCTCGCTGTTCTTGTTGTTTTGGGCTCGGGCATCGCCAAGGGAGTGCAGCGCGCCAATGTGATCTTCTTGCCGCTACTCGTCGTGGCGTTCCTGATTCTTGTGGTGCGCGCCCTGTTCCTCGATGGCGCGATGACCGGATTGGATGCTCTCTTCACTCCCGATTTCTCCGCTCTCGGCAACCCCGGGGTGTGGATTGCGGCGTACAGCCAGATCTTCTTCTCACTGTCGATCGCGTTCGGCATCATGATCACCTATTCTTCGTATCGCAGCCGCAAAGCAAACGTCACCGCGCCAGCGCTCGTTGTTGCGTTCGCCAACTCATCGTTCGAGATCATTGCCGGCATCGGCGTGTTCGCCACTCTCGGCTTCTTCGCGTTCCAGCAGGGTGTGGGAATCGACGAGCTGGAAGGCATCACGGGAGTCAGCCTCTCCTTCGTGACCTTCCCCGCGATCGTCTCGCAAATGCCCGGCGGTCCACTCTTCGGGGCGCTGTTCTTCGGATCGCTCGTCATGGCCGGGTTCACTTCGCTGTTGTCAGTACTGCAGGTCGTGTCATCCGCGTTCCAAGACAAGTTCGGGATTACCGCCCGCCAAGCATCGCTTCGCGTCGGCTTAGCGCTCGCTGTTGTATCGGTGTTGCTGTTCTCGACGACCACCGGCGTCATCACGCTCGACACCGTCGATCAGTGGGCCAACAACATCGGAATCGTTGGCGCAGCAATCGCGGCAACAATTCTGGTGATCTGGGTCTTCCGCAAGGGCCCGGAGTTGGCAGGGCACCTCAACGCGGTCTCCACTTTCAAGGTGGGGCGAATCTGGCAGCTTCTCGTCGGAGTGCTGGCCCCGGCCGTTCTGCTCTACATGCTCATCCAACGCATCATCGTGCTCATCACCGATGGTTACGAGGAGTACCCGCTCTGGTACCTCGCGATCGCAGGTTGGGGCACCATCGCGGTGATCCTGATTGGAGCGATCACCATGACCGCACTGCGCTGGAAGCACGATCCAGATGACTTCACCCCGTGGCCAAGCACTCAAGCACTGAAGGAGCTCAAGAAATGAGCGGCATCGCCATCACGTTCTTCATCATCGCCGCCGTGCTCGTCTGGGGCGGCCTCATCGCGAGCATCATCTTCCTCGCGCGCAAGCCCCAGCTCGATGTATATCCCGAAGGCTCAGAACTCGTGAGCGACGACGACTAGCGCTCGAGGCGCAGTGGGCACGCGCCCCCGTCGCCCCTAACGACAAAAACAACAATGGCCGGGAATCCGTGAGGATGCCCGGCCATTGCCGTTCTAGTTGAGGTGCGAAACGCTACTCCGCGGTGTCACCTTCGGTCGCGGCCGGAGCCGACTGAGGTGCTGCATTCGCGACGGTGTTTGCTGCCTGCGCGAGCGTGGCGCCGAGAGTGCTGTCGTTCGACTCTCCACGAGCGGCTTCACCAACGGCCTGACCAACGGTGCGACCCTGGATGATCGACGCGAGGTCAAGGCCGGTTGCAGCCTTGATCGACTCGAACGTTCCACGCAGAGCAACAGCACTTTCGGTTCCGACGGTGTCTCCACCGCTGGCTCCGCTGCCGCCGATAACGGTGACAGAACCGATCTGGCCGTAACCCTTGGCCCACTGCTCCATAACCTGCGGCAGGGTTTCGAGGGCGCGCTGAGCGAGAAGCGCATCTTGATGCTTGGCGAGAGCCGCGGCCTCAGCTTCAATGCTGGCAGCCTTTGCTTCACCCGCAAGGCGAGTGGCATCCGCTTCGGCAGCGGCGCGAACGCGTACAGCTTCCGCTTCGACGGCCGCGATCTGAGCCTGCGCTTCGGCACCCTTGACGAGACGGTAAGCGTCGGAGTCGGCATCCTTCTGCGCCTTGTACAGGTTGGCGTCAGCGACACGCTTCACGTCAGCGTCGAGCTCCGCCTGACGGTTCTCAGCACGCTGCTGCAGAACGCCCTGTTCGGCACGGGCGCGCGCGAGAGCTTCGGCCTGCTCGGCTTCAGCGTTAGCCTTACCGACCTCGGCCTTGGAGTCTGCGGTGTTCTTGTCGAGCGCAGTCTGCTCGATCAGGTTCGCCTCGGCAACGGTGATGTTGCGCTTAGAGATTTCACGGTTCGCGTCAGCAGTAGCCAACTCGGCCTCGCGACGCTTCGACTCAATCTGCGGGGTACCGAGCGACTGGATGTAACCCACCTTGTCGCCGATGCCCTTGATCTGGAACGAGTCAAGAATGAGGCCCTGCTCGGCAAGCTCAGTTGAGACATCCGTTGCGATCTGGTCAGAGAACTTCTTGCGCTCACGCATGAGCTCCACCACGGAGAGCGTCGCAACAACACCACGAAGGGCACCCTCGAGCTGCTCTGTTGTGAACTGCTCGATGGCCTCATCTTGCGAGGCGAAACGTTCAGCGGCACGGCGCACGAGATTCGCATCCGACCCGATTTTCACAATCGCAACCGCCTCAACCTGCAACGTCACGTTGTCAGCCGACTGGGCTTCAGCCGTCATCGACACCTGACGCGAACGAAGAGAGATCGTCTCGTAGCGTTGGGTAATCGGGTTGACGAGTGCTTTGCCGTTGACAATGACCGTAACGGCGGAGTCCTTACCCGAGGAGTCCTTTTGCGAACGCCCCGAAACGACGAGAGCCTCGTCGGCGCGAGCGACCTTGAACCAGGCGCGAGCGATCAACAACATGACCAAGAAAAGTACAACAAGAACGACCACCCCGATTCCGATGAGGAGGACGAGTCCGCCAGTGGCGAAGATTTCCATGTATGCACCTTTCAAAAAATGAGCGATCTCTCCCCATTGTCCTTGGTTAGAGGCCGCGCATCCACCCTTCAAAGCCATCCGCCGTGATTGGCAGTGCTTCGGAGAGAACTTCGTGGCCGGTCGGGGTGACCATCACGTTGTCTTCGATGCGCACGCCGAGGCCGAAGGCGATGTAACGACGGCAATGCTGACACTGGGGGCTCAACGCTTCATCAACCGAAACGGGGGAGCATGCCCCAGTCGCGCCGTCCCGTCGCGATCACTCTGAAAGCGGCGGGAGGAAAGTCCCCGAAGACTTTGCCGGGGCCAGCGGCTGCGAGTCAAGCGCCATGCGCGCGTAGCAGCCGGAGGCACCCTGCAACACGCGTCGGGCGCACGCGACGGCGTCATTAAAGCGTACTCACGAAGGCACAGCTACCACTGGTAAGAGAGGAACTTGCCTTCGATGACTACTTGCACGCGATCGCCGTCGGTATTCGCTATCCGCCTCAGTCTCACATTGCAGTTGATGGCGCTCATGATCCCGTCACCGAACTCCTCGTGAATGAGTTCCTTGATCGCGGGGCCGTACACCTGCAACAACTCGTAGAAACGGTAAATGGTCGGGTCGCTCGCTATCGAGTCGTCCGCGATCCGATACGGCTGACGTTGAAACGCCGCCATCACCTCGTCCGAGAGTTCAAGCTGGTCAGCGATCGCCTGCGCGTCCGCCGCCGGAATGGGGTGAAATCCGAGGATGGCTGCCGTCGCCCACACCGGGTCACGCCCGAGGGAGTCCGCTAGCTGTTGCCAGCTCATCCCTTTGGCGATCCGTTGAAGATTGGCGAGCTCCCCTGCCTCTTGCTTATTCACCGGCAGCGGTGCTCTCGTAGTAGTCGTTTCCGCGCGAGAACTCGACGAAGGTGCAGTCAACGTCTCCTACTGCCCAGGCGTCGTGTTGCGGCGGCAGCAGCATGGCATCGCCCGCGTTGAATTCGACGTATGTTCCGTCTTCCATCTCGACGCCCAAGGTCCCCGCGATGACGAGCGCAACGTGCGGTAATTCGCAGAGCAGTGTGCCCGCATAGTCCTTGAGGTCTTCTGACCATTTTGCACCGACATGGAAAGTGATCTGAGTCACGTCGACACCATTGAGCGTCGCGGTTCGCTTCGCGATACGTCCATGGACGTCGGGTTCAAGCTCGGAGAGAGTGGCTTTTTGCATTGCGGGGAAATAGGTCATGTTGTTCTCGCTTTCATGTTGATTCCCCAGTCCACTCCCTAGCGACCTCGAAATACAAGGAAAAATGCGCAGCCCTTCCCGCAAAATGCGCAGTTGCGGCGTAGGGTAACTCCCCCGTCACACGAGCGCAAAGGAGGCGAAATCTCGACACCGTACGTTAACAACAATGCTTGGCGGCACCCCCGTCGTTCAGCCAAGAGGAGGGAAGCCGTTGACGTGAACGTGCTTTCACTCGCCGAGCCCCACCGCGCCGATGACTATGCGCTCGTGAAGTCAGTGGTCGAAACCGCGCCTCAACCCTTGTGGGTCATCGGCGCTGAAGGGCAAGTAGTTTTGGCGAACGGTGCAGCATCCAGGCTGCTGGGCTATCGTGACTCCGATGAACTCACCGGTCTGCCGAGTCATTCAACGCTGCATCGCTACCACCCGGATGGTTCCCCCTACGCTGCGGACGATTGCCCCATCATCCACCACCGTGCCAGTAACGTCAGTCGCGCTCCCGAACTATTCATGGGCAAGAGCGGTCAAATTGTGCCTGTTTTCTGGTCGACACAAACCCTGAGCGTGCCCGGCACATCACTGCTGTCCTTTACCGCCAGCGAACAGTGGGGTGAATCAATTCACCACCATGCCGCGAGAGAACGCAATGCCCTCGAAGCGACTGGCATGCGCTGGGGAATTACACCGACACGATCGGCAATCCGCGACCGACTGCGGCAGAGCATCCGTGAACTATTCGCTGACCCAGATTTTAATCCCGCCCAGCTTGCTTCAACCAACCACATCTCGATCCGCACTCTCCAGACCATTTTCGCTACGGTAGGCAGTTCTCCGAGCGCCGAGATTCGGGCCGTTCGGCTCGCTTTTGCCCGCCAGCTACTCGAAGACGGATACACCGTGACTCGCGCCGCGTTCGACAGCGGTTTCCGCGATCCAGGCTCATTCGCTCGCGCTTTTCGGCGGCACTTTGGCTGCACCCCCTCGCAGTTCGTTCATTTGAACTGACTGGCTTCACCACCGCAGCCGATCAGCGACGAAGCCGCGACGCCGCACCGCACACCATCGCACCCCATCCGTCAGACGGATAGCAGCCTTCTGAACTACGTGTTGGACAGATACTCCCGGTGCGCCCTAGCGTGGGCTGTGCGGCGCTTCGATGGCCGCCCCGACACGATGGAGTATCGAGAATGGCCGCAACCATTGACGCCACGAGAACGAAGGTTCCGCGCACGCTGAGGCGCAAAGGTTCTCGCCCTCAATCGCTCTTCGCGATCGGAGCGCTTGCCCCGTTCGTTATCTTCGGCGCCATCTTTGCCGCCTATCCGCTTGCGCAAGTCGTTCGCATGTCGCTCTCCGAGGTTTCAATCCGCGGCGGCGTCTTCGAGTGGGCGTGGCTTGGATTAGCGAACTATGGTGCCGTTCTCACAGACCCGCACGGTCTGCGCTCGCTGGGAAACACCGTCGTCTTTGTCGCCGCAACGGTCGTTCTCTCCCTGATCGTCGGTTTAGTTCTGGCCCTGTTGGTCGACCGGGCTGTGACACTCTTGCCACTCGCCCGCAACATGTTGATTTGGCCTGCGGTCATCGCTCCCGTCGTCGTCAGCCTCATGTGGTTGCTACTCCTCAGCCCCACGGCAGGCGGACTCAATAAGCTTCTCTACACCCTCGGGCTCCCCACCCAAGGCTGGATTGGGCAAGAGTCAACCGCAATGGCAGCCGTCATTGTCGTGGATGTTTGGCACTGGACTCCTGTCGTCTTCCTTTTTCTCTACACCGCCCTCAAGAGCATCGATGGGGCAACCCTTGAGGCAGCCCGCGTGGACGGCGCCAACGAGTGGCGCATCGTTCAGCATGTTGTTCTCCCCGCATTGCGACCTGCAATTGCGGCCGTAGTCGTGGTGCGGGTGATCATGGGCGTCAAAGCCTTCGATGAGATGTACCTCCTCACCTCGGGTGGCCCCAATTTCGCTACGACGCTGGTAACCCAACACATCAAGACACTGTTCTTCGACAGCCTGCAGTTTGGCGAAGCGTCGGCGTTCTCGCTTGTTGTCGTTATCCTCACAGCCCTCGTGCTCGGCGCAGTGCTGTTCACCCGATCGAAGGTCGAAAAATGAGCGACGCCCAGACCACCGGAGCCAAGCGCAACCTCGGGGTAGAGATCAGCCTCGGCGTGATTCTCGTGCTCAGCATTATCCCGATCGCTTTCACTACGCTGCTGGCTTTCTTACCCAATCGCGCCATCGTGTCATCCAGCTGGGACTTCCCCTTCTGGCTCGGCAACTTCGAGAAGGTCTTTGCCGACGGAGTCTTTATCGCTCAGATCGGCAACAGCCTGCTGATTGTTCTCGGAACCGTCGCGATTTGCCTCGTCATCGGCACGCTCTCCGGTTACTCGCTTAGCCGCCTCAAGCCACCTCGCTGGATCACGATTCCTGCATTGGTAATCGCCGGCTTCATTCCTCTCATTCCGCCGATGACACTAGTGCCCGGTCTCTACATTCTGCTTTCCGAGCTTGGTGTTCTCGGCGGCGTCGGCGGGCTGATCCTCGTCAACGCTTTCCTCAATCTTCCGTTCGCGGTATTGCTGATGTCGTCTTACTTCTCCACCATTCCTGAAGAACTGCGCGAAGCAGCCCTCATGGACGGCGCAAGCGAACTGACGGTACTCGTCAAAGTCATGCTGCCGGTTGTACGACCCGGCATCGCAGCGGTCGGCGTTTTCACCGCGATCATGGCGTGGAATGAGTTTCAGATGGGTCTCACCCTCACGTCAGGTGGAGCGACTGCACCGGTTACCGTCGGCATCGCCGGCCTGTTGCAGCCGTTCGCCGTGACCTGGGGCGAGCTCTCCGCCGCTGGAACGCTCGCCGCCATCCCGATCATCATCATGTCCATTTTCGCGAACCGACAAATCGTCGCTGGGCTCACCGCCGGCGCCATCAAAGGCTAAACGGGCCCGACCTGTTTAGTTTCCGCTCACAGCAAGGAGTACATGTTCATGAAGAAAGCATTCATCGCCATCGGCAGCGTTGCCGCGATGAGCATCGCCCTCACCGGATGCTCCGGCAGCGGCACGGGAGGGGCGCTCGGTTCGGGCGACAGCCTCGTTGTCATCACCAGCCAAGCACCGTGGAACCCGGCCTATGACGCCGTCGTCAAAGCCTATGAGGAAGAGACGGGAAACAACGTCGACCTGCGACCGTTCCCCAACCCCGATGTCAAAACTCAGGTTCTCAATGACGCCCAGAGTGGCAATCACACCTTCGATGTTTACCAAGTCAACGAGGTCGACCTGGCTCAGCTGAACGACTCCGGCATTCTTATGCCGTTTGATGAAGCTAAGCCCGGCTACACCCTCGACCCCGAAATCTTCACCTACAACAACATCACTAACTGGGATTCAGAGAGCCGCAGCTTCTCTGCGGACGGCGAGATCACGAGCCTCCCGCTCATGGGAAACCTTCAAATCTTGCTGTACCGCACCGACATCTACGACGACTTGGGCCTCAGCGCCCCTGCTACGTGGGATGACACCATCTCCAACGCCCAGTCAATCGTGGATGCTGGCGCTGCACGCTACGGCTACATCCAGCGCTATCAGGGAGTCCCCGGTGCTCCCGCAGTCTCCTACGACTTCGCCGGAATCCTGCACGGAGTTGGCGGCAGTTTCTTCGTTGACGAGGGCAGCGACTGGACGCCTGCGTTCAACACTCCTGAGGCGCTCGAGGCCGCGCGCGACTTCCGCGAACTTGCCAAGCTTGGCCCGGCAGATCCCAAGGCAGTGGGACAAGCAGAAGCGATCGCAGCCATGCAGGGTGGCGATGCTGCTCAGCTAGACGTGGTTGCGGCGGCCGCCAGCAGCATGAACGATGAGTCCAGCTCTAACGTTGTGGGCAAGGTCGGCTACGCACCACTCCCCGGCGGACACTCGGCAACTGGCCTGTGGAACCTCGCTATCCCGGCGGATCTCCCCGAAGACCGTCGCGAACTCGCCGTTGACTTCATCGACTGGGTCACTTCCGAACACGGCATGGAAATCTTCGCCGAAAACGGTGGAATTCCTACTCGCGACGACGCGTACGATGCCGCCGGGCTGAGCGCGGAAACAAGTGCCTACCTCGACGTGGTCCGTGAGTCAGCCCCGGATGCTGTAGGCCCGTTCCGCTTCACCTTCATCACCGAGTTCCTCACGGTCTCCGAACCGATCATCGCCGCCATTGCCGCTGGGGATGTCACCCCAGAAGAAGGGATGGCACAGATGCAGGAACAGGTCACTCAGGTCGTCAAGGACGCCGGTTACCCGATGGGTTAGTCGTTCTCTCTCAGTGCGGGGCACCGGGATCACCTCCGCGGCCCCGCACTGAGCGCCACACCCTGTTTGCTCCCACATGAAAGTTGTCACGATGGACTCCCAGCCAGATATCGTCCTTATCCACTGCCACGACCTTGGAGACTGGCTCTCCTGCTACGGAATGCCGTCAGTACCGAGTCCCAACCTCGAAACATTTGCAGGCTCCGGCGTCATCTTCGACACAGCATTCGCAACAGCTCCGCTGTGCACGCCGGCCCGATCATCCATCTTCACGGGGCGCCTTCCGCACCAAAATGGTCTAATGGGGCTTACGCACGCCGGCTGGCAATACAAGCCTGGGGTCTCAACTCTGCCCGAGTTGCTCCGCCGCGAGGGCTACCACAGTGCACTCATCGGCCTCCAACATGAAGATTTTGATGCCCGCGTGCTCGGCTATGACGAGGTCCACGGGCTCGGGTTCTTGCCTCGCGCTATGGAAGTCGCTCGCCGCGTCGACTGGTGGTACGACCAACCTCGTGACGACACTCCCACATTGTTGACCATCGGAATTTGGGAAGTCCACCGCCCGTGGCCCGCCGAGGACTACGACTATGCAGACCCTGCTACCGTCGACGTGCCGCCCTATCTCCCCGATAACGCCGAGACTCGCGCTGATATCGCCGCTTTCCACGGGGCGATCCGTCAAATGGATGAAGCGGTCGGCCAGATCATTGATCGCATCAACGCGTCGCCGAAGGGCCGCGAAACTCTGATCATCTTCACGACAGATCATGGCGTCGCCTTCCCGCGCGCCAAGAGCACTCTTTATGACTCTGGCGTCAAGGTCGCGTTCATTGTGCGCCCACCGGAATCGTTTGGCATAGCACCTGGACGTCGCGAGCAGGTTGTCAGTCACCTCGACATCGTGCCCACCCTCGTGACAGTCGCGGGCGGTACGCCGTCGGAAGAACTCGAGGGCGAGAGTATTCTGGCTCGACTCGATGGTACGGATGATGCATCAACCGACGACCGCGAGCTGCTGCTGGAAAAGAGCTTCCACGATCGCTACGATCCCATCCGCGCTATTCGTACTCCGAGCGCAAAGTACATTCGCAACTTTGAGCAGGGCGTTCGCGTACCGCTTCCGCTCGATCTGGAAGAGAGCTCGACCCGAGCGGGGATGGGCGATTGGCCAAATGAGCCACGCCCCTCAGAGGAACTCTATGATCTCGCTCAGGATCCCTCAGAGCTCACCAACGTCATCGATGACCCGCTGTACACAGAGCTGCGGGCAGACCTCGCTGCACGCCTCGAGCACCGCATGCGAGCGACCTTCGATCCCCTTCTTGCCGGCCCCATCCCCGCACCACCGCTACCGAAACGCGCTACAGATGAGCGGATGACGCTAGGTCGCTAAGGTTGCAGCATGGAACTCGTCTGGTGCAGATCGTTTCTCGCCGTGCACGAGCAGGGCGGGTTCACTGCGGCCTCACGCACCCTTCACCGTTCGCAATCACGAATTAGCGCGCACGTCGCTTCGCTGGAAGCCGAGCTCGGTGCTCAGCTATTCCACCGGGATGTTCACCCGCCAACGCTCACGGCCGCTGGCCAAGCATTCTTGCCGCACGCCCGCGCCACGGTCGCTGAGTGGCAGTCCGCGGTGGCGGCTGTCGCGGCAGGACAGGGACTTGTTCGCGGCGACGTCGCTGTCGGCAGTGTCCCCAGCGTCAGTGCCATGCTTATTGCGCCCCTCATCGCAACGTTCTCGCGAACACATCCTGAAGTTCGATTTGAGGTGCACGAAGGAGCTAATAGCTGGCTTGATGAGGCGCTCGCCCACCGCACTATCGAACTCGGAATCAGCCCGATGGAGAAGACACCCCGGTTAGGGATCACCCAGCGACCGCTGCTCACCGACCGCTTTCACGCCGTTGTGCCTTTCGATCATCCGGCTGCCTCGACCGGATACCTGGAGCTGGCAGAGCTGTCGGGTTGCGCAGTAATCACAACCGGTGAGGCGGGACTCAACGCCCATGTCGGTGTCGAGTTTCGCGAAGTGCTTGAGAGCGTCGCTATCGATTACGAGCGAAGTCTTGCGGTTACGCAGCCGACCACGGTTTTCTCTTTTGTCCGCGCTGGACTAGGGATCGGGCTACTGGGCGCTCTCGCAACGAGGATCGTGCGCGACAACAGCTCAGTCGTCGTGCCGGTCCACGCCGAGAATGCGTCTCGGCAGATAGGCCTCAGGTGGGCGAATACGCGTCACTTGTCGCCGGCAGCGGAGGCATTTGCCTCCGCACTCGAAGAGCTTGTGCGCAACGAAATCGCCGCAGGTCGCCTCGAAGCGCCGTAGCGTTCTCCAACCTAGCGGTGGCGAAACTTAACACACCCGTGGGTCGTTAACGCAAGAAAGCCACACCCGAGGGTGTGGCTTTCTCACAATTTAAGTCCGGCGGTGTCCTACTCTCCCACAAGGTCCCCCTTGCAGTACCATCGGCGCAGAGAGTCTTAGCTTCCGGGTTCGGAATGTAACCGGGCGTTTCCCTCTCGCTATGGCCGCCGAAACACTATTGATTTATGTATCAGTCTGGGCCAGTTCACATCACAGAGCATTCCACCGAAGTGGGTGCTCAGCAGTGTGTGCTGGGCGCAGTTCCCGACCGTAAATCGGGAACCACAAAGTGGACGCGAGAATTCTTCTCAGTCACCATTCACATCCGAAGATGTCAGTGAGGTGGGGTGTTATCAATTTGTCGACATATTAGTACTGGTCAGCTCCACAGGTCGTTAGTCCCTGCTTCCACATCCAGCCTATCAACGCAGTAGTCTAGCTGCGAGTCTCTCAGCCTAAAAGGCCATGGAAATCTCATCTTGAAGCTGGCTTCCCGCTTAGATGCTTTCAGCGGTTATCCATTCCGAACGTAGCTAATCAGCGGTGCTCCTGGCGGAACAACTGACACACCAGAGGTTCGTCCATCCCGGTCCTCTCGTACTAGGGATAGATCTTCTCAAATTTCCTGCGCGCGCAGAGGATAGGGACCGAACTGTCTCACGACGTTCTAAACCCAGCTCGCGTACCGCTTTAATGGGCGAACAGCCCAACCCTTGGGACCTACTCCAGCCCCAGGATGCGACGAGCCGACATCGAGGTGCCAAACCATGCCGTCGATATGGACTCTTGGGCAAGATCAGCCTGTTATCCCCGAGGTACCTTTTATCCGTTGAGCGACAGCGCTTCCACAAGCCACTGCCGGATCACTAGTCCCGACTTTCGTCCCTGCTCGACTTGTCAGTCTCACAGTCAAGCTCCCTTGTGCACTTACACTCGACACCTGATTACCAACCAGGTTGAGGGAACCTTTGGGCGCCTCCGTTACTTTTTGGGAGGCAACCGCCCCAGTTAAACTACCCACCATGCACTGTCCCTGAACCGGATCACGGTCCGAAGTTAGATATCCAATATGACCAGAGTGGTATTTCAACAATGACTCCACCTGAACTAGCGTCCAAGCTTCACAGTCTCCCACCTATCCTACACAGGCCACACCGAACACCAATACAAAGCTATAGTAAAGGTCACGGGGTCTTTCCGTCCTTCTGCGCGTAACGAGCATCTTTACTCGTAGTGCAATTTCGCCGAGTTCGCGGTTGAGACAGCTGGGAAGTCGTTACGCCATTCGTGCAGGTCGGAACTTACCCGACAAGGAATTTCGCTACCTTAGGATGGTTATAGTTACCACCGCCGTTTACTGGGGCTTAAATTCACAGCTTCGCCTTACGGCTAACCGTTCCTCTTAACCTTCCAGCACCGGGCAGGCGTCAGTCCGTATACATCGTCTTGCGACTTAGCACGGACCTGTGTTTTTAGTAAACAGTCGCTTCCCACTGGTCTCTGCGGCCCTGCAGCGCTCCCGGAGCAAGTCCGTTCACGCCTTAGGCCCCCCTTATCCCGAAGTTACGGGGGCATTTTGCCGAGTTCCTTAACCACGATTCTCTCGATCTCCTTAGTATTCTCTACCTGATCACCTGAGTCGGTTTGGGGTACGGGTAACTTGAACCTCGCGTCGATGCTTTTCTTGGCAGCATAGGATCACTGATTTCGTCCGTGAGGACTACCCATCGAGTCTCAGCCGTCATGAGAGACGGATTTGCCTATCTCTCGGCCTACATTCTTAGACCGGGACAACCATCGCCCGGCTCAGCTACCTTCCTGCGTCACACCTGTTAATACGCTAACCGCACCAGCATAGGGTCGTACGCTAGGCCTTGACTCTCACCCCGAAGGGATCGATATCAAGGATTCAGATACTTAGCATTACTGGATTAGTTGGGGCGGTTCTTCGTCAGTACGGGAATATCAACCCGTTGTCCATCGACTACGCCTGTCGGCCTCGCCTTAGGTCCCGACTTACCCAGGGCGGATTAGCCTGGCCCTGGAACCCTTGATCATTCGGAGGACGGGTTTCTCGCCCGTCTTTCGCTACTCATGCCTGCATTCTCACTCGTGTAGGCTCCACGGCTGGTTTACACCGCCGCTTCACTGCCCACACGACGCTCTCCTACCACTCCGTACGGCTGAACCACGAAGGCTTACCTAAAATACGAAATCTACAACTTCGGTGGTGTGCTTGAGCCCCGTTACATTGTCGGCGCGGAATCACTTGACCAGTGAGCTATTACGCACTCTTTCAAGGGTGGCTGCTTCTAAGCCAACCTCCTGGTTGTCTATGCAACTCCACATCCTTTCCCACTTAGCACACGCTTGGGGACCTTAGTTGGTAGTCTGGGTTGTTTCCCTCTCGACGATGAAGCTTATCCCCCACCGTCTCACTGCTGCGCTCTGACTTACCGGCATTCGGAGTTTGGCTAACGTCAGTAACCTTTTGGGGCCCATCAGCTATCCAGTAGCTCTACCTCCGGCAAGAAACACGTAACGCTGCACCTAAATGCATTTCGGAGAGAACCAGCTATCACGAAGTTTGATTGGCCTTTCACCCCTATCCACAGCTCATCCCCTCAGTTTTCAACCTAAGTGGGTTCGGTCCTCCACGCGCTCTTACACGCGCTTCAACCTGGCCATGGATAGATCACTTCGCTTCGGGTCTAGAACCAGCGACTATTTCGCCCTATTAAGACTCGCTTTCGCTACGGCTGCCCCACACGGGTTAACCTCGCCACTGATCACTAACTCGCAGGCTCATTCTTCAAAAGGCACGCTGTCACAGCTACTAAGGCTGCTCCAACGGTTTGTAAGCAAACGGTTTCAGGTACTATTTCACTCCCCTCCCGGGGTACTTTTCACCTTTCCCTCACGGTACTTGTCCGCTATCGGTCATCTGGAAGTATTTAGGCTTATCAGGTGGTCCTGACAGATTCACACGGGATTTCTCGGGCCCCGTGCTACTTGGGATACTCTTCGGACCATTGACACATTTCGACTACCGGGCTGGCACCGTCTATGGCTGGGCTTTCAATCCCATTCGTCTATATATCGTTGTAATCCTTGCTGTACGGCAGTAACAGCTGAAAAGTCCCACTACCCCGACCATGCAACGCCTGCCGGCTATCACACATGATCGGTTTGGCCTGATCCGGTTTCGCTCGCCACTACTAACGGAATCACGGTTGTTTTCTCTTCCTGTGGGTACTGAGATGTTTCACTTCCCCACGTTCCCTCTACCCGCCCTATATATTCAGGCGGGAGTCACTGAGTCGTCTTGCAACGCCCAGCGGGGTTTCCCCATTCGGAAATCCTCGGATCACAGCTCTATTATCAGCTCCCCGAGGCTTATCGCAGATTTATACGTCCTTCTTCGGCTCCAGATGCCAAGGCATCCACCGTTTGCTCTTAGAAAATTGATATCACATGAGTATAAGAATCGATCGCAACACCTTTCGATGTTGAGATTGACCAATGAGTGACCCAACAACTAAAAGTTGTTGGATGTCATCGTTTTGTTCTTGTGACTCGACCTTTCGGTCGAATCTAAGATGCTCGCGTCCACTGTGTAGTTCTCAAAATACGGGCGGTATCCTCCACCATCCCCAACCAAAGTCAGAAACAGCACCAGGATCCATCAGACCCAAACACTCTTACGAGTGCCCCGGCCCTAAGGTACGAACACGAATCCAAAAGATCCGTAGCCCGGTCCCTCAGGACCCAACAACGTGCACAGACCAGCACCCCTGAAACCTCCCGTTCCAACCAGCAAGCTGGCGTACTAAAGAAACAACAGTTCCTCTGATCACAATGTCAATGTTCCACCCATGAGCGCCGTCCAACCCGAACAGGCTGGTACGACTCATGCAACATAAATTCGGTCATCCTTGACTCTGTGTATACCGCAGAGACGACAACCGAGTTGCACATGCTCCTTAGAAAGGAGGTGATCCAGCCGCACCTTCCGGTACGGCTACCTTGTTACGACTTAGTCCTAATCACCAATCCCACCTTCGACAGCTCCCTCCTTGCGGTTGGGCCACTGGCTTCGGGTGTTACCGACTTTCATGACTTGACGGGCGGTGTGTACAAGGCCCGGGAACGTATTCACCGCAGCGTTGCTGATCTGCGATTACTAGCGACTCCGACTTCATGAGGTCGAGTTGCAGACCTCAATCCGAACTGAGACCGACTTTTTGGGATTCGCTCCACCTCGCGGTATTGCAGCCCTTTGTATCGGCCATTGTAGCATGCGTGAAGCCCAAGACATAAGGGGCATGATGATTTGACGTCATCCCCACCTTCCTCCGAGTTGACCCCGGCAGTCTCCTTTGAGTTCCCACCATGACGTGCTGGCAACAAAGAACGAGGGTTGCGCTCGTTGCGGGACTTAACCCAACATCTCACGACACGAGCTGACGACAACCATGCACCACCTGTTTACGAGTGTCCAAAGAGTGAACTATTTCTAGCCCGTTCTCGTATATGTCAAGTCTTGGTAAGGTTCTTCGCGTTGCATCGAATTAATCCGCATGCTCCGCCGCTTGTGCGGGCCCCCGTCAATTCCTTTGAGTTTTAGCCTTGCGGCCGTACTCCCCAGGCGGGGAACTTAATGCGTTAGCTGCGACACAGAAACCGTGGAATGGCCCCTACATCTAGTTCCCAACGTTTACGGCATGGACTACCAGGGTATCTAATCCTGTTCGCTCCCCATGCTTTCGCTCCTCAGCGTCAGTTACGGCCCAGAGATCTGCCTTCGCCATCGGTGTTCCTCCTGATATCTGCGCATTCCACCGCTACACCAGGAATTCCAATCTCCCCTACCGCACTCTAGTCTGCCCGTACCCACTGCAGGCTGGGGGTTGAGCCCCCAGTTTTCACAGCAGACGCGACAAACCGCCTACGAGCTCTTTACGCCCAATAATTCCGGATAACGCTTGCACCCTACGTATTACCGCGGCTGCTGGCACGTAGTTAGCCGGTGCTTTTTCTGCAGGTACCGTCATGATGTGACAAGCACATCGCTTCTTCCCTACTAAAAGAGGTTTACAACCCGAAGGCCGTCATCCCTCACGCGGCGTTGCTGCATCAGGCTTGCGCCCATTGTGCAATATTCCCCACTGCTGCCTCCCGTAGGAGTCTGGACCGTGTCTCAGTTCCAGTGTGGCCGGTCACCCTCTCAGGCCGGCTACCCGTCGTAGGCTTGGTGAGCCATTACCTCACCAACTACCTGATAGGCCGCGAGTCCATCCTTGACCGAAATTCTTTCCAGCTCCTCACCATGCGGCGGAAGCTCGTATCCGGTATTAGACGTCGTTTCCAACGCTTATTCCAGAGTCAAGGGCAGGTTACTCACGTGTTACTCACCCGTTCGCCACTAATCCACCAGAGCAAGCTCCGGCTTCATCGTTCGACTTGCATGTGTTAAGCACGCCGCCAGCGTTCATCCTGAGCCAGGATCAAACTCTCCATAAATGTTTGATTGAACGGCTACAAGTAACCGAACACATCTTGCGTCACCCGCATCCGGAATAGGATGTCGAGGCGACAAGTTTGAAACTGACAGAACAAATCAATACTGACTTGCTTTGTTGTTTATATCTTTTCCAAAGGAATCCGCTGCACTCACAATCACGACCCGAATGGGACGATCCTGATAAGCACAGTCGGGTTTTTGGCATTTGACATTGTGCACGCTGTTGAGTTCTCAAGGATCGGACGCTCCTGACCTCCACCGAAAACGGCTTCACCCCAGGGCTTACAAACCTGTGTTGGCAACCTTCACATAACTGCGAAAGGCAACCTGTCTAACTTACCAGCTTCAGCCTGCATGTCAAACCAGCAATCCCGGACCGAAACAGCCCGAAACAACCAACCGACACACGCATAAAGCGGGTACTCATCCTAAGATCTGAAGTCGGATCCTAATGAAAGGAATTCCGCTGTTTGACTCGACCACAACTGGGAAGTTGTGGAGGATGCTGGCCCCCACTTGAGGCCGGAAACCTAGCAGTAGAACTGCCCGGGACTTCCGCACCTTTGGGGTGACAAGAGGAAACATTACGTGCATTTTCGCCCCCTCGCCAACACCGCTCGCATCCCGGGCGTGTCGCGAAAATGAGGCCGCGGAAATGCCCCGGTTTTGATGCCCAAAAGTGCACCCGGTAACCCGGCGGGAGGGATGCAGGAGCGACGGTCGCCCCTAGCTCGCGGGCGTGGACGGGAAGAAGTGCGTCTTGGCTTGCGCGAGCTCAACACCGTCGATGAAGATGTCGACCTTCTCGTTGTAGAACGCGACCAGGCCAGTGATGGGAAGCAACTGGCGAGTGGGGAACGAATACGACCACGCCAGATCGTCGTGAACCGTGTCGCCCACCTTCACTGACCAGTAATCGGTAGTGGTTCCCTTATAGGGACATTCCGTCACGGTGTCGTTGGGCACGAGGTGCTCGAAGTTCACATCGGTGCGGTTGAGGTAGTACCGCGTTGGCAGCCCAGTCTCGTAAACCATGACAGGGGACGACGACTCGGCAAGAACGGCCCCGTCGAGCTCAACACGCACCGTGCGCGTGGAGCGAATAGCGTCCACGCGAGCGTACGGGCTACGCGGGTGCACGAAGATTTGCTCGTCTTCTTCGAACCAGGAGTCAAGCGCATCCCAATCAAAACGCACCATGCCAGCGAGACCAGGAAGGGAATCATCCGAAAACAGCTTGGCAGCGGACGACTGCTCTCGTTCGCCCGACTTGAGACCGAGCCGCATATAGGTACCGCGCGACTCGTGCTTCTCCTGCTCTTCATCGACAAGCACGTCATCATTCACGTCGTCGATAGGAATGTAGTACTGCGGATACGGCGCCCACTCCCACACATAGATCGCCTGTGTGGTGTCAAAGAGAAGTTCGCCAGCAAAGTACCCACGAATGCGACGCGGAACAGGCTGAATGAAGTTCTTCTCGGTGATCATTGCTGGGTAGTCGTTCATCAGCGCTCTCTTTCGTCAGTGGAATTAGCCTGTCACCGTCGCCTGTGAGGAACAACAAAAACAGCGATCGCCGCCAGGGCACATCCCCACGGATGAACACCGACGGCGATCGCTCTCGCGCCGGACTACGGGCGAGGCGCTCCCCCGCCGGGAGCTCCGCCGCCGGGAGCGCCGCCACCGGCGCTTTCGCTGCCCGCTGCAGCGACTCCGGCAGTCACGGTTCCGGCGGTGTCGCCGTCGACCGTGATTGTGTACGTGTCGCCGTTCGTGATGGCGGCATCCGACAACACGACCGACTGGAAGGACTTGACCGAGGTGAACTCGGCAACCACTGTGCCGCTGCTATCGAGCACCTGCACCGTCTGGTCGGCGCCGTAGGACTGCTCGAGCGAAGCGCTCACCCAACCCTGCGCGGATGACGTTTCAGGTGACGTCGCCATGAAGGTCATACCGACCGCCAGCACTGTTCCGCTATCGACCACGATGGTGCCGTTCGCATCGAGCGCACCCTCACGGTCTTCTGACGATCCGAACACCGTGGTCATACCGCCCGTGACGAGCATCGACCCGTTGGAGTCGATTCCGTCGCCGGCAGAGTTGACCGTAGTCTCGCCACCGGTGATCGACACCATTGCTCCGTCATCCGCTTCGACGATGCCGCCGATGTCGGTGGTGGTGCTGGTGCCGCTCGTCGCGTTGATGCCATCATCGCTTGCGTTGACCGCAAGAACGCCGCCCTCGATCGTGATGTAGTACGACTCGATGCCTTCGTAAGAATTCGTGACAGCCGTTCCGCCGCCCGAGACGACGATGTTGACCTCAGACTTGAGCCCGTCGTCTTCCGCCGCGAGCGTGGTCGAACCGCCCGCGATCACGATGTCGGTCTGGGCCTGGACGCCGTCATCCGCTGCCGTGAGGGCAACGGTGCCACCCGCGATGTAGACGTAGCCGCGCGTTTCGTCTTCGTCGTTGTCTGACTTGAGGGCATCGCCGCCGGCATCCACCGTGACGGTGCCGCCTTCGATGGTCAGGGAGTCCTTGCCGCGCAGACCGTCATCGCCGGCGGTAACCGTGATGTCACCGGAGAGGATGACGAGGTCGTCGTGGCTCGTGATGCCGTCGTTGACCGAGCTGCTTACCGTGAGCGATCCGTCGCCCGAGATGGTGAGGTCGGCGTCGCTGAAGAGGGCGGCGTTGTAGTCGGCGTCAGCTCCGGTGGAAGAGAGCGTGTTGGTTCCACTGAGCGAAACGACGACGTCTTCGGCGTTAGCGACCGCGATCGCGGCGCTTATGGAGCTAGAGATTTCGGCCCCATCGAGCACGAGGGCAACAACAGCTTCATCGTCGGTGTCGACGACAACTTGGCCATCGAACTGCCCCGAGAGAATGTAGGTTCCGGCCGCGCTAATGGTGATCGTGGAACCGGAGACGCTCACGCCATCGCCGTCGGCAGTTGCCGTGGAGCCGTCGAGGGCGATCGAAACGGCGCCATCGAGGGTCCACTCGTCATCGTTCGTGGTCGTTGAGTTTGCGTTCGCCGCGAGGACTTCAGTCGCAACAGGCCCCAGGTTGAGGTCGACATTCGCCTCGCTGATCTCGGCGGTCACGCTGGAGGTGACGGCGGGAGTTTCAACGGCGGTCGAGCATCCAGCCAACAGCACTCCGCCAATCAAGAACGTGCTAACTGCGGCGGTAAGGGTGAAGTGATTTCGCTTCATGATCAAGCTCCTCTGTTGGGTGACGTGTTACATCACACCGAGGTTCTCTATGAGATTTCTATGAGCGAGATATGCGTGAGCCGTGGATGTTGAAATGCTCTAGCCGAGGCTCGAACCCAGGGCGCCAACGATGTACGGTACGAGCCAGATACCCCACACGATGACAGAGAATCGGTGAAAGCTGGTCTTCTCGGCTTCACGGTTGCGCACCAGCACGACGATCGCCCAAGCGAGGTGCACGGCCATAAGAACGATCGCGATAACTCCCGTGACGCCCATCAGCTGGTTCAACGCGCTCTGCTCGATGCCGGCTGCACGATTCTCGGTCGCGATCAGGTTCATCAGGAACGTGCCCGTGGCATCCGCCGCCAATCCCAGCCCAAAGAGCACGACATGCCACGGCTTGAGCACCTTCTGCACTCGCTCGCTCCACACCCCGACGGTGTAAAACACGAGGGCCAGAGTGATGAGGATGATCGCAGGCAGCAGCATCTCTCTAGTGTGGCCTGTTCACAGCTCGCGGGCGAAAGTGGTTCTTAACGACGAAAGCCCCACACGAATGTGAGGCTTTCAGCTGGTGCGCCCGGAGGGATTTGAACCCCCGGCCTATTGATCCGTAGTCGAAAACCGTTTCCGCAGAACTATGCGGAAGTGCCCAAAATTGCCGCAAAACACTAGTGACTGGGCGCGACTCGGATGCCGGGAGTTGACTGGGGTGCTCCCCAAGTGTGGGTGAAATGTGGGCAAGTTGTGCGGTGACATTTTGGCGTTCAGCACCGCACAGCACTTACGGTGCCGAACGAGATGCCCCTCCTGGCATCGACAGATCCTCGCTGTAATAGGATCCCGGGAGCAGCGTTAATACGATGGGTGTGCCTTGCGAACTAGTAAAGGTGATAGTTCCACCGCTATCGGCGAGGTTGCGCCACCCCGGTCCTTGCGCCGCTGAAGGCGAACCGATTTCCGTGCGTAGGTCGAAATTGGTCCGGTAGGACTCGCAAGCCGGGGTTTCTTCGACAACCCACCGGCAATCCCAGCTCCAGATGTCGGTGAATAGTTGATTACTAATCTCGATCTCCGTGGTGGGGAGATTGGTGTCATAGCCGGAGAGCTCGATTGGTTCCGAAAGATAGGTTGACTCAGCGTTCTGCACCCCCGAGTAAAAGGAAATCAACGCACTTGTCGCCGGGTCCATATACGCGACCGTTATTGTGCTGCCGTTGGACGGCCTCCATATGGAGTGCTCTTCTCGAGGAATCCAGCCTGAACTGCCTTGTGCCTGGAAGAGATAGCCGGGGGTTGCATCGGAGTAACTGGCCTCACCGAATCCCGTCGTGTCGCTCAAGACGCCTTCAACTCCGAACTCGCAGCTATCGCCATAGCCGGCCCTCACACTATTGCGCTGAGTCTGATCGCTGCCTTCTTGATTGCTGCCCACGGCACAGTTGAAAGGGTCGAAGGCATCCGGATCCCATAGTTCATGAAGCTGGTCTAGTTTTATCCAGTTGACCTCCGCGTTAAGTCCTTTGCGGAAGCTCAACGCCCCATTCCTAAAAAACTTGGCCATGGTGATGGCGCTTCCGTCGCCCACCTTCAAATTTTCGTTCGTCAAAGTGAAACGGTTGTTGACAGGCAGCGCTTTCTCGAACTCCCAACCCTCAAAAACAACATCAACGGGTTCACCATCAATCCAAGCACGAACATCGACAATTCGTTCCGGGTCCAACAAATCAGATGGCTGATGGGGTGAGATCGCGGGCAAGGTATCTGAGTATGGGAAAACTGCCCAATCCAGATCGTCGGATTGGTGCGTCATGGTCACATCCCAACCAGTGCTGGCGTTGCCCGATTTTGGCGATATCGTCGTAATAGGAACTGCATCCCAATCGATCCCCGGGCCACAAGATGTCGTCGGTTTGTAGCCGCCCTCATCACCAGAGTTCCCTGATCTCCAGCAGAAATCGGGCCCATAAATATTCCGCCCGTTATTTAGCACCGCGCGAGGGTTCTCAGCAGATGCGGGAGGTTCGACCTGCCAGTACCCCATGCACCAGGGTAAAACGGTGTCTCCAGGGAGCGGAGTCAGATCTCGGAGATCACACTCTACGTCATCCACGAGTTGGAGAGATGCGTCAAGGCGATCGAGGTCTTCCTCAGTTTCGTCGGCGCTCCAGGTGACATAAGCAAAATGGCCGAATTCGTCTGGTTCGATCAGCTGCGGGTAGCGTACGCCCACAGAAAACGACATCCTCGAACACTCATCCTCGAGCACAGTGTCCCAGTAAGGCTGAAGATCGGAGGCCACGGTATCGCCACTAGCAACAATTTGCCAGTCGGTCACGGAGGGCCGGTGTGCCGCAAACTGATTCTCATAGCCTAGCTCGCATAGGGGTTGCTTGATTCCAATGGACTTGTCATTGTAGAGATTAATCTCGAATTCAAGTCCGAAGTTGTCGATGATGTTAGCTGGGGAAGACCCCGCATCCCACGTCACCATCTGGGAAAGGTCGACCAACCCAAAATTACGCTTGATCTCCACATCGACCACCTCCGGCTTCCAGCTATTTTCTGCCGTTCTTTCAGCGAGAAAGTCTTTCGGCACTTCAGAGATTTTTTGCGATGAGCGAAGAGAAGACGAATCTATTCTCGGGGCGATGAAGTCGACTTTCGCCCCTGTCCGTATTGTCTGAGGCTTGAGCTCCTCAATCAAACTCTTCTTCTCTTCTACCTCGCCTCGAGCACCAGCCTTCGGCCCCAGAGTCGCGGACGAGATGATCGAAGTTACTTGCGGTTCCGAATCAAATTTCGCTCGAAATTCGGCAAGAAACAGCGTGGCGTTTTTCGATTCACTCGGAAAGAACTCTCCTGCCACCGGCCCGTTGGCGTAACCAAAACCGACCGCTTCAAGATCTTGCTGGTCAGCTATGGCCATTGCGTCGATCAGCGGGAGAACGCGATCCAGAGGGTTGGAACTAGACCGGGTGCAGCCGCCTGCTCAGCCGGCAAGACAGGCATATCGCCTAAAGGCCCAGCTATCCCTGTCCCGAGCAGAACAGAGAGCGAGGCAGTCGTGAAAAAGGTGCCGGTAATGCGCTTGAAAATGATCATTATTCCTTCTTCGTTCGAGTTGCGCTGCTAGTCGCTCCATCGATCAACACGATGCCGCCGATTATGACGAGGCTGATACCAAAACCCGCCGGCACCGCCCCCAAATCCAGAGAGACGGTCGCGGACCTGCCCGGCGGCGAAACGTTGTAGATGCAATTGAGACGCAAAGGAAGGAGCGAGTACGTCGTTGTGATCGGAACTTCCGTCTTGCCTTGCATCGAAACCTCTGGAGGCATGGAAGTGCGCTGGTTGCAGACATTCCACGGCCCTTCAAAATTCGTCAACGCGACGTTGAGAACAACTCCCGCTAAGAGCGCTGCCCCCAGCGCGACCAGTACTAACCCCGTGACGAGTGTGGACTTTTTCATGCTCCTCCGATCACCACTGGCGCATCGTCATCGGCGGTACATTGCAGCTCAGTAAAGGTCCCGAGGTTTATTGACGCCGTGGAGAAGGCGTTCCAACGAGAGTACATTTTGGCCCGTCACTGCTATTCACGGATGAGGATCTGATTCTCACTCAATTTAGCGACCTGACGGTATACCCCAACACGGGGGTCATAGCGATGAGACAATTGAGACCCTTACGTCTCCGACTTCCGCTCGATAGGCGTTTTCATCAGAGCCCGTCTCCGTGCCCGCATCCGTACTTTCTTCAAATTGTGAAACTCTGGCAGTAAATTTTCTACCCTCAGTTCGGAGAATATGTGTCACCCCGAGCGCGGTGCCCGGCTGGAGCTCGAACCCCGACTCTAAGAGCAACTCATCGACGCGATCGGCAACGCCAGGCCCGCGCAGCACAATTTGATGAGTATAAATTGCGTAAGAAGTGCCACTGCCGGAGGAATACTCTGCGATTACCTGACCCGCTTGCGGAAGGTTGAACGTGGCAACCAATTCATCCACCTCGTCGATCTTGCGCTGATCTGGGCCGAACAAACTGCACGACGCAAGACCCACGACCATCAGTGCCACGAGCGCTGTGCGAAAAATTCTTGTCATGGTGGTCCGTCCCGTGTAGTCCACCCATTGAGCTTGAGCATCACTCACAAGCGATGATACTGCCATGCACCAGTGAGAGGGACACGAAAGTGCCAGACGCACTCATGTTGGAGCTTTACAATCGCCAATAATGGAACGTTGTAGTTGCGGAGTGTGCCCACATCCATCCGAGTGCTCATGTTGCTTCCATTTGCACCGGCCTGCGCAGTGAGCCGCCGTTCGGAGCCCGTCGGCATGGGCCCCCGGGCCAAGCATTAAAGGTCAATAGGTCAATCCCCCGCAGTGAACCAAATCCCAGGCAAACACTGGGTCGGGAACAGCCGCGAAGTCCGCATTTCAGCTGAAACCTTGCCCAAATACGACCCGAGACGTTCTAAAGTGTGGGCAAAATGTGGGCAAATGAAAAACAGGCCCGACCCCACTCCACGAGAAAGTGCTGATCAGACCTGTTTTATTTGGTGCGCCCGGAGGGATTTGAACCCCCGGCCTATTGATCCGTAGTCAATTGCTCTATCCGCTGAGCTACGGGCGCATCTCATTGACTTTCGCCAACCAGAAAACTATACCAGCGGTTTCGGCCTCTCAATGACACTTTTGGCAGATGGATGCCGCGAGCGCCTATTTTCTGACGCGAAGGTGCGCCACACCGCCATCAACTTCGAGCGCGGTACCCGTGGTTGAGCCCGAGAGCGGGCTCGCCAGATACGCGACGGCGCCGGAAACTTCTTCGGGCGTGACCATGCGTCCAGTGGCCTGACGGGCATCTAGAGCAGCACGTTCCTTGACCGGATCGTCGAAACCCTGCAGCATCCGCTCCACGAACGGGGTGGAGACTGTGCCGGGGCTGACCGCGTTGACGCGCACACCATCCGCCACATGATCCGTTGCCATGGCGTAGGTCAGGGCGAGAACGGCGCCCTTCGAGGCGCCGTAGAGCGCGCGCTGCGGGAGGCCGTTGAGCGCGGCGATGGAGCAGAGGTTCACGATCGCGGCGTGCTCGGATTTGCGCAGCCAGGGCATGGCCGCCGCCGATACCCGCGCCATACCGATGACGTTGATGTTGAGAACACGCGCCCATTCGGCGTCATCGTTCTCTTCGACGGTTCCGACCGCGCTGATGCCGGCGTTGTTCACGACGATGTCGATGCCGCCCAACTTCTCGGCGGCCGCAGAAACGGCGGCGTCGACGGAGGCACGATCTGACACGTCGGCGGTGAACCCGTGAAGTCGAGCATCCAACCCCTCAGTGTTGAGGTCGAGCACGGCAACCGTGGCACCGCGCTCTTCTAGCGCGAGGGCGGAGGCGAGACCGATGCCGGAAGCGCCACCCGTAACGACGGCGACGAGACCGTCGAACTCGGCACTCATGCCTGCACCAGAGTCTGGCGAGCGCGACCGAGGCCGTCGATCTCAAGTTCAACGACGTCGCCGGCGCGCAAGTACGGCTGGCCCTCGATGCCCATGGCGACGCCTGCCGGGGTTCCCGTGTTGATGACGTCGCCGGGCTGCAGCACCATGAACTGGCTCAGGTACCAAATGATGTGGTTCACGCCGAAGGCCATGTTCGCGGTCGTGCCATTCTGGCGTTCGACACCGTTCACCCACAGGCGCAAGCCCAAGGCTTGAGGGTCGGCGACCTCGTCAGCGGTCAGCAGTTCAGGCCCGAACGGATTGAAGGTCTCGCAGCTCTTGCCCTTGTCCCAGGTTCCGCCACGTTCGAGTTGGAAGGCGCGCTCGGAAACGTCGTGCGACACGGCGTAACCGGCAATGACGGCAGCCGCGTCATCCGGCGACTCAAGGTAGCGAGCGGTCGCGCCGATCACGACGCCGAGCTCGACCTCCCAGTCGGTCTTTTCGCTGGTACGCGGGATGAACACGTCGTCGAAGGGGCCGACCATCGTGCTCGGGTCCTTCATAAAGATGACGGGCTCATCGGGCAGCGTCGCGCCCGTTTCTTCGGCGTGGTCGCTGTAGTTGAGGCCCACACACACGATCTTGCCGGGGCGCGCGATGGGCGCACCCACACGAACACCCTCGGTAGCCACAGCGGGAAGAGTGCCTGCGGCGAGCGCAGCCTTCGCGGCAGCAACACCATCCGCGGCGAAGAATGCCCCATTGATGTCGGCAGCGATCGAACGCAGATCGAAAGCTTCCTCGTTGTGCAAAGCGACGGGGATTTCTGAGCCAACCGGCCCGAGTCGCGCGAATCTCACTGAGTGTTCTCCTTCGTTGCCAGCGCGATACCTTCGCGCTCTTGTGACTCATAGCCGGCCTCGACGACCGCCATGGTGTGCATAACGTCGTCGACCGAGGTCGGAAGTTCAGAAACTGAGCCCTCGAGGAAACGCTGCAGCGCGCTCATCGAACCGATGAAGGCATCCGGGAACCAGCTGCCCTCGAACGGCACCGGCTGCCAGCCCAGCTCGGGCTTGTCGGTATAGGCGATAGCGAGAGCGTCGGGGCCTCCGCGCGGATAGTCGAGCATGAGGCCCAACTGCGCGCGAATGGCGCCCTTGGTGCCCTCCCACTTCACGAAAGCTTCCTCGAACTCGCCACCGAATCCGTGGTCGTGGTTCGTGCTGATCGTGACCCGCAGCGGCCGATCGCGGTACCGCATGATGATCGTCGAGCGAGTGTTCGAGACCTGAGGCTTGGCCGGATGCCGCACCGTCGCCACGCTCACACCGTCGGGGTCGCCCAAGAACGAACGCACCAGATCCATGTAGTGCACGCTGTGCATGTTGAGTTCGAGACGCTCGATGCCGAGCACGTGCGGGAAGATCTCCCACGGCGTCTCGGTCGCGACGCGGATCTCCATGTCATAGAGCTCGCCAATCGCGCCCTCGGCGATGAGCGTGCGAGCGGCCGCGATGTAGGGCGCGAACCGCAGTTGCGTATTGACGGCAGCAACAAGATTCTTGCGGTGACAGATCTCGAGAAGCACGCGCGCCTCGGCCAAGTTCTGCCCAAACGGCTTCTGGATGAGCACGGCAGCACCATCGGGCAGTTGGTCAAGCGCTGCCGGGTACTGCTCGGGCATGAGCGCGAGATCGTAGACGGCATCCGCTGGGGCCGCAGCTACAGCATCCGACAGCGACGTGTACACATTCGGGATGCCGAACTCATCAGCCAAAGCCTGCGCCTTGGCCGCCGTGCGGTTCACGATCCCCCACACCTCGAACCCCGCTTTGCGGTAGGCCGGCAGGTGAGCGTCTTTGACGATTCCGCCGGCGCCAATCATGACGATAGGCCGCGGATGTTGCGGCAACGCCACCGTGTAGGCCTCGGCTGGCTCACGTTCTGGAAAGTGCGACACGGGGTGCTCCGGCTCTCATAGACGGTAAAACTGGTGATCAAACGATATATCAAACGCGTGGAGGCGGCAATGCGGCGGGCGGGAACTCCGCGGGGTGGCGGCACTGACTAATGTCGCCCGCCCTTCGGGAATTCAGGAAATTCGAGCGCGCGATGGCTTTATTGGCGCGTTGGGAGCTGCGGGAAGGCAAATCTCCTGAATTTCCAACGTTGGCAAGCACGCGGAAGGTGAGGGTGGCTGTGCGCCAGCGCGCCGCCCCAATACGTCGCGCCGTGCACGGCAGCACGGCGGCACGTCGCGCAGCCCACGCCAGCACGTACCGCGCACAACGCTCGCGCCACAACGAAAGGTGCGGCCCACCCACAAGGGTGAGCCGCACCTGAGTTGTGTCAGCAAATAGCGCTAGCGCTGGCGAGCAGTCTTAGATCGCACCCCGCGGGCCCTGAATCAGATCATCGTGATGAATTTGGGCAACGTTGGGGTGCGCCCGCATTCGGTAGCGGAGGGCATTGTCTCCGTAGGTTTCGAGGATCGGGCTGTTCGTGGGGTCGAGCGAGAGTCCGCGCGCTTGAGCGGCGAGCTCAGGCGGCAACTGCAGCTGCGGCATCACGGTGTCGAGAGCCGGGTTGAAGAAGAACGGAATCGAGATCCGGTCATCGCCGATCAGCGGGGAGATGACGCGGTGCAGGGTCGCTTTGAGGTAACCCTCCGTCGCGAGTTCGAGCATCTCGCCGATGTTGACGACAAACGCGCCCGGCTTGGGCGGGACATCCACCCACTCGCCCTGGAAGTCGACCTGCAGACCACCCTTGCCTGGCTCCACCATGAGCAGCGTGAGAACGCCGCCATCGCGGTGGGCACCGACGCCCTGCTTGGGCTCCGGGTTGGACTCACCGGGGTACCGCACGATCTTGAGCTGCGGGAACGGCTTCTCCGCAAAGGCGTGATCGAACACGTCCTCCGGGGCGCCGAGCGCTTGGGCCCACGCGCGCAGCAGACGCAGTGAGACAGCGCTGAGCTTGTCGTTCCACTCGTTGACCAACTCGCGAAGCTGGGGCACGGCATCCGGCCACAGGTTCGGGCCCTCGAGGCGCCAGTAGTCAGCGAGCCCGGCAGCGTTGTCGACAACGTCGCGCTCGGGGCCCACATCGATCTGTTCACGCCAGTCGGTCTTGCCCTCGGTTAGCTCACCGCCCACGCGCGTGTAGCCACGGAACTGCGGGCTGTTGACGTTTTCGACGGCCAACTTCTGCTCAGCGGGCAAGGCAAAGAACTCGCGGGATGCCGCAAGCAGGTCATCCATCAACGATTCTTCAACACCGTGACCGACAAGGTAGAAGAACCCCACATCATGGGTCGCACACAGCAAATCATCCCGGAATTTGGCGGCCGATTCGGGGCCGCCATCAAGTAGCGAGAGATCAATGACTGGGAGTGCGGAATCGTTCATGCCACGATATTTACACGCGAAGTTTGAGAAGTTCCCATTGTTACGCTCACAGCGTGAGGCAGGGGCGTCACACGATCACAGTTCGGAAAATTATGCTCCGACCGCGGCGCGTTCGGGAATAACTTGCGGGTGCGTTTGCGCCATATGTTCGATCACGCGCACCACCTGGCTCGTGTACCCGAACTCGTTGTCGTACCAGACGTACAACACGAGATGCTTGCCTGTGCTGATCGTGGCGAGCCCGTCAACGATGCCCGCGCGGTGCGAACCGATGAAGTCGCTCGACACGACCTCGGGCGAATCGATGAAGTCGATCTGCTGCTGCAGGGTCGAATCCAGCGAGAGCCCGCGCAAGTAGCGGTTCACTTCTTCGCGGGTCGTCTCCGTCGCAAGGTTGAGGTTCAAAATTGCCATCGACACGTTGGGAGTCGGAACTCGGATGGCGCTGCCGGTGAGTAATCCCGCCAGTTCCGGAACAGCCTTCGCGACTGCCTTCGCGGCACCCGTTTCGGTGATGACCATGTTCATCGGGGCCGAGCGGCCGCGGCGGTCACCGGAGTGGAAGTTATCCGTGAGGTTCTGGTCGTTCGTGTACGAGTGCACGGTTTCAACGTGCCCATGCTCGATGCCGTAACTGTCATTGATGGCTTTCAGCACCGGCGAGATGGCGTTCGTCGTGCACGAGGCAGCAGACAGAATTGTGTCGCCGTCTTCGATCGTGTCGTGGTTGAGGCCGTAGACGATGTTCTTGATCTCGCCCTTGCCGGGGGCGGTGAGCAGAACACGCTTCACGCCCTGAGCGGCGAGGTGCTGGCTGAGGCCCTGTTGGTCACGCCAGCGGCCGGTGTTGTCGACGACGATGGCATCCGAAATTCCGTACTCGGTGTAGTCGACCGTGGCGGGGTCGTTCGAGTAGATGACCTGAATGAGCGTGCCGTTCGCGAGGATCGTGTTGGCGTCGGTGTCGACCGAGATCGTGCCCTCGAATGGACCGTGGATGCTGTCGCGACGCAGCAGGCTGGCGCGCTTAACGAGGTCGTTGTCTGAGCCGCGGCGCACGACGATGGCGCGCAAGCGCAGTCCGTCGCCGTTGCCGGCGTGTGCGATGAGGATGCGGGCCAGCAGCCGCCCGATGCGCCCGAAGCCGTAGAGCACGACATCCGCGCCCGCCGGTTTTTTCTCGGCACCGTTTTTGAGCACGGGCGCGAGTTCCGCCGCAAGGAACTCGCCGAGGTCGCCGCCCACTTCGCGGTAACGGTTGACAAGCTTGGCGAGATCGACGGACGCCGCATTGAGGGCCATCCCCGACAACGCCACCATGATCGGCATCGTCTCTTCGATGGGAAGTTCAGCCTCGTTGAGCTGGCGTGCAAAACGGTGGGCCTTGAGTACCTCAACCGGAGACTGGTTGATGAGTCGACGCCCGTGAATCGAGGTCACGACGCCGTGGTTGCGATACAGCCCACCGATGAGGGGAATCATTGCCTCGGCCAGTTCTTGGCGGGCATTCCATCGATCAAATTCGTCGCTGTGTTCGCGCTGCATCAGGTTCCTTCCGACTGCACTGTTTCGGTGGGCGAGTGGGCGCGTTTGTGGCGGCAGCTCCCCTCTTCCATTGTTTCAGAGCGGGCGCACAACGAAGCGTGCGGCCCCGTGCAATTCGGCCAACTGTTGAGCGAGAGCGAAAGGGTGCAGTTTTTAACGAGCTACGACGCTAGTGCTGGGGCGGGTGGCCGCGTTGTTCGTGGTGCTCGCTCTAGTTCTTGTGCGCGGCGAATGGGTGACTGGCGAGAGTGTGACTTCTTTTCGACGACAGCTAATAATATGATTATAAGACTTACTTACCGAAGGGTCCACTGTGAAGATCGCACGCATCGAAACATTCCTGGTTCCGCCACGGTGGCTGTTTGTACGAATCGAAACGGACAACGGCGTCGTCGGCTGGGGCGAACCCGTCGTTGAAGGGCAGGCTGACATTGTGCGCGCCGCCGTCCACCAGCACGCTGAGTATCTCATCGGGCAAGACGCTTCCCGCATTGAAGACCACTGGCAAGTACTCACCCGCGGCGGCTTCTACCGCGGCGGCCCCGTCGCTTCCAGCGCTATCGCCGGAATCGATCAGGCACTCTGGGATATCGCGGGCAAAGCCTACGGCGTTCCCGTTCACGACCTTCTCGGCGGCGCCGTTCGCGACCGCATTCGCATGTATGGCTGGGTCGGCGGCGATGAACCGTCAGAGCTGCGGGACAACATCGCCCAGCAAGTGGAATCGGGCCTCACCGCCGTCAAGATGAACGGCAGCGGACGGATGAAACCCCTCGGCACTGTCAGCGCCGTCGACGAAGTCGTCGAACGCGCCGCACTCGCGCGAGAGGTCCTGGGACCCGACCGAGATATGGCCATCGACTTCCACGGGAGAATGACAGTGGCGAACAGCCGCCGCATTCTGCCGCTACTCGAGCCCTACGCTCCCCTGTTTGTCGAAGAACCTGTTGTGCCCGAGAAATCCCACCTCCTCAACGGAATCGTGGCGTCGACCTCGATCCCTATTTCTACAGGCGAGCGGCTCTTCTCACGCAACGAGTTTCTCGGTCCGCTTCACGCCGGCATCGCCGTCGCGCAACCTGATCTCTCCCATGCGGGAGGGATCTCCGAAGTGCGCCGCATCGCAGCCCTAGCCGACATGTTCGACGCTCAGCTCGCGCCGCACTGCCCGCTCGGTCCCATTGCTCTGGCGTCGAGTTTGCAGGTTGGATTCAATACTCCGAATTTCCTAATTCAAGAACAGAGCATCGGCATCCATTACAACGTCGGATCGGACGTGCTCGAATACCTGATGGACACGAGCGTCTTCGACTTCACCAGTGGATACATCGAACGCTTGACTGCCCCAGGACTGGGTATAGACATCGACGAAGCTGCCGTGAGAGCCGCCGACAAGGTCGGGCACCAGTGGCGCTCCCCCGTGTGGCGCCACGACGACGGATCACTCGCTGAGTGGTGACCCACCATCGACGTCTGGCCTCGGCGCCCAAGTGCGCAGCTCAAGCGCGCAGCTTAAGCGCACAGCTCAAGCGCACCGAAACCACGACCGCGACCGCGACCGCGACCGCTCGACGTTAGGGCGTGAGGGTGGTGGTCATGCCGCCGTCGACGAGAAGTGAAGCACCCGTGATGTACGAGGCCCCTTCCCCTGCCAAAAACTGGATCACTGAGGCTACCTCTTCTGGCTGCCCTAATCGCTGAAGTGTGGCTTGGCGACTTGCCAGCTCGTAAGCCTCGGGAGGCTGAGTGCGCCACTGGCGCGTCTCGATGGATCCCGGCAGCACGACATTCACGCGTACATGCGGGGCGTAGTCCAACGACAACTGTCGCGTGAGCGAAATCAGCCCACCTTTCGCGGCCCCGTAAGCAGGCTGGAGCGCCCACGAGAGCACCCCGTGAACGCTTGAGACGTTGACCATGCTTCCTCGCGCAGCCGTTAGCGTGTCGTGAAAAGTTTTCATCGCTCGGTAGGGAGACGACAGCGTGACGGAGAGTTGTTTGTTCCAGTCTGATTCTGACTGATCGTGAGCGGCGCCTTCGACCTGAAAGAACGCGTTGTTGACGATAACCGCTGGTGGGCGATTGGCTGCTCGCAATGTGCGCGAAAGCGAATCCCATGCTTCCGGGTCGGCAACGTCGAGGAAGTTCCCCGTTGCCGCTCCGCCCTCGGCTTGAATGTGCTCCGCCACAGCTTGTGCGGCCGCTTCATCGATATCGGTCACCACGACGTCATCGCCCGCTGCGGCGAAGCTCTTTGCCGCGGCCGCCCCGATGCCGTGGGCGGCTCCAGTTATCAGTACGGTGCGCGTCATGTTACTTTCCTACCTCGCCTACCGATGTGGCCATAATCATATAAACATACTAATGAGAACTTCGACCAACTTCATCACCTTCAAGCGGCCAAGGACCCTGAGCGCGACGTTTCACGATCGCCGCCCCAGCGCTATCCATGCTCACGATGCGCTCTGAATCCACACTCGACTGAGCCATCAGTAACCCCATAGCCGCAAAAGCCGCCTCGGCATCCTGAGCAACAATTGCCGTTACGACGGCCCGGTGATCATCCAGAAACTGGGTAGTCGTCTCGTTCACGAATGCAAGCTCATTGCGCGCATGCAATGCGGGCTCCAGCACCACTTCGAAACGCGCCAATAGCTCGTTACCGGATGCCGCCAGAATCGCTCGATGAAAAGCTAAGTCCGCTTCGACGTGGGAGGCCGCTTCAGTGCTTTCGAACGTGGCCGCGAGTTCCGTCATCGCCGTCTCGATCACCGCACGCTGCTGTTCGCTGCGTCTCACAGCAGCCAATCGCGCCGCCGCCGGTTCGAGAATCTGCCGCACTTCGCTCAGCTCCAGCACGAGAAGCGGATCAGGAACGCCCTCCGAGCGCCACGTCATGACATCACTATCGAGTAGTTGCCACCGCTCACGCGGAGTTACATAGGTACCCAATCGCGGCCGCGCATCCACAAGGCCCTTAGTCGTGAGCACCTTGAGAGCTTCACGGATGACGGTGCGGCTGACCTGAAACTCAGCCAGCAGTGCATCCGGATCAATAATGTCCCCCGAAGAAAGTTCGCCCCGCATGATGCGGCGCCCGAGCACATCAACAACGTGCCCGTGCAAACCTCGGCGAGAGAAAGTAGTCATCCCCGCGATAATACTGCGGAGAGCCTGATCGCGCTGAGCACAGCTATCGCTTCAGAGGCGCTTCGCCTCAATGACGATGGCGCTTTCCGGGAAGAGGATTGGCGCACGCAGTCCCTTCTCTGCCAACGCCCGTCCGCTCACCTCAATACCCGCGCACCACTGCGGGATTGAGCGAGCGGACTGCGGCGCCGCACCAGCGGGCTCCACGAGCGACACGCTGTAGCGCGCGTCCGGGTCAAGACCTGACAACCGGATGCGGGCAGGGATGCTCGGTCCAATGTCACGCAATTGCACGTAACTGTAGATCCCGGCATCCTGAGACGGTGACACGACCCCCATCACATGTACGGGAGAGTCGTCATCACCCTGTCTAACCACACGACCGCTGTGCAGCAGCGCGCGGTTGTCTTTGTAGTACTGAGCCCACGTCGCCAGCTGGGCTCGCTCCTCGGCCGTGCATTCGGTGATATCCCACTCGATACCGGCATGACCGAAGAGCGCGATTGCCGCCCGAAACTGAAGAGTGTGCACTCGCCCCGTGGTGTGTGACCTGGTTGGCCCAATGTGGGTGCCGAGCATCTCGGGTGGAATCGCGAACAATGTGTTGCGCTGAATTCGCTCGCGCTCGAGAGCGTCGTTGCAGTCCGATGCCCAGAACCGATCCGCATGCTGCGCCATTCCCAAGTCGATGCGAGCGCCACCCGAGGCGCAGGATTCGATCTCGACGCCGGGATGCCGTTGCTTGATCTCGTCGAACAAGCGATAGATGGCGAGGGTCTGCTCGTGCACCGCAGCGCGCCCCAGATGGGATGGCTCCACGAGAGGACGATTGTGATCCCACTTAATGTAGGAAATCGGGTATGCACTCAGTACGGCATCCACCTGCCCGAGCACGTGAGCATAAGCACCGGGATGCGTAAGGTCGAGCACCTGCTGGTTTCTCACTTCGGCAGGGATGCGGCCGTCAGCCCCAAAAATCCACTCCGGATGCGCACGATAGAGATCAGAATCGACGTTGATCATTTCGCCCTCGAACCAGAGACCGAATTGCATCCCGGCTGCCCGCACGCGGTCGATCAGGGGGGTCAGACCGTCAGGCCACACGGCGTCATCAACCACCCAATCGCCGAGTCCCGCTCGATCGTCGCGGCGACCAGAGAACCAACCGTCATCAAGAACAAATCGTTCAACGCCGACCTCAGCCGCGGCATCCACCAGGGCGCTGAGCTTATCGAAGCTATGGTCGAAGTACACCGCCTCCCACACATTGAGGGTGAGTGGTCGTGGCGAATCGGCACCGAGGTGAGCGGGGCGCGCCCGCAGCCACTCGTGAACACGGTGCGAGATTCCATCGAAACCGTCGTTCGCAAAGGCTGCCGCCACAGTGGGGGCGCGATAGCTGTCACCTGCATCGAGTGTCATTTCACCCGCAAGCAGTAGTTCCGCAGCCCCGATCTCGGTCTGCCCGGTTGCCGCACGTTCGATCATGTGACGGGTGTTTCCGCTCCACAACAGCCCGACACCCCAGACGGAACCTTTGTCGAATGAAGCGCCGTCGGTCATCGCAAAGTGCATGATGGTGGAGTCATGACTCGTGCGACCCTCGAGAACGTCGCGGCTCCACAGACCGGGTTGGATGTCGCGGCGGAAGAGTTGGCGTTCGTTGACCCACCGACCGCTAAAGTCAACAGATTCTGCGGCGGTGTCTGGCAACGGCAGCCAGGTGGCGAACTCCTCAACTTGAAGCCCATCGGCCCCAATATTGGTGATCGTCGAGTCCACCAGGATCACCCCCGAGGCGGTCGTGGTGAAAGTTCGAGTTACTCGAATTTGCGCGGCGGAATCTTCCGATTCGAAACGCAAAGTGGTCTCCGTTGCGCTCACAGAAGTGAGGTCGAAACGCTGCGTCCAATCGGCGCCTGCCCGATGCGCCCGTACCGCAGGGCGACCGTAGAAACCTCGGGCATTCTCTCGCCAAAGCCCCGAGGCAGCGCTGACGTCCCCGTTCGGAGCCACGGTGGTTTCGGCAGTCAGCACTTCAAGGTCACGCACCATGGTGCGCCCCCAATCGGCACCCCAATGGATGATGTGGGGAGTTCCGCTTGAGGTATCGACGACAAGACTGACGCCAGCTGCGCTGAGGTGGTGGAGATTCTGCGCGGTCATAGTTTTCACTTTCGGTGGGCCGTCAGCCCAAGAAGAGGCGGCCGCCCGCGTACGGGGTTACGGGCGGCCGCCTTGGTTGCCAGTGCTCTTAGTTGAAGAGCGCGTTCACTTGATCGTTGATGGCGGTGAGCGAGGAGACAGGCTCCTTGCCCGACATCACCGATTCCATCGCCGGGGTCATCAGGGCGTTCACGTCGGACTTGTGATCGGTGATCGGGAAGAGGAACGTCGTTCCTTCGTCAACCTGCACGGTGAACGCATCCACGTCGACGCCCTGAGCTGCGAAGGCTTCAACAGCAGCATCCGTTGCTTCAGGGATTGCGGGGAAGACGACTGCAGCTTCGGCAACTACCGATTGGCACTCAATCGAGCCGAGGTACTTGACCCACTCCCACGCCTCTTCTGGATGCTTGGTTCCGGCCCAAATATTGTCGGCCAGTCCGTTGAACATCGACGCACGCTCGCCCGTCGGGCCAGTCGGTGTTGGAGCAACTGCCGGAGTGAAGGAGTCAGTTGTTGCCCCGAACACGTATCCGGTCATCCATGAGCCGTTACTGGCCAACGCTACTGATCCGGCGGTCAGTTGGTCAGACCAGGAGATTCCAGTCTGAGCCTCGAGCGAAGGCATGTAGCCCTTTTCGATGAGCGAACGCCACCATGAAATGGTGTCCTGGAACTCAGGAGCGTCGAAGTGGTAGGTGGAGCCCCACGGTCCGTCGGTGGCTTCCCAACCGTTGGCTGCCGCAAGGTAGCTCCACTGGGTCTGGCCATCGCCGCCACCGGTTCCTTCGAACCAGATGCCGTAGGTCTTCACGTTGTTCTTGTCGAAGCCGGCCTCGTCGCCGCGAACGCCGTTCTTGTCCACAGTGAGGTGCGCGATGACTTCCTCATAGGTACCGCCGTCTTCAGGGTTCCAGTCAAGGTTGGCGAGCTGGTCTGCAGTGATGCCGGCGGCATCCGTCAATTGCTGGTTGTAGAACAGTGCGATCGTGTCGAAGTCCTTTGGCAGACCGAACTGCACACCTTCAGGGCTCTTCCACAGGTCAACGAGGCCCTCTTGGTAAATCGATGTGTCGACGCCATCGGCAGCGATGAAGTCGTCGAGCGGCAGAATCTGATCGTTCAGAACGAACTCGGGATAATAGGCGAGGTGGCTTGTAAAGACGTCAGCGCTATTGCCGGAAACGAGGCCCGTGTTGATCTTCTGCCAGTAGTCCTCCCAGCCTGCCTGGTCGATAGTTACCGTGATGTCGGGATTGGCAGCATGGAAGTCATCCGCGCACTGCTGGTAGGCGGGCAGTTGGTTTGCATCCCACAAGCTGTAGGTGATTTCTACCGGCCCATCGGCGTCTGTGGAGCCAGCGGAACAACCGGTCAAGACAAGGGGCATCACTGCAAGTGCAGCGATTCCCGCCAGTGCTTTTGTCATTGCTTTCTCTTTCTCTTGGGTTCAACCGCTCAGCGTCAATGCTGTCCGGCTGGATGATCGCTCAGTGCGGAGCGAAATTGTGGTGGTGACGGGCAGCTATTTGACGCCCGACGATTGGATTGATCCCACGATCTGTTTTCCAAAAATGAGGATCAGCACGAAGATGGGGATCGCAGCGATGAGAGCGCCAGCCATGAGGCCCGCCCAGTCTGGATTACCCGCAGGGGTTTGGGATCGAAAGATTCCCAGCCCTACCGTGATCAGTTTCGACTCCTCGGTAGTGCCGACCAGGAGCGGCCAGAGATAGTCGTTCCAATAGAAAATGAACTGCAAGAGCGCCAGCGTGACGATCTGCGGCCAGACCAAAGGAACCGCAATCCGGCTGAAGATGCGCCACTGGCTCGCGCCGTCAATCACGGCAGCTTCGATAATGCTCAGATTTACTCCGAAGAAGAATTGACGCAGGAAAAAAATTGCGAAGGGCGTCATGAACATCGCTGGCAGAGCGATACCCAAGATCGTGTTGAGCAACCCCAGCTCCTTGATGAGGATGAAGTTGGGCAGAATCGTAAAGATGATCGGCACCATGAGCGCGATGAGGAACAGGTTGAAGACCGCGTCGCGGCCCTTCCACTTCAAGAGGGCGAACGCATAGGCGGCCATCGCGCTGAACGTGATCTGAAACACCGTGATGAGTGACGCCGTGATGATTGAGTTGAGCATGTAGAGCCCAAAGTTGATTGATGCGCCTGAACCGCCTTCGGCGATCGACTCCTCCGCCGTTGCCAAACCGAGCACTCGTTCAATCGGACCGAGCGTGAAGTTCACCGGCAGCAACGAAAGTGGCTCTCCGAACATTGCGCGGTTGTCGCTGAAAGCCGTGCGGACCATCCAATAGATGGGGAACAGCGTGATGATCACGACGAGCGCAAGGGCAAGCCGTCCGAAGAATTTGGAGACCGGGGATTTGGCCATCGCGGGATCGTCGGCACTGCTCGGTCGAACCTTCTTGGCACGTTTCGTGGGGGTGATGGTGGACATGATCTACCTCTCCATGTCTGACTCGTTGGCGCGCAGCAGGCGATTCTGAATGAGCGCGATACTGGCAAGAAGGACCATGAGGATCACGGCGAGTGCCGACGCGTAACCAAAATCGAACCGCTCAAACGCGCGTTCGAAAATGTAGAAATTGATCGCCCGAGTCGCATCAACAGGTCCGCCGTCGGTGGTTACCGCGATCGTGTCAAAGATTTGGAACGAGCCGACGATCGTTACGACGAGCACGAAGGCCAGAACGGGCCTCAGTAGAGGAAGAGTCACACTCCTGAAGACTCGGAATTCACCAGCACCATCCACTTCAGCAGCCTCGTAGACGTCGCGGGGAATTGCTTGCAGACCGGCGAACAGAAGCAAAGCGGTGTAGCCAACGTGTCGCCATACATTGACGAGTGCGATCGTCGGCATCGCCCACGCTTCGCTGCCGAAGAACCCGATCTTGTTGAGGCCGATGCCGTCGATGACCGCGTTGATGAGCCCCAAACTGTAGTCGGCGAGCCAGAACCACACGAGCGCGACGATGACGTTGGCAATCAAGTAGGGAAGCACCACGACGCCACGGATAACCATCGAGCGCGTGAAGCGGTGCATCAGGACCGCAAGCGCCAAGGCGACGACAGTTTGAACTCCAACGTTGATAAACACGTACTGAAAGGTGACGGCCATTGAACGCCAGAACACTGCGTCGTTGAAGATATCGATGTAGTTCTGAAAGCCGACGAAGGTGGGCTCACGAAGGAGGTTGTAGTCCGTGAAACTGAGGTAGAGACCTCGAATGGTGGGCCACACAAAGAAGGCCAGGAAACCAATGCTGGCCGGAATGAGAAATACCATCGCCGGAACGATCTGGTTATCCCTACTGACCTTTGCCGCCATGAGCAGAACCTCGCCTAACTTCGTTGTTATTTGAATTGTTCCATCATGGAAGTAATCAAGTCAAGAGGGAAGTGAAAGTTTTTCGGCGCGACAAATCATGCCCCGTTCACCACGCCGGGCACGCTACCCACCTCGCAAACGAGACGCTAGACGCTCGCGATAGACCGGTCGAATGACGTCTGAATCGAAATTGCCGCAGCGCCCTTGGCCCAGATTCCGAACCCTGTTTCGTCAACGACGAGCGACAGCGGGCGGGCCTCAGGGTCACGCTCTGCCTCGATTACCTGCCACACTTCATCGCGCGCAACGTCCAGAATGCCGGTACCTTCCCCGGCCAAGAGAATCTCGTTCACCATCGCTAGATTTGCCGCCAAAGCAATGAATCTGCCGAGTGCTCTGGCTGCCTTCTTGACGATCGCCAGCAGTTGAGGCTCACCCGCGCTCGCCCCGGCGAGCACGTCTTCGTAGCTCAGTTCGCGGCCCGTGGCCAGTCGCGCTTGCTCTTCGATGCTTTCCACGGTGAGCATCGCGGTCGCACACCCAGCGTGGCCGCGGAAACATCGTGGGCCATCGGCTTCGAGCGGCAAATGCCCGCCGAGCTCAATTCCTGTTTCCGGCGTACGCACGACGGCGTCGTCCCACACCAAGCCATAGCCAATGCCCGCGCCAATCGTAATGACGGCGAAGTCTCGCATGGAACGCCCAAGACCAAACCAGTGCTCGCCCTCGATGAGAGCGATGAGGTCGTTCTCAACGGTGACGGGAACCCCAAGTCGCGTCTCAAGCAGCCCCCCGAGGTCGACCGAGTTCCAGTCCAAGAAGCGTACATTGTCGACGATTCGGTTGTCGATAACTCGACCACCCACCGTAACGCCCACCCCTGCAATGTCGTGATCACCGTCGACGTTGAGATCGTCGACCAGCGCCGCGATCGTATCCACCACTGCAGTCACGTCATGGCTAGGGAGCGCGCGATCAGCACGCCCGAACGCCCGCGCTCGTTGATCTGAAATGACCCCAAAGGCCGTCTCTCCCGTGAGCTTAACCCCCATAAATCGTCGCGGATTCGGGGGAATATCGAGCGGCTTCGCCGGTCGGCCCACTGCTCCGCTCAGTGTCTCTCCTGCTTCAACAATCACCCCGCTGTCGAGCAAGGGTTTCGAGAGGCGAGTAAGCGTGGGAGGCGTGAGCTCTAAACGGCGCAACAGCTCCCCACGCTGGATGGGGCCGTGAATGAGCACTGCCCGCGCGAGGGAAGTAAGCGGGGAAAGGGCCTCGACCCGGCGCAACTCAGAGGAGGTTGACGCAGGAGAATTGGAATCGGCCACAGACATATCACCGAGGCTACCGCAGCGCAGCCGGCGACTACGGAAACTGGGGAGCTCGTAGCCCGACGCCCTCATGGCACCCACGGTGCGCCCGGTGCGTGCGCTCAGGATTCCCTCACGATGAGCTCAAAGTCGGAGACCAGATCACGGCTCTCTCGCGCCGTGTTCGCATGATTAATCTGGTCATGAAGGAGTTCGACTGCGAGTTCTGCGATTTGGCGTGTACCGGGTGAAATGCTCGTCAAGCTGGGTGAGGCAAACATTGCATCCTCGGTATTATCGAAACCCACGACCGAAACGTCCGCAGGAACCCGCACCTGAGCCTCACCCAGCGCCCGAAGAGCGCCAAGCGCGAGCGCGTCGTTGAAACAAAAGAGTGCGTCGAACTCTACGCCGGACTCAAGCAGCCGCTGTGTCGCCTGGAGCCCTTCGATGCGAACCCACTCAGCTGCGATCACCACCAGGTCGTCGTCCAGCTCGATTCCCGCTGCAGCTGTCGACCTCGCCGTTCTCTCTGACCTGTTTTCTACTGTGGTTGCGCTCGCAGAACGCTTATCGCTGGCGGACGATCCGGTGGCGAAGGCTGCTGCATCAGCGTTACTTCGGATACCCGAACCTCCCGTGGGAAAAAACGGAGGAATTCAAGAATGGTCGCATGATTTTGAGCTTCCAGACCCCCATCACCGGCACCTCTCCCATCTCTACTTCTTGCACCCTGGAGCGGCCCCGCTAAACGAGCAACTTCGCGTCGCAGCGTCGCGTTCGCTCGATCTTCGCGGAGACGAGTCAACCGGCTGGTCACTGTCGTGGAAGTTGCTGATGCGGGCGCGGTTACGACAGCCCGAGAAGATCTCTGACCTCCTCGCTCTCACCTTCCGCGATATGGAGGAGGACCGAGGGCCGTGGGTGGGTGGGTTGTACCTCAATCTCTTCTCGGCGCATCCGCCTTTTGATATTGATGGAAACCTTGGGTTCGTCGCGGGGATTGCCGAGTGTTTGTTGCAGAGTCATCGTGAGGAGCTTGAGTTACTGCCAGCCCTTCCGCGTGAGATTGCGTCGGGAAGCGTGCGCGGCCTGATGGCTCGCGGCGCGATAGAGGTGAGCAGGGTTTGGGAGGAGGGCGAACTCCTCACAGCCACTCTTCTGTCTCAGGAGGATCGCAGGTGCACAGTGCGATATGGCGATCACCGCATCGTGCTTATGCTCAGTGCCGGCATCACGCACGAGCTGACCCCGGCGCATTTCAATCACTGAGAGAGTCTGCGCCTACTAGGCCATCACGCCGATCGGAGCGACCTTCCACTCGGGGAAGATAACGCTGGCATCGCCAGCGCTGAGATCGAGACGGTTCATAACGACCTCACCCAAGAGGTCGCGGAAATCGTTCGTACCGGGAACATCTCCGTGATCGAGGACGTCGGCACTGAGTCCCTCCCACTTTCCGTGAACTCCGCCCTTGACGCCGCCACCAAGCACCATCGCGAGACCACCGTGACCGTGGTCAGCACCCGAGCTATCGTTCTGGCCAACACGGCGTCCGAACTCGCTCATAAGCACCACGGTAGTCGTCTCCGCCTTGGGACCAAGGTCGGCGAAAAACGCGGCAAGGCCGTCACCCACAGCTTTGAGCATGTCGTGCATGTCGCCCTTGTCGGGGGTTCCGATGTCGGTGTGCATGTCCCACCCGCCAAGATCAAGCGTGCCCACACGCAATCCAACGTTGGCCTTAATGAGACTCGACAGCGTGGCAAGATCACTCGAGAAATTGTCGTCACCGAAGCCTCGCGCCGTGGCATCCCCCGCAGACGAAGCAATGGCCTGCGCCTCGCTTGAGGCGCTGAGAGCCAAGGTCGCCTGTTGAGCGATCGGATGATCCAGTCCGGTATAGAGGTTCGCCAGCGCCGTGCGCGTAGGACCAAGCAACGAATCATCCACGTCAATCGCTAGTCGCTCCAAATCGGGCACCACAAGGGCATTGGAGTCTCCGACGAGCGAACGTGCGAGGCGGTCGCTCGCTCCCACCCCGCGCCACGTCGTACCCGGACCGCTTTGTTCGAGTGCACGATTCAGCCACCCTGTTTGCGAAGCGTTCCCTGCTGACCCACCGCGTTCGAGGCAGTCTTGCGCCTGAAAGTGGCTTCGCGAAAGGTCAGGAGTGCCAATCGCGGGTACGGCTGCGATCTTTCCCTTCGCCAGCATGGGCTTGAGAGCTGCTAGTGCTGGATGCAGGCCGAAACCGCGCTCGAACGGGATAAGGCCTGAGTTTTCCCGAACAGCGATGCCCGGCCGCGCCTTCAGCAGATCCGCGTCGGTCGCCGGAACTAACACCGAAAGTCCATCCATGCCGCCGCGAAGAAACACCACAACGAGAGCTCCCGTGTCGGGAGATCCTGGCGCGGCGTACGACGCCTTCGTGGTGACGATCTGAGAACCAATGGCGGCGACGCCCGCCATCAGCCCTCCCTGCAGCATCCTGCGACGGGTGAAACCCTTTGACCACAATTGACGACGTGCTTGCTCTTCGGCAACCACAATCTCACTGTGGGCTCGAACGGCGGAGTCGAGGTCGGTGGGGCCGAGTTGGCGCCAGTCGGGGCAGTCGGGGTGAAGGAAACGGGTCTCGGTCATTGGGGATTCTTTCTCGAGTCGGGTTCGAGCAGCAAAGGAGGAGGGGGGAACAGAGAAATGGCGCCTAGCGCAACTGAAAGTAGGGCGAGTCGAGAACCAGAGCGGCGAGCGCTGGCGTTTGCCACGCATTGCCCGGTTCCGCTGGAGCGGAACCTTCCACATCGAGATACGCGAGCAGTACTCCGCGGTGTTGATCGCTCAGCGGGCGCCCAATGAGATGCTGAGCAATCGAGTCGATCCATTGAGAATTGGACTGGCCTGAGGCGGGTGCGAGCGCCTCGTTCAATTTGGTCGGAGGGGTAAGCCCCTTGAACCACCCACCTGTCAAGCCGCGATGGAGATTCCAACGCGCGACAGTTTGACTGGCCGAGAGCCACGCTCCCGTCACATCGGGGAAACCGTTTGGTGGCGTCCAGGTCAGTGGCGCATGACCAAGGTTCTGCAGCACCCAGTAGAGGCTCTTGATGCCGTCGGCAAGTTTGTCACCGGGACGAGCGTCGATGGCTCGGGCCGAGCCCACCGCGTCTTCAAGCGGGCGCCGCGACTTCTCCCCCACAGAGGCCCAGAACTCTGTGCTCGCAAAGAGTGCTTTGAGTACCGGAACGATCGCGGTGTCATTGTCGAGATAGACCTGAGCGAGACGATCAAGCAGCGCTTGCGGTGGACTATCCGACACGAAACGAACGGCAAGCTTGCGCACGACTGTCGCTGCGGTGGCCGGGTGATGCGCGAGCACGCTCACGAAGCGATCACCCATTTCAAGGCCGCCATCTGCGCTCGCGTTCTCGTCGGAAAAGAACGAGGTTGTGACCGGCCCGACGTAGTGACGCTCAGGGCGGTAGCGGAATTCTCTCGTGTCGTAGTCGATCGCCCGACCCGAAAGAATCATCGCACTGTTTCGTACGTCAGCCTCCGTGTACCCGGAAGTAACGCCGAGCGTGTGCAGTTCGAGCAGTTCGCGGCCAAGATTCTCGTTAACGTTGGTCTTGTTGGACTGTTCGTTGTTCAGGTACGTCAGCATGGCCGGGTGACGCATTGCCGCGTGCAGCATGTCGGAGTAGCGGCCGAACGCATGAGCTCGAATGACGGTGTTGGCGTAATCAGGCCCCGTCGCCCAGACGGTGTCTGAAGGCGTAGTGACATTGAGCAGATTCGAGAACACATCGACGACAACTTCGAAGAGCTGGCGCTTGCTGTACACCTGAGCCGCAAGGGTACCTTGCCCCGTTTGCCGAGCCGCTTCCCATCCGAACTCTTTGACAGATGATCGCACTCCGGCGATCGACTTTCGCGCAAGAGGGAAGGCGGCCCACGCAGCGTTACCGTCAGGGTCTGGGATGGATGCCGGAGCGAGCTGGGCACCGAGCCAGGCATCGATTCCCCTAGCCTCCAGGTCCGCAAAATCACTCGCCCTGGGACCAAAGGTTGCACGCGCGAGCAGGTGAGTGCGCGTCTGATCGTTGTTAGCAACCCCCGTTGAGATCACCTCAGGCTTAGTCGACCCCTTGGGCGGCGCTGACTGTGCGCCCGGCTTTGCCGCTGCGGGGGCGTCAGCCCGCGGAGCTGATCCCGACCCCGCACCGGGGTTGGCGTAACTCTGGTCGCGGTCGGCGGGAGGATTCGCGGTTGCCGGAGAACGGGGATCTGCCGTAGCCGGCGGGTTTGAGGTTCCCGGAGCTCGGTTCGCCGACGGGGGTGCCGTCGCAGTGCCGGTCGGTGTGGGTCGGGGAGTTGTGGGTTGCGGGGTCGTGGGCACCGGCGTGTTCGGTACCGACGAACCACCTGGCTTGATCGGAGCGCCCAGGCCATCTGAGGATGCCGTCTCGATGGCGGGACCGAAGGCGGCACTGCTCGCGGCAGCTGCGCCGACCGCGGCGAGAGCAGCAATTCCGCTGGTGATTACCATGCGGCGGGCGAGTAGGGTCTCGCCCTCACCGCCACTGTGTGCGTCGGGGTTTGCGGGAGGATTCACGCCAAAGTCCTTCGTCGGGCTCACGTACGTCCGCCGTCGACTAGGGCTCGACAGCCTTCTACGCACTACTGAATAACGATTCGAGCTCGATCCTATGGCGGGGTCAATACGTCTGTCTACCCCCATCGGGGGGACACGGGGGTGATTCAGATTTTCGCGACAGTGGTACTGGCGAATTCGCGCGGCAGCTAGGGCGCGACTGTCCCGCGCGCGGGATAGCCTGCCTCGGTCACGTATTCGAGACCGTGGATGATCGCCTTCACCGGCATCCGCCCAAAGGGCATGCTCGACACAGTACTCCAGAACACGGTGCCGTCAGAGTCCAGAATGACCATGCCCGGTTCACTGAAGAACTCGGGTTCGCCCTTCTTGAAACCACGTGAAATGAAGAGGCCCCACTCGCGGGCTTGTTCCTGGCTGAGGCCGTAGGCGACCGAAAGTCGCGACAACTCCCAGTCGTCAATCGAGATCGTGGCGCGCTTCAGGGTGTCCATGCTGATGGCAACGACGCGCCCCACCCCGGCCTCGCGAAGAGCATCCATCTCTTCATCAAGCTCACGCAGCTGTTTTTGGCATACCGGGCAGTGCAGTCCGCGATAGAAAACCATGAGTGTGAAGCGACCGTCCGCCCCCGTGCCGAGCTCGAGATCCTCGAGCGTTCCGCCGCGAGCAAGCGGCAACGAAAGAGCGGGGGGCTGGGTTCTCGGCAGGATAGTCATCGTGTAGTTCAACGCGACCAGGGGCCGCATTCATTCCGCGACGGCTAATCGACCGTGTGAGTGTGCAGTTCTGAAGTGAGCGTCGTGCCGTTGAGTTCGAGGTACAACTGACCCTCGGTCACCGATAGCGTCATGGTGTTGCGGCGCTCGACGGCAGCGATAGCAGCGCCGATGAAGTCCGCGTCGAAACTCCGAAAAACGATATCGCCGGAGTTGTGGATGCGTTTTCCCACCCAGGCAGCCGAAACCTTCGCCGGTTCGCGGTGTGTGTAGACCGCCACCCGGCCCGCGAGCTTGCTGCCGAAGTGCAGGCGAGCCGCATCCGGAGCGCCCACTTCGATCCACGCCGTGATGGTTCCCGTCATGTCGCGCACGAAAACGGTCGGCTCGTCGGTTGACGAAATGCCTTCGCTGAACGCAATGCCTTCCTCGAACTCAAGGCAATAGGCAAGCACACGAGTCATCATGTACGGCAGGGTTTCAGAGGGGTGAAGCGCAACGCGCAGGGTGAAGTCGTTGTAGACCCCACGATCCACGTCAGCCAGTTGAACTGCAAAAGTGTGAATCGTTGCGCCTGCTGCCATAGCGACTGAGCCTAGCCGCTGGAGGCAGCCGGCAGCGACCGACCGCTAGAACCCTTAACCGCCCACCGCTCCCCACCGCGCGGCAACGCGCACAAGCGCACAGCCGCACGACGCGCCCACGGCAACACGACGCGCCCACGGCAACACGACGGCCCTCGGGAGGGAAACACACACTCGACTTAAACAGAAAACCCCTGACAAATCAGGGGTTTTCTTCTGCGGAGACGAGGGGATTTGAACCCCTGGTACCCGTTAGGGTACTCCACCTTAGCAGGGTGGTGCACTAGGCCGGACTATGCGACGTCTCCAGACGTACTCAGCAATCATAACCGCTCACGAGCGGAACCACGAACCAGGCTAAGAATCGACCGGTTTAGTAACTGTTGGTGATTGAACAGCTGTAGGTTGCGGCGCTCTGACCACGAACATCGATGACGTCGATGTCTTCATCAGGTGTCGCCGTCGCTGTGCCTGTTTCGGTGGGCGTTGGCTCTGCCTCCGGAGCGTCGGGATTCACCGTCGCTCCCGTGCCATCCGTGTCGTCCGCAGTCTTAAAGGGCTGATCAGACCTGACAAGCTCCATCATCTGTTCGCCAAGATACTCATTGGGCTGAACCTTGTTGGCGTAAATGCCGGTTCCGCCGGTGTTGCCCGGGTACTGAACAAACTGAACCCGATCCAAGGGAATGTCTTTGAGGGCAAGAGCGATGGACACCATGGTCGGGACGTCTGCCAAGCTGTTGGACAGTTGCATATTCGCAATGGCCGCATCCGCAAGGTTGTACAACTTCTTGTAGTCACTGAGAGTTTCGGAACTCTTGAGCGTGCGAACTAGCGACGAAAGGTACACCTGTTGCGAGCTGATTCGCGTGAGGTCGCTACCGTCGCCCACACCGTGGCGGGAGCGCAAGAAACCGAGAGCCTCTTCGCCCTTGAGCGTGTAGGTGCCTGCCTCGGGAAGATTAATGTCAGCGTCTGGGTCGATGAGCGGGCCGTCGATACATACCGGAACGCCCCCAATCGCGTTCGTCATCTCGATGACGCCGTTGAAGGTGATGAGGCCCGCAAACTGAATATCGAGACCAGTGAACTCGGAGAGCGTCAGAGCCACACACGCAAGACCGCCATATGAAAGGGCCGTATTGAGAGGTTCAGTGGAGTAGTACTTCGTGTAGCTGCCATCGACACTCGGGCATTCAGGGATGCCCATCACCATGTCTCGGGGAAAGCTGATGGCGACCGCCGACTGGCGGTCGGCCGCAACATGCAGAATCATGTTGACGTCGTTGAGTTCCCCCGACTCCGATTGCGCAGAGCCACCGATACCGCCCTGGCCGGCGCGAGTGTCGCTACCCGCGATGAGAATGTTGAAACCGCCCTCGAAGCTACCGATCTGCGGTGGCGGGCCTTCGGTCTCCCCGATAAGCGCCACCGTGTCGCGCTGACCATAGATACTGTCAAAAGCGACGGCGCCGACAGCGGCGCCACTAACCAAGAGCACTGCGAGCGAAGCCGCAACGAGTTTGGCGATTGATCCCCACGGCCCCGGCTTCTTCAGCCGGCCGTGTCGTGCCACACCGTGAATCTCAGGCTTCTTCTTGGAGTCAGTGCGTTCGACAGAGCGCGAACGCAGCTCTGAGCGCGGACGAAGTTCACTCATCGCACTCCCCCTTCTTTCCCTGGAATCAAGACGCAGCACGCAGAGCGGAGGGCGTGGGATTCGAACCCACGAGACATTTCTGCCCACCAGTTTTCAAGACTGGCTCCATCGGCCGCTCGGACAGCCCTCCTTGCGTGATGCAAGTTCAGAGTGTATCTGATGCCCGCAGGGCGTACCTGAAAGGCAGGCGAAAAGGCTCGAAATGGGGGTAGACCAGCTAAACGCTGAGCCTCAGAGCCGCCCACAGCTCGAGACGGCCCTCGAAAGTGTCGAGATCGAGATTCAGGATGCTGCCCGCTTGCCCCACGCGCGACCGCACCGTGTGACGGTGGATGCCAAGACTCGCGGCGGTCGCGCCCCACGAGCAATCGTGCGCGAACCAAGAGCGCAGCGTCTCCACGAGGGATGCCGAATGCTCGGCATCGAAATCGGCGAGCGGCGTGAGGACTCGATGTGCCACTCGCTCAGCACCCGCCGCGTGCAGCACCCCGAGCATCCCGGAATCAGCGATCTCGGCGAACTCGGTAACGCCGGGCCGCTCGCCTCGCGCCTGCAGAGCGCTGGTTGCTTGGCCCACCGCGGTGGCCAATTCGGTGTAGTCCGAAGCGAGAGCACTGCCCGCCACGAGTTGATGGTCGTCGACAAGTTGTTCGAGCTCGTGGAGTGCCGAAGGAGAGGTGCCCGAGTCGCTTGCGGTCTCGACCAGTACGACGATCACGTCACCACGCACGGCGAAGAATGCGCGCCCCTCGGCGTCGAGGGCCAGCACATCGAGGGCGTCAAGAACGAAGTGGCTTTGCGTGTGACGGGCGAGCGCGAAGACGCTCACGGGCTCGGTGGGCAGATCGCCCCACACTTCCGTCGCGATCGAGCGGGCAGCAACAACTTTGCCCTCGAGCAGCAGTTCTAACAGCGACGATCTCAAGTGACTCCGGGTGGCGTCGAGCGCCCGGTTTTGTTCGAGCGCTAGTGTCGCCATGGCGATAACGCTCGTGACGAGTTCGTTTTCGGCGCGGTCAAGCGGGACACCGCGCCCCAGAGCGAGAGCGCCGCGCAGAGCACCGCTCTGGCCGAGCGTCTGAATCGTCACTTGGCCCGCTTCGAGAGTGAGAGCCGTGGATGACCGGCTCCCCTTTCGCAGTGCCCGCGACACCTCATCCCGCACCGGTGCGGCAAAACGATCGCCCGAGCGTCGAAGCCCCGGAACCGGAACGGGATGCCCGGTCACGTCGAACAGGCCGACCCAACACGAGAGTTGACGCTCGAGCTCGATGAGAGTTGACCGCAGCCCGGTGGGCTTGAGGGCCGCATAGGAGATTGCTTTGTGCGCCGCGATCGACCACTCCATACGGCGACTGCGTTCCGCCGCAATCTGGTCGGCAACCTCACGAATAACGGCGATGAACGGAACCCGGTCGGGCACATCGATCAGCGGCAGGCCAGCCCGTGCGCACTCCACCGCCAGGCCCGTGGGCATTCCCTGATGGAGGAAGTGCGTGGCGAAGCCCAGGCCCACGATGCCGGCGTCGACAAGGCGGCGCACATAAGAGTTGTAGTCGTAGGTCTCTGTGGCGGCGGCAAAACCGAACTGCGCGCCATCCGTGAGTAATACGTTGCCGGCGCTCAAGAAAGGAGTGGGGTCATCGAGGTCTGAGCTGTGAACCCACGAGATCGGGGCCGCCAGACGGTCAGCGAGCGCGGTGCCCGCGGTGACGTCGACGGCGTCGGCGAGATCCGCCGAGGCGGCAACGAGACTCAACCGCAGGGTGCGCTTGGTGAGGAGCCATTCAATCGTTGGAAGCATCCGGATATCCCCTCATTGCCCTGCCCTCACATTATGTCGAACAATCGGCAGAACGCTATACAAATTGGCACCCACGCGCGATTCGCCGCGGACGATAGTGGAGACATTCGTTCCGTCTTGAAAGGTGCCTCATGAACTCCGCGCCCGCATCACCCCAGCCCAGCAACGCCGACACCGTCGCGCTCGACCGCGCCCACGTGTTCCATTCCTGGTCTGCGCAGGGCGCGCTGAAGCCCCTCGTACTCGAAGGCGGCCTCGGCAGCACCGTGTGGGACAACGAAGGTAACGAATACCTCGACTTCTCCAGTCAGCTCGTCAACATCAACATCGGCCATCAGCACCCCGCCGTCATTGCGGGCATCAAGGCCCAGGCCGACATCATGGCCACCGTTGCTCCCGCGCACGCCATCAACATCCGCGGTGAAGCAGCCCGCAAAATTACCGACCACGCGCCCGAAGGCATGAACAAGGTCTTCTTCACCAACGGTGGAGCGGATGCCAACGAAAACGCCATGCGAATGGCTCGCCTGCACACCGGCCGCGACAAGATCATCTCGCGCTACCGCTCGTACCACGGCAACACCGGATCGGCCGTCGTCGCGACCGGCGACTGGCGCCGTGTCCCCAACGAATACGCTCGCGCTCACGTGCACGTATTCGGGCCCTACGAGTACCGCTCCGAATTCTGGTCGGACTCCCCCGAACAAGAAGCCGAGCGCGCCCTGCACCACCTTGAGCGCACCATCCAGGCAGAAGGCGCCGAGTCCATCGCCGCCATCCTGCTTGAGAGCATCCCCGGCACCGCCGGCGTGCTGACCCCGCCGCCCGGCTACCTGGCTGGTGTGCGCGCCATCGCCGACAAGTACGGCATCCTGCTGATCCTCGACGAGGTCATGGTGGGCTTCGGCCGCACCGGCCACTGGTTCGCGTTCGAAGCCTTCGACGTGAAGCCCGACCTCATCACCTTCGCCAAGGGCGTCAACTCGGGCTACATTCCCGTGGGCGGCGTCATCATCTCTGACGAGATCGCGGCCTCCTTCGACGAACGCGTCTTCCCTGGCGGCCTCACCTACTCTGGCCACCCGCTCGCTGCGGCCTCCATCGTTGCCTCCATCACGGCAATGGAAGAGGAAGGCATCGTAGAGAACGCCGCCATGATCGGGCGTGACCACATCGCGCCCGGCCTCGCGGCCCTCGCCCACAAGCACGAGTGCATCGGTGAGGTCCGCGGAAGCGGCGTCTTCTGGGCACTCGAACTCGTCGCCAATCGTGAAACCCGCGAACCCCTCAACGCTGCCGACATGGGCAAGGTCAAGGGTGCCCTCGTGAAGCGCGGACTACTGCCGTTCATCGCCGACAACCGCATTCACGTTGTACCGCCGGCCGTCGTTACCGCCGAAGAAGTCGCTCGCGCGATGGCGATCTACGACGAAGCCCTCAGCGAGTTTCGTGAGGAAGCGGGGCGCTGAGCTCCGCATCCCTAAGACGCGGAGCGCGATTCCAAGAAAGCGGTGAGCGCGAGCGCTGCACCGTCGTTGACGTCGCTTTCGGTGACCTGATTGGCCACCGCGAGCACGTCATCCGGAGCCTGCCCCATGGCGACGCCACGGCCGTGCGACGCTGCCCACTCGAGCATGTCGATGTCGTTGCGGCCATCACCCATGGCGAACACGCGCGAGCGCGGGATGCCGAGGCGCGAACGCACGTTCTCAAGCGCCGTGGACTTATTGACGCCATCGGGCGCGATGTCGAGCCACGCCGTCCAACCGACGTTGTAGCTGACCTTGTGGAGCCCCATCTTCTCGACGACCGAGAGGAAGTCGTCAACTTGGTGCTGAGGTGAGATGACGACAACACGAGTGGCCTGCACCTTGATGAGTTCGTCAAACGACACGTCTTCGCTGACTGCGCCAAGGGCGCCCTCCGGAAACTTGCCATCGACGAAGAACTTGCCGGTGGCATCTTCGACTGCATAGTTGGCCGACCCCAAGTGCTGCTTGATGCTCGTAAGGACCTCTTGAGGGTTGAACATCTCGACGAACTCACGGCTGTAACCGCCCTCACCGAGCGGATCACGCTTGAGCGTGATCGCGCCGTTCGAGCACACCACGTACTCAGGCTTGAGCCCCAACTTGCGCAGAATCGGCAGGGTCATCGCGACCGAGCGCCCGGTCGCCAACATGACCTCGTGACCGGCATCGCGCACCTTGGCGACAGCCTCAATCACGACGTCGTTCATCTCGCCCGACTCGAGCAGCACAGTGCCGTCGATGTCGAGCGCGATCATCCAGCGGTCATCCTGTGCTGCGATTGTCACGCGAGTGGCTCCAAAACTTCGAGGCCGCCGAGGTAGGGGCGAAGTGCTTCGGGCACAACGACCGACCCGTCGGGCTGTTGGTGGGTTTCGAGGATGGCAACCAACCAGCGGGTGGTAGCCAAAGTTCCGTTGAGGGTAGCGACGGGGGCCGTCTTGCCGGACTCGGTGCGGTACCGGATGTCGAGGCGACGCGCCTGATACGTCGTGCAGTTAGAGGTAGAGGTGAGCTCGCGGTACGTGCCCTGGGTCGGAACCCATGCCTCAATGTCGTACTTGCGGGCCGCGCTAGAACCGAGGTCGCCACCGGCAACATCGATCACGCGGTAGCTGAGCTCGCAGGCCTGCAGCATCGACTCTTGGAACGACAGCAGTCGCTCGTGCTCTACTTGAGCGTTCTCGGGCAGCACGTAGCTAAACATCTCAAGCTTGTTGAACTGGTGCACGCGCAAGATGCCGCGGTTGTCCTTACCCGCAGAACCGGCTTCGCGGCGGTAGCAGGTTGACCAACCGGCGTAACGCAACGGCCCCTTCGAGAGATCGAGGATCTCATCGGAGTGGTACCCGGCGAGCGCAACTTCACTCGTACCGGTGAGGTAGAGGTCGTCGGCAGGCAAGTGGTAGATCTCGTCAGCGTGCTCGCCCAAGAACCCGGTGCCGGCCATCATCTCGGGGCGCACGAGGGTGGGGGTGATGAGCGGGATGAAGTCGCCAGCGATCGCGCGATCCAGCGCCATGTTCATGAGCCCCAGTTCGAGTCGAGCGCCGACGCCCTTGAGGAAGTAGAAGCGGCTGCCCGCCACTTTCACTCCGCGTGGGATGTCGATAGCACCAAGAATCTCGCCAAGGTCGGCGTGGTCACGGGGCTCAAAGTCGAACGATGCGGGCGTGCCCACTTCGCGAACGAGCTCCCAGTCATCCTCACCACCGACAGGCACGCCGTCAACGGCGATGTTGCCAAGCGACCCGACGATGCGCGTGAACTCCGCTTCAGCTTCGGTCGATGCCTGTTGAGCCAGCTTCACTTGAGCCGACAACTCTTGGGCTTGAGCAACCAAGGCCTTCTTCTCGGCGGCGGGCGCCTGAGCAACCTTCTTGCCGAAACTGTTTTGCTCGGCACGCAGCGCCTCGAACTCGCCAATGCGGGCACGGCGGTTCTGGTCAGCGGCGATAGCGTCGTCAACTAGCTGCACGGATGCCCCGCGAGCGCGTTGCGATTGCCGCACGACGTCAGGGTTTTCTCGGAGAATTTGGGGGTCAATCACCAGTACAGCCTATCGATTCATGGCGTAGCGTTTATGTGTGCCCTCCCCTCGAAATACGAAACCTAAAATGGCGGTCGTTTACAACCCCATCAAGGTCGACCTTGCGAAGCTGAAGAAGCTCGTGAACGCGGCTGCGAAAGCCGCCGACTGGGCGACGCCGCTCTGGTTTGCCACTACCGAAGTGGATGCGGGCCAAGGCGTGGCGGGCAGCGCGATCCGTCGGGGGGCTTCTGTCGTTATTGCGGCCGGCGGCGATGGCACGGTGCGCGCCGTGGCAGAGGCCCTTCGTGGCAGCGGAGTGCCGATGGCGGTTGTTCCCGCCGGCACAGGCAACCTCCTCGCTCGCAACTTGGACCTGCCCGCAGGCAATATGCACGACAGCGTGGACATTGCCTTTAATGGCTATGACCGCCCCATCGACCTCGGCATGGTCAGTATTGTTCGCGACAATGACGACCATGAAGAGCACGCTTTTCTCGTGATGGCTGGCCTCGGGCTCGACGCCAAGATGATCAAGAACACGAGCACTAAGCTCAAGAAGGCGGTCGGGTGGCTCGCTTACGTCGACGGCATCGCCCGCTCGATCCCTGAACTGCGCCCGGTGAAGCTGCGTTACAGCGTGGATGGCGCCCCCAATCGTTCGCTCAGCGCCCACACCGTGATCATCGGCAACTGCGGTTCGCTGCCGGGTGGCCTACTGCTCATGCCGGACGCTCTACCGGATGACGGCATCCTCGACATGGCGGCGCTCGTGCCCCGGGGGCGATTCGGCTGGCTCAACATCTGGAACAAGATCGCGTGGGAGAACGGCGTGCTTCGCAAGAGCGCAATGGGTCGCCGCATCATCGACCTCTCGAAAGATGTGCGCGATGTGCGCTACGCGAAAGGCAGCGACCTCAACATGATCGTCGACAACCCTGAAGAGTTTCAGCTCGACGGCGATGAGTTCGGGCTCGCCAAGTCAGTGCACACGTGGGTTGACCCGCTCGCGCTCATTGTGCGCGTTCCACGATCGAGTTCTCGATAGAACGCAGTATTAGCTTTCGGCGGGCTCGCCGGTGGTGATTCCCCGGAGCCAATCGCGGGCCTCCACGAAGACGTCGTTGCCGTAGCGCGGTGTCACCCTGGTGGCGAGCTTGTCTGCCCGCGGATAGCTGCCCAGGAAGATGACCTGAGGGCTGAATCGTTTGATTCCCAGCAGCGCATCCGCAACGCGCTCATCGAGGATGTGGCCCTCTAAGTCGATGACGAAACGGTAGCGACCCAGCTCATCCCCGATCGGGCGCGATTCGATCAAACTCATGTTGACTCCGCGAGTGGCGAACTGTTCGAGCATCTCAAGCAAGCGACCGGGAGCGTTGTCGGGCAGCTCAACGATCACGCTCGTCTTGTCGGCGCCCGTCGGTTCGGGCAACTCGGTGCTCGCCGAGACGAGCACGAATCGAGTCACGGACGTCTGGTTGTTCGCGATGCTCTCAGCGAGCACTTCGAGTGGGTAATGTTCGGTGATGCCGGGCGGAGCCACAGCGGCATCCGCAATGCTGTTCTCAAGCAATGATGCTGCGGCCGCGACATTGGAGCTTGCGGGCAGGTAGGCGTGTTGCGGCAGTTGAGCGTCGAGCCAGCGCCGGGTTTGCCCGTAGGCAACCGGATGAGCGTTGACCGTTGTGATGTCGTCGAGCGCCGTGCCGGGCCGGGCCACGAGCACGAAGTTCACGGGGACCAAATATTCGCCCATGATGCGCAGGTTGGGGGTGGTGGTCAGGGCGTCTTGAGTGACGCTCACGCCCCCGTCGATCGAGTTTTCGATGGCGATCATCGCGGCGACACTGCGGCCGCTTGTGACGTCGTCAAGTGCTTCGCCGACGTTGTTGACGCTGCGCCACTGTGCTCCGGCAGCTTCGGGAACCTGCTTGAGCGCAGCCTCCGTAAAGGTTCCGGCGGGCCCTAGGTAGCTGTAGCTCACAGTGTCAGGGTTGGGCGTCGAAGTCATGTGATGAGTTTAGGGCGTGGGAACCTAGCCGTAGGTCGGTGCAGCGGGCAGACCAAAGAACTCTTCGAGCGTTTGGATGCCCGTCTTGTGCAGTTCTGCGGCAAGTTCCTTGCCCACATAACGCAAGTGCCACGGTTCGTACTCGTAACCGGTGATGTCGGTTTTTCCCTCGGGGTACCGCACGGTGAAACCGTACTTCCAGCCGTTCTCATCGAGCCATCGGCCCTGCGGGGTATCTCCGAAGCACTGGGTGAGCGTGCAGTTAGCGGGCAACGCACTGATATCAATTGAGAGCCCCGTTTGGTGCTCGCTGTGGCCGGGTCGCGCGCTCGTGAGGTCGGCCGCCTCTTGACCGAGTTGCGACACCCAGCCGGCGTACACGCTCTCTTGAGACCAGTAGCTTCGATACGAACTCTGCGATTGCATTTGCAGCCCGGTCTCGGTTTGATACGCAGCGAACATGTCGACGACGGCGGCGGCAGCCTCCGGCCTTAAGTATGGTTCGTACACATACGGCACATCAACGAACACGAGTTCCGGTTCGTAGGTTTGCGGGTTGAGCGGGCGAAGCTTATTGGCGACGACCCACAGGCTGCTCGCGTCATCCGTCGAGTACTGCGTCTTGTCGAATGTGGGTGTCGGCGTAGGCGTCGGAGTGGGCGTCGGTGTCGGCGTGGGGCTCGGGGGACGCGTTGCGGTGGCCACAGGTTCGGGAGTGGGCGCGAGCGCCACGAACGAGGTCACCGCGGCAGCAACAATCAGCACGAGTCCCGTGATGGCGATGATGAGAAGGCGGCGATTTGATCCACCGGATGCGGGGGCAACTGGTTCAGACACCCGTCGATACTATTCCCCTGCCGTGGCGCGCCGCAGTCCATGTCCCCAACGCAGTACCCGAGAGTAGGCTTGCACTATGGCCAGCGAAGTTATTCACGATCCCTCAATGCACCGTTATGAGCTGCTTGTCGACGGGGTTCAAGCAGGGCTCGCCGACTACCAACTTCGCGACGATCAGATCGTGTTCGTCCACACAGAGATCGATCCCAAATACCGCGGTCAGGGGCGCGGTACCGAACTCGCTCGCGGCGCCCTCAATCTGGTGCGGGCTGAAAGCGAAACCCGCGTCGTGGCTAAGTGCGAATTCATCGACAAGTTCATCACCGACCACCCCGAATACCGCGACCTCCTCAGCCGCTAGCGCGGAAGTTAGCGCCGAGGGACGACGACCGGATGCCCGCCCACGACGTGCAGGTCGACCGCGAGGCCATAGACCCGCTCGACTCGCTCGGCGGTGAGCACCTCGCTGGGAGTGCCGATGGCGTCGAGCGTGCCGTGCGCGATAAGCGCGAGGCGGTCGGAGTAGGCGCCGGCCAAGCTCAAGTCGTGGAGCACCACGACGACGGCCCGGCCCTCCTGCGCCATCGTGCGGGCGACGCGCATGACGTCTTCTTGGTGGCGCAGGTCGAGGGCAGCGGTTGGCTCATCCAAGAACACGACGGGCGTGTGTTGAGCAAGCACGCGCGCGAGGGAGACGCGCGCTTTTTCGCCACCCGACAGCGTCGTGTAGCGACGGTCACCCAGGTGAGCGACATCCGTTACTTCTAAGGCTTCGTTGACGACAGCAACATCGTCGCGACTCTCGACTTCGCGCGCCCAGGGGCTGCGACCCATTGCTACAACCTCGGAGACACGGAAGGGAAAACTCACGCTGTTCTCTTGAGTGAGCACGGCACGCAGTCGGGCAAGCTCGCCGTGGCGGATGCCGCCCACGTCTCGACCGTCGATGGTCACAGTGCCGCTGTCGGGCTTTCGATCGCCGCTCAACACTGCGAGCAGAGTGGATTTTCCGGCACCGTTCGGGCCAACGAGGGCGAGCACTTCGCCGGGCGCCACGTCGAGGCTGACGTCGTCGAGAATGGCGCGGCCGCCGAGCCGCACACCGATATTGCGTGCGCTGATCATGCCCAGCCTCCGCTCTGGCGACGCTGACGGAAAAGCAGGTAGAAGAAGAACGGGCCACCGACGAGTGAGGTGAGCAAGCCAATCGGCAGGTCGCCACCCGCAACGACGGAGCGGGCGAGCAGGTCGGAGAGCACGAGCAGCACGCCACCGCCGATGGCACTCGCGACGATGAGCGCGCGGTGCGCTGGGCCGATCACCATGCGCATTGCGTGCGGCACCACGAGACCGACGAAGGCGATGATGCCGACGAACGCCACGGCCACACCGGTGAGCAGCGCAACGATGACGATCGAGACAATGCGGAGGCGTTCAACGTTGACGCCGAGGTGGCGGGCGTTGCGCTCCCCCAGCGCCAAAAGGTCAAAGGGGCGAGCGAGCACGATGGCGGCAGTGAGGCCCACGGCGGTGACGAGCGCGACGATGAGCACTTCGCTCCACCGCGATCCGTTCAACGATCCGAGCTGCCAGAACACGATCTGCTCGCGGCTGCCGGAGTCGGCAATGAACAGCAGGAAGGCCAAGCCCGCGCCAGCGAAGGCATTGACCGCGATACCGGTGAGTAAGAGCGTGACGACTTCGGTGCGGCCATTGGCACGCGAGACGAAGTACACGAGCAGCGTGGCGAGCAGTCCGCCGACGAAAGCGAAGAGCGCAATCGCCCCATCCCCGAGCGCGGAAATTCCTACGACGATCGCGATGGCCGCACCGAGAGCGGCACCGGATGACACTCCGACGACGCCCGGTTCAGCCAGCGGGTTGCCGAAAATGGCCTGCATGACGGCGCCGGCCACGGCGAGGGCAGCACCCACGACCAGGGCCATCGCTATGCGCGGAAAGCGTACGACCCAGAGCGTGGATTCCACGATGGAGTCACTCGGGGCCCACTCGTTCTGGATGCCGAGCGCCCGCAAGACAGAACCGCCCACTTCGGCGGGGCTTACGGGCAGTTGCCCGAGCACGGCAGACGCCACGACACCGCCGAGCAGTAGAGCGGCCAGGGTGAGCGTGAGGGTCACGCCGCGGAGGGTGTGGTTCACGGAACGCGCTGCAACCACTCTTCGGTGCCGAACTTCTCGGCAACGAGTTCTTCAGCGCGCGCAATCTCGTCGCTCGTCAGTTCACTCTCGGCAAGGCCATGGAGCCCACGGAAGGTCGCAACCATGGTGTCGATGATGTCGGCACGTTCCATTCCGGTCTGGCTGCGCAGTGGGTCAACCCGCTTGGCCGCCGACTTGGTGCCCTTGTCGCTCATCTTCTCGCGACCGATGCGCAAGACCTGAACCATCTTGTCGCCATCCATGTCGTAGCTCATGGTGACGTGGTGCAGCACGGCGCCGGCGCCGAGACGCTTCTGGGCGGCTCCGCCGATCTTGCCGGTGGGGCTCGCAATGTCATTGAGCGGCTGGTAGCTCGCTTCGATGCCGAGCGACTTGAGGGCGATGATGACCCACTCGTCGAGGAAAGCGTAGGAGTCCGCGAACGTCATCCCCTGCACGAGTTCGACCGGTACGTAGATCGAGTAGGTGATCACGGTGCCGGCTTCCATGAACATGGCGCCTCCACCGGAGATGCGACGCACGACCTCGAAACCGTACTTCTTGGCGTTCTCGAGGTCGACTTCGTTGCGCAGCGATTGGAAGCTGCCGATTACGACGGCGGGCTTGTTCCACTCCCAGATGCGCAAAGTGGGCTTACGGCGACCGGAGGCGACCTCTTCGGAGAGCACCTGATCCATCGCCATTTGCATGCGGGGTTCCAGCGGCGGGCCCGTGACAATCTGCCAGTCGTAGTCTTTCCACGTCGTGGCACGCTGCAGGGCGCGACGGATGGCCGTGGCCACCGATTCGGCAGAAAAGCCGAGCATCACCGTGCCCTCGGGCAGTGACTGCTGAATTGCGCTCGTGATGGCCTTCGCGTCGGAGTTAGCGGGCAGACCTTCGATGGCGGCGTTGATGTCTTCGAGGGCCTCATCCGGCTCTAAAAAGAAGTCACCAGCGAGACGAAAATTGGTGATCGCGTCATCGACAACATCGAGATCGACCACTACGAGTTTTCCGCCGGGCACCTTGAATTCGCCGTGCATCGCTCACCCCTGTCTAGTTGTGCTGAATCCAGCCTACTGGGCAGCGTCAGACTGCGGAATTGACCAGTCGAGCGGGGGAACAAACTCCCCATGCCCGTGGTCGATCATCCGTGCTCGCAAACGCTGAAAAGCCTCATCGAGCGCCTCGGTGCCGGGATCGCGATTGATGCCGGTGTGGCTGTACTCGTAGACGGTCCACGACGGCCACACGTGCAAGTGCGCGTGCGGCACCCGGTAGCCCTCAAACATGACGCCGACGCGATCGGAGTCCCACTCGTCACGCTGGGCGAGACCGATGAGGCGCCCCACACGAAAGATGTGCATCGCGAGTTCTTCGTCGAGATCGCTCCACCGATCGACCTCGATGCGCGGAATCACGAGCGCGTGACCGGGTTTACGGGGCTCGATCGTGAGAATGGCAAAGACACGGTCATCCGCCCAGATAAAGCGTCCGGGTGAGCGACCGTTAAGGATCTCGGTGAAAATCGACGCCATCTATTTGGAGGGTGCAGGGTCAGAGGGCGCTGCCTTACCGGGCGCTGAATCGGGGTGCGTCGCCTCGTTCTTGGCTGCGGGTGGCAGCGGGGCATCCGGATGCACGGGCTTGAGCCGCGCATCGAGCCACGCCACCAGGTCGGCGATCACTTCGTCTTTATTGGTCTCGTTGAAGATCTCGTGACGCGCGCCCGGGTAGACGATCGCTTCAACGTCAGTGAGCTTCGAACGCACAACATAGTCGGCGGCGAGCGCTTCGATGCTCGCTTCTCCGCCGAGCGAATCTTCATCGCCGATCATGATGAGCAGCGGGATGTCGCGGGCGAAGTTCTTGGCCGGGCGCCCCAGAAGCCGCATTCCATCGATAGGGCCAAAGAGCTTGAGGGCATCCGCATAGAACGTCAGGGGGTCGTTCACGAAGTCTTCGGCAACCTGCGGATCGCGGCTGAGCCACTCGTACCCGGTGATGCCCAGGCTCTTGTGCTTGGCGTTGAGGTTGCCGCTATTCATGTGAGCGAAGGTGCGGTGCGCGGTGCCCGTGAGGATCGCGACCTCGTATTCCTTGGAGTGCTTGTTGAGCACGTCTTGCACCATGAGCGAGCCCCACGAGTGGCCGAGCAGAGCGAGCGGAAGAGTGGGGTGATCGCGACGGATGATGGCCGAGAGTTCGCGGATGTTTTCAGTGGCGGCACGCAGCCCGCCCTTGCCAAGCTTGCCCAGCTTGCTGGCGTCTCCCGCGTTTTGGTCGAGACCGGTGGCACCGTGGCCGCGGTGGTCGTCGGCGTACACCGTGTACCCGGCGGCGACGAGGGCTTGAGCAACGTGCTCGTAGCGACGGGCGTGATCGCCGAGGCCGTGGGTGAGTTGCAGAACCGCATGGGCTTTCGGTGATTCCCAGCGGTAGTAGTGAATCGTGACGCCGTGCGCGTCGACGTAGGAGTGATCAGTTCGTGGCACCGTAAACGTGGGCATGAGGGCCTCCTTGCTATGCCATTCTACGGCCGCGAACGTGAGAGCAGAATGAGCGAGTGTGGCTCGCTCCATCGGCGGTACAGAAACTAGTTAGCAAGACTAATTTGCTAGACTAAGCAATATGCCTGACGACCTAGACGACGAACTCCGCATCGCCTTCATGCGCATTGCGCGTCGCATCCGCCAGCAACGCCACGACGACACCCTCAGCGACAGCCAACTCTCCGTTCTTTACGCGCTCAGCCACCACGGCGCCAGTACGCTCGCGGCCCTCGCCGAGCACGAGCGCGTCACCCCGCCGTCGATGAATCGCACCGTCAACTGCCTCAGCGACGAGGGCCTCGTCACGCGCTCCAGCTCCCCCGACGACGGCCGCAAAGTGCTCATTGAAGCGACGGATGCGGGAGTCGAGCTAATCGCCAAAACTCGCCAGCGCCGCGCCGAATGGTTCGCCGCCGAACTCTCGACACTCTCCGCTGACGAGCACGCCGCCCTCCACGCAGCCATCCCGGTGCTGTTGAAGTTGGCCAATTCGTGAGCGCAATGTTCCGCTCGCTTCGCTTCTTCAACTACCGGCTCTGGACCATTGGCGCGATTGTCTCCAATACGGGCGCGTGGATGCAACGCACCGCCCAGGACTGGATCGTTCTTACCGAACTGACCGACCATGACGCCGCGGCTCTCGGGTTCACGATGGCGCTGCAGTTCGGTCCCCTGCTGTTGCTCATGCCCATCGCGGGAATCATCGCTGACCGCTTCGACCGCCGCGTCGTGTTGCTCTGGACTCAGTTCAGCCAGTTCGTTCTCGCCCTTGGCCTCGGCATCCTCGTCGTCTCGGGCTACGTCGAGCTCTGGCACGTGTACGTCTTTGCGCTACTTCTTGGTGTGGCTACCGCGATCGATGCACCCGTTCGTCAAGCCTTCGTCTCGGAGCTCGTGAGCGACAAAGACCTGCCCAACGCGGTCGCGCTCAACTCCATGTCATTCCAGAGCGCCCGCCTCATCGGCCCCGCGATTGCTGGAGTACTCGTTGCCGCGATCGGCTCCGGACCGGTGTTCCTCGTGAACGCGGCCTCGTTCGCGGGCGTGCTCGCGTCGCTGTGGTTCATCCGTCGCAACCAGCTCTACCCCGTGGCCAAACTCGGGCGAGCGAAGGGCCAGATTCGGGATGGACTGCGCTACGTGCGCAACCGGCCAGACATCCTGATCGTGCTCGTCATGGTCTTCTTGGTCGGCACCTTCGGCTTCAACTTCCCCGTCTTCATCTCCACCATGGCGACCACCGAATTTGGCAAGGGCGCAGCAGAGTTCGGCCTACTCTCGTCGATGATGGCCGTGGGCGCGATCGTCGGCTCGTTGTTAGCCGCTCGCCGCGAGCGCGCACGCTTCGGCGTCGTCGTGGTCGGCTCTGCATTCTTCGGAATGGCGTGCCTGATCGCCGCCCTCTCCCCCAGCTACTGGACCTTCGGCGCCGCCCTCACGATCGTCGGCGTCTCCTCGCTGACGATGATGACAACCGCCAACGCCTACGTTCAGACCTCCACGACACCGATCATGCGTGGCCGCGTCATGGCTCTCTACCTCGCGATCTTCGCCGGCGGCACCCCTATCGGCGCCCCCATCGTCGGCTGGGCCGCCAACGAACTCGGCGCCCGCTGGGCCCTCGGCATCGGCTCGCTCTCGGGCCTGCTCGCTGCAGCATTCGCCATCACCTGGCTTGTCTACAGTCGCGGGATGCGCGTGGGCCGCGTGCCCGAAAGTCGCTTCCGTCTGCGGTTGCGCTTCCCACCCGAGCCCACGCCCGATGAAGAACGTGAACTCGCGACACAAGAGATCGCGATTGTGGAAAGCACCACTCGCCGCACAAGCTAAACGCAGTGTGGGGCGGATGCTCGCAGCATCCGCCCCACCTGTCGTTGACGTCTCTGGTGACCTACGCCTCGCGGGTGATCTCCACCTTCACGAATAGCTTCGAACCGAACGGTCCCGCGTACACACCGCGCAGGGGTGGCACATCGTTGTAGTCGCGACCGCGACCCACGAGCACGTGCCGGTCTCCGATATCGATGAGGTTGGTCGGGTCGTAGCCGCGCCACTGCCCGGCACAGAACCACTCGATCCACGCATGGGATTCGCCCGTGACCTTCTCACCGATAGCAGCATCCGGTTTCGGGTGAAGGTAACCAGACACATAGCGAGCCGGGATGCCGACCGAACGCAAAGCGCCGAGCGCGAGGTGAGCGATGTCCTGACAGACACCCTTGCCACCGGTCCACGCTTCTGCCGCGGTCGTTGCCACTCCCGTGACGCCGCTCATGTACTCGATGGCGTTACCGATGGCCTTCGAGATTTCGAGCGCACTCTCGCACGCGTCATCCGACTTCGCTGCAATATCTTTCGCGAGCGCGACGACCTCAGCCGGCGGCTCGGTGCGACGCGTCTGGCTGAGGTTCTCGACGGCATCCATCGACAACTCGGCGGCCGCTTCAAGCTCGGCCCACGACATGCACTGGGAGTCGTGCTCGCGCTCATGAACCTCAACAAGGCTCGTGGCGGTCAACGACAACTCTTTATGACCCGTCAGCACCTCAAACGAAGCAACGCGCGAACCCCAATAGTCGACATAGTTGCTCTGGCTAGAGAGCGGCAAGATGTCGAGGTTCGAGAACAACACGAGTTGGCTCTCGACACTGGCGGGCAGCATCCGAGCCTCGTTGTATGAGGCGGTAACTTCGCCGCCGTAGCTGAAACCCGTGGAATGGACGATCCGCAGTCGCTTCATGAGATCTCTCCAACCCACTCGGGAGCGGCATTTGTGGGGAAGTAGCGGAGACGCACTGCCTCCGAAGCCGCACTCGTTGCCGCCTGCACTCGATCCATATGGTGAGGCAGATCATCCAAAATTTCGGCGATCGGCCGATACTCCAACTCGCTGCGAATCTTGCCAAGCAAACGCTGCGCATCGTCGTTTACGCCGACACGGTTCATGCGGTGGGGCTCAAGCTCACGCATGCAGTCCTCAGCCCGCGAAACAGAGAAGAGGATGCTGCGCGGGAACAGGCGATCCAGCAACAAGAATTCGGCGGCGTTGCTCGCACTCGGCACACCGCGATAGGTGCGCAAGTAGGGCTCGTAGGCGCCACACGATCGCAGAATTGTGGTCCACGACGGACCGCTGGCTTCCGTGAGGCTTCGCGTAGCCAAGAGTCGCGCGGTCATATCCGCGCGCTCAAGACTGCGCCCCAGGGTGAAGAACTGCCACGCTTCGTCCCGACTCGTTGCGGACTCGACAATGCCTACGGCCAGAGCGGAGCGCTCACGAACCCAAGAGAAGAAGTCAGCGACCTTGTCTCCCGAAATTCGGCGCGGCATCCGAGTCTGAGTGGTGTTGAGGCACTCCCACAACTCGGTGGAGACGATCTCGCGAGCACGACGCGCGTTCTCGCGAGCGGCACCCAAGGAATACGCGATCGAGGCGGGTTCGGTACGGTCAACCGCGAGGATCGACAACACGTCACCGCGAGTGAGACTGACATCGGCGGGCGCCTCGCTCCCCATCACACTCAACAGCGCGCGGCAGGCGTCATCCTCTTCAATCCACGGATCTTCGAGGAGCAACTGAAGGTGAACGTCGAGGATGCGGGCGGTGCCGTCAGCACGCTCAATGTAGCGACCGATCCAGAACAGCGATTCTGCGATGCGACTCAGCATGAGTGACCTCCCTCGGTGTCGATGCTCTGCTGTTGCTGCTCTTCTTGACGCTGTCTCTGCGTGAGCGTTCGAGTGGTGTCATGATCCTCGGCGTGATCAGCGTGACCGGATGCCTCGAGCAGCATCTCGGGGGTGATGACGGAAATTGCTTCCGTGTCAGCCTGACCTTCAACGAGGCCCTGCACACTGCTGGACGACTCTTCGAGCTTTTCGCGACCAACAACCCACGTGTCTTTCGAGCCACCACCCTGTGAACTGTTGACGACGAGCTGACCCTCGGGCAGTGCAACGCGAGTGAGACCACCCGGCAGCACCCAGACATCGTTTCCGTCGTTAACCGCAAAGGGGCGAAGGTCGGCGTGACGCGGCCGCATACCGTCGTCGATCACGGTGGGGATCGTCGACAGTTGGACCACGGGCTGCGCGATCCACCCGCGCGGATCCTTCAATAGCTGCTTGCGCAGCGTCTCCAATTCCGGCTTCGTTGCGGCCGGACCAATCACGAGGCCTTTACCCCCGGAACCATCCACGGGCTTCACCACGAGCTCGTCGAGCCGGTCGAGCACTTCCTCCAACGCCCCCGGATCTTCGAGTCGCCAGGTATCGACGTTGGGGATGATCGCCTTCTCACCGAGGTAGTACTCGATGAGGTCAGGCAAGTAGGTGTACACGAGCTTGTCGTCGGCGACACCGTTTCCCACCGCGTTGGCGATCGTCACGTTTCCGAGGCGAGCCGCGAGCATCATGCCCGGGCTGCCCAACATGGAGTCGGCACGGAACTGCAGCGGGTCGAGGAACTCGTCGTCAACCCGGCGGTAGATCACGTCGACCCGAGTGGGGCCCGCCGTGGTGCGCATCCAGACCCGACCGCCAGAGCAGAACAGGTCTCGACCCTCCACGAGTTCAACGCCCATGAGGCGTGCGAGCAGCGTGTGCTCGAAGTACGCGGAGTTGTAAACACCCGGAGTGAGCACCACGACATTGGGGTCATCCACCCCGCCCGGCGCACTGGCCCGCAAAGCCTGCAGCAGCTTGTGGGGGTAGTCGCCCACGGGTCGAACCCGCATCGAGACGAACAATTCGGGAAGCGTTTGGGCCATCACGCGACGGTTCGAGATCACATAGCTCACACCACTGGGCACGCGCACGTTGTCTTCGAGAACGCGCCACGCACCAACTTCATCGCGGATGAGGTCGATACCGCTGACCTGAATACGCACACCGTTGGCCGGCTCGATTCCCGCCGCCTGACGATGAAAGTGGCTGGAGGACGTGACCATGCGAGCAGGGATCACTCCGTCTTTGATGGCATTCTGCGGCCCATAGATGTCGGCCAAGAAAGCTTCGAGCGCGAGAACTCGCTGCTTGATACCTGACTCGACCTGTTTCCACTCGGAGAGGTCAATAACTCTGGGAACTGCATCCAGAGGAAAGGGTCTCTCTTCGCCAGCGAAGTCGAAGGTAACGCCCTGGGCGAGGTAACTGTCGGCGAGTGCTTCAGTACGTCCGCGCAGTTCTTCCTGCGTCATTTGCGCCAGCGCGTCATGAATCTCGCGGTAGGGGCGACGTATCTCGCTCTCGGCAGAGAACATCTCATCCCACGCGGCTGGTCCGCTGCGTGTGGAGGCGCTTGATGTGTATCCGTCAAACAAATCTGCCATGTACCGACACTAGGCGGGTTAAGGGATTTGCGCGCGAAAGTGCGTTGATTCAGCCATATCGACGCGCACAATTTACAGTTAAGTAATGGCTGCCAACCTCCCCACAATTCTCGTTCTCCCCGGTGGAGGGTATTCGCGCCTCGCACCCCACGAAGGCGAGCCCGTTGCTGCCTGGCTGCGCTCAATTGGATGGAATGCTCGCGTCGTTGAGTACCCCGTTGCCACGAAACACCCCGCCCCATTGCTGGCAATTCAGTCTGAAATTGCGAAGGAACGTGCGCTAGGGGCACCGCTCGTGGGTGTTGTGGGCTTTTCCGCTGGAGGTCATTTGGCCGGCCACGCGGCGGTGGCCCCCGTTGCTCACGACAACGAACGCCCCGACTTTGCCGTGCTCGGCTACCCCGTTGTCACCATGACAGGCGAGACGCACGCCGGCTCTCGCGAGAACCTCATCGGGATGGATGCCAACTCCTTCCTACGCGAAGACACCTCACTTGATCTGCTGGTCACGCCCGCCACGCCTCCCATGTTTATCTGGCACACGGCTGCCGACGAGCCCGTTCCGGTCGAAGCCCACTCGTACCCACTGGCCATGGCACTGGCGGCGGCCGGCGTGCGCCACGAATTGCACGTCTTCGCCGACGGCAAGCACGGCCTCGGTCTTGCCGAGGGCACGCCCGCTGAAGCGTGGCAGGCACTGTGCGAGATCTGGTTGAGTTCGCTGCTCTAACGAGAGCTCGCCGCTAGCTAACGGCGCAAACGCGGCGTCGCTGGCTAGCGGCGCAAGCTGAACGCCTCGGCTCGGTTGGTCGGGCCCGACACGAGAATGGTGTCGTCGGCGGCGATGACAGTTTTCTCATCGGTGTAGGTCCAAGTGCCACCGAGCGGGCGAACAGCGGTGATGGTGACGCCCGCGGTCGATCGCACTCGAGACTCCCCCAGCGTCTTGCCGATAATCGCGGCCGGCGGGGCCATCTTGACGAGCGAGAAGTTGTCACCGATCTCGAGGTAGTCCTGCATCGATCCCCGCACGAGGTGAGCGACGCGACGCCCCATTTCTTTCTCCGGGTAGATCACGTGACTGACACCGAGCTGTTCCAAGATCGTGCCGTGCGCATCGCTCACGGCCTTGGCCCACACGTGCGCCACGCTGAACCGCAACAGCAGCGACGTGGTCAGGATGCTCGCCTGAATGTCACTGCCGATCGCCACGACCACACGGTCAAACTCGGGCACCGCCAACTGCTGCAGCACCTCCTCGCGCGTGGAATCAGCCGAGACCACATGGGTCAACTGGCCATTCATCTCCTGCACGATCGACTCATCCACATCGACCCCGAGCACTTCGGTGCCGTTGGCCATGAGTTCCAGCGCCAAAGCGCGCCCGAAACGGCCCAATCCGATGACCGCCACCGAATCTGCGGCGGCCACGGACGAGGCATCCGAACCAGAGAACATGCGCAATTTAGCCAATGATGGGCCTTTCTTTGGGAAGTTCATACAGGACAGCGCGCTCACGCAGAGCCAGCGCGGTAGCAAAGCCAATAGGGCCGAGGCGGCCCACAAACATGAGGACAGCCAAGATGAGTTGTGCGGCCACCGGCAGCTCGGGCGTAATGCCCTCCGAGAGGCCGACGGTGCCGAACGCCGACACCGTTTCGAACAGCACGGGACTCAACGGCAACCCCGAGAGCAGCATGATCGTGACGGTGGATGTCGCGACAACGCCCACCGAAAGCAAGACCACCGCAATCGCTTGGCGGTGCACCGCGCGCGACAGTCGCTTGCCAAAAACGTTCACGACGCCGTCTCCGCGCACCTCCGCGAGGAGGATGAAGAACAGCACCGCGAAAGTTGTGATCTTGATGCCACCGGCAGTGCCGGCGGGGCCACCACCGATGAACATGAGCGCGGTCATCCCGAACTGGCTTGCTTCGCTCATAGCGCCGATGTCGATGCTGTTGAAGCCCGCCGTGCGGGTTTGCACCGATTGGAAGAACCCAGCCAGAAGCTTGGTTTGCCAATCGAGGGGGCCGAGGGTGGCGGGGTTGTTCCATTCGATGAGCGTGATGTAGATGGTGCCGGCGACGAGCAACAGCGGGGTAGCCGCCACGACGATGCGGGTGTTCATGCTCCACTTGAGGCGGTTGCCGCCGTGCCGCAAGAGTTGCACGATCACGGGGAAACCGAGACCGCCGAGGATAATCTCGGCGCACAGCGTGAGCGAGACCACCGGGTCGTCGACAAACGAGATCATGTTGTTGCTGAAGAGAGCGAAGCCCGCATTGTTGAACGACGACACCGCATGGAAAATCGCAAACCACGCCGCCTCCCCCACGCTGTAGCCGTAGCGCAGCAGAAACCAGAAGAAGAGGATGAGCGCGCCGATGCCCTCGATAATGAGCGAGATCTTGAGCACGCCAAGAATCAGCGAGCGCACATCACCAAAACCGACGCTCTTGGTCTCGGCGGCGGCGGTAATGCGTGAGCGCAGGGAGAGGCGGCGGACCACGGCGATGCCGATGATGGAGGCGAAGGTCATGACACCAAAGCCACCCACCTGGATGAGCACCATGATCACGGTCTGACCGAAACCGGTCCAGTAGGTCGGCGTATCGACAATCACATGGCCAGTCACACACATCGCCGAGACCGCGGTGAAGAACGCCTCAACGAGCGTTGCGCCACCCGGACCGGTACGCGAAATGGGTAACGCCAGCAGGGCTGTGCCCGCTGCGATACCAATCAGAAACCCCAGGAGAGTCAGCTGCGCTGGGTGAACCAGTTTTCGCTTATTACCCGCCGCACGGACGATAGTGTGCACCGGCACACACTACGCCTGTTTGGGCCCAAACAGCACGACTCTTGATTCGCTACGCTTAAGGCCAACCACCGCAACGACCGGAGACGTCACCGTGCCCCACGCCCCGGAGAACCGGATGCAGGCCGAGCGAACGCAGGCCGGCCCCGACCAGCTCCGCCCTCCAGTTCGGCGGCCGTGGTATTTTCCGCGTTGGCGACGACGCTTCCGGGCTCGCTTGCCAATGAACAGCGATATCGAGATCACTCGCACCGTCGTGGGGATGCCCGAGATGATCCGTATCCGCCCCCGTCATCTTGCGCTCGCCGCCCTCGGTGGTGGGCTTGGCGCGGCAGTGCGGTTCATCATCGCGCAGAGCACCCCGATCTGGGAGACGCTCTCACTCGGCACCGTAATTGTTAATGTGGCTGGCCCGTTCTTGCTCGGGTTACTTCTTCAGATTTTGGCCGAACGTCACGAATCAAGACGGATGCGCGTCATCCGCCTCCTCACCGCCGTTGGGTTCCTGGGAGCCCTTACCAGCTACGCGCAGCTCGCCGTCGACATTGTGATCGTCTCCGAACGCCACCACGTGCTGCTTGCCGCCGCCTACGGCACTGCAACCTTGATCGCCGGAGCGGGAGCCGTATGGCTGGGAGTCTTCACGTCGAAGAGTTGGTTCCGCATTCTGCGCCAACACGAACGGTTGGTTCGATGATCATTGGAGCACTCTTCATCACTGTCGCGGGCGGGCTCGGCGCCGCCCTGCGCCTCGCCGTCAACGCGTTCGTGCACCGCCGCATCCGCACCAACTATCCCGTCGCGATGTCCATTATCAATATCAGCGGATCGTTTCTGTTTGGCCTCATCACGGGAATGACGGCCGGCCACATCGTGCCCGAAGAGCTCGGCCTCTACGCCGGGGTCGGCATGGTCGGCGGCTTCACTGCGTTCAGCACAACGAGCTTTCAGACCCTGCGGCTGCTGCAAGAAAACCGCGTGTGGCTCGCGATCGCGAACTCCTTCGGCATGCTTGCCGTCGCCGTTGCGATGGCGGCACTCGGGCTCACGCTCGGTCGGGTGTTGTAGCCCGACCGTTCGCTCAAGCGCTGATCGGCTCCAACACGAAGACCGGAATCTCGCGCTCAGTTTTGGCTTGGTAGTCCGCGTAGTCGGGGTAGGCCGCAACCGAACGCTCCCACCAGAGAGCCTTCTCGTCACCGGTCACTTCGCGCGCCATGAAATCGCCCTTGAACCCCACATCGTGCAACTCTACGTGCGGGTTAGCCACGATGTTGTAGTACCAGACCGGATGCTTCGGGGCACCACCCAGCGAAGCAACAACGGCGTAGTGGCCGTCGTGTTCGACGCGCATGAGAGCGGTCTTACGCAGCTTGCCGGATTTGGCTCCGACCGTCGTCAAGACGATGATCGGCATCCCACGCATGAGATTGCCTTCATGGCCGTTGCTCGCCTCGAAGACCTCGGCCTGCTTGCGGGCACCCTCTGACGTGCTGGGTTCGTATTCTCCTGTTAGCGGCATGGTTCCACGTTACCTTTCTGGCGCCACAAGACCGTACTCAGAGATAGGTAATTTCTACTCACGCGCGGAGGCAAGCCCGAGCGGTTTACTGTTCGCATGATCACTTCACAGCGCGCGCTGAACAGCGCCACCGCCATCGCAATCGCGGCCGGCCTCACCGTTTCCCTTTCCGGTTGCTTTGGCAACCCTCTCGAGAGCTTCACCGACAACCTCATCGAGGACACGGTGGAGAACGCGATTGAGGGCGCGACCGGTGTAGACGTCGATGTTGATGGCGACGGTTCGGGAGGCTCGCTGCCCAAGTCGTGGCCCGCCGAGGTTCCTGCCCCCGACGGCGAAATTGTCTTCTCGCTCGGCATCGATGGTGGCTACAGCGCAACGATTCAGGTGGGCTCTGAGGCCGCCGCCGAAGCAGGCTACGAGAACCTCGTCGCCAATGGCTTCGAGATAGTCTCCGAGATTTCGCTCGGCGATAACGGCTACCTGTATGGACTCGAGAGCGACGGCTGGAACGTTCAGTATTCCTGGGGCACCACAGAGGAAGACGGCACTCTTGTGAACATGATTCTCTCCGCAGTCGAACAGTAAGCATCAGCGCTAGTGGCGGTGCGTCGCGCAGCGAACGCCGCCACTACAGCTCAGAAAGAAACTCTTCGAGTTCCACCCGGCCCTTGACGCCCAGCTTGCGATAGATACGCGCGAGGTGATTGTCGACGGTACGAACCGATAGCCCCAAGTGTTCACCGATTTCGCGACTGCGTTTACGGCCAGCGGCGGCACGGGCGATCGTCCATTCCCGCTCGGTGAGCTCATCCGTGATGGCCTCGCCTGGCATGCGATCCATGTCGGCAGCGAGGCGGCGGGCGAGCAACGTGGCCTTACGCTCCAACTCGCTGCGGTCGGCCTTTGCTGCGCTACGTGCGCCTTCCAGAAGGCCATCGACCGCGAGCGCGACAACTCCTGAGGTGGCAAGTGTGGGGGCGAGTTCGCAGAGGCGTGCGACATCCGCTTCGGCCGCGGCGAGAGCCCATTCGTGGATGCGGGCAATCAGCGGAGACGGCGAAAGTTGCGTCAGCAATTCCACCTGTTCGAGCGCGGCCGCCGGATGCCCGACCCGAATCGCCACGGTCAGGGTGAGGGCGCTCAACAGGAAGTGGCCCAGGATGATGCCCTCAGCAACGGCGGCAACGATGACCGCCGCCGCTTCCTCGGCACGCCCCTCGGCGGCAAGCAACCAGGCCTCACACTCGGCGCGCTGCAGAATGACCTTGGCGTCGCCGGCATGTTCCGGGGAAACCTCGGAAAGTAGCTCGCGCGCCGTTTCGAGCTCGCCCAGTTGCGCGTCGACGGTGGCATGGAGGGTAACGGCGGTGCCGAGGAGGCCGGTGAAGTCGCGCCATTTAAGCTGCTCGACCGCGAGCGTCGCGAGAGCTTGAGCATCACAGAGTCGCCCCTCGTGCAGGCGAACGATGGCCAGCGCATACGACCACATTCCCGCCGAATCGGCGAAACGGTCGAGACGCCGTTGGGCGGCAAAGTCGCGAGCGCGCACGATCTCGGCATCAGCAACGAGGGCTAAGAACTCGGAAAGGTCGAGAAGCGAACCCGCAAAGGGCGCTTCGAAACGATGAGCCTCCACGAGGGGACGAGTCTGAAGAATGGCAGCGAATGCATCGGCGGGGTTGCCCGCCATCGTTGCGATCATCGCCGCGGTAAGCCCCGCGTTCACAGCGCCGAGTCCGCCGTCGGGCGATACCGGATCCGCTACGTCGGAGAGGGCCCCCGCATCTCCCGTCATGAGTTGCCACTTGGAGAGTTCCGGACGCAGCACCGCTTGAGCACCGGCATCCATTCTCGACAGTTCACACGTCACACGATCGACAGCATCCGAAGGGCGAGCGAGCCGATAAACCATGTGCTGGCCCCAGCGCGCGAGGGCGATGGCACGCTGTTCTTGATTCTGAGACAGTGCGATGGCGGACTCAAAAACAGCGGACGACCGCTCCGACTCGGCGAGCGCCGAGAGGGCACTAGCCAACACGAGCTCGGGCGCGAAACGGCGTTCGGCGAGCTGGGCGCGTTCAGCGAGCGATGCTGCGACCGCATGGTCCCCGGCGGCATGCGCGTAGCTTGCCGCCCAATCCAAGTCGTCTTCACTAATGACGGCATCGGTGGTGGTGAGCAACACCGTTGCTGTAAAGCGCAGCTGCTGATCGCTCATCGGCATCAATCGCCCGGCGATCTCCTTCACCAGATCGGCACGCTCGGTCTGCCCAAGGTCAATCGTGAGGGCCTCGGCAAACAACGGATGCGCTAGCCGCACGAGCGGGGTAGTTTCGTCGCCGGCGTCCTCAGCGATGCCCTCACTCGTGAGATAGGCCAAGGCATCACCCTCGTCGGCAGCGATAGCCGAACGCGGGATGGGTTGAGCGATGGCGATCAGTTGCGCCAAGCGGCGCTGAGCCGCCGAAAGCTGCTCTACGCGGTCGGCAATCGTGGCGCGCACGTGTTTTGGTAGTGTCGAGATCGACACCTCAACACCAAAATCACCACTGCGGATGCCGCCCGCTCGCCCGGCCGCAAAGACCAGTTCCCGCAGCATCAGTGGGTTGCCTCGGCTCGCCTCAAACAGGGCGCGAAGACTCTCGGGGCGCAGAGTACCGCCCAAATACTGTTGAAGGACCGACTGGCTGTGTTCGAGACTCAGCCCCTCAAGCTCGACGATGTCGATCAAGTTTTCGTGCAGCAGACGCGCGAGGGGGCCGTCAACCTCGTGCGAGTCGCGAGCAGTGAGCAGCGTCGTGACGCCGAAGACGCGCACGAGTTGGTACAGCACGCTGGCAGAAACGGCATCCAATAGAGGCGCGTCATCAATAACGAGAACGAATTTCTGCGGGTTCTCCCCCACTACCCCCACGAGGGCCTGCACTCGGTCACCCACGCTCTCGATATCGTGTTTGCCCGCGCTGGCGAGCACCGGGGCGAGGGCTCCGAGTGGAACGTCGACTAACTCGGCAAGACCGATAACGGGGATCACAGTTCGCCCGTCGGCACGGAGCGCATTCGAAATGTGGGCGCCCAATGTTGTCTTGCCGACGCCACTCGGACCGCGCAACATCACCGACCGCGGACGCGGGCTGCGAAGCGCCGCGAGCACAGCATCCCGCTCGCTTTCGCGGGGTACGACCGGCCAGCGCGCCATGACGCCCCTCCCTCCGAGCGATAGTCAACGTCGCGGACAGCCTAGTGGCCGGGTGTTGCGAGGTGAATAGCGTTTCGGTGAGGCATGCTGGAAAGGTCGTTGCCCGTCGCCGAGTTCAGGAGCCCTGCGCCATGATCACCATTGCCCTTCCCGACCAGCAGATCTTCGACCGACTCGCGCCGCAATTGCCCGACGCCAACGTGATTGTGTGGAGCCCCGCCGACGGCACGCCCCCCGCGCACATCGACCTCGTGCTCGTTGGCTACTTGGGCGCAGCCGGTGGCCTCGGCTCGTTCGCCGGAATGGATGTCGCGGCCATCCAGTCCCAATCGCTCGGCTACGACGGCGTCGAGAATCAGCTACCCGCCGGCATCACCTACTGCAACGCTGTAGGAGTCCACGAAGCTTCCACCGCCGAACTCGCTGTCGGCATGATCATCTCTGAACAGCGCGGCTTTCCGGCGCACTTCACGAACCAGCAGACCGGCACGTGGGACCAGCGCGAGCAGCCCGGAGTCGCCGGCAAGACCGTCGTGATCGTGGGTGCCGGCGGAGTCGGAAATCAGATCGCCGACAAGCTCGCCCCCTTCGATGCCAACGTCGTGCGGGTCGCCCGCAGCAACCGCAGCGACGAACGCGGAGCCGTTCAATCAATGGATGCGCTTGCCTCGCTGTTGGCGAAAGCCGACATCGTCGCGATCGCCGTTCCCCTCAGCGACACCACGACCAACCTCGTCGATGCCGCCTTCCTTGAGGCGATGAAACCCGGCGCGCTGCTCGTGAATGTCTCTCGCGGCAAGATCGTGAACACCGACGCTCTTGTGGCGGCGGCATCCGCTGGCCACGTTCGAGCGGCGCTCGACGTCACCGAGCCCGAACCGCTGCCGAGCGATCACCCGCTCTGGTCGACTCCCGGCGTGACGATCACCCCGCACATCGGCGGCGCAACCTCAGCGATGCACGCTCGAGTGGATGCCCTCATGCGCGAGCAGACACGGCGCCTTGTTGCTGGTGAGCCCCTCGCCCACGTGGTGGTTGACGGGCGCTAGCGGCCTCCACCGCTAACGCCCGACCGCTCAGTACTACTAGCTAGCGGGCTGGGCGATCACCGGCTGAGTGACAACGATGGCATGAGTTCCGGCGCTCAGCGAGACACCGTTCTCTACCGTGACGCCGTCAACGGTAATCACCGAAGTGTCGTCAACTGGGACATCCAGCAGGCCGGTGCTTCCCACGGGAAGCGTGACCGTAGCTAGCAGAGCACCGTTCTCGACACGCCAGTCGATAGAGACTTCGCCAGGGCGCGCCTGGATCGAGGCTCGCGCCCAGTCGATTCCCACAGCGGGACGCGGAGCAACATGCACGAGCTCATAACCGGGGCGCTCCGCGTCGGGAGCGATTCCGGCGACAGTGCGGTAGACCCAGTCGATCACTGCGCCATACGCGTAGTGGTTGAACGAGATCATCGAGTCGCCCGTGTCCATGTCGCCCTGGTGGATTGAACCATCGGGCTGGATGGCGTCCCAGCGTTCCCAGATCGTCGTTGCTCCGCGGTCAACCTGGTACAACCACGACGGAGCATCGCGGCGCAGCAGCATCAGGAAGGCTTCATCGTTGTGGCCCGTGCGGGTCAAGGCAGGTAGGACCAACGGAGTGCCGAGGAAGCCGGTCGTGATCCGGCCAGCGGTTTCCCGCACGAGCTGAGCCAACTCGTTGCCGAGTGTCTCGTGCTCAGCGACGGGCGCGATTGTGAATTCGATAGCCATCGCGAGTCCGGCGGCGCTAGTACGCGCATCGGTTCCCCAGCGCTTCCAGGTCTCGGCAGCAACGGCATCGGCGAGCGCGTCCATGCGAGCAGCTTCGTCAGCGTCGCCGACCAAGCGCTCCGAGCGGGCCAGCAGCCGAGCAGAGTGCGCGTAGAACGCATTCGCCACGAAGTCTGCAGACACCTTCGCCTCCCACGGGCGGTCACCCGGAGCGTCGGGGTCGAGCCAGTCGCCGAACTGGAACTCAGGAGACAGCACGATGCCGTCGCCCGCCCAGTTGGCCAGGTAGGTTACCCAGCGGCGCATACTCGAAAGCTGCTGCTCGAGCACTTCGGTCGAACCGTAGGATTCGTAAATCGACCAGGGCACGATCGTTGCTGCATCGCCCCAGCCGGCGCGCCCCATGATCGAGGTGGGAACACCATCGAGAAGGAAGTCGGAGTCGATGAGCATGTTGGGCACTACTGCAGCGACCGCGCCGTCGTCATCCTGATCGATTTCAAGATCGAGTAGCCACGAACGCCAGAAGCTCTCAGTGTCGAAGAGGGTGTTGGCGGTCATGGCGAACGCCTGAGCATCACCAGTCCAGCCCATACGCTCGTCGCGCTGCGGGCAGTCCGTCGGAACAGAGACAAAGTTGTCTCGCTGCGACCACAGCACGTTCTCGTGCAAGCGGTTCAGCGCCGCGTGCGAGCTCTCGAAGTGACCGCGGCGCGGGGTATCGGAACTGATCGCAATGCCAACGGCACTGACAACCTCGGCGTCACCCGACACATCCGCATACCGGAAACCGTGGAAGGTGAAGCGTGGTTCGAGCACGTGCTCCCCATCGCGGTCGAGCACATAGGTGTCTGTTGCCTTCGCCGAGCGAAGTGCCGCAACATGCAGAGCGCCGTCAGGCTCAAGCACCTCTGCGTGGCGAACCGTAACGGTGTCACCTTTCGCGCCACGAACGACCAGTCGGACCCAGCCTGCGATGTTTTGGCTGCCGTCGAGCACGGTGCGTTCTCCGGTGGAGACCGTGGTCATCGGGAATTCGGCGATGGTGCGGATCGGGGGCGCGATGCGGGGAACAAACAGTGCCGGGTCGACATCCAGAACCTGCACTGCGGTCCACGCGCTGTCGTCGAAACCGGGGCTGCTCCAGCCCGTGGGCTCGAGCGAGAAGTCGATGGCGGTGCCGTCGTAAATGCTCGACGCCGTGACCTCTCCCGTGGATGCTCGCCACGAGTCATCGGTGAGGAACTCCTCGTGGCTGCCATCGGCGAATTCCACCTCAAGCTGAGCGATGAGGCCGAGCTCGGTGCCGTAGATCGCGTCGCGGTCACGCCAGCCAAGGCGGCCACGGTACCACCCGTCCCCCAGCATCGCGCCGAGCACGTTCTCGCCTTCGGTGAGAAGCGCAGTGACATCATGCGTCGCGACCACGATGCGTTCTTGGTAGGACGTCCAGCCCGGAGAAAGGTGCTCCTGACCAACGCGTGCGCCGTTGATCGCGAGCTCGTGCACCCCGAGCGAGCTCACGCGCAGTCGTGCACGCACGGGCTTGCTCGCCAGAGTGAGCGAACGACGAAAGTAGGGCGAGACACCGGCGAGCGGGGCGGGCGCACTAATGACGGCTGCGGTGAGCGCGTCGACGCCTGCTTCGACGGCAAGTTCGTCGCTCCAGGCGGTCCAGCCGGCAACTGTCGCCACGCGAACACGGAAGTAACGCACGCCCGCAGCGGGCAGATCTCCCCCGGGAGCGATGATCCCGGATGCTCCTCTGCCCTCGACCGGCTCGGCTAAACAGTCTCGGTCGATTCCCTCGTCACGCCAGGAAAGCTGGTAGCCGAGCGCCGGCTGTGACTGGGCGCCCTCTAGCTTCCAGTTCAATCGCAGCCCAGACCGCGGTACGCCAATGAGGTCAGCGCTGTACTGGGTCCGCAGATGAGCTACCTGAAGTTGATCGTCTGACTTTTCGAGAGTCGGTAAGAATGCCACGGATGCGGGCCCTTTCGTTTACATCGTTGTAAGTTCCACAGTACATAAAACGTTTCAATTAAAACATCCCCGTGGAGGCTTGTTTGCGGCGACAGCATGGCCGACGGTCGCCAAATAACCTCATTGATCCTCATATTATCGGCGCCTGATTGACAGCTTCTTGATTCGCCCGTATTCTTTCACCACGTTGAACCGATTCAATAATGCACCACACACACATTCCGACTTTACAAGGAGGTAAAGCAGATGAACGCACTTACCAAGCGACGCAAGCTCATGGCAGCACTCGTGACTGGAGCAGCACTTTCACTCACCATTGCCGGCTGTTCAACCGGCGGCGCATCGGCGGACGGCAAAGTTGAGCTGTCACTGCTCGTCGACAACACCGACGCCAACATTGCGACGGTAGAGGCCCTTGCCGAGGCATTCACGGCCAAGAACCCTGATATCGAGATCGAAGTTCAGACGCGCCCCGGCGGCGAAGAGGGCGACAACCTCATCAAGACCCGCCTTGCCACAGGCGAGATGACCGACCTGTTCTGGTACAACTCTGGTTCACTTATGCAGGCGTTGAACCCCGACCAGACACTACTTAACATCGCAGACGAACCATTCATGGAAACCGTCACTTCAACCTTCATCGACGGCGTCAGCACGCCGAACGGCGTTTACGCTGTTCCGGCCGGAACCGGTATGGGTGGCGGAATTCTCTACAACGAGGCCATCTACGCAGAACTTGGCCTCGAAGTCCCCGTCACCTGGGACGAGTTCATGGATAACAACGAAGCCATTTCTAACGCTGGTTACGACGCCGTCATCCAGACTTACACCGACGCATGGACCTCACAGCTCTTCGTACTCGGTGACTTTTACAACGTTCTCGCAGAAGAGCCCAACTGGGCGAACGACTACACCGCCAACAAGGTGAACTATGCCGACGACGACGTTGCCATCCGCGGCTTCGAACGTCTTCAAGAGGTATATGAAGCCGGTTACCTCAATGAGGACTTCGCCTCGTCGACCCTCGACGACGGGCTGCGCATGCTCGCTCAGGGTGAGGGTGCCCACTACCCGATGCTGAGCTTCGCCGTCTCCACAATCGTTGAGCTCTACCCCGACCAGGCTGATGACATCGGGTTCTTCGCCCAGCCCGGAGACGGCCCAGACAACGGCCTCACCACGTGGCTCGCAAACGGCATTTACGCTCCCGCCGACACCGAGCACCCCGACGAGGTCAAGAGCTTCATGGCCTTCATCGCCACTGAAGAGGGCTGTGACGTACAGTCCGACGCCGTGGGAGCGACCGGACCCTACTTCATCGATGGCTGCGTGCTCCCCGATGACGTTCCGAACGCCACCGCCGACATGCTCCCCTACTTCGAAACCGAAGGCGGAACCGCAGCAGCTCTCGAATTCCTCTCGCCCGTCAAGGGACCGTCGCTGCCGCAGATCACCGTCGAGGTAGGTTCGGGCATCCGTTCCGCAGCCGAGGGTGCGTCGTTGTACGACCAGGACGTCACTAAGCAGGCCCAGCAGCTCGGACTCGAAGGCTGGTAAGCAGCACTTCGGCAATACGCTGAAACAATCGCGGGGGTCGACTCGACTTCGAGTCGGCCCCCGCATTCATCCATCACAGTCAACGGAGACACCATGGCCATAACCACCGAGCGGCGGCTCGCGCGCCAGTCGAAGCAACCGACGCGGCATCCCGAAAAGTCTCGCAAGCGTCGCCACAAGAGCCAATACCCAATGTGGTTCTACATCCCGGCAGCCGTGCTGTTCTTCACCCTGTTCATTGTTCCCACCCTCGCGAGTTTCTATTTCAGCCTTACCCGCTGGTCACTCTTTGACATCGAGTTCATCGGCTTTGAGAACTTCGCCCAGTTCTTCCGCGAGCCTATGCTTATTCAAGGCTTCGTCAACACCTTCATCTTCGGATTCGTCACCTCAGGTCTGAAAGTTGTTCTTGGCCTTCTGCTTGCTGTGTTGCTTTCTAGCCAGATCATGGGCCGCACCTTTCTTCGCTCAGTCGTTTTCTTCCCCGTACTCGTCTCGGTCGTCGGCGTCGGCATCACCTTCCGGGTACTCATGGACCCCTTCGACGGCCTCATCAACACCGCCCTCGCGGGCATTGGCGTTGACGGCCCCGGTTGGCTCACAGACCCCAGCTACGCTCTGCTCTCCGTCGCTTTCGTCGAAGTCTGGCGCGGAGTCGGACTCGCAACCCTCATCTTCATCGCCGGAATCGTCGCCATCCCCAACGAATACTTCGAAGCCGCCACCACCGATGGAGCGAGTCCCTTCCAGAATTTCTGGCACATCACGCTGCCCCTGGTTCGCCCCGCCATGGTCACCGTCGTCATCCTCTCCCTCATCGGTGGGCTGCGCTCATTCGACCTGATCTGGGCTATGACCCGGGGCGGCCCCGGCTTCACCAGTGACGTCATCGCCTCCGTAATTTTCAAGCAGTATCAGGCAGGTTTCTACGGCCTCTCCAGCGCGGGCAACGTTGTTCTCTTCATCGTTGTCACCGCGATCATTGTGCCGATCTTCTGGTTCCTCAACCGTAAGGAGGCAGAACAATGAGCCGCCGTACCCGCTCCATCGTGACCGGATCCCTCGCGATCGTCGCATCGATCGTTGTGTTCCTCGTGCCCTTCACGTTCATCCTGATGACGGCGTCAAAAACTCGCCAAGAGTCTGCAGCGCTGGAGTTCTCGTGGCCGGAGCAATTCGCCCTCTTCGAGAACATTGTGGAGGTCATCCAAACTCGCGACTTCATGCTCATCACAGCATTCGTCAACTCGACCGTGCTGACCGTGGCAAGTGTCACCCTCATGGTGCTCTTCTCAGCGATGGTGGGATGGGTGCTTCAACGCCGCCAGTCACGCTGGAACCCGGCGATCAACCTCATGGTCCTTGCCGGGCTGATCATCCCGCCCGCAGTGGTACCCACCATCTGGGTACTTCAGGGTCTTGAACTCTTTGGTACGTTGCCCGGTCTTGTTCTTATTGAAGTGACTTTCGGATTGTCGTTCTCCGTTCTCATGTTTCGCGCGTTCATCGCCGCCATTCCTCGTGAGCTCGACGAAGCGGCGACGATTGACGGAGCGGGTCCCATCCGTCTGTTCTTCCAGGTAGCATTCCCGCTATTGCGGAGCGTCATCGTCACGGTCATCGTGGTGCAGGCGGTATTCGTCTTCAATGATTTCCAGAATCCGCTGTACTTCTTACCGGGCGACGAGAACGCAACAGTTCAGCTGACGCTCTATAACTTCCAGAGCCAATTCGACACCGCTTGGAACCTTCTATTCACCAATATTCTGCTCATCACGATCCCGCCGCTGGTGATGTACATCTTCTTCCAGCGACAAATCGTGGCCGGTATGACGAGTGGAGCGGTGAAGGGTTAGTCCAGAAGTTGGATGCCCGCGCGGTACTCCTTGGGGCTGATGCCGTAAGCGTTGCGAAAGATGCGGGCGAAGTAGTTCGCGTCGTCGATGCCCGCTTGCTCCCCGACCCGGGCAACGGCGAGGTCGGTAGAGACGAGCAACAGGGCGGCGCGCTCGAGTCGCACTTGCGCAATGAAGCGAGCGGGTGACGTGCCGAGCTCACGCCGAAAGATTCGTGTGAAGTGGGAGGGCGACAGATTCGCTGCCGCAGCCACTGCCGGCACCGACCAATCGTGGGCAGGATCAGCCACGATCTGCGCCACGACGCTCCACACCAGGTCACTCGACGAGGTTGCCACCTGCTCCACCCGATCAGGATCTCCGAAGTCGGTGAGCACCGCCATGATGCACGTCAGCAGCCCGACGCTGATCATGAAGGGCGCGTGCGGCCGTTGCTCAAGCGACGTCGCCCACGCCACGGCATCGTCGAAGACGTCGGCCGGTGCGGTCCAACTCGAGGTTCCGGCTGAAAGAAGGCGACGCGACGAGGTGACATCGGTGAAGAGCCACGGCAAATGCTCGAAGAGCACGCGCTCATCGAAGTACACGTTGACGACCGTCATGGTGCTGATGGGTTCGAACGAATGCCAGCTTCCCGGGCGAACCAGGAACACCGATCCCGCAACCGCGTCATCCGTTCCCGTGCGCGATATGTGCGTGCCATGACCACTGACAACGAGCGCGATCTCGACGAAGTCGTGAGCGTGAGGCTCAATCGTCTCGGGCACATCGACCGTTTCTGCGCCGATTCGACCGGAATCAGCTCCGAGAACTCCCGTGAGTGCGTAGCGGTCCATAGCGGCAAGCCTAGGACACCATCCCGGCAACCACGAGCGAAAAATGCTACTCAGTGACCAGCGGTTGCTAACAACTTCACCGAATGTGCGATCAAATCGAAGGATAGAAACTGGCTGGATTCAGCCTTGAAGGGTAGACAACGATGTCGTCATCTCACACGACCAGCACCGCAGCCGCCTCCAGCAACGGCTGGCGCGAAATTGCTCCTGAACTCACGGAAATCGCTGAGTGGTCGCATTCCGGCGCCGCTGTGCTGGCTGACGACCGCATTGTCGTTTCCACTCCCGGCAGTGCTCACGTCAGTGTGATCGCCCCCCATGGCTCCGTGACCACCATCCCCTGCGGCGCAGGCATTTACCACGGCATGGCCACCGACCCCGGCGCGTCCAGTTCCGCAGTCTGGCTCGCCGACATCGGCGTTGAAGCCAACGGTGGCGGGCTCTTCGTCTTCGACGTCGATTCCAAGGAGCTGACGGATGTCGGGCCCGACGACCGCACGACAGCCTCCGTTGTCGGATGGCGCCCCACCGCGCTCGCTGTCGAACGCGGCATCACCGACCCCGCGGGCTCCGTGCTGTGGGTTGCCGACGGCTACGGTCACTCACTAGTGCACCGCATTGAAGGCGGCCGCATCACGCTGACGATCGACGGCTCAGCATCCGGTCAAGCCTTCGATTGCCCCCATGGCATCGCCCTCGACGACCGCGGCGATGAGACCCTCGTGGTGGTTGCCGACCGCTCCAATGAACGCCTCGTCTGGTTCGACCTCACGGGTGCCTACGTGAAGGAACTACGCAGTCCCCTCATCACAAGCCCCAGCTCGATCACGGTTTACGACAACCGCCTCATCGTCACCGAGCTCTTTGGCGGACTCATCGCTGTGGCATCCGACGACACCGTCACCGACCTGCTGCACCGTTCCCCCCGCGAGCGCGTCGGCGCTTGGCCGAACAAAGGCGACAGCGACAACCCGCTGCGCCCGGCGGTCACCCCCGGCCAGATCAACAGCCCGCACGGCATCGCCACCACCAAGAATGGCGTTGTGCTGACCGAATGGATCATCGGCGGGCGCACCATTGTGCTCGGGCACGACATCGTCGGCGCGAACTAACCCCACCATGCTCATTGCACCCCAGCCCTCAACGGAACACAGGAGTTCTCATGAAAATCGAAATTGATGCCGCCGCTTGCGTCGGTGCCGGCCAGTGTGTTCTCACAGCAGAAGACCTTTTCGACCAGGACGACGACGGAATCGTGCTGCTGCTCAACGCTAAGCCCGACGAATCTCGCCATGCCGCCGCCCGGCGCTCCGCTGCGCTGTGTCCCGCGCGCGCGATCACCATTCACGAGTAACCCATGGAGCTGAAACCGCACTCAGATGTGCTGATCATCGGCGCTTCGACAGCCGGATGCGCCACAGCAGAGTCGTTGCGCCACGAAGGATTTACCGGGTCAATCACCGTACTCGGCAACGAGACCTCAGCGCCCTACAACCGCCCTCCGCTCTCGAAGCACGTGCTTCTGGGGGAATGGGAATCGGAGAGGGCAGACATCTTCACCGACGGCGCAGCCGAGCGTGCCGGAATCGACCTCCACACTGATGTGACCGCTCAATCTTTGAACGTGGCCGAGCGGATCGTTTCCACCACGCGCGGTGACATCTCGTACGGCAGGCTCGTGATCGCCACCGGCGCCCGGGCCCGCCAGCTGCCCGTCAGCGGCGACCCCGCGCGGGTCGCCCTCACCTTGCGCACTCGCGAAGACTCGATGGCCCTTCGCGAACGCCTTGAGAACTCCCGCTCGGTCGTCGTTATTGGCTCCGGAGTTCTCGGGTCAGAAATCGCTGCAGCGGCTCGCAAGAAGGGTTGCGCCGTGACGATCGTCGGACGTTCAGGGGCCCTGACCCTGGGCTCTGTTCGCGCCCTGTTGACTCAGCGACTCGAACAACTTCACTCGCAGAATGGTGTTGCGTTACGTCTGGCTGAGGGTGTCGCGGCGATCGCGCACGACGGCACCACAGCCCACGTGACGCTGACCTCGGGCGACCAGCTCGAGGCGGACACCGTAGTCGTCGCAATCGGCGCCATCCCGAACGTAGAGTGGCTCGAGTCGAGCGGGGTCACCGCGTCTGCTGCACTGGAATGCGCCTCCCAGGGGCAGTACTCGGAACACATCTACGCCGTGGGAGATGTCGCCGCTTGGCACGATTCACGTTCGGGCAGGTGTCTAGCCGATGAGCACCAGCTCACCGCCCTCCAACACGGGCAGGCCGTTGCCCGTCACATTGTTACGGGCGAGAAAACTCAACCGCCCGTTCCCTTCTTTTGGAGCGAACTCTACGGAGTGCGCTTTCAGGCCTACGGACGTTTCCCGGCAGATGCCGAGCTCGTCACGACGCACGGCGACCGTGACAGCGGTGACTTCGTGGCCCTCAGCATGCTCGATGGACTCCCGCACGGAGTCGTTGCCAGCAACATGTCCCGCGATTTTCGACGAGCTCGGCCAGCCGTCGACGCCACCTTTTCCGGCACTCCCGTGCCCGAACCAGCCATGATCCCAGCGACCGCCCCTCTAGGAGGACAGTCATGACAACTACACCCGCTTCTACCGCCGGAGTTTGCCCCTTCACCGGGCGCTCCTCAGCACTTCCGCTCGACGGAAACCCGCACGTTCCCACCCCGGCTCTCGCCGAATTCCGCGAGAACGGCCCGGCCACGCCGATTCGTTTTGCCGATGACCACGAAGGCCTGCTCGTCACCCAGTTCGGGATGGCGCAGGCAGTGCTCGAAGATCCGCGCTTTACGCAAAACCCACGACGGTTCCTCCTGGGGCCGCCCGAGGGCGAAGTCCACGACGTTGACCAGCAAGCGAAGGATGCCCTGGCCGTCGCCGACATCCTCTCTCTCGATGGAGACCAACACCGTCGCATCCGCCGTTCGGTCACCGCCCGCTTCTCCGTGAAGGCCGCCCGTGGACGTCGTGAAGCGGTGCGCGGTTTCGTCACCGAAACGCTCGACACCTTCTTGGCCGGCCCCAACCCCGGCAACATCACTACCGACCTCGCAACGCCGATCTCGGTGCGAAGCCACTGCCTCGTTCTTGGCGTTCCCGACAGCCACGTGCAGCTCTTCGGCGACACCTTCGCCAAGCCGACCACCACGCAGCGCAAGTTCGATGTCGTACGTGAAATTCTCGAACTCGTGCGTCTCGCCCCCGGCGACAACGTGTTCAGCGACCTCATTGCCTCTGACCTCACTGCTGCCGAGGTCGAGGGGCTCGCCTGGGTTCTGTCCGTTTCCGGTCGCGACTCGGTGGCGTACATGATCTCCATGTCGGTCTTGACGCTCCTGAAGCACCCGGAGCAGTGGGATCTACTCAAGCGCGAACCCGAGCTTTTGCCGGGTGCTATTGAAGAGCTTGTTCGCTACAACACCATGTTTCTCACCGTCTTCAGCCGCACGGCGCTTGAGGACCTAGAAATTCAGGGCGTGACAATCCCGAAGGGGCAATCGGTGACGGTCTCCCCCGTCGGAGCCAACCGTGACCCTGAACGTTTCGATGATCCCTCGACCTTCGACATCACGCGCGACTCTGCCGGCCACCTCGGCTTCAGCCACGGACCCCACGGATGCGTCGGACAGCAGTTCGCGCGTGTTCAAATCACCGAAGCGCTCACGCAACTGCTGACGCGCGTGCCCGACCTGAAGCTGGTCGATGCCGACTTCGAGTCGCCGTATCCGCTCGCGTCGTACCTGCCCACCTACGAAGCGCCACCGGTCAACGTCACCTGGTAGCGAGCGGCCGCGGCCCACACGGGTCACGGCTTTCTGGGGTGCTGCTACATCGAGTCGATAGCGCTTGCTGAGCTGGAACGACGTACGACCAGCTCCGGCTGAAAGACGACGTGACGCGCGGCCATCTCCGGCGCCGCGATTTCTTCCAGCAGAATCTCTAACGCGGTGTGCCCGATCATGCCGGCGGGCTGACGGATCGACGACAGCGGAACCACGGCAGCCGAGGCGAAGTCAATGTCGTCGTAGCCGATGAGGGCGATATCCTCCGGCACCCGCACATCTGCCCCCTGCAGCATAAGTGCTTGCAGAACGCCCATCGCCACCAAGTCGTTGGCCGCGAAGACCGCATCGGGCCGTTCGCTGCGCGCGGCGATGCTCGCACCGGCTTTGCGGCCAGCGATGACGCTGAGTGAATCGAGGTCGATTACTTCGAGGGCCACATTGTCGTGCTCTCGCACTGCGAGACGAGCACCCTCCAGTCGATCGGCTACCTGGCGAATCGAGAGCGGCCCTCCAACAAAGACGATGCGCCGGCGACCCTCCGCAATGAGGTGTTCGACGGCCATACGGCCACCAGCCACGTCATCCACAGTGACCGAACTGAAGCTACGATCCGGACTTGCGCGGTCGACAAGTACGGCGGGAATTCCGCGCTCGCGCAACGTGGTTAGCCGCGGAGTGATCTCGCCAATCGGAGAAATCAAGACGCCGTGCGAACGTTGCTGCTCGAAGAGCTCGAGATACGCCAGTTCGCGGGCTGAGTCTTCATCGCTGTTGCCCAGAATGATTGACAATCCTTCTTTGCTGGCTCGAGTTTCGGCGCCGCGCGCGACATCCGTAAAGAACGGATTACGCACGTCGAGAACAACAAGGCCAACCGTCTTGCTGTGGCCATCACGCAGTTGGCGTGCGGCATCGTTCCGCACGAAACCGAGGGCATCGATGGATCGCTGAACTTTCTTGACAGTGGCCGGTGCGACCTTGGCCGGATGGTTCATGACGTTCGACACTGTGCCGACAGATACGCCTGCGTGCTGTGCGACATCTTTGACGCTAACGGTGCTCATCAAATCTCATTTCCGCGGGCACAATTGTCCCGTTTAATTGAATCGTTCAATTGTGCCACGATTCGACGCTCCTTGACGAGATACGGGCGAAGAACGTATTCTCGAGGAAACGACTTAAAACGATTCAATGATGAGTTGATGAGTGGAACGCCCGAGCTCAGCGTGTGAGCAACACCGGTAGCGCCCCCACAGAACAAAGGACTAGCAGTGACCAGCTTCGCCTCAATCGCACCGCGTCTCGCCGAACAGGCCATCGAACTGCCCTCGTGGGCGTTTGGCAACTCCGGCACGCGCTTTCGAGTGTTCGGCACCCCCGGAACGCCGCGCACCCCCGAAGAGAAGATCGCGGATGCCGCTCAGGTCAACAAATACACGGCGCTCTCGCCGACAGTTGCCCTCCACATTCCGTGGGACAAAGTTGAGGACTATAGCGCCTTACGCACCTTCGCCAACGACCACGGCGTTCATCTCGGCACGGTGAACTCGAACACCTTCCAAGACGACGACTACAAGTTCGGTTCGCTCACTCACGTCGATCCCACGATTCGCCAGAAGGCGATCGACCACCACTTCGAGTGCATCGATGTGATGGATCAGACGGGCTCGCGCGACCTCAAGATCTGGCTCGCTGACGGCTCAAACTACCCCGGCCAGGCTGACATCCGTGGTCGCCAAGATCGCCTTGCTGACTCGCTGCAGAAGATCTACGCCCGCCTCGGCGAAGAGCAGCGCATGGTGCTCGAGTACAAGTTCTTCGAACCCGCCTTTTATCACACCGATGTTCCCGACTGGGGAACCAGCTATGCGCAGGTCTCAGCCCTCGGCGAGCGCGCCCTCGTGTGCCTCGACACCGGCCACCACGCCCCTGGCACCAACATCGAGTTCATCGTGATGCAGCTGCTGCGCCTCGGCAAGCTCGGCTCCTTCGACTTCAACTCGCGCTTCTACGCCGACGACGACCTCATCGTGGGGGCGGCTGACCCGTTCCAGTTGTTCCGCATCCTGTACGAAGTTATTCGCGGCGGCGGCTACGGCACCGACAGCGGAGTGGCTTTCATGCTCGATCAGTGCCACAACGTTGAAGACAAGGTTCCCGGTCAGATGCGTTCGGTGCTCAACGTGCAAGAGATGACCGCTCGTGCACTGCTCGTCGATTCGGATGCTCTCACCGCTGCGCAAGACGCCGGTGATGTTCTCGGTGCCAACGGCATTCTGATGGATGCCTTCTACACCGACGTGCGCGCTGACCTTGCTGCTTGGCGCGAGTCGCGTGGCTTGCCCGCCGACCCGATGGCGGCGTACGCAGCATCCGGTTACCAGCAGAAGATCACCGAAGAGCGCGTTGGCGGCGTTCAGGCTGGTTGGGGAGCCTGAGCACTCTCACTGCCCCGTGTCCGCAATTCTTGCCACCGACTCTGAGGAAAACTCCATGACGAACCCCACTGCCGCTGAACTCATCGCTCGGTCGAACCGCCTCGGTTCTGACCCACGCGTTACCAACTACGCCGGCGGCAACACGTCGGCCAAGGGCACCGAAACGGATCCCGTTACCGGCGAGCCCATCGAGCTCATGTGGGTGAAGGGCTCCGGCGGAGACCTCGGCACGCTTCAGGAAGCCGGCCTCGCCGTACTGCGCCTCGACCGCCTGCGCGCCATGACCAACGTCTACCCCGGTGTTGAGCGCGAAGACGAGATGGTGGCGGCGTTCGACTACACGCTGCACGGTAAGGGTGGCGCCGCGCCATCCATCGACACAGCCATGCACGGACTCGTGGATGCTGCCCACGTCGACCACTTGCACCCCGACTCGGGAATTGCTTTTGCCACCGCCAAGGACGGCAAGAAGCTCACCAAGAAGGCGTTCGGCGACAAGGTTGTATGGGTCGACTGGCGTCGCCCCGGCTTCCAGCTCGGGCTCGACATCGCCGAGATCAAGGCGAAGAACCCGAAGGCGATCGGCTGCATCCTCGGCGGCCACGGCATCACCGCGTGGGGCGACACGAGCGACGAAGCAGAAGCCAACAGCCTCTGGATCATTACGACCGCCGAAGAGTACATCGCCGCGAAGGGCAAGAAGGCACCGTTCGGTCGCACCGTTGCCAAGAACGCCGCGCTGCCTGAGGCCGAGCGCCGCGAGAAGGCCGCCGCGCTTGCAGCAACCATTCGCGGCATCGCAAGCCACGACCGCCCCATGGTCGGTCACTTCACCGACTCTGACGTCGTTCTCGACTTCCTCGCTTCAGCGAACGCCCCCAAGCTCGCCGCTCTCGGCACGAGCTGCCCCGACCACTTCTTGCGCACCAAGGTCAAGCCGCTGCTGCTCGACCTGCCCGCTAACGCGTCAATCGAGAAGAGCATCGAGCGCCTGAAGGAACTCCACGAGGAGTACCGCAAGGACTACACCGCGTACTACGACAAGTTCGCCACCGACGACTCCCCCGAGATCCGTGGCGCTGACCCGCTCATCGTTCTCGTTCCCGGCGTCGGAATGTTCAGCTACGGTGCCAACAAGCAGACCGCCCGCGTTGCCGGCGAGTTCTACGTCAACGCCATCAACGTCATGCGTGGCGCCGAAGCAATCTCGAGCTACGCCCCCATCAGCGACGCCGAGAAGTTCAACATCGAATACTGGGCACTCGAAGAAGCCAAGCTGCAGCGGATGCCCAAGCCCAAGTCGCACGCCACGCGCGTTGCTCTCGTCACTGGCGCAGCATCCGGAATCGGTAAGGCCATCGCTACTCGCCTCGCCGCGGACGGCGCCTGCGTCGTCATTGCGGACCTCGACCTCGAGAAGGCTCAGGCCGCCGCCGCCGAAATCGGCGCTGCGTATTCAAACCCGGCCGATGTCGCCATCGGCCTCAAGGTCAACGTGACCGACGCCGAAGCGATCGACCGCATGGTTCAGGATGCCGTCCTCGCCTTCGGTGGCATCGACATCGTGGTGAACAATGCGGGCGTTTCACTCTCGAAGCCGCTACTGGAGACCACCGAGCAGGACTGGGACTTCCAGCACGACATCATGGCCAAGGGTTCGTTCCTTGTCTCGAAGGCGACCGCGCCGGTACTGATCGATCAGGGAATGGGTGGCGACGTCATCTACATCTCGTCGAAGAACTCGGTGTTTGCTGGCCCGAACAACATTGCCTACTCGGCCACCAAGGCCGACCAGGCTCATCAGGTGCGACTCCTCGCAGTCGAGCTGGGCGAGCACGGCGTGAAGGTCAACGGCATCAACCCCGACGGCGTCGTGCGCGGTTCGGGAATCTTCGCCGCCGGTTGGGGCGCCAACCGCGCCAAGACCTACGGCATCGAAGAGGACGACCTCGGCAAGTTCTACGCTCAGCGCACGATCCTCAAGCGTGAGGTTCTGCCGGAGAACGTGGCGAACGCGGTATCGGTGCTCACGGGCCCCGACCTCAGCCACACCACTGGTCTCCACATCCCCGTTGATGCTGGTGTTGCGGCGGCCTTCCTCCGATGAGCGCTGGAGCTATGGCAATCGCGTCAGCGATTGCGCAGGTGCGGCGAAGCCCACCGTGCCAGCTCCGAGGGAGCCTGCGACCGAGGCGGTACTCGCATGTTGCCTAAAGCCGTCGCCGCGGTCGATCTGGGTGCGACCAGTGGCCGAGTCATGCTCGGCCACGTGGGTCACAACGAGCTCTCGGTTCGCCCCGTTGCACGTTTTCCCAACGGGCCAGTTCGCCGCGCCGATGGCTTGCACTGGGACATTGATGCGCTCTACTCGAGCGTTCTCGCTGGCTTGGCGGCTGCTGTTCGTGAAGAGCCGCAGTTGTCGAGCATCGGCGTGGATTCGTGGGCGGTTGACTACGCACTGATGGCGGGCGGGCAGATGGTTGCTCCTCCGTTCCACTACCGCGATGATCGTACGGCGGCGGGCGTCGAGCGCGTGCACGCGATCGCCGATCATGATGAGTTGTATGCGTCGAACGGTCTGCAGTTTCTTCCTTTTAATACGCTGTACCAGTTCGCTGCCGAGCAGAACCTTGCCGAGGTGGACGGCTTCCTTCTCGTCCCCGACCTCATCAACTACTGGCTGACGGGGCGTCAGGTTGCCGAGCAGACCAACGCCTCGACAACCGGGCTGCTGAATCTGGCCACCGGCCAGTGGGATGATGCGCTCATCGAGAAGCTCGGGTTCTCCCGCAGCCTCTTCCCTGAGTTGGTTACTCCCGGCACAACGCTGGGGCCGGTGCGCGACGAGCTCGGCATCCGTGCCGACGTGGTCGCCGTTGGATCGCACGACACGGCGTCCGCTGTGGTGGCGGTTCCGGCCACGAACGACGACTTCGCGTACATTTCGTGCGGGACGTGGGGCCTCGTGGGCGTTGAGCTCAACTCCCCCGTGCTCACCGAAGCCAGCCGTGCCGCGAACTTCACCAACGAGGGCGGCGTCGACGGGCGAGTGCGCTACCTGCACAACGTCATGGGCCTGTGGCTGCTGAGCGAATGCGTGCGCGACTGGCAGAAGGAAGACGCCAGCGTCGACTTGCTCGACCTGCTGACGGCAGCATCCGCGCTCACGACGACGGTGCCGATCTTCGACGCCAACGACGCCCGCTTTCTCGCCCCCGACGGCATGCCCGAACGCATCGCCGCCTGGTGCACTGAACACGATGTGCCAGCGCCGCAATCGCGCGTGGAGTTTGTGCGCAGCATCATCGAAAGCCTCAGCGTTGCTTTCGTGGATGCCGTACGCACGGCCTCAGACCTCTCCGGAAAGTCGGTGTCGGTCATCCATATCGTCGGCGGTGGCTCGCAGAACGAGTTGCTCTGCCAGCTGATCGCGGACCGCAGTGGACTGCCGGTGCTCGCCGGCCCCGTGGAGGCCACGGCTATTGGCAACGTGCTCGTTCAAGCGCGCGCCCAAGGCTTTGTGGAGGGTTCGCTCGAGGGTTTGCGCAGCCTCGTCGCTACCGCGTTCTCGCCGAAGCGCTACTTGCCGCGTTCGCAGTAGCATCCGATTTCAGGTAACGACGAAGCGCCGACCACCGATCAATTCGGTAGCCGGCGCTTCGTCGTTTGGCTGACGTCAGTTCGCGCTAGCCCTCGTCGAGCATCGGGTAGGTAAGCCCAATCTGACGGCGGATCTCGTCGAGCGTGTGCATGATCTCGATGCTCTCGGCCGGGGACAGGATGTCGTTGGCGATCTCGCCTGCGGTAACCAGGCGCTCGAGCTCGGCGGCCTGAAACTGCATGCCGCGGCCGGTAACGGTGCCGTCGAATTCTTCAACAACGTTGCCCTTGCCATCGAAGCGCGTGTAGGTCGTAGGCGCGTACCAGGTCTCGGCGATTTCGATGCGGCCTTCGGTGCCGACAATCACGGCGCGCGTGGGGCCGGCGAGGTCGAGTGTCGTCTGCAGCACTGCTTGAGCTTCGGTGCCGTAACTGAAGATCATCGAAGTCTGGCGGTCGACATTGGTCACGGTTTTGGTGGCGACGGCCACGATGCTCGACGGCGCCCCCAGAATGTCGTGCGCGAACGACACCGGGTAAATGCCGAGGTCGAGCAGTGCACCGCCGCCCAGCAGGGGGTTGTTGATGCGGTGCAGCGGGTCGCTGGGCAGGTTCTGGTTGTGATCGGCGATCACGCTGCGGATCGTTCCGAGAGCCCCCTCGGCGATGAGCTGACGAATACGCACCATGTGCGGCAGGTAGCGCGTCCACATGGCTTCGAGCACGACAAGGTTCAGTTCGGATGCCCGGGAGACGACGGTCTCGGCCTGCGCCGCGTTCATCGTGAACACCTTTTCTACGAGCACATGCTTGCCCGCGTTGAGCGCGAGCAGCGCGTGCTCTTCGTGGAAGGGGTGAGGCGAAGCAACATAGATCGCGTCAACATTCGGGTCAGCAACGAGGTCTTCGTAGCTGCCGTGCGCGGTCGGGATGCCGTACTCGGCAGCAAACGTGGTGGCCGATTCCGCGGTGCGGGATCCGACCGCAACGACGTTGTGGCCGTGCTCGATGAGGTCGCTGGTTTGTAGACCCGCGATCCACCCGGTGCCCAGAATTCCCCAGGCCACTTGCTTCGTCATGCCATCTCCTTTGTTGCGCACGAAAACATACGTCGCCAATGTAACAGGTGTCTCTTTTGCTTTGTCTTACATTCTGTTAGATTGTTTGACAATCCGAGTCAACGAAGAGGGAGCGCACGATGATTGAGAACGCTGCAGTGCTCCCCGAGACCGTTGCTCAGAAGCTTCGTGCCGACATCATCGCCCAGCGCGATGCCCCCGGATCCGCCATCACCGAGTCAGCCGTCGCCCTGCGGTTCGGCGTTGCCCGCCCCACCGCACGCATCGCCATTGACCGCCTCGTCGCTGACGGCATCCTGCGCCGTGAAGCCCACCGGGCCGCACGCGTGCCCGAGCTCAGCTACGACGACGTGCTCGACCTCTTCGACACTCGCTCCATCGTGGAGACCGCGGCGATGGCGGCGCTAGCCGAGGCCGGCGCGATTCCGGCGGAGGCGCTGGCAGCCCACCGGGCGCTCACCGCCACCGATGATTTTGCGCACCACGACATCCAATTCCACCGCGCGCTCGTCGCCGGTCAGCCCAGCTCTCGCCTTACCCGCCTGCACGAACTGCTCATGGGTGAAGTCGAGCTGTGCATTGGGCAGGTTCAGTCCGCCCAACTCATTACCGCCCACGAGGTGGCCGAACAACACCAGGGCATCCTCGATGCCATCACCGCCGGGGATGCCGCGACCGCAGAGCGCCTCACCCGCGACCACATTGTGGGGACGCGCGATCGCCTCCTCACCCACCTCGACACCGATCTCGACACCGACAGCTAAGGCACCTCATGGTTAAGCGTCAATTTCCGAACCCCGTAGAGCTCGCGAAGCTCATGAAGTTCAAGGCCCCCGAGCTCGACGGCAAGAAGCGCCGTCTCGACAGCGCCCTCACGATCTACGACCTCAAAGACATCGCCAAGCGTCGCACGCCCAAGGCTGCCTACGACTACACGGATGGCTCGGCCGAAGGCGAAATCTCGTTGAGCCGTGCGCGCCAGGCCTTCGAAGACATCGAGTTTCACCCCTCGATCCTTCGTGACGCTTCAAACGTCTCCACCACCACCCAGATTCTCGGCGGCACCTCCGCGATGCCCTTCGGTATCGCCCCCACGGGATTCACTCGTCTCATGCAAACCGAGGGCGAGATCGCGGGCGCGGGCGCCGCAGCGGCAGCGGGCATCCCGTTCACGCTGTCGACGCTCGGCACGACATCCATTGAAGATGTGAAGGCCGCAAACCCGAACGGTCGCAACTGGTTCCAGCTGTACGTGATGCGCGAGCGCGAGATCTCGTACGGTCTTGTCGAACGCGCGGCCGCCGCTGGCTACGACACCCTCATGTTCACCGTCGACACCCCGGTTGCCGGGGCGCGACTGCGGGATAAGCGCAATGGCTTCTCGATTCCGCCGCAGCTGACGGCCGGCACGATACTCAACGCGATCCCCCGCCCGTGGTGGTGGTTCGACTTCCTCACGACTCCCCCGCTCGAGTTTGCGTCGCTCGCAACCACCGGCGGCACCGTAGGCGAACTGCTCGACTCCGCCATGGACCCGTCAATCAACTACGACGACCTCAAGATCATCCGCGCCATGTGGCCAGGCAAGATCGTGATCAAGGGAGTGCAGAACCTTGAAGACTCGAAGCGCCTTGCCGACCTTGGTGTTGACGGCATCCTGCTCTCGAACCACGGTGGCCGCCAGCTCGACCGCGCGCCCATCCCCTTCCACTTGCTGCCCGAGGTCGCCCGCGAAGTCGGTAACGACGTTGAGGTGATGGTCGACACCGGCATCATGAACGGTGCGGATGTCGTGGCTTCGATGGCGCTCGGTGCCAAGTTCACACTCATCGGCCGTGCCTACCTGTACGGCCTTATGGCCGGAGGTCGCGAGGGCGTCGACCGCACTATCGAGATCCTTTCGGAGCAGATCGTGCGCACCATGAAGCTGCTCGAAGTCACGAGCATCGAAGAGCTCGAACCCACGCACGTCACTCAGTTGCAGCGACTGGCACCCCGTGCCGTCGCGCCGAGCGCCGCCGCTGCGGTTCCCGCTAAGCGTGCGGCGCCGCGCAAGGCTGCCGCGTCGACTCCGGCCGCAGCCAAGGCCGCCCCCGCGAAGGCTCCCGCCAAGAAGACCGCTGCAAAGAAATAAGGCCACTCGTGCCGCGGGTTGTGGTGGGCTGCCGCGCGAGTTCTCTACCCCGTCGGGTTTCGGCTTCTGACCTCGGTCGGGTGAGACCCGGTGGGGCATAGGGTTAAGCATCGTGACTCACAACTCTGTCAATGCTCGTCCTCCTGTCTGGCGGGCACCAGGAATACCAGCCCTGTTGGTGCTCACGGCCGCAGGCTTTGGAGGCTTTGTTGCGCTGATTCCGGTCGTTCCGCTGTGGGCTGTTCAGGGCGGGGCAACCGAAGCGGGTTCCGGTCTCGTCAACGGGCTCCTGCTGATCGTGACAGTCATGACGCAACCGTTTGTTCCGCGCCTGCTCGACCATTTCGGCACCGGCCGCGTACTGGCGGTGGGGCTTGCCCTTCTCGGCGCCCCCGCGCTCTTGCTCTTCATCTCGGATCAACTCGCGTGGATTCTCGCGATCTCGGCCGTTCGCGGAATCGGCTTCGGCATCCTGACCGTCACCGGTTCCACGGTGGTGGCGAACCTCGTCGATCGCACCCAGCATGGTGCCGCCGTCGGAATCTACGGCGCTGCGATTGCGGTTCCGCAGATCATCCTCGTGCCGACCGCATCGTTCCTCGCCGACACCGTCGGGTTCTGGGCAGTCTTCGTGATTGGCACCCTTCCCCTGCTCGGCATTAGTTCTGCCCCACGTCTTGCACGAGTGCTTCGCGAGCAGGCCGCCGCCCGCGACCTTCTCCCCTCCACCGACGCGACACCGATCCTCTCCGTGGATGGCGGAAGGTCAGAACGCCGCTCGCTTGCGATCAGCCTCCTGCGCCCGATGATGCTGCTCAGCGGCGTCACCCTCGCCGGTGGTGCGCTACTTACCTTCGCCCCGCAAATGAGCTCCTCGCCCGGCGCTACTGCCGCGGCTCTCGCGCTTCTTACCGTCAGCGCAGCCATCACTCGCTGGTCCATCGGCGGCCTCTCCGACCGCTTCGGTGCCGAGCGATTCCTCTGGCCCCTCGTCGTGATCTCGGTGGTCGGACTGGTGGCGATTGCCGCCGCCGTTCAGAATCCCGATGCCACCGGCATCCTGCTGTTCCTGGTCGGCATGACGCTCCTCGGTATCGCCTACGGGGGTCTGCAAAACCTGACGCTCGTCATCTCGTTGGCGGCCGTGCGGCGCAAGCAGTACGGCACGGCCAGCGCCGCCTGGAACATCGGATTCGACCTCGGCACCGCTCTCGGCTCAGTTCTCATCGGAACCCTCGCGACCGCCTTCTCATTCCCGCCCGCCGTCTTGGTCGCCGCCGCGATCTCACTGCTCACGCTGCCGCTCGCGTTCCTGCGCGGGCCGAAGGTCACCGACTAGGAGGCCGCCCACGGGGCTCGTCGTGGGCGTGCTGTCATGCAGTCGAGCCTAGGCTGCTCCGGCCCGGCGCGAGATATAGGTCGCGCGCATGCGAGAGCGGGGTGGTGGCAGCTCGGCCCGAATGAGCGCGAAGCTCGCAACGATCGCCATCAAAGCCGAAATGCCCAACACCATGGCGGGAAGCGGCGGGATACCTGTGGCTAAGTCAAGGCCGGTGCCGGCCACGATCAGCCAGACGGTAGCTGCCGCGGCGGCGGTAAGGCTCGCGAGAAGAACGACTACCCACCCGAATATTTTCCTGTTCATGATTGCCCCCGTGCTTTCAGTTCTGCTGGTTAGTGCGACTGTGTAGCGTGAGAAAAAGCCTGAGACTTTCTCTCTACTTGAACGCTAGACCCCAAATGGGGGCCAATCTAGTCGTCATTAAGGCGGACTAGTTCGCCTTAAATAAGCACAGCGGCGGTGCCTGAAAACCAATCACAGGCCGCTCAGGGCCGTATCGCAGTCGCAGCCCGCGTCCGGGTCTAGGCAAGACGAAGCAGCCGAGCACGCAGTTCTTTTGGGGTCGATTCGGGCATGGCGGCGGAGAGTTCGCTGCGCTGCGGGAGGGCTCCGCCTTCAGCCACTACGGTGATGGCGCGCGCGAGGCTGCCGCGGCTGACGTCTTTCAGGGCGTTGTCATCCGCGTGCATTTCGAGCAGGAGGGCGACTTCGCGGGAAGCGTTGCGGGCTGTGGGCAGCCACGGCAACGAGGCTTTCCACGCGGTGAAGAAGATCAGCACGATGTCGTGACGCAGGCGCACGTGGGCGCGTTCGTGTTCGACAACCGCACGCAGCTCTTCTTCGTCGAGCAATGCAATCAGGCCAGCGCTCAGTACCGTGACGGAGGTCAGGGCGCCCGGCAGGCAGTAGGCAACGGGCGCGGGGGTATCGATGAGGCGCGTGCCGGGCCGGTCGGTCATTGGCTCGCTCAGCAGGGTAATGAGTTGGGAGTGCCGGGCACGCTCGCGCTCGGCATAGACGAACGTGACAAGCAGGTTCAGCAGCAAGTGCATGGTGAGGAACAATGCTCCCGAGAGTGCGAGCAGCGACCACACCGAGGAGCCTTCGGGGAGTTCGTTGTGGGTGACGAAACGCCACATGCCCGTGGCGGCATCCGGAAGATCGCTAGCGAAGGTCGCGGCCCCGAGCAGCACGAGCGAACCGATCATGCTGAAGCCACCTACGAGTGCGACAAGTTGCCAGACGAGCAGCCCGAGAGTCGGGCGCTTGTACGCCCAACGCGCCCCCGGAAGGATCGCCGGCACAGGCCAGGCCAAGAGAATGGCGATGGCACCGAGGATGATCGCGGCGGCGACCACGGTTAGCGTCCGGCGAGAATACGGCGGAGGGTCTCAGCTTCTTCGTTCGAGACTTGGCCAACGAACCGCTCGAGCACGGCAGTACGGTCGCTCGCTCCACCCAAAACCTCGTGCATGAGGTCGGCCATGTGCTCAGCACGAACCGAAGCGGCACGGTAACGGTGCGGGCGCACATCCCGTTCGCGCACTACATAGTTCTTTTTCTCGAGGCGAGAGAGAACGGTGAGAACGGTCGTGGCGGCCAGTTCACGGCCCGACGCCTCTGACGACGCGAGGGCAGCCTGAAGGTCGTATGCCGAGAGGCTGTCAGTGCTCGCCCACAGCAGGTCCATGACACTGCGTTCGAGTTCACCCAGGGAGTTCATGAGGCAATTCTACCCTAAGTAGAAATAATTTCTACGAGGGTGTAGAAATGTATACACAGCGGTTCTACAGGATGTAGAACTAGCGCGAAACCCGCCACCGAAAGGCCAGGAGTGGACCCCCTAGAAATCGCCAGATGGCAATTTGGAATCACCACCGTCTACCACTTCATCATGGTTCCACTCACGTTGGGCCTCGGCCCCATCGTGGCGCTCATGCAAACCCAATGGGTGCGCACGGGTGACGAAAAGTGGCTGCGCATGACCAAGTTTTGGGGCAAGTTGTACCTCATCAACTTCATCATGGGTGTCGCCACTGGCCTCGTTCAGGAGTTCCAGTTCGGAATGGCGTGGAGCGAATACTCCCGCTTCGTCGGCGACGTCTTCGGAGCACCGCTGGCCATGGAAGGCTTGCTCGCCTTCTTCTTTGAGTCAGTCTTTCTCGGCCTCTGGATCTTCGGTTGGGATCGCCTCGGCAAGAAGCTTCACCTCGCAACCCTATGGATTGCTGTCGCCGGCTCCGTCGTCTCGGCTTTCTTCATCATCGTCGCCAACTCGTGGATGCAGCACCCGGTCGGTGTTGAACTCATCGACGGTCGCCCCGTCATGACCGACATCTGGGCCGTGCTCACCAACAACACCGCCCTCTCGGCTTACTCCCACACCATCACCGGTGCCATCGCCGTCGGCGCGGGCTTCGTGGTCGGCATCTCGTGGTACCAGCTGTGGCAGCGCCGTCGCGATGGAATCGACACCGTGGATGCCACGGGTCGCGTCGTCGTCGGCGAGAACCCCAGCATCCCGGGTCGCGATCGCAAGGACCACGCCGTCTGGATCAACAGCATCCGCATCGGCGCTGTAATCGCCGTTCTCGGATTCGGCGCTCTCTCCATCACGGGTGACCTGCAGGCCAAGCTTATGTTCGAGCAGCAGCCGCTCAAGATGGCCGCCGCCGAGGCCGCGTGCCACGACGGCACGAGCTTCTCCGTGCTCTCGATTGGCCCACTCGGCGGCCAGAACTGTGACGACGTCGTGGGCATCATCGAGATTCCCGGGCTGCTCTCCTTCTTGGCCCACGGGGACTTCGATACCGAGATCAAGGGTGTGAACACGCTCATTCCTGAATACCAGGCGCTCTACGGAACCAACCTTCCGGATGACCCGCTGTACGGTGAGCGCGCCGGTCAAGAAATCGAGTACCTGCCTCTCATGGAAGTTACTTACTGGGGTTTCCGCCTCATGATCGGTTTCGGTGCTCTCGCTGCCGGCTTCGCGCTCCTCACTCTGTGGATTGTTCGCAAGGGGACGGTGCCGCGCTCGAAGTTCCTCATGGGAACGGCATTGCTCAGCATCGCAGCCCCGTTCGGCGCCAACATCGCCGGTTGGGTCTTCACCGAGATGGGTCGCCAACCCTTCGTGGTCGCCCCGAACCCTAACCCCAGTGGCGTTGACGGTGTCTTCATGTTCACTGCCGCCGCGGTCTCCCCCGGCGTGAGTGGAGAAGAGATGATCTTCTCGCTCGCCTCTCTGGCTCTCGTCTATGGCTTCCTGCTTGTCTTCGAGATCAAGCTGCTCGTCAAGTACGTGCGCGGTGGCGTTGCCTCGGCAATGCCCGAGCTCGCGCATCCGGATGGCGAAGGCCACGACGGCACGGGCAGCAACCCTGACGACCCCAACAAACCAGACAAGCGCGACGACGTTCTCGCGTTCGCCTACTAAGCAGAAGGGCAGCTACTCATGGAACTTCTTCCCACTATCTGGTTTATCTCGATCGCGGCATTGTGGATCGGCTACCTCCTTCTCGAAGGCTTCGACCTGGGCGTCGGGATGCTGCTGCTCTTCAGCACCCGCAAAGACCGTGAACGTCGCCTCATGCTCAATGCCATCGGCCCGGTCTGGGACGGCAACGAGGTCTGGCTGATCACGGCCGGAGCCGCCACCTTCGCTGCATTCCCGTTTTGGTATGCATCGCTCTTCTCGGCGCTGTACATCCCGCTGACGATCGTGCTCGTGAGCCTCATTTTCCGCGCGGTTGCCATTGAGTACCGCGGCAAGGGCTCCACCGACAAGTGGCGTATGTGGTGGGATCGCGCTCTCGGACTCGGCTCGCTCGGTTCCGCTTTCGGTATCGGTGCAGCCCTCGCGCTCACCACCACCGGTCTCCCGATTGACGCAAACGGTGACCGCGTTGGCGGCGCCTTCGCCTGGTTCACGCCGTACGCCGTCCTCGGCGGCCTCGCGGTCGTCGGTTTCTCTCTCGTTCACGCCTCCGTCTTCCTCGGTCTCAAGACCGATGGCGACGTGCGCGTTCGGGCCCGCAACTTCGTCGTGCGTTGGAGCCCCGTAGCCCTGCTGCCCATCGTGGCGTGGGTGCTCGTCATCCAGTTCCAGAACGGAACGCTCATCACCTGGGCGCTCGTTGTGGTCGCGGTGATCGCGGTGGTCTTCGGTTGGATCAGTGCTCGTGCCGGACGCGAAGGCTGGGCCTTTGTGGGGATCGCAGCATTCTTGGTCGCGGGGGCGTCATCCATCTTCGCCGCCGTCTACCCCGTGGTACTGCCCTCGACGCTCGACCCCGCGTTCAATCTGACGATCTCCAACGCGGCGAGCGGGGAATATACCCTCAGCGTTATGAGCATCGTGACCGCCTTCGGTCTGCCACTGGTGTTCGTGTACCAGGGCTGGACCTACTGGGTCTTCCGCAACCGTCTGAGCGAACACCACATCCCGGAGGCTCACCTCGTGAAGCCTGCGGTCGCCCCCGCTTCTTCAACGAGCGCCTCCGCTTCCTCAGCGAGCTAGGGCACGATGGAGGGCATGAGAGCCAAACTCCAGGAACGACTCGCAGCAGGCTTTGGCCCGGGCGGTGTGCACACACTGTTCGGGCTGGGGTTGCTGTCGTCCCTCAAGGGACTGGCGCTCGTACTCATGGCCGAAGCGGTCGCTCGTGGCGTCGTCGGCGTCATTGAAGCGGATGCCGCAGCCTGGCAGTTCGCGATCGTTCTAGGCATCGCGGCTGGCCTCCTCCGCGCGGCCACCGCGTGGGCAACGGAGAGTTTCGCGACCCGCGCCGCCTTAGGGGCCAAGGAGTCTCTGCGCCACGAACTCGCGGAGCGAGTGCTCACCGGCTCCGACGCCCGCTCGGGCGCAAGTACTGCGATTGCGACCGTGGGGCTCGACGAGCTCGACAACTACTTTCGCGTCGTGCTGCCGGCGATTGTGACGACCGCGACGGTTCCGCTGCTGATTGGCTCCCGCATCCTGTCGGTCGACTGGGTGAGCGCGCTCATCATTGTGCTGACCGTTCCGCTTGTGCCGGTGTTCATGATTCTTGTGGGCGGTCACACGCGTGAGCGTGCCGAGGCCGCCAGTGCGAGCCTCGAACGACTCTCCGATCACCTCGTTGAATTGGCCCGTGGCCTTCCCGTTCTCGTCGGCCTTGGCCGCGTTGCTGAGCAGTCGAAGGCGCTGCGGTCGATCTCCGCCGAGAACCGCACCAAAACAATGGAGACCCTGCGCACCGCGTTTCTCTCCGCTCTAGTTCTTGAACTTATCGCCACCATTTCGGTTGCAGTCGTCGCTGTCTTCGTTGGCGTTCGGCTTGTGGATGGTCAACTCTCCCTCACCGTCGGCCTCATCGCTCTCGTGCTCGCGCCCGAATGTTTCGCGCCCTTTCGTGAACTGGGTGCCGCGTTCCACTCTTCCGAGAACGGCCTCACCGCTCTGCGCCGTGCCCGCACGATCATCGACGCACCGCGCGCTCGGGAACACCGCCAGAGCGCCGGTGGATTCCGCGTCGTCGACCTCACCATTTCTTATGACGGTCGCGCGCGGCCCGCAGTCGACAAACTCAACTTCCGCGCGACACCCGGCACCATCACTGCCCTGGATGGCCCAAGCGGCAGCGGAAAATCCAGTGTTCTTGAGGTGCTCGCGGGCAATCGCGAGCCCAGCGGCGGCAGCGTGTGGGGCATCGACGTCTCCCGCGTGGCCTGGGTTCCGCAGCATCCACACACCGTTGCCGACACCGTGATCGACGAACTTCGCCTCTACAGCAGCGACGAAAAAGCCATCAAGTCAGTGCTGCTTGACCTCGGCCTCACCGCCGTCGCCGAGGCTGATCCGCGCCAGGTGAGCCCCGGCGAGCTACGCCGCATCGCCGTCGCGCGCGGACTGCTGCGCGTCGAAGCGGGCGCCACCCTGTTGTTGCTCGATGAGCCGACTGCCCATCTCGACCCGGCATCCGCCGCTCGCGTTGAAGCCGCGATCGCTGAACTGCGTGGTCGCCCTGTCACGGTTCTTGTTGCCTCGCACGAAACGGGGATCGCGGCGCTGGCCGACCAAGTTGTGGCCGTGGGTGCATCGGGCGGCACCCGTGCCGTCGAGGCGCGCGTTGACCCGTTGACGGTTGACGGCGACGTGGATGTTGACACTCTCGACGCGCCTCGCACAACCCGCGCGACTCTCGCCAGCCTGCTCGAGTTTGTGCGCCCCGCCCTCGGAACCCTTGTCGGAGCGATCGCTCTCGGCACCGGCGCAAGCCTCTTCGCGATCTCGCTGACCGCGATCTCGGGCTGGCTGATTGTGCGGGCGAGCGAGCATCCGCCCATCATGTTCTTGCTCGTCGCCATCGTGGGTGTGCGCTTCTTCGGCATCGGTCGCGCGGCACTGCGCTACGCCGAACGCCTCGCCACCCACCGCGCTGTGCTCGGTTCGGTGATCGAGTTGCGGGTCGCCCTGTGGAACGGTCTCGGCGCTCGGGCGCTCGGTTCGCGCGCTCTCGCCAATGGCGGCGTCGCTCTCGACTACCTCGTGGCTGCCTCCGACCGCGTGCGCGATCTTGTTCCACGCGTCGTGCTGCCGCCCGCCGTTGCTCTGGGCACGTCGCTCGCTGCGCTCATCGCGGTCGGGATGCTGCACGCTCCCGCCGTTCCCGTGTTGCTCGCAGGTCTCGCGGTCGGGCTCATTGTGGCGCCCATCATCGCCGTGATCATCGACCGCTCGGCCGCCAACGGCATTGCCGAAGTGCAGTCCCGCGTCGTGCGCGCCTTCGCCGCCATGACCGGTGCGGCCAGCGACCTGCGCGCCAACGGTGTTGGGGAGCGGATGCTCGCCCGCCTCGATCACATCGACGCCGAAGCCGGCGCACTCTCCCGCCGCAGCGCCCGCGCCCTCGGAATCGGCAACGCCGTCGTCGTGCTTGCCTGCTCGGTTACCGCCGTCGCCATGTTGCCCGTCGCCGCGCCCGCCGTCATCGCCGGTATCCTGCCCATCGGCATCGTCGCGGTACTCGTACTCATCCCCATCGGTCTCGTTGACTCGCTGATTGCGTTCGTCGACTCCGTGCAGCAGTGGCCGGCGCTGAGCGCCGCGCTGGCGAAGGTGCGTGGGGTTACGGCCGGGCCTGAGCGGGCGGATGTTGCTGGCGTTTCGGCTGCGAGCGTGCGCGGCAACACTGGCTCACCGGCTGGCCGCCGCGGCGCGCGCCATGACGCTTCCCGCGTTGACACCGGAGCCGCGAGCGCAGACCAGCCACTTGGTGACGTGACCGTTCTGGAATTGCGGGAGCTCGGGATCCGCTGGCCTTCGAGCCCGACGCTCGCGTTCTCGGGCGCGACCGCTCGGGTTGAGCGTGGCGAGTGGCTTGTCGTGGAGGGCCCGTCGGGCGCGGGTAAGTCGACGTTGTTGGCGGCGCTGCTCGGGTATCTTCCGGCGGCCGCTGGCTCGTGGAGCCTCAATGGTGTGGATGCTCGCGAGCTGTCGCCCGAGCAATTGCGCGCCGCGGTTACGTGGTGCCCGCAGGAGTCGCACCTCTTCGATTCGACGATCCGCGCGAACCTGCTGTTGGGCCGTGCGCACGATGATCAGCCGACCGAGCAGGAGCTCGTCGCGGTGCTGCGCCAGGTGGGTCTTGGCCCACTCTTCGATTCGCTCGACCGCGGCCTCGACACTCGCGTCGGCTCGGCGGGCGAAAGCCTGTCGGGCGGTGAGCGTCAGCGCGTCGCGGTTGCCCGAACTCTCCTCACACGAGCGGATGTCGTGCTGCTCGATGAGCCGACCGCCCACTTGGATGCCGCGAGCGCCGAGCAACTCATCACCGACCTGCGCACGGCTCTCGCCGACAAGATCGTGGTGCTCGTCAGCCATCACGACGACGAGCGTCGCGACCACGACGTCAGCCTGCGGCTCGGGGCGCGCGAGCAGGTCGCGGCGGTCTAGTTTGGAGTGAGAACGAGTCACATTTCGTGGCGACTCGAGGGGAAGTGGACCAGTGACGACATCAGCACCCGAACTGCGCATCGATAGCGTTTCGAGCTTGGCAAACACCCACCCGCGCCGAAACCTCAAGGACATCGCCGCCGTTCTCGGCTGCATCGCGGTGGCATTGGCTCTGGGCACTGTGCTCGTAGTGCTGGGAACTCCCTATTACGGCTCGACAGGCTCGGAGCTGCTGCACGCTTTCGCCCGCGCAACCGCAGTGGGTCTCCCGGTAGCCGCCCTGTTCGGTGTGCCGACATGGTTGTGGCTGAGCGCACGGGTTCCCGCTCGAGCACTCCCCATCGCACTTTTCATCGCGCTGAGTCCACTCTTCGGAATCGTGCCCGGTCTCGCCGTCTTCGTGACGGGGCTCATCACCCACCTAGACACTCCCGTGTTCCTGGGCATGTTCATGATCGCGGCGGGAGCGTGGACCGCACCTATCGCGACCGCGCTCTACTACTTGGTTCTGGGCAAGCGACCGCGTATCGCTATCTCGCTCGGCGGCATCGCTGTTGTTCTTGCGCTGCTGGGCTGGGTGAGCATCGCAATCAATGGCGGCTAGCTTTCTTCGACGGGCGGCTACTCTCCACTCTCCTCCGCGAAGCGTTCGCTTCCGAGCACCCATTGCACGTCTTCCGGCGAAGAGATCAGCCCCACAGCCCAGTCGACATCCAGCCGAATGCCTGTGCCGGGTGGACCAGCCAGATCGTTGCTCACGATGGCATCAGCAATGCTCGCCACGTCGTCTGGCTCGAACTGGGCGGTCAACTCATCGATGTCGTAGACGGCTCCGAAAAGGGTCGCGTTCTCCAGCCACCGAAACAGCACGACGAGTTGCGTTTCGCTGAGGGTGCGCCCTGCCACGAACTGCGTCTCGCGCGAAACCGCAGCCTCACTGGTCGATCGCTCAGCGAACAGTTTCTCAACCGCGGTGAGCAATTCGTTTGCGTTGATCATGGTCGGCACCGTCGCCTCGTTACAATCATCACGATACGTGCGAGAGGGAAATCACAGTGAAACGCAACACGCGATCTCTGATCGTGTTCGTGAGCCTTCTCGTGATCGTCATCGTTGCCGTCTGGCTCGTCATCACTTCGGGGATCTTTGCAGTCGTACTCGACCCCGATGACGAGACGTTGACATCGATGCGCGAGAGCATTCTGCCTGCCTAGCTCCCGAACAGGTCGCTCGCGACCGTCTTGTACACGGACTCCGGGTTCGAGGGGTGGTAGATGCCGGCGAGCACATCGCGTTGCAGGCGCGAGAGTTCGCTGCTGCTGCGGAAGGCTCCTCCCCCGGCTGAACGCATGACCTGATCGACGACGTGGCGTGCGGTTTCGATGCTGCGGTGCTTCACACCGGTCAGTTTGCGGAACCAGCCAGCCCCGTGATCCACGAGCCCATCAACGTCATCGACGATGCTGTGCAGTTGGGGTTCGATCGCGTCGAGCGCGAGGGCGGCATCCGCCATGCGCCAGCGCAGATCCGGATGCTCGGAGTACGCCTCACCACTGATGGCCGAGCTGCGCTGCTGCAGCGCTTCGACCCCGAGCTCGAGGGCGCGGTCGGCGAGCCCCGCATAGACGGAGGCGATGAGCGGCAAGAAATTGGCGAACACCGCGAAGATGAATGGATCGGCGTTGGGGCCGACGGGCAGCACGCGGGCGACCCGGTTCGCGGGAACGAAGGCGCCATCCAGCACCGTCGTATGGCTTTGGGTGGCGCGCATGCCGAGGGTGTCCCAGTCGCCGAGCGAACGCCAGCCGGGTTCATCGCGAGAGATGAAACCATGCACGAGGGTTTCGGTGCCATCGTCGGCGGTGTGCTTGCCGAAGAGACCCAGCTGGGTCCACGCGGGAGACAGCGAGGTGAAGATCTTGGTGCCGGTGAAGGCGTAACCTCCCTCGACGGCTTCGGCGGTGGTGAGCGAGTCCCACATGACGAGATCATTGCCGGGTTCGCTCAAGCCGAAGGCAAAGACTTCGCCGGCTTCGGCATCCGCCAACAACCAGTCGAGGCTCGAGTCGCCGCGCTCGCGCAGAGCCCAGGCGACGCCGATCCACACGAGGTGCATGTTGATAGCGAGCGCCGTGGCCGGCGCGTACGCGGCAAGCAGGCGCTGATCATCCGACAGCTCACGCAAACTGCGCGGCTTCAAGTAGCCAACGGCACGCAGCTCTTGCAGGTCTTCGGTGAAGAAGATGTTCTCGCGGTCGTAGCGCGCGGCCCGCGACCGGATGCGATCAAGCAGTGCTGGGGTGAGTACCGTCATGGGTCAACGCTACTGTGCGCGCGTGGCCTCAGGCTGAGATAACCGAAAGCACATTCCCGGCCGGGTCTTTGAACCACGCGATCTCGGGGCCGTGCCCGCGCATGATGCCCTTCGCGTCAGTACCGAGGTCGCCCATGAGGTCGCCGTCGTTATAGATCTTGGTGACCACGCCCCGCTCGTTGAGCGCATCGACGGCGGCTTCAACATCCTCCACCGCAAAGTTCAGGATGGTGAAGCTCGCCGGTTCGTGGTTCTCTTTCGGGTAGATGGTCACTTCGGCGCCGCCGGGAAGCGTGAGGCGCAGGGTGCCCATGCCGCCATCGGTGACCGTGAGCCCCAGAGTTTCGGAGTAAAAGGTTCGAGCCGCGTCGAGGTCGTTGACACTGAAGCCAGAAAAAGCCGTGGTGGGTGAAAACATGATGCTCCTCCTTGGTCCCTCGCGAGTGGCCGAGGCGCGGTCTGCGTGAGTCGAGCAATGCGAGGTGACTCGACGCTACGCCGCATCCGCTGATGAGCGCTAGGTGCTCAACTCTGTGTGCTGGTCTTGCTTTAGAAACCGGCGAAGCGAGCGATTGCTACGAAGAGGGCAAGCAGCAGCAGTACTGCGTTCACGGGGAGCGCCTTGAACTCGCCGCGACGGGCGTGAATGATCATGGCGACTGCCTGCACGAGCACGAGGCCTACGGCGGCGATCGGGGTGAGGATCGGGAGGATGCCAGTCAGCACCGGCACGATTAGGCCGATGGCTCCGAGCACTTCGAGAACGCCGACTACCCGCAGGATGGGGATACCAGCGCCTTCAGCCCAGGGGAAGGTCGTGAAGGCCTTGTCCTTGGCAACGGTGATTTTCTGTCCGCCGGCGGCGAGGTAAGCGAGGGCGAGGAGTCCGGAGACGATCCATACGGCAATAGTCATTGGTTTTCTTTCTTTTCAGTACGAGTTGTGGTCAAGATCTGGGCCCGGTTACCTAACGGAACTGTGACAGTTACCATTGGTTACTCAGGCAGTATTAGTAACCTAGACTGGTTCGAGAGGCCTTACAAAAGGCACACAGAGGTAACCAAGGAGCCACCATGGCCATGCGTGAGATGCAAGAGATGTGTGAAGCCCAGCGCGGAACCATCGTTCGCGAAGCTCTGGAACGCATCGGCGACAAGTGGACGCTGCTGGTCGTCGGCATGCTCGAGACCGGGCCGCAGCGGTTCACCGTGCTCCGCCAGCGCGTGCCGGGCATCTCGCAGCGCATGCTCACGCGCACCGTGCGCCACCTCGAGCGCGACGGCCTCGTCTCCCGCACTGTCTACTCCGAAATCCCTCCGCGCGTTGAATATGAGCTCACGGATGTCGGCCGCGAACTACTGCCGCCGATTCTGGCGATGGCCGACTGGGCCCTCGCCAACTCCGACAAGGTGGAAGAGAGCCGCCGCGCGTACGACGAGTCCGCCGCTCAATTGGCGGCAGCGAAGCAGTAACCCCCTCACCCACCGGGCTAGTACGATTTTGTCTATAAGTTGCGGCAGGAGTCGCAACACCAAACGCTGGCCCGACGGTGGGTACGAAGGGTTGAGTGGTTGTGGTTTCCTCTGACGTGAACGTGGCGCAGACGGACCGACGCTCTCCAGCGAAGCGATCAGCGGTGAAGTGGCCGCCGTGGGTGAGCTTGGTCGCCGCCGCGGGCGTCATCTCCGTGATGACGGCGCCGGGCCAGACCGCCGGAATCTCCGTCTTCACCGACCCCCTCATCGCTGAACTTGACGTCTCTCGCACCGGCATCTCCGTCAGCTACTTCTTCGGCACGATCGTCGGCGCCGCCGCCCAACCCTTCATCGGTCGCGCGCTCGACCGCTTCGGCGCCCGCTACGTCACCATCGTTATTGGCGCCCTGTTCGCAAGCGTGCTGCTCACCCTCAGTTTCGTCGACGGCATCGCTGGCCTCACCGCCGGCTTTGTGGGGGTGCGGATGCTCGGCCAAGGTGCCCTCAGCCTCGCCGCCACCACGGCGGTCGCCCGCGCCATCACCCATCGCCGCGGTCTGGCGCTGGGCATCACGGCCGCCATCGGATCCGCCGGAATCTCCCTCGCCCCCGTCGGCCTCGAACGCCTCATCTCGGCCGTCGGCATCCACGCCGCCTGGCGCTGGGAAGCCGCGATTGTGCTCGCCGTCGTCGTGCCCCTCGCGTTCATCCTGCCGAAGCGCAGCCGGGTTGCCGCCCAGACCGAAGATCTCTCGACGGCGCAGATCGTCATCCAAAAAGAATCGTGGATGCTCGGCGAAGCAGCCCGCACCGGCATGTTCTGGGTCATCGCGGCCTCTCTCGCCGCCTCCGGCATGCTGAGCACCGGCCTCGCCTTCCATCAAATCGCGATCCTCGGCGAGCGCGGGCTCACCCCGTTCGAAGCGGCCGCCAACTTTCTCCCGCAAACCGTCACGGGCATTGCGACGACCCTCATTGTCGGCGCTTTCGTCGACCGCGTAAGCCCCAAGCTGTTCGTTATCTTCTCGATGCTCACGCTCGCCGGCTCACTGCTGTTGCTCTCCGTCGTCGGCCCCAATGGCACCGCCGTTCTCTACGGTCTCGTGCTCGGCGCGGCCGGCGGAAGCCTGCGCGGGATGGAGGCGGCAGCCTACGTGCGCTACTACGGCACCGCCCACATCGGTTCCATTCGCGGCGTCACGACCGCGATCGCCCTCGGCTCAACGGCTCTCGGCCCGATCGCCCTCTCGCTGGCCGTCGATGTGAGCGGCAACTTCACCGAGCCGGCCGTGTGGTTCTCGAGCATGCCGATTGCAGTCGCGGTGCTTGCGATCTTCGTGCGCCCACCGCAGCGCCGCGCGAGAATAGACCCATGAGCACCAACAACCGTCTCAGCGACCTCGGCATGAAACTCATGAACGGCGTGCACCGCGCGATCCTTGCCGTATCGGGCGGTCGCCTCGGCTGGACTCTGGGCGGCATGCCCTCACTCGAGCTTCACACCACGGGACGGGTGTCGGGCATCCGCCGCTCAACCATGCTGACGGCACCCGTGCACAGCAAGGGCCGTTGGGTGATTGTCGCGTCGAAGGGCGGCGACGACCGCGACCCGCTTTGGTACCGCAACCTGCAGGCGAATCCGGATGCCGAACTCACTGTTCGCGGACGCACCGTGCCCGTGCACACTCACACCGCCAGCCCCGCCGAGAAGGCCGAGCTGTGGCCGCAGATTGTGGCCGCCAACTCGCGGTACGCGGAGTACCAGACCAAGACCACGCGCGACATCCCGGTCGTCATTTGCGAAGAGCGCTAACGCTACACTTCAGCAAAAACCGCGCGACACTACGTCGGTGCGGCGGTGCGCTACTCCATCTCCACGGGGTACTGAAAAACCTCGTCGAGTCCTGAGCCAAAGACACGCGAAATCTGAAAGGCAAGCTCGAGCGTTGGCGAATATTTACCTTGCTCGATCGCGATGAGCGTCTGGCGGGTGACCCCAATTCGACGCGCGAGCTCTGCCTGCGTCAGCCCCTCGGCTTCTCGAAGCGCACGGATGCTGTTGGTTACTTTGGTGGGTTTGACCATCAGACAAGACCGCGGCGATACGCAATCACGGACGCAACGCCACCGACGATTGCGGACAGCGCGAAGCCGAGGAACATGGTGTTCGCTATCCAGAACGTGTCTGCCTCAAAGGCGCTCAATACGATGACTCCTAGCCCGCCGATCACCATGAACGATTGACCGACTCGATCACCCATGCGCGAGATGTCGCGATCTCGCTGGTCTGATGTTCCCACACCGTCGGGGTCGAATATTCCGGCGATGACACCCCACAGCACGCTCACGATGACCGAGGCGACGACGCTGATGCCAATGGTCCACGCCATAATCGGCCACCACTCCACAGCGGTAAGAGCTTTTCCATCGGCGGCCTGCACGACGACGATCACGTAGGCGACCGTCGTGATGAGCGTGACTATGAGCGACGACCACTTGTTTCGCTCTTCGTAAACCATGGCAACCCTCCGGTGTAAATAATTCTTGACATTACGAGTATTCCGGCTTTACCTTCAGGTGTCAATAATCTTTGACATCATTCTCGGAGGAAAAATGCTCTCACCCACTCGCACTGCCCGACTCACCGGCGCCGCCTACCTTGGCCTCGCCATCACAGGACTGCTCGGCTTTGTCATCGTGCGCCCACTACTACGGAGTCCGGATGACCCCGCCGCCACCGTGGCGAACATCCTAGAACACGGCACCCTTGCCCATCTCAGCCTCGGGCTCGAACTGCTCGTAGTGATCACGCAAGCCCTCGCCGCGCTGGGCTTCTACGCCCTCTTTCGCACGGAGCGCCCCGTCGCAGCATTCGGCGTTGCGACTTTCGGAATGGCGAATGCCGTGGCGATCCTCGCGAGTGCCGCAATGCTCGCGACCGCAGTCACCGTCGCCGGTGCTCCCACGCTCGCCCCCGCTGGGGATGCCGCAGGAACCGTCGCGCTTCTTCACACCATTTCCGATGCGCTCTGGGCAGCCGGCGGGGTCTTCTTCGGGCTGTGGCTCATCCCGATGGGCTGGTTCATGATCTCGACGAAACGGATGCCGCACGTGCTCGGAACCTTTCTCATCGTCGGCGGAGTCGGCTATCTCGTGAGCGCCGTGCTGACTGCCGCCATCGAAGGGGTGCCGTCCGCGGTCACCGACTCTCTCGTGATCCCAGCCACGGTAGGTGAACTCTGGACCGTCGGCTACCTCCTCACCCGCGGCATCCGCCCCGCTCAGCAACCTGAGATTGCTCAGCCCACACCAACCGAAGCGGCAGGTCGACGCTAGCGAAACACGGATGGCCCGCGCTCGTGGCGCAGGCCATCCGTTCTGTTCATTGCGCCATGCGCATCTTCTCCGGTGAGCAGCGAAATCTAGGTATCGCGCCGCTCATCGGTGAAATCGAGGCACCCCCACACGCGAAGCGACGTGGCTAGCGGTACCGTGCCGGCTAGCGGCGAAGTTCCAAAGTGCAGCACTTCACGCCGCCACCGCCGAGCAGTAGCTCGGAGAGGTCGACGCCGATGGGGTTGTAGCCGCGTTCTTTGAGCTGACGCTCGAAGTCCTTGGCACGGGCAGCGATAACGACGTTGTAGCCGTCGCTGTACGAGTTGAGTCCGAGCACTGCCGCATCCTCTTCAGTAGCGAGAATGGCGTCGGGATACAGCGCACGGAGTTTCTCAAGCGAGGGCTCGTCAAACGCGCTCTCGAGGTAGGCGATGTTGGTTTCGTCGAGCTTCGCGATGGCGGTGTCGACGTGGTAGAAACTCGGGTTAATGAGGTTGAGGGAGACAACGTTGCGGCCCGAGAGTTCAGCTAACTCGCGGTGACTTTCGACTGAAGTACGGAAGCCCATACCCGCAAGGATGTTGTCGCCGACAAGGAGGAAGTCGCCCTCACCCTCATTAACGTTCTGGGGGGAGGCCACGTCGAAGCCGTTGGCGCCGAACCAGTCCATGTAGGCCGGGCCTTCCGCTTTGCGCTCGTCGTAGGTAAACAGGGCGCCGTAGGCCTTGCCGTCGATCACGAAACCACCGTTGGCGGCGTAGACCATGTCGGGCAGTCCGTCGATGGGGTCGATGAGCTCGACGGTGAAACCGAGGTCGATGTAGGTGTCGTAGAGTGTCTGCCACTGCTTCACAGCGAGGCTAGTGTCGGTGGGGTCGTTGGGGTTCATCCACGGATTGATGCTGTAGTTGACCGTAAAGAAGTCGGGACGGCACATCAGCACGGTCTTCGCGGTGGCCTGGCGCGCAGGCATGGTCGATTCGGTGTCAGTGATCGTCATAGCTCCAGTGTTTCACGCACCTATCCGCAATGTCTCCGCAATCTGCGCATTATTTACGCGCAAACCCTAGCCAGCGCACAACAATCCGCCGTACGCTGAATAAATGGACAAGCTGGACGCAGGAATCATCGACATGCTCCGCCTCAATGCCCGCGCAGGCTATGGGGATATCGGAGAAGCGGTGGGGCTTTCGGCCTCCGCGGTTAAACGTCGCGTCGATCGTCTCGTTGCGAACGGCACCATCCGGGGCTTCACGGTGCAGGTCGATCCGGCCATCGACGGCATGGGCACCGAGGCGTATGTCGAGCTTTTTTGCCGCGGCAACGTGGCTCCGCACGAACTCAAGCGCATCTTGAGCGCCATTCCCGAAGTGGTGGATGCCGGAACAGTTAGCGGGTCTGCTGACGCCGTCGTTCACATGCGCTCGCGCGACATCCACTCGCTTGAAATCGCTCTCGAGCGACTGCGCACCGCCACCAACATCGACAACACGCGCAGTTCTATTGTGTTGTCTCGCCTCATTCACCGTCGTTACGAGTAACGAGCGGCGTCCAGGCCACCTTCCCTTGCTCCGCTCGCTCACTTTTCGTGAGGATTTGCGCAGTTAATTGGCTCTTAGACGACTAATTCCGTCTTGTAACACGATCTTAACCATGTAAACCGTTGCACTTCGCTCTGTTTTCCGATTGACTACGTGTCACTCGCGAATCAGTTTTCGCGAACTCGGAGGTGCGCAAGAACGTGACGGTTTCAGCCCAAAACACCATGCCCGCAGGCTCAGCCGCGGACCATGCGAACGCCGATGCGGCGAGCACGAGCGAACCTGAAGGTTCCGTTGTCATTGAGGGCGTGACCAAGAAGTTCGGTGGCGCCGTTGCTGTCGACAACATCAGCTTGCACGTGCGCCCCGGTGAGTTCCTCTCTCTGCTCGGCCCCTCGGGCTGCGGCAAGACGACAACACTGCGCATGCTCGCCGGCTTCGAAGAGCCCACCTCGGGCAGCATCCACATTTCTGGTCAGGATGTCGTGGGCGTTCCTCCCCACAAGCGCAACGTCAACACGGTTTTCCAGGCCTACGCTCTCTTCCCGCACATGAGCGTGGCCGAGAACGTGGCCTACGGCCTTCGCCAAAAGGGCACGCCTAAGTCGGAGATTCGCGAGCGGGTTAGTGAATCGCTCGATCTCGTGCAGATGCGCTCATTCGCCGACCGCAAGCCCACGCAGTTGTCGGGTGGCCAGCAGCAGCGCATCGCGCTCGCCCGGGCCCTCATCAACCGCCCTGCCGTTCTCCTTCTTGACGAGCCGCTGGGTGCGCTTGACCGCCAGCTTCGCGAGGAAATGCAGATCGAGCTCAAGCTTCTGCAGTCACGCCTCGGCATCACCTTCATCTTCGTGACGCACGATCAGGGTGAGGCGCTCTCGATGAGCGACCGCATCGCCATCATGCGCAAAGGCCGCATTGAGCAGCTGGATGACGCTGACTCGATCTACGACTCCCCCGCGAGCGCCTACGTCGCCGGCTTCATTGGCCAGCAGAACTTCTTGCCGGGCATGATGACGAGCGACCTGAACGTGATGGAATCACCGTTCGGTGTTCTGCGATCGGTGATCCCGCATCCAGAACTCGAAGCGGGCGTGGATGCTCAAGCCGCTGTTCGCCCTGAGGCTGTCACGGTCACGGCGACCGCTGGCACCAGCGCAGCCACCGCCCCCACCGCAGAAAACCGGATCGCGGGCGAAGTGCTCGGAGTTTCTCACCAGGGTGAGACGCTGCAGTTCTTGGTCTCGATCGGCGACGGCCAGACGCTGCTGTCGCGTGTTCCGCGCCCGACCGCCCCGCGCCTTGCCGTGGGTGACGCGGTCGTCTGCACCTGGGACGCCACCTCGGTTCATCTCTTCCCCAGCGAGCAAGCAACTCAGGCTCAAGCCGACATTGCCCGCGCCGTTTCTAACCCCGCACCTCCGACCAGCTCGATCTCGCTTTAAGGGAGCAACCTGATGTCACACGAAAACCCCGTTCGCATTCTCGCTTCGACCGCCGCGACAAAGGTCATGAAGTCTGAGCTCAACCGCCGCCGCTTCTTGGCGTTGTCGGGCACGACCGCCGGCGCTGCTTTGCTCGCTGCGTGCTCGCCGCAGTCGGGCACCGGCTCCGCCCCTCAAGCCACCGGTGGTGCGCTAGAAGGAAACCTTTCGGTTTACAGCTGGGGCGACTACGACGACCCGGATCTGGTCAACGAGTTCACGGTCGACCTCGGCCCGAACGTGACGTTCGACTCGTTCAACTCGAACGAAGAGCTAATTTCCAAGCTCGTTGCTGCTCGCGGCACGAGTGGCTACGACATCGTCGTTCCGACCGGCCCGTTCATCCCCCAGATGATCGAAAACGGTTTGCTTAGCCCGTTGAACCTCGACCTCATCCCCAACATCAAGCACGTCGACCCCGCATTCCTGGGCCGCGATTGGGACCCGAACAACGAGTACTCCATCTCGAAAGCGTGGGGCACCACCGGTTTCGTCTACGACAAGACCAAGATCACCCGCGAGCTCACCTCGTGGAAAGACTTCATCGACGCCGCCCAGAACGAAGCGAGCGGCAAGACGTCTGTTCTCGATGACCCGGCCCCCCTGCTTGGCATTTACTACTGGGCCAACGGCATCGACTGGAACACCACCGACGAGGCTGACCTCGCTGCCGCTGAGGAGTTCCTCACCACGCAGCTCGCTCCGCACCTCTCGGCCTTCGACTCCTACCCCGGTGGCGCCGCCATCCCGCAGGCTCAGCAGATTTTGATGCAGTGCTGGAACGGCGATGCTCGCCTCGGCATCATGGAAAGCGACGAGCCCGAGCGCTGGCAGTGGGTTCTCGGCTCGCCCGACACCGAGCTCTGGATGGATAACTGGGCTATCGCCGAGGGTGCCACTAACCCCGAAGCGGCTCACGCTTTCATCAACTACGTGCTCACGCCCGAAGCTGCTGTTCGCCAGCTCGACTACACCGGCTACCAGACCGGAACCAGTGGAATTGAAGATCTCGCTCGCGATGCCGAACTCGAAATGCTCGACCTCGTGTTCTTCGACGACGAGACCATCAAGACCATGCACACCCAGACCATCACCGAAGCGCAGCAGCGCATCGTTGAAATCTGGGACAAGACCAAGGTTGCTGCAGGCTCCTAGCCTGCGCTGTTAATCGAGAAGCCAGGATGACCACTCTCACCGAACGCCAGTCGGCGTCGTCGCCGAAAGCACCACGACGGCGCCCCCGCTGGATGAAGCTGCCGAGCTTCGCCCTCGCGATCCCCGCGTGGGCGTGGCTGTTCGCCTTCTTCGTCGCGCCCGTCGCGCTCGTGGTGTGGTTCAGCTTCGGCTACAAACCCGGCATCTTCGGAACCCACGCCAACGACGTACTGTCCTTCGACCGCTACGCCGAGGCGCTCTCTCCGACGTTCTTTGCCACATTCCAGAACACGTTGTGGGTGGGAGTGGTCGGCACGCTTATCTGCCTGGCCATCTCCATCCCCTTCGCGTACTGGCTCGCGTTCAAGGCTCCGGTTTCTCGTCGCGGCATCCTGCTCGCGATGGTCATGATTCCGTTTTGGACGAACTTTTTGGTTCGCACGATCGGTTGGCAGATCATCTTGGCTCCGAGCGGCGTTCTCTCTGAGGCGCTGCAATCAATCGGTGCGCTCGATGAGCCGCTGGAGATTCTGTTCACCCGCACGGCCGTACTCATCGGTGTGGTGTACAACTACTTGCCGCTCATGATTCTGCCGATGTTCGTTGCTTTCGACCGCGTCGCGCTGCCGATGCGGGAAGCAAGCAAAGACCTCGGTGCTGGGCGCTGGTCGACTCTCTTCAACGTGACGCTCCCGCTGGCTAAGCCCGGCATCGTCGTGGGCATCCTGCTCGTATACATCCCCCTCATGGGCGACTACATCACGGCAACCGTGCTCGGTGGCGCCAAGGGGAACATGGCTGGCCAGATGGTCGCTAACCAGTTCCAGACCGCTCAAAACTGGGCACTGGGATCGGCGATGGCTGTTGTTCTCGTGCTGACAATTCTCACCACTGTGGCAATCGCCGCCCTCATCTCCTGGCTCGCGGCATGGCCGTTGCGCGCCAATCAGAAACTCGTGTTGGGAGACAAGTCATGAAGCGACTAGCCCTGACAGACCTTTCGCTCAAGGTGTGGGCAGTGATCGTGTTCGCGTTCCTCTTTGCGCCGATTGCCGTCATCATCATCTACTCGTTCAACGAGGGCCGCTTGCTGGTCGCATGGAACGAATTCGGCTTCGGCTCGTTCGCTGCCATCGTCACCAAGCCAGCGATTACGGATGCCGTGATGGTGTCGATCCAGACCGGTTTCGTTGCCGCTCTCATCGCTACCGCTCTCGGCACGATGGCGGGCGTTGCGCTCGCCCGTCGCGCTGGCAAGTGGGCAGCACCGTTCTTGCTGCTGCTCGTGCTCGTCACGGTGACCCCCGAGATCGTGGATGCCGTTTCGCTCTTGCCGTGGATGGTGTTCCTAGGTCAAGACCTAGGCCTCAGCATCTTCGACAACGGCCTCGTTCGCCTCGTCGTCGGCCACTCGCTCTTCGCGACCGCCGTCGTGGCGTACATCGTGCGTTCGCGCCTCGTGGGCATTGACGAGAGCCTGGAGGAGGCCGCGGCCGACCTCTACGCGCCCCCGTTCAAGCGCTTCACGCAGATCACTCTCCCGCTCGTGATGCCCGCCGTTCTCGCGGGTGGACTGCTCTCGTTCACTCTCAGCCTCGACAACACGATCGTGTCGGCCTTCGTGCAGGTCTCCGGTTCAACGCCGTGGCCCGTCTACGTGCTGAGTGCCGTTCGCACGGGCTTGCGTCCCGAGATTGCGGCGGTCTCCACGATCATGCTGCTGCTGACGCTGCTGGCTCTCGGGCTCGTGGCTTACGTCTTGCGTCGTGCTGGCGATTCCGCCACCGACATCGCCAAGACCGTGGGCGGCGGCTAGGCCGCTTTCGCGCTGACCACGGTCACGCTTCCCGCCAGCATCCGCCCCGCTGTGCCCCTCGCACCAACCAGAAAGTGCACGAAACTATGACGTTCGCTGACCTCGTTTTCACCGGCGGCCCCATCTTCACGGCGACCGGCGAAGAACCCCAGCCCGGAAGTGTCGCTGTGCGTGAGGGCCGCATCATCGCGCTCAGCAGTGTCGACGCCGACATCCACCCCTTCATCGGCCCCGACACCGACGTCGTCGACCTCGATGGCAAGCTGTTGATCCCCGGATTTCAGGATGCCCACGTGCACGCCGTGTGGGGCGGGCTCGACCTCATCCGCTGCGATCTCTCCGAGGACTCGACGCGCGATGAGTATGTAGCGCGGCTGTCGAGCTATGCCGCAGCGAACCCCGAGCTCGAGTGGATTCTGGGCGGTGGCTGGAACATGTCGGCCTTCCCCGGTGGCACGCCAACGGCATCCGATCTCGATCTGGCTGTTGCGGACCGCCCCGCGTTCATCCCGAACCGCGACGGCCATGGCGCCTGGGTGAACTCGCGCGCGCTTGAGCTTGCCGGCATCACCGCCGAGACTCCCGACCCTGCCGACGGCCGCATCGAACGCGACGCCGACGGTAACCCCACCGGCACGCTGCACGAGGGCGCGATGTCACTCGTGAATGCGCTGCTGCCCGAAACCTCGCCCGAAGATTATGCTCGCGCGCTTCTGATTGGCCAAGAGTATTTGCACTCGCTCGGCATTACCGCGTGGCAAGACGCCATCTTGGGCGGTTACGGGGATGCCGGCGATGCTACTCCCGCCTACATGGCTGCGGCCGAGTCGGGAGACCTCACCGCTCGCGTGGTCGGAGCCCTCTGGTGGGACCGCACGCGTGGCCCCGAACAGATCCCCGAACTCGTGATGCGCCGCGAGAAGAACGCTGCTGGCCGCTTCGCCGCGACGAGTGTGAAGATCATGCAAGACGGCGTTGCCGAAAACTTCACGGCGGCCATGCTCGAGCCCTACCTCGATGGCTGTGGCCACCACACCGACAACTCGGGCATCTCCTTCGTGGATGCCGCGCAGCTGATCTCCAACGTCACCGAACTCGATGCGCTCGGCTTCCAAGTGCACTTTCACGCCATCGGCGACCGCGCGGTGCGCGAGTGTCTCGACGCGGTCGAAGCCGCGCGAGCGATCAACGGGCCCAACGACAACCGTCACCACATTGCGCACCTGCAGGTCGTGCATCCGGATGACGTTCACCGCTTTGCCGAGTTGGGCGTCACCGCCAACCTGCAGTCGTACTGGGCTGCGCTCGAGCCGCAGATGGTCGATCTGACCCTGCCGTTCTTGGGCGACCCGCGCAGCTCGTGGCAGTACCCGTGGGCCGACCTGCACCGGGCCGGAACGCACTTGGCCTCGGGCAGCGACTGGTCGGTATCGAGCCCTGACCCGATGGCGGCCATCCACGTTGCCGTGAATCGCATCGCAGCTCCCGGCCACGAAGAGGGCGAGTATGACGCCTTCTTGCCCGAGCAAAGCATCGACCTGCTGACCGCCATGACCGCGTACACCGCAGGCAGCGCGTTCACTAATCACTTGGATGAGACGGGAACGATCGAGGTCGGCAAGCTTGCCGATCTGGTTGTTCTCGATCGCAATCCCTTCGCGGGGGCAAAGGCCGACATCGGCCGCACCCGCACCGAGCAGACGTTCGTCGAAGGCGAGCGCGTGTACCGCGCGCCCGCGCAACCATAAAGCTCGCCGCCCCGGCGAGAGAGGAAAGTGCCCCATGGGCAAAGTAGTGTTCGAAAGAAATGTGCCAGCGGCATCCGTGATCAGCCACTCCCTTGAGGGTTCGATTCACAAGCCGTTCTGGATTGATGATGTCGCCGGCGCGCGCACGTTCAGTGCGCTGCAGGGTGATGTCAAAGCCGACCTCGCCATTGTGGGAGGAGGATATCTCGGCCTCTGGACTGCGGTGCTCGCCAAGCAGCGCAACCCTGATGCTCGCGTCGTGCTGCTCGAAGCCCGCGAACTCGGCTGGGCCGCCTCGGGCCGCAACGGTGGTTTCTGCGAAGCCAGCCTCACCCACGGCGAAGAGAACGGTCTGAGCCGTTGGCCGACTGAGTACAACCAACTCGAGCGCCTCGGCCTGCAGAACCTCGATGAGATCGAGGAGACCGTCAATGCCCTCAACCTCGATGTCGATTTCGAGCGCACCGGCTCTCTCGACCTTGCTATTGAAGAGCACGAGATCGAGTGGCTGAAAGATACCGAGACCAACGACGACACCGTCTTTCTCGACGAGGCCGCCGTGCGCGCCGAGGTGAACTCGCCCACCTACCTCGCTGCCATCTGGAACAAGCGCATCAACGCGATCATTCACCCCGCCAAGCTCGTTCATGAGCTGGCGCGAGTCGCGAGCGAACTCGGCGTGGAGATCTTTGAGAACTCGCCCGTTCGTGAGGTCGAAACATCCGGTGCCCCCACGGATGCCGCAGTCGTACACAGCAAGCATGGTCGCGTTCACGCCACCAAGGTTGCGCTCGCGACTAACGCTTTCCCGTCGTTACTGAAGCGCACGCGCCTGCACACGGTGCCCGTCTATGACTATGTGCTCATGACGGAACCCTTGAGCCCCGAGCAACTCGCCTCGATCGGGTGGTCGAACCGCCAGGGCCTCGCGGATATGGCGAACCAGTTCCACTACTACCGCTTAAGTGCTGACAACCGCATTCTGTTCGGTGGGTATGACGCGATCTACCACTACGGCCGCAAGGTTCGCGCTGAGTATGAGAACCGTCCCGAGAGCTTTGAGAAACTCGCGAGTCACTTCTTTACGACGTTCCCGCAATTGGAAGGTCTCAAGTTCAGCCACCGCTGGGCAGGCGCGATTGACGCGTCGACTCAGTTCAGTGCGTTCTTCGGTCTGGCTCGCAAGGGCCGCGTCGCGTACTCGGCCGGTTTCACCGGACTGGGAGTTGGCGCGACACGCTTCGCCGCGCAGGTCATACTCGACAAGCTCGACGGTCTCACGACCGAGCGCACCGAACTGGAGATGGTGAAGAAGCTGCCGCTGCCGTTCCCGCCCGAGCCGATCGCTTCGATCGGGATCAACGCCACGCGCTGGTCCCTCGATCGCGCCGACCACAACAAGGGTCGCCGTAACGTGATTCTGAAGACGCTGGATGCTCTGGGCCTCGGTTTCGACTCGTAGGCGTTTCGTTTCGCAGGCGTTTTGGTTCGGAGGCGTTTCGGCTCGCAGCTTCTGACGCTGTAGCGGGGGTGTGGCTCGACACCTGAAAGTCACCTGTAATAACTTGCACAGCAGTGTGCAAGTTATTACAGTGAGGGCATGACCACCCCCGCTCCTCGTCGCCCGCGCCAGGACGCCGTCGACAACCGCGCCGGTATTTTGAGTGCCGCGACCGCCGCGATTGCGCACGACCCTCAAGCCTCGATCGACACGATTGCCCGCAGCGCCGGCCTCTCGCGCCGCGCTCTCTACGGGCACTTCGCCGACCGCAACGCACTCGTCACCGAGATCATCGAGGCGGGCGCCGAACGCTTCAACCGCATCGCCCTCAGCGTCACCGACGCGGATGCTCAGCTCGCCCTTGCGCGACTCACCTCGTTGCTCTGGCAGGAGGCCGCCCACGTTCAGGTCGCGGCATCCATCGCCCTCGACGACGCGCACCTCGCCTCCACCGGCAAGGCTCTCGCGCCGCTGCGGGCCGCTGTCGCCGCGATTCTGCAGCGCGGGCAAGACGACAACACTCTGCGCACCGATGTGGATGTTGCCACGCTCGCCCGCCTCGTCGAAGAGGCCGCCCGTGCCGCCATCACTCGCGTTGATGCCGCCCTGCCCGAAGCACGTTCGCTCGCCGTGCGCACCACGCTCAGCATGGCTGGCCTCTCGTGGCGTGAAACCGTCGCGCTGCTCGAGCAGCATCCCGAGATCCTGGGCGACCCTGCCGCGGAAGCCGCACCAGCAACCGAGGTCGAGCGCTGATGCGGGTCGAACTCAGCGGCGTCACTCAGGGTCGCAACGCCGAAGACTTGCCCGCGACATCCACCACCTTCGTCAGCGGCAGCGTGACGCTGGCCGTCGCTGAAACCGAGCAGCGCCCTACCGTTCTTGGCCTTATCGCGTCTGGTCGCATGCGCCCCTCGACTGGCACCGTCACGATCGACGGGCGGCAGGATGCCCGAGCGCTCCGTCGCCGCGTCGCTCTCGTTGACGCTCCCGGCGTCTCTGACCCGGACGCCGGAGTACCACTCGTGGGCGTCGTCGCCGAAGAGCTGATGTTCGCTGGCCAGCGCGCCGACCCGCTCGCCGCGCGCCGCTGGCTGGATGAGCAGGGCCTCCGCCCTCTCGCCTCCACCGCCATTGCGGACATCGAACCCACGACGCGCTTGCGGGTGCTGTGTGAGCTTGCTGTGCTGCGCCCGCACGTCGAGGGTCTGGTCGTGACGGCACCCGATCGTCACGGCGGCCAGCCACTCGACTGGTGGACACTGTTTGGCGAGTTCGCCGACCGTGGCTTTGCCGTGCTGGCTGTTGCCGGTCGTGCTTCGGAGTGGGCGATCACGCACGCCGATGTGATCCTGCGAGCTGAAGCCGCCGAGCAAACCCTGCGCAACAGCCTCGGAGCATTCGATGAACGCACCGCCGCCTGGGCCCAAAGTGGCGGCGGCGTAGGAGTAGAAAACGCATGAAGGTTCCCTCCATGATCGCCGCTGAACTGCGGCGACTCACCTCGTCACGCATGGCCATGCTGGCCTTGCTCGCGCTCATGCTCGTGCCGGTGCTCTACGGCGGCGTGTATCTCTGGGCGAACCAAGACCCGTACGGCAGCTTCGCGGAAGTTCCCGTCGGGCTTGTCGTCACCGACGACGGGGTGCCCGCCGATGGCGAGACCGAAGCCGTGAACTACGGCCACGAAGTCGCCAATGATCTCCTCAAGGGCAACGACTTTGAGTGGCACGTGCTCACTCCCGGCGAAGCTGAAACGGCCCTCGCCGAGGGTAGCGTCGACTTCACTGTCACGATCCCCCACGACTTCTCGGATGCCCTCACTTCCATCGCGGGCACCGACCCGCATCAAGCTGAGATCGACCTCGAAACCAACGACGCCAATAACTACCTCGCGTCCACGATTGGCAAGCAGGCGGTGGAACAGATTCGGCGCTCGGTAGCGGAACTCGTGGGAGAAGAAGCGGCCGGCACTTTGCTGACGGCTATCTCTGACATCCGCTCTGAACTGTCGGATGCCGCCGATGGCGCTTCGCAGTTACTCGACGGCTCGCGCGACGCCGTTTCGGGCGCCGATGAACTATCGGATGGCGCGAGCACGCTCGCCTCGGGATTGACCAAACTCAGCACCGCGACCAGCAGCCTCGCCAGCGGAGCCGACCAGCTTTCTGCCGGAGCCGCCCAGGTCGCTGCCGGCAACACCGAGCTTGCCGGTTACGCCGATCGCGCGGGCACGGCTGCCCAAACCATTGCGGATGCTCTGCCCACCGCCCGCGCCGACCTCGTCGCCGCGCTCACCGAGCAGGGCCTCGACACCACTCAGATCGACGAGGTGCTCTCTGCCCTCGACCCCCTCAGTGATCGCATCGCGGAGGGAAACGGCACCGTGCAGTCCGCGGTGGCTCAGGTCGATGAACTTGCCGCGGGCGCGAACACGCTCGCGAGTAGCGCGGCTGAGCTCGCCTCGGGGGCGCAGCAGATTGCCACAGCGACCGGCAGCGCAACATCCGGAGCATCCCAGCTCAGCGCTGGCGTCAGCACTCTCGAAAGCGGACTCTCCACGCTCTCCGACGGCACCGCCGAGCTGCGCGACGGCCTCGCGAGTGGCGTGGAGGCATTGCCCGATTCCAGCGCCGACCTTCGCGCCCTGCAAGCCGAAGCCATCGCTGATCCGGTCGCCGTCGAGACAAGTTCCGTGACCGCCGCCGGCAACTACGGCGCCGGTCTCGCCCCGTTCTTCACCGCTCTGGCCGGCTGGATCGGAATCTACGCGCTGTTTCTCATCGTGAAACCCGTCTCCAAGCGTGCCGTGACGGCCCTGCGTTCGCCAATCCGGGTCACCTTGGCGGGGTGGCTCACGCCCGCCATTCTGGGCGCGCTTCAGATGGTCGCCCTGTTCGGCATTCTCGCGATCGCTCTCGGCTTCAACTTCACGCATCCCGTCGGCACCCTCGGCGTAATGGTGGCAGCGAGCTTCACCTACGCGGCGATCATTCTCGCCCTCAACATTTGGTTCGGCTCCGTCGGCCAATTCCTAGGGCTCGTGCTCATGGTGCTGCAACTCGTGACCGCCGGCGGCACCTTCCCGTGGCAAACTCTGCCCGCACCGCTGGCCGCCCTGCACCACGTTCTGCCGATGGGCTACGTCGTGGATGCTATGCGCCAGCTCATGTACGGCGGCGACCTTGCGCGGGTCGGCACCGACGCTCTCGTGCTCGGCGCCTGGCTCGGTGGTGCACTGATTTTCGCCGCGATCGGAGTGACACGCATGACCCACCGTCGCACCCTGCGCGATCTGCAGCCCAGTCTCATAGGCTGAGCCCATGACTGAACCCGCAGCGCTTCTCACCCCCGGCACGCCCCTCGCGGCGAGCGCCGTCCCCGTCACCCACGAAGCACTGGATGCGGCTGAGGTGGTGGAGGGCACTCCCACCGCGGGCTACGCCGTGCTCGACACCCTCGGCGACAGCAAGATCGGCGTCTGGGAGATGAGCGTGGGCACCGCAACAGACACCGAGGTCGATGAGGTCTTTGTCGTGATTAGCGGGCGCGCCAGCATCCATTACGCTGCGGATGATCGCACCGTCGTTGTCGGCCCCGGCGATGTTGTGCGGCTCACCGACGGCATGCAGACCACCTGGACCATCACCGAAACGCTGCGCAAGGTCTACATCAGCTAGCGCGCAGGCCCGTTGGAGGCTGCTGCGGCGGCCCGGGTCGCGTACCGTAGAAGCATGATTACGAAACGGGAAGCTGCGCTTCGCCTCGACATCCCTCTGGAGATGGCCACGAGGCACGGCATTCCGTCGCGGATGTCGGATGCCGAGTTCGAAGAACTTGAAACCAACCCGCCAGCGTGGCTGGTTCAGTCGCGCGCCAACCGCACCGGCAAGCGCCCTGTGTGGATGCAGCTGACCTGCACGGTCTGCGGCTTCACGGAGGCGGCTCGCCCCAAGAAGTGGTGGCCCGCGTTCACGTACCTCTCGTGCGATTGGCACTCCCCCACGGAGCTCCCCGAGCCGGCTGAGGGCGTGTACCGCTCCGAAGTCGACGGCATTGGCAGCCGTTTCGTGGGCATCGTCGACGAAACCGTTAAGTCCTGAGATGACTCCCCGGCGTCTAAGTCCTGAGCTGACTCCCCGGCGGCCTTCGCACGGGCGCTGAGCTACTTCTTCGGCAGCGGTTTCGCCGCGCCGGCAAGCACGAGTGCCACCACGATCGGCACTCCGATCGCGAGCAGAGCGCCCCTGATTCCGACGACGTCGCCGAGGAATCCCAGCAGTGGCGGTCCGGCAAGGAAGGCCACGTAGCCGATAGTGGCGACGACAGAGACTCTGGCCGCAGCGTGCTTCGGGTCATCGGCCGCTGCCGACATCCCCATTGGGAAGGCGAGCGCGGCCCCAACTCCCCAGAGCGCCACACCGATCAGGGCGAGCCAGAGGGTGGGGGCGACCACGAAAACGGTGAGGCCAATGGCGGCAGCGGCCATGCTTCCCCGCAGCACCACGACACGACCGAAAGCATCAATCGCTCGGCCGCCGAAGAGGCGCATAGCGGTCATCGCCAGCACGAAGGTGGCGAACATGAAGGCACCGTTGGCTTCGGTGACCTCGAGTCCGTCGACCGCGGCCTTGGCGATCCAGTCATTCCCGGCGCCTTCGGTGAGCGTCGCCCCGAGCACCACAACACCAATGAGCAGGGTGCGGCGGTCACTCCACGCGCTGCGCGCCTTGGGCGAAGCAACGTCGCCTGTGGGCTGAGTCGGCTCCGGGATGCGCGGCACAAAGTAACGCGGAAGCCATTGCGTCGCCACCGCAACAACAGCAGCGATGACGAAGAGGTGAGCCGGTAGCCCGATACCGATGTTGGCAAGGCCCGCACCGATGATGGCTCCGAGGAACGCTCCCCCGCTGAAAGCGGCGTGCAACTGCGGCATGATGGTGCGCCCCAGCCTGTGTTCAACGTGGGCACCTTCGATATTGATCGCGACATCCCAGAGCCCGATGCCGATACCGAAGATGAAGAGCGATATGGCAGTGCCCATGGTGGTTGCAGCAGAAAGCGAGAGCGCGACGCCTGCCGCGGCGAGCGCCGCGATGAGGCCGGCGACTCGCACTGTGTTGGCGGCACCGATTCGCTCAGTGATGAAGCCCGCCGTCGGGAGCGCGATAAGAGAGCCCACGGCGAGGCACAGCAGCAGTCCGCCCATCTGCCCCGGCGTGAGGCTCAGGGTTTCTGTGACGGCGGGGATGCGGGCCGCCCAGCTGGCGAACACCAGGCCGTTGATTCCGAAAACGAGAAACGTCGCAATCGCAGCAGCGCGAAGGCGGGCCGGCGTGGCAGTGGCGGTCATGGGATCAATTCTCCCAGCTAACCGCGCACCCGGCTTACGGCGACTGCATCGGCGAAATGTCGACGTCTACCGCACCGAAGGGGAAAGGAAAGAAGAAAGTTCCACTGCCATTCCAGTCCGTGATCGGAATAAGCGAGAACCAAACATAGCTGATGACCAAGGATGCGACGGCCAAGATCACGATGCTGGCAGCGGCACGGTCGAGATAGCGCATCGCCTCCGCCACCGTACTCGCGCGGCGCTGCACAGCACGGATCGCAAGAATCGCGATGACGGCGATCGCAATGTAGATGACACCACTCGGCCCGAGCGTGAGGGAGATGCACTGCGGCACACTCTCGGTGACGTTGCCATCCGCATCGATGAAGTCACCGTCACCATTAAATCCGCCCGCACAAATGCCTTTGCTCGCCACCAGAAAGGCGCCGTAGCCGAAAGCCGCGAGCGCTGCCGTGATGATCAGTCGCTGGATGCGCGCCACGATCTCTTTGGCCTGAGTCAGGTCCGGGGAATCCGCCGTCTCCGTCATTGACTCCTGTGACATCTGCGTCCTCTCGTGATTGTTCATGACTCCCCTAGGCTACGGCGAAAATCGAGAAAATGTCGAGCATTACACGTTGTGGGCTAGCTCAATTCGCGCAGGGGCGAGGTTCGATCACCGCCAGCGTCGCCGGTGTTCACCGTTCCACCCAGCTCGATGATGATGGCGGACACCTCCTGCTCAGCCTTCGGGCAATGCTCGACGCCGCGCGGAATCACAAAGAGTTCGTTAGGGCCGAGCACGACGTCGCGATCCCGCAGTTGGATCGTGAGCTCCCCCTCCACCACCAGAAACAGTTCATCCGTTTCGGGGTGCGAATGCCACACGAACTCGCCCTGCAGCTTCACGATCTTCACATCGTGATCGTTGACTCTTGCAACTCGGTGCGGCTGCCAGCGCTCAGAGATGCTGGCCAGGGCGGAGGTAAGGCTGACTGCGGTAGCTGACATGAGGCAGCGATAGCGGGGTGCGCATCGCCGCCCGCAGCGACAGCCGAGCTATTCGGTGTATTCGATCGCCGCCAGAAGCTGGATGTTTTGCGAAAAGATGCCAGCCCACAGGCTGGTCGAACGCTGCGTCAGGGCCGTGACGCGAGCGTCGGGATACTCGGCCAGCTTCTTGCGCAGGGCCGCCGCCGCGGCCTCCATGTCAGTGCCGGGGACGGCGACGGTGATCAACTGGCGACCCGTGAAATCAGACATGTGCTCATGTTATACGCGCGCTCGGCGCACAACTAGCACGCCGCGGGCACAAAGATCATCCTTCGGCCACCAAAGTCATCCTTGTGGGGGACGCGTTTACGCCGGAACGCCCCTAAACTTAAAACATGATCGAAATTCAAGGATTAACCAAGAGGTACGGCGCCAAAACTGCCGTCGATAACATCACCGCGACCATCCGTCCCGGTCTCGTCACCGGCTTTCTGGGCCCCAACGGTGCCGGCAAGTCCACCACCATGCGCACAATCATCGGGCTCGATCGTCCCGACTCCGGTTCTGTGACCGTCAACGGCAAGCAGTACGCCCAGCACCACAACCCCATGCACGAAGTGGGTGCCCTCCTCGATGCGAAAGCAATCCATACCGGTCGCACCGCCTACAACCATTTGCTCGCGATGGGCGCGACCCACGGCATCGGCAAAGCTCGCGTCAATGAAGTCATCGCCATGACTGGCCTCGAGTCCGTCGCGAAGAAACGCGTTGGCGGATTCTCGCTCGGAATGGGGCAGCGTCTCGGAACTGCTGCCGCCCTGCTCGGTGACCCACAAACACTGATTCTCGACGAGCCCGTCAACGGCCTCGACCCCGAAGGTGTCATGTGGGTACGCAAGCTCACCCGGCAGCTCGCCTCCGAAGGCCGCACAATCTTCCTCTCCTCACACCTGATGAGCGAGATGGCGCAAACCGCTGATCACCTGATCGTGCTGGGCCGTGGCCGCATCATTGCGGATGCCCCAGTGAGCGAGATTCTCGCTATCGCCACCGGCACCGCCGTGCGCGTGCGCACGCCGCAGGCTGCCGAGCTCGCCAACCGACTCTCGGGCAGCGACGCCACCATCACCAGCATCGAAGGCGACGTTCTGAACATCGCCGGGCTGGCATCCGCTCAGATCGGTGAAGCAGCAGCACAGTCCGGGATTGTCTTGCACGAACTCACTCCCCTGTCGGCTTCGCTCGAAGACGCCTACCTAGAACTCACGCAAGACGACGTCGAATACCACTCGGAGGTTTCCCGATGACCACGACTACCCTCGAAGCCCCCCAGCCCTCGGGCGCTCAGAACGCACGAGTTCAGGGTGCAACTCGTCTGAACTTCGCCCGCGTCGTACGTTCCGAATGGATCAAGCTGCGCACTCTGCGTTCAACTCTGTGGTTGTTCGCTATTTTCGTATTGCTTACGGTGGCCTTCGGCTTGCTCATGGCAGTCACGTTCGACACCTCCGGTGGCCCGGCAATTGACACAGAGACCCAGAAGTCGTTCACCGTCATGGTGGCAACCCTTGGTGTGAGCTTCACGCAACTTGTCGCCGCTGTGCTCGGTGTGCTCATCATCAGCGGTGAATACACGACCGGCATGATCCGTTCTACGTTCGCCGCAGTGCCAAAGCGATTGCCTGCCTTCTTTGCCAAAGCGTTCGTGCTGGCACTGGCGACTTTCGTGGTGAGCCTTGGATCGATCGTGGCCACTGCGCTGATCACGGCCCCCATTCTCGCCGGCCAAGGCGTTGAAGGTCAGCTCCTGGATGGCGAAGTTATGCGCGCCCTCGTTGGCGGAGCCGGCTACCTCACCCTTGTCGCCCTGCTTGCCTTTGGCTTCGGTGCGATCCTTCGCAACAGCGCGGGCGGCATCGCAACAGTCTTAGGACTGATCCTCGTCGTGCCAACCGTGCTCGGGATCCTCGCCGCCATCACCCAGGCCGTGTGGGTTCAGAACCTGTCAGCGTTCTTGCCGTCGAATGCGGGAGCACTCATGTACGCCATCGGTGATGGATCGTTTATGGGCGGCCCGCCGGTCCCCACGGGCTCTGACATCATCAGCCTCGATGCCACGCAGGGGTTCTTGGTGCTCGTCGCCTGGGTGGTTGTGTTGTTCATCGCCGCCGCCGCCCTCATCAAGCGTCGCGACGCCTAAGGTTCGTTCACGAACTCACCACAAACGCCCTCTCCTCCGCGTATTTCACGCGGCGGGAGAGGGCGTTTGTCGTGCGATCGCCCGACTACTGATGCGCGGTGGCAGCCCATCGCCGCGTGCGTTCATCCAGTGTCCAACTCGTCTCCGAAAACTCTCCCAGCACCACATCCGTCAGCCAATATGTCGCGTCCGGGTCCCAGCCAGCGATCACGCTCGCGGTGTCGCTGTCAATTGGAATGGCTGTGCCTGCTGCAGAGAGATAAGCCGCGACCGACAGGTGCACCGCGTCAAAGTCACGAGCGACCAACGACCAGTCCGGCATCGTCCACGCCCCCGTACGACCCGTCGTCAGAAACCAGTCATAACGACGCCCAGCGCTGACATCCAAAGGATACGTGCGACACAACTCGGCCCATGACTCGGCGCCACTGATCTCAAACACCCGGACGGAGCGCGCAAAGTGCACTGGCCGCACATCGGCTGGATCGCTATCTATGCGATCCTCGACCAGCCACACACCGACCGGCGCCTCCTCGGGCAGTGCGCGGGTTGACATCGCCAGTTCAAGGGGAGGTCGGGACCACCATGTTCCCGACAGATTTCCTGCCGAATCAGCCGAGTAGTACTCGATAAAGCGCTCCTCTTCTTCGTCAGCCGCTGTGCGCCACTGGTCGAAGATCCGCGCCAGCCCCCTGGGGGCTGCTCGCTGGAGAACGGAATCGCGAAACTGCACAGCCCACTGCTCGGCGGCAACACCGTCGCTCCACCACGCCACCGCCGGCAAGACCACAAGATGCTCAGCGATGCGTTCGAGCGCGGGCTTGAGCCGAGCATCCGACAACAACTCGTCGGTGCCATCGGGCTCCTGCCAGTAACGCGCGTTGTCGACGGAGGTGCCCAAAGCTTCGAGAAGATCGGCAGAAGTGAGTGCGGGCAGAGAAGTCAGCGGGATCGCTTCAAGCGCCTCGACGACCTCTTCGACAGTGGGTTCAGGAAGCGGATCGGGGATGCCCCAACCGAAGATGGTGCCCTCCTGGCCACGGGCTTTTTCGAGCTGATGGGTGGCCCATCCGAGCAGGTAATTGAACGCCGCAACCTCAGGGCGCTCATTGTGCGGGTCGTGGCACGCCGCTGCCCAGCAAAGACGGCGGCCGCGCGGTCCTGCGAGCAGAGCGTGAGCATCCATCACCATTAGTTGACTTTAGGCGCCACTGACCAGCGAGTGCAAGCGCCTGAGGCCCACCGAGAAACTACGGGCGAAAGCGCGGGTCGGGGCCACACATTACGAGTTATAAACAGCCCGGATGCCGCCAAACACCGTGTGAGACAATCAACCATGGCTGATTCTTGGCGTCGCACCCCGACCGAAAGTCCCGTTACTTTCGAGATCGACACCTCCGCATCGATCCCTCCTTTTGAGCAGATTAAAGCTCAAGCGATTGCTCAGATCGCCAGCGGCGAATTGCTCGCCGGCACCAAGCTCGCCACGGTGCGCCAACTCGCGAGCGACCTTGGCATTGCGCCCAACACTGTGGCCCGCGCCTACCGCGAGCTTGAGGCTGACGGCTTCCTGCTCTCGCGTGGCCGCAACGGTACCGTCGTCAAAGCCCAGCCCGGCGATGCCGCCGCCCTGCTTCAGCTCGATGCCAAGGCGTACGCCAGTCGTGCTGCCGAACTCGGTATCAGCGACGACGAAGCCCTGCGCTTCATCACCATCGCGCTCAAAAATTAGCAGCGCAGCTGCGAGCTACCGCAGCACTCCCAGTTCGCGCGCCTTCGACACCGCAGCGGTGCGCGATGACACGTTCAGCTTCGAAAAGATGTGCACGAGGTGCGACTTGACCGTGGTCTGCGACACGAACATCTCTCCGGCGATCGCCGCGTTCGACATCCCGGCAGCAACCCGCTCCAGCACTTCGATCTCGCGTTTACTGAGGCTCACTTGCGGCGCCCGCATCCGATCGAGCAGCCGCCCCGCAATGACGGGCGCGAGGGCACTCTCCCCCGCGGCCGCAGCACGCACTGCTGCGATCAACTCGTGCGGCGGAGCATCCTTAAGCAAGTAGCCACTCGCGCCGGCCTCGACCGCACCCAGAATGTCGCCATCGGTGTCGTAGTTGGTCAGCACCAAAACGTAGGGGGCAGCCTCCAAGGCACGGATGCGGCGGGTAACATCGGCGCCGGTCTCCTGCGCCCCAAACTGCAGATCCATCAGCACCACACTCGGGTGCACCGACTGCACGAGCGCGAACGCCTCATCCGGAGTCGCGGCCTCGCCGACCACCGTCAGGTCGTCTTCGTGCTCCAGCAGTGCCCGCAAGCCAGCACGGACCACCGGATGATCGTCGGCAATCGCTACCCGAATCATGCGCGCTCCCCCGGCTCGGTCGCGTCCGCAACAGAACCAGCAACCGCACGCGGAGCCACCGTCAGAGTGACTGTCACCGTGGTGCCCTCGCCCGCCTTCGACTCGACCGTCAGCGCGCCATCAAGCTGCTCGACTCGCTCGCGCGTAGCCGTGAGTCCGAATGAATCCGAGAAACCTCGCGCCGAGGCATCCTCGACCACGGCGGGGTCAAAACCGCGACCGTTATCGGCGATAGTCAGCCGCACATGCGAACGATCGCGTTCAATCGAGAGAGTTGCCTGCGTCGCTTCGGAGTGCTGCACGACGTTCGCCATTGCTCCCTGCGCGATTCGCAACAGCGCGGTCTGCACGGGCATCGGAAGGTCGAGCGCATCCGCCACGCGAACGCGCACTTCGCGCTCGGAGCTCTGCCACTGAGTGTCTGCAAGGCGGCGCAACGCTGCCCCGATCCCCTGGTCCACGAGGGCTGCCGGGGCGAGCTCGCGGATGAAGTTACGAGTGTCGGCCAAGTTGGCGGCGGCAGTCTCCCGAGCCAGACGCACATGCTCGAGGCCAGCGGCATCCGGGTCAGCGCGCTCCGCAGCGTGCAGCAACATCTGGATGCTCGACAACCCTTGAGCGACGGTGTCATGAATCTCGCGCGCGAGTCTTGATCGCTCCGCCAGCACCCCGGATTCACGTTCGGTCTGCGCCAGCTGGTCACGCGTCTCGAGGAGTTGCTTCACCAACAGTTCGCGTTCCGCCGCCTCGGCCGCGAGCGATTTGTAGCCGAGACCGATCACGATCGCGACGCCCGCGCCGACGAGGGGGCCGACCACTCCGCCGACCGTCCACTCGCTGTGGAGCCCGAGGGCTGCGATGGCCAGCAACGTTGATCCCAGTACGGCGAGGGTGCGCCAGCCGCGTGGCAACAGGTGCAGATAAAGAAAGAACAGGGGAAACACGAGGTAGGCGGCATCCGGGCTCAACCACACCAACGCGAGCCACTCGGCTGACAGCACGAGCGCCCACACGTAGGCGGTGGCTGACTGAGCACTCGCTCCCGAACTCATGGCGTGCCGGGCCAAGTATCCGCCGAAACCATAGGTGACGAGCAGAACTGCAGAGAGGGCGATCACCGCGGCCGTGTAGGGATTGCCATCCACGAGAGCCCGCACGACAACCAACACCGTGAGAGCGACAAAGAGAATGTGCAAACTGGTGCGCAAGCCCACAAAGACAGGGGTCAACGCGGTGTGGCTCACTCTTCGACCCTACTGCCGCCCACGACCGCTCCTATCCACCGAAAGGATGATTGTGGGCTCCGCACTTAGCGTTCGCAAGTGCACTCTCTCGGCCGATGCCCTGCCGTCCACTGCCGAGGATGCTGGTTACTGTCGCTCACCGTCGACGCCGAAAGGACTTCCCCATGTTTGTTGCGTGGCGCGATCTGCGCTTTGCCCGCGGACGATTTTTGCTCATTGGCACCGTCGTTGCCCTCATCACTGTGCTCGTCGGATTTCTCAGCGGCCTCACTGGGGGGCTCGCAGCTCAAAACGTTTCTGGTGTTCTCTCACTCCCCGCCGACCAACTCGTGTTCGCGACCCCGAGCAGCAAGGGGGCGGATGAGGCGAGCTTCTCCGACTCGAACGTCACCGAAAAGCAAGCGACGACGTGGGCTGACGCCGACGGTGTGGTCTCGGCCAACCCCATCGGAGTCTCGCAAACCAAGGCGGAATCCCCCAACTCCAGCACCGCCATCGCGATCTTCGGCGTTGTCGCAGGCTTCGACGACACTGCTCCGACTGGCAACGGCAAGGTCGGACTCTCCGAGGATGCCGCCGCCAGCCTCGACGTCACCACCGGCGACACCATCACGATCGCCGGCACCGAGTACACGGTTGAGAAGGTCAGCGGCAATTGGTGGTACAACCACACGCCCGTCGTGCAGCTGACGCTCGACGACTGGCAGGGTTACTCCGCCACGACCGGCAACCCGGATGCCTACGCCACCGCCATCGCGGTCACCGGCGATGCCGACTGGGATGCCATCAACGCCGACGCCGACACTCTCAGCAACTCCGTTCTGCTGTCGCTGACCGCTGTCAGTTCGTTCCGCTCGGAGATCGGTTCGTTGCTCATGATGGTCGCGATGCTATTCGGAATCTCCGCCCTCGTCATCGGCGCGTTCTTCACCGTGTGGACGATGCAGCGCAAAGCAGACATTGCGATGCTGAAAGCGCTCGGAGCATCCACCCCGTCGCTCATCCGCGATGCCCTCGGGCAGGCCCTCATCGTGCTGCTGATCGGTGTCGGGATAGGCATCGGGGTAACGGCGTTGCTCGGCGCCCTCCTGGGTGACGCGCTCCCGTTCATCCTGAGCCCGTTCACCACCCTGCTGCCGGCAGGCGTGATGATTGTGCTCGGCCTCGCCGGCGCCGCCTTCGCCCTGCGTTCCGTCACCACCGCCGATCCACTCACTGCCCTAGGGAGCACCCGATGATCACTCTCGACAACGTCACTCTCACCTTTCCCGACGGCGAAGGCCGCGTCACCGCGGTCGACCACGTCACGCTCAGTGCCCACCCCGGTACGGTCACCGGCATTACAGGGCCGAGCGGTTCGGGCAAGTCGAGCCTGCTTGCAGTAGCCGCCACCCTCATCCGCCCCGACTCTGGTCGCGTCATGATCGACGATGTGGATGCCGCCCAACTGTCGGCAACCGAAGCGACGGTGCTGCGCCGCGACAGCATCGGCATCGTGTTTCAGCAGTCGAACCTGCTGCCCTCGCTGACCGCGCTGGAACAGCTCGCCGTCATGAACGAACTCGGAGCCCCGCACAGCCGCCGCAAGCGGGCCGAGGTTGCCGCTCACTCTCGTGAACTGCTGGATGCCGTGGGTCTCGCCGATCAGGCTCACAAGCGACCGCATCAGCTCTCGGGCGGTCAGCGCCAACGCATCAACATCGCGCGCGCCCTCATGAACGACCCAAAGGTGCTGCTCGTGGACGAACCGACGAGTGCTCTCGATCAAGAGCGCGGTGCGAGCATCATTGAGCTCATCCTGCGCCTCACCGACGAGCGCAACACCTCAACGCTGCTCGTGACCCACGATCTCGTTCACCTTCCGCGCATGCACGCGGTTGTGACCATGGTGGATGGCTCGCTAGTGACCGATCTGGTCGGAGTCGACGCCTGACCCCGGTACGTCGATCGCCGCGATGGCGTCGAGGTCGCGCGAGTCGAGTTCGAAGTCGAAGACCGCAATGTTGTCGGCCAGCCTCTCGGGGTTAGCCGACTTCGGAATAGCGACGATGCCGTTTTGCAGGTGCCAGCGCAGTGCGACCTGAGCGGCCGATCGTTCGTGCTTTTCCGCGATCTCAAGCAACACGGGCTGGTCAAGCACGCTCTTGATGGGGCTCCACGCTTCCGTGACGATTCCGCGGGAGTCGTGGTACGCCCGGTCGTCGAGGCGAGCGTTGGTCGGCGAGAGGTCGACCTGGTTGACGGCCGGGACGGTGGCCCCAGCATCCAGCAGCACATCAAGGTGGGCCGGCTTGAAGTTGGAGACACCGATGGAGCGGGTGAAGCCCTCCGCCTGAAGCTTCTCGAAGGTGCGCCACGTCGAGAGGAAATCGCCGCGGTCAGGCAGCGGCCAGTGAATCAGCAGCAGGTCAACGAACTCGAGGTCAAGGCGTTCGAGGCTGCCCCGCAGGCCCTCGATTGCGCGATCCTCACCCTGATATTGCCCATCCAACTTAGTCGTGACGAAGAGTTCGTCGCGATCAATACCGCTGCGCCGGATGCCCTCACCCACGCCCGCTTCGTTGCCGTACTTGGCTGCCGTGTCGATGTGGCGGTACCCGAGCTCGATGGCGGTCGGAACAACAACAGCGACTTCAGCGTCGCCGAGGGGCCACGTGCCGAGACCGAGTTGGGGGATGCTGTGGCCGTCGTTGAGCGCAATCGAAGGGATCATCTTCTTAGGCTAAGCGACGGCGAGGACAGTGCGCGAGGACTCGCTCAAGCGAATCCCCGCGCACCAACGTGAGCTGGGTTGACGAACGCCCTTAGACCTCGAGGGCCGCCATCGCCGGGTCGGGGTTTCCGAAACGGTGAGCTGTGATCGAGAGCGACTGCTCGTGCACAAAGATCAACAGTTCGACGCGACCCGACGTTGTGACTGGACCGCTCCAGATCGCGACGTCAGGGTTGCCCTTAACCGCTTCCGAGAGCGCGACGGCCGAGCCCCCGATGAGGCGAACGCGACTTGTCTTGAGGCCATTCTGTGCAGCACGTTCAAGCCAACGAGCATCCGACTCGACGACGACGTCGGCCACCGACACCGCGGTGCCCGAGTCGAACGATTCGGTGAGCAGTGATGGCAGCGGAACGGCCGAGCTGATGTGGATCGTGGAACCGATGCGAGCCGCACCGGCAATCATGCGCACCAGGAGGCCAAGCGGTTCGCCCTCCGAGAGACGAATAGTCACCGGCACCGGACGGTAGCGGAACACGTTGCGCTCTACCCCAAGGTTCGACACATCGCGGCTGACACCGAACTCGGTCTCCCACGCACGCTGATCGCTTTCCGCGGCACGGCGAACACGGTCGAACTCATCAAATTCCATGCCCGACTGTGCCTTCTTGATGACCGACGACACCTGATCACTCAGGCCGCGCACCTGAATGTTGCCCGACGTGGGCTGCTCAACGGCTTCCCATTCGCCCAACGTCATCAGGTAGTTGGGGCCACCAGCCTTGGCGCTGCGGCCCACGGTCGAACGCTTCCAGCCGCCAAAGGGCTGACGCCGGACGATAGCTCCCGTGATTCCGCGGTTGACGTAGGCGTTTCCGGCCTCAACTTCGTCGAGCCACCGAGCGACTTCGTCGGGATCGAGAGAGTGGATGCCCGCCGTGAGCCCGTAATCCACGGCGTTCTGAATCTCGATTGCTTCAGCCAAGTTCTTGGCGCGCATGATGCCGAGCACGGGGCCAAAGTATTCCGTCATGTGGAATTCACTGCCGGGAACAACGCCAGTGCGAACGCCGGGGGTCCACTGCTTGCCTTCGTCGTCGAGCTGGCGAGGCTTCACAAGCCAGCTTTCACCGGGAGCGAGAGTGGTGAGCGCGCCGAGCAGCTTGCCCTGGGCGGGCTCCACAATCGGACCCATGGTGGTGAGGGGGTTCTGCGGAAGCCCCACGCGCAGCGTGCGTACCGAGTCGACGAGTTGGCGTTCGAAGCGCTCGCTTGTGCCCACTGATCCGACAAGAATCACAAGAGAAGCAGCCGAGCATTTTTGGCCGGCGTGGCCAAACGCGCTCTTGGTGACATCCGCTACAGCAAGGTCAAGGTCGGCGCTCGGAGTGACGATGATCGCGTTCTTGCCGCTGGTTTCCGCGAGGATCGGCAGGTCGCTGCGCCATTCGCGGAACATCGCAGCGGTCTCCCACGCCCCCGTGAGGATGACGCGGTCGACGGCGGGGTCGGCGATGAGGGTGCGCCCCAGCTCGCGATCTTTGAGGTCGACAAGAACGAGAACTTCGCGCGGCACACCAGCCTCCCAGAGAGCTTCCACCATGACGGCGGCGCTGCGCTGCGAGAGCTTGGCTGGCTTGATGATGACACCACTTCCCGCAGCGAGCGCGGAAAGCACGCTGCCGGCGGGAATAGCTACCGGGAAGTTCCACGGCGGGGTCACCACGGTCAGAGCGGAGGGCACGAACTTCGCATCCTCGATGGTTTCGAGGTCACGAGCGCGCTCAGCGTAGTAATGCGCGAAGTCGATGGCTTCACTAACCTCAACGTCGCCCTCGGCGATCGTCTTGCCGGCCTCGTTCGCCATAATCTCAATGAGGCGAGCACGGGACTTCTCCATCGAATCACCGGCGCGGTGCAGAATGGCAGCGCGCTCGGCTGCGGGCATCCCACCCCAGTTACGACCGGCGACTGCGGTACTGGCAATGATTCTCCACATCTGTTCGTGCGTCGTAACCGCACCGGCCTTGATCGAGTCGATGCCAAGTTGCGAATCGGCGCTGCGAGCCAGAATGGCACGACCCCACGTGCGGTTCTCGCCGATAGCAGGATCCGTATCTGCCACGTTATTGAAGGGGCGGTCACCGATCAGCGCCGCCGGCTGGGTGCGATCCTGCACGCGGTTCGTGGTCTGAGCCGGCTTATCGAGGTTTGCGAGCGACGCCAAGAAGCGATCCCGCTCGCGGATGAAAATGGCTTCGTTACTGGAGAGCTCGAACAGCCCCGACATGAAGTTTTCAGTGCTCGCGTTCTCTTCGAGGCGACGAACGAGGTAGCTGATGGCGGAGTCAAACTCGCTCGGCTGAACAACGGGCGTGTAGAGGAGGAGACTACCGACATCACGCTTGATCGCTTCGGCCTGCCCGGTGGCCATGCCGAGAAGCATCTCAAACTCAACGCGCTCGGTAACGCCACGCTCTTGAGCGAGGTGCCAGGCGAAAGCGATGTCGAAGAGGTTGTGACCGGCAACACCAATGCGCACAGCGTCCATGCGTTCGGGAGTGAAAGCCCAGTCGAGTACGCGCTTGTAGTGAGTATCGCTGTCTTGCTTGGCGCCCCACGTCGCGAGCGGCCAGTGGTGAGTGATGGCGTCGACGTGTTCCATGGCAAGGTTGGCGCCCTTGACGACGCGAACCTTAATGCCAGCGCCGCCGCGAGCGCGACGCTCCATCGACCAGCGAGTCAACTCCTGCAGCGCCGTGAGGGCATCCGGCAGGTAGGCCTGAAGCACGATGCCGGCCTCAAGTTCGAGCAGTTCGGGCTGATCCATGAGTTTCTCAAAGACCGCGATGGTGAGGTCGAGGTCTTTGAACTCTTCCATGTCGAGGTTGATGAACTTCTTGTCGGGGGCGTTCAGCGCGAGCATGTAGAGCGGGGTCAGACGGTCGACAACGCGGTCGACGGTCTCGTCGAAGGCCCACATGGAGAGTTGGGAGACAACCGACGACACCTTGATGGAGACATAGTTGACGTCATCCCGGCGCAATAGGGCTTTGGTGCCAGCTAGACGGCGATCGGCCTCGTCGTCACCGAGCACCGCTTCACCGAGCAGGTTGAGGTTCAAGTTCGAACCGTTGTCGCGCAGGTGGGTGAGCGCCTTGTCGAGCTTGGACGGCGTCGCGTCGATGATGAGGTGGCTCACCATCTGACGGAGCACCCGACGGGCGATCGGAACGATGATCCAGGGCAGTAGCGGCGCGAAGCCGCCACCGACGAGGATCGCGAAGCGGAGGTACCACGGCAGGAACGCGGGGATGATGTGGGTGAGGCGCTCGAGGTTGCGACCGGCAACGCGCACATCTTCGGGGCGCACGACCGTGTCGATGAACCCGAGCGTGAACTCGAGACCGTTCGGATCCTTCAGAACGCCAGCGAGGCGCGTGGCACTCGCATCGGCGGGAAACTCTTCACTTTCGGCCAGCCACCGGCGCACGGTACTGATCGTTTGATCCGCGATGTGCTGGTGTGAAGCACTGAGGTTGTCGGCAGTCGTTGACATGCTCACGAGAATAGGCCTCCGAACGGGGGTTGGGCTGGAACTCTCAGTGTGCGGCCAGAAAGGCCTTTAGCAAAAGCGACGGAATTCGCACGATATCGCTTAGAATAAGTTAACTATTGGAGGAGAGATGCTCGACGTTCGCCGGCTGCGCCTTTTGCGAGAACTCAAGCTTCGCGGCACCATCGCTGCCGTCGCAAGCGCCCTCAGCTACACCCCCTCCGCCGTGTCTCAACAACTGGCCCTTCTCGAGGAAGAAGCGCGGGTTCCGCTGCTCGTGAAAGCGGGTCGCCGTGTGCAACTGACGCCCGAAGCCGAACTGCTCGTGGAGCACACCGTCGCCCTTCTCGAACGACTCGAACTGATGGAAGCGGAGATCCATTCCTCCCTCACCGAAGTGCGCGGCACCGTTCGACTCGCCGTCTTCCAATCGGCCGCGCTCGGCATTATCCCGCAAGCCCTCAGCGTTATCGCTCAGGACTACCCGCAGCTCCGTATCGAGATGACGCAGCGTGAGCCCGAGAGCGCCCTCTTCGAAACCTGGACCCGCGAATTCGATCTGGTGATCGCCGAGCAGTACCCCGGTCACGCCGCGCCGCGGCATCCCGACCTCGACATGATCCCGCTCTACGCCGATCAGCTGTCACTTGCTGTGCCCGCCGGCAGCGACATCACAACCCTCGCCGAAGCTGCCTCAAGCTCGTGGGTGATGGAGCCCCGCGGCACCGCCTCCCGCCACTGGGCAGAACAACAGTGCCGACGCGCCGGCATCGAGCCCGACGTACGCTTCGAAACCGCCGACCTGCAGGCGCACATCCGCCTGGTCGAGTCCGGCCACGCCACCGCCATCTTGCCGGGGCTCGTCTGGGGTAGCCGCACCCCCACCGTCGAACTGCGGCCGATGCCCGGCCTGCCGCGACGGTCGGTTTTCACCTCAGTGCGCGAATCGAGCGTGAGCCGGCCGTCGATTGTGGCGTGCCGCGAAGTGCTCGAACAGGTTGTGCAGTCGTTCGCCGCGGAATAGCGGCTACGCCGAATCGCGGATGACGAGCTCGGTACTGAGCGTCGTCACGGTATCCACAGCGCGCTTCTCAATCAGCGCCACGATCTTCTCGGCCATGCAGCGGCCCATCTCTACCGACGGCTGGCGCACGGTCGTGAGCGGCGGAGTCGCGGTGCTCCCGTAGTTGTCGTCGTCGAAGCCGACCACGGCAATGTCTCCCGGCACCGACAAGCCAGCTTCACGGATGGCCGAGTACGCGCCAATCGCCATCTGGTCGTTGGCGGCAAAGATGCCATCGATGGGTTCGCCGCGCGCCAAAAGGCGGCGCATTGCCGCGGCGCCCGAGGGCGGCGAGAAGTCGCCGGTCTCCACGAGGTCGCTCGTGAGCCCGTGCTGCGACAGCGTGCTGTGAAAAGCCGAGAGGCGATCGACACCCGGGGGCATATCCTGCGGTCCCGCAATCGTAGCGAGACGCGTGCGACCGGATGCCACCAAATGCTCAACGGCAGAGCAGGCTCCCGTGAAGTTGTCGACATCCACGTAGTAGTTATCGCCGTCAACGTCGCTGAGCGGACGCCCACCGAACACGACGGGAAGGTTTCGGCTGAGCTCGGAGTAGGAGTGATCGCCGGTGTGGTGCGAGACGACAAGCGCACCATCCACATTGCCACCCAGGAGGTAACGACGAGTCTTGTGCGACGCCGAACCCGACTCGATGATCATGTTGAGCGTGTAATCGGTGTCTTCGAGATACTGCGCAACGCCCTGCACCACCGCAGCGAAGAAGGGGTCGTCGAAGACTTTGGCTGCCGATTCCGGAACCACCATCGCGATGGCTTGCGTGCGGCGGCTCACGAGCGAACGGGCAGCGCGATTGGGCACATAGTTCAGGTGCTCAATCGCGGCCTGCACAACTGCCGCAACATCCGGACTCACCTTGGGAGACTGATTGACCACGCGCGAAACGGTGGCGCGCGAAACGCCCGCCTCTGCCGCCACCATCTCTAGTGTCGGCATCGAACCGCTGCGCAATTTTTCAGCCACGAGCTCGCTCTCTACCTAATCGTTTCTCTAAGAGTAGCGATCAGACCGCGGCTTTCGTGGCCGCGATGAGCGCGGCGTACTCCTTGGCACTCTGCTTCGGGATGCGTTCCTGCGTCTCGTAATCGACGTAGACGATGCCGAAACGCTTGTTGTAGCCCCAGGCCCACTCGAAGTTGTCGAGCAGTGACCACACGAAGTAGCCGCGCACATCAGCACCGTCAGCAATGGCATCCGCCACCGCCTGAATGTGTTGCGCAATATAGCTAGCGCGCTTCGGGTCGTCGATGGAGTCGCCCTCGCGAGTGTCGTCGTACGAGGCGCCGTTTTCGGTGACGTACAGCGGCGGCAGCGTGGGGTATTCCTGGCCGAGTCGAACAAGGAGGTGGTGTAGACCGCTCGGGTTGACTTCCCAATCCATCGCGGTGCGAGGCAGGTCACGCGGCGGCATCGTCACAAACTCGCTCCCGACGAACATGGAGCGACCGGGCTTAGTGGTGGGGCGAAGTCCGGGTGCTGCATCAGCGGGAGCGGGATGACCGCTCACGTTGTCGTCGTGGTAGTGATTGACGCCCAAGAAATCGATGGGCGCCGAAATGATCTCCAAGTCTCCGGGCTGAACGTGCTGCTCGAAGTCGTAGTCGCGCATGTCTTCGATCACATCGGCCGGGTAGGCGCCCAGCACGAGAGGCTCAAGGAACATGCGGTTCCAGATGCCATCGATGCGACGAGCGGCGTCGAGGTCGACGGGATCGCTCGGGTCGTTCGGCACGGCGTTCGTGAGGTTCAGCGTAATGCCGAGCTCGATCTCGCGGCCCTGTTCGGTAGCGATCTCGCGCAACCGATTCGCTGCCAAGCCGTGCGCGAGGTGCTGGTGGTGCAACGCGGCAAGACCCTGGTGGGGGTCGGTGAGACCGGGAGCGTGCTCGCCCGCGATGTACCCGATGAGCGACGAACACAGCGGCTCGTTGAAGGTCGTCCAGTGGTTCACGCGATCGCCCAATACCGAATAGACAGCCTCGGCGTAATCAGCGAAACGGTACGCGGTATCGCGGTTAGCCCATCCGCCCTTCTCCTGCAGCGCCTGCGGCAAATCCCAGTGGTACAGCGTGAGCCAGGGCAGGATACCGGCCTCAAGCAGCGAGTCAACGAGACGGCTGTAGAAGTCGAGTCCCTCCGCGTTCGGGGTGCGATCGCCGGGAACGACTCGGGCCCAGCTTGTGGAAAAGCGGTATGAGTCGAGGCCGAGCTCTTTCATGAGCTGAACGTCGTCGGCCATGCGGTGGTAATGGTCGACCGCAACTTCGGGGGTGTCACCGTTGGCGACGGCAAGAGGCTGGCGGGCGTAGTGGTCCCAGATTGAATCTTCTTTGCCGCCCTCGTGAGCTGCTCCCTCAATTTGGGCAGCCGCGGTAGCGGAACCCCAGAGAAAACCCTTCGGCCAGGTGGTGGTACTGAGTGAATTCATTAGCCTTTTACTGCTCCTGCCATGATGCCCGAGACGAGTTGCCGTCCCGCGAGAATGAAGACGATCAGCAGTGGCAGTGTTGCCAATACTGCGCCCGAAAGAACGACTGAGTAATCGACGTATTTGGCGCTCTGCAGCTGACTGAGCGCCACCTGCAGAGTGGGGTTCTGCGGCGCAACGAGCAGCGGCCACAGGTAGTCGGTCCACGCGGTCATGAACGTGAAGAGACCGAGGATCGCCATGGCCGGGCGCGCGGCCGGAAGCCCCACGCTGAGGAAGGTGCGGAACATGTTCGCCCCGTCGACACGGGCAGCTTCGATGAGTTCATCGGGAATGACATCCACCAGGTATTGCCGCATGAAGAACACCCCGAAGGCGGTGACAAGGGTCGGTACCACTACCGCGCCGAGCGTGCCGGTCCAGCCGAGTTCTTTCATGAGCATGAACTGCGGGATGACTCCCAGCTGGGTCGGTACCGCGAGCGTCGCGATCACAAAGATCATGAGCCCTTCGCGGCCCCTGAAGCGCAACTTAGCGAAGGCATAGCCGGCGAGCGTGGAGAAGAAAACGACGGACGTCGTGATGATCGTCGAGACGATGATGCTGTTCAGTAGCGCCTGCCAGAAGGGAACCGTGTTGAGCACTTCGCCGACGTTGATCCAGAACCGACCGCCGGGCAAGAAGGGTGGCCACGTTTCGGTGAGTACGGTGTTGTCGCTTGAGCCGACAATGTACGACCACCACAGCGGGTAGGAGCCGCCAAGGAACAACGCAAGCAGGATCCCGTAGACGAAGAACCCGGGGCGCTCGGCAAGGCCGCGGGCACGGCCACGACCACGGCGGCTCTGCTGACCGTGCGGGCGCGCATCCGTCACGTTATCGGGGGCACGTGTGGCGCTTGTGGTGCTCATGAGCGCTTCTCCTCATCTACGACGGTTGCCGCCGGCACGCCGGTCGGGTTGGCCGCGGTGGTGGCGCGGTAGCGGGCAAGTTTTTTGGCGCGGCGCTTGGAGATGACCTTGACTTCGGTGGAGGCGATCCTGCGTGAGATCGCGAAGTTCAACAGTCCGAAGCCGACGATGATCAGGAACAGCAGCCACGCGATGGCAGAAGCTTTACCGAAGTCACCGCGGTTGAACGCCATGTCCCACAGGTAGAGCACGGTGGTTTGGTATTCACGATGGGCTCCGCCCAGGTTCGCGCTGGTGGGGTTGAAGAGCTTGGGCTCGGTGAAGATCTGCAGGCCACCGATGGTGGCGGTAATGATCACAAAGATCATGGTGGGGCGGATGCTCGGCAACGTCATCGAGAAGAAGCGACGCACAGCGCCCGCTCCGTCGAGCGCTGCCGATTCGTAAATGTCGCGGGGAACGGCCTGCATCGCGGCGAGAAGAATGAGGGCGTTGTAGCCGGTCCAGCGCCAATTGACCATCGAGGCAATCGCGAAGTGGCTTGCAAAGACTTCGCTCTTCCAGAGCACCGGCTCAATGTTGAATGAGGTCAGGATGTTGTTAATAAGCCCGTACTTTTCGCCAAACGCGCTCGAAAAGATGATCGCGACCGCTACCGGGGTAACGATGTACGGGATGAGGATGCTCATGCGCCAGAACGTCTTCGCGCGCAGGTTCTGGTCGAGCACTGCCGCGATGAAAACGGCAGCAACGAGCTGCGGAATCGCGCTCAGCAGGAAGATGCTCATTGTGTTGAAGAGCGAATTCCAAAAGTAGGGGTCGTTGAGTTCGGCGATGTAGTTGTCGAAGCCGATCCAGTCGCCGGCGCCACTCAAGATGTCCCAGTCGTTGAGAGAGACAACGAAGGTGTAGACGAGTGGGAAGAGCCCAATGAGCGCGAAGAGCACAAAGAAGGGGGCGATGTAGAGGTAGGGGGATGCTTTCACATCGAGACGACTAAGACGCTGCCGTCTGGTGAGCGTGGCCTGTGTCGGCCTAGAGCGTTTCTTCGCCGCACCAGTGTCTGGTCGAGGCGGGCTCGTCGTGGTCGTCATGAGAAAAGTCGCTTTCAAGAAATGAGGCCCCCGGCACGGGGCACGCCGGGGGCCTCAGTCGTTGCTAGGTGGTTAGTTGAGGTCGAGGTTCTTCAGAGCCTCAAGAGCGTTGTTCCACGCCGTGTCACCGTCAACGCCTGCGTCGAGCTCCTTGGTGGCGGGACCAAAGACCTGCTCCTGAACGACAGCGTCGTTCGGGCCCTTGAATTGCGCCTTGACGCCCTCTGCGCGCGATCCGAGGATCGTGCCGACGGGAGCGTCGTTGAAGAAGGTGCTGAGTTCGCTGCTCCCGGTGACACCGTCATCCGTCTGAGCTGCTACGACGCTGGGGAAGGTTCCCGCAGCCTGGAAGGCGGCAACTTCGGACTCAGCCGAGGTGAGGTACGCGGCAAGCTTTGCTGCCTCTTCCGGGTGCTCCGACTGGGTCGGAACGGTCAGGAAGGCGCCACCCCAGTTAGCTGCTCCACCGGGGAAGACATCGGCGAAGTCCCAGCCGCTGCTGGCGTCTCCGCCTGCTGCTTCAACCTGTCCCTTGACGACTCCGAGCATCCAGCCGGGGCACATGAACGTTGCGAAGGAGCCATCAACGAAGGCCTTTCCCCCGCCCCAGTCCCACGCGGTCTGCTCAGCCGAGAGGCCGGATGCTGCGCCATCGGCGAGCTTGTCCCATTGAGCCTTGAGGTCGGCGTTGCCTTCGATGTCGAGCTCACCGTCAGCGGTGTAGTAGCCCTCGTCGAGCTGGTTGACCATGGCGTTCCAAACGAATCCGGAGTGGTCGTAGAAAGCTTTGCCGGTTGCGGCGTTGTAGTCCTTACCAACTTGGAAGAAGTCATCCCACGTTGCGCTGTCCCCACCGAAGAGCTCGGCTACGGCGTCGCGGTCAGAGGGCATGCCGGCGGCCTCCAGGAGGTCTCCGTTGTAGCAGAGACCTTCGGGGCCGATGTCGGTTCCGTAGCCGATGATGCGGCCTTCTGCGTCGGTTCCCTGAGCCAGCTTCCAGTCGACCCAGCGGTCTTTGATGTCGTCGGCACCATAGTCACGAAGGTCGTGGAAGGTGTCAGAGACCTGCATGACCTGACCGAGCCATCCTTCTTCAACGGCTTGAACGTCGGGGAGACCGGCGCCAGCGGCCTGCTTGGTCTTCCAGTCTGTGAGGGCGTTTCCACCGGTGTCGATGTTGGTGGCCTTGATGGTGATGTTGGGGTTCTCGGCTTCGTACGCTGCGTACAGTTCGTCGAGACCCATCGTGCCGAAGGTGGTCACGGTGAGGGTGATGTCGCCATCGCTACCTCCACCGTCAGTTGCCGAGCAACCCGTGGCGAGAAGGGCAATGGATGCTGCGCCTGCGACGGCTGCAACCATCTTGGTGCGTCGTAGAGATTTCACGGTCACTTCCTTGTGAATGAGGGATGTTGGTGTCCGAAAGAGGTCCCCCATCAGGAATGAGAGCGCTCTCACGATTGCAGACTGATCTTATGAGAGCGCTCTCTTGAATGTCAAGAGAGCGCTCTCATATCCGCACAAGTCGTAGAAACAACTGCAAACGCTTGCTTCTCGACGCGATCACGATTACCTGCCCGCGCTAGGTGGCCGCGCACTCGCACACTCACGGGTCTAGGCTGACCACATGGAACTCGTTCAGACGTACCTTGCTGCACTGGCCGCCTCTGACACCGCAGCAATCTTGCCGCTCTTCGCCGAAGACGCTGTGGTGATCTCACCGCTCTACGGTGAACGTGCGCCCGCAGAGTTTTATCCGGCACTTTTCGCGGATTCGCAGAGCGCAACCCTCACTCTACGATCTGTGATGCGCGGAGAAAATGAAGACGGTGCCCCCACGGTCGCCTTCTGGTTCAACTTCGATTGGGTCTTGAGTGACGGAGTCCCCGCGCCATTCGTCGTGGTGGATGTCGCTGAACTCGACGAACACGGATTGATCACGCGGCTACACATCATTTACGACACGGTGACCGTGCGACCCGCGTTCGACAACGCCACCGTCAAGTAAATTTCTGAACGCGCTTACGTCCAGAGGGATGGAGCGTCGGCGCGACTGACGGGCAGCGCAACGTGGTCGGCCCACTCCTGAACCCACTCGGGCATGACGGGCTGTTCGTCATCCCATCCGATGGTTTCAAGAAGCTCGGCGACCGGCACCGTGCCGCCGCCGCGCTTCAGGAAGCGGGCGCGGGTCATGGCCTGCGCGTAAATCTGACCGTCAACGACGAAGCGCTGTTCGACAAAGACGGCCTTCTCATCGTAGCCAACGACGCGCGATTCGAGCTGAAACTTCTTCCACAAATCGAGCGACTTGCGAAAGCTGATCGTCTCGTTCGCCATCACCGGATAGAAGCCCTTGCGTTCGAGCTTCTGCCAGCCGCCGGCGCGAATCAGCAAGTCCATGCGGCCGATATCCATGATGGAGAAATAGCGGCCGTTATTCATGTGGCGCAGCAGATCAACATCGGTGGGCAACACCCGCATCGTCATGCTGCCGACATCGGTGATGCCAAGAGGCGAGCGACGTGTGCTGAGGATGCGGTGCAAGATGGTGCGGAAGATCAGATTCACTTGCCCAGATTAGGTGAATCGTGATCGAGTTCGTAAATCATTTGTAGGGATGCTCTAGCTCGCCGCTGCGCCAGAAACGCTGACCGGATGTCTCTGGACAGCCATATCCTGATTGAACCATGTACCTACTCACCGAGTCCGCTCTCGTTACGAGCGCCAGCGATCTGACCCAAGCCTCGAACTGCGAGTTTGGGTTTCTGCGCGTGCTCGACAAGCGGTTGGGGTTCTCGACCGATCCGCTGCCCGACGACGACGCAATGCTCATGCGGGCGGCCGAACTCGGCAACGCGCACGAGGCTCGGCTGCGGGATCGCTACCGCGCAGAGTTCGGTGACGCGATGGTCGAGTTCGACAAGCCTCCGGGGCGGGATGCCGCTGTGCTGCGCGACTACGCGGCACGCACGCGCGACGCGCTTCTAGCGGGCGCACCCGTCGTTTTTCAGGGCGTTTTCTTTGACGAATCCGACCCCGAGTCGCCGTTCATTGGTTACGCCGACTTTCTGGTCAAGCAGCCCGACGGCAGCTATCGGGTGGTCGACTCGAAGCTCTCGCGCCACGTGCGCGTCACCGCCCTACTGCAACTGGCGGCGTACCACGAGCAGCTTCAGAAGCTTGGGGTTCCCGCCGACGGCACCGTCGAGCTGATTCTCGGCAATGACATCTCCGAGCTCGCTGCGGTGGCCGACATCGCCCCCGTGTTTCGGCGCCGCCGAGCCCGCATGCACGCGATCATCGCTGAGCACCGCGCCGAAGGTAAACCGGTCGAGTGGAACGATGAGCGTTACGCGCGCGATGGCCGCTGCAAGTTCTGCAAGGAACCTTCCCAGCATGCCGATGACCTGTTTACGGTGGCAGGGCTGCGCGCCGGGCAGCGTACGAAGTTCATGACGGCGGGCATCCGCACCCTCACTGATCTTGCTGAAACCTCCGAGCGACCCGACGACCTGGCTATCCCGAAAGCGAGCTTCGCCAAGCTTCATCTGCAGGCCAAACTGCAGCACACCGTTGATCCGACTGACGCGCACGCGGTGCCGCCCGTCGTGGTCGTTGACCCGCTGCCGATCGCTAGCCTGCCGGCGCCCAACCCCGGTGATCTGTTCTTCGACTTCGAGGGTGACCCGATGTACTCCGAGCCGGGAATTGGTGGCGTCCCGCGCTGGGGGCTCGACTATCTCTTCGGCTGGGTCGACGCCGAGAGCGACTTCGATTGCCTCTGGGCTCACTCGCACGCGGAAGAAAAGATCGCGCTGCGGTCATTCCTCGAGTTCGTCACGAAGCGGCGGCAGCAGCATCCGGGTCTCCACATTTATCACTACGCCAGCTATGAGAAGACGCACCTGCTGAGCATCGCCGCCCGGCACGGTGAGGGTGAGGATGTCGTCGACCAGTTGCTGCGCGATGGCGTGCTCGTGGACCTGTACCCGATCGTGCGAGGTGCGCTGCGCATCGGAACGCCGTCGTATTCGATCAAGAAGCTTGAGCCGCTCTATATGGGTGAGGCCGAGCGCGCCGGGGTGACGAACGCCGCCGACTCCATCGGTGAGTACGTGGAGTCGAGTGTGGCGGCCGCGAACGGCAACGTGCAGCGCGCAACCGAGATTCGCGATGCGATCGCCCGCTACAACGAGTACGACTGCGTTTCGACACTCAAGCTGCGCGACTGGCTGCGGGCACTGCCCGAGGTGCAAGGCGTGAGGGTGGAGCCGGTGGATGAGGAATTCGAGGGCAAGGTCTTCGAACCCAGTGCGCTCGACCTCCAACTGCAGTCGCTGGGCGACAACGCCGAAGAGGCGGGCGATGACACCACTGCGAGCGCCTATCGCATGGCCGCAGCCGCCATCGATTATCACCGGCGCGAGGTCAAGAGTTTTTGGTGGGAGCACTACGACCGTCTCGAACAACCCTCGGATTTGTGGGAAGACACCCGCGGTATCTTCATCGTTGACAGCGGTTCGCTCGCTCGCGACTGGCACAAGGAGGGACGCCAGCGCACCGAACGTCGTCACCTTTATCTCCGCGGGCAGTGGGCACCGGGTAGTGGTGCTCCGCGCCCGGGCGGCGACGTTTTTCTCGTTTACGGCGACCCGCTGCCGTATCTTCCACCGGGCCATCGTGCCGGTGCGCGCCTCGCCCGCGGGGTTCGTTTCGCTGACCCCGCCGAGGATGAGGGCGGCATTTTCGTCATCGAATCGCGGCCCGATGACATTCCGGCATGGGATGAAATCCCCACCCACATCACGCCGGGGCCGCCACCGCGCGCCGACAGCATTGTCGCCGCGATTGAGGCGTGGGGTGAGACTGTCGTCGACGCTGCTCCGGCCTGGCCTGATGACGCGATGTCGGATCTTCTGCTGCGCAAAGCGCCCGCTGAGGTCGCTGCCCTTGAACCCATGACGAGCGCGGATGATGGCGTGCGCGCTGTGATCGCCTCACTGCTGTCGCGCGAGAGCGGCTACCTCGCGGTGCAGGGCCCACCCGGCACCGGCAAGACGTATCTCGCGGCGCACGTTATTCAGCGCCTGGTCGAGAAGCATCACTGGAAGGTCGGCATCACCGCGCAGTCGCACAAGGTGGTGGAGAACGTTCTCGACGCTGTGGTTCTCGATGCGAGCCTCGACCGGGAGCTTGTCGCCAAGGCGGTGCCGGGTGAGTTCGGCGTTGGTTATTACGCCGATGGCCCGTTCAGCGAGTTGCCGGCGAATGGTCACGCGGGCTTTGCGCGCGAGCATGACTCGGAGGGCTATGTCATCGGCGGCACTGCGTGGGATATGACGAATCGCAAGCGGGTGCAGGCCGACCAGCTCGATCTGCTCGTCATCGATGAGGCGGGGCAGTTCTCCCTCGCGAACACGATCGGCGTTGCGGCGAGTGCGAAACGCATTCTGTTGCTGGGCGACCCGCAGCAGCTCCCGCAGGTGAGCCAGGGCATCCACCCGGCACCGGTCGATGGTTCGGCGCTCGGTCATGTGATCGGCGAGCTCGCTGTGCTTCCGGATGACTTCGGCTACTTCCTCGAAGAGAGCCGCCGCATGGATGAGGCCGTCACGCGCCCCGTCTCGCTGCTCTCCTACGACGGACTGCTGCGGTCACACGCATCAACCGAGGGGCGGATGCTCGAGGGCTTTGCCCCCGGCCTGCACTCGGTTCCGACCGCTCACGTCGACAACTCGACGTTTTCCGCGGAGGAGGCCGAGCGGGTTGTCGAGTTAGTTCGTGCGCACCTCGGAGCACTGTGGACTTCGGAAGCCGGTGGCAAGGCGAAGCCGCTCGACGAGGACGGCATCATTGTGGTGACGCCCTACAACGCTCAGGTGGAACTCATCCGTGGCCGTCTCGATGCTGCTGGCTATTCGCGCGTCGTCGTGGGCACAGTGGACAAGTTTCAAGGTCGAGAAGCAGTCATCTCGATCGTCAGCCTCGCTGCTTCGAGCGCCGACGATGTGCCCCGCGGCCTCGACTTCCTGCTCTCCCGCAACCGCCTCAACGTCTCCATCTCGCGCGCCCAGTGGGCGGCGTATCTCGTCTACTCGCCGGCGCTGCTCGACTCGCTGCCGCAGTCGGCGGAAGGGGTAGCGACGTTGAGTCGGTTTATCTCGTTGGTCGAAGGTGCTGGGGCCTAAAGCGATGACCGACTAGCAGCGAATGGTTAGCAGCTTCGCAGGCTCTGACTCACCTATGACATTGGCGTGAAAAGGTCGAACGCTACTACACCCCCACATCTGGGGTGAGGGGTCGGGGACCGGCTGGTTGATAGGCCAAAGTGCGCGACGAACACGCTCGCAGCCGCTAATTTATTGACTATTCGTTGGATAGAGTGGCAAAGCCCGCATCGACGTAGCCGTCATGTCTGGGCGTAAGGGGATGACGTGACCGATGTACTTGCAACTGCTGGGGCACATGCTGGCGAGCTAGCCGTGGCGCCGGGCTCAATCGTCGAGGTTCGTGACGCGGTGTGGCTCGTGACGAAAGCGACCATGACGACGTCAGGCATGTTCGTCGAGGTGCAGGGACTCTCTGACCTTGTGCGCGACACGAAGGCCGGTTTCTACAGCGACATCGACACGATTGTTCCTCTCGACCCGGCTAAAGCGTCTGTGGTCGGCGACGACTCCACCGGGTATCGCAAGGCGAAACTTTGGCTGGAAGCAACTCTTCGCAAGTCGCCGGTTCCCCTCAACTCCCCCGGGCTAACGGTCGCCACACAAATGTTGGCTGACCCGCTTGGCTATCAGCAGGCGGCAGTGCGCAAGGCGCTTGATCCGCAAAACTTGCGTCCGCGCATCCTCATCGCCGACGCGGTGGGTCTGGGTAAGACTCTCGAGATCGGCATGATCTTGTCGGAGTTGGTGCGGCGGGGGCGCGGCGAGCGCATCTTGATCGTGACTCCGCGCCATGTTCTTGAGCAGATGCAGCACGAGATGTGGACGCGTTTTGCGCTTCCGTTCGTGCGGCTCGACTCGGTCGGCATCCAGCGGGTGCGGCAGAAGTTGCCCGCAACCCGCAACCCGTTCAGTCTGTACAAGAGGGCGATCATCTCGATCGATACGCTCAAGCAGGAGAAGTACCGCGCGCATTTGGCGAAGCATAAGTGGGATGCGGTTGTCATTGATGAGTCTCACAACATCACCGGTGCGACTCTCAACAACCGCCTCGCACGAATTCTTGCTCCCAACACCGAGGCGCTGATTCTGGCGAGCGCGACTCCCCACAATGGCAAGAAGGAATCGTTCGCCGAGTTGATTCGTTTGCTTGAGCCGACGGCCGTGACTCCAGATGGCGACATCATCGAGTCGGAGGCGGCCCGTCTCATTATTCGACGTCACCGTCACAGCGAAGAGGTTGCCCGCGAGGTTGGCGGTGACTGGGCCGAGCGTCTCGAGCCTCAAAACTTCTTGGTGGATGCGTCAGCCGAGGAAAACGCGGTCGCCGATGAACTGTCGAGCGTGTGGTTGCACCCCAGCGGTTCGTCCCCGTACTCCGGCGCGACATCGGCGCTGTTCCCATGGACTCTCGCGAAGGCTTTTCTGTCCTCGCCCGCCGCATTGCTTGAATCGATCAAGCAAAGGCTGAGTAAGCTCGACGCTTCTAAAAACGCCGCAGAGGCAAGGGAGGTCGAAGCGCTTGAACATCTGCACGACCTGGCCCAGTTCTCTCTCGCCGGCACGTCGGCCAAGTACGCAAAATTGCTCGACTATCTAAAGAGCATCAAGGTCGGCCCGAAGAGTTCCGAGCGCGCAGTAGTGTTCTCCGAGCGAGTGGCAAGCCTTAGTTGGTTGCGCGACAAGCTCATGAAAGATTTGGGGTTGAGCGCCGACCAGATCAAGGTGCTCCACGGCGGCCTGAGCGATGTTGAGCAGCAAGAAACGGTCGAGAGCTTCAAGCAATCGTCGTCTCCGATTCGAGTACTCATTACGGGTGATGTGGCATCCGAGGGTGTCAACCTTCATTCGCAGTGCCATGAGCTGATCCACTTCGACATCCCGTGGAGCCTTATCCGCATTGAGCAACGCAACGGGCGCATTGACCGTTATGGCCAGAAACACCCGCCGCAGATCAGCACACTGCTGCTCAACCCGACCAACGACAAGTTCTCCGGCGATGTACGCGTGCTGCAGCGCCTGCTGCAGCGAGAGCGCGAGGCCCACACAGCGCTGGGCGATGTCGCCTCCCTTATGGGCAAGTACGATCCTGGTGCCGAAGAAGACGAGATCAAGAAGGCTCTTGCTGCTGGTCGCGATGTGGACGAGATTGTCTCGACGGTCGAGCAGGTGAGCGCGAGCACCGACGATCCTATTGCCGCCCTCTTGGCGCAGCTTGCAAATGCGCAGGGCAGCGAAAGCAAGCCTGCCGCCGTAGCCCCGGAGCACACGGTAGATGCCACAACCGGTTTGTTTGCCGATGACACGTCCTTCCTCCGCGAGGCATTGGTGGAGACGTTCGTTGCCCCCGCTGCTTCCGCGGCGAACAATGGCGTGGAGTGGCTCGAAGACAAAGCCCATTCATTCGTCTCGTTGGTGCCGACCCGCGACCTCGTGCAGCGGCTCGAAGTGTTGCCGCAAAGTTATCTTCGTGACCGCAAGGTGACCGAGAAACTGAAGTTGGTGGTCGCAGAGCCCCCGGCGAAAGAACTGCTCAAGGACGCGCGCGACAACAAGGCAAGCACCTCGCTCTGGCCAGAGGCGCACTTTCTTGGCCCGCTACATCCGGTGTTGGAATGGGCGAGTGATCGCGCACTCTCAAAGCTGGGGCGCAATCAGGTGTTCGCCGTGCGTGGCGATGTTGAGTATCCGACGGTTCTGCTGCTGGCGTCATTGACTAATCGCCGAGGTCAAGTCGTGGCGAGTTCGCACGTGACTGTGCAGTTTCCCGATCCCAGCAATACGAAGCTGGCTCTAACCAATATCCATGCGACTGCGCAGGAGGCGTTGGCGGAGGTAGGCTTCGCCGCGGCCACCCGCGTGAACCCGGGAGCGGTGAAGACCGGCTCTCTGCAGCAACTCATCGCCCCGGCGGTGGAGAACGCCGCGTCGAGTGCTCGCCAGCTTGCAGTGTCGTCGACAGAGGCGATCGAGGCCCGCATTGAGTCGTGGTCGTCTCGAATCGAGGAGTGGGAGCGTAGCGCCGATGCCATGCCTCAACTCGAGGGGCTCAAGTCTCGTCGGGTGACGGTGGAAGAGGAGCGCACCATGGCTGAGTCGATGAAGCCAAACCAGCAGTTGGTCCGTCCGCTGCTCGTGGTGGTTCCGCAAGATTTCGTCGGCGAAGATACGGCAGAAGGAGTAGCCCATGGCTGATGAAGCGATCGTTATCGGTGAGGGTTGGCTCAGCGAGCACTATTTCACGACGGAGGCGAAGTCTCAGTCGTTCCGCGCGCAGGTGCTGGCCAGTCGCAAGCTGTGGGATGAGCAGGATGATGACGGCCACCCATCGGTGCGGGCACGGTTCAGCGCGATTCGGGCTCAGGTCGAGTCGCGATTGGCTGCTCTAGAAGCTGGCGACAACGATCTCTCAATTCGCGACGAGTTGTATCTACCGCTGCGACAGGCACTGGGCTTCAACGGCAGTGGCTACCACCTCGAGCAGGAGGGGCCGCTGCTGCGGCTGACCCAGCCGGGGCTATCGGAGGGCGCTCCGTTGGCGATTGTGGAGGGCCGCCCGGTCGACACGGTTGACGATTTGCTGGCGAAAGATGCACACACGCTTCTGGTTCCTTTCGAAGTCGATGACAACTCGAACCACGACATCGTTTCGGTGGCACGTCTCCTGTCGACGCTTTTTACTGAAGAGGAGGGCCCCAGCTTTGCGCTGGTATTCGCCGGCAAATGGATGCTGGTGGCCGAGCGTGAGCGTTGGGCTGAGGGTCGCTACTTGGCTCTCGATCTGCAGCTTGTGGCAGCTCGCAATGATGCCAAGAAGGGTGGCGAGATTGATCGCGCCCTCTGCTGTGTTTCTGCGGATGCTCTTGCTCCGGATGCTGAGGGCGACATCTGGTGGAACTCGATTCTGGATGAGTCGATCAAACACACGGTCGGAGTCTCGCAGGACCTCCGCGAGGGCGTACGTCTGTCGATCGAGATCATTGCGAACGATGTGGTGGCTCGTCGTGCCCGCGCTCAGCTTCCACCGTTGCCGCAGTCTGAGGCGCAGGTGCTGGCGAAGCAGTCGTTGCGATTCTTGTACCGCATCCTGTTCCTCTTATACGCGGAGTCGTCGCCAGAACTCAAGGTTCTGCCGGTCGGCACTTCCGAGTATGAAGAGGGCTACAGTCTTGACCGCCTGCGTGAGTTGACTCTGGTGTCGTTACCGACCGAAGAGTCGGAGCACGCAACACACTTCTACGAGTCGCTTGCGGTTCTCTTCCGCCTTGTCGACCAGGGTCACGGAACAACAGCAGCGCACAACGACGATTCACAAGACGACAACTCCGAACTACGCGAGGGCTTAGTCTTCAACTCGCTTCGGGCCGATCTCTTCCTGCCGAAGGCCACCCGCCACATCGACGAAGTTGGGCTGAGCGATTCCGAGCTGCAGAAGGTGCTTGCCCACTTGCTGCTCAGCAAGGAGCAGAAGGGCCGCGATCGGGGGTTCATCAGCTATGCCGATCTGGGTATCAACCAGTTGGGTGCCGTGTATGAGGGCTTGATGTCATACACGGGCTTCTTTGCAGAGACCGAGCTCTATGAGGTTGCCAAGGATGGTAACGCGGAGAAGGGCTCGTGGGTCGTTCCGGTTGAGCGGTCGCACAACATTGCCTCAAAGGATTTCGTTAAGACCACGAACCCGCTGACGGGCGAGGAGGTTGCGGTCATTCATGAGCCGGGCAGCTTCGTTTACCGTCTTGCCGGTCGTGAGCGTCAACAGTCGGCGTCCTATTACACGCCAGAGGTTCTTACCCGTTTCACGGTGTCGCAGGCACTAGAAGAGTTGCTCGATCAGGACGGCACCACCACAACTGCTGAGGAAATTTTGGGTCTAACGGTGTGTGAGCCCGCCTTGGGTTCGGGTGCCTTCGCCATTGAGGCGGTTCGGCAGCTTGCGGAACAGTATCTGAAGCGTCGACAGGAGGAGCTGGGCGAACGAATTGACCCGGACGCGTACCCTCGCGAATTGCAAAAAGTGAAGGCGTCGATCGCTCTCCACCAGGTCTACGGTGTGGATCTCAACGCGACCGCGGTCGAGCTGGCCGAGATCTCGCTGTGGCTCGACACGATGTCTTCGGATCTCAAGGCCCCGTGGTTTGGCCTCCACCTGCGTCGAGGAAACTCGCTCATCGGCTCGCGCCGTGCCGTCTACAGTCGTGACTCCATCAATTCGAAGTCGTGGTTGAAATCGGCACCACGGGATGTTCCCATGGCAAGCCTGCGTGAGGATATTGATACAGGCACGGTCGGTTCGGGTCTCTCGGGCTCGATTCATCATTTCCTCCTCCCGGCTGAGGGCTGGGGAAGCGCGGTAGACGCGAAGGAAGCCAAAGAGTTGGCTCCCGAGGCACTAGCCGCGTTGAAGGCGTGGAGACGTCAAATTGTCGCGAAGCCCAGCAAGAAGCAGCTTGATCAGCTTGTGGCGCTGTCGATGCGCGTGGAGACTCTGTGGCAATTTGCCCTGCGTCGACTTGAGATTGCGGAGCACGAGATCCGTCGCCACATCCCTCTCTGGGGAAGCGGCGAGAATCTCACAGCGAGAGAAGCTGGTGCACACGAAACTGTGACGCGCGAAGAGATCGAGGCCAAGCTCAGCGACGCCAATGGTGCCTACCAACGCCTGCGCCGGATCATGGATGCGTGGAACGCGTTGTGGTTCTGGCCACTCACCGACACCCTCACGCAGGGCGTTCAGCCGCCCACGCTCGACGAGTGGCTGGCTGGTGCTCGGGCAGTGTTGGGCGAACACACCGAGCGCAGCAAGAGCGCAACGGCGCACGGCGCCGTGACCCTCGGCTCTAGCGCGACAGGTTGGGCGGCGCTCAATGATGAGGAGCAGTACAACCTCGACTTCGCCGCAGCATGGTCAATCAACGATGCTCTGGCTCAACACCCGTGGCTAAAGGTGACCGAAGGAATCGCTGAGCAGCAAGGTTTCTTCCATTGGAACCTCGACTTCGCCACAGTCTTCGCCCGCGGAGGTTTCGACATGCAAGTCGGTAACCCCCCTTGGGTTAAGCCCGACTGGGATGAGACTGCGGCGCTAGCCGAGTATGACGTCTGGTGGGCCCTCACGAACAAGCCGTCCGTCACCAAGGCACAAGAGCATCGCTCCGCGGTACTCGCGGCCCCGAAAGCAGTATCGTTTTACCTCGATATGTTGACGGGAGCTATCAGCACTCGGTCAGCTGTCTCAAACGTAACGAGCTATCCGAGTTTGCTCGGTCTCCGCCCGGATCTCTATCGATGCTTCATGGAACTCACTTGGAGGCATAGTTCAGAGAGCGGAACGGTTGGCCTCATCCATCCCGAGTCGCACTTTACTGACGAGAAGGCCGGAACGCTGCGCGCGGAGACCTACTCGCGGCTACGTCGCCACTGGCAATTTATGAATGCGCTAATGCTGTTCGAAGTCCATGATCAGGTCTCATACGGCGTGCATGTTTACGGGAAAAGCGGCGAGGTTCGTTTCGAGATGGCGACTTCGCTCTACCACCCCGACACCGTCGAGCGTTCACGAGTGCACGACGGGACTGGAGCGGAACCTGGCCTAAAAGGCGCCGACGGCAAGTGGGACGTCCGCCCTCACCTCAATCGCGTCATTCGTGTCAATACCGAGACGCTCAAGACCTGGCATGCTGTGCTTGAAGATGAAGCAGTTCCGATTCGCAACACACGTATGGTCTACGCTGTAAACCAGGCAACTGCTGCTGTGCTCGACAAGCTATCCCGGAGCAAACGGCTTGGGGAACTCGGGCTCGAGTTTTCACAAGGTTGGAACGAAACCACTGATTTCAAGAACGGCTATTTCGCGAAACAGTGGGGCAAAGCAGCTTCCTGGAAGGACGCGATATTTCAGGGGCCGCACCTTTTCGTAGCGAACCCTTTCTACAAGTCGCCCAACGAGACCATGCTGCACAACCAAGACTGGTCTGCGGTCGACTTAGAAACGCTCGCGCCCGACGCACTCCCCGTCACGTCGTACAAACCGACAAAGCTTGCCGCCGAATACGACGCCGCCTACACTCACTGGGGCCCAGACCGCATCCCGGCCCGAGACCACTACCGTATTGCATGGCGAAGAATGGCCGCGAATACTGGCGAGCGCACACTGATACCAGCTGTGATTCCGCCCGGTGCGGCGCATATTGGCGGTCTTTCGTCGATTGCGTTTCCTGACCAGCCCGGAAATACGCTGGCGCTTGCAGGTGCATATATGTCTAGTTTCGTCGCGGATCTTTCAATTCGAGCGGCACCGAAATCAGATATTCGACAGTCAAGTGTCGAACGAATCCCAGTGTCTACCGGTCTACTCAACTCTGAACTTGTATTGCGGGCGGCAAGGCTGAATTGCCTAACGAGTGCGTATTCGGCACTTTGGGCAGAGAGCTATGAACCTGCATTCGCAAAGTCGACTTGGACGGGGGGACTTCCATATTCGGAGCGCCAGTCTCTAGGCCGAGTCGGCCCTGACTGGTCCGAAACTGTGCCCCTTCGGCGAGCGGCGGACCGCCGTCAAGCGTTGGTCGAAATTGACGCCCTTGTAGCGTTGACGCTAGGTCTGACTGCTGACGAATTGTGCACTATCTATCGAACGCAATTTGCCGTGCTTTACGGTTATGACCGGAACTCCTACCTGTATGACGCGAATGGCCGCCTAGTGCCGAAATCCGTATTGACTGTGTGGAGACAGAAACAAGATCGCATCAGCGAAGACGAGCGAACCGCAACAAACGCCTCGGGCAACAGCTGCACCTACGAGCTGCCCTTCGTGACGCTCGACCGCGAGGCAGACATGCGGCAGGCGTACGCGCACTTCGAGAAGATTCTGGAGGAGCGCTCATGAGTGAACTGCTCCCCACGCTGCAGGCCGAAGACGTGCGCAAGGGCCTAGTCGACTATCTCTCCACCACCTTCGCGCTTGCCGACGAAGACGCGCGTGAGGCGCTCGACAGCTTCTTGCGGCATCCAGAGAACGGCATCTTCAAAGGGCCCTACGTTCGGCTGCGGCTGCCATTCCGCCCAGCCGCAGAAGGATGGCGACAGAGCCTCGAATGGCACGAAGGGTTCCCGCCCTACGGACACCAAGCCGCTGCGTTTGCCCGGCTGAGCAGCGCCAACCTTGGGCCAGACAAACCGCGACCGCAGCCCACACTCGTCACCACCGGAACCGGGTCCGGAAAAACCGAAGCGTTCCTCTACCCGATCCTCGATCACGTGCTGCGGGCAAAACGTGAAGGCACCGGCGGCATCAAAGCGCTCATCCTCTACCCGATGAACGCCCTCGCCAACGACCAAGCACGCCGTCTCACCGAACTCATCACCACCAGCCCCGCGCTCTCCGGCGTGCGAGCCGCCCTCTACACCGGGCAAACCGGCCCCACCCGCAGCAAAGTCACCCCCGACGGCCTCATCACCGACCGCAAGACGATTCAGGATGACGCCCCCGACATCCTGCTCACCAACTACAAAATGCTCGACCAGCTACTGCTGCGCCCCTCCGACCAGAAACTGTGGAAGCAAAGCGCCACCAGCCTGCAATATCTCGTACTCGACGAATTCCACACCTACGACGGCGCCCAAGGCACCGACGTCGCCATGCTCCTGCGCAGGCTTGGCCTCGCCCTCAAACGGCACTGGCCCGACGGCGACGAAGATTCCGCCGCACATGTTGGCATCGATGACGCTGACCGTGCCCGTCCGCTCGGTCTCATCACACCCGTCGCCACCTCAGCAACCCTCGGTGACAAAGGCGACCCCAGCCGCATGGTCGAGTTCGCACGAACCGTGTTCGGTGACGAATTCGACGACGACAGCATCATCACCGAAACCCGTCTCGAACTCGACGAATGGGCTGACGGCGCCGGTGAGCGAATCGCTTCGGCTGGACTCATACCTCGAACCGTCGACGCCGCACTCGTCGCCCACATGGCCGACGTCATCAAAGAGCTCGGTGGTGATGGCCAGCGTGACGCAAAAATCGTTAGTGCAGCCATTCTCGGCAACCTGTACGAGCTCAACGGCAGTGACGCTGTCGAGTTCTTCGCGCAAGCCGCACCGGATTTGCTGCTCGACGCTGCCAAGGCACACCCCTTCATCCGCTCGCTCATCGCCGAGGCCCACGACGCTGTGTCGCTCGACACACTCGCGGGAGCGCTCTTCCCCGCAGGACTCACCGTTACCGAAACTGCCGAAGACCGAGACACCAGCCGAGCCAACTTTCTCCGCTCTCTTCTTGGCGCGCTCAGCCACATCCGCGCCGTTGTCGGACGCTCCGCCGCATCCGTCGACCTGCACCTCTGGGTGCGCGCCCTCAGCCGCGTCGACCGTGTCGCCGGCCCCAGCGTCGCCTACGACTGGACCGACGACGGCGGCAACGACGAACACGACAACACCGACGCCAACAGCAGCGAAGGCCGCCCACGATTCCCCGCCATCTACTGCCGACACTGCGGACGAAGCGGATGGGGTGTGCAGCTCGGACCCACCGGCTATGATCTCGACACCAGCGATACCGACATTCGCCGTAATCACGCCAGCAACTCGGCCAGCACCTCGCGGTTCCGCGCTCTCATTTACGCACCGCGCGAAGCCGACCAACAGGAACGCCTCGCCGCCGGCGCCTCACCAGTCGAAGGCCTCTTCTGGTTCGACGTAAAGCAACGCCAACTCAGCATCGAACACCCCCGCTACGACGCCGACGACATCTCCACCAACGTGCTGCCCGTGCTCACCCTTAACGGTGACGACGCCGACGACAACAGCAAGAAAGACGTCTGCCCCAACTGCCTCAAACCAGAAGGCATCCGCTTCCTCGGAAGCGCCATCTCCACCCTGCTCTCGGTGAGCATCAACACCATCTTTGGCGACCGCCACCTCGACCAGGGCGAAAAGAAAGCCCTCGTCTTCACCGACAGCGTGCAGGATGCCGCACACCGGGCCGGATTCGTGCAGAGCCGATCGCACGTCTTCAGCCTGCGCAACGCCATCCGTGAAGCCATCGGCGACGGTTCAGCCACCCTCGACGACCTTGCCGAAGAGTTGCTCCGACGAGCAGGAGACGACAAGTTCCGGCGCTACCGCCTGCTCTCGCCAGAGCTCGTAGATCGTGACACTTTCGCCCCGTTCTGGGAAACCGAAAAACTCAGCAAGGTACCCACCGCCACCATGCGTCTCGTGCGCCGACGCATCAAGTTCGACCTCGCCATGGAATTCGGATTGCAATCACGCGTCGGTCGCACTCTCGAACTCACCGGAGCGATCGCCGCCGAAGTCGACGGCGGACCAGCCTCACGGCTCGAAACCATCGGCCGCGCCACCGTCAGAGACTTCGACACCGCTGGCTACCTCGACGACGAAAGCGGCGGCGAAGTCAGCACCGAGAACCTTGTGCGCTGGGTGCGCGGAACCCTCGAACGCATGCGGGAACGCGGCGCCATCCAACACGAATGGTTTAAGCGCTACCTCGAAAACGACGGTGACGACTGGACCCTGTGGGGCGGTAGGCCTAAGGGCCAGGGAATGCCTGCGTTCCCCCGTGATCGCGAAGCGCCCGCCTACCCGAAAGTGGGTAGTACCAACTTTGGTACAGCCAAACGCCCCTCACGCCTCGACACCGTCACCTCCGCCCGCGGTTGGTACGCCCAGTGGACTCGAAAAGTTCTCGACGTCAGCGCCTCCGACGGCGCCAAGCTCAGCAAATTACTCCTCGCCGAACTCGCCAAGAGCGAGATCATCGAAAGTGTCACCATCGGCGGCAGCGGAGCCATCGCCTACCAGCTGAGCCCAAGCCGCATTCTCGTCAGCCCGGTCACGCTCGACGAGCAAACGCATGAGTACCCGATGCTCGAGTGCGACACCTGCCAGACTCCGGTTCCCGGAGCGTCGACCATCACCTCGCAACTCGGCGGTGGTCCCTGCCTAGTCGGGCGCTGCCTCGGCACCCTGCGACTTCATTCCAGCGGCACCAACTACTACCGGGACCAATACAACGACGGCGACATTCGCCGCGTCGTCGCGCGCGAGCACACCAGTCTGCTCAAGGATGACGTTCGGCTCGCGTACGAGAACGGTTTCAAAGCATCCATCGATCGACCGGATGCCCCCAACGTGCTCGTTGCCACCCCCACGCTCGAAATGGGTATCGACATCGGGGACCTCTCTGCAGTCTTTCTCGCCGGCCTGCCTCGATCCGTCGCCTCATATTTGCAGCGTGTCGGACGAGCCGGTCGTCTCACCGGAAACTCGCTCACCATGGCATTCGTCGTCGGGCGAGGCGACCAACTGCCGAAACTTGGCGATCCGCTCTCCGTCATTAACGGAGAAGTGCGCCCACCGGCTACCTACCTCAACGCAGAAGAGATTCTGCGCCGCCAGTACAGCGCCTCGATCATCGACAGGCTCTCCGCTGGCGGCAAATTGGGCATGGTCGCTACCGCGCGTGATGTGCTGGCCAGCACCAACGACAAGTCGTTCCTTGCGACGGTGATCGCAGACGCCGAGAGCAATGCAGCTGAGCACCTCAACGCGTTCCTCTCTACGTTCCAACACGTCGACACCACCTCAGCAGACGCACTCACCGGGTGGGCGACCCCCAGCGATGAGCCTCGCAGTAGCGCCCTTTCACAAACCCTCATCGGGGCTTGTGCCCGCTGGAACTCCGAAATTGAGACACTCGGCCACCGGCGCAAAGCCATCATGGAGTCGCTACCTGAACTCCAAACACAGGCGGATCACCCAGCCGCGACAGATGACGACAAAGTTGCCCTCCGCTCGGCAAAAGCCTCGCTCAAGATGGTGGATCGCCAACTGTACGAGCTGCGCACGGAACACTGGGTCGCCGCACTCGAACGATTCGGGGTTCTACCCAACTACACGCTTCTCGACGACAGCGTGCGGCTTGATGTCTCGCTCAGCTGGATCGACCCCGAAAGCCAAGAGTTCCAACACGACGCCATCAGCTACGACCGCGGAGCCGGAATCGCCATCCGCGAACTCGCGCCCGGCGCAACCTTCTACGCCCAAGGTGTCGAAATTCGCATCGATGCAGTCGACCTCGGCAGCGACGGGGCGCGCATCCAATCCTGGATCTATTGTCCAGAATGCGGTTACGCCCATGATGCGGGGGTGCCCGCAGAAGGTTCCAGCGCAAACGGCCCCGCTTCGTGCCCGCGCTGCGAAAGCCCCGGCATCGCCGACGCCAACCAGAGGTTCGACGTCGTAGAACTGGAACAAGTGTCGGCAGAAGTTCGCCGCGACGAGTCGAGTATCAGCGACAGCCGCGAAGAACGCCAGCGCGAGAGCTTCAGCGTTCAGATCGCCGCCGACATTGACCCCGCCAACGTCACACAACAGTGGTACGTCGAAGGCTCCGGATTCGGCGTCAAGTACATGCGCGAACTCACCATTCGATGGCTTAACCTCGGCAAGCAAGGTGGCGCTGGCGCACCCCGCATGATTGCTGGCGAAGAGCTCAGCCCACCTCTCTTCAGAGTGTGTGAGGCCTGCGGCAAGCTCGACCAAAAGGGTGAGACAAACAGCGCCCGGGAACACCGTGCTTGGTGCCGATACCGCAATTCCAAGACAGAGAATACTCGCCAACTCGCCCTCAGTCGCACCCTCAAGACGCAGGGTGTGCTGCTGCGCATCCCGAACTCCATCACGATCGGAGATGGACTCGGGCTACCCAGCATCACCGCCGCCCTTCAACTAGGCCTGCGTGAAGTGATCGGCGGAGACCCCGACCACCTGAGACTTGCCACCATCGTTGAACCGCTGCTTGGGAACGATTTCAACAACACCGCGATCCTCATTCACGATGCTGTGCCCGGCGGCACCGGTTACTTGGCGGACCTCGCCAACCAGGACAAGATCCGCAACATTCTTGAACTCGCGTGGAAGATCGTCGCCAACTGCGAATGCCGCAACGAAGGGCGCAGCGCCTGCCACCGCTGCCTGCTGCCCTTTGCTCCCGCAGGTGACCTCAACAACGTTTCACGGGCTAGCGCCGAGCGGAGCCTGCGGCTCATCCTTGGCATCAATGAGGAAGGAACCGGCGAAGCGTGGACAGTCACTGACATCGATCCAGGCACACAAGACCCTGAGTCGATGTTGGAACAATGGTTCCGGAAGGTGTTCAAGGACCGAGCCGCCGCGCTCGGAGCGACGATCAAAGAGATCCCGAGCGAGTGGGGCAACCGCCTTCAGATCACACTGCCCAACTCGAAACTCGTCTGGCGACTCGAACCTCAGCCATCCTTGGACTTCACCAGACCAGACTTCGTGCTCGAGCCGCTCGGCGGCGGCGGAACCAAGCTCGCCATTTACACCGATGGGCAGAAGTATCACGCTTCAGCACACCACAACGTGCTCGCCAAAGACGCAGAGAAGCGGCGCGGACTGCGGGCCAAAGGCTACTTCGTGCTCGGAATCACCTATGCCGACATCATGCGCGCCGACGCAGGCGAACCTGAACCTCAAGCGGACTGGTTCAGCCGTGACTTTGCGACGCAATTCGTCAGCAGCTTCACCCTGTCGCCGTCCGCAATCGATCACGTCACGGCGAATCCCATGACGCAAATCATGGAATGGATGCAAGACCCGGCGGCCGCGAAAGGACATTGGGAAGGCATCGCTGAATCTCTCCCGATGTTGACTATCAAACCGATAAGCGACTTCATTGCACCGATCGAGGCTGAGAGCAGCCTCGTCGCGCTAGCTGAATCGGAGCTCACCGGAACTCCAGCGGAAGCTCAAGGCAACCCCACACAGTGGCGCCTCAAGCGCGGGCCGCTAGTTATGTTGTCGCGAATGCTGGAGGGCGCCAAGCACCCCGAAGTCGTGCTCATGCTCGACGACCGTGATGCCGCTGTCTCCGCTGAAGACCATGCAGAGGGGTGGCGACTCTGGCTCAGACTCTCGAACCTTCTTGGCCCACGTCCCGAATTCCCGCCGACAACCATCATGACCGTGACCGAAGCACAGAAATTCGAACCGGCACAACAGATCGACGATTCGTTCACCGTTATCGGGCTCGAGTGGGAAGAAGTCATGGCTCTGGCGAACGACGGAGACAGGCAGCTCGTGAAGCTGTTGTCAGAAGTCCCCGACATGCCCGTGCCCGAAATCGGCAGCGAGGTCGGCGACGGCATCCCCCTCGACATCGCATGGCGCGACCGCAAAGTCACGGTGACTGGCGACCTTCAGCAGGACGAAATTTCTGAGCTCGAAGCATCCGGATGGATCATCGTGCCCGCAACCCTCGAAGACATTACCGCTGCGCTCCAACTGGAAAGGTAACCCCACCTGATGCCAAACATTGTGTTAACCAAGCTCAAAGGTCAGGACTACGACAAAGACGTCAAGTCCAAGATCATGACTTTTCTGATGAAACTTGCCGACGACGACACATCGGCAGGGCTCCACATCGAGAAGATGAACCACGCCGCCGACAAGCGAGCGCGCACCGCACGAGTGGATCTGTCGCTCCGAGCCGTGCTATATCGCATGGATGTGCCCGGCGAACCAGAGCGCACCTATGTTTATGCGGGAACGTGGGAGCACGACACCGCAAATAAACGCGCCATGAACCAAATATTGCGAAACAACCCCATCAATGGGGTGCCGGAACTAATCGACGCCACCGTCCCTGAGACCGCGCCGCAATCCGCACCCGAGTTCACGGCCGTTGAGGAAACGGTCGCACCGACTTCGTTCCTTGCTGATAACGGCTACCTCCTCAACGACCTGACCGAGGAGCTAGGGTTCGATTCCGCCGACGCGCAACGCATCTTCGCCGCGACGAGCGCCGATCAACTGCTCACCATGAGCGACAGTTTCGAGAACCAGTGGCAGTCGACAGCAATCATCGGCCTTGCGGTTGTCGATGCGGTCTCTAAGATCCGCACCGATCTTGGCTTCGACGACGCCGCAATCGCTAGTGACTCTGATGACGAAGATGCGCGACTGGTGAAATCGTTCCAGCTCCCCGCAGCGAAGATGCAGTTCGCCTTCGTCGAAGACGACGAAGAACTTCGCCGGGTGATCGAGGGCGGTGATTTCGGCGCTTGGCGAGTCTTCCTCCACCCCGAACAGCGTGCGTATGCCGATAAGGACTACAACGGCCCCTTCCGCCTCACTGGCGGAGCTGGAACCGGCAAGACTGTCGTATTGCTTCACCGCGCCAAGCGACTTGCGGATGCGGAACCCGCCAGCAGAACAATTCTTACGACGTTCACTAAGGCTCTCTCAGAGGCGCTGGAACGAGATCTCGAGCGACTCGACCCGTCCATCCCACGTGCGGCGTCGCTCGGAGGCGCTGGCGTTCTGGTGCGAGGAATCGATCAACTCGCAGCTGCAGTCAAAGAACAGGGCGGCGCTGATTTTTGGAAGGCTGCCCGCCACGTTTTTGGAGAAGAAACAGAACCTCGCCCCAACTTCGAGGTGAGCGATGATGCGTGGGAGAAAGTTTTCGATCTCGTGCCTGATCTCCCAGAATCGCTGCGCAATACTGCCTTTTTCACCGGAGAGTACCTGCAGGTGATCCTCCCTCACCGCATCACAACCGCACAGGACTACTTCAAGGTGCGCCGTCCAGGTCGCGGTGTGGCACTTGATCGACGCAAACGCGCAAACGTCTGGAAAGTGATCGAGCTCTACCGCCAGACCGGCCGCCAAGAAGGTCGAATCAGTTTTGCCGAGCTGAGCGCAGTCGCCGCTTCATATCTGAACGAGCATGCCGACCGCCGCGTAGCCGACCACGTGCTCGTCGACGAAGCACAAGACCTCTCGCCGTTGCACTGGCAGCTACTCCGCGCGTTGGTTGGCGAACACAAGAATGACCTATTCATTGCCGAAGACACCCACCAACGCATTTACGGCCAGCATGTCGTGCTCTCGCGTTACGGCATAAAAATCACCGGGCGTTCGCGCCGCCTAACGCTCAACTACAGAACGACGCAGCAAAACCTCAACTACGCACTGGGAATACTCGCGGGTGGGCTGTACCTCGACAGTGAAGAGTCACCCGAGGTTGATCACGGATACCGTTCTTCGCGCACCGGGCCAACGCCCCGTTCGCTACCCGCGAGTAACGTTGCTGAGCAATATGACGCCGTCGCGGAGGAGATCAAGAAGTGGAGCGTAGACCCAGACATTCGGGCGAGCACCATTGCAATTCTCACGCGTACGAACAAGCAAGCGGCAGAAGTGCGTGGACAGCTCGCCGATCGCGGAGTGGTAGTCAAAGAAAGCCACACGGGCGAGTCCGCGGGCGAAAAGCCGCTAGTGCTGACGATGCACAAGTCCAAGGGGCTGGAGTTCTCTCGCGTGGTCTTGTTCGACATCTCGCAGGGCTCGATCCCGGCAACGTGGATGCTCAAGGGGGTAGCTGAAGAAGAGATTGCGGACGTTCTGCTGCGCGAGCGCTCGCTGCTCTACGTGGCCGCAAGCCGCGCTCGTGATGAAGTCGTCGTGAGCTGGCAAGGAGAGCCATCGGAGCTTCTGAGCGGAATCAAGAATTCTGGGGAGGCTGTCTAGCCCATCCCCCACAGGCATCGGCGCTCGGGACATCCCACTGATCTAGCGAGCGGCGAGCCTGGGACCATGCGCCCGCGAACTATAGGTGCATGGCAAGCCTCAGCTACGAACGCTCAAAAACGATCCCGCTGCGCAACGGAAGACAAATAGTTGACCGCGTGTCCGATCTCGTGGGTGCAGCGAGCAGTGCACGGCTCTGGGTGCTCTTGCTCAACTCTGAGCGCGCGCAAATGCGGCACATGTTCATGGTCGACACCCAAGGCGTCAGCGGCGAACAAATCGCGCCCGGCGCAGCAGGGCTCGTTGCTGGAGCTTCGTCAATTGAAGGAGCTCAGTCTGCGATCTTCGTACTAGAGCGAGTCGGCGGAGAGAAGTTCACCGCCGTCGATCGTTCATGGGCAAAGTCGATCTCAGCGGCATGCCGATTGGAGTCCATCTTCTTGGCAGGGCTCGTCATCAGCCATTCTCAAGGCGTCCGTTGGCTCGCCGAGGACGACTTTGTTGCCTAGCATTCGTTTAGTTTCTAGATAAGTGCGCGCAGAACCGTAGACCAATCTGAAGCCTGCCGGGAGTCATCGCGCTAGGCGAATCGATTTGCCGTAGGTTCGAACGACGATCTGAATCTATCGGGGGAATACTTGTCTACAGCGGCGTCGACGTTCACCACTCATCCTTACTTTCTGAAGGACTTGCTTCGGGATTGCGAGTCAGGCAAGCTTCAGCTCCCCGACTTTCAACGGAGTTGGGTATGGGATGAAGACCGCATTAGTAGCCTGATTGCATCCGTTTCGCGAGGCTTTCCAGTCGGTGCGCTCATGACTCTTGAGTCTGGCGGCAACGTGGAATTCAAACCGCGTCCAGTTGAAGGCGCCCCGGAACAAGCGCGCACAGTGCTCTCGCCAGAGTCTCTGCTTCTAGACGGCCAACAGCGCATGACGTCTCTCTACCAAGTGACACTTCGCGACCAAGTCGTTCACACTGTGACTCCCAAGCACAAAAAGGTGAAGCGCTGGTTCTACATCGATATTAACAAGGCTCTGGATCCCGATATCGACCGCGAAGAAGCAATCGTGGGGGTTCCCGAAGATCGCATCGTGCGATCAAACTTTGGTCGCGAGGTCTCGCTAGACCTCTCCACTCGAGAGCTAGAAATCGAGAACTTGATGTACCCGATGTCCATGGTTTTCCGTTGGGACGACTGGATGGATGCGGTATTTGAGTGGGGCGAAGATCGAGAAAACTTTAAAGAGCTGCGAACGAAGGTGCGCCAGTTCAAGACAGAAGTGCTCGACAACTTTGCGAACTATCAAGTGCCCGTGATCGCGCTAGGAAAGTCCACTTCCAAAGAAGCAGTGTGCGTTGTTTTCGAAAAGGTGAACACCGGAGGCAAGCCCTTAGACGCGTTCGAACTAATCACCGCGATGTATGCCGTTGACGGCCATGAGCTGAGACGTGACTGGTACGGCGATGAGCAGTCGATCGGCCGGCAAGCGCGCCTCAAGGAGGCCTTGCGCCTTCCCTCCGAAAAATCAGGCGTTCTCAGCGGAGTCGGAAATACTGATTTTCTTCAGGTGGTCTCCCTGTTCCACACGCGAGACAACCGACGGAAGGCTGCGGAAGAAGGTAAACAGGGCAAGGATCTGCCGAAGGTTTCTGCAAACCGCCAGTCGCTGTTGAGCCTGCCGCTTGAGTCATACCTGCGCTACCAAGATCTTGCCGACGACGGATTTCTACGGGCGGCAAAGTTCCTCATCGGCCTGGGGATCTACCGGGTTTATGACCTCCCGTACCAGAGCCAGATCGTGCCTCTAGCGGCGATCCTCGCGGACTTGGGGAACAGAATCGAAATCACCTCGGTGCGAGACAAAGTAGTGCAGTGGTATTGGAACGGTGTTTTTGGCGAACTCTACGGTTCAACAACCGATACCCGAATCGCGAAAGACTTTCTGGAAGTTCCCGCATGGATCGACGGAGGGGCTGAGCCGTCTACTGTCTCCGACGCCGCCTTCCGTGCTGAGCGCCTCAAGACAATGCGCATGCGCCTATCCGCTGCGTATAAGGGTGTCAACGCGTTACTGCTGCGCGCCGGTGCAAAGGACTTTCGCACCGGACAACAATTCGTCCACACTGTTTTTTTCGATGAAAACGTGGATATTCACCACATTTTCCCTCAAGACTGGTGCAAGACACAGGGCATCGATCGCACCGACTTCGACTCGATCATCAATAAGACGCCTCTTTCTGCGAGAACGAATCGCATCATTGGAGGGTCTGCTCCTAGCGCATACTTGGGCAAACTTGAGAGTGCCGATACCAGCGACCACGCAGAGTCACATGCCGTAGACGAAGCGCTGCGAAGCCATCTCATTGATCCCGCGCTTCTGAGATCCGATGACTTCGCCGGGTTCATGCGAGCCCGCCAAGAGCAACTAGTGCTGCTGATCGAGGAGGCCACCGGGCGCCCTGTATTCCGCGAATTCAACACTGCCCAGGAAGATGACGCAGAGGACGACACGGACGACAACGAAGCTGAGATGACTATCGCGTCGTAGCTTTCAGCGAATAGAAGTTGGGTTGCGCGACGCGGGCATACCTCGGCTAACGTCCAGCGCGAGATCAGTCTTGGGTTGCAGCACGCTACGGTTGCCCCATGACCACCCCTCACGTATTCGTCACTCTTGGAGATCTCACGCACGTCCAGTGTGACGCGTGGATGCTTCCGACAGATTCCGACTTCACCGTCGAAGATAACTGGACTGACAACGTGAGCGGTCTCGCGGAGAAGATCGCTGGGTCGAAGACCGAGCTATTCGAACAGGGCTCGATGCTCGCTACCGAAATCCTCGACTGGGATTCAGATAGGCCACTACCTATCCTCACCGCGGTCCCATTCGAGGGCGTCGACGCGGATGCAAATCGCGCAAAGTTGGCGAGTGCCGTACGCGCGTTCATCACGCTCGGGGCAGCGCTGGCGAATAACCGCCGATCTAAGCACAGGCGCCCGAAACCACTTCTTGCGATGCCCGCATTGGGCACTGGCAAAGGCGGCGGCGGCGAGATACGTGGGCAAGTGCTTGAAACTCTTCTTGAGAGCGCGAGAGCTGGCGCTTTTGAGAATGACGTCGACGTCGTCATCGTCTTGAGAGACCCACAGATCTTTGCGCTCGCTCAGCAGAAGCGCGCCGGGGACGAGTGGCCCGAGTTGGGCCCGGCGCTCATCAAAAAAGCGCAGGAGCTGGCGGCATTCGCCCGGAAGGGAAAACTCGTGCCGTTTATGGGCGCAGGAGTGAGTGTGAGCGCTGGCGGCCCGAGCTGGAGTGAACTGATTAAGAAGCTAGCTGCGGGTATCGAGATGGGCGAATCCGAAACCGAGTCGCTCACTCGGGCAGATCGAAGCGCCCTCGACCAAGCCGCCTATCTGCGGGAGCGCTATCTCGATCGCGCACACGAAAGTGGCGTGGAGTCGGGCGCCGAAGACTTCGGCGCAGCAATAGCCGCAGCGGTGTCCGTCGAACGGTACGGGCTCGCACCCGCCTTGTTGGCGAGCCTGAGAACAGAGCAAGCCATCACACTTAACTACGATGATCTCTTCGAACGCGCAGCCTCGGATGCCAATGACCCCCGCACCGTAATCCCCGGTGCCACCTCCAAAACGGTGTCGAACAAATGGCTTCTCAAACTCCACGGATCAGTCGACGACCCCGCGAGCATCGTGCTCACTCGCGATGACTACCTCGGGTACAACACGACCCGCGAAGCACTCTCGGCCATCGTCAAAGCGAACCTCATCACCCATCACTTGATGTTCGTAGGCTTTGGGCTTGCCGATGATCACTTTCACCAGATCATCCACGACGTGCGTCAATCACTCCCGAACGATCCGAGTGGCCCAGGGTATGCCACCGCGATAACCATGCTGGCTGACCCTCTCGACTCGACACTCTGGAAGGGTCAACTCGATCTCCTGCCCATGGAGGGCTCGTTGCCCACCGAGGCCACGAGCACTGTCTCCGAACGAATTGCTCACTCTGGCCGAAAACTCGAGATCTTCCTCGATGCGCTACTAGTGTTCGCGACCGATTCCCACTCGTACTTGCTCAATGATGACTTCGCGTCGGCGCTCTCACCAGGCGAGAGTTCTCTTCGAGAAAAGCTCCTCGCTCTCAAAACCAGTGCGACCTCCGGCGAGAGGGATGCCGCTGGCTGGCGACTCGTTGAGCAGATGTTTGACGAGCTTGGTAGCTCAGACCTGAGCGAATAGCCGCGCAGGCTTCCCCACCGTCCCCGCCGCAACCTCGCCCGTCGGGCGCAGCTGCGGCTCCATCGCACGCCGAAAACGGTCGCGCATTAGCGATTCCCCTGCGACCGCCTCGTGCAGGTCCTGGAGCTGGCGGAGGGTGAAGGCGCCGTCCAAGAGGTGGAGCGGATCGGGCGCCGACGCATAGCTCGAGCGCAGCGTCGCCACCGCACGGTCGAGGATCTCGTTGTGCCCATAGGGCAGGGTGCCAACATCCGTCACCGGCACCACCCGCGCGAGGGCGGCATCAATGCTGAGGCGTGACCACGGCACGGCGTCCAGGTGCGCGACCGAGAGCACCCAGCCGCGATTGTCGCGGGCGGGGTCGTCGAAGACGTGGAGCTGGCGAGGCGACAAACCCGAGACTCCGGCCTTGGTCTGCAGCGAACGCAGCACGGCACCCGCGAGCCTCTCCCCCTCGTGGAGGAAGGTTCCGGGAAGGCGCCAGTCGTCACCAGTGCGCACCAGCAGCACGCTGAGGGCAGCGCCCGGCGGGACGGTCAGCACGGCGGTGTCGACGGCGACGGAGGGCCGCGGGTAGTCGGTGAGAGCTCGGTCGTGCGAGTCGCGGTAGGTCTCCATGACGCAATTATCGCAGATCCGCGCTAAATGTCAGTGGGGTGTCATACTCTGAATTTGCGCAACAATGCGCTAACTATCGGAGGCGCCATGAACGGACACACGAACAGCCACCCCAACAGACAAATCCCCCAACTCCACGTGGGGCACGGCAGCCACCACGGCAGCCTCAGCATCTTCCCCGTCTGGGTCGACTCGCCCAGAGTCACCGGCCTCGACTGGAAGGCCTCCAGCATCCGCACCGCCGAACGCGAAGGCTCCCCGTCGTCGGCGAACTCGTGCTGCACAACAGCACCGCCCGCCCGGTTGTCGCCCTCGAAGGCGATCTCCTGAAAGGCGGTTGGCAGGATCGGATGCTCGCCGCCAGCCTCCTCCTCGAACCGTTCGAAGCGCGGGTCGTCGCAGCGCTCTGCGTCGAGCACGGGCGGTGGGGCTCACGCACGTCGGAGGCCCAAGGCATCCACGAAACCAGCGGTCGGCGCAGCGCACTCAGCGTGCGGCACGGCAACGTTCGTGGCGTCGATCAACAGGGCGAGGTGTGGCGACGCATCGGCCGCTACGAGAACTCCCTTGGCGCTACCGCCAGTTCGTCGATGCTCGACCACCTCGACCGCTCCGCCCCCATTGACGCTCGCCTGCTCGATGGGCAGCGCGGCGTAATCATCGGCATCGGTGGTCGCGTGGTCGGCGCCGAACTCTTCGGCAGCCCCACCGGGCTGCGAACGCGGTGGCAGGGCATCCTCGATGCTGCCGCCCTCGATGCCCGGCTCGCCCCACACCGTCGCACCACCGCCCACGATGCTCGCGTTTTCGCTCGCCACCTGCAGGCCGTGACCCTCGAAGACGGAGCAGACGCGGGACTGGCCCGAGCGGTACGTTCACAAGAGGGCCGACTGCGGGCATCCGGAATCGTGCAAGCAAACGCAAGTGCAGCAATTCCGAGCATCATCCACCTGACTGCGTTTGACGACGCGCACCCACTATTGGAGAACGCATGAACGAGCTGAACACCACCCCGGAACGCCCCGCCATCGAGCCACAACGCTTCTACACCCGGTTCACCGACACCGGCTTTCTGCACGTCGGCACGTTCACCGGCATCACCCTTGACGGCGAGCGCCGCTACTTCATGTGGCAATCCGGAGCGTGGGGTGAGATCGACCTCGACCTTTTTGAGCACTATCGGGATGACGACGACACCCACTTCGCCGAAAGCACCCGCAGCGACATCGAGCAGCTTCACCCTGGCGCCGTCGACAGCATCCCGCGACACCTCCACCTCGCGGATGACAACGAAGAAGACGACATGCTCATGACCGAAGTGGATGCGATGGTGCAGCACGGCATCGCGGTCGGCATTGCGACGATCGCCCACCGCGGGCAGCTCGACAAGCTCGGCTACGACTACATCGATCATCCGGCGAGGGTTGCCGAGAGCTTCGATTGGCTAAATGAGCCGGTCGAGCACTGCACCGCGTGGTTGCACGATGTGATCGAAGACACCGACGTGAGCGCCTCCGACCTGTTGAAGGCGGGGATGCTGCCCGAGATCGTGACGGCGGTCGAGCTGATGACCCGGCGGGCGGATGTCGCTGACGCCGACTACTACGACCTCATCCGCCAGAACCCTGCTGCTCTCGCGGTGAAGCTCGCGGATATCAACGACAACCTCGCCGATTGGCGCTTTCGCAAACTCGACTACGACACTCAGGTGCGGTTGTCGAACAAGTACTTCCACGCACGGCAGCTTCTGCAGCCCGCGACGGACGAAACGGAGAACTCATGAAACTCACCTCTGCACAGAACGACCGCGCCAGTGGCGTCATGCTCGCGATGGCCTGTGGCGATGCGCTCGGCGCCGGCTACGAATTCGGCCCGCCCTTCGAGGGCGAGGTGCTCATGAAGGGCGGCAACGGCTTCAACTGGGCTCCCGGCGAGTGGACGGATGACACCTCCATGGCCATCCCGATTCTGCGGGCTGCGGCATCCGGCCGTGACCTGCGCGACGAAACGGTTCTCGACGAGGTCGTCGCCGCGTGGATCGACTGGGCGACAACGGCACCGGATGTCGGCGTGCAGACCAGCGGGGTGCTCCGCGGTATCGAGCCCACGGCATCCGCAGCTCGCGCCTCAGCGAGACGTGTCCACGACACTCGCGGCCGCAGCGGTGGAAATGGCTCGCTCATGCGCACGGCGCCGGTCGCTCTCGCCTACCTCAAAGACCCGACCGGGCTGGCCGAAGCCGCTCGTGCGATCAGCGATCTCACGCACTTTGACGAGGATGCCGGCGACGCCTGCGTGCTCTGGTGCCTCGCCATCCGTCACGCGATCCTCACCGGCGAAGCGGACGTTCGGGTCGGGCTCTCGGCGCTGGACCCCGATCGCGCTGCACTCTGGTCCGAGCGCATTGACGAAGCCGAGACGAAGCAGCCGCGCGACTTCACCAAGAACGGCTGGGTCGTCGAAGCGCTGCAAGCGGCCTGGTCGGCGATCGTGAACGGCGAGGGTCTCGTCGATACCCTCGAGCGCGCGGTGCGCGGCGGTCGTGATGCGGACACCGTCGCCGCGATTGCGGGCGGACTCGTCGGCGCCCAGTGGGGACTCTCCGCGATTCCCGCCGCCTGGCAACGAATCGTGCACGGCTGGCCCGGGCTGCGCAGCCTCGACCTCGTGCGCCTCTCCACCGAAGTGCTGCGGGGCAAGCCGACGGCGGAACGCGTCGACTACGCCGGGTATGGCGACGTGTCGACGCTCGTGCAGCATCCGCACGACCCCGGCGTCTGGCTCGGCGCGGTCGGGGCTCTCGACACCCTTCCACCCGAAGTGGATGCCGTGGTGTCGCTCTGCCGAATCGGCTCGAAGCAGGTGCCGGCCCGCATCCGCGAGCGCCTCGAGATTCGTCTGATCGACAGAGTCGAGCCCGCCGAGAACCCGAACCTCAGCTTCGTTCTGGCGGATGCTGCGGATGCCGTCGCCACTCTCCGCGCCGAAGGCCACACGGTGCTGCTCCACTGCGTGCAGGCGCAGAGCCGCACCCCTACGGTCGCGGTACTCTATGCGGCACGGCACCTCGACATCCCAATCGACCGCGCCCTGTCAGAAGTCTCAGCAGCGCTGCCGCACGCTCGCCCCAATAGCGCCTTCAGAAGCGCACTGTCGGCTCCCCACCTGAGCGGCAGCGTACGTCCGCGCTAGCGTAGCAACTTCGCCTGCTCGCCGACGCCGCCGACGCCGACGCCGACGACCATCACCAGTACCGAACCCAGAACGTCTGATCCTGGTGGAACAGCTCGCTCTCCCCATGGCGCGCGACAGGATAGTAGGTGCCGTGCAGCCAGCCGTAGTGCGCGGTGTGGGCGCCAGTGCGGCGAACATCGTCTGAGCCCTCGACCGGTTCTAGCGCGAAGGCAGCGTCGGTGGCGGCATCCGATACTCGGTCAAAGAGTTGGCGTCGCGGGTCGGTGGCGCAGGTGGCGCTAGCTTGGAATCCGGCACCGAAATCAGTGGACCAGAGCGCGCTGTCGATCGCGATGTGGTCGGGATGCGGGTAGGCGAAGCATCCGGTGTAGCCGCCTTCAGGTGTGGAGTACGAGCCCACGATTCCCGCAATGTGCACATCATCACCGGCCAGCTCGGGAACAAAGGTATCGATAGTGGCTCGCAGCGCCCACTCCACCTCTGCTTCGCTCAGGTCGCCATCGCCGAGGTCAAAAACCAGCAAGGCTCCGCGATCATCAAGGTCTCGATAAACATCGACCGTCGTAGTGCCCGCGCAGTCATCGGTGTCGTCGTGCCGGCACACGACACCCTCCGGGTCAGGCAGCGGTGCAGACGCCGTGGGGGCGTCGAACCGGCCAGGCACAGTCTCATCCTCCTGCGCCATGTCGACAAAATAGTTCACAAACGAGTTCACTCGCGCCTCGGCGCATGACTCGCTGTACTGCGCTTCGGGAAGAGGCTGGGGTGCCGGCTCCAGATCGGCCTGCCATCCCGCTTCAAGGCTCTCGGGAACACAGAAACCGGTTTGTTCGCCGCGCGTTAAGAGCACGACCACGCTGTACACATCGGCGCGGTCTTCGAACAACGACCAGTACTGAAATTCGTCATCCGGATGCGGCCCGACGTAAATCACAGCGCTCGGCTCGGCCGCGGTGCGTGCCTGCGCGACCACGCCCAAACTCACCGTCACACCACAGATCAGTGCGACGGCAACCAGCCACCTGAGAGTTCGACGACCGCTCATGGTTTCACGTACCAACCTCGACGGTGCAGCGCAATAACGAGGAGCACCCAGGCGGCGAGCCACAGCGTCGTCCACACTAGTTGCGCCAGCATCGCCGACGGGAAGAGGCTTGCGAAAGCGTCAGTAATCGACGTGCCATTGGGCAGCGGGCGACGCAGCAGCGCCATCAGCAGGTGGGAGCCGAAGTAGGCCAACAGGCTGTTGCGTCCGAGCGCAACCCACGGCATCCACACTCGGCTCTGTTGCTTCGTTCGGAATGCGCTTGACGGCAACGCGAGTTGGCCCAGCCACAGCAGCACACCGGCGAGCGCCGCAATGCTCAACGCAAAGGGTGCAGTCCACAGCCGCTTCATCGGAGGAACCGGGCCGCCGGCCAACAGATCGGAGCCCAGCCACAGCAGCGCTGCGAGGCCGAGCAAGGCGGCGATCGCCAGAGCAAGCGGCACGGTGGTGATGGGGATGCGTGTCGTGCTCGTGGCTTCAGCCGAGCGCAACTGCAAGATGAGGTGCCCCAGAGTGGCACCGGCCGCAGTAGAGGCAAGCGCGCCGAAAATCGCAATAATGCCCTCGGGGTCGTGCCCGGCAACACCGTTGGTGTAAATGTGCGATGCCCCAAAAAGCAGCGAGTCGAGTGGACCCGAGGGGTTGCACTCCGGGGTGAGCAAGGTAGCGACGCAAGCGCGAGCGAAAATCGACAGCATCGCCGTGTGCGCAACAGCGAGCAGGATGGTCAGCACTGCCCAGCCGCGCCAGCTGCGCGTCACGAGATGCAAGAGCGCCATCACGATGATGACCACGGCATAGAGTTGCAGCACTCCGGTGAACCGCAGCTCAGAGAATGATGTGGTCGCATCAACGACCGCGTTATAGCCGAGCCCTAAAACGAGAAGCACAAGCGCGCGCCTGACCACTCCCCATGGTTCCACACGCCGGTGGAAGGCGAACGCCATGCCGCACCCTGCGAGCGTGACGAAGAGCGGGAAGATCAGGTCGATGGGCATGACGCTTGCCCACGACGCATGACCGAGCAGCGGGATCGAGATGATTGCGCTATTAACGCCCAGGCTTGCGACGAGCATCCATCCTCGCGCCCAGTCGAGAGCGTCGATTCGCACTTTCGCCGCCGGTCGGAGTGGCGTCGATCGAGCGGCAGTTTCCGCCTCACGCTCGTTGGCCATGCGCTCCCGAATCCCGGCTCCCGGCCGACGTGACTGACGCAATCAGTGCCCCCAGCGGGCGGTGACTGCTCTGCAGCAGAATACCACCGGGGTCACTTCGGCAAGCGGAGCCCAGACACAAGAAAGAGGGCGGGTAGCACGCTAGTGCCGACGGTGGTCCTGAATCGTCATCCGCGGCCCGAAGGCCGGCTTGCGAAACCCGGATGCCGTGATGAGTCGCACGACCCGCTGGCGGTGTCCGCGCCACGGCTCGAGCAGTTCGAGCATCCGCTCATCGTCGACGGGTTCGCCAATCAGGGCCCAGCCGACGACGGCAGCCAGGTGGTAATCGCCGACGCTGGGGCTGTCGGGGTCGGCGTGGGCGCGCTGCATGGTTTCGGCGGCCGTCCACACACCAACGCCTACGACTGATCGCAGCGCAGCCTCGATGCGCGGCCCGCCTCGCCCCCAGTCGGTCGTGCGCTCAAGGGATGCCGCCACTTGTGTTGCGCGCATCACGGTCGCCGAGCGCTGCGGCCCGACTCCCGCGCGGTGCCACTCCCACGACGGAATTCGCGCCCAACCCTGCGGCGTCGGCACCACGCGCATCCCGGCCGGGGCTGGCCCGGGTGCCGGCGAACCATGCTTGGTGACGAGGATGCGCCACCCCCGTTTCGCTTCAATCCCGGTGACTTTCTGCTCGAGAATCGCCATCACGAGCGCTTCGAACACGAGCTTGGTGCGGGTGAGCCGCAGGCCGGGGTTCTGACGCTGAGCTTCGGCGGCAAACGGAAGCGCCGAGATATCGAAGTCGCTCCAGTCGTCGCCCTCCCCCAGCAGCTCGGGAACGCTGTCGATCGCCCACTCGGCTCCGGCACCCCACGCGGTGCACTCCACATGCGACTGGTGCTGCACGAGACGCAGAGTCGCGGGGCCGTGCGGCGTGAGCATCGTGCGCCAGGTGCCCGTGGCATCCACCTGCATGGTCGGGTCACCGACACCGCGCTTGAGCGGTCGCAGCGTCGCGCGAACATCGACGGGCCGCCCGGGCGCAAAACGCATGCGCACCGGCTCGTCGACGGCGAGCGCTTCGGTCATGAGCCCTAGATTACGCGCCACCCCTGACGTAGAGTTTGGCTCATGATATGGCTGATGATTATGACTCTCAGCGGGGCAAGCCTCGGCGTCTACCAAGCGCTCGCGACGGTGCCGCGGCTACGAGTGTTGCCTTTCGTTGGCGGAGCAGTACTCATCATGGGGCTGATCGTGTGGCCGAACATTCCGCCTAACGATGTCGTCACCCCGGCGTGGCTCAACCTCACCGGAATGGCCGCATTTCTCATCGCCACAGTGGTCGCCAACACTTTGTATTCGGCCAAGTTGTGGGTAGATTGCTTCCCCGAGGCCGGTCTCACGTACTGGCAATTCGTAAGGCGCGACTTCAGCGGCGCCCCCTACGTGCGACAGCAGTACGCGGCGATGCTCGCTGACCGTGAGGAACTGCGAGCGACTTGGGACTACGACGACCGTGGCGGCGGGTTAGGCACAACCAGCAAAAACAGCAACAACCACGGCCCTGCCGCAGCCGAAGAGTCTGCCCCCAGCCAACAGCCGTAAACTTGCCCTGTGGCTGTTCCCAAGATCCTTCTCTTCTATGTGTTCACGCCGCTAGCCGATCCGGAGGCTGTGCGGCTGTGGCAGCGCGACCTCTGTGAGTCCCTCGGGCTCGGCGGTCGCATCATCCTCTCCAAAGACGGCATGAATGGCACCGTCGGTGGCGAGCTCAAAGACGTGAAGCGTTATGTGCGCAAAACGCGCGAGTACCCGGCGTTCAAGAACATCGACTTCAAGTGGAGCGAGGGTCAGGGCAACGACTTCCCTCGCCTCAGCGTGAAGGTGCGCGACGAGATCGTCAGCTTCGGCGCTCCCGGCGAGTTGCAGGTCGATGAGAATGGCGTGGTCGGCGGCGGCACGAAACTCAGCCCCGAAGAGCTCCACGAGCTCGTGGCTCGCAAAGACGTCACCTTCTTCGACGGGCGCAATCCCATCGAGGCGGCAATCGGTAAGTTCGCCGATGCGATTGTTCCGGATGTCGACACCACTCGTGATTTCGTCGCCGAACTCGACAGCGGCAAATACGACCACCTCAAAGACACACCAGTCGTCACGTACTGCACGGGCGGCATCCGTTGCGAGGTGCTCTCCTCCCTCATGCGCAGCCGCGGCTTCGGCGAGGTCTACCAACTCGATGGTGGCATCGTTCGCTATGGCGAAAAGTACGGCAACTCCGGCCTCTGGAATGGTTCGCTCTACGTCTTCGACAAACGCATGGCCATCGACTTCACCGCCGAGACGAAACCGATCGGTGAGTGCTATCAGTGCGGCACCGCAACGAAACGGATCGAAAATTGCCACGATCTCTCCTGCCGCCACCAGTTCGTGGTCTGCGATGAGCACGCCGGTAGCGCTGCCTGCGCCGAGCATCCGATTGCCATAGTCTCCCGACCTCAATAATCGGCAAAGTTAACATTTTCTGGCTTTCGTGGCTTTCCGGCCGAAAAGTATGCGCCATGATGGTTGCATGAAGATCGGAATCCTGACCAGCGGTGGCGACTGCCCCGGCCTCAACGCCGTGATTCGCGGAGTGGTACTCAAAGGCACTCAGGTCTACGACAAAGAGTTCGTCGGCTTCCGCGACGGCTGGCGCGGTGTTGTTGAAGGCGACGCGATGCCGCTCGAGCGCAAAGACATCCAGGGGATCTCCAAGCAGGGTGGCACCATTCTGGGCACCTCGCGCACTAACCCCTTCGAGGGCACTGATGGCGCAGAAACGGTGCGCGAGAACATGGAACGCCTCGGCGTCGACTCCCTTATCGCCATCGGCGGCGAAGGCACTCTCGCTGCTGCCAAGCGGTTGACGGATGCCGGAATCAAGATTGTGGGCGTTCCCAAGACGGTAGACAACGACCTTTCGGCCACCGACTACACGTTCGGCTTCGACACTGCCACGCAGATCGCCACCGACGCCATGGACCGCCTACGCACCACCGGTGACTCGCACGGCCGCTGCATGGTTGCCGAGGTGATGGGCCGCCACGTCGGGTGGATCGCTCTCCACTCGGGTATGGCTGCCGGCGCGCACGCCATCCTCATCCCCGAGCAGAAGACGAGCATGGCGCAGATCGTGGAGTGGGTGAATTCAGCTCGCGACCGCGGCCGCGCTCCCCTCGTTGTTGTGGCCGAAGGTTTCACCCTCGACACCATGGACGACGCCCACTCCGAGCGCGGACTCGACGCGTTCGGCCGCCCCCGCCTCGGCGGTATCGGCGACCAGCTCGCGCCCGAAATCGAAGCCCTCACGGGCCTCGAGACGCGTTCGACCACTCTGGGTCACATCCAGCGCGGTGGAACCCCCAGCGCCTACGACCGCGTTCTCGCTACCCGCTACGGAATGGCCGCCATCGACTCCGTGATTCACGGCCGCTGGGGACGCATGGTTTCCCTGCGTGGCACCGAGATCACTCACGTGGCGTTCGAGGATGCCCTCGGCAAGCTCAATACGGTGTCCCAGTCGCGCTACGACGAGGCCGCCATCCTCTTCGGCTAACACCGTTGACACAGAATTCAGCCTGCGGTTCTAGGCTGACGGTATGTGGCGTGGAATCGAAGTAGTCAGGAACGAGTCAGACCCGAAAGCTCCGGCACACGTCGAGCTATCTGAACAGTTGGATGACAGCATCCTGATGCCGGGTGACGTCACGATCGACGTCGAGTTCTCCAGCCTTAACTTCAAAGACGGCATCGCTCTCACGGGCAAGCCGGGCATCGTTCGCGCGCCTCGCCTCATCGCCGGTATCGACCTGGTCGGGGTTGTTGCTGAGTCGAGCGATGACCGCTTTTCTGCTGGTCAGCGCGTGCTGGTGAACGGCTGCGGTCTGAGTGAAACCCACCATGGTGGGTTCGCTGAACGCGCCTGCGTTCCCGGTGACTGGGTCGTTCCCGTGCCCGCGGGCATCAGCAACCATCAAGCGGCTGCGATCGGCACCGCCGGGTTCACCGCGATGCTCTCCGTGCTCGCGATCGAGCGCGGCGGAGTCTCCGGCGAAGTACTCGTGACCGGCGCGGCCGGCGGGGTGGGATCAGTGGCAATCGCTCTACTGAACACACTCGGCTACAGCGTGACGGCATCCACTGGTCGCGAAAGTGAGCACGACTACCTGCGCCAGCTCGGGGCCACCACGATCATTGACCGTGCCGAACTCAGCGCGGAACCACGAGCGCTCATGAAGCAGCGCTGGGCTGGTGCGATCGACGCCGTGGGCGGCACGACGCTCGCCTCGGCCATCGCCGCCACCGAGTATGGCGGCACCGTGACGGCGTGCGGCAACGCACAGTCGAGCGAGCTGCACACGAGCGTGATGCCGTTCATTCTGCGCGGTGTCAGCCTCGTCGGCATCAACTCGGTGTTCACGCCGCGGCAGCTGCGGCTTGAAGCGTGGGGCCGCCTCGAACGAGATCTTGACCTCGGCACCCTCGAATCGACAACGTCCACGATCGGACTGAGCACTACGATCGCAGCAGGTGCGGACATCCTGGCCGGCCGCATCCGTGGCCGCACCGTTGTCGATGTGCGCGGGTAACAATCGCGCCTGTGCCATGCTTTTGGGCATGAACAGTCTTTTCGCCATTATCGGATCAGCCTTTGTCTTTCTCGCCGCCCTTGTTCACCTCATGATCTTCTTCATGGAGAGCGTGCTGTTTCACACTCCCCGCGTGCAACAGATTTTCGGCGTGCGGGCCCAAGACGTGGATGCCGTCAAGCCGTGGGCCTATAACCAGGGCTTTTACAACGTCTTTCTCGCACTCGGCGCCGGAACCGGCTTGGTGCTCATGGGCACCATCAGCATGTGGCCAGCGGGCATTGCACTCGCGATGTTTGCCGCGCTCAGCATGCTTCTCGCGGCCGTAGTCTTGATCACCTCGCAGCCTAAGCGGATGGCTCGCGCCGCCGTCATCCAGGGCGTACCGCCGCTGCTCGGAATTATCTGCCTCGTCTTAGCGCTCAACCTCGGCTAACTAGCCACCCTCGCGCTGAACACCGCGAACTTTGGCTGCTGGCGGAACTCACCACTCCGCTAGCGGTCGAGGTACTCCGCGAGGGTGTCGACAAGGGATTCGCTTGAGCGGTCTTCGGCAATGACGTGCACCGTGAGTCCCGCATCCCGAGCATCGAAGGCAGTTCGTGGCCCGATGCACGCAACGATCGTTTCGTCGGGCAGCGGCGCCAGCTGCTGAGCGACCTGCCGAGCCACCGATCCCGAACTCACCAGAATCGCTGAGATTCGTCCGGAGGCGACGTCGTCTCGCACAGAGTCCGCGACAGGAATTCCCACGGTGCTGTAGGCCGCTACCGCCACAACCTCATGGCCGAGAGCTCCGAGCCCATCGACGAGAGTGGTGTCGGCAAGATTGGATTGGGGCGCGAGTACACGCAACCCCGAACGAGAATCAGGCCACTCCTTAACGAGACCACGACCCGAGTTATCGAGCTCGGGGACGAAGTCGACGCGATGCCCGGCGAGAGTGAGGGCACTGGCAGTGGTCTCTCCCACCGCGGCAATTTTGGTGTTCTCCGGAATCTTCACGCCACTCACGGTCAACACATCGACCGTTGTCGCGCTCGTGACCGCGATCCAATCGAACTGTCCATCGTTGAGCTCATGGAACGCATTAGCGAGCGCGGGGATGTTCTCCGATGGCGCGAAATTGATGAGCGGAGCGATCACGGGAACTGCTGAGTGACCCCTCAGCAATGCCGCGACGCTGTCGCCCCAATTGCCGCCACGTGGAACAAGCACGCGCAAACCATCGAGTGCTTTGCTTGCCATGCTCTCTATACTCCACCTGTTGGGGAGTAAGACGCTAATCGAGCTAGTCGTCGTCGCTCAGAATCGCCCAGGCGACTACGGCAACAACCGAGACTGCGGCCGCTGCAGCGCCGATAATCCAGGGAAGTGGATTGGTCTCGTACGAGGTGCGAACGCGGGTTGCGACCTCGTCAACGCGCTTACCCACGTTGAACTTATCTTCGATCGCATCGAGCGTTGCTTCAAGTTCTGCACGAGCCTGCTCGAGCTTGTCACTCGTGTTCTCTGACATATCGGTACTTTCAGACATTATGACCTCCGCTTTCGAGTGCCCTTGATGGCACGAACGTCGCTCTTAATACTTTCGATCGTCTCAGTAGGAGCGGGCGGGGTGCCCTTCTTCACGAGAGCAACACCCACCAGTACGAGAATCGCTACGATCACCAGCAGAATGCCGGCGACGATGAGCGCTGCCGCCCAGGCAGGAACTACTTCAGCAAAGCCAAGTACTGCCGCAGCGATGAGTACCATGAGGGCGAAGAGCGCGAAGAACGCCGCCCCCGCAAACAATCCGATACCGATGCCGGCATGCTTGAGCTTGCCGACCATTTCGCTCTTGAGCGATTCAATTTCGCCGCGAACGAGTTCGCCCAAGAGACGCGGAACGTCTGCAACGAGAGCAGCGAGCGAACGCTTCGGGTCTGACTTCGGTGTGTCACCGTTCATGGCAGCCCCTATTTCGAGTTAGTGGACTTCGTCGTTGATGTCGATGACGAAGACTTCTTGGCGGCAGGCTTCTTGCTTGAGGAGCCGCTGGACGACGTCGAGGACTCCGACGCTGTGGCGCGTGACGAAGAGTTGCTGCTGTTGCTCTTGCTGCTCGCAACCTGCTTAACAACCTTCTTGGCGCCGTCTGCGAGGAACTCCGCAACATCCGGGGCCTTGTCTTTTACAAAGTCTTCAGCGTGGTGGCGCTGCTCCGCAATGCGGGGATCGTTCCACAGCTTGTTGGCGGTGGCTTTGATCTTTTCGTACTTTTCGCGGCCAGCGCGGGTGCCCAGCACGTAGCCGATGCCGAGTCCTACTACTAGGAGGATCTTGCCCTTCATGGTGAACTCCGTTTCTTGTTGGCGGTTGGTTATTCCAACATACTCGCGATAGCTGCAGCCCGTGGTCAGGGTTTTCTGGTATCGCAGGTAGCCAGTTTGGAGCATATTCTCAGATAGGCATAGCCCTAACGCGAGAACTCACACAGAGTTTGCAGTTCTGTTGCTGCGCGTTGTTCTACTCGGGAGCGGATGCCGCGGCGGCAGCCTTTGCGGCGGCGGGCAGTGCTTCGACAATCTTCGACACCACGCCATCGTCGTGGGCTGCCGACACAAACCATGCTTCGAAAACGCTCGGAGGTAGCGAAACTCCCGACTCCAGCATGGAGTGGAAGAACGGTGAGTAACGGTAGCCCTGCTGCGCCTTCACGTCAGTGAAGTTGAGGGGCGCTTCGGGCGCGAACACGAACGAAAACAGGTTGCCTGCGTGCTGCACAACGTGCTCAACGCCCTCGGCGGAGAGTGCGGCAGAGGTTTCAGTCGAGAGCGTTTCGGCAACTTGGTTCAGCCGGGAGTACACGGCGTCGTCAGCGAGCCGCAGCGTAGCGAGACCCGCTGCGACGGCGACGGGGTTTCCGCTCAGGGTGCCTGCTTGGTAAACGGGGCCGAGGGGAGCCAGCAACTCCATGATGCGGGCCGAACCGCCCAAGGCGGCCAACGGCATCCCGCCACCAATGACCTTGCCAAAGGTGACGAGGTCGGGAACCCAACGCGCCTCAGGCGCGTCAGGGTTCGCGACCGCCGCGGCACGCGCATCCAAGCCCCAGTAGCCGGCGGGGTCGACACGGAAGCCCGTGAGAACTTCGTCGCTGATCGCGAGGGCGCCGTGCTCGTGGGCGATGCGCACCACGGTTTCGTTGAAGCCGGGCTGCGGGGCGAGAACGCCCATGTTCGCGGCGGCGGCTTCGAAGATGACACCGGCGATGTCGTGGCCGTGTTCGGCGAAGACCTGCTCAAGAGCGGCAACGTTGTTGTACTCGATCACGAGCGTTTGAGCTGCGGTCTCGGCGGTGACTCCGGCAGAGCCGGGCATCGAGAGCGTGGCAAGACCCGAACCAGCTTCAGCCAAGAGTCCGTCGGAGTGACCGTGGTAGTGACCGGCGAACTTTACGAGCAGGCGGCGACCGGTGGCACCGCGAGCCAGACGGATGGCCGTCATGGTCGCTTCGGTGCCGGTGGAAACGAGACGCAAGCGCTCGATCGGGCTCACTCCCCCGACGCTAATGCGGGCACGCACGAGTTCGGCGAGCTCGGTCTCGGCGGGAGTGGATGCTCCAAAGCCGAGGCCGCGCGACGCCGCCTGCTGAACGGCGTCAATCACTTCAGGATGAGCGTGACCGAGGATGGCGGGGCCCCAGGAGTTGACGAGGTCGATGTACGACCGACCCTCAACATCCGTTACGTACGAGCCGGAGGCCTTCACATAGAAGCGGGGCGTTCCGCCGACGGAACCGAAGGCACGCACGGGCGAGTTCACGCCGCCCGGCAGCACGCCGCGAGCGCGGTCGAACGACTGCTGGTTGGTGGCGGGGGCGGGCGGGGTGTTGGACGTGGTGTCGCTCATCGGCGTAGCCATTCTGCAAGTTCGGTTGCGTAGTAGGTGAGCACCGCTTCGGCGCCCGCCCTCTGGATGCTGAGTACTGATTCTTCGATAGCGCGGCGGCGGTCGATCCAGCCGTTCGCTGCGGCGGCCTCGATCATCGCGTATTCGCCGGAGACTTGGTAGGCCCACACCGGCACGCTGCTGATGGCGCTGGCGTCGGCCAGCACGTCGAGGAAGCTCATGGCGGGCTTGACCATCACGACGTCGGCGCCTTCGTCGATGTCGAGTTCGACTTCGCGGATGCCTTCGCGGCGGTTGGCCGGGTTCTGTTGGTAGGCGCGGCGGTCGCCCTCAAGCGAGGACTGCACGGCTTCACGGAACGGGCCGTAGAAAGCCGAGGCGTACTTGGCGGCGTAACCGAGCAAGGGGGTGTCGGTGTGCCCGGCGGCGTCGAGCGCGTCGCGCACTTCGGCGACTTGGCCGTCCATCATGCCGCTGAGGCCCAGCAGTTGTGAGCCGGCTTCGGCCTGAGCTACGCCCATTTCGCGGTAGCGCTCGAGAGAGGCGTCGTTGTCGACGACGAGCTCGGTCGCACCGGTCACGGGATGAGTGCGCTCACGCAGCACACCGCAGTGGCCGTGATCGGTGAATTCGTCAAGGCAGAGATCGGTCTGCACCACGAGGGCGTCACCGGCCTCAGCGACAGCCGCGCGCGCAGCGACGTTGAGGATTCCGTTCGGGTCAATGGCACCCGAGCCTTCGGCATCCTTGTTCTCAGGAACACCGAACAGCATGACGCCACCGACGCCCAGCTCGGCGGCTTCGGCAATCGCACGGCGCATCGAATCGAGAGAGTGCTGCTGCACGCCCGGCATCGAACTAATCGGCACCGGTTCGCTCAGCCCTTCGCGCACGAACATCGGCAAGATGAGCTGGCCCGGGTGAGTGCGGTTTTCGGCGACCAGGCGACGCATCGCCGGGCTCGACCGCAAACGGCGGGGGCGGATGATCACGCCCGCGCTCCCGTGAGATCCCCGGCGCCCTGCGACAGTAGTTCGTCGGCGACCCGCTGTGCTGCCTCGCGCGCCGGGTCTTCGACGTCATTGACGTACAGCGCGTGCGAGCTGGTGAGGTAGCGCGAGCCATCGAGGGCGTAGACCCGGGCATCCAAGAACAGGAGGCCGTCGTCGATCACGGCGTGCGCTCCGAGGGGAGCCGAGCATCCGGCGTCGAGAAGGGCCAGAACGTAGCGTTCGGCCTCGGTCTTGGTGCGGCTGGGCTTGTGGTCGAGAACCCTGACGAGCTTCTCGTCACCGTCGCGAACCTCGATGGCGAGGGCACCCTGACCGGGAGCGGTGGGCCAGCCCGAAAGTCCGAGGTATTCGGTGATGGCGGCCGCACGACCGGCGCGGGCGAGGCCGGCGGCGGCGAGGATAACGGCATCCAACTCACCGTTCGTCACCTTGTCGAGACGCGAATCGATGTTGCCGCGAATGTCGACAACTTCAAGGTCGGGGCGACGCGAACGCAGTTGCGCTTGACGTCGCGGCGAACCGGTGCCGACGCGAGCGCCAGCCGGAAGAGTGTCGAGGGTGAGCTCATCGCGAGCACACAGCACGTCACGCTCGTCGGCGCGCTTGGGCACCGCCGCAATCGTGAGGCCAGGCACATTGGCGGTCGGCAAGTCTTTCAACGAGTGAACGACAACGTCGCACTCCCCGGCGAGCAGTGCTTCGCGAAGCGCGTTCGCGAACACACCCTGGCCACCGATAGTGGAGAGCGACTCGGTTGAGCGGTCGCCCTGAGTGGAGATCGGGATGATCTCCGTCTCGACGCCGGTCTTGCTTTCGAGCTGGCGAGCCACCGTGGTGGTCTGCGCCATGGCGAGAGTGCTTCCTCGCGTGCCAATTCGGATGACGGTCACGGTGCTACCCCCGCGGCTGCGGGCTTAAAGCCGAGCCGCACATTCTCACAGCACCCGGGACGACACACGTCGTACCAGGGGCCGAGCTTGGTCAGTGCGGGGCGATCTGCCACCGGCACTCCGTCCCGACGCTCCAACACGAGGTCAACAAGACCCGTGACGAACGCCGGATGCACGCCAGGCGTCGGAACGCGGACGGCAAACATGTTGTGCCCTCCCGCCGTTTCGAGCGCCTCCGTGTCGAGATCCCACTTCACTTCCATGTGGTCGGAGATGAAGCCGACCGGAACGATAACGACCGCTTCGATTCCATCGGCGGCGAGCGCATCAATCGCATCATTGATGTCGGGCTCGAGCCACGGCATCGAGGGCGGGCCACTGCGCGACTGGTACACGAGGCTGTGGGCCGGAAGCGGAGCCTCGGGCGAATCAACAGCCTGCGCTGCCATGACAACTTCGGAGACAGCGAGGTGCTGCGCGGCGTACGCGCCGCCTTCGCCAAAGCCACGCGACTCGGGGCCGCTCTTGGCGGCATCCGTCGAGGGGATGGAGTGAGTGACGAAAAGTACGTGCGTCTTTTCGGGAGCGATGCCCTGAGCAGCAACCTTCGCGAGGCCGTCGCGAACACCGTCGATGAACGGCTGAACGAAACCGGGGTGATCGAAGAACTGGCGAACCTTGTCGATCTGAATCGTGCCTTCGAGACCGGTCTGCTCGAGCGCGATCGCGTAATCTTCGCGGTACTGGCGGCAGCTGGAGTACGAGCTGTAGGCGCTCGTGCCGACGGCAATCAGCTTCTTGTAGCCGCGTTCGTTGGCCTCGGTGAGCGCATCGCTCAAGTAGGGATTCCAGTTACGGTTTCCCCACAGCACCGGCAAATCGATACCGCGGCGAGCAAGCTCTGCTTCGAGAGCGGCCTTCAGCTCGCGGTTCTGGTCGTTGATGGGGCTGACGCCACCAAAGGCGCGGTAGTGATGCGCCACCTCTTCGAGACGCTCTTCGGGGATGCCGCGGCCGCGCGTGACGTTGCGCAAGAACGGGATGACATCGTCTTGACCCTCGGGTCCGCCGAAGCTGGCGAGCAGAATGGCGTCGTAGGCCACCGCTTCTTCAACGTGTTCGGGGCCGGATGCTGCGGCATCCGTTGCTCCCAGAATGCGAGTCACGACAGCACCTCGGCAATCTCGTCGAGCGTGATGCGTCGGCCCGTGTAGAACGGGACCTCTTCGCGCACGTGCATGCGGGCATCCGTTTGACGCAGGTGACGCATGAGGTCGACAAGGTCAACGAGTTCGGGGGCTTCGAGCGCGAGCATCCACTCGTAGTCGCCGAGCGCGAAGCTGGCGACGGTGTTGGCGAGAACCTGCGGCATCTCGGACCCCTTGATGCCGTGGTCGCGCAACATCTTGCTGCGCTCGGCGTCGGGGAGCAAGTACCACTCGTAGCTGCGCACGAAGGGGTAAATGGTCAGCCACGCTTCGGGCTCCTTGCCGCGCATAAACGCGGGCATGTGGCTCTTCGAGAACTCGGCGTCGCGGTGCACACCCATGGCGTTCCACGTGGGGAGCAAGGAGGCGAGCGGCTCGCTGCGGCGCAATTCACGCAGCGCCCACTGGATGTCTTCGGGATTGTTGCCGTGCAGCCAGATCATGAGGTCGGCATCGGCACGCATTCCCGACACATCGTAGAAGCCACGAACGGTGACTCCACGGGCTTCGACCGCAGCAACGGCGGGAGCGAGATCGCCGGCGGCAGCGGGACGGTGCGGATCGCGACGGAACACCGCCCACAGGGTGTATCCCAAAACTTCGGCGGGCTTCTCGACGTCAGTCATGTCTTCCATTCTCTCCCCTGCCTTCTGGGCAAACGGGGAGAATACCTGTGAGTTAGGCGAACCTAACTAGCTTACCTCTTTGCTTGCGGTGGTCGGCCCATCGCCGGTCGCGGCACCCTCGTCGCCGGCCGCGGCATCCTCGTCATCAGCGGCGCCATCGGCCGCGAGCGCCAGAAGCCGATCCGCCGCAGCGTTCGCGTGCGTAACGATGCCGGCCAGCCCGGTGCCTCCGACGGTTTCGCCGACAACCACCACACCATCCGTGCGTTCAGCGGGGGCCAGCGGTGCGGGGCGAGTCCACTCGCGACGAGCGAAATCAACGACGGCCTCGACGGGAAGCGAGACGCCCAAGAGAACTTCGGCATCGCGGCGAGCAACCTCGGCAAAGTCACCGGCGGGCACTTCGTTGTACGAGAGGCGCACCACGTGACGACCCTCCGCCTGTTCCTTGAGCCACTGCCACTTCGCCGTGGCGTGTGTGAGTGCACGAGCAGAGACCTTCGTGCAGCCGGGCGCAACGAGCACTCCCGAGCCGCGGGGTTCGGCATCCAACTCCGGCGCATCGAGCACGAGAGTCGCGAGCGTGACCGTGCGACCACGAACCGGCGCGAGGATGCCGGGAGCAGCCACGATCACCGTGCCGTCGAGATCGGCGAGCGCCTCAACACTCTCGATGCGGCGTTCGAACTCAACGGCGACGCCGTACGTCGTGAGGTCGGCCGCGAGCTCGGTAACCAGTCGGTTGATGCCACCCCGGATGCCCTGAACCGCTGTTCCGGCCGGCATCGCGTGGCGCATCGAGCGCACCGCTGCCGCCAACGAACCGTGCAGCGCGAGGCGCTCCTTGAGGGTGGCGACGCGCTCGAGCGGCAAGTCGTTGGGGTGCAGCGAGTACACGCCGTGCACGACGGGAGCGACGAGCTTCTCCACGACGGCCTTGCCCATGCGGCGACGCACGAGCGCGCCAAGAGAAACGTCGGTGCGCTTGCCGAACCACGGAATCAGCGAATCGAGTTGAGCGCGAAAAGCGCCGCCCAGGCCAATTACCGCGATGGTGTCTTTGTCGAGCGGCGTCGCCGGAATGCCGAGAATGCCGGTGGCGGGCAACGGCAGGGCCGGGCCATCCACGGGCTGTAGCCACGCACCCTCGTCGCCCGGCGACACAATGTCATCGCCCAGACCCAGCTCGCGAGCGAGGTCGGCAACAGTATTGCCGCGGGTGGCGAAGCTTTCGGCTCCGGCATCCAGGTTGAGGCCGCCAACAAGGTGGGATGCCACGGTGCCGCCCAGATGATCGCTCGCCTCAATGAGACGCACGGTCCGTCCCGCCATAGCGAGGCGACGCGCCACAACGAGTCCGGCAATGCCGCCGCCAACGACGGTGAATTCTGTCGTGCTCACGGCACTAACCTTCCTGGTGAACGAGCTCCACGATCTTGGTGAGCACATCCGGATCGGTGTCGGGGCCAACGCCGTGGCCAAGGTTTACGACGTGCGAAGGAGCAACGCGGCCGCGGCTCATGACGTCGCGCACGTGTGCTTCGAGCACATGCCAGGGGGCGCCAAGAAGAGCGGGGTCAATGTTGCCCTGCAGCGGAACGCCGCCACCGAGGCGACGGTCGGCCTCGTCGAGCGGGATACGCCAGTCGACGCCCATGACGTCGGCGCCGACCGAGTGCATGGCCTGCAGCACTTCGCCGCTGCCGACACCGAAGTGAACTTTGGGTACGTCGTAGCCGCGCAAGTGCGAAAGCGCGCGCTTGGAGTGTGGGGCAACCCGGCGCACGTACTGCTGCTCTGAGAGCGAACCGACCCACGAGTCGAAGAGCTGAGCTGCCGAAGCGCCCGCCTCGATCTGGGCCTTCAAGAATTCGCCCGCAATGTCTGCACACCAGTTGAGCAGCGTGGCCCAGGTCTGCGGGTCGGAGTACATGAGCGTGCGAGCACGCTGCTGGTCCTTGCTCGGGCCACCCTCGACCATGTACGACGCGAGAGTGAAGGGGGCTCCAGCGAAGCCAATGAGCGGAGTCGTGCCCAACTGAGCAACGGTTTGCGCGACAGCTTCCCGGATGGGCGCGAATGCCGCAGGGTCGATGGGGTGCAGCGTGGCGACATCCGCCGCTGTGCGAATCGGGTTCGCGAAGACGGGCCCGCGGCCAGGAACGATCTCTACCTCAACTCCGGCGAGCTTGGCCGGAATCACGATGTCGCTAAAGAAGATGGCGGCGTCGACGTGGTGGCGACGCACGGGCTGCATCGTGATCTCGCTCGCGAGGTCGGGCGTGAGGCACGCCTCCAGCATCTCGTTGCCTTCACGCAGTTTGCGGTACTCGGGAAGCGAGCGGCCGGCTTGGCGCATAAACCAGACGGGGGTGGTTTCGGGGCGATCACCGCGGTAGGCCCGGATGATAGGCGAGTTAGCTGTGCGGCCGTCGAGAAGAGGATGGTCAGAATTCAAAGTCACGGGGTTAACATTAGGTTGTGCTCCTGTGTCTTAGCTCGAATCATCGCAACGCGAGCTTAGACGTACTCGAAAGTCTGTCTGAGGTCGCCGCTGCGGCTACTAACGACCTCGTTTCGACCAACGATTTCGTTGCCGGAGCCGTTCTCGTTGCCACCTGCAACCGCTTCGAGGCCTACCTCGACGTCGAAGAACCCCTCACTGCTGGTTCGGCCATCACCGTGTGTTCGCTGCTCGAATCGCTGAGTGAGCGCACCGGCCTCAGCGTCGACACCCTCCACTCCTCCATCGCCGTTCATGAGGGCGCGGATGCCGCAGCTCATCTCTTTGCGGTGACCTCTGGTCTTGAGTCCGTCGTGATCGGTGAAGCTGAAATCTCTGGCCAGGTCAGCCGAGCTCTCGATCAGGCTCGCAAGGATGGCACCACTACCCGCGACCTCGAGCGCCTCTTTCAGCGCGCAACGCACACGAGTCGCGGCATCAAGAACAACACCGCCATCGGCGGGGCAGGCAAGTCCCTCGTGCGCCTTGCGCTCGAACTGGCCTCAAGCCGCGTTGCCGACTGGTCGACCGCGAGCGTTCTTGTCGTGGGCACCGGCCGCTACGCCGTCACCACCGTCAACGCGCTGCGCGACAAGGGCGCCCTCGATCTGCGCGTCTTCTCGCCATCGGGCCGCGACGCTGCGTTCGCCCTCAAGCACGGCCTCACCCCCAGCGAAGACTTCGACGTTGATGTCATCGTCACGTGTACCGCGAGCGCCGTTCTCGGCACCGAACGATTCTCGGCCGCCCGCAAGTGCCTCGTGCTCGACCTCGGCCTCCCCCGCAACGTTGACCCCGCCGTGGGCCAGCTCGACGGCGTTGACCTGCTCGACCTCGAAACCATCAGCCTGCACGCACCACTCGAAGAACTGAACGCGCATGCGGATGCTCGCGACCTAGTTCGCACGGCCGCCCACGAATTCGCTGCCGAAAGCCAGGCGGAACCAGCCATCGTTGCGCTTCGCAAGCACCACTTCGCTCTCCTTGAGGCGGAAATTGCTCGCGCCACCGCCCGCGGAGCCGGCGACGAAACCATCTCCGCGCTGCGCCACCTCGGCGGAGTGCTGCTGCACGGCCCGTCTGTGCGTGCTCGCGAGTTTGCGGCTGAAGGCCGCGTGGCGGAGTTCGATGCTGCGCTCTCGGCGCTGTACAACATCCCGGTAGAGCGTTCGACTACGTCGGCGGATGCTCGCGCTCGACCACACTCGGCCTAACCGACTCCCCTCACTACCCACAACGACGAGGGTCTCCGCTGAGACCGTATGACTCGCTCGCTCCGATCGCCACCGAAGCTCTCGCCGTCACCAACGACTACCTGCAGCTGGCCATTGACCTGCTGGATGCCGTGCCTCCGGAGGCCGTGCAAAGCACGGCGGCCACTGATGCCAACGGCTCTGCGGCCGCCACCACTACCTCAGCCTCCGCCTCCCCCGGAGCCACGACCGAACCGCCCTCAGAGCGCCGCACCGTGATGATCGGCACACTGTATTTCAAGCTCACCAACGCCGAGCAGTCCACCGCAGAAATCGGCTGGGCCCTGCATCCGAATTTTCAGGGCAAGGGCTATGCCCGGGAGGCAGCATCCGCACTCCTCGATGCGGCTTTCGGCGAGATGGAGCTGCACCGAGTGACCGCGCTTCTCGACCCGCGCAACGGCGACTCCATCCGGTTGTGCGAGGCCCTGGGCATGCGGCGAGAGGCTCACTTTGTGGAAGACCTGTGGTTCCGCGGCGCCTGGGAAGACACCTACAGTTACGGAATTCTGGCTCGCGAATGGGCCTCGCGCTCACGCCGCTGAACAGGAACAGGATGGCGCGGAGCCTCCCAACTCTCCGTAAAGATGCCTGAGAAGCTCGCGTTTTTGCGAGAAAAACTTACACCCATTTACGGGGACAGACAGAACGTTCTGGTGCAGTTTTCCGGGGGTCGTGTCACCATGTCCCCCAAGTGGGGACTCGCGCATGGTGGCATCGCCTACGAGTCTGAATACAGCGCCAGTACAACCCGACTCGTACCGCCGCTATCTAGGCGCATCGTTTTGGCGCCTCTCACCGCACTCCAACCAACCGAAGTGGATCTATGTCTGAGCATGTCGTTTTGTTCGCTGGCCCGATGGGCTCCGGCAAGACGACCGCCATTCGCAGCCTGAGTGAGATCGACGTGGTGTCCACCGAGGCTACCAACACTGATCGCGACACCGCAGATAAAGAGACCACTACCGTTGCTCTCGACTACGGCGAGATCACGATCGACGACACCACGAAGGTGCGACTCTACGGAGTTCCGGGGCAAAAGCGTTTCGATTTCATGTGGTCAATTTTGGCTGGCCGCGCGCGCGGTCTGCTGCTGCTGATCAACAACGATGCACCCGACGCCGTCGACCTGCTCGTGGAGTATCTCAGCGACTTCCGCGAACTTCATGAGCGCGGCGCCGTCATCGTCGGCGTTACGAAGTCCGATGTTGCCTCCACTCCGACAGTCGCCGAGTACTCGGCCGCTCTCACGGCTGCCGTTCCCGAACAACTCATTCCCGTGTTCACCGTCGACCCCCGCAACGCTGAAGAGATGCGCACCCTTCTCTTGAGTTTGGTTGCCAGCGTCGAGATGCGTGAACTGCTCGCACCCGCACCGGAAAAGATCTGATGAACCAGCCACTTGCGCCCGCACCCGTTCCATCGCACCTCAACCCTGTCCACATTGAGGCAGGCCACCGTACGCTCGCTGAAATGCAAGACCTCGCGAGCTCACTCACTTTCGCGGCAATGCTCACCGACGACGGTTTCGAGATCGTTCACCTCAATGGTGCTCACACCGACGGCGGGCGCTTTGCCAGCATGTCCAGCTCGGTTCAGGCCCTCAGCGACGCTGTCGCCCACGAACTGAAAATTGGCGCGAACGAGTACGTGATCATCGCGTCTGAACTCGGCCACGTCATCCAGCTGCGCGTACAGGGTCACCCCATCGTGCTCGCCGCACTATTCGACACTCACGAAACTTTGGGCAAAGGCCTTTCGATCGCGCGCATCGCCGCGCGACGGATGGCCGAGCTCATCGCGTAACCACGCACAACTCGAAGTAACACCAACCCGACACCATAAACGGAGAACACAATGTCAAACATCACCGAAACCCTCACCGCTCTTCTCGACACCGATGGCGCCATGGCAGCCGCCGTGGTCGACAGTGGCTCGGGCATGCTCCTCGGAAGCGCTGGCAGTGGCATCGACCTCGATGCCGCAGCAGCCGGCAACACCGAGGTAGTGCGCGCCAAGCTCAAGACCATGAAGGCGCTGGGGCTCAACGACACCATCGATGACATCCTCATCACGCTGTCGAGCCAGTACCACATCATCCGCCCGCTGGCGTCGAACCCCGAGGTCTTCATCTACTTCGTGCTCGACAAGGCGAAGTCGAACCTGGCTCTCGCTCGCATCAACGCCAAGAGCGCCGACACGAGCTTGAGCCTCTAAATAACTTCAACTGTGGCGGTCACTGAATGTGACCGCCACAGTGGGCTCATCACCCAGAAAGATTCACTATGACCGACGGCACCGACGTTCCCGCAGGGTGGTATCGCGACCCGCTGGGTGGCGAACACCTCCGCTGGTGGGACTCACGTTCGTGGACCGAGCACATCGCGCAACTCGATAGCTCACCACAACCGCCCACGTCATCGGTGAACAGCACGACCGATTCCTTCACTACCGCATCGACTGCGCGCGAGCCCGAAGTCATGATCATTCACCCCTCGTCGAGCAAGCGCAGCACGCGCGGCACACGCGCTGGATCATCGTCGTCTGCAGCAGTCGGCGGTACGGGTTCGGATGACAACGGGACCGTTCTTGAGGAACCTACGCGCGCCAGCATCAAAGCGGCGGCCGCGGCCGCCGCCGCCAAGGAACCGGGTAAATCGGGTTTCTCCGACATTGCACTGACAGTGGAGACCTGGAACAAGCTCAACCGTGCCATCACCGATGCGGTCAACTCACCCACCGAGCCTCTCGTTGAGTTGCGCTTCTCCGATGCCCCCACGTTGGTCATCGATCCCCGTGGTTGCGCCTACTGGTGGGCAGATTCTCTCGACAACCTTGCAACGGCATCCGCCGACGGGGACGTCGAGACCGTTCCCCGCCCGCTCGGTATTCATCAGGATGAGGCTGGCCGCGACTGGGAACCCCTCGTCTGGTTGATCGGCACACACGCCCAACCCGACTCTTTCGACCCACTGAGCCTCTCGGGCGCGCGCTTCAAACTGCGACGCTGGCCGAACCTCACGACGCTGAGCCATACGACTGAGCAAATGGGTATGACAGCCATGCTCGGTGCCGCGTACCTCACCGTCACCGAACTCGCCTCGTTGGCCAAAGTCGAAGTAGATGAGGCTCGCCGCCTCATTTCCACATTCGAGCTCATGGGCCTGTTGACCCACACCGTCGACACCATTGCCGACGAGGCTCGCCAGCCCCTGGCTGCTCGGCCCGCGAAAGAGGGAATTTTCTCTCGCTTGAAGTCCCGCTTCAGCCGCTAACTACTCCCCACGGGCAGAGTTGCGCGGGCCGCGGTGCAGGCCCCACGCCCCTTAGTGCACATACTCCCCTTAGTGCACGTACTCCATGAGATCGAGTCCGAACGTGCGGAGCGCTTCGATCACTTGCAGGCGAGAGTGCATGCTCTTGTCATCAAACTGGATGGATGCCGCGTAGGCCACCGCACGCTTGTTGCCTCGCAGCGCTCCGGCTTCCGCTCGCACGCCTCGGTCGATGCCGGTCTTGTTCACCAGCAGAGTGTTGTGGTCGGCACCACGATGAGCCAAAGGATCAAGCCCGAACGCGCTCGACACGAGTGACAAGTCAGTGTTGAGCGAGAGCCAGCCAAGCACGCGTTGACTCGCAATGGAGTTCACGATTTCGCCGCGCGCAAGGGCGCCGAACAACCAGCTGAGTTCCACGGCGGATCCGACAGAAAGCTGAGGAGCATCGTCGGGGCCGCGGGTGTCACGCACGAGATCGAGCAGGGCCGTTTTGGTCAGGCCGAGGGATTCGGTGCGCGCCCGCACGGCATCCAGCCCAATCAGTCGAAGCAGAATGTTCGTTGCGAGATTGTCGCTGGTGGCGCCCACGAGGGCAGCGAGGTCAGCGACCGGCAGTGATGGCGCCTGCAAGTGTTGCCACAGACCGGCGGCACCGACGGATGCCCCGAGGACCTTGTCGAGAATGCCGTAGGGTGCAAAGTCGCTGCTGTCGAAGCGCGCCGAGACTTCGATCAAGAGCAGGATCTTGCCGATGCTGGCCGTGGGCAGTGCGACACGGTCGTCGATGCTGAGAACGGTGCGACCACTGTTGATGTCGACGGCGCTGGCAGACACGCGAACGCTGCGATCAGCGAGCTTCAGCTTTCCAAGCGCGGCAAAGGTGCTGGTGAAGTTGGGCTCTTCGCCAGCTCCGGCGTGCTTCGCAACTCGGGGGGTGCGAATGCGACTCCGGCGTTCTCGGGTTTGCTCGATCTCTACCAAATAGTGACGCGATCTTTCGGGTCCAGCCACAACGAATCGGATTTCGTCACACCAAATGTCTCATAGAACGCATCGATATTGCGAACAATTTGGTTGCATCGAAATTCGTTCGGCGAGTGCGGGTCGATCGCGAGCAGTCGAATGACCTCTTCGTCGCGCCCTTTCTGCTGCCAGGACTGTGCCCACGACATGAAGAATCGCTGCGCACCAGTGAGGCCGTCGATAACGGGCGCTTCGGCTCCATCGAGTGAGATTTGGTAGGCCTTCCAGGCGATCATGAGACCGCCGAGGTCGCCAATGTTCTCGCCGATCGTGAGCGAACCATTCACGTGGTGCTCAGGAACCTGAGCCGGCGCGAGCGCGTTGTACTGGTCGATCAGCGACTTCGTGCGCTCTTCGAATGCGGCCTTGTCTTCGGGAGTCCACCAGTCAATCAAACGACCATCGCCGTCGTACTTGGCACCCTGGTCGTCAAAGCCGTGACCGATCTCGTGGCCAATGACGGCACCGATCGCACCGTAGTTAGCGGCGTCATCCCGCGACTCGTCAAAGAACGGGTACTGCAGAATCGCTGCGGGGAACACGATCTCGTTGAAGCCGGGGTTGTAGTACGCGTTGATCGTCTGCGGAGTCATGAACCACTCGTCGCGGTCGAGCTCTTTGCCGATCTTGCCGAGTTCGCGCTGGAACTCGAATTCGTTGGCGGCGCGCACGTTGCCGGCGAGGTCATCCGCACTGATCTCAAGCGTGGAGTAGTCGCGCCACTTTTCGGGGAAACCGATCTTGGGAGTGAACTTCTCAAGTTTCTCGAGCGCACGCTGCTGCGTGGTTGGCGTCATCCATTCGAGGCCGTTGATCGACTGGCGGTATGCCTCGACCAGGTTGGCGACAAGAACGTCCATGGCCGACTTGGCGGTCGGCGGGAAGTGGCGCTCAACATAAATCTTGCCGACGGCTTCGCCGAGCACGCCCTCGACGAGGGAGACGCCGCGCTTCCAGCGTGCACGCAGTTGGGGCGTGCCCGAAAGGGTGCGACCGTAGAAGTCGAAGTTGGCCTCTACAAAATCACCGGACAAGTACGCAGCGTTATTGCGGATGACCTGCCACGACAGCCAGTCCCGCCACGCCTGCAGGTGGTCGTCGCTCAAGATCGCCTCAAGCCCCTCCACGAAGCTGGGCTGGCGCACAACGACCTCATCGAAGGAGTGGGCCGGAACATCGATGGCGTCGAGCCAGACGTTCAAGTCAATGGCACCCGTGAGCTCGTTGGCAGCCTGCCACGTCATCGGGTTGTAGGTCTTTTCGCTGTCGCGGTTGGCGACGTTATCCCAGTGCTTCGACGCGATCTCGGTCTCGAGAGCGACGATGCGAGCGGCGCGCTCGGCGGGAGCATCGAGACCGGCGAGCGTGAGCATCCGCTCGATGAAGGTTTCGTACTTGGTCAGAATCTCAGCGAACTTCTCGTCGCGGTAGTACGACTCATCGGGAAGGCCAAGGCCGCCCTGCTCGAGGAAGACGAGGTAGCGCTCGGGGTTGCCGGGATCGTTGTCGACGAAGAGCTGGAAGAAGCCGCTCGTGCCACCGCGTTCGAGGCGACCGAGGGTGCTGAGCAGAGTCGGGATGGAATCGACGGCAGCCGCCTCAGCGAGCGGCGCGGCGATCGGGGCTGCCCCAAGCTCGTCGGCGCGAGCTTCGTCGAGGAAGCTCGCGTAAAGATCGCCCACCTTGCGCGCTTCAGTGCCGGGCTCTGCCGATTGCGACTCGATGATGATGTCACGGACAGCCTCCTCGGCCTCCTCGGCAAGAACCATGAACGAGCCATAGCGGGCCTTGTCGGAAGGGATCTCGGTGCGGTCTATCCACGCGCCATTCACATGACGATAGAGGTCGTCTTGAGGGCGCACCGTCTCATCAAGATCGTTAACGGCAATTCCGGAGGACAATGACGATTCGGCACTCATGCACCCCAGCCTAGAGCGTTCTTCATAGGCGCACGCTGCAAATTTCAGACCCGTGGATAGCCCTACACTTAACTGATGACAGCCTCTGACTCGGCCGCCACACCACCATCCCTCCCCCACGGTCTCACCAACCGCAACGTGCTTTCATGGCGCAACGCGATCGCCACCCTCTTCGCACTCGCTGGCTTCTCTTTCTCCAGCTGGGTGGGCCGCATCCCGACGGTGCGAGACACCTTCGATGCCAGTCATTCGGAGATTGGCATCCTGCTCTTTGGGCTCGCTATTGGGTCTCTTTTGGGGCTCGTCGTTGCAGGCAAGCTTGTGGAACGGTTCGGCGCCAAGATTGTCGTGCGGGCGTGCGTAGTGCTCTTCGTGGCGTCACTCGCTGCCACTGCAATCATCATCGGAGTGTTCGGCAGCTTCTTCGGTGCGGTGATTTCCCTCGCCGTGTTTGGGCTCGCGTTCAGCACCTACGACGTCGCCATCAACCTGTCGGGCACAGCGAACGAACGGCTCCTCGGCCGCTCAAGCATGCCGACCCTGCACGGTTTTTACAGCCTCGGCACAATGGCCGGCGCAGGATTCGGCGCAGCGGCGGAAGCCCTCCACGTTCCCCTCGCCACTCACCTCGTGATCGTGTCGGCGATCGTGCTGATCACCGCACTCGTCGTTTCCGCGTTCATCCTGCCCGAACGCCTCGCAGACCCACCGCCCAACACCGTCGAGATGAAGATCGCCGCGGGAGAGTTGACCGTCCCGAAGCTCAAGAGCGTCTGGCTTGAACCCCGCACCGTCCTGATCGGCATCATCGTGCTGGGCATGGCCTTTGCCGAAGGCTCGGCGATCGACTGGCTAGCTCTCGCCATGGTTGACGGCTACGAAATCTCCAACGCCTTCGGCACTCTGATCTTCGGTATCTTCGTGACGGCAATGACGGCAACTCGCTTCTTTGGTGTTCGCGCCCTCGACCGCTTCGGTCGCGTTCCCGTGCTGCGGGCATCCGCTGGCCTGGCCGCTGCTGGCCTCTTGCTCGTCATTTTCTCGCCGGCGGTCTGGCTCGCCGTCATCGGCACCGCGCTCTGGGGCGCTGGTGCTGCACTCGGTTTCCCCGTCGGCATCTCCGCCGCTGCGGATGACCCCAAGCGCGCCACTGCGCGCGTCACCGCCGTGGCAACCATCGCCTACGCCTCGACTCTGATCGGGCCGCCGATGATCGGCGTTCTCAGTGACCAGGTCGGCGTGCTGCACGCGCTGTTGCTGATTGTGGTTCTCGCGATCATCTCTGGACTGCTCTCGCCCTACGCCCGCGAGCTGGCAGGCCGCCACGCGTACCCGTACGTCGACTTCTCGTCGCCGGGTCCGACATCCGCTGCCGTCACGATGGCGACCACCGAGATGCACTTCGTCATCACGCCCGAGCAAATCGAAGAAGCGCAGCGCGAGAACGCACGTCGCGGCCTCGGCAAGTTCAAGCGCAAGCGCAAGCGCCCCAGCAAATAACGCGGCATCAAATAGCACCACCTGTCGCACACCGTTAGGCTCATCGGGTGCGACTTGTCATAGCCAAATGCTCCGTTGATTACGCCGGACGACTCAGTGCCCACCTGCCCCTCGCGACGCGACTGCTGTTGCTGAAGGCCGACGGCAGTGTGCTCGTGCACTCCGATGCGCTCTCCTACAAGCCGCTCAACTGGATGAGCCCGCCCTGCGTGCTTTCCACCCTTGAACCCGAAGCCGAGCAGTCGGATGCCGGAGTCACCGAGATCTGGAAAGTCGCCCACACCAAGTCGGCCGACATGCTCATCGTCTCGATTCACGAAATCCTGCACGACTCAAGCCACGAACTGGGCGTCGACCCCGGACTGCAAAAGGATGGCGTCGAGGCCCACCTGCAGAAGTTACTGGCTGAGCACATCGACATTTTGGGTGACGGCTACCGTCTCGTGCGCCGCGAATACATGACCGCTATTGGGCCGGTCGACATTCTCGCCACCGACGAGAAGGGCGCGAGCGTTGCCGTGGAGCTCAAGCGCCGCGGCGATATCGATGGCGTGGAGCAGCTGACGCGCTACCTCGAGCTGATGAACCGCGACCCGCTGCTGGCTCCCGTCACTGGCGTGTTTGCCGCCCAGGAAATCAAGCCACAGGCACGCACGCTCGCGAAGGACCGGGGCATCCGCTGTGTGCTGTTGGACTACGACGAGATGCGCGGCCTCGACGACCCCAACATGCGCCTGTTCTAGTCTTCAGGCGTTGTTTTAGTGTTCAGGCACACGGCCTAGGCTGGTAGCGATGGCTACTAATTGGACTTGCATTCTCGTTGACCTTGACGGCACGATCGCTGACTCGGCGCCCGGAATTACGGCGTCGCTCGCGTACATGTTTGAGGAAATGGGCTACCCCGTGCCCTCCGCTGACGAGCTGCGCGCGTACGTTGGCCCGCCCATTGTTGACTCGTTCCGCGACCGCGCCGGGTTCACTCCCGTTGAAGCAGCGCAGGCACTCTCGATCTACCGCCGCCACTACATGGAGGGCAACAGCGCCAACGGAAGCGACATCTTCCCCGGCATGCCCGAGGTGCTGAAGACGCTGCACGCGACCGGCATCCCGCTGTCGCTGGCGACCTCGAAGCCCGAGTTTCCGGCATCCGTAATCTTGGATCACGCGAACCTCACGCAGTACTTCCGCGTAATGGCAGGTGCCTCGATCGACGAGATTCGTAGCGCCAAGAAGGATGTCGTGGCCGAGGCCATCACACGCCTCAAGATGATCGGGGCCGACGTGAGCAACCCGGTGATGATCGGTGACCGCTTCTACGACATCGAGGGCGCTGCCGAGCACAACATCCCCACGATTTATGTCGACTGGGGTTACGGCAACCCCGGCGAATCCGAGGGATCGCTCGCGGTCGTCTCGAAGGCTGAAGAGTTGCTGCCGCTGCTGCTTCCTAGCTAGCGGGCGAGAATGTGACGACCCGCGCTCTTAGGGAACCCGAAGCTCCTTAAGGGGGTCGCGGCGTGCGGCGGCCAGCGCCGGAATGAGCGCAGCAATGAGCCCGGTGACGATCGCCAAGATGGCTACCGCGAGGAAGAAGTTCAACCCCGGTAGCGGGTCACCGCTCAATTGCAGTCCAATCGCCGCGGCGACACTTCCGATGGTCGCGCCGATGCTGCTCAGAACTGCTACCTGTGTGAGGAGCAGCCCCACGATGAGCCCTTGGGAGGCTCCCAACGCGCGACGGCGGCCAAAGTCTTTTCGACGCAACATCACGAGCCCGTACAGAATTGCGGCAGCAAGCACTGCCGTTAACGCGAAGACCACGAGCACCAGGTTGCGGCCGAAACTGCCGAGCTGACCCTGCACTAGCGACCGCAACTCCGCCAAAGATTCACTCGTGGCAATGGTCACTTTGGTCGGGTCATCCACCGCGAGCACTGAGCGAACAGCCGCAGCAATCGGCGCAACGAGGTCTGGGCGCTCCGCAATCACGACGAGAACACTGACGTCCGCCGGCGCCGCCCCCGACTCCTGCTGCTGAGGCACGACAACGAGCGGTTCGAGAAAGGCGAGATAGTCGGGCACTGTGATGCGACCCGTGATCGCATAGTCGGCACCGCTGGAGGAAACTACTCCCCCGGTCTCGTCCGGCATCCCTAACTGTTCGAGCGCCATTTCTGACGCCAAGGCCGACACGTCGCTCAGCGGCAGCGCTCCAGTCAATGCCTGAATATCGTCACCGTAGGCCAGCCGCACCGGCACCGGCGGGCCATCCAGAATCGCAGCGTTGTGAACGTCGAGCGCTCCCCCGAAGGCACCCGCCCACGCGATGCCGTCCACGTTGGCTAGGCGCTCGAGAACGGAGGAGTTCAGACCGGCACCGCTCTCGGCACGCACCACCACAGCGCGAGTTCCCGTGGAATCGATGGTGCCAAGAACGGCCTGCTCGGCACCGACAGTGCGCCCCGTTGTCAGCAAGACGGTCGCGCACATTCCGGCGATCATGATGATCGTGACAACGGAGGCGACGGGCTGGCTGCGTGCCGTCGCAGTCCCCTCACGCAGGATGGCGAGCATCCGCCGCAGGGCACTCATAGTTGGATCACCCTGTCGCAGCGAGCAACGAGCGCAGGGTCGTGGGTGGCAACAACAACTGTGCCGCCGTGCGCCGCCTGCGCCCTCATCGCGTCGACGACGATGGTCGCCGAGTCGGGATCCAGGTTTCCGGTGGGTTCGTCAGCGAGCAGGATGCGAGGGTTGTTGAGCAGTGCCCGGCAGAGAGCAATGCGTTGAGCTTGCCCTCCCGATACCTGTCCTGGAGTGTGGTGCGCCCGCAGGTTGACGCCGAACTGAGACATCAGTTCAAGCGCGCGGCGCTGCGCGGTATCGCGTGGCTCGCCGCGGTAGAGAGCAGTCTCGATCACGTTATCGAGCACTGTGCGAGTCGCGTCGAGGGCGGCATCCTGAAACACGAAGCCGAAAAGGGTTGCCCGCAGGCGGGCGCGCTGGGCATCCGGCAGGCGCGTTGACTCGACGCCATCGAGCAGCACGTCCCCGGCGCCCGGTTTAAGCATGAGCCCGAGGAGGTAGAGCAGCGTTGACTTGCCTCGGCCCGAGGGCCCAGTGAGGGCGACGACTTCTCCGGCTGAGAAGGTGGCATCCCAGTCGGTGAGGATGGGCGTGTTTCGGTTGTAACCGAAAGTGATTCCGCGTGCTTCGAGCAGCTCGTGGGGCACGGCGCTACTCTCCAGACGTCGGGACCCGCACGCGCGTTCCCGCTGGCACGCCTTCGATCACAGACATGCCACGAGCGCTCGTGACGACGGTGACGTCATGGGCAACGGCCTCGGAGTCGATCACGCTGATGGTGCCGTCAGCGCCACTGAGCAATGCAGCCGAGGGAACGACAAGTCCGCTGACGGTCTCAACGGTGACAATGCGAGATGACAGCAGCGTTTGTCCCGTCACCGGGATCGTGGAGCATTCGTCGCCGCAAATGACACTGTCATCAGGGCCCGCGAGAATGATCGTGGTCTCCCCCGACTCCGAGGTTTCGCGATCGACAACGACCGCATCCCACACCGCGTCGCCGTTCGTGATTTCTACCCGGGTGCCGTTAGGCATGAGTGAGGACTGTGATTCGGTAACCGGAATTTCAAAAGTAGGCGCCGGGGGTAAGCCCTTCACGACGGCTTCGCCCCCGCTGAGACTTGCGCCGCGTTTGACCACGTCGGTGTCGAGCGCAAGGCGCGAGGGCAGCGAGGGGACAAAAACGAGATCGCCCGACTGCACGACTCCATCGCGCTCAAGGCCAAGGCTTTCTTGCCAGGCTCGAACAGCCCAGTAGGTGGCGTAATCGAACTCTCCATCGGGCGTCCACTCATAGAAACCGAGGTCGGACAGCATTGTCTGCAACTGCTTCACATCTGCGCCCTCTGCCCACAGTTCGAGAGAGCGGAACGCGGGGATCGATCCCTGGGCGACGACGACGGGCCGCAAGTTCACCGTGTAGAGGATGCTGCCCTGCTTCGCTTCATCGCCAGCCGCAATTGCCACACTCGTGACTGTTCCGGAGGCCTGATTGCTTCCCACCGGAACAGGCGTCCATTCAGCAACGGTGTTCAGGTTGATGCTCGATCCGACCTCACCGTCGACAACCTCGACAAAGGTGAACGCCGTTGAATCAAGTACATCCTTCGCCGGGGTGAGAACAGTGGATGCCGCCCAGCCCACACCGGCGCCCACGAGAAGCACAACGAAGCCGAGAGCCAACGCGGGCACGATGCGGCGCCGCGGTTTTTCGTAGAGGCTCAGTTCCGTCGACGAATCTGTCATTGTGAGGCACTTTCAATTTGAAGGAGTATTGAAAGAATACCTATGTTGCGCCGGCTGGTGCAGTGTGCGATCACCCGAAGAGGCCCTCGGGGTTCTGGGGACACTGCTCATTCAACGCCAACCACTCCGATACACCTGTTGCACTGGCGTACGGGGTCCACGAGCCTGCGCTGTAGGTTTCGAGGAACTTTTGGCGGCTGGGAGGTTCCTCAACAGTGATTCCTTCCGCAGTGAGGCAGTCGGTGAGGTCACCGGTGTAGTAGTCGTAAAGGTAATTGAGCTGCGCATCGCTGAACGGCACGGTATAGCGCGGGTCCATGGGGTACTTGATACTGCACGCGTACATCGCCACTGCATAGGGTTCCTTCTGAGCATCGGTCAATGTACCGCCTACGCCCTCATCCACCACATTGGTCTCAAACCCTTCCTCGTTCAGGCATTTGCTCATCACGTGGGGCCATTCCTTCAACGACACCAAGGCGACCTGCGATACTGTCGGCACGGAAGCATCCGGGTAAGAGACACGAAGTTCGGCGAGCAGGCGCTCATTCTCTTGCTCTACCGCGGCCATCGCTTCCTCCGGCGAAAGCGAAGACTCCACAGGCCCACCATTCCCGCCGAGGATCGAGCAGCCTCCCAGAGTCAGAACACCGACAAGGAGCAGAGAGGCCAACTTCGATACGTGATGCACGTTTTCCTCCTCGATTGAGAGCTGAACTGCACTCTCCCGCTGAGATTAGTTGCCGGGTGAGACCCAAGCAATGCAATTCAGCACATTTAGAGAGTATTAGTCGATTTTGGTGGGCGCGTAGCGCGCGGCATGCCCTCAGTCTCCGGAAGATGGCGTACTCAGCGGATGACGATCGCACGCGCTATCGCGCAGATTCAGCGCGCCAAACTCTCCACCACGCGGCCGTAAACGCGCGGCAGTCGCGCGGCGAAGGGCACGATGGCTCGGCGCAGCGGTGAGTTCGCCGCCGCCACAAGCCCGGTGGTGAGCATCCGAAAGTCGCGGGTCACTCGCCGCCATTCGCGCTCGTACCGTTCGGGTTCACCAGCAATGATGCACTCGATCGCGGCGCGCGCTTCCGCCAGCCCTAAGCGGATGCCCTCCCCCGTGATCGCATCGACGTAACCGGCGGCATCGCCCACGAGCAGCACTCGGCCCGCTCGCTGCCCGGTCGTGTTCTGCAATAGCGGACCAGCTCCCCGCACGCTCGACGCGGGAGTCGCGCCGCGCAGTCGTGCGGCGAGCGCCGGCACACTCGCCAGCGCCTCCTCGAACGACGTTCCGCGCGGACCCAGCACCGCAACGCCCACTTCGGTATCGCTCACCGGCGTGACATACAACTCCGCGGTCGGCGCCCAATGCACCTCCACAAGATCAGTCCACGGAGCAACCTCAAAGTGCTGCCGGATGCCGAACCGCCGAGAATCACGTCGCCTCACGCGGCGAGGGCGCGCGGCCAAGCCAACCAGCTCACGCACCGTGGAGTGCAGACCATCGCAACCGAGCATCCACCGCCCCTCGATGGTGCGACCGTCAGCGAGGTGCGCGGATACCGCGCCGCCAGGCTGCTCATCGTCGCCAGGCTGCTCAATCGCCTCAACCTTGCCGTGCTTAAACTCGACACCGAGCTCAACCGCGCGTTCGCTGAGCGCCCGGTGCAGTTCGGTGCGACGGACGCCGAGCGCAGCATCCGAAGCGAATCGGTGCTCGGCGGTGCGGGTGCCGTCTTGATAGCTGATGCCGGCGATCCTGCGCCCGTGCGGGTGAACCCCGAGGGCGGCGAGTTCGGTGACGGCTCCGGGCATGACTCCTTCGCCGCAGGCTTTGTCGATGGTGCCGGTGCGGGGTTCGATCACGAGCACGGTGAGGCCGTGCGTCCGCGCGTTGATGGCGGCAGCGAGACCGATCGGCCCACCACCGACGACGACTACGTCGACGACCGGCGAAACGCTCGGTTCTGCCACAACATCATCGGCCGCACCTGCAGCGACCGCATCCTCGCCCGCCGCACTCATGGCGTCAGTTCGCGCAGCGCCCGGTTTTCGGTCGGGATGCGGAACGCCAACAGCAGCACCGCATTCAGCACGGTGAAGACGATCGCGGTGACCCAGGCGGTGTGCACGAGCGGCAACGCGATGCCCTCGATCGCGACAACCAGGTAGTTGGGATGCGGCAGCCACGTCAGCTTGTACGGTCCGCGGTTCTGCACGCGGCCGGCCCCGGGCACCACGACTACGCGCGTGTTCCACTGGGCGCCGAGCGAGTTGATGATCCAGTAGCGCGCCGCTTGGCAGAGCAGGGTGATCACGAGCATCGGGATTCCGAGCCACAACAGGAAGGGGCGATCGGCGACGATCACTTCGACAACGCAGGCGATCAGCAAGCCGGTATGCAGGGCCACCATCCACGGAAAGTGCTTCTGACCATACTCACGACCGCCACGCTCGAACGCCGCAGCAGCGTTGCGCTTGGAGATGCGCAGCTCATAGAGACGCTCCATGCTCGTGCCCACGATGAGGGCGATATAGGCAATGACGGTCATGCTCACCACTCCAAGAGAACGAATTCGGCGCTCACGCCCGGACCGAGAGCGAAGGCGAGAGCGTGACTACCGGGGGCTGGCGAGGGGTCGGTGTGCAGAGCATCCGCCAGCACATGCAGCACGGCCGCCGACGACAGGTTGCCGACGCGAGCGAGGCAATCCCAACTCGACTGCAGGTCGCGGCGCTCGAGCCCAAGCGAACTCTCGAACGCTTCGAGCACACGCGGGCCACCCGGATGCGCGATCCAGGTGTCGATGTCGGCGATCGTCAGACCGTTGCGGCCCAGAAAATCGCTCACCTCACCCGGAAAGCTGTTCTGAATCACGTCGGCCACGCCCGCGCTCAGCACAATCTCGAAACCGGTGCCGCCCACGTTCCAGCCGATCACGTCGTGACTGTCGGCAACGAACGTGCTGCGGGTGTCGATCACGCGCGGGCCCGGCTCGTTGCGGTTCTCCCCCACCATCACGACCGCCGCGGCACCGTCGCCGAAGAGGCCGGTGGCGACAAAATTGGCCATGCTGTGGTCATCGCGCTGCAGGGTGAGCGAGCACAGTTCGACGCTCAGCAGTACGCCGACCTCATCCGGATGCCCGACCAGATAGTCATGCACACGGGCCAAGCCCGCGGCCCCCGCCAAACAACCCAAGCCAAACGAAGGAACCCGTTTCACGTCGGGGCGCAGCCCCAGCCGAGGAATCAGCAGCGCGTCGATCGACGGTGCCGAGATGCCGGTGACGGAAGTGAAGAAGACGAAGTCGACGTCGCTCGGGGCGAGGCCGGCATCCGCGAGCGCCGTGGTGAGAGCTCGGTCGAGTAACTCGGTCGAGATGCGGATGAACTCATCGTTGGTCTCACGAAAACTGCCGAGTTCGGGATACCGCTCGAGCGGAAGCGCCATGTGGCGACGGTCGATTCCGCTGGCGCCGTGCATCCGCTCGATCACCGCTCGATGGCGGGAATTCTCGGCCAAGAGTGGCGCGAGCATGCCGGTCATTTCGGCTTGCGTGTAGCTATATTCGGGCACCACCGGGGCGACTGCCACAACTCTGCTCATTCAGAGACTCCGCTCATTCACAGAAGTTATCACGCGCCGAGGGTGCGACCTCAGCAAAGCCTGTGCGCGCCTACGAGTCTTCGGGATCGCGTTGGTTGTGCGTTCGCGCCCACTGCCCTGAATTGCCGGGGATACCAAGCTCTCCTCGCCGTTTCGCTGACGCAACTTTCGCGTTGGAGCGCTGAGGCGAGCCAAGCGGGGCCGCACGCATTTCTAGGGCCCTATCACGGTTCGGCCCATCGATTGCTCGTCGTGAAGCCTCTGCAGCTTCGGGTGAAATTCCGTAGCCTAGGGCGATCTTCATCCAGTCGCTCGTGCGCTCCGCAACATCCCGCACAATCGCTGAGGCCTCGTCGCTACTGAGCCGAAACGCATCGTGGGCGTCGCGCAGTTCGCGAATATCTCGGCCATACCGTTCTCCGCCTTCAACGATGGGTGTTGCTTCGACCTGCTCTGGGCGGCGGTTGGGTTCGAGGTCGAATACTGGCGACAGCTTCCAGCCCGCATAGTCGCGGAGAAACCCGTGATTGCGAAAGTGATCATCAACGTTGCCGATGAGAAGACTGAGCGCAATCCGACGGAATAGCTCCGCTTGGTCAGCCCGCGGTGCGGGGCTGTGCTGGGCGAGCGTGTCGGAAATGTCGCTGTAAGACAGCGTCTGATTGTCACCCTTAGTTGTCAATGAATGTGCACTGATGTAACCGATTCGGCGGTCTTGTTCTCGGTCGAAACGGCGAGTGAGGAGAATCGACTGCGACTCCGAAAGACGCACAAGATCGAACTCGGGAGTGTCGACACCAGCACTTTTTGCCAGTGCAAGCGCGGCAGCTTCCCACGCCATTGGATCAAAAAACTCGGTTTCTCGAGCGAACTTCGCGATCCACAGTTCGCCGTTTTTACTGACCGTTGCTTTGGGGCGCGCACCGCCAGCGCTAGTGCCCGCTTCGACAAGAACCTGGAGTTCCTCATCCGTTTCTGCGCCTTCTTCAAAAGCACGGGCAGCAGCAACAATCCTGTCGAGGTCGTGCACTTCGGCTACCGGATGATTGCGGCCCCCCAGGTATGCGCCGCGCCCATCACGAAATCGGAGTGCCCCCTGCCTGGTGGCGTCGTTGACGTGCGCGAGGAAGTCAAAGGTTGTGCGCGCGGGGGTTCCCGCACGGATGATTCGTTTGCCCCAGTCGTCGGGCATCGAGTCACCAAATGCGCCGAGGTTTTCACGGCCGGACCATGTTCGGATGCGCCCGCCGGTTCGCGGCATGTCTGGAGAGAGAGCGTACCCGCGCGGATCGGTGAGGTAGCTGTCGGCGTACCTAAAAACGAGCGAGGCAGCAGCAGAACCAGGTGCTCCTTCGGTCGCGACGGTGCCTGCAGTAACTTCGTCGCCGTCGGGGAGAACAACGCGAACCTCAGCAGTGGTGAGCTGGTCAGCCATCAGTCCCCCTCGGTTCGCTTGGATGAGCGGGGAATCCGCACGCGTTCCACGCTTGCGCGCGCAAGGTTAAGGGAGCCAAAATCGCTCGCGACCGGGTCAGAGGCATCAACAACCGCTGCGAGGATTCCGACAGCACGCATCACCGCGAGCAAGTTCTCGGATGACGTAGAGCGGCCCGTTTCGATCGCTCGAAGAGTGTCACGGGATACGCCAGCGCGTTCGGCAGCGATCTGTGCCGTCAGCCCAGAAATTTTGCGCCACGACCTCATGTTGCGGCCGAGACGTTCCATCTCGCGCGAAAGACCCGCGCTCTGTGACGCCATAGTTTCTCCCCTATTAGTGCCGTAATATATATCCACTATAGCGCTTTATGACGGACTTTTACGGCACTAATAATTGGACTACTAGCCCTCCAACGCATTTTCGTCACGGCGATAGGCACGCCACGCGCGCCAGGCGCCGGTCGACCATAGTGCCCAGAGAACAAGCACGGGCTGGAACGGCATCCGAATCCAGCGTTTGAGGTCGGTGTCGAGCCCGAGCGAGTCGACCTGATTCACGAGCTGCGAGATGTTGCCGGGGTAAATCGCGATGAAGAACGCAGCGGCAACCCAGCCCACGTGCGGGCGGTACTTCTTGGCGAAGATGAGTGCACTGCCGAGCGCGATTTCGACAACACCGGATGCCACGACCACGAGGTCTTGGTCGAACGGTTGCCAATCGGGCACTTGGGCTTGAAAGTCCTCGCGCGCGAACGTGAGGTGGCTGATGCCGGCAAACACAAGCGAGGCACCGAGCGCGATGCGTCCGACGCGACGGCCGATATGGCTGGCTCGCGATGGCTCGTCGAGGGTGCTGGTGGATGTCGCGGGGTCAGTGCGCTCTGGTGTCTGCTCCATTTCTTCATTCTCGTGGGGTGGGCTTGGCATCTACCGAGTGTGGTTGCGCATTGCGGTCGCTCGGCACGCCGAATGCGGTCTCCGAATGCGGTCTCCGGATGCGCGGGTGCACACTGTTGGCATGACTGAAGACTCTGCGTCCTCCTCGCCTATTGCTTCTACACCCGCGGAGCCATCGCCCGATCTCGGCGTGACGTCGCCACCTGCAACCCGCGAGCGCCCTGTACTTCTCCGCCACTGGAATGCCGCCGCGATCACTTTCGCGGCGCTTTCCCTCGTCGGCTTAGTCGGCACATGGATCTTCAACGCGCTAGCGATCGTGCAGATGCGCGACTACCTCGGCGACTGGTTCGGCAGCGGCCCGGCCGTCAACTCGCTCGGCGTCGACCTTCTCGTCGTTGCCGTGGCGGGCAGCATCCTGATCATCATCGAAGCACGCCGCCTCGGGATGAAGCGGGCCTGGCTCTATATCGTGCTCTCAGGCATCACGGCCTTCGCGTTCACCTTCCCGCTGTTCCTCGCGATGCGCGAGCGCAAGCTCGTGGAGCTCGGGCGCCGCTAGCTTAGGGCACAAAAAAGGGGAGCAGCCGCAACGCGGCCACTCCCCTAATCACACAACTACGCCCGACGTATGAGCTTGCGGTTCACGAATTCGGCCATGCCGTATTCGCCAAGCTCTCGGCCCATTCCTGATGACTTCACTCCACCGAAGGGGAGGTCAGCCTGGGTTTGCGACGGGGCGTTGATTGCGACCATGCCGACTTCGAGCTGTTCGGCAACAGCTTGCGCACGCGCGTCGTCAGAGGTGAAGATCACACTTCCGAGTCCATACGGCGAATCGTTGGCGAGACGAATTGCGGCATCCTGATCCGCAACCCGGTACACCGCGGCGACCGGCCCGAAGATCTCTTCTGTGTAAGCGCGGGTGCCCGGCTGAACATCCGCGATCACTGTCGGCTCGACGTAGGCTCCGGGACGATCGATGCGCCCACCGCCGGTAAGGAGCGTTGCGCCATTGGCTACCGCATCCTCAACCTGTCCAACGACCTGAGCAGCAGCAGCTTCAGAAGACAAGGGGCCGAAGGCGACACCTCCCTCTCTAGGCTCACCCACCTTCAGCGCCTGAACCTGAGCCACGAAGCCCTCAACGAAACGGTCGTAGATCGCATCGAGCACAATGATGCGCTTCGAGTTGTTGCAGGCCTGACCGGCGTTGCCCATGCGGCCGGCAACCGCCCCCGCGATCGCCGCATCGAGGTCGGCGTCGTCGAGCACAATGAACGGGTCTGATCCACCCAGTTCGAGCACGAGCTTCTTCATCTCGCGGCCCGCGATCGCACCCACGGCACGCCCGGCACGCTCAGAACCGGTCAACGAGACACCCTGGATGACGGGGCTTTCGATGATGGTTTCAACCTGCTCGTTGGTCGCGAAAATGTTGACGTACACGCCCTCCGGGAATCCGGCATCCGCAAAGATTTCGGCAATAGCTTCGGCCGATTCTGGGCAGCTTGGGGCGTGCTTGAGCAGCATCGTGTTGCCCAATGCGAGGTTCGGCGCCGCAAAGCGGGCCACCTGGTAGTACGGGTAGTTCCACGGCATGATGCCCAGCAGGGCGCCAATGGGTTCGCTTCGAACATAAGCCGAACCGGATGCCACGTCGATGGGCTTGTCCGCCGCGAACGCCTCCGCGTTGTCGGCGTAGAAAGCGTAAATGCTCACGCACAGGTCTACTTCGCCAAGAGCTTCCGCGGTGGTTTTGCCCATCTCGCGGATGATGATCTCAGCAAGCCGTTCGCGATCGGAAGCATAGCGATCAGCAACCTTCCGCAGCATGGCCGCGCGCTCGGCGATCGGAACTTCACGCCAGGTGCGGTACGCCTCTCCCACCATGGCGAGCGCGTCACCCACTTGCTCATCAGTTGCAGTATCGAAGCTCTTGACGAGAGTTCCAGTCGCGGGGTCTGTTACGGCGTAGTGGGTCACGATAGTTCCTTCTCTTCGATTCCTGAGGTCGGGGCAAGCTCACCCTGCACGAGACGACGTGTGACGTCGGCCATCACGGCTAGCCCCGCCACGAGATCTTCATCCTTGGTGTATTCACCCTCGTTGTGAGAGATTCCATCAACCGACGGCACAAAAAGCATGACCGTCGGAACAAGGTCCTTCATGTTGGTGGAATCGTGACCAGCAACGGTCATGATGTCCATGTGCGAAAGTCCCAACTTTTCTGCGGATGAGCGGCTGACGTCGACACCAGCGGGCTGATAGGGGTTGATTCCCCACGAGTGCGAGAGTTCGCTCACAACAGCAACTTTGGCTTCCGCCTCGATTTCAGCAATCGTTGCGGCCAGAATTTCGTCCGCTTCGCGAAGCACGGCTTCATCTCCCGAACGCAGGTCGAGCAATAACGTCACCTGCGATGCCACAACGACTGGCGAATTCGGGTAGACGTCGAGCTGCCCAATGGCGGTGTGCAACTGGCCGGGGAATCGATCAGCGAGCCGACGCGCAGCGACAACCAGCAGCGAGGCACCAAACAGGGCATCCTGACGATCTTCCATCACGGTCGCGCCCGAATGTGCCTGAGCGCCGTTGACAACCACACGGTACTTGCTCGCCGCCCATGTCGCCGTAACAAGACCGATCGTGACGTGAGCATTCTCAAGCAGACGACCCTGCTCAATGTGGATTTCAGCACATCCGACCGCCAGCGGCCCATTCTCTGTGCCCACAAACCCAGTGTCCGCTAGAGCGCGTTCGACGCTCATCCCGCTGTGATCCGTAACCGCGAGCGCGGTTTCCAAGGCCATTTTTCCGGTGTAGACAGAACTGCCCATCATGGATGGGGCGAAGCGTGAACCCTCTTCATTGAACCAGTTGACCACCGCCAGGTTGTAGACCGGAGTGATTTCGCCACGTTCCCATTGATCTTTAAGTCTGAAGGCGGAGTGAGCTGCAGCGAGCACGCCGTACGCGCCGTCAAACTTTCCCGCCGTGGGCTGTGAGTCCATGTGCGAACCCACGATGATGTACGGCGCCCCCGGCACGAGTTCAAGCAGTCCAAATTGGTTAGCGATGCGGTCGTAGTGAACAGTGAAGCCACGCGACTCAAGCAATCCAGCGAACCAGCGACGCTGCTCGTTATCAGCCTCACTGGCAGCCTGCCGGTCAACCCCGCCGGAGCCTGTCGCTCCAAAGAGACTCATCGTGGCAAAGTCCGCCAAGAAGGCGGCGTCTGTGGTGATGTCGTTAGCGTCCACTAGAGAGGTACCCCTTCTCAGCCGTTCCTAGCCCAAGCGCTCGAGTCACGCTCAGCACACCCGGTTGTTGAAGAGTGCCGTCAGCGCTCAAAACTCCAAGAATCCACTGCACGTGCTCGGTAGCACCGTGGGCGTTCGAGTCCTCAATCGTGGCCCAACGAGAGACCTCGATGAATTCGTTCTCGTCCTCCACTCCTTGGTGAATAGCCCAACCAAGGCATCCGGGCTCTGCATGAGTCGCAAGGGCGATCGACTCGAACGCCTCCTTGACTGTTTCGCGTTGCTCCGGCGTCGCGATTGCGCGATACACAACCACAACTTCAGTTTCCATGCTCACGGGGTTCCTCTCTCAGTACTGTTGTTTGAGAATCGTTGATGGTCATCAAGCGCTCATTTCGGGTGCCGCAACAGGATGCGAGTTCACCGAGACAAGCGTGGAGTCCAGTTGCTCAGCCACACGGTTAGCCCGCGCCTGATCACTGCTCCAGACACTGGCCGAGAACATCGAGCGCACACCGTTGGCAAGCGCGATCGCCTCGGCTTCAGAGTCGAAGCGTTGTACAGCGATCACAGGGCCCAGAACGCGGCGTTGTGCGAGCAGATCTGCGGGCAAGACCCCCGAAACAATAGTGGGGGCGTAATAGAAGCCGCGGTCGCCAACGCGGTGACCCCCAGTTTCAATTGTGCTGTGATCCGGAAGTGACTGCAGAAGCATTTCCACCTGATCGCGATGGGCGCCGCTGATCAACGGGCCATAGAACGTGGTGGGGCTGTGCGCTCCCCCGGTTACCGTGCCAACGGCAGCATTCGCGAGTTGCGTGACCAACGAGGTGTGGATGTGTGAATGCGCAAGAACTCGAGATATGGCGCGGGAATCTTGCCCCGCGTTGAAGAAGCCAGAACTCACAATCTCCGCCGCAACGCCCCCAAGATCCACGTCATCAAACACCACCGCTGTGGGGTTCCCCGCAAAAATCGAGGTATCCGGATGCGCTTTGCGCAGTAGTGCCTTACTCGTTGCTGGCCCGCCAAAAATCACGTTCACAACACCGGGCGGCACGATTTCAGCCAACAGTTTCGCGAGAGTCCAGGCTGACACTGGCGTTGAATCCGAGGGAAGCAGAACTATGGTGCGTCCTTCAGCGAGTGTTCGCGCCAGAGTAGATACAGCACGCATGAAGGGGTAGGTCCAGGGAACTTGCACCGCGACGACACCCTGCAGCTCACGGCGGTCCGCGTCCCCGGTGGCACGGCTGAAAGTAGCGGTCGGATCCATACTCGCAAGCAACCCCGCGAGTTCTCGCACGTGCTCTGCCGACCGCAAAATTTCATCGTGACGCGTGGTCTCCGTTGGCTTGCCTGTGTTGCGAACCTCAGCCTCAAGAAGTTGCTGAGCATGCGCTTCAATGGCGTCCGCAATGCAAATCAGAAGCGCGCTTCGCTCCTCGTGCGAAGTGGCCTCCCAGTCAGCTACAGCCGCAGAGGCAGCGGCGAGAGCACGGTCAACATCGGCTTGACCCGAGTCAGGGGAGGTCGCGAAAACGAGCTCGGTCGCGGGGTCGACAATGTCGATGCGCGCGCTGGATGCGGCATCCACAAATTCCCCAGCAATGAAGTTGCGCAAGTAGAGCGCGTTCCCGCTCAACTGATCATTCCTTTTGCCCGGCGGTGGCGTTCGCGAGAACCGCAAGGAGGATGACGGCGCCCGTGACGATCGTCTGCCAGTAAGGCGGAACGCCCATCATGTTGAAGGCATTTTGGAGCAGCGCAAGGAGAAGCACTCCCACGACAGTGCGCCACATTGCTCCCCGGCCACCGGCAATGCTGGTGCCGCCGATAACTACCGCAGCAATCGCATTCAGCGTCATAGCGTCGGCACTCGAAAGCACACGGCCGACTCCCGTTCGTGAAGCCAGAATCATTCCTGCTAACGCTGCCGCGAATGCACCCAACACGTATACAAGCGTTCGGATGCGCACCTCAGAGATACCAGACAGTCGAGCGGCTTCTTTATTCGCACCGAGAGCAAAAATGTGCCGGCCAATCTTCGTGTACCGCAGAATTACAGTGAAAACGACAAACACCACGAGGCAGATAACGACCGAGATCGGCACGACGTCGCCGATGCGAGTTGTTCCTACGAAGGTGAACGTGTTGTTTGCAGACAAGTCGATGAGTTTTCCGGCAGTCGCATAGAGCGCGATGCCCGAAATGATCAAGCTGGAAGCCAGCGTGGTCAGGAACGAGTTGATCTTGAAGCGACTAATGATGAAGCCGTTGAACGCACCAATCGGGATTGCTACGAGAACTGCGACCAGAATCCCGAGAATCGGATTCGAGAACAGGTAAGTGAACTGAGTGCAGAGCACAATTGTGAGCGACATGATCTGCCCACTGGAGAGATCAAACGCCCCGGTAATAATCACGAACGTTGTCCCGAGCGCAATCAACATGAGGGGTGCATTCTGGTCGAGAATGTTCATGAGGTTGCGGGCAGTGAGAAAGTTCTCGGCCGAGAAACTGAGGGCGATGAAAAGCGCCACAAGAATGAGCAAGACACCGTAGTCACGAACGAGCGCCTTGTTTATCTTCCGACCGGAACCGATCGAACTAAGAGTCTGAGTCATTTCGTTGCCTTTGTTGTCTCGTGCGAGATGGGGTCAGTGGGAGTTGCTGCAAGAGCATCGGTGCCTATGGCCGCCGTCAGTAGTTGGCTTTCGTCGACATCGCCGTGATCAAACCACTCCGCGATGCTGCCCTTTGAGAACACAGCCGTGCGGTGGCAGAGATGAAGCACTTCTGCTTGCTCCGACGAAATCAGGATGACTGCGGTGCCCTGCGCGGCAATTTTCACGATGACGTCGTAGATGGCACGTTTCGCACCGATGTCGACACCGCGAGTCGGCTCATCCAAAATCAACAATGCCGGCTTAGTGAGAAGGCATTTAGCGAACAGCACCTTCTGTTGGTTGCCGCCAGAGAAGTTTCCGACTTCTTCGTCGAGTCGGTTTCCTCCGCGTAGCGCGAGCGGTTCGAGCACTTCAGTGACCTCTGCCCGCTCGCGCTTACGATTAACAAACCCGAAGATGTTCGTAAAACGGTCGAGGGATGCAGCAGAAGTGTTGGCGGCGACCGAAAGCCCCAGAAACAGACCTTGGTCTTTTCGGCTCTCGGGCAGCAATGTGATTCCGGAGTCGATCGAAGCGTGCGGCGAAGACACGTTCGCTACGCGGCCATCGACCAGAACCTCGCCCGCGAATTTTCCTGCCGCGCCCGCGAGAACGTGAGCGAACTCTGAGCGCCCGCTACCCACCAGTCCGTAGATTCCGACGATCTCGCCGGGGAACACATTCAGGGTGATGTCGGAGAGCACTCCTGGTTGCGAGACTCCTCGCACAGCGAGGGCCGGCTGAACGCTGATGTCCGGATGCGGAGGAAGGGGCGGGAACGCCGCCTCCATGCTCGTGCCGATCATAAGTTCGATCATCGACTCTTCGTCGAGGCTGGACGCCGGCCGAGTGGCGATCAGTTCACCGTTGGCAAGAACCGTAACGGTGTCCGCGATGGCGAGTACCTCGTCAAGGAAGTGCGAAACATAGACGACGGCAATTCCTTCGGCGGCGAGTCTGCGTGCTGTGTCGAGTAGTCGGTGCGCGTCTGTGCGATCCAAAGACGCCGTCGGCTCATCCATGACCACAAGACGAGCGTGCCGCGCGAGTGCCCAGAGCACGGCGACTTGCTGTTGCTCGCCCACGCGAAGCTCATCGACGATCGCGTTGGGATCAATCTCGAAGCCGGTGCGCTGTCGAAGCAGTTCGAACTCTTCTGCTTGGTGCTTGCGACGGAGGAAACCTGCTTGAGCAAACTCGGTTCCCAAGAAAACATTGTCGACCACACTCAGCTTTCCGGCGAGCGCGATCTCCTGCTGCATGATGGCGATTCCGTAACGCAACGCATCCGCAGGTGTCGAGAACGATACCTGTCGTCCGTCGACGGTGATGGTGCCGCCATCTAGGGCGTGCACGCCGGCAAGTACCTTACCCAGAGTTGATTTGCCTGCACCGTTGGCTCCAACGAGTGCGTGAATTTTTCCGGCCTCTATTTCAACGGACACTCCGTCAAGAGCCGAAGCCCCGGCGAACCGCTTCGAGACGTTGTGCATTGTCACGAAGGGTGCGCCGGGGTCGGTCGCGGGAAGTCCCGCGTGTGGTGTTGTAGCCATGAGCTGATCCGATTCGGAGCTTTAGTACGCCCGGTCGAGGATGTCGGGAACGTCGTTGACGGTCTCCGGGAAGATGGAGAGGCCGATGGCATCCAAGTCCTGAGTGTCAACGTTTTCCGGAATTTCGTCTCCCGCAAGACTTGTCAGCAGCAGGTCTACAGCTGCGCGTCCGTCGGCATTGGGCCGCGAGAAGGTGCTCATAACCCACTTGCCGTCAATGATCTGCTGGACTCCGTACTTCCGTGCGTAGGCACCGATGATCTTGATGTCGCTGTCGCCAAGGCCGAAAGTCATGCCGGCATCGTCAATTGCAAGTTCAGCTCCGTGAGCGGACTCGTCCGAACCCATTACGAGAACATCGAGGTCGGGATTTGCCGAGAGGCAGTCTGCGACAACGGTCTTACCCGAGTCTTCGGCGTACCCCGCGTCTGCTTCACACACGACGTTAATGTTCGAGTGCTCTGCGAGCATATTCAGCATCGGATCAACCTTGGCGGCGTCGAACGCAAGCGAACGAACACCCCAGCCAATACCGACCAAACAAGGGTCGACACCATCGCAGGTATCAATGGCTGCTTGAGCTTGAGCTTCAGCGATTCCGACGACGTCTTCGCGGATCTGCGCGACGACGCCCTCGACCTGCAGCGAGTCAGCAGTAACGTCGGCACCGATAGGGAACTCAATGCTCACAATCGAGATTCCGGCGTCAATTGCCTGCTTGGCGCATTCGACGATGCTCGCGCTGTCGATGGTCTGCATGATGATCGCTTGGAAGCGACCGGACGTTGCGGCGTCGCACAGCAGTGCGGACTGTGCGAGAGGATCGTAGCTGGGCGGGCCGGAGAATTCGGCCGTCGCACCGTAAAGCTCGGCCTCCGCAATAACCGCGTCCGCGAATGCGTTAGCGAGGTTGTTGTCCTGACCGAACCCGGTGAACATGATATTGATTCCGTCACCCGAGCCTTCAGCCGGCGTGGGAATTGTAACGGCGCCGCCTTCGTTCCACGAACGGTCGTTGCTGGAGTTCGCCGTTGAGGTGTCCTCGGCGTTGGTGCCAGTTTGATCAACTGCACACCCGGTGAGCAGGAGCGCGACCGAACCAAGCGCAATGATCGACCCCCCGATACTTTTGGTGATGTTCAGCATGAGCTGTGCCTTCTCTCAAGTAAATGTCATGTAATTGCGGCCCCTGATTGGCGCTGGGGAAAACCGATTGGTCAATGCTCGCAAGGTTGCGCCGGGGCGGCAATCGACGATTCGCGTATCATTGAGAGCAGATAGTGTGCAATTGCACAATTAGAAATCTGCCTGAAACGTGGCCGACATTGACTGAGCTCCCGATCCCCGAAATCCTGACGAACGCGACTCGCGCCTGCCTTTCAGAGGTCGATACGCTCGTCGCACGTTGGGCCGTCCACCTCGGTGCGATCTCCGCCTATAGCGAGGGATTAGTCGAGCGGGAACGCGTCGAGGCAGATTGTCGCCTCGTTTTCATCCGACTCCTGAGCGACATCGGCGGTCACGCGATCCCGTCCGAAGCGCGGGGTGTCTCTGAGCGTGTTGGCCACTCTCGTGCACTGCAAGGAATTCCGCTGAACGACCTGATGGGTGCCATCCGGCTCGACTATCGCATCATGTGGGAGGCAATCTCTGCCCACACCGATGATTCCGAGATGCGTGATGTCTTCGACGGCGTGCCCCGCATCTGGGATGCCATCGAACGCCACAGCCAAGAGCTCACGAACGCCTACATGGCAACCCAGTATGGGATGGCGCAAGTACGGCAGGATGAGCGCCGCCTCTGGTTTACGCGCATCCAAGAAACCGACGGCAAGAACCACGTACTCAATACACGCGCGTGCAAGATCTTGTCATTCTCGCCCGAAGGCGATTTCACCGTCTTCGCCCATGCAGACAAAGTCGATGAATCGCTCGAGAGCCTCCACACCACTCTGGAGCGCGCCGGAATCATCGCCCACCACCACGAAACGGAATCCGGGCCGGTGCTGATCGCCCAGTTACCCCGCGAAGGTTCACTTCCGCTCAATGCCATCAAGCACGAACAAAAAGTGCTCATGCTGGATAACATCCACGGGATCTCCTCGGTCCCTGCCGCCATTCGTGTTGCCCAGGGAGTCGCGTTGGTGTTGCCTCCCACCGACGCCCGGCTCATCAGCGTTGCGGACCATTGGCACGTTTCGGTCTTTCAGAATCCCTTCGATACTGGCCGCATCATCCACCAGCGCCACATCGACGCGCTGCTCAAACTTCCCTCTGCCGAACGCACCGTGCTCGAACGCACCGCGGAAGAATTTCTCTCTAGCGGCTCGATCGCGACAGCCGCACGCACCCTGTTTTGCCACCGCAATACGATCACGAACCGCCTTGACCAGCTCGAGCGTGTCACCAAGCTCGACCTGCGGCTGCCTTTAGAAGCCTCGCTGTACATTTTGGCTCGCAATGCTGGACGGGCCGAAGCCACCTAGCGCGCGATGAAAGTGGGAGAATCGAAGGATGAAGATCCTCTCGATTCAGTCCGCAGTAGCGTTTGGTCATGTCGGCAACTCTGCTGCGGTGTTCCCGCTGCAGCGCATCGGCGTTGAGGTGTTGCCGGTTTATACGGTCAACTTCTCTAACCACACTGGCTATGGCGCGTGGCGCGGACCAATGATCGACCCGAGCGATGTCTCTGAAGTCATCGCTGGCATCGAGGATCGCGGCGTCTTCCCGCAGATCGACGTCATCCTTTCGGGATACCAGGGTGGCGACGGCATCGGCGATGTCATCATCGACACTGTGGCTCGCGTCAAAGCGGCGAATCCGAACGCGATCTACGCGTGCGATCCCGTGATGGGCAATGCGAAATCCGGATGCTTCGTGGCCCCCGCCATCCCCATCCTGCTGCGTGAGCGCGTGGTTCCGGTCGCCGATATCATCACGCCCAACCAGTTCGAACTTGGCTTCCTTACTCATACGGAGCCCGACACGATCGAGTCGACTTTGGCATCCGCCGATCTCGCGCGCGCTATGGGCCCCAGCACGGTACTCGTGACGAGCGTTGAGCGCCCCGATCGTGAGGCCGACACCATCGAGATGTTGGTCGTGACGGATGCCGGAGCCTGGATCGTGCAGACCCCGCAGCTTCCCATGAAGGCCAATGGTTCCGGTGACGTGACCGCGGCCCTCTTCACCGCCCACTTCACTCAGACCGGCGACGCGGCGGATGCGCTCGCCCGCACGGCATCCAGTGTTTTCGACCTTCTCACCAAGACCCTCGAGTCGGGCGAACGCGAACTCCAGCTCGTCGAGTCGCAAGAGTTTTACGCGAACCCGCGGATGCAGTTCACTGCGCGCCAGGTTCGCTAGCCGGCAGAGAACCGGGGCAATCCCCTACAGACCAATAAGAAAAAGCCCACCAACCGGTGGGCCTTTTCTTTTACTTCTACTGTGCGATTGCACTGTGCGCGAGGGGGGACTTGAACCCCCACGTCCTTTCGAACACACGGACCTGAACCGTGCGCGTCTACCAATTCCGCCACTCACGCGTGGGTTGAGTTGAACACTCAACTGAGTGAGATTATCACAGCGTCGGGCTGTTCAACGATTCGTCGGCGAGGAGATGTTCAGTGACGATTCACAGCTTCGTCATATAAGCTCGATAGTTGTCCGTGTGCCTACAGCTGCGGGTAGAACCAGACTTGATCCACAACTGTCCAACCAGACAGAACACAGACCACACCCCTGGGGGTTACCGCGTGAAACGATTGCTGACACTCAGCGCAATCATGGCTGTTGTCGTGAGCGTGACTGTTCCAGCCGCTGCACACATGGAACCTTCGTCGCGCGATATCGAATCAACCGCATCCGCGGCGTCGGCATCGGCCGCCCTGCAGCAGGCCGTCGAGATCGCCGATACAGAGCCAGCGCAAACGGTGCCGATCCAGTCGTTCGCTTCGACCGTCGAAACCGAAATTTCCGCCGCTACCCGCGACAAGCTCACCATTAAGGAACCCGAGCCCGAACCCGAGCCCGAACCCGTCTACTCAGGACCATCTGGCTCGTTCGCTGGAACGTACGGTGGAGAGTTCGCCGGGTTCCTCGCGGTCTGGCCCGCCAATGCTCCCGTCAATGACGGCTTCGGCTACCGCGGGTCAGAGTTTCACGGCGGCATCGACATCATGACCGGTAGCGGAGCGACAATCGTCTCGGCATCGCCCGGTGTCGTCACCCAAGTCTCCTACGGGGGCGGCTGGGGCCAGTACGTCAAGGTTGATCACGGCAGCGGGGTTTCTACCCTTTACTCGCACATGATCGCCGGCTCGCAAATGGTCTCCCCCGGTCAAACTGTTGCGGCAGGCACTCCGCTGGGGCTGAGTGGAGCTACCGGATACGTCACCGTCGCCCACCTCCACTTCGAGACCTACGTCAACGGCACTCGCGTTGACCCCATGGGCCTCCTTCCTTAAATAGCTCGACCCCGGAGTAACGGGTTAGCCACACACACCGGCTAACATCGACGTACTACACCGAGCCACTACGAGGAGAGCTTTGGGTCTTCTGGACAACTTTGAGCGAGGTCTCGAACGCGCAGTAAACGGCGCTTTCGCTAAGACCTTCAAAAGTGGTCTGCAACCCGTCGAAATCACTAGCGCCCTGCGCCGCGAACTCGACACGCAGGCCGCGGTGGTGTCGCGCGACCGCATCCTCGTGCCCAACAACTTCACCGTTCGCCTGAGCGACACCGACTACCAGCGCATGGCCGGCCTCGGCAGCACGCTCATCTCCGAACTCACCGAGCTCGTTCAGCGACACGCCACCGCGCAGCACTATTCCTTCTCCGGCGGCATCTCAATCTCGCTCAGTCCCGACAGTTCACTGAGCCAAGGCATGATCGAAGTTGATTCCGTCAGCGTCAAGGGCACCGTGGCGTGGACTCCGGTCGTCGATATCAACGGCAACCGCCACACGCTTGTGCACTCACGCACCATCATCGGCCGCGGCAGCGAGGCCGATATCACGGTGGATGACACCGGAATCTCTCGCAAGCACGTCGAGATCCTCTGGGACGGCTCGCGCGCCGAAGTCAACGACCTCAACTCCACCAACGGGTCCAAATTGAACGGATCCCCAGTTTCTCGCGCACCACTCGCACCGGAATCCGTGATTGATATCGGTCGAACCCGTATCGTGTTCCGTGTGCTTGCCCAATCTGCCGATGCCGACCAGTCCGCTGATCGCCGCAATGACCGGGGGTTCACCTTATGAGTGAACTCACGCTCCTCCTACTGCGCATCGCGTTCCTCGCCATCATGTGGGGTTTCATTTTTGCGATCGTCTACGCCCTGCGCTCCGACCTCTTCGGAGAGAAGGTGCGTCGAATGCCCGTGCAGAGCGCTGCTCAGGCGCAACAAGCTCCCGCCACTCCCCCGACACCCGCTGCCGCGCAACCCACTCGTCCCGTAGCACCCACAGCGCCCGCTACCGGCAGTTCCCTCGATGCCACCCGCCTGGTGATTGTGTCCGGTTCTAAAGAGGGTCTGGAAATTTCTCTTCCCGAGGAGCAGCTCACGATCGGGCGTTCCAGCGAATCAGGCCTCGTTATTCGCGATGACTACACCTCAACGCACCACGCTCGGCTGTTGCGCTGGGCCGACAGCTGGGTTGTTCAGGACCTCGACTCCACTAACGGCACTTTCTTGGCAGGGCAGCGCGTGAGCGTGCCTACTCCGGTTCCGTTGAACACGCCGATCAAGATCGGCACTACTAGCTTCGAACTGCGACGGTAACTGAATGGCCACTTCGGGCAACAGTGCTGCCGCATCCCATGTGGGTAAGGTTCGGGCTAACAACCAGGACAGTGCCTACGCTGGCAGTCACCTCTTTATTGTCGCTGACGGTATGGGTGGCCACGCAGGTGGCGATGTTGCTTCGGCCATCACAATTAAGCACGTAGCGGAAGCAGATCGCAGTTTCGAGTCCGCGGACGATGCTGCTCAAGTACTCCACGACACTCTTCTTGCCGCCAACGGCATCCTTTCTGACACCGTCATCGAGCACAATGAGCTCACGGGAATGGGAACCACGGTCAGCGGAATGATCCGCGTGGGCAACAAAATGGCGATGGCTCACATCGGCGACTCTCGTATTTACTTGCTGCGCAAGGGTGAGATGACGCAGATAACGCACGACCACACCTTCGTGCAACGGCTGGTCGAGAGCGGTCGCATCACGCTCGAAGAGGCGGCCGTGCATCCACGACGCTCGGTTCTCATGCGCGTTCTTGGTGACGTCGATGCGTCCCCTGAGATTGACACCGAGATCTTCTCGACCGAACCGGGCGACCGTTGGCTGCTCTGCTCTGACGGCCTCAGTAGCTTTGTGGCCGAAGATAAAATCGCCGCGACACTGCGCCGGGTAACGGATCCCGAACTGGCTACCGAACGTCTTGTGCAGGCGAGCCTCGATCAAGGAGCCCCCGACAATGTGACCGTCGTGCTCGTCGATATCGGTGACGACGATTCATCAGCCCACGAGCCGCCCCTCATGGTGGGTTCGGCCGCCTCACCGCTCTCGTTCGAGCCGTCGATCGTCAAAAAGCCCGTCCGCCTACCGAACCTGCTGCTTCACCCGCTCAAGGCAACTCAGCCCGACGACAGCCACTTCGAACCCGAATCAGACGAGTACTATCAGGCGATCATCCGCGAAGACCGCCGACGTGTGCGTAATCGCCGCATCTCCTGGATTACCTTCATCACTCTTACCATCGCCGCCATCGTCACCGGCCTCGTTCTCGGGTACCAGTACACGCAACAGCAGCACTTCGTTGGCATCGAGGATGGCAAGGTCGCCATCTATCAGGGGGTGCAACAAGATATTGGTCCCATCTCTCTCTCCCACGTGTACCAAGTGACGGATGTGCGCGTCGTCGACCTTCCGCTTTACTTGAGGGCGAGCGTTGAAAATACGATCAACGCGACTGACCTCAATGACGCCCGCCGCATCGTAAGAATGTTGTCTGATGCCCAAGTCCCCTAGCGCCGACGCTCGTGCCTCGGCTTCGACCGGCCCACGAGAGATCACCGAGAACATCCGTCTCAAGCTGCGGGTGCCTGCGCGCTTGCGCAATCTTGAACTGTTGCTGATTATTGTGGCGATCTCGATCAACCTCGGGTCGATCGCTCTCGTGCAACTCGGCGCCATGGGTCACCTAGGGTTAACAGTTCTGGGGCTTTCTGGTTTGTTGGGCGTGCTGATTCTCGCCATGCACATCACACTGCGGGTGACAGCTCGGGATGCTGATCCGCTGATCCTGCCCATCATTACCGTGCTCAATGGTCTCGGTATCGCCATGATCTACCGCATCGATCTCGCGGACGAAGCTACCGGATGGTCTAGCGGCGGCATCCGTCAGATTGTGTGGACAGGTATCGCCATTGTTATCGCGATAGGCGTACTCATCATCATCAAAAATCACCGCATCCTGCAGCGGTACCGCTATATCGCAATGTTCGGTGGTATCGCTCTGCTTCTGCTTCCGCTCGCCCCCGTTATCGGAGATACCCGCTTCGGCGCCCGCCTCTGGGTTCAGATTGGTGCGTTCTCCTTCCAGCCGGGTGAGCTCGCCAAAATCGCTCTGGCCATCTTCTTCGCCGGTTATCTGGTCTCGGCACGTGACTCTCTCTCCATGGTCGGCCGCAAGTTCTTGGGGATGACCTTCCCGCGTGCCCGGGATCTGGGGCCCATCATCGTTGTCTTCGTCGCTTCCATGCTGGTGTTGATCTTCCAGCGCGATATGGGAACGGCCCTGCTTTACTTCGGTCTGTTCCTCGTGATGATTTATGTGGCCACAGGCCGCTCGAGCTGGATTCTGCTCGGCATGGGCATGTTCCTCGGCGGCGCCTTCATCGCCAGCCAATACCTCACGTATATTTCTGGACGCATCGACGCGTGGCTCGATCCGTTCAATCCGGATGTTTATCAAGCCACGGGTGGCAGCTACCAGTTAGTGCAGGGCCTCTTCGGGCTCGCTGAAGGCGGACTCATCGGAACAGGCCTCGGGCGCGGAAGCCCCGAAATCACGCCACTCGCCGAAAGCGACTACATCATCGCTTCGCTGGGAGAAGAACTGGGCCTTATCGGCATCTTCGCAATCCTCGCGCTATATCTTCTCTTTGTGTCTCGTGGATTCCGTATCGGTTTTGCCGGTCAAGATGATTTCGGCCGCCTCTTAGGCGTCGGGCTTGCCTTCGTGCTCGCGCTCCAGGTATTTGTGGTTATCGGCGGAGTAACGCGCGTCATTCCGTTGACCGGGCTAACAACTCCGTTCCTAGCGGCCGGCGGTTCGTCTCTCGTTGCCAACTGGATCATTGCAGCGCTGCTATTGCGGCTCTCGGACACCGTGCGGCATCAGCCGCAGCTCGTAATCGAGCCGACGATCGACAACCGATTGGTGGTGGGACAGTGAATCGCGAACTCAAGCGAGTCAGTACGGTAGTGCTTCTCATGTTCGTGAGCTTGTTCATTTCAAGCTCCGTCATTCAAGTTGTTACCGCCGACCAGCTTCAGGCGGATGGCCGCAACGTTCGCACTCTGTACGCCAGTTACTCCGCCGAACGTGGCCCGATTCTCGTCAATGGCGAACCAATCGCATACTCAGAACCGGTCGATGACGAGTTCAAGTTCTTGCGCGTCTACCCAAAACCCGAACTGTACGCCCCGGTCACCGGCTATCTGACTCTGAATCAGGGCAATACCGGTCTCGAAAACTCACTCAATGACTACCTCAGCGGTTCGTCAAACGACCAGTTCTTCGATCAGGTCAACTCGATCCTCACTGGCCAGAACCCAACAGGCGCGGCCGTAGAACTCACACTGGATCCGGTTATTCAGCAGGCGGCGTGGGATGCGCTTGGTGATCTCAAGGGTGCTGTCGTAGCCATCGACCCAAAGACCGGCGAGATTCTCGCGATGGTGTCAAAGCCCTCCTACGACCCCAACGAACTTGCCGTGCACAACACGAGCGACGTCATTGACGCTTACGATCGTTTGCTGAACGATCCCGATGAACCGTTCTTCAACCGTACGCTTGCGGGCCCCCTGGATCCGCCCGGCTCAACATTCAAACTCGTTGTTGCCGCGGCTGCTCTAGAGAGTGGCGACTACACCGCCGAAAGCTCTTTCGCTAACCCCGCCGAGCTGCAACTTCCCGAGAGCACCTTCAAGATCAGCAACGCAGACAGTGGCACGTGTGGCAGCGGAAGCAAAGCAACCATCGCCACGGCCATCCGGCTGTCCTGCAACATCCCATTCGCAGAACTGGGCGATGAGTTGGGCTCGAATGCGATTCGCGAGCAGGCGAATAAGTTTGGATTCAACGAGAGCGTTTCTGTGCCCCTCGCCTCGACAGAGAGTGTGTACCCTCGCGCGCTTGACCGCCCTCAGACGATGCTTTCGGCATTTGGGCAATCGAGCGTCCGCGCTTCCCCACTTCAAATGGCTATGGTGTCGATGGCGATCGCCAATAGCGGCACCCTCATGCAACCCAATCTTGTTGAGAGCATCGTTTCTTCTGATCTCACAACCATTCAGTCCTTCGAACCGGCGCTGTTCAATCAGGCAATTAGTCCGCAGACCGCGGCCTCTCTCACTCAGATGATGGTGGATGGGGTCAGTAACGGTGCAGCGAACACTGCCGCGATCGATGGTGTCGAGGTCGCAGGAAAAACCGGCACAGCAGAGAACGGAGAAGGCGAGCCATACACGCTATGGTTCACCGGATTCGCGCCGGCTAATGATCCAGAAGTTGTAGTAGCGGTAGTGGTGCAAGACGGTGGCGGGCTGGGACAGTCCGGTACCTCGAGTGGCCTCTCCGCACCAATTGGGCGTCAAGTACTAGAGGCGGTGCTAAACAGATGAGACCGACCAGTGGACTCACTTTCGGTGGCAGATACCAGCTGTCCAGTCGTGTAGCGATTGGTGGCATGGGCGAGGTGTGGGAAGCCACAGACCTTGTTATCGGTCGAACGGTCGCGATCAAGATTCTCAAAGATGAGTATCTGGGCGACCCCGGGTTCCTTGAGCGTTTTCGCGCCGAAGCTCGTCATGCGGCTCTCGTCAATCACGAGGGCATCGCCAACGTCTTCGACTACGGCGAGGAAGAGGGTAGCGCCTACCTCGTCATGGAGCTTGTTCCTGGCGAGGCCTTGAGCGCCATCCTCGAGCGTGAACGGATGCTCGACCCCGACCGCGTGCTCGATATTGTTGCGCAGACAGCGGCCGCCCTTCAGGCTGCCCATGCTGCGGGACTCGTGCACCGCGATATCAAGCCCGGAAATCTCCTCATCACCCCCGAGGGCCGAGTAAAGATCACTGACTTCGGTATCGCGCGCATTGCTGACCAGGTTCCGCTAACCGCCACTGGACAGGTTATGGGAACGGTGCAGTATCTGTCGCCGGAGCAGGCCAGTGGTCACCCCGCGTCTCCCACTACCGATATTTATTCGCTCGGCATTGTCGCCTACGAAGCCCTCGCTGGCCGTCGTCCGTTCACGGGCGAGTCCCAAGTTGCGATCGCCATGGCGCAAATCAACGAGACTCCGCCGGAGTTGCCGATCACGGTCGCTGAGCCCGTGAGGAATCTTGTCTACGCGTGCTTGGCGAAATCGCCCGGCGATCGCCCCGCGTCCGCGTCGCATCTGTCGCGCGCCGCTCAGTCACTTCGCCGCGGCGACATCGCTGCCGCGGCTGCGGCGGTTCCTGGAATCATGGGGGACAACTCCCACGCCGCGACGGTTGGGCTTAACTACGGCAACGCGACACAGGCGACACGCGTTTTGACGACTGCCGGTGCAGCTGGAGTAGCGGGTACGGCTGGGGAGCCTGCGACGGCTGCCGAAATTGCCGCAGAGTCGAAGCCCCGCAACCCGTGGACATGGCCCATCGTTGCCGTGATCTCGCTTCTGGCAGTCGTATTGATCGGCGTCATCATTGCGTTGCTTGCCAGCCCGGGAGAGGAAGAACCTCCCGTAACCAGCAGCGCAGCGCCGTCAACGCCATCCCAGACATCGGAACCAGAACCCACGCCGAGCTCGACCTTAGTGGCGCTCAGCGAGGACGAACTTCTCGATCGCAAAGAAGCAGCCGTTGAGAGTCTGCTCACCGAGAAGGGCTTGCTTCTCGACGCCCAAACCGGAACCGTTGCCCCTGCGCCAGAAAAGGTCGGATTCTCGTACCGTGCGGCGCCCACGGGGAACGTTGCTCAAGGAGAGACCATCACGGTGTACTTCTACGACGCTATTCCTGAGACACCGACACCTCCGCAGCCTCAGGCAAATCTCTTGGAGCCTGCGGGTCCCTACGCACCCGGTGACACGGTCACGGTGAAGTGGAATGCCTACGAGGATTGCCCTTCCGGGCATCCTCGCTCGGGCTACAGCTTCTTGATCCAGGGTGGTCCCAGTGCTGGCTCGTCGACATGGGGTACGAACGATACTGAGTTCGACATCACGTTGCCCGACGATCCAACCGTCGAAACCAAGATCTCATACTCGGTCTCATGCACGGATCTATCGTCACCGGCTTCCGAGCAGGTCATTGTGAGCGTTACAGCTCCGTAAGCAAAAATCACCTTTCCCAGCCGATAGACTGAACCGGTACTTTCCGCGACCATTAACAGGAGTGAACACGTGAGCGAAGGCGTTGCACAGGGCGTACGCCAGCTCGCTGGGCGGTACCAGATTGGCGAGCTTCTCGGCCATGGCGGTATGGCCGATGTTCACCTCGGTATGGATTCACGGCTCGGGCGTCGGGTCGCTATCAAGCTACTCAAGCCGACGCTCGCCAACGATCCCGCGTTCCGCACCCGGTTCCGTCGCGAAGCTCACGATGCAGCGAAGATGGCGCACCCGACCATCGTGCGTATTTTTGATGCGGGTGAAGAATCCGTCATTGATGCTTCAGGTCATGAGACGCTCATCCCGTTCATCATCATGGAATACGTCGACGGTCGCCTGCTGAAAGACATCGTTGCCGAAGGCCCGCTCGCACCAGAAGAAGCAGCGCGCATCGTTTCGCAAGTGCTCACCGCGCTCGAGTACTCGCATCGCGCCGGCGTCGTTCACCGCGACATCAAGCCCGGCAACATCATGGTCACCAATGGTGGCCAGGTGAAGGTCATGGACTTCGGTATCGCCCGCGCGGTCTCCGATTCTGCCGCTACCATCGCCGAGTCCAGTGCCATCGTCGGCACTGCGCAGTACTTCTCGCCGGAGCAAGCTCGCGGTGAAGGAGTGGATGCTCGCTCCGATCTGTACTCGACCGGCGTCGTGCTGTTCGAGCTACTCACCGGCAAGCCTCCGTTCAACGGGGCGAACCCCGTTGCCGTTGCCTACAAGCACGTTAATTCGGAACCCGTTCCGCCGAGCACAACCACCGCTGCCGTATCGCCGGCACTGGATGCTGTTGTGTTGCGTGCACTCGCGAAAGATCGCTTCGATCGGTATCAGAGCGCGGCTGAGTTTCGCACAGACGTCGAGGCTGCTGCCGCGGGTTCGGTACCTGAGCGCAAACAGCTCGCCTCGACGGAATTCAATGCGACACTCTTTGGTGTTAACCCGAGTTCCACGGCGGGCAGTGATGCTACCTTCCGCCAACTCGCCGTCGACGAAAACGATCGCACTCCCCGCACCCAGAACCGACCGCCCGTCGCCTGGATTTGGGGCGGTATCGCCCTCATGGCGGTCATCATCGTCTCTGTCGTCGTGTGGGCTTTCAGTCTCAGTCCGGCTCAGCTCAGCGGAACGAGTGCCGTCGACATTCCCGATGTCGCTGCGATGACCTACGACGACGGCGCCGCGCTACTGACTGAGTTGGAGTTAGTTCCCAAGCGCGTGAATCAGGCGAGCGAAACCGTCGAAGAAGGTGTCATCATCCGCACGGATCCTGGCCCTGGCCAAACGGTATCCCTCGGTTTCGAAGTCCAAGTGGTGGTATCACTCGGCCGCACCCCTGTGACCGTTCCCAATGTGGCAAACATGCAAGAGGACGCTGCCATCAAGCTACTTGAGTCAGCCGGCCTCGTTTATGGCTCCACTTCGCAGACCTACTCACCCAACCTCAAAAAGGGAACCGTAATCAGTTCTGACCCGCGCGGTGACGCCGAGCGAAACTCTGACGGTGAAATCATTCGCGAGGGTGAGACGGTGAACCTCGTTGTCTCGAACGGTCTTGTACAAGTCCCCGATGTCACAGGTAAAGACATCGGCGAAGCCAATAGCACTCTCACCGGTATTCAACTGAGTGTGAGGCTCAGTGCTGACTTCGGGTGCTCAGGCAATGTCGTGAGTTACCAGTCGATTGTGGGCGATCAGCCTCAGAAGTCCGAGATCACGCTTCAGTACTGCGCCGGTGAATAACGCTGTTGCGAACTATTCGTATTCGCATTCGCTGAACATTGGCTAGTGGTGCACTAGCGGCGTGAGCGTTTTCGCAAGGGCCGGGGCTTCAGGCATACCGATCTCGGAAAGCCAATTTCCTAACATGAGGTAGCCGCCCTGAGTAAGCACAGACTCCGGATGGAACTGCACTCCGTACACCGGTTGCGTTGCGTGCTGAACACCCATGATCACCCCACCCGGCGTACGCGCTGTCACCACGAGTTCCTCGGGCACGGTCCCATCCACAATCGCGAGCGAGTGATAGCGCGTAGCGGTGAACGGCTGCGGTAGATCGCGGAAGATGAGGCTGTCGTCGTGCTCGATCAGCGAAGTCTTGCCATGCATTAATTCGTCGGCGTGAGTGACCGTTGCTCCCAAGGCTTCAGCAATCGCTTGGTGGCCAAGGCAGACTCCGAACAGTGGTTTGCTCGCGGCAAGCGCGGCATGAACGATTGGGATGCTCACGCCGGCGTCGGCCGGGGTGCCGGGACCGGGCGAGAGTAGAACGGCGTCGTACTCGGCGATACGTTCCGCTGCGTCATCCGCGCCGAAAGCATCGTTGCGTACAACATCGGTTGTGGCGCCGAGCTCGAGAAGATACCCGTTGAGGGTGTAGACGAAGCTGTCGTAGTTGTCGACGACGAGAATGCGGGTCACTGTTGCACCGTCGCATCCAGTGGGGTCACCAGGGGCAGAACCCACGGGAACACCCACGCGAAGAGCACGGCAACAACGGCTGCTGCCAAGACCAGCAGAAGCAGAACCCGCACGAGGGCTGGGCCGGGAAGAACACGCCAGAGTGCTGCATACATTAGCCAGCTCCTTCGAGGTTTTGGGCGATCGCGGCGATCTCAGAGGGAGCTCCCTCTGCGCGGGGATACCACGTGTCATACACCGCGTAGGCGATAATCCGCTCATCGGCCGTGTGAATGGGGTTGCAGCTCGTGAGCGTCATGATGCGGTCGCTCGCGGCGGCGCCTTCGAACTGCGGGACTGGGTTCAGGACTCCAACACCTGATGCCATCACATATTCCAGAGAGCGGAACACGTAGCGGTACCAGCCAGCTTCAGTTTCGACGTAAATGCTGTCGCCGATCTGCAGCTTATTGATGTCGTAGAAGGGATCTCCCCACCCGGTGCGGTGTGCGGCGACAGCAAAGTTGCCGACCTCACCGGGCATCTGGGTGCCCGTGTAGTGTCCGACACCGCGAGTATTGAGTACCTGCTCGAGGCTGACACTCTCGGCGATGGGTCGCGTGTAGTCAGCACCGAAACGCGGAACGATCAGGGTACCGAACACTTCAGCACGTGCCGGAGCCTCATCCACGACCGGTACACCGGGATCGGCGCGCTCGTCGGGCGCGAGCTTTACGGCCTCGCCCTTGTTCCACTCTTGGCTCAGCTCAACGGCTTCGTCACGCTGTGTATTGCTGACGAATATGTTGTTCACCCAGGTTTGCCAGACCAAGAAGAGCAGCACGACTACGCCGGCGGTAATGAAGATTTCGCCGAGAATTCCAATGAAGGAGACAGGGCGGTGGGCTTTCGCACTGCGCCGCGGTCGGCGGCCGTCTTCGAGAACCATAGGCGCAATTCTATCCGCAGTCTTCCGTGCGTTTCCGCGCAACCGATCGTCACTCAGGGGCTTCGCGCTAGAATCTCACCCATGGCCCGTAATTCTGCAGAAAAGTCACCGTCGCGTCCCGCTGAAGACGCCCCCAATCCGGTCTGGTTTAAGCCCGTCATGTTCGGCTTCATGCTGATCGGGCTCGCCTGGATCATTGTGTTCTACGTCAGCAACCAGCAGCTGCCTGTTGCATCGCTAGGCAGCTGGAACATCCTCGTCGGCTTTGGCATTCTCTTCATCGGATTCCTGATGACAACCCGGTGGCGCTAGAAATTACACGCGTGTAGTTATACCCAGTGTTAATAAACCTGTGGATAACTTTTAGTCACCTATAGAACGAAGATCCGCACCAAAGTCAGACTGATGAGGGCGGCAACGACGAGGGCAACAAGGGCAATTTCTGCGTTCGCGGATGCCTTGTTGCGCTGCCGAAGGAAGACCAGGGCAAGCACCGCACCGGTGATCAGTCCACCCACATGCGCCTGCCATGAAATGTTAAGTCCGGGAATAAAGCCTGCGACTAAGTTCACCGCGAGAACGATGAGAAGAACGCGGTTATTCACTCCCATGCGCCGCTGAATAACAAAGAACGCGGCAACGATGCCAAAGATTGCTCCCGATGCTCCGAGCACAACGGAACCGGGAGCGAGAAGCAACACCGCAACCGAGCCGCCCAGTGCGCTCACGAGATACAGCGCGATGAAGCGAGCTCGTCCCAGCGGTAGCTCCAAAGCACGCCCGAAAATGAAGAGCGTGAACATGTTGAATCCGATGTGGAAAACACTGTTCGTGGAGTGTAAGAACGCCGACGTTATCATCCGCCACGGTTCGAACTCAGTCAGCGGCGGGTAGTAAACAAGCGCCTGAGTAACACCTAAGCCGGGGATCAACTGAAGAAGAAAAATCAGGCCAGTCAAGGCCATGAGGGTGTAAGTGACTACCGGTTTGCCTCGCGAGGCGCGAGACGCGCGAACTAAGACTGGCTTGCGCTTTGGCCCATTAGCGCGGGCTTCCTTGACGCATTCAGGGCAGTGTACGCCCACAGCTGCCTGCGTTTGGCAGCTGGGGCATACAGTACGCCCACATCGTTGGCAGAGAGTGAAACTTTGCCGGTCTGGATGCCGATAGCAGTAATTACCGCTGGCATCCGGCGATGTGGTCACGAAGGTTAGACCTCGTCGATCGTGACGCTCTCAATGACAACGTCGGTGAGGGGCTTGTCGCTACCGTCGGTGTCGACGGCCTCAATGGCGTCAACAACCTTCTTCGACTCCTCATCAGCAACCGCACCGAAGATGGTGTGCTTGCCCTGGAGCCACGGAGTAGCGACCGTGGTGATGAAGAACTGCGAACCGTTGGTTCCCTTGCCACCGCGCGTGCCGGCGTTTGCCATGGCGAGGATGTAGGGAGCCGAGAAGTCGAGCTCGGGGTGGATTTCGTCGTCGAAGTTGTAGCCTGGGCCGCCGATGCCCTTACCCAGGGGATCTCCACCCTGAAGCATGAATTGCTTGATGATGCGGTGGAAGATGACACCGTCGTAAAGAGGTGCGGTGGTCTTCTGACCGGTGGCGGGGTGAGTCCATTCGATGTCGCCCTTGGCGAGACCGACGAAATTGGCAACGGTCTTCGGCGCGTGGTTGCCGAAGAGGTTGAGACGGATTTCTCCGTGGTTTGTCTTGATCGTGGCAACTGCGGTGTGTTGAGACATAGCGTCAATTCTTACATAGCGAAGCTGAGCCTCAGATACCAGTTCTTCAGCCTGCTCACAGGTAAAGCAGTGCGGACTCGGAAGGCACCGTGGCAGTATGGAGTCACCGTTCGACCATCTTTGGAGGTTTCCCGTGGCACTAACTCGCAAACGCCGGAAAGAACTCAAGCGCTTGAAAGGTCAAGCTGAAGACCTGTGGCATGACCAGAAAGAGCTGCTCGACCATGCATCTGCCGTCGTCCGAGAGGCGAGCCAGCAAGCCGCCAACTACGCTCGTGAAGAAGTAAGCCCCAAGATTCACAACACGATCGATACTCGGGTGAAGCCCGTTGTTTCCTCGTCAGTTGCCGGCGCGCGCTCGGCTGCGCACAGCACTAAGTCCAAGATTAAGGGCGACGTACTGCCTGCGGTCACTTCGGCGCTCGGTACAGCTCTCGCAGCGCTCGAGGTAGCTAAGAATCAGCAGGTTCGGGATGCCTTCGCTCGCGTCTCCGGACTCGCGGCAACCGCGGGCGAAAAGACTGGCCTTGTTAAGCCTCAGCCGAAGTCGGCTGGCTTCGGCCGCTACATCCTCATCGGTGTCGGCGTAGTAGCTGCTGCCGGCGTCGCCTACGCCGCTTGGCAAACGCTTCGCGCAGACGATGACCTGTGGATTGACGACGAAGCAGAGACTGCCTAATTTCTCTCTGCTGCTCACCGCCTGCGGTGTAGCCACAACCTCTTAAACAGTTCTGGCCCGGTTCTTGTGAATCGGGCCAGAACTGTTTTGTCGTTGAAGGAGGGGCTAGGCAAGCCCGCCGTTAGCGAAAACTACCTGCCCGTTCATCCACCGCGCAGGGCCTGCCAGGAATGCCACAACCTCGGCAATGTCCTCAGGCTGCCCGAGTCGCTCGAGCGGAGTCGCCTGCGCGAGCCGTTCAATCGTCGCGTCATCCTTGCCGTCAAGAAAGAGGCTGGTTGCCGTCGGCCCCGGAGCAACCGCATTGACCGTCACGTCTCGGCCGCGAAGCTCGCGTGCCAGCGTCAAGGTCAGGCTTTCCACCGCCGCCTTGCTCGCCGAGTATGCCCCGTAGTTGGGAAACTGCGTGCGGGTGACCGAGGTCGAAAAGTTGATGATGGCTCCCCCGGCGCGAATTCGACGGGCGGCCTGCTGCGAGACGACGAACGTTCCGCGAACATTTGTGCGGTGCATCCGATCGAAGTCATCAAGGCTGAGCTCGGCAATTGGCGCCAGGGTCATGATGCCGGCAGTGTTCACGACCACATCGACTCCGCCGAATTCCGCTTCGACGGCAGTGAACGCGCCAGCTACGTCGCGGTCGTCTGCGACGTCACCGCTTACCGCGAGAGCGCGACCACCCGAAGCAATGATCTCTTTCACCATGTCGAGGGCTCCGATCTCATTCCCGCTGTAATGAACGGCCACTGCCATGCCATCGTGCGCAAGACGCAACGCCACCGCGCGACCGATACCGCCGGAACCACCGAACACAAGCGCAACCCGCTCCGAGGACTCCCGGTCGGTCTGGAGAGCATCCGCTGTCGCGTGCTCCCGACTGTGCCTGTTTTCCGCGTTGTATGTCATGAGTGTGCTCCTTCGACTGTCGAAACGGTGTCGTCTGTGTTGAATCGGGCGAGCCACTCATCGAGGAGCGTTTGCTCGGCGCCGGTAAAGATCGGCGCATCCAGCCGGGGTAGCGCCGCACGCAGCGTGATCGCCGCGGCCACGACCGCCTCTGATTTGGAGCCAGATGCACCCTCAGCCTTCGCAGCCAGGCCAGCGGGGGTCGATGGCTCGCCCACTCCCCCACCGACAAGGATCGAATGGATGACGCTCTCCCGCATTCGCTCGGAGAGCTGCGGGTCGTCGCTCTGCTCCGGTCGCAGAATCATGGCAAGCGCTACACCGCTGTTTGCGGCCATCACGTGCTGCGCGGCGACCTCGGGTGTCACCCGCAGGTGTCCTTGGGCCGCCAGACGCTCTAGGACGCCCTGCAGGAGCCGAACAGCCTCGGTGCCAGACTCTGCCCGCGCAACCGCGTTTGAGCCGAAGAGCAGCCTGTAGGCGTTCGGGTTGGCGAGCGCAAAGGCGGTGTGGCCATCCCAGCCCCGGCGAAGATCGGCAAGCGGGTCACTCGAGGCCTCCGCTGCCCGCTTCATGCTCAGATATTTGTTCCACACGTGATCAACAGTTGCTTCAAGCAGGGCGGCTTTATCGCCGAAGATTCGATACAAGGCGGGTTGTTGAATCCCGGATGCCTCACACACCGCCCGTGTGGAGATATCGCCGTCGGCAGACTGAGCCAGCAATCGCGCTGCGGCCTCGATGATCGTGAGTTTCGCATCCATGATAGCGACGCTAACATTAATATGTAATCAACGCTATCGCGGAGTTGGCTTCAGAGTTCGGTGCAAGGGCTTGGCGAACGCGACGGCGGAGCGCGGATACGCAAAAACCCCGACCAGATAACTGGCCGGGGTTTTTGTTGTCGTGCTGTGGAGCCTAGGGGAATCGAACCCCTGACCTCCTGCTTGCAAAGCAGGCGCTCTACCAATTGAGCTAAGGCCCCAGTTGAGGAACTTCTTGTGGAAATTCCAGTGGGGGTACGTGGACTTGAACCACGGACCTCTTCGTTATCAGCGAAGCGCTCTAACCGCCTGAGCTATACCCCCGTTGGGCAGATACGAGAGTACCGCATTCTGCCCGTTTGGCGTAATCGACTAGTTGTTAGTGAAACCCACGAGGATTCCACCGGTCAGTCGCACGCTGAAGTTATAAAGCATACTCGCAATCGCACCGAGTGCAGTACCCACGAGAACATTGAGAATTGCGACTACAAACGAGAACCCGGCGACCTGCCCCAGCGAGAAACTCGTCGCAACGCTGAAAGTTTCATCACTCAAAACGTCGCGGAAGATCTCGTCGAGCTTTCCAAAAATTCCAGTGGAGTTGAGAACGATCCAAATCAGGAGCGATGCCACCACAAGAACGATGCCGAGCGACACGGCCACGAGGAACGAGAACTTCACGGCCGACCAGAAATCGATGTACACCAGCTTGAGGCGAACCTGTTTGACTGATGTTTGGCGCTGCGACTTGCGCTGCAGCTTCTCTGCGACACTACTCATCTACCGACTCGTCCTTCCCAGCAGGGGCATCTTCACTCGGAACACTATCGTCCCCAGCTTCAAGTTCTTTGTTGTCTAGATTTCGTTCGCTATTTCGTGCGATTGCAATGATCTTGTCTTCCGCTGCAAAACGAGCGAAGACAACGCCCATCGTGTCACGGCCCTTGGCCGGAACCTCAGCGACAGAAGAGCGTACCACCTTGCCACTGGCGAGAACCACAAGAACTTCGTCCTCATCCCCCACCATGAGAGCACCCGCCAAATCTCCGCGAGTTCCGTCGAGTTTGGCAACCTTGATACCCAAACCACCACGGCCCTGAACGCGATACTGGTCCGCGGCAGTACGCTTCGCGAAGCCACCCTCGGTGACCACAAAGACGAAACCACTCTCGGGAACAACGCTGGCGCTCAGCAACTGGTCGTCTTCACGGAAGCTCATGCCCATGACACCCGAGGTCGAACGACCCATGGGACGCAGGGCTTCATCGGATGCCGTGAAGCGAATCGACATTCCCTTGCGAGATACGAGCAAGACATCGTCCGTGCTCTCCACGAGCATTGCCGAAACGAGTTCATCGCCCTCGCGCAGGTTGACGGCGATGATTCCACCGCTGCGATTCGTATCGTATTCAGCGAGGGCCGTCTTCTTGACGAGACCATTTCGCGTGGCAAGCACAAGGTACGTTGACTGCTCGTAGTCACGGATGTCGAGAATCTGAGCAATTTCTTCACCCGGCTGCAGCGCCAAGAAATTGGCTACGTGCTGACCCTTCGCGTCGCGGCCGCCCTCTTGCAGTTCGTAAGCCTTCGCACGGTACACGCGACCGGTGTTGGTGAAGAACAGCAACCAGTGGTGAGTAGTAGTGACAAACAAGTGGTCGACCACGTCATCCGCTCGCAGCTGCGCGCCCTTGACGCCTTTGCCGCCGCGGTGCTGGCTGCGGTAGTTGTCGCTGCGCGTGCGCTTGACGTAACCGCCGCGCGTGACCGTGACCACCATCTCCTCCTCAGGGATGAGGTCTTCCATGCTCATGTCGCCGTCGAAACCCATCATGATTTCGGTGCGACGATCGTCGCCATACTTAGCGAGGAGTTCAGTCAGTTCTTCACTGACGATGTTGCTTTGACGTTCCTTGCTGGCAATGATCGCCTTGAAATCGACAATTTGCGCTTCGATTTCGTCGTGTTCATCAATAATCTTTTGACGTTCGAGCGCGGCAAGGCGACGCAACTGCATGTCAAGAATTGCGCGGGCCTGAATTTCGTCGATGTCGAGCAGCTCGATGAGGCCGTTGCGGGCATCGTCGACGGTAGGTGAACGCCGAATGAGTGCAATGACCTCGTCGAGTGCATCCAACGCCTTGAGATAGCCACGCAAAATGTGAGCACGCTCTTCGGCCTTACGCAAACGGAACTCGGTACGGCGAACAATCACGTCGATCTGGTGGGTGGCCCACTCAGTGATGAAACCGTCGATCGAGAGCGTACGCGGGATGCCGTCGACGATCGCAAGCATGTTTGCGCCGAAGTTTTCCTGCAACTGAGTGTGCTTGTAAAGGTTGTTGAGAACAACTTTGGCCACCGCGTCGCGCTTGAGCACGATGACAAGACGCTGACCGGTGCGGCCCGACGTCTCATCACGGATGTCGGCAATGCCGGCGAGTTTGCCATCCTTGACGAGGTCGGCAATTTTTAGTGCCAGGTTGTCAGGGTTTACTTGGTACGGCAGTTCGGTGACGACGAGGCAGGTACGACCCTGCAGCTCTTCGACGTTGACCACGGCACGCATCGTGATCGATCCGCGACCCGTACGGTAGGCATCCTGAATTCCTTTGACGCCAAGAATCTGTGCGCCCGTCGGGAAGTCCGGTCCCTTGATGCGTTGAATGAGTGCTTCGACGAGCTCTTCACGAGTCGCGTCGGGATTGGCAAGGTGCCAGAGGGCACCCTCTCCCACTTCGCGCAGGTTGTGCGGCGGAATGTTCGTGGCCATACCGACCGCGATACCGACCGATCCGTTGACGAGAAGATTGGGGAAACGGCTCGGCAGAACCGTAGGTTCCTGCGTGCGACCGTCGTAGTTGTCTTGGAAGTCGACAGTTTCTTCCTCGATGTCCCGAACCATTTCCATGGCAAGTTGGGCCATTTTGGTTTCGGTATAACGGTGAGCCGCAGCGCCGTCATTTCCGGGTGAACCAAAGTTTCCCTGGCCCAGCGCCAGTGGGTAGCGAAGGCTCCACGGCTGAACCAAACGAACGAGTGCGTCGTAGACCGACGAGTCACCGTGCGGGTGGAACTGGCCCATCACGTCGCCGATGACACGGGTGCACTTGGAGAACCCCTTGTCGGGACGGTAGCCGCCGTCATACATCGCGTAGATCACCCGACGGTGCACGGGCTTGAGACCATCGCGCACTTCAGGAAGCGCACGCCCCACGATGACGCTCATGGCGTAGTCGAGGTAGGAACGCTGCATTTCCAGTTGGAGATCAACCTGGTTGATCTTGTCGTGACGCTCGTCTACGGGTGCGTCCTCGAAGGTCTTCTTCGGAGTTTCTTCGTCAGCCATTGAATTTCAGTTCCAGTCTGTATCTGTCGCGAGTGCGGGCGCCGAGAGCTCGGTGAGAGCTAGATGTCCAAGAAGCGGACGTCTTTGGCGTTGCGCTGGATGAAGTTTCGGCGAGACTCAACGTCTTCACCCATGAGAGTTGAGAAGATTTCGTCGGCTGCGGCAGCGTCATCCAAGGTGACTTGAAGAAGCGTGCGAGTGGCGGGGTCCATCGTGGTTTCCCACAGTTCCTTGTAGTCCATCTCACCAAGACCCTTGTAACGCTGGATGCCATTGTCCTTGGGCATGCGCTTACCTTCTGAAAGCCCCAGTTCGGTTAACGCATCGCGCTCAGCGTCGCTGTAGACGTATTGGTGTTGCGCGTTGCTCCACTTCAGGCGGTACAGCGGCGGCTGAGCTAAGTAGACATAACCGAGATCAATGAGCGGACGCATGTAGCGGAACAGCAGGGTCAGCAGCAGCGTCGTGATGTGCTGGCCGTCGACATCAGCATCGGCCATCAAAACGATCTTGTGATACCGAGCCTTCTCGGGGTCGAAGTCTTCGCCGACTCCGGCACCGAAAGCGGTGATCATGGCCTGAACTTCGGCATTGCCGAGGGCACGGTCAAGACGCGCCTTCTCGACGTTCAGGATTTTGCCTCGCAGCGGAAGAATCGCCTGGAACTCGGGGTTACGGCCCTGAACGGCGGAGCCGCCAGCCGAGTCACCCTCAACCATGAAAATCTCGGAGAGCGAAGGATCCTTGCTCGAGCAATCCCGCAGCTTTCCGGGCATTCCGCTCGATTCAAGCAGGCCCTTACGTCGAGTCTGCTCGCGAGCCTTGCGAGCAGCGAGTCGCGCTTGCGATGCCTGAATCGCCTTGCGAATTACATCGCGGGCCTGAGAAGGGTTGCGATCGAACCAATCACCGAGTTGTTGACCGGCGATGCGCTGAACAAAGGCCTTCGCTTCGGTATTGCCGAGCTTGGTCTTGGTTTGGCCTTCGAACTGAGGTTCACCGAGTTTGATGGAGATGACGGCGGTCAACCCCTCGCGAACGTCGTCGCCGGAAAGGTTGTCGTCCTTTTCCTTGATGATGTTTTTTTCGCGCGCGTAGCGGTTGACAAGAGTGGTCAACGCAGCGCGGAAGCCCTCTTCGTGGGTTCCACCCTCGTGAGTGTTGATGGTGTTCGCGTAGGTATGAACACTTTCGGAGTATCCTCCGGTCCACTGCATCGCGACTTCGAGCGAGATTTTCTTCTCGGTATCTTCTGATTCGAACGCGATGACATCCGGATGAATGAGCTCGTTCTTTTTGGCCTTGTTCAAGTACTCGACATAGTCAACAAGGCCACGCTCGTACATGTAGCTCTCAGTGACTTCTTCTTCGCCACGCTCATCGGAGATCGTGATGCGGAGCCCCTTGTTGAGGAAGGCCATCTGCTGGAAGCGGGCGCGGAGCGTCTCGAAATCGAACTCGACGGTCTCAAACGTGTCTTTGCTCGGCCAGAAAGTTTGTTGGGTTCCTGTTTCGTCGGAACTTTCGCCCTGAGTCAAGGGCCCCGTAGGCACGCCGTTCTCAAATCCGATACGCCACACGTGGCCCTGTCGACGAACTTCGGTTTCGACTTTCTCCGACAGCGCGTTGACAACGGAGATACCCACACCGTGGAGTCCACCCGATACGGCGTAGCCGCCGCCGCCGAACTTTCCCCCTGCGTGCAGGATCGTCATGACAACTTCAACCGTCGACTTCTGCTCTTGTTGGTTGAGGTCGACGGGGATGCCGCGGCCGTTATCGCGGACTCGAACGGAACCATCTTTGCGAATCCACACATTGATGGTGTCGCAGTAGCCGGCGAGGGCTTCATCAACAGAGTTGTCGACGACTTCATAAACCAGGTGGTGCAAGCCGCGAGGCCCGGTGGAACCGATGTACATACCGGGGCGCTTGCGCACAGCTTCAAGACCCTCGAGGATCTGAATCTGGTCGGCGCCATAGCTATCAGCGGCAACATGACCGTTGGCGGTAATTTGGCTCTCGGGCACGTCGTTCTCGGGCGTCGATGTCATCTGAAGTTAGGCTCCTGCCGCTAGTTCACACAGGCCATTCAGAGCGGATAACTCCACAAGGAGGTGCGTCCGACGGCTCCTGAGATTCTAACAAATTCCGAGCGGTCGCGACGGTCAAATCGCGTTCTGCGGGAGTTTCTTTAGCAGCGTGACCTATTTTGTCTCCCTAACCGTAAGTATCGCGCGGGCCCCTACCTGGAATTGATCTGGGGCCTCTTTTCCATGAAGGGGCGTTGGGGCCTTCGAAGCGCACCGTTTCTACACCCGCTTCTGGATACTGTTGGGCAATCGTCGTGGTGATGTGTCCACGCATCAGTCGCAGCTGTGTCGCCCACGCTGTGGAATCGCACCGAATGGTAAGTACTCCTTCTTCGATTCCTACCGGTTCGGAGTGCTCCGCTGTTTCAGCGCCGACGATCGTGGTCCACGCCAGAATGAGTTCCGAACGAGCAAGCGGGGACTTCCATCCCATAGTGGAAGTGAGGCTGTCCATCACATCGCCTAATCCGTGCGGATCGCGGCCTGGAGCAAAGGGAACACTGGTTCCGGGCTCCTTCTTGTTGCGCTTTCGCGCCATATACGAACGTTTCGTGGCGTCGCCAAAGACATCGCGAAATCTCAGATAAACGGCGACGTGTTCGTCAATGTTGGGATCGCGCTCATTCACCGACGATCACCTCGCCCGCTTTGATGCGCACCACGTTGGCTGCGAGTTCTTCAGGAACATCTCCGAATACAGCGGCCGTGATCAGTACCTGTTCGAATCCGGAGATCGAACTTGCCAATCGTTCGCGACGCGACTGGTCGAGTTCGGCGAACACATCATCCAAGATCAGCACTGGGTCACCGGCCGATGAATCGCGACGCAACAGCTCAGCGGATGCCAGTTTGAGCGCCAGCGCGAATGACCACGATTCGCCGTGGCTGGCATAGCCTCGAGCCGGCAAGCCGTTGAGTCCGAAAATTAGGTCGTCGCGGTGCGGGCCAACCAGAGTGATTGCACGATCACGTTCAGCTTTTCGTACGGAAGCGAGGGCGGCCGTGAATGCTGACGTCGCGTCAGCGACCGAAATTATTTCGCCGACGGCGTTGGTAGCGACAGCATTGTCCGGATCATCCTGTCGCGAAATGATGCTCAATGAGTTCGCAAGGGATGCGCCATGATCTGCGCCCACGATGCGCTCGTACGCGCGGGCCACTTCAGGGCTGAGATCGGCGATGAGCGCGCTTCGAGCACTGATGATTTCTGAACCGAAAGCGACAAGCCGTTCATCCCACACCTCAAGGGTGCTCAACTGTGTGTCACGAACGCCGGATGCACGGGCCGATTTGAGCAGCATGTTCCGTTGTTTCACGACGCGCTCGTAATCACTCATCACTCCGCTGAAGCGGGGTGACCGCAACACAAGGAGGTCATCAATGAAACGTCGGCGGCCGGACGGTTCACCGCGAACGAGAGCGAGATCTTCGGGAGCAAAGAGAACACTCGAAAAGTATCGTGGTAGTTCTCGGGTGCGGATGACGGAACGATTAATCTGAGCACGATTGGCCCCGGAACGGTTGATCTGCACTTCGACCAAGAACGTGCGATCGTTGTGTTCGAGACGAGCTCGAATGATCGCGGCATCCATTGCTTGGCGCACCATTGCATGATCGGTGGAGACTCGATGCGATCCGAGGGTGCTCAGAAATCCGAGTGCCTCGACCAAATTTGTTTTGCCCTGGCCATTCGATCCGACAATGAGAGTTGGCCCAGCACCGAGCTCGAGAGTGAGCTCTTTGTAATTTCGAAAATCTTTGAGTTCGACGTGAGTGACGCGCATTGCCAGCAGAGCTTAGCTCTTGCGGACGCTGTGCCCGCCAAACTGATTGCGGAGAGCAGCGACGGCCTTCATCGACGGCGAGTCTTCTTGACGAGACACAAAGCGGGCGAAGATTGCCGCGCTGATAGTAGGGACAGCAACGGCCTGATTAAGTGCTTCGTGCACTGTCCACCGGCCCTCCCCCGAATCTTCGACGTAACCGGCGATGTCAGCGAACTCGGGATCTTCTTCTATTGCTTTCACCAGGAGTTCGAGCAACCATGATCGAACGACCGTGCCGCGTTGCCAGGCTTTAAATGTTCCGGGAACGTCTTGGATGAGGTCTTTGCGACTTTCGAGCAGTTCGAATCCTTCAGCCCAGGCCTGCATCAACGCATATTCGATGCCGTTGTGAACCATTTTCGCGTAGTGCCCAGCGCCAACGGGGCCAGCATGCACGAATCCTTCATCGCGAGGGCCTTCAGGGCGAAGCGCGTCGAATATCGGCATCGCACGCTCGATGTCAGCTTTTTCGCCGCCGGCCATAAGCCCGTACCCGTTTTCGAGGCCCCACACTCCGCCCGAAACTCCGACATCCACGAAGTTAAGCTCTAATTCAGCTAGCTGGTCTCGGTGCAGCTGGTCATCGGTGAAACGGGTGTTTCCGCCATCGATGACGAGATCGCCCGGCTCAAGAAGCGCTGCTACGTCGCTAATTACCGAGTCGGTAATGTGCCCAGAAGGCACCATGACCCACACGATTCGTGGTGTGGGCAATGCATCCACGAGGTCGGTTAGTGCGGCAACATCGGAGACTTCGGCGTTCGGGTCGTAACCGGTGACCGTGAGACCGGAAGCTCGCATGCGCTCGCGCATGTTGCCGCCCATTTTTCCGAGCCCGATGATTCCGACGTGAGTGGTGTCTGTCATGAACTACCTCAACAACAGATTGGGCTGCAGAAGGTACTTGTAGTTGTCACTGCCCGGTTGGTCTTTCGACGATTGACTAGTGATCAACACGGGACCTGGCTTGTTCGGGTTTTCTGTCTTGGTGAACGAAATGCGCACAAACTCAGAGTGCACGGAACTCAAGCCATCAATGAGGAATTGTGGTTTCAGCGAGACGACCGTCTCATCACCGGTCAAGAACGCATCGATTGTTTCGGATGCCTGAGCCTGCTCAGATCCGATCGCCTCGAGCGTGACACCTTCATCGGTGAACGTAAAGCGCAATGCGGCTTCGCGTTCGAGCACGAGAGAAACACGACGAACAGCTTCGATCAGTTCTCCCGTGTTCATGACGGCGAAGTTATCCACAGTCTCGGGAAAAAGTCGGCGAACCGGTGGAAAGTTGCCCTTGATGAGCAACGACGTCACAGTTTTCTTGTCTGCTTGGAAGGCGATGAGCTCGCGCTCGTCGGTGCTCGTGATGGCCACGGAAATTTCTCCGCTATTTCCGAAGGTTTTCCCGACCTCCATCAGCGTCTTCGCCGGTACGAGAGCGGTGGCGGTTTCAACGCCCGATGCGCCGGCATCCCATTCGATGTCGCGAACGGCAACGCGGTAGCGGTCTGTCGCGACCAGCGAGATGTTGTTTTGAGAAACCTCGAGTTGCACACCGGTAATGACCGGGGTGACATCGTCGCGCGAAGCGGCAACGGCAACCTGCGAGATCGCGGCCGAGAACAGATCCGCTTTGAGAGTCCCCACCTTGTCGGAAATCTGCGGAAGGCTTGGATACTCCTCGACGGGCATGCTCGACAATGTGAAATGCCCGGTTCCGCAAGCAACGATGATCTTGTTGTCATCAGTACTGAAACGCACGGGAGCATTGGGGAGGCGGCTGGCAATATCGGCGAGGAGCTTGCCAGAGACGAGGATGCGGCCAGACTCTTCAACTTCAGCAGCGATCTGCGTGCGAGCAGAAACCTCGTAGTCGAAGGACGACAGTGTCAGACCCTCATCGGTGGCTTCAATTAAGACTCCACTCAAAATGGGCAGCGTTGTGCGCTGCGGCAGCAGTTTGACCGCAAACGAAACGGCCTCGCTGAAGATGTCACGATTGACCTGAAACTTCATGAACTACCCCTAACCGGATCACGCTCTGGCCGTTAATACTGGCACAGCCGGTCCACTTGCGAACTACAGGTTATTTGGGATTCACATTTCATTCTTTAAAGGTCACACTCTTAACCGCTGTGGATTGTGTGTATAACTCGGTGAAATTCTTGTAATTACTGGAAACTACATCCTTGTGAGTTGTTGACGATCCGTGGAGAACACTCTCACTGCTCGTGGAAACCGGAGTTACAAGAATTTTCAATTCCACAGAAAGATTTTTGTGATCAACAATCTTTCCGGCGAGTTGACGAGGTTATCCCCAAGTTATCCCCAAGTGGGAAACCCTATTTCTGAGTGAAACGGTGATTTTGTTTGATGCGACTGGTCAGTTCAGTGACCTGGTTGTAGATCGAACGTCGTTCTTTCATCAGCTCGGTGATCTTCTTGTTCGCATACATGACCGTCGTGTGATCGCGATTGCCAAAGAGCTGCCCAATTTTGGGCAGTGACAGATTCGTCATCTCTCTACAGAGATACATCGCGATCTGTCGTGCGGTCGCTACGGCTTGAGAACGAGACGACCCATAGAGGTCATCGACCGTGAGTTTGAAGTAGTCAGCCGTGTGATTAATGATGTCAACCGGTGCAATGACGTTGTCTTCGTCGAGAGTGATGAGGTCTTTCAGTACGGTTTGAACCAGTGCCATGTCGACTTCTGTGCGATTGAGGCTTGCAAAAGCGGTCACGCGGATAAGCGTGCCTTCAAGTTCGCGGATGTTCGATGAGACCTTGGAGGCCATAAATTCGAGAATGTCGTTGCCGACTTGCATCTTCTCGCTCTGCGCTTTCTTACGCAGAATGGCGATGCGCGTTTCGAGATCTGGCGCCTGTACATCCGTGATCAGGCCCCATTCGAAGCGCGACCGCATCCGATCTTCGAAACCGGTGAGATGTTTGGGAGGCAGGTCGCTCGTGATGACCACTTGTTTGTTGTGGTCATGCAGGGTGTTGAAGGTGTGGAAGAACGCTTCTTGAGTGGAGTCTTTACCCTGCAAGAACTGGATATCGTCAATGAGCAGAATGTCGATTTCACGGTAGCGCGACTGAAATACGGATGCGCGGTTGTTCGCGATCGAGTTGATGAAGTCGTTGGTGAATTCTTCCGAGCTCACGTATCGAACGCGGATGCCGGGATAGAGGCTCTCGGCGTAGTGACCGATTGCGTGCAAGAGGTGAGTTTTACCGAGACCTGATCCCCCATAAATGAAGAGCGGGTTGTATGCCTTGGCGGGAGCTTCGGCCACTGCGACAGCGGCTGCATGAGCGAAGCGGTTAGAGCCGCCGATAACGAAGTTGTCGAAACTGTACTTGGGGTTCAATCGAGAGTCGCTGCGGCGAGGGGAAGCAGCTTTTTCGACGGACGCGGGAGGAGTTGGTTCGATATAGGGCTGCTCGGTACGGGGAAGTTCCTGGGATAGAGCATCCTGTTGAATCTCGGGATTCACGACTGTCGCAAAATTGTTCACCCCGTGCGAGTCATCGAGTGCTGCGATCGCATCGATGAAGGGTTGACGAAGTCGCTGTTCGAGCATTCCGCGGGTGAGCTCGTTGGGTACCTCGAGATAGAGGGTGCCGGCCATGACACCTTTTGGCTCAACGAGGTTCACGAAGCCCTGCAGTTGCGGGGTAATTCGCTCGTCACCGTTGAGATGCGTCAGGACTTCTTGCCACAGTCCCTTAGTCGGGTCGGGTGTTTCCGACATTCTTTTCCCATCCCTTTGCCGTAATTACTCACAGGCTTATCCACTGGTGAGTAAAGCTATTCTCGCTGAAATACTGTGCTCTTTTGGCCGTTATGCACCGATAGTCACCTTAGTTGTCCACAGCATGTCGTTACCAATACCGATGTATTCTGTGTGGATAATGCTGCGTTCTTCGCACTGCGGTTTGACCGCACCGCTTTAACGCCGTAGTTTTAATCAGTTGACTTCCGGCCTTAGGGCCTACCAATTCTTCCCGGCCGCTAGAGCTGGGCCTTGGAGATATAGCTATGAGCAAGAGAACTTTTCAGCCGAACAACCGTCGCCGCGCGAAGGTTCACGGTTTCCGTCTTCGCATGCGTACCCGTGCCGGTCGCGCGATTCTGAGCGCGCGTCGCCGTAAGGGACGCACCGAACTCTCCGCGTAATCCCGTCCGGTGCTGGCTAAGGCGAACCGCGTCGCGTTACCAAACGATTTTCGTTTGGCTGTACGTCGGGGTCGTCGTTTCGCAGCACCGCACTGCGTTGTCCACATTGTGAACAACGAGCGGTCTCATGGCGCACGCTTTGGCTTTATTGTTTCCAAGGCCGTAGGAAACGCAGTTACTCGCAATCGAGTACGTCGTAGGCTCAGGGCTGCTTCTGCTCACTTACTTCCTGAGATTCATGCGAACGTGGACATCGTTGTTCGGGCTCTTGCAGGTTCTGCGCAAGCTGAGTGGACTACGCTACAGGCTGAGATCGCAGAAGGGATTGACCGCATCGTGGTGAAAGCATGAGCTCCGTCAGCACTTTTGCGATGCTCTTACCGCGAAACATCTGTGTTCTTATCTTGCGCGTTTACCGCGCAGTGATTTCCCCACTTTATGGTGATGTCTGCCGTTACTACCCTTCGTGTTCTCACTACACTCTGCAGGCTATTCAGGAGCATGGCGTCATCCGCGGTGTGTGGCTTGGCTCCCGTCGCATTCTTCGGTGTCACCCGTGGGCAGAAGGTGGAATCGACGACATCCCGGCCCGCCGGCATGACCGCTACCAGATCACCCGGTTCGGCTTTGTTGTAGCCGCAAGCCACGAAAGGGGCTAACCACTTCATGGACTTCTTCGCTTTCTTTAGCAGTCTGCTCTGGCCCATCAAGTGGGTTATCGAGGCGATTCTCGTTGCGTTCCACGAGATCATCACGTTCTTCGGTATGGACCCAGATGCGGGACTTACGTGGGTTCTCTCGATTGTTGGCCTGGTATTGGTGGTTCGGGCAGCTCTCATTCCCGTCTTCGTGCGGCAGATCAAGAGTCAGCGGCGCATGATGGAGGTAGCCCCGCAACTCAAGAAGATCCAAGACAAGTACAAAGGTAAGAAGGATCAGTTTTCTCGCGAGGCGATGTCCCGCGAAACCATGGAAATGTATAAGAAGGCGGGAACTAACCCCTTTAGCTCGTGCCTTCCTCTCTTGCTTCAGATGCCAATCTTCTTTGGTCTCTTCTCGGTGCTGCGTGAAGCACAGCTAGAGGATCACCCTGCTGGTGTCGGTCTACTGAACGCGGACCTCGCGGAGTCTTTCGGTACATCCTCGCTCTTCGATATTGCGCCGTTGCACTTAGCGATCAGTACCGCTGAAGGTAACGTTGCCGTGATCGTGACCGCCGTCATCCTGGTGATATTGATGACGGGATCGCAGTTCATCACGCAGCTTCAGATCATGTCGAAGAACCAGTCGGCGGAGATGAAGGCAAGCCCCATGTACCGCCAGCAGCGGATCATGTTGTACCTACTCCCCCTCGTTTTCGCCTTCTCCGGTTTCACGTTCCCGCTCGGGGTCATGTTCTACTGGCTGGTTTCGAACTTCTGGACGATGGGCCAGCAATTCTTGGTCATTCGCAATATGCCTACCCCCGGTAGTGAGGCCGCACTCGCGCGCGAGGCTCGTCTAGCCAAGCGCAATCAGCGTAAAGGCATCGTGGAAGAACTTCCGGATGCCGGCACGATCATTATCGAAGAGCCAAAGAACCCGCAACGGGAGCAACCCGTGAGTAAAAACCGTGCAAAGAAGAAGCAGGGAAAGAAGAAATGACGAACGTTTCTGACACCGATAGCGCCGCAGTCGACACCACCGCGGTAGATGATCGTGATAGCCGCACTACAGCGCAGCTCGAAGAAGAGGGCGATATTGCTGCGGATTACATTGAGGAGCTTCTCGACATAGCGGACCTCGATGGTGACATTGAGATTGATACCCGCGCCGGCCGCTCCTACATTTCAGTGACGTCAAGTGAAGACACGAATCTTCGGTTGTTGTCGAAACCAGATACTGTTACGGCTCTACAAGAGCTCACCCGCATCGCCGTTCAGAACAAGACTGGAGCTTTTTCTCGGCTCATTCTGGATATTGGTGGATCCCGCGAGGCGCGCGCCGCCGAACTTGCGAAGCTTGTCGATGCGGCAGTTGCTCGCATCGAAGCCGGGTCTGATTCCGCAGCACTCCCCCCGATGTCCTCGTATGAACGCAAGCTCGTCCACGACGTTGTCGCCGAACGCGGTTTTGTTTCGCAGTCCAGCGGTGAAGGCCGCGACCGTCACACCGTCATTACTCGTTCATAGTTTCACGTGAAACATTGACCAACGGAGTAGTGCTCGAACAAGAGCCCGAGATTGCGGCTGAGCTATTTGGCCCGCGTATCGATTTAGCGCGCGCGTATACCGAGAGCTTGGCCCTTCGAGGTGAAGAGCTCGGTCTTATCGGTCCCCTAGAGGTTCCACGCTTGTGGTCGCGTCATATCGTGAACTGTGTGCTCGTCGCTCCCCTGCTTCGACCAGGGCTGGTCGGTGATGTTGGTAGTGGTGCGGGGCTTCCTGGTCTAGTACTAGCGATCGCTCGCCCCGATGTAAATTTCGTTCTTATCGAGCCCATGGAACGCCGAGTTGACTGGCTCAATGCAGAGGTCACTCGCTTGGGTCTCACGAATGTTGTCGTTGATCGCTCTCGTTCGCAGGATGCTCCCTATGCAGAAGCGCTCACTCAGATCACAGCACGAGCGGTTACCGCTCTGTCGAAGTTGATTCCCGCCACTGAACACCTGTTGGCGCCGGGTGGTGAGATGCTTTTCATGAAGGGTGCGCGCATCGCTGAAGAGATCGAAGCTGCCGCAAAAGTTATTCGCAAAGCGCGTCTCCACGACGTTGAATCGCTCGTTCTTGGCGAAGCTATAACGACGGAGATCACTCGTGTATTTCGGGCTAGAGTGGACTAATTCGGCAGCTACCGTCGCAAGCTATAGTCTTTCCCGTTTTAGAGCAGTCTGAGAGAAAGTTTCACGTGAAACATCCCGAAAGCGAAGTCAACGAACAAGGTAAGTCGTTCGATGAAACCACGCCGCTTGCGCGGGAAATCGCGGATCTGACCCGGCGTCGCCAAGCAGTTGCTTCAGCCACTCTCCCTCTCCCGTCTCAACCCCGTGTTTTCACGGTCGCGAATCAGAAAGGTGGGGTGGGAAAGACTACGTCGACCGTAAACTTGGCGGCCGCGCTGGCACGTACGGGTGCGCGCGTGCTGGTGATCGACTTGGATCCGCAGGGTAATGCATCTACGGCTGTGGGGGTCGAGCACCGCTCAGAGACTCCGAGCGTGTACGACGTGATGATTAACGACGTTGCTATTGCTGACGTGATCCAGAAGAGCCCCGAGTTCGACGCTCTCTACTGTGTACCAGCGACTATTCACCTTGCTGGCGCGGAGATTGAACTAGTGTCGCTCGTCGCGCGTGAACAACGTCTTCGGTCTGCTCTTGATGTGTTCTTGTCTGAAGCCCCCGAGCCGTATCACTACGTATTTATTGATTGTCCTCCATCGCTCGGCCTCCTGACCATCAACGCCTTTGTTGCCGCTCAAGAGGTTCTTATCCCGATTCAGTGTGAGTACTACGCCCTTGAGGGATTAAGCCAGTTGCTCAACAACATCAAACTCATTGAGCGGCACCTCAATCCGCGTCTTCGGGTCTCTACGATTCTGATGACGATGTATGACTCGCGCACAAATTTGGCGAATCAGGTGGTCGATGATGTTCGCGCGCACTTCCCGAAGCAAGTACTGACGACGGTGATTCCGCGTTCCGTACGCATTTCTGAGGCGCCGAGCTACGGCCAGAGCGTCATCAGCTATGACCAGAACTCCCCCGGCTCCCTTTCTTATCTTGAAGCCGCAGCGGAGATTGCACACCGAGGAGCACCCAAATAATGGCAGCACCGAAACGAACCGGTTTGGGTCGTGGAATTGGCGCGCTGATTCCATCTACCGATGAGAATGAAGAGCGTCCCGTAGATGTCTTTTTCCCTGGCGGCGAGATTGACCCGGAGCGTCTTCGTTCAGTGCCCGGCGCTCGCCTTGTCAGCCTCTCACCTCTCGACATCGTTCCCAATTCTCGACAGCCGCGGAGCGAGTTCCGTCAAGAGGAACTTGAAGAACTGATTGTCTCTATTCGTGAGATTGGTGTTCTCCAGCCAATCGTCGTACGACCACTTAGTGATGCTGAGCCAGGGGGCCCCCAGTACGAGCTCATTATGGGCGAGCGGCGTCTACGCGCCACCAAACACTTGGGTCTAGCTACGATTCCTGCGGTAATTAAGAGCACTGCAGACGAAGACATGCTTCGGGATGCGCTGCTGGAGAACCTGCATCGTGCGAATCTAAACCCACTCGAGGAAGCATCCGCGTACCAACAGCTGCTTGCCGATTTTGGAATCACGCAGGAACAGCTTGCGGAGAGAATCGGCAGGTCACGACCTCAGATTACGAACACGATGCGTCTTTTGCGCCTTCCAGAAAGCGTTCAGCGTCGCGTCGCGGCAGGAGTTCTCAGCGCGGGACACGCTCGCGCGCTCTTGTCTCTTCCTGACAACGCCGGCATGGAGCGTTTGGCTGAGAAGATTGTCAACGAAGAACTCTCGGTTCGTGCGGCCGAAGCGGCAGCAGGTTCCCTTTCTACTAAATCTCCTCGATCAAAGCCGGCCCGCGGCAAGAAGCAGGGTCATTTAGATGAGATTGCGGAGCGACTCGGCGATCGGCTCAATACCCGCGTTAAAGTGACGCTCGGTGCGAGCAAGGGACAAGTTGTTATCGACTTCGCTACGGTGGCTGACCTCAATCGGATTCTCGAGGAACTGGGCGATACGGGATTCCGTTCTTAGTCTTGTTGAATGGCTAATCGGGAGACCGGAGGGGCCGCGTTCTTCCGGCTGATCAGCTCAGTGTAGATAGCTGACGAGCTATTGCTGCGGTTCGGGCGGTTCGGGTCTCCCCTAGAATCCTCGTTGAGGGCCGGCATAACCCGATGCAGTTCACGCGGCTCAGCCTTTTTTGGCGCGACGCTCTGGCCGGCAGCTCTTCGGGTGATGAGAGCACGAAGAGCTACCGCGCGTTCGGGGAACTCAGGAGCACTAGCCCCATTGCTATAGGCAGAATCGGTATTGCTGTCGCCATGTTTCACGTGAAACGTTGCTTGTTGCTTGTTGCTTGTTGCTTGTTGCTTGTTGCTTGTTGCTTGTTGCTTGTTGCTTGTTGCTTGTTGCTTGTTGCTTGTTGCGCATGCGGCGCGGGCACCGAACGACCCTAACGGAAAATCCACGATGTAAAATCCAGGACGCAAAACCACGATCTAGAACCCAGGACGTGAAACCGGCAGTTCCCTACTGTCTTTCGTGCAATTCGACAGCGGGGTGTACCGCGTAGCGTAGAAAAACTAGTGCGCACGTTTGGCCGGCTAGGACACGCCGGCTGCGAGTCTCGCGCGTATGCAGCGTAGGCCCTGTGTGTGTTCCACGTGAAACATATGGTCCGCAGTGTTGCGCTGCGACGCCCTACTGTGAGCCCACGAGCGCAGTGCAGTGCAGTGCAGTGCAACGCGACGCAACGCAACGCGACGAGTCGGATCGCGTCCCGTCGTGTCCCGTCGCAGCGAAGCGACAGTGGGCGGCTCGCTCAGTGCGTGTTGGAGCTTTCCGGCACACGACTAACCGAAGAAAAAGAGCTGGCGCTAGTTCTCTAAAGCCATATCAGCGAGGGCTGCATACACCCAACCCACATCGTGCCCACCGGCAACTAATGCCTGTGGCAGAATCGAGGTTTCTGTGAGCCCCGGAAGCACGTTGGCTTCCAAGAACCACGGTGTGCCTGCGCCATCAACGATGAGATCTACCCGCGAAAGATGGCGAAGCCCCAACGCGGAGTGCGCAGTGAGAGCGGCTTCAGCAGCGCGATCTGCAGTTTCTTGGTCGATGCGCGCGGGGGTATAAAAACGGGTCTGACCAGCATTATAACGAGCCTCGAAAGTGTAGGCCCCTTCGAGCGGATCGATCTCTACTGCGGGGAGAGCAACCGGCCCCATTCCGCTATCAAGGATGCCAATAGCAATCTCGACGCCCGTGATTCGTTGTTCGATGAGGGCGACGTCGCAGTAATTGTAAGCGCTGACCATTGCGCTGGGAAGATCCGCGCGATCGGTGACGATTGATACACCCTGAGCCGAGCCTCCTTGAGCGGGCTTGACGACCAACTCCCCCGACAACTCGTCAGCGAGTTCATCCAGAATGCTGTGCGCTCCCAGCTCACGGAACGAGTCCCGCGAAAGAGCAATCGACAGCGGGGTCCGCACGCCAGCCCGCGATACTAGCGACTTCGCAGTCGGCTTATCCCACGCTAGGCGCGCAGCATCGGCGCGCGATCCAACATAAGGAATACCGATTAGATCGAGAAGACCACGCAGGGCGCCGTCTTCGCCGCTGGCACCGTGAAGCGCCGGCCACACCACATCCGGTCGGGATTCACGCACATAGGGCAACAGCGTGGCATCCGGATCACGGAGTTCAACGATCTTGCCCTGCGCGCGAAGGCCATCAGCGACACGTCGACCAGAGCGTAGTGAGACATCCCGTTCGTGCGAAATTCCGCCGGCAAGAACGAGTACGCGGGTGGGTGAATCGTTCATCGGTTTCCTAGCTGAGATTGGCGGGAGGGTTGATCATCGATGGCGCGGGCGGCGCTACCGTCAAAGGTGTCGTCTGCGAAAAAGTGTTGAGAAGCTCGAGTTCGCCGTTGATCACAGTGGAAAGCCGCCGGATGCCTTCGCGAATGAAATCGGGGGTCGGATAGCAGAACGACAAACGCATATTGCTACGCCCGTTTCCATCCGCATAGAAGGCGGTGCCAGGAGTGTAGGCCACTAGCTCTTTCACTGCGCGGGGCAGCATCGATTTAGAATCCAGATTATCGGGCAGAGTGACCCAGATATAGAACCCACCGTTGGGCACCGTCCACTCAAGATCGGGGAGATAATCGCCGAGTGCACCCAACATGGCGTCACGACGTTCGCGGTAGACCCCGCGGAAGGTGTCGATTTGACCCTTCCAATCGGCGACACCCATGTACTCGCTAATGATGTTCTGCGTGAATGAACTCGGCGACAACACCGCAGCCTCATTCGCTAAGATGAGTTTCTCTCTAATTGCGTGAGGCGCGAGGACCCAGCCTACGCGGAACCCCGGCGCCAGAGTCTTAGAAAACGTACCGAGGTAAATGACGCCGTCTTCTTCAACCGAGCGCATCGCGTGAGGCGGCGGTCCATCGAAATAGAGCAGTCCATAAGGATTGTCTTCAAGAACGAGGATGCCGTTCTCGCGCGCGATCTCAAGCACTTCGAGGCGACGCTGCCAACTCAGGGTGACTCCGGCTGGGTTGCTGAAGGTAGGAACTGTATAGAGGAACTTGATCGTTTTACCCGCGGCGCGTACCGAGGCAATGTGAGCGCGGAGTGAATCGGGAACAAGCCCGAACTCATCCATCTCGACGTGGGTGATCTCGGCCTGGAACGACTTGAACACGACCATTGCCGTGACATAGCTCGGCCCCTCGGCGATGACGACATCACCGGGATTAATGAATAGTTTGGTGACGAGCTCAAGAGCGTGCTGCGAGCCCGTGGTGACCACGACATCGTCGACGCTGGCACGGATGCCTTCTAGCGCCATGACATCGAGGATCTGTTCACGGAGAGCCGGGAGTCCCTGCCCCGAGCCGTACTGGAGAGCGGCCGGCCCCCGGTCGCGCATGACGCGGTCGATCGACTCCGTAACGAGGTCTTGGGGCAGTGCTGAGACATACGGCATGCCGCCAGCAAGCGAGACAACTTCGGGCCGTGAGGCCACGGCAAACAACGCTCGTACTTCAGAGGCGGCGAGTCCTGAGGCGCGATCGGCGTAGTGGTCGAACCACTGGTCGAGGTTGTTTGGCTGTGTTGTCATGGGTAGTCCCGTTCGGTTGACTTTAAACAATAGGCGTTTGAGGGTTCTGACCCGAAACTGAGCCTTCATTGCGACGTGCACGCGCACAATCTACGGCGGTGTCGGCTCCGAATCACCTTCGCAGTAGCCCCACGGAATTCGCCGACGCGCTCTACGGTTCTACAGTGAGCAGAGCGGCACGTTGTCTGCGCTTCTCCCCATATCTCTTCCTTCGATATCACTACGAAAGCTGAACATGAACGCTCGCACCGACTGGACTGAAGACGAACTAGGGGATCTCTCTGGCAAAGTCGCCATTGTGACCGGTGCCAACTCTGGGTTGGGCTACGAAACCAGCCGTGCGCTCGCGAAGGCCGGAGCCCATGTGGTGATGACAATGCGCAGCGAGGAGAAAGCAGTCTCAACCGTGAGCAAGCTCACCGCTGACCTCGGGGAGGTTTCGCTGGAGACCATGCTTCTGGATCTAGCCGATCTCGAGTCGATTCGGCGTTTCAGCGAAGTGTTTCACGGGAAACATTCACGTCTCGACCTGCTGATCAACAACGCCGGAATCATGATGACGGATGCCCAGCTCACGATCGATGGTTTTGAATCGCAGCTCGGCACCAACCACCTCGGGCACTTCGCTCTCACTGGGCACCTGCTCGACGTCATCCGCGTCACCCCCGGCGCACGGGTCGTGAGCCTCTCGAGCGTCGCCCACCGCTGGGGATTCATGGAGTTTGGGAACCTGATGTTTCAGAACGGCTCCTACACTCCCCGTGCTGCGTACGGCCGTTCTAAACTCGCCAATCTGCTCTTCGCCTACGAGCTGCAGCGCCTCTTCGAGGCAGCCGATGTCGACGCGATTTCGGTAGCCGCGCATCCGGGAACCGCCGGAACCGGGCTCGCCGACCACTTGTTCAACCGCTGGTATTTGCGCCCGCTGAAGCCGTTGGTATTCCTGGGGATCCAGACCCCCAAGCAGGGCGCTCGCCCGTCGCTGCGGGCTGCGACAGACCCGCAGGCGAAGGGTGGCGACTACTTCGGCCCCGGTGGCCGCAAGGAATACCGCGGCGCCCCTGTGCTGGTCGAGTCGAACGCTGCTTCGCACTCGGAGGTCGACGCTCGTAAGCTCTGGGTTGAATCCGAACGCTTGACCGGCGTTAACTACGAAAGCCTCCGTACACCCACCGAATAGTGGATGCCGGAGGCTCTCGGCAGAGACGAAGCTTTACGCCAGGAACTCTGCGAGGTCTGCTTCGATCGCAGGCTTCGGCTTGGCGCCGATGACGGTCTTGACGACCTCGCCACCCTTGAAGACCTTCATCGCGGGGATGGAGGTGATCTGGTACTTCATGGCCATCTGCGGGTTGTCGTCAACGTTGAGCTTGACGATCTTGATCTTGTCGGAGTTTTCCGCAGCGATCTGATCGAGGATGGGGCCAACCTGGCGACAGGGGCCACACCACTCAGCCCAGAAGTCGACCATGATGGTCTCCCCTGAGTTGATGACGATCTCTTCGAAGTTAGCGTCGGTTACATCTGTTGCTGAAGACATGTTGTGTTCCTTTGTTCGGTGAAACGATTAGACGGTGGCGGCGACGGGCGCTGCGGGTTCTGGGGGCTGTACTGCGCTGGCGACGAGTTCGCGCGGCAGCGATGCGAGGTAGTGCTCCGCATCGAGCGCAGCAACAGTGCCGGAACCGGCGGCTGTGACTGCTTGACGGTAAGTCGGGTCGATGACGTCGCCGGCTGCGAAAACTCCGGTGATGTTGGTGCGAGAGGAACGACCATCCACGGCCACTGTTCCGTCAGCGTTGATGTCGAGCTGACCGTGCACGAGGTGTGTGCGGGGGTCGGCGCCGATAGCAATGAAAAGACCGCTGACATCGAGGTGAGAAGTGGAACCATCAACGGTGTCCGTGAGGTCGATACCGTCCACGAGGTCGGAACCGGTAATGCCGGTTACAGCCTTGTTCCAGACGAATTCGATCTTCGGATCGCTGAAGGCACGCTCCTGCATGGCCTTGGAGGCACGCAGCTCATCCTTGCGGTGAACAACGTAAACCTTCTCGGCAAACTTGGTGAGGAAGGTTGCTTCTTCCATGGCCGAGTCTCCCCCGCCGACAACCGCAATCGTCTTCTGGCGGAAGAAGAAGCCGTCGCACGTGGCGCACCACGACACTCCGTAGCCGCTGAGGCGTTCTTCGTCGGCAAGGCCAAGCTTGCGGTAGGCGGAACCGGTTGCGAACACGACAGCGAGTGCTTCGTGAACGTCACCATTGCCGAGAGTAACCTTCTTGACTTGGCCTTCCAGCTGAAGGTCGGTCACGTCGTCGAGAACGATCTCGGCACCGAAGCGTTCGGCCTGCTTCTGCATTTCGAGCATGAGGTCAGGGCCCTGGATGCCGTTGGCGAATCCGGGGTAGTTCTCGATCTCGGTGGTCTTCATGAGCTCACCACCGGCCTCGACAGAACTAGCGATCACCAGCGGCGCGAGGTTTGCGCGCGCCGCATAGATCGCAGCGGTGTAGCCGGCCGGGCCGGATCCGATGATGATGAGTTGGCGCACTTTTCGTGTCTCCTTGGGATTGTGATTACCCGGTTCAACACATCCTAGCTACGGAGTATTCCGAGCGGCTGTGGCGTGCGGGCTAGCTACAGAAAGTTCGTAGCCGAGACACTTTTAGTTCGCTTTCGTTCGCTAGAAGGCTGCGTTACGCGAAGCGGAGCGGAGCCGTTTGCGGAGCCGTCTGCGCGCCTGCCTAGCGACGAGTGAGTCGCGCCATGATCGGGCGCACAAAGGCAAAGAACTCATCGTTCTTGGTGAGAGCGAGTACCGCTGCGTAGACAGCGAGCATTGCTGTACCCGTAATGGCGATGGAAGCGAAGCCGCCCGCGAAGCCGGAGACGACAAAGGAGCCCTCACCGAATCCGCCCAACAGCATGAGGATGCCGTAGCCAACCCCGGCGGCCGGAATCATGGCGGCGGCAAACCACAGAATGCGACGCAGCAGAGGAAGCAGCTCGAAGCCAGGTACGCGTTTGCGAATCACGAAGAGAGCCACCGTGGTCTGGATTGTTCCGGAAATCGTGATCGCTGTCGCGAGCCCCATCGCAATGCGCTCTACCGGGAGAGTGGAGACGAACAGCGCGCCGCATATGTAGAGAACCACTTGAAAGCTCTGCAAGAAGAAGGGAGTGCGGGTGTCTTCGAAGGAATAGAACACGCGCTGCAGCACGTACATCATGCTGAACGGCACGAGCCCGACGAGGTAAACCATGAGCACCCCGGCGAGAGAGAGCACTTGCTCGTAATCGTTGCCGAACAGGGCACTAAATGGAAAGGCGATGACGATTAAGCCGATCGCGGCAAAAACGAGCAGCATCAGGATGGAGCGAAGTGCGCCAGAAACATCGGTGCGCATCGCGGTCAGGTCGTTGTCTCGCGCGTGGCCGCTCAATCGTGTGAAATATGCCATCCCGATCGAGACTGCGATCACCGAGTGCGGGAGCATGAAAATGAGCCATGCCGTGCTCATGGCGAACACCGAGGCGCTGCTCGAGGCAAGAGTGGCGACGTTGGTTTCGACGACGGCCCCGATCTGGGTCACCAGAATCATGCCGAAGGTCCACGCTGCAGCCTTTCCGGCGTTGCCAAGGCCCACTCCGCGCCAACGGAACTCAGGGCGATAACGCAAACCGGCGCGATGCCAGAAATAGCCCAACAGGGTTGCCTGCACGACGATGCCGAGCGTCGCGCTGCCGGCGAGCAACGCAATCATCTCGGGGGTCCAGGCGGTGGAGGCAAGGCCATCTGCGCTGCCGAAAATGAATTGGAAGACGATCAGGCCGGTGACCATCACCACGTTGTTTGCGACAGGAGCCCAGGTAAAGGGCCCGAACTTGCCGCGAGCATTCAACACCTCGCCAAGGAGTGAGTACAGCGCATAGAACAAGATCTGGGGCAGGCACCAGTAGGCGAAAGCGGTTGCCAGAGCGACCTCGTCGGCTCCGAACTTCGCTGTCGACTGTGTATAGAGATCGACCAGAAGCGGCGCGCTGAGCGTTGCAGCGAGTGTCACCGCAACGAAAATGACAATGCCGAGAGTAACGAGCCGGTTGATGAATTTTTGTCCGCCGTCTTTATGAAGGGCAGCGCGAACAATCTGCGGCACGATGACCGCGCTCAGCATCCCCCCGGCCACAATGGCATAGACGCTCTTGGGTAACTGATTGGCGATGGCATAGGCATCTGCGCCAGAACCGATAACACCGAGGGTGCGTGCGAGCAATAGAGCGCTCAGAAACCCGAGGATGCGCGACACGAACGTCCCCGAGGCAAGCAGTGCGCTCGCACGACCGATGGTTGACGTTTTTTGATCGGGAAGCCCCACCGAAGCTGACGGCAGGCCAGGCTCCGGCTCGGCTTCAGGGCCGGGCTGATTAGTCATCTTCTTCTGGCTTTCTTCGGCGAACAATGCTGCGAACGAGGCCGACAGCAAAGATCACGACGACGACGGCGGCGAAGGAGAGCACAATGGGGGTCTCCCAACCGGCTCGAACATTGATTTCGCTTGTGATCGAATCTCCGATTGGGACTCCGCTGCCGCTAGTGAGGCTGATCTCTGCCTCCACTACGCCGTTCGAGAGCGATTGAACGGGCACATCGCCTTTGGCTTGCGAGTTTGGCTCGATACGCAACTCAACTCGCGAGTCCTCTACCGCAAGAAGCCCTGTGAGGGGGTCGACGGTGATGTAGACGGTTACCGGCTGGTTGAGGCCGTTGCTCACGGAAACCGGCAGCGGACCGTTGTCTGCGATCAACAGAAAGTTGCTCGACTCGACCACGGTGACTGCGTCGAGCGTCTCCCGCGAAGTGACTAAGAATCTGTTTACGGTGGTGAGCCATTCCGATGGATCATCGGTGGGTTGAGTTCCAATGACGTCGAGGAGCGCTAGACGGCGTTGTGCAATGAGCGCCTCGGGGTCATCGGCGATAGAAAAGAAGGAGCGTTCTTCTTGTGCAGCAGCAAAAAGTCGAGCAGCGTCGCGAATGCGCGACTCGCTCTGCGGCATGTCCTTGATTTCGGCAGGAACGGGCGTCGCTGTCGCTAAATCAGCGAGTGAAATCATTGTTATCGAAGGGCTCGCGGTGAGAGTGGCGAGTGCCGCATCGAGCCGCGCGGCGCTCAACTCAAGTGAGTGATCAATGGCGATGAGAACGGAAGCGGTGCCCGCCGTTTGAGCGGCGCCGGCATCCAACACTGCCTGGCTAAGGGCCGTGTCGGCTGCGGTGACATCGCGGTCGAGCGTGGAGCCGAGGGCGTTATCCATCGCGGCGGATGCTGTGGCATCGGAGATAAGAGCGGTGACACCGTCGATGGTGGTTACTGCACCCGCTCCGGCGGCGCGTGCCACGTTCGTAGACGACAACACGATGGTGCTGTAGCCACTTTCCGCAAAGATCGGAAGATCGTCAGAGACCACAGAGTCGGTACGTGGACGAAGAAAATCCTCTATCGCGTAATCCCAGCCGAGGAGCTGCTCAGTAGTGGGGTAGCCGGAAACCGCCTCGCCCCCGTTGTCTAAAGGCTCAGCGGTGGCGGTCGGAGTAGGTTCGCTGAGATCTGCTGCCGGCTCAGCAAAGTTTGACTCATCGAGCGCGAAATCGAACGAAAGCGGGCCGGGCGTTGACTCGAGTCCACTTTGAGTGGCGAGAGTGACATCGGCGTGCGCGTACGGAAGCGGAACAACATCGTTGCTGATCCGCGAAAGCCGTTCCAGCCAGTCGCGAGCTGACTCTGGTGCACTGGTGCCGAGAACGCGAATGGAAGCCACGATCATCGGATCGATAGCGATCGCGAGGGGTTTACCGGCCACGGCATCCAATTGACGGGTGAGTAAACCCAAGGGTTCGGTGTAGTCGGCAAGAGTCGCGGAATCGAGAAGGCCACCGCTACCCGCCGGCACCGTCAAGGGAGCAATGATCGCTACCTCAGTAGCCGCGGATGCGGTCGTCACGCTGGGAACACTGCTGACGTTGAGCGCGGCGCTGGCTCCGGTCGCGGCGAGCGTAAGCCCGAGACCGAGTGCCACGGCGGCACTGAAGACTCTTATGGGCAACGGGAAACCCCGTACTTTCGCTCGGCCAGCATGGTGTGAGTTTATTCGTCCTTGCCTGAATGGTGGGTGCTTTGGGGCTAAATGAGCAAACTTCATCCGGGGTCCGTGCGAAACTAGTCGCACCATGGAGAGTGTTGCCCACGCGATCGAGAGTCTCGACAAACTTGCCGACTCTAAGACAGTAGCCACCCTAGCGGCGCGATTCGCCGCCGAGGGCTTCGAACTCGCGCTTGTGGGCGGACCCGTGCGCGATGCGTTCCTTGGCCGCCGAGTGACAGACCTTGACTTTGCCACGAATGCTAAGCCTGACGACATCCTGCGCTTGGTGAAGCCGATTTCGGATGCGCACTGGGACATCGGGCGTGATTTCGGCACGATCGCGGCCCGCATCGAGGGTGAAACCGTGGAGATCACGACGTACCGGGCGGACAGCTACGATGGCGAAACCCGCAAGCCCGTCGTAGCGTTCGGCGACTCACTTGAGAAGGATCTTGAGCGTCGTGACTTCAGCGTCAACGCCATGGCATTGCGTCTACCGGAACGCGTCCTCGTCGATCCTTGGGGAGGAGTAGAGCACCTCCTGACCAAAACGATCACTACCCCCGGCTCCCCCGAAGTGTCGTTCGGCGATGACCCGCTGCGGATGATGCGGGCTGCACGTTTCACAGCGCAGCTAGGTTTCACGGTTGACCCCGCGACGGTGGCGGCGATGACGGAACTGGCTCCGCGGCTTGCCATCGTGAGTATTGAGCGTGTGAGTGATGAGCTGACGAAGCTCATGAAGACGGATGACCCCGTTCCGGGCATCCGTCTCATGGTCGAGACGGGCCTTGCGGACCACGTGCTGCCAGAAATTCCTGCTCTGAAGCTTGAACGGGATGAACACGCTCATCATAAAGATGTGTATGAGCACTCACTGACCGTGGTGCGGCAGGCGATTGACCTCGAAACGAGCAGGCCCGGGATCGAGGGGCCCGACCTTATCCTTCGCCTGGCAGCGTTGCTGCATGACATTGGCAAGCCATCGACTCGCAAGATCGAGCGCGGTGGCGTAGTGACTTTTCACCACCACGACGTCGTTGGCGCCAAGCTTGCCTCCAAGAGGCTACGAGCCCTGCGCTTCGATAAAGAGACCACTAATTCAGTCGCGCGCCTCGTCGAACTGCACTTGCGTTTCTTTGGGTACACCGAGGGTGCTTGGACCGACTCGGCCGTACGGCGATATGTGCGGGATGCTGGCGATCAGCTCGAGCGTCTGCACATCCTCACCCGGGCGGATGTCACCACCCGCAACGTGCGCAAGGCTGATCGTTTGTCGTTTGCCTACGATGACCTCGAAGAACGCATTGCTGCCATCGCTGAAGCAGAGGGTATCGCTGCTGTACGTCCCGATCTCGACGGTGAACAAATCATGGCCATTCTGGGACTCAAACCCAGTCGAGAGGTTGGCGAGGCCTATAAGTTCTTGCTTGATCTGCGCCTCGACGAGGGGCCGCTCGGGGTGGAGAAGGCTGAAGAACGGCTACGAACCTGGTGGCAAGAGCGGTCCTAACGGTCAATCTTGCCCTCACCTTGAGTATTGACTCCCCCAGCAACTACACTAGGCAGGTTGTCTGACTGCTTTCAGGTGGTCGGATGAACGTCAACACCCTCCTGTTACAGACCGTCTGTAACCGTTTAAGTCCGAAGGAGGTGGGTTTGTGACGCATCAGTACGAACTCATGGTTATCCTCGATCCAGAGATCGACGAACGTACCGTGGCTCCCAGTCTCGACAAGTTCCTCAATGTCATCCGCAATGACGGTGGCACCATCGATAACATCGATATTTGGGGTCGCCGTCGTTTGGCCTACGAGATCAACAAGAAGACCGAAGGCATCTACGCCGTCGTCAACTTCACCGCAGAGAGCAAGTCGACCGACGAGCTCGACCGCCAACTCTCACTCAGCGAAGCTGTCATGCGCACCAAGGTGCTGCGTGCAGAAGCTGGGTTCGCTCAGGTAGCTGCCGCCAAGAAGGTTGCTGAAGAGAAAGCTGCTCGCAAGGCTGCTGCTCCGGCAAAGACTCCTGCTGCTCCCGCTGCTGACTCCAAGGCTGAAGCGGAAGCTAAGTAACCGTGGCCGGCGAAACAGTCATTACGGTCGTGGGAAACCTCACGGCAGATCCCGAACTGCGTTACACGCAGGGTGGACTTGCCGTAGCTAACTTCACCATTGCCTCTACGCCGCGCACCTTCGATCGAGCATCCAACGAGTGGAAAGACGGAGAAGCACTATTCCTCCGCGCTTCCTGCTGGCGTGAATTCGCCGAGCACGTTGCCAGCTCACTGACAAAGGGAACCCGCGTCGTTGCGCAGGGTCGCCTTCGTCAGCGTTCCTACGAAACCAAAGAGGGCGAGAAGCGCACGAGCATGGAACTGGAGATCGACGAAATCGGTCCCAGCCTCCGCTATGCGACGACGCAGATCACCCGCGCCCCCCGTGACAGCTCAGCTCCTCGCGGAGTTCAGCAGAATAACGGCGGCGGCCAGTCAAACGAAGAGCCGTGGGCAGCTAGCGCTCCCGCAGCATCCTCGGGCGACGTGTGGAACACCCCTGGCAACTACTCCGACGAGACGCCTTTCTAGGCCCTCGGCGCTCAGTCTTAAATACAGAAAGAAGTAACACTCATGGCAGGAAAGAGCAGCGGCGACCGCCGCAAGCCCATCCGCAAAGGCAAGGACGGCAAGAACGCCGCACCAGCCAAGTCGATCCGCGTAGGCGTCATCGACTACAAGGATGTCGCAACGCTTCGTAAGTTCATCTCCGAGCGTGGAAAGATCCGCGCTCGTCGTATCACCGGTGTTTCCGTTCAGGAGCAGCGTCTCATCGCCACGGCCGTCAAGAACGCCCGTGAGATGGCATTGCTGCCCTACGCCGGCGCAGGCCGTTAAGGAGCCACCGACATGTCAAAGCTCATCCTCACTCACGAAGTGACCGGTCTCGGCGCGCCTGGCGACGTCGTAGATGTAAAGAACGGCTTCGCTCGTAACTACCTCATCCCCCAGGGCTTCGCCGTGGCGTGGACTCGCGGTGGCGAAAAGCAGGTTGAATCCATCAAGGCAGCACGCGCATCGCGCGAGCACGCCACTCTTGAAGAAGCGCAGGACCTCAAGGCTCGCCTCCAGGCGACCAAGGTCAAGCTCACCGTGACCGCTGGTCAGGGTGGACGCCTGTTCGGTTCGGTTAAGCCCGCACACGTAGCGGATGCTGTTTCCGCTGCAGGACTTGGCGACATCGACAAGCGCAAGATCGAGATCACTTCGGCGATCAAGGTTGTTGGAGATCACGAAGCGACGATTCGTCTGCGCGACGACATCGTTGCGACGATCACCCTCCAGGTGGTTGCTAGCAAGTAACTGTTCGAGAACGAGGACGACGGGCCGCTTGGCTCGTCGTCCTTGTGTTTTAAGGCCCGTTGTCAAGGGTTTTGTGCACAGGATTAAGAAAAATGCGGAACCCTCAAGCAGGACTTTAGGTCGGTTTCTGCACACCGTGTGTGAAAAATAAAAATGCAGGTCAAGGGCTGTTTATCACGATAACCGGCCGTGCTTTACACAGGACTTTCCACAGCTTGTTCACACGACGCTCGGCGTTTCGCTGGAGTTGTGCACAAGGTTATCCACAGCCCCAGTTGTGGGTGATTGATTCTCGTTCGTAAGGTGAAGCAGCCGTGAAGCGGAACTCGCTCTGAAGCTGTCCCGAGTGTCGGGGGCTGCCCGTATAACTGGGGTTGTCCCACTAGGAGGAAAACTATGTCGATTGCGCATCTTGGCCTTGCTGGCGACGATCGCCAATCGGGCGAATCTCGCGGCGGTTCGCGAGGCGATCGTGTCCCCCCGCACGACCTTCTGGCTGAGCAAAGCGCGATTGGCGGAATGCTCCTGAGCAAGGATGCCGTTGCTGACGTTATCGAGACCGTGCGTGGTATCGACTTCTACGTTCCCAAGCACGAAACCATCTTCAACGCCGTACTCACTCTTTACTCGCACGGTGAACCAACGGACGTCATTGCGGTCACCGACGAGCTCACCAAAACGGGTGAACTCTCGCGTGCCGGCGGGGTCGAGTACCTGCATACTCTGACAGGCCTCGTTCCTACTGCGGCCAATGCTGGCTTCTACGCAACCATCGTTACGGAGAAAGCGGTACTGCGTCGCCTCGTGGAGGCAGGCACCCGCATCGTTCAGATGGGGTACGCCAGCGAAGGTGAAGTTCTCGACCTCGTCAACAACGCTCAGGCGGAGATCTACTCGGTCACCGGTGGCGTAGAGACCGAAGACTATGTTCCTCTCACGATGGCGGTCGAAAGCGCCATCGATGAGATTGAGGCAGCGCGCGGCCGTGATGGCCAGATGATCGGTGTTCCCACCGGGTTCTCTGAGCTTGATGAACTCACCAACGGACTACACCCGGGTCAGTTGATCATCTTGGCCGCACGACCAGCTATTGGTAAGTCGACTCTTGGCTTGGACTTTGCTCGCGCAGCATCCATTCATAACGACATGCCCTCAATCGTGTTCTCGCTCGAAATGGGTCGAAGCGAGATTGCTATGCGTTTGTTGTCGGCCGAAGCCAGCGTTCCTCTGCAGCACATGCGTAAGGGATCGGTGCACGCCAACGACTGGACCACGATCGCCCAGACGCGTGGTCGCATCAACGACGCGCCCCTGTATATCGATGACAGCCCCAACATGACCCTGGTAGAGATTCGCGCCAAGTGTCGTCGGCTTAAACAAAAGGTCGGCCTGCGCATGGTCATCATTGACTACCTGCAGCTCATGACGAGTGGTAAAAAAGTCGAATCGCGTCAGCAAGAGGTCAGTGAGTTCTCGCGTGCTCTCAAACTTCTTGCCAAGGAACTCGAAGTTCCGGTTATCGCAATCTCACAGCTGAACCGTGGTCCTGAGCAGCGAGCCGACAAGAAGCCTGCGCTCTCCGACCTTCGTGAATCAGGATCGCTCGAGCAAGACGCCGACATGGTGATCCTGCTGCACCGCGAAAGCGCCTACGAAGCGGATAGTCCTCGCGCCGGTGAGGCTGACCTGATTATTGCCAAGCATCGTAACGGACCGACACGCACCGTCACCGTGGGCTTCCACGGTCACTTCTCGCGCTTCGTCGATCTTCCGCCCGGCTCCTAAGCCCCAGCACAAGAGATCGTTGCAAGCGGCCTAGACTAGAAGCACCCGCTTGTTCAGAAAGAAGGCGATCGCTTGACTAGTGCTCACACCGAGCCGCTGCCTGCATCTACTGCGTGGTACGTGCCCTTAGCCCGTGCGATCCCCGCGCTGATTCTCGCTATTGTCATCACATTCTCGGCTGATCATTCGTCGCGCCTCGGGCTTGTCACGCTGGCCAGCTACACGCTCATCGTCGGCGCCGTATTGTTGACCGCGAGCGTACTCTCCACGCACCGCGGAATCGGGCGCAATCTCACGATTACCCAGGGCGCCCTTTCCATCGCTACCGCCACCGCCGCCTTCATTGCGTCCAACGGCGGGCAAGCCTATTTCGTCTTCCTGCTCACCGCGTTCGCCGCGATCACCGGTTTCATTGAGCTTTATCTCGGGCTGCGCAGCCGCGGCCGCGACGCATCATCGCGCGACTGGGTTTTTGTGGGCAGCCTCACAGCCCTGCTCGCCCTGGTGGTGCTGCTCGTGCCGCCGGGATTCAGCCAACCCTTTACGGGGCCGGATGGTATCGACCGTGAGCTCACGGCATCCATCGTGGTGGTCGGAGTTCTCGGAGCCTATTGGGCCATCCTTGGTGTGTACCTAGTGATTGCTGCACTCTCCCTCAAGTGGAGCACAACCGATCATGTTGCTGTTACTGCAGCCGTGCAAGAGAAAGAGGATCAGTGACTACCCCAGACAAGCGTGACCGCACGCGCCCCGCAGAGATGCTCGGCCTCTCCGCAGTTTTCGGGCTGTTCACGGGACTGGTGGTTTTCATGGCTACCCGCGACCTAATGCTCGGCCTGATCTTTGCCGGTGTTGCCTTTATCGTGTCGCTGGTCGTTATCGCGATGCTCACGCTCGCGGTGCGCCCCGACAAGAACGAACTTCTCGATCTCGACGAACAGGATCGCGAAGCAGGGCACTAGCTCCAGCCCGCGCACCGAGCCGCACCGAGCCGCACCGTGGCGCATCGTGGCGCATCGTGCCGTGCCGTGCCGCATCGTGGCGTGCTGTGCTGTGCTGTGCTGTGCTGTGCCGAGCCGAGCCGTGGCGTGGCGTGGCGTGGCGTGGCGTGGCGAAGCCAGTTTGTCGCGCCCAAAAACTGCTGCCACGAGGGCACTTTGCCCTTTGACTCTCGGCGAACACTAAGGTTAGGCTTACCTAAGCAACACTCGCTGCAGCGGGTGTTGCCTTTTTACGCCCGACCGCTTTCGGTCATCCGAAAAACTAAGGACACCATGAACTTTTCACGAACCCGGCACGGAGTACTCGTTGGAGTACTGGCTCTCGCGCTTGCTGCCTGCAGCACCGCGACGCCTGAAGCTGCAGATTCAGACGGAGCAGAAGCATCCGTTCAGTTCGAGGACAACAACGGGAGCCAGACCGTAGCTACGCCTTTCACTTCGGTCGTTGCCACGGACAACCGCACGTTCGAGACGCTCGCCTCGTGGGGCATCGAACTTAGCGCCGCGGCCGTAGCGCTGATGCCGAGCACCATCCCCTACACTCAGGACGATTCGATCGTCGACCTCGGCAACCACGGCGAGCCTGACCTCGAGGCCGTCGTTGCCGTCCAGCCCGACGTGATCATCAACGGACAGCGGTTCTCACAGTTCCACGATGACTTCGCCAAGCTCGTGCCGGACGCTGTGATCGTTGAGCTCGACCCGCGCGAGGGGGAGCCCTTTGACGCCGAGCTCAAGCGCCAGACCACCGTTCTTGGCGAGATCTTCGGCAAGCAGGCAGAGGCCGAACAGCTGAATGCGGACTTCGACGCCGCCATCGAGCGCGTGAACGCGGCGTACAACAGCGAAGACTCCGTGATGGCTGTCATCACCTCGGGCGGAGAGATCGGTTACTCGGCTCCGAGCGTCGGACGTACCCTCGGCCCGCTCTTCGACATCTTCGACTTCACCGCGGCGCTGGACGTCGACGACAGCAGCGAAGACCACCAGGGTGACGACATCTCGGTAGAGGCAATCGCTGACTCCAACCCCGACTGGATTCTCGTCATGGACCGCGACGCCGCGATTCTCGCCGACGACCCCAGCTACGTGCAGGGCAGCGAAGTTCTTGAGAACTCCGAAGCACTCTCGGGCGTCACCGCAGTGAAGGAAAGCAACCTGGTGTACATGCCAGCCGACACGTACACGAACGAAGGCATCCAGACGTACACGGAGTTCTTCAACGCACTCGCTGACGCGCTAGAAGGAAAGAACTAGCGTCACTCACGCCGTTCGGTGCTGAAGCGTGCCTACGGGCGAACTTCAGCACCGAACGGTTCTGGCCTTCAATCAGAAACCCTCACTCACGGATGACGTCAACACTGGCCCGACGGCGGCCCGCCACCACGACCACCCTCTTCGACTGGAAACTCCTGCTCGCGACGGTGGGCGTTGTACTGCTGCTGATTGCCTCGCTGTTCACGGGTGTCTACGACATCTTCGGGGCGGATGACGGCCAGAGAATGTTTGGCATCACGCGGGTTCCGCGAACGATCGCCCTGGTGCTCGCGGGCGCCGCGATGGCGATGAGCGGCTTGGTCATGCAGCTGCTGACGCAAAACCGTTTCGTGGAACCAACCACGACGGGCACTACCGAGTGGGCAGGTCTTGGACTGCTCACCGTCATGATCCTCTTTCCGGGAGCCAGCATCCTCGCCCGTATGAGCGGTGCGGTCGTAGCCGCGTTCATCGGCACCGGAATCTTCTTCCTCTTCTTGCGCCGCGTCACGCTGCGTTCCTCGCTGATCGTGCCGATCGTCGGCATCATGCTCGGTTCGGTGGTCGGCGCCATCTCCACCTACATTGCTCTCTCGACGGACATGCTTCAGAGCCTCTCCGTGTGGTTCGCCGGCAGCTTCACCTCGGTGATGCGCGGGCAATACGAACTGCTCTGGATCGTTGCGCTCGTCGTCGTCGCGATCTTCTTGTTCGCCGACCGACTCACCGTTGCGGGGCTCGGCCAAGACATAGCGACGAACGTCGGCGTGAACTACAACCAGATCTTGCTCATCGGCACCGCGCTCATCGCAGTCGCGACCGGAGTGGTGACGGTTGTCGTGGGCAATCTGCCGTTCCTCGGCCTCATCGTTCCCAACATCGTGTCGATGTTCCGTGGCGACGACCTGCGCAGCAACCTTCCTTGGGTCTGCCTGCTGGGCATCGCGATCGTGACGGTGTGCGACATCGTCGGCCGGACGATCATCATGCCGTTCGAAGTTCCCGTGTCGCTCATCTTGGGTGTCGTGGGCGCGATCGTCTTCATTGCCCTCCTGTTGAAGCAGCGCCGTCGTGCATAGCCCCGTGGATGCGCAGGAAAGAGTGACTGTTGGCGTCGGCTCGCCCGGCGTGACGGGGCCGTTCCCCACGGTGCGGGCGCGACGCCGCTACTGGACGCTGCTCAGCATCCTGAGTGTGCTCGCTGTGGCGATCGGCTTCGGCCTGCTCGCCTGGAACAACCCGATGCCGGTGGGCACCGAAGGGTTCTGGCTCATCGCTGAGCTGCGCGCCACCAACGTGATCGTGATTGCCGTCGTGGCCTTCTGCCAAGCGATTGCAACCGTGAGTTTTCAGACGGTGACAAACAACCGGATTCTCACGCCATCCATCATGGGCTTCGAGTCGCTGTATGTGGCGGTGCAGACCTCTGCGGTGTACTTCCTGGGCATCAGCGGCATCGTCGCCCTGCAGGGTCTCCCCCAGTTCTTGCTTCAGGTCGCCCTGATGGTCGGACTCTCGCTACTGCTGTACGGCTGGTTGCTTTCCGGCAAATACGGCAACCTGCAGATCATGCTGCTCGTCGGCATCATCATTGGCGGTGGGCTGGGAGCAGTGTCGACGTTCATGCAGCGCCTGCTCACGCCCAGTGAGTTCGACATCCTGACGGCCCGCCTGTTCGGCTCCATCTCCAATGCGGATGCCAGCTACCTGCCGATCTCGCTCGTGCTCTGCCTGATAGCCGGCACCGTGCTGCTTTCGCAGGGCCGGCGCCTTAACATCATTGCGCTGGGTTCAGACACCGCCACGAATCTAGGAATCAGCTACCGCTTCGAGATCATGCGCGTGCTGTTCTTCGTATCGATTCTGATGGCTGTCTCGACGTCGCTCGTCGGCCCGATGACCTTCTTCGGGTTCTTGGTCGCCACGCTCGCCTACCAGTTCGCGGACACCTACGACCATCGCCACATCTTCCCGATCGCGGTGTTGGCCGGGTTTGTGGTGCTGGGCGGAGCGTACTTCGTGATGAAGAACCTGTTTTACGCGCAAGGAGTGGTCTCGATCATCGTTGAACTTGTCGGAGGAACCGTCTTCCTCATCGTCATTCTGAGAAAGGGCCGACTGTGATCACCCTGAACAATGTGGGCAAGAGCTACGGCCACGAAATCACCATTGGCCCCGTCGACCTCACGATTCCCGAGGGAGGCATTACCGCGCTGGTTGGCCCGAACGGTGCGGGCAAATCCACCCTGCTGACTATGATCGGTCGCTTGCTCGGAATCGACTCCGGCCACATCGAAGTCGCAGGCTACGACGTCGCCAAGACTAAGTCGAAAGACCTCGCCAAGATCATCGCGATCCTGCGGCAAGAGAATCACTTCATCGCCCGCCTCACGGTGCGTCAGCTCGTGGGGTTCAGTCGCTTTCCGTATTCGCAAGGTCGACTGACCGAAGCGGATGAGGTGGCGATCAACAACTCCATCACCTTTCTGAACCTTGAAGGCCTGCAAGACCGCTATCTTGACGAGCTCTCAGGCGGACAGCGCCAACGCGCCTACGTTGCCATGGTGCTCGCGCAAGACACCGAATACGTGCTTCTGGATGAGCCCCTCAACAACCTCGACATGAAGCATTCGGTTCAGATGATGCGCCACCTGAAGCGCGCCGCCCAAGAACTTGGCCGCACCATCATCATCGTGCTCCACGACATCAACTTCGCGGGGCACTACGCCGACCACATCTGCGCCGTCAAAGATGGCCAAGTCACCGAGTTCGGCACGCCCGCTGAGATCTTGACCGATGACGTGCTCACCCGAATCTTTGACACACCCGTTCACGTCATCGACGGCCCTAACGGTGCTCTCGCTGTGTACTACTAGCGCTGCCTCCGCACGCTTTCCGTGTGGCAAGTTCGCGTCGGCTCGACAGCAAGACGTGTGGCTTTGCTTCGGAAATTCAGGAAATCGTACGACGCGGGACTGCGTGTGCTCCTAAAACCCCTGGTGGGAGGGGCCTCAGCGGTCTTCGTCGCGAGGTTTCCTGAATTTCCGAAGGTGGCCATGGGGCAGAGCCGGGTTCGAGGGAGACGGAAGAGGCCCGGCACAGACGGAAAGCGCCGAGCGGACGCCAAGCCGTGGAAACACTAAAGGCCGGCCTTACGAAGAGACCGGCCTTCTGCGCGCGAATGCGTAGAGCGTGAACTACTTGGTGTCGCCGAGGTAGTCGACGAGCGAGCTGGCAAGGCCGACATAGGTGGCCGGCGTCAGCGCCTGCAAACGGGCTTTGGCATCCGCACCAATGTCGAGCCCTGAGATGAACTCGGTGAGGTCGACAGAGTTGATGCGCTTGCCGCGCGTGAGTTCCTTGAGGATGGCGTAGGGGTCGCTGATGGTGCTGCGGCCCGCGGTGACCTCGGCGCGAATGACCGTCTGGATGGCCTCGCCGAGGATCTCCCAGTTGCTGTCGAGATCAGCGTCGAGAGCCACCGGGTCAAGGGCGATCTCCTTGAGGCCGCGCTCGATGTTGTCGAGAGCGAGCAGCGAGTGACCGTAGGCGACGCCCACGTTGCGCTGCGTCGTGGAGTCGGTGAGGTCGCGCTGGAGTCGTGAAGTCACGAGAGTCTGAGCGAGCGACTCGAGAAGAGCGCTCGAGAGCTCGAGGTTGGCCTCAGCGTTTTCGAAGCGGATCGGGTTGATCTTGTGCGGCATTGTCGACGAACCGGTGGCGCCCGCCTGCGGAATCTGGCGGAAGTAGCCCATCGAAATGTACGACCACACGTCGGTGCAGAGGTTGTGCAGCACGCGGTTGGCGTGACTGGTGGCCTGGTACAGCTCCACTTGCCAGTCGTGCGATTCGATTTGCGTGGTCAGCGGGTTCCAGTCGAGCCCGAGGGATTCCACGAACTCCTTCGAGAGGGCTGGCCAGTTCTGCTCGGGGTCTGCAGCGAGGTGGGCGGCGAACGTGCCAGTAGCTCCGCTGAACTTGCCGAGGTAGCTGATGCCCTCAACGCGAGTCAGGATGCGGTCGAGACGGTACACGAAGACCGCGAATTCCTTACCCATAGTGGTCGGCGTCGCCGGCTGACCGTGGGTGTGAGCGAGCATCGCGTTGTCGCGCATGAGCTCGGACTGCGCGCGAAGGGCATCGATCACGGTACGGAACTTGGGCAGCCAGACTTCGCGTACGGCATCCGAAATGGTGAGCGCGTAAGAGAGGTTGTTGATGTCTTCGCTGGTGGCGGCGAAGTGAGTGAGTTCAGCGATCGCGGTGAGGCCCAGCTCGTCGAGCTTGGCGCGCACGAGGTACTCCACGGCCTTGACGTCGTGGCGGGTGGTGGCTTCGAGGCGAGCGAGTTCATCGATCTGCTCTTGGCCAAAATCGGTGGCGAAGGCGCGCAGGGCGGTGACCTGATCGGCGCTCATCGGGCTCGAACCGAACAGGCTCTTGCTCGTGAGGAAAATCAGCCATTCGACTTCAACGTGCACGCGGGCCCGGTTGAGGCCTGCCTCGGAGAGGTGCTCGCCCAGAGCCGAAACGGCGGGACGGTAGCGACCATCGAGGGGGCTCAGTGGTTGAACGGGCAACGGGCTCATGGGGCTCCCTAGTTGTTGGGGGTTGGTGCGGTGATGCCTGGCGTGATCTGTCGGAAGAGCGAACCGCAGGCTTTCTCGATCATGCCGAGCACGTGATCGAAGAGTGCGGCATCCGAGTAGTAAGGGTCGGGAACATCGATGAGAGGAGCGAGTTCGCTGTCAAAGCTCAACATGGGTTGCACCTTCGACCGGTCTTGGTCGTTGGGTGCCCACGTGCGCAGAATTCGTTCCTGTCCTCGATCAAACGCGACGATGAGGTCGAATTTGCGAAACCACTCGGGGTCGAACTGGCGGGCGCGATGCCCAGAACCATTGTAGCCGCGCGCCGCAAGGGCATCGATGGTGCGGTCGTCTGCTGGCTCGCCCACATGCCAATCGCCGGTGCCGGCGGAGGTGACGGATATGCGGTCGTCAAGGCCAGCTTGCGCAACGAGGTCTCGGAAGACCGCTTCGGCCATGGGCGACCGGCAGATGTTCCCGGTGCACACGAAACATATCGAGAACACTGTCGAGTCAGAGGCTGCTCGCTCGAAGGTCATGCTTCATTCTGTCGCAGTTTCGACTCCTCAACAGGGGTGGCCGCTGGATTCTCATCCCCGATACCTACTGGCAACCCGTCTGTCGACGGGAGTTTGGCGAGAGTTGTCACGGCGAAAGGCGACCAATGGACACAACTCTCGAGGCGACGGCGCGTGCCGCGCTCGACTTTCAAGCACAACAACTCCGAATGATCAGCGAACGACTGAACTACGTCGGAGCACTCTTGCCTGCTGGCGGAGTGGACTGGCGCGGACCAGCGCAACAGCTGTTCGACAGCCAGGTGGTGCATTTGCACCGCGACTTGGCGCGGGCACGCACCCTCATCGAGACCGCAGAAAACCGAACAGTGATGGCACGTCAGCAGCTTGGTTCCTATGTCGGATGACTTGATCATCTCGGGCGGAGGTACCAGGCACTCGGTTTCCACCGAGGAAATGTTCGTGAGTGCCGACCAGCTTCAACGAGCAGCCGACATGACCCGCGATATAGCGTGTGCCATTCAAATGGTGGATGCACGGCTCGCCAGTCAACAACTGGTGTCTCTCGGGATTCCGAGCGCGGCGATGCTCGCCGAAGACGATCTCGACTTCGCGTATGCCAACCTTCAGCGGGTTGTCCGACGGGCAGAGCTCTTGAGCTGGCAAGTGAGAACGGCCGCTCAGGGCTATGGGATGGCCGAAATCTTTGCGCAAGATCTCTCCCGTAGAGTCGCGGCGGATGCTGCAGCCCTGCTCGGGTTTCTCTTTCCCAAGCACCTCGTGGCTTTTGCGCTCGCCACCACGGCGGTCCCCTTCGTGATCGGATTGGCAGCTGCAGCATTCGTCACCGGGCGCTCTCCGGCCGAGATCTTGGCCAGCGAGAAATTCACAACCGCACTCAACGAGCTCATCACCGACCCCGCGTTCGTCATGGCCGTACGTGCCGGGGTCATGAACGTTGATGAGTTCATATTGGGCGCAGCAGGCCTGCCACCCGTACTCGTCAACGCCTTGAGTGCGGCCGGGGTTATCGGCCTTCCTACAGCGGCGAGAGGGGTTCGGCAGCTGGGAGGGGTTACGAGACTGCTGAACGAGACGCCCGTCGCGCTTGTGGGTACAAGTGACACGACTCGTGTGCAACCTGCACAATCTGCCCTCGAAAGGACCAACCGGATCCCCCAACCCACACCCGATGAGCCGTTTCAAGTGCGGATCGAAACGACGTCGTCACCGGGGGAGCCTGACTCGTTCGAAGTTTACATCTCGGGCACCGTTGAGTTCGCTTTTGCTGGATCCGAGGAGCCGTTTGACGGCACAAGCAACCTCAGTAATGCGGCAAAACAAGAGGCAGCCGCGACTGCGGCCGTTATCACCGCAATGAAGGAGGCCGGCGTTACTGCTGAAAGCCCCGTAAGCGTGACGGGTCACTCACAAGGAGCGGCGATTGCTGCCCTTATCGCAGAATCGGGTGAGTACAACGTCACCGCGCTATTTGCCCTCGGCGGAAACACCGGCCAGATCTCGATTCCCGACAAGGTGAACGCGGTCATCGTGGAGCATAAGGATGACATCGTCCCTGCGGCCGGAGGGCTACAAGATAACCACCATGCGGTGCTCGTGACACGAGAAGCTTTCGAGGACCGACCGTTGCCAGAAGGAGTCCCCGTGCCGGCGCATCAACTCGTCGAATACCGAGAGACAGCTCGTCTCATGGACGAAGAAAACGATGAGGTTCTTCGAGACGCGATCGCGAACCTCACTCCCCCGGCCCCTGCTGGAGCTGTAACCACCGTGACAAGTTACGAGTTCGAGCGGGTGCAGCCCTAGTGGCGCTTACCGACGATCGGGCGAATCAAGATGCCGATGAACCAGCTGATGAGACCGAGCACGAAAGCGCCGAGTACGCCCCACCAGAAGCCATTGACGACAAGTCCGAAGCCGAACAGGCTCGAGATCCAGCTCGTGAGCAGAAGCAGCAGGCCATTCACCACAAGTGCGAGCAGGCCGAGAGTCAGGACATACAGCGGGAAGGCAACGATACGAATGAGGTTGCCCAGCACTCCATTAACGATTCCGAAGACAGCCGCGACGAGTAAGAACGTCAGCACAACCTCAAGAGTTCCTCCGGGCGAAAAAGGCACAATCTCGACCCCGGCGACGACCACCGTAGTCAGCCACAAAGCAAGAGCATTGATCAGCAAGCGCACGATGATTCTCATGCGTTAACTATGCACCCCGAATTTAGGAAGCCGCAATGCTTGCTCGCCTCTAGGCTGGTGACGTGACCAGCAACCGTGTACAGCTCCGCCCCGAAATCGCCGCCATCGTGCCCTACCGTCAAGGCGCGCCCGCCGCAGCGGATGCCTTCAAGCTGTCTTCCAACGAAAACCCCCACGAGCCCTTGCCCTCAGTGCTGGCGCAACTCTCCACGCACACGATCAACCGTTACCCCGACGCCTCCGCCCTCGAATTGCGCACGCAGCTGGCAGAACGTTTTGGCGTCACCGCCGACAGTGTTCAAGTGGGAGCTGGTTCCGTTGCCGTGCTCGCCCAACTCGTCAGCGCTGCCGCAGCCCCGGGTGACGACGTTATCTACGCCTGGCGCAGCTTCGAGGCGTACCCGCTGCTGGTTTCCTCGGCAGGCGCCACGAGCGTGCAGGTCGCGAACCAGGCCGACCACCGACACGACCTTGCCGCCATGAGTGCCGCAATTACGGCATCCACTCGCGTGGTGATCGTCTGCAGCCCCAACAACCCCACCAGCACTGTGGTTACGGATGCCGAATTCCGTGAATTCATGGCCACCGTTCCCGAGAACGTCCTTGTCGTTCTCGACGAGGCCTACCGCGAATTTGTGACAGACCCCGAAGCCGTGCGGGGAGAAACCCTCGTGGGTCAGTACCCCAACCTTGTACTGCTGCGTACCTTCTCCAAGGCCTACGGCCTCGCCGGCCTCCGAATCGGGTACGCCATTGGCCCCGAGTATGTGATGGATGCGGCGCGCGCGGTAGCGATTCCGCTCTCGGTCACGGAGCTTGCTCAGAAAGCTGCCACCGCATCCCTCGAACATGAAAATGAATTGTTAGAGCGCGTCAGCCGTATTAACGAGGTACGCGAGCAGATCGTGGCAGGGCTTCGCGAGCAGGGTTGGGCGGTACCAACGCCCAACGGCAACTTCGTGTGGTTGCCCACTGGGGCAGCAACCGACTGGGCTGCAGAGGTTTTTCGTAGCCACGGCATCGTCGTTCGAGCCCTCGGCGAGGGCCTACGAATCAGCGTTGGCGAAGCCGAATCTGTGGAGAAACTCCTAAGAGCAGCCCAAGAGGTTGTCGCTTCGCAGAAAACGAATTGAGCCAAGCCGCGTTAGATTAGTCGAATGTCTTATACCGCCGCGACGGTTCAGCTGCTGTCTCCCGAGGGCACGCTCGTTCACAGCGATGCCAGCGAACAGTATCTTCCGTATGTAGACAAGCTCAGTGACGACGCTCTTCAAGAGTTTCACCGCCACATGGTGGTGATGCGCCGCTTCGACATCGAGGCCGCCAATCTGCAGCGTCAAGGTCAACTTGCCCTCTGGGTGCCGAGTCACGGCCAAGAGGCTGCTCAAGTGGGTTCGGCGCTCGCGGCAAAGCCGCAAGACCACATCTTTCCCTCATACCGCGAGCATGTCATCGCCCTTATGCGCGGCGTAGACCCGATTACCATCCTCGCGATGTTCCGCGGACTCAGCCACGGTGGCTGGAATCCGAAAGAACACGACAACTTCCACCTCTACACGCTCGTCATTGGTTCTCAGACTTTGCACGCCACGGGCTATGCGATGGGCATGGGTCTCGACGGCCGCAGCGGAACCGGCGACCCTGAGAAGGACGCCGCCGTGATGGTCTACTTCGGCGACGGCTCCACAAGCCAGGGTGATGTGAGCGAAGCAATGGTCTTTGCGGCCAGCTACCAAACCCCTCAGGTCTTCTTCTTGCAGAACAACCACTGGGCGATCTCGGTTCCCGTGTCACGCCAGTCGCGCACCCCGCTCTACCTGCGCGGCGAAGGCTTCGGCATTCCGAGCGTTCAAATCGACGGCAACGACGTTCTTGCGAGCTTCGCCGTAACCCAGGCGAACTTGGATGCTGCCCGCTCCGGCACGGGACCGCGCTTCATTGAGGCCCTCACCTATCGCATGGGTGCCCACACCACGAGCGACGACCCCTCGAAGTACCGCGACAACAGTGAGCTCGAGTTTTGGACGCAGCGTGACCCCATTACTCGCTTCGAAACGTATTTGCGGGGCCGCGGCGCGAGCCAAAGCTTCTTCGACGAGATCGCGGCCGAAGGCGACGACTTAGCCGCCGACATCCGTAAGCGCGTTCTTGAGCTTCCGGTGCCGGCTTCGTCAACGCTCTTCGACCACGTCTACTCCGACCCTCACCCCGTGATGGATGCGCAGCGCCAAGCGCTCGCAGACTTCGAAGCATCGTTTGAGGAGGGCAACTAATGGCGGAAACCATGACAATGGCGAAGGCCCTCAACGAGGGGCTGCGTGCCGCTATGAGCGCCAACGACCGGGTTCTCTTGACGGGCGAAGACATCGGACCGCTCGGCGGCGTCTTCCGTGTCACTGAGGGTCTGCAGGCCGAATTCGGCGACAAGCGGGTTCTCGACACTCCGCTGGCTGAGTCCGGCATCGTGGGCACGGCGATCGGGTTGGCGATGAGCGGATTTCGCCCCGTGTGCGAGATCCAGTTCGACGGTTTTATCTTTCCCGGCTTCGACCAGATCACGTCGCAATTGGCCAAGCTGACCGCGCGCCACGAGGGCGCGCTGCAGATGCCTGTCGTGATCCGGGTTCCCTACGGTGGCCACATTGGCGCGGTTGAGCATCACCAAGAGAGCCCGGAGGCGTACTTTGCGCACACCGCCGGTCTTCGCTTGCTGAGCCCCGCCACACCCCACGACGCGTACTGGATGATCCAAGAAGCGATCGCCAGTAACGACCCTGTGATGTTCTTTGAGCCGAAGTCGCGCTACTGGCAGAAGGGTGAGGTCGACCGCGGGTCGCCCGGTATCGCTACCCATGCCAGCCGGGTGGTTCGCGAGGGCACAGAAGTGACGCTCGTCGGGCACGGCGCTATCGTCTCCACCCTGCTGCAGGCGGCAGAACTCGCTGCTGAAGAGGGCACGAGCATCGAGGTTGTTGACCTTCGATCGCTCTCCCCCATCGATTACGACCCGATTGTGGCATCCGCCCAGAAAACAGGCCGCGTCGTTGTTGCTCAAGAGGCCCCGGGGAATGTCAGCGTGGGCTCCGAGGTTGCCGCCACGGTAACCGAGCGCGCGTTCTACTCACTCGAAGCCCCCGTGCTGCGGGTGAGTGGCTACGACCTCCCGTTCCCTCCCGCCAAGCTGGAATCCGTGTACTTGCCCAGTGTTGACCGCATCTTGGATGCTGTTGACCGGGCATTGGCTTACTGACGAAGGAGGCCCCCGTGGCCGTATCTGAATTTCCTCTCCCCGATGTGGGCGAGGGGCTGACTGAAGCCGAGATCGTCTCCTGGAAGGTTGCGCCCGGTGACGAGATCACCGTCAACCAAGTGCTCGTCGAGATCGAGACTGCGAAGTCGCTCGTCGAGCTGCCCTCGCCGTTCGCCGGCACCGTGCAGAAGCTGCTGGTGGAGGAGGGCGCGACCGTCGAAGTCGGCACCCCGATCATCAGCGTGCAGTCTGTCGGGGGTTCGGTTGAGCTGACCGCACCGGGCTCGGGCGAAGACGAAAGCCACGGCATGATGTCCGATGTCGGCACGGAGAGCGGTGCAGCAGATGACACTGCCGCTGCTGTTGCTGACACGGCATCCACCATTGCTAACGAAGAGGACAAGCCCGGAGCCGTGCTCGTGGGCTACGGCACCGGCGGACACGTGAACTCACGTCGCCGCAAGGGTGGGCAATCGGCCAAAGCTGAGACAACCGCCGTGCCTGCTGCGACTAAGCCGCGTCCGGCATCCGTGCCTGCGTCGTTTGCTAGCCCGATCATTGCCAAGCCGCCGATTCGCAAGCTGGCCAAGGATCTTGGGGTTGAACTCGCTGAGGTTGCCGCCACCGGTCTCGCTGGCGAGACCACGCGCGAAGATGTGATTCGTCATGCGTCGCAGGCGAGTGTGTTCCGTAACATCGAAACTCCCGCGTGGGGCGACGAGCGCGAAGAGCGCATTCCGGTGAAGGGTGTGCGCAAGGCCATCGCTAAAGCCATGGTGCACAGTGCCTTCACCGCTCCGCATGTGAGCGTCTTCACCGACGTGGATGCCACGCGAACCATGGAGTTCGTGAAGCGCCTCAAGAACTCCCCCGACTTCGCTGGCGTGCGCGTGAGCCCGCTGCTGATCATGGCTAAGGCCGTGAACTGGGCGGTGCGCCGCAACCCCACCGTGAACTCCAGCTGGACCGACAAGGAGATCATCGTTCACCACTACGTGAACCTCGGTATTGCCGCCGCAACCCCGCGCGGTCTCATCGTGCCGAACATCAAGGATGCTCAAGACTTGAGCCTCTTCGATCTCGCTAAGGCCCTTGAACAGCTCACGCTCACCGCGCGCGATGGCAAGACGCAGCCCGCGGAAATGGCGAACGGCACGATCACGATCACCAACATCGGTTCGTACGGCATGGATACGGGTACGCCGATCATCAACCCGGGCGAGGCTGCGATTGTGGCTCTTGGCTCGATCAAGCAGAAGCCGTGGGTTGTCGACGGCGAGGTACGCGCCCGCTACGTGACGACCGTGAGCGCAAGCTTCGACCACCGCATCGTTGATGGGGATGTCGCTAGCCGTTTTGTCGCTGACCTCGCGAGTGTGCTCGAAGAGCCTGCACTGCTGCTCGACTAACAAGCGAGCGTTCGCCACTAGCGAGTCGATGCTGCACCGGATTTGGTGCAGCTGTCGGTAGTCTGGCGGCATGGTCACGAAGAAGAAGTCGCCTGCAGCGGCGTCTGCATCCGAAGCGAAGCGCCCCGGAATTCACGAACTGTGGACCGACCGCTTAGGCGCCTGGTCCATTCGGGCGCTGCAAGTTCTCCTGCTGCTCACGCTCGTTTCGGTGATCGTCTTTGCACTCACGCAGATCAAGCTCGTCGTCATACCGGTACTGATCGCGCTGATCTTTGCTGCAGCCGCGAGCCCGATTGTGGTGTGGCTGCGCCGCCGTGGTGTGGGCCGAGCGCTGTCCACGTGGATCGCTTTGCTGGGCGGGATCGCCCTATTGGGTGGTCTCATCACCGCTGTGGTCTTCGCGGTTGAGGACCAGTGGTCGCAGTTGTCGGCGTCAGCGGTCGAAGGGTTTGAGCAGCTCAAGGACTTTGCGCTCGATGGACCTTTCCCGATTGATCAGACCGCTCTCGACGACGCATGGAACGCCGGCATTGACTTCGTCACAAGTGCCACGTTCGGCCTGGGCGCTATCCAAGGCGTCTCCGCAGCGGCTCAAGTCGTCACCGGCATTCTGCTTGGTTTCGTGATTCTCTTTTTCTTTCTCAAAGACGGCGATCGCATTTGGGAGTTCTTCCTGCGCCCCATGACGGGTGAGCGCCTTGAGCGTGGCCACCGTATCGGGCACACCGCTGTGCGCACTCTCGGTGGTTATGTGCGGGGCACCGCAACGGTCGCCGCGGTTGACGCAATCGGGATCGGTATTGGACTTGCGATCTTGCAGGTACCGCTCGCGTTGCCTCTTTCGGTGATCGTCTTTTTGGGGGCGTTCATTCCTCTCGTCGGCGCGACCGTCGCCGGCATTTTGGCCGCCGTTGTCGCTCTCGTCACTAACGGTTGGGTCGTCGCGCTCATCGTTCTGGGCATCGTTGTGTTGGTCAATCAGCTTGAGGGCAACTTCCTCCAGCCGGTCGTCATGGCTCAGTCTTTGAGCATCCACCCACTGGTGATCTTGGTGGCGTTGACCGCGGGAACAATCTTGGGCGGAATCGTGGGGGCCGTGTTGGCCGTGCCGATTGCCGCGGTGGGGTGGGCGATTCTCAAGACGTGGGACGAGAAGGGCCACACGCCCAACCTTGAACCCGCCGCGCCTCAATCGAGAAAGAAGTAGCGAGCTAGCGTGGCCCCAGAGTTCGTTCGAGGAACGGGTTCCAGAACTTGCCGTGCGGGTCGTACTCTCGCTGCAGCGCGACGAACTCGGTGCTCCGCGGGAAGCGTTCACGGATGATGTCAGCCCCGTAGTGAAACAGCTTGCCCCAGTGGGGTCGAGCTTCGAACGGCGCCAGAGCCTCTTCGATGATGGGCAGTAGCGCTGCGACTTCGGCTGGATGTTTAGCCCACGTCAAGCCAATGCAGAGAACGTCGCGCTCGTACGCGGGGCTCATCCACAGCGCGTCGGCGGCGGCAGTGCGGATCTCCGAGATCAGCAGGTGGGGCGAGATTTTGGCACCAAGGGTTCGCAGCGCTTCCAGCGCCTCAACGCCGTGCTCCCGCGCCACGTAGTACTCGCTTTGCAACTCGTCGCCGCCATTGGAGGGCTGGCCGTCGAGGCGAAAGTGCGGCATCCGCTCTGACCACGGGCCGGGCACGCTTGCGCGCGGGTTCACATTCTCGGGATTGAGTTCGTCAGCGTCGTCATACCAGGAACCACCGAACAGAGCGGATGCCAAGGGCGGCTCAGCGCCGTCAGCGAGGCGCGTCTTGAGCCAAACCTGCGCCACGGTGGGGCTCGCGAAGTCAGCAAGAAGGCTCACGCTGTAGGCGCTCGCCATCACCTCATCCAGTTGAGCCAGCACGGTCTCCCAGGGGGCGAACCGGTACACGTCTTGCCGAACGACATAACTGGGTTGGATGTCGAGGGTCACGCGCGTGATGATGCCAAACGCACCGAGGCCCACAGCCAGCGCTGGCAGGTCGTCGCTGGAGCGATCGACCCTCACGAGCGTGCCGTCGGCCGTGACAAGTTCAACCTCAGCGATGGCCGTGGAGAGGATGCCGTTGCCGTCTCCAGAGCCGTGGGTGCCCGTCGCGGTCGCGCCGGCAACAGAGATGTGCGGCAGCGACCCCGTGTTGTGGAGGGCGAACCCGTGGCGTTGCAATTCATCGATCAGGATGCCGAAGCTGGTGCCCCCGGTGACGCTGACGGTCATCGATGCCGCATCGATCCGGACGTCAGGATCAAGCCCAGCCAGGCTGACGAGCGCTCCGGGCGTATCCGCAATATCGGTGAAGGAGTGCCGGGTGCCGAGCGCTCGCACGCGCGGCCAGCGGGCGACGAGCTCTTGAACCTCCGCCACTGTGGCCGGCTGCAGGATCGTTTCGGCGCCGTAGGTGAGGTTGCCCGCCCAGTTGGTGGTGTTCGCCATTCTGATCCTCTCGCAGCCCCACCCCGCCCACGGCGGCGCAGGGTTAGCCGCGCCGGGGCATGGCCCACTTCGCGGAAAGCGTCACGATGATGGCCAGAAAGGCCAGCTCGACCCCGCTCGCAAGCACATAGTATCCCCACTCTCCGATAGCGGCCCCGACAATTGTCACGGCAAAGAGGGGTGCCACGATGAGGTTTGTGAGCCGGTTTGAGCGGTGGGGCAGCAGCACGCTCAGCGCAATCATCAGTGTTGGGATCGTGACGTACATGATGATCCCGAACATGAACGGTTGACCAACGTCGAACACGAAGACCCGTCCGGCCTCGATCTGTTCGCGATAGTCGGGCCGGTAGAAGCCGAAGATGTCGACGAAGGCCACGAGCACCATCGTTGCGGTCCAGAGAGCAGCGAGCCGGATGCGCACATCGAGCGGGGCGAGGGGTGAAGTGTTGGTGGTCACGGTGAGTGCCTTTCGGGTGTGTCGGTTCTGTGATCGTTCGAAGTATAGGCTTACACCTGTAAGGGGCGCAACAATAGGGACATGAGCGTACGAGGAACGTTGAGTCGCGAGCGGATCGTGGATGCTGCGGCTGCGGTTGCGGATCGAGACGGTCTCGCAAGCGTCAGCATGCGCACCGTCGGGGCTGAGCTGAAGGTTCAGGCGATGTCCCTGTACCATCACGTCTCCAACAAAGAGGCGCTGCTCAATGAGCTCGCTGAGTGGGTGTTCTCGCAAATAGAGCTGCCCGAGATCGATGCACCTTGGCGTGAGCAAATGGTGCGCCGAGCGCAGTCGGCGAGGCAGGTGTTGCGTGCGCATCCTTGGGGTTTGGGGATGCTCGAATCTCGACCGGCTCCCGGCCCAGCGCTGTTGCGTCACCACGATCGGGTCATGGGGTGCTTGATGGCCCACGGGTTTTCGGCGGCCCTCGCGACACACGCCTTCTCGACGATTGATGCGTTCATTTACGGGTTTGTGTTGACGGAAGCGGGGCTTCCGTTCGCTTCTGGCGAGGGCGCGGAGGCTCAGTTTGCTGCCGAGGTTGCGCCGTCAGCGGAGGAATATCCGCACCTAGCTCGCGCGCTCGTGGAGCTCTTTGGTGCCGGTGAGTACGCCTTTGAAGAGGAGTTTGGGAGCGGGCTTACGCTGATTCTGGATGGTCTCGAAATGAGGCTCGGCGGCGCGGCCGCGAACTAGCGCTAAGACCCCTGGGTGCTCAGGCAGGTAATCATCATGTATTCTATTGATAACGAATCTCATTACCGGTATCACTCACAGTCTTAGAAGGACAGCTCGATGTCTCGCTTTACCACCCCAGCCTTTGCACGCCACCGTTCCCGTGCCCTCACGGCCGGAGCCGTGCTTGCGGCCTCCGCCCTTACTCTCGCCGGCTGCTCAGCTAGCGAACCCGCCGAGGACGACGGCACACTTTCGGTTGTGGCTTCCACGATCGTGTACGGAAACATTGCCGCCTCGCTTGGCGGAGATGCTGTCACCGTGACAAGTTTGATCGACAACCCGGCACAAGATCCGCACAGCTATGAAGCGTCGTCCCGCGATCAACTCGCGGTGTCTGAAGCAGACCTCGTGATTCTCAACGGTGGTGGTTATGACCCCTTCGCCGAAGCCCTTTATGAAGCTGCGGGCGCTGACGCGATCCTCCTCAACGCTGTCGAGGCATCCGGCCTTCTTGACGACGCCGAAGACCATGACCACGATGAGCACGCCGACGATGAGCACGCCGACGACGAGCACGCTGACGATGAGCACGCCGACGAAGACCATGCTGACGACGAGGCCGACGATGCCCACGCCGATCACGACCACATTGAGGGCTTCAACGAGCACATTTGGTACAGCTTTCACGCGATCGAGCATGTCGCTGAGCACATCGCTGAGGAGCTCACGGAACTGAGCCCCGAGAACAGCGACGCTTTCGAAGCAAACCTCGGTGAGTTCCTTAGTGAGCTCGAAGGCCTCGAAGAGCAAGCCGCCACAATCGCAGAGTCAACCGATGGGCAAGGGGCTGCCGCAACGGAGCCTGTAGCCGTCTACTTGCTCGAAGCAGTCGGCCTGCACGATGACACCTCGCCCGACTTCACTGAAGCTATTGAGGAAGGTTCCGACGTTCCTCCGGCGGCGCTCCTCGACGTTCTTGAACTTGTCGCCTCCGACCACGCGGCGCTCTTGGCCTACAACGAACAAACCTCAAGCCCAGAAACCGAACGTGTGCGCGCTGCGGCAGAAGAGGCGGGCCTTCCCGTGGTGTCATTTACGGAGACGCTACCTGAGGGTGCAGACTACATCGAATGGATGTCTTCAAACTTGGATGCACTCGCGGTGGTCCTTGTCCCGTAATGAGGCAAACCTCGTGAGCGCGTCATCCGCGTCACCCGCGTCACCGGGAACTGCTGCGGCCGCTTCGGCCTCCGCAGCAGGTACCGTGCTCAGCATCCGTGATGGGGTGCTGGGCTTCGGCGCGCGCACCCTCTGGTCGGGACTCGACCTCGATGTGGCGCCCGGCGAGTTCGTGGCGGTGCTTGGCTCAAACGGTTCCGGAAAGTCGAGCCTGCTGAAGGCGATACTGGGGCAGCAAAAGCTCGACTCGGGCACGATCACGGTGGCCGGGCATCCGGTTCGCCGCGGCGATCGTTGCATCGGCTACATTCCGCAGCAGAAGCTCGCGGCGCCAGGAACACCGTTGCGAGGCCGCGATCTGGTCACGCTCGGCGTGAACGGCCACCGCTTTGGGGTGCCGACCCTCCCCCGCGCTGTAAAGACGCGCGTGGATGAACTCATCGCCGACGTTGGTGCGACCGATTACGCTCGCCAACCGCTCGGTTCGTTGTCGGGGGGTGAACAGCAACGTTTGCGGGTGGCGCAATCCTTGGCCGCTGACCCGGTTCTACTGTTGTGCGACGAACCGCTGTTGAGTCTTGACCTTCAGCATCAGCGCGGAGTCTCTGAGCTGATAGACCGGCGACGACGCGAACACAACACCGCCGTACTGTTTGTGACCCACGATGTGAACCCCATCCTGAGCATGGTCGACCGCGTGCTGTACTTGGCCGGGGGTAAGTTCACGATCGGCACACCGGACGAGGTCTTGCGCAGCGACGTGCTGAGCGAGCTCTACGGCACTCCCGTCGAAGTTGTGCGAGTGGGCGGTCGCGTTATCGTGGCCGGAACCCCGCATGGCGATCACCACCACGAGGAGGAGATCGCGTGACCTTTGACGAATTCTGGGGCCAAGTCGTGAACTTCAACGATTATGGCCAACTGCTCGACCTCGTGCGCTTCTCGCTTATCGCCGCGGCGGTGCTCGGTATCGCCGGCGGCCTCATTGGCGTTTTTGTCATGCAGCGAGATATGGCGTTCGCGGTGCACGGCATCAGCGAACTCTCGTTCGCGGGAGCCGCCGCAGCGCTCCTGTTTGGGGCCAACGTGGTGGCGGGTTCGATTGTCGGTTCCCTTGTTGCGGCTCTGCTGATCGGGATGCTCGGGGCGAAGGCTCGCGATCGAAACTCGATCATTGGCGTGCTCATGCCGTTCGGTATGGGTCTGGGAATCCTGTTTTTGGCGCTCTATCCCGGACGTAGTGCCAACAAGTTCGGGCTCCTCACTGGGCAAATCATTTCAGTGGATGGCGAACAGCTCGGCCTGCTGATCGTGATCAGTGTCGTCGTGCTGGCCGCGTTGTTCGTGGTCTGGCGCCCCCTCACCTTCGACAGCCTCGACCCCGAAGTGGCTGCCGCGCGCGGCGTTCCCTCACGCGCACTCTCGCTCGGCTTCATGGTGCTGCTGGGCCTCATGGTCGCCGTGGCTGTGCAAATCATTGGCGCCCTGCTCGTGATGGCCCTGCTGGTGACACCGGCCGCGGCCGCGATGCGAGTGTCGTCGTCTCCGCGGCTTGTGCCGGTGCTCAGCATGATCTTTGGATTTGTCTCGGCGACGGGCGGTGTTTTGCTTGCGATCGGCGGCTCGTTGCCGATTAGTCCCTACATCACGACGATCTCGTTCCTGATCTACCTGGTCTGCCGAGTTGTAGGTGCTCGCCGCGGGCGTAGTCGCAGGCTCAGCGTGCGCCGAGCATCCGCGACTGAACTCACCCCTGTTTCACGGGCGGCGAAAAGTTAGGATGGTGACCATGAAGCGCAATACGTGGCAGCGAGAAGCGGTGCGGGAGGCTCTGACGCAGTCAGAGGGTTTCGTGAGTGCTCAATCACTGCACGGTGCGTTGCGCGACGCAGGTAGCTCCATCGGTCTCGCCACCGTTTATCGTGCCTTGGCCGACCTGGCCGGAGCGGGCGATGCCGACTCACTTCAACAGGATGGCGAAAGCCTGTTTCGGGCATGCACTCCAGATTCGCACCATCACCACCTGATCTGTCGTCAGTGCGGAACAACAGTAGAAATTAAGGCGGATGCGGTCGAACAGTGGGCCAAAAATGTTGCGGCCGAGCATGGCTTTACGGAGCCGCACCACATCGTTGACGTCTTCGGCTTGTGCCGAGCGTGCTCTACCACGTAACATATACCGTTGACCGAGCGGTATCTTCCGCTCTCGCAGACACACCCCACCCTGATCGAAACCGCGTAAAAGTTCGGTTTGAGAAGAACGCAGTGTGTGTGCCGACAAGTGATCTTGGGTAAGGCTGAGTCCTTACGGTAACTAGAACAGGAGCATCACCATGGCAGCAACCTGCCAAGTGACCGGCGCCATTCCCGGCTTCGGACACAACATTTCGCACTCGCACCGTCGCACCAAGCGCCGTTTCGACCCAAACATCCAGAAGAAGACGTACTACGTACCGTCGCTTCGCCGCAACGTAACTCTTCAGCTGTCCGCAAAGGGCATCAAGGTAATTGACGCTCGCGGCATCGAATCCGTTGTCAAGGACCTCCTTGCACGTGGGGAGAAGATCTAATGGCTAAGGCACAGGACGTACGTCCGATCATCAAGCTCCGTTCAACTGCGGGAACGGGCTACACCTATGTGACGCGCAAGAACCGTCGCAACAACCCTGACCGCCTCGTGCTCAAGAAGTACGACCCGGTGGTCCGCAAGCACGTTGAATTCCGCGAGGAGCGCTAAATATGGCTAAGAAGAGCAAGATTGCAAAGAACGAGCAGCGCAAAGTTATCGTTGCGCGGTACGCCGAGCGTCGTCTCGAGCTGAAGAAAGCCCTCGTTGACCCGAACGGAACTGACGAGTCGCGCGAGGCAGCACGCCTCGGGCTTCAGAAGCTTCCCCGCAACGCATCGCCGGTCCGCGTACGCGGTCGCGACGCCATCGACGGTCGTCCCCGTGGATTCCTCAACCAGTTTGGTGTATCCCGTGTTCGCTTCCGTGAAATGGCTCACCGGGGCGAGTTGCCCGGAATTACCAAGTCAAGCTGGTAGATTCCAAGCGGTTCCGACGTTTTCTAGCGTTTCGGACCACCTAACTGCACTACGTCCGAGGAGGACCACCTTATGGCTGACAAGTCGCTAAACCGTACTGAATTCGTAGCGGCGGTTGCCGCAGAGTCTGGCCAGAGCCAGGCTGCCGTTTCCGGCGTCGTTGACGCTTTCTTCTCCGTACTGTCCAAGTCGGTCGGCGAGGGAACCAAGGTTTCGATCCCCGGTTGGATGGCTGCAGAGCGCACCTTCCGCGAGGCTCGCACCGGCCGCAACCCGCAGACGGGTGAAGCTATCGAGATCAAGGCCAGCCACGGCGTCAAGCTCAGTGCAGGCAGCAAGCTCAAGGCAGCAGCCAAGGGCTAGGTAGTACTTCTAAAAAGGGCGGCATCCTTCGGGATGTCGCCCTTTTTTGCATCCCGGCACCGCCCTCGAGTGTGTGAGCGGGCTGTTTGCTCTGCTGTCGACTCCGGACTGGGCGCACTCCCGGATAACCGCGAGTACTCTTGAAGCGTGTTACGAATCAGCCGGATAGCCGGTCCCGCGCTGCTGATCATCGTTGCCTTCGTCGTAGCAGTGGCCGGGTTGCGTTTCGGCGGAGGAGCAGAAGCCCCCATCCTGCTCGACCCCGGTGCTGTTGTGCGGTGGGGCTTGCCCATCTCCAAGCTGTTCGTAAACCTCGGCCTCTCTGCCACGATCGGCGCGCTCATGATCGCGATCTTTGCGATGAGCCCCAAGCGCGAGGAATTCAGTCTCACTCTCGACTTTGCGGCCGCAGGCGCCGCCGTGTGGGCGGTGGCATCCGCCTTCACCGGGTTCTTCACTTTTCTGGCCGTACGTAACCAGCCAATCGACCTCTCTAGCGCCTTCGGCGACGTTCTCGCCAGCTTTCTGGCCGTCACCGAACTCGGCCAAGCCTGGCTAGCCACAGTGCTCATAGCGGCCGCTGTGACCGTTCTGTGCTTCGCAGTGCGCAATATGAGCGCCCTCGCCTTCGTTCTTGTTCTCGCTGTAGCCGGTCTCATCCCCATGGCGCTTCAGGGCCACAGCGGTGGAACAGAAGACCACGACGCGGCCACGAGCGCCATCTACCTGCACCTCGTCTTCGCCGCCCTCTGGCTTGGCGGACTTCTCGCGATCGCAATCGCCCGCTCCGCCTTGGGCAAAGAGCGCCTCGCGATCGTGCTGCGCCGCTACTCGACCATCGCGCTCGTGAGTTTTATCGTGGTGGCCGCCTCCGGCTATGTGAGTGCAGAAATTCGTGTCGAAAACCTGACGAACCTGCTGTCGCCGTACGGCATCCTCGTGCTCGTCAAAGTCTTTGCCTTAATCGTGATGGGGCTCTTCGGGGCCGTGTACCGCAACTATGCGATCGGCCGGCTCGAAGCTAGCCCGCGCAAGGAACGCGGATGGTTCTGGTGGATTGTCACTGCCGAGCTCGGCTTCATGGGCCTCGCTTCGGGTGCTGCCGCCGCTCTGGCGGCGACTCCCACTCCCGTTCCGGAGATCGTGGCCGCCGATGTGCCCGACTCCTCCCCCGCCGCGTACCTCACGGGCTCGCCGTTGCCGCCACCCGTCAGCGCCGGCAACCTTTTCACCCTGTGGAGCTTCGACCTCATTTGGGTACTGATTTGCGCCTTCGCGATCTTCTTCTACCTCGCAGGCGTGTGGCGCTTGCGCAAGCGCGGCGACAGCTGGCCCGTGCACCGCACCGTGTTCTGGGTGCTCGGGATGCTGCTGCTGTTCTACATCACCAACGGTGGCGTCAACGTGTACGAGGGCTACCTTTTCTCGATGCACATGCTCGGGCACATGACGCTCGGGATGATGATTCCGGTGCTGCTGGTTCCGGGAGCGCCGGTGACGCTTGCGATGCGTGCGATTAGCAAGCGCACCGACGGCAGTCGCGGAGCGCGCGAGTGGATTTTGCTGATTGTGCACTCGCGGTACTTGGCTGTCATCGGGCATCCGCTCGTCGCTGCCGGCATCTTTGTGGTCTCACTGTGGGTGTTCTACTACACGCCGATCTTCCGCTGGGCGACGACCGACCATGTGGGGCACGAGTGGATGATCATCCACTTCTTGGGCTCGGGCTACCTGTTCGTGCAGGCCCTCATCGGCGTCGACCCGACCCCGCACCGCACGTCGTATCCGATTCGCTTGTTGCTCTTGCTGGGCACGATGGCCTTCCACGCGTTCTTCGGCTTGGCACTGATGACGGGTACGGGACTGTTGCTCGCCGACTGGTACGGCGCAATGGGCTGGGACACCGGCGTCAGTGCGCTTGAGGATCAGCGCATCGGAGGCGGGATCGCTTGGAGCGTCGGGGAAATCCCGACGATCGCCCTCGCGATTGCGGTGGCCATCATGTGGCGCCGCAGCGACAGCCGTGCCTCAGCGCGCTACGACCGCAAAGCGGAGCGCGACGGGGATGCCGAACTCGACGCCTACAACGAGATGCTCGCTAAGCGCTAAGCGCTAAGCGCTAAGCGCTTATGTTGCAGCGCTAGTTGGGGTACTGCGCGGTGATGAGCAACTCATCCTCCGGCATAAACGTCACGAGGTAACTTGCGGTGAAGTCGACGTCTTTATCGAAGGTGGAGACTGAGCCATCGAAAATGGAACGGACATCGACCTTGAGGTGTGCTGCGGCATCCGTAGCAGGCATAAGCCAACTTCCGGCGTCGCCGCTGGGAACGAGTGTGACCTCGGGGTAACTGGCGATGCTCCACTCCGGAGTCGTCACAATGCGGTTGGCCATCGGTTGGCCAAACGGGCATCCAGTGGGCAGAAGAACCACCTGGGTTGCGCACTCATCGAGGTAGTCGTTGACCTCGCGCTGAACCTGCGCGATCATCGCGTTGTTAGCGACGACGTTGAGGTTGGCGCGCACGGTATCGCCCGGCGTTACTGCGGAGACCCGGATGGGGTCAGCCGTCAGGAATGTTGACGTGTGACTGATTTCAAAGCTGCTGGGCGTGAGCACGACGTAGGGTGTGGGAGTGTTGGGGGTAGGGGCCACAAATTCTGAGCCATTGGCCGTGAAGTTCTGGGCGTTCGACACCGTCAGTCGCACGATTGTCAAGGGCGTGCTGACAAACTTCCAGTCGGCGAAAACGCCGAAGCGCGCTCCGTCACGCTCGACAGTGAACGCTGAGCTTGTGGTGGTGCCATCGAGGTCGTAAACGAAAGTCACAGTCTCGGTGCCATTGGAGTTCACCGTGCGGTCAGCAAGCTCGATGTTCTCGATAGTGCTGAGTGCTGAGGGGCGAAGGAGGTCGTGCGATCCAGCCAAGAGCAGCGAGCCTGCGCCCGTGGTGTCGATTGGCGTAGCGCCGGAGCCATCATCGGAGGCGGCGCCATGCTCGTCAGTCACATGGATGTCGGCAATCTGCAGAGCGGCCGCCATGTCATGACGGGCTAGCGCGCCCAGATAGCTGCGCACAAAACCATTCGCGCTGAACAGGGTGGAATTCACGATCAACACCGTCGTGACAAAGGCAGCAACGATCAGCCCGAGCACAATAGACCAGGTGACAAGCTCGCGACGCATTCACACATCCTAAACCGTTGAGGTGAGGGATACCCTGCACACAGATTGCGGCGCGCAGGCACTGGTGGAACCACCGGCAGCATTAGGGTGATTGAGTGTCTGAAATAACCCTCTCGCCGGAGCAAGCAGCCGTCTTCGCTGCTATTGAGACGACGCGCGACAATCTCTTTGTTACGGGGCGTGCAGGTACGGGTAAATCGACGCTCCTCAACCACTTGGCACACAAAACGTCGAAGCAGATCGTGATCTGTGCCCCCACCGGAGTGGCCGCCCTCAACGTGGGCGGGCAGACCATCCATTCGCTGTTTCGGCTGCCAATCGGCGTTATCGCCGACCACGAGCTTGAGCAGACCGACCAACTGCGCAAACTGCTGAACACCATCGAAACCCTCGTTATCGACGAAGTGTCCATGGTCAACGCCGACCTTCTCGATGCAATCGACCGCAGTCTGCGTCAGGCGCGGCAGCGCAAGAATGAAGCGTTCGGTGGTGTGCAGGTCGTTCTCTTCGGTGATCCTTATCAGCTCGCTCCCGTTCCCGGAGATCCGGACGAGCGTGCCTACTTCGAGGATCGCTATCGTTCTATTTGGTTCTTCGATGCTCTCGTGTGGCAGGAGACCGACCTGACGATTTACGAACTCACGAGCATCCATCGCCAGCATGAGGATGAGTTCAAATACATGCTCAATGCCGTACGTCACAACGGCGTCACCGCTGAAATCGCGGGGCGTCTCAATGCGGTCGGCGCGCGGCCCGCGCCCGACGACGGCACCATCACGCTCGCGACCACGAACAGCACTGTGACGCGTATTAATGCGTCGGCACTCGCCCGACTGCCCGGTCGAGTGCTCACGGCGAAGGCCGAGATCTCCGGAGAGTTTGGTGGGCGGGCGTACCCAGCCGATGAATCGCTTGAGCTCAAGGTGGGGGCGCAAGTGATGTTCTTGCGCAACGATACTCAAGAGGGCGGCACCCAGCGCTGGGTCAACGGCAGCGTCGGCACCGTCGTCAAGATCGCTGACACCGTCTGGGTGGAGATCGACGGGCGCGACTACGAAGTGAAGCCCGCCGTCTGGGAGAAGTTCAAGTACTCGTACTCGGCGCGCACGAAAGCGCTGCGCAAGGATGTCGTGGCCGAGTTCACGCAGTTTCCGCTGCGCCTCGCCTGGGCCGTGACGATCCATAAGTCGCAAGGCAAAACCTACGACAGTGCGATCGTGGATCTCGGACCGCGCTCGTTCGCCCCCGGCCAGACCTACGTTGCACTCAGCCGCATCAGTCGCCTCGAAGGGCTCTACCTCACGCGACCGCTACGCCCGAGCGACATCATCGTGGATGAGAACGTGGTGCGCTTCATGTCGCGCTCGAAGCCGATTCCCGCCATTCAGGCGTAGAGGCTAGGCCTGCGCTCCCCCGAAGTGGGGATCGCACTCCCCCGTTGCGACTGCCGCAAATTCACGCTGCCGCTACTCCACTCTCCCGCTACTTCACGCTGCCCGCCGTGATGCCTTCTACGATCTGCTTGTTGAAAACGATATAGATCACGATCATCGGCAGTGTGACGATCGAGAGCGCCGAGAACAACAGGCCGTAGTCGGTTACATACCGACTAGAGAATGCAAGCAAGCCGGTCGGAATCGTCTTGAGCGCGTCATCCTGGATATAGAGCAGGGCGAGCAAAAACTCGTTCCAGCTCGAGAGCGCCGAGAAGATCGCCACTGTCGCCAGGCCGGGGCGAAGTAGCGGGAGCGCGATCGATCCGAAGACGCGCAAGTCGCTCGCTCCGTCGATGCGGGCAGCCTCAAAGAGCTCGTTGGGCACGGCATCCAAATAGACCTTGAGCAGGTACACGGCCAAGGGCAACCCCATGGCGGTGTACGGGATGATGAGGGCCCAGCGCGTATCGGTAATAGCCAGCTGCGTGAACATCGTGGACTGGGCGATGAAGTAGGACTGCAACGGCAGCAGGAGGCCGAGAGCTAGTAACCCCATCAGCAGGTTACGGCCCCGGAAGCGGTAGCGACTGAACGCGAAGGCGGCAGCCGCCCCGAACAGGAGGATGCCGAGGACCGAAGCCCCCGTGACGATGATGCTGTTGAGCGCGTACTGGCCGATGTGGCCGATCTCGAAGGCCTCGACCCAGCGGCCAAAGTCGATCTCGGTCGGCAGGGCGAAGGGTGACGCAAAGATCGCGGAGTTTGACTTGAAGCTGGAGAACACCATCCAGAGCATGGGGAAGAAGAACACCACAGCGACGACCGCGAGGGCTCCGGTGAAGAGCACATCGGGGATCCGCAGGGGAGTTCTGCGTGCGGTGCGATGTGTGCTTCCTGAGCCCCGCTGCAGGGAGGTCGGGGATTTACGTTCGGTCAGGCTCATGAGCGCACATCCTCTGGCTTCTCACGATTGACTCGCGTGAAGACGAGGCCTAACGCCACAACAACAGCCGTGAGCACAACCGCCATGGCAGAGCCGTACCCAACATTCTGGAAAGTGAATACAGATTTCACCAGGTAGGTTGTCGGGATCTCGGTGGCACCGTAGGGTCCGCCGTTGGTCATGACATAGAAGAGGTCAAAGCCTTGGAAGCCGCCGGTGATGCAGAGAAGTAGTGCGACAGTGATCGCGTTGCGGATCATCGGCACCTTGATGCGGCGAAAGAGCTGCCATTCGTTCGCACCATCGAGCCGAGCCGCCTCGATCACCTCGGTGGGCACCTGGTTGAAGGCCGCGTAGAAGATGGTCATGTAGAAACCGGCATATACCCAGCCCGAGACCACGCTGACAGCGAGGAGCGCGGTTGCCGGATCGCCGAGCCACACCCGCTGCAGGCTGTCGAGACCGAGGAACTGCAGCGCTGCGTTGAGAAGACCGAAGTCGTTGTTGTAAACGAAAGCCCAGAGCACAGCCACAACCACCATCGGCAGCATCACAGGCGTGAAGATTGCCACACGAAACCAGAGCGAACCGCGGCGGCGCACACTGACGAGACCCGCAAGAACAAGGCCGACGATGACCTCCAGCACAATGGTGACGGCGATGTAGATGAGCACGTGCACGAAGGAGTCTCGGAACAAGGCGTCGTTTGCGGCCTTGATGTAGTTGTCGATGCCGACAAACACCATGGTGCCGTAGCCATTCCATTCCGTGAAGCTGTAGGCGAAGGTCATGATCACGGGGAAGAGCACAGCGAAACCGAAGACGGCCATGGCGGGCACCACGAAGAGATACGGGGTGGCCGTACGGTTCGCCTTCATGGGTGGTTCCCTCCGGGAGAAAGAAGCTGGTCGTCCGCCTTCGGGTGACGGACGACCAGCGGTGGGGCTAATGAATGGGGATGGTTAGCCCAGCTTGGAATCGATACCCGCAACGGCATCCGCGGGAGTGGACTGTCCGCCGAGCACTTCGGCAAGTGCAGCATAGAACGCGTTGGCGGTTTCGAGGTCGTACCCGGTGTCGGGCGGCAACACAATCGCCGGAGCTGTTTCAAGCATGTCGATGAGGCCAGCGCTTCGGGAGTCGATCTCTTCACCCGACGATGCGGAGAGCGCCATCGGAGTGAGTTCAGCAGCGATGAACGCCTGAACGTTCTCGTCATTGTTGAGCAGGGCAAGGAACTCGGCAGCGAGGTCTTGCTTGCTGCTCTTGGCGTTGACGACGTAGCCGGTAACGACACCGATCACGCTCTCCTGATTGCCCTCACCGGGCATCGTCGGAAGGTTTACGTAGTCGAAGTTGAGGTCAGGCGCCTCGTCGATGGCCCAGCTCACGAGCCATGATCCGATGGCGTGCATGGCCGCTTTGCCCTGGAAGAAGAGCTGAGCACCCTCGTTGTCGTCGACAGCGTTCGCGCTTTCGTTGACGCAGTTGTGGTCAGCGAGCTCTTGGACGTAGCCAAAGGCCTCAACCCACTCGGGAGTGTTGAAATCTGCCTCGCCCGACAGCGCGGCGCTGTAAGCCTCTTCGCCAACAACGCGCGAGGTCACGTGGGCGAGCCAGTTGCCCGCGGCCCACAGATCCTTATTGCCGGAAGCGATCGGGATGATTCCCTCGGCATCGAGGGCGTCACACGTGGCGAGCAGCTCATCCCACGTGGTGGGAGGAGTGAGCCCGGCAGCCGCGAAAATGTCTTCGTTGTACCAGAGCACATTGGCAACGTCGGCAGCGTGCGGCACCATGACGATCTCGCCGTCAACGGTGAGCGAGCCGAACACTTCGTCATCGAAGAGCCCAGCAATGGGGCCGGAGGTCACGGCCTCGGTGAGGTCGGCCGCGAAACCATCGGCGGCGCGTTGTTCGAGTCGAGCACCGGCCCACTCGAAGTAAATGTCGGGAGCATTGCGCCCGTTGAGCAGGTTCGGGAGCCCAATGGTTTGGTACAGGTCGTCGTCTTGATAATTCATCTCGACGGTCAGATCGGGGTTCGCAGCCTCGAACTGAGCCGCTACGTCATCCCAGACACGGATCTGAGCTTCACCAGGGGAGCCCATCGCGATGCGGAGAACGTTGTCGTCGGAACCTCCTCCGCCGGCTGAACAACCGGTGAGGATCAGGGCTGAGGCGCTGAGAGCAGCGACAGCAGCGAGAGTCTTCTTTCTCGTGACGGGCATGATCATTCCTTTGCTGTAGGTGATGCAGTGTCGGGTGATGCAGTGCGGGGTCGTGCGGGTGAAGCAGGTGATTCGGGTGGTGAACCCCCGACGGAAACGAGCTCCGCCAAAGTCATATCGAGCAAATCGCCGAAAACTCGGCGGCGAGCGGCGCGCAGCGCATCGAGGAAGGGACGAAGCCGCGACGGGCCATCGGTGGCGAGCCGGCCTGCAGCGGCGAGCTGCGCGACCTCCACGAGGGCGTGGGCGCCCACACGGAACGACTCGAGCCACGGGCGAACCTCGTCAATGAGTTTCTGGTTGGTGACCGGACCATCGAGCAGCCGATCAGCGCTGCGCACCATCGAGTCTGCAATCGTGAGCAACTCGGATGCCGCGGCGGCGGGATCGCCGTACTCCGACTCAAAAGTGAAGCGCTCGAGGGCCTCGCCCAGGGCGGGAGCGTCGTCAGCCGAGAGGCACGAGGAACGAACGGTATCGGCGAACATGCTGAAGTCTTCGGCGTTGTCGGGACCAACGACATCCAGAATCGCTTGCTTCCAGCTGGCCTCGGGGTCGTAGCCCGCGGGGTCGCGCAGATAGTCGGCGATCGTAGCGAAGGGAATCTTGGAGGACTCGAAGAGTTCCATGCCGTTGGCGATGATGCCGGTCGAGAAGCGGTGCAACTGCGGATCACGGCCGCGATAAGGCCCGATGTGCAGCTCATGGCCCATCGCGACATCGTTCACGGGGTAGTTATCCCAGTAGGTAGCGGGGCGACCAGTGGCGCGGGCAAAAACAGCGGCATCGGCGAGATCGAGCGTGGCTGAGCAAATGGCGCGACCCGTCCAGAAAAGGTCGATGCGCGGGTCAATGCCGAGCCCGAGCCGGCTGATGTACTCCTCGTCGCCATAACCCCAGTACTGCGTGGGGCACACGGTGAGCTGAGTGCTCGAGTCGAACTGGGCAAACACGCGGCCAATGACTGACTGGTGAGCGGTGACGAGATCGGGGAAGGTGGCTAGGTCGGCTGGATGCTGCAGCCGGGCCGGGATGTCATCCAGCAACAGTCCGAAGCTCGTGACGCCCAGTTCGCGCACGGAGTCGAACTTGGCGAGCAGCATCGCGATGTCGTCATCGCTGGAGTACTTCATCGTGAGCCCGGGGGAGAGGCAGTACATGAACGTCATGTCGTGCGTGGCGCAGCGGGCAATGAGTTCGGCCAGGCGGGCGAGTTCGGCACCCTCGTAGGGAGTTCGCCAATCGTGCCGAACGAGCGGGTCGTCCTTGGGGGAGTACACGAAGGTGTTCATTCCGCGTTCGCCGAGAAAATCGATCAGGTCGAGACGTTGTTCATGGCTCCAAGGCGCGCCGTAGAAGCCCTCGATGACGCCGCGGACGGCGAAAGGAGAGGCTGTAGCGCTGACCTGAGAGTGAGTGGTCATGGTGTGGTTATCCGGCCACTGAATCGGTGGTTGCTGACATCGCCGCTGGAGGTATTGCTGCTCTCGTAGATGTCGGGGATCACTCCGGCATCCACCGAAAGCTGAATGGCTTCGGCCATCACGGCGTTGAGAATTGCTGCTCCCACCACAGTAGAGGTCGCAGACACTCGGCTATCGAGGCCAGCGATGTCGACGGCAGCATCGCCGACGGCGCCGCCATTGTCGATCACGACGGTCGCAAGCTCGTGAAGGCGGGGAAAGGTGGTCGGGCGGGCCTCGGGGGAGGTGGCGTGAGTGAGGCTCGTTACGGCAATGACGGGAGTACCGTTTGCCATCGCCAACTGCACAAGCTCAGAGGTCACAGCGTTGCTGCCGGAATTGGATGCCACGATGAGCACGTCATCCGGAGCGATGGGGTGATCGCGCAACAGCGCCTCGGCGAGGCCGGGAAGACGTTCGAGGGAGGTGCTGAGCAGCGCACTCGTGTGCAGCATCAGCCCTTCGAATAGAAGAGGCTTTACGTTTACGAGGCCGCCTGCACGGTAGTACAGCTCTTCGGCAAGCATGTGGGAGTGGCCAGTGCCAAAGATGTGGACGGTGCGTTGAGCAATGAGCGCATTGGCGACGATGCGAGCCGCGGCCACAATATTGCCGCCTTCCTCGGTGCGCAGTCGTTCAACGAGAGTAGTTGCGACGCTCAGATAGCGCGCGGCCGGAGAATTGGCGTCGAGGGCGGTGGGGCTCATGGTGCTCATGCGGGGTTTCCTTCTTTCCACACGTGGATGAGGCTGCGATAAAGCGTCGTGGTGTCCCCGGAGCCGATCAGCAGGGCGCCTTCCAGCGCTGAACCATCGGCGGGCCGGAAGGACATTCCCTCCGAGGCGAGGTGCTCGACTAAGCGAGCGAAGAGCAGAGTGTTCGGGCCAAGTAGTTTGCCGCCGAGCGCGAGCGGAGCATCCGCCGCCACCCAGTCAACGGCAACGCGAGCGGTGAGAAAGAGTTCACGAGCAGCCTCTTCGACTATCGCGTTGGCGACAGTGTCCCCGTCTTGTGCTGCGGAGAGAACAGAGCGTGCGAACTGGGCGATGCGATTGACCGGTCGGTGTGCGCTGTGAAGACGCGCGGCAAGATTGTCTACTCCATCGAACTGCTCGGCAGCGTGATGAGTGAGAGAGGTAAGGTCACCGCGGCCGTCACGGGCGCGAAGCACAGCGGAAAGTCCTCGACCGCCAATCCAGAAACCGCCACCGGAATCCCCAAGAAGGTAACCATCACCGTCGACAGTGTGGGACTCCCCATTTTCGCGGACGGCGAGGCAGGCCACCCCAGTGCCGGTGTTGAGTGACACGCCCGCCTCGGCGCTGAGGGCGCCCGCATGGGAAGTGACAGTGTCATTAGCAATCCAGATTTCGCCAGCACCGGTAGTTGAGGCAACCAGCTCAGCCAACCGTGCGGTCGATGCCGCATCAGCCGGGGAGGTTGTGAGGCCGAGTATCACGCGATCCACGGGCGCGAAGTTACCGTGGCTCCACGCGGTGGCGATGGCACCAGCAACGGAGCGCATGGTGTCACCTTCGAGTCGGCTGACCCCATCCACTTCGACCGTTCCGGGCTGCGCGTTGCTCTTGAGGCGAATACCAGATTGGCCGCCGTCGACAGCGAGCACGCGAAGCATTAGCTGTTCCGGGTCGGATCGGGGGAGAACGCGCCACCTGAGACCTGGGCAGTGAGCTGGTACTTGTCGCCGCGGTAGAAGCAATTGGCAATCATGATGATCTTTCCGCGCGCGTCAGAGTCGACCATCCGGATGCGCAAGCAGGCCTGATTCTCGCTAATGGTCAGCAGCTCGCGCACTCGCTCATCGGGTAGCACGGGTTCGATCGAGACGTTCGCGGCGCCGGGGACAACGCGGTAGCGGTTGCTGAGCAGCTCGTACAGGGACCCGCCAAGGTCACTGCCGTTAATGCCAGGAACGAGGGCTTGCGGAATCCACACCGTTTCGACAGCCATGGCCTCGCCGCTGCCGAGACGCAAGCGCGTAAAACTGACGACAGGGTCGCCCGGAGTGATCTGCAACTGGGTAGCCATGGCGGTGTCGGCCGGGGCAACTCGGTAAGCCAACAGGCGGGCGCTGGGCTCAAGGCCGCGGTCACGCATATCTTGTGAGAAAGACGTGAGCCCGAGCAGTCGCACAAAAGGCTGCGGGGTAACGTACGTGCCAGAGCCGTGGCGACGTTCGACGAGGCCCTCGGCGACGAGCGCATCGACCGCGCGGCGGATCGTCATGCGGGCGACGCCCCAGCGGGCGCTCAAGTCGCGTTCGCTGGGCAGGCTCTTGCCCACCTCTGTCGACGCTACGAGTTCTCGTAAGCGCGCGCGAAGGGTGTGCCGGGTGGACTCCTCTACGACTGTCACCCTCACATTGAAGCCTATGTCGAGGCGAATGGTAAAGAGTTGACGAGACCACTCCGGGGTACATCGTGCCGTAACACGATCGAAACATTCCCGGTGAATGCTGCACGATGCCCCGCGAATACTGGGTTCTAGCGCAGACCACTAGACCACTGTTGTTCTGATCTCTGGTGCACGATGTAGACCAATTGACGCGAGCGATATGGTGAACCCATGAGCAACATTCGTCCTGCGGGGCCTTACGATCTTCCCGGTAGCTATCGCGTGTGTCTTCAGACCGCGGATGCCGGGGCCGATGGGAGCGCTCTCTTCACGAATCCTGACCTCCTGGGCCACATCTACGTGGGCCCGTATCTCGTGGGTGCCCCCGATCTCGCGTTCGTCATTGCGGACGAACTCGGAGTCGCCGGTTACGTTCTCGGTGCCGCCGATACCCGCGAGTTTGAACAGTGGCAAGAACGGGAGTGGTGGCCGGTGCTGCGTGAGCAGTACCCGGAGACTTCCGGTAGTTCGCTCGACGACGAGCTGATCTCTCACCTCCACTCGCCGGTGACAGCACCGGCGGCGGCGGTCGAGAATCACCCCGCGCACCTCCACATTGACCTACTGCCGCGCGTGCAAGGTGGCGGCGCGGGGCGAGCAATGATGGAGACACTCTTTACGGCATTGCGTGCTCGCGGAGTACGCGGGGTTCACCTCGATGTTGGCGAAGACAACCACAATGCGATCTCGTTCTACCACCACCTCGGCTTCGCCGAGTTGGCGCGCGGAACTGACTCGATCTACTTGGGAATGGAACTGTCGTGATTCTGCCTAACTCCACCGCTACGCCACTTCGAGGCGGCCCCACGCTGCGCTGGGGCGTGCTCGCTCCCGGCGGCATCGCCACCGACTGGGTGGCGGCGATGCACGCCAACACCGACCAGCGGGTAGTGGCCGTGGCGTCGCGTTCGGCCGATCGCGCGGCAGAATTCGCTCAGAAGCACGGCATCGAGCGCAGCTACGGCAGTTACGACCAGCTCGTTGCCGACCCTGACGTCGACATCGTCTACATCGCTGCGCCCAACGTCTTCCATCAACCGCTGGCGCTACTCGCGATCTCTGCGGGCAAGCATGTCTTGATCGAGAAGCCCCTCGGTATTGACGCCGCAGACGCCCAAGTCATTGTGGATGCCGCACGGGCTGCGGGCGTCTTTGCCATGGAAGCCATGTGGACCCGCTTCTTGCCGCAAACCACGATCATCGCGCAGCTCTTGGCTCAGGGCGAGCTCGGAGACGTGGCGATGGTCACGGCAGATTTCGGCGCCAACTTTGGGGAACCATCCGGTCAACCCGTCTTCGACCCTGCGATGGGTGGTGGTTCGCTGCGCGACATCGGCATTTACCCCGTGTGGTTCTCACAGTTTGTGCTCGGTGCCCCGAGCGCAGCCGTGACAACGGGGCGGATGCTCGCGAGCGGTGTTGATGCGCAGGCGGCCATGATTCTCGACCATGCCACCGGTGCCCAGGCCGTGCTGCACACGACGATGCTGGCCGACACCCCTACGGAGGCCCGCATCAGCGGCACGCGCGCTCGCGTTGAGGTGCGCACTCCGTTCTACGCGCCGAATGGCTTTGCTTTCGTGCGCGACGAAGAACGCATCGAGTTCACTGACGGCACGGGATTGCGCGGCCGCGAAGGGCTCGCTTTTCAGACGACGGCGATTGCCCAGCACATTGCAGCGGGGCGAACGGAAGCGCCCGAGCATCCACTCGATACGTCGCTCACGGTGTTGCGCACACTCGACGGCTTGCGCGAGCAGATTGAAGCACAGGGCTAACTTTCTCCGGCTTACTCCCGCAATCGCGGGGCTGTAGTGGAGAATTGACGAATGGAATTCTCCTTCGCCTTTACTCCTGACCTCATCGCGGTCTTTCTCACACTCTTCGTTCTCGAAATTGTGCTCGGCGTCGACAACGTCATCTTCATTTCGATCCTCGCATCGAAACTGCCGAAGGACCAGCAGGCGAAGGCTCGGAACCTAGGCCTCACTCTCGCGATGCTCATGCGCATCGTGCTTGTGCTGTTTGCGGGCTGGATCATCACGTTGAAAGACGAAATCTTCGTCGTCGGCGAGTTGGGGTTCTCGTGGAAAGACCTCATCCTTATCGCAGGTGGTGTGTTCCTCGTCTACAAGGCTGTCACCGAAATTCACCACAAACTAGAGGGTGACGAGGAGCACAGCTCTGGCGGTGGCAAGAAGGCGGTCACGTTCGGGTCGGTTATCGCGCAGATTCTGGTGCTCGACCTCGTCTTTTCTCTCGACTCCGTCATCACGGCCGTCGGTATGACAGAAAACCTCGTCGTGATCATCACCGTGGTTGTGCTGTCGTTCGGCATCATGCTCTTCGCGGCGCGCTTTATCTTCACCTTCGTCAACAAGCATCCAACAGTGAAGATGCTGGCCCTGTCGTTCTTGCTCCTCATCGGAGTCTTCTTGATCGCCGAGGGATTCGGGGTCTACATCGACAAGGCTCTTATCTATGCGCCGATGGCCTTCGCCATCATGGTCGAGGCCCTCAACCTGATCGTTGCGGCTCGACGAGCGAAACGCGAAGAGCGCAAGCGACGCCCTGTGGGTTTGCGCCCACGGTACGCCGACGTCGATGAGTCGATCGCGGTGCACACTGCGCTCGCGGGTCGCTCCAGCGCCGGGTCAGTGGGGCTGTCGAAGAAGCCCGTTGAGGGAGCGGCGGATTCCGAAGCTGAGGGCGTTCGCGAAGAGCGCGCGGGGCTCGGCTAACGCTCCTCCAGCGTCGGCTAGCGGTGGGGGCGCTCATGTAGGCAGCGGAGGAGAACGCTGCCCAAGGCGGGCCGTGCCGGTTCGGCGACACGACCCGCGCGGCAGGCTAGGCGGCCGCTTTCGCGCGCGACAGGTCGATGAACAGGTCGGTGTTGAACTGGTATGCGGCGAGCACTTCTTCAATGACTCGGTCGCGTTCAGTGTCATCCCACTCGACAGCATCGAGTTGGTCGCGGTACGTGTTTTTAAACTCTTTGGGCTTCGCGATCTCGTCGAACAGGTAGAAGCCGACACCGTTGGTTTCGAAACCGAACTGGCGTTGCATGATGGTGCGGATGATCTGACCGCCCGAGAGGTCGCCGAGGTAGCGGGTGTAGTGGTGGGCGATGAAGCCGCCGGCCCAGTTCTGGGCAGCGACTTCGCGTACGCGAGCGGCGTAGGCCGCTGCGGTCGGTAGTGCCGAGATCTGATCGCGCCAGTTGGCGCCAATCAAGAACGCGAGGTCGGCTTCGATCGCGGGAAGGCGCGTGAGCTGTGACGTGATGAAGGGCGCCGCTACGGGGTCTGTCGAGAACTGGTCGGCGGCCGCTTCGATTGCTTCGTAAATGAAGTAGTGCTGAGCGACGAGGGCGATGTAGTCATCGCGGGTGCCCTTGCCCGTCATGAGGTCTTTCATGAAGTCGGCTCCCTCGCTGTCGCCGTGGCTTGACCAGGTGCGCTCGCGGAGAGCCTGCGAGAACGGAATGACGGCCACGGGGTCTCCTAGCGAAAGCGGGGTTAGGTAACCCTCACTCTAGCGAAGCCGAATTGGGCGAAACATCATCCGAAAGTTGGGTATTCCGCATCACGCTGGTGACGTCAGGAACAGTGCGGAGCTAGTGACCGTCGTGGTCGGGAAGGTTGAACATGTCGTCAACGCCCTCGCCAGTGCCCTCGTCAGCGGGAATGTCGCGTTGCGGAGTGAATGATCCATCGTGTTCGCCATGGGGTTGGGCGTAGATGCCGGCCTCCGTGGCAGCAAGAGCGGGGGTCGTGAGGGCGCCGACGGCGAGCGCACCCACTGTGAGGGCGAAGAGGTAGCGGCCTGCGCTGGGCGCTGACGTAGCGGCGCCCCTGCCCTCACGAGCTCGACGAGAGTGGAATGCGAGCGTGCCCGCCACAAAGATTTGGAACAGGGCAGCGATTCCCCATGGCACAACATCCAGAGAAGCACCCAGCGCTGGGTTCTGGAAGACGGCTGCGGCGGTCATCAGCAGGGCCCAGGCAACAAGTGGCGCCACCGCGACGACCATGGTGATGCGAGCAAACGGCAGTGAGTCGCGGGTGAAGGCCAGAATGCCCCACCCGAACTCGACGGCACCAAGAATCGCCAGAGGGATGCCCAGAGCGAGAGGAGAACCGATCACGAGGGCAATGTGGATCAGGCCGGTGCCTACTGCGGCAAAAGCGATCCAGGTTCTGGTTATTGCGGACATGACGGTTCTCCTCTCGGGAAGTGATCTGGGACTTGTGGTGCGCGTTAGGCGGTAACGCCAGCTGCACGCTTGTCGGCGCCGAGGCCAACAGCAAGCAAGACGGCGGCGCTAGCAAAGTGCAGCACGTTGTCAGCAGCGTTCAGGGCCAAGATGTTCAGCGCTGACCCTACGAGGAAGAGACCGAGGAGGCCGAGCGCCAGATAAGCGAAACCGATTACGGAGTTCACGGTGCGGGCGGCCTTCACGTTGGAGAGGCCGGCTAGCAGCAGGGCAGCTCCAATGATGAGGTGGGCCACGTTGTGGAAGATGTTCACTTCGAACAGGCCCAGCAGCAGCCCGCCCTCGGTGGCAAAGAATCCAACGCCGTTCGTGACGGTGAAGCCGAGCAGTCCGACGAGAATGTAGACCGCGCCGAAAACTGTTCCCAGCAGGCGGTTAGGTGATTTAGTCATGACAGTGCCTCCTCTGCGCAAACCCTGTGCTCGCGCGGTTGACTCTTATTCGTACCCCTCGCCCGAGTGGTTTGGAGTGCGTACTAGTGAGTCGTGGTGGCGTGAAGATGTGCCGCCCGTTCGGCGAGGGCTAGACGCTCACGCCCGTGGCGCGGCTGTCGGCGCCGATGCCGACGAGAAGTAGCAGTACCGCGGCCGCAAAGTGCAGAACGTTGTCGGCGGCATTGATTGCCAGAACGTTGAATTCTGTTCCGATCAGCAGCAGCCCGGCGAACCCGAGCACGAGCAGGGCGAAGCCAAGTCCGGAGTTAACGGCGCGCGCTGCGGCACGGTTTGCGAGAGCAGCGAGCACCAGTGCCGCACCAATTAAGATGTGGATAACGTTGTGGAAAACGTTCAGTTGGAAGAGATTGCCGAGCATCCCGCCCTCGGTCGCGAAGAAGCCAACACCGCCGGTGACGGTGAAGCCGAGTAAGCCGAAAAGTACAAAGAATCCGCCGACAATGGCCCCGAGCATGCGGTTGGGTGATCGAGTCATAGTTACTTCCCCCTTGTGCGCACACTAGGTGAGTGCGCAATGCTGCTTCTTATTCGTACTCCTCTTTCCTAGCGTTTGGCTAGGGCAGGGGAGGGTGAAAGTTGCTCAGTTCACCGCAGTGGTGGATGCCACGGCGACGCTAGCTGTGCGGTCGAGCTTCGACGCCCAACTTGTCACACGCAGCATCGTAAAGCTTCACGATCTCCTGGCGGATCTCCGCGCGCTCGGTGATCTCCGTGCTCCAGGGCACGGTCACGTGGTGTTCGATGCCGTCGACATCCGAATACTGCCAGGTGCCCTCGGTGCCATCGAGTGACACCATGGCCGCGGAGATGGCGGCTGATTCCGCGAACGCACGAACGATGAGCAGATTGTCATCGTTGTGGTCGCTATTCATGTGGGCGAGAACTGCGGACACGATTTCCTCACTGAAGGTGGTCACGGCTCTACGGTAGCTGGGAGTTGAGTTCTTTGGGTTGAGCCATACCCTCTAGGGGTATAGCGTGGCGCTCATGGATCACTCTCACCATGTCGCGCAGTTCCGCCGCCTGTTCTGGATCATGCTGGTGATGGCAATCCCGGTTGCCGGATTCAGCATGATGTTTGCGCAGATACTGGGGTACTCGCTGCCCGATGTCGCGCTCCTTCACTGGATCTCGCCGGCTCTCGGCACCGTCATGTACTTCTGGGGTGGCAAGCCGTTCCTCACGGGAGGCTTCTCGGAGCTGAAATCCCGCAAACCGGGAATGATGCTGTTGATCTCACTGGCGATCACCGTCGCCTTCGTTGCCTCGTGGGCATCCACCCTGGGCCTCATTGCGAACGAGCTCGACTTCTGGTGGGAGCTTGCGCTACTCATCGTCGTAATGCTGCTCGGCCACTGGGTCGAAATGCGGTCGCTGGCTCAGACCTCGAGCGCGCTCGACTCTCTTGCCGCCTTGCTTCCGGATGAAGCGGAGAAGGTTGAGGGCGATGACTTCGTCACCGTGCCGCCGTCTGAGCTCGTTGTCGGCGATGTCGTCATCGTGCGCCCCGGCGGACGCGTACCCGCCGACGGCGAAGTGATCGACGGTTCAGCCGAGGTGGATGAGTCGATGATCACGGGAGAGTCGCAGCCGGTTGCGCGGGGTGAGGGCGACCGCGTTGTGGCGGGAACCGTCGCTACCGATAACTCGATCCGGGTGAAGGTCACGGCGATTGGCGATGATACGGCGCTCGCGGGTATCACCAAGCTGGTTGAAACGGCGCAGAGCTCGTCGTCACCTGCGCAACGCATCGCCGACACCGCGGCGGGCTGGTTGTTCTGGTTCGCTCTCGGTGCTGCAGCGCTCACCGCCACCGTGTGGACCCTCGTGGGCAATCCGGATGACGCGATCGTGCGCACCATCACGGTGCTCGTCATTGCGTGCCCGCACGCTCTTGGTCTTGCCATCCCGCTTGTCGTCTCCATCTCTACCGAGCGCGCGGCGCGCGCCGGAGTGCTCGTGAAAGACCGCCTTGCCCTCGAAACGATGCGCAAGGTCGACACCGTTCTCTTCGACAAGACGGGAACCCTCACGAAGGGCGAGCCTGCCGTCACGCACGTTGCGGCGGTCGGGGATGCGAATGAGGATGACGTTCTTCGACTCGCGGCAGCGGCGGAGAACGACAGCGAGCATCCGCTGGCGAAGGCGATCGTGGCCGCCGCGAAGGAGCGCGAACTCGAACGAGTCGGAGCCTCAAGCTTCAGCTCATCGAGCGGTGTTGGCGTCGAAGCGACTGTCGATGGAGCCACCATCAGCGTTGGCGGGCCGAGCATGTTGCGCCAGCACAACCAGCAGCCCATCGACGTAACAACCGAGTGGGCGGATGCCGGCGCGATCATTCTGCACGTGCTCTCTGACGGTCACGTTATCGGGGCGATCGGGCTCGCGGATGAAGTGCGCGAAGACTCGCGCCAGGCGATCGATGCGCTGCACGCGCAGGGCGTCACGGTCGTGATGATCACGGGAGATGCGGATGCTGTGGCACAGTCGGTAGCCGCTGAACTCGGCATCGACCGGGTGTTCTCGGGCGTGCATCCAGAAGACAAAGCCAGCAAGGTTGCCGAGCTGCAGAAGGCGGGCGGCACCGTGGCGATGGTCGGTGACGGCGTGAACGATGCGCCAGCGCTCGCCCAGGCGGATGTCGGAATCGCGATCGGCGCCGGAACTGACGTGGCCATCGCCTCGGCCGGTGTTGTGCTCGCGAGCGACGACCCACGCTCGGTGCTCGCCGTGTTCGAACTCTCGCGCCGCAGCTACGGCAAGATGCGCCAAAACCTGTGGTGGGCTGCCGGCTATAACCTGATCTCGGTGCCTCTCGCTGCTGGCGTGCTCGCACCGATTGGGTTCGTGCTGCCGATCTCCGTCGGTGCTCTGCTCATGTCGGCTTCGACCGTCGTTGTCGCGGTGAACGCGCAACTATTGCGCCGCCTCGACCTGCGGCCCGAAGCGGTTATCGCGCGTAAGGACTAGCGGCCGAGCCAGCCGCCATCCGCGTTGAGGATGGCGCCCGAGACGTAGTCGGAGGAGCGCGATGCTGTCGCGAAAACGTGATGCCTAGCTGCGTTCGTTCACCCCGCGACTCCCCAACCTCCTCTGAGCGCGCCGTTAGTCGCTCCTCTCTGCCGGCGGTTGAGCGCGCGAACTCAGACTGCTGACTAGAACCTGAGGATGGCGGCTGAACTGGCACACGAAATGGGTCCGAACCCGGGAAACCAATCATTGTGTTCCTGCACGGATCGAGTCCGCGTTCATTTCCGGCATCGTGACTTCGAAAGTGACCGGCATCCCGCGCGCAGTGCAATGGGTTGCGTCACTCATGGCTGGCACGCGTGGATCTCGCGGCGCGAAGTGACCTCTGGCCTCTCGCCCGCATAAGGATCACGATGCCACGGATGACCGTCAATCTGCCCCCCATGGCTGAGTGGTACACTATCCCGTACCACCCACCAAGGAGTCGTCATGCCCGCAATTACAGCAACCGAGGCGCGCAAGAGCCTGTTTGGACTCATCCAGCGCGTCAACGATGACCACACCGCGGTCGAGGTTGTTTCCAAGCACGGCAACGCAGTCATCCTCTCGAAAGACGACTACGACGCGATCACCGAGACGGCTTACTTGCTGCGCAACCCCGCAAACGCTGAGCGTCTACTTGACGCGATCGAGCGCGCTCGACGTGGCGAGTTTGAACAGCACGATCTTCGCGACGCATGAGCCGCACGCTCGCGTTCGACAAGAACGGTTGGGAAGACTACGTCTATTGGCAAACCCAAGACCGCAAGACGCTCAAACGGATCAACACGCTCATCGCTGACGTGCTCGGCGACCCCTTCACCGGGATCGGAAAACCGGAACCACTCAAGCACGTCCTCAGCGGCGCCTGGTCGCGGCGCATCGATGAAACGAACCGACTCGTCTACTACGTCACCGACTCCCACATTGTGATCCTCCAAGCACGCGATCACTACTGAGCGTCACCAGAAACAACTGTTGGCACCCACCGACGAGGATGGATGCCAACAGTCTGCGGGGGAGAACTAGCGGCCGAGCCAGCCGCCATCCACGTTGAGGATGGCGCCCGAGACGTAGTCGGAGGAGCGCGACGCGAGGAACACGGTGGCACCCGCGAGGTCGCTGCCGACTCCCCAGCGACCGGCGGGAATGCGGTCGAGGATTGCCTTCGAGCGGTCGGGGTCGTCTTGCAATGCCTGGGTGTTGTCGGTGGCGATGTAGCCAGGGGCGATCGCGTTCACGGTGATGCCCTTGCTGGCCCACTCGTTCGAGAGTGCCTTGGTGAGGCCGGCGATGCCCGACTTCGCTGCCGTGTACCCGGGCACGTTGATGCCGCCCTGGAAGCTGAGCAGTGATGCGGTGAAGATGATCTTGCCGCGGCCACGCTCGATCATCGAGCGGGCGACGGCCTGGGTGAGCGTGAACTGGCTCGACAGGTTCACCTGAAGCACCCGATCCCACAGTTCGGTGGGGTGCTCGGCGGCGGGGGCGCGCTCGATGGTGCCGGCGTTGTTGACGAGGATGTCCACGTTGCGGGTCGAGAGTGTCTCGCCCAGCGCGGCGACGGCATCCGGGTCGGCAAAGTCGCAGGCGATGCCCTCGAAAGTGCGGCCATAGGAGGTGACCGCCTTCTCGATGTCGCTGCCCGAGGCCTCAATGGTGGCGCTCACGCCGATGATGTTCGCGCCAGCAGCGGCGAGTGCCTCGGCCATGGCGAAGCCGATTCCGCGCCGTGCGCCCGTAACGACCGCGGTGGTTCCGGTGAGGTCAAACATGCCGTTCATGGGGTTGCCCTTCTGTTCCGTGCTCACTTCTGGCCCGCGACATCCACAAGAATCTTCATCGCTTTGCCCGCGGCAAGGTCAGCAAAAGCTTCGCTGGTTTGCGACAGCGGCACAATGCGCGTGATCAGCAGCTCGGCGGGGATGACGCCGTTATCGATCAGCTCGATGGCCTTTTCAAAGTCGGTGCGCTGGTAAACGCGCGCTCCCATAATGGTGAGCTCGCGCCAGAAGACGCGCTGCAGATTGATCTCGCGAGGCGTGGGGTGAATAGCGACAACCACGAGAGTTCCACGCACCTTCGCGAGGTCGGTGGCGCCGAGCACGGCAGCCGCAGCACCCGAAACTTCGAAGACCACGTCGGCACCGGCATCCGCGGTCCACTCGTTGACCCAGGCGACCTGGTCGACCTCGAGCGGGCTGATGGTCGTGAAGCCAAGCGCTTCGATCTGAGCGCGACGACCAGCGTCGATCTCAATGACCGCTACCTCAGCGCCAAACTCGCGGGCGACGGATGCGATGAGCACCCCAATCGGACCGCCACCGATAATCACGGCCTTATCTCCGGGCACCAAGCCCGAACGGCGAACGTCGTGCACCGCAACGGCGGCGGGCTCCACGAGCGCGGCGTGATCGAGGCGCAGCTCGGGTGGGAGGGCGACAAGTGTTTCGGCCGGAACGTTCCACTTGCCCTGCAGGGCGCCGGGGGAGTCGATGCCGATGAAGTCGAGATTCTGGCAGATGTGCTGGTTGCCGGCGAGGCAGGCGGGGCAGCTGTTGTCCCACCAGAGCGGCATGACGGTGACGTGGTCGCCGACGTTCCACCCCTCAACACCGTTGCCGAGAGCGGAAATGGTGCCGCTCATCTCGTGACCGAAGGTCAAAGGCATTTGCACGCGGGCATCCATGTTGCCGTGCAGGATGTGCATATCGGTGCCGCACAGTCCGTTGTAGGCGACGGCGATTTGAACCTCACCGGCGGCCGGAGGCTTCGGTTCGTACTCTTTGACCTCAAGGCGTTGCTCGCCTACATAACTCACGCTCAGCACTGGTGCGCTCCTTTGCGATTAGTGGACACGAAGGGCGGATGAGGGGAAACGACGGTGCTCGGCACCGGATGTCGCGGCCTGGTTCCCTTGCGTGTATTTCTGCGTCATACTAGCATGATCAAACGATTGTTCACGAGGATCAACAGAAGGCTGAACAGCAATGACTGACGACAACGGCGCACCAACGGAGTCTGCGCCAATGGACCGCCCCCTCGAGGGCATTCTGGTGCTCGACTTCAGCCAATTCTTGGCCGGACCAGTCGCCGCGATGCGTCTCGCAGACCTCGGCGCCCGCGTCATCAAGGTCGAACGCCCCGGCACGGGCGACATCGGTCGCACCCTCGCGTTCGCCGGTCGAGAGTTCGACGGAGACACAGTCTCCTTCCACGCGATGAACCGCAACAAAGAGTCGATCACCGCAGACCTCAAGGTCGCTGACGACCTCGCCTACGTGAAAGAACTCGTCGAGCGTGCCGACGTGATCATCCAGAACTTCCGCCCCGGCGTGATGGAACGCATCGGGCTCGACTTCGAATCAGTGCGCGCCATCAACCCCGGCATCGTCTACGCCAGCGCAACCGGCTATGGCGAAGAGGGCCCGTGGAAGGATCGTCCGGGGCAAGACCTGCTCGCTCAGTCGATGTCGGGCATCCCGTGGCTCAATGGCTCGAAGACCGACGGCCCCGTGCCGGTCGGGCTCTCGATTGCCGACCACCTGATGAGCTGCCACATTGCCCAGGGAGTGACGGCACTTCTCGTGCGCAAATTCCGCACCGGCAAGGGCGGGCTCGTGCAGACCAGCCTGCTCGAAGCGATGCTCGACCTGCAGTTCGAACTGCTGAGCACCAAGCTCAACGACGACACCATCACGGTGCAGCGTCACGGCGAGCACTCGGCCCACGCCTTCTTAGCGGCGCCCTACGGCACGTATCCCACCACAGATGGTTACATCGCGATGGCCATGAACGCACTGCCGAAGATCGGTGACCTGCTTGGCATGCCCGAGCTCAGCGAAATGCATGACCCGCAACTCGCGTGGGATCGCCAAGAGTACGTCGAAGACCTGCTCGCCGCGCGCTTTGCCACCGGCACTACGCAACGGTGGCTCGACATTCTCGATGCCGGCGACGTGTGGTGCGCTCCGGTGCTCACGCTCGACGAACTACTTGCCTCGGGCGGCTTCGAAGCGATCCGGATGACGCAGCCCGTCACCCGCGGAGGCAACGAACTGCTCACCACCCGCAGTCCCATCCGCGTTGACGGCCACATTCTCACGAGCACTAAAGCGGCCCCGACTCTCGGAGAAGACAACGACAGCGTGCGTGCTGAGTTCCCCTCCCGCGCTGCTGCAACCGCCGCCGGTGCCGCACCTGCAGGCGCCCCCGCAACCGAGGAGGCCTCCGCATGAGCCCGACGATCATCAACGGAATGACCTGGGAACACGAGCGCGGCTACGGCAGCGTCGTGAAGGCCGCCGAAGCGTATCGCTCGGTTGCTCCCGATGTTGAAGTGCAGTGGGAGTACCGCTCGCTACAAGCTTTTGCCGACCAAGATCTGGAGAGCCTGGTTGAGCAATACGACCTGCTCGTGATCGATCATCCGCACATTCCGATTGCGGCAGAAGACAAACTCTTTACGCCGCTGAACGGTCGCGGGTTCGACGCCGAACTCGAGACGCTGGCCACTCAGTCGGTCGGTCGTTCGCACGAGTCGTACCAGCACCTCGGGCAGCAGTGGGGCCTCGCGCTCGACGCTGCAGCGCAGGTCGCCGCGTACCGCCCCGACCTTCTCGAGTCGCCGCCCCGCACCTGGGATGAGGTGATGGCGCTCGCCGAAGAGGGTCGAGTGCTGTGGCCGTTCAAGCCCGTCGACTCGTACTCGAGCCTCATCACGATCGCGGCCGGATTGGGGGAAGACCCCATGGCGACGCCCGGCGTTTTCCTCTCCGAAGATGTGCTGACCCGGTCGATGGAACTGCTCACGCGCCTGGCCCGCTTAGTGCCCGCCGACAACGCGGGTTTCAACCCGATTCAGGTCGCCGATGTGCTGGCCGAGAGCGACACCTTCGCGTACTCGCCGCTGCTCTTCGGGTACACGAACTATTCCCGTGCCGGCTACCGCTCGAACCGCGTGCAGTACATCGACATCCCGAGCTCGACTCGTGGCGTTGCGGGCTCCCTGCTCGGTGGTGCCGGTATCGCAGTGTCGTCCCGCAGTCAGGTGATAGATGCCGCGATCGCCCACGCTTTCTGGCTTGCGTCGGGTCCGGTGCAAGAGGGTTCGTACTACGACGGCGGTGGCCAGCCCGGCAACGCGGTCGCGTGGGAGAGTGCGCGCACCAATGCCGACAGCCTCGACTTCTTCACCGGAACGCGCGCGACTCTCGAAGGCGCCTACATGCGCCCGCGATTTGCGACCTACATCGAACTTCAGAATGCGGTCTCCCCGCTCGTGACTTCGGCTCTCGTGGGCGAGATCACAATCGCTGAACTACGCGAACGCCTCGATGCGGGCGTCGCAGAATGGCTGGTGCGCTGATGCTCACGAAAGACCGCTGGTACGAAGACCACGAAGTAGGGGAGCGCCGCGAAACCGTCGGCCGCACCATCACCGAAGCTGACATCGTGCTGCACGCTGGCCAAACCGGTGACTTCTTCCCGCACCACATGGATGCCGAATGGATGGCAACGCAGCCCGCCGGTCAGCGCATCGCCCACGGCACGCTCATCCTCTCCGTCGCGGTGGGAATGACGGCCGGCGACATCAACCCGCAGGCTATGAGTTACGGCTATGACCGCATCCGCTTCATCCGCCCCGTCTTTATCGGCGACACCATTCGGGTGACGGCCGAGATCAACGAGATGTCGTTGCACGCGAAGCGACCGGATGAGGCGGGCTACCTGCACGAGCTGGTGACGGTAACCAACCAACATGGTGACACCGTGATGGTGCTGACTCATCTTTATCTGGTCAATCGACGTACCAGCGGATAGTTGCCCGAATACACTGGCAACCATGGCTACTTTGAGTGATGTTGCAACCCGCGCTGGAGTTTCGGTGTCGGCGGTCTCGCGTGTGCTGAGCGAAAAACCAGGCGTACGCGTAAGCGAAGCAACGCGGCAGCGTATTCACGATGCCGCGAAAGAGCTCAACTATCGCCCCAACTTCACGGCGCGGGCCCTGAAAGCATCACGTACGCATGCCGTGGGGCTCGTGGTTCCCGGCGTGACGAACGCCATCTTCGCCGAGCTCATGCGCGGTGTTGAAGAAGAGGCAAAGTCCAAGGACTACATGGTGCTGATCGCGAGCACCGAACGGTTGCCCGAGGGTGAAGAGTCGATTCCGCGCCTCATGGGCGAGGGCCGTGTTGACGGTGTTCTCGTGCAGTTCGGTGACCATTTGAGTGGCGACGACTTGCGCACCGTGACCGACAGCGGTTTGCCCGTGATCTCGATCAACACGATTAATCCTGGCCGAGGCGGCTCGGTTCGTTTGGAAGACGAGGCCGGGATGCGCCTCGCGACCGAGCACCTCATCGAGCTCGGCCACACCCGCATCGGGTACGCCGGTGGTGTGCCCACCTCGGAATCCGGACAGCGCCGACTCGCCGGATTCTTGGGCGCGATGGCCGACGCTGCACTCACGGTAGAACCGGAACTTGTGACCGAGTTCGGCTACTACCCCAAGCAGGGCGCTCAGGCTCTGGATGCCATGGCCGAGCTGTCGACGCCTCCCACTGCGGTGGTCGTGGCGAACATCAACGCCGCGCACGGTGTGCTCTCTGAGGCACGACGGTTGGGCATCCGCGTTCCTGAAGACCTGTCGATCGTGGCCATGCACGACACCTGGACGGCCGAAATTGCGTGGCCGCCGCTCACCTGCGTGCGCCTGCCGCTCTACGAGCTGGGCCGCGCCGCCATGGCGAGCCTGTGGGACAACATCAACTCCGGCACCGCCGAAGACCGCGTTATCGCCGATCCAGCACCGGAGCTGATCGTGCGCGAATCAACAGCGCCCCCGGCGCGCTAACACTCCCTGGAGGGCCCAATAGTGAAAACCAGATCAACTCAGCGTGGACTTGAACTGACAGAGATCGGCCTCGGCGCCGCACAGTTGGGCAACCTCTACCGTGAAACTACGGACGCCGAAGTTGAAGAGGGCGTAGCCGCCGCGTGGGATGCCGGAGTTCGCTATTTCGACACCGCGCCGCACTACGGGCTGGGCCTTTCTGAACGTCGCCTCGGCGAGCAGCTGCGTACGCACCCGCGCGAGGACTACGTGATCTCGAGCAAGGTCGGCAAGCTCCTCGTGCCCAACCCCGGTGGAGAAGACCGGATGGATGACCAGGGCTTCGCCGTGCCCGCCGTCACCAAGCGCCAATGGGATTTCAGTCGCGACGGCATCTTCCGCTCAGTCGAAGAATCTCTCGCCCGCACCGGACTCGACCACTTTGATGTGCTCTACATGCACGACCCCGACGACCACTTCGAGCAGGCGTCGACCGAGGGAATCAGTGCGCTCATCGAGCTGCGGGAGCAGGGCGTCGTGAAGGCAGTCGGGGCCGGAATGAATCATGCCGCGCCACTTGCAGAACTGATTCGCCGCGCCGACGTTGACCTGCTCATGTGTGCCGGCCGTTTCACCCTCATCGACGATGAAGCGGTCAGCGATCTGTTGCCCCTCGCGCTCGAACGCAACGTCGGCATCGTTGTTGCCGGCGTCTACAATTCCGGACTCTTGGGCCGCAACCGCCCCAGCCCCGACGCGACCTTCGACTACGAGCCGGTGCCGCCCGCCATTCTGGAACGCGCCAACCGTGTGGCTGACGCGTGCGAAGCCCACGGCGTCACACTGCCCGAAGCGGCCATCGCCTACGTGCTGCGGCATCCGGCTGTCGTCTCGGTGGTGGTCGGCGCTCGCGGTGGCGAGCAGGTGCGCTCGAACATTGAGCGCTACGCGGCCACGATGCCCGAGGGTCTGTGGCGTGACCTCGAGGCTGCCGGACTGGTCGCTGCGCTTTAGCTCGTTGGGCTAATCGCAGCGTGCCCACTTCAACCGTGCCCACTGAGGCCACCCCCCCCAGCTCTAAGGTGCAATTGCGCGGATGCGGTCTCACATGCTTGTGATCAAACGATTGATCAGATACCGTAACCACTATCGCTCGCTATTAGAAATGAGGCGCCCTTCACATGGGACTCACTGACACAGCCCTAACCATTACCGCCGTGCGCGCAGTGTTGCTTTCGCACCGGTACCAGCCCGGAGAAGAACTCACGTGGGTAGGAGGCACCATTTGGTCATGGGATGCCGCCCTCGTCGAAGTAACCCTCTCAGACGGAACCACCGGAGTCGGGGAAGCGGGAGCGGGCATCATGGCCGCCGCCGCCGTGCCCGGAATCGTGGATGCCTTCCGCCCCTACGTTCTCGACCACGAGTTCGCTCACCCCCTCGAAGTCGCCGACCACCTGCGCGCCTACACCGCCTTCTGGGCGCGGGGCGGAATGCTCAACGGCGTTGCCGGAGCAATCGAAACCGCTGCAGTGGATGCCGTGGGCAAGCGCCTCGGAGTTCCCGCCTACGAAGTGCTCGGTGGCCTCAAGCGCGACTGGATCGAGTCGTACGCCAGCGGCGGACTCGGCACCACGTTCGGCGAGGTTTCCGACTGGGCCGCAGCCCAGATCGATGCCGGCTTTGGCACCGTAAAGTTCCGCGCCATGACCGACCCCGACACCACCATCAAGCTGCTCGACCACGTGACCGCGCTGCTGCCCGAGGGCGTGCAGTTCGTCATCGACGCCGTGCAGGCCTGTGCCTCTGACCCGTGGCCCGTCGACGAAGCGATTCGCGTCGGGCATAAGGCCGCCGAACTTGGCGCCCGCTGGTACGAAGAACCCTGCCAAGCGGATGACGTGGCCGGCTACGCAGCCGTGCGTGCCGCCGTGAACGTACCGATCTCCGGTGTCGAATCCAACGGAACCGTGCGGGACTTCGCCCAACTGCTCGACGCGAACGCGCTCGATGTTGCCCAGCCCGATGTCACATTCGTCGGCGGCCCCAAGGCCTTCGCGCAGGTCGCCGAGCTTGCTCACGTCACCGGCGTGAAGACGGTTCCCCACGTGTGGGGCAGTGGCGTCACCTTCGCCGCGAACCTGCACACCGTGCTCGCCAACCCCTACGTGGAGCTCTTCGAGTACTGCACCCTGCCCAATCCGTTGCGAGACGCGATGCGGGTCGAAGAAGTCGACTTCAAGGACGGCGGCATCGTCGCTCCGAAGGCACCCGGCCTCGGCATCCAGCTCACGCCAGAGATCGAAGCCCAGTTTCCGTTCAGCCCCGGAGGTGGCCATGTCATCCGCTAATGCAGGTTTCACGCCGTTGCCCGGCGACGAGCGCCTCACGACCGCGATTCTCAGCGATTCGTGCGACGAATCGGGCCTGCGCAATCAGGTGCTGAAGCAGCGACTGGCTCCGATCACTCCGGGCTCGCGAGCTTTCGGCCGCGCCCGAACGGTGCGCTTCGCTCCGGCGCTCGAGTCAGATCTCGATGACCCGTACAAAGAGTCGATCGACTTCATCGACGGCATCGGTGCCGGGCAGATGATTGTGATCGCCACCGACAACAGCAACGACTCCGGTTTCTGGGGCGAACTGTTCAGCGCGGCAGCCTTGGGCGCGAAAGCCTCCGGCGTGATCACCGATGGCAACCTGCGCGATACCGACAAGATCGCCGAACTCGGCTTTCCCTCGTTCTCACGTTCGCGCCGTCCCATCGACTTTCGGGCCCGGATGCGTGTGATCGCCTCCGACGTCGTGGTCGAGCTGGGTGGGGTGCTGATTGCGCCCGGCGATCTGGTGATGGCCGATGATGACGGTGCCGTCGTGATCCCGCAGTCTCACGAAGACGAAGTGCTCACCCGCGCCCGCACGCGCGCGGCCAACGAATCAACGGTCTTGGCCGAACTGCTGGCCGGAGACTCGCTGCGCACCGTGTGGGAACGCCACGGCATTCTCTAAACTGGCCATCGGAGAAGGGACTACACCGTGGTTTTTCCAATCATCGACGCTCACCAGCACATCTGGAACCCCAATCGGGCTCACTATGACTGGCTCGACGAATCACTGGCACCCATTAATCAGGTGATGACCCTCGATCAACTCCTTCCCGAGTTGCGGGATGCCGGTGTCGATTACACCGTTCAAGTGCAGTCGGCCGACAACTCCGATGACACTCGCTTGATGACGGAGTGCGCGGCCGCCAACCACGAGGTCGCGGCGATTGTGGGTTACGCGCCCATCGACCGTCCGGAGCAGGCAGCGCGCACGATCGAGGCGTGGGAAGGCGACACCCGCATGGTCGGGGTGCGCACTCTGATCCACAATCAAGAAGATCCGGAATGGTTGCTGCGACCCAACGTTGACGAGGGGCTCACGGTGCTGGAGCGCGCCGGGCTCACCTTCGACGTGGTTGCAGTTCTTCCGGAGCACTTGGCGATCGTTCCGGAATTGTCGCGGCGGCATCCGGAGCTTCGTATGGTCATCGACCACTTGGCCAAGCCACCAATCGGGCTCGAGGAGCGTGAGCCTTGGTGGTCGGCGATTGAAGCAGCCGCCGAGAATCCCAACGTGTTCGCCAAGGTCAGCGGCCTGTATTCGGCAGCCGGTGACCCGCAGCAGTGGACCACGGAATATGTGCGGCCGTTCTTTGAGCGAGCCCTCGAGGTATTCGGCCCTTCGCGCCTGATGTATGGCGGCGACTGGCCTATTTCGGTGCTCGCCGGCGGCTACACGCGGGTGTGGCAGGGCCTTCAACCTCTCTTCGACAGCGTGGATGCCGCTGACCGCGAGCAGTTGCTTGGCCGTACCGCTGCGGAGTTCTACCGCATCGATCCCGCACGCATTGGCTACTAAAGGGTCGAGCGTGCACGGCGAGATAACAGTTGAAAAACCTTTGATCAAACGTTTGCACAACTTCCGCGGTTGGTATAACGTTTGAGCACCGGAGAAACCGAGTCGTTCCAGCGGCCCGTATCTCTCCACTACGAAGCAGTAGTAACCCCACCAAGGAGTGTCAATGAAGACGAAGAGGTTCCTTTCCGCCAGTGCAGGAGTGGCAATGATTTCCGCCGCTGCACTCGTTCTATCCGGTTGTTCAGCTGACGGAGGCGCTACCGCCCCCGAGCAGACTGACTCGGGTGGAAAAATCACGGTGTGGGTTGACCCGCCCCGTGTTCCCGCCGCAGAAGCTTTCCAGGAAGCTCACCCCGAGATCGAAATCGACGTTGTTCAGATTGACGGAACCGTTGGTGGCCAGACGGTGAAGCAGGCTTTCGCTAACTTCGACTCCGCAGGTTCAGGATGGCCTGACGCCATCTTCTTCCCCTCCAACGACGACATCGCGTGGGCAACCGGCGCAGCCAGCAACTACGCAGCCGACCTCACCGATCTGCTTCCCGATGTCATCGATGGTTACGACCCCGCAGTGCTTTCGTTCTGCGACATCGATGGTCAGATCCGTTGCCTCCGCAACGACGCTGCTCCCGACGTGTTCTGGTACAACAAGGCGTTCTTCGACGAGAACGGCTACACGCTGCCCACCACGTGGGAAGGCTACGGTGACCTCGCCGTACAGATCGCTGCAGAGCACCCTGACAAGATCAGCGGATTCCTCGGCGACGCCTATGCCGTAAACCGCTACCTCCAGGCAGCCGACTGCCCCACGAACGACCGCCTCTCGGAGTCGGAAGTTCACATCAACCTCGATGACCCGAACTGTGTTCGTGCCAACGAACTGCTCACGCAGATGTACGAAGGTGGCGCACTCACCACTCAGGGCATCTTCGACGGTGACGCCGCTGCTGCTGGTGTGAACCTCGTCATGAGCCCCGGTGCTGTCTGGTGGGGTAACTACCTCTTCCGCGACACCTGGAAGATCCCGGCCGAGCAGATGAGCGCAAGCGCACCGCTGACCTGGGAAGGCGAATCAAGCCCGACCGCCGGTAACGAAGGTGGCGGCCTCTGGGGCGTTTCCTCTCACATCACCGGAAAGCAGCTCGAAAACACGCTGACCTTCGCAACCTTCGTTGCGACTGACCCGGCGTGGCAGGTTGAGCTTTCAACCGGTCTCCCCGGTTACGGCCCGATTCAGGATGCCTGGCTCGAGAAGCTCGAAGCTGACGGCTACTTCGCCGATGTTGCCGCTGTTCAACAGGCATTCAAGGATGCCGCTGGCGCCGTAGCTCCGTACTCATACATGCTCTACGACACCGGTGCGGCCTGGACCGAAACGGTCAGCCCCACGCTGATCGCCGACGGATCCATCAGTGATGCGCTCAGCACCTTCGGTACTGAACTCGTGAACCGCGCTAACTCGGTCGGCTACACGGTCACCGCCGAATAGAAGTAACCAGCTAGGCACAGCATGTGTGGGGGTTTCAGATCCTTGAGGCCCCCACACTCTGTTCCACTCCCCAACTCAGAGGCGAGGAATACATGAGCAGCTCAACGCTAGCCACGAAACGCACGGAGCCTCCGGCTGCCGGCGCTCGTGCATCCACCACACCCCGGCGTCACCGCACACGCCACGCAGAATCGCGCGGCGCCTGGATCTTGCTCGCCCCGTACCTCGCGCTCTTTCTCGTCGCAGCGGCGATTCCCATCGGCTACGCCTTCTGGATCGCCCTGCAGAAAGCGCCAACTCTTGTTAACCCGGCAAGCGGGTTTGGCGGCCTTGACTCGTTCATCACGGTCATCACCGACTACCGGTTCTCCGGAACGTTCATCAACATCTTCTCCGTCATGATCGTGTGGTTGCCGCTCATGATGCTGGGCATCGTTGGCTTAGCCCTCCTGGTTCATGCCAGCCCCGGTCGCTTCGGCTCCACGATGCGCTTCTTCTACTTCATCCCGGGTGCGTTGAGCGGTATCGCCAACTTCGTGCTCTGGGTTTACCTGCTGCACCCCACGCAATCGCCCCTCGCGCCGCTCTGGCAAGAAGTCGGATTCGGATCGTTGAAAGAAATCGTCACCGACGGCAACATGCCGATGATCCTCACCGGCATGCTGTTCTTCCAGGGCGTGGGGACGTGGATCATCGTCGTCAACGGTGGCCTTAACGGCATCCCCGACGAAATCTTCGAAGCGGCCAAGATTGACGGCGCGAACGCGTGGGATCTGGCCTGGCGAATCAAGCTGCCGCTCATCCGCCCCTGGATTGGCTACGCCGCCCTCATGAACTTGGCCTACGGCTTCCAACTCTTCCTTGAGCCGTACCTGCTGCGACAGATTTCATCGGGAGCTATCGCCGGGGAGTGGGCGCCAACTCAGTTGGGTTACGCCTTCGCCTTCACTAACCGAAACTTTCCAGCCGCCGCGGCGCTGTCCATCATTCTGCTCGTGATCACCCTGAGCATTGGAGTCATCATCGTGATGAAGAGCGGACTCTTCGGCGATGAGAAGGAGGAGAAGCGATGAGTAACAGCGCTCCGGGCGTCGTAGGCGCCAAACACTGGACTATCGGGCGAATCGCTCGCATCACCGTGATGGTGATCATCGCTGCCGCGTTCATCCTGCCCATCATTGGCTTTATCGCGATGGCCTTCCGCAGCCAAGAAGGCGTGTTGGCCGGAACCGATGGCTTCCTCGGCCTCGGTGGGGTGTCATGGGAAAACGCGGTCTACAGCTGGAGCCAGATCAACGGCTTCGGTCCGGGTAGCGGGGGACTCTTCACCCGCTGGGTTGGCAACTCGCTCGTTGTGGCCGTCGTGGGTGGAGTGCTTGCCCTCGTGGCAGCCTTGCCGGCAGGCTACGCGCTGGCTCGACTGCGGTTCCGTGGTCGCAAGGTCTTGCTCTTCGCCACACTGCTCGCGATGGTGATGCCCAACACGGTGCTCGTCATCCCGCTGTTCCTCGAAGTAAACGCAATCGGCGCGATCGGGGAACTGTGGCCTGTTGCGGTCATCATGGGGTTCTTCCCCTTCGGCACGTACCTCGTCTACATCCACTTCATGACAACGATGCCGCAAGAGCTCGTCGAGGCAGCTCGTATCGACGGACTGAGCGAAATCGCAACCTTCTTCTACGTGGCACTTCCCATCTCGAAGCAGGTCATTGCGCTCGTCGCCTTCTTCTCCTTCGTGGCCAACTGGACGAACTTCTTCCTGCCGCTGGCACTGCTCACCTCGAACCAGGAGAACAAGACGATCTCGATCGGCATCCAAGAACTCATCGGAGCCAGCCCGCTGTTCAACGCCACCGTTGCAGCCGGTCTCGACGTGAAGCTCTACATGCCGCAGCTCGCGCTCGCCACGTTCCTCTCGATGATCCCGCTGCTCATTGTGTTCCTCACGGCGCAGCGCTTCCTTATTCGTGGACAAACCGTTGGTGCGGTGAAGGGATAACAATGAAGCGAGTAGCCCAGGTCATCGGCCTGCCACCCGAAAATCGCGAAGAGTACGAGCGATACCACGCCGCTGTGTGGCCAACCGTTCTCGAACGACTCGCGGCCAGCAACATCCACAACTATTCGATCTATCGCCACGGCGACCTGCTGTTCTCGTATTTCGAATACACGGGTGACGACTACGAAGCCGACCAAGCCGCCATCGCGGCTGACCCCGAAACTCAGCGCTGGTGGGCTCTGCAAGAGCCGCTGCAGCAGCCGCTGGATGACCGGGCGGAGGGCGAGTGGTGGAAAGAGCTGCCCGAGGTCTTCCACGTTGACTAGCTGACATCGCGACCCACACGCACTACCGCGCACCGCAGCGCACCTAGACGCGCCTCACCCGCGCACCTACCTTTTATCGGTTCTGAGCAAGGAGAACTCTTCAGCATGACTACCATCACCAGCGTTGACGTCTATGACGTGCGTTTTCCGACGTCGCTCACCGCCGACGGCTCAGACGCCATGAACAAGGATGGCGACTACTCGGCCGCCTACGTTGTACTCCGCACTGACGAAGAGGGCGTCGCGGGCTACGGCTTCACCTTCACCATTGGCCGAGGAAACGACATTTGCGCACTCGCTGCCGAGCAGCGGGCCGCACCGCTCGTGGGCCGGGATGTCGACGAGATCGTCGGCGACCTCGGTGGCATTTACCGCGAGCTGAAGTCTGACTCGCAACTGCGCTGGCTTGGGCCAGAAAAGGGTGTCGAGCACCTGGCGATGGCCGCCGTGATGAACGCCGTGTGGGATCTCGCCGCTCGTCGGGCCAACAAACCACTCTGGCGCCTGCTCACCGACATGACTCCGGAGCAACTCGTTGACACCGCCGACCTCAAGTACCTGAGCGACGCCATCACTCGTGACGAAGCCATCGCGCTCCTCACCGAGCTCGCCGACAGCAAAGAGCAGCGCATCGCCGAGCTCACCGAGACGGGCTACCCCTGCTACACGACGAGTGCCGGTTGGTTGGGTTACTCCGACGAGAAGCTTCGCCGTCTCTGCCAGGAGGCTGTGGATGCTGGCTACCGCCACATCAAGCTGAAGGTCGGCGCGAACCTCGACGAGGACATCCGTCGCTGCCGCATCGCCCGCGAAGTAATCGGCGATGACGCCAAGCTCATGATCGACGCCAACCAGGTGTGGGATGTCGACGAGGCCATCGACTGGGTGAAGGCGCTCGCCGAATTCAAGCCGCTGTGGATCGAAGAGCCGACGAGCCCGGATGACGTGCTCGGCCACGCAACCATCCGCAAGGCTGTTGCCCCAATCGGCGTCGCCACGGGAGAGCACGGCATGAACCGGGTGCTCTTCAAGCAAATGTTCCAGGCCGAAGCCATCGACTTTTGCCAGCTCGACTCTGCCCGCCTCGCCGGCCCGAACGAGATCATTGCCGTCTACCTGATGGCCAAGAAGTTCGGCGTTCCGGTCTGCCCGCACGCTGGTGGCGTTGGCCTCTGCGAGCTCGTGCAGCACCTCTCGATCTTCGACTACGTTGCCGTATCAGGCACGCTCGAGAACCGGGTAACCGAGTTCGTCGACCACCTGCACGAACACTTCGTTGACCCCTGCATCGTCGAGAACGGCGCCTACCGCGTGCCGATGGCACCGGGCTACTCGGCCCAAATGCACGAAGCGTCGCTCGCAGAGTTCTCGTTCCCGGCAGGGAGCTACTGGGCGGGTGTCGCCACGTCCGTCGCGTCGTAACGGGGTGGGAGTGCGTGGCCGCGGGGCCAGGCATCCGATTCATTTCGGGGCTCGTGAATGCGGCTCGCGCTCAGTCGCACGGAATAGCGTGGCGTAGCGGGTGGTTCACCCTTGCGACGACCTTTCCTCAATCATTGGAGCGCCATGAATCTCACCCAGCAGCTCAAAGAGCGTGCCGATGCCACTGCGGCTAGCAAGTCAGCCGAAGATCTCGCAACGCTGACCAACTCGGTCACCGAAGTAGAGAAGGCTGGCGTTGTGAATAACGCGCTGAAGGTCGGCGACACTGCCCCCGACTTTGCTCTCGCGGATGCCGAAGGCACCATCGTGCGGCTGAGTGCGCTGCTGGAGAAGGGCCCGGTTGCTCTCGCGTTCTACCGCGGAGCCTGGTGCCCGTACTGCAACCTCGAACTTAAGGCATTGCAAGAGATGTTGCCCGAGTTCCGTGCTTCCGGGGCAACCCTCGTCGCGATTTCGCCCCAGACCCCTGACGAGTCGCTGTCAACCGAACAGAAGCACAACCTGGAGTTCCCGGTGCTCTCCGATAGCAACCTCGAGGCGATTAATGGTTTCGGCCTTCTTCACCCCGTGGATGACCGTACTAAGGAGTACTACGACAACGCAGGGTATGACCTTGTGAAATACAACGGGGCTGTTGGTTGGCAGCTGCCTCTGCCGGCAACCTATGTCATCGCGCCCGACCGCAGCATCCGTTTTGCTTTTGTGAACGCCGATTACAAGTTGCGCGCCGAGCCCGCCGACGTTGTTGAGGCGATCAAGGTGATCTAAACACTCGATTCGAGCGGGTTTTCCTGCCGCCCGAATGCGAAGCCCTGCAGTGTTCGCTGCGGGGCTTTTTGCGTGGTCAGACCCTCCTTTTGCTGGTCAGCGGGGCGGGCGGGGCGAGAGTCTCGCGCCCAAACATGAGGAAAGGTGTTCGTTGTTTGTGTTGACACGTTGGCTCTACAGCCCTAATTTGGAACGGTATTCCAAAAACTTGTTTCTAGTAAAGGGTGAGTATGATCAGCCAAGCACCATGCGGCATCGCGATTCTCGGAGCGGGCCTTATCGCTCAGAATGCACACCTGCCAGCCTGGGCAGAGCAACCTCGAGCTCGCGTGCTCTGGATCGTCGATGTTGATGCCGAGCGAGCCGAAGAGATCGCTGCCGAGTTCAACGTTCCGCACTGGTCAACCTCGCTCGACGAGGCGCTGGCAGACCCGGCTGTTACTGCCGTTGATATTTGCTTGCCGCCGCATTTGCACCTCGACGCAACGCAGCGATGCCTCGCTGCAGGCAAACACGTACTCGTAGAAAAGCCCATCGCCGCGACGATGGCGGAGGCTCAAGCGTTAGTACGGTTGCAAGAAGTGACGCCCCTCACCGTCATGATTGCTGAGAACTGGCTATTCTCGGGCACCGTGTCGGCAGTGCAGTCAATGCTCGTAGATGGCAGTCTCGGCGCTCCGTTCCTCTTCCGCTCTCACCATGAGAGCGACCAACATCTCGAGTCCGGACTTCAGCCAGCTTGGACCTACAACATTGACACGTCCGGCGGCGGCTATCTCATGCAAGCGGGGATACACGCAATTGCGATGGCGCACATGATGCTTGGGCGAATAGTTTCCGTCTCGGCGCTGTCGACCGAAAAGAACGCCAGCGGCGGTGCCGTACTCGACCGCGACACTGTTGTGTCGCTCGAGTTTGAATCCGGAGCGATTGGCAGTTTGAGCGTGACCGCTGCCTCGCGCCACCCGGGAGAGCGACGCCTGCATCAGTCAATCTTTACCGACCGTGGCATTGCAGAGTTTGATGTGTTGAGCGGCGAATTGAGGTGGACCATTGGAGACACCACGGTCGAGAACCCCGGACCGGCTTCTCGAGGTTTCATCGAAGAACTTGGTCACTTCCTCGACTGCATCGAAACGGGTGAAGAGCCACTGACCTCGCCTCGGCGCCAGATTCACGCACTCGCGGTCGTTCTCGCCGCTTACCGGTCTTTGGCCGAGCGACGCGCGATTGAGCCGTCCATTTTCGAGAATGTTGACTCGTCAGCGAGCTCGCGGTGAGTTCTCGACGGGGCACGCAAGTATCGCTCGTTTTCGGCATCCCCACAGCCGGCGATGGAGTGCACATACCCAGCGATAGCGCCCGGCCCACCTCGGTGAGCCGTGTGCCGTCGTCTGCAAGAGGGAATCACCGACACCAATTCAGCAACTAACCCCTGCACCATCCGCGTATCCCACATAGTGGATATCTCAATGAGGAGAAAAATGAAATCGCTCACCCGATCACGAAAGATCGCCGCGGTCGCCGCGCTCGCGCTCGCAGCGTCGCTCACCGCGTGCGCAGCAGACGATGGCACAAATGATGGAAACGTCGCCATCAGTATTCCCGTCGGCGTCTCAATCGCATACGCACCGTGGGATGTCGCCGCGGATCAGGGCTACTTTGCCGATGAAGGACTTGACGTAACGTTGCGATCCTTCGACAGCGGAGTAGACGGAACCAACGCCATGCTCGCCGGTCAGGTGCAGGTAGGTGGGACCGTTGAGATCGCAATGGTGTCGTTCCTCGACCAGGGCGCCGACCTCGTGGTTCCAGCTATCTGGTACACCGGGCAAGAGGCTCGGATTCTGGTCCCGTCGAGCGTAAAAAAGCCCTCTGACCTTGAGGGTATGACGATCGGGGTTCAGCAGGGAGGCGTTTACGACTACGGCTTCACTCGCTGGCTCGAGGCAAACGGTGTGGCCGACGACGCCGTCACGCGCGTGAATGTTGCCGGTGCTGAGCAAGTGGCGGCACTCGCTAAAGGCGACATTGATGGCATCGTGAACCAAGAGCCGATCATTGGTCGTGCGCTTGAAGAGCTCGGTGACAGCGTCGACTTCCTCACTCCCGGCCTGGAGCAGGTGTATACCGCGCGTAACTGGATGCAGTTTGAGCGCAGCTACGCTGAAGCGAACCCTGAAGTAGTAGAGGGCATCCTCGCAGCGCTTCAGCGGGCAAATGAGTTTCTGAAGTCAGACCCCGAAGCCGCGGCCACGATCGTCGCGGCCCGCCTCGGCATCTCAGCTGACGACATCCCTCGCCAGTGGGAAGAAGCGGGAGCCTCGTGGGACGTTTACCTCGACGATGAAGCTAGCGCCAGCTACCAGGGCGTCGCTGACTGGATGCTCGCAAACGACCGCATCAAGAACGAGCACCCTGAAAGCGACTTCGTCGACGACAGCTACCTCACCGCCGTCAACAACCGATAACCAGAACAACCGACACGAAGAATGAGCAGCGCAATGATTGAACTGAAGAATGTGTCGAAGTCCTTTCGACGCGAAAGCGACAATCAGATCTATCGCGCTCTCACCGACGTCTCGCTGACGGTCCAAGAAGGCGAATTTCTGTGCCTTCTTGGGCCGAGCGGCTGCGGTAAGAGCACCCTCCTGAACATGATTGCCGGCTTCGACCACGCAACCTCTGGCGATGTTCTCATGCGAGGTGAAAAGATCACTGCGCCGGATGCTGAACGTGGCATGGTCTTCCAATCTGAGATCGCGGTATTGCCGTGGCTCACTGTTGAAGAAAACGTGGCGTACGGTCCCAAAGTACGCGGTGTCAGCCGTGCCCAAGTAAAAGAGATCACGGACACGAATCTAGAGCTGGTCGGGCTCGCCGCCCACCGCACCAAGTACCCCCGCGAACTTTCCGGCGGCATGAAGCAGCGTGTGCAGATTGCGCGCATCCTTGCTAACGACCCCACGTGTTTGCTGATGGATGAGCCCTTTGGGGCTCTTGATGCGCAGACTCGAACCAACCTCCAGCATGAGCTTGAGTTGATCTGGTCGCGGGACCGCAAAACAGCAGTCTTTGTGACGCACGACATCAGTGAAGCCATCTGGCTTGGTGATCGAATCGCTGTTATGTCCCGCGGGCCGCACTCCAACATCCACTCCGTCCACACCAACCCGCAGGCTCGTCCACGGGACCGAATGGATGCCGACTTCATCGACCTGTACAACACGCTCAGCGCCGAGATGGCTGAGCTGAGCGCGTGAGCAGACAAGGAAGAACGATGACTAAGACAACAAACACGGCGGATGCGCTGACACGACCAGTCGGAACGATCGACGATGTGATGCAGAAGCCGGGACTCAAATACCGAACCCAACTGATCCAAGCCGGGGCCGTCGTCGCGGCACTCCTGCTGTGGGAACTTGCTGCTCTCGGCACAAGCAAGCTCATCCTTCCGGCACCCTCAGAAATTGCGGTTGCTGGTTGGGAAACCGTCGCTAGTGGCGAACTTTTGGCAAACATCCAAATCTCCTACTTCCGCGTGCTCGTCGGTTGGGGTTTGGGTTTCGCTCTCGCTGTACCGCTAGGAATCCTGGCTGGGCGAAGCAAGCTCGCTCGTGTAATGCTTGAGCCGTTCACGAACTTCTTTCGGTTCATCCCGCCGATCGCATTCATCACTCTGTTCCTTATCTGGCTGGGACTGGGTGAATCGTCGAAGATTGCTCTGATCGCGTACGCAACGTTCTTTGTGATGTTCCTCAGCACTACGGCGGGGGTGCAGCGACTGCCCGTTGAACGCAGTCGGGCGGCTGAATGTATGGGCGCGAGCAAAGGGCGCGTACTGAGTTCCATCGTGTTGCCGGGTATAGTCCCCGACATCGTCACGGCTGGGCGTGTGGCCATGGGCAACGCGTTCATGACAGTGGTTGCCGCTGAGCTCGTTGCCGCCGAGTCCGGTGTGGGATTCATGATCATGAGTGCTCGCCTCTTCGCTCGAACCGACATCGTATTTGTCGGAATCGTCGCGCTAGGGCTCATGGGGCTCGTGACCGACTTGGTCTTCCGCCTCATCGCGCGCAGGATCGCCTACCGCTACGACCTCAAGTTCTAGCGGCAGCCATGATCGCCTCAAATGCACGCACCACGGAACTAGGACTAGGGCTCGTGAGCTTGTGGTTCTCGCATGCCACCGAGATTGCTGATCGGGCTACGAGCCTCGACGGTGTCAAAGTGCGTGCCGGCTGGGACTCCAACGCCGAGCGAGGCCGCACATATTGTGACGCGCTTGGCGTCCCCTTCATCGATGACCTTGACGTCTTGCTCGCGAGGGACGACATCCACGCGGTTGCCCTGTGCGGCCCGGCACACCAACAGGCGTCGCTCGCGTTGCGTGCAATCGCTGCAGGCAAGCATGTGATCGTCGAAAAGCCGATGGCGACATCCGCAGCGGAAGCCGAGCGAGTGGCACAGGCGGCCCGAGAACGTGGAGTTCAGGTAATGCCCGCGTTCAACCTCCGTTTCAACCCCGCAGCGGAGTACCTCAAATCGGTCGTGGACTCTGGTGTTCTGGGGCGCATCACCCGGGTACGCCGTCTTCATGGGCACTTCGATTATGAGGACGTCGATTACGACGCAGCTCGGATCTGGGCTGGCTGGCGTGAAGGGGCAAGTGAGCTTGCTCTCGGTTCCATTTTTCACTCGGGCTCCCACGCCGCACTGTGGTTCGACTGGATGTTCGGAATGCCCTCCTCGGTGCAAGCACGAGCGTGGAAAACTACGCCGGGGCTGGATGTCGAAGATAATGCGACCGTATTGCTCACCTACCCCGACTTTGTGGCATCCATGGAGACCAGCGAGACCCTAGTGGTGCAGCAGGCGGTCACCGAGATTCAGGGGACTGAGGGTGCAATCTTTCAGCTCCGTGGTGACTTGCCGGCGGTCCGCTCTCGCGGCCAATCGTCGAGTCCAATTCTTCAGTTCGATAAGAAGCGTGGCTGGTTTACGCCTGATTTGCCGACAGGGTTCATTCGACACGAGCCCGAGTACTCCAGTGCTGGTCGTTTCTTGATGGCACTGCTCAATGACGAAGAGGTGCCGACGACAGTGGAGTCGGGCGCCCGTTCGATCGCCATTCTTGAGGCTGCGCGTGAATCCGCGGCCACCGGTCAGGAGGTGGTGCTTGATGCCTTCGCCTAACGAGAGCGAGACGAGCATCGATTCCGAGCTCGTGTTGCCGCCACGGTTTCGCCACGACGCGGATATCGACGCCGCGATCGCACTACTCGCCGCCGGCAAGATCGGTGGGCTGCGGACGATTGCCGTCACCATCGGCTGTGGGTCGCGGAGCGACAGCGCGTGGGAGCGCGGTCGATCCGCCCCTGAGACATCGATCGCCGCCGCTGCGGCTGCGCTCGAACTTGTTTCAGCCCTTGCTGGCACTAGCGCGGTGGACGTTCTCTCCGTGCAACTGGATGAAGCTACGGGGAGCATCGTGGGCACGGTCGGAGAGAGTGCTCACTTTCTGATTGATGTGATCCCGGCGGCCACCATTCCCGAAACCGACATTGCCGTGACTGTGTCAGGAGACAAGGGGCGCATCGCTCTGAGGATGCCGGGAGCCCCTGATGACCTGATGGTGCGATCGACAGGGGACGTGGGCTGGAGTTTTCCGCCCCTGCGAACGAGCAAACCCAATGCAGCTCAGCCCCATAGTGCAACAGCGGCGGGCGAACTGTTGGCTGCACACGAGGCGCTTCACGATCCGCAACGAGCGATCGCCATCCACGACTACACCCTTGCCATTGCTCGATATACCGAATGCGTACTGAACGCCAACGAACGCTGGAAGGCACCACAGCAATGATGGTTTTAGAGATTGACCTGCAGTCATCAGATGATGACGCACTGCGAGAGATGTTCACCGAACACTACGTGCCTGCGTTGCGTCGTCAACCTGGGTTTGTGGATGCCGAACTCATTCGAGCCTTCGATCCGTCACGCATGGCGCAGATTGATGGGCTCGCGACAGCGCACTCGCACGAACTCCGGCTGCGCTTTATCTCGGAGGATGCCCGACTCGCGTGGGTTTCTTCCGAGGATCACGGTGCAGCCTGGAAGGCTCTCATTGCAACGGCAGTTCCACAGGGACACCGCGCCTCGGAGGTGCTCGATGTTCAGGCGGCCGATGAAAACCGCGCGACGGTCGAGGAGCCTGCCACGCTTGAGGCCTACCTCAACGATGCGCAATTGGTCCGCAGCATTCCCGTCGAGTTGCGCAGTCGAGAACTCAGCAGCCGGCAGCCGATGGACGACGCCGAACTAGTGGTCTGGATTGGAGGCAGCGGAACCCCCAAGATTTCGCACAGCCGCTCTGGCCCATCAGTGGTCTGCGGGATCGGTGAGTCTACCGTCGTCATCGATTGCGGCAACGGCACCCCTCAGATGCTCTCCCGCCTCGCACGTGATCCAGCCCGATTGACCCATGTCTTCATCACCCATCTGCATATGGACCACGTCGCTGATCTGGCCCATCTCATCCTCAGCCCGTGGGTCATGATGGAGAAGCGAGCGGTTCCGCTCCACATTGTGGGGCCTGCCGGTACTCAGGAGTTCGTCGATCGTTTGCTGAGCGCCTATGACTATGACGTGCGCGTTCGATTGCCCCACGGCTTTGATCCTGGAGCATTGGCGCCACGGGTTTCGGAAGTCGGCGATGGTGCTGAGGTCATGGTCGACGGAGTGCTATTTACGGCATTCTCGGTAAACCACCAACCGGTCACTCATGCGCTCGGCTACCGTCTGGAGGTTGAGAACGGCGGTAGCAGCTCTCGCGTTGTCGTCTCCGGCGACACAACGCCGACTACCAACTTGGTCGAGTATGCGCAGGGAGCCGATGTGCTCATCCATGAAGCGCTGATGCCCGGCTTTGGGATCCCGAGCTATCACACGAGTGTGGATGATGCGGCCGACCTTGCAACGGCCTGCCGTGCCAAGCGACTAGTGCTCACGCATTTGTTGCCGGGCCACCTCCCTGACGAGCAATGGCTTGAACGAGTGCGCCCGCGTTTCAGCGGAGAAGCCGCAGTTGCGTGGGACGGCCTCAAAGTTTTCGATACATCAGTTGCTGACACCTCAGAGGAGAACAAATGACATCGCTTGTTGACGCCGGCATCATTGCCCGGGGAGCCGAACGCGAGCAGCTTCTCACCGGGTTCATGTTTCTTGAAGGACCCGTCTGGGACACCAGCACCAATCGACTGATCTTCAGTGACATTCCCGGTAATGCCATGTACACGTGGTCGGCGGCGCAGGGAGCCACCGTCTTCCGGAAACCCAGCAACATGGCAAACGGCAACGCTCTCGACCACGAGGGGCGATTGGTCAGTTGCCACCACGCGATCAGCAGTGTCTCGCGCACTGAAGTAGACGGAAGTGTCACCATTCTTGCCTCGCACTACTCCGGGGCAGAACTCAATAGCCCAAACGATGTTGTCGTCGGCCCCGACGGCGCCATCTATTTCACCGATCCGACGTATGGGCGCCAGGCCTACTTCGGAGTTCCTCGGGAACCCCAACTCAACTTTCGTGGGCTCTACCGCATCGATACCGAGGGGGTACTCAGCCTTCTTGCTGACGATTTCGATCAACCGAACGGACTGTGTTTCACTCCCGACGGCGCGCTGCTGGTGTGTGACACAGAGCGCTCACACATCCGACGCTTTGATGTCTCTGAGTCGGATGCCGTAACGGGCGGAGAAGTCTGGGCCACTATTGGCGGAGAGGGAGAAGGTGCTCCCGACGGGCTAAAGTGTGATCGTCGGGGCAATGTCTACTGCACTGGGCCCGGCGGAGTACACGTCTTCGACGCCGCAGCGACGTGGTTGGGGGTCGTTAATGTGCCGGAGATCTGCGCCAACTTCACATTCGGTGGTACAGATGGTGCAACAATGTTTCTTACAGCCTCCACGAGTCTTTATTCAATCAGGATGGTAGCCGAGGATGACCATAGCGAACACAAGTGATGACCGTCACAACGGTAACGCGAGTAAGGGCCTAGCCAAAGGCCTTGATCTCGTACAAATCGTTGCTGATGCACTTGTGACAGAGATGAGTCTCGCTGACCTCTCTCGAGCGGCCGGAATGCCCAAACCGACAGTCCACCGTCTCGCTACGGCGCTTGTCGATTTCGGCTTGTTGTCTCTCACCGAGTCAGGCGCATATCGGCTCGGCGTGCGTACGCTCACGTGGGGCACCACGTTTCTTGAGCGCGTTGACCTTCGGGATATCGCGAAACCGCACCTCGTCACGCTCGCACAATTTTCTTCAGAGAGCGTTCATCTGGGAATCCGGGAGCGCACTCGTGTGGTGTACATCGACAAGATCGAAAGCAGTCAGTTGGTGCGCATGGCCTCGCGTGTTGGTTCAGTGAGCCCCATGTATTGCACAGGCATTGGAAAGATCTTTTTGGCCCACGGCGAGGACCTCGTCGACGATGTGTTCGCAGAAAACCCCGAACAACGCACCGAGAAAACCATCACCAACATTGATGACATGCGTCGTGAGATTGACACGATCCGCGCCCAAGGGTTCTCTGTCGACGACGTTGAAAATGAGCTGGGCATTCGGTGCACGGCAGCACCAATCCTCAACCACCTTGGCGAGTGTGTTGCCGGCATCAGCATCGCGGGCCCGGCATTTCGCATGACCATCGAGAAAGTCGACGAAGTCGCCCCTGAGTTGTTGCGCACAGCGGAGAATATTTCGCGTGCGCTCGGTTACGGCGGCGTCTTCCCGCCCGTCGAGTTCTCGCTCAGTCCGCAAGAGGCGAGCGGGTAACGCGATTCGTGGCATTGCCACGTCGTAGTCTGGGGACGCACCGCGTCGCCGTTCGGAAAGTAGAAACCGCATGACTCACCAGTTCTCTAGCTACGTCGCCATCGGAGATAGCTTCACTGAGGGCGTCGGAGATGAACTGCCGGATGGGCGGGTGCGCGGTTGGGCCGACCAAGTGGCGCTGGGGCTCGCGCTCGCCTCGCCCGACCCGGTTTCCTACGCCAACCTCGCCATTCGCGGCCGGCTTTTGGCGCCCATTGCGGGGGAGCAGTTGCAGGCGGCTGTTGCCCTCCGGCCTCAGCTGATGAGCATTAACGGTGGCGGAAACGACATTATGCGCCCCAAGGTTTCGCTGGAATCGATCACCGACCAGCTGCTGGCCGCTGTTGACACGGCTACGGCCAGCGGCATCCACGTTCTCTTGCTGAGTGGGGGAAACCCGAGCAAACACTTGCCGTTCGGATCAGTAATGGCGACGCGCGGCGACCGCTTGGCTCACGAGGTGATGTCGCGGGCGTCGAAAGACAACGTGACCTTCGTGAACAACTGGGCCGATCAGGAGTTGACCAAACTCCAGTATTGGTCGGTCGACAAACTGCACCTCAACGCGCGCGGTCATGCTCGCGTTGCTAGCAACGTGCTGTCGGCACTCGAGATTCCGGTGCCAGATTTTGCTGCGGATGAGGGGCCAGCGGATGACGCCCGCCCCCGCACCGCGGCCTACTGGCGTGAATACGTGCTCCCTTGGATCGGCCGCCGTCTTACCGGTCGTTCCTCGGGCGACAACCGCGAACCCAAGAGCGCGACGTTGCAGCCTGTGGAGATCGTGGGGCGCTAGTGCTTAGCAGCGCGGCGAGGCTCGGCAACTGGCTCTCATCAGTGAGTGCCGAACCGACCGCAACGACCTTCGCGCCCGTAGCGAGAGCCATCGCCTATCGGTGAAAACCCTAGTTACGAGTCGGTTAGTCGCCCATCGTGCATCAGAACCACACGGTCGCACCGTTCGGCGACCCGGGGGTCGTGGGTGGCGACAAGAAGAGCTCCGCCACGCTCTCGCACCGCGAGAAGAAGATCGATGATCCCTTGTCCGGTTGCCGAGTCGAGTGCCGCTGTCGGCTCATCGGCGAGCAAGATCTTCGGATCGTTAACAATCGCACGCGCAACGGCGACCCGCTGACGCTCGCCCCCCGAGAGAGCACGCGGGCGTGCGTCGATCGCCCAAGGCAGACCGACCAGCTCCAAAGCGGACTGCACTCGCCTCCGACGCTCACCCCGCGTCCTCCGCATCTGCGAGTAGTCGAGGGGGATGGCGACGTTGTCGCGGACTCGCTCGACATCGATGATGGCGTAGTCCTGCTGGATGTAGCCGAACGTTGCGTTTCTCAGGCGAGCGCGCCCTCTCTCGGTGGTCGGTGCCGGAATGCCAAGCACCTCTACTATTCCTGAGTTGGGGCGGGAAAGCAGGCCGAGGAGTGCCAAGAGTGATGACTTTCCGCACCCTGAAGGGCCCATTAGTGCCACCGCTTCGCCCGCTTCAACCCTGAGCGTCGACTCCACGACACCGGCGACTCGGTGATCGTCGCTTCCATACAACTTGCTAACTGCTGAGGCCTTCAGGAGCGTGGTCATCGTGCTACCTTTCCACGGGATCGTGCGCGAGAATTCGGGCTGCGGACGCCACCGTCATGATCACGACAGCGCCGACGAGCAGGGTGACAAGCCCTACGGCGGCGGTCCGAACCGAGCCGCCGACCACTGTCACGAGCAGCAGTGCGGCGATGGGCACGGCGAACACGCTGGCGAAGAATCCTCCGACCCTCAGAACGACGGCTCCTGGTGGCGCCCCATAAATACGGCGGATCGCAAAGGCATTTCGGTTGCGGGAAAAGATGCTCGCGGCGACCAGCCACATTGCCAACAGTGCGAGCGAGAGGAAGGCGACGAGTCCGATGACGTACATCATCGACCTGATCATGATGTCCCGGAAACGGCTGGGCTGGTCGGCGTTTACGTCGCGCGGAACAAGAAATAGGCCCTCAGCTACCGCTCTGGTGAGGTACTGGTCTACCACCGTAGCGTCTGGTGCGAGCAGCACGGCTTTCATCAGGATCTCTTCGCGCTCATAGGCGTCGAATTGCGTCAGGTTGGCGGCGGGCACGCGAAGCACGATCTTGCTGTCGAGTTGCAGGCCTGCGACGTTCGGGTCGAGGAGCGTAGCGGAAGGCGCGAGGGTGTCGAAACGACTAAAGCTCTCGCCCGCAAATTGGACGTCAGGGATGAATCTTCCGTCAAGCTCGGCGCCCCGCATTGCGCAGGGGGCGGGCGAACATAGTCCAAGCCCAGGAAACAACGCGAGTACAGCATCCCCCACCAACACCACGACCGAGGTGCCATCTGCGGAGTTGGGGTCGTCGACCTGAACATTCGACACGACTATGGAGTATGCGTCGCCGTTGGCAATCTCAACGCCTAGTTCGTCCATCGTCTCGTCCGAGATGGTGCTCACTTGGGAGGAGGTGTAGTACGGCGTAAAGGTGACGGCGTGATTCGCGCGAAGAGCAGCGCCACCTTGCAGCACTTGGGTCTGGGAGATCACATCCGAAAGGATGAAGCTTGACAGTACCCCCGCGATTGTCACCATCCCCGCAATCGCGACCAGTCCCGGCCACGAGCGAGCCGCGAGTCGGACGCCACCTCCCGCATCACCGCGCACGACGGGAACTCCGGGTCATTCCTGCCACTGATCCGATGACTGCGGCCGCCCAGAGCAGCGTCGAGATGAGCATCGAAAGTATCACTGCGAATGCGAGTGTGGTGAGTTCGGCGGGCGAGAGCCCTTGCGCGCCGATGATCCTGGTCGACGCCCCAGTGATCGCCACTCCGACCACGCTTCCGGCGAGGAGCGCCGGAATTGTGCGGCCCCACCAGCGCACTACGAGCGCGCCTCCCGTTGCCCCGTGGATCCGACGGATCTCGGCCTCATTGTGGCGTCCGAGGGTGATCAGAATGATCGCGCCGCCGGCGCACAGAGCGCCGGCGGCGAGGAAGGCGGCGGTCACATTCACGAGCGAGTTGTGCGTCACATCTGACAGAGTCGTTCGCGGCTGTGTGCCCTGCACTTGCATGCCGGCGCGACTCAGGGAGTCCTCGATTTTCGAGATGAGCGCGGGGTCGGTCGATCCGAGAACATAGCTTCCCACGGCCACCGGAGACCCGGCGAGGGGACGGATAAATTGAAGGTCGCCGACGGGCGTGCCCGGATCGACCGCCCCAATGACGCGGGCTCCATTTGGCAGCAACGACACCTTGGCATCGTTCGTCCATTGGCGGGCCGAGAAACTCGAGCGGATGACATAGACGTCACCGGGTGTGGCGGAGCTGAGCCCCCGCGCCCACGGCAATCGATCGCCCGAGTCGTCGATTAGCAGCTCTGGAACTCCGTCGCCGACGGACGCGACAACGAGACTCACGTGCGCTTCGTGCAGCGCCGCGATGATCTCGTCGCTTGCCTGAGAGTTCGCGGTGGAGGCGACCGCTTCCGGCCCGATCGTGGTGCTGAAGACCGTCGTGGCTCCTGGGAGTCCATAAACCGACTGTTCCCGATCTCCCACTGACCAGAAGACGGCCCAGCAGAAGAAAGCGACGAGAACCGCGATGAATCCACTCATGGCGAACGAACGCATCGATTGGCCCTTTCCGCGCATCGCGAGGCGGGTGGCGGATCGCTCCGCCACCCGCCCTCGTCTTTTAGAAGTAGAGGATTCCGTAGTAGTAGCGGGTCACGTACGGGTCGCCCCACAGCACTGAATCCCACACCTGATCTTGGCGGGACCGCACGGTCGATGACGTGGCCGAGGTCGCCGACGAGGTGTACAGCCGACCGGTGTCCAATGAGGGCCCGGCATCTCTAATGAAGCGCTGGTATCCCGGCTTCGCGTGACGGCCGCTGTCGTAGTAGGAGGCCTGAATCTGTACATAGCCATTGACCAAGATTCCGCCTACCCCGCTTTCCCAGGACTTGCCGTAGTTTGACCCAGCGGCTACCGCAGGGGTAACCGTCGCGGCGACGATCGCGATCGCGGCGACAGTCGCGACCACAGCCTTCTTTGTTGACATCATTTTTCTTTTCGCATCATGCTTGGACTCAGCGCCAGGTTTATTCGTTGGTGAATAAAGCACAAATTACAAGAGGACCGGTTCGAAGTCTCGGTTTGTGTCCAATATGTGCCTTTCGGCACATACGGTCTGCCGGTATCGTGTGTGGTCATGGATGCATTCGCCGCGAAGCGTTCTCGACCCCGAAACCACGCCGGACTGCGGGTGCTGATCGCGGACGACCACGCCTTGTTCCGTGAGGGGCTCTGTGAAATTGTCGGGAAGTCACCGGAGGTAGCGCAGGTCGCCGAGGCAATCGATGGCGACGATTGCCTGGAAATCGCGGCAAGCTGGCAGCCGGACGTAGTGTTGCTCGACGTCAGCATTCCCGGCCCCCACGCTTCGGTCGTAGTGCGACGTTTGCGCCGGGTCGTCCCTGCGGTTCGAATTCTCGTTCTGACGATGTTCACCGACAGGCTCCTCGAGAAGCAACTACTGGCCAACGGTGCCGATCTATTCCTAAGTAAGTCCATGCCAAGCGCTCAGCTCATCTCATTGCTCAAAACCGGTGCTGGGCCAGACCCTGCGGTGCCCGCCGCCGCCGTTTCACCGCTTTCGCCACGGGAGGGCGAGATCCTGCTGCAACTTGCTGAGGCGCGCAGCACTCGGGATATCGCGGCGAGCTTATGCATTTCTGAGGGAACGGTGAAGCGGCACGTCGGGTCGATACTCTCGAAGCTCGACGCCCGCACGCGCATGCAAGCCGTGCTCGCCGGCCGACGGTTGGGAATCCTCGAGGACGCTCGATGAGTCAATCCGAGAAGCCGGCAGTTCGTGCGGCAGCTGCCGCAAAGGTGCTTGGTGCTGTATTGAAGGCCCTGACGGAGGCACTGCGAGAACGCGGAAGTCCCCTGGTTGGTGAGGCTGGGCTCGATCCATCTCTCGAGGTACAAACCGTCTCCATCGTATATGAGACGCTCGCAAATGCGCGCGATGACGAGGCCCCCGTGCCCTTGGTGGGGTTCGAGTACGGGGCGCCTGAAACTCTCGCTCGGCACGGGCGTTTGGTGGCTATGCGCGGCGTCGACCCTTCCCAGCCGCTGATGGCTGCTGAGATTCTCTTCGGGGTAGCCCTGCCGATCATCGTTGAACACTTGACGCGCGAAAGTGACGTGCCTGATGACATCAGAGTGTCGCTGGCACTGCACGCCGCGATCTGGCGACGGTTCCCGCCGGGAGCGATTGCCTACGTCGAGGTGATGCGGGAGCAGATCGAGCGTGCGCATATCGAGTCCCAGCTGCGGATGAGTCGAGAGCTTCACGATCGTTTCACGCACGGGATCGCGGCAGCGATCCTTCGCGTCGATCTTGCGCAGTCCGAGACCGATTCTGATTTGGTCAATGGGCATCTCGATCGTGCTCGTTCCTCACTGACTACGGTCGTCGAGGACATGCGGGAGCTTGCTTTCGATCTTCGACAGTTGGTAGGTGACGGTGAGTTGACGACCGCCATCGACCGCTATGCAGACCAGGCAGGACTGACGCCCGAGCAGATCAATGTCGTCCATTCGGGTGTGAGCCGAACTCTGCCGGTTTTTGTGAAAGAGCAGTGTTTCGCGATCGCCATCGAGGGGATCCGTAACGCCATGCAGCATGGTGGGGCTAATGGAGTCGAGATCGAGGTCGAGGTCGCTTGGACTGAGGTTGAGTTAGTAATCGCGGTTCGCGGTCCGGGCGCCGACAAGGGGGTGCCGATGGTTCGCTTACGGGGGCTCGGCTTACCGGGGCTCACTGAGCGTGCTGAGAGCATCGCGTCCGAGGTGCGTTTCGTTCAGGATGCGACGAGGACCGAGCTGACATTGGTTGTCCCGTTCGCGTAAGAAGGTCGATGCTCAATCTCGGTGTTGCCGAGGCCATAACCGTCGTCGGGAAGTATTGTGATCCACTCTGGGGGGTGAATCGAATCGGTCTCGCTTCTCCCGGGGCCGGTCGAGCTTGGGGTGGTCGGCGTAATCACGTAAAGCGAACTAGCGACAAAACCGCGCTCGATGTCGGTTCTGCTGGTGGGCTAGCCGCGGGCGGCAAGCAGCTCAGCGAGGCGCGGCAACTGGGTTTCATCGGCGAGTGCCGAACCGACCGCAACGACCTTGGCGCCTGCGGTGAGGTATTCGCCGGCGTTGCCCGCATCCATTCCGCCGGTCGCGACGAAACGCATCGCGGGGAACGGTCCGCGCATGGCGCCAAACCAGCCGGTGCCCAAGAGTGATGCCGGGAAAGCCTTCACCCAGGTAAGCCCAGCAGTCTGCGCGGCCTGAACTTCAGTTGCGGTCGCGACGCCAGGAAGCGGCGGCATGCCTGCTTCGAACGAGGCGCGAACGACGTCGAGGTCGAAGCCGGGGCTCACGGTGAATGCTGCTCCGGCATCCGCTGCTTGACGCACGTGCTCGAGAGTGACGACGGTTCCGGCGCCGACTGACTTGCCGAGCTCTTTGCCCGCAGCAACAACGGCGCGCAGCGCTTCAACATCTTCGTCGCTCTGGATGGGTACTTCGACGGAGTCGATGCCGAGTTCCCACGCGGTGCGCGCCAGAGCAACACTGCGCTCGACACCGAAGCCGCGAAGGATCGCCATGAGGGGCTGACCGTCGAAGAGCGGGTCGAGCGATGCGTTAGAGATCTGAGCCATGAGAGAGCCTTTCAGAAGCGAGCGACAGTGAGGAGGGAGGAGTTGGTGGAGTAAAAGTTAGAGCGTGGGGAGGTCGGTGGTGGATTTCAAGACCAGCGCTGCGCGATCGTGGCCGAGGCTCAAGCGCTGCTCGGGGGAAAGCCCGGTGAGGTAGCCGCTGAGGTAACCAGCTGCGAAAGCATCTCCGGCACCGACGGCTTCGACGACATCCACCTTGTGGGCAGGTTCGAACACGTGACCATCCGCGTTGAATTCGGTGGCACCGACGTCGCCGTCTTTGATCACGAGAAAGTCAGGATCGCCGAGTAGCGCGCGCACTTCTTCGGGAGTCGTGGTGCCCCAGAGCACTGCGGCTTCATCGAGACCGACAAGCACGATGTTCGCACGACGGGCGAGAGCGAGCAGCGTGGGGCCGGCTTCGGCGACCGGCCAGAGCGCTGCACGGTAGTTCACGTCAAAACTGACGACAGTGTCGCTCTGCTGAGCGCGATCGAGCACTGACTCAATGAGCGCGGCACAGGTGGCCGAGAGTGACGGCGTGATCCCCGAGATGTGAGTGATAGCAGCCTGGTCAAAAGGAACCTCGGCGAGATCATCCGGTGTCATGGCCGATGCAGCAGAACCCGCGCGATAGTAGGTCACACCGTTGCCGGGATCTTTGAAGTAGAAGCCGGTGGGGGCATCCGCGCGAAACTTGACGAGGCTGGTGTCGACGCCGCGTTCGCGAAGCTGCCGTTCGACACGGCGACCGAACGGGTCGGTGCCGAGGTGGCTTGCCCAGGCGGCGTGGTGGCCGAGAGCCGAGAGATGTACGGCCACATTCGATTCCGCCCCGCCCGTTTCGAGACGGAAGAGTTCGGCGGTTTCGAGAGGCTCGGCGACCGTGGGTGTGATGAGCACCATCGTTTCGCCAATCGCAATAATCTCCGGTTGGGTTGTCGTCTGCACGCTTCCACTATCGACCATGTGCGCATTCTGTGCAACACTGTTGCATATAATGCAACATGCGGGCGGGGCGAAGCTCTGCCCGTGCAGCGATGAGAGGGAGCCCGGATGTCGCAGAGCGTTCGTCGTGCAGCACGCATCGTCGATTCAATCGCCCGTCGCCCGGCGAGTGTCGGTGAGCTCGCCGAAGAGTTCGGAGTGCACCGCTCCACAATGTTCCGCGAAGTGCAGTCGCTCGAAGAGGTCGGCTACCTGCGCAAGCGAAAGAACGGCGAGTATGTGCTCGGCCTGCACCTCATCGCACTCGCCCATCAGGCATCCGACAGCCTTGATCTGCGGGAGATCGCGCACGACCGCCTGTTAAAACTTCATCGCACGGTCGGCAACACTATCCACCTCGCCGCCCTCGTTGACCACAGCATTGTGTATGTCGACAAGGTCGAAGACACCAGCGGAGTGCGCATGTACTCGCGCATTGGCAGCCCAGCGCGCCCCTACTGCAGCGGCGTCGGCAAAACAATTCTGGCCGAACTGCCCACCAGCGATCGGGATGCCATTCTTGCCGGCGTCGTCTGGGAGAAGTACACCGAGAACACGGTGGCGTCTCGCCCAGAACTGGATGCCGAACTCACCACCGTTGCTGCGCGCGGTTGGGCGGTTGACGACGGCGAATTCGAAGACTTCGTGAACTGCGTCGCCGTGCCCATCCACGGACCAGCCGGTGTAGTGGGCGCGCTCTCGATCACCGCGATCCGGATGGCGGCCGACCTGAACGCGCTCAAGGCGCACCTGCCGCTGTTGCATTCAGTCGCCCGCGACATCTCGACGGAGCTCGGCGCAGCCTGAACGGAACTTTTCTCGCTTATTCGCCTAGGGTTGCAGCATGGCCGCCATCACCACGCTCCTCTATCGCCTCGGCGCGATGGCAGCGAACATCGCGCAGAGCGTTTTGCAAGCCAATGGCGGCGGCAACGGTGATCCCCAAGTCTTCGACGAGACGTCGAAGCGCGCCACGAAGCCTGTCGTGACCGCTGCGGAAGAGCCCGAGGATTCCGAGAAGCGGCACGACCGGTAGTCGATCGATGACCAGCGAAGCGCGATTTCTCGTCAGTAGAAACTTTGCGTTGCTGTGGGTCGCTCAAGCCACCTCTTCGTTCGGTGAGTTCATTCTCGGAGCGACCGTGACGGTGTGGGTTGTACTCGACCTGGCTAAGGGTGATCCGCTACTTCCCACTTACGTGGCTGCCGTGGTGATTGCGTCATCAGCCCCGCGACTTTTTGTGGCGCCGTTCGCCGGGGTATGGGTAGATCGGTGGAGTGCCAAGCCCACCATGATCAAGGCCGACCTGATGCGTGCCGTCCTGATAGCTCCGGTCATTGTTCTCGCAGCGACCACGCCCAGTAGAGGACTGATGATCGGCTCGTTGCTCTGTCTGCTCGTGTGCATCTCGGTGCTTTCGCAGTTCTTCAATCCAGCACGAGCGGCCCTCATGCACGTAGTGATCCCGGTTTCGCGGCGCGTAGATGCGTCGAGCAAGAGCATGTTCGCAAGCCTGGGTGTCGCGAGCATCGCGGCTGCGCTTGGCCCCACGTTGTTTGCGCTCTACGGCGCCATCCCTGCGCTCACGACAACCATGCTGACCTTTTTGGTGTCGGCGCTAGTCATAACCCAAACGAGAAAGCTCGCGGTGGTACCGGTTTCCGATCCCGAGATCACGGCGTTCTGGTCTCGCTTTCGAAACGGGCTCGCAACGGCATGGCGAGTGCGATCGGTACGGCTTGTGATCGTGGGTGTTGGCCTCTACGGCGTCGCGTTGGGAATCAACAACGCCGTGTTGTCGCTCTTCGCGCTCGAAACGCTTCAGCTCAGCGCCGCGCAGTATGGCATCGTTGCTGCGACATTCTCGGTCGGCGGGCTCATTGGCGCTGTCTTCGCCATCCCACTTCTGCGTAAGCTCGGAAGTGAACGGCTCTTCCCGATCGCGATTGTTCTACTCGGCTTGAGTTATTTCGGCTACGCCTTTACCCGTGACTTCTGGTCGGCATCACTACTGATGCTGCTTTCCGGAATCGCGTTTGCCGTCTATGTGGTGGCGCAGGGTCCCATTCTGCAGGCCGCCACCCCGCCCGGATTCATGGGGCGCATCACCGCAGTGAGCGTGCCTATTCTTGGACTTTCTTCAACGCTGGCGACGATAGTCACGTCGCAGCTTCTCTCGTGGGTTTCGTTCCGTGCTTCTGCTGCGGGAGCGAGCTTGGACTCTCGAGCGTATGCAGTAGCTATTGCGGTAGGTGCAGCGGTGCTGTGCATCGGCGGCACGGCCATGGCTGTGGGCTCGCGACAGAAGTCGCGGGGGTCGACGCCGTAGGCGTCGTCGCCGGACGAGAACAGCGCGGAGGTTTTACCGAATGACTGACCGGATCATCGCTAAGCGAGCGAAGCGCGCACGCGGTCGCGCTCTGGCTGCGGTAGGCGTTCCGTGGCGCGACGGATGGCGGGCCGCGGCATGCTCGCGGCGTGCGTCTCAAGAAACGCGAGTACGGCATCCGGATGCACGGCCAGCAGTTCGCGCAGCACCCAACCGAGCGCGTTCGAGACGGTTTCGCGCCGGTCGCCCGTGCAGTTGGCGAGCACACGAAGGCTGGGCTCGATCGGCAGGAAGACGGCGTTCTTGCCGCTGTAGTGGATGAGGCTCACCATCGCGATGCGGCGCTGCCATTCGTTGTCGGAGCGGCTCCACTCCTCGAGCGTCGGGAACACGAGTTCTGGCTGGTCGGCCAGCGCGAACGAATACAGTCGGGCAAGTTCGTCGGCATGAGCCCAGTTGTCAATGCGCTCGATCCAGCCCACGGCGGTGCTCCAGAGCCCGGCGCTGTCGTCGGGAGTCCAGGAGCGCGAACCGATCCGTCGCCGATAGAAATCGAGTGCCGCAAACATCACGTCGCCGTTGTTGGTCAGGTTCCAGATCTCGTCCCACGCAGCGAGGACGGATGCCGAATCCTGGCCGGTGAACGAGAAACCAGCGGCGCCTCGGCGGCGTCGGTCGGGCGTGCGCAGACCGAAGTACTCGAACTCGGAGCGACGATCAGCCCGCACGAGTTCACCCCGTTCAGGCGAGATGCCAGTTTCGCGGGCGAGCGCGGCAAGCGCGCCGAGTACTTCGTCGTGGTATTGCTGCGCCGTGGGAGAGCTCACGCTTCACCCTCCCACAGCGACTGCGGCTGTTGTGCGGTGGCGGCTTAGGAAACCGCGCTCGATGCTGCCCACAGGTTGATGCCGGCATCCTTGGCGTGCTCGTCGATTGCAGCCAGTTCAGCATCCTCGAAAGTAAGGTTCTGAACCGCGGCAAGGTTCTGTTCGAGCTGCGTCACGCTTGAGGCGCCGATGAGGGCCGAGGTGACACGGTCGTTGCGCAGTGCCCACGAGATGGCGAGCTGGGCGAGTGACTGGCCTCGCCCCGAAGCGATCTCGTTGAGCGCCTTTACGCGACCGAGCGTTTCGTCGTTGAGCATTCCCGACTTGAGCGAGCCACCCTTGGCTGCGCGCGAGTCGGCGGGAATCTCACCGAGGTAGCGGTCGGTGAGTAGACCCTGGGCGAGCGGCGAGAAGGCAATAACGCCGAGGCCGAGTTCGTCGACGGTGTCGAGAAGGTCGGCTTCGATCCACCGGTTGAACATCGAATACGAGGGCTGGTGGATGACCAGCGGCGTTCCGAGGTCATTCATGATTCGCACGGCTTCGCGCGTGAGTTCGGGGGAGTAGCTCGAGATTCCCGCATAGAGTGCGCGGCCCGACGTGACGGCAGTGTGCAGGGCACCCATCGTCTCCTCCAGAGGAGTGTCGGGGTCGGCACGGTGAGAGTAGAAGATGTCAACGTAGTCGAGACCAAGGCGGTTGAGGGACTGGTCGAGGCTTGCAAGCAAGTACTTGCGCGATCCCATCACACCGTACGGGCCCGGCCACATGTCGTAGCCAGCCTTGCTCGAGATGATCATCTCGTCGCGGTACGGGCGGAAGTCTTCGCGCAGAATCTGGCCGAAGTTCGACTCCGCAGAACCGGCGGGAGGGCCGTAGTTGTTGGCGAGGTCGAAGTGGGTGACGCCGAGATCGAAAGCGCGGCGCAGGATGGCGCGCTGGGTGGCGATCGGCTTGTCATCCCCAAAGTTCTGCCAGAGTCCCAGCGAGACGGCGGGCAACTTCAGGCCACTACGCCCCACACGGCGGTAGGGCATCGGTTCGTAACGGGCATCATCAGCGACATAAACCATGTGCTCATGCTGCCACGACTTGGTGTGAACCAAAGTCAGGAACGCGCAGCGAGTGTCGTTACTTGGCCTTGCGTGCAGCTTCCGCTCGGCGCAGATCGCGGGCGGCATCGGCCGCTGCCGCTTCTTCTGGAGTGGGCGCGGTGCCACCCAGGTGGCGCGGGAACCACCATTGGCCTGCTCCCTCGACGGGATACGACTTCTGCGCGGTTTCGAGCAGGCCTTCCATTGTGGTCTTGAGCTTCGCGGTCGCCTCGATGGCGTCGTCCGTCGGGGCTACCGTGATCGGCTCACCCACGACCATCACAACAGGAACATTCGTGCGCTCACTCAGCGTGATCTTGCGGTTCTTCGTGAGAAGACGCTGGCCGCCCCACAGAACGAGGGGCACAAGAGGTACGCCCGCTTCGGCGGCAAGTCGTACCGCCCCCGTCTTGAAGTCGCGAATCGTGTACGACGCGCTCACGCCGGCTTCGGGAAAGACACCGATGAGTTCGCCCGACTTCAACGCCTTCACCGCAGCCGCGTAGGCCGAGGCTCCCGCCTTCATATCAACGGGGATGTGTTTCATGTTGCGCATGAACGAGCCAACGATGGGTTTGTCGAACACGCTCTTCTTCGCCATGAAGCGGATGCGGCGGCGATTGTGCAGCCACAAAGCCCACTCGACGAGGGCGAATTCGAGATACCCGAAGTGCGTCATCGCAATGACGGCGCCGCCCGAGTCCGGCAGATTCTCGGCGCCGATGACGGTGCGACGAACGCGGAGAGCACCGAACATGGCACGGCCCGCACCGATCGCAGCCGTATAGATCGGCTCGTTTCGGTACTTCATGGTTCCACCATAGGAGCACCGTATGGGAGTTTGCCGCCGAGGCTGACTGAGCTCGAACCCGAGCTACTGCGACGGGCTAAGCCCTCAGTTCGCCGGGACAGCCCAGAGCGCTTCGCACGGCAGGCTCACGGTAACGAGATCACCGACCGAAAGCGGATGCCCGGGGGCTGCCTCGGTGTACACCTCGGCATCCGCGACCTGCACGATGATCTCGCGGCGCGGGCCCCGCTGAACGGTGGACGTGACGACACCGTGCAGTTCGCGCGGGCCGAAGCGTTGGCACGCGGCAGCATCGGCGTGACGGGTGGCGAGAGCGTCAGCATCCGCCCCGCTCGTGGGTTGGCGCAGGGTGGAGGTGACGGCTTCATGGCGAAAGACGAGCGTGGCGGGGCCGGATGCGACATCGCCGTCGAGCGCGACGTCGCCGAGAGCAGAACGGTGCACGCCATTCTCGATCGTGCCCGCGAAGGCGTTCTTGCCGCCCAGCAACCGGGCGACCGCGAGGGAGGCGGGGCGATGAAAGACGTGATCGACGGTGTCGTGCTGCAGCAGCTGCCCGTTCTCAAGAACGACGATGCGCTCGGCCATGGCGCTGGCCTCATCGCGGTCATGCGTTACGAACAGGATGGTCGGGTTCACGGCCTGGCGAATCTCGGCGATCATCGCGTGCATGTCATCTTTGAGCCCCGGATCGAGAGCGCTGAACGGTTCGTCGAGCAACAGCACCGAAGGCTTCGCGGCGAGCGCCCGGGCGACGGCAACCCGTTGCTGTTGGCCACCCGACAGCGAGTGCGGGGAGCGCCCACCAAACTCCGCCATGTGTACGAGTTCGAGGTGTTCGCGCGCACGGTCGCGCGCTTGCGCTCGGCTGAGACCCGCGGCACGATCGGCAAACGCAACGTTGTCGAGCACCGTCAAATGCGGGAAGAGCAGCGGGCGTTGAAAGACCATCGCAATGCCGCGCTCTTCGGGAAGCAGTGCCGTGACATCGCGACCGGCCAAGCGCACCCGGCCGCCATTGGCATCCTCGAGGCCCGCAATGATGCGCAAGATTGTGCTCTTACCTGAGCCACTCGGCCCGACGATGGCAGTGCTCGTGCCGGGCAGAATGTCGAGGTTCACGCCCTGCAGCGCCGCCGGCGATGTTGCCGAGTAGGTCTTTGTGACGCCGGTGAGCGTGATCGCCGAGGGTGCGGCTTCGGCGGCTACTGGCCCCGCGGCTGTTGGTGCTGCGGCTGTTGGTGTGGGGGTCATGACTGCTTCCCTGGATTGAGGTTGCGGGCACGCGAAACGAACGCGAGAAGGATAAGCGGCGGGAGCACCGCGGAGAGCGACAGCACAGCCACGCTCGACTCATTGCCGATGCCGGATGCACTGGAAGCGATGATTAGCGGCAAGGTGACCAGTTGCCCGCCACCCACCACCAGAGTGACGAGGTAATCGCTCCAACCGACCACAAACGCGAGGAACGCCGAGCGGGCCAACGCCGGCGCAATAAGCGGAAGGTGGATGCGCCACAGCGCGAACCGGGAGGTGGCACCGAGCGTGCGCGCGGCCTCATCGAAGCCGTCGTCGTAGGCGGCATACGCGACTCGCATCGAGAAAGTTGTGTACGGGATCGCCACGACCACGAGCACCAGAATCACCCCGAACTCGGGCGGCACCCACGCCCGCAACAGCACCACGTTGATGCCGAGAACGGCGGCGAACGGGGGAAGCAGCACCGGGGAGAAGAGCAGCACACTCACGAGCCGACCGAACGGCAGGGTGCGACGGGAGAGCGCGCGGGCCGCCATGGCTCCGAGGGGAGTGGCGATGGCAGCGACGATGAGCGAGAGCAGCAGCGAGTCACCAAAGGCAGTCACAGCACCATTCGCGAGGGCGGCGGTGAGACCATCCACCCCCAGCGTCATCGGCAGCAAGTCGGGCGCCGACCACGAGTTCGCGAACGACCACAGCACGAGCGGCAAGAACGGCAGCGCGAACCACAGCGACATGAGGGCGGTCGAGCCGATGCGCGCGGTGCGCATCACTCCCCGGGACTGCGAAAGGGGGCGGCCAGCGTCGCCCGGCATCCGGCGTTCGTGCTGAACCCGCTGCGCGCGATCGACGTCGACGTTGCTGGTGGAGAGAGTCATCGCCACGCTCGCATTCGTCGCAGTCCGAGCATCGCGGCGGCCACAACGACGGCCGTGAGCATGACGGTAATCACGCCAATGGCTGCTGCCTCTGGGCGAGCGGTAAGGCTTGCGGAGTTGAAGAGGCGCAGCGCCATGACCGAGAGCGGTTCGGGGTACGTCTGACCGAGCATCCACGCCACTTCATAGGAGCCAAGCGTGTACGCGAAAGCGATCGCGGATGCCACCAGCAGTGACGGTGCCGCCAACGGAAAGAGCACGAGTCGCAATCGCGCGAAACGGTGCGCGCCGAGAACGGCGGCGGTTTCGTCGTACGACGTGATGCGAGTGGCGAGGGTTCCGACGATGATGAGCGCGATGAAGGCCGACTCTTTCCACGCGTATTCGGCAATCACGGCGAACCAGGTGGGGCCAGCAACGAGCGCAGGCCACGCGTCGGGCGCGACCCCGAACAGTCGGGCGAGCACGCCGGAGTCGGAGAGCAGCAGCCCTACGGTTGCGGCGCCGACGAGGTGCGGAACCGTCACCGCTGCGGCACTCACGGCGGCGACGATGCGGCCGCCCCAGTTACCCGAAATGATCACGACGGCGGCGAAAAAACCGACGACCGCGGCGATGGCGGTGGAGACCACGGCGATCGAGAGGGAAAGCAACGCTGAGGTGAGCAGCTCATCGCTGTCGTCGAAGGCCGCCGTACTGAGCTCGGCGGAACCGACCAACGGCATGAGACCGAGGCTCTGCAGCAGAGTCGTGCCCACTCCACCGATCGCCACGAAGGCAACCGGGATGACCGCGGGCAGAACGAGCAGTGCCGCGCGCAGCTGGCGTCGCAGCGGTCGCACTGGTCGCGTCAGGGCTGCTGTCATTGACCCGCAGCGATCCGAGTGCGCCAGGCCTCGTCGAGGGCGGGAACCCACTCGGCAGAAAGCTCCGGGTTGGCGTTGCGCGACAGCACGTCAAAGCTCGGCACGATCGGTGATTGCGGCAGAGCGTCGAAGAGTTCGCGATCAGCGGCGGAGAGAGCATCCAGATCAAGAACGGTGAACTGACCCCACACCGCAGGGTCAGCCTTCGCGACCTGCTGCTCCACCGACAGGGCTTCGTTGGCGACAACCATGGCACCCGCGATGTTGCCCGAATTGCTGGGGATGCCGAAGAAGCTGGCGTTGCCGAGCGTGCCGTCCTCCACCGTCAGCACTCGCGTGGTGTCGGGCAGGGTGCCGTTCTCGACGAGGGCCGTGAGGGTCGCTGGGCCGTAGGTCATCATCATGTCGATCTCGCCGTCGGCGAAGAGCTTGGTGAGTTGTTCGGATGTCGCGGGGTAGGTGCTGCCTTCGCGCCACAGTGACGGGGCGAGCGCTTCCAACCGATCGAACAGCGCAGGGGATAACTCGTCGAACGCCTCATCACTGAACGTCGATGGCACATTCTCGTAGCCACCAGACTCGCTGTACAGCACCGACCGCAAGAAGGCCGAGCCCGTGAAGTCGGGAGCGGCAGGGTAGGTGAAGCGGCCGGGGTTAGCCTCGGCCCAATCGAGAATGCCGTCGACCGTCGTCGGCGGGTTCTCAACGTTTGCCGCGTTGTAAACGAAAGAGAACTGGGCCTTGTGCCAGGGGGCTTCGCAGCCGTCAACGGCTGTTCCGAAGTCTTCCGTGAGTAGCGGGTCGGTGGCGGAGACCGCGGTCATGTTGGGCAGCAGGTCGGTCCACTCGCAGAGCCAGGCATCCGCTTGCTTGCCGGTGCGAAAGTTGTCGCCGTTGATCCACACGAGGTCGACAGCGCCATCCGTGTTTCGGCCAGCCTGCAGCTCAGTAAAAACGCGATTGAGGGCATCCTTCGTGTCCGCGATCGGCACCCGTTCGAGCGTGACGCCCTGCGCCGCCGCGGCCGGAGCCAACACATCGTCAACGTAGGCGTTGCCCTGATCGTCACCGCCCCACATCCACAACTTCACGGTCTGACCGTCGGCAGCACCCTGTACGTCAGACCAGTCAGTGAACTCGAGACCCACCGGGGCTGGTGACGGTGCCGAGCACGCGGTGAGAACAACGGTGCTCGCTGCCGCGACCGAGAGAGCGGCAACAGCGCGGCGCCGTGCGCGCCCGGGGCGGAATGGAGTCATGAGGCGAAACTGCGACCAGGTGTGCACGCAAGTGCTCCTTAGAGTGTGAGGGCCAACAAGTAGGCTGCCCAGATGCCCGACGCAGCGCAGTCCCACATTAAGGGCGCACAACATCTCCCTTCAGTAAGCCACATCACAAACGAAGTCGGAACCCCCGCCCTACGATTGAGCCATGACTAAGAAACGTTCCGCTGCTCTGTGGAAAGCTGGCGCGTTCGTCGTCTTTCTTATCGCCATCGTCATCGTGGCGGTGACAATCGAAATTCCCTCAGTGGATGCGATTCAAGAGTGGGCAGAAAGCACCGGGCTAACCGGCGCTGCGATCTTCATCCTCGCCTACGCGATCCTCACTCTTACGCCCGCCCCGAAAGCGGTCATCAGCATTGCTGCGGGGCTCGCGTGGGGGCTGTGGGTTGGCACTCTTCTGGTGCTGGCCGGAGCTGTTGCGGGAGCGGCGGCATCGTTCTGGATCGGGCGGATGCTCGGCCGCGATGCTGTGGAGCAGTACACCGGTGGTCGTGTACGTGCCGTCGACGACATGCTGAAAAAGCGCGGGCTGCTCTCGATGATTGTGCTGCGCCTCATTCCGCTCGTTCCCTTCACCGTGATCAACTACGCTGCAGGTCTTACGGCGGTGCGTGTTCGCGATTACATGATCGGCACCACCATTGGCATCATTCCCGGCACGATGGCTTTCGTTGCCGTCGGTGCCTACGGGGCCGAGCTCAACGGAGGTTTCTATGTCGCTCTCGCCGCTCTCGCAGTCTTGACGATTGGCGGTGGGATTGTCGCCGGTCGTATTCGAAAGAAGGATGCCGCCGCAGCAGCGGCCGCAGGCACAGACTCGGCTCTCGCAACTCCCGAAACAGCAGAGATCGCTGATCCCGCCACCGACCCTGCCGCGGTGGAGAACGACTAACCGTGCTGGATGTCCAGCTGCGTCGAGCAGTCAGCAAGCCTCTGAACACCATGGCTTCCGCTATTGACGTGCCCTGGATCACGCCCGACCGCCTCACTGTGGCCGGACTCGTTCTCGGCTTGAGCAGTGCGGCGCTCGCCGCCACTCAATTGTGGGCGCTAGCGGTGGTCGCGTGGCTGGGGTCGCGAGTGCTCGACGGGCTCGACGGAACGCTGGCTCGGCGCCGGCTCGCGGCGGCATCCGCGCCTCGTTCGCCTACCGCAAGCGAAGCGGGCGGCTTTCTCGACATCGTCGCCGACTTTGTGGCGTACGGCGCGACCGTTCTGGGCGTTGCGGTGGGTGCGACGACCGCGTTCGGTGCGCCGTGGTGGCCGTTCCTGGTCGTCTTGTTTGCCTATTACATCAACGGAGCCGCGTTCTTGGCGTTCTCGTCGATCGCTGAGCGCACGGGCCGCACACTCTCTGACGACGACAACCGCTCGCTGTTCTTTCTCGGTCGCATCGCCGAAGGCGGTGAGACAGTGTTCGTTCACACCCTGTGGCTTGTGTTGCCGTTCATCGCCTGGCAGATCGCGATCGTCTGGAGCATTGTCGTTCTTGTCAGTGCTGCCCAGCGCATGATCGTCGGCTATCGCCTGCTGCGCTAGCTGCTTCGTCGCAGCACGCAGCACGCAGCACGCGCGCCACGACCGCACGCCTCACCACGCTAGGCGCGGGGCTTGCCCACCATCGCCCGACGCACGCGAACCAACAACTGGATGCCCGCCTTCACAATGCCGCTCTTCAAGCGGTACTGCACGTCGGCGATGGCGGCGTTCCACAGCGCATCGCTGAACGTCGGATAGGCGTGGGTGGCGCTAGCCAGCGCGCTCGTCGACAGCTTGGCGCTCACGGCGACAGTAAGTTCGCCAAGGCTCTCGCCAGCACGGGGCCCGACGATGGTTCCCCCGAGAACGCGGCCGCGTGAGCTCACGACGATTTGCGCGAATCCATCCTTTTCCCCCTCGGCGATGGCGCGGTCGGTGGAGCCATGCTCGCCCGTGAAGACGCGGTGCTTGCCGTCGACGGCATCCGCAGCGGTGAGGCCGACGGCGGCGATTTCGGGGGAGGTGAAAGTCACGCGGGGCACGACCGCTTCGTTGAACGTGCGACGCAATCCGAGGATGGCGTTGGTGCCGGCGATGCCGCCGCTCACACCAGCAATGTGGCTGAACTTCGGCAACCCAGCCACGTCTCCCGCCGACCAAATGTGCTTATTGGCGGTGCGCAGTGAGGCATCCACGTCAACGTAGCCCTGGTCGGTGACGGCAACGCCGGCGGCTTCGGGGGCAAGGGTGTCGAGGTTAGGGGTGCGGCCGATAGCGGCGAGCAGTCGATCAAAGGGCACGTGGGTGCCGTCGTCAAGAATGAGTTCGCCACTGAGACCGTCGCTCGAAACCACTTCAACGGCGCTGCGTCCGTTCAGCACGGTGATGCCCTCGTGGTCGAAAGCCGTTTGAAGCACGGCGCTGGCGCGCTCTTCTTCTCCGGGAAGGATGCGGTTGCTGCGGTTCACGATCGTCACGTCAGAACCGAGTCGCGCCATTGCCTGGCCGAGTTCACTGCCAATGGCGCCGCCGCCGAGCACGACGAGGCGCTGGGGGAGTACATCGAGCTCCCACATACTGTCGCTCGTGAGCATCTGGACGCTGTCGGTGCCCGTAAAGGTGGGAACGCGCGGCACGGTGCCGGTAGCGATGACCGCCTGCACGAAGGTGTGGCGGGTGCCGTCGATTTCGAGAGAGTGGCGGCCCGTGAAACGCGCCTCGCCGTGAGCGACCTCGATGCCAAACTCGGCGAAGGCTTCCACCGAATCGTGCGGTTCAATCGTCGCCACGGCGCTCCGCACGTGGCCCATTGCCTTCGCGAAGTCGACCGTCACGTTCTCAGCGGCGACGCCGAAGCGTTCCGACGTGCGTGCAACGTTGGCGGCATGAGCGGCGGCGATCAGTGATTTGGAGGGAACGCAGCCGGTCCACAAGCAGTCCCCACCGAGGCGGTGTCGTTCAACGAGCAGCACGCGCGCCCCAAAGCGAGCGGCGGTCTTGCTGGCCACGATTCCGGCGCTGCCGGAGCCGATGACGATGAGATCCCACTGAGCGGGCATGCGTAATCCTTTCGAGAAGGGCGTCTGCCCTCAGTCATGTTTAGCAGCGCACTGTTCAGCGAACCGTACGCTAGATCACAGTTCGCAGGGAGGGCTCGCCCGTAGCATCGGGTCATGGCTACCGAAACTACTGAGAATTCTGTTCCCGCCGGCGCTCCCCGCTACGACGGGCTCAAGGCTGTCTTCATCAACTGCACGCTCAAGAAGAGCCCCGAGCTGAGCCATACGCAGGGGCTCATGGATTCGAGTATCGACCTCATGCGTAGTGCCGGAGTTCATGTCGACAGCCTGCGTTTCGTCGACCACGACATTGCGATCGGCGTCTACCCCGACATGCGCGAGCACGGCTGGGAGAAGGACGCCTGGATCGACGAAGTCTGGCCCCTCATTGAAGCGGCCGACATCCTCGTCATTGGTGGACCGATCTGGCTCGGCGACAACTCGTCCGTGACGCGGATGCTCATCGAGCGTCTCTACGCGATGAGTGGTGAGTTCAACGACAAGGGCCAGTACGTCTTCTACGGCAAGGTCGGCGGCGCGCTCTTCACCGGTAACGAAGATGGCGTCAAGCACTCCGCCATGTCCGTTCTCTACAGCCTGCAGCACATTGGCTACGTTATCCCTCCCGCAGCGGATGCCGGCTGGCTTGGCGAGATCGGCCCCGGCCCCAGCTACCTCGACGAGGGCTCGGGGGGCCCAGAGAACGACTTTACGAACCGCAACACCACCTTCATGTCGTGGAACCTCATGCATCTGGCCTCGATCCTCAAGAACTCCGGCGGCATCCCCGCCTACGGCAACTCGCGAAAAGAGTGGAACGATGGCGAACGCTTCGGCTTCGACGCCAATCCCGAGTACCGCTAATAACCAGCCTGACCGTGTAATTATGGTTTCCTGTGGCGCGCAGGTTGCGTCTGCACCGCTGGCGAGCGACCGCCCGTGGTCGCCGCAGCGAAGGGATCAGGAACCGCTCATGCCAATCGACAACGGTTCCTTCAGTTGCCTGAGCGAGGTAGATCTTTTCGCGGATCTCTCTGCTGACGAGCTCGACGCGATGGATCGGCTCGCCCCGTCGCGTTCCTACGCGGCGGGCGAGCTGGTATTCAGCCAAAGCCAACCCGTCACCGCGCTCTTCATTCTTAAGAAGGGCCGCATCCGCATCTTTCGCGTCACCGAAGACGGTAAAGCCCTCACGATGGCGATCCTCGAACCCGGTGCAGTCTTTGGCGAGATGATGATGGTCGGCCAGCGCATGTACGACAACTACGCCGAAGCGATCGACGACGTCGAGATCTGTCTCATGAACACAGCGGATGTCGAGCGCTACCTCATCGCCGACCCACGCATCGCAATCCGCATCTCGCGCCATCTGGGGGAGCAGGTTGTGCGGCTCGAAGAGCGGCTCACCGATCTCGCTTTGCGTCCGCTGCAGTCGCGAGTGTGCAGCACGCTGCTTCGGTTGGCGGAGTCTGCCCGCACTCCGCGATTCACGCATCCGACCATCCGTCTCAGCCATGACCAACTCGCGGGCCTGCTCGGCGCAACTCGCGAATCGACCAGCAAAACAATGTCTGAACTGGCCAGCCGCGGCATCATTCGGCAGGGCCGGGCTCGCGTTGTCATTGTCGATGCGGATGCTCTGGGCCAGCTAGCTCGTCAGTCGAGCTAGCGGCGCTCGCGGGCACTCCGCGCGGGCAATGAAGTAACTATTACTCTCTTCCTCTCGGCAGGTTGCGGGGTTACTCTTCAGCTATGAACAGTGGGTGGGACAGAAAGATGATGGCGGCTGCGGCATCCTCGGTGTTTGTGGGTGGGATGCTTGCCGGATGCGTTTCTGCGGAGCCAGAAAGCGCAACGACAGCGAGCGCTCCACCAGCCACGGCGTCGCCGAGTTCTAGTCCGATTCCGACCCCGGACCCGCTGATCCTCCCGGGCTGTGACACGCTGCTGCCGCTGAACGACGCGAAGAATCTGTTCTCTCCCTCGACCGTTGTTTTGGGGGCTGACGACGCGATTCCGGTTCGCGGTGACGAGCTGCCCGAGATCGACACCGCGGCGGGCAATGCCTCCATTGCTAAGAACTGTATTTGGGGTGTTCCGAATTCGGATGGCGGCTTTGGTGTTGCGGTAGCCGATATTTCCGACGCGGATGCCACCGCACTGCGCGAGGCACTTCTCAGTACGGGATTCACTGGTGCGAGCTCGGGGATGGTGTCCACGCTGGAGAAAGAGTTCGAGACTTCGGTGGGGTGGACCGCGCAGACTCACTATCTCGTGAACGACCTGTGGATCTATGTTTCGGGGACGAGCACGCAACTCACGGGAGATGTCGCCGATGCGGTTCTCGACGAGGTGCGAGCGGCGAACCCTACGCGCACCTACTGACCGGCGCCTACCTCCGCTAACGTCATAAGAAACCGTGTGTGCGCCCTCCGGCGCGCATTGCGTCTCACCAACGCGTCTTCTCGCCCGCGAGTGTTGCGCGTGGGGAAGGCGGCTGCAGTGATGGAAAATCAAGTTTGCACAGTCAATCTTGATCATGTACGTTTTGTCTAGCCATCCAATGACGGATACGGCCTAGGAAGGAACCTGGATCAAAGTGAAGACACCTCTTGACTCCAAGAAATTGCGAGGCCTCGGCATCGCAGGACTCTTGGCCACAGCACTCACGCTCTCCGCCTGCACAGCACCCGAAGAACCTTCGATTCCCGACGCTGACGACCTCCTGATCTCCCAAGAGGCGTGTGACCGCAACGCCGCGGCAGGCACCATCACCTACATCTCCGGCTACGGCTACTCGGCCAGCGCCGGTCAGGTCGACGTATTCCTTGCTGACGAACTCGGCTACTTCAAGGACCTGTGCCTTGACGTGGAGATCAACGCCTCGGGAGCGAACGGGCAGCAGCTCGTTTCCTCAGGTCAGGCCGAATTCACCGCCCTCGGTTCGGCATCCGACGTCATGCTCGCCGCCGCCAATAGCCAAAACCTCACGGCAGTAGCGACTTACGGCAACACCCCGCCGTTCTCGATCTTCGCCAACGAGAAAATCAAGAGCCTCAAGGACCTCGAAGGTGGTTCGCTCGGTTACTTCATCAACCTCACGCCCATCGCCTCGGCGATGCTGGATGCCGCTGACGTCGATGTCAGCAAGGTCGAACTGATCAAGATGACCAACTACGACCCCACCGTCGTCACCCGCGGCCAGGTCGATGCCATCGTCGGCTACGCCTCGAACCAGCCCGAGAACCTGCGGGCACAGGGGCTTCCGTTCAGTGAATTCTTCCCCTCCGACGTTGGTGTTGAAGGCACCTACAACGTCATGGAGGTCAACTCTCAGTTCCTCGCCGAAAACCGCGAAGTCGCCGCTGACTTCATGCGCGCTTCACTGCACGCTCTGCAGTTCTGCCTTGACAGCTCTGATGAGTGCCTCGACATGATCGCGCAGCTGGCCGAAGACAACGGCCAAGGATCTGCCTTCCCGCGCGAACAGCTCGAACGCACGTGGAATGTGGAATCGCAGTGGGTCAAGAACAGCAACAGTGGGCTCCCCGGAGCCCAGACTGCCGCTGACTGGGAGGCCGAGTACGAACTCGTCAAGCAGTACGGCAACGTCGACAGCCTTCCTGCTATTACCGACATGATGGATGAAACCCTCGTCTCTGATCTCTATACAGACGGCGAACTGATCTGGCCGGGAAACTAACCCGACCACCCCGCTCGGATGCCGCACCACCCCACCCGGTGCGGCATCCGGCATCACAACTCAGGGAGTAACTGTGGAAACCGCACAGCCACACGCCGGCGTTCATATTGAGGACGTCTCTAAGAGCTTCGGCCCCGAGGGGGCGCGTTCGCTCGTGCTCAACCACGTGAGCCTCTCCATCAAGATGGGCGAGTTTGTCTCCGTTATCGGCCCGAGTGGCTGCGGAAAGTCGACGCTGCTCAAGACCGTTGCCGGCCTCATCGAAGCAGACAGCGGCACCGTCAAGGTCGACGGGATGACGGTGAAAGCCGCCACGAAGAACAAGATGATCGGTCTTGTTCCTCAGTCGCCCGCACTGCTCCCGTGGCGCACGGTGCTCGACAATGTGCGCCTACCGATGACGGTGAACCCCCAAGCGAATGCAAACCGCAACCTGCGTGATCCGCGCGAGATTCTGGAATCGTTCGGTCTGGGCGCCGCGCTCGATAAGTACCCGGGGCAGCTCTCTGGCGGTATGCAGCAGCGCGTCGCCATTGCTCGCGCTTTCGTGTTCGACCCGAGCGTGCTCCTCATGGACGAGCCCTTCTCTGCTCTCGATGAGATGAACCGCGATGCTCAGCGACTCGGCCTTCTCGATTTTTGGCAGTCCAACCGCAAGGCCGTCATGTTTGTGACGCACTCGGTGCCGGAGGCCATCATGCTTTCCGACCGCATTGTGGTGATGGGGGCCCACCCCGGCCACATTGCGGAGATCATCGATGTTCCCTTGCCGCGCCCGCGCACGGTCGACGTCTACGCGACCGATGAGTTCCGCGACCTTGAAGGTCACGTTCGCGAAACGCTGCGCGAAGTGATGGGACAAAAGAGTGCCTAGGTCACGCAAGAACGAGGACACCATGTCAACAACTGAAACCTCCGCCCTCGCCGTTCAGGCAGCGACAAGTGCCACGGGCCGTCGATTCTCGCCGCTGGCTTCCGCCAAGTTCAAGCAGAATCTGCGCTGGACTAACTGGGCCCCGGCGGTAATCACCTTCGTCATTGCGGCCGCGCTCTGGCAGATCACCGCGATAGCGAATCCCTACGTGATTCCGACAATCGACCAGGTCTGGATGAGCCTCATCACGGATGCCGACACGTACTGGGCGAACATGCTCGTGACGAGTCTTGAGGTTGCCGTGGGCGCGAGTTCGGGCATCCTCGCTGGCTTCATTCTGGCGATCATCATGGCCGAGTTCCAGATCATGGAGCGCGCCATCATGCCGCTGGTGGTCGTCGTGATGGTGACTCCGATTGTCGCAATCGCTCCCGCGCTCGTCGTAGCTTTCGGCTTCGGCATGACCCCCAAGTTCATCGTGACCGCACTTGTCGTGTTCTTCCCCATGCTCGTCAACTCGCTTGCCGGGCTGCGAGATGTGGATGACCGTGCTCTCGACGTGATGAAGACACTGCATGCCAGCCGCTGGGAGATCTTCCGTGACCTGCGCTTCACCGGTTCGATGCCGTATGTCTTCGCGGGGCTGCGCATTGCGCTTCCCCTCGCGATTGTCGGCGCGGCCGTTGCCGAGTTTGTCGCCGCAGGTCAACAGGCCGGCCTTGGATCACTCGTCACGATCGCCGCTGCACAAGCCAACCTGCCGGTGACGTGGGCGAGCATTGCGCTGCTCTGCGTCATGGGAGTCATCCTTATTTCTCTTCTCGCTCTCGTTCGCAAGCGAGTGCTCTGGTGGAGTGACGGGGCCGCCGCGAACCGCTAAATCGAGCGCCTCGGCACCTTTTCCCGCCACCACTCTGCCCTCTTCCGCCCCCCACACTTTCTTCCCACCACGAAAGGTTTCACCATGAAGAAGCTCCGCTTCGGTCTATTCGAAAACCCCCAGGCCAACGACTCGGGAACGTCCACGTGGCGTCATCCCGACAACAAGCGCGACATGTTTGACCGCCTCGACTACTGGCGTGAGATCACTGCCGTCTGTGAAGAGGCCGGCTTTGATTTCATGTTCTTGGCGGATGCCTGGGGTTGGGCTGACGTCAACGGTGAGCGTCCCGAGATCTGCTCGGTCGAGGGCCTCGACCTGCCGCGCCTCGACCCCGCGATTCTGGCTGCTGCCCTCATCTCGACGACCACGAACCTCGGACTCGTGCTCACGGGATCCACTCTTCTTGAACAGCCCTACGCTTTCGCTCGCCGCATTGCGAGCCTCGACCACCTCTCCGGTGGGCGCATCGGGTGGAACGTCGTCACGACGGGTACCGCTGAGACCGCATCGCAGGCGTTCGGTGTTCCGATGGTGGCGCACGATGAGCGTTATGACATGGCGGATGACTTCATGGAGGTCGTCTACAAGTTGTGGGAGGGCGCCTGGGAGCGTGACGCGCTCGAGCGCGACAAGAACGGTCGCTTCGCTGACCCGGCCAAGGTGCACCGCATCGAGCACGATGGTCCGTACTTTAAGTCACACGGTTACGGAAACTCGTCGTACTCCCCGCAGGGCACCCCGGTGCTCTTCCAGGCCGGCACGTCACCGCGCGGTCGCGAGTTCGGCGGCAAGCACGGCGAGGCTGTCTTCCTCGGTGGCGGTTCAGTCGAGAAGGTGGCCGAGCAGGTCGCCTCGATTCGCGAAGAGGCTGTCAAGAACGGTCGCGCGGCCGACTCGGTCAAAATCATGTCGGCCTTCACGTGCGTGATTGGCGACACCGCCGACGAGGCCAAGGCCAAGCTGCAAGCGGTGTTGGATGCCGAGAGCCCCGACGTTGCTGTCGCCTCCTACGCGTGGTTCACGGGCCTCGACCTCTCCTCCTTCGACCCGGCAACGCCGATGAAGGAACTGCACACCGAGCTTTCGCAGACCCAAATCACGCGCTTCGGCGACCAGACGGTCGGCGACGTTCTGGCGCAGTGGCACGGTAATGGGGTGCGCAGCAAGCCCTTCGTGGGCACTGCTGAGCAGATCGCCGAGGAGATGATCGCTCTCGCTGAGGGTGCCGACCTCGACGGCTTCTTGCTGACGCCCATGATTCAGCCCAGCTCGACGGTGGAGTTCATCGAGAAGGTGCTGCCGATTCTGCGCGAACGCGGAGTTACTGGTGAAGGCTATGACGCTCCGACCTTGCGCGAGCGTTTGCTCGGAACCGACGACTCGATTCTGCGCGACGACCACCCTGGAGCGGCGTACCGCGCTACCGCGGGAAACTCAGCGGCGGCCGGGTCGGCGCACTAGTCGGCAGTGGCTCGAGCGGGGCGGTCGCCATCTTCACCGGCAAAGATGTAGTCGCCGGCACTGATGCGCTCGCTTACCTCTCGGGCCCACTGCTGTTCTCCGCGCAAGCGCGAAGTGGCCAGTTCGAAAATCTCGCGCACGTAGGCTGGCGTCGAAACCGAGGCTGCAACATCGCCGATGTGGTACGTGTTGCTGGCGATGCGAGCGTCGATCTCGGTGATGCGGTGGGCGAGCCCGGCGAGCACTTCCTCGCGCTGCAGGGCGTACATGAACGAGGTGAGAACCATGACGGGTTTGGTGTCGAAAACCTCGACTGTCCAAAGCGTGTCGCGCAGCATCCGGAGCAGTTCAACTTCGCCGGCTTCGGTCATGCGGTAGGTCGTGCGCTCGGGGCGGTTGCCGGCCGATTCGGTGCCGTTTTCGGCGAGGTAGCCGTCGTTCTTGAGCGAGCGCAGCGCGTTGTAGATCGATCCGGGCTGGATGTTGGCCCATTCGTCGATGTGCCAGGTCATCAGTTCGCGGCGCAAGAAGTAGCCGTGAACTGGTTGGAACTGGTTCACAGCTCCCAGTACGACAAGGCGAGTTGTAGTCGACATGCCCCCAATCGTAGGGCAAGCATCCCTGTTCTCGGGGGAAAAGTCGCTTGTTTACATGATCAAAAATGACTAACATATAGACCATTGTTCAAACTTGACTAGCAGTCGCTGGTTGAACATCCTCAGCAAAGGAGTCCGCTCATGTCGCTCAAAGCCACTGCGGAAGAAGTTTCCCCTCAAGTTGCTCTCCGTCGAGCCCTCTCCCTGTTTCCCACGGGAGTTGTCGCGCTGGCCGCCGTCGTCGACGGCAAGCCCACCGGTATCGCCGTGAACTCCTTTATCTCGGTTTCCCTTGAGCCTCCACTCGTGGCCGTGTGCCCGGCGCGCACCTCGACCACGTGGCCGGTCCTCGCCCGGGCGGCACGCATTGGCCTGAGTGTGCTTGGTGCCGATCAGGAACAAACGGCACGCAGCCTCGCTTCGCGCGCCGGCGATCGCTTCGCCAACATTGACTGGCGCGCGACCGAGGGCGGGGCTATTCATATGGATGGCGCGGCGCTGTGGTTAGAGTGTGAGATTCGTCACAGCTTCGATGGTGGCGACCACGAGATCGTGACTCTTGAAGTCATCAACTCCGAGGCTTTTCCCGAGGTGACTCCGCTTGTCTTCCACCTCAGCCAGTTTCGCGGACTCTAGGCGCGCTCCCGCAGCTAGGGTTAGCCTCATGGGGCATCCACCGACGCTGAGTTTTCGCGGCACTGTTGTTCACGGTGACAAGCGTGGCCGCGAACTGGGCTTTCCCACTGCAAACATCTCGATCGCTGACCACGCGGCGCTTCCCGTCGATGGCGTGTACGCCTGTTGGGTCACGTTCCCGCCGGCGACCGAGCACCACGGTGCCACGATCAGCATTGGCGACAATCCCACCTTCGACGACGTCACCGATCGCCGCGTCGAAGCGTTCATTCACGATTTCGATGGCGACCTGTATGACGCCGAGGTCGAGTTCACGGTGCACGCCTGGCTGCGCGGAATGTTCCGTTACGAGAGCCTCGACGAACTGATCGAGAAGACGGCGGCGGATGTCGCGGCCTCCCGCATCGCTCTTGCTCTTCCACCACAACTGCCGTAACCATCGCGACTCCTCAGATTTGCTCATCTGAGCACCTTGCGGCCGCGATTTCGTTAGTCTTAGGCCATGCTTCTCAGTGATCGCGACATCCGGGCCGAACTCGACTCTGGCCGCATCGGCCTCGACCCGCTTGATCTCGACATGGTGCAGCCGTCGAGCGTCGACGTGCGGCTTGATCGCTTTTTCCGTCTCTTCGATAACCACAAGTACCCCTTCATCGATCCGTCGGTCGATCAACCTGACCTCACTCACCTCATGGAAGTGGATGCCGACCAGCCGTTCATTCTTCACCCCGGTGAATTCGTGCTTGGCTCCACCTTCGAACTCGTCACGCTGCCCGACGACGTCGCGGCGCGGCTGGAGGGCAAGAGCTCTCTCGGGCGCCTCGGCCTACTCACGCACTCGACGGCCGGCTTTGTTGACCCCGGCTTCTCGGGCCACGTCACCCTCGAACTCAGCAACGTCGCAACGCTGCCGATCAAGCTTTGGCCCGGCATGAAGATCGGCCAGCTCTGCTTCATCAAGACAAGCTCGCCGGTGGAGTCACCCTACGGCTCGGGCCAATACGGCTCGCGCTACCAAGGCCAGCGTGGGCCCACGGCCAGCCGCAGTTTTCAGAACTTCCACCGCACCGACGTACGGGCCAATGACGCGGGTTCGCTCGGCGGCTAGCTCGCGACTACTTGCCTTGCGAGCTCGGCGAGGGTCACGCGACGCGCCTAGCGCTGGGCTTCTAGCTGCTCCAACTGCCAGCCGAGCCACGGGCTGAAGGCGAACGGCGTACCGGCCACGGCGGCGTGCAGCGATGGGGGATCAACCCACTCGAATCCGTCAACTTCGTCGGGGTTCGGGGCTACGGCATCCGTCGTCACCGCACGGTAGACGGGGCAGATCTCGTTCTCGACGATGCCGGAGGAATCGACGGCGCGGTAGCGAAAGTCGGGCAGCACGAGCTGAACATCGCTGACGGTGATTCCGAGTTCATACTGAGCGCGACGGATGATGGCCGCCGCCAGATCTTCGCCGGGAGCAGGATGCCCGCAGAACGAGTTCGTCCAGACGCCCGGCCAGGTGAGCTTGGAGAGGGCACGACGCGTGACGAGAACCTTGCCGTCGGCGTTGTATACATGACACGAGAAGGCGAGATGAAGGGCAGTATCGGTCGTGTGCACGAGGGCTTTGTCGGCCACGCCGATGTGCTCACCGACGTCGGAGAGAAGAACGACCTGCTCAGGGATTTCACTCATGTTCGCGATAGTCTGCCTAGGTGGAACGAAACGAAATGCCGCACCTCATGTGTCGGCCTGCACTCAGCCTAACTAATGTGACTGAGCACGTTGAGAGCGGCCGCGCGTGAGCTCACGCCTCACGCTCTACGACCGTGTCGCTGAAGACGCGGCCAGCATCGTCATCCGAAGCTATTCCACGTCTTTTTCTGCTGCTTCTCGCCTGCTCGGTGTAGATGTGCGGCACCACGTTGAGAACATTTACGCCCTCGTTCGCGTGGCCGATGAGATTGTCGACGGCGGTGCCGAAGAAGCCGGTCTCGATCTGCTCGAAACATCGCGTCAACTGAACGAACTTGAACGCGAAACGGAACTCGCGATCGAGCAGGGCTTTAGCTCTAACCTCATCGTGCACGCCTTCGCACTCACCGCCCGCGAAGTGTCATTCGGGGCAGAACTCACCGCGCCCTTTTTCGAGTCGATGCGGATGGACCTCAGCGAGAAAGAGCACGACCAAGAAAGCTTCGACCGCTACGTTTATGGCTCCGCCGAAGTGGTCGGGCTCATGTGCCTGTGCGCTTTCTTGCACGGTCATGACGTCAGCGACGAGCAGCGGGCCAAGTTTGTTCACGGAGCACGCGCGCTCGGTGCGGCCTTTCAAAAGGTCAACTTCTTGCGCGACCTGGCCGACGACTTTGAAACTCTCGGACGCAGCTACTTTCCCGGTGTCGACGTCGCGTCGTTCACCGAAGCCGAGAAAATTCGGCTGCTCGATGACCTCGATGCCGATCTGCGGGATGCCGCCATCGGCGCGGAGTTGCCGGCGAGCAGCAAGAAGGCCGTTGCGCTCGCACACTCCCTCTTTGCCCAGCTCTCCAAGCGCATCCGGGCAACCCCGGCGAGCGAATTGGTGAAGACCCGGGTGCGCGTTCCGAATGTTGTTAAGGTGCGGTTGGCTGCGGCGGCCGCGATGGGAGTGACCCCTCGACCATGAGTGACGTTGTTGTAATTGGTGGCGGTATTGCTGGGCTAGCGAGTGCGGCATTGCTCGCGAAAGAGGGTCATTCGGTCACGCTGCTTGAGGGGCGCCCCGAGGTGGGCGGCCGGGCTGGTTCGTGGGAACACGAGGGTTTCCGTTTCGACACGGGCCCGTCGTGGTATTTGATGCCCGAGGTCTTTGACCACTTTTACAAACTCATGGGTACGAGCGCCGCCGAGCAGCTCTCGCTCGTCACTCTTGACCCCGGTTACCGGGTGTACTTTGAGGGCGAGAAAGAGCCCCTCGACATCTCGACAGAGCTCGAAGAGAACCTGGCGCTGTTCGAAAGCATCGAGCGCGGTTCGGGTGCTCGCATGCGTAAGTACCTGGCCTCGGCCGAAGACACGTACGAGCTCGCCAAGAAGTACTTTCTGTACACGAGCTTTGCCGACCTGCGCACGAGTGCAACGAAGGAGGTGCTCGCGAAAGCGGCACGCTTCATCCGGTTGCTTGTTGAGCCGCTCTCCAAGCTCGTGGCCCGCACGGTGAAAGACGATCGCCTGCGCAAGGTGCTCGGTTACCCGGCTGTGTTCCTCGGATCATCGCCGTACCTCACGCCGAGCATGTACCACCTCATGAGCCACCTCGATCTATCGGATGGCGTGCTCTATCCCATGGGCGGCTTCACCCGGGTGATCGAAAGCATCGCCGACATTGCGCGCACGGCGGGCGTCGACATCCGCACCGACTCGAAAGTCACACGCATCGTGACGGTCGATGGTGTTGCCACCGGCGTCGAGTACACGGATGCCGCGGGCAAGTCCCACACGCTGCTGGCCGACACAGTTGTCTCGGCCGCCGATCTCCACCACACCGAAACCACCATGCTCGAGTCACACGAGCAGACGTACCCGGCCGGGTACTGGGCCAAGAAAACTCCTGGCCCCAGTGCACTGTTGTTGTACTTGGGCGTCAAGGGCGAACTGCCTGAGCTCGAGCACCACACGCTGCTGTTCATGAAGGACTGGCAAGAGGGCTTCGAGGCCATCTTCGGCCACGAGCCGAGCGTGCCCGAGCCGGCATCGCTCTACATTTGCAAGCCGAGTGGTGTTGACCCCACTGTGGCGCCCGAAGGCTACGAGAATGTTTTTGTGCTTGTGCCGATCCCGGCCGATCCCAGCATTGGTCACGGCGAGATCGATGGTGACGGTGACCCGCGAATCGAACAGCTCGCCGACAAGGTGATTGCTCAGATCAGTGACTGGACTGGCATCCCCGACCTCGCTGAGCGTGTGACCGTGCGTCGCACGATGGGCCCCGGCGACTTTGCCGACGACCTCAACGCGTGGCGCGGCACCGCCCTCGGGCCAGCTCACACGCTCAAGCAGAGTGCATTCTTCCGCGCCGGCAACGTGAGCAAGAAGGTCAAGGGTCTCTACTACGCGGGCGGTTCGACCATCCCCGGCATCGGCCTGCCGATGTGTCTGATTAGTGCTGAAGTTCTCGTGAAGCGCCTGCGCGGCGACACCTCGGCCGGCCCGCTCGCCGAGCCGCTCATGCCGGTGGTTGCACCAGAACCAAGGCCGTGGCCGTGATCGTTCTTTACCTACTCGCGCTTCTCATTTCGCTCACCGGCATGGTCGTTCTCGACCGCCGCTTCGGGTTGTTCTTCTGGCGAGACGCTCGTCGTGCCCGCATCGTATTACCGGTCGGGGTGCTGTTCTTTCTCGTCTGGGACCTGTTCGGGGTCGGCCTCGGAATCTTCTTCCGTGGCGAAACCGAGTTCATGACCGGGCTGGTGGTTGCCCCCGAAGTGCCGATCGAAGAAGTCTTCTTCCTCACCCTGCTCTGCTACCTCACGATGAACGTCTACGGGGCACTCACGCGCGAACGCGCGGCAGCTACCGAGGGGAGCGCAGCATGACGTACTGGCTGCTCAACGCCGTGTTCTTGGCTCTCGTCGCGGCGCTAGTGATTGCCGTTGTGGTGCGGCGGCGCTCGCCGCAGTGGCGCGCCATCGCGATCACGATGGGCATCCTGCTCGTGATGACGGCCGTCTTCGACAACGTGATGATCTCCGTCGGCCTCGTCGGCTACAGCGCGGATGCCATCAGCGGCGCCTTCATCGGAGTCGCTCCGCTCGAAGACTTCGCCTACGCGGTCGCGGCCGTCGTGGCGCTGCCGTGCCTGTGGACGTTGCTGGGGTCGCGCCAGCCGGCCGTCCGCGCCTCGGCCAGCCCCGACCTCCGCCCCGCTTCGGAGGATCGCCATGCTTAAGGATCTGTTTCTCTCGTCGCGCCCGCTGAGCTGGGTCAACACGGCGTTCCCTTTCGCCGCGGCGTACTACTTGACCACGGGCGCGATCGATCTTACGTTCGTGCTCGGCACCATCTTCTTCCTCGTGCCCTACAACCTGGCGATGTACGGCATCAACGACGTGTTCGACTACGAGTCCGACCTGCGCAACCCGCGCAAGGGCGGAGTTGAGGGCGCGCTTCTTGACCCGCGGATGCACCGGCCAACGCTCATCGCGGCCGCCGTCACGACCATCCCGTTCCTGATCTATCTCGTGATCGTCGGCAATCCACTCTCGTGGTTCGTGTTGCTGATCAGCATGTTTGCCGTCGTCGCCTACTCGGCGAAGGGCTTGCGCTTCAAGGAGCGCCCGTTCCTCGACTCGCTCACCTCGAGCACCCACTTTGTGTCCCCCGCGATCTATGCGCTCGCACTCACCGGGGCGGTGTTCACGCCGCAACTCTGGGCAGTACTCGCCGCTTTCTTCCTCTGGGGCATCGCCTCGCACGCCTTCGGCGCCGTGCAAGATGTGGTGGCCGATCGAGCCGCAGACATCTCGTCCATCGCGACCGTGATTGGAGCGCGAGCCACCACCCGCTTCGCTGTTATTGCGTATCTGGTCGGCGGCATCCTGCTGCTGTTCTCGGCGTGGCCGGGCCCGCTCGCCGCCATTCTCGTGCTGCCCTATGCGGCGATGTGCGCGCCATTCTGGAACATCACGGATGCCACAGCCGAGTCAGCAAACCGTGGCTGGAAGAACTTCCTGGCCCTCAATTTCGTCACCGGATTCTTCGTGACGATGCTGCTCATCTGGTGGGCGTTCATTCGCTAGGCGGCACCGTCGCCGGCAGCCCTATGGGCTCGGCGGCACGGCTCCATCGCGCTGGGCGCTCAGGTTCTTCGCCATCGTCTCCAGCACCGTGACCGTGGTCTGGTACTGCTCGTCCGTTACTCCCGCCGTCGCCTTGGTGCGTTCACCCGCGATCACTTCGGCGAGCCGTTCCACTACGCCGCGCCCGCGTTCGGTGAGTTCGTAGAGCGAGCCGTCGGTCGTGAGCCAGTCGCTTTCGACGAGTTCCTCCAGCGACTCTCGAGACGTCGTGTGCGGGTCGAGCGAGGGCGGGGCGGATGCGTTTTTCGGCATCAAGAAAGGCGCGATCTCGATATCGAGACGGTCGATACCGGCGGGCCCCTTCATGAGGACGACGAGCAGCTGCCATTGGCGGCGGGTGATGCCGTGTTCTTCGAGGGTGATGGCGAAGAGGTCATCGATGATCCGATCGACTACCTTGACCCAGTAACTGATGGGTTGTTGCGTGTCCATAAACCGACATTACTCCTGTTTTTAGTACACGAAGCCGAGTTCCTCGGGGTAGTCGCCCAGCGCCGTCAGCTGCGTTGCGGCCTGCTGCAGGTGGGCCAGAGCAAGGCCGAGAGTGCGAGGACCAAAGCTGACCCGAGCAACACCCAACTCGGCCAGACGCGTCAGCGGAATATAGCCAGCCCCACCGATTACTGAGATGGGCCCGTCAATCTGCTCGATCGCCTGAGCAACCATCTGCTCGTCTGCAAGCCCGAGTACAAAGATGCAGTCGGCGCCCGCTGCGAGGTAGGAGTTCGCGCGGGTGACCATGTCATCCCACTCGCCACCGCCGGCGAGAACGTCGACGCGCGCGTTGATCGCGATGGGCACACCCGTCGCCTGCGCGGCCGCCCGAGCTGCGCCGACCCGAGCGGTGGCATGGCTGAGGTCGAAGAGTGGAGCTTTGGCCGGGCCTGAGCTGTCTTCGATGTTCAGTCCGGATGCTCCTGCCGCGATCAATCGTTCGACATTGGCCTGCACGCCGGCGGCATCCACGGCGTAGCCCTTCTCGAAGTCGACGGAGACGGGGATCTCGACAGCGTTGCAGATGATGGATGCGGCGTCGAGGGCTTGCTCCACCGTGAGGCCTTCGCCGTCGGCCACGCCGTGCGCGAAGCTCACCGCGTGGCTCGCCGTGGCGAGGGCGCGCACTCCGGGCGCTTCGGCGACGATGCGGGCGGTGATGGCATCCCACACGTTGGAAACAATGAGCGGCGTTCCGGGCACGTGAAGAGAGCGCAACAGTTCGGCGCGAGCGGCGAGGGTGGTGGTGTTTTCGGTCATGAGCCCAGCATCCTCCGCGTGCGCACTGGGCGCCAGTGATTTTCAGACGCGACCAGCAAACTCTCGGAAAGGCGAGCGGTGGGCGACGTGAACTAGTCGATCACCGACTGCTTCGCCTTCACCGGCAGCATGAGCACGAGGCCCGCGAGCAGCACGATCACGATTCCGATGATGCCGAAGCGAGTGTCGCCCGTCATGGCCACGAAGAGTGTGAAGAGTCCTGGCGCCAAGAAGCTGACGGCGCGACCCGTGGTGGCGTAGAGGCCGAAGATCTCGCCTTCGCGGCCGGCCGGGGTGATGCGGGCCAAGAAGCTGCGACTTGCGGCCTGCACCGGTCCAACGAAAAGGGTCAAGAAGAGTCCGGCGATCCAGAATCCGGTTTTGGCGTCGCCCACGAAGAGCACGGCGAGGCCGGCGAGCACGAGACCGATGAGGGAGCCGATGATCACGTTCTTGGCTCCGAGCTTGTCGTCGAGCCATCCGCCAATAAAGGTTCCGATGCCGGCGACGAGGTTAGCGGCTACCGCGAAGTAGATGACCTCGCTGGGGCTGAAGCCAAAGACCTGCGCGGCGATGATCGCACCGAAAGTGAAGACGGCGGCGAGGCCATCGCGGAACACCGCGCTCGCGAGCAAGAACATGAGCACCTGCGGGCTCTTCTTGGCAAGAGTCTTGATGGTGCCGAAAAGTTTGGCGTAGCTGGCGAAGAAGCTCACGCGGTTCTCACGGGCGCCGGCGGGGATCTCGGGAACCGCAATCAGCACCGGAATCGCGAAGATGGCGAACCACGCTGCCGAAGCAAGAACGGCGTAGCGGATGTCGAGAGCGCCGCCTTCAGTGCCGGAGGGTGCGTTCAGCAGCCCGCTGCCGGTTTCGCTTCCAAAGTCTTGGATAAACAGCGCGAGCAGGATGATCAGCAGAACGATGCCGCCGATGTAGCCCATGCCCCAGCCGAAGCCCGAAACGCGGCCGACGGTCTTGGGCGTGGAGACCTGCACGAGCATCGCGTTGTAGTTGACGCTCGCGAACTCGAAGAAGATGTTGCCAGCGGCGAGGAGCGCGGCGCCGAGGTAGATGTAGGACGGCACCGGCACGACGAAGAACATGGCGCCCATGGCGACTACGACGAGCCCGGTGTTGATCGCGAGCCACAACTTGCGGCGACCGGAGCCGTCAGAGCGCTGACCCAAAATCGGCGCCAAGATGGCGACGAGAATGCCCGCAATCGTGAGTGCGCCGGAGATGACAGTCGTGTTGTTGGCTTTCGCAAGAACCAGTGCCGGGTTCTTCTCATCATCGCCCGCGGCGGCGACGATCTCGGGGTCAATAAAGAGCCCGCTCGCGAGGTACGTGCTGAAGACAAAAGTGGTGACGACGGCGTTGAAGGCGGCCGAGCCCCAGTCCCACAGTGCCCAGGCGCGAACGCGGCTCTTGGGGATGGTGGCATCTGCAATGAGCCCCTGACCCACGGTGCCGATTGCGCGCGTGTTTGAGACGCGCGGAACGGCGGGAATTCTGGGGGCGTCGTTGTCGCCAGTGTTGTCCGTCATGCGAACAGGCTAGCGGTGTGCGGTAAACAATGGGGGCTACTGGCGCCGCAATCTGCGGGTGAAAAAAGTTCTTTCGAATCCCACGACCGCGCTCGCGCACGCACAAAGCCCCCCATCCGCACGTTTCCGGGGCTGTCAGTGCTTGGGGGGACAAAATGGGGGACATAGACAGACCGTTTCACCCGCCTACTAGGGCTACAGGCGTTTGTAGGACCTGACGTACCGTGGTGCACGGTGTTACAAATCTGTCCTCCCTATCGAGGACTAGACGCGAACACCACAATCCCGACAACACCCAAATTATCTACGGCCTACACCCGAATCTAGGTAGGCCCTAGGTCAATCTTTAAGGCTCTTACCCCGTGAAGTTTTTGCTGCGCTCTTTGCTCATTGCTGCCCTCTTGGCCGCTGGAATTACGGTTCCCGCCACGGTCGCTACCGCCGCCGGTACGCCGGATGTCGAACTCACTCGACAGGTGAGCGCCTCGACGCTCTACGGCAGCGACGTTTCGGTGACGCTCTCCGCGCAGCAGACCTCGGGAAGCAACGCCTATAACTTGACCTTCACCGATGTGTTGCCTGCGGGGGCAACCCTCGAAGACTCCACCTACCCGGTGAGTGAAACCATCGCGCTGGCGGGCGGCGCGACCAAGCTCATCTGGAACAACGTGGCAGACCTCTCGTCGGGAGTCGTCGTGCCACTGACCTACTCGTTCTCCTACAACACAACCACCTACGACGTCGGCGATAGCTTCACGAGCGAAGCCGAGGCGTTCGTCAACTCGAACCCTCGCGTACTCGTCAAGTTCAACCCGACCACGGGCAACGTCATCACGAGCAGCCGCACGGGTTGGGATGCCGCGGAGTCGACGACTCTTCTCGTTCCCTTCGTTCTCGACAAGGCAGAGCCCAGCACTGAGGCTGAGCTGCAGCGTGGTGTGCACGACAACAAGACCGTTTACACGCTGACGATCACGAACAACAGTGTCAACGACTCCACCAACTTCTCCATCACTGACTACTTGCCTGCTGGCCTCGAGTTCCTCGGCTGCAGCAACCAGGACAATAGCGCTGCAGCAACCGAGGAGTACCCGGGTTCGGGCCGCATCGATGACACCCCGCTTCCCGCGACCGTGGACTGCGCCGGATTCGTCCCGACCTCCGAAACTGTCACGGTTGACCCTGACGGCAGCGGCCCACTGCCCAACGACGTGTACACCAAGGTTGACTGGACGTCGCTCGGCACGATCGCTGCCGGTGCCACGCTCACGATCAAGTACGCCGCCGCTATCCCGCTGCGCGAGAACGTTGACATCGACGGCGAAGCCACCGCAAACCTCGACAACAACACCGGCGACCTCACCGAAGACGAGCAGTCGCTCACCAACTACGCGGTTGCGACCGGCACGTACGGCGGCACCGTCTACACGGATGACGCCTCGGCGACGATCACCGCTGAAGACGTTGCTATCCAGAAGAGTGCTGACGAGACATCCATCTCTCAGGGCGCGACGACCGTGTGGACGCTCTCGTTCCAGTCGTCTGAATACGCTCTGTCAACGAGCATCATCACCGTGACAGACACGATTCCGGATGGCCTCGACTACGTCTCGAGCTCGCTCGCCCCGGAGTCTGTCGTTACGAACACGGATGGCACGATCACCGTCACGTGGGATGCCGACGCATTCGCCGCAGCATCCGACTCGGGCGAGATTACTGTGACGACCCAGACGCGCGAAAACTACCGCAATGGCGGCGGTCCGGTCAGCTCGAACGACTCGTGGACCAACAGCGTCGACCTCAGCGCCACCGCGACAATTATCACCGCGAACGACGGAAGCACTTCTGAGCTGCCCGTTGTTGATGACTCGAGCGCCGGCCAAACTGCCCGCGGCATTGAGATCGACAAGAAGGTCGCCGCGCCCGCCTCGATCGCGACCACTTGTGCCGACGCGACTGGCCTGAGCTTCAGTGACACCGTCACGGGCCCCTTCCACCCCGGCGACCGCGTTTGCTACGAACTGACCGTGACCTTCCCGGGCAGCCTCGACACTCTCGACAACCAGGTCAATGACTTCCTGCCCGCAGGTTTCACGTATGAAAGCTTCGAATACACCGCGGCCAGCACGGTTACTGACACCGATGGTGTCACGTTCGCCAACATCGCTGGCGACCCGCTCCTCACCTGGAACATCGGCGACGTGGATGCGGCAACAGTCTTCCAAGTTCTCGTCACGGCCAAGATCACTGATCCGGCCGCGATCACCGACGGTGACATCACCGCCAACATCATGAAGATGACGTACGAGAACACGGCAGGAAATGTGTTCCAGCTGCGGGACCAGGCCGACACTCTTGTGGAGAAGCCGATCGTCACGCTCAGCAAGGGCATCACGCACCTCAACACGAGCCCGGTTTCGGGCGCCCCGGTCGATGAGCTCACGGTTCAGGCTACCGACCGCGTGACGTACGCGGTAGTGGTCAGCAACTCGGGTAGCCAAGAAGCATTGAACGTTTCCGTGCGCGACGTGTTGCCTTCACTGATTGAGTGCGCGGATGACGTATCCAACATAAGCAACTCTGGCGTCTGTGCTTCGGGTGCCATCAATTGGACCATCGCCTCGATTGCTCCCGGGGGCAGTGCCACGGTCACCTATGACGTCGTGACTCCCTCTGACTCTTCCGCCGGCGACGTGTTCCTCAACACCGCGGGCGTGCGCAATTACGAGGGTGAAACCAACACGGGCACCCCGCAGGTTTACGTGCCCGTCAATAACATCGATCCTGCGCTCGAGAATGCTGCCAATAGCGTCGAGGCGAAGGACGCGGCCCGCACGAGCCTGCGTCTGCCCGTTGTGGTCAAGTCGACGACGACATCTGTTTCCGAGTCCGGCAACAACGCGGGAACTCAAGCGACAATCGGTGAGGTCATCACCTACACCGTGACGACCACGATCCCCCAGGGGTCGACCGTCTATGTCAACCCGACGGTCACCGACACCGTCAATAGTCGACTCGCGATCGTGGGTACCCCTACCTTCACTATCAACGGTGGCAGCGCTCAGAACGCTAGTGTGTCTGGCCAAACCGTTACGGCACGACTGGGGGAGAACTACGTCAACCCCGCCAACAGCGGCGACGATGATGTGGTTCTGACGATTAATGCTCGAGTGCTTGACGTGGCTGGCCCCGTGCGCGGCAACACCATTAACAACAGCGCTACCTTCACGTGGCAGTCCGCCAACGCGGCCTCGGGAACTCCGCGATCGGTAGCGAGCAACACGGTCTCGAATCGAATTGTCGAGCCCGACATCAACATCACCAAGAAGAGCAATGCTGTTGACGGTCAGGTCGAAGCCGGCCAGATCGTGACGTACACGCTCGAGTTGCGCAACAGTAACGCGGCTAACGTTTCGACGGCGTACGACACCACGGTCGTCGACCATGTTCCGAACACGGTTCAGCCGGTTGATGCCAGTAATGTGCCCGTCACGACTGACCAGACTCTGCCCGGTGGTGGGATCTGGGACGAGAGCGAGCGCACGATCACCTTCACTGTTGCATCAATCTTGCGCGGACAGGGCCCCGACCTGAGCTACAACGTTCGTGTCGTCGACCCGCTCTTGAGCGGTGCGACGATCGTGAACACTGTCGACGCGATTACGTCGTCGATTCGGGGCGGCAATCCGAACGAGCGCACAGCGCTCTCGCCGCTCGGAACCGAAGCTAACGGCTACCAGGCCAACGACGACCTCACGCTGCGCGCCCCCGAGTTGGGCGTCAGCAAGTCGGCGTCGCCCGGCACCCGCACGATCGGTGAAGTCATCACCTACACCGTTGACGTAACCATCCCGAAGGATGTCGTTGCCTACGACGCCACGATCATCGACACGATGCCCACCAACGTGCGCTTCGGCCAGTTCCTCGACTCGACCTGCGACCAGGCCGGTACTCCCTGTGCGGAGTCCGCTGTACTGATCGGATCACCAACCGTGACCGACCGCACCGTCGGCTACTTCATCGGCGACATCGACCCGGCTGCGGCCGAAGCGCGTACCGTCACAATCACCTACACCGGCATCGTGACGACCGCTGCGGCATCCGGAAACACGGTGACCAACACGGTTCGCCCGTACTGGAACAACACCGACACCATCACGGGAACCCCGACGACCGTTCCGGCGCCCGGCGACTTCGACAAGGTGGGCACGCCGTCGACCGCCAACGTTTCGATCATTGAGCCGCGGCTCACGATCGATAAGGACGTTGCGGGTCAGGTCGGCGACAGCGACACCCGTCGTGCTAAGCCCGGGGACGAACTCGAGTACACAATTGTGGTGCGCAACACGGGTAACGCGCCTGCGTACGATGTGACGGTTACCGACACCCCTGACCCTCGAGTCACGGACTACACCTCTGCCGGTGTTGTGGGAGTAACCCCGACCGACATCGACCCCTCTGACGGAACACTCGGCTGGACCATTGCTGGCCCGATTGCCGCTGGTGCGTCTGTCACGATCACGTACACGGTAACGATGCCCATCGTTGACGAAGAGAGTGAGATCGTCGCGGCGCAGGAAGTTATCAACACCGCCGATATTCCTCACTACTTCGGTGTCGCCCCCGGCGATCAGGTTTCCGGCATCGACTACAAGGACTACGACAACGTGACTCCGGATGTCGTCAGCGTCGAGCTCGACCTTGCGTCGATCGGTGACTACATCTGGTTCGACGTCAACAACGACGGTGTGCAGGATGCTGGCGAGCCCGCTCTCGAGGGAGTTGGCGTCACGGTTCTCTACGCGGGAGCAGACGGAGTCTTCGGTAACGCCGACGACGAAACCTTCACTCGCACGACTGACAGCAATGGCGAGTACCTCGTCAACCAGTTGCCCGGTGGCACGTACCGTGTGACCGTGGACGCATCCACGCTCCCCGCCGGTATGGCGCCGAGCTATGACCTCGATGGCACCACCGCTACGCCTAACGGCATCTGGCAGGGCACCCTCGCCGAGAATGACAAGAAGCGCGACGTCGACTTCGGTTACACGGGAACCGGCTCGATCGGTGACTTCATCTGGTTCGACCAGAACAAGGACGGCGTTCAAGACAGCAACGAACCCGGTCTGCCCGGTGCGACCGTCACGGTAGTCTTCGGTGGCCTCGATGGCGACCTCGCGACGACCGCTGACAACATCACGTACACAACGTCGACGGATGCCGCTGGCGCGTACACGGTTGGCCTGCTTCCTGCTGGCCCGTACACCGTCTCAGTGAGCGACCTGCCCGCAGGCTACGACGTTGTCTCCGACCCCAATGGCGGAACGAGTGCGACCTCCACGACGTCATTGACGGCCGGCCAGAACCGTGTCGACCAAGACTTCGGCTACGCGGGCACCGCATCCATTGGTGACTACGTGTGGATCGACCGCAACGGCGATGGCGTTCAAGACGCCGACGAGCCCGGAATCTTCGGCGCAGACGTTGAGCTGACCTGGTTCGGCGAAGACGGCGTATTGGGCGGCGGTGACGACGGAGTTTTCACTACCACCACCGACGGCGACGGGCTCTACAGCTTCCCGAACCTGCTCCCGGGCAACTTCTCGGTCGCGGTGACCGGCGGTCTGCCCGCTGGCGCAACGAACAGCTACGACCGCGACGGCGACAACGACTCCGAAGCTCCCGTATCGCTCTCCGTCGGTCAGGCAGTTACCGACGTTGACTTCGGTTACGACGTGACCTCCGTTATCGGAGACCGCGTCTGGTGGGACCGCAACAAGGACGGCGTGCAAGACGCCGACGAGCCCGGATTGGCGGGCGTGGGCATCCGCGTCACCTACCTCGGAACCGATGGTGTTGAGGGCGGCGCTGGCGCTGCGGGCGATGTGGTCTTTACGGCGACCACCGGCCCCAACGGAAACTGGACCGTCACTGACATTCCTGACGGCAATTACATCGTCGAGGTTGTCAGCGGTGTCCCGGCTGGCTTCAGCCCGACCTTTGACAACGACAGTGGAACAACGTCGCCCGACGAAGAGTCTGCGGTCACGTTGGTCGGCTCTGACCTCATGCAGGACTTCGGCTACGCAGGAGACTCGAGCATCGCCGACACGGTGTGGCTCGACCTCAACAAGGATGGTGTTCAGGATGCGGGCGAGCCCGGTCTGTCCGGCGCCGAGGTCACTCTGGTCTGGTTCGGTCCGGATGGCGTAGCGGGTGGCGGCGATGACGTCACGTTCGTGGAAACCACGGACTCCAACGGTGAGTACCTCTTCGAGGGTCTGCCCGAGGGCAACTACACCGCCACAGTTGACACGACGACGCTGCCTGCTGGTGTGACGCCGACGTTCGATGCGGATGCTGGTCCCAACCAGCCGACGGCTGAGACTCGGGCATCCGGTGTTGGCCCTAACTCCACGACCGCCATCGCGCTGCCGGCAGCGACCGACCTCGACAACATCGACTTCGGTTACGTGGGCACGGGGAAGATTGGCGACACTGTCTGGCTCGACCAGAACGGTGACGGAATCGTTGACCCGACCGAGTCCGGCATCGCCGAGGTAGGGGTGACGCTGACCTGGGCGGGCCTCGATGGCATCCTGGGCAACACCGACGACGTTGAATCGAGTACGAAGACGGATGCGAACGGCAACTACCTCTTCGAGGACCTGCCGTCAGGGCTCTTCACTGTCGAACTGTCGGGACTGCCCGCGGGGCTGACCTCGACGGCTGACCCCGACGGTGGGGCTGATGACCAGTCCGAGCTTTCGCTCGCTGGCGCTGAAGAGAACCTCGATCAGGACTTCGGTTACCGTGGTGATGCGGGAGTCGGCGACCTGCTGTGGCTCGATGTCGACAACGACGGAGTGCAGGGCACGAACGAGCCTGGTCTTCCCGGCATCGAGATGATCGTCACGAGCCCCGGTGCTGACGGAGTGTTTGGTACCGAGGACGACATCGTTGTCACGACCACCACGGATGAGAACGGTAACTACCTCGCTGAGGGGCTTCCCGCTGGCGAAGTGAAGGTCTCGTATGACCCCACAACGCTGACCGAAGGTTATGTTCCGAGCTCAGACCTCGATGGCGACGTGCTTTCTGAGACGACGGCAACGCTCGTCTCGGGGGAGACGCTCCTCGATGTTGACTTTGTAGTGATCGGTAGTGCAACGCTCAACGGTGTTGTGTTCGACGACCCGAACGGTAACGGTGTTCGCGACAGCGGCGACCGCGGCATCCCCAACGCTGAGTTGGATGTCGTGTGGGACGGCCCGAACGGCCCCGTCACCGTGCGCGTCACCACCGACGAGAACGGCGCGTGGGAACTCACGAACCTGCCGGCGGGAACGTACACCGCGAGGGTTGATCTCGCGACGGTTGATGCCGAGTACCGCCCATCAACGGGTACTGCTTCCACGGTTGAGTTGCCCGCCTTCGGCGAGCGCTCGGTCATTCAGGGGCTAACGACGCTGATGCTTGCCTTTACCGGCTCGAACATCGCGCTCGGGGGCCTGCTCGCTGGACTGCTCTTGTTGAGTGGACTGTTGCTCCTCCTGCCTGCACGTCGGGTACGTGGCGGGGGCAAGCGCGTCCTGGCGCTCACCGAGTAGCCGCAGCGAGCGAGAGGCGCGACGAGCGCGCTGGGCGTCGGGCCCAGCCTGCTCGTCGCGCCTTACTTCGTTAAGGGCATGAGCTCATGGCGTGAGTCCCGCTGATGCCGTGGATTCCACGCAGCGGCGGGGCTCTCGCTGTAACCTTGAGTCTCTCCCACTCAACTTTCAGCTACCCGGCTTGACTCTCGTGGCGGCGAGGCGCAAACTTGATACATCGCGACTCAAGTTCGCAATCCCAAACGCTTAAAGGAGTAAGAGCACATGGCTCGAGCAGTAGGTATTGACCTCGGAACAACGAACTCCGTAGTTTCCGTTCTCGAAGGTGGAGAACCCACCGTCATCGCAAACGCCGAAGGAATGCGCACCACGCCATCCGTCGTCGCATTCACCAAGGATGGCGAAGTCCTCGTTGGTGAAACCGCCAAGCGTCAGGCCGTCACCAACGTTGATCGCACCATTGCTTCCGTCAAGCGCCACATCGGCACTGACTGGACCGTGAAGATCGACGACAAGAAGTACACCCCGCAGGAAATCTCTGCTCGTACGCTCGCCAAGCTCAAGCGCGACGCCGAGCAGTACCTGGGCGAAGACGTTACCGACGCGGTCATCACCGTTCCCGCTTACTTCAACGACGCGGAGCGTCAGGCCACGAAGGAAGCCGGTGAGATCGCGGGCCTCAACGTTCTGCGCATCATCAACGAGCCCACCGCTGCTGCACTCGCGTACGGCCTCGACAAGGGCAAGGAAGACGAGCTCATTCTGGTCTTCGACCTCGGTGGCGGAACCTTCGACGTTTCGCTGCTCGAAGTAGGTAAGGACGACGACTTCTCGACCATTCAGGTCAAGTCGACGTCAGGTGACAACCGCCTGGGTGGAGACGACTGGGACGGCCGCGTCGTTGACTACCTGATCCAGCGCTTCAAGGACTCGACCGGCGTCGACGTTTCTGGCGACAAGATCGCTAAGCAGCGCCTTAAGGAAGCTGCCGAGCAGGCAAAGAAAGAGCTCTCGTCGCAGACCTCGACGAGCATCCAGCTCCCGTACCTCTCGCTCACCGAGAACGGTCCAGCCAACCTCGACGAGACGCTCTCGCGCGCCAAGTTCGAAGAGCTGACCGCCGACCTGCTTGAGCGCGTTCAGAAGCCCTTCAACGACGTCATCAAGGAAGCCGGCGTGAAGCTTTCTGACGTATCGCACGTTGTTCTCGTTGGTGGATCGACTCGTATGCCCGCCGTTGTTGAGCTCGTCAAGAAGCTCACGGGTGGCAAGGAGCCCAACAAGGGCGTCAACCCCGACGAGGTTGTCGCTGTCGGTGCTGCACTACAGGCCGGTGTCTTGAAGGGGGAGCGCAAGGACGTTCTCCTCATCGACGTCACGCCGCTGAGCCTCGGTATCGAGACCAAGGGCGGAATGATGACCAAGCTCATCGACCGCAACACGGCTATCCCCACCAAGCGCAGCGAGACCTTCACCACGGCGGATGACAACCAGCCTTCCGTGTCGATTCAGGTCTTCCAGGGTGAGCGTGAGTTCACTCGCGACAACAAGAACCTCGGCACCTTCGAGCTCACCGGCATTGCACCGGCACCTCGCGGCATCCCGCAGGTCGAGGTCACCTTCGACATCGACGCCAACGGTATCGTGCACGTGTCCGCCAAGGACAAGGGCACCGGCAAGGAGCAGTCGATGACGATCACGGGAGGCTCAAGCCTCTCGAAGGAAGACATCGAGCGCATGGTTCGCGAGGGCGAAGAGCACGCTGCAGAAGACAAGGCACGCCGCGAGGCAGCTGAAGTTCGCAACAACGCAGAGCAGCTCGCGTACTCAACCGGAAAACTCATCACCGACAACGCTGACAAGCTGCCAGAAGACGTGAAGACCGAGGTTCAGGCCGACGTTGACGCGCTCAACACGGCACTTGCCGGCGATGATGAAGCTGAAGTGAAGACGGCTTTCGAGAAACTCACTGAAAGCCAGCAGAAGCTCGGCGAAGCAATCTACAAGCACCAGGAAGAGAACCCTGAGGCCGCTGCAGAGGGCGACGATGCACCCGCTGGCGAGAGCTCGGACGAGGACATCGTCGACGCAGAAGTTGTTGACGAAGACGAAACCGACTCGGACAAGAAGTAAATGCCTGACAAGAACCACGACCACGACGAGAACCAGGAGCCGGTGATCAACGACGCAAGTCAGAGTGATCCGGAAACCGGCGACGTCAGTGCGTCTGACTCGGCTGCCGCAGAGGAATCTGCGGCAGCCGAGGGGCAGCCCGCTGCGGAAGATGCAGTCGAGACTGACACGGACGCCGACAAGGCTCCCGACGAGCTGAGCGAAGAAGACCAACGTCTTCTTGAGGAAGCCAGCCGGGACCTCGTTGCCGACATGCGCGAGCAGATGTTGCGTGCGCAGGCCGAACTGGTGAACTTCCGTACTCGCGTAGAACGCGACCGTGTTGCTAACCGTGAAGCCGTGATCGCCGACGTTGTTCGCTCGATGCTGCCTGCCCTGGATGACCTCGACCGTGCCGACAAGCACGGAGACATTCTCGAGGGAACGCCGATCGCGCTTGTTGCGCAGAAGATCAACTCGAGCTTCGAGCGGTTCGGCTTGCGCAAGATCGGCGAAAAGGGCGAGCCCTTCGATCCCGCTTTCCACGAGGCAGTCGTTCACGTGAACGATCCGGAAGCAACCGAGAACACAATCGCTGACGTCATCGAGCCTGGCTACATTCTCGGTGAGCGCGTAGTGCGTGCCGCGAAGGTCGCCGTCTCTGGCCCCACTGAATAGGGCGGGGGTGGCGTGTAGTGGCTAGCCAAGATTGGTTCGATAAGGACTTTTACAAGGTTCTTGGGGTGTCAAAGGATGTCTCCGAAGCTGACTTGAAGAAGACCTATCGCAAACTCGCGCGCCAGTTTCACCCGGACTCCAATCCGGGGGATCCCAAAGCGGAGGCTCGTTTCAAGGAAATCAGTGAGGCCCATTCGGTGCTTGCTGACCCGGAAATGCGTCGCGAGTATGATCAGGTTCGCGCCATGGGCTCGGGCGCTCGCTTTCAGGCGGGCGGTCAAGCCGGCGGCTTCGAAGACGTCTTTGGTGGCATGTTCGGTGGCGGTGGCCAGAGTTATGGCGGCCAGCGCTACGGCGGAGGCCAGTCGAGCGCGAGCTTCGAGGACCTCCTCGGTGGCATGTTCGGCGGCCAAGCCGGCCCTGGCGGTGGTCCCGGTTTTCGGGGCGGCCCCGCGAAGGGTCGCGACCTAGCCGCGACCACGACGCTCGATTTCGCAACCGCGATTAACGGCGAGACGATCAAGCTTCAACCTGCAGGCGGCCGGCCAATGAACGTCAAGATTCCCGCGGGAGTCAGCGACGGTCAGAAGATCCGCCTCAAAGGCAAGGGCGAGCCGAGCCCGAGTGGCGGCCCGGCTGGAGATCTGGTTCTCACCGTGACGGTGCGCAAGCATCCGGTGTTCGAACGCGAAGGCAATAATCTTCGGGTTATTGTTCCCGTGACGTTCTCAGAAGCGGTGCTGGGAGCCACGATCGAGGTGCCTACTCTCGGCGGTGCTCCCGTGAAACTAAAGGTTGCACCGGGAACCCCGAGCGGGCGAGTATTGCGAGTGAAGGGTCGCGGCGTCGCGACAGCGAAAGCAACCGGAGACCTGCTTGCCGAAGTGCAAGTGGCGGTGCCTAACCGCATCCCGGAAGCTGCGTTGGCGCACCTTGAGGCCTTTGCAGAAGCGATGCCCGCAGAGAACCCGCGGGACGACCTGATTGCCCGAGCCAGGAGCTAATAGCTATGGATGAGCTAACCCCCGCGTTTGCTATCGCCGTTGCGGCGGAGCTTGCGGGAATGCATCCGCAGACGTTGCGACAATACGACCGTCTGGGTCTCGTGTCCCCCACGAGAACCAGCGGTCGGTCGCGGCGTTACTCTATGCGCGACGTGATGCAGTTGCGCGAGATCGCGGCGCTCAGCGCCGAGGGTCTCAACCTCGAAGGCATCAAGAGAATTCTTGACCTGGAAAATCAGGTCACCGAACTGACCTCTCGTGTTCGCGAACTCGAAACGGCGCTGGCCGATGAGATGCTCTCCAAGCCGGGTCGCCGCGTGTTCGCGGCGGGTCAAGCCGGCGAAGTGATCTCACTGCGCGCCGGAACGCGAGCCGAACGCACCGACCAAGTCGTGCTGTGGCGCCCCTTCCTGCGCCGCGATAACCAGCTTCCCCGCTGATGATGCGCGCGGCGTCGAACATCCACACGTCCTTGCGGCGGGTGCCCTGATGTTTCGCGAAGCGCCGCCCCTTGGTGGTCCTGCCATTCTGCGCCAACGCTGGAGCGAAGTCTCCTTTCTGCACTGGCGCGTAGACCCCGCCGTCGTCGCCCCGTTCATGCCCGAGGGGTGTCGCCCAGACACGCTCAACGGCAGCTCCTGGGTGGGGCTCATTGCGTTCCAGATGTCGCAGAGTTCGTTCTTCGGCGGGCCTCGCATCCCGTGGCTCGGCGACTTTCCCGAAGTAAATGTGCGGCTCTACTCGGTCGACGAGAAGGGCCGGCGCGGTGTCGTCTTTCTCTCGCTCGAAGCCTCGCACCTGATCCCCGTTCTCACCGCACGGGCAGCTTTTGGCTTGCCCTACCAGTGGGCTTCGATGAAGATCGGGCAGCGCGACGGGCAGGTTGCCTACAAAACGAAACGGCATGGCCGACCGGATGCGGCATCCCACATCATTGTGCGCCCGATCGATGACCCGGCGGCCAGCGTTTCCCTCGCGGCTGACGCCGAGGCAACGTTCTTGACGGCGCGGTGGGCGTTTCACGAAACTCACCGTGGACGAACGATCTACTGTCGCAACCACCACGAGCCGTGGCCCCTGCAGTCGGCCGAAGTGGTCTACCTCGACGACGGTTTACTCGCGGCAGCCGGGTTTGAGGGTCTGGCCGACCGTGCGCCTGATTCTGTTCTGTACGCGAGCGACGTGACCACGGTGTTTGCCGCCCCTCAACAACCGTTCGAGATTCGTGCGCCGCAGTCGCGGCCGGTGTGGACGTCTGCGCGCTCTTCGTAGCTTCCGCGAGCAATATGCCTAAGTTGCATAGACAATTTTGGGCAATATGGTCTCACCAGCACAAATGAGCATTGCCTCTCGCGTCAGTCGAGGCCATGATGAGTAACCACAACGTCATATAGGCACAACACGATTGAAACGATGAACCCGGAGAATGAACGCACGGGGATAGTTCCCGTTCGCGCGTCACTTTCCCGGTTTATCACCGAAGGCAATGACGCCGAATAACGCAGGAGGCACCATGACGACAGTTCGCGCAGCAATCACACAGACCACTTGGACAGGCGACAAGGAGTCGATGCTTGACAAGCACGAGCAGTTCGCTCGGGATGCCAAAGAGCAGGGTGCTCAAATCATCTGCTTTCAGGAGCTCTTCTACGGCCCGTACTTCGGGATCACTCAAGACAAGAAGTACTACCGCTACGCCGAGCCTGTTGATGGCCCGATCGTTACGCGCTTTCAGGCCCTGGCTAAAGAGCTCAACATGGTCATGATTCTGCCGATCTATGAAGAAGCGATGACGGGCGTGTATTACAACACCGCCGTCGTTGTTGACGCTGACGGCACGAACCTTGGTTCGTACCGCAAGCACCACATTCCTCACCTCGACAAGTTCTGGGAGAAGTTCTACTTCACGCCCGGCAACCTCGGCTTCCCCATGTTCAACACCGCCGTCGGCAAGGTCGGCGTTCACATCTGTTACGACCGCCACTTCCCCGAGGGATGGCGCGAACTCGGGCTCAACGGCGCCGAGATCGTCTTCAACCCGAACGCCACGAAGCCCGGCCTCTCCAATCGCCTCTGGGAGGTTGAAGGCCCCGCAGCAGCAGTGGCCAACGGCTACTTCGTACTTCAGCCCAACCGGGTCGGCCTCGAAGACAACGAGTACGGCGACGAAGCCGTTGACTTCTATGGCACCAGCCAGGTCATCGACCCCCGCGGAAACTTCGTGGGCGAACGAGGCTCAGGCACTGATGAAGAGCTCATGATTCGCGATCTCGACATGAACCTCGTGCAGGAGATGCGCGACGACTGGCAGTTCTACCGCGACCGTCGCCCTGACGCGTACCTGTCGATCCCTAAGTAAGCCCAACGTCAGCCCCAGGCTGTCTTGGTGCCCTGGGGAACAGTAGGCACTCGACATCGCAGAGGAGCGAATCATGGCCACCACTCTCATTTCTGGCGGAACAGTCGTCAGCTCAACGGGGCGCGCCCCCGCAGACGTCTTGATCGACGGCGAAGTAATCAAAGCCGTGCTTTCACCCGGCAGCACGCTGTTTGGAACGGATGTTGCGGCATCCGTCGACACCGTTATTGATGCCACGGGAAAGTACGTCATTCCCGGCGGCATCGATGCGCACACCCACATGGAGCTGCCCTTCGGTGGCACCGCGGCAATCGACACGTTCGAGACGGGCACTCGCGCTGCGGCGTGGGGCGGCACGACCGCGATCATCGACTTCGCGGTGCAGACCTTTGGCGAGCGCATCGAGGATTCTCTCGCAGCGTGGCACGGCAAGGCATCCGGCAACTGTGCGATCGACTACGGCTTTCACCAGATCGTTGGTGACGTTACGCCTGATTCGCTGAAGGCCATGGCGAAGCTACCCGACGAGGGCATCACGAGCTTCAAAATGTTCATGGCGTACCCGGGCGTTTTCTACTCGGATGACGCTCAGATTCTGAAGGCCATGCAGGTGTCCCGCGACACCGGCCTCATGACCATGATGCACGCCGAGAACGGCCCGGTCATCGATGTTCTCGCCGAGCAGCTCGTGGAGCAGGGCAAGACCGACCCGTACTATCACGGTGTCGCTCGCGCCTGGGAGATGGAAGAGGAGGCGACGCATCGCGCGATCATGCTCGCCAAGCTCACCGGTGCTCCGCTCTACATCGTTCACGTCAGTGCGAAGCAAGCGGTCGAACAGATCGCCGGCGCTCGCGACCGTGGCCAGAACGTGTTTGCTGAGACCTGCCCGCAGTACCTGTACTTGAGCCTCGAAGAACAACTGGGCGCTCAGAGCGAGCAGTACGGCCACTTCGAGGGCGCCAAGTGGGTGTGCTCGACTCCGTTGCGTTCGCGCGAAGAGGGTCATCAGGATGCCATGTGGCAGTCGCTGCGTACGAACGATGTGCAAATGGTCTCCACCGACCACTGCCCCTTCTGCATGAAAGACCAAAAAGAGTTGGGCCTCGCGGACTTCCGCAAGATCCCCAACGGCATGGGAACGGTCGAGCACCGTATGGACCTCATGTACCAAGGCGTTGTCACGGGAGAGATCACTCTCGAACGCTGGGTTGAACTAACGAGCACCACCCCCGCTCGAATGTTCGGAATCTATGGCCGTAAGGGCGTCATCCAGCCCGGTGCCGATGCCGACATCGTCGTCTACGACCCCAACGGTCACACCTCGATCGGTATGCCGGTCGACGAAAACGGCAAGCCAACGGGCAAGAAGCACCACATGAACATGGACCACGCCGCCTGGGAAGGTTTTGAGGTCGACGGTCACGTCGACACCGTCATCTCCCGTGGCAAGGTCATTGTGGACAACGATCAGTACCTCGGTTCGAAGGGTGATGGCCGCTTCATGAAGCGTGGCCTCACCCAGTACCTCACCTAAAACAGGTTCTCGTGCAGCATCCGTGTGGCTGAGGCCAGCGGATGCTGCCTTGGCCTCCCTTCCACCACGAACGAGGAGCACCATGGATTTCGGAGCAGTACTTCAAACTAACCCGCCCGCAGCACGAACCGTTCAACTAGCGAAGCTCGCAGAGGCGCACGGCTTCAACTACGTCTGGACCTTCGACTCACACATCTTGTGGCAAGAGCCCTACGTGATCTACAGCCAGATTCTGGCCGAGACGCGCAAGGTTATCGTCGGCCCGATGGTCACGAACCCGGCCACCCGCGACTGGACCGTCACGGCATCCACCTACGCCACGCTCAACGAGATGTACGGCAACCGCACGGTCTGCGGCATTGGCCGCGGCGACTCAGCGGTGCGCGTGACCAACGGCAAGCCCACCACTCTGAAGGATCTTCGCGAGTCGATTCACGTCATCCGTGAACTCGCCAACTCGCGTTCGGTCGAATACGGCGGCGCCCAGTTGCAGCTGCCGTGGAGCAAGGGCTCAGAGCTCGAAATGTGGGTTGCCGCCTATGGCCCCCTCGCCCTCAAGCTCACCGGTGAAGTCGGAGACGGCTTCATTCTGCAACTTGCCGACTTGGACATCGCTGCCTGGATGATCAAGAAGGTGCGCGACGCCGCTGAGGCTGTCGGCCGCGACCCCCTGTCGATCAAGTTCTGTGTTGCCGCTCCGATGTACATCGGTGATGACTGGGAGCACATGCGCGACCAGTGCCGCTGGTTCGGTGGAATGGTGGGAAACCACGTCGCCGACATCGTCAAGAAATACGGCACCGACGGAGACGTACCCAAGGCTCTCACCGACTACATCGAGAAGCGTGAAGGCTACGACTACAACCAGCACGGTCAGGCGGGCAACACCCACGCGGCGTTTGTTCCGGATGAGATCGTTGACCGGTTCTGCCTCATGGGCACCGCCGAGCAGCACATCGAGAAACTCGAGAAGCTACGCGAGCTGGGGGTCGACCAGTTCGCTGGCTACCTGCAGCACGACAACAAAGAGGAAACGCTGCGCGTCTACGGTGAGACCGTGATTCCGGCTCTCACCGAAACAGTGACGGCGAAGGCCTAACCCGATGACGGCAACCCACAACGACAAGCGCGGGGAGGTTGCCGTCCGCCCCGCGAGTTCGCCGGGTGCGCTGGCTAACCCCGCGCGCGCTCGGCTGCTCGGTGGCTTCGGCTGGGGCATCGCCGGCGTTCTCTTCATCGCGCTGATCTGGGAGGGCTACAAGTTCTTCGGTCCAGACAACGGTGTGCTGATTGGTGAACTCCGCGTGCTCCCGCGCACGACCGACCTGGCCATGCCGCACCTCTGGGACATGATGGTGCGGTTGGCTGAGCCGGTTACGCGCGCCGACGGTGCACTTCCCCTCTGGGCCGTCGTTGCGCTCGCCGCGCTCACCACGCTCGGCATCGCCGCCGCGGGCTGGGCGGTAGGAGTGATCGTGGGCATCGCCTTCGCGCTCCTCATGCAGCGCTGGCGCCTCGCCGAATTCGGACTGCTGCCGTGGATCGTCATCAGCCAGACCGTGCCGCTCATCGCCTTCGCCCCCGTGGTGAAGAGCTGGGGCTCCCGCGTCGAGATCGGCTCGTTCGAGTGGCAAGACTGGATGTCGGTCGCACTCATTGCGAGCTACCTCGCGTTCTTCCCGATTACGGTCGGCGCGCTCAAGGGGCTGCAGTCTCCCGACCGCATCCACGTTGAGCTGTTCGAAACCTACGCTTCGGGCTACTGGCCGACTCTGCTGCGCTTGCGAATGCCGGCATCCGTTCCGTATCTTCTTCCGGCACTTCGCCTCGGTGCGGCTAACGCCGTCATCGGTGCGGTTGTTGCCGAAGTCTCAACGGGGCTTCAAGGCGGCATCGGTCGCTTACTTATTCAGTTTGCCGGTCAAGCATCGGGTGACCCCTCTAAGGCGTGGGGCCCCATCTTCGGCGCGATCGTTCTCGGGCTTGTTGCGGCCGGTTCGGTCGCCCTGCTCGGCGTGATTCTCAAGGACTACAGACGAACCGAGGAGGCCGCATGAGCGACCAGATCCCGACCACTACTTCTGCCATCAACCTCGGTGCCAGCGTGACAGCGGATGCCGCTGCCGTGCAGGTGCGCGGAGTCAACAAGCAGTTTCAGACCGCGACCGGCATCGTGCATGCGCTCGAGAACATCGACCTCACGGTTCAGGCCGGCGAGTTCGTTTCGCTCATTGGGCCGTCGGGCTGTGGCAAGTCGACGCTCATGCGCTTGATCGCTGACCTTGACGACCCGACCTCGGGGGAGCTGACGGTGTTTGGCAAGACCGCTACCCAGGCTCGCCTCGATCAGGACTACGGCATCGCGTTCCAGCAGGCCGGGCTATTGCCGTGGCGCTCGGTGGCCGCGAACGTTGCGCTTCCGCTCGAACTGCACGGCGTCGCATCCGCTGCCCGTCGCACTCGCGTTGCGGAACTTCTCGACATGGTGGGCCTCACCGAGTTTGCCGACCGCTTTCCCGATCAGCTCTCGGGCGGAATGCAGCAGCGCGTTGCCATTGCGCGGTCGCTGGCGGAACAGCCGCGCCTGCTGTTGATGGATGAGCCCTTCGGAGCGCTCGACGAGATGACCCGCGAGAAGATGCAGACCGACCTCGTGCGCATTGCCGCCGACACCGGTGCTGCCGTCGTCTTCGTGACGCACTCGATTCCCGAAGCCGTGTTTCTCTCTGACCGCGTCGTCGTCATGTCGCCGCGACCGGGCCGCATCAGCCAAATCGTTCCTATGCGATTGGATGCCGCTGACGGCCGCGAAGAACGCGACGACGACTTGCGCGAAGCATCCTCCTTCTTCGAAATGGTTACCGAGGTGCGGGAAGCTCTGCACGGCGGAGCCGACCACTCGACCAGTGATGGTGTGGCCACAGCGCGGGGAGTGGACACTCGATGAGCGCGAGCACCAGTACTTCTGCGAACACGATCGTCGGTCGCGGAGTAGGAGCGCGCCGGTCGAAAGGCTGGAGCCCGCGCACGGAAGCGACGCTGCGCATCGTGGCCCCGATCAGCTTCGGGCTGATCGTGCTCGTGATCTGGCAACTGCTCGTGACCGTTGGTGGTGTCTCGGACTACCTGCTGCCCAGCCCGATCTCGATCGTGACGGAGCTCGTTGAGTTCTGGCCCTCGGTGGTGTCGGCAACGGCGCTCACCGGGACTAACAGTCTGCTCGGCCTCGTGGTCGGCTCGCTCGTCGGAATCGTCGGGGCAGCGCTCGCGGCCCGCTCGCGCATCGTCGACCAAATGAGTGCCCCGATCGTGGCGGCCCTCGCGGTGGTTCCGATCGTGGCTCTCGCCCCCGTGCTCAACTCGATGTTTGGCGCCGACAGCCAGTTCGGCCGCCAAGCGATTGCGGCCATTGCCTCATTTGTGCCGATCTTCATCAACACGTTGCGGGGGTTTCGCCAGACGAAGCCCGTGCACCGCGACCTGATGAAGGCCTACGCCACGAACTCCGGACAGATGCTGATGAAGCTCACGCTGCCCACCGCACGTCCCTTCATCTTGACCGGCATCCGCATCGCCTCCTCGCTCGCCGTGATCTCCGCCCTCGTAGCGGAATACTTCGGCGGACCGCGCGGAGGGCTCGGCAGCCTGATTGCAACCTCGGCAGCCTCTAGCGCGTATGGCCGCGCTTGGGCGTATGTCGTGGCATCCATTGCTCTCGGTCTGCTCTTCTACCTAGCGACGCTCGCCCTCGAACGACTGGTGCTGCGTCGCGTACCGACCGGGGGTTCCCGATGAGAACAGCCCGCGCAGCACAAGGAAGGAGATAACCGCTCCACCCGCAGTACAGCAGTACCGCAGTATCCACTTGCACCGTGAATCTGGAAGGTCTGACATGAAGTTCACCAAACGCCGCTCACTAGCGGCCGGAGCGTTTGCCGTAACGGCAGCGGTCCTCCTCGCAGCATGCTCCACCGGCGACGGAAGCGACAGCGGTTCGTCCGAGAACGCTGACGGCCTCACCGAAGTGAAGCTCCAACTCCAATGGCTCCCTCAGGGACAGTTCGCTGGCTACTTTGCTGCCGCCGATCAGGGCTACTTTGAAGAAGAGGGCCTTGACGTCGAAATCATCCCGTCGGGCGGCGACATCGTTCCGCAAGACGCTCTCGCTAACGGCGACGTTGACTACGCCGTAGCCTGGGTTCCCAAGGTTCTCGGCTCCATCGAACAGGGCGCCAACCTCACCAACATTGCCCAGATCTTCCAGAAGTCGGGCACGCTTCAGGTCTCGTGGGCTGACTCGGGTATTGACTCGGTCGCCGACTTCGAGGGCAAGAAGATTGGTTCGTGGGGCTTCGGAAACGAGTGGGAAATCTTCGCAGCAATGGCTGCTGAGGGACTCGACTCCTCCACCGTGCAGATCATCACGCAGGACTTCAACATGAACGCCTTCCTGCAGGGTGACATCGACGCCGCTCAGGCCATGACGTACAACGAGTACGCCCAGCTGCTTGAGTCGACCGACCCCGACACCGGAGAGCTTTACCAGCCCTCTGACTTCAACGTCATCAGCTACGAAGAGACCGTTGGCGCCATGCTCCAGGATGCGATCTGGGCTGACACCGAGCGTCTCGACAGCGACGAGGACTACCAAGACACCACGGTCGCCTTCCTCAAGGCCGTCGTCAAGGGTTGGATCTACGCTGCTGAGAACCCCGAGTCTGCTGCCGAAGGCACCGTTGCTGCCGGTTCCGGTTGGGGCCCCAGCCACGAACTGTGGATGGTCAACGAAACCAACAAGCTGATCTGGCCGGCCGCTAACGGCATCGGCGTCATCGACGAAGCTGCGTGGGACCGCACCGTAGAGGGTGCCATCAGCGCCGTCAACGAGTCGGGCGCAAGCCCCATCACCACGGCCCCGCCGGCAACGGCATGGTCGAACGACTGGATCATGAAGGCGCTTGAAGAACTCGAAGCCGATGGTGTCGACACCACCGGTTCCAGCTTCGAGCCCATCGACGTCACCCTCCTCGAGGGCGGCAACTAGTCGCACTGGACGCTAATCGGATGCCGCCCTTACGCTCGTGAGGGCGGCATTCGTTTTCGCAGAAGCACTGTTTCCTTGCTCAGAAAGGCCTCGCGCCATGACCGGACCCCACGACGACCTCGACGCCTACGCGCTCGAACTCGATCAGGCGCACATCTTTCATTCGTGGTCGGCGCAGACTCCCGCCCACGCTGCGGCCGTGAGCATCACGAGTGGGCTCGGCACCCGCGTGTGGGATCACGCCGGAAATGAGTATCTCGACTTTTCTAGCCAGCACGTTAATGTGAATTTGGGGCACCAGCATCCGGCCCTGCTCGAAGCGATCCGGGTGCAGTCTCAGTTGCTCGCGACGATCTCACCGCCGACCGCCAACATCACGCGGGGCGAGGCTGCGAAACGTCTGGCAGCGATTGCGCCCGAGGGATTCAACCGCGTGTTCTTTACTAACGGCGGCTCTGACGCCAACGAGAATGCGATGCGGATGGCGCGGCTCTACACTGGACGCGACAAGATTCTCTCGGCGTACCGCTCGTATCACGGCAACACCGGCAGCAGCATTGTGGCCACCGGTGACCCGCGCCGCATCCCGAACGAGTTCGCGCGCGGCCACGTGCACTTCTTCGGCCCCTACCTGTTCCGCAGCGAATTCTGGGCGACGACGCCCGAGCAAGAGAGCGAGCGTGCGCTGCAGCACTTGCGGCGCGTGATTGAAGCCGAAGGTGCGCAGACGATCGCGGCCGTGCTGCTCGAACCCGTGCCGGGAACTCCGGGCATCCTGCTGCCGCCGCCCGGCTACCTCGCGGGCGTGCGCGAACTGTGTGACGAGCACGGCATCCTGCTGATCTTCGACGAAGTGATGTGTGGCTTCGGGCGCACCGGTGAGTGGTTCGCGTTCGACGCCTTCGATGCGCGCCCCGACCTCGTGACCTTCGCCAAGGGCGTGAACTCGGGCTATGTTCCCATCGGCGGTGTGATCATCGATGACCCGATCGCGGCGCACTTCAACGACCGGGTGTTCCCCGGCGGTCTCACCTACTCGGGGCATCCGTTGGCAGCGGCCACCGTCGTGGCGTCGCTCGACACCATCGCCTCCGAAGGCGTACTCGAGCACGTGCGCGACATCTCAGAGAACCACTTGGGGCCAGCGCTGCACGCGCTCGCCGAGCGTCATCCATCAATCGGCGAAGTGCGCGGTCGCGGAGTGTTCTGGGCCCTCGAACTCGTGACCGATCGGGCGACCCGTGAACCTGTGCCCGCCGCAACGATGGGGCGCATTCGGGCTGGCCTTGTGGAGCGCGGGCTGCTGCCCTTTGTCTCAGAGAACCGCATCCACGTTCTGCCCCCGTGTATTGTCACGCCCGCCGAAATCGCTGAGGCGATGGAGATTTACGATGCGGTGCTGACGGCGGAGTTGGGTTAGTCAGGCGCAGCGTGTCTCACCATCCGGGGTAGGGGCCCGGGTTGGGGGCGGCATCCCAACCAAGGGTTTCGCGAGCCTCGGCTACGCGGCCGAACGGAGCGAGCGGAAAAGCTGCGGGTTGTAAGCGTGCGAACCCGGGGATGATGGCTCGCACAGCGTGAAAGCCTGCCGCCCTTACTCGGTCGGTTGTGACATCCACGGTGATGAGGGTGCTTGCGACGGCGGCGGCTGGCGACAGGCCCTGATGCGGTTGCGGACGGGGTTTCATGCGCGGTTGAGTGCGTTGACGCGCGTGCTCGATGACAGCGGGATCGAGGCCGTACTGCACGTGCGCCATCGGATCGATGAGACCGCGATGTTGAGGGCCGAAAGCGTGAGCGTAGCGACGCTGGGGGTCCCACGAAACAAGGCCAGCAATTGCTCCGTTGCCGAGCGCGGCGGAGTCGCGAATGAGGCTGTTCTCCTGCGCAAGATCGTGCGCGGAGGCGTGCTGAATGAGCGCCTCCACGACGGCGAGTTCGCTCGCGGTGTCGCCGTCGGTGTGTGCCGCGAACCCGAGCGAGAGGATGGTGTTGTTCACGTCATCCACCACGGCGAGACGCACGGGAATGCCCGTGGTCGACGGGATGGCGAGGATGTGAACCTTCAGTTCGGACTCCGCGAAAACGGTCGCGACCGATTGCGGTAGTGGAACCGCGCTCGCGGCGGCCGTCGATGACCACCACACCGCCACGGCATCGTGGGCCACGGCATGGGCGGCGGCTCGTTCGGTGGCGTCGGCCAGAGTGCGCCCGGCCTGTTGCCCCACCAGGTTGTTGGTGTTCGTAGCGAGCGCTGAGGTGCGACTGCCGCGCAAGTAATCGGCGAATACAAGACTCTGCGGCACCCAGATGTCTCCTGCCGCATCCTGACCCCGAACCCAATCGATGCGCGTATCGGCGCGCAGCTCGACGAAGGGGAATCCGGCCAGCGCGTGCAAGGCCGGATCGTGGGGCTGCCACGCCGCGATCTCGAAAGCTCGCTCATGGGTCTGCTGCAGTTCGGTAAGCGAAGCGCGCGTGCGGACGCCCTGCTCAAGGTCGGCCCCGCAATAGTGGGCGATGCCCGAAAGCAACGCGGGCTCGAGCAACTGTGGCTCAGAGCGCGAGCCATCGTCGAGCGCTCCGGCGGGAGCCAGAGCATCCGGAGTGAACGTGGCCTTGACGCTCCGCAAGTGCGGTAACTCGGCGTGCCAGTGAACGAATCCGGTCGGCAGTGGTGCGAGATTGGTGCGTCGTCGTACCTGGTGCAGGATGCCGGTCACCGGGTCAACGAGGGGCGCCGGGGTGAGCGCGTGGGTGGCCCAGCGGCCGTTGCGCCAGCGCTCGAGGATGCCGGGGCGGGGCGCGAGGATGGAGTCGTCGTTGAGGTCACCAGCATCGATGCGGGTGGCGGGGGAAGTCGTGACTGTCGGCCGCATCAAGGCGGATGCCGTGGCGGGGTCAGCGATAGTCGCCGCGAGGCAGTCCGCCGCGAACTGGGCGCTGCCGACGGCGCTTCCCGCTTCGAGCAGCAGTCGATGCCAGTGCCCCGCGAAGGGGAAGAGAACGCCGAACGACATCGTGGGCTCGTCACTGTCGCCGTCATCGGCGCCGCAGTCACAGGAGCAGCCGCCGACACTGTTGTCGAGAAGCCGAGCGAGGCCGAGCATTTCCAGTACCGAATCGAACCGAACGTCGTGAGGCGATACTCGGGGAAGCGGCGTCGGTTGCACGGTGACACGAAGTCGTTCCCGAAGGTCGGCGGTCACCGCGCTCGCCGCCACCGCAAGGTGCCACAACTGGCCATCGCTCCCCACCGCAATGCACGATTCTGCTGCGAGCGGCACGAGCGCGATTCGCTGCTCGGGCGCCGGCCCGGCGGCAGCGACCGTCGTCGCCACCGCCGCGTCCACTGTGTTCGCAGAGTTCACTAAGTCGTCCGTACCCTGCGTCGCCTCTGTCATTACGCGTGCGGCAGCGGGAAGTAGTTGAGGTCGGCCTCGGCGAGGGGAGTGTCACGCCATCCGAGTTCCACCGCGAGATCTTGCACGCGACGCTTGCCCAAGAACGGGAAAGCGGCGGGCGCGTTACCCACGGTGCCGGGAACGATGACGCGCACTGCCGCCATGCCGGTGCTCGCGACATCCGCCGACGTAATGTCGACGACGATCACTTCGTGACCCTGTGCTTCGATAGCGGCCTGATAGCCCGCAACCGAACGATCGGGCAGCGCGGGGATGTCACCGATGGGGCGGCGAGCGGGGCGATCGACGAGCGGTGCCACGTGGTCAACCGCACGGGAGTCGAGCAAGACTTGCTGCTGCACCATGAGGTCGTCGCAGTCGCGCATGTCGTCACGGTAGGAGTCGAGGTACGCGCGGTCGGCACGCCACGGCTTGAACGAACGGCTGTTGAGCTCACCGCGCGCCATCGCATCCCAGTGAGCGCCATCGGTGCGCAGCAAATCACGGCTGCCTTCTTGCAGGGTGCACGCTTCGGTCCACGCCTTGAGGGCGGCAGCCTCAGCCGTGTTGCGGCAGGCGAAACCGACGTTCACGAGAGTGTCGACATCGTTGTGCAGGATGCCCGCTGCCACCGGAACGCCAAACTCGTTGTCGAGCATGACAATCGAGGGGCGCTGGCCGTAGGAGTCCGGAACGCCAGCCCAGAGAGCATCCATTTCGGGCGTCGGAACGATCGCGGCGTGCTGCTGTTCGTTGAGCCACCACACCATCGTGACGTGGCGTTCGATGATTTCTTCGAGTGCGGAGGCGACCGCGTACTCCATGTTCGGCCCGGCCGCGATGCCGGCGAAGGGGCAGAAGTTGGTGACGGGAGCGGCCGAGTATCCAGCCGTGAACCAGTTCACGTAGACCATGCTCGCGGGCACCAGAATGTCGTCGTTGGTCGTGAGCGAGCGACCGGGAACCCAGTGGATGGGGAGATCGGCCGTCATGCGCACGAACGGAAAACCAGGGGTGTCGTACTGCTCGTCGGAGTACAACACGAGTGAGTCAGGGTCGAGCATCCGCACCGCTGACTTCGCCGAGAGTTCGCGGTAGCTGCCGAAGGTGACCGGCAAAGTGTCGAGAAGGTTGCCGCAGTAGCGTTCGACCGCTTCGCCCACAGCACTGGCGGCAGCTTGCCCCGGATCGTTGAATGCCGAGCCCTGGCACGAAGTGTTGTTGGCCCAGCGTGAGACGCGGCGCATGTTGCAGACATCGCTCTGAGCGGTGGCGAGTGAGGCCGGGATGCTCGGGTGGTGAGTCACAGCGCGAGTGCGTTGTACCAGGCCTGTGACCGGATCGACGAGATCGCTCACCGAGTGCGGCAACGAGTGCGAGATCACGCTCGCGGGTAGCGGGAGTACGGGATGTTCGGTTGCGCCTGTGGTTGCGACTTCCCACACGAGGTCGCCGCGCCGTTCTGTGGCGTTGGCCACAGTGCGCGCGACTGTGGCGAATACCGCTGACAAGAGCTGAGGGTGTGCGCCGCTGTCACCGCCAACAGCGGGGGTGCGCAGAGCGCGGTGAGCAACTGGGTCGAAGGCGGCCGCAAGTCGACGAGCCGCGAAGTCCTCATAGTTGGCTCCCGTGCCGGGACTCACGAACGGCCCAAGCCAGGCAACCGAGCGCGTGAGTTCGAGAGCAACCCACGGCGTGCGGGCATCAGAGCACAGGCGATCAAACGCGATGAGGGTCGCGTCATCGCCACCCCGCAGGCAGTGGACGAGCAATTCGCCCGTGCGGAACGCGCGGTGGATGACGCGCTGCCAGTCGTCGGCCGGAACAACACGCACTGCAGGTACCGAGCCTGCGTCGGCGGTGCCGCCGGCCGCGGCAGGGAGGTTGCCCATCGCAACGACCAAGGCGGAGGCAACGGCGCGATCGCCCATCACAAGCAGGTCACCGGGCTGCGCGGTTGCGCCATCGCTGTCGTCGAAAGCGACCGCATCGAACTGCGGGGCTGCGGCATCCGTATTTTCGTGGTTGTCGCTACTGCTGTCGGAGCTATCGCCGTGGGCACTCGCGAAGACATCCTCGGCGGTGAGCAGTTCGCGCAGTGCGGTCGCATTCGTCTCCCACTCGGCGGGTAACTTCGGCGAGATGGTGCCGGTCGAAAGCGCCTCCACGAGGGCGACGACGATGTCTGCGGGGAGGTCGAGAGCGAACGAGTTGCCACGCGGAGTCGTGAGGAGGGTGCGATCGCTGGGGAGCGCACGAATCTCGAGGTGAGGCGTGGTGGTGACGGTGCTGGGCATGATGCCTTCCTGCGGGCGAGAACGGGGACGAGAACGAGGAGAAGTGGGGAGCGTTTTCGGGTGCCCCGCCGCCGAGCAGCGGGGCACCCTCTGTTAAACGCGGGGGCTTAGGCCCAAGCGAATGCGGTGGACACGTGTCCGTGGTTGTTCGCGTTCGGAGCGAGGATCTGGTCCTCGTTGCGCTCGGTGGCGATCGGCGTAATGGCGATGGTCTGCATAGTTGTCACCCCCTTTCTGCGGTTGTGATGGAACTCGACAGAACCGTCGAGTGGTCGGGGGATGCTGCGGCCGGGTGGCCGAGCAGTGATCGGTACTCTGCGCTCGACGCCAGCAACTCGCGGTGGCTGCCGTCGGCGACGATGCGCCCGTTCGCGAGCAGGACCACGCGCGGAGTGCGAGCGATCGTGGCGATGCGGTGGGCAATGACGATGGTGGTTTTCCCGGTACGGCGACGAGCGATGGCGTCACCCACGGCGGCTTCGCTTACGGCATCCAAGTGCGCAGAGGTTTCGTCGAGCACGAGCACGGCGGGGTCACGCAAGAATGCTTGGGCGAGAGCAAGCCGTTGCCGTTGGCCTCCGGAGAGTGTCGCGCCGGCCTCACCGATTGTGTGGTCGAGACCTTCGGGCCACGAGCGAATGGTGGAACCGAGTGCCGCATCGTCGAGAGCGGTCCACAACTGGTAGTCAGCGGCATCCGGATTCGCCAGCAGCAAGTTCGAGCGTACGCTGCCACGAAAGAGATACGGATGCTGGCCAACGATAAGGACGTCGTCGCGCACGTGTTCGCCGGCGCGCGCTCGCAGCGGCACCCCATCGAGCAGGATGTCGCCCTGAGTGGCATCCCAAAACCGTACGAGTAGCGCGCCCATGGTCGACTTTCCTGAACCGGAGGCGCCCACGATGGCCACGGTTTCCCCTGCGGTGATCTGAAGATCGATGCCGGTGAGCACGGGTTCGGTGGGGGAATAGCCGAAGTGCACGTCGGCGAAAGTGATCGCGCCGGCAGCGCGCGAGCCATCAGCCGCGTGGGTGCCAGTCGGATCCGCGACAACGCTCGGCGCCTTAATAACCTCCATGACACGTTCGGCCGCCGCCGACACATCGCCCAACTTCTGAGCGACCGCGAAGATCGCAACGGCCGGCGCGAAGGTAGCGGCAGTCAGCACGAGCACCACGGGGAACAGTCCCGCAGCGAGCTCGCCCGCGGCGACGCGGTCGGCCTGCACGACCAAGGTGGTGATGGTCGTGACGGCGACAACGGCGTCCGCCAACGCGGTTTCGATGCCGGAACGAAGGGCAAAGGACCGTTTGCGGCGCTGCAATCGACGAGTGGCGGTGCGCACTTCGTCTACGTGGCGAGCGCTCAGCCCGAGGGCGAGAAGCTCGCGCAGACTCTCGGCGCCCTCAAACGAAATAGCAGTGAGGCGACCCAATTCGGAGCGAACGGCGCGGCCCTGGCGAGCCTGAAGCGAAGCAAAGAGCGACGGAATCGAGACGAGCGCGAGCGCGCCGCCGAGGGCGATGAATCCCGTGGGCCCCACGAGAACAACGAGCGTCGCGGTGACAACGAGTGGCCCCACCACGGCATTCGCGGCAGAGCCGAGCGTGTGTGCGTAAAACCATTCGAGGGCTTCCACGTCGGCCATTGCAGAGCCCGCGACCTCGCCGGCCCGGCGTCGTTTCATGCCGGCGGGAGTGATGCGTTCGATGGCGTCGTGCACTTTCAGTCGCAGCGTTTCGATCACCCGGTACGCGAGCACGTGACTCAACCACGACTCAACCCAGGTGAAGAGGCCGTTCGCGATTACCGCGATCACGAGGCCGATCGCGAGCACCGCGACGATTCCGGAACCGAGGTCAACGTCGGTTGATTGCGTCGTCACGGCGGCGGCAAGGCCAACGCTGATCGCGCCGGTGGCAGCGGCGAACAACTGAAACGCCGTCATGCTCAGCGTCGACCGCAGCAAGAGCATCCGCTGTGATTCCAAAACCGAGAGAAGTTGGATGATCGGGCCGAGTAGCCGCACCGGCGTCGAGTTCAGCAACACAAGTTTCATGCCAGAACCCCCGAGGTTTGCGCGGCGTGCAGCCGAGTGAGAACGCCGTCGCGGGCGAGCAGGTCGTTGTAGGTCCCCGATTCGGCGAGGCATCCATTCTCGAAAACGAGCACGAGGTCGGCGCTGCGGATGGGGGCGAGCCGGTGAGCAATAACGATCACGGTGCGAGCAGAACCGTCTGCCCTGCGGGTTTCACGCAGTCGCTCAAGGATCGCGTTTTCACGGCGAGCATCGAGCGCGCTGGAGGCCTCGTCGAGCAACAGGATCGGGCTGTCGCGCAGGAGCGCGCGAGCGATCGCGAGGCGTTGGCGTTGACCGCCCGAGAGCAGCCCGCCGTTGTCACCGACCGGTGCATCAAGCCCACCACGGCTGGGGTCGAGCAGCTCTTCGGCACCCGCATCGAACAGCGCGCGGGAGAGATCGCTATCGCTCGCCCCGGGAGCAACGAGGTGCAGGTTGTGGCGGATGCTGCCCGTGAAGAGAACCGGATCTTGCGCGACGAGCGACACGCGCGGCGAGCATCCTTCGTGCCCGAGGAGTGCTGTGGATGCTCCTGCGATGACGAGCTCACCCGTCGTGGGTTGCGCAAAACCGAGCATCGCTGAGGCGAAGGTCGACTTGCCCGAGCCGGACTCTCCAACGATGGCGACCGTGGACCCTGTAGGGATAGTGAAGTTGAGGTTGTGCAGCGCATCGCTGTCGGCGCCAGGGTAGCGAAAGCTGAGACTGTCAGCGCGTACGACAATGTCGGAGGGGTGAGCTGCCGGATGCGGTGAGGTGAGACCGTGAGGTGCGGCTGCTGTCACGCCGGTCGCAGCTGCAGCCGCAGTCGCAGTCACAGCCCCGCCGGTCACACCGCTACCGACCTGCTCGGCATTCGCGAGCAGTGCCGAAATCCGGTTGCCCGCCGAGACTCCGGCGTAGCCCGCGTGCCAGTACTGCGAGAGGTCGCGGAACGGCCGGAACACCTCGAACGACAGCATCGTCACGAGAAAGAGGGTGGTGGGGGCGAGCTCGCCACTGCTGACGCGGGCGGCGCCCACGAGCAGGGCGACGGCGGGGCCGGCAACGAGAAAGAAGCTCGTGAGGCCTGATTCGACCAGGGAGAGCTTCAGCTGCGAGAGCGTCGCGCTGAGCAGCGAGTCTCCGGCTGCCGAGAGCTGCTGGCGGCGAAGGTGCACAGCGCCGAGCGCTTTGAGAGTGGGCATCCCGCGGATTGAATCCACGACATCCGCGTGCAACGACGAGTAGGCGGCCCAGTGCTGTTCGCCGCGTCCGGCGAGGGCGGCATCCCAGAAGCGCGGGATGAAGGGCACGGCCAGCGCTATGGCGCCGACCACGATTCCGACTACGGGGTCGATCATGATCAGCGCCGCTACGAGGGACCCTCCGGTGACGAAGGTCACCACGAGCTGCGGGAGGTAGCGGCCAAAGTAAGGTTCCAAGTTTTCAACGGCGTCAACGAGAAGCGATTGTCGTTCGCCGCTGCGAGAAGCGCTGCTCGCGAGCGGGCCCGCGGCGATTTCTGCGGCGAGGATACGGCTGCGCAATTGCACTTTGATGCGGCCGGCGACAGCGTGCACGGTGAGTTCGCGCGCCATCGAGAGCACCGGGCGTACGAGTAGCGCGCCCGCAAAAACGACGGTCGCGACAGTGAGACTCTCCAGCGCCGCACCGGTGACGATGCCCGTGAAGAGCTCAGCGGTAGCGATGGCTTGCGCAATGGCGACAGCGCTCAGGGCGATGCCAGCGAGCACGATGGCGCTCAGTAGTGCGGTGGCAGTTCCGGCGAGCCGGAGTAGGCGGAAGTGGATCACAAGGCCTCGGTCTAATTTGACTTAATAATGAGAATCGTTATCAATTAAGTATCACAGTCCCCCAACGAAACGAAACCGTGACAGCAATAGTGCGACTATCTCGAGGCACGTGGATCACCGCATTGAGCATCATCCTCCTGGCGTCAGCGATCGTGACGGTCGGCATCGGACCCGTTGCGATCAGCCCCGACATCGTCACCCGCGTGATCGCCTTTCACGCCTTTGGCATCGGTGAGCAGACTCCCGGATCCGACGACAACATCGTCTGGCTCATCCGCGTTCCCCGCGTTGTGCTGGGAATCCTCGTCGGCGCCGCCCTCGCGATGACGGGCGTCGCGGTGCAATCGCTCGTGCGTAATCCGCTCGCCGACCCGTACCTCTTGGGAATCTCATCTGGCGCATCCACGGGCGCAGCCGCCAGTATTCTCTTCGGATTCGGTGCGGGTGCCGGCGCTCTCGCCTTGACCGGCAGCGCGTTCCTCGGCGCTGCGGCCGCCATCGTTCTCGTGTTCTCGATCGCCCGTCTCGGCGGTCGCCTCATCCCGACCCGACTCGTGTTCGCCGGCATCGCAGTGAGTTTCGCCCTCGCAGCCCTCACCAATTTCTTGGTGTTCGCGAGCGACTCCCGCGACGGCACGCGAGCGGTGCTGTTCTGGATGCTCGGCTCGCTCGGTCAGGCCCGCTGGCAGTCACTGCCCATCGCCCTGGCTGGAGTCGCGATCGCCGCCTTTTTCTTGATGCTGTGGTCGCGAAAGCTCGACGCGATCGCCATCGGCGACGACACAGCGCGCGCCCTTGGCACCAATCCCACGCGCTTTCGAGCGGTCGCGGCGTTGATCGTCAGCGTCGCGATAGCTGCCGCTGTGTCGGTATCGGGAGCGATCGGTTTCGTGGGGCTCGTTGTTCCTCACCTCGCGCGACGCCTCGTTGGTTCGACCCATCGAGTGTCGTTGCCTGTCGCCGGTCTGCTCGGCGGAACCCTGCTGATTTGGGCAGACGCTCTGGCTCGCACCGCTTTTGCTCCACGAGAACTCCCGCTCGGGGTGCTCACCGCACTCATCGGCACACCGCTCTTGATCGCTCTCGTTCGTCGGCTCAATGCCCGCTAACTCGGTGTCGAGAAACCGCTTTATCCACCTTGGTCAACCGACCGAAGAACCACCCCAACAAGAAAGAAAACCCCTGATGGACCACACAATAACCCGACGTAATGCGGCGCGACTGCCGCTGATTTCTGTTGCAACCGCAGCACTCCTCTTGGGAGTCGCAGGCTGCGCAACTTCTAGTGCCAGCGAGACAGAGGGCGAGTCCGCGACCAGCGCGGGCTACCCAGTTTCCATCGACAACTGTGGCGCTGACCTCACGATCGAGAGCGAGCCGCAGAGCATCCTCACCATCGGCACATCAGCACTCTCTCTGCTTGACGCTGCCGGGGCCGCCGACCGCATTGTTGCCCGCTCGGGCGAGTTTGGCGCAGCGCTTCCCGAGGGAATGTCGGTCGACCTCTCTGGCGTCGAGATCGTTGACCCGTCTGACCCGACCACCGAAAAAATCGTCGGGGCTAACGCCGATGTTGTTGTCGGTTACGGACTCTTCAACTCCACGGATGAAGACCTTGCCGCCTCCGGAATCACCAACATCGTGATCGACGGCGAATGCAGCCACGACGCTGCCCTCACTGACCCGACCGACTTCGAGGCCATCTTTGCCGACATCGAACGTCTCGGCACTGTCTTCGACACGAGCGATGTTGCGGCCGAAAACGTTGCCGCCCTGCAGGCCGAACTCGATGAGCTCGAAGCGGATGCCAGTGCAGCGGCAGACCAGTCTGCGGCTGTTATCTACTACTTCTCGCCCGCATCCACCCTGTCTGCACGCGGTGGTCAAGGTATCGCAAACGACATTCTGGCGCGCGCAGGAATGAGCAACGTGTACGCAGCGGAGCCTTCCGTGTACCTCGAAACAAACATCGAAACGCTGCTGGATGCTGACCCCGAGGTCATCGTGATTGCCTACGGCCTCTACGGCGAAGACTTCGACACCGCGAAGGCACTGTTCTCTGCGGAGCCAGGAACCAGCGACCTCACCGCCGTCAAGAATGGCGCCATCATCGGCGTTCTGGCCTCCGATCTGGCACCTGACCCCGATGCCATTCGCGGGCTGCGCACCGTCATCGACAGCGCTGCCACTCTCTCCGAATGATCACTGTCGGCGACCTGTCCGTGAGATACGGGCAGGTCGCCGCCGTGGCGGGGGTCTCCCTCTCGGCACTGGATGGTGGAACCCTGGGGCTCATCGGCCCCAACGGTTCCGGCAAATCCACGGTGTTGCGTGCAATTTTGGGGGCTCTCGATTCTGCGGCGGGAACGATCATGATCGACGGGGATGACGCCCGCGCCCTGACCTCTCGCGAGCGGTCACGACGATTGGCGATTGTCGCTCAGGAGGAACCCTCGGGGCTACCGCTCACGGCGTGGGACTCGGTGATCCTCGGGCGATCGGTGCATATCTCGGGGTGGCAGAGCTACCGCGATGAAGACGAGCGTGCCGCCGAACAAGCAATGGTCGACACGGGCACGCTGCACTTGCGCGACCGCTCCATGGACGAGCTCTCGGGTGGTGAACGTCAACGCGTTCTCATCGCGCGTGCGCTCGCTCAGGCGGCCTCTCACTTGCTGCTCGACGAGCCCACCAATCACCTCGATGTGCGGTACCAACACGAACTGCTTACGGTCGTGGCGGGGCTTCCCCTCTGCACCGTCGTGGTGCTGCACGACCTCAACCTGGCGGCGCGTTACTGCGATCAACTCGTGCTGCTCGACGGCGGCACTGTCGTTGCCGCGGGCGACCCGGCGACGGTCTTGACGCCCGACAACCTTGAGCCGGTCTACGGCATCGATGTCACCCGTACCGACCTCGACGGGGTGCCGCAGTTGCTGTTCACCCCGCGCTAGGGCAGAGTCCGCGCTAGCCGACTGCCGGGCCGCCGCGGTTGCCTGCACGGTAGGCCCGCGGAGGAACACCGTGAATCTTACGAAATTGCCGGCTGAAGTAGAAAGGGTCGGTGTAGCCGACGGCGGCCCCGACTTCGGCAATGGCCAGAGTTGTCGTGTCGAGAAGCTCGCGTGCTCGAGACATCCGTGCCTGGGCTTGATAGTCGATAACCGAATAACCGAACGCTCGCCGAAACTCTGCCGAGAAGTGAGACGAGCTGAGATGGGCGATCGCTGCTAGCTCGGCCACACGGATGTTGTCGGTCAGGTGGGTGCGGATGTGTTCCGCAGCTTTCTGGATCGCCATCCCTGTTGTCGTTAACCCTGACTGATCCGCGCCCACCAGTGCGAGTAGATGCCACGCGGCGCCGGCGGCGCGCAGCATGTTTCGCGTCGTGAGGTCGGTCTCGATCGCGCGCATTATTTCGCTGAGCAGGCCGGCGATCTCATGGAACTCAATGGGCTGGATGATGGGGGAATCGACCGCGATTCCAAGAGCTGCGCGAAGGTCGGGGAGGCCCGCTCCGGCGAGGTGTGCCCATCGTAAAGTCCATGGAGCATCAGAACTTGCTCCATACGAGTGGGGCTCTCCCGGGGGGAGCAGTACAACATCTCCTGCGCGCACCACGAAGCGCCCTTGGGGGGTCTCGCACCACCCTTCGCCCTCCATGCATGCCAGCACGACAAGCTGATTAATTGGAGAGTCCCTCACCATTCCATGCATCTTCGCGCGAGGAAAGTAGCCGCAGGCGGTAACCACGATTGATGGGTTAACGGCCGAGTGTTCAAACTCCTGAGTGCGGGTTCGGGGCAGCACAAGAATGCGTTGTCCGGGGAAGCCGTCGGAGATCAGCATGCTAGTCAGGGTAGCCTAGATCAGCGATTCGTCCAGTTATCCCGGTCGATCGTTCTTCCCGTCGGCTGTCCAGCGCGCCACACTGGTGGCAGAAGAACCGCGACTGAACTGCAATCACTTGATCATCAGTAGCGCACACATCCTCGATCCCGTTGGGTATCGGGCCTAAACGAAAGTGGAGTCAATGATGACCCGAAAGCGAAGTCTCCATAAGGCGATCACGCGAACGCTTGCCGTTGGCATCGTCGCAATCCTCGCTGGATGCACAACTGCAACGAGCACTAATGGCGGGTCGGGTGACCTCGTGCTGCAGTCGCTGTTCACCGGAGCAGAAGAAGACGGGATCAATGCGCTCGCGGATTCGTTCAGTGATCTCAGCGACAGCGCGGTCACCGTCAACACGATCCCAACGGAAGACTTCCGTGCTCAGCTTCCGACCTACCTCTCTTCCCCCACGCCGCCAGACGTACTGACATGGTTTGCCGGCAATTCGACGCAGGTGTTTGCTGACCAGGGCGCTTTGCTCGATGTAAGTGATGTGTGGGAGGACAACCTACAGGGCTACCCCGAGGCGCTCAGGGAGCTGAGCACGGATTCCGCTGGCAACCAGGTGTTCGTGCCCGTGAAGTACTACTGGTGGGGCATTTACTACAAGAAGTCGCAGTTCGCTGAACTCGGTGTTGAGGTTCCGACGACGTGGGACGAGTTCCTCGACGTGGCAGCGAAGATCGATTCGCAGGGTGTCACGCCGCTGGGTATTGGTCTTGCCGACAACCCCTGGTTGGCATCTGCGTGGTTCGACTATCTCGACATCCGGATCAATGGCGGCCAGTTCCATCTCGACCTGCTTGCGGGAAAGCACAGCTTCGAGGATCCCGAGGTTGTTGCGGTGATGGATGCCTACGCTGAGCTTCTGCCCTACTTCGACGAAGATGCTCTCGGCGTCTCGTGGAACCAAGATCAGGCCAACTTTGCTCAGGGTTCAACGGCGATGACTCTCACGGGTGCCTTCTTCCAAGAGATGGTTCCGGATGACGTACGAGACGATCTCGGATTCTTCCAGTTCCCGATCATCGACCCTGACGTTCCCGTGGTCGAAGAGGCTCCGGTAGATGGCTTCATCGCCAGTGCCGGCGGCAAAAACCCTGAGAAGGCCAAGGAACTACTGGCCTACCTCGCTTCCGCTGAAGCTCAGGAACTCTTGCTTTCGAGCCAGGGCGGTACAGCCCTTGCGGCCAACCCTGAGGCTAATGCTCCGGAAGATGAACTCGCTAAGCAGGGTAAGGAAATGATTGAGTCGGCAGCTCAGCTCACTCAGTTCTTCAACCGTGATGCTGGCGAATCACTCCAGCCGACCGCCGATGCGGCGCTCACGGAGTTCTTCTCGCAGCCAGAGAAGGTGCGCGACATCTTGAAGTCATGGCAAGCAGCCGCAGAAAGGGCTCGTTGAGCAGTATGAGCACGACAACGCCAACAGTGGCGACCGGCCGGCGGTGGGTATCGTTCCCACCGCCGGTGGTGTTGCTGCTCCTTGCAATCCCTCTGGTTATTGAGCTCTCCGGCGTCTTCTTGCCGGCTGTTCAAGGAGTAGGTCTATCGTTCACGCGATGGAACGGACTGGGTGAACCCGAGTTCGTTGGGGTCGACAACTACGTGAGCATGTTCGGTGATGACATTTTCATCACTGCACTTCGCAACACCGCGTTGTGGTTGGTGTTCTTTGGTGGGATCTCCTTCGTTGCGGGACTCGCCGTTGCAGTGCTCCTCCAGTCGGAACGGCGCGGCGTCACGATCTATCGTGTCGCGCTGTTCTTGCCGGTGGTTTTCTCGTTCGTCGTCACGGCCCTGATCTGGACGGCCATCTTCCAACCCGACGGACTCATCAATGGAATCCTTGAGGCTGTCGGCCTTGGCGATCTTTCGCGAGTCTGGTTGGGCGACCCTGACACCGCGCTCTTCGCGGTGATCATCGCCGCGCTGTGGCGAGAGATCGGTTACGTCATGGTGCTCTTCATCGCGGGACTTAAGTCCATCGACCAGAGCACCCTCGAAGCTGGCCGTGTTGATGGAGCTAACTATCTCCAACGCTTTCGCTATATCGTCTTCCCGCAGCTGAGGAATGTGAATCTGGTCGTGCTCTCGGTCATCATCATTGACTCGTTGCGCTCGTTCGACATCGTGTGGGCAATGACTCGCGGTGGCCCATTCCACAGCACGGAGCTACTCAGCACCTACATGTTCTCGGCCGCGTTCCAACAGCGATCGCTCGGATACGCCTCGGCGATCAGCGTCATCATCGTCGTACTCGCACTGGGGTTCATTATTTCTTATCTCAGTCGCGCTCTCTCGGAGGAGAAAGAATCGTGAGCACCATGACAGCTACTCCGCTGCGCCGGCGGCGCGGGGGTCGCCTAGCGACCGCTAGTTTCCACACCGTCGCCATCACGCTCTCTGTGCTGTGGTTCTTCCCGATCCTCGTTGTTATCTCGACCTCGATTCGTCAGGCCGAGGATGTCGCACGCAATGGAATCGCGAGCCTTCCGCAGTCGTTTACATTCGCGAGTTACGCCGAGGCGTGGGAATCGGGCGGACTCTTCCAGTCGCTGATCAACAGTTTCGTCGTGACGGTTCCCGCGGTCGTGCTCTCCATGGCGCTTGCTTCGGCGGCGGCCTACAGCCTGAGCCGCTTCCGTATCCCGTTCCGGCGCACCATCTTGCTCATCATGCTGGCCGGCAACCTTCTGCCGATTCAGCTTGCGCTCGTGCCGGTCTCGCGCATCAGTCAGTCGCTCGGGTTCTATGACCAACTCGCTGCGGTCATTGCGGTGCAGGTTGCGTTCGGCGTCGGGTTTTATACGTTCGTGCTGCATGGCTTCATGCGTTCGATCCCGGGCGAGATTCAGGATGCCGCGTCCGTCGACGGAGCGGGACCTTTCCGCCTGTTCTGGCAGATCATCCTTCCGCTGGCCCGCCCGGCGCTTGCAGCGCTCTCTGCACTCTCCTTCACGTGGATCTTCAACGATCTGCTGTGGTCGGTGACCCTGCTGCAAACGCAGTCGAAGCTGCCTATCACCGCTGCCGTCTTGTCACTCAACGGACAGTTCGTGACCTCCTGGGCTGTCGTCGCAGCGGCGACGGTTATCGCCGCCTTGCCCTGCATCGTGGTGTTCCTGATTTTCCAGAAGCACTTTGTTAGCGGCCTCACTCTGGGATCGGTGAAGTAATGAATGACATCGTGACGCCTCTGCAGCCCGGCACTCAGTGGAAGCTTGACACGCGCGCAAGCACCTATGCCTTCAGCCTTGTGGGTGACGGTTCGGGGATTGTGCTCGACTACTGGGGTCCGAAGCTTGCCGGTGCGGTTCCGCAATGGAACGAGCCGCTGCATCCCACTAATTTTCGCGCTCGTCACGACCAAGCTCCTGTGGAGTTCGCGTCGGCGGGTCAACGTCACTCGAATTTCTCCGAACTCTGGGTCGAGGAATCATCCGGTCGCACAGGGGTTTCGTGGAACTTTGAGTCATCGCGACCGTTGACGAACGCAATTGCTGGCAGCGAGACCACCGGCATCACCGTCGTTTTCGGGGATCCCACGGGCGCGCTCGCGCTCGAGCTCGACTTCGAGACCAGCACGAGTTCGGATGTCGTGCGCCGTCGTTCGCGAGTAATCAACCGTTCGTCGTCAACCACTGTCGATCTCACTCGTGCACTGAGCGCCGCGTGGAATCCGATTGTCGGAGACACTGCCCACGTCGAGTTTTTGGCGGGGGATTGGTGCCGAGAATTTCAACGTCACAGCACCAGCCTGAGCCGCGGCACGTTTGCGATCGGCAGTCGCCACGGTGTGACGAGTCACAGCTTCAGTCCCATCGTGATGGTGCAGCCCAGCGATGAACGAGTGGCGGGCGAACGCTTCGGCATCGGCCTGGAGTGGAGCGGCAATTGGTCGATCACCGTTGACGCTGAGCAACCTGGCCCGAGAGTTCGGGTGTCGTGCGGTATTGATAGCGACACAACGACGATCCAGTTGGAGCCCGGGCAGTCGTTCGAGGCGCCGGTATCGATTGGGGTGTGGAGTGCGGGTGGCGCAGAGGCACTCGCGGAGAAGTTGCGCGCGTATCACCGCGGTCGTGCTCGCAGCCTCAGCGCTGAGCACCGCCCTATTGTGTACAACTCCTGGTACGCCACTGAGTTCGACGTCACCGTTGACCACCAATTGGCCCTTGCCGATCGTGCCGCCGAGATTGGCGTTGAAGCGTTCGTGGTGGATGACGGTTGGTTTGTGGGTCGCACCACTGATCGAGCGGGTCTGGGTGACTGGTTCGTCGACCCGAACAAGTTCCCTGCTGGGCTTGGCGCCTTCGCTCAACAGATTCTCGACCGCGGGATGCGCTTTGGGCTGTGGATCGAGCCCGAGGCCGTGAATCCTGACAGCGACCTCTACCGCGAGCATCCGGAGTGGGTGCATGCTGATGATCGTCGTTCCCCACAGATGCATCGCAATCAGTTGGTGTTGAACTTCGGCATGCCCGAGGTCGTGGAATGGATGAAGAACACGCTTCGCCGGATTCTCGATTCTGCTGAAATCACCTATCTCAAGTGGGACATGAACCGTCCCATCACGGACGGCATGAACCCTGATCCTGCGCTCAACCGTTCGTGGTCGGTGGCTCACACTCGCGGGTATTACGAGGTCATGCAGATGATTCGCGACGAGTATCCGCAGGTCACTGTGGAAGCCTGTTCGGCGGGCGGTGGTCGTATCGACGGCGCCGTTCTTGCCCTCGCTGACGTGGTGTGGCCGAGTGACGAGACGGGTCCCCGGGATCGGCTCGCCATTCAAGACGGGTACCTCTCTGCCTACCCGGCGCACGCGATGAGTTCGTGGGTCACGGATGAAGCGGGGCTGAACGATCAGTCGGGCGTTAGTTTCGAGTTCCGTTTCTTGCTCGCGATGAGTGGCGTTCTCGGGATCGGTGCCGACATCCTTCAATGGACTCCGGAACAGCGAACCAGCGCTGCCGCTTTCATTGAGCAATACCGGAGTATCCGCCAGACAGTGTTCGAGGGCGAGATAGTGCGCCATGGCACGCCACAATCGCGCACTTATTCATTGGAGTACGCGATCGAGGGCGCTGCGGATTCCCCGCTCGTGTTGTTTGTCTTCGATCGTGCGCGCGACCGCCAGCTCGGGGTGGATTCCGACCCCGTTGTAGTCCGCAGCTCTCTTGCCCGTACCGGTCAGAACTACCGTGTGCGGTCGACCGAGCAGGTGATCTCGGGCGAGGTGTTTCGCACTCTCGGCATTGAGGTACCGTTCACGGTCGCGAACGATGCTGACCTGATCGTGCTTGACCCGTGCGAGTGAACCACACCGCTGCCGCCTATTCGAACGATGCGACACCAGTGCCGACACAGTTTGTGTTGAACGCGGGCGGCGCCACGATGAGGCTCGAACAACGGGGCGCCCGTATCACTTCGCTTGTGAGTGCCAGCGGCCGGGAATGGTTGTCCCAATTGCCGGGCACCCCGAGTGCGGCTGAACCGCGCGGTGTGCCCTTTCTCGATAACGGCGTCTCCGGCTGGGATGAGTGTTTCCCCACGGTGGATGAATGCACTTTCGAGGGAACCACTATCGATGATCACGGCGATGTGTGGAACCGCGACTGGACTGTTGATCACGCCGATGCGGAGTCTGTGACTCTCAGCGTTGAGGTTCCTCAGCTCGGTGTGACCTTGTCCCGGCGCATCGGCGTGCGCGCTGATTCGTTCAGTTTCGAGTACACCGTCACTGCCAGCGATTCACGGGTTCCCTTTCTCTGGGTAGCACATCCGCAGTTCGTGAGCCCACCCGGCACCACCGTCGAGCTGACTGGTAGTGAACCTCGCTTCGTGGAAGCCGGCCGATTCCCGGCAATGACGCCCATCGAGCACGGCCCTGTGTTTGGCATCGATGCGCTTCAGGCGGGAGCGTCACAGAAACTGTGGGCGCTTCCGGATACACCCGTCACAGGGGCAACCATCAAGCATGCGGATGGCGGCGAGCTCACGCTGCGGTGGAACCATGGCGTTCCGTACTTTGCGCTGTGGCTCGACAACGCTTGCTTCAGCCATGAAGCAGTGATCGCACTTGAGCCGGCCAGTGGTCACGGAGATTCGCTCGCCGTTGTCGCGCAAACCGGGCGGGTGCGCCAGGCTCAACCACTCACACCAGCACGCTGGCGTATGGAGTTGAGCCTCAGCTAGCTCGCACCGAGCATCCGCTCATCACGACAGCGACGGTGCTACTCGGGAACGAACTCTTGACGCACGGCACCGTTGCTCGCGCTCTCGATGTAGCCGAAATCGTGGTCACTATTGAGGATGATCGCGTCGTTCACGACCGCATAGGCTGCGATCAGGCAGTCGAAAGCACCAGCCGCGCGGGGGCGTCCGCTTGTCCAGAGAGCGTGTTGGATCTCTAATGCGTGGTTGGTTGAGGGGTGATCGAGCGCGGGAAGCAAATATTCCATGTCTTCACGCAGCTCTGCGTACTCGGCCTTCGTTCGAGCCGAATGGCAGTACTCCAGCACTTGTGGCGGGCACGTCATGATGAGGTGCTGAGGTGAAAGCGCTCGCAGTCGTGCCGCTATGGTCGTGCTTCGAGCGGCTCCTCTTTCTATATATTCGAATATAGATAGAGCCGCCTAGGTGACGAGCCGGTAGAAACTATTCGCGCTCGTCGGCTCCGCGGGCGAGGCGTTGCGAGACCCACACGGGAATGAACGAGGCGAGAATCACGACGGTCGCGACGACGTTGACGAGGGATGCCTCGTTGGGTCGTGCCATCTGGTTCATGATCCAGAGTGGCAGGGTGTCGACGCCGGGCGGGGCCGTGAAGATCGTGACAACGACCTCGTCGAAGCTCAGCGCGAACGCGAGAATCGCTCCGGCGACGAAGGCGCTGCGGAACTGCGGGAACGTCACGAGCCGGAAGGTTTGAAGCGGCGTCGCGCCGAGGTCGCGGGAGGCTTCTTCGATGCTGGGGTTGATGCGGCGTAAACGGGCGAGCACGTTGTTGAAGACCATGACGATGCAGAAGGTGCCGTGGGCAATGATCATGCCGAAGTATCCGACCTCAATGCCGATCGGCTCGAGCACCTGGTTGTAGGTGTTGTTCAAGGCGACACCGGTGACGATGCCGGGCAGAGCGATCGGCAGCACGACGAGCAGGTTCACGGTCTGCTTGCCGAAGAAGGTGTAGCGCTGCAGGGCAAAGGCCACGAGCGTGCCAAGGATGAGCGCAATCACCGTGGCGCCAAGGCCGACGATCACCGAGTTCAGCAGCGCAGCCCGGATGGGTTCGCTCACGAATGCCTTCTCCCACCAGATGGTGGAGAACTCCGCGATCGGCCAGCTCGACAGGCGAGCGGCGCTGAACGAGTTGATGACCACCAAAAACAGTGGGATGTACATGAACGCGAGGGCAATCGCGACGATAGTGCCGAGGGTGAACTTGGCGCCGAGGGAGAGTCTCAACATGGCGGCATCACATCCGTTCCAGTGCGCCGGTGCGCTGCACGCTGACGAGATAGATGACAACAAAGGCGATCGGCACGAGCGAGAACGCGGCGGCGATCGGAGGGTTCAGGTTGATGTTCGAGGCGATGATGCTGCCGATCATCTGGGTCGAGCCACCCACAAACTTGGCGGCGATGTAGTCACCGAGGCTGAGGGAGAACGTGAAGATCGAGCCGGCAATGATCGCGGGCCTAATAAGAGGAAGAACGACAGTGCGGATCGTGAACCCGGCACCTGCGCCCAGGTCCGACGAAGCGTCGAACAGATTGGGCGGCAGCTGACGGATCGCGGTGTACACCGGCACCGCCATGTACGGCAGCCACAGATAGGTGAGCGTCAGCACGACGGTGACGATGCTGAAGCCGGGGCCGCTGATACCGAGCGGGCCGAGCATCGAGTTGAAGAAACCCTCTTCGGTGAAGGTGATGCGCATGGCGAGAATCTTCACGAGGTAGCCGGCCCAGAGCGGCAAAGTGATCGCGACGGCCAGAATGGCGCGCAGCTTGGGCGAAGCGACCTTCGCCATGAAGATGCCGAGTGGAACGGAGATTAGGATGCTCAACACCGTGACCGCGAGGGCGATGCCTAGAGTGCGCAGCGAGGTTGACGCATACGCGGGGTTCGCGATGATCTGCTCAAAGTTGCGGAGGGTGAAGCCCGGCTTCACCTTGGAAGTAAAGGGGTCGGTCACCCAGAAAGCCGTCACGAGAAGCATGACGAGCGAGAAGATGTAGATGCCGATGAGCCACAGCATGGGCAGCGCCAGCAGAGCCGAGAGTTGCGCGCGGCGATTCATGGGAGTCCGATCGATTGGTGCGTGTGGGGAGTGCAGCTCGTAAGCTGCTGGTCGAGCGAGGGACGAGGGGTGAGCGAGCGAGGCCGCCCACCCCTCGGGCTAGCTAGCTCTTGACGGAGAGCCAGGCATCCGTCCACTGCTGGAAGTTCGTGCAGGTGACGTCAGTGCGACCATCGATGCACTGCTCGATGGGGGTGGTCCAGAACCAGACGTTGCTGAAGTACTCTTCGTCGGTTGCGTTGAAGTACTCGCAGTGTGCTGCGGCTTCGTCGCTCGTCTCGCAGAAGGCAGCGTTGGCGGGAGCCATGCCGAAGTTGGTGGCGATAGCACCGTTCACGTCAGCGGAGCTCGTGTAGTCGATCCACGCGTAGGCGCAATTCGGTGACTGTGACTCGGTGGCGATCATCCACGCGTCCGACCAGCCGGTCGAACCCTCTTCAGGAAGAACGCTCTTGAACTTGTCGTCGTCAGTGAGCTTGCGCAGGATCTCCCACGAGGTGCCGAGCGAGGTAGTTCCACCGGCGAACGAGGTGATCTGAGCGGCAGGGTCAGCCCAGTACTCGGAGACGATCTTGTTCTGCTGCTTGAGCAAGTCGATCGCAGCGTCAAGCTGATCCTGGTCAAGGGCGTACGGGTTCGTGATGCCGAGGTCAGGCTCGTGAGCCATCAGGTACACGGCGGCGTCAGCGATGTAGATCGGTGCGTCGTACGCGATGATCTCGCCGGCGTAGGGGCTGTCAGCTTCCCACGCAACATCCCAGCTCGTGGGCTCTTCGGTCACAACATCGCTGTTGTACTGCAGGATGTTGGCGCCGCGGCCGATCGGAACGCCATACGACTGGCCGTTGATGGTGTCATAAATCTGACCCTTCATGCCCTCAACGATGTCGTCACCGAAGTTAGGAATGAGGTCGAGGTTGATCGGCTGAACGTCGCCACCGGCAATGAGGCGAAGGCTCGCGTCACCCGAAGCGGAAACGAGGTCGTAGTCGCCCGTGCGCATGAGCTGAACCATCTCGTCGCTGGTGCCAGCAACGCGACGGTTGACCGTGCATCCGGTTTCTGCCGTGAACTCGTCGGACCAGGCAGGCTCAACGAAGCCACTCCACGCGACGATGTTGACTTCGCTTTCCATCTCGCCCAGTTCTTCGATCATGGGGATGTCGGGAACGTCGATGCTGAGGCCGCCGGCAGCAGTGCTGGTGCCGTCGGTGTCAGCGGAACAGCCGGTGAGGGCGAGAGCGGCAACGGCGATGAACGCTGCGCCGGTCATGATTGTGGATCTCATGATTACTCCTTGGTGTGATTGATGAGTGCTGAATTGCGTGTGTGCTGCGTGTGCTGCGTGTGCTGCGTGTGTTGTGGCTGGCCCGGTTGTGCCGGAATCGCCGGTGTTGCAGGGGTGATCTGTTAGCCGATCTGCGAGGCGTGATCGGTGGTCCATTCGACGCGCACCCGGTCGCCGCGCCCGAAGGCGGATTCGGCGGAGGGGTGATGGTCGTTGGCTCGTTCGGCAATCACGCGCACACCCGATTCGGTGTCGACAAGAAAGCGCGTGGTTGGTCCGGTGTAGACGGTTTCTGACACCGTGCCGAGCAGGGAGACGGTTCCGGCGCTCGCCGCGGTGTCGGCGGTGAGCAGGCGCACACGTTCGGGGCGCACGCTCGATTGCACGCCATCCGCAGACAGTTCGGCGGGGATGAGGTTGGAGAGCCCGAGGAACTTCGCGACAAATTCGGTGGCCGGGAATTCGTAGACTTCGCGGGCGGTGCCGACCTGCTCGACCCGGCCGTTGTTGAAGACGGCAACGCGATCGCTCAGGGTGAGGGCTTCTTCTTGGTCGTGGGTGACGAAGATGAACGTGATGCCGACTTCGCGCTGAATCTGTTTGAGCTCGATCTGCATTTCTTCGCGCAGTTGCTTGTCGAGGGCGCCGAGCGGCTCATCGAGCAGCAACACTTGGGGCCGCAGGATGAGCGCGCGAGCCAGGGCGATGCGCTGGCGTTGGCCACCCGAGAGCTGGTGGGGCAGACGGTCGGCCACGGCCGAGAGGCGAACCTGCTCGAGCGCGACGCCGACCTGGGTTGCCCGTTCGGCGCGGCTGACGCCGGCAACGCGCAGGCCGTAGCCCACGTTCTCGGCGATCGTGAAGTGCGGGAACAGCGCGTAATCCTGAAAGACCGTGTTGACCTGGCGGGCGTGGGGCGGGACCTGGGTGACGTCGACTCCGCTGAGGTGGATGTTGCCGCTCGTGACGTTCTCGAAGCCTGCGATCATCCGCAACACGGTGGTCTTGCCCGAGCCGGAGGGGCCGAGCATCGAGAGAAACTCGCCGGGCTTCACGTCGAGGTCGAGGGCTTCGACGGCGGTGAAGTCACCGAAGGTCTTGGAAACACCGGCGAGGCTGACGGCACCGGGCGCGGGAGCGGAATCCGTTTCGGACGGGGCTTGCTGAGCGGACGCGTGCACGAAGGACTCCTTGGAACGACGGTGATCTCTGAGTGAGAGTAAACCTATAGAACCAGAGTTCATATTTCAAGCGTGTGTCCAAATCGTCACAAAAGGGCAACGGCTCAGGTGATCGGTGCGAGAATTGAGCAATGCACTCGACCGACTCGGCAGACGCGCCGCGAAAAAGTGCGGTGGTCGCCGATGACACCGCACGCTCTCGCGATGCCTCGAGGCCTGGCCGCTTGCAGGGTGCGCTCTTTCAGTCGATCGGTGATGCCGGTCGCGCCGAGCTCGTGGAACGCCGTCTCGCCAGTGCAATTACGGGCGGCCATCTACGGGCGGGGGAGCGTCTTCCCTCTGAAAACGACCTCGCTCGAAGCTTCGGCGTAGCGCCAACAACCGTGCGCGAATCCCTGTTGGCTTTGCGCAGCCAGGGTCTCGTGGTGACTCGTCGCGGTCGCAATGGCGGCAGCTTCGTGGCGGACTCAGCCGACCCGGTAGCTCACGCGCGCACCTCGTTGGCGGCAACATCCCGCGTCGCCCTTCGTGATCTGGGCGCCCACTATGCCGCCATCACGGCTGCGTGCGTTCGCTTGGCTGCGCGCCGAGCGGTGCCCTCCGAAGTGCAGCAAGTGCGTTCACGCCTGGGTCGTCTCGACGAGTCAGATCTCGAACAGTGGCGCAGCACCCTCGACGATGCGCAGATCGAACTCGTCGCGCTCAGCCAATCGGCTCGCCTCACGCGGGAACAGATGCGATTGCAGGCCGAGATGTCGCCGATGCTTCGCCTGATCGACGTGGATGAGACATCCCGTCGGGCTCAACCCGTGCTGCTGGCCAGTGTGGTGGATGCCGTTGAAGCCGGCGATGACCACGAAGCCGTTGCGGCCACCGAACGCATGGTGGATGCCGTGATCAACGCCCTCATCAATCTACAGTCCCAATCACGGTGAACTAGCGGTGCGGGGCATCTGGTGCATAGGATGCCACGAACAGGATCAGTCAGAGTAGGCGGCACCCGATGATTACCAGCCAGAGCGCGGCGCAGCGATGACGACAGTAACGAGCACGAGCACAGCAGCTCGCGCGGCGGCCATCGTCTCGCAGTATTTCAGCGCCCCGATTGCCAGCCTCGAAGCCACCGCAACCCAGCTCGGCACTGAGCTCGCGGCATCCGGAAGTCTCGGCCCGCTCTCGTCTCAGCGGCTTGATGCGCTGGTCGAACCGCACGCTCTCGCGACGGTTGCGCTGCCCGATGTTCACATCTACGGCGCCGGGTTTATTGCGGCAGTCGGACTGCTGACGGATGAGCGTAACCACCTTTCGTGGTGGCAGGGCGATGACCCCAAGCGCCTGCTTTTGGCCGCGCAGTCGGTGAATAAAGAGCACATCGATTACAGCGAGCTTGAGTGGTTCCGCGTGCCAATGGAGACCGGCCGTGGCCACGTTGCCGGGCCCTACGTCGACTACCTCTGCAGCGACGAATACACGATCACAATCGCTGCTCCCGTGCACATTGATGGCACGTTCGTCGGCGTCGCTGGCCTCGATTTGCTGATCGATTCGGTCGAGCGGCAACTGCTGCCGAAGCTTGCCGCACTCGGCGACAAAGTGACCCTCGTCAATAGCGTCGGTCGTGTCGTTATCTCGACGGATGCGAGTCACGCTACCGGCGATGCCGTGCGTGCCGGAGCACTTGCTGAACTCGCGTGCACTGCGTGTGAGGGCGTCGCGCTGGAGATTATCGCGGAGTAGTTTGGCGCAGAGTTCGCCGGCTTCGGTCCCCGGTCGCGATGGTCGGCCGCGATGGTTGGTCACGATGGCCGACCGCAACCTCCGGCAGCGACCCCGAACGCACAAACGGCCTCCCGGTTATCCCGGAAAGCCGTTTGAGGGGGTGTGCGTGAGCTTAGGCGGCGGCGGTGGCCAGCTGCTCGGTGCGAACGGATGCCATTCCGCGGGTCCAGGCGGTGAGCTGGTCGACCATCGGGGCGAGCGTGCCGGCGTTCTGCTCGGTCGGTGCGAAGACGCTGAAGTTTTCGAAGTCGGTGAACAGCGAGAACATGACGGAGCGCTGCACGTGAGCGACCTGAAGTTCAGAGAGCACTCCGCGCAGGTGCTCGACGGCGCGAACGCCACCCATCGAACCGTAGGAGACGAAGCCGGCGGCCTTGTTGTTGAACTCAGCGTTCAGGTACGACAGGGCGTTCACGAGAACGGGGCCGGCGCTGTGGTTGTACTCGTGGGCTACGAAGATGAAGCCGTCGAACTCGCTGATCTTGGCTGACCACGCCTTGGTGTGGTCGTTTTGGTAGTTCTGGTACGCCGCGGGGTAGGGCTCGTCGAGCATCGGGAGGTCGAAGTCGGCAATGTTGACGAGTTCGAACTCAGCGTCGTCGCGGGTCGAAACCTGGGCGAGAACCCATTCGGCTACGGACTGGTTGACGCTGCCGGGGCGGCTGGCGCCCGTGATGATCGCAATCTTGGTCATGCTGTATCCCCTTAGGACGAGTTTTGTTGACGTGTCACTAAAGATGTTGTCATATCAACAATAAAGTGTCAAACTAAATCTTGCGAGTGATGAAAAGAGGCTGTCGTGACGAACGCACGAGAAATGGATGACCGCGAAAACGCCGTGTGGCGCGGTTTTGTGAGCGCAACGCAGCAGCTAGTTTCGTCTCTCGATAAGCAGCTGGTGCAGGATGCACAGCTCTCCGGCCCGGAGCACGCGGTGCTCACAGCTCTCGCCGAGCACGCCGAACAATCGGACACTCTCGTTCGCGCCCGCGACCTCGGATTGTCCCTGGGCTGGGATCGCAGCCGACTCTCTCACTTGCTCAAGCGGATGGAAGCCCGCGGCCTCCTTGAGCGCACAAGCTGCCCCTCGGATGCGCGCGGCCTAGACGTGCAGATCACCGCCGCGGGTCTCGAAGCCGTGCGGCAGGCAGCATCCGGCTATACCGAGTTTGTGCGCACGCACTTCTTCGAAGTGCTGACCCCGGACGAGCAGGATGCTCTGGCCTCGGTCAGTCGCAAGATCAAGTCCACCCTCGAGCCGCAGTGCGATTCGGAGGGCCCCACCTCGTAGTTGCGGATGCGTCCGAAGCGCATCGCGTGCGCCTATTCGGGGATTTCGTCGATCGGTTTCTGGCCGGAGCTGATGGCGAGGGCTATCAGCGCGACCACTGAAATGGCGAAGAGCGCGAACCCCGCAACGGTCGCAGCGGCGACCCAGTCCGCGGCCCAGATCGGGTCGAGTCCTTGCTCTTCGCGGAGGCGGTAGTTCACGCCCTCCATCACAATGAGTGCAACCGCGGTGATCAGCCCGAGGCCGCCGATCACGGAAAACCAGACGATGGCGCGCTTCACTGGGCATCGCTTCCGGCAGCGGCAGCAGTAGTCGCAGCGTTGCTCGACTCTGGATGCTGCCCTGCTGTTCCGAGCGTCTTGGTGAGAACTTCAAACTGCAGGTCGTCGCGCCGCGGGGTGCCGACGCGCTCATCGCCATACGGGAATGGCTTCGTTATTCCGGTGCGCACGTAGCCGCGGCGTTCGTAAAACGCGATGAGTTCTTCCCGAACATCGATCACTGTCATCTGCATCACGGTGACGCCCCACTCGCGAGCCGCGTAGTTCTCGGCCTCGGCGAGCACCACGGATCCGAGACCGCTGCCCTGCTGAGCGGGATCGACCGCGAACATCCCGAAGTAGCCTTCGCCGTCGACATCCGCCACGTGGGCGCAGGCCACAAGCTGGTCGACGCGCTCTGCCAGCAGGATGATCGAACGGTCCCGCGATAGATCCGCTTCCAACGCTACGGCGTCGATGCGCTCGCCATCGATCAAGTCGGCTTCGCTCGTCCATCCGGTGCGGCTAGCGTCGCCCCGATAGGCCGACGTGACCAGCACAACCAGGGCGGGGATGTCTTCGGTCGTTGCTGCGCGGAACGTCAGGGTCGTCATGGCAGCAGCTTAGGCGCGAGCATGCTGCGGAATCTCATCTTTCTCATTTCTGCGGGTTGCGACTGGCGAACTCCAGCGTGATGAACGGGAGCTGCTCGCGGGCAACCACGGCGGTGAGTGTGCCGCCGCTCGCGAGTTTCGCCCCCACCGCGTACACAAAAGGATCGGTGTCGATCTCGACGCCAGGCACCATCTCTCCGTCGATCGCGACGTCAATCGGTCGCGTGATCCTGCGCTCTGGCAAGCGTGTTGGCGCCTCCCCGTCGTGCGCGCTGAGTCCGAGTTCTTCGCGGAATTGATTCATGAGGATGTAGTTGGCGTGTTGGTTGAGGAGGAAGCCGGGGGCGCTCAGCTTTGATTCTTCTCGGTGCCAATGCGTCTGCACCGCTTCCCACAGCGACGGATACCGCATCATGTCGACCCGCTCGATCAACCATTCCGGCCGTGGCAATGGTGGCACCTCTGCGATTGCGCGGCGAGTTCTGTCATCAAGCTCAGCAAGGTTTGCGGGGTCAGCCTTGTTGACAGGATTTCGCCACAGGGTGGCTGAGATGCTGGCGGTCATGGAGGAATAGCCGTCGCTGTCGGTAGCGAAGCTGACGCCAACATCCGTCACTTCTAATGAGGGTTGTGTCGTGAACTCGATCACCGGAACTGGCATCCGTTCCAGCCGCTCAGCATGCTGCACCCGTGGGTCAGGCGCGTCTTCGGGAAGAACTCCGGCGAAATGCATGTTCTCATCGTCCGCTAGCGCGCGATTAATGACAAGTACTCGGGAAAAATGCACCTACGACCGTCAGCGCCTTGAATTAGCGTGCGATGCAAGCTAGCGTGTAATGCATGACAGCGGATGTGGGCACTCAACTCCGAAAGGGCGTGGTCGAATACTGCGTGCTTGGCTTGCTTTCGCGCGAGCCGATGTACGGCTGGCAGCTCTCAGAACGGCTGGTTTCCGCGCACATGATCGCGAGCATCGGCACGCTCTATCCGATGCTTTCGCGGCTGCGCAGCCAAGGGCTCGTCACGACCTATGACGAGGCTTCTGCCTCGGGGCCGGTGCGCAAGTACTACCAATTGACCTCTCAAGGGTCAGCGCAACTCGAAGCATTCCGTCTCCAGTGGGAGCCGTTTGCGGCGACCGTTCTTCAATTCGTGGAAAAGGAAACACAGTGACCAACGACACCCCACTCGTCACCCGCGACTATCTCGCACAGCTCGAGACGAACCTCTCGGGCGTGCGACCCGACGTGCGCGCAGAGATTGTGGCGGGCATCCACGAAGAACTCGATGGACTCGACACCGACGCGGCGGCCGCACGGATCAAAGACCTTGGCGACCCTGCTTTCATCGCAGCCGAAGCGAAAGCCGCCACAGCCGATGATGTCCCGCCAAGCGCATCGCCGGCCGCGCCACAAACAGAGCCGGTGCCCAGTCGAGCGCTTCCGATCACCGCAGTATTGCTATTGATAGTCGGCACGTTTGTGGTCCCCATCATTGGCCCGCTTATCGGGTTGGTTCTGGTGTCGTTCTCGGTGGCGTGGTCGCGACGAGAGAAGATCATCGCTTGGCTGACTCCGCTGGCGGCGTCAGTGGTGTTCGGCGGTGCGAACGCGATTGTCAACGCGATGCAGACCTCAACTGTGAGCGAGGGAGTGAACCCCCTGGTTCCCTTCTCGGGCCTGGGTGGATGGCACGTGATTATCTTGCTCCCCTACCTAGTGCTTCCCCTTATCGGAATCGTGCTCTTCGTGCGGGCCAGTCGCAGAAACTGGCAGATCTAGGGGCAGCTACGAGTCGCTGGGTTAGCGATCATCCACGGTCGTCGCACTCCCCGCTGCCGAGGCCGCCAACCGGGCGACCGTTACCGCACACGCTTCCCCCGACTGGTGCGGAGTCGACCACACTGGATGTCACCGCTGTCCACCCGACAACTTCTCCCGCAAAGACGGGCACGAGCTTGCTGTCGAAAAGTTGAATCAGGCGTTCGCCAATCAGCAGGCCCGTCTCGGGGTCGATGACGATTTCATGCAGATAGCCATTTTTGTCTTCGATACCAAAAGCCATGCCCGTGCGCCCATTGAGCGTCGCTGCCTCCTCGGTGATTTCGACACCGGGAATCCCGGCAACAGCACGGTAGAGTGCGGCGCGCAGCTCTGCGGGAACCGCCCCCGTGCGCAGAGTCGCCGAGATGAAATCAAACGCCTGGTAATCGACACCAGGTCCTTGACCCGCGGTAACACGGTAGACGTAATTGAGGAGCTGCTGAGGGTCACGCGGCAGTTCAGCGAGACCCAGATCTTTGGGCTCCCCGTTATAGAACCGCCCCTCGGAGGCACGAATTACTTCTTCGACCGACCCCTGTTCTGCTGCCCATTCTTCAACTTCGTCCTCGAAGCCAACGCCAAAAACCTTGATCGCCTCGCTCGGCTCGCGAACCCACACCCAGTCGTCGCCGTAATCTGCGGGAATGTACACCTGGCCATTCTGGGTTTCCAAATAGGCGATGTTTTCCCAGTCCGCATTCTGCGCCTGGATCACGTAGACCGCCTCTGTATCGATCTTCAGATACTGGCCCGGCCCGACTACGGGATCGGACGTTTCGATAGTTGCGGCCGCAGCGTCGCTGAGGGCGGATGCGGCAGCGGCATCCGCCCCACCGCGCCAGCCGGCCAATCCGAGTACGTTCGTGAAGACCAGAGTCGCCACGAGCGCTCCGGTGGCTAAGGCAGTCGTGCCACTCAGCAGTGCAAAGCGTCTACTAGACCTCGACTTGGGGGCCGTCGGCCGTGACCCGATATGTTCGACCAAGCCACGACGGCCCCGGCTGAGAGCACCTTCTGACGGGTCAGCAACATTCTTACCGAATGCTTGGAGCTGTTGAAGTTCGTCCACGATCCACCTCCTGTGCTGGCGTGATGCCAGCGGATAGGCGCAGCACTCGCCGCGCGCGATTGAGACGTGACCGAACAGTCCCGACGGGAATGTTCAAGGCGAGTGCAACGCCCTCATAGTCGAGGTCGCCCCACGCGTACAGCAGCAGCGCATCCCGGTCGCGAGCAGGCAGCTTGCGAATCGCTCCCGCCAAAGCGCGAACGGAGATGTCCGCGTCGAGGCGATCATCGTGATTCTCAACGACCGTCGCCGGTGGCCCAGAAGCCACGACCGCACGCAAAAACCGCGCCTCAGAACCCCGATGTTTACGGATCAGCACTGTCGCGATTCCGAGTAACCACGGCAGAGCACTCTCGAAGGCGCTATCGAAGCGGTTTCGCCGCTCGAACGCCACCAGAAAAGTTTCGGCCATGATGTCATCCGCTGTGTCAACGCCCGCTCGCCGTGCCGCATACCGATAGACGGATGTTGCATGGCGGTCGTACATCTCAGCAAAGACCGCAGGGTTATCCCACGACCTCCGGATGATCTCGTTATCGCTAGTCACACTAGGTATTGCTCCCTAGCTTGAATTAAGTTCACGATTGGTTCCTCGGGCGAGCGTAAACCAGCGGAGAAAGTCTCCTAACGACGGCTCAGTCGCGTGTGGTTTTAGCTCGCCCGGCCCGAAGTACCGCGGGCGCCCGCACGAGTGCAGCGACAAGCAGCGCTAGCGCCGGCGCATGGATGACGAGCACCGTCTGCCAGCCAACCAGAAACGGGATGACAACCGCGGGGAAAGAAGTCGGCCATCCCGCAGCGCGAAAGACCGTGACGAAGCTCAAGACTGCGATGAAGTAGCCCACGTAGAGGGCGGTGCAGAATAGCGAAATTGGCCACCACGAGGTCCAGCGTGCGAAAAGCTGCGGGATTATCAGCACGAACAACGGGATGAATTGAAGAAAAATCGAGAACCTGAAACCCACAGGAACGATTTGCGTCAGTCCCAGCAAGGCCACAATCGTCAGGGGCGTGTAGATGGCGGCGGTAATCAGTTGCAAGCGTTTGGAAAGCAGCGATGCGGGCGGGCGGGCGACTTTCCCGGCGGTCAAGTCGTTTTGCTCTAGACCCGATCGCGCGATATCGCTGGGGGCGCCGATGGATTCACTAAACGGTCTCGGGTCATCTTGGGCGTCCTCGAGATGTTCGTTGACGTCTCGAAAGATGTCCTCGCGCAAAGCTGGCGGCAGCACGGCTAGTTCTTTGTTGAGAACTTTCACGTAGTCACGCTGCTCGGCTGCGCGGTCATGGAGGGTGGTGGGTGTCATGGCGTCGTCTCCAGTAGTTCGTCAACGGTGTCCCGAAGCGGAACCCAGGCCGCTCGGAATCCGTCCAGGCGGGCCCGGCCCGCAGGGGTGAGTGTGTAATACCGCCGTTGGCGCCCATCCGCTGGATCGCTCAACTCTGTGTCAACAAGCCCCGTGGTGCGAAGTCGCGAAAGCAACGGATAGAGCGTTCCCTCGCTGGCGATCAGCCCTCGTTCGCTCAAGCTGTGCGCAAGGTTGCGCCCATAGCCGCGTTCCTTCGCCAGCGCAGCGAGAACGGAGAACTCGAGTACGCCCTTCCGTAGGTTGGTGAGGATCTTGTCCTCGTCGTTGCTCATGGGCTTACAATACCTTGCATAACAAGGCCTTGCAATGCTTGGTTACGAAATCAAATGCTATGGCCTGAGGGAGACAGTTCAGTAATGCCATAAAAGTATCGGTTAGTCGTGTTTAATGATACTTTTATGGCGTTAAGGGAGGTTTCGTGGCCTACAACATCAAAAAGCAGCAGGAGACATTCGGCGATTCTGTGCGCGCATGGCGGATGGTGCAGGGGCTCACTGCCCAGCAGGTGTGCGAACGCGCTGACATCTCTCTCGTCACCTTGCGCAAGCTGGAACGCGGCGACGGCTCGGTTCGACTCGCAACAGCGTTCCAAGTTGCGCGCGCTCTCGGCATCCTCGACAGCATTGTTGATGCGGCTGATCCTCTGCGCACCGATCTTGGTCGTGCGCGCGCTGATCTCGTGAATCGGAAGCGCGTGCGATGACTGACGTCGAAGTTTACGTAAACAGGGAGGGCGCGCCGGTTGTTGCAGGCGTTGCGCACTTCACTCGCGAGCGCCAGAGGGTCACGACCACGTTCACGTATGCAGCGAGCTACCTCGCTGACGGAAAGAACCGACCGATAGATCCGGGTCTGCCGCTGTTCTCAGGAAACCAATACGTGCCACGGATGCCGGGGGCGTTCGGAGACAGTGCCCCCGACAGGTGGGGACGAAACCTTCTCACGCGTCGAGAGCGACAGCTGGCTGCGGAAGAGAAACGGACTGCCCGAACCTTCGACGCGGTTGACTTCCTCTTGGGCGTCAATGACGAGACCCGACAGGGTGCCCTGCAGTTCTCGAAAGTTGGGAGCAGGGAGATGCTCTCTCCGCGAGCCGACGTGCCGAAACTTGTCGAGCTTCCGGCTCTGCTGCGGGCAAGCGATAGCGTCGCTGCAGATAGCGACGGTACCGACGCGTACAAAGTGCTTCTTGCAGCGGGAACCGCGTCGCTTGGTGGTGCGCGCCCGAAAGCGTCAGTGCGGCTCGCCAATGGTGCGCTTGCGATAGCGAAGTTTCCGCACGCCCACGATGAGTGGGATGTGATGGCGTGGGAAGCACTTTCACTCGAACTGGCAGAGCGTGCTGGCATTTCTGTTCCCCCTCGTGAACTCGTGAGGGTCGGCGGGCGGCATGTACTCCTGGTGCAAAGATTCGATCGGGCAGACACCGGCCGAATCGGTTACATGAGTGCAATGACGATGATGCAAGTTCAGGATGGCGCGTCAGGGGACTACATAGAGCTGGCTGAGACGCTCGCTGACCACTCGGCCGCGCTCGCCAAAGACCGGCTGGATCTGTTCGACCGTGCAGTGCTGAATGTCGCCCTCCACAACACCGATGATCACCTGCGAAACCACGGACTAGTCGATACCGCGGGCGGCTGGAGACTGAGCCCGGTTTTTGACATCAACCCCAACCCTGCGCTAGCTGAGGTGCGTGCCACATCGATCGCCGGCGCCATTTCTGCCGCCGATGAGGGCGCGGGCCTCCGGGAGCTTGCGTCGGCCTGCGGCCTTAGCCCCGCTGAGAGTCGAGAGCGCATTGCACGCGTGGTGACCGCTGCCGAGTCGTGGCCTCGGGTTGCCAGCGAGTACGAGATTTCTGATTCGGAGCAGCAGAAGATGGCGACTGTGCTTAACGAGCGCATCGCGATGCTCCACGAGTTATCAATGCCAGGTCAGCCGACCGCCCAAGCCGATGCAGGCAGCGCCCCTCGGGGTAAAACCACACGCAAGTCCAATTCCGGGTCGTTCGCGCCGCGACCATAATGGGTCAATGCCGATCCTCAATAAAGACATGACCGTGTGCATTTCGCTGGCCGCACGACCCTCCAACCTGGGGACGCGGTTCCACAACTATCTGTACGAAGAACTCGGCCTGAACTTCATCTACAAAGCCTTCACGACCAGCAACATTGAGGATGCCATCGCCGGAGTCCGTGGCCTGGGCATCCGGGGTAGTTCCGTTTCGATGCCGTTCAAAGAGGCAGTGCTTGAGCTCGTGGATGTTGTCGAGCACTCGGCCGCAGCGATCGAGTCGGTGAACACGATCGTGAACAATGACGGCGTGCTCACGGCATCCAACACCGACTATGAGGCCGTCGCCGACCTGATCGCACGCCACCAGCTCGACCCGTCTTCGTCGGTGCTGGTTCGCGGATCGGGTGGCATGGCCAAAGCGGTCGTCGCTGCCTTCCACGGTGCCGACTTTGCTGACGTGACGGTGCTCGCCCGCAACATCGAGGCGGGCGAAGCGCTCGCCACGAAGTATGGCTACCGCGCCGTGAGCGTCGACCCGCAGCCCGGCCACGCGGTGATCGTCAACGTCACCCCGCTCGGGATGGCGGGCGACGCCGCCACCGAACTCGCGTTCACGCCCGACCACATTCGCGCCGCGCAGACGGTGTTCGATGTGGTGGCGTTCCCGGCCGAAACTCCGCTCATTCGGGCCGCTCGGGATGCCGGAAGGCTCGTCATCGCGGGCGCCGAAGTCATCGCACTCCAGGCTGCGGCGCAGTTCGTTCGCTACACCGGCGTCACGCTGACGCCCGAGCAGATCGCTCGTGCTTCGGCATTCTCGCGGGGGTAAGGCTCAAGCGCTGGGCGCTCTCGAGGGCTAGTCACCTTGAGGTCCGGTTGGTTTCCCCGCCCGATACAGAACGGGCACGAAGACAGCGAATATTCCCGCTCCGATCCAGCCGCTAATCGGCGCGATCGCGGGGACGAAGAACAGGGCGATTGTTCCCACGAGAACGAGCGCGCCAGCAAGTGCCGCGAACGACTTCATCCCGTAAAGCGAGATGAAAGTGAGGTAGTGGGCGCCGACGATGATCAGCGAGGCTGGGAAGAACAACTCGGGGGCGTAGGCACCTAAGGCAATCGCGACGAGAAGCCCCAGTGGATTTGTGAACGCTGACTGCATCGCGAGCCCGATCGAGGGATGACCCTTCGGAAGTGCGCTCTCGCCCGGTGTCAGTTTGAGGACTACGGCGGAGAGCGGAAAAATCAGCATGCCTCCGAAAAAGAGGGTGACCATTGCAGCCTCCGGCGACACAAGAAAGTAGACCGCGTTTGCGGCGGCCCACAGAATCGCCGAAACCAGCGGACCGCTGTAGCCGCCCCGGTAGATTCGGCGAACATCCGCTTGTGCCTGAGTTATCGTCATGCTCTATTGAAGCAGGTAATCTCGTCGCTTCCCCGGCGAATGACCACTATCGAGCCGCAACTCACGAAGGGATGACGCCCGTCATCTGCAAGGCGGGAAAGATGACGGCGGGCGAGCTCGTCATCAGATTCACCACGAAGTGTGAGATCGCGATGGGCATGAGCCGTTTCTGTTTCTGAGCGATCAGCGCTGAGTCGGTTTAGTAGGTGACGGGTGCTCAAATTGTAGTCATAATGGGGATTCATAACGGAGGTGTAATCGATGGCGCTCCTCAAAGCCCACAAGACCTCCCGGCTGCAGCTCGCATTGCTTGGCATCGAGGCGGCTATGTTCGCGACTGCACTCATCGTCGCTCAAATCGGCAGTTACGGGGTGATGTTTGCGCTCTTCCCTCTCCTGTGGTTGATCGCCGCGGTGGCGTTGATGGCGGGCGTTTCCAATGAGGGCGCTCGTACCGCGCACACCACGGGCGCAGGAATTCTCGGTTTGGGCGCATCACTGGGGCTGCCCCTGTGGGTGTTTGGAGTCACGCTTACGGTTTACCCCGATGATGTGGAGCGAGCATGTGCCGAAGCTTTCGGTAAAGCAGGGCTCAGTCAGAGCCCGGAGATTGTGCGGAGCCTGGTGCCACCGGGCCTATTTTGTGTGCCCGAGGGCGGCGGATCGGCTCCGATTCTCGCGAGCTCGGCATCCGATCTGCTGGTGGGTTTGGGTATCCTCCTTCTCATCATCGCGGCGTTGGCCTGCGCAGTTCTTCTCAGTGCTCGTGCGCTGGATTCAGCAGTGAGTGAAGGCGGGATGCGTTCACCCGCCGCACGGTGACGGCGGGCCTGCGGGAACCTCGTCAGGACCCGTCGCGGGCAAGTGCAACGATTGCTCCCTGGGACCGCTCGCCCGGCGAACGCCTGACCTGCGAAGTGTCGACGTCGAAGCCCGCCGCGCTTAGCTCGTCACTGAGCGCATCCACCGACCATCGGTAGGCGGGAGCGACAGCGTGCGCGAACTGCTCAACAACGGGTCCTTCGAAGAAACCAACAAGCAGGGTGCCGCCGGGGTGCAGCGCGCGGCGAAATTCTTGCAGGGGGAGCTGGATGTCGGTGGGCTCGTGGTGGATCAGGGAGAACCACGCGAGCACAGCAGCTACCGAATCGTCTGGCACTTTTAGATCGTTGAGGGACCCGGCCGCGAAGGCCACTTCGGGGTAGGTGCGCCGAGCGCGCTCGATGAACTCGGGCACTAGGTCGATACCGTGGGCCGCAAGCCCCAGCTCGGCGAGGAAATTCGTCCACTGGCCCGGACCACAACCGGCATCAATGACGCCGCTGCCGGGCTCGATGCCGCGGGCCCACGCCTCGACCAGCTGACGATCTTGCGGATGCACGGCATCCATCGATCCGAACCGCTCGACGTATTCCTGTGCCCGAAGTGAATACGCAGCGCTGACTTCATTCATCACGATCCTCAGCTTAGGTGGCAGGGCTCGCCGGATCGGGCGCAGAAAGAGCGACAGTCGTCAGGATGCTCGCGGTGCGTTTCGTGAAGCCCCAGATGCCGTCGCGCCGCTCGAATTCATCGCGGTAGCGGCCCCCGCTCAGCACAGTGGATCCGTCCGCGAGAGTGGTGAGTGCGGCGACATCGTGCTCGCCCGTGGCGTGGTCGCCGTTGATGTCGTAGCGGGAGTTAGAAGTCCAATGCTGCATGTTCCGGAATGTCTCCCACTGGTGTGCAACCGCCGACATGATCTCTGGTCGTCCGCAGAAGACGTGTGTGCCGACATCCCAGACTGCGTCCTCATGCCAAACCGAACTGAACAGCGCAGCGTCCCGGGAGTCGGCCCCGCGACAGTACAACGCTGCAAGGTCTTCCAAGGCTGCTCGATCTTCTAGCAGCCGCACCCGTTGCTCCAGAGTCATGCGGATGAAGCTACCACCGAACTGGCGCTCAAACACGGCGTTCGGACGGAAGACTCGACTCAAGCTGCGACACGGTCGCTCTGGTTGTCTCAGTGCTGTTTTCGCCGATTTAGGGTTTCTGTGCGAGAAGCTCAACCACGCGTGATCGATCATCGATCCATGACGCGAAATCCACATCGAGGTATCTCGCCACGGTGAGGAGGTCGTCATAACGGGCGGTGAGGTCAATCGACCAAATTCGATGATGGTGACCAATCCGGTTTCGGAAGTCACGCAGGCGAGCTACCGGTTCTTGCACGGTTTTCTGGCCCCGGTTGGGACTGTTGGGGAACGCCCCGGCAAGATCCGGCCATAAGAACAGTTGGCTTTTCGAAACCATTTGGTGCCAAAACCCGAATGAGATTTCGGAGATGATTTGCCCGGTGCTCACGGGCATGTTGTTGCGCCTGACGCGCTCTATCGCGATCGCAACATCTTTGTAGGGCTGCTTGTGCTGGCGTGGCCCAAAACGGTCGCGGCCGAGCTCCTTGGCGTCATCAAATATCCAGTGCCCGGCCCGGCCTTTGCCCTCATGGATAGACGTCAATTCACTGTCAATGGCGTTTCGCAGACCGACTTCGAGAAAGCTCAGGGATTCCCAGAGCGCAGCAGAGACAGCAGCGTTCCACTCGTAGAGCCTCGCTACCGCAACTGGATCACCTTCGCATGCATCGAGGTAATGCTGCAGTCCCGCCGATGCAAAGTGCTGTTCATAGAACGACCACTGCTGAGAGTTGACCACTGACCCGCTTGCCTTTAGCGTTGTTTTCAACACCCCGGATCCGTCCCTGTAGTCCTCGTGAGAGGACCGGTCACACGGCCGGGGTTCTGCTGTTAACGATCCTGCCACTCCAGTGCTCTTCGCCGCCGGAGTCTCCACATCGCTCATTAGCGGCAAGCCTCCACTGCGATTGAGTAGCTATTCCCGCACCGAGACCGAGACCGAGACCGAGACCGAGACCGACACCGACACCGTGAACTCGCTGTTGCGTCCCGCCTGGCGGGTGAGGCCGACCGTGCGGTTTATAGGTAGTCGCGATACCCGAGGTGGGTGTTGAAGACCGCCCACAGCGTGGCCGAGGTTGAGGTTGAGATGTAGGCGCCTGCCGACGGCCTGGTGAAATTGAGTTATCGCGCCGGTCGTACGGCAATTGGTTCAGAGGCAGTCTCGGGGGAATTAAACAAACCAGTGCACTCAGAAAATGACAACCGACAGCGTACGAGAGAGTCGCCCATTTGCTGTAATCGGTAGTCAATGGCGGGAGAGTAAGAAGGCGGATCCTGCGGGATGCCGACCATCCACGCAGGACTGGGTGATCGGCTGTCGGGGTGGGGCCATATGGCGCTGCCTCACCCATCCAGAAAGTCAATCCGATCGGTCGGTTTCCGAGCCAGCACTCAGCCACCCGAACACGGGTAGGCAGCCTAGTCTGACAGGGGTACGTTGGTGAGGAAAGCCCTCAAGGGGGACGCGAAGAGCTGGCAGAGCGGCCAAGTATATCTGGGGTCGGGTCAGCTCGGAAAGTAGTCAGGGAGTGAATGTATGAAACTTAACAAACGCCGTTTGGCGACTGCTGTGGGAACAGCGACTGCCCTAACTGTTTCGCTGTTGGGGTCCCCGGCCAGCGCCCTTGAGGGCCCATCTCAAATCTCACAAGCAGCACCAACTGGCATGATCAACTCGGAAAACTCCCTCTCTGCAGATGAAGAGGATGCAATCTACAAGCTGATAGCCGCGACTGACCGAGAGGCTGGAACTTTCGACAGCGACCAAGCGCTCGCAGCAGGCGTGGAGGCGGAAGCAGTCGCAGAATATGCGGCGGCGTTCTCCAGCCCTGCTGACTTGTCGTCGAGGGCTCAAGACGACGCTCTTGGTTCACGTGAAAGCTCGGCGGCCACGGCGGCGGCTTGCACTGGTCAGCGCGGATACACGGGCTTCTACGGTTGGGGTTGGCAGACAGCTTTGAACTCGTGCGACACGAAACTCCTTATGGCGGCTATAGGTCTCGGCAGCGGCGGCGCTTTCGCAATCTCAGGAGTGCTCCTTGCGGCCGGTGTTACTGCCCCGGCAGCAGCAGTCACCGCTGCGGTAGGCGGGCTTATCGCCGCGGGGGTCGGCGTAGTTGCTGTTTGTCAAGCTGCGAGCTACACAAAGAACGCTATATATCTCAACGCTTTCGTGACTGGAGGTGTGGGATGTTGGGGCCAGTAATTAATGCGATGAGGAAGAGGTCATAATGCAACCAACGCTCGCGCTCAGAGTTTGGGGCGGTGTCGGAGCCCTAATTTGTGTAATCGGGATTGGGCTCCTAGTTTTTGCTTTTAGTGTCTGGCGTCCCTTAGACACGGCGCCAAGCTTCTACATGGAAATAGCTTTCAGTACTCTCATTTTGGGTAGTGCCGTCGTCATCGCAACCACATTGACGTTTGTACTCAAGTCACGTCGGCAGAGTTCAACCAATCAAAGTTAGGCCTGTGCGACCCGGTGCAGCTTCGTGCCTCGCCTGCACCGGGTCGCACGACCGCAGAGGCGGATATCTCTCCGCTTTCTGCCTAATGCTCAATCCCGTTCGGCGACCTACGAAAGCGATTCCCGCACCGAAACCGTCACGGTGAACTTGCTGTTGCGTCCGGCCTGGCGGGTGGGGCCGACGGTGCGGTTCAGGTAGTCGCGGTATCCGAGGTGGCTGTTGAAGACGACCCACAGTTCGCCGCCGGGTTTGAGCACGCGGCGGGCGTCAGCCAGCATCCGCAGAGCAACACCCGCGTGCACAGTGGCGCCCGTGTGGAAGGGCGGGTTGCACACAATCAGATCAGCACTGGCTGTCGGTCGTTCGGTGAGGGCGTCTTCGCGCGCAGCCTCAACTCGCGCTCCGACACCGTTCGCGTCGGCCGTTTCGCGGGTCGACGCCACGGCGGCACTGGACTGGTCAACGGCAACCACGTGCAGGTCGGGGCGGGCGAGAGCGAGCGAAACGGCGAGCACCCCGGTGCCGCTGCCCAGATCAACTGCGGTGGCGGCATCCGGTTTCATCTCGGGCAGGAAGGTCAGCAGAAAACGCGTGCCCATGTCGAGAGCGGCACCGGCGAAAGCTCCACCGTGGGCGCTGACCGTTAACTCGTCAACGGGAAGTTCTGGTTCGCGCAGCATCGAGGTCACCGGGTAGCGAGCTTCGGCAGCGTCGCGCTTTGCGCCCAACGAGGTGAGCGTGCGTGACTTCTGGCGTCCACGGCCCGCATTCACATCGTCGAACGAGCGACCGAGCACCTCATTCATCGCCAACGTCATGTGCTTAATGCGGCCACCCGAAATCACGGTCACGTCAGGCGACGCGTAGCGGGCAATGGCTTGGGCCCATTCATCCAACTCGGCGAGGCTGCGCGGCAACTGCATCAGCACCAGCCGTGCACCCTCGAGCAACTCGGCGCCCAAAGCGTGCGAGCTGTAGTGCGGGGCGAGGTCGCCGGCGTTCTCGGCCAGAGCAAGCTCCGATACCAAAGAGTCTTGGAACACGCGGATGCCGCGGCAATCGTGCAGGGTGGCAGCCCCGAGCGTGAGCGCCCCATAGTTGTCGCCCATCACCACCAGCTCGCCCGGTTGGGTATCGGCCAGCTGCGGAGCGGCCTCATCAAGAATGAGGCGATCGCTGGCATCCACCGCAAAAAGATTAGGGGCTTCCACGTCGGGCCAACGTCGCAGAGTGGCGAACAGATGCTCAGACATGGGGACTCTTTCGGTGGCGCGGCGCCGCACACAGCGCGTGCGGCGGAGCCTCAAGCGTAACCGAGCGCCCTGTGCCCGTCCGGCAGGGGTTGGCGCTACTCGCGCGCGTGAACGTGGCAGACTCTACAGTTATTCTGGCGGCCGGCCCGCCTGCTCATTCAGCCGGAAGACTAGGCTTCGAGGACTTTGTTGGACTTGCTGCGGTTGCAACGCCAGCAGAGGGCTTGAAGGTTTTCTACAGCACTCAACCCACCTTTGGAAACTGGCTTAATGTGGTCTATCTCTAGGAGCAAGTGAGGTTCCATGGCGACTGACACTGAGCAGTGCTGGCATGTGTAATTGTCACGAATTTTGATGGACTCTCGTAGGCTCGCCGTCATCAAAGCGCGTTGTCCCGCTGCACTCTGTATAGAGCGAATCTTGAGAGACAAGGTATCGACCAAGGAGTCGATTGTTGGGGTGTCCATCGTCACAGTGGTCTTTTGAGCGCTGTTTCCGCCGGCGCTCACATACTCGAAGACGTACGTCGAGTAGGGAACTTCAACTTGGGAGAGTTCCAAGCCGATCTGAGCCATGAACTCACTTTGATAGTGCTTGAGGATGAATGCGGGCGGGCTAATAGCGTGCGCAATACCGGCTTCTCGCTGCCGAAGATTCTCAACGGCGTTTTCAAGTCGAGAAATCTTTTCACCAAGGTCCTCGATCTCAACAAGAGTTGTTTCATCAGGCTTGATCTTGAAGTACTTCATGACGTACTTAATGGGCTCGGCGCCCGCGTTCCGAACCACCTGCAAGGAGCAGTTGTGGACGTTTTCATCCCGATACGACGCTAAGTTTCGATCACGGCGGTAGCCCTGCCGGCTCGTGTTTTCGAAAGTGGCTAGGTGAGCCTGTGTGCCTGTGGAGGACGACCCTATTTGGAATGAACCCGATTCGCGGATCTCAGCTACGTAGCGGGTGATCTCGTTGTGCTCTTCGACGACTGCCGCTATTGCCTGCTTGTGTTCCAGGAATTTCTCACTCTTAAAGTAGCGGTTCTTGCGAACCGTCCGAATGATCCGGTAAACGAGGTCTGCGACAACGAAGAGCAGGTACGCCGCTAGGACTGCCAATGCGACTGGCCATAGGAAAATCAATAGTGCGCCGACAATCGCTAAAACCACCAAATACTGCAACAAGCACCCCCTACTTTTACGACTACACGACGCCATCCTGAGTTTTTCTTAACAGCTCTGCGTAAACATAGCCAATTTTTGCCGCAGGAGCGCGAGGCTGCTGGCGGAAAGCCGTCAACGGCTGAGTGGTCAGACAAGTTTTATGAGCGTGTTAACCCAGAAAGCGAGCAGCCCCGGCACTAGGTGGGGCCACTCGCTCACGGGAATCTAGTTGTAGCCGCGCGTGATGTTCGGCTCGTCAACGCACAGAGGACATTCCTCGAGATGCGCTGACGGGATGCAGTTGCACATTAGCTGTTAGGAACGAGCGTGTACTTAGTAGAGAGGTACTCGTGGATGCCCTCCGAGCCGCCTTCGCGACCGATGCCGGACTGCTTGACTCCGCCGAACGGTGCTGCCGCGTTGGACAGTACGCCCACGTTGAGGCCCATCATGCCGGTGTCGAGAGCATCGATCATCCGGTTTCCGCGAGCAAGGCTTTCGGTGAACACATACGAGACGAGACCATATTCGGTGTCGTTCGCGAGGCGCACGCCTTCGGCTTCGTCAGTGAACTCCACGATGGAGACAACCGGGCCGAAGATCTCTTCGCGCAGGATGTCGCTATCGGTGGGTACGCTCGACACGATCGTGGGCTCATAGAAGCTTCCATCGCCCTCGACGCGCTTGCCGCCGGCGACGAGGGTCGCGCCGCGCTTCACTGCATCCTGAACCAACTCGTCGGCCTTGTCGACGGCCTTGTCATTGATGAGCGGGCCGATGTTGACGCCGTCTTCGGTGCCGCGACCGATCTTCATGTCGGCGACGCGAGCGGCAATCTTCTCGGCGAACTCGGCAGCAACCGAGCTGTGCACGATGAAGCGGTTGGCGGCGGTGCAGGCCTGGCCAATGTTGCGGAACTTAGCCGCAATCGCACCATCTACAGCCTTGTCGAGGTCAGCATCGTCGAAGACGACAAACGGGGCGTTGCCGCCGAGTTCCATCGACGTGCGCAGAACGTTTTCGGAGGCCTGCTTGATGAGGGCCTTGCCCACCGGAGTGGAACCGGTGAACGAGAGCTTGCGCAGGCGAGAGTCGGCAATGATGGGCTCTGACACTGCGGAGGAGCTCGACGTCGTGACAACGTTGAGCACGCCTGCGGGGAGGCCGGCCTCTTCGAAGAGCTTCGCCAAGAACAGAGTGGTGAGCGGGGTGAGCGCGGCGGGCTTCACCACGACGGTGCAGCCGGCGGCCAGCGCTGGCGCGATCTTGCGGGTCGCCATTGCGAGCGGGAAGTTCCACGGCGTAATAAGGAAGCACGGTCCAACCGGGCGCTGCGACACGATCATTCGACCGGTGCCCTCAGGGGTGTTGCCGAAGCGACCCGAGATGCGAACGGCCTCTTCGCTGAACCAGCGCAAGAACTCGCCACCGTAGGTGACTTCACCGTTGGCCTCGGCGAGCGGCTTGCCCATCTCGAGTGTCATGAGCAGCGCGAGGTCATCGCGGTGCTCCTGCACGAGGTCGAAGGTGCGGCGCAGAATCTCGCCACGTTCCCGAGCAGGTGTCGCGGCCCAGGAATCCTGAGCGGCAACCGCAGCGTCGAGCGCTCGCATGCCGTCCTCTGCCGAAGCATCCGAAATAGTGCGGATGACCTTACCGGTAGCGGGGTCGGTCACGTCGAGCGACTTGTCGCCCGAGGCGGCAATCCACTCACCGCCGATGAAGAGCTGGTTCGGCACGGCTTCGAGAAGCTGGGTTTCGGTGGAGTTCGTCATACGGTGTGCACCTTTCGTGGTGGGAAATCTGCGAGTCAGTCAAACAGCGCAAGCTGAACTTCGGCTTGGCGCCGCGTGGGCGGGCACTGAACGCGCGCTCAGTGCCCGCTGGCCGCGAGTTAGGCCTTGGCGAGAGCGTCGCGAACGACGTCGAGGCCGTCAGCGATGAGCTCGTCAGAGATCGAGAGCGGCGGGAGGAAGCGGATGACGTTGCCATAGGTTCCACAGGTCAGCACGACAACACCGGCGGCGTGCGCTGCCGCTGCGATCTTCGACGTCAGGGCGGCGTCGGGCTCTTTCGTGGTGGGGTCGACGAGTTCCATGGCGATCATGGCGCCACGGCCACGAACATCTCCGATGCGGGGGTCGCCGGCGCGGAGTCCGTTGAGGCGGCCACGGAAGGTGGTTCCGATTTCGCGGGCACGCTCGATGGCGCCCGACTCTTCGAAGGTGCGGATCGTGGCGAGCGCTGCGGCACAGGCGATGGGGTTTCCACCGTAGGTTCCGCCGAGTCCGCCGACGTGAGCGGCATCCATGACATCGGCACGGCCGGTGACGGCCGAGAGCGGAAGGCCGCCGGCGATGCCCTTGGCGGTCACCATGATGTCGGGAACGAGGTTCTCGTGGTTCGAAGCGAAGAGGTCTCCCGTGCGAGCGAAGCCGGTCTGCACTTCGTCAGCGATGAAGAGCACGTTGTTGGCGGTGGCCCACTCGGCGAGTGCCGGGAGGAATCCGGGGGCGGGCTCAATGAAGCCACCCTCGCCCTGGATGGGCTCGATGATGATCGCGGCGAGGTTGCTCGTGCCGACCTGCTTCTCGATCTGCAGGATGGCGCGGGCTGCGGCATCCTCACCGCTGATTCCGCCATCGCGGAACGGGTACGACATGGGGGCGCGGTAGATCTCCGAGGCGAACGGACCGAAGCCGCTCTTGTAGGGCATCGACTTGGCGGTGAGACCCATCGTGAGGTTGGTGCGGCCGTGGTACGCGTGGTCGAAGGCCACAACGGCCTGCTTGCCGGTGAAATAGCGGGCGATCTTGATCGCGTTCTCAACGGCTTCGGCGCCCGAGTTGAACAGCGCGGTGCGCTTCTCGTGCGTGCCGGGGGTGATCGCGTTGAGCTTCTCGGCAACCTCGATGTAGCTTTCGTAGCCGTTGATCATGAAGCAGGTGTGCGTGAACTGGGCGACCTGAGCGGTGACGGCTTCGACAACGGCGGGTGCCGAGTTGCCGACACCGGTCACGGCGATGCCGGAACCGAAATCGATGAGAGTGTTGCCGTCAACGTCACGAAGAACGCCACCGCCGGCGGCTTCGACGAAGACGGGAAGGGTGATGCCGATGGCGGCGGCGACGGACTGCTTCTTGCGCTCGAGCAGTTCGAGCGAGCGCGGTCCGGGAATCGCGGTGACGAGTTCGCGCTTCTGCGGAAGCGAGGGGCCGCCGACCGGGGCCGTGGTGCTGGAAGAAGAAGTAGACATGGCCACCGGAATCCAATCTGTGTAGTCGACCCGCGACCGCGGACGGCGGGCGGTGTCGTGCAAAACGTGTGGTTCAACCTAGTTCGCGGATGCCCGGCGCAACAGTCACAAAGTGGCAGTATCTGGCGCGATTGCTGACAGAATGGCAGCAGGAGGATTGCCGTGCCCACACCCCTCAGCGAGATCATCGCGACCGAGCGCCTTGCGCTGCGCCCGCTCACCGATTCGAGCACCTTTGATCGCTCGGTCACGTGGGTGCACAACTCCGACCTCAACGACCCGACGCCGTTCGTTTCTGAGGGCCAGTTGCTGCTCACGACCGGCCGCCAATTCGTTGACAGCGCCGACCCCACGGCGGAACCAGTTGCTGTTCCTGCCGCGGCTCCCGATTTCGTCGGCTACGTCGCTCGGCTCGTCAGCGCCGGAGTCGCCGCGATCGGTTTCGGCACCGAAGTGATCACCCACGGGGTGCCCGCCGGCCTCGTCGCCGCCTGCGCCACGGCCGGCCTGCCGCTCTTCGAAGTGCCGTACCGCATCCCGTTCATCGCCATCAGCCGCCTCGTCGCCGACAACGAAGCCGAACAAGCGCGCGCTGGCTTCGACCGCGCGCTCGCCGCCCAAAACGACATCGCCCGCGCAGCCGTCGGCAAGGGGCGCTTGAGCTCCGCCGCGATCAGCGCTGCCGAACACCTCGACTGCCGAGTGTGGATCTTCGACGCCGACGGCGAGCTCGTGAATGAACCCCACCGCGACAGCCACACGCGACGGTCGCTGGATGCCGCCCCCGACATCCGCCGATCAGTCACCGACCTGCTGGGTCGGGCTCGTCGCGCACGCGTCGCCGATGACGCAGCGGACGAGCATCGCGTCGTGCAGACTCTCGGCTCCACCGGGAGGCTGTGCGGGGCCATCGCGTGGGCCCGCGACACCGAATTCGGGGCGCTCGATCGTTCGGTGATGACCGTGTTGGCGGCGCTCGCCGAGGTGTCGCTCGAGCAGACGGAGAATTTGCGGGTGGGGCATCGGGCGATTCTGGAGCAGTTGTTTCAGCTGCTCAAGGACGGCCGGGTCGACAGCGTGCGGCGTGCGGTGCGGGTGGCGGGCATCGAGTTGCCGGCCGACCGGTTTGCGGTGGCGGCGCTCGATCTCAGCGAGACGAGCGCGAGCGTGCGTGACGTGCTCGAGCGGCGAGCCGCGCGGTCGGACAGTCGCATTTTCGCCGTGGCAGATGGCCGCCACTTGCTCGTGCTGATCGATGCCAAGCAGCTCGCCGCCGAACGTCGGTTCTTTGTCGCGAGCGATCTCACTGTCGGTCTTTCGGCCGAAGTTGGCTGGCCCGAGCTCACGGTCGCGATCACTCAGGCCGTGCGCTCACTCGAAGCATCGGCGCCCGCGACGGTCACCGAATTCGCCAGTCTCGTGGGCGAAAGTTTCTTCGGCCTGCTGGCGTCGAGTTCGGTCGCCGATATTGCCCACGCCAGGCTCGCGAGCGTGATCGAATCCGCCGAGGGAATCGGGCTGCTGCGGTTCGCGCAAGTGTGGCTTCGGCACAACGGTCAGTGGGATCCCGCGGCGCGCGAGCTGGGCATCCATCGGCACGGTTTGAAGTCGCGGATGCAGCGGCTCTCCGAGCTCACCAATCTGAGCCTCGACACCTTCCAGGGCCGCGCCGAATTGTGGGCAATGTTGGCCGCGATCGACCTTGGCGAAACCGGCTCCTAGCCGCACCACTTGTGCGAGCCGCGACGGCCCCTCACGGCGCCCCGGAAAAGCTCTGACTTCCAATTTTTAGGATTTCGCATGTAGCCTACGAACAATTCTCGGCGGCGTCGCCGGACCTTTTCGAGCAGCGAGGAACCTCTCATGAAGACTTTTCAAGTGATCAACCCCTACACCGGCGAAGAGGGCCCAGCGCACCCCGCCGCGAGTGACGAAGTCATCGAGCAGATTGTCGCTGCAGCGCATTCTGAGTACAACGGCGGAATGAACCGTGATCAGGTAAAAGAGCGCGCAGCGATCGTCACGCGCATTGCCGATCTCCTCAAGGAACGCTCGGCCGAATTTGGCGAAATTATCGTGCGCGAAATGGGCAAGCCTTTGGCTCAAGCGGTGGGTGAAGTGGAGTTCTCCGCTGACATTTTCCGTTACTTCGCCGACAACGCTGAGGAGTTTCTCGCTGACGAGCAAATCCCCGCCGGCTCTGGCACCGCGTGGATTCGTAAGAGCCCCATCGGCCCCGTTTTGGGCATCATGCCGTGGAACTTTCCCATCTACCAGATCGCTCGTTTCGCCGGGCCCAGCATCATTCTCGGCAACCCCGTTTTGGTCAAGCCAGCGCAGCAGTGCCCCGACTCTTCGGCGGCGCTTGAAGCGCTCATTCACGAAGCCGGTTTGCCGGTCGGTGGCTACCAAAATGTACTCGCCGACAACGACCAAATCGCCGCGATGATCGACGACCCCCGCATCCAAGGAATCTCCCTCACGGGCTCCGAGCGTGCCGGTGCAATCGTGGGTGCCGCTGCGGGCGCCAACCTCAAGAAGAGCGTGCTCGAGTTGGGCGGCTCAGACCCGTTCATCCTCATGTCGACGGACGACATGGATGCCACGGTCGAGGCCGCGGTCGCCGCTCGCATCGACAACAACGGTCAGGCCTGCAACGGAGCCAAGCGCTTTGTCATCATCGACTCGCTCTACGAAGAGTTCGCCGAGAAGTTCAGCGCCGCTATGGCGGCCATCACGGTCGGCGACCCCATGGATGAAAGCACCGAGCTTGGCCCGATGTGTTCGGTAGCCGCAGCCAAGGGTCTCGAAGAGCAGGTTGCTGAAGCGGTTGCTGCTGGCGCCACCCTGCGTGTTGGAACCGGCAAGCGCGATGGCACCAAGTTCGCTCCCACCGTGCTTGAGAACATCAGCCCTGAGAACCCCGCCTACGTCACCGAGTTCTTCGGGCCGGTGGCTCAGCTGCACCGCGTGAGCAGCGAAGAAGAGGCCCTGGTGCTCGCTAACGCGACGCCGTTCGGTCTCGGTTCGTACGTCTTCACGACGGATGCCGAGCAGGCCGACCGCATCGCTGACGGCATCGACGCTGGCATGGTCTACATCAACGAGGTCGGTGCGGATGCTCCCGAGCTGCCCTTCGGCGGAGTCAAGAACTCCGGCACCGGTCGCGAGCTTGGTCCTTACGGCGTCGACGAGTTCGTGAACCGCAAGCTGGTCAAGCGCCCGTAACGGGGGCGCACGCTCGGCGGCGGGTCAGCTGCCGCCGAGCGTCAGCATCCGTGTGTCACTAGACGAGTTACGGCTGCGCTTTTTCCGCCAGGGAACGCGTGCCCGTAGCTCGTCTTTTCTTTCCTAGCGCGTCGTAGCAGTCGGCCAATTCGCGGTTCGCTCCGGCGAGCATCTCGGCATCACCGCGGGCGTTCTTCACGACTGTTTTGAGCAGTTTGATGGCGTCTTTGGTTCGCCCCTGCTCGGCAAGTAGCTCCGCAGCGAACCGCTCGATAGTGAGGGCTTCGCGGGGGTCACCGGCTGAGCGAAGGGCCGCAGCAGCCTTTGCCGCGTGCTCGATGGCATCCGGGGTTTCTCCCAAAATACGGAGAGCGCGAGCCTTGCCATCGAGCGCTGTCGCCCAGAGTCGCATCGCGTTGTTTCGCGAGGTTTCCGCGACGATCTCGTCGAACGTTGCAAGGGCGGCGCGATCATCCAATCGTGCTTGGGTCATGCCGAGGGAGTGCAGCACGCCAACATAGAGAGCGCCGTCACCCTCTGATTCGCGCACAGCTGCGGCCGCGACCATCAAGAGCTCCCGGGCGGCTTCGTGGTGATTTCGTTGTGTCTGGAGAACCGCTGCGTTGTAGTTGGCGCGAGCGAGGTCGTCGAGAGCGCGGGCCTCGGTGTAGAGGTTCGAGGCCATGGCCCACACTTCGATGGCGGCATCCGGTTGCTCGGTTGCGGCGAGTGAGTGCGCCATGAACTCGAGGCTTTCGGCCCGCACCTCTGGGGGTGCCCCCGTGGCAGTTTCGTGGTTATAGACCTCGGTGAGCATGCCGATGGCTTCGGTGTGGTTATCTGTGGCCACAAGCGTGTTGGCGACAGCTTTCCGGGCCTCGCTATTGTCGGTGCCTAGCTGATCGGCGAGCGTCACCGCGTAGCGGAAGCGGCCCAGTGCGACAGCACGCTCGCGGGCATCCACCGCGAGGCGCCCTCCCAGAAGCGTGGTGTTGTAGAGCCGTTCGGGCAGGTCGATGGCGGCATAGAGGTCAATGGCGAGATTGACCGCATGGAGGGCTTCGGTCGGTTGGTGCACGCCGCTCAGAGCCAGTGCGTGAAACGTGTGTGCTTCCGCGCGTGCAGTTCGGTTGCGTGCTGAGGCGAGGAGAAGATCACAGAACTCCAGCATCCGTGGCGCATCGCCGGCGTCGTAGGCGATCTGCACGAGATAGCGAAGAGCGCGGAACTGGGTTGACCCTTTGTCCTCGGCGACGTCAGCCTGCAAGTAGGCCAACCCTGCTGAGGAATGAATGTTCTCGAGGTCACGGAATCTCTGGCGCCACATCGCATCAGCGTGCGCGAGTAAGGCAATGGCGTGGAGTCGCGGAGGAAGATCGGCCGCCGCTCTGGCCTCACGTTCGAGAGCCGCGAGGTCGTAGGGTTCGGCCCGCCCAAAACGCGCCAAGCCCATTTTTGCTTGACTGGCGGCTTCGAGCGGGCGATCGAGTTCGATCAGGAGGTCGTGGCGCTGCTGAGCAACGATTTCGGCGGTCTCGAACTGGCCGAGTTGCACGCAGCATGCCGCCACTACTTCGAGAGCGTTGATCCGGGCCATGCCAGTCGTGAGCAGCACGGCTTGGTTGCCGGCGCTGAGAGCTAGCGCAAACTCTTCGCCCGTGAAAAGCTCCTCGGCGCGAAGCAACCATTGTTCGCCCTCGGTGGGGGCATCGATATCAGAAAGAGCGAAGACCATGCTGAAATTATCTCAGCCACCGCGCGAACTGCACTCCCCGCCTTCGTGGGGCACAGTGACGTTCTCTCGCTAGCTCACGCCCTCCGCGATCGCCCGGGCGGCAGCAGCATCTGCCGTGCGTCCGAGGGCGTCGAAGCTTTCGGCAAGTTCGAACGCGGCCAGGGTGCGCAGTTGCTCGTGGTTGGCGGCCTGCTCGATGACCGACTGCAGCACGGTCACCGCTTCGTCGTGGCGCCCTTCTTCGGCCAGCACGCCTCCGACGAAACGCTCGGTGTTGGCGGCCGAGAGCGGGTCGCCTGCGGCGCGATAAGCATCAGCGGCGGTCAGGGCAAGCGCAACGGCTTCTTTCGCGCGGCCCAAACTGGCCAGCGAGCGCGCTTTCGAGTCGGTGACATCGGCGTGCAGCCAATCGGCGTCGTGCTCGGTGGCGAGGGCGAGAACCTCATCCAGCGTGGTCAGGCCTTCGGCGTTGCCGACGTCAGCCTGGGCGCGACCCTGCTGGTGCAGCACGCGCACAAGCAAGTTGAGGTTGTCTGGCGTGGCCCGTGCATGGGTCGCCGCCGCTTCGAGCAAGGTTGCCGCTTCTTCGGGGCTGCCATTGGCACTGTGCAGGCTCGCGTTTTCGGCGAGCGTGCGGGCAGCACTCTGGGTGTCCCCCGACTCGAGGTAAAGCTCGGTTGCCGTTTCCCATGCCCCCACGGCGGATCCAGGTTCTCCGGCAGCAACGAAACCGTGGCCGAGCCAGTACAGCGTTTCACCACGGCTGCCGGGAGGAGCTTCGGCGGCAGTCTCTTCTTCGTAGAGAGCAATGAGCAGTTCAATAGCTTCGGATGCCTCACCGCTGCGCACAAGGGCACGACCGAGCGCGTAGCGAGCGCCGACCGTGTCGATCTCCAGTCGCTCGGCGTAACGCACCGCGAGCCGGAAGCGGCTGCCAGAGTCAGCAAACATTTCGGCCTCGTCGTAGAGGCGGCCAGCAAGAACGGTAGTGTCATGCAGTGGCCCGAGAGCATCGATCGCATGGGCGCATTCGCTCGCGGCATCCGCACTGCGGGCGCCCTCTTCGAACTGGCCGGTGCTGCCCATGATGCGGGCGCGGAGTGCGTGGGCATGAGCCGCAACACCGCGGTTCTCCGTTGCCGCAAGAATCGCGTCGACGTACTCGAGCGACTTCTCGATCTCGCCCATTGAGGCCGAAAGATCAGACAGGTAGCGCAGCGCATTGGTGCGAGCGAACACAGCGTCGCCCTCCTCGGCGTGGCCGAGAGCGCGCACGGCAAGAGCGTGAGCGGCCGCCACATCGGGCTCTTCAGCGCGCAGGGTCAGCCCCAGCAACGACAGCTCGAGATCGGCGACCTGCGTCGGTGCGAGATCGCCCGACACCTCCACGGCCACCCGCAGGGCATCGAAGTCAGCCTCTTCGCCGCGGCCGAACAGCGCCAAACCGAGCAGTTCCTCGAGCGAGGCCTGAGCATCGTCGCCGTGCTCACGCAGAGCCGGGATGCGTTCCTCCAGTGCCGATTGTGCCGCCGCGAGGTCGCCGGTAGCCACTAGCCCGGCAATTAACGCTCCGAGGGCGGTCGTGCGATCCTTGCCGGTCGTCAACTCCACAGCCTTGCGAGCTGCGGGGAGCGCGGCCGGAAGCCAACCAATTGCGGTCAGTTCTTGCGCGCGCAGCAGCCAGCCGGCGGCATCCGTCGGCGTAGCGTCTGCGGGGGCAACGAGGCCGAGCGTCTCGCTCGACAGCTTGAGCGGGTAGCGCTCATTGGCCAGTTCTTTGGCCTTCTGGATGCGGTTAGCCCGGTAATCATTGCCAGCCCGCTGGTCGAACTGGTCGCCAATGCGGCGCGCAGCAGCCCACACGGCGGTGGCGAGTTCTTCGGCGGTCCAGGCGCCATCGTGTTCTCCGAAGAGCACTTGCAGTTCGCGGCTCTCGGCGCCCCGAACGGTCTGCTCGCCGAAGCCGGCAGCGGTCACCGCGTCGAGCAAAACGCCCGCCGCGAGGAGACCGGCGAACTGACCGTCGGCATTGAGCTGATCGTGCACGAACCACGAGAGGTGGCGCTCAAGCATCGAGAGGCCGCGTGCTTCGTTGCCAGTGACGGCGCAGAAGATGAAGTGGTTGGCGATGATGCTGAGGTTGTCGGCATTATCGCGAGCGAGGGTGTAGCTGCGAAAGTGGGCGGCGCGAGCATCGTCGAAACGACCTGCGCGCAAGTAGGGGAGCAGGGCACGCGAGAGGGCAGCTTCGGGCTCATCGCCACAGCTATAGCCGCCTTCGATGAGTTCGTCGAAGAGCACAATTGCCTCCGCGTCGCGGCCCATTTCGGTGAGGAACCCGCTGGCATCGCTGCGCACGCAGGCATCGCAGTGGCTGTAGTCGTCGCGCGGCGTGACGGCGAGCTCGGCGCGCAGTTTCTCGGCGCGCTCCAATTCGCCTAAACGCCAAGCAGTGGCGAACTGCGAGGTCAGCACGCCGCTCTGCCCAATGCCGGCCTTGCGGTAGTGGCTCTCCATGTCGGCGAGGGCGCTCGAGATGTCATCCGTACCGAAGATGGGCGAGCTCGCCAGCGTGGTGGCAATCCATTTGAACTGCCACATGAGGCCGGCGCCTTCGTGACCGATGTCATCCGGAAATCGCACGGGGTCTTCGTCGTGCTTGGCCAAACACCACGCGAATGACGAGAGCAAGGTTTCGGTGTCACCGAGCATGTTGGCGGATGCCGTCTGCCGAATCCGTGCCCGATACTCGAGTTCTTCGTCACCGATTTCAATCGCCAGAGCAATCGCCTCGTCCACGCGAGAGCGCTCCTCGGGGCCGTAAGCCATGCCGTCGATTTCAGCGAACAGTTCTTGGATGCGGGCCACGCTCATAGGGAGTTTCCTTCGGGGAGGTCGTCGCCGAGCTTCACGCTCATCGCGATCAGGTCGGACATGGAGTTGGTCATCATGGCGCGGTCGTGCACGCTGAGGGGGCGCTGGCTGGTGAGCAGAGCCTGCACGTAGAGCAGCTGAATTGTGCGCGAGAACACGGCGTCGTCGCTCAGTGTCGAGAGAGTGACGACAACGGGGTTGTTCCAGTTGAGGCAGAGGCGAGCGAGACTCTTGCTGATGCCGTCGCTCGCGATGCGTTCGTCAGCGAAGGCATCCACTTTGCCGAGCACGTTCTGCCACAGGCCGGGTTTGCTCACTTCGCGCGCCGAGCGGCGATCGATCGAGCGCAGAACTTCGGGGTCGGCCAAATAGAGTCCGGTCACGTCGGCGCTCGGCACGCTGCGCACGATCACCGAGCAGTCGGCGTCGGCGAGCACGGCGCTGGCACGGTCTTCGAGTCGCGCAACAGCGGTACGGGCATCCAGTGGCGGCACTTCTAGAAAGTCGAGTTCGTCGAGCACACTCACACGATCAACGGTGAGGCCATCAACAATCGTGGGCAGCAGGCGGGCGATCTCGGTGTCATACACGTAGCCGCCGTTGATCACGGGGCGGTCGGCGCTCGCGATACTCGCTATCTGGCGGAACTCATCCACTGACTCGGCGTACCGCAGCGCCTTGTGGTCGCGCGTGAGAGTCTCGACCGTCATGCGACCGAGCGTCGTCTCGACACTGAGCCAGGGTGTGATGAATGTCGCCAACTCCTCGTCGTGAATCACAAGCGACTTGAGGGCGAGCGAGTGCAGGTTTACAAAGTCACTGAGTTGGCCCGGATTGCGGGCAGCGAGCTCCAGCACCCAGTGGCGAAGCGTCGTACCGATCGCGGATCGCGTGTGCTCAAGCAGATCGTCATCCACGAGGGATTCCCGGCTCGCGGTGGGAGTGAGAGCCGTGCTGTTCAGTACGACCCGCACGAAGAAAGCCCAGTCGGGCAGCAGCGCGTCAACGTTCTCGCTGAGCAGCATGCGGCCGAGGTAGACGCGGTTGGCCTGGCGCGCGCCCGGAGGTGGCGAACTGGGCAGCACGTACGCCACACCGGTCGTGCTCGTACCCGGCACGCTCAACGGAATCGCGGCAAAAGGATCGGCCCCCAGCAGCTCGCGACCGTATGCCAGCAGCTCGGTCGGCTCGGTGGTGTGCGGCTCGATGAACGGCGCCGCGTGCGTCACGGTCTCGCTGCCGCCGTGGGGGAGGTCAACGCGCACCGTCACAGGCAAGAACTCGGCGAAGGTTCTCGCGAGTGCCGTCACAGTGGTCGTGCTCAGCAACTCGTGCTGATCGAAGCGCGGCTTGAGCGAGACGGTGGTGCCGATGGGCAGGTCGCCCTCCAGCTCGCGCACGCTGAACGTGCCGTCGCTATTGCCAATCCATTCGACCGGAGCTGAGCTGCGAGCGGAGCGTGACTGAATCACAATCTGGTCGGCCACCATGAAGCAGCTGAGCAATCCGATGCCGAACTGGCCCAGATAGTCGCTGCGGGGCAGGTCGAAGATGTCGCGCTTGGATGATCGGCCCACGGTCGACAACAGCTCGGTCATTTCGGCGGCGGTCAACCCGATGCCATCATCCTGAAAGCGGAACGTGTCATTCGTGTCGCTCAGTGGAGTGATGCGGATGCCGCGGCTCGCGTCGTTTCCGTCAAGCTCCGCCCGCGCGGCCAAGGCGTCGCGCCCGTTCTGCAGCAGCTCGCGTAAATACACGCGCGGACTCGAGTAAATGTGCTTGCTCAGGAGGTCGACAACCCCCGTGAGATTAACTTGGAAGGAGTGGAGATCGTCGTCGGGAGTCACGGTCACCGTGAAATTGTCTCATTGCGGGGCAGTTCTCTGCGAGCGCACAGGAATCGCCTAGCCACGAACGGCTCCGCAGGTATAAACTTGAGTCGTCTTAACTCAAGTTTGTGGAGGGTGTGTAATGGCGAACATGCAGGGTGCCCCAAGTACCGATGAGGAGCAAAAGAGTGCTCTGGAAAAGTACGGGGTAAATCTCACCGAGATTGCGCGCAGCGGCAAGCTCGACCCTGTGATCGGGCGCGACGCTGAGATCCGCCGTGTCAGCCAGGTGCTGACCCGTCGCACCAAAAACAACCCGGTGCTGATCGGGGAACCGGGCGTCGGAAAGACCGCCGTGGTCGAGGGCCTTGCCCAGCGCATCATCGCGGGCGATGTCGCCGATTCGCTCAAAGACAAGCAACTTATTGCGCTTGACCTCGCCGCGCTTGTGGCGGGCGCCAAGTACCGCGGTGAGTTCGAAGAGCGACTCAAGGCCGTGCTCAAGGAGATCAAAGACTCCGACGGCGAGATCATCACCTTCATTGATGAACTTCACACCCTCATGGGCGCTGGCGGTGGCGATGGTTCGGTCGCGGCATCCAACATGCTCAAGCCGATGCTAGCCCGTGGAGAACTGCGACTCATCGGCGCGACAACCCTCGACGAATACCGCCAATACATCGAGAAGGATGCCGCACTCGAGCGTCGCTTTCAGCAGGTGCTCGTCGGTGAACCGTCAGTCGAAGACACCGTCGCGATTCTTCGTGGTCTTAAAGAGCGTTACGAAGCACACCACAAGGTCGCAATTGCGGACTCTGCTCTTGTCTCTGCGGCGACGCTCAGCAACCGCTACATTTCGGGCCGCAAACTTCCCGACAAGGCAATTGACCTGATCGACGAGGCTGCTAGCCGCCTCAAGATGGAGATCGACTCTTCACCGGTAGAGATTGACCAGTTGAAGCGAGCCGTCGATCGACTTCGCATTGAAGAACTCGCGCTCAAGAAAGAAAAGGACGACGCGTCGAAGGCGCGTTTGACCAAGTTGCGCGAAGACCTCGCGGTACAGAGCAAGCACTTGAGTGAGCTCGAAGAGCGGTGGAAGCTCGAAAAGTCAAGCCTCACCGGGGTCGGTGAGCTCAAGACTCGCCTCAATGACGCGCGCATTGAACTGGACCGTGCGATGCGCGATGGTGAATATCAGAAAGCCTCCAAGCTTAACTACGAGACCATCCCGGCGATTGAAGAGGCGATCGCAACCGCCGAAAGCAACGAGCCGACAGGCCCGCGTATGGTCAACGATCAGGTGACCGAAGAAGACATCGCCTCGGTCGTAGCAGCATGGACAGGTATTCCCGTCGATCGTCTCACCGAGGGAGAAACCGAGAAACTGCTTCACCTTGAAGCTGAACTCGGCAAGCGCCTCATCGGCCAGAAGGATGCAGTTCAATCAGTGTCTGAGGCCGTACGCCGCACCCGCGCAGGCATCTCCGACCCCGACCGCCCCACGGGTTCGTTCCTCTTCCTTGGTCCCACTGGTGTCGGAAAAACCGAGCTCGCTAAGGCTCTGGCTCAGTACCTGTTCAACGACGAGAAAGCTCTCGTTCGCATCGACATGAGCGAGTATGGCGAGAAGTTTTCTGTCTCGCGCCTCGTGGGGGCTCCTCCCGGCTACATCGGGTTCGAACAGGGTGGCCAACTCACTGAAGCCGTGCGTCGGCGCCCCTATTCGGTCATCCTGCTCGATGAGGTCGAGAAGGCGCACCCCGAAGTCTTCGATGTTCTCTTGCAGGTGCTTGACGACGGTCGGCTGACCGACGGCCAGGGCCGCACTGTCGACTTCCGAAACGTGATTTTGATCTTGACGAGCAACTTGGGCAGTCAGTTCATTACCGATCAGGAATTACCGTGGGATGCCCGCAAGGCTGCCGTTGACGACCTTGTGCGCAAGTCGTTCAAGCCCGAGTTCATTAACCGGCTCGACGACATCGTGGTGTTCCAGCCGCTGTCGACCGATGACCTCAGCCAGATCGTTGAACTCGACATCGACCGGCTCAGCGGGCGCCTCACTGACCGCCGACTGCAGTTGGCGGTGACCCCGGATGCTCGCAGCTGGCTCGCTGAGCGCGGCTACGACCCGATCTATGGGGCACGCCCGTTGCGCCGCCTCATGCAACGCCAGATTGATGACAAGCTCGCTAAGGCATTGCTCGCTGGTCACATCCGTGACGGCGACACCGTACTTGTCGATCTGGCCAGCACGGGCGACGACCTTCAGGTCACGCGGGGTCCGGGCTCTGGCTCCGCTTAAAAGGGTGTAGTTGAGCGGCTGAAGGTAGCGACCGCCGGCCGCTGAGTCCCTAGAGGAACATCGGCCGATCGTCGTCGTTCTCGGTATCAATCGCGAGGTCGACGACGACGGGAACGTGGTCGCTCGGGCCATCGCCCTTGCGCTCTTCACGGTCAATGGATGCTTCGGTCACGAGTTGATCGAACGCGGGCGACCCCATCACAAAGTCGATGCGCATGCCCTCGTTACGGGGAAAGCGCAGGCGTTGGTAATCCCAGTAGGTGTAGCCCTCAACGTTGCGGCTGCGGAGAGCATCGACCATCCCGGCCTCTTCAAAGGCGCGGAAGGCGGCCCGTTCGGCGTCGCTCACGTGGGTTTTTCCCTCGAAGGCCGCGATGTCCCAGACGTCGTGGTCGAAGGGAGCGATGTTGAAGTCGCCCATCAGCGCCAGCGGCTGCTCGGGGTTTTCTCGCATCCATCCGACGGCCTGCGTCTTGAGGTTGGCTAGCCATTCGAGCTTGTACGGGTAGTGAGGGTTGTCGAGCTCGCGGCCGTTGGGCACGTACAGGCTCCAGAGGCGCGCGCCTTCTACCGTGACGCCAATCGCGCGGGCTTCGATGGGCACGCTGCCGTCATCGAGGGGCTTGCCGAAGCCGGGCTGGGTATCGAAGCCGACTGTCACGTCATCCATGGGAAGACGGCTCGCGAACGCGACACCGTTCCACTGGTTGAGCCCGTGGAGTTCTACCTCGTAGCCAGCCTCGGTGAAGGCGTCCATCGGAAACTGCTCGGGCTTGCACTTGATTTCTTGCATCGCGAGCACGTCAATGTCTTCGCGAAGCAGCCAGTCGACGACCCGACCAACTCGGGTTCTGATGGAGTTCACGTTCCAGGTGGCAATGCGCATGGTTCAACGGTAATAGGTCTACCCCTGTATTGGGCGACGACAGAGTCGGAGCCGCCGCGTAGAGTCGGTCTATGCAGCAGCTCTCTTTTCGCGACGATGAGGTGGAGCAGTGCCTTAAAGAAGCTGAACAGGCTGATCGTCTCGACCGTCGCAACGCCATCATCGTGGCGGTATTGGGCTTTGTGGGCGTCGTCCTCTCGGGCGCTTTGTTGATTCTGGGGCAGAGCGGCCTCTAAAGCGCCGCCCGCAATGGGTATTCTGTACTCGTGACCGACGCCAAGCAGCAGCTCATTGAGCACATTTCCGCCGATGCCGTGTTCCACGGCGACTTCACTCTGACGAGCGGAAAGAAGGCGTCGTACTACGTCGACATGCGCCGCGTCAGCCTTGACTACCGCGTCGCGCCCCTCATTGGTCAGGTCATGATCGACCTCATCGCTGATCTTCCCGATATTTTCGCGGTTGGTGGGATGACAATGGGAGCCGACCCGATCGCTTCCGCCATTCTTCACCAGGGTGCCTTTCGCGGTGTCAACTACCACGCCTTCGTCGTTCGCAAGGAACCCAAGGATCACGGCCGTGGCCGCCAAGTGGAGGGCCCGGAGCTCGAAGGTAAACGCGTAATCGTTCTTGAGGACACGTCGACCACGGGTGGCTCGCCGCTCGCAGCGATCGAAGCTCTTGAGAAGGTCGGCGCAATCATCGCGGGCGTCGCCGTGGTCGTCGACCGTGACACTGGCGCAAAGGAACGCATCGAAGCAGCGGGATATCCCTACTATTCCGCGATTGGGTTGGGTGAATTGGGGCTGGCTCCGTGACAGCCGGAGACAACTCCTCGGGTGCCGGTAACGGTAACGAACCCCGGCAGTCTTCCTTCAACTGGGGGCTGACCCCGAGCGACCCCGAGGAGCTTGCGGCCGCGGCAGCACCTCCGGATCCGCCTGTCGAGCCGACCGCGCCTGTGGTTCCCGGGGCAAGCGCTCTGGAGGTTCCGTTGCCTCCGCTGACTCCCGCTCCCGAGCTCCCACCTGCCACCCCTGCAGAACCGCCCTCGGCGACTCCGGAGATTCCTGGCCTGCTCAAACTCCCGCCCGTCGCGGGCGAGACTCCGCCTTCGGCGCAGCCAGTATCGCCGCCGGCCCCCCTCGTGGAGCCGCCCGCTACCGAAGCGATGAGTGTGGCCGATCTGCCGACCAGCGCCATGGGTGTAGCCGATTTGCCGACCGGGGCCATGGACATTAGTGATCTCCCGACGGGAGCGATGGATGTAGCCGATCTGCCTACTGCAGCCATGCCCGCGCCCACTCGCCGCGAGAGCCACGCGCCTCCCGCAGTGGATCAGTCCCTCGATGGCGCAACCGAAGTCCTCAATGCCCAATCGTTGGCGGGAATCTCAGCGGAAGCGGAGTCTGTCGAGCATGACGCGGTCGGAGACCTCTTCGGAGAGGACAAATTCGTTGAGTACGACGACCAACTTCTTGCTGCGTCCTCGGCTGAGGTGGTGGTGCGGCAGCGGGTTCCTGCACCTCCCCGTCCGCCGATTCCACGCGGCCAACTGATTGCTTTGGCGGTTGGCGGTGGGCTTGTCGCAGCTCTGGCCCTGATCGCCCTGTTCCTGCTGGGCACGCGTCTCGGCGAGAATGCTGAACCCGCTGTCGCGGTTTCGGCGACCCCCACAGCTGCTCCCACACAAACGGTCCCCGTTGTCGGCCCTGTTGCGCCAGGCACCTACCAGTGGGACGAACTCGCCGGAGGGGAATGCCTCGAGCCTTTCGCCTCCGCATGGGAGCAGGAATATACCGTCATCGACTGCGCCCAACCGCACGCTGCCCAACTGCTCACGATCGGTCAATTTGACGACGCGGCCTCCGACCCCTATCCGGATGTCGAAGAGTTGGCCTCACGCACGGCACAAGCCTGCTCCACCGATTCCGTTATCGACTTCGCCGCAGCCACATCCTTTACCGATCTTGAGATTGTCGCGAGCTTCGCCGCGACCACCGACGATTGGGATGCCGGAAACCGCGACTACTACTGCTTCGCTACGCGAGCGGGAGACGATGCCCTCACGGAATCGGTCGCCCAGCCGCAAACGCCTGAAAACTAGTTCAGTAGGTCGGCGACGCTGTCGAGAACTTCGTTCGGGCGGAACGGGTAGCGGCCAATTTCTTTCTGGTCGCTGATGCCCGTCAGCACCAGAACGGTGTGAAGACCTGCCTCGATGCCGGCGACGATGTCGGTGTCCATGCGGTCACCGATCATGCCGGTCGTCTCGCTGTGCGCACCAATCTTGTTGAGTGCCGAGCGAAACATCATGGGGTTGGGCTTGCCGACGATGTACGGCTCGCGTCCCGTTGCCTTGGTGATGAGAGCGGCGACCGCGCCGGTGGCGGGCAGGGGGCCGTCAGCGCTTGGTCCTGTGGCATCCGGGTTGGTCACGATGAAGCGGCTGCCGTTGCCAATGAGGCGGATGGCTTTGGTGATGGCTTCGAAGGAGTAGTTGCGGGTTTCGCCAATCACGACGTAGTCGGGGTTGGTTTCAGTCATGATGAAGCCGGCTTCGTGGAGGGCGGTCGTGATGCCCGCCTCGCCGATGACGAACGCACTGCCTCCGGGAATTTGCTCCTTGAGGAAGTCTGCGGTGGCAAGCGCCGAGGTCCAGATGGCTGACTCGGGCACGTCGAGGCCGGAAGCCTTGAGGCGGGCGCTGAGGTCGCGTGGGGTGAAGATCGAGTTGTTGGTGAGAACCAGATAGGGCTTCTCTTCGTCACGCCACTTTTGCAGCAGTTCGGCGGCGCCGGGCACGGGGTGGTTCTCGTGTACCAATACACCGTCCATGTCGGTGAGCCAGCACTCGATCTCGTCTCGATTTCTCATGCGCTCACTTTAGCGAACACAGTCTCGTTGGAGAGGCGACTTGTGATGATTTCGATCGCGGCGGGGTTTTGTTCCACGAGCACAACGCGACGCGTGAGCGCTTGAGCGACTGCTCCGGTGGTTCCGCTGCCGGCAAAAAAGTCGAGTACCCAGTCGCCGGGTTGGGTGGACGCCTGAACGATGCGCCTCAAAATGCCTTCGGGCTTCTGGGTGGCATAGCCTGTTTTCTCTTTGCCGGTGGGCGAGACGATGGTGTGCCACCAGACATCCGTGGGCAGTTTTCCGCGGGCGGCCTTCTCGGCGGTCACAAGGCCGGGCGCCATGTAGGGCTCGCGGTCGACCTCCTCATTGTTGAAGTAGTAGTTTTTGGGGTTCTTCACGTAGACAAGAATCGTGTCGTGTTTCGACGGCCACTTCTTCGTAGCGCGGGCACCATAGTCGTAGGCCCAGATGATCTCGTTGAGGAAGCTGTCGCGGCCAAAGAGGGCATCGAGAGCGACTTTGGCATAGTGAACTTCGCGGTAGTCGAGGTGCAGATAGAGCGTGCCGCGGTCATCGAGCAACCGCCAGGCTTCTTGCAATCGCGGCTCCAAGAATTCCCAATAGTCGGCGAACGTATCGTCGTAGGAGTAGAGCACTCCCTTGATCGTGTCGTAATTGTTGCCTCCGAAGCCCACGCGCGTTCCTTCGGGCGATCGTTGCGTGGTCAGCGCTTGGCGACGCTGGGTTCTGCCCGTATTGAACGGCGGGTCAATGTAGATCAGCCGAAAACTCTCGTCAGGAAAAGTGCTGATCACGGACAGGTTGTCGCCGTGCACAATAAGGTCGGGTCCGTCGGGGGTCCAGGGCGGCTGCATCCTTTGAGATTAACAGCCAACGACGTGCGCGAGGTGACGTACGTCGCACGGCGTTCGAAACTCGGTCAACGAAAGAGCTTATGGCCCCAATACAGGGTGAAGCTCGGGTGCTAGGGGTGCCCAAAACCTCGACCAACGGTTTATGGTTGAAGAAGAGGCGCTCACCCGAAGGGCAATTCATTGATGATGCGGCGACCCGCAAAATCAGGAATGTTAACCCGGGGGAGTAAGAAATTGCGGCACAGCAGCATCAACGTGGAGCGCAGGCACCGTCGCGTTCGTAGTGCGTTAATGCGGGGTGTGGCTTCCCTGGTCGCCTTCGGTCTTCTCGTTGCTGGTTTGACGGTGATGCCCGCAACTCCCGCCGAAGCCGCCGTCGTTCAGTGGGGTACTAACGCGGGTACGTCTCCGAACTACCAGACCACCGTCAACGGTGACTTCCTGATGGCGGGTAACGGCGTTCTCGCCTGCAATCGGCCGCTGTATAGCGCTGCGCTCATCGGCACCTGTACTGATCTGCATTCTGCGTCGGGCGGAAACGGCAATACCGCCAACGACAACTTCTTCCTCGAGAACTCGAATACTGTTGCCGGCTTCACGACAAACTCAAGCTCGGCAAACATCACCATTCCCGCGGGCGCTTCAGTCAAGAAAGCCTTCCTCAGCTGGAGTGCCAACACCGGGGCATACACCGGGATCAGTGACTACGCCTGTGCCACTCCGAACTCGAGCCGCGGAATTGCGACGATGCCCGCCGGTTCTCCCACGGGCTACCGCACTGCGCCAGCCAAATTTAAGGTAGGGCTCGCCCCTGTCACCACGGTGGCGCCGGCGACGATGCTCGAAGACCCCGTCGGTACGCCCTCCTCGATTTACTACAGCGCGAGTGCCGACGTGACGACGGCATTCGCTGGAGCTGTCACGGGAACTCCCCTCACGGTTTCCGCCGGTGACCTCTGGGCCCCTCAGGGCGCTGGTTGCTACGCCGGTTGGACCTTGACCGTGGTCTATGACTACGGAATCTATATCCCGAGCCAACCGCTCTCGCAGCCACACCGCATCATCTTCTACGAAGGTCACGTACGCATGACCGCGGCCGAGGCGCCTCTGACGGTTGCCTTCAACGGCTTCAGCGCTATCGAAACCGGAACGCGCGCCGGCTTCTCACTCTACGAGGGTGACCGCATCATTCAGGGCGACATCGCCGAGTACTCGCGCGGGGGCGGCGGCTACACCCAGATCGCCAATAGTGCCGGGAACAACAACAACATTGGTATCGGTCGAGGGGAGGGCTCTGTTCGGTATACGGCACCGCTCGACCCGGGGCCCTTTACTAACCAGAGCGTGGATGTCGCTACCGTCAACCTCACAAACGTGCAGGCCGGCGACACCTCAGTAAACCTGCGCATGAGCACGAGCGGCGACTCGTACCTACTGCAAAACGCCGTTCTCTCGGTGCCCAGCGCCGGAATCAACATTTCAAAGTCGTACGACGGAACCCTCGACCAGCAGTCGCGGACGGCAACGGAGGCGGCGACCTTTACGATTACCGTCACGAACTCCGGCGTCGGAATCCTGCAGAACATCGTCGTAGCCGACGACCAAACGGACTGTGCGCGAACTTTGACCGGAGTGACCCTCGCTCCGCTTCAGTCGTACACGTATACCTGTGTCGCAAACGGACCGACTACGGCTAGCTATGACTCAACTGCCTCAGCCACGGCGAGTACCGTGGTGGGAAATAGTCCGGCGTCGGGTAGCGACTCCACGCGGGTGCTGCTTTCTTCACTCTCGCTGGCCAAAACGAGTGCCCTCGCCGGGGGAGCCACCGGCCGCGCAGGCGACACCCTCAACTACACCTTCACCATCAAAAACAACGGTGACTCGCCTCTCACGGGCGTTGCTGTCACCGATCCCCTGCCCGGTCTCTCAGCGATCACCTACACGTGGCCCACGGGTACAGCAGGGGCGCTTGCGCCCGGAGCGTCCGCCACCGGGACGGCGACCTACACGCTTACGCAAGCCGATGTCGATGCGGGGTCTATCGCAAACACCGCGACCGCAACGGGAACGGATGCCGACGGCGGTGTGAAGCCGACAGCCACCGCCAACCGCACCACACCGATCCCCGTGAACGCGGTTCTCGAAACCAAGAAAACTGCCGCCTACGCGGGCGCCGGCGTCGGAAATGTTGGCGACACGGTTAACTACTCGTTCTCGGTCAAAAACACCGGTAACGTCACCCTCACCTCGGTGACGCTCACCGACCCGCTTACGGGGCTCTCGGCCATTGCCGTTACATGGCCTGGGACGGCAGGGCGACTAGCCCCGGGCCAAACCGCCACAGGAACCGCCACCTACACGGTCAAGCAGGCAGACGTGAACGCCGGCAAAATCGTGAATCAGGCGACTGTTACCGCTCGCACGCCCAAGAACGTTGCCGTCACCGGGGTCAGCAATGAGGTGACGCTGGCGACCGCACCGGCCGCTCCGGCACTCACTACGACAAAGTCGGGAACCGTCGCCAACCCCAAGGGCGTGGGCAGTGTTGTCACCTACAATTTCAGCGCCAAGAACACCGGAAACGTCACGCTCACCGGCGTAACGATCACCGACCCGCTCGCGGGGCTTTCCGCCCTGACCTACTCGTGGCCGGGAACCGCCGGAACCCTGGCTCCCGGCCAGACGGTGACCGCCACCGCGACCTATACCGTGAAACAGTCCGACGTGGATGCCGGACTGGTGCGCAACACAGCGACCAGCTCGGGAACATCACCCAGCGGCACTGCCGTTACTGCGGCATCCCCTCGCGTGGACGTTCCGCTGCAAACTCGCACCCCCGCAATTTCGCTGACCAAGGCCGGGGCGCTTGCGGGCGGCTCGACCGCAGGCAGCACCGTGAACTACTCGTTCGTTTTGACCAACTCGGGCAATGTCACCCTGACGAACGCGGGCATCACCGACCCGCTTTCGGGTCTCTCGGCGATTACGTACGGCACATGGCCCGGCGCCGTCGGCACCCTTGCTCCCGGCCAGTCCGTCACCGCCACTGCCACGTACACAGTGAAGCAATCGGATGTCGACGCGGGTGCTGTTGTGAACAGCGCGACCGCAAAGGGCACGCCTCCGACCGGAGCGGATGTGACGCGTACGACGCCCGCGACCGTTCCGATCACCGCCGATGCACAAATGGTGGTTACTAAGTCGGGCGCGTACACGTCGGGATCCGGCGCTGTCGGCTCGGTCGTCACGTACACCTTCAGCGTCAAAAACGACGGAAACGTCACCCTCAGTCAGGTTTCGCTCACCGATCCGCTCTCAGGGCTGAGCCCGATCTCGGTGACATGGCCCGGCGCCTCAGGAGTTTTGGCTCCCGGCCAAACCGCTACCGGTACCGCGACCTACACGGTGAAGCAGTCCGATGTAGATGCCGGCTCGGTCAGGAACACCGCAACCGCCACGGCAAAGACGCCGGCCGGCGCGACCGTGACCCAGCCTTCTGCGCAGTCGGTCGTGCCCACGGTGACGCCCACGCGACTCATCACGACCTCAAAGTCGGCGATAATTGCCGGTGGCGCCAGCGGCAAGGTTGGCGACGTTATCAACTACTCGTTCAGCGCGAAGAATGATGGAAACGTCACCCTCTCCGGTGTGACGATCGCGGACCCCCACGCGGGCCTCTCGGCACTGACCTACACGTGGCCCGGCGCCACGGGGGTTCTTGCTCCCGGCCAGACCGTTACCGCGGTCGCCACGTACACGATCAAGCAGTCCGATGTGGATGCCGGTTCCGTCAAGAACATTGCGACCGGTAGCGGTACTCACGCCGGCACCACTGTCAGCAACCCCTCGCCTGAGATCACGGTTCCCACTGTTGCGGCCAACCCTGTCATCACTACCCTCAAATCGGGTGCGCTCGCCGCCGGTTCCACCGGCCGCGCTGGCGATACCGTGAACTTTTCGATCAAGCTCACCAACTCGGGAAACGTCACCCTGACCTCGGTGTCGGCAACCGACTCCCTGCCCGATCTCTCGGCACTCACCTACGGCACGTGGCCCTCGGGAACCGCCGGAACGCTCGCGCCCGGCCAGTCGGTTACTGCCACCGCCACCTACACGCTCAAGCAGAGTGACGTGGATGCTGGCTCGGTATCGAACACGGCCACCGGTTCAGGCACCCCGCCCACCGGCGCCGCAGTCACCAGCGTCAGCCCCGCCACCGTTCCAATCACGGCTGGTCCCGCGCTCACTGTCTCCAAGTCGGGGGCCGTCACGACCGGCAACGGTTCTGTCGGAGACACCGTCACGTTCTCCTTCGTGGTGCGCAACACCGGTAACGTCACCGCGACCAGCGTGGGCATCACCGACACGCTTCCGGACCTCTCCGCAGTCACCTTCGGCACGTGGCCGAGTGGCACGGCAGGCACGCTGGCCCCCAACACTCAGGTCACCGCTACCGCGACGTACACGATCAAGCAGGCCGACGTTAACGCGGGCTCGGTCAAGAACACTGCTACGGCATCCGGCAGTACGCCCTCGGGGGGAACCGTGACGGCGACTTCTCCGCAGGCGGTAGTTCCGACCGTCGCTTCGGCGCCCGCAATCGATACGCAAAAGAGCGCGAGCGTTGCAGGAACCGGTGCCGTGGGCGATGTCATCACGTACACCTTTGTCGCGAAGAACACGGGAAATGTGACGCTCACCGGGGTCTCGATCGCTGACCCACTCACCGGCCTTTCGGCGCTCACCTACGGTGCCTGGCCGGGCGGCGTAGCGGGTACTCTTGCACCAAACACGCAAGTCACAGCCACCGCGACGTACACCATCGTTCAGTCCGATGTGGACGCCGGCTCAGTAAAGAACACCGCGACCTCAACGGGCAGTTTTGGCGGAAAGACTGTCTCAGACCCCTCGCCGCAGGTGACGACGCCCACCGTCGCTGCCGTGCGTACCATTTCGCTCGCGAAGGACGCCGAACTCGCCGCGGGTGCCACCGGAGTCGCGGGCGATACGGTGAACTACACCTTCGTTGTGCGTAACACCGGTAACGTCACTCTCACCGGGGTCGGCATCACGGATCCGCTGCCCGGCCTCTCCGCTGTCACGTTCGGTACATGGCCCAGCGGCACTGCGGGTCGCTTGCTCCCCAACACGCAGGTCACGGCCACGGCAACGTACGTGCTGAAACAATCGGATGTCGACGCTGGTTCGGTATCGAACACGGCAACAACGCGCGGTACGCCTCCTACCGGTGCCGCCGTCTCTGCGACTGACCCGGCCACGGTTGCTGTTGCTGCCAACGGTGCTCTCGCTGTGGCGAAGACGGGCGCCGTCACCTCGGGCGCCGGTGGCGTCGGAAGCACGATGACCTTCTCGTTCACGATTACGAACCCCGGAAACGTCACGATGACGGGGGTCGCCATCGCGGACTCACTCGTCGGCCTCTCGGCGCCCGTCTACTCGTGGCCTTCCGCTACCGCGGGTCGCATCGCTCCCGGTGAGACCGCGACAGCAACGGCCACCTACACGGTGAAACAGGCTGACGTTGACGCTGGTTCGGTATCGAACACGGCGACCGTGTCGGGCAAGACTCCGACAAACGCGACGGTCACGTCTGCGCCGTCAACAGCTAATGTGCCAACTATCGCTGGTGCTCCTGAGCTCACAACTACCAAGTCGGCGAATCTCACGTCGGGTGCCAAAGTAGGCGACTCCATCACGTACTCCATCGCGATTTCGAACAGCGGAAACCAGACGATTACCGGCGTGACACTCACGGACTCCCTTGTGGGACTGGCCACACCGGTCATCACGTGGCCCGGCGTCGCCGGCACGCTCGCACCGGGCCAGACGGCTACCGCTCTTGCTAGCTACACCGTGCGGCAGTCGGATGTCGACGCCGGTTCGATTACGAATATCGCGTCGGCTGACGGTACCGCTCCCGGCGCGACTCCCGTCGACGACGATTCGAACCCCGTGGTCACTACGACTGTCGCGGCGGCGCCAACGCTCTCGCTCGCGAAGTCGGGAACGCTGCCGGCTGGTTCTACCTCGACCGCCGGCGAAGTGGTGACCTACAGCTTCGTCATCCGCAATACCGGTAACGTCACGATTACCGATGCTGAGGTTTCCGATCCGCTCGTGGGTCTTTCGACAATTACGTATGGCACGTGGCCGTCTGGTACCGCTGGACGGCTTGCGCCCAATACTCAAGTCACGGCGACCGCTACCTACACGGTGAAGCAGTCGGATGTCGACGCTGGTTCAATCGCGAACACCGCGACGGCCACGGGAACGGGTGTCATTGGCGGCGCCGCTGCCCCACAGACCAGTAGCGCGACGATTCCGCTCGCCTCCACGGCAAAGCTCACCGTCTCTAAGACCGGTGCCGTCGCTGCGGGTGCCAACAAGGTTGGCGACACCGTCACCTTCTCCTTCGTTGTGAAGAACACCGGTAACGTCACGCTCTCGAGCGTCGGCATCACTGACAGCCTCCCGGATCTCTCGGCCGTCACGTTCGGCACCTGGCCGGGCGGCACGACCGGTGTTCTCGCTCCCAACGCGCAGGTGACGGCGACAGCGACCTACACAATCAAGCAGTCCGACGTGAACGCTGGCTCCGTGAAGAACACGGCTACGGCATCCGGAACCCCACCATCGGGCCCGGTCGTTACCGCAGTGTCGACAGAAGCGGTTGTTCCGACCGTTGCGGCATCTCCCGCGCTTGTCACTACCAAGAGTGCAGTGGTGGGCGGTACCGGTACCGGTGCGCTCGGCGACACCATCACGTACACCTTCACAGCCAAGAACACCGGTAACGTCACGCTCACGGGCGTCACGCTGACCGACCCGCTGCCCGGACTCTCCACCCCCACGTACACGTGGTCGGGCGGCGTGAGCGGTCAGCTCAACCCCAACGGCACCGTCACTGGAACCGCCACCTACACAATTACGCAGGCGGATGTCGACGCCGGTTCGGTCAAGAACATTGCGACCGCAACGGGTACACCTCCCACCGGCGCCGCTGTGACTGCACCGTCGCCGCAGCTCGTCACGCCTACCGTCACGGCCGCTCCGAAGCTTGGAGTGACCAAGTCGGGCGCGCTTGCGCCTGGCGCGCAGGGCGTTGCTGGTGACGTTGTCACGTGGAGCCTCTCACTGACAAACTCAGGCAATGTGACGCTTACCTCGGTGTCGGTCACTGACTCTCTGCCCGGCATCTCCTCCGTGACCTACGGCACGTGGCCCTCGACGGCGGGAACCTTGGCTCCGGGCCAGAGCGTCTCGGCGACGGCAACGTACGTGCTCACGCAGGCGGACATCGACGCTGGCGCGGTCTCGAATACCGCCAACGGTTCGGGTACTCCGCCGCGTGGTTCACCCGCAACGGCCACTGCCCCGGCAACCCTTCCGCTCGCATCGAACTCCAGCATCACGCTCGACAAGACCGCGGCCATCGTTTCTCCCGGCACCGGCGTGGTGGGTGACACCATCCGCTACACCTTCACCGCTGAGAACACCGGTAACGTCACGCTGACCAACGTGATCATTGCGGACCCGCATCCTGGTCTCTCCGCCCTCACGTATGGCACGTGGCCAAGTGGCACCGCCGGTCGCCTCGCTCCGGGCCAGACGATTACGGCAACCGCTGACTATGTGATCCGTCAGGCCGATCAGAACGCCGGGGTTGTGAACAACACGGCATCCGTTTCGGGCAAGCCGCCCACGGGCCCGAACACGACAGCATCGTCTGCAGCAGTCGCGACACCGACCGCGCCGCGCGTTCCGGGCATCCTCACCACTAAGACTTCGAGTGTTGCGGGAACCGGTGCTGTTGGCGATGTCATCACGTACACGATCACGGTTCGCAACACGGGAAACACGACCCTCACTTCGGTCTCGGCGAGTGACCCGCTTCCCGGTTTGAGCGCGCTCACTTACGGCGCGTGGCCCGGGGGTGTCACCGGCACCCTGCAGCCCAACACCCAGGTGGTCGCCACCGCCAAGTACACGATCAAGCAGTCCGACGTTAACTCCGGATCTGTCACGAATACGGCAACAGGTCAGGGCACGTCTCCCTCCGCTGGCGTCATCACCGATCCTTCGGATGAAGTGGTTACGCCGACGGTGGCCGCCAACCCCGCGGCGACCTTCTCGAAGACCGGTGCGCTCGCTCCCGGTTCGCTCGGGCTAGCGGGCGACACCATCACGTACACCTTCACGACAAAGAACACCGGTAACGTCACATTGACGGGAGTCGCCTTCAGCGACCCACTGCCCGATCTTGGCGCACTTACCTACACGTGGCCAGGCGCTACAGGTGTTCTCGCTCCGGGGCAAACGGCCACGGCAACCGCTGACTATACGGTCAAGCAGTCCGACGTGGATGCTGGTTCCGTCAGCAACACTGCAACGCTCACCGCCACCCCGCCGTCGGGTACGCCGTTCACCGAAACCGATTCGGAGACGGTCTCGATCACGCCTGACCCGCGCATCGAAGTGCAGAAGACGTCTGAAGTAATCGGCGATGGAGCCCTCGGAGACACCGTTATCTTCACGATGACGATGCGCAACACGGGAAACCAGACCCTTACTGTCGTTACCCTGATCGACAGCCTCCCGGGACTGAGCACGCCTACCTTCACGTGGCCAGGAGCTGACAACGAGCTTGCGCCCGGTGAGACGGCTGTGGCAACGGCGTCGTACGTGATCAACCAAGACGACATCAATCTCGGCTCGGTAACAAACACAGCCACCGTGAGCGCTCAGCCGCCGGGAGGCGCGCCTGAAGTGAACGCCTCCTCGGGCCCCGTCACCGTGGCGACGGGTCTCCAGCGGCCGGAACTGACGACGACAAAAACCGCGAGCTCGGTTCCTAGCCCTGCCGCTGAGGGTACCCAAATCACGTACTCGTTCTCGGTGGAGAACACGGGTAACGTCACGGTCGAAAACATCGTCTTGAACGACCCACTCCTTGGTGCGGCGACGCCCACTCTGTCGTCAACGACTCTGTTGCCGGGCGAGATCGCGACAGCAACAGCGAACTACACGATCAGTCAGGCTGACGTTGATGCGGGTTCGGTCACGAACACCGTGAAATCCGAAGGAACGTTGCTCGGCGCGGTTCCGATCGAAAGCCCAGTTTCGTCGGTGACTACTCCGACCGAGCCCGCAGCGCCCGGAATTGCGGTCACGAAAACAGGCACCGCCGCGCAGGACGCCGGTGACCTGATTGACTGGAGTTTCACGGTAACCAACACCGGCAATGTCACGCTCAGCGGTGTCACCCTCAACGATGCGCTTGCTGGTGTAAACCCCGTCTTCGGTACCTTCCCCAGTGGTGTCTCCGGTCAGCTCGACCCCGGTGACGTTGTAGCGGCCACTGCTTCCGGCTACGAGGTGACGCAGGCGGATGTCGACTCGGGTTCCGTTGTGAACACCGTGACCGCATCCGGTACTCCGTCTCGTGGCGCCGTCGCAAACGCAACCACCGCGGCGACCGTGCCCTTGGCTCCCGATGCGGGAATCACCATCGTCAAGGCTGAAGACGCCTCGCCCGCAGCCCGCGGGCTCGGTGACTCCGTTAGCTTCACCTTCACCGTCACTAACACCGGCAACGTCACGCTGAGCTCGATCAGCATCATCGATGACCTCGACGGTGTTTCGGCGATCAGCTACGACGACTGGGACGGCAACCCCGCCGGTTCCCTCGGCCCGAACGACGTGTTGACGGCAACTGCCACTTACGTCCTGACGCAGGAAGACATCGACCGCGGTTTCGTCGACAACGACTCGAGCGTGCTCGCTTCGACGCCGGCCGGCGACACCCTCGATGAAGATTCCAACACCGTCACCGTCACTACCGACGCTGCGGCGCCCGCCCTTGTCACGACAAAGGATGCTGTGCTCAACGGCGCCGGCGTGGTTGGCGACACGATCAGCTACACGATCACACTGCTGAATGACGGAAATGTCACGCTGACGGATGCGGCGATCACCGACTCGCTCGCGGGTCTCAGTACTCTCGTCTACGGCGAATGGGTCTCCGGTGTTGATGGCGAACTTGCTCCCGGTGAATCCGTCACGGCCACCGCGAACTACACGATCACGCAGGCGGATGTCGATGCTGGCTCGGTCAGCAACATCGCGACCGGTGACGCCGAGTCCGCTCGCGACGGCGCTGCCGTCACGGATGACTCGCCTGCCGCGGTCACGCCTCTCGTCACTCAGGCCGCTGCTATTTCGGCGACCAAGACCGGTGCGTTGGAATCCGGCTCTGAGGGTGAAGCGGGAGACCTCATCGAGTTCGCCTTCACGATCACGAACGATGGAAACGTCACACTCACGGGCGTCACGTTGGCTGACCAGCTCACCGATCTGTCGGCCATCACCTACACCTGGCCCACCGCGACCGACGGCGTCTTGGCGCCGGGCGAGACCGCAACGGCGGTAGCGACCTACGAGCTCAAGCAGAGCGACGTGGACTCTGGTTCTGTGGTGAACCTCGCCACACCATCCGGTGTTGACCCCAACGCCGTTGACGTGGACGGCACCGAAGTCGCCGCAACAGTCGTTGTTGAACCCGACGCAAGCCTCAGTGCGATCAAGACGGGCGAGCTGCGTGCCGGGGGAATCGGCGAAGTCGGTGACATCATCGACTACTCCGTGACCGCCACCAACACCGGAAACGTCACGCTGCACGACGGCCAGTTGGTCGATCCGCTTCCGGGCATCAGCGATCCCAACATCGTCTGGCCAGATCCGGCTCAGCCCGGCGTTCTCGGCGTGGGCGAGTCCGTCACCGGAACCGCGGAGTACACGCTTACTCAGGCCGACATCGACCGTGGGTACATCGAGAACACTGCCGACGTGCAGGCGTTGACGCCGAACGACGCTGTCGTTCCTGCGGTCTCTAATACTGTCGTCATTCCGACGGTGCGCCCCGCCCCGATCTTGAGCGTCGACAAGACTGCTGTTGTTGCCGACGCGGGTGAGGTTGGCGATGAGATCGCCTACTCGTTCACGATCACGAACGATGGAAACGTCACGATCGACGGCATCACCCTTGCTGACCCACTGCCCGGTCTCACGGGCCTCACGGTCAACTGGGATGTCGCGAACACCACCCAGACGCTCGCCCCCGGCGACAGCGTCACCGCCACGGCAACGTACGAAATCACTCAGGATGACGTGAACGCGGGAGAGGTCGTGAACACGGCGACCGCCAGTGGAACCGGTGCGCAGAGCACCCCGGTGAGCGGCTCCTCGCCCGAGGTCGTTACCGAGATTGTTGAGGCTGACCCCTCGCTCAGCGCGACCAAGAGCGCGGCACTCGCGGCCGGCGCTACGGGTGTCGCGGGTGACACCGTGGAGTACACCTTCACCGTGACCAACGACGGAAACGTATCACTGACATCCGTCGATCTGATCGACCAGTTGCCGGGCCTGACTGACGTAGCGTTCGGAACGTGGCCAACGGCGACTGACGGTCTGCTCAACCCGGGCGATGCCGTCACGGCCACTGCAACCTACACGCTCCTCCAGAGCGACATCGATGCTGGTTCGCTCGCGAACAGCGTCAATGCATCGGGCACGCCTCCCACAGGATCCGCGGTAGGGCAGCCAGCATCGGCGACGCTCCCGCTTACGGCGTCACCCAACTTCACCATCACGAAGACCGGTGACTTGGGAACCCAACTGGGCGAAGTGGGTGATGTTGTCGACTACGGCTTCAGCATTACCAACTCCGGAAACGTGACCCTCACCGGTGTTGTGCTCATCGACTCGATGCCGGGCGTGAGCAGCCCGGTAATCACGTGGCCGGGAGCTGACCGGGTGTTGGCTCCCGGTGAGACGGCAACGGCCACCGCCACCTACACGATCACTCAAGCAGACGTTGACGCCGGCGAAGTGACGAACACGGCCGAAGCGATCGGCTCCCTACCCGACGGCACCGAGTACCTCGAATTCTCGGACCCGGCCGTCAACCCCACGGTCGAGCGCACGGATTCAGTAACGATCGACAAGGTTGGAAGCACCCCTGATGGCGCGGGGTTGGGCGACCTCGTGCACTACGACTTCACGCTGCAGAACACCGGAAACACAACGCTCACGGGTGTTGCGATTGATGACCCGCTCGTCGGCCTCTCAACCATTGTTTATTCGTGGCCCGGTGCTGCGGGTGAGCTTGCTCCGAATGAGACCGCGACTGCAACCGCGACCTACGCAATCACGCAATCCGATATTGACCTCGGCTACGTGCGCAACTCGGCGGATGTTGATGCCACATCGCCGCTGGGCGCAGTCGATGATTCCGTTGGCCCCATCGATGTACCAACGGTCACTGCTGCTGCAGCGATTGAGACCACCAAGAATGGTGCGCTCGAGGCCGGCGCTGCCGGATTCGCGGGGGACACTGTCGAGTACTCCTTCACCGTACGCAACAGCGGAAACGTCACGCTCACTGATGTTGAGCTCTCTGATCCGCTTACGGGACTCAGCGCACTGACCTACACGTGGCCGACTGCGACCGACGGAACGCTTGCTCCGGGACAAAGTGCGACTGCAGTTGCGACCTACGAGCTCACGCAGGACGACGTCGACGCGGGCAAGGTCGACAACGAAGTCACGGCCGAGGGCACCACTCCCACGGCGGACACGGTGAACGACACCGCGACAGAGACCGTCACGATTGCTCCCGCTCCGGTACTCACTCCGCTCAAGGAGGGCGTCGTTCTCAACGGAGGCGTTGGTGCTGTCGGAGACACGGTCGAGTACACGCTCACCGTGACCAATGACGGAAACGTCACCCTGTACGATGGCCAGCTGCTTGACCCGCTGCCGGGGCTTTCGGTTCCGGTTATTACGTGGCCAGACCCCGCCAAGCCTGGCGAGATTCCGGTCGGCCAGTCGGTCGTCGGCGTCGCAACCTACGAGCTGACGCAGGAAGACGTTGACCGCGGCTTCATCTCGAACATTGCAGATATGTCTGCCGAGACTCCGAAGGGTGTTCTCGTGGTCGAGACCTCCAACGAGGTCATCGTGCCGACCGTTCTGCCTGCCCCGAACATCACCGTGAGCAAGTCGGGCGCGCCTCAAGGCACGGCTGACGTTGGCGACACCATCGACTACTCTTTCGAGATTCTCAACTCGGGTAACGTCACGCTGGACTCGGTCACGCTGACAGACCCGCTTCCGAACCTCTCCGCGATCACGATCACGTGGCCCACGCCGGCGAGCCCCGGCCTGCTCGCTCCCGGTGAGATCGCTACGGCGACGGCCAACTACGAAATCACGCAGGATGACGTGGATGCTGGCGCCGTTCTGAATATCGCGACCGCTGATGGCGTTGACCCCAACGGCACCACTGTCACGGATGACTCTGAAGCGAACACGGTTCCGACCGAAACGATTCGTGCCGAGGTGGAACTCACCAAGAGCGGCGTGCTCGCCGACCCGGCTCGCGCCGACGAAGGGGACACCGTTAACTGGTCCTTTGAGCTCAGCAACACGGGCAACGTCACGCTCACGGGTGTAGAGATCGTCGATTCCCTCGCGGGTATTTCGGCTCTGACCTACACGTGGCCCGGCACCGACGGCACTCTCGAGGTGGGCGAATCGGTCACCGCAACGGCAACATCCACATTGACGCAGGCGCAGATCGATGCGGGCACCGTTGAGAACGATGCTGTTGGTTCGGGAACGCCTCCGCGCGGTGACGCCGTCAGCGACCCTGCGAAGGCGTCGGTTGCGCTCGCTCCGCAAGCCGCGATGGCCGTCACGAAGGTCGGGAATGTGGCTGTCGACGGCGGTCTCGGCGACACCATTAATTACGACTTCGGAATCACCAACACGGGTAACGTCACCTTGACTCTCGTGGATCTGGTTGACGCGCTCGTCGGTGTCAGCAGCCCTGTCTTCTCTTGGCCGGGAACGCCCGGAGAGCTGCAACCAGGTGAGACGGTTACGGCTACGGCCAACTACACGATCACTCAGGATGACGTCGACCGCGGCAGCGTGTCGAATATCGCGACCGCCAGCGGAAAGCCGCCGATTGGCGACACCATCTCGGTGAGCACGACGGTTACCGAAACAACGGTTGCTCCCGCCGCTGCGTCACTGCTTTTGACGAAGTCATCGAGCACGGGGGCGAGCGCTGGTGTCAACGACATCATCACCTACACGTTCGAGGTGGAGAACACCGGAAATGTCACGGTAGATGACATCGTGATCTCCGACCCCCTGCCCGGCCTCAGCACTCCTGTGGTGACCTGGCCAGGCGCCAACGGCGTGCTCGCTCCGGGAGAGACCGCCACGGCGACCGCGACGTACGCGATCACTCAGGCCGACGTCGATGCGGGTACGGTCGACAATACGGCCGTCGCTAACGGCACTTCACCGACCGACGTCGCCGTTGCGAGCAACACGGCGCTTGAGTCGACGCCGACGGATGCGGCTGCGCCCGCCATCCTCGTCACCAAGAGCGGTGCCCTCGCTCCCGGTTCGACCGGCTTCGAGGGTGACCTCGTCGAGTACGAGTTCTCACTCACGAACAACGGTAACCAGACGCTGACCGCGGTATCGCTGGCTGATCCACTTCCGGGCCTGTCCGCTCTCGTGTACTCGTGGCCCACTGCGACGGAGGGAACGCTGGCGCCCGGGGCCACCGTGACGGCTACGGCGACTTACGCGCTCACTCAGGATGACATCGACTCCGGTTCCGTCGCGAACATCGTCACCGGTAGCGCGACGCCGCCATCAGGCACCGCGTTCACCGAGACTGCGCCCGCCGCTGTCTCGATCGCCGCGAACGGCGAACTCGACGCCACCAAGTGGGGCGAGTTGCGCGCCGGTGGAATCGGGCAGGTTGGCGACTGGGTCGACTACCGTCTCGAAGCAACCAACACGGGTAATGTCACGCTCGTCGATGGTGAACTGCGCGATCCACTTCCTGGACTGAGCGTTCCCGTTATTACGTGGCCGAACCCTGCGCAGCCTGGCGTTCTGTTGCCCGGAGAAACCGTCATCGGTGAAGCGTCGGTCCAGCTCACGCAGGCCGACGTGGACCGCGGCTACATCTCGAACATTGCGGATGTTGGTGCGACCGATCCGAACAATGATGACGTTCCGGCGACGACCAACGAGGTCATCGTGTACACGGTTCAGCCGCAACCGAGCATGACGGTAGTGAAGTCGGGCGAGCTCGCTCTGACGGGCGAGAACGGCGTCGGCGACACCGTGGACTTCGAGTTCGAGGTTCGGAACACCGGTAACGTCACGATCGGTTCGATCGCTGTTACCGACCCGCTGCCCGGAATGACCACGCCCGATGTGCAGTGGCCGACCGCGGTAGAGACTCTCGCTCCCAACGAGACGGTCATCGCAACGGCCAGCTACGTCATCCGCCAGTCGGATGTTGACCGTGGCTTCGTCGAGAACACCGCGAGTGCCACGGCGGTTCCGGTGCGCGGCGATCCCATCTCCGCCACCTCGAACACGGTCGAGGTGCCCACCGAGGCTCCGAGCGTTGTCGTTTCGGTGACCAATGTTGGCGCTCTAACGAATCCCGGTCCGGCCGTCGAAGGCGACACGGTCACCTGGAACTACAGCTTTACGAGCACCAGTAACGTGACGCTCTCCGGCGTTGAGCTCAGCGACTTCCTCGGCGCACTGCCGGCTGGAGACTACACCTGGCCGGGTGCCGTCGGCGTTCTCGAGCCCGGCGACACCGTCACGGCCGTGCGAGTTCAGACGTTGACCCAGGCTGACATCGACTCCGGTGCTGTGTCGAGTGTCGTCACCGGTGAGGGAACCCCTCCCGTGGGTGCGGCCGCGACCGCTACCGCTCCCGCAACGGTCGCTCTCGCGGCTGACGGCGTGCTGCAAGTAACGAAGAGCAGTGAGCTGGCTGTTGCTGGCGAGAACGGTCCTGGCGACACTATCGATTACACGATCGTCGTCACCAACATCGGAAACGTCACGCTGCGCTCGGTGACCATCACCGACAGCATTGACAACGTTTCGATCAACTCGATCGCGTGGCCCGCCAACAGTGGCGTGCTCGCTCCGGGTGAGTCGGCGACGGCGAGCGCGACCTACGTTCTCGAACAGGATGACGTTGACCGCGGCTATGTCGACAACACCGCATCCGCTCGGGGGCTCACGCCCGGCGGCGACGCTGTCACGGCGACGTCGAACGTTGATCGCGAACCCACGGCAGCGTCGGACCCCAGCATCACCGCTGAGAAGTCCGGCGTGATGACCTCGGGTGCGGGCGAAGTTGGCTCGGAGATCACCTACAGCTTCATCGTGACAAACACAGGAAATGTCACGCTCAATCTTGTTGAAGTGATCGATCCGTTGATCGATGTAGTTCCCTCCGATCTCACCTTCCCGTCGGCCACCGGTATTCTCGGCCCGAATGAGCAGGCCGTCGGTTCTGTTGTGTACACCGTGACGCAGGCCGATGTCGACAGCGGCACCGTGGAGAACACGGCGACGGCGATCGGAACGGCGCCAGACGGTACCGAAGTGACCGGTGTCTCGAACACTGTGCTCAGCCCGACCGAGGATGCTGCGCCATCCATCGTCACTTCGCACACTGCGGCCCTCGCTGCCGGAGCAACGGGTGTGCTCGGCGACGGCATGGACTACACGTTCACGATCACGAACGACGGAAACGTCACGCTCGATGGTGTGACGCTCTCGAACACAATCCCGGGTCTCACCGGCTTCGTCTACACGTGGCCAGACCCGGCCGCTCCGGGCGTTCTCGCACCCGGCGAAAGCGTCACCGTCACGGCGACCCGTCTTGTTGATCAGGCGGATGTCGATGCTGGTGAAGTGCGCAACATCGCGACCGGTGCGGGTAACTCTCCTGCCGCAACCGCCGTTGATGCTGATTCTGCCGTCACCGTGGTTCCGCTCATCGAGGCGCTGTCGAGCATTGACATCGCTAAGGCGGGCGAACCGCGCGACGCGGTGAACCCCGTGGTCGTGGGTTCCTGGATCGATTACACCTTTACCGTGGAGAACACGGGAGAAACCACACTGAGTGACGTCACTGTCACTGACCCCAAAGTCGGAACGACAGCGGTTGCGTACGGTTCTTGGCCTGCAGCAGTGGGCGTGTTGGCTCCGGGAGAGTCGATTACGGCAACCGCGAGTTACCAAGTCACACAGGCTGAGTTCGATGCCGGTTCGGCGTCGAACACCGCAAACGTAGCTTCGACGAATCTGGCGGGCGATGACATTGTCGACACGTCGAACACTGTTGTGGTGCCGACCGCGGCAGGTTCGCCTGACATTGAGATCACGAAGACTCAGGTGCTCGCCGTTGGCGCGACCGGCAACGCGGGAGACACCGTGGAGTACAGCTTCGAGGTCACCAACACCGGTGATGTCACGCTGAACGGTGTCACGATCGCCGACGACCAGATCGATCTCAGCGCGCTGACGATCACCTGGCCGGGCACTCCGGGCGTTCTCGCGCCGGGCCAGTCGGCTACGGCAACCGCAGCGTACGTGCTCACTCAGGATGACGTGGATGCTGGTTCGATCAGCTCCGACGCCTCCACGGCGGGCACGCCGGCAGTGGGCGCTGTGGTGACGGACACGGCCACCGGCTCAACGCCGATCGTCGAAAACCCGTCGATGACCATCACGAAGACGAGTTCGTTCGCGACCTTCGGCCAGCAGGGTGCAACCGTGAACTACGTCATCGAGGTCGTCAACACCGGTAACGTCACGCTCACCGGAGTCGTAATCACCGATCCCAAGCCGGGCGTCTCCGCGCTCACCTACAACTGGCCGGGTACTCCTAGCGAGTTGGCTCCGGGTGAGTCCGTGACGGCAACGGCAACCTACGTGATCACTCAGGATGACGTGGATGACGAACAGACCACGAACGTGGCCACGGTCGACGCGAACGCGCCATCAGGCCCCATCGCGCCGGAAGAGGCCACTGACGTTCTCCCGATTCCGAACGAGCCAAACATTGCACTGACGCTCTCGGGCGTGCTCGGCGCGGGCCAGCAGGGTTTCCCCGGCGATGTCGTGATCTTCACCTACGTGGCCACCAACACGGGAACGCTGCCGCTGACGAATGTCTCGATTGCCGATCCGCGTTCCGGCCTCTCGCCGATGAACTACGGTGCCTGGTCTGGCGCAGTCGGCGTGCTCGCTCCTGGTGAGTCGGTCACAGCGACGGCGACCTATGTCATCCGGGAAAGCGACGCGGGAACGACGCTGTACGAAACGGCGACGGTCACCAGCACCGAAATCAACTCGGGAGACCCCGTGGTGGCAACGGCACAGACAACTTTGCAGCTACCTACCAAGGCTCTCTCTTACACTGGGTCGGATCCCCGAGGAACACTCGCAACCGGGTTGGGCGCGCTACTCGCCGGCCTCGCCCTGATCCTGCTCGCACGCAGAAGACAACGACAGGAAGAATCATGAAGCTCCGCACACGACTGACCGCTACCGCTGCACCATTCGCGATCCTCGCGCTGACGCTTGCGGGGTGCACGAATGACGGCACCGACGGACAGCCCGACCCTGATGAGACCTCGAGCTCGGCCGAGCAGACTCCGGGCGTGACCGATATCACGGATGCTCCCGGTACTGGTGAGAACCTGCAGGGTGCTCTTGCTGACTCCACCGTCAACGAGTGCGAGCGCACGGGCGACGAGTGGACCGTCTCGGGTGTCGTGACGAACTCGACCGATGCCAGCGCTACCTACCGCATCTATGTCTCCCTGCTTAACGGCGCCAACGACACTCGCGCTCTCACTCAGGTGGATGTCGACGCGACCGAGCCGGGAGACACCACCGACTGGGAGACCGTTATTGATGTCGCGGAAGACGACCTCACGTGCGTTCTCCGGGTTGAACGCTACGAAGGCTAGTCGCGCGGGGTCGCCCCGAAGGGCAGTGCTCCAGCCTGTGGTGCCGCTCCGAGGCGGTACTCAGGCGGGGTCGCCGACGACTATCGTGGAATCGTGACTGAACCGAACCCCAGCGTCGAGCTGTCGACCAACGGGGTGGGGCCGTGGCAGGGCGAATGGCCCACCGAACCCCACTACGATCCCGTGCTGCTCGAACGCGGCGATACCCGCAACGTTATTGACCGGTATCGCTACTGGAACATGGAAGCGATCGTTGCCGATCTCGACGTGACGCGGCATCCATTCCACGTGGCCATCGAGAACTGGCAGCACGACATGAACATCGGTTCTATCGTGCGCAGCGCCAACGCCTTCGGTGCCGACACCGTGCACATCATTGGGCGGCGGCGCTGGAACAAACGCGGCGCCATGGTCACTGACCGTTACCAGCACGTGCTGCATCATCCGGATGTCGCGGCCTTCGTCGAGTGGACTGCGGCCAACGACCTGCCTATCATCGCGATCGACAACGTGCCCGGCAGCGTCATCATCGAAACTTTTGACATGCCCCAGCGCTGCGTGCTGCTGTTTGGCCAAGAGGGCCCCGGGCTCTCGCCCGAAGCAATCGATGCCGCCACGGATGTCGTGGAGATCAGCCAGTTCGGTTCAACCCGATCCATCAATGCGTCCGCCGCGGCTGCCGTAGCGATGCATAACTGGATTACCCAGCACGTCAGCTTCACGAAGTAGGGAACCATGACACAGCCTGCGAAAGTCACCATTATTGGCGCCGGAATCGTAGGGCTGTGCACAGCCTGGTTTTTGCAGGAGCGTGGCGTAGAAGTCACGGTTCTCGACCGCACGGGTGTTGCTGCCGGTGCGTCGCTCGGTAACGCCGGCTGGGTTGCTCCCGCACTGACGCTTCCGCTGCCCGAGCCCTCGATCTTCAAAGTCGGCATCAAGGCCGTTATTGACCCCACCTCGCCGGTGTACGTTCCGGTCGCCGCCAACTCGACGCTGCTGCGCTTCCTCGCCGGCTTCGCGCGTCACTCGACGCCCACAATGTGGCGGCGCAACATGGTCACCTTCGCCGAGATCAACAAGTGGAGCCTCGAATCCTTCGACCGCATGGAAGACGGGGGAGTCTCCGCCGCCCTGCAGCGCGCTGAACCCTTCCTCGCCGCCTTCACGAGCGACGCCGACCGCCAGATCATCACCCACGAATTCGATGAGGTTGCTGCCGGTGGCGGACACGTGAGCTTTGAGAAGATCACCGGCGACGAGCTGCGAGAGTTCGAGCCGAGTGTCTCGAAGATCGTGACACATGGGCTGCGCGTGGATGGCCAGCGCTTCATCAACCCGCCCTCGTTCATGCACGTGCTGGCGGCATCCGTGCGCGCTCGCGGCGCCACGATCGTGGAGGGTGCGAAAGCGACCGGCATCCGTGACCTCGGTGCTGCCGGCGTTGCCGTTGATGTCGAAGGCCAGAATGCCGTGCTCAGCAACGACGTTGTTATTGCTACCGGAACCTGGCTCGGCGACCTCGCCCGCCAGTTCGGTGTGCGCCAAGTCGTGCAGTCCGGCCGTGGGTACAGCTTCAGTGTGAAGCCGCCCGTGATTCCGACGCACCCGATCTACCTGCCCGCTCAGCGCGTAGCCTGCACGCCCCTGGGCGACCGGCTGCGGGTGGGAGGCATGATGGAATTTCGGTCGGCCGATGCGCCCGCCGATTCTCGCCGCATCCAAACCATCGTCAACGCGGCCAGCCCCATGTTCGACGGCGTCGACTGGGATGCCCGCGAAGAAGAGTGGGTCGGCTCGCGCCCCTGCACTCCCGACGGCTTGCCACTCGTCGGCGGCACGCGCTCGCCGCGCGTTCACGTTGCTGGCGGTCACGGCATGTGGGGAGTCACCCTTGGTCCGCTCACGGGGCGGATCCTTGCCGACTCGATCACCGGTGGCGAGAAGCACCCACTGCTCGAGGCGTTCGACCCGCTGCGCTAGCGTTCGCCGTCGGGCTCGTCCTCACCGCCGAGCGGGTCGGTCTCGTGCTGCGCGTCAGAACTGTCTTCGGTCTCTGTCGCGGGTGAAGCTTCAGCGTCGCATTCCGGTGCGGGCTGCGACTCGGGCTGCGGGCGTCGCGGGCTCGAATCTGCTTCCCGCACGCGATCAACCAGTTCTCGCCACGGTCCCACGAGCTGCTGCTCGGGAACGACGGCTTCGTGCGGTTCGCAGTGGATTTCGTAGGTGTAGCGGTCGGGCATCGCGTTCTCGACCGGATGCTCGTTCCATGGGATCTCGGAGATCAGCACATACCACTGGTCGGGATCCGGCTGTTCGTCGACAACGACAGCCCACTCCACGCGTCGACCGAGGAGGCCGCCGCTTCGCCACACCTGTACTTTCACACGTGCATGCTATCCCGTTGCTGTGAGGGCGAACAGGCCAGCGGGCCACCGGATCCGAAAGGCGGGGGAGCTAACAGCGCTGAACCCGCGGGCGCTTAGTGCGCAGTGGTTTAGTTCGTGGTCGGCACTACTCCGACGAGTGCCCAGCCGGCCTCGACCGCGCGCTGTTCTTCTGACCCGTCGCCAAAGCGCGCCACCGCCGCCGCGATGGTGGCCGCAGCGAATTCCGAGAAATCACTGCGGGGTGTGAGCGAGCCATTCGTGAGGGTGTCGAACCAGATTTGACCGGCACGCTCCCACGCGAAGCCGCCGAGCGTATCGGCAGCGCTCCAGAAGGCGCGGTTGGGGATGCCCGAGTTGAGGTGTACTCCACCGTTGTCTTCTTGAGTCACGATGAAGTCATCCCAGTGCGCCGGCTGCGGGTCTTTGCCGAGCACGTCGTCGTCGTAGGCGGTACCCGGCGCGCGCAGGGATCGCAGCGCATTGCCCTCGACCTCGTCGGTGAAGATTCCCTCGCCCACGAGCCACGATGCTTCGCCTGCTGCCTGCCCCCAGGCATACTGCTCGACGAGAGCCCCGAAAACGTCGGAGACGTGCTCATTGAGCGCACCACTCTGCCCGCGGTACACAAGCCCGGCGGTGAACTCGGTAACTCCGTGCGCAAGCTCGTGCCCAATTACGCTGAGCGAGCGAGTGAAGCCGGTGAAGATCTCACCGTCACCATCGCCGAAGACCATGCGGCTGCCATCCCAAAAGGCGTTGTCGTACTCCCGGCCAAAGTGCACGGTTGCCTCGAGCGGCGAGGAGCGGTCATCGATCGAGTCGCGCTCGAACACCTCCCAGAACAGGGCGAAGGTGTGGCCGAGGCCGTCATAGGCCTCGGAGACTGACGCGTCGCCCGTCTCGGGCTCACCCTCTGACCGCACCAGAACGCCGGGAAGGGTCTCGCCCGTCTGAGCATCCGAAATGGCCCGGCTGATGGTGCCGCGCGCGACGGCCGTCTTATCCGGGCGCAGCGATCGCGGCGGGAGCGTGTGCTCGTGGCGGCCATGATCGAGGTGATCGTGGCCGATATCGGTCAACGAACGACGCGCGGCATGTGCGGCTCGCTCGAAGCGAGGGTCGTCAAGCGTCGCGATTCGCGAGAGCAAAAACGGGGGCACAATCGCGCACAGGGCGCGGGGCGATTCGGTGGGGGAAACGGGGGAGTTCGGCATCCGGAACATGCTTCATGCTGACACGGACCACTGACCGTGGCGACGATGGCTCACGATTCTCACGGAGTCCCCAGCAACACTCACCACGCAAGAAATCGCTACGGCAAGCAAAAGTCTGCTCTCGGGTAGACTGAGGTGTAATCCCCCCACTTCTTCGAAGGGATCCACCATGCCAGCAATCGTCATCATCGGCGCCCAATGGGGCGACGAGGGCAAGGGAAAAGCAACCGACCTCCTCGGTAGCCGCATCGACTATGTCGTCAAGTTCAACGGTGGCAACAACGCCGGTCACACGGTCGTGATCGGTGATGAAAAGTACGCTCTTCACCTTTTGCCGTCGGGCATCCTCACCGAAGGCGTCACCCCGATCATCTCGAACGGCGTTGTCGTCGACGTCGAAGTTCTCTTTGAAGAACTGGATGCCCTGATCGCCCGTGGCGTCGACGTCTCCAAGCTGCTGATCAGCGCCAACGCGCACATCATCACCAACTACCACCGCACCCTCGACAAGGTGACGGAACGCTTCCTCGGCAAGCGCCAAATCGGCACGACCGGTCGCGGAATTGGTCCGGCGTATGCCGACAAGATCAACCGCGTCGGCATCCGAGTTCAAGACCTCTTTGACGAGAACATTCTTCGTCAAAAGGTCGAGGGCGCTCTTGACCAGAAGAACCATCTGCTCGTGAAGGTCTACAACCGTCGCGCGATCGAGGTTGACGAGATCGTCACCGAGCTGCTCAGCTACGCCGACCGTTTGCGCCCCATGGTCGCCGACACCGGGCTGCTGCTGAACCAGGCCCTCGACAAGGGCGAGGTTGTGCTCTTCGAGGGTGGCCAAGCCACGATGCTGGATGTTGACCACGGTACGTACCCGTTCGTCACGTCCTCCAACTCCACTTCCGGTGGCGCGGCGACCGGTTCGGGCGTTGCCCCTAACCGCCTCGAGCGCATCATCGGAATCGTCAAGGCCTACACGACACGTGTGGGTGCTGGCCCGTTCCCGACCGAACTGCACGATGAGTCGGGCGAGTTCTTGCGTTCCAACGGTTTCGAGTTCGGAACCACCACCGGGCGCCCGCGTCGCTGTGGTTGGTACGACGCCCCCATCGCTCGCTACACGGCGCGCGTCAACGGTGTCACCGACTTCGTGCTCACCAAGCTCGACGTGCTCACCGGCCTCACGACCATCCCCGTCTGCGTTGCCTACGACGTTGATGGTGTGCGTTTCGACGAAATGCCGGTGTCGCAGTCCGACTTCCACCACGCCGTGCCGATCTACGAAGAGTTCCCCGGCTGGGATGAAGACATCACCGGCGCTCGCACCTTCGAGGACCTGCCCAAAAACGCGCAAGACTACGTGCTCGCCATCGAAAAGATGAGCGGCGCCCGCATGTCAGCGATCGGCGTCGGCCCCGGCCGCGACGAAATCATCGTTCGTCACGACCTCGTCGACTAAGCACTTCAGTAAGCAGCTCGCAGCCAAGCGGCACGCACCGGAGAGATCCGGGGCGTGCCGCTTTTGCGTTGGCGGGTTTGGGTTGTCGTGCCGTGGGGTGCCGTGCCGTGCCACGTCGTGCCGTGGAGCGCTGGTGGGGTAGCCAATCGGGGATTGCTGGACTGAACGGCAGAAATCGGTGGGTAAACGTCCGAAAACCGCGGGTGTGCGTCGCTCGCGAGGTGGGAAGATTTGTGAGTGACCGTAACGCGCCCGCAGCCCCGCATCCTTCAGGGAACTTTCGTCTCCGTTGAGCCCCTGACCGAAGCGCACCTTGCCGACCTCTGGCCTACCCTCGGTGTGCCCGAAGTGTTCGCCGGTGGCTACGGCGGCGGCCCTGCCGGGTTGCCCGCCGACGAAGCATCCTTCATTCACTGGATGCGCGCCGGCTACCTCGGTTACGCCGACCGGATGCCGTTCGCCATCCGCCTGAGCTCCGGCCCCGACGCCGGCCGTCTCGTGGGGGTCAGCACCCTTGGAGACCTCGACGAGGCCCACGCCAACGCGCACATCGGCTGGACCGCCTACGCGCCGAGCGTGTGGGGCACCGCTGTGAACCCTGAAACGAAACTCCTACTCCTGGGCTTCGCCTTCGCCAGCGGCTACAACCGCGTGCGGCTCCAAGCGGATGCCATTAATGCCCGTTCGCGAGCTGCCATCCTCAAGCTCGGCGCCACCTTCGAGGGTATCCAACGTCAACACCTGCTGCGGGCCGACGGCTCGTGGCGCGACACCGCGGTGTACTCCGTGATCGACAGCGACTGGCCTGGCGTGAAGGCCGGGCTACTTGCGCGCCTCGACGGGACTGCTGCGCCCAGCGCTGGTGCTGCGTCCGACGCGGGCATCGCGACCGGCGCTAGCGCGACCTCCCGTGACGCTGCCGAGCAGGAGCCGCGCGCGTGAGCGCCCCCGTTGCTCCCGTTGGCCGGGTCGAGAAGCATGACACGGCATCCACTTTGGGCACGACGCTGCGCTTTGCCGCAGCCGGTCTCGTGTGGGGCTCAAGTTTTCTCTTCATCAAGGTGGCGCTGGATGGCGTGAGCTTTGGCCAGGTCGCCTGGAGTCGGGCAGTGCTCGGAGCTCTCGCGCTCGTCGTGGTGTTTGCGGTCAGCCGCCGTAAGCTCCCGCGCCAACCGATCGTGTGGGCGCACTTCACCGTGCTCGCGTTCTTGTTCGCGGTGTTCCCGTATCTGCTGTTTGCGTGGGCAGAACAATACGTGAGCTCGGGGCTCGCCAGCATCTACAACGCGACGACGCCCATCATGACCGCTATTTTCGCGACGCTCGTGTTCCGGGTCGAAAAGCTGACGCGCTCGCAGATTGCGGGCGTCACGCTCGGCATCTTTGGCGTACTGGTGATCATCGCGCCTTGGCAGGCCGGCGACATCAGCGGCAGTCTGCTGGGTCAACTCGCGTGCCTCGGCGCCGCGCTCTGTTACGGCGCCGCCATGAGTTACCAACGCAAGTTCGTGGCGCCCTACAAGGTGCCCGGCGTTACCTCCGCCACCATGAACATCGGCATCGCCGCCGTCATCTACGTTTTGCTCACCCCGATCATCGCGACCGGACCGGTGAACCTCACCCTCCCGGTCGTGGCCAGTCTGCTCGCCCTCGGCATTCTCGGCACCGGAATGGCGTACGTGTGGAACTTCCGCGTGCTCGCCGAATGGGGCCCCACCCGCACCTCGACCGTCACGTACATCACGCCAGTCATCGGCGTGATCCTCGGCTTCGTCATCCTCAAAGAAACAATGTCGTGGCATGAGCCTGTCGGCGCCGTGATCGTGCTGGTGGGAGTATTGCTCGCGCAGGGGCGGCTCAAGCTGCCCGGCCAGGGTTCCCGGAACGCTACCCGTTGAGGGCAGCGTCGACGATCGCCTTCGCTTCGGCCTGCACGAGGCGCAAGTGCTCGGCGCCCTTGAACGACTCGGCGTAGATCTTGTAGACGTCTTCCGTGCCACTGGGGCGCGCAGCGAACCACGCAAACTCCGTCGTCACCTTCAGGCCGCCAATCGCGGCGCCATTGCCCGGAGCCTCCGAGAGCTTCGCCGTGATCGGGTCACCCGCGAGTTCGGTGGCCGCGATTGCAGCCCCACTCAACTTGCCCAGCTTGGCCTTCTGCTCCTTGCTGGCCACGGCATCCACTCGTTCGTAGGCCGGGTCGCCGAACTCTTCGACGAGCTCGGCGTACAGAACGGATGGCGTCTTGCCGGTGACCGCCAGAATCTCGGCGGCCAGTAGGGCGAGCAGGATGCCGTCTTTGTCGGTGGTCCAGACGGAGCCGTCTTTGCGCAAGAAGCTCGCGCCAGCGCTCTCCTCGCCCCCGAACGCAACCGAGCCATCAACGAGTCCGGGCACAAACCACTTGAAGCCGACGGGCACCTCGATGAGGTCGCGGCCCATGGCGGCAGCAACCCGGTCGATCATCGAACTGGAGACGAGCGTCTTGCCGACGGCGGCATCCGGGTTCCAGCCCTCGCGGTGCGTGTAGAGGTACTGAATGGCGACGGCCAAGTAGTGGTTGGGGTTCATGAGCCCGGCGTCGGGCGTGACGATGCCGTGGCGGTCGGCATCAGCGTCGTTGCCGGTAAGGATGTCGAACTCATCACGGCGGGCAACAACGGAGGCCATGGCCGACTTCGACGACGGGTCCATTCGAATCTTGCCATCCCAGTCGAGCGTCATGAACGCCCACGTGGGATCAACGTCGGGGTTCACGACCGTGAGATTGAGGTCGTACTTCTCCGCGATCAACTTCCAATAATTGACGCTCGCGCCACCCAACGGGTCTGCTCCGATGTGGATGCCGGCCGTGCGGATCGCATCAATGTCGATGATGTTCTCGAGATCGTCAACATAGCGCCCGCGGAAGTCGTAGCTGCCCGCTGCCGTGTTCGCGGCGTCGGCTGCAGCGGCCGAGCCCGTGCGCTTCACGGCCGTGTTTCCATCGGCGATGATCGCATTCGCGCGGTCGGCGATCCAGCCGGTCGCATCGCTATCGGCGGGGCCGCCGTGCGGTGGGTTGTACTTGAAGCCACCGTCGCGGGGCGGGTTGTGGCTGGGGGTGATGATGATGCCGTCGGCCTGGTCAGCGTTGCCCGCCGCGTTGTAGGCAATGATCGCGTGGCTCAGGGCGGGGGTGGGCACGAAGTCGTCGAACTCGTCTTTCAGCGCGAGCACACCGTTGGCGGCAAGCACATCGAGCGCAGTGGTTTCGGCGGGCTGGGAGAGCGCGTGCGTGTCACGACCGATGAACAGCGGGCCCGTGATGCCCTGGCCGGCGCGGTATTCCACGATCGCCTGCGTGATGGCAGCGATGTGCACTTCATTGAAAGCAGTGTCGAGCGAAGAGCCACGGTGGCCGCTCGTGCCGAACACCACGCGCTGCTCGGGGATCGACACATCCGGAACCAGCGCGTAATACGCCGCCACTAACTCGGTGACGTCAATGAGGTCGGATGCCTGGGCTGTCGTGCCTGCGCGATCGTTCATGCAAACCAGTCTTCCACCTTCACTCGGCGGTGCGCGCGTCATGTGGCAAACACGCAGCCTTCAGAACCCCTAAAGTCGTTGTATGGCAGCAGGAGATCAGGCCCACAACGACAACGTCGACCCCGAAGTGCGCGAGCAGCTTCTGGGCGCCCGCCGCAGCATCGACAACATCGATGCGGCCCTCATCCATTTGCTGGCCGAGCGCTTCAAGTACACGCAGCAGGTCGGTCATCTCAAGGCCACTAAGGGTCTGCCCGCGTCAGACCCCAACCGTGAGCGCGATCAGATCGCGCGCCTTAAGTCGCTCGCCGAAGAGTCCCACCTCGACCCGGCCTTCGCCGAGAAGTGGTTCAACTTTGTCGTCGCCGAGGTTATTCACCACCACGAGCAGATTGCGTCGGGCAGCGAGCCCGAGTCGAGCAAGTAGCGCGTCTGAGGCGGCGACCCTAGCTATTCACTGAGGTTGTCGCTCAGCACATCGAGCACGAGCGCTCGCGTCTGATCGGCGGTCTCGCCCAGCTCTGAGGCGACAAGCCCGACGAGTGACTCCAGCAGAATCGTGTGCGAGACCCGCGAGGTGTGCTCCAGCTCATGACGGAACGACCCCGTCGCTGGCGCAATCACGATCGCGTTGTCGGCAAGTTCCACGAGCGGGGACTGCGCAAACGACGTCACCGCGATCAGGTGCGCTCCCGAGGCGCGAACGGCGCGAGCGGAACGCAGCGTCGCCTCATTGGCGCCACTACCGCTGATCACCACACAGGCATCCTCGGCGGCAAGGCCGCGGGCGGCAATCTGCTGGCCTATGGCATCCGCCACATACTCCGATGGTCGACCGATCGCGGTCAGTCGCATGGCTAGGTCGCTGGCTTGGGCCGACGAGAGTCCATTAGCGATCACGAGCAGGCGTCGAGCGGTGGCGATGCGGGTGATCGCCGCATCGAGGCCGTCACTATCCAACGCGGCCGTAATGTGCGGCAGGGCGGCGGCGAGAGCATCCACTTCGGCTCGGATGCGGCCAAGCGCACCCTTTTCGTAGGTGACATCGCGGGCCTCGGTTTGGGCAAGCTCGCGCGTGAGGGCAACCCGCAACTGCGGGTACCCACGGTAGCCGAGACGCTGGCAGGCGCGGATGACGGTCGAGCGAGCAACGCCGGCCCGGTCCGCGATCTCCTGAGCGGTGTTCTCGACCGCGGCCGCCGGATCGTCGAGCAACAGCTGAACGAACTTCTCTTCGCTCGGAAGCAGTGCGTTGCGCACCGTCGCGATGCGCGCGGTGGGCGAAGCATCAGAGTTTCCCATCCAACTCATGCCAGGCGTGCTCCTTCGGTGATGTGGCGGCGGATGCGACCCGAGATCGCGTCAATGGTCATCGTGACGACCACGACAACAATCAGCAGCATCCCGACGGTCGACCATTCTCGGTACTGAGTGTAGGAGGTAAGCATGTCACCGATACCGCCTACGCCGATCAAACCGAGCACGGCTGACGAGCGAACATTGATCTCAAAGCGGTAGAGCCAGAACGACATGAACTCGGGGCTGGCTGAGGGCCACACTCCCCAGCGCACCACCTGTGCCCACGAACCACCCGCAGCGCGCGTCGAGTCGATCGGGCCGCGGGGCACTCCTTCGATGGATTCGTAGCCCCACTTGCCGAGGGTGCCGATGCCGTTGATGCCGAGCGCGATCGCTCCGGTGAGCGGAGTGAGTCCGGTGACCGAGAGGATCACAATCGCGATGATGATTTCGGGCACCGCGCGAATGAGGGAGAACCCGACGCGCAGCACCGCGCGCACGGGCGCTGGCCCGAAGTCGCGGGCGGCCACGAAACTCAGTGGGGTGGCGAGCAAGATTCCGATGACCGTGCCGACCCAGGCCATCGCGACCGAGCGCCACGTTTGAAAGAGTGCCTCGGGCAGTTTCGTCCAGTCGGGGCTGGCAAACATCAGCCACGTGTAGCGGGCGATCTCGGCGGGCAGATCGAGCAGGCGATCCCATTGGATTTCGACCGACCAGAAGGCGGCAACCACAATTGCGGTCGTCACTAACCAGAGCGCGTTGCGCAGGGTGCGGCGTGGCCGCGGAGGAGCAGTGAGAGTCATACGAGCCTCTTTCGAATCGATGACGACACCACGTCGATGACGACGACCACCACCAGGATTTCCAGGATGATGAGCGACAGTTGGTCGTAGCGGTAGAAGGTGCGCACGGCGTCAATCAGCAGGCCAAGACCACCGGCGCCCACAAGGCCGAGAACCGTGGATGCTCGCACATTGAGTTCGAGCACATACAGACTCTGATTGGCGAAGGCAGGCCATGCATCGGGCAAGGCTGCTGCGCGGTTCACTTGCGCTCCCGTGCCGCCGGCAGCGCGCGCAGCTTCGAGCGGGCCAGCATCGTTGCTTTCGATCGCCTCAGACACCAGCTTGACGATGATGCCCACGTTGAACAGCACGAGCGCGATGATGCCGGGCAGGGCGCCAACGCCTACCATCGCGACAAGAATGGCGGCATACAACAGTTCGGGCACAGCACGGATGACGTTCAAGATCGTGCGCACGATCCCACGCAACAGCGGGTGCGGGTTAGTGAGACGCGCCGCCCACAGGCTCAGCGGGAGCGAGATGAGGGCGCCAACCGCGGTCGCAATAACCGCCATCTGGAGGGTTTCGAGTAGCGGCGCGAGAGTGCGCGGAAAGAACGACCAGTCGGGAACCAGCAGTTGCGCGATCTTGCCCGCACCGTTCTGCCAATTGCGAGCAATCGCATCAAAGGAGAAGGCGACTCCCCACTGCGGGCTGAAGGTGATGATCGTGATGACGAGCACGACAGCCACGGCAACCCACGCCTTCCAGCGGCCTCGCGGGCGTGGCGGCACGGTCAACGCGGGGTGCGCTGAGCCTGCGGCGGGTGCTGCGGGAACGGATGCCGGGGTGGGGCCGGGCGTCGGCGTTGCGGTCGTCATTCGCCCAGCACATCCTCCGGCGCGATGCTGCGCCCGTAGATGGCCTCGAAGTCGGCGTCGGTGGCGCTTGCCGCTGGGCCGTCGTAGACAACCTCGCCGGCACGGAGGCCGATCATCCGCGTCGTATAGGTGCGAGCGAGATCCATGAGGTGCACGTTCGTGATGACGGTGATGCCGAGGGTGCGGTTGATGCGCCGCAGGTCGTTCATCACAGCGTGGGCCGTTGGCGGGTCAAGGCTGGCGACCGGTTCATCGGCCAACATGAGGTGCGGTTGTTGAGTGAGTGCGCGCGCAATGGCGACCCGCTGCTGCTGACCGCCCGAGAGGCTGGATGCCCGATCCCAACACTTGCCCAGAATTCCGACGCTCTCGAGCGCTTCGAACGCGAGCTGCTTGTCGGAGGCGTGATGCAAGCCGAGCAGGGTGCGCCAGGTCGGAGTGTGAGCGAGCCGCCCGACAAGAACGTTGTCGAGAACACTCGCGCGACCGGCCAAATTGAAGCTCTGGAAGATCATGCCGATGCCGCCTCGCAGGGCGCGCAAGTCGCGGCCGCGAGTCGTGGCGAGATCACTGTCGCCGACCGTGAGTGAACCAGAAGTAACAGGAACCAACCCGTTGATGGTGCGGATCAAGCTCGACTTGCCGGAACCCGACAGGCCAACGACAGAGACCATTTCGCCGGCGGCAATATCGAGGGAGACATTCTTGAGCGCGGTCACACCGTTGCCGTAGCGCACGGTCAGATCGCGCATGCTGATTGCCCACGACGCAGCGGCCGGAGTGGTGGCTCCGGCCGCTGCGCTGGGTGCGGGAATGCTCAATTACTGAAGACCAAGCTTCTCGGCGGCGCGAGCCACAACATCAAGCGAGCCAGGGTCAGCCGGAGCAAGCTTGGTGATCGAGTAGATTGACTGCAGAACGTCCGAGCCCTCTTCGGTGTTCGAGTAGTCCGCAAGAGCATCCGTGATCTTCTGCTGAAGCTCAGGAGAGAGGCTGCTCGTGAGAGCGACGCCATCGTTGGGGATCTCTTCGCTCAGGGCGAAGACAACGACCTCTTGGCCGACATCCGGAACATCCTTAGTGACGATGTCGCGGGCATCCCAGAAGCTGAAGCCCACTTCGGCGTCGCCGTTGTAGACGGCGAGAACGCTCGCGTCGTTGGCCGTTACTGGCACTTGTTCGATGTCGGTGTCAGTGTTGATGCCGGCCTCTTGCAGGGCGAGGATCGGGTAGATGTAGCCGGCGGGCGAGCCGGGGCCGAGAAGGGCAACGGTGGTTCCCTTGTCGATCTTGGAGATGCTGTCGAGACCGGCAGGGCCCACGAGAGCGTCGGCGCCGTTGCAGAACAACTTGCCATCGCGCTCGACGGGCTCGTCGTCGCAGTACTTGTCTGGATTGTTCGTCATGAACTGAGCCGGGTAGCTGATGTTGCCGTTACGTTCGGTCTGCAGCACAACACTCGCGCCGTACATGTCGTTCGCCTGCCAGAGCTGCAGCGATGGCAAGAAACCGATCTGTGCCTGATCGGCACCCATTGCTTCGACGGCGGCCTGGTAGTCCTTCGAGACCACACCGGTGACCTCCATGCCGAGGGCTTCGGTCAAGTAGTCGGTGAGGGGTTCGGCGGTGGTGACGAGTTCGCCCTGGTCTTGCGAGGGAACGAGAGCGAGAACGAGCGACGTCGGGTCGTTGGCTTCAGTGCCTTCGGCACTGTCGGCACTCGTGCTGCACGCGGACAGTGTGAGAGCAGTTGCGGTGAGAGCAACGCCGGCAACCAGTGCGCGAGATTTTTTACTGAGGGTAATCACGGGTGTTTCCTTTCGAATAGCTAGTTGAGAACTGCGGGTGGTGCGGTGGTGGTGGGTTATGCAGTGGTGGGTGGTGCGGCCTGCGGTTCACGGTGGGTTCCGTGAAGCCAGGAGTTGAGGGCCTCGTACAGTTCGCCGAGGGTCGCAGCCGTGAAGTCGGCGTGCGGGTGAGAGGTGTCAGAGAGGAAGGCAGTGGTCGCTCCGCGGCGGTAGGCGGGCTCAAGGTCGTTGGCCCAGATGTCGCCGATGCTGAGAAGCGGGCCGGCGGGCATCCATTCGTCGAGCACTGCGTCGAGGCCAGCCGGCTTGCCGACGCTCGTGTAGATGTGGTCGAAGTAGTCGGCGACGCCGAGACTGTCGAGCGTCTCAGTGATGCGGATGTCGGGGGCGTTTGTGGCGAGCACGATGGTGGCGTGCTCGCGGGCAGTGCGGAGAAACTCGGCGAGGCCGGCAGGAGCGGTGACGGGTGCGGCGTCGGTGGCGAGCAGTTCGCGGCTCGCGAGGTACGCCGCGTTGTGGGCGTCGGCGGCTAGCGGCAGCGACCCTGAGGCGAGGCGAACGAGTTCGTAGCCGTCGGCTGCTCCGGCGAGCGGATGCCCGGGCTCGCGCAGAAGCGCGGTGCTGACGTCGCTCAGAAACTTATCTGCCGCAGCGGGACTGAGGCTCGAGGCGACCGCGCGAGCGTACGCGATGATCGGGCCATCGCCGAGAGCGATGGTGCCATCGAAGTCGAAGACGATGGTGTGTGTGCGGGGGTGAGTGGCTGCGGTGGACATTGCGTCCAAGATATAAGACGCTCAGTGACGTTTGGGCCATTTTGGGTGAACGGGAGGTAAATCATTCCCGGTACATGCCCCGCCGAGCTTACGATCAAAGCGTGGACGAACAACATTTCACCCTCGTCGAACTCGACGCGAGCGCTCGCCGTATCGCCGCCGCGACCGGTGAGCGGGCGGCGTCTCAAGCGCACATTCACACGATCATTAGCAGGGAACTGCCCTGGCTTGCTGAGCAGATCAGGGCCGACCGTGCCGAAGGGCGATTCGCCGAATGGGCACGGTCGACGGCGATCGACGAAAACACCGGCGAGGCCGTTCTCTCTCGCGAACTGTTCGAGGTGCTACACGACCTCGCCGGGCTTGAGGCACAGTGGCCGATCGGCAACGCCGGCCTGCTGCACTGCTACGGTTACCTGCTTTCGACAGCATCCACCCCTTATGGGCTCAAGCGCGACCGCTGGGTCACGAGCGAGCTGGCCACCGCGTTCGGTCTCGCACCCGATGCACTCACTCCGTGGAAGGGCAGCGAATCGTTGCTGACCCGGGTCGCGAACGTGATTGTTCCCGTGCTCACTAACCCGCCTGCCGACGCGCTCGCCGTGCATACCGCGATCACCGAACCGGATGCCGCAGGCATCTCCCACGCAACGCGAACGGTGGTCGTGCAGCGGAACGGTGTCGCAGCTCTGGCCTATGGATTCGTAGTGCAGCACGCGGGGGTTCGCGTGCTTCGGCCTGTGACGGTGTTCCCGGTTTCGGCATCCTCCGACTGGCTCGCGGAGCTCGCCGCCGACACCTCGCGGTTGCGCTTTAACGCTGTCGCAGGAGGCTAGCGCGCGGCACGCAGCAGGCTAGACCGCGCGGATGCCGTGCTGGTCGAGCACGTCGAGGAACGTCGTCGGCTCTGGCCGCACCCGGTGATTGTCGGTGTGCTCGGCCCAGAGCACGGTTCCGGTGGCGTCGGTGATGATCACGGTCGGTACGACGGTGTCGCCATTGGCTGGGGCTCCCGCGCTGAAGATGACGGGCGTGCCGCCGGACTGCACGATGTCGAGCGCGGCGGCGGCCGAGGCATCCGCATCGATGTAATAGGTGACCGGGATGTCGAAGCGTTCGGAAAGTTCGACGGTGTCTTCGGGCTTTTGCGGGCTGATAATCGCGACAGCGACGCCGCGGCGGTCGAGCTCGCGGTACTGGTCGGCGATCTGGGCGACCTGGGCCATGCAGAACGGGCACCAGTTGCCGCGAATGAACATGATCACGTGCGGTTGCTGGGTGAGCACGCTGCTGTCGACGACAGCGCCATCCACGGTGGTGAGCGGGAACGAGGGCAGCGGCTGCCCGACCGTGACCGGCCCGCTGGAGACGTGCTGCACGGAGTACCAGTAGTTGTAGCCGAGAATCACGGCTAGGCCGAGGGCGGCCACGAGCACGGCAAGCGGCCCGGCGAGAATGGCGGCAAAGATCGCTACCCCGGCGGCAGCAAGCTGAACCCACGGATGCCGGCGCTGCACGACAACGAGGCGCGTCATCAGCAGCCCCAAGTAGAGCGCGTATGCCACCCACGGCAGGGCAGCAGCGAGCCACCACGGTTGTGATTCCGTGATGGCGCGCACGACGACGAGTGCGATCACCCCGAGGGCGAGCGCGGCCGTGACCTCGCCGTAAACCCTCTTGATGAACTGCACGTTAGGCGCCGAAAGCCTCCGCGAGCGTTCCGCGGTGAGCCGTGAGCAGCTCTTCGAGGGTCAGTGTGAACTGGTCCTGGATTTCGAGGGCGGGAGCGGCAGCATCCGTAACTCCGATGCGCACGGCAGGGTAGCCGCGGCCTTCGCAGAGTCCGCGGAACTTCACGTCGTCTTCGCGCGGGATCGACACGATCATGCGACCGGTCGATTCGCTGAAGAGGGCCGTGGCGGCGTCGATCTCGTCACGCTCAAGCAGGTCGCCCAACCAGATGCGAGCGCCAACGCCGAAGCGCATGACGGACTCGGCGAGGGTCTGAGCGAGCCCACCGTCGGCGAGGTCATGCGCGCTGGCGATGATGTTGAGCTCGTTGCCGGCCTTGATAAGGTCGGCAAGCTGGCGCTCGGCGGCGAGATTAACCTTGGGCGGCAGGCCACCGAGGTGGTCGTGAATGGTGCCAGCCCAGGCCGAGCCGTCGAGCTCGAGTGAGGTGGTGCCGAGCAGGTAGATGTTGTTGCCTTCGTCTTGCCATCCACTCGGGATGCGCTCAGCAACGTCACGGATCAGGCCGAGCACCGCGACCACAGGGGTTGGGTGGATGGGCACATCGCCCGTCTGGTTGTAGAACGAGACGTTTCCGCCGGTGACAGGGATTTCCATCTCGAGGCAACCGTCGGCGAGACCTTCAACGGCGCGGCTGAATTGCCACATCACTTCGGGGTTCTCGGGGCTACCGAAGTTGAGGCAGTCACTGACGGCGACCGGGTTCGCGCCGGTGGCGGCAACGTTGCGGAACGCTTCAGCAAGAGCAAGCTGGGCTCCGGCGTAGGGGTCGAGCTGGCAGAAGCGGCCATTGGCGTCGGTCGCGACAGAGAAGCCGAGGCCACTCTCTTCGTCGATGCGCACCATGCCGGCGTCATCCGGGAAGCTCAACGCGGTGTTGCCGAGTACGTAGCGGTCGTACTGGTTGGTGATCCAGCTCTTGTCGGCGAGGTTGGGGCTCGCGAGAAGCTGAAGCATTTGGTCGCGGAGCTCGATGCCGTCCTTGGGGCGGGCGAGGCCTGAAGCGCTGTCGGCCTGAAGCTTGTCAATCCACTTGGGGTACGCAACGGGGCGGTCGTAGACAGGGCCATCGATCGCGACGGTGCGCGGCTCGACGTTCACGATTTCTTCGCCGTGCCAGTTGATGATGAGGCGGCCGGTGTCGGTGACTTCACCGAGCACGCTGGTTTCGACATCCCACTTCTCAACAACCTTGAGGAAGCCTTCGAGCTTCTCGGGCTTCACGATCGCCATCATGCGTTCTTGGCTCTCGGACATCAGAATTTCTTCTGCCGTGAGGGTGGGGTCGCGCAGCAGCACCTTCTCGAGTTCGATGAACATTCCACCGTCACCGTTCGAGGCGAGCTCGCTCGTTGCGCAGCTGATGCCAGCCGCGCCGAGGTCTTGGATGCCCTCAACGAGGTCACCTTGGAAGAGTTCGAGGCAGCACTCGATGAGTACCTTCTCGGCGAAGGGGTCGCCGACCTGAACGGCGGGACGCTTGGTGGGGCCACCCTCTGAGAAGGAATCCGAAGCGAGGATGGATGCTCCGCCGATGCCATCGCCACCGGTGCGGGCACCGAACAGCACAACCTTGTTGCCTACGCCGCGAGCGTTAGCCAGGTGCAGGTCTTCGTGGCGCAGCACTCCAACGGCTAGCGCGTTGACGAGCGGGTTGGCTTGGTAGACGGAGTCGAAGTAGGTTTCGCCGCCGATGTTGGGAAGGCCGAGGCAGTTGCCGTAGAAGCTGATGCCCGAAACCACGCCTTGAGCAACGCGCGCGGTGTCGGGGTTGTCGATGGCGCCGAAGCGGAGCGCATCCATGACAGCAACGGGGCGAGCGCCCATGGAGATAATGTCGCGGACGATTCCGCCAACACCGGTCGCCGCACCCTGGAAGGGTTCGATGTAGCTGGGGTGGTTGTGGCTTTCGATCTTGAAGGTCACAGCCCAACCCTGACCAACGTCGATGACGCCAGCGTTCTCGCCCATGCCCACCATGAGGTTCTTCGACATATTGGCGTTGACCTTCTTGCCGAACTGGCGCAGGTACGTCTTGGAGGACTTGTAGGAGCAGTGCTCACTCCACATGACGGAGTACATGGCGAGCTCACCGCTGGTGGGGCGGCGGCCGAGAATTTCGCGAATCTTCGCGTACTCGTCTGGCTTGAGGCCGAGGGCGCCGTAGGGCTGCTCTTTCTCGGGCGTAGCCATCGCGTTCGACACCGTGTCGGCAACATGCTGGCGGGAATTGGTTGAGACGTCAGTCACGAGGGGCTTCTCCCAGAAGATGGTGGATGCCGGGGTGCTCACGCCGGCCGGTTCCAGTCTACCTAGGTGTGCCGGCGCATTTCAGCGCGTCAGAACGCCATCAGCGCGAAGCCCGCAACGACGCTCAGAAGGCCGATTCCGGTGAGTATCGAGCCGATGATGATGGCGGCGTTCGTGCGGCGGGGCCGCGCGAGACTCCACCGAGAGGGATGGCACTGGTCGCAGTACAGAGTGACGTGTGTGCCGACATCCATGATGGGAGCTTCTGACGGCTCGTGAAGGATGGAGTGCTGCCTGCCATCGCTATCGGACCAGCGGAATCCCTGAAAGCCCCCGGCTTCGAATACCTCGGCAGTGGTCACGATCCACTTGCAGGCCCGCAGAGCGAGAATCCAGCCGAAAAGGAGCAGCGGGATGCCGGGAACGAGGCCGACCCACGACATCGTTTCGAGCACCACTCCTAAAGCGCCCTCAGGTCCGGTCATCCTGCAATATTATCCGTTGTGCTGCCGACAGATCGCGAGCCCTGAGATGGCTTCACTGCGGGTTATTCCAACGTGCTTTCGACCACTTTGCTGACTTTCAGTGCATCGCGAAGAGTGGCTTCGCTGGGAGTCCGATCGCGCACCCATCGCTCACCACCTGACGTCCGCTACGCACAGACCGTCTGCGCGCTCGCGGTAGAAGACGAAACTTGGGCTGACGTCGCTAGTCTCGCTCGATCCTTCGAGGTTGATGCTCCAGGAGGCATCGAGCGACGGTCGATCGATAGAGGTGCCGGCATCAAACTGTTCGGGTTCTCCGGCACGCAATCCGTTCCAGGCTTGCGCGTCGCCAAAGTCCGCTGAAAAGTCGTCGCACGCGAGCGCGTCTTGACCACCTGAGGATGCAGCGCGGATGAGCTGCCTCGTCGTGTCGATGACACGAGCACCGTCGGCGCCCCAGATGGCGGTGTCGATCCAACGCCCCGCAAGGATCGCCAAGGCTACGACCGCAACAATGACACCCCCGATCGGCAGCGGCTTTCGTGTATTCATGGGGTCGCCATGCGGGTCACGCAGTGAAGCGCGACTCGTCGTTGAGCCCAGACAGGCTGACCACGAAGCCTCCGATCATGGGGATTCCGGCGATGCTGCCACTGGAGCATTAGCCCTGTCCTGGCCCGCCCCAGCGCCCACCGTCGGGAGGTTCTGGGCAGACGGTGTCCTCGGTGAAGACTCCGATTTCTGCGCGCACGGCGACTCCGCCTGCGGTGCGGTTCACCGTATAGGCGATGCCTTCGAGGGAGTCTAGTTCCGGAACGTTACCGAGGGTCGCGCTATCTATTTCCGGCCCGCCGGATAGCGGTAGGCCCGCGGGGTCAATTAGCCCAGCGGTCGGATGCTCCTTGAGCCAGTTCGCGGTATCGACAACGTCGGCTCCCGCGATGAGCCAATACCCCGTCCGCGTCTCCATGGACGAGCAAGGCCACGCATAGTAAGAGTATGCGAAAGGTGGTGTGGTTGCGGGTGCGCTTTCGGAGGGAACGGCATCGGGCGGCAGGATCGCGCCTTCGAGCCACGAGTCGGCCTTTGCGACGGCAGCAGCATCCACTTTCATGGCGGCGGGAGAGGCGGAAGTGGCTAGCGATGGTTCCGGAGCGGCAGCCCCCCCTCATCCGCTACCGCTGCGCAGCCCGCCAGAAGCATGGCGCTTACCGACAAGACGAAGACACTGCGTAGACGTGGCATTTGCTCATCTTACGCTTCGAGGGTGATTCTGACCAGATGGTTAACGGGTTCAGACCTTACTGGGTCAGGCGCGTTTGACTTCAGCGCACTCTCGATTCGCCGCCCAAAGACGCTGCTGCGCTGAAGGAAAGCTAGGGATATTGTCGTACTTGGGCACTGCCGTTCGTGGTTTAAATGAGTGACCGTTCGGGTCGCCGCAGCCGAGGGCCACGCGAGGCCATCGTGCCTACGAGAGGAGACGATGGTGTCGAAATATTTGATCGCGTTCAACGATGAATGGGTGCCTGACCAGACGGCTGACGAACTGACGAGCAAGAGCGCCGCCTCGCAAGCCGTGCTCGATGAGATGACAAAGGCTGGCGTGTTCGTTTACGCGGATGGTGGGATTGGTGCCTCAACTGCGATCTGCAGCGTCGTCAGTAGTGACGGGGCGCCGGTGTTCGCTGATGGTCCGTACGTCGAGGCTCAGGAGCATCTCGGAGGGTTCACTGTCGTAGATGTGGCGGATGACGACGCCGCTCGGCACTGGGCCGGCCGGTTGGCGGTCGCGTTGAATTGGCCGCAGGAAGTGCACCGGTTTCCTTCCGGTGTTGCAGAGATCAACGAACGGCGCTCGAAGGAGAGTGAGTGACATGGCTAGATATCTACTGTCTGTGTTTGGGCCGGCGGAGCGCACCGAGTTTGGCGCGTACTCCTCTAAGGAGGAGATGCTGGAGGCGTTCGCCGACACGGGCGCGTTCAACGACATGTTGGAGCGCGAAGGCCATTTCGTTTTCGCGGACGGATTGGAGCCGGCTAGTGCGGCTACCACCGTAGACGGGCGGGGAGCGGACACGATCTTCACCGACGGGCCATACCTTGATTCCCAAGAGCACCTTGGTGGGTTCTGGGTTATCGAAGCCGCCGATCTCGACGAGGCTCTCGCCCTAGCCGCGCAAGGGTCCAAGGCGTGCCGGGGCAAGATCGAGGTGCGTCCCTTCCAGTCTGCAGAATCCTTCCAGACGCTGCTGGAGTCGTGACCAACTCGTAGGCTGATCGCCGGGATTAGACAGCGGCGAGATCGAGCGCACTCTTACGGCCCGCCAGCGCAAACCAGCGCCCATCGTGTTGGCCGATGCGGATCGGATGCGCGAAGGCGGCGGTGACGTTCTCGGTGGTCAGCACCTGCTCTGCTGGCCCGGCCTGCGAGATCCGCCCGTCCGCAATCAGTGCGGCATGGGATGTTGTTGAGGGCAGCTCTTCGAGGTGATGCGTCACGAGAATCGAGGCCAGTCGCGGAAAGCTGTGGGTGAGCGCGTCGATGGTTTCGAGGAGTTGCTCGCGCGCCGCGACATCCAACCCGGTGCTGGGTTCGTCGAGAAGCAGCAGGTCGGGTTCGGCGATCAGTGCGCGCGCGATGAGTGCTCGGCCGCGTTCTCCCTGTGACAGCGTCGGCCACCGGTGGGCATCTTTGCCTGCGAGCCCTATCTGTTCGATCAGCTCTGCCGCGCGTTGGGTCTGCTGCGCGGTGGGTTCCCAGCGCGGAGGAGTCTCGAGAGAACCAGTCAAGCCAGTGAGTACGACATCCCGAATCGTGAGGGGTGCGTGAAGCGGATGACGCGGGTTGACGTGCCCGATCGAGCGACGCAGTGCTTGCAGTTCGACCCGCCCGAGGCGTTGCCCCAGGATCTCCACGGTTCCGGAGGTCGGGTGTGCTGAGGCGCCAACGAAACCGAGAATGGTGCTCTTGCCGGAGCCGTTGGGGCCGAGGAGCGCCCAGTGCTCGCCCGCGCGCACGGTGAGGTCGACCTCGTGGAGGATGGTGCGCTCGCCGCGGCGGAACGTGACCCCGCGCAGTTCAACGATGGTGGGGTTGTTGCTCACGAAGGTGCTGTCGTTCATGGAGGTGCCGTCGCTCACGAGAGGGCTCGGTGCACGCCGGTGAGGTGCGCCCGGCTGCACTTGGCAGCGGCGGCCGGGTCTCGCTCGGCGATCGCTTCGACCAGCGCGCTGTGAGCGGCTTGGTCTGCCTCGTAGTCGTGGATGGGGCGCAGCTTCAGCATCTCGATCATCGCTACCCGCACTCGCGGCACGAATCCGTCGAACAGTTCGAGCAGTACTTCATTGTGGGATGCCGCGACGACTTCCCGATGAAGCGCCATGTCAACGTCAGCGAACTCTTCGGCAGAGTGGTGCGAGCCCGAGCGGCGAGCTAGTGCTCGGCGCATAGCCCGCAAGTCTGGTGGTGTGCGTCGATGCGCTGCGAGCGCGGCAGCCTCGGCCTCGATAGCGACCCGAGCTTCGATGACGGATGCAACGGAGACTCGACGCAGCACGACATCCCAGTCCTCGGCGATGTCGGTTGAGACAACGAAGACGCCCGAGCCTTGACGGCTTTCGAGCACGCCTTGACCGGCGAGTTCGCGGATGGCCTCCCGCAGTGTTGAGCGCCCGACCCCGATCTCGGCGGCCAGTGTCGTCTCGCCCGGCAGCTTGTGCCCCAGAGGCCACTCGCCGGCACGGATGCGCCCCAGCAGGACTTCGGCTGCCTGCGCGGCGAGCCGGCCTTGTTGCGCTGCCGGTGTCATGCAGGTGCTCCGATCACTGTGTTTATCTGCCTCGCAACTCTACACCTCAGACAAGTTGGGTTCGCCGTGTGTGCTTATAAAGCGCGTGGCCAAAGTGGCGAGCGCGAGGTGATGCCGGCCATAAGGGAGTTTTTCGCGTTTGCTGCCGCTGCAGCGCCATATTTACGGTCACACTTGCTGGCAGCACGCATACCGGGTATTCTCGAAGGGAAGCAAGTCTTCGCTCTCCGAGTTTTCACTTCGACTGCGATGATGGCCCCCGATTTGATTGCTACGGCACCCGGGGGCTGCTTCTTTTAAACGGGGCTGCCATCATCCGACGTACGTGATTTTGTGCTTGAAGTTGGCGACGTAGTTGAATTCTGGTCCTCGGTACAGGTGATTCACGGCGAAGGAAGCCACGTCGGGAACCCATAAGAGGCTCTCGACCGTCGGTGACAGCGGCAAGACCTGCATGTTGCGATCAATTCGACCTGATGCGCGAGCCGCCTTGATAGTGGCTGCGTCGGCGTTCCTGTGCTTTTGATCTTTGCGCTGCTCCATTACAGCAAGTGCAACCTGATGACAGATTGCTCCCGCGCTGAGGGCAGCGAATAACTCGGTGAGGCAGTGTTTCCTGGCAAGTTCCCCATCACTGTCCACGACCTCGATTGGTCTTTTCACCGATATGACAATTCGTTCGTCATCTTTGCCCTCACCGATGTACCGGCAAAGCTCTTCTATGACAGGCCGTCGTGCCTCGTCGCGATGAGCGTCCGTGGTGTGCCAGTAAGCGCCACCCACTATTTTTTGAAGGTCTGACCGGATGAAATTGAGATCCGCACACGGAGCTATGTACGCAGTCACCACATAAAACGGAGTCTGAGCGAAACGGTTTGACGGCAGAAGATAACTCTCGTCTATGTAGGCGACGTGCGGGAGCTTGTTGGCGGCGTAAGCGCGCTCGAGCAAGCTTCTGGCAACGGCGGTTGACGCGAGAGACATTCTGACATTCTCTCACTGGCGCTGTCGAGTCACGGTCAAAACTCGAGTTCGCATGAGTATCCGCACGTGCGCGTCTTTGTGGAGCCACTTGAAAGCCGGGAAAGCGGACCGTCAGAGCAGAAAGCGGCTCAAAGTCCAGGGAAGGAGTTCGAGGTGTCCGCGACCGGGGTTACTGTCTGTCTGACCCAATTGTGGGGTCGGATGGACAAAACGGGCGCCCGCGGTCATGTACTGAGTGAATGTAATCATCGGAGGGCACGCCATGGACAACGCTGAACTCGAACTCTTGCTTCGCAATACGGCACCCCAGCCGCCGCTACCCACAGGGCTGGCCAGGCATCGTGAGCGAATCCTCGCCGAACCAATACCCCGCCGCGCACGACGTTTGCGGGCATGGACTGCCGGGGTCGTAGCTGCGGGGTTGCTTCTCGGCGGAGGGACAGCGGCGATGGCTGCCGGCGGCATGGAAACACCCTGGGGCTGGGTCGCAGACAATGTCTTCTCTGTTTCTAATGGTGACGAGAACTGCTTCGCCGGCTTCACCGTCAGCTTCTCAGATGGAGTGAACGAGAACTCAGAAATCGCACAGGAAACGCGTGCGTTTGTGGGCGCGCTCGATCTGGAAACGTTGGACACGGCGCAAATGGAAGCCGAGATCCGCGAGTCGAATCGCACCGCTCAAGATGAAAATGGCGACACGGTTCCGATCTCTCGCAGTGATGCTGAGGTCAAACAGATTGCTGTGTGGCGGGTGGCCTCGAACTTGACGTGGGAGCACTTAGAAGCAAAAGGGTATGACCCCAATCTCGTGGGCTTTGATATGGCCGCGGAAGGGTGCGGCTTGTGAGCGCCATTGACGAACAGGCGCGATTCGCGGCTGTAATCAGGGACAACGAAGGCGACTTATATCGCTACTTCTTGCGCAGGATCTCGAACCCTGCTGATGCCGCCGAAGCATACGGCGCGTTGCTCATCACAGCATGGAAACTCCATCGCAAAATGCCTGCAGGAGAGACTGACGCACGCATGTGGCTCTTCGGAGTCGCTCACAATGTGTTGCGAAGCACCAGCCGCAGCTCCGCACGTCACTCCGCCGCGGTGCGAAGGTTTGCCGACGAACTGCGAACCACCCCGCCGCCGCCGGCTGAGGACAAGGGTGCTGAGCTGCGCGATGCAATCGCATCACTGTCCGCTGCTGACGCAGAGTTAGTCCGGCTGATCTACTGGGATGGCTTCAAATCACACGAGGCAGCAGCAATCCTCGGAGTTAAACCTTCAACCCTGAGATCCAGAATGACAAGCATCAAGGTGCAGCTGCGAACGCTGCTGTCGCCGGTGCCGACTCAGCCAACGAACCCTGCGCACACTCCGTGTCTATCAGCGCGATAGCTCGCGAATAGGAATCAGGCGGGTCTCTGATCGGATCGCACAGGGTTCGTTAGGGGATCGGCTAACGGGATGGTCGTTCGTTCACATCGAAGGCCAGGTGAATTCGGTCGCCGTACTTGATCGCTCGCTTCTGTTCGTCAGCAAACAGATCGTGGAGAAAGTCAGTATCGGGGTCGCACGCGACAAAACCACAATTCGAATAAAAAGGCGCGTTCCACGGGATGGTTACGTAGGTTTTGAGCGTGATGCGTGCGCAACCGCGCTGGCTCGACTCAACCTTGACCGCTTCCACAAGCGCACGCCCAAGGCCCCGGCGCATCATCGTCGGCCGGACCGACAGTTGTTCCAGATGATCACCGCCAGGGATTCCGAGGACATCGGCGAATCCGAGAGGCTCCGAATCACACTTGTCGCTCACTACGAGAATGTAGCCAGACTGCGGCCAGCTTCGGGTCGAACGTTTGCTGACATCCGCATAAATTTCGAGCCGTCGCTTCAACGCTAGACACCGATGACTTCGCTCCGAGCCGTGCGGGAGGGCTAATGCGACCGGGAGAGCAATCTCCAATTGCCGGTGCCGCGGACCTGGACGATCGATCTGCCGCGTTTCTCTCGGTGAGCTTGTTCTTCTGTCGGGGCCGAGGTTAGTCGCTAGCCGCGGAAGTTTTCACGCCAGCGAAGTAGTCGTCCCAGGATTGGTGGGGGCGTCCGACTACGGCGCCGAAATCGCTCTCGGTGTCGTACGCGCCTTCGCGGATGCCCTGATAGATGCCCGCGATGATTGGCCCAAAGAAGTCGCCGAGCGCGGCGGACCTGTCGGCGACGTACTCTGCATCGCTGATCGGGCGGTAGGCAATCTCTGTACCCACAGCCTCACCGATGCGCTCTGCCAGTTCGTACTGGCTGAGTGTTGAGCCGCTGAGGTTAACTGTGCGTCCGTCGTGTCGGTCGGTGGTGAGCAGCGCAGCGTAAGCCTCGGCCAGTTCGGGGCGTGTGGTGTACGCGCAGCGTCCGTCTCCGGCGCTGTTGACTATTTCGCCTTCTAGCGCATAGGTCGCGGCATACTCGACGTCAGGTTCAATATAGATTCCGTTGCGGCCGATGGACCATTGCAGTCCACTGGCCTTGATCAAATCTTCGGTTTCGATGCTCACCTGCACGACAGGGGAGAAGGGCGTGCCTGATTCCGGACCTTGGATGCCCGTGAAAACGATCTTGCGCACGCCGCTCGCGACAGCCGCCTCGATGACGTTTCGGTGCTGCTCGATTCGCTCGGAAGGGGCGCTGATACCGGAGACGAGAAGCACAGTATCGACGCCTCGAAGAGACTCCGTCAGTTGATCGCGGTTGTCGTAGTCGCCGGGACGCACCTCGACCCCCAAGTGTTCAGCCTTCTCTGGCGTCCGAGCGAGGGCAACGATATCGTTTGGTCCGATTTTCGCGATGAGAGCTGAGGTGACAGCAGACCCGAGCTGGCCGCTCGCTGTGGTTATTGCAATGGTCAAGGCGACTCCCCGGTGGTGAACGCTGGGTCGTCCGACCCAGACCTAGATATTTTACCGCCGGAGCATCCGCTACTTAGTCGCAGCGCTCTCTCGTGCGATGCCGCCCAATACTCGACGCCTTCACCACAAGTTATCTTGAGTTATTCAAAACAACTGGTACCGTCGTAGGTATGGAAACAGTGACGGATGCGGCGCTCGCCGACACTCTGCGAGAGGCCGGTCTGAAAGTGACCGAGCCCCGCGTCGCTGTGCTGAGCGCCCTCACCGACATCCCGCACTCCGATGCCGACACGATCTTCGGGGCTGTACTGCCGAGTTTGCCCGGCACCTCCCTCCAAGCCGTGTACGGAGTGCTGGCGGCGCTGACGACGGCGGGCTTGCTGCGCAAGATCGAACCGGCAGGGTCATCCGCTCTCTATGAACGCCGCATTGGCGACAACCACCACCACCTCGTGTGCACCGAATGCGCTGCCGTGCGTGACGTGGACTGTGTTGTTGGTCAGGCGCCGTGCCTCACGCCATCCGAAGCCGGTGGCTTCACCGTGCACACCGCCGAAGTGAACTTTTGGGGAGTATGCCCCGATTGCCAGAGCGCTCTCAACCAAAAGAGCGCAGACTGAACAACAGAGACAGAGCTGTCTACGCTGTCGCCCAATCTTCAATTCGCCAATAATCCCACCCACACAAAGGAGACATCGTGACCAAACCCACGACTACCCAGGCCGGCGCACCCATTGCGAGCGACGAACATTCGCTCACCACGGGTCCTGATGGCGTAACCGCACTCCACGACCGTTTTCTGGTCGAGAAGCTCGCCTCGTTTAACCGTGAGCGTGTGCCGGAGCGCAACCCTCACGCCAAGGGTGGTGGAGCATTCGGAGAGTTCGTCGTCACTGAAGACGTATCGCAGTTCACGAAGGCCGCCGTCTTCCAAAAGGGTGCCAAGAGCGAAACGATTCTGCGCTTCTCGTCCGTAGCCGGTGAACAGGGTTCGCCTGACACCTGGCGCGACGTTCGTGGATTCGCACTGCGTTTCTACACGACCGAGGGCAACTACGACATCGTCGGAAACAACACTCCCGTGTTCTTCCTCCGCGACGCCATGAAGTTCCCCGACTTCATCCACTCGCAGAAGCGAATGGGCGACTCCGGCCTGCGCAACGGCGACATGCAGTGGGACTTCTGGACCCTCTCGCCCGAAAGCGCCCACCAGGTCACGTACCTCATGGGTGACCGCGGCCTCAGCAAGTCCTGGCGTCACCTCAACGGCTACGGATCGCACACCTACCAGTGGATCAACGCTGCCGGTGAGCGCTTCTGGGTTCAGTACCACTTCCACTCCCGCCAGGGCGTGGAGCTAATGGAAGCCGCCGAAGCTGAGCGCATCGCCGGAGAAGACGCCGACTACTACCGTCGCGACCTCTTCGAAGCCATCGCCAAGGGCGACTACCCCTCGTGGGATGTCTCGGTGCAGATCATGCCCTACGACGACGCGAAGACGTACCGCTTCAACCCCTTCGACATGACCAAGGTCTGGTCGCACAAGGACTACCCGCTGATTCCGGTTGGTCACTTCACGCTCAACCGCAACCCGGAGAGCTTCTTCGCGCAGATCGAGCAGTCAGCGTTCTCGCCGTCGAACATGGTTCCCGGTACCGACATCAGCCCCGACAAGATGCTGATGGCGCGTGTGTTCTCCTACCCGGATGCCCAGCGCAACCGAATCGGAGCCAACTACAACCAGCTCCCCGTCAACCAGCCTCACGCCTCCGAAGCGCGCAACTACCAGCACGAAGGCGCCATGAACTACAAGATCGGCGACGCAGCTGACCGCGTCTACACGCCGAACTCGTTCGGTGGACCGGCAGCTCAGCCCGAGCTTGCTGGCGAAGGCGGTTGGGCAAGCGACGGCGAACTCATGCGCAGCGCCCAGACCCTGCACTCAGAAGACGACGACTTCGGCCAGGCCGGAACGCTCTACCGCGACGTCTTCTCCGACGAGTCGAAGGCACGCTTCATCGAAACCCTCACCGGACAGGGCCGTGGCATCACGATCCCCGAAATCCTCGAGCGTTTCTACTGGTACTGGGGCAGCGTGGATGCCGAACTCGGTGCCACCCTGCGCAAGACCGTTCCCGGCAATGGCGACACCGCCAACGAAGAAGCTGACCCCGTAGGAGTCGGCCCCGCCGAGTAACACTGAGTCGAAACGGCAGCGCTAACGCGAAGTCGAACACCGGATGCCCGGTCCCGAACGTTGGGGCCGGGCATTCGTGCGTTAAAGAAGGCGGCGGGCCAAACCGCAAGCGCCCGGGCGTTAGCTCGCGAGAGCGAGAGCGCCGTCGATGATCGCGACGGTTCCTCCGAGGTAGGCCACGATGATCACCGCAATGCGAGCTGCTCGATGGCTGATGTGACGAGTGAGCACTTCACCCAACGCGAGCCCCACAAGCAGCGACCCGACAACGAGGGCCCAGCTGGCGACATCCAGATCAGGCAGTACGCCGCCCGAGAAGAGAGCTTTGGTAGCGAGCGACGCCAGGCCCACGATCACAAAATACGGCTGCAGAGTGGCCGCGAAATTCACTTGCGGCCAGCGCATCAGCACCGCATAAATGCTGAGGGCCGGGCCGCCGACTCCCGCCGCCGTGTTCATGAAACCGGATGCCGCCCCCGCGACGATTGCTGCTGGGCGGGCCGGAACGATGTGTTCCGCGCGCGTAATGAGCAGGGTCGCGGTGAGGGCAACGATCACGAGCACGCCGATGCCGAGTTGCATGACAGCACCCGGAAGGCGAGTGACAAGGAGCGAGCCTGGGATGATGGCCGCCACCGCGGGGATCGCCAGCCATGCCAGAGTACGCCACTCAATATGACGCCAGACCCGCGGGATGATGAGCAGCGACGAGACGACGCCGCAGAGGTTCACGACCAGCACACCATCGAAGGGGCCGAGCAAAATCACGATCAGCGGAGACGCGACGAGCGCAAAGCCCATGCCGGTGATGCGTTGAGAGAGTGCTCCTATAACAACGGCGAGAGCGACAAGAGCGAGCACCGCCCTAGCCTATGCCGATGGTCAGCTACAGGTTTTTCGCGTAGCAGACGCTGAGCGGTTCGCCCACATAGTCGCCAAAGTTCTCAATGCGCGAGTATCCCTCGCGCTCGTAGAACCGCATCGCGTCAGGCTGGGCTGTTCCTGTTTCCAGTGCCAACGTTGTTGCCGATTGTGCGCGAGCCCATTCCTCTAAGCCTTTGAGTACCGCGACCGCGATTCCGGTGCCGCGCTGCGCTGGAGTGACGTACATCCGCTTCACCTCGAAGATCTCGTCGCTAAGCTGACGAAGCCCGCCGCACCCCGCGGGAACCCCATCGACGTAGGCGATGAGGAACACGACAACCGAATCAGCATTGGGCTTAACGCCGGGTTCGCTGTCTTCCGTACCGTACCGTGCGGTGAGCTCAGCGCGCTGCGCTGACCGCAGCATCACCGAGTCTGCATGCTCGAAGGGAACGCTACGGAGTTCAAGTTCGTAAGTGTCTTCCACGTCAGAATCCTAGTCTGCGTGTTGTCGTGAACGCGCCGAGAGCTTTCGGGGGCTCGCGCGTGTATGGCGGGATACACGTGCGCAGTGACTCAGCACCCGCAGATTCTTGGAAGCGCACGTGAGTGCAAATAATGCTTGCGCCTAAACTAAGCATCTGCTTAAATTGGGCGCATTGCAGTGCACTCAAAGGAGAGACAGTGTCAGAAACGCAGTTCATTACTCACAGCACTATCGCGCGTGCTGAGGCAGGCCCCTTCGAAGTGGGTCACGTGCAGTGGCTGAGAGAAGGCGGCGCGGGAAGCCGGCCGGAACTGAGCGCGGGCTACTGGTTCGTCACCCCCGAAGAAGCCCCGGAGCCAATGCAGATCGTAAGTGCCGCCGACGAAACGATCTACATCGTCGAAGGACGTATTCGTATCCGCCCGGCCGAGGGAGACGCTTTCGAGCTCACCGCGGGAGGATCCGCTTCGCTCAACAAGTCCACCGTTGCCGAGTGGACGGTGCTCGAGCCCACGGTGGAATTCTTCGTCTACAGCTAGAACCTGACCCGGGCGAGAAACAACAACACGAAATGGAAATTCAATGACGAATACATTCGACACCATTGTTGTCGGAGCAGGCTTCGCCGGGCTCACAGCGGCACGAGAGCTGACGCAGGCGGGACAGAAAGTCGCGGTCCTCGAAGCACGGGACAGACTCGGTGGCCGTACATGGCTCGCCGAGCGCATGGGGCTCGAACTGGAGCTGGGCGGAACATGGGTTCACTGGGTTCAGCCACACGTGTGGGCTGAAATGACGCGTTACGGCATCGGTACCGTGCCTAGTCCAGAACCTGAGCAGGCATTCTGGTGGAACGGCACTCACGTGGAGTCATGCGCTCCCGAGCGGCTCCTTGAGATGCTCGACTCACCCAATTCTCTTCTCACGGCTCGGTCACGCGAAGTCTTTCCTGATCCTTATCGACCGCTCGACTCGACGGAGGTCGCGGCCATCGATGGGCTGACGGTTGCCGAACAAATCGACTCCCTCGACATCAGTGATGAAGAGCGTGTGCTTCTTCGGTCATTCTGGACGTTGAACTTTAACGGCAAGATTAGCGACGCCGCCTTTACGCAAGCCCTGCGTTGGGTCGCGCTGACCAACGGTGATTGGAAGGTCAACTTCGAAGCGTGCGCCACCTACAAGATTGCAGGCGGAACGAAAGCATTGGCCGCAGCACTTCGTAGCGACACCACCGCAACGTTTGAGTTTGGTGCTGACGTTCGCGAGATCCGCTCGACTGGCACTCTCTCTACTGTCGTGACAGCCAGCGGCAAGGAGTACGTTGCGCAGAATGTAGTTCTCGCGATCCCTCTGCAGTCGCTCGCCAGAGTGCAGTGTTCGCCCGCTCTTGCACCGGAAGTGATCGATGCAGCAGAGAAAGGCCAGGTTGGGCTCGGCACAAAAGTCTGGTTCACCATCGAAGGAGAACGGCCTCCCTTCGTTGCGTTCGGCGACCCAGAGTGGCCCCTCAACTTCTTCCAAGCGGAATACGTTCACGACGGTAAGACATACATCATTGGGTTCGGTTCAGACGCTCACGCCATTGACCCCGAAGACCCTCGTGCGATTGAGAAAGTGCTCGAGCAGCTCATTCCGGGCGTGAAGGTCGTTGAAAGTGCCGGTCATAACTGGGTGACCGACGAACTCGCGCAAGAAACCTGGCCCATGCATAGACCAGGGTTCCTCTCTGAATCGTTGCGCTCACTTCAATCCCCTCACGGAAACATTCATATCGCAGGCGCGGATGTAGCCAATGGATGGGGAGGCTTTATCGATGGAGCGATCGAAAGCGGGTTAACGGTCGCCAGCCGTATCTTGCGGGGCAAGCCCAACCCTCCTCCTGCCCACCCTCAAGGTTTGCGACTCGTCGAATCCTGACGCGGTCGTGCAAGTAGTGAACGCGCGCGGTCAAATCTGCAGCACGTCACGCAAGAAGAATGACACAACACCCGTCAATCGTTACGGATTGCGGGACCTGCTTAATTACCCACAGAACACCCTCAGCCAAAGATGTCCGGAGGCCCGAAATGTCAACATCACCTGTGACGCAGTCGTCACACGAATCTGAACACAAGCTCAAGAAAACACTCACGTGGAAAGATGGCTTTGCGCTATCTCTCGTGATCCCCAACGGTCTGTTCGTTACTTTCGGCTTTCTCATCGGGGCCGTCGGTGCGTGGACTGCAATCGCAATCTGGGTTGCAGCCACGATCGTGTCGATGCTGCAGAACGCCATTCTGGGGGAGCTCGCCGCGATGTTCCCCGGCAAGTCGGGCGGTGTCGCCCGCTACGCAATTGAAGGTTGGAAGAAGTACTTCATCCCGATTGGCGCCGTAGCCTCCTTCGGATACTGGATGGGATGGTCACTTTCTCTCTCGGTAACGGCCGTAGGACTCGGCTATTTGCTTCAGACTTCCTTCGTGCCGGCAGCGACTGCGAGCGTCGGCTTTGCAGGAAATGATCTTGGGCTTGCCCACGTGATCGCGATCGCAGCGATCGTCGTGGCTTGGTTGCTCAATCGCCGCGGCGTGAAGCTCGGCGCAACGATCAACAAGTGGCTGGGTGTGTTTGTCATCATCGGCCTCATGATCGTTGCCTTCGGCCCTTACGTGGTCGACGGTGGAATCTGGGACGCTTCACGGCTTACGTGGCACGTTGAAGGCGACTGGATGACCGTTGTTGTTGTCTACTACGCGACAGCCTGGGTGACGTACGGAACAGAGATCTGTGCTTCCTTCGCTCCCGAATACAAAGACACTCCTCGGGATACGTCTAAGGCGCTTTTGAGCTCATCGGCCTTCATGCTTGCCCTGTTCACGTTGGTTCCGCTAGGAGTCATCGGCTCGATTGGTGAGGAAGCAGTGAGCGCCAACCCCGTGGGCTACATCGGCACGTCTTTCGAAACCCTGCTGGGATCCGGCGCCTGGATCGGTGTCGTAATCGTCGCTGCGAACATGTTCATCGCCATGATGTCGGGTACGGCAGACGGTGCACGTGCTCTCTACGGTCTGGCGCAAGAAGGGTTCACGCTCCGTCAGCTCGACAGCATCAACAAGTACGGTGTTCCCGGTCGAGGCTTGGCGCTGGACGCGATCGTCAACATTGTGATCTTGATCCTGCTTGCAAACCCAGTAAGCATCTTGCTCGCTAGCAACCTTGGTTACCTCACCTCGATCACGCTGGGAGTCGCAGCCTTTCTGCTCCTTCGCAAGGACCGCCCCGAGTGGCCGCGTCCGATTCGGCGGTCAGCGATCTGGATCCCAATTGCGTGGTTTATCGTGCTTCTCAACGCGTTCGTCATCTCGATTGGAGTTGCGCGACCCGACCTTGCTGGCTACGGCAGTCATGTACAGACGATCATCGGGCTCTCCATCCTTGCGCTGTCGGTGGTGCTCTACATCTACCGGCAGGTCGTTCAGGATCGTAAGAAGTTGGTCTGGCGCGACCGAAGCGAGCAGATCCCTAACCCCGCAGACTTCGCGGAATAGGGTCGCGTAACCGTCACTGTGTCAATGGAAACTGCAAGCAGCACTGGCGTGTCCCTCGATGTCCCTCAGGGCGTCGAGGGACACGCTGTGCTTGTGCGAATTAGCCGCGAGTGCGACCTAAGTGAGCTCTCGTGGCCTCGCGCTAATAGCTTGTGCGTTGTGCTGGCTCTCGAAGGGGAGTGCGACGTTCAGTTGGCACAGTCTGAGTTGCGGCTGGAAGCAGAAAGATTTGTGCTGCTGGATGCTCGAAACACCCCGCGTTTGAGGCCCGCAGAAGCTAGTCATGTGGTCGCGATGACATTTCCGGAATCCTCGCTCGGGGTGGCAAAAGAGCTTGTGCGGGCGACCTGCGGGGTTTCGTTGGCGACGAACGACAGCGTCAGGGAGGTATTCGTTTCCCTCGCCCGCTCCATCAGCACGAACAGCAGTCTTCGAGCTGGCCAGGTGAACCTGCACCTCGCCGATGCTCTCATTGCCCTATTGGCTGCCTGTCTTCTGGAGTCGCCAGGCGCTCAGATTCAAAGCCCTGACCGGCACGCCAGCCTATTGTTGGCCGTGCGGCGCACTATAGAACGTCGGCTGCAAGATCCTGGACTGCGTATCGCGGAGGTCGCGAGTGCGCATCACATTTCTGTAAGTACGTTGCAGAAGCTCTTTGCTGCTCAGGGGGAGAGTGTCACAGGGTGGATTCGCGAGCGAAGACTAGAGCGTTGCCGCCGTGACTTTGCTAATCCGGAGCTTGCGAATCTCTCGGTATCGACGATCGCGAGTCGCTGGGGTTTCACTAACGCGGCTCACTTCTCGCGCACGTTCTCGAAGAGCTTTGGGATGACGCCTCGCGAGTATCGGGCTGTCTCGCGACGAGAGAACGCCAATGTTTTTGTCGGCGAGGGGGCGTTGTGAGCAAGTGTGAGTGTCGCATCAAGTTCGGTATGCGATCAGGCAAGAGCCCCGCCACTGAGCGTTCGAAGATGAGGGCAGCGGCGAATTGGCCGTGTGTGATCGAAAGGAATGACCGATGACATCGACGTCGTCAGACAGTGTGAGGGCCTCTATGGAGAACGGGTGGCAGTTGCCGGCCTATCTCTATTCGGACCCAGAGATCTTCGAACTCGAGAAGAAGGAGATCTTTGCTAAAGGGTGGGTCTTCGTCGCGATGATGGAGAAGTTGTCCGAAACGGGAAGCTACGTCACCGCGACGCTGGGCGACGTGCCCGTTGTCATTACTCGAGATGCGCAGGGCGAGCTGCATGGACTGGTGAATGCGTGTCTACACCGACTCCACCCGGTTGCGTCGGGGGACGGCTGTTCTCGCATCCTCCAGTGCAAGTATCACGGTTGGACCTATGGTCTGGACGGTCAGCTCAAGACCGCTCCTCGATCTCAGGCCGACCCCGATTTCGATCGTAAGAGCATGGCTCTTCCCACAGTCCGGGTGGAGTCGTTCGGCGACTTCGTTTTCGCGAACGCGTCTGAGGATGCTCCGGGCCTGTTGGAGTACCTAGAGCGAGCTCCCGAGCTGGTCGAGAAGCTGCAGCTCGGATTTAGCGGGTGGGACCATGCAGGGCACTTCAGCTACGACGTGGACGCGAACTGGAAGTTGTTCATGGAGAACTCGCTGGAGTGCTACCACTGTGACCTTGTTCATCACGACACATTTGGCCGAGCGATCGCAACGGACCCCGACAACTACATTTGTGACAACTACGAGAACGTTCTGACGCAGGTCGCGCCGATTCAGCATGCGCCGCTCGCTGAGCAACGAGATTCGAGTGAGCTCGACGATTTTCGACTGCTGTATGTGTGGCCTTCGACGGCGTTCTCTGTAGACGAATATGCGGGAGCGATTACCAGGTTGGTTCCGCTCGGACCGAAATCGTGCCGGTTCATCGTAGACGTCTATGCGCGGCCCGGCGTTGACCCTGAGGTTATGCAGTCATGGCTCGAAATGTACGACTCCACTTTCAACGAAGACAAAGTCGTTGTGGCTGCGCAGCAAGCTGGATATGACTCCGGGAGGGTGCCGCAAGGAAGACTGCTGGCCCAGAACGAATCGTCAATTGCAATGTTTCAGAAACGCACGTGGCAGGCTCTCGAGCCGAAACTGACCGGTGAAGGAGTCTCACAGTGAAGATTATCGCTGACACAACGCTGTGCCAGGGTTACGCAAACTGCATGGTTGCTGCACCCGACATTTTCGACATCGATGATGAGGGAAAAGTTGTCGTTCTCGAAGAGACCCCCGCGGCATCAGATCAGGACCTCGCCGCCGATGCGGTCTCTTCGTGCCCAGTGCGCGCTCTTCGTGTTGAGAGCGCCTCATGAGTCCGGGGCTCGTCGTCGTCGGGGGAGGCATCGCTGCGATTCGCACTATCGAAAGTGCTCGCGCAGCAGGGTACAGCGGTCCGGTCACCCTGATTGGGATGGAAAGCCATCGCCCCTATGAACGTCCGCCATTGTCGAAACAGGTACTCACGGGGAACTTCGATGAGAGAGTACTTTTTCCTCGCAATGGGGATGAACTCGCAGAGTTGCGCACTGACTTTCGCCTCGGTGTTGAGGCGGTCAAGCTTGACGTTTCTCGACGAGTAGTTCATCTGAGTGACGGATCACAGGTGGAGTACGAGACCTTAGTGATCGCGACGGGGGCTCGAGCTCGCCCACTTCCGTTTGAAGTACCTCCCGGCGTGCATGTGGTTCGAACGCTCGACGACTGCCGCGCGATCTCTGAAGCTCTCGCGTCGCATCCCCGTGTCGCCATCATTGGCGCGGGTTTCGTGGGGCTCGAAGTTGCGGCAACTGCCCGCGGTATGGGGTCAGAAGTCACGTTGATCGAGGCAGGCCGCGTACCGCTAGTGCGTGCGCTCGGTCCGGTCATGGGCGCTAACTGTGCCGCGCTTCATGAACGAAACGGTGTGAAGGTTCGCACTCACGGGCGTGTGCTCGGGTTCACTTCCGGCGAGAGCGTCAGCGGGGTCATTCTCGAAGACGAGACAATTCCTGCAGAGCTTGTCGTTGTTGGAATCGGGGCGATGCCCAACCAAGAGTGGCTAGAAGGTAGCGGTCTAGCGCTCGGCGACGGCGTACAGTGTGCCTCGAATGGTCAAGCCGATTCAGCGGGCTCGGTTTATTGCGTAGGCGATGTGGCCGCGTGGTGGTCGGAAGAGCACGGTTCGCACGTGAGGCAAGAGCACTGGAGCTCAGCGGTTGAACAGGCGAAGTACGTCGGGGCCGCGATTGCCGGGGCGGCATTGCCGCCCTACGAGTATCAGCCGTACTTCTGGTCCGACCAGTTCGGGATCAAGATCCAGATGCTGGGGGTGGCTGAGCCCACCGACACCCTCTCGGTGCTCGCAGGGTCTGTCGCGCACGGAAAATTCTTGGCTGTTTACTCTCGCGGGCAGCAAGTCACCGCCTTGTTGTCATTCGGACTCGTTCGAGAACTTGTGCGTGCTCGCCCCCTTTTCGATCGAGGCGCTCCGCTGTCGGAGTTCCTGACGTTGAGAGATCAGTTCGCTGGCTCGAATCTCACCGCTTCAACCGTCTAAACCCCGAAATAAAATCCTCAAAGGAGAGAACGATGTACGACTATCAGAGCCTGCTCGCCACCATTTCACCGAAGGATGGTGCAGAAAGCAGGGAAGTTTTTGACCCTGCGACGGGTGAACTCATCGGAAAAGTCGCAGTGCAAGATGTTGCGGACCTCAACGCGGCTATCGATCGCGCAGAAGCAGCCCAGGCTGCGTGGGCCGCGCGGGACGATTCCGAACGCAGTGCCTTGCTTCATCAAGCTGCGGACGCTATTGAAGCGTCAGCCGAAGCGCTGGCGGAGCTGCTTTCCCGAGAACAGGGGAAGCCGCTGAACGGTCCGAACGCACGATTCGAAGTAGGCGGCTGCGTGGCCTGGACGCGAGTTCCCGCTGATACGCCATTGCCTCATGAAGTCTTGATCGATGACGAGTCGGGTTATGCAGAGATGCACTATCGGCCGATTGGCGTAGTCGGCGCGATTTCGCCCTGGAACTGGCCAATGATGATCTCCATCTGGCAGATCGTTCCAGCGCTACGTATGGGCAACACCGTGGTGATCAAACCTGCGGATACGACCGCATTGTCAGTCTTGGCCCTCGTCACAGTGATGAACGAGGTTCTGCCAGAAGGCGTGCTGAATATTGTTACGGGCCCTGGGCGCACTGTTGGCGATGCCCTCACGCGTAGTCCCAAGGTCGGCAAGTTGATGTTTACCGGATCCACTCCGGTGGGTAAGGGCATCATCGAGGCAAGCGCCGCCAACGTAACTCGCCTTACGCTGGAACTCGGGGGAAATGACGCCGGCATCGTGCTTCCGGATGTCGACCCTGCGGCAATTGCTGAAGATCTGTTCTGGGGCGCCTTCATCAACACCGGGCAAACCTGTGCTGCCCTCAAGCGTCTGTATGTTCACGACTCGATCTACGACTCGGTAGTTGAGCACCTGGCGGAGTTCGCCAAGACGGTTCCGATGGGTGTTGGGCTTGATGAATCGAGCCTCTTGGGTCCCCTTCAAAACCGCGGTCAGTTCGCGGAAGTGGACCGATTGGTGGAGTCGGCGAAGGCATCCGGCGCGCGCATTGTTATTGGCGGCAACCCTGACCGGGACGCCGTGGGAAACTTCTACCCGACCACGATCGTCGCTGACATCGCGAATGACCAAGACCTGGTTGTCGAAGAGCAGTTCGGGCCGGCTCTCCCGGTAATCCGGTACTCAGATCTTGACGCGGTAATTGACGAGGCAAACGCGCTCGAGGTTGGTTTGGGGGCGTCCGTGTGGTCGGCCGATAGGGCGAAGGCCCAGCAGATCGCCGCGCGTCTGGAAGCTGGAACTGTCTGGATCAACTCGCACGGCGGACTTCACCCCATGGTGCCCTTTGGCGGAGTCAAGCACTCCGGCTACGGTCGCGAGTTTGGGGTTGAAGGTCTGAAAGCTGTATCGCAGGCACAAGTAATCAGCGGTTAGAGCGGCAGCCCTCAACTGCGCGGTCAATGTCGCGCAGTTGAGGGCTGAACGGTAGGTACAGTTGCTGTATGGCTCGAAATATTCGGTACGGCGAGGGGCGCGATCTTCTTGTTTCTTCAGCGATCCACGTCGTTGCAGACAAGGGACTGCGAGGCTTCACATTTCGTGCCGTGGCCGAGCACGCTGGCGTCAACAATTCCCTGGTTGCTCATCACTTTGGCAACCGCGAAACCTTGCTGTCGTCGGCGTTGGAGTGGGCTGTCGAACGGTCGATCGACACGACACTGCTGATCGACTTTTCGTCGGAACAGCGTTTTACAGATGCCTTCGTTCGCACCGTCACGGCGAATCCCGAGCTGCAAATCTTCCAGTACGAGATGATTCTCGAAGCGCGCAGAAACGAGCGCTTTCGCGGCCCAGTGCAACATCTCTACGAGCGATATTTTGAAGTAACCCGCGATAGCCTCGCCGGCTTGGGTGTCGTCGACGATGTCGACGCTACAGCGCGCCACGTCTTTGCGGCTCTCGATGGGCTCGTTCTGCAATCTCTCGCGGGCGTTGGCGAAGTGTCGTTGCGCGGAGGGGTGCATCAGTTGTGGGCGTCAATAGGCCGTGCGCTGCCGGCCGAAAGCGCTATGCGGGACTAGGCGAGGTCACATCTCCGTCGAGCGCTGCTAGCACTCGTTCGGCGGCGTGGATGAGGCGTCGTGCAATGACAGAGGAATCATTGTCGCTAGTCAGATAGACAGCGGCTAACGTCGCGGGCGCTTTGCCGCGCACCTGCAGGGGGACAGCGATCGAGTGCAGGTTCGGGATGACCTCGTTGTGAGTCTCAGCCCAGCCCATCGTTGTCGCTAGCTCCACGGCAGTGTGGAGTTCGGGCGTTGTGTTGTGAGGCCATTGGGGGTGGGGAAGCTGCATGAGTAATGCTCTGCCGGGGGCTCCTATCGTGACCGGGTGTCGAGTTCCTGGTCGTTGAGCAACCGTTGCGACTGTGTGGCGCGGTTCTACGCTCGCGAGCGTTACACACTCGTCGTGGTCGAAAGTGGCAAGAAAGCACGTGATGCCGAGGTCGTTTGCTGCTGACGTGAGCTCGGGAAGTGCAGCGGAATAGAGGTCGCGAGCTACGCCGGTTGCCAGCGCTGCAAGGCCCGCGCCGAGCCGGAGGGTTCCATCTGTTCCCCGTTCAACGAGGCGATGCAGTTCGAGCGTTCGAATCAAGCGGTAGGTGACCGAGCGGTGCAGCGATAGCCGCGTCGCGACCTCATCGATTGAATGCGATTGAGTGCTGTCGGCCAACAGCTCAAGGATGCTGATTCCGCGGCTCAGCGTTTGAGACGGGGGAACTTCGGGCAGCTTCGTCTGTGACATGGGAAGGCTCCATTGCAATTGAACGGGCTGAGGGCTACTATCGCATTCAATAGTAGAACGTTGTGTTCTATAAAAGAATACACGCTGTGACAGAAAAGTCCAGAGCGTCAACGACGACACGTGAGGATCATCATGCAGTTCCACCATTTCGGCTACGTATCCGGGGACCCGCGAGTGCAGCCTGCGTCTCAAATCCAGCGCCCGACCACACTGCCGGACGAGGTCGACGTGCTGATCGTCGGCGCTGGGCCTGCTGGCATGATCCTTGCCGCGCAACTCGCGCAGTTCCCAGAGATTAACGCCAGAATCATTGAACGGCGACCTGGTCGACTGGCCATCGGGCAGGCAGACGGGATTCAGGCTCGAAGCGTAGAGACCTTCCAGGCTTTCGGCTTTGCGGGGCGAATTACGGATGAGGCCTACCGCATTACTGAAATGAGTTTCTGGGGCCCCGACTCGCAAGACCCCTCTCGAATCGTGCGCACTGACCGTGCCGAGGATGACGCGTCAGGAATCAGCGAGTTTCCGCACTTGATCGTGAACCAAGCGCGAGTTCTCGACTACTTTTCCGAAGCGATGCACAATGCGCCGTCGCGCATGACCACTGATTACGGCTTCGAGTTTGTCGACCTTGAAGTGGCGGACGAGGGAGAGTTTCCTGTCGCCGTCACGGTGCAGGATGAGCAGGGCAACACGCGCGTCGTGCAGGCGAAGTACGTAGTGGGTTGTGATGGCGCTAGAAGTAAAGTGCGCCAATCTATCGGGGTGGAGCTCGAGGGAGCATCCGCAGCACACGCGTGGGCCGTTATGGACACTCTCGCGGTGACGGACTTCCCCGATATTCGCACCAAGTGCGCCATCCAGTCGCAAGCGGGAAGCATTCTGCTGATCCCGCGTGAGGGCGGGCACCTCTTTCGCTTGTACGTTGATCTCGGCGAGGTCGCGGAGGGGGACAATGGCGCCGTGCGTCAGACGACTGTTGAGACGGCCATCGAGCGCGCGAACGCGATTTTGCATCCGTACACGTTGGACGTGAAAGAAGTGGCCTGGTCCAGCGTTTACGAGGTTGGTCATCGTCTAACGAACAAGTTCGATAACGTACCCGTCGACCAGACCCTCGGGTCCCCGAGGGTCTTCATTGCTGGAGATGCTTGCCATACCCACAGTGCCAAAGCTGGCCAAGGGATGAACGTCTCGATGCAAGACGGTTTCAATTTGGGCTGGAAGCTTGCCCACGTTCTTCTCGGAAGAAGCCCGGAACGCATTCTGGAGACGTACTCGGGGGAGCGCCAAGTCATTGCCCAGAACTTGATCGATTTCGATCGCGAGTGGTCGAGTCTCATGGCCAAAAAGCCTGAGGAGTTTGAAACTCCTCAGGCTTTGGGGGAGTTCTATGTGCGAACGGCGGAGTTCCCGGCGGGATTCATGACTCAATACTCTTCGTCGATGATCACGGGGGACACAACGCATCAGGGGCTCGCCTCAGGTTTCCCGATCGGTAAGAGATTCAAGTCTGTGCCCGTGGTCCGCGTCGCTGATGGGGTGCCTATCCATCTCGGTCACCACCATCGGGCGGATGGTCGTTGGAGGATATACGCGTTCCCGGCCGCACACGACCTTGAACGAGGAGCAGCGAGCGTCTTCGAAAAGTGGGCGGAGTGGTTAGCGTCATCTCCTGAATCTCCGGTAGTGAAATACACTCCGTCGGGCGCTGACATCGACTCGGTGTTTGACGCAAAGGTTGTGTTTCCGGGTCACCACCACGACGTCGATATCTCAGCGGTCCACCCCATCTTTTTGCCGCGGGGTGGTCCCTTTGAATTGATTGACTACGAGAAGGTGTATGCCTGCGATGGCGAGGACCTCAACCGTTCACGGGGTCTTGATGCCAGCGAAGGGTGTGTTGTTGTGGTCCGACCGGACCAGTATGTGGCCCATGTCGTGCCGTTCAGCGGTACCGAGCAGCTCGTTAATTTCTTTGCGGGGAACATGCTTGCGCAACCGTTCGACGACTAACTGACGTCCTGTTTTCACAAACCCTTGGAAACGTGTACTAAATCGTATACGATCTGAATATAGCCCTCCAGCGTAGGTCGGGTCAGCCAACGGCTCTCTCGCCCTTCTCGTGACTTCGTATTAGGAAGAGAGTGACAATGGCATCGCAGCACATCCCCGAGGGACTTCCCCAGAAGATCCAGCACTACATCAACGGCGAGTTTGTCGACAGCGTTTCGGGCGAAACGTTCGATGTACTCAACCCTGTAACGAACGACACGTATGTCACCGCGGCAGCGGGCCAGCGGGAAGATATCGATCTAGCTGTTGCCGCAGCCCGGAAAGCCTTTGACGATGGTCCGTGGCCCCGGATGCTCCCGAGGGCTCGGTCGCGAGTCCTCAACAAGATCGCAGACATCGTCGAGTCGCGCGATGCCACCCTCGCCGAATGGGAGTCTTTCGATTCGGGGCTGCCCATTACTCAAGCGCTCGGGCAAGCTCAGCGTGCCGCCGAGAATTTCCGTTTCTTCGCAGATCTGATCGTGGCCCAGGCAGATGACACCTACAAGGTCCCTGGGCGTCAGATGAACTACGTGAACCGAAAGCCTAAAGGGGTCGCCGGACTGATCACGCCGTGGAATACCCCGTTCATGTTGGAGAGCTGGAAGCTTGCGCCAGCGCTCGCTTCGGGGTGCACGGTCGTTCTCAAGCCAGCAGAGTTCACGCCCCTTTCGGCAAGCTTGTGGGCTGACATCTTCCGCGAGGCGGGAGTTCCCGATGGCGTATTCAACCTCGTGAACGGTCTCGGTGAGCAAGCCGGCGACGCTCTCGTTAAGCACCTCGATGTCCAGCTCATTTCGTTTACAGGCGAAAGCACCACGGGGCAAACGATCTTCGCCAACTGTGCGCCCACTCTGAAGGGCATGTCGATGGAACTCGGCGGCAAGTCGCCAGCTGTCATTTTTGCTGACGCAGACCTTGACGCCGCCCTCGATTCCACCCTGTTCGGAGTTTTCTCGCTGAACGGCGAACGATGCACCGCAGGATCGCGCATCCTCGTCGAGCGTTCTGTCTATGACGACTTCGTTGCGCGTTTCGCAGCACGGGCGAAGAGCATCGTCGTTGGTGACCCACATGATCCAAAGACTGAAGTCGGGGCGTTGGTTCACCCGGAACACTTTGACAAGGTAATGAGCTACGTCGAGCTCGGTAAGAGCGAAGGGCGCCTTGTCGCAGGAGGCGGTCGCCCCGAGGGGCTTCCGACTGGAAACTACGTTGCGCCGACCGTCTTCGCGGATGTGAAACCAGAGGCACGAATCTTCCAGGAGGAGATCTTTGGCCCGGTGGTTGCCATCACACCCTTTGACACGGATGACGAGGCGCTTGAACTGGCCAATGGCGTCAAGTACGGTCTCGCTGCTTACATCTGGACGTCGAACCTAGAGCGGGGGCACCTCTTCGCACAAGCAGTTGACTCGGGCATGGTGTGGCTCAACTCGCACAACGTTCGCGACCTTCGCACTCCCTTCGGCGGAGTCAAGGCTTCCGGTCTTGGCCATGAGGGCGGCTATCGCTCTCTCGATTTCTATTCCGATCAGCAAGCCGTTCACATCACTCTCGGCGAAGTGCACACAGCACGCTTCGGCGCTCACTAACACTCCACCTCACTAGGACACCTCATGACTACACACAACAGCAACGCCGCTATGATTCCCACGCCCACTGCTACACCGCCGGACATCCTGCGTTGTGCTTACATGGAGCTCATCGTCACGGACCTCGCGGCGTCGCGAGAGTTCTACGTGGACATTCTCGGTCTCGCCGTCACGGAAGAAGACGAGAACGCGATCTACCTGCGTAGCTTCGAAGAGTTCATTCACCACAACCTGGTTCTGCGTAAGGGACCTGTCGCGGCAGTGGCGGCATTCTCCTACCGCGTGCGCACGCCGGAAGATGTTGACCTCGCTGAGGCCTACTACAAGGAACTCGGATGTCGCACCGAGCGCCGTCGTGACGGGTTCGTCAACGGCATCGGTGACTCCGTTCGCGTTACAGACCCTCTGGGCTTCCCCTACGAGTTCTTCTACTCCGTTGAGCACGTCGAGCGGCTGGCCTGGCGCTACGAACTGTACGGACCCGGTGCGTTGGTGCGTCTCGACCACTTCAACCAGGTCACTCCTGACGTTCCTCGCGGACGCAAGTACATGGAAGACCTCGGCTTCCGGGTAACGGAAGACATTCAGGATGAAGACGGCGTCACCTACGCCGCGTGGATGCGTCGCAAAGACACCGTTCACGACACCGCCCTGACCGGTGGCGATGGACCGCGCATGCACCACGTTGCCTTCGCGACTCACGAGAAGCACAACATCCTTTACATTTGCGACAAACTCGGGGCGCTGCGCAAGAGCGACGTCATCGAACGCGGTCCCGGCCGTCACGGTGTCTCGAACGCGTTCTACCTCTACATCACCGACCCTGATGGTCACCGTGTGGAGATTTACACTCAGGACTACTACACGGGTGACCCAGACAACCCTGTCGTCACGTGGGATGTTCACGACAACCAGCGTCGCGACTGGTGGGGAAACCCGGTTGTGCCGAGCTGGTACACCGAGGCTTCTCCCGTGCTCGACCTTGACGGAAATGTGCAGCCCATCATCGCTCGCACCGATGCTAGCGAAATGGCTGTCACGGTGGGTGCGGATGGCTTCTCCTACACGCGCAAAGATGACCGTGACCAGGGCTTCAAGCTCGGTACTTCGCTGTGACAACCGAAGCAGAGTTACTCGCGAGCGTTCCGCATCAACTCTTCATTGGCGGTCAGTGGGTCGATTCTCATTCGAAGAAGACCCTTGACGTCAATGACCCGTCCACGGGCAAGGTCATCGCGACCATTGCGGACGCGGACGTTGTTGACAGCGCGAACGCCATGGATGCTGCCACTGCTGCTCAGGAATCCTGGGCGGCGACGGCGCCGCGCGTGCGTAGCAACATCTTGCGGGGTGCATTCGATCTGCTCAATGAGCGCAAGGAAGATGCTGCGCTGTTGATGACGCTCGAAATGGGTAAGCCGCTTGCGGAAGCTCGAGGCGAGGTCGCTTACGGCGGCGAGTTCTTGCGCTGGTTCTCTGAAGAGGCTGTGCGTATTTTTGGCCGCTATGGCAGCAACCCTGAAGGAACCGGTCGTATGACGGTCACGCAGCGCCCGGTGGGGCCTGCGTTCATGATTACGCCGTGGAACTTCCCCCTGGCCATGGCTACGCGCAAACTTGCTCCGGCGATTGCTGCCGGTTGTGTCTCGATCATTAAGCCCGCAGCTTTGACCCCACTCTCCACGCTCTTCTTGGTGAAGTTGCTTGAAGAGGCGGGACTTCCTGCTGGCGTAGTGAACGTGCTGACGACTCAATCGAGTGCTGCGGTGTCTGCCACGATCATTTCTGATCCCCGACTGCGCAAGCTCAGCTTCACTGGCTCGACGCCGGTGGGAGTTCAGCTCATCAAGCAGGCGGCAGATAACGTGCTCAACACGTCGATGGAGCTGGGCGGAAACGCTCCGTTCATCGTCTTCGAAGACGCTGATCTCGATCTCGCGATCGAGGGCGCAATGCAGGCCAAGTTCCGCAACATTGGCCAGGCGTGCACTGCCGCTAACCGCTTCATCGTTCACGAGTCTGTTGCTGAGGAGTTCGGTACCCGCCTGGCTGAGCGTGTCGCAGCGCTCACGGTTGGTCGAGGAACGGAAGATGGTGTCGCGATAGGGCCACTCATCGACAACAAGGCGGTCAACAAGGTTGCGCAGCTCGTTGATGACGCTGTTACGCGAGGCGCTGACCTGCTCGCGGGGGGCTCGGCTTTGGGCGGTGCCGGCTCGTTCTTCCAACCCACTGTTCTCGACAACGTTCAGTCGGGGAGCGAGATTCTCCGCGAGGAGATCTTCGGCCCGGTCGTGGCAATTACGCGATTCTCGGATGAGGGTCAGGCCGTTGCCGAAGCGAATTCGACCGAGTACGGGTTGGTTGGCTACGCGTTCACTCAGAACTTGGCCCGCGGGCAGCGCCTCATTGACTCGCTAGAGACCGGAATGCTCGGTCTCAACACGGGGGTAGTTTCCAACGCCGCCGCACCATTCGGTGGCGTCAAGCAGTCGGGTCTCGGCCGCGAGGGTGGTATCGAAGGCATCCACGAGTACCTCGAAACGAAGTACACGCTGTCACCTAACCTGCCGCTTTAAGTGTCGCGGTGGCGGGAGCGAACACAGGCGCTCCTGCCATCGCTGACGTCTGGACTGAGGTCTCCTAGAGCCAGCGGTGCTCTGTGGTCGCCACGCGGGCAGCTTCGGCGAAGCGCGCGAACCGTTCGCGCTCCACAGCGTCATACGTTTCGGCGGCAACGGATGCTTCGAGCCGGTCGATCTGCTCCGCCACCGCTTCGGACTGCTCGGTGCGTTGCGCCCGGTAGCCCACCTCTTGCAGCAGTTGGAACAAACGCTCAACCACTCCGGGATCGCTCGCGCCATAGCGGCGCGGCTGAGTGAGGGCGATATCGAGCAGGTTGATGAAGTTGTGCGGCTTGATGATCACGCGCACGATGTCGTCGTCATCGGTGAGGCCGCGCGACTGAATCTCCAGGTCGGCGATCGAGCACAGCGTCGCCGAAATGTGCCCGAGCGTGTGTACGGCCGTCGTCGGGTCGTTGACTCCGGGGGAGAGGGCGCGCGCCGTGATGTCGACGAGTTGCCGGATGCCAAAACCGATATCTTGGCTGGCCGTGCGCTCGTAAGCGAGGCTGACGGCACCAACCAAAGCGCTGGTGATGGTGGCGCGTTCTTCGTCATCCACATGGCGCATCGGATCACGCGGCCACCAGCGCAGCACCGGGGTGCCACTGACCACGTGATGACCAACGGTGTGTTCTTCGCGCGCCACGATGTCGTATTTGATCGCGATCGTGAGCAGCCGCGAACGGTCGCTTGACCGAATAAACCCCGAGCGCTTCGCAAGGCTTAGCTCAATGCGTTCGGCGGGCGGCCACTCGGGCAGTTCCGTTTCGCCGGTGGCCATGGTGGATGCCACGAGCTCGATGGTCTTGCCGGTTTCGAGGTAGACCTGCCGCATCGTCGTCTCAATGCGCAGCTGCCGCGCGAGGTGCGCCAGGAACAGCGTGAGCATGACAACACTCGCCAAGGTCGCCAGCGACGCCAAGGTCACCGCCAGGCGCGGAACGATCGGCTCGATGCTTTCGTCACCGTCTTGAACCGTGCGTAGCACGGTGAGCGCATAGGCAAAAGTGCCAACGAACACGGCGAGCGTCCAGTGCACTGTTTGATCTTTGAGGAAGGTTCGCAGCACTCGGGGTGATGCTTGGCTGCTGGCCAACTGCAATGCAACGACCGTGAGCGAGAAGGTGAGTGAAGTCGCGGTGATGAGCGAGCCCGCGATTGCAGAAAGAACAGCGCGGGCACTTTCGGGCCCACCAGCGAACAGAATGCGCTCGAATAGCGCGGGAAGGGAATCATCGACGGCACGGTCGACAAGGGGCAAGACGATACCCAGAATGACAGCGAGAATGATGGCGATCGTGGGAAGTGGCCACAGCTCAGCCGCGATGCCCTCGCGCATGGTCGCGATCCACCGGCGCAGGGAATTTCGACGCGCACTCTGTGTTGCTAGCTCGCTCATCACATCCCTCTCGAATCGCCCTAGTCAATCACGTCAGGCTTTGTTGTGGTGCCTACCCCTAGGGTGGAACAACGCGAACGAAAGGAAACTACTCGATTGTTTGAATGGGTATCGTGGCTCGGGCTTGCTGTAGCTGTCGTGATTGCGCTCGCAGCTGTCTTTATCGCTATTGGTGTGATCTCCCTTGTAGTGCGGGGAATCGCTCGATTGCGCCCGGGGGTTTATCAGACCCTTGCCCAATCCCGGCAGCGACTGCGGGTGCTCCTGGCATTGCTTGCCGTGTGGGCAGCGGTATCGATCACGCTGCCGGTGAAGGAGTTCAGTGATGTCGTCAACTACGTGTTCCGTATCGCGGTCATCGCGGCGAGCGGGTGGTTGCTCATCGCTATCATCAATCTTCTGCTCAACCGCACTATCGCTCGCTACCCGACGGATGTGCCCGACAACCGTGCTGCACGTCGCGTGCGCACTCAAGTGCAACTGATTCGTCGCGTTCTCACTGCTGTGATCGTCATTCTCACTATCGGCGCCATCTTGCTGACGCTGCCTGGCGCCCAAGCCCTTGGCGCGAGTGTTCTCGCCTCAGCCGGCCTCGTTTCCGTAGTCGCCGGTATCGCCGCGCAATCGGCTCTCGCCAACGTGTTCGCCGGAATCCAACTCGCCTTCAGCGACGCCATCCGAGTGGATGACGTTGTTATTGCCGACGGCGAGTGGGGCCGCATCGAAGAGATCACCCTCACCTACATCGTCGTGAGCATCTGGGATCAGCGCCGCCTCGTGCTGCCCTCCACCTACTTCACGACCACCCCATTCCAGAACTGGACCCGCAACGCCACCGAGCTCCTCGGCGAGATCAACTTCGACCTCGACTGGCGCGTCAACATCGACCAGATGCGCGCTCACCTCAAGAAGATCGTTGCCGAATCCGACCTGTGGGACGGCCGCACCGCCAACATCCAGGTCGTGGATGCCACGGGTGGCTTCGTGCGCGTTCGTGTACTGATCAGCGCCGCAGACTCCGGCGCACAGTGGGACCTCCGCACGCACGTTCGCGAAGAAATGGTCACCTGGCTGCAGGCCAAGAACCCGGCCGCGCTGCCCCGCACGCGCGTACTCATGGTCGAGAATGAGGCGCGCGGCCGCACCAAGGGCGCCGTCGAACCCCAAGACCGTGGTCTCTTTAGCGGCAGCGCCGAAGCGGATGCTCGCCGTCAAGAGTTCACCGGAGCGATTCCCGTTCAGGAGAATGTTCCCGAGAACGTGGTTGGCCCAGAAGAGACCAATGCGGATGAGGCGCAGACCTCGACCGCCAAGCGCACTTCTATCGATTAGGAGCCATGCACGATGCCTGCACTCGACAGCGCTGTCAGTTCGCCCCCACTCAGTTCACGCAGTTGGGGGCTTGTTCCCGCAGCGTTGCTGAGTGGCTCGGCGGTGCTGATGTTCTCCCTGCGGTTGCCACTGCTCGGCTATGTGGTCGTGGCTGTGGCGCTCGCCGCAGCGTGGTTCACCGACAGCCGCAAGCTCACCGAGGGGCTCACGAAAGACCTGCTGCTGATCGCCGTCGGCATGATCATCGTCTCTACGGTGTCGGTTGAAGCCGACATCAGTTGGGGCAACTTCTTCTTGCTGGGGTTCGTGCTGGCAGCGGCGGTTGCCGTGCCCTACGCGCTGTCACGCTTCGTGTTCAAGGATCGCCTCATCCGGTTTCCGTGGCGGGGCGGATGGCCGTGGACCCGCGTTCAGTGGGGCTACCTGTTTCTCGTGCTCTTTCTCGGCTGGCTCATCTTGCCGTTCTACTTCATCACGAGCGGGGTGTACCTCAACTGGCCGATCGTCACGACGCCCGACGAGATCGGCCGCCTCTTTGTTGGTGTGAACGCGGTGGGCACGTGGGATGAGCTGTTCTTCATCCTCACCGTCTTCGTGCTCTTCAAGCGACACTTCCCGGTGTGGCAGGCGAACCTGCTGCAAATGGTGATCTTCGTGGCGTTCCTGTGGGAACTTGGCTACCAGTCGTGGGGACCGCTGCTGACGATCCCGTTCGCGCTGCTGCAGGGCTGGATCTACTCGACCACCAAGTCGCTCGTCTACGTGCTGAGCGTGCACCTACTGTTTGACGCGGTCGTGTTCCTCGTCATCGTGCACGCCAGAAACCCGGGAGTGATCCCGTTCTTTTTGCTGTAGCGAGCGGTGCTGCGAGGCCGCCGATCCGGCGAGGTTACTCTTTGCCGCCGGGAGGGCCCGCAATGAGAAGCACGACGTAGAGCAGAATGACGGCGCCCGCGATGAGGGCCACCAAAATGTACGGGTGGTTCAAGAACCAGCGCATCGTGCGGTCAATCCAACCAGCATCCCGCGGATGATCGGAAGCTTCCTTGCGCCAGTCACCCGTGAGGCGACCCGAGCGTGCCAGCCACAGTTCCACCGGAATCGTGGCGTACGGGATGACCGCGCTGCCAATCGTGAGAACGGCGGTGCCGACGCTCCAGCGCTGGTTCACCGTTAGCAACACGGCAGTGGCACCGTAGGCCAGGAAGACGAAACCGTGAATGGCCCCGCCGATCGACACCGCGACATCCAGCCCCGCCGTAGCGCGCAAGATGAGGCCGGTGATGAGCAGTGTCCACGTGACCGCTTCAGCGAACGCGAGAACGCGGAACAGTGACTTGGGAGTCGCAAACATGAGGCTGAACTTTCAGTTTTAGGCGTTGGCCATTAACGAGTTGATTGCGCTCGTGAAGAACGTGAGGCCGTCGGTGCCCGAGCGCATCGCCGCGCGAGTGTCTGGGCCAAAGCCAGGCTCCGTCGCGTGTTCGGGATGCGGCATCAAGCCGACAACGTTGCCGCGAGCATTCGAGATGCCAGCAATGTCGTTCGCCGACCCGTTGGGGTTGACCTCGAGGTAGCGGAACACAACCTGGCCTTCACCCTCAAGGCGGTCAAGAGTGGTCTGGTCGGCGATGTAGCCGCCCTCACCGTTCTTGAGCGGGATGATGATCTCTTCGTCTTCTTTGAAGGCGTTGCTCCACGCCGTGTCGACATTCTCGACGCGCAGTTTCTGGTCGCGGCAGACAAAGTCACCGTGATCGTTGCGCACGAGGCCGCCAGGAAGAAGGTGGGATTCCACCAAGATCTGGAACCCGTTGCAGATACCCAGAACGGGCATTCCGCCGTTGGCGGCCGCAATGACCTCGCTCATGATGGGCGAGTGGGCTGCGATAGCGCCCGCACGGAGGTAGTCGCCGTAGCTGAAACCACCGGGCAGAACGATGGCATCCACGTTCTTGAGGTCGTGGTCGCCGTGCCACAGGGCTACCGGCTCACCGCCACCCAGCTTGACCGCACGCTGAGCGTCGCGGTCGTCGAGCGAACCCGGGAAGGTGATGACTCCGACGCGCACTATGCGCCCTGAGCGTCGTCGGCACCGCGAGCCTCGCCGACGTAAATCACATCTTCGATCACCGTGTTAGCGAGAAGATCGTTAGCGATCTCGCGGGCCTCAGCCAGCAGCTCCTCGGTGATCGGGCCGTCAACGGTGAGCTCAAAACGCTTACCGATGCGCACCGAAGTGAACTCGCTCTTGTCGAGGCGGACGAGGGCGCCGGCTACGGCCTTGCCCTGAGGATCGAGGATTTCAGCCTTGGGCATTACCTCGACGACGATTGTTGGCACCGAATCACTCCATGATTTCGCGCGGTTGGATGCCCACAGTCTAGCGGAGCCGAGCGGTGCGCCAGACTGTACTCATGGACATCGACCGCGCAGTGCAATCCCGCATCGTCCGCACTCTCGTTGCGGGCCAAGTGCTCGCCGGGTTGGGTCTCGGTGCGACCGTGGCGGTGGGCGCGATTCTGGCTGCCGATCTGGGCGGTGAGGAGCTCTCGGGCGCGGCTGCGACATCCAGCACCCTGGGGGCAGCTCTTGTGTCGATTCCCCTTGCTCGGCTTGCTCAGCGTTGGGGCCGCCGGCCAGCCCTCGCGCTCGGCGCCGGTATCGCGGCGGGTGGCTCGCTCATCACCGTGGTCGCGGTGGGCGTCGCATTTTTCCCGCTGCTCATTCTTGGCTTCGCGATGCTCGGCGTTGGCACCGCGGTTGGCCTGCAGGCGCGCTTTGCGGCGACGGATGCTGCGGCTCCCGAGCACCGCGGTCGTGACCTCTCGCTTGTGGTCTGGTCGACTACGATCGGCGCTGTGGCCGGTCCGAACCTTGTCGGCCCGGGTGAGGCCATTGCTCAGTGGCTGTCGCTGCCCCTCAACACGGGTTCCTTCGTATTCGCGATCGCGGCCCAACTTGCTGCAATGATGCTGTACCTCGTGGCATTGCGCCCCGATCCGCTCGCGCTCGCTCGCAATCGTCCGGTCGACACGGCGGTGGCAGCGGATGCCGGAATCGTGCGCGGTAAAGGCCCGTTGGTCTTCGCCGTTGCTGCTATCGCGATTAGTCACGCGGTGATGGTCTCGATCATGGCAATGACGCCCGTGCACTTAAGTCACCACGGAGCGAGTCTCACGATCATCGGCTTCACGATCAGCCTGCACATCGCCGGCATGTACGCGCTCTCGCCGGTGTTCGGCTGGGCGAGTGACCGGTTCGGCCGCATCCCGACAATTCTTGCTGGGCAGGGCTTCTTCGCGGCATCCGTGGTGGTCGTTGCTCTGGGCGAGCTCAGTAATACGGCTGTCACCGTGGGGCTCGTTTTGCTGGGTCTGGGCTGGAGCGCGTCGACCGTTGCAGGTTCGGCGCTCGTTGCTGACCTGGCCACGGGTAAAACGAAGCTGCGCATTCAGGGTCGAAGCGACACCATCATGAGCCTCGCGGGTGCTCTGGGCGGCGGTTTTGCCGGGCCGATCTTGGCGATGGTCGGGTACGCCGGGCTCGCGTGGGGCGCCGGGGTTCTCGTGCTCATCATCGTCGTGGCCGCGCTCGCCGTGTGGCGAAGCGCCTCTGTGGCCGCCGCCGAAGAGCTGCTGCTGGCGGAGAGTGCCGACGCGGCGTCGTAACCGGATGACTGGAGCTCGCTATTGCACGGTGTGAGCGCCGGGAGCGCACTCAGCAATCGTCAAGGTCACCCACAGCATCCGGCGAACAAATGGCGAGTCAGACTGGGTAGGCTCGCACTATGGACACCACGGGACTCGACGATTTTCTTGAGCACAACGACTTCTCTGGCACGGTCCTGATTAAGCGGGGCAATGCCACCATTTACGAAGCTGTCGCCGGTCAGGCTAGCCAGCGTTGGGACGTACCGAACACGGCAGATACCCGCTTCGATTCCAGCTCCATCACCAAGCTCTTCACGAGCGTGGCGGTACTGCAGCAAGTGTCGAAGAATAACCTCGACCTTGAGACATCCATTCATCACTATGTCGACCTCGCCGATACCGAGATCGACCCCGCCGTCACGCTGCTGCATGTGCTCACGCACACGAGCGGCATTGCGGATGACGTGGATGAAGAAGAGGGCGAAAGCTACGCCGACCTGTGGGCAGAGTTCCCCACCTACACCATTCTTGAGCCCGCCGACCAGCTCCCCACCTTTGTGAACAAGGAGCCACTGGCCGAGCCCGGCGTCGAGTGCATTTACACGAACGCGGGCTATGTGCTTGCCGGTCTGGCGCTTGAGAAAGTCACCAAGAGCGACTACCGCCAGTACATTTTCGACGAGGTCTTCACGCCAGCAGGCATGATCGATTCGGGGTTCTATGACCGTCGGGATGCCGCACCGCGCGTTGCCGAGGGCTGGGACTACATCGACGGCCGTTGGGTTTCCAACATCTACAGTGCCCCGCCCATTGGTCTGCCCGATGGCGGAGCGCACGTTACCGCTGCCGACCTCGTGCGTTTCATCCAGGCCGTGCGCAACGGTGAGCTTCTCGACACCGAGTTCACGGAAGAGTTTCTCACCCCGCAGGTTCAGTACGACGACGAGACCTGGTACGGCTTCGGCCTTGAGTTCGACATGAACGAAGACGGCAGCGTACGCAGCTACTTCGCCGACGGTGTGAGCCCCGGCGCCTCCGGAATCGTTCGCCACTACCTCGAGAACGGTCTCGACGTTGTCGTGCTCTCGAACTCCGAAGAGGGCGCCTGGCCGGTCATCCGCGAGATCGACGAACGCCTCGGCGGGTAACGTGGCGGTTCGCTCGTTCGCTCGCTAGTATTTCCGGCGGCTAGCGCGCTAGTGCACGCTACGGCGCGGTGCTCACGCGAATCTGGTTGGCCCACGGGTCATCGAAGCTGAGGGTCTGACCATCGTGACGCAGCGGGATGCCGTGGTGCGTCATCCGTTCACCTAATGCTCCGAGGTCGTCGGCGTTCGGCACCGCTATGTCGATTTGGGCGAGTCCGAGTGCGGGCAGGCGCGGACCGGCACCACTGGAGTTCCACGTGTTCATGGCCATGTGGTGGTGGTAGCCGCCGGCGCTCACGAACACGGCGCTGCCGGGAATCTCGGTGGTCGCTTCGAAGCCAAGCTGGTTCACATAGAACTCGCGCGCGGTTGCGACGTCACCGACTTGCAGGTGCACGTGGCCGACACGGGCGCCACCGATCACGGGTCGTTCGACTGCCGCCTCGGTGAGGTTCTCTTGCAAGAAGTCGTTGGGGTCGAGAAACAGGGTCGCCATTTCGATCGCCCCGTGGGTCCAGCTCCACTGGGTGCGGTCGCGATCCCAGTACAGTTCGACGCCATTGCCCTCGGGGTCGGTGAAGTAGAAGGCCTTGCTCACGAGGTGGTCGGCGCTGCCGGTGAACGTCTTCGGGTAGCGAGTGGCAACCGAGTAGACGGATGCCGCGAGCGCTTCTTCCGTGTCGAACAGGATGGCCGTGTGGAACAGCCCGGCATCGCGAGGGCTCGCGTGCTTGAGCGCGGGTGAATGCTTGAGGATCACGACGGGTGTGGTGCCGCGCCCGAGAACGACCTTGTCAGAAGACTCGCTGAGCACCGTGAGGGCCACGGCATCCCGGTAGTACGCGGTGAGCGCGTCGAGGTTTGCAACGCTGAGCGTGACGGCGCCCATTGCGGTGTCGGCGGCAAGGAGGTCGGTCATGATGCCTACAACCTTGCCGCCACCAGCGGTATTCCGAAAGCCCCTTCGAGCGGAACAGTCGAACGGGACTGTCGAACGGGGTGCGGAGAGCGCGCGAATCTAAGCGGCGGCGCTGACGCCTTTGAGCTCCGCGAATTCGCGCAGGCCAGCGGCCAAGCGCGAGACGCCTTCTTGGAAGACTTCGTCGCGACCGTTCGAGCCGTACATCACGCGGATGTAGCCTTCGCCGGCCGACCCGAACCAGTTGCCGGGCGAGACTCCGAGCTGCTGAGTTTCGACGAGGTGCTTGACCACTTCGAGCGAGGTGCCGAGCTCGGAGACGTTCACCCAGTGGTAGAAACCACCGGCCGGCATCGACGCGCCAACACCGGGGATGCCCTGGAGTGCATCGTAGATGTCGTGGCGGCGCTTGTTGTAGATCGTGAACCACTCGTCGGTGTAGGTGGGGTTCTCGTAGGCTGCGGCAACACCGTACTGGGCGAAGGTGTTGGTGGGGCCCACGTAGTTGAAGGTCGCGATCTTGAGCATCGGCATGATCTCGGCCGGAGCAACGAGGTAGCCCACACGGAAGCCGGTGAGGCCGAGGTCTTTCGAGGTTCCGAAAACGGTGAGGGTGCGCTCACGCATGCCCGGCAGAGTGGCGAAGTTCACGTACTCTGCGCCGTCGTAAATCTGGCGCTCGAAGTCTTGGTCGACGATCACGCCGAGGTCGAACTCTTCAGCAAGAGCGGCTAGCTCCAACAGGTTTTCGCGCGTGTAGACGGTGCCGGTGGGGTTGTTGGGGTTGGTGATCACGATGGCGCGGGTGCGTTCTGTGATGCGCGAGCGGAATTCATCCATCCGCAGAGCGAAGCCGTCTTCTTCGTAGGTCGGAACCTCAACGCAGACCGCGCCCATCTGGTGGATGTCGTTGATGTTCTCCGCGAAGCCGGGGCTTGTCACGAGAACCTCATCACCCTGCCCGGGGCGGATGCAAATGCGAATCGAGAGAAAGAGGGTGAAGGCTGAGCTGGGGCCCACCATCAGTTCGGTTTCGGGGTCGATCTCCATGCCGTTGAAGTCGCGCAGCTTGTTCACGAGCGCGGTCTTGAGGCGAGGTTCGGCGTAGCCGTTGTCGAGCGAGTAGTGAGTCTTGCCCTCGTCGAGCGCCTGCTTGGTGGCGTCGATGACGTGGTCGGGGAGGCACTTGTCTGGTGCGAACGGGTCGGCACCCATCATCATGATCCGACGCTCAGGATCGAGCCCTGCGTAGAGGGAAAAGTCGGGGGCGGCGAGGTCTCGCCACGAATCATCGATGCGCACGGGGCTACTTTCTGTTGGGGCGGTTAGTCGTCTAAGTCGAGAATGTGGGTGAGCGGCGACGTGTCGTCGACGCGGCCCAAGCTGATCATGGCTTCCACGCGCTGAAGACCGGCAACGGCTCCGAGTTTCTCCAGCAGGAGCGTCTGCAGCTCGGCGTGATCCTTCAACCGGAAGCGCGCCATCATGTCGTAGGTGCCGCTCAGAATTAGAATCTCGGTGAGCGAGGGGATCGCCTGCAGAGCCTCGATGACGGTCAACATTTTGGCGTCCGCAGTGATCTTGATGGGGATCACAACGAGCATGGGGCGACCCATGGCCGACCAGTCCATCTCGATGCTGCGGCGGCGAATGACACCCGTGCGTTCGAGGCGCGCAACGCGCTCGCCCACACTGGGGGCCGACATCCCGACGAGTGCACCGAGGCTGCGCAGCGAGACGCTGGCATCTTCGTGCAAGTGGCGAATCAGTTGAAGGTCAACCGGGTCAAGCTCGACCTTGGGGGTACTCGGCTCGAGTAGATCAATGATCTTGGATGCTTCGGTGGCCGCTACCGGATCAGTCATTGTTCGCGAACCCGTTGGCCTCAAGGTTGTTGAGCAGGTCAAGAGTGAACTGGATGTGGGTGAGGTAGTCCTCGAGGTAGCCGTGTTCGTTGTAGCCGTGCATATTTCCCTCCGGTCGCAATGTTCCGGTAGGCGAAATCAGGGGAGCCCCGAGATGCTCCAGGAAGAATGCTCCGGGACCGGAACCAGTCATCACATCGTAGATGACGGGTTCTGCCTCGAAAGCTTTCGTCGCAGCTTCGAGAACGGAGACCGCGAACGGAGTGTCTACCGGCGAGAACGCTGGCTGCATGGTGCGGATGAGCTCGACCTGAATGTCGGGAGCGGTCTCAGCGAGGAACACCTTCACGGTCTCGAAGCAGGCCTGCGGGTCCATGCCGGGAACGAGCCCGAAGCGAACCTTTGCGGTGCCCTTCGCCGGAACGCTGTGGCTGACGCTGGGGTCGATGTCGAAGCCCGAGAGGCTCATCGACGGGGTGAAGATGAACCGTTCCTTCAGCTCCGCCTCGGGCAGATCCTTGAGGGGGCTGATGCCGGGGACGCTGATGGCGTCGCCGGGAAGTGAAAGTTCTTGCGTGCGAGCCTTCGCCGCGGCATCCGGGCGCAGCGCAGAATCCGTGAAACCGGGAACGGCGATGAGGCCGTCCTCGGTGACGAGAGACGTGATTGCGCGCATCAACTCGAGCGGTGCGGAACGCAGAATTTGCGAGTACGAGGGGTGTTGATTGGAAGCCAGGATGTTCAGGCTCAGGCTGATCTCCATGCCGCCACGGCATCCGAAGCCGACTGCGGGGCGACCATCGTCTTCACGAAGGTAGCTTTCCCACAGCACGGCGTCGGCGCTGAGGCGTTCGGCATTCTCGGCCAACACTGTTTCGAGGCCAGGGCTACCGATCTCTTCACACGGGTCGGCGAGGTAGATCATGCTGTACGGCAAGCCGTTCGGGTGATCCTCGATGAACAGTTCGAGAGCGCGTAGGCGGCTCGTGACATCGGCCTTATCGTCACAGGCACCGCGGGCCCACATGGCACCGTCGCGGATTTCGGAGTCGAAGGGCCCCGAGATCCACTGGTCGAGGTCGCCGACAGGCTGCACGTCGTAGTGGTTGTAGAGCATGAGCGTTTTGTCGCTCGCTCCGGGGAAGTAGGCGACGACGACCGGCCCGTATTCGGGAATCTCGATGCGTTCAACGCGCTCGCTGAGTCGGCGAAGCTTCTGCTCCAGCCAGTCAGCGGCAGCTTCGATTGCAACACGATCGCTCGCCACGGAGGGGAAGCGACAGAATTCCTGCCATTCGCGGATGCTCTGCTCGCGAGCGGCATCAATACGGGGGTCGCGCACGCTTAGACTCCTCGGGAAATCGCGACGGGGGTGAGCTCGTAGGGGTAGTCCGTGATGAGCTCTGCACCGTCTTCGGTGACGAGAACGATGTCTTCGAGGCGGACTCCGCCGAAGCCCTGGCGGTAGCAGCCGGGCTCGATGGCGATCACGTCACCGGCAACCAACACGGCGTCGTTCTGGCCAAGGCCGGGAGCTTCGTGAACTTCGAGGCCGATTCCGTGGCCGAGGCTGTGGAAGTAGCCCTCGTTGAGAACCTCGCCCGGCTTCTTGGTGAGCTGCGTGGGGTAACCCGCGTTGCTGATCGGCTCGCACGAGATGCGGTGCAGCTCGGCTACGGGGAGACCGGGGCGGATGGCTGCGAGCGTGTTGTCGAAGGCTTCCTTCACGATGCGCCAGTAGGTCTGGAGCTCTTCGTTGATCTCGCCCTTGACGAAGGTGCGGGTCATGTCGGAGTTTCCACCGGACGCGGTGTCGCGGGGGCAGATGTCGACCGTGACGGGCTCGCCCTCGAAGATCTGGCCCGAGCCAGCGTGGTGGCCAATGCATGTCTGCTCGCCGTGAGCCACGATGAGGCCGGCGTCTTCGCAACCGTTGCGCAAGAAGGCGGCGCGGATGCCCGTCTTCAGGTCTTCACACGTGAGGGGCTTGCCGTCGATGAGCAATCCGCCATCGGCGCCGACCGTTGCGGCTTCCATCTGGGTGGCGACGTGGGCGACGCCGGCTTCGGCGGCGATCTGAGCGCGGCGCATGCCAGCGAGTTCGGCGGGTGACTTTACGCGGCGACGCATCTCGAAGAGGTCGTTGTCGACGTTGAGCTCGATGCCGGCGGCACGGAGGTGGTCGGCGACGCCGAGCGGGAAGGTGGAGGGAACGCTCGCGCTTTTCACTCCGGTGCGGGCGCATGCCTCAACCAGGCAGTTGAGCTCGGCGAGGTCGGGACTTTGCCCAGCCGAGCGGAAGTCATCGAAGCCGAGCTCTTCAAGAGGGAAGACGGTCATGTTGTCGACATCGCGCATCCGGGCTGCTTCAAGGGACTTGATGGCGGTGTACCGCTTTCCGTCGACCTCGATGTAGAGGAACGGGTCGTGCACCTCGTGGGTGATTACGTGCCGCATATCGGCGGACATCGTGCTCGAAAACATGAGGATTGGCGCGCTCGTCATCGTCTCTACTTCTTTCTCTGCTCGGTGCGGCGGGATGCCGTCATGGCGAAACCCTACGGCATCCACCTGAAAGCAATGATAGGTCATGTGTCGTTTTTGTAAACTTTTGTAAGGCACCACGGCTTTTGAACCTAACAACGAGGTAACATTCTGACTGTTTACGCTAGGAGTCGAGCTATCGCCCCTAAAGTATTCCCAACGCCCGGGGCAGCTCACCGATTGCACCGTAGGCGCTCATTGCACAGGAGGAACCATGAAGACAGCACGTTTCGGGGTAGGCGCAGTAGCGCTCGTCTCTGTTGTCTCGCTCACTCTCGCTGGCTGCGCAAGCAGTGACAACGGCGGAGAATCGGGCGACATCAACAAGGTCATCACGACAAACGGAAGCGAGCCCCTGGGCCCGCTCATCACCACGGGAACCACCGAAGTGGGTGGCGGCAAGATCCTGACCTCCATCTATGCGGGTCTGGTTACCTACGCGGCTGACGGAAGCATCCAGAACGACGTCGCTGAGTCGATTGAGTCAGAAGACGGCCAGAATTGGACCGTCACCCTCAAGGATGGTTGGACCTTCACGAACGGTGAAGCTGTCACCTCGCAGTCGTTTATCGACGCCTGGACCTACGGCGCCACGTTCAGCAACGCGCAGGCTTCTTCCTACTTCTTCGACAACATCGAAGGCTTCAACTATGAAGAAGACGCAGAACTCACCGGCCTCACCGCCGTTGACGACCTGACGTTCGAAGTAGCTCTCACCTCGCCCGAAGCTGACTGGCCCCTGCGCCTCGGCTACACGGCGTTCATGCCGCTGCCGACCGTCGCTTTCGAGGACATGGAAGCCTACGGCGAGAACCCCATCGGTAACGGTCCGTACATGATGGACGGCGAAGACGCGTGGCAGCACGACGTTCAAATCGACCTCGTGACGAACCCTGACTATGACGGTGTTCGCACCCCCGCCAACGGTGGAGTGACCTTCAAGTTCTACACCTCGCAGGATGCTGCCTACGCAGACGTTCTGGGGGGAAACCTTGACATCCTCGACGCTGTTCCCGACAGTGCGTTCAGCATCTTTGAGGACGAATTCGGCGACCGTGCCATCAACCAGCCTGCAGCCATTTTCCAGGGCTTCAACATCCCCTTCTACCTTGAGCACTTCAGCGGGGAAGAGGGAGAGTTGCGTCGCGCCGCTATCTCGATGTCGATCGACCGTGACGAGATCACCGACGTAATCTTCCAGGGCACTCGCACGCCGGCCACCGACTTCACGTCGCCCGTCGTAGACGGCTACTCGAGTTCGCTCAAGGGTGCCGACGTGCTGCAGTACAACCCCGAAGAAGCTCAGAAGTTGTGGGCTGAAGCTGACGCCATCGCACCGTACGGTGACACTGTGTTCGACATCGCGTACAACGCCGACGGCGGACACCAAGCATGGGCTGAAGCTGTAGCAAACAGCATCAAGAACACGCTCGGTATTGAAGCTGTTGGCAAGTCGTACCCCGACTTCAAGTCCTCACTCGAGGACCGTGTTGCTGGCACGCTGACCGGTGGAACGCGCGCCGGATGGCAGGCCGACTACCCGTCGCTGTACAACTTCCTCGCACCCCTGTACCAGACCGGTGCCGGTTCGAACTTCGAGGGATACACCAACCCCGAGTTCGACGCGATCCTGAAGGAGGGTGCAGCTGCTGAGTCCGTCGACGAGGCAACCGCGCTCTACCAGCAGGCTCAGGAAGTTCTGCTCAAGGACCTGCCCAGCATTCCGCTGTGGTACTCCAACGCCACCGGCGTCTCGGCTGACACGGTCGAGAACGTTGAGTTCGGTTGGGATTCGGTTCCGCTGTACTTCCAGGTCACCAAGAGCTAATACCGCTCACGTGAGCTAGCACCAGGGATCAAGCCCGGGTCGACTTCGGTCGGCCCGGGCTTTTCTCTGTTCGCGTGAGGTGGGGCGTTGTTCGAAAGACGGCAAATTGTCTGGGAGTGTGCTGGCGCGCTTGACCTAGAGTGCGCTCCAACTCTTAGAGTCACAAGCATGATCTCCTCCGCAGAAATGATCGCCCGCCAACAGCCCCTCGAATCAAGTTTCGGCTACCGCAGTACGGCATCCGAAGTAATTGCCGGCTTCGACCTCGCCGGCAAGACCGCTGTCGTCACCGGCGGCTACTCGGGCCTCGGCTTTGAAACCGTGAAGGCGCTCGCCGACGCGGGCATGACAGTAATCGTTCCTGCCCGTCGCCCCGACAAGGCAGCGGAAGTGCTCGCCGGTGTTGACGGCGTTCAGATCGAGGCGATGGACCTCGGCGACCTCGACTCCGTCGCCGCCTTCACCGCCGGGATGCGCGACGCAGGCACCCCCGTTGACCTCATGATCAACGCCGCCGCCGTCATGGCAACGCCCGAACTGCGCACCGCTCAAGGGTGGGACCTGCAGTTCGGCACCAACCTGCTCGGGCACTTCGCGCTCGTCGCGGGCCTCGAGCCGCTGCTGCAGGATGGCGCACGCATCGTGTCGTACTCGTCCGTTGGCCACTGGCGCTCACCCGTGAACTTCGACGACATCAACTTCGACTCCACCGACTACGAGCCCTGGGTTGCCTATGGCCAGTCGAAGACAGCGGATGCCCTTCTCGCTGTTGCGCTGGATGCTCGCCTGACCGGCCGTGGCATCCACGCGTTCTCGGTGCACCCCGGTGGCATCATGACTGATCTGCAGCGCAACATGCCCCGCGAAGAACTGCTTGCTCGTCAGTGGATCGACGAAGACGGCAACCCGAACCCGCTGTTCAAGACGCCTGCCGAAGGTGCATCCACGGGACTGTGGGCGGCAACCGCTCCCGAGCTCGCCGACCGTGGCGGTGCCTACTGCGAAGACTGCTCCATCAAGGGTGTGGTGGCCGATGACCACACTGACATGATGACTGGCGGCGCCAAGGCGTGGGCGATCGATCCCGAGGCTGCCGAGAAGCTCTGGGCTGTTGCGGTCGAGGCGACCGGCTTGGATCCGTTCACTAGCTAGCGGGCGGCCCTAATCGTCCCTCTCTTGCGACGCCCAGATCGCACGAAGAACCCGGGTGGTTTCTTCGAGGTCGACACCTGCGCGCCCGCTGGTTTCAGCGAGAGCGCGCGCAGCTTCGACAACGGCGAGAGGTGTAGCCGATGCCGTTGCGCTGACGCGGGTTCCTCCTCCGGTGTGGGTGCGAAGGTGTCCTTCAGATTCGAGCGCTTTGTAGGCTTTCGCGACCGTTCCGGGGGCAACGCCGAGGTCTTTTGCAAGTTGCCGAACTGACGGTATTCGTTCGCCAGCGGCCAAAGTTCCGGCGGCAATAAGGCCGCGAATTTGGTCGCGAATTTGGTCGGCAGCGGGGGAGGACCCCGCCAAGCTAATCATCATGATCGAACGGTGGCGGTGGCGGTGGCGGTGGCGGTGCCGGGGCTCGTGCGACGCATGAACGCCGCAGAAAGTAGAACCCCGAACCAGAGCGCATATCCGAGAGCAGCAATGCCGAGGCCGATAAAGAGGAGAGCTGGCTGCATCGCAGCAAACGGGGTTGTCCACGAACCCCAGCCATTTTCGCCGATGGCGGCGCCGCCCCGCAATGACGCTGTATTGGACAGTGACGTGAATATTGAGCCGAGGTGAATCAGGAGAGCTCCGCTCGCGATAGCGAGGATATTCCGGGTTCTGAGGTGACGCATCCGCACATCGTCGTCGAGGTTGGCGCTGAGCGAAGGGCGGGCGATGAGCCAGAGTACGACGATGGTGACCGCGATGAGTGCGGCGAGAAGCATCAACGCAGGCACCGAGTAGTACCAGCCGTAGATTCGGGTTCCGAACGAGATTGAGCTCCCGGCATCCACGGTGTAGTTGCGCCAGAGGCCCTCTTCGTCTGGTTCGGAAGCCATCCCGGCCAGCACGGAAACGGTGACGATCGTGCCGACAATTGTGGTGACGCTAGCGAACCACCACCGACGGCCGAAGCTGAACGGTGTTCGCCGGGTGAGGCTTGCGTGACCACGCGGTGTGTGGGGGCCGATGGGTATGGCACAGAGCGCGACGGCGAGGATTCCGATCGCGAGAGCCCAGAGAACGCGCATCTCGAATACCCATAGCGGAAGATGCTCGGACAACGGGGGCTGGAGTACGGGGAACCCGATGGCCGCATTCAGGTAAATGAGGCCGGTCAGAGCTAGGGAAGTCGCGGTCGCCGTGACTGCAGCGGTCAGTCCGGTGGGCAGCCGCCTTGTGCGCCCTCGTGTCAGCCACCACGCAACTGCCAGTGCCAGCCCAATGATGATGGAGCGGAAACTCAACCAGATGAGTACGACGAGATCGGGCATGGAGGCAGCTCCGTAAAGATTGAATGTACTAATGGCAAAGTACATTCAATGTAGCACGCACTTGGTACACTTGAGAGACCAAATGTCGTCAAAATGCCAGAAACGTCATTCGTGGCTGGCCGCTCAAGTGGCGCGTTAGCTTGGCTCGAAGGTCGGGTAGTCCGTGTAGCCCTCGGGACCGGCGCCGTAGAAGGTGGCGGCGTCGGGCGTGTTCAGCGGCAGGTTTTCTTGCCAGCGATAGACCAGGTCGGGGTTGGCGAGGGCTGGGCGGCCCACGACAACTCCTTCGGCGTGACCGTCGCGCACGAGCTCGAGTGCTTCGTCGCGAGTCGTCATCTGTTGAAAGCCGCTGTTAAGCAGCACCGGTCCGCCAAAGCGGGCGCGCAGCTCTTGCACGAAGGTGCCGGTGGGGTCGGCGTTGAGCACGCTGAGGTACGCAAGCCCTAGTGGGGCAAGGCCGTCGACCAGCGCGCCGTAAGTCGCGAGGGCATCCGCATCGTCTGTTTCTAGGGCGTCTTGGATGTTGTGTTGTGGTGAGATGCGCAGGCCAACGCGGCCGGCACCGATCGCCTCGGCGACCGCGGTAGCGACTTCGATCACGAAGCGAGCGCGGTTTTTGGGGGAGCCGCCGTACTGGCCCTCGCGCTGGTTGGAGGTGGGGGAGAGAAACTCGTGCAGCAGGTAGCCGTTGGCGGAGTGAAGCTCCACGCCGTCGAAGCCCGCCTCGACGGCGTTGCGCGAGGCCGTCACGAACTCGTCAATCACACCGGTGAGCTCGTCATCGGTGAGCGCATGCGGAACCGGGTAGGGCTGCTTGCCGTCGTAGGTGTGGGTCTGGCTGTTGATCGCGATCGCGCTCGGGCCGACCACGGGGTATCCGCCGTTGGTGGCTTCGTGGGTTACTCGCCCGGCGTGCATCACTTGTGCGACGATCTGGCCGCCCGCCGCGTGCACTGCGTCGGTGACGTGCTGCCATCCCACGAGCTGTTCGGGCTCGACTAGGCCGGGCTGACCCGGAAAACCCTGCCCGGCGTGGCTCGGGTAGGTGCCCTCAGACACGATCAGGCCGAGCGAGGCGCGCTGGGCATAGTGCTCGACGACCATCGGGCCGGGAACGCCGGTCTTCCCCGAGCGGGTGCGAGTGAGCGGTGCCATCACCAAGCGGTTGGAGAGGTTCAGCTCGCCGAGGGTCGTGGGAGAAAACAAGTTCACAGCGGATCTCTTTCTGTCGGTCGTATCAACGTCAACACCGACTGGCACGCACTATTCCTCCCTGAGAAGATGCTCCTATTTGCGGCCCGGACTGAGCGTCTTGCGCATTTGCTGCGTGGTGACGGCGTAGCCCGAAGAGTCGTACAGCGAGACGGCGGGCGTGTTGTGCCCGAACACGTTTAGCTCGAGAGCAGGCACCCCAGCATCCACGACAGCGGCTTCGACTGCGGCGAGAAGTGCGCGACCGAAGCCCATGCCGCGGCGCTCTTCTGCCACGTGGATGTCGTACAGAAACGCCAAGTCGGGTGACCCTTGCGGGTGGTCGAGACTGACCCACGCGTGCCCGACAGTCGCGCCGTCGGCATCCGTTGCCTGCAGGAACAGCATGCGCGGAGTGTTCATGCCCTGCGGCAGGCGTGAGGTGTTGTCGGCGATAGCCCGCTCGACCGAACCTTCGAGCGGCCAGCGCCCGATCGCGACTTGCTCCGCGGCGAATTCTGCGGTCGTTGCGTGTTGCCACGCGTCAAACTCGCTCGCGGTCATGGGGCGGACGTTCACTGTGCTCATGGAGCAATGATCGCAGAGCAGTGATGGCAGAGGTCTAAGGTAGGCGGCTCCAATCGTTGGGAATTCGGCGGCTGCCCCCTTGGGGGAGTTCGCGGATGGTGCCCACAATGGCGAGGGCTGAGACGGTGGCGATAATGATTGCGATGAACATGGCACCAACGCTACGATCGTATAAATAGTGCCAACAGTGGCAGCTATGCCATCTATCGAACGAATACTGCCAACTTTGTGAGTGGCGTATCCAGTGAAGAGTTGAGGTTCCCATGGAGCGCGTCGCAGTCATCGTGCAGGACGGATTCACGCCATTCGAGTTCGGGCTCGCCTGCGAAGCCTTCGGACTCGATCGCACGGATGACGGCATCCAGCCATTCGATTTTCGGGTGCTCACTGCAGACCCGGGCGCGATCCGCAGCAGTATCGGCTACACGATGAACGTCGACAACGACCTGTCGTTCGCCGATGAGGCAGACGTGATTGTGCTCACCCCGATTCCTCGTGCAATGTGGGGAACCGTGGATGCCCGAGTCTCCGCAGTGCTCGAGCGGGCGGTCGCGCGCGGAGCCTGGGTGCTGGCCATCTGTAGCGGCTCGTTCACTTTGGCGGCATCCGGACTGCTGGATGGACGCCGCGCAACAACGCACTGGATGTACGCGCAGACCTTTGCCGAGATGTATCCCCAGATCGACGTCGACCCCGACGTTCTCTATGTGCAGGATGACCGCATCATCACGAGTGCGGGAACGGCGGCGGGTATCGACGCCTGCCTGCACCTCTTTCGGCAAGAACTCGGGGCAGAAATCACGAATCGCATCGCGCGCCGCATGGTGATCGCGCCGCAGCGAGATGGCGGCCAAGCGCAGTTCATCAACAAGCCCTTGCCGGTCGTGAAATCCGAATCGTTTGCCGCGGTGACCGATTGGATGCTGCAGAACCTTCGCGAGGAGTTGCCGGTCGAGGAGCTTGCTCACCGCGCGCAAATGTCGTCGCGCACCTTCGCCCGACGCTTCAAAACGGATCTCGGCACCACCCCCGCAGCCTGGCTCGGGAGGCAACGACTGCTGCACGCGCAACGACTTCTTGAGGAGACCGAGCTGGGGCTCGAGCAAGTGGCGTGGGAGAGCGGCTTCGGTTCCGCTGCTGTTCTTCGCCAGAACTTTGCGCGCAAACTTGGCCTCACGCCCAGCGCCTACCGCAGTCGCTTCAGCTGCGGCACGTACGAGCCCGTCTCGGCCTAGCGCAGCGACTCGCCCCGATTCACTGCCAATTCTTACGGTTTTGACTCATCTTGAACCCTGCCGCCGTCTATACAGCAGCCGCGTCTAGGGTTGGTTGTGACTCCTGTTTCGGCGGTTCTGGAAGAGGGCGTTCAAAGTCCAGCCCGGCGTCTAGACCCCCGGTCTCTCGTCTTACTGAGGAAGAAGCGATTTGCCTGTGACCACCGCGACGAAGACTGCCCCGCCCGTCGAACTGAGCGTAAAGCGCATCCGCACCTGGTCGGCAGTTCTTGGCGTGCTCAGTGCTGCCGTGGTGCTCGCCGTCGCCGAATTCTTTGCCGTGTTCATCTCTCCCGCCAGCAGCCCCGTGCTTGCTGTCGGTTCCCTCGTCATTGACCTCGCGCCGTCATGGTTGAAAGACCTCACGATCGCGCTCTTCGGCACCAACGACAAGATTGTGCTGCTGCTGTGCGTGGGGCTGCTCGTGCTGGTTCTCGCTGTGGCAATCGGTCTCGTTGAATACGCGCGGCCCAGCTGGGGCGTCATCCTGCTCGTCTTCGTCGGCGTGATCGCGACGATCGCCGTGACAACCCGCGCCCAAGCGACGGCAAGCTGGCCGATGCCCACCGTTCTCGGCGTCGTCGCTGGCGTTCTCGTGTTGCGCATCACCATGATTCGGTTGCGACGCTGGGTGAACTCTGCCCCGGTCGCTCCCGCCACGACGCCTGCCGGAAGCGCGGCGGCCGCGCGTGCCGCTAGCGCTCAACGGTCATCCGCCACTCCCACCCGGGTGCCGGCCGCGTCGCGTCGCGATTTTCTGCGCATCGTGGGTGTGGCATCCGTCGGTGCAGTTCTCGTGGGCGTCGGCGCTCGCGTCGTCAATGCCAGCGCCACGGTTGTGGATGCCGTGCGTACCGCCCTCAAGCTGCCGGCGCCGGCCATTGCCGCCCCTGCCATCCCCGCCAGCGCGAGTCTCGATGTGCCCGGCATCTCGTCGCTCATCACCCCGAACTCAAACTTCTACCGCATCGATACCGCCCTCGTCGTTCCCAATGTCGATGCGGATGAGTGGCGACTGCGCATCACCGGAATGGTCGAGAACGAGATCGAGCTTTCCTTCGCCGAACTGCTTGAGCTACCCCTTGTCGAGACTGCTGCGACGCTTTCGTGCGTCTCGAACGTTGTCGGTGGCGATCTCGTCGGCAACGCCATGTGGCTGGGCTACCCCATCCGCGATCTGCTCGCGAAAGCGAAACCGCTGGCGGGGGCCGACATGGTGCTCTCGCGCAGCATCGACGGCTTCACGGCCAGTACGCCCCTCGAAGCGCTGCAAGATGAAAACCGCGAAAGCATTTTGGCGGTCGGGATGAATGGCGAGCCGCTCCCGCAACAGCACGGCTTTCCGGTGCGGATGGTCGTGCCTGGGCTGTACGGCTACGTCTCCGCCACGAAGTGGGTTGTCGAGATGCAAGTGACGCGTTTCGCCGATGCCACGGCGTATTGGACTGATCGTGGTTGGTCGGCCAAAGGCCCTGTCAAGACTCAGTCCCGCATCGATGTGCCGAGCGCAAGCGCCACGGTCGAAGCGGGTACTGTCGCCGTGGCTGGTGTCGCTTGGGCCCCGAACACCGGAATCGCTGGCGTCGAAGTCCGCATCGACGGCGGCGCGTGGCAGGATGCCGAACTGGCGACCGCGATCTCCGCAGACACCTGGGTGCAGTGGGTCTACCCGTGGGAAGCCACCAGCGGCAACCACATTATCGAAGTGCGGGCCACGGATGCTGACGGCACAACGCAGTCGGAAACTCCCGTTCCCGTCGTACCCGACGGTGCCGAGGGCTGGCATCGGGTTGGGGTGCAAGTCTCGTAGCTTCGCGGGGCGAGTAGCTGTAGCGGGGACTCAAGAGCAGTTGTCTGTGTCGATCGGCTCGACGCCGTAGGACTCAAGAAACCAATGCAGCGCATGCAGCAGCCGCGAGGGCACGGCAGGGCGCTGGTCGGCCGGCGGCCTCGAGGATTACGGCGAGCTCATCGTGCAATTCAACGAGATGCCAGCGGGAAGCTAGCACCCGAAATTCTCCTTACGGGCCATGGCCCGCAGGTTCGTCCCTCATCGGACGTCACTGTGAGCAACCCTGCGATTGTGCACGGGGATCATGATGAGGCCCGGAAGAAACAGGAGGACCACGAGGGCGGAGCTCCAATAGCCGCCCGCAATTGCTGAGGCCCAACCAAGGAGAATCATGCTCTCGATCCCACCACGCCCAAACCTGGAAAGCAAGTGTCGCTCAGGTTAGATCTGTCCGTGGTCTAGTCGTGGGTGAGAGTCGGCGCGCGGCGTTGTCGCTGTGCAGTGTGCTTGTGAACTACGCACGGTCGTGGAGCGTGATCTGGTAGCCATCGAGGTCGGCGAACGTAAAGGTGCGCCCGAAGGGGCCATCAACGGGAGCCGAGGTGATTGTGATGCCGTCGGCAGCGAGGGCGTCGTGGATGCTTTGAGTGTCAGTGGCGTGCATCCAGATGCCGACGCCGAGTCCGAGTTGCGAGACCGAGTCGAGGTCAACGCCGGGGGCGGGGGCGCGCACTGCGAAAGCTGTCGCGGTGGTGCCGAAAACGATCGCGTGGGGCGGCCCGGGCTGGCGGCTGAAGCCGAGGTATTTTTCGTAGAAGGCGCCCGCGGCTTCGAGGTCGCGAACTTGCAATGAGATGAAATCGGGGCCGGATGCGGGGTTCATAGTTCTCCTTTTATGCGTGTCAATTAGTTGACATCGCACACTCTATGTCAGAATATTGACATGACGCAACCGCCGACCGGAATCGATCTCGATACCTCGCTGGGCTACCTCCTGAAGGAAGCGTCCAGTGCCCTCCGGTCGTCCATGGAGGCCGTGCTGCGTCCGCTCGGCATGAACATCACGCACTACTCGTGCCTCGAACTGCTGGCCCAGCGACCCGGCCTCTCGAACTCCGAGCTTGCCCGCGGTGCTTTCGTCACTCGCCAAGCGATGAACGTGTTGCTGCAATCTCTTGAGCGCGACGGTTTCGTAAGTCGACCCGAGCAGCCAGTCGCTGGTCGCGTACTCCCCGTCGAACTCACCGCCAGCGGCCGACGTCAGCTCGTCACCGCAAGCGCGGCAGTCAGAGAAGTAGAAGACCGGATGAAGTCGAAACTCAGCGTGGACGAGCAAGCGATCTTGGGTGACCTGCTCTCACGGTGCGTGAGCTCGTTGCGCGAGCATCCCGCGGCATCCACGTCTCAGCAAGCCGGATCGCGGTCGCAATCGTGAGTGAGTCGGTTTACCGCCGTGTGCTCGGTGCCGAGCTCGACACGCTCGCTCTTGAGCTCCGCCCCTACTTCGACGGTGGTCAGCGCGTTGGCGTCGGCAGTGGAGTGTTCGACGCAGCGGGCGCGCCGCTGCGCATCCTGAAACCGGTGCTGGCTTTCATGGCGTGGCAGCGCATCCTCTTTCCCGAGTACGAGCACAACGTGCCCTTCGATGTCCTCAACACCCCCACCACGGATGGTGCCCTCGGCGCCGTACGCACCTTCCACTTCGCCGGCCGCGACCGCGTCTTGCAGGATGAGATGCGCGTCGTTGACGGTCACCTGCACGATTTCTTGGGGCGCCGCGGCGGCTTCGAGGTGCGCATGATGCTCACCGTTATTGATGGCCGCATGCAGCTGAGGTCCGATCGCCAGTGGCTACATCTGGCGGGCCTGCGGGTCCGAATCCCCGCTCTCGCTACGGTTACGGTCGACGAATCGTGGGCCAATGGACGCCAGCAGGTGGATGTTCGGCTCCGCACTCCGCTGCTGGGCGACTGGTTCCGCTACGCCGGGCACTTCACCTACGGCTACACGACTCGCTAGATCCACCCCTGCTGCCACGCCTTATCGGCGGCATCGTGCCGCGAGCGAGCGTCGAGTTTCGTCATCGCGGACGACAGGTAGTTGCGCACGGTTCCGGGCGCGAGGTGCAGAGCGTCAGCGATTTCCTGCACGCTCATCGTGGAGCGACTGAACCGCAGTGCGTCGAGCTCGCGATCCGTGAGAGGGCAGCGGTCGGCGGTGAGGGCCGTCGCCGCAATTTCGGGATCAATGTAGCGTTTGCCGGCCACGACATCACGAATCACAGCGGCCAAGTCTTCGGCGGGCGTCGACTTGGGCACGAAGCCTGAAACGCGTGCGGCGAGAGCGCGGCGCAGCACGCCGGGTCGAGCGTGGCGGGTCACAATGACGACCTTCGTCGCGACCGTCGAGAGGATGCGCGTGGCCGCCTCGATGCCATCGGCCTGCGGCATTTCGAGGTCGAGCAGGCAGACATCCGGTTGAAGTTCGAGCGCTTGCTCTGCCGCAGCAACACCGTTGTCGACGCTCGCGACGACCTCGATATCGGCTTCCAAGTTGAGCAGTGCACTCAGCGCACCGCGAATGAGATGCTCATCGTCCGCAATGAGCAGGCGGATGATGCGGGGTGCTTCGCTGGCCCCACTCGCGCCAGTCCCGCTCACGCTGTCACCCGCGACCGCTCCGGAATCCGCACGCTCAGCTCGAAGCGATCTCCGTTGTCATCAACCTCAGTGGCGAGCTCACCCCCGAGGGCAGCGACTCGGCTGTGGAGCCCGACAAGCCCGCTACCGGGAGTCTCTCCCGCCGCGGCCGAGCTCCGCAGCTCGTTGTTGCTGATCACGAGAGTACTTTCGGTGTCGCTGCTAGTGAGCTGAATCGACACGTGGCTGGCTTCGCTGTGGCGCAAGATGTTCGTGGTCGCTTCGCGCACGGCGAGCCCCAAGGCGCGCCTCACGTCGGCATCGTCCGGCATTCGGCCAATCACCAGATCGCAGTGCGCGCCCGCCGCGGCGAGCACTTCGCGTGCGTTCTCGAGTTCGTTGTCCAGCTCGACTTCGCGATAGCCGGCCACGAGGGAGCGGGTCTCTTCGAGGGCTTGCTTGGCGATCATCCGAGTTTCGTGAATGTGTTCGCGGGCTGCTGCGGGGTCGATGGCCAGCATCCGCTCGGCCAGCTCAGATTTGAGGGCGATCACTTGCAGGTGGTGCCCCTGAATATCGTGCAGGTCAGAGGCGAAACGCAGTCGTTCTTCGGTCACCGCGAGTTCGGCAGCGCTCGAACGAAGGCGGTCGAGGGTGACGACAATGTCCCACCACCACAAACCCGTGAGCACCATCACCGGCAAGAGCAGGCCGTAGAAGAGCACGAGCCAGAAATCGCCCGTCACCCCGGCATTGACGGGGTTGCCGAGAACGGTGGTCGAGAGCACGGGATGAGCAATCGAGAGAGCAAGTCCACCGCCCAGCACACTCCAGAGGTGGCGTCGCGGCAGGAGCGGTGCGATAACGCAGAAGCCCATCCACAGCGGAAGCGCCGCCAAGAATCCGATCTCGGGCCTGAACAGCCCAAGCACCCATACGGTAATGGCGGGCGCGAGAAGAGCTGCGAGCCACATGGTGCTCGGGATGCCGCGCCCGCGCTCCGTGCGAAGAAACCAGCATCCGCGAACCTGGGCTGCAGCCGCTGCCACCGCCAGCGCGATGAGGGCCGCGTCAATCGGGGAGCGTGAGGCGGCGAAGGCCACGAGCATGTTGAGAATCACGATCGCGTTGAGCACGATGTAGAAGAACACGATCGAGCCGAGCGTGTAATTCCAGGTGGCGCGTACGCCGCGAACACCGCGAGCGTGTTCGCTGCCGCCGGGCATCGCAGGCGTGGTGGTTTCAAGCATGGCCCCAGCGTAGAGCAGTGACATTTGTCACAGTCGCGGGTGCGAAAGTGCACTGGATGCCGTGACGCCGCGGCACTGCCCAGCGCGGTCGGCTGCGGCGAGGATTGATACATCGCCGGCACCTCAGATAGTCGCAAGCCGGACGAACTACGTCATCCCCTTAAGAAAGGCACACCATGTACGACACCCTCAGCTCCTTCACCGCTGGACTCCCCGAACTGCTGCAGTGGGTAGGCGTGATTCTGATCGCCGCGATTCCGTATGTGGAATCGTATGGCGGGTCGGTGATTGGAATTGTCACCGGCATTAATCCGATGGTCGCGATCATCGCCGCGATCATCGGCAACGTGATCTCGATGCTGATCTTCGTGTTCGTAGCGCACCGGGTTCGTGCCAAGGTTGCAGCGGGCCGCGAGCCCAAGCCCGAAGCGCCCCGTCGCCAGAAGCTGCGCCAGCGTTTCGATCGCTACGGAGTTGCCGGAGTCAGCCTGCTCGGCCAAACCCTCCTGCCCAGCCAGATCACTTCGGCCGCGATGGTGTCGTTCGGTGCTTCGCGCAACGCCGTCATCGTCTGGCAGATCATCTCGATCATCATCTGGGGCGTGCTGTTCGGTGTGCTCGCCACCTTCGGGGTCACTGCCCTGCGCTAAGGCTTTTGGGCCAAGGGCCGTTCTCCGCCTTGAGTTGCAAAGAGTGACTTCGAGCGGGGTTCGGCCCTCACGACTGCTGGCTTGTCTCCTCAGTCCGCTTCATCATCGAACCGACGTCGAGCGTTCTCGACCTCGGGCATTTTCGTATCCACCCAGTGGAGGACCTCATCGATGGGGGAGCGAAGCGTTTTGCCCAGCGGAGTGATGAGATATTCGACCGCTAAAGGGCGGGTGCTGAGAACGGCGCGTTCGATGATGCCGTTGCGCTCCAGGCGGCGCAAGGTTGTGGTCAGCGACTTCTGCGAGACAGCGGGGATGGCGCGGCGCAGTTCGCTGAAGCGAGACGGCCGATCGCAGAGCAAGTTGAGAACTTCGAGGGACCACTTATCGAGAACGTGGTCGAGCAGCTCGCGATGCCTCGCGCCGATCTCGAAGCGTTCGCTGGTGGCGGCTATCGCCGTGTCTCGCGTTACCGTCATGACACCTAGTTTCGTTGAAGTAACCGCTAGATACCAACTATCAATGGACTACTGCCCTACGAATCAAGGAGTCAATCATGAGTGTTCAGTTGTTTTCGCCCGAGGGCCTAATGCAGCCCGTTCCCTACCATCACGTCGCGGTCGCGTCGGGATCGCGCCAAGTCTTTGTTGCGGGGCAAGTGGCGCGGGATGGGGGAGGAGCCCCGAGCGGATCGAACGATCTCGCGGGGCAGGTTGCGCACGCGCTTCGCAATGCGAACGTTGGCCTGACCGCCGCTGGCGCTAGTTTTTCCGACGTGGTTCGAATGGTGTTTTACGTGACGGCATGGGCGCCGGAGAAGATCGGCGAGTTTATGGCAGGCATCGAGTTGGTGACTCGCGAACTCGGCATCCCTTTTCCGCTGCCGCCAGCTTCGCTGATCGGAGTTGATTTCTTGTTCGAACCCGACGTGCTCGTTGAAGTGGAAGTCACTGCGGTTCTCGATTAGCGAGTGCGCCTAAGTTGCGGGAGAGGGCAAGAGCCCATGGTGGTGCGGTAGCCGGCTATCGCGCCATGCGAACGCCGATGAACGGCGGTGTCGCCCAGGGTCGCGTCGAGCTGGATGCTCAACTCCTTACTCGGGCTGTTGAGGATGTGATCCCACATCGTCTGTCGCTTGGCCAGAAACTCGGCGGTGAAGAAGTCCTACGGCGGCAGGTACGAATACGCTTCTTGCGAGCTCGCGGGAAGCAATCGTGCGAGAGCACCGGCGTCGGCAGGCGCTGGGTCGCGAAGGATGGTCGACCGTGCTCTATTGCGCGTACATTGCACTGGGTGTAGCGTTTTGCGTACATTGAACTAAATGGTCGGTTTTGCGTACAAACGGTTTATGGGTGAGCGTTACGGAAACTAATCCGGCAGAAAGGGGACCCGATGGCGATCTTGGTGACAGCTGCCGATGTGGGGCGAGTAATCCGCGATAAGCGCCGAAAGCTCGGACTCACCCAACAGGACCTTGCTGACCGGGTGGGAGTCGCACGTCAGTGGGTCGTCAAAGTCGAGAAGGGTAAGGCTCGAATCGACCTCGAAGCGTTGCTGCGGACTCTGTTTCAGCTCGAGCTTGAATTGCACCTCGATGACACCCCGCCCGCTGACGACTTAGACGATTACGTACAGTCATTCGCTAGCAACAACAGCGTAGGAAACGCCCCGAGTGAGGTTCCAGAATGAAGCGAATGCTCGCAGTTTTCATGGGTTCACAGCGCGCTGGAACCCTTGAATGCGACGTGCGAGCTTCCAGCTTTACCTATGAGCGGGAGTATCTACAGGCACGCGGCTCGACCCCGTTGTCGCTCTCGCTGCCGCTTCGAGTGGGAGTGCATCCCCCGGCCGCCGTCGACCCATTTCTGTGGGGGTTACTGCCCGACAATCCTGAAACTCTCCAACGCTGGGCGGTGCTGGCGAGTCCGCAAGCCGACGAGCACAATCCGTTCTCCCTCCTTCAGCACTACGGTCGGGATTGCGCGGGCGCAGTGCAGTTCTTGCCCGAAGGCGAGCGACCGGATGACGCTCACGAAGTGCAGCGGGTCGACGATGTCGCGATCGGCGCGCAATTGCGTGCACTCAACGCCGACCCTAACGCGTGGACGTTCGATGACTCCGACGGTCGGTTCAGTCTGGCCGGAGCGCAAGCGAAGTTCGCGCTCGTAGCTGTTGAAGGAGGGTGGGGTCGTGCACTCGGCAGCACTCCAACAACCCACATTGTGAAGCCTGGCATCCCGCAGTTTAGGGAGCAGGCGCTCAATGAGCATGTCTGTCTCGCCCTCGCTCGTGAGCTGGGGCTACCAGCAGCGCTCACCCAGATTCGTTCTTTCGACGGCACTCACGCGATTGTCGTCGAGCGTTACGACCGGCGAGTGACGCCGGCGGGCATCCAGCGCCTGCACCAAGAAGATCTCTGTCAAGCCCTCAGCGTGTCTCCCTCGCAAAAATACCAAGACGATGGCGGGCCCGGGATCATCGACGTTGTTCGTTTACTGCGGCGCGCTCAGCCCAAGGATCGCGCCGACGCCAGCGCTCACCGATATTTGCTGGCGGTGGCCTTCAACTGGCTGATCGGTGCCCCGGATGCACACGCGAAGAACTACTCGCTCCTTGAGCGGGGTTCCGCTGTCGCGCTTGCCCCGCTCTATGACATTGCGACTATCACGCCCTACGACACGTTCAACACCAAGACCGCACGCCTCGCTCAATCGGTGGATGGCAACTATCGCTTGGCGGCTATCGACGCGAACGCATGGCACACGCAGGCCGAAGATATCGGGCTTGATGGCTCGGCATTCGTGGATGACCTGCGTGCGCTCGCCGCGCGCGCACCCGAGGCGGTCGCGAGATTGTGCGCGGCGGATGACGTACGAGCGATAGACACACCCTTCGCAGGAGCATTGAACGTGGCTCTCCAAGAGCGGATCGCTGTGGCGCTGTCGCAATTGCGCTGATGAAAGGCAAGGCGGCTGACACCGTTCGCAGCTCTACACGGGGCGAATGCCGAGCCGCCTTCTGACTGAAGATGACCGGTCGCTTCTGAGAGAGGCAACATTGGCGAACATGAACTGATGCGGGCTGCGTTTCAGCTTCGATGACCTCGACCAGTCAGCAGAACTCGCGCACTACTATTCTGGCTTCCCGAGCGGGCTGATCATGATCCATTCAAGCTAACACTGAGCTACGCGGTGAGCCGCTCAATGAGCTCGCGATACCGCGCCGCAGTCTGCTCCACGATGTCGGCGGGCAGCTCGGGCGGAACGCCCTGCTTGTCCCAGTTGGCGGAGAGCCAGTTGCGCACGATCTGCTTGTCGAAGCTTGCGAGGCGACCGGGGCCGCCGGCGGCGTAAAGTTCGGCATCCCAGTAGCGGCTCGAGTCGCTCGTCAGAACTTCGTCGGCGAGAACAAGAGCACCGGTCTCCGGGTCGGCGCCGAATTCGAACTTGGTGTCAGCGAGAATCACGCCGCGAGTCTCCGCGATGGCGGAGGCTCGGGCGAAGATGTCGAGCGAAGCATCCCGAAGCGCAGTCGCAACCTCAGTACCCACGAGCTCGACGGTACGCTCAAAGCTGATGTTCTCGTCGTGCTCACCCATCGGCGCTTTCCACGCGGGGGTGTAGATCGGTTCGGGCAGGCGGTCGCCATCGCTCAAACCGGCTGGCAGCGCAATGCCGCACACGCTCTGCGACTCCTGATATTCAAGCCAACCGCTACCCGACAGGTAGCCGCGAACGACACACTCCACCGGATACATCTCCAGGCGCTTCACGATCATCGACCGGTCAGCCAGTTCCGCAGGCGCATCAACGCCAGCGGCATCCGCTAAATGGTTCGGAACGTCAGGCAGCTGCGCGAACCACCACTTGCTCAGTTGCGTGAGCAGCGCGCCTTTGCTCGGGATGCCCGGCTCGAGCACGTGGTCAAACGCACTGACCCGATCACTGGCAACCATGAGCACAAGCTGGGGCTCGTCGGCGCGCACATACAAGTCACGGACCTTGCCGGAATACGTCAGCGTCCACGCGCTCGCAGCATCGTTCACGCCAGCACCTGCTCCAGCATCGTTCACGGCGTTACTCACTGGGCGACGCGAAGCGCGATGTCGGTGCGGTAGTGCCCGCCCTCGAGGGTGATGTGGCCGAGCGCTTCGTAGGCGCGTTCGCGGGCGACCGCAAAGGTTGCGCCGGTCGCGACAACGCTCAGCACGCGTCCGCCGGTGGCGACAAACTCGTCACCCTTTCTGGCGGTGGCGGCGTGGGCGATGGTGATTCCGGGAACGGCGAGTGCCGCATCCAACCCTGTAATCGGACGACCGATCTTGGGGTTCTCGGGGTAGCCCTCGCTGGCGAGCACAACGGTGACGGCCACGTCGTCGGTGAAGACGGGAGTCGCGTGGTCGGGCAGGCCGCCGGTCGCCGCTGCGTAGAGCAGCGAGCTCAGCGGCGTAACAAGGCGGGGGAGTACAACCTGCGTCTCGGGGTCACCGAAACGAGCGTTGAACTCGATAACGCGGATGCCGTCCTTCGTGACAATGAGGCCACAGTAAAGAAGGCCAATGAACGGCGTTTGCTCGTCGGCGAGCTGGCGGATCGTGGGGATCGCGATGGTGTCGATGACTTCTTGAACGAAGTTATCGGGGAGCCAGTTGAGGGGGGAGTAGGCACCCATTCCGCCGGTGTTGGGGCCGTTGTCGCCGTCGTAGGCGAGCTTGTAGTCCTGGGCGGGCGAGAGCGGAACAACGTTGTGGCCGTCGCTGAGCAAGAAGAGGGAGACCTCTTCGCCGGCGAGGTACTCCTCGATGAGAACGCTGCCCTGGCCGAGCCAGAACGTTGCGTGGTCAACGGCGGCGTTGCGGTCGCCCGTCACGAGAACGCCCTTGCCTGCGGCGAGGCCATCGGCCTTCACTACGTAGGGGGCGCCGAACTCGTCGAGAGCCTCGATCGCTTCGTCCAAGGAGCCGGCGCGGTGGGCGCGACCGGTGGGAACGTTGGCGGCATCCATGATGCGCTTGGCGAAAGTCTTGCTGCCTTCAAGAGCAGCGGCAGCCTTGCCCGGGCCGAACACGGCGATGCCGCGGCGACGCAGATCGTCGGCGACACCGGCCACGAGAGGAGCCTCGGGCCCGATAACAACCAACTCAATGTTGTTGTCGAGCGCATACTCGGTGACAACGTCACCACGCGTGGGATCGAGCGCCACCGTCTCAACCACCGAAGCGATACCGGCATTGCCGGGCGCAGCGGTGATTTCGTGCGCCTCTTCCTCGCTGAGGAGAGACGTAACGATGGCGTGCTCGCGGGCACCGGAACCTAGAACAAGAATTCGCACAACGACAGCCTAACCAAGCCCACAGCCTCAGTTGTTAGCGTTCAGCCCAACTTGCTAGCGTTCAGGCATGGCAAAGCTGAAAATAGCCCCCATTGCAGGCGAGGCAAGCATCCGATTGGTGCGCGACGGTCGGGCAGACCGCGACGCTATCGCGACTGCTGTGCGCTACCTCTTGCAGGTGCTTGCCAACACCGCGGAGGGCAACTCAGTTGAAGTTCGAGTGCCACCGCACGGCGCCGTTCAAGCTATCGAAGGCCCTAACCACACGCGCGGCACCCCACCGAATGTTGTTGAGATGGATGCCGAGACCTGGATTGCCCTCGCCACGGGAACACGCGAGTGGGCCGAGGCCCTCGACTCCGGCGATATCAGCGCCTCGGGGTCGCGTGCCGACCTCAGCGAATACCTCCCAGTTGTGTGGGAGAGAATAGCTCCGTGAGTATTACGCCAGAACACGAGCCCGCGGCATCCGCCCCGCAGCAGCCTGCGATGAAGACCACGGTCGAATCGACGGGCGTGAGCATTCGCCGTGCGCCCAAGTACGGCGCGTTCATGATCGTCGGTGGCGGGCTCGGTGCCATCGCGACGTTCATTCTCACGATGTCGTTCCCCGTGGATCCGTCAGTCGGATTCGGGGCGCTCTTTGGCTACTTCAGTCTCTTTGGAATCACTGCCGGCGTTGCCGTCGGAGCTCTCGTCGCGCTCATCGCCGACCGTTCATCGCGCCGTCGCGCCAAGACCGGCACGGCCGAGCATGAGATCTCAGAACCAGAATCCTACGAGGGCACGCTCGAATAGCGGCGCTTAGCCGGCCCTCGCTAAGTCGAAGATTTCTTAGCAAAGAGGCTTAATGTGCTGCTTCGACTGGCATACTCCACTTTATGAAGCGCACGACGTTTGCTGCGGTGGGGAAGCGCGCGGTGGCCGCAGGAACGACTTTGCTCGTCGCCGTGTCGCTCAGTGGCTGCTATTTGTTCGACCAGAGTTGGAAGCAAGATCGTCTGGACAATCTCGACGGTGCTGTGGCTGATTTCGAGGCGTCGAATGTCGGAGACGTTATTTGCGAGGGGGCTGGCGGCGAACCAACTCCGAAGAATGGGTACACCCATTACTTCGTCTTTGTGGGAGACGATATGCCCGCTGCGGTGGGCGCCCGACTCGAAATGCTGGAGTACACCGGGTTCACTCGGCCAGATTCTCTGAGCTACACACGGCCCGATGGAATTGCGGCCGTTGGGTACGTGATGGACGACAGTGATGAAGCCGGCCGAATAGAAGTGTGGCTGGCGGAAGACGGCTGCGAGTTCCCGAGTACCGATGCGATGTGGGTGCAGTTTCAAGAGTCGCCCTAGGTGGAAGGCGCTCACCGACAGGTGTTTCGCAAGAACATGTCAATACTTTCGAGTGTTCCTGGTGCGGCTAGCCCGACTGCCTACGCTCGAGCCATTCGAGGTAGTCGGTCGTGTTGTTGCCCGAGACGCACTAGTCGTCACTAAACCGAGGATTTTTTAAAGAACGGACTCAATTCGTTCTTTCGACTGCGATACTTTTCTGCATGACACAGGCGAGCATGAACACGATGGGCAAGCGCGCGCTTGCCGCGGGCACGATACTGCTGCTCGCAAGTTCGCTCAGCGGCTGCTTCTTGTTGGACCCGAACTGGAAGCAAGATCGTCTGGACAACCTCGACGGAGCGGTGGCGGATTTCGAGGCAGCGACCGTTGGTGAAGTGATTTGCGAAGGGGCTGGTGGTGAGCCCACACCAAAGAACGGTTACACCCACTACTTCGTGTTGGAGGGCGACGATATGCCCGCCGCGGTTGGCGCCCGACTCGAACTGCTGGAGTACACCGGCTCCACTCGGCCAGATTCTCTAAGCTACCGACGCACGGGTGGTATCGGAGTCACCGGGCATGCCATGGACGATAGCGACGAAGCCGGTCGGATAGAAGTATGGCTAGCAGAAGACAACTGCGACTTCCCAGGCACCGGTGCGACGTGGGTGCAGTTTCAAGAGGCGCCCACGGAGACCGACGCCGACTAACGTGCCGTTCGATTCGTCACGGCCAACGCCGTCCTGCAGCGGTTAGTGCCGCAGCCTAACTAGCTCAGTTGCGTTTGCTCGAGCCAGTCGAGGTAGTCGGGGGTGATGTTGCCCGAAACGTATTCGCCCGTGAAGCAGCTCATTTCGAGCGAGTTCACGTTCGAGCCTTCGGTGATCGCAGCCTGCATGTCTTCGACCTCTTGGTAGATGAGCGCATCGGAGCCGAGCTCCATGGCAATTTCGGGGATCTTGCGACCGTGACCGATGAGCTCCGCACGGGACGGCATATTGATGCCGTAGACGTGGGGAAAGCGCACTGGCGGCGCTGCTGAGGTGAAAGTGACCTTGTTGGCGCCAGCCTCGCGGGCCATCTGCACGATCTCCTTCGAGGTCGTTCCGCGCACGATCGAGTCATCGACGATCAGGATGTTCTTGCCCTTGAACTCGGTACCCATCGCGTTTAGCTTCTGCTTCACGCTCTTCTTGCGCTCGGCCTGGCCGGGCATGATGAAGGTGCGGCCCACGTAGCGGTTCTTGTAGAAACCTTCGCGGTATTCAACACCGAGCTTCTGGGCGACCTGCATTGCGGCGGGGCGCGACGAATCGGGAATCGGCATGACTACGTCGATGTCACCCATGGGCGTGTACTTGGCGATCGTGTCGGCAAGCTTGTTGCCCAAACGCAGGCGAGCCTCGTAAACGGAGATGCCGTTCATGATCGAGTCTGGGCGAGCCAGGTAGACGTATTCAAACGAGCACGGAATCAAGACCGGAGCCTTGGCGCACTGCTTGGAGAACATCTGACCATCGGGCGTAATGAAGATAGCTTCACCGGGCGCGACATCCCGCACAAAGTCGTAGCCGGCACTTTCGAGCACGAGAGATTCGGATGCCACGATCCATTCATCACCGACGAGACCTGTTTGGCGGCGGCCCAGCACGAGCGGGCGAATGCCGTAGGGGTCGCGGAAGGCGAGCAGCCCGTGGCCGGCGATCAGTGCGATCGCGGCGTAGGAACCTTCAACGCGGTCGTGCACGCGCTCAATGGCGGTGAAGACCTGCTCAGGGTCGAGGTCGAGACCCGAAACCTGCTCTTGAAGTTCGTTGGCCAACACGTTGACGAGAAGTTCGGTGTCGCTCGTGGTGTTGAGGTGGCGGCGGTCGATGCGGAACAGCTCGTCAGTGAGCTGCTGCGTGTTCGTGAGGTTGCCGTTGTGAACAAGGATGATGCCGTAGGGCGCGTTCACATAGAACGGTTGCGCTTCTTGCTCATTGAACGCGTTGCCCTTGGTGGCGTAGCGAACGTGGCCGAGACCGGAGGTGCCGACGAGGTTGCGCATGTCACGCGTGCGGTACGCCTCGCGAACCTGGCCGTTGGCTTTCTGCAGGTGCAGCGTGCTGCCGTCTGCCGTGGCGATACCCGTGGAGTCTTGACCGCGGTGCTGCAGAAGCAGCAGGGCGTCATAAACCTGCTGGTTGACGGGTTGAGAAGAGACGATACCGACAATGCCGCACATGCTTTCGCGTGGCTCCCTGAGGTCGTAGAGCGCGTACCCGGGGTGAGTACGGTCTAGTTTCTCATACCCCGGCGCATCTGCGGCGACTGGATAACTGCAGACCGGTACGCTAGAGCGGTGACCGAGAACTCTTCCTCCAGTTATGCCGCAGCCGGTGTTGACACCGCCGCTGGTGACCGTGCCGTCGAACTCATGAAAGCGGCCGTCAGCGACACTCATGGGCCCAACGTGGTCGGAGGGTTCGGCGGCTTCGCTGGCCTCTATGACGCCTCGTTCTTCAAGGACTACAAGCACCCGCTCATGGCGACATCGACGGATGGTGTTGGCACGAAGGTTGCGATCGCTCAGGCGCTCGACAAGCACGACACCATCGGTCAAGACCTCGTCGGTATGGTCGTTGACGACATCATCGTCGTGGGCGCCAAGCCGCTCTTCATGACCGACTACATCGCGTGCGGCAAGGTCGTTCCCTCACGCATCGCCGATATCGTCGCCGGTATTGCTCGTGGATGCTCGGCTACCGGCACCGCGCTGGTCGGCGGCGAAACGGCAGAACACCCCGGTCTTCTCGGCCCCGACGACTACGACGTTGCTGGTGCAGCAACCGGCGTGGTTGAAGCCGGATCTCAGCTCGGCCCGCACCTCGTGGCCGATGGCGACGTTGTTATCGCGATGGAGTCCTCGGGCATCCACTCGAACGGTTTCTCGCTCGTGCGCCACATTCTGGCGAACAACAAGGTCGGATACAGCGACCACCTCAACGAACTCGGCGGAGTCGTCGGCGAAGTGCTCCTCGAGCCGACCCGCCTCTACACAATGCCGCTACTCAACCTGCTCGAGGCTCAGCCCGGCGCCGTGCACTCGCTCAGCCACGTCACCGGTGGTGGCATCGCCGCCAACCTCGCACGCGTGCTGCCCGTTGGCTCGTGGGTCGAAGTTGAGCGCTCAACCTGGTCGCCGCCCGCCGTATTCCGTGTGCTCTCGGACATGGCTGGTTCCAGCCTCGAAAGTGCCGAAGGAACCTGGAACCTCGGCATCGGCATGATCGCGATTGTGGCGGCGGATGCTGCCGACGCGACCATCGCCGCCCTCACGGCCGACGGCATCCCCTCGTGGGAAGTTGGTCGTGTTTCGACGGCCGCCCACGATCTTTCTGGCTTCGAACAGGGTGCCAAGGGTGTGAATGGTGGTGCTGTGCGCTTGAATGGGCGCTATGGCAACTAAGCAGCCCGACAACTCGGTTGACGTCGACAACGACGTGCAATCAGCAGAACCCGAAGACGTGTCCACCGTGGTGGACGAGAACCAGGACGACAGTGCGGCTAGCGACGTCGACGTCGACGCGGAAGCCGCCGAAACAGATGCGGACGCAACACAGCGCCCCGAACCCCTTCTGACGCGAGACGGGTCACGCGCCGCCGCGCTCTGGAGCCTCAACTCGCGCTGGCGTCACATCAATCACGGCTCCTACGGTGCCGTTCCGGTCTTCGCCCAGCTGCGCCGCCTCGCCTACTTGCAAGAAGCCGAAGGTGCGCCGCAGCGGTGGTTCGGCGCTGCGCCCGAACGTGTTGCGCAGGCTCGTGCTGACCTTGCCGATTTCATCGGAGTGGATGCCGACCGCTTCGCTTTCGTGCCGAACGCCAGTGCTGGCATGACGGCATCCATTCGCGCGTTGCAGCTCAAGCCCGGCGACGACGTTGTCATCACCGACCACGCGTACGGCGCCGTCGCCTTCTCGGCCAAGCGTGAAGCCCGTCAACGCGGAGCCAAAGTGCGCACCGTGCCGATCGAGTTGGATGCTTCGCCGCAGCAGATCGTGACCGTGCTCGGCAAGGCGCTCGCCAAAAAACCTGCGGGCCTCATCATTGACGCATCGAGTTCGTCCACGGCGCGCGAGTTCCCCGTCGCCGAACTCGCCACGCTGGCCGCGAAGCATGGCGTGCCTCTTCTTGTGGATGCAGCGCACGCGCCCGGCGTGCAGCACCGGCCTGCAGAGGGCGTCGCAGCATCCGCCTGGGTCGGAAACCTGCACAAGTTCGCCTGCGGTTTTCGCGGCACAGCCGTGCTCGTGGCCGAGAAGAAGTTCGCGAAAGAGCTGTACCCGGTGATCGACTCGTGGGGAATGGACGAGCCCTTCCCCGCGCGCTTCGACCAGCAGGGCACGATGGACTACACGCCCTATCTCGCCACAGTGGACGCGATCACAGGTCTGGAAGATCGCATCGGCTGGGATGCCATTCGCAGCTATATCGAGTCGCTGCTCGACTACTCCACCGATATTGTCGCGGATGCTCTCGACGCTGCCTCAGGCGAAGAATCCCGGGTGGATGTCGCAGCCCCCGCCCCCGGAATGCGCCTGCTGCGCTTGCCCGGCACCCTCGCGGCAACGGGCCCCGAGGCTCAAGCTCTGCGCCAGCGCATCACCGACGAGCTCGGTTTCGAAACGCAGATCACCAACTGGCGCGACGCCGGCTACCTGCGTCTTGCCGCTCACGCCTACAACACCGCTGAGGACTACGAGCGATTCGCTGAGGATGCCGTGCCGACGCTCGTGGGCTGGAGCCGCGAAAGCTAGTCGCCGAGGCGGCCAGCTGTTCGTAGCGAGACGCGGGAATTAACGACTGAGGCGAGCATCCGGCCCTGCGGGGTTAGATGCTCGCCTCAGTCTTAGAACGTTGCGGTGAAGACGGCGTGTTAAGCGCTACGAGTTTCTTCGTCGTCTTCGTCTTCGACGTCGTACTTGTCGCTGTACGAGTCAGCGGCGTATTCTGGCCACTTCTCACTGTCGTCGGAAACCGGGGCAGTGTTTTCTGATCCGCTCAACTCTCGAGCGAGCGCACCGTAGTTAGTGTCTGGGCTGAAGTACTTCAAATCCCGAGCAACTTTGGTGTGCTTTGCCTTTTGACGGCCGCGTCCCATGCGAGACCCCCTCATACGTCTGTCCCGGTGCACTGACGGTAGTCAGCGAACGAGCGAACAGGGATGGATGAAAACTAACCTGAAGTTTAGCATGCGAGACAGAAAGGTCTTGGTTGGCGATGCACAGGTGGCGTTCGGGCGGGTAACGTTAGCCCGTGACATCCACTACCGAAACCGACACCTCCGTTGTCGTTATTGGTGCTGGCCAAGCGGGCCTCTCCGTTGCTTATTACCTGCGACGACTCGGTCTCGACCCCGGAAACGACTTTGTGCTGCTCGATCGCGGCCCGGGAACGGGCGGCGCCTGGCAGCATCGGTGGGAAGCGCTGCGCATCGGATCGGCACACCGCATTAACGATCTACCGGGTCTCGACGAACTCGGGCTGAGCTTCGAAACCGCCGACCGTCATATGCCAGCCAAGAAAGTAGTCGCCGACTATTACCGAGCCTACGAAGAGCATTACGGCTTTCAAGTGGTGCGAAGTGCGGATGTGGTGGCCGTCGATAACTTGGGTGAGCATCTCAACGTGACGTTCTCCCTCGACGGCGAGGAGATGAAATCGGTCAGCACGATGCTGATCATTAACGCGACTGGTACGTGGGGTGCACCCTTTATCCCTTGGTATCCGGGACTCAAATCGTTTGAAGGTCGCCACTTGCACACGAGCGAGTACCGCAGTGCCCGCGAATTCACCGACCAGAGCGTGGTTGTGGTGGGCGGCGGAACCTCCGCCATCGGCTTCCTGCTCGAACTCGAAAACCTTGCCTCGAACCTCACGTGGGTCAGTCGCCGTCCGATTGATTTTCTTGAAGACGGCCCGCTCAATCTCGAAGCGCGCAAAGAAGCAGTGCTCCTTCAAGACGAAGCGGCGCGTGCCGGGCGAGTGTTGCCGAGCATCGTTAGCGGCACGGGCGTACCGCGCACCCGCCGCATCCAAGCCGGAATCGAACGGGGCGTTCTGACGCCGCGTCCGATGTTCTCGAGCATTGAACCGAACGGGGTGCGCTGGAAAGACGGTGCCTTCCAGCAAGCGGATGCCATCATCTGGTCGACCGGCTTTAGGCCAGAACTGCGCCACCTTGCTCCGCTGAAACTGCGCGAGAAGGAAGGCGGCGTAGCTGTGGGGCAGGGCGTGGCGTGGCGAGACCCGCGCGTCTTCTTCGCCGGGTACGGCCCGCAAGCCTCCACCATTGGCGCCAACCGAGCGGGACGGATGATCGCCCGCCAGGCCATCGCCACCCTCAGCAAGATTCAAGCCATGAAGAACGGGCGCTAGCGAGCGCTGTTCGTGCGGGCTCTGTTGGGCTGGCGCTGTCGCGCGGGATTCGGGAGAGTGGACACGGCCTGCGGCGTGGCAATGACGGCTGTTGAGCTTAGGCTCGCGGCATGATCACGACGCTGGCGATTGACGGTTTCCGCTCTTTGCGGCACATAGTGCTGCCCCTCACCGGGCTCACGGTGATCTCGGGAGCTAACGGCGTCGGAAAGTCGAGCGTCTACCGCAGCTTGCGCCTGCTTGCCGAGGTTGCGCAGTCCGGTGCCATCGCGGCGCTCGCGAGAGAAGGCGGCGTGCAGTCCCTGTTGTGGGCGGGGCCCGAGGCAGGCGCCTCTGCGGCACGTCGTTCCGGGCATCCGGTTGAGGGAACGATGCGTCGCGATGTCGTCGCACTCAAGCTCGGTTACGCCAGCAGCGACTTCGGCTATGCCGTCGATTTCGGGCTGCCTACCAATCAGCAGACCATGTTTGCTCGTGACCCGGAGATCAAGGCAGAAGCCGTCTTCAGCGGCTCGGTGTTGCGCCCGGCCACCGCGCTGACCGAACGGCGCAACGGGGCAGTGCGCGTACGGGGTGATTCGGGCGGATGGGTGCCGCACGACTACCGGCTGCGGCCCACCGAGAGCATGGTGGCCGCGTTCGCGGACCCTTCGGCAACCCCTGAACTGCTGACGGTGCGCGAAAACCTTGGTTCATGGCGCTTCTACGATCACTTTCGCACCGACCCGCACGCGCCAGTGCGGCAGCCGCAGCTGGGCACTCGTGCTCCGGTGCTGAGCCACAGCGGAACCAACCTTGCTGCCGCACTCCAGACGATTCGCGAGTTCGGCAATGCCGCTTTGCTCGATCGCACAATTGCACGAGCCTTCGATGGCGCTTCGGTGAAGGTGCAATCCAGCGACGGGTTGTTCTCGCTCGTCATGGTGCAACCCGGGCTCTTGCGCCCGCTCGATACCCACGAGCTCTCGGATGGCACCCTGCGGTTCTTGCTGCTGGTTGCGGCACTGTTGTCGCCCAACCCGCCCGCGCTGCTCGTGTTGAACGAGCCCGAGACGAGCCTGCATCCCCGGTTGCTGGCACCCCTGGCGCAGCTCATCCAGGCGGCAGCCGAGCAGACTCAGATCGTGGTGGTATCGCACGCCTCTGCGCTGGTTGACGAACTCGACGAATCAGGAGCGAGCCGCATCCATCTCGTCAAAGTCGACGGAGAAACCGCGGTTGACGGGCAAGGGATGCTGGATGAACCCGCGTGGAGTTGGCCGAAGCGCTAACGACCTGAGCGTAAGTAGCCCGTCGCTCACGGTCCGAGTACTCTCGTCACCGGGAGCGACAACAACTTGAACCAACTATTTGTGAAAATCTGTGGCATCAGTACGCCGGATGCCGCCCTGACGGTAGCGGAGGCGGGTGCCGATGCGATCGGATTTGTCTTCGCTCCCGGCAGCCCGCGTCTCGTGACTCCCGCTTTGGCACGCTCGCTCACGCAGGGGCTGCCTTCGGAGATGGAGACCGTTGGAGTTTTTCGCAACCAGCCGATTGACGAGGTGCTCGCTATCGCTGGCCGTGCCGGCGTCGCGACCGTGCAGTTGCACGGCGATGAGAGCGACGCCGACTTCGATCGGCTGCGCACCGAAGGTTTCGGTACTATTCGGGCTATCTCGGTGGAGGACCATCGCCGCCGCAGCCTCGCCGGTCAATTGCGAGCGGATGACCGGCTCCTGATTGACGCCGTCGAGCCCGGTGCTGGCGCTACCTTCGATCCGGCGCTTCTGGAGGGCACCGCTCTGCCGGAGTCGTGGATTCTCGCCGGTGGGCTCACGCCCGACAACGTCGCCGAACTCGTGCGCACGCTGCAGCCCGATGGGGTGGATGTCTCGAGCGGTGTCGAAGCGAGTCGCGGCGTGAAAGATGTGACGCGCATCCGCGACTTTATCGCCGCTGCGCGCTCGGCCTAGGAAGCGAGCGCGATCAACCCGAAGTAGGTGGCGGCGGCGACGCCGATGCCGACGACGAGGTTGGCGAGCACGCTGATCACCGCAACGCGCATCCGCTTCACGGTGACGTTCTGCATCGTCTCCACGCTCAGTGTGCTGAAGGTGGTGAGGCCGCCGCACAGTCCGGTGAGCAGAATGACCTCGAGGTTTGCGTCAATGGTGCCCAGATGGGCGAGCCCGGCGAGGGTGCCACCGAGCGCGGAACCGACAACGTTCACCACGAGCACGGCCCAGGGGAAGCCGGTGTACGACGAGAACGCGCGCGCCGTTAGGTAACGCAGTACTGCCCCGGCAGCACCCGCCCCGAGGATCGCAACGACAACTCCGGCGGTCATTCGTTCACCAGATCGGGGCGGCTCCGACGGGCAAGCCCGATGCGCAGTCCCAGAGCGGCGGCAGCAAGCCCGAGCACGAGGGTGGCGGCGACGTAGATGAGGGCGGGGAGCCACTGATCAACGCCAATGAGATGCACGGCGGCCACTGCGAGAGCAGAGAAGGTGGTGAACGATCCGAGGAGGCCGGCCCCTAAGCCGGCGCGGGCCCATGCGGGGGATGGTGCCCACAGTTCGGCGACAACGAGCGCCAAAACGAAACTACCCAGGATGTTGGCGATCAGGGTAGAGACAGGAAACAGCCCGTCATCGGTAGCAAAGGCAAGGTCGAGGGCAAAACGCATTCCTGTGCCGAGTGCGCCGCCGACCCCGACAGCAGCTATTTCACGAATCATGTGCTGCCTTTCGTGTGCCACGGCTCATGCGGGTTCTGCCTCCACGATCACCCTAGGGCAAGCGGCAGGGATGCTGCGTCACCCACCCCCGTTTGGCGGGACCCTGTGCAGTCCTAGACTGAAGCCATGACCCGAATTGCTGCGCGCCGCCGTCGTTGGCCGTGGATTGTGCTCATCATTGTTGTGGTGTTGCTCGTGCCGATCGCCATCATCGTCGTGCCGATCCTCACCCACGAGAGTTCGGGTCAGTCGAGCCAGCAGCTCGTTGACGGAGAATGGCCGCTTTCGGTCACTGCCGAGGGAGACGACGGTCGCACCCGCACGTTGACTCTCGCCGGAGAAGATGGCGAGCCGATCGATACCGAGGCGCTCGTTCGTGGCGAACGGGTAGTCGTGACGGGAACCGGTTACGACGGAACTCAAGGCGTTTATGTTGCCGTGTGCGTCATCCCAGAAACGTCGGCTGACAAGCCGGGGCCGTGCATCGGTGGCGTGCCAAGCCAGCAGCAAGAAAACGTGGCCGAAGGCACCGTGCAGTGGGCTCCGAGCAACTGGATCAATGCCGACTGGGCTTGGCGTCTCTTTGGCGCTCGCAGCTATGACGACACCGCTACGGGTACCTTCACCGCGTATCTCGAACTGGGCGACCCGCTCGGCGAAGACGCCGATTGCATCACCAACGAGTGCGGCATCTTTACGCGTAACGACCACACGGCGCTCAATGACCGGGTTCAGGATGTCTACGTTCCGGTGCGATTTACCGAATAAAGGCACTGCCGGATCGCCCGCTGCGGGCAGTCGCGTCGGGGCTAACGCGAACTTTCGCTTGACATTGACGTAACGTCAATCTCTACCGTCGAGGTATGGCACACGACAGCACCGCACCCACCGAGCGTTCCATCAACGACGTCGCCCGCATCACGGGCACCACGTCGCGCACGCTGCGGCACTACGACGACATTGGGCTCCTCAGCCCGAGCCGCATCGGCACCAACGGCTACCGCTATTACAACGCGGATGCCCTCGCCCGCCTTCAGCGCATCCTGCTGTTGCGCGAACTCGGGCTCGGCCTTCCTGCCATCGCCGAGATTCTCGCCGGGCACCGCGATGACCTGAAAGCGCTGAGTGACCACGTGCGCCTGCTGGAAAGCGAGAAGCAGCGCATCGATCGCCTCATCGCGTCGGTGACCAGCACCATCCACAAGATTGAAGAAGGAGAGCCCCTCATGGCTGAAGAAATGTTCGACGGATTCGACCACACTGCGCACAAAGACGAGGTGGAGCAACGTTGGGGTGCCGACTCGTACGCGGCAAGCGACAGCTGGTGGAAGGCGATGAGCACCGCCGACCGCGCAACATTCGTGGCAGCGCAGAAACAACTCGCGGCCGACTGGTCCGCCGCTGCCGAACGCGGTGACGACCCCGAAAGCGACGAGGCTCAGGCGCTTGCGCAGCGTCAGTTCGACGGGCTCGTCGGAATCCCCGGCACCCCGAGCGAAGGCAAGGCGGGGCCGCCGCGCGAGTACTACCTCGGCCTGGCCGACATGTACGTGACCGACCCGCGCTTCGCTCGCAACTACGGCGGACAGGCGGGCGCCGAGTTCGTGCGCGCGGCTATGGTCGCGTTTGCCGCCACACACTGGGGCTAGAGCGCCGGGGCTCGCGCTGGGACCAGGGCGCGGGCGACACGGCTCCAAAGCTCACGAGGCTGCGTTGCTCGAGCAGCGCAGCCTCGTTTCCTAGCTTCGTTCGTCGACGGCGGGGTCGGAGCTCGGCTCCGGCGTCGCCACGGCGTCGGCCGTGACAGCTGCGGGCACCATCAGCCAGGGCATCGTAAAGTGCACGATGGGTCCGATGAGTAGCGCGAACGCGAGGGTACCCCAACCGAGATTTCCGCCCAAGATTGCGCCGATCGTCAGCACCACAAGCTCGATGCCGCTGCGCACGATCCAAATCTTGCCGCCGTAGCGGTGGTGGATGCCCGTCATCAGGCCATCGCGTGGCCCGGGGCCGAGGCGTGCCCCGAGGTAGAGTCCGGTAGAAAAGCCGAGCAGGAGCAATCCCGCAACGAAAACGAGAATGCGTAGTCCGAGCCCCTCGATCTCGGGCAAGACCCAGAGCCCCACTTGAGCGCTGGGTCCCACGAGGGCCACATTGAACACGGTGCCGATGCCGGGCTTCTGACGGATAGGGATCCACAGCAGCAGCACGACTAAGCCGACGATGTTGGTGACGAGGCCGAAGGGTATGCCGGTCGTGAGCGAGACGCCTTGCCCCAGTACGTCCCACGGGGCCACACCGATTTCCGCGCGAATCATGAGCGCGATGGCGAAGCCGTAGAAGAACAGGCCGAAGCCGAGCTGCGCGATTCGTCGCGTCATGGTGAGGCGGGGAGTCATAAAAGCATCCAATTACGAAATTGGACTCCTAACAAGAGGCCAATCGGGCTATGGTGGCCTCATGAATAGCCTTTCGGCCCGCGCATTGGTCGTCATGATGGGTGAGTGGCGCGCAGCAGGATCCACGGCGGCGTATTTGGCCGTCTCGGACCGCATCCGCCTTCTTATCATGGATGGCCGCATCCTTACCTCGACGCGCCTGCCGGCCGAACGTGAGTTGGCGCTCGCTCTCGGCATCAGTCGCACAACAGTGTCGGCGGCCTACTCGGCGCTGCGCGAAGGCGGTTATGTGGAGAGCACCCGCGGTTCGGGCAGTGTTGCCCAGTTGCCGCATCGGGCCAGTCTGATTCCCGACCCGGCGGCGCCACAAATGCTCGACTTCAGTAAGTCCACAATTGCAGCCGCCCCTGAAGTCGTCGAAGCGTCCCGCCGTGCGGCCGAGCAGTTGCCGGCCTATCTGGGTGAGTCGGGCTTCGATCCCGTGGGGATCCCCGCGCTGCGTGAGGCCATCGCTCAGCGTTACGCCGACCGCGGTCTGCCCACGAGCCCCGACCAGATCATGGTGACGCTCGGCGCCCAGCACGCCATCGCGCTCATCTCTCGCACGCTCATGTCGCGCGGTGACCGTGCCCTTATGGAAAACCCGAGTTACCCGCACGCGCTCGATGCGCTTCGGGCGGCCGGCGCTCGCCTCGTGCCGGTCGGGGTCTCGACCGAGACTGGCTGGGATGCCATCGCCGTAGAGCAGGCCATCCAGCGCACGAGCCCCTCGCTTGCCTATCTCATGCCCGACTTTCACAATCCGACGGGCCAATCGATGCCCGACGAGCTGCGTGCAAAGGTGCTGTCGCTTGCGGCTCGCCAGGGCACTGCTGTGATCGCTGACGAGACGATGGCCGAACTCGATCTCGATGGCACCGGCAGTCGGCTGCCCTTCGCCGCGCACGGCAACGCCATCTCCGTGGGTTCAGTCGGTAAAACGGTCTGGGGTGGTCTGCGCACCGGTTGGATCCGCGCCGACCACGCCACTATTCGCCAACTCGTGCGTGCTCGCTCCGCCGGTGACCTCGGAACCCCGCTGCTCGAACAGCTCGTCGTCACCAACATTCTCGAGACTTTTCCCTCGATTCTGGATGCTCGGCGCACGTCTCTGCGGGCCGGCCGCGAGCACCTCTCCTCCCTCCTCGCCGAGCAACTGCCGTCCTGGCAAGTGCCGCATACCCCGGGCGGAATGACCGCGTGGATCGGCCTCGGCCAACCTGTGAGCTCACAGCTCGTACTCGCCGCCCGCAACGAAGGCCTCGTCATTGCGGCCGGACCGCGCTTCGGGATGGATGGCGCGTTCGAACGCTTCCTGCGCATTCCGTTCAGTGTGGGGTCCGCCGAATTGGAGCACGGTGTTTCGGCGCTCGCCGCAGCCTGGTCGACCGTGATGCGGCATCCGTTCTCGCCGGCCAGCAACGAGTTCGCGAACGTGGTCTAACGTTCAGCGTGCACCACGGGCGATAGTGCGCCACCGGCGGCAGCGGCAGGATTAACGCAGATGTAATCTCGCGAGAGTACGCGGAATACTGAGGGTGCTGAGAGAATTGATCTAACCAAGAAGTGGTTTTGCGACCGCGCCCGCGTTTAACAGCAACGAAAGTTCCCCGTGCATCTGCTCTCCGTTTTCTCTTTGCGCAACCGAGCCCTCATCGCGCTTGTCACCATCGTCATCGGAATCTTCGGTGGCGTGGCGCTCACGTCGCTCAAGCAGGAGCTCATTCCGTCGCTATCGTTGCCGCAGATTTTCATCGTTTCGACGTACCCGGGGGCTTCGCCAGCGGTCGTCGACAAGGATGTTTCGGGCCCCATCGAGGCCGCCATCCAGAACGTTCCTGGGCTCGAGTCGACCACCTCGACCTCGAACTCCAACTTCTCCAACATTTCGGCGTCGTTCGAGTACGGCACCAACATCGCCACGGCTGAGCAGAAGATTCAGCTCGCGATCAACCGCATCTCGGGCCAACTTCCCGATTCCGCGGACACTCAGGTCTTCACGTTCAACTTCACCGATCTGCCGGTGGTGCAAATTGCGGTGTCGAGCGATCTTGATCCGCGTGAGCTATCGCGCAAGCTCGAAGCATCCACTCTCGTTGATATCAAAAAGGTGGATGGCGTCAGCGACGCAAGCTTGCTTGGTACGTCAACGCAGCGGGTGGTAATCACGCCCGACGCCGACAAACTCTTCGCTAATGGTCTCAACAACCAGGACATCACGGCCGCCCTCGATGACAACGGTGTGCTGTTGCCCGCCGGTGAGATCACGGAGGATGGTCAAACCCTGACGGTGCAGGCCGGTAACCGCATCACGACGGTTGACGCGATTGAAGCGTTGCCGCTGCTCGGCGGTTCAAACACTGAGGTCGTGACGCTGAGCGATGTTGCGACGGTCGAGGTTATCGACGACCCGGAGACCGGGATCTCGCGCGTCAACGGCGAAAACGCCCTCACAATTGCGATCACCAAGAGCCCGGCAGGTAACACTGTCGCCGTTTCGCAAGCCGTGAATGACCTCATTCCGGAGCTCGAAAGCGCGCTCGGCAGCAACACTCAGTTCACCGTGGTTTTCGATCAGGCGCCGTTCATCCAGGAGTCCATCGACAGTCTCACCACTGAAGGTTTGCTCGGCCTTGTCTTCGCCGTGATCGTGATTTTGGTGTTCTTGCTGTCGATTCGCTCGACGCTGGTGACGGCGATTTCGATTCCGGCATCCGTGCTCATCACCTTCATTGGGATGCAGGTTTCGGGTTACACGCTCAACATCATCACCCTCGGAGCGCTCACGATTTCGATCGGTCGAGTGGTGGATGACTCGATCGTGGTTATAGAGAACATCAAGCGCCACGTCACCATGGGGGAGCCGAAGCTGCAGGCGATCCAGGCTGCGGTGAAGGAAGTTGCGGGAGCCATCACGGCATCCACCGTCACGACCATTGCCGTGTTCTTGCCGCTCGCTCTGGTCGGCGATGTCACGGGTGAGCTATTCCGACCGTTCGCGCTCACCACGGCGATTGCGCTTGCTGCTTCGCTCTTTGTATCGCTGACCATTGTGCCGGTACTCGCGTACTGGTTCTTGGGCAACAAGGCTGCGCCGCGTCACACCGAGGAAGCTGTCGAACACGCTCACGCCGCTGGTCTTCCGCAGGAAGAGAAGGTCACTGCTCTGCAGCGCGGCTACCTGCCGGTAATCAACTGGACGCTCAAGCGTCCGCTCGCCACCCTGCTTGCCGCGGTGCTGTTGCTCGGAGGTACCGTGGCACTTGTTCCGCTGATGAAGACCAACTTCATTGGTGACAGCGGCCAGAACACCCTGACGGTGAGTCAAACTCTCCCGCTCGGTGCCAGCCTTGAAGAGCGTGACATGGCAGCGCAGAAGGTCGAAGAAGTGCTGATTGGTCTGGAGGGTGTCGAAACCGTCCAGCTCTCCATCGGCTCCAGCGGAGGTTCGCTGAGGGCAGCGTTCTCGGGTAGCGGAGCGAGCACCTTCTCGCTGACGACTGACCCCGAGGTCGACCAGGTTGAACTCCAAGAAGCTGTTCGCGACGCTGTCTCAGATCTCGACGATGCCGGCGAGATCACACTCGACTCCGCATCGAGTGGTTTCGCCTCCACGGACATTGAGATCAACATCACCGCTACAAGCGATGCCGAACTGCGGGAAGCGTCGGATTCCTTGCTCGAACAGGTACGCGATCTTGACGTCGTTGCCGAAGCCACGAGCAACCTCTCGGAGCAGCAGCCGTTCATCTCCATCACGGTGGATCGTGAGAAGGCCGCGAAACTCGGCCTCAGCGAAATTGCTGTCGGTGGAATTGTTGCCGGTGCGATGAATCCGAGTGCTGTCGGCAGCGCCGTCATCGACGAAGCGACCCTCTCGATTTATATCCTCAACGAGATCGCCCCCGTCACGATTCAAGAATTGCGCGACTTCGAGATTCCGAGTGCCGCCGGTCTGGTTCCGCTCACCGACGTCGCGACTGTGGACGTGCAAGATGGCCCCGCGAGCATCACCTCGGTGAAGGGTGTGCGTAGCGCCACTCTGAGTGTGACGCCGAGCAGTGACGATGTGGGTACGGCATCCGCTCTGGTCGCGGCGGCTGTGGACGAGGCTGATTTGCCGGCGGGTGCTTCGGCAGCCCTCGGTGGTGTGGCCACGGAACAGACGGATGCATTCCAGCAGTTGGGTCTTGCTCTCCTCGTTGCGATCCTGATCGTCTATGTCGTGATGGTCGCAACCTTCAAGAGCTTGCGCCAACCGCTGCTCTTGCTCGTCTCGGTGCCGTTCGCGGCGACCGGCGCTATCGCACTTCAGGTAATTTCGGGCATCCCGCTCGGTGTCGCCTCGCTCATCGGTGTGCTCATGCTCATCGGTATCGTGGTCACTAACGCGATCGTGCTCGTCGACCTGATCAACCAGTACCGCGCGCGCGGTATGCGAGCTCGGGAGGCAATTGTCGAAGGGTCGTCGCGTCGACTCCGCCCGATCCTGATGACGGCAGCGGCAACGATCTTTGCTCTGCTGCCCCTCGGAATCGGTCTCACGGGAGAGGGTGGCTTCATCTCGCAGCCGCTCGCGATCATTGTGATCGGTGGCCTCATCTCCTCGACGCTGCTCACCCTCGTGGTGCTACCGGTTCTGTACTACGTCGTCGAAGGCGCCAAGGAGCGTCGTGACGATCGCCGGGCGGCCGGTACCGACCGCAAGAGCCGTCGCGCCGCCACGCGGGCCAGCCGTGAGACAACCGGCGTAGCCCCCGCGGAATAGTTCTCACCGCAGCACGCGGGCCCAACCGACGATCCGTCGGTTGGGCGATCCCCACGCCGAGGGAAAGCTGCCCGTCAATGGTGGGTCCGTGGGGCACTGTGGTTGCTTAGCAGTTAATGGTTGTCAGACGTCTGACTCAGATGTACTATCGAGGTATCGACTAGAAATTCGAGGCTTGGAGACGGTATGAGTGCACAGGGTGGTACGCAATTCGGTGGCAAAATATCGGGGCGCGACCGGCGGGACGCTCTAGCCTCGTTGGGCCACGGCGATCTGGATGTGCTCGTGATCGGCGGCGGCGTTGTTGGCGCTGGCGCTGCGCTCGACGCTGTCTCTCGCGGACTACGAGTCGGGATCGTGGAAGCTCGCGACTGGGCCAGTGGTACGTCGAGTCGTTCCTCCAAGTTGGTGCATGGCGGAATTCGGTACCTCGAACAGCTCGATTTCAAGCTCGTGAGGGAGGCGCTATCCGAGCGTTCGTTGCTTCTTCAACAACTCGCACCACACCTTGTGACGCCGATCCCGTTCCTTTTTCCTGTCACTAAGCCGCTCATCGAGAGGGCTTACGTGGGTGCAGGTATGGCCCTGTATGACTTCCTGAGCTATCTGGGAAAGAGACGCCCCGGTGTTCCTCTCCATCGTCACCTAGGTCGAGCGGCTCTGCGTAAGGAAATGCCCGGGTTGAATACGTCCGCCTGCCGCGGAGGCATGGTTTATTACGATGCTCAAGTGGACGACGCGCGGTTGGTGACGACGCTCGTGCGCACTGCCGTCGCGGAGGGCGCGACCGCCGTGTCGAGGGTGAGCGTGGTCGGGGTGCATCGCGTCGCTCGTGAGCGAATCGCCAAAGAAGAACCCAGGTTTGTGGTCGATCTCCGCGATGAGGAGACTGGAGAACTGCGGGAGGTTCGTGCACGCGCAATAGTCAACGCGACGGGCATCTGGACTGAGGAGTCTCTTGCCATGTTGGCTGGAAGATCGGCTCCGGATGGCGCGGAGGCCTCGCCTGGGTTGAACGTTGCCATGTCTAAAGGGGTGCACATCCTCATCGACAGGGAGCGACTAGATGCGGATGCGGGTTTGCTGCTTCGCACCGAGAAGAGCGTTCTCTTTGTGATTCCGTGGGGGCGGTACTGGATCGTCGGAACAACCGATACTCCGTGGAAGCTCAATAAGGCTGCGCCGACGGCCACGGCCGCTGACATTGACTATCTCCTCTCTCACGTCAATCGCGTGGTGAAGCATCCCATTGCTCGCGACGACATTCGGGGGGTCTATGCCGGGTTGCGCCCCTTGGTTGCGGGCAGCACGAACAGCGCCACCACGAAGCTGAGCCGCGAGCACGTAGTGGATGTGCCTCAGCCCGGCATTTCGGTCATAGCGGGAGGCAAGCTAACCACCTACCGCATCATGGCGCGAGATGCCGTCGACTCGGCGGTCAGAGGCTGGAGTGTCGCGCCCCGGCGTTCGCAGACGGAGCACCTGCCACTACTGGGTGCAAAGGGCTTCGACTCAAGTGGCGAGACCGCCCGTGTTCGGGCGGCGAGCCTTGGGCTGGATCCCCGTGTAGGAGAGCGACTGTCGGGGCGTTATGGGGCGCTGCTTCACGAGGTTCTAGATTTGGTCGAGAGGGACTCGAGCCTGGGCCACGCCATCGCCGGCGGTAGCGGCGCAATCGTTGCCGAAGCGGTGTACGCGGCGACCCATGAAGGGGCGCTTCACCTTGAAGACGTACTCGTGCGGCGACTCCGGATATCAATGGAGGCCTCAGACGCGGGTAGGGAAGCTGCGCCACAAGTCGCTCAAGCGATGGCTCGAGCGCTTGGCTGGAGCGAGCACAGGGTGACTACCGAGGTCAAGAGCTACCTCGCATTCGCCGACGCAGAGTCTCACGCTCGAGCTTTGCCGGACGATACTTCCGCAGACGCCGTTATGGCGTCGTTTGCCTCGCCGTCTCGGTGGACTTTGACTGAGGAGAGCAGCGGGGAAGACCTCGTTGCTGCATCTTTCGGTGACGCCGATAGCGTGCTACGTTATTCCAGTCATCAGACGACTGACGTATAACAACATCTTCATAACCCCGCAAAGGAGCAGGAAATGTCAGAAGTGAAAGTTGAAAAGTCTGTGGGGGACGCCGCTGTCCCCAAAAAGCTCAACAAAGTCGCAGGGCCCGTTCTGCTCTGGGGTGTGGGCGTCGGCGCCGTCATCTCCGGTGATTACTACGGTTGGAACGCTGGTCTCGGCTTGACCGGCTACTGGGGGTACCTGATCGCTATCGGCATCATGGGAGTGCTCTACGCCGGGCTATCTGGCGTCATCGGTGAGCTCGCCGCAGCAATCCCTCACTCGGGCGGCGCTTATGCCTATGTCCGAACGGCTCTTGGTCGCGTGTGGGGTTACCTCGCTGGAGTTAGCGTGCTTCTTCAATTCGTGTTCGCGCCTGTTGCCGTCGCGCTCACCGTGGGCGCTTACGTGCAGGTTTTGTTTCCGAGCGTTCCGATTCTGCTGAGTGCCGCGGTGCTGTATGTAGCGTCGACCGTCGTTCACCTGCTTGGAGCGAGCGGCTCATTGAAAATTGAGTTTGTCTTCACCGCGGTCGCGTTAGTCGGTCTCGTAGTATTCATTGCGATCGGGGCCCCGCAAATGACGCTCGAGAATCTGAACGCATATTCTGAGGGTTCGATTCTGCCGAACGGTATCGCGGGCCTGTGGGCGACATTGCCGCTTGCGGCCTGGTTCTTCTTTGCCATTGAAAGTATGCCGATGGCTGCCGAAGAGACGCGTAATCCCGGCCGAGACATTCCGCGGGCGCTCGTCTGGACATTTCTCACTCTTGCCGTTGTTGGCGTTGGTACCTTGACGGTTGCAGCCGGCGTCGGCGGAGAAGATCTCCCCGGGGCCGCTGCGCCACTGACTGTTGCGTTGGCAAACGTCGTTGGTTCGCAAGCGTGGATTGTTCCAACCATTGCAATCTTTAGCCTTGCTGCGCTTATCGCGTCCTTCCATGCGATCGTTCTTGCTTATTCACGCCAGACGTTTGCGCTTTCGCGTGCCGGTTACTTGCCCTCGTGGCTTTCCATGCTCAACACTCGTCACGCTCCGACGTGGGCGCTCATCGTGCCGGGGATTGTCGGGTTCGTCTTCGTAGTGCTTGGTGACACGGTGCTGCCCGATGCAATCCCGGTCCTTGTGACGCTCTCTGTGTTGGTTGCCGCAATTTCCTATATCTTGATGATGCTCGCGGCACTGGTGCTTCGTTCAACGCGGCCCGATCTCAAGCGCCCCTACTTGACCCCGGGTGGTCGTCCGATGATGGTGATCGCGATGGTGCTCGCCGCCATGCTCATCCCGGCGTCTCTCGTCAGCTTTCCCTTGGCTTTTGTTGTTGGAGCAATTTGCGTGGCCGGCTTTTTGGCTTACTACTTCGCGGTAGGGCGCAAGCGAGTTGGGCAGCTCACTGCTGCCGAGGAACTTGCCCTCGTGGAGGAGGCGGAAAGCCTTCTGGACTAGGCGCGGATCTTCTGGGGCTGCCCATCCCGAATGGGCAGCCCCGCAATTTTAGCTAGATCAAGTCGTCAGTCGTCTGACTTAAAGGTTGGGTCCCGGCGGCACATTCGACAAATGCACGTGAAAGGAAAGCCAATGTCATTGGATCAGTTGACGCCAGCAAGCCTCGCACCTTCGGTGCGGGACTACTTAGGGTACGCATTCGATCTCGACGGAACCCTCTATCTGGGAGACGGAGCAATTGAGGGCGCAAGCGAGACCGTCGCTGCCCTTCGTGAGCGAGGAGCGCGTGTTGTCTTTGTTACCAATAAGCCGCTCGAAACCTCACGCGACTATGCGAACAAACTCACGCGGTTAGGAATACCCGCAGAGCCATCCGACGTAATCTCTGCCATCGATGCGCTGGTGCTCTATCTGGCGGAACATCACTCTGGGGCAAGAGTGCTCGCTATCGCTGAGTCCGTGCTCGTAGCAGCGTTACGCGATGCCGGCTTTGTCGTCACCGATGACCCAGCTGAGACGGATGTGATCGTCGTTTCATTCGATCGCACATTCGACTATGACAAGTTGACACGCGCGTACTCGGCAGCGACGGCCGGGGCCGCGATTGTCGCTACGAACCCGGACGCCTACTGCCCGACGCCAGAGGGTGGTCTACCCGATTGCGCTGCGATGCTTGCCGCCATCGAGGCATGCTCCGGAGCGACTGCGGAAGCGATCGTCGGAAAACCGAGCGTTCACATGGCAAACGCTTTCTTGCACCGTCTCGGCGTTCCCGCTTCTGAGGCCGTGATGGTTGGAGATCGCTTGAACACCGATGTCGCGATGGGCATCGAGGCCGGCATGGACTCCGTACTGGTGCTCTCAGGAGCAAGTAACCGAGTGGACGTTGCCGCTTCGTCCGTCGTCCCGACTCATGTTCTTGACGATGTGCGGGGTCTCGTCGCGAATCCCCACTAGATCACTCGTCGTGGCTTTCGAGCCAGGCAGCTTTTGTGGCCACAACTTCATAGCAACTGCACGCATCCATCGATTCAATTAGGAGAAATAATGTCTGAGTTCATTTTCATGCTCACGCACAACGACCGCACAGTGGACAACGCGCTTGAGGTCCTCGATCAGGTTAAAGATACAGGGCTTCGTCACATCGGCTTCAAGGACGTCGGAGCGACGCCCGAGAAGCAGCGAGAGCTGACTGCTGCAGCACATGCAGCAGGCCTCGAGGTTTACCTCGAAGTGGTCTCGGTAGATAAGGCCGACGAAATGGCGTCGGTGGACGCCGCCATGGCTGCGGGCGTTGACTGGATCGTCGGCGGCAAGTTCGCGGCGGACGCGACCGCGAAGCTTGCCGGAACCGGAATCAAGTTCGCGCCGTTCCCGGGAACAGTGGTCGGGCATCCGAGTGCTCTCGAGGGAAGCCTCGACGAGATCGCGGCGCACGCCGCTGAGCTCTCGGCTATGGACGGTGTGCACGGCGTTGATTTGCTCGCTTACCGCCACCGCACGGTCGATCCATTGGAGCTCACCAAGGCTGTAGCCAAGGTTGTCGAGGGTCCCGTTATCGCGGCGGGCTCTGTGGTTAACGAGGAGCAAATTCGAGGCCTCGCGGCAGCGGGGGCGTGGGGCTTCACTATCGGTGGGGCTATCTTCGATGGTGCTCTTCCCGGTGACAAGGGTGTTGTCTCGCAGGTGCGTACCGCACTTGCGATGGCTGCAAGCGCCTAGTTGCAGCCTTTGGGCTAACCCCACGCGATAGACTTGAGGTTAGCCCAAAGGAGGAAGCATGGCTGGTCGCCGACCGACGCTTGTTGATCAGGTTCGAGAAGGGCTCACTGAACTCATCAGCAACGGTACGTATGACGTTGGTGATCGACTTCCCAATGAGCAAGAAATGTGCGAGAGATTTCAGGTCAGTCGCGCAACGGTTCGAGAAGCATATAGAGCACTGATAGATGCCGGATATCTCTCCCGTCGGCACGGAACGGGAACTTTCGTTTCCCGAATTCCTCAGCGACATGCTTTAGACCTCAATCTCAGTTATACCGCGATGATCCACGCAGCGGGGTTTACTCCGAGTATCCGTGTGGTCTCGCAAGAGCGTAAGTTCGCTGACGACGGTGATCTCCAACGGCTTCGACTCGCGCCTGGGAGTGAGATCATCAGTATCGAGCGAGTGCGGTATGCCGACGATCGGCCAGTGGTCTACAGCATTGACCGACTTCCTATTGAACTGGTTCCTCTTGAAGTGCGAGACAAATTGGAGCCTTCGCTCTTTGCAATGCTTGAAGATGCGAAACACGGCCCGCGTAACGCGAGAGCGCGACTCTTGCCTGTGTTGGCTGGCCAGCGTGAAAGCGAACGACTGAACGTGAAGCTCGGCGCTCCGCTCTTGCATTTCGATGAAACTGATTTCGATGAGAACGGTCTGCCAGTGCTCGCTTCCTTCGAGTGGCACACAAGTGATGTCTTTGAAATGTGGCTCAATCGTCAGGGTCGACCGCATCAGTAGTCCACACTCAAACCCCTACCCGTTCCGGGTGGGGGTTTTTGAGTGGTCGGGCGCAGGCGGGCGGTCCGCACGTGGAGCTCGACGCATCCTTTGCCCCACATTCCGAGTCATCATCAGACGTCTGACGAGTTGTGTTACAGTGTGAGTGATGCGCAGCGGAGCCGGTGCGAGGGAGCGCGTCTATCTCTCACAATCCCTCGTGTAAGGCGCAACGGGTACAAGGGAGTGTTTCGTGGGATATGTTCTTGGCTGTGACCTAGGGTCGCAGAGCGCAAAGGCCGTGCTGGTGTCTCCAACCGGGGAAGTTTTGCAAACAGCAAGTTCCGCTTACACCATGAGTCACCCACGCAGTGGGTGGGCCGAGCAGAACCCCGCCGACTATCGCCGTGGTCTCGCGGGATGCATCGCTCAAGTGATGGCGAGCTCGGGAATCTCACCTGCCGATGTCAGCCATTTAGGCCTATCGAGTCAAGTCGATGGCGTCATCCCGCTCGATGGCAAGCTCCGACCGCTGGCTCCGGCGATAATTTGGCTAGACCGTCGCGCGACAGAGCAGGTAACGAGACTAGGCAACGCAATTGATCCAGCTCGATTGTTCTCTCTGACGGGGTTGAATCTGGATGCCAGCCACACCGCGCCGAAAATGATGTGGCTCGCCGACCACAAGCCAGACATCTATCGAGCGGCAGACTCTTTGCCTTCGGTTGGTGGATATGCCGTGGCATGGCTGACTGGGCGTTCGATTCAAGATCACGCAAATTCTTCGTCAACGCTTCTTTACGATGTAGTCGCGGGAGGCTGGAGTGATGAACTCATTGACGCGGCCGGCCTTGACCGCACAAAGCTACCCGAGATTGGCAATGCGAGCGACGTTGCAGGCAATCTGACTACGGAAGCTGCAGAGACTCTCGGCCTGACGACGGCTTGCCAAGTGGTTGTCAGCACAGGGGATGATCATGCTGCGTGTCTGGGAGCGGGAGGCGTTACCCCTGGCGTGGTCATTGACATCCTCGGGACCGCTGAACCAGTCGGAGTGGCGAGCAGCACAGCAGTTTTCGATGAAACCAAACTATTGGAAACGCACGCTCACGCTGTTCCCGGTCAGTATTTGATTGAGAATCCAGGCTTCGTGTCGGGCGGAAACACCCTGTGGTTTGCAAAGAACGTGCTCGGCGTGAGCCAACAAGAATTTTTTGATCTTGCTGGGCAATCCGAGCCGGGGGCCAGAGGTGTACGTTTCATTCCTGCGCTATCGGGCGCCATGGCGCCGCGCTGGAACGACTCCATGCGCGGTACGTTCTCCGGGCTATCCATGAACCACACCTCAGCAGATATGGCGCGTTCGATCGTCGAAGCGAACAGTTTTGCCTTTCGTGACGTCTTTGATCGACTTGCCTCGCTTGGCCTCGCAGACACTGTCCGCGTGGTGGGGGGAGGGGCACGCAGCGAGCTTTGGCTGAGCGCCAAAGCGACCCTCTGCAATACCTCGATCCAGCGCGTCGCGACCGAAGAGACGAGTGCGATTGGTGGTGCGATACTCGCGGCAGTGGCTGCGGGCACGTTCCCCAGTATCGACGACGCCGTCGCGAATTTTGTTGAGCTCGATCCCGTGACGGTGGACCCCAACCCGGACCACGCTGAGCAGTACGAAGCTGCCTATCACGAGTATCGCGCGCTTTTTGATGCACTCGAATCAATGCCACGAAAGGAAGGCGCACATGTCGCTGTCAACTGATCTCACGGAGTCTCTCGATCACCCCTCCGTTGGCCTAAGCCGGGTCGATATCGGTCCTAGCGCGATCGACAACCTTGTCGAAATCGTGGAGGCTTTGGAGCCGCGCGGGCGAATCTTATTACTCGTCGACGAGGTTGAGTACTTCGATTCCAACCATCGGACCGTGAAGCCTTATGTCCAAGAAAGACTCAGCGCGCTGGGCACTGTCGCGACCTTGAGCCTGCCGGGGGACGTGCACGCAAATGAGGTCACGGTTGAAGCAGCGGTTGCCGCAGCCCACGATGTCGATGTGGTCGTGACAGTCGGCTCAGGGACCCTGTGTGACATCGGTAAAGTTGCCGCTGGCGTGCGGCCGCACGTGGTCGTTCAAACGGCGGCGTCCGTTAATGGTTTTGCTGATGATCAATCTGTGCTGCTCATCAGTGGGGTAAAACGTACGACTCACTCGGGCTGGCCCACCGCACTGGTAGTCGACAGCGCGGTTCTGGAGGGCGCCCCCGTCTCGCTCAATCGTTCCGGGCTTGGCGATATGATCTCGATGTTCACTGCGCCAGCGGACTGGTATTTGTCGTCGCTAGTCGAGATGGACCGTGGATGGGATGCCGACGCGGCTGTTATGACGCGACGCTACGGAAATGTACTACTGGACATTGCTGCCGGTGTCGGAAACTCTGCGCCAGACGCTCTCTCGACGCTCGCGGAGTTTGTCACCCTCAGCGGCATATCAATGGGAGTCGCCGGCCAGACGTCGCCGTCTTCGGGTATGGAACACACCGTAAGCCACATGTTGGATATGGCTGCGGGGGCCCGGGGCTTGGGCAACGCACTGCACGGCGCACAGGTGGGTGTGGCGACAGTTGTGGTTTCGATTCTTTGGCGAAGGATGCGCGAGCGTATCGCCCGCGGCGAACTTGGTGGCGTCTCGTTGCTCGATGAACGCGGGGCCGAAGCCGCAGTGAGGGGCGCATTCGACTGGATGGACGAATCAGGGTCTACGAGCGACGAATGCTGGGCCGACTATTCGAAGAAACTTGAGCACCTTCGACGGAGCGATGCAGCCGCGCGAGTAGCGTCGTTTGTCGAGGTCTGGCACGAACACGAGCGCGTGCTGGACGGACTTCTCGAATCACCCGAGGCCATCATCAAGGCTCTCCGTGCCGCGGGTGCTCCGGTTCGCTTCTCCGAACTCGACAATCCTGCGAGCGAGGAGGACATCTTGTGGGCGCTGCACAACTGCCACCTCATGCGAAACCGTTTCACGATCGCCGACCTCGCCTTTGTGACCGGAAATTGGACGATTGAGGATGTTCGCGCTGCGATGGCGGAGGCAGAAACGCTCGGCGCAGGCTTCTAAGCGTCATAGGTCGGGCTCGTTCGACGGTGGTGGCCGTCGAACGAGCCCGGCCTGTTCGAGTTGAACCTTTATTCACCCCGCGGAGGGGGAGCGTAAAAGCGGGGCAGACTGCCTCAGACGATGTCCAGAGAGTGGAGCAGACAGTGCTCTGGCCAGTATGCACACTTGCACTCCAATTTCAGCGCACGCCGTCGAAGATCGAGCGAGAGAATGTGCGTGTCGCGCTATGGTCGTACCCGCCGTCGCGCCGCCTCAGCGCTCGACTCTGTTTTCCCGCATGCCTTAAGCTGGTAGAGGGGGAGTGGAGATTTTTTCATGAACAATGCTGGGGGAAACAGCGCTGAGGGGCAGCAGATTCCTGTGCCTACCGTGCGCGCGGACATGTTCAGCTGGGCTCAGACGACGTGGGCAGCGAAGCCAGTTATTTGGCCAGAGCTGCCGCCGAAGGTCGCACCGTTAACGCTCGGTACCCACATCCTGCTTGCGGTGTTCGTTGTCGCTGGGTTAGCCGGCGCCGCCACCTACTTTCTGGAGTACCTCGCGGCTGACGCCAGCGAGGCGAATCGACAACTGGTCCTGGGAACCGTTGCAGCCGAACTCCTCGTTGCCCTCGTGGCGGTGGCGTTAGCCCGCTTCGATATCGCCGTGGGCGCTGCACGATTTTTCTTCCTGTTCTTTGTGGTTTCTGCAGCGTTGGCCGTGATCGGTACGGTGCTTGCGATCCTGTTCGATCCCGAACTCGCGTTCACGTTCTCCACCATCCCTCAGCTCGCCAATCTGCCCTCGCTGATCGTCGCCGGGGTCTTCGTCGCGCTTTCAATCGTGGTGTGGGCTACGGTCACCGCTCAGGTCAGTAGCTTCTTCCACTGGCGCTCGAATGTGCTCGCCGCCAGACGAACCGTCTTTCCCCACGGTGAACGCGAGCGTCACTTCGTCGGCGCGCCGGTCATGATCGATGAAACCTCCAGCGAACTTGAACGGCGGCTTGCAGTTGCCGAACGGTTGACGGCGCCCCTGCTGCAGCAGCTCACCCGGCTGCCCGGGGTCTCAATCGTTCAGGGCGTTGAGGTGCCGGGGTCGCGTTCGGTGCACATCGGGCATGCTGTCGTTGCCGGAAACCAGATCGCGTTCATTGATTCGCTGTTGTGGGCGCCGGGAGAGTACGTCTTGGATGCGTGGGGGCGTGTCGTGCGTGATGGAAAAATTGACGAACACATTCACGTGACCACCTCGGTCGCTGCCCAAAGGCTCGTGGCCGATCGGCCCCAGTTAGTTACCAAAGCGTGGGCCGTGGTCCACCGGCTGGCGGATGCTCCGCTCACAATTGCGAGCGATTCCAGTAACGCCGTTCAGCTCGTCACGCCCGAGGAGATGCTCCGCGAGGTTGGCGACTGGCTGGCCGCGGTGGGAGAGCAGTTAGACACTTTCGCGCTTCAGTTTGTGGTGAATTCTCGCCTCAAGTAGGAGCGAGCCTCCAGCGCACTCTCGCTATTGGGTGCTCAATGTCGTAAAGTTGACCAGTCGGCTCAAGACAGCGCGAAATCTCGCGTATGGGTTTGTAAGTCTTGCGGGCCGGTTTGCCAGTCCATCCAACTGGTGACAATCACACGAATGTATGTGACGGCCTCGGTCAAAGACTGCCCGGGTTCAGTAGTACAGCGTACGAAAACTCACGCTAATGAGTGTGTAGCTAGTCAGTGACTAGTTACTAAATTGGCCAATGTTGTCGTGCGCCCGTGCTCCACGCACTAGATGTGTTCCATCTAAGAACAACCCGGAAAGAACAATGCCTAAATTCAATAAGCCTGCCACCGGACGTGGCCGAAGCGACTTCAACTCTGGTGCTCCGAAGCGCGGCGGTTCACGCAGCGAAGGTCACCGCGGATTCCGCCCCGACCAAGGCGAAACCCCCAAGCGTCGATGGACTGCGGATGACCGTGCCGCTCGTACCGGCGACCGTCGCCCCGGCTCCGCGCGGCCCAGCCGCGATGATCGTCGCCCCGACTGGACTCCTCGTGAGAAGCCTGCCCGCGGCGGACGCCCCGAGTACGGCGACCGCAACGAGCGCCCCTCGTACGGCGACCGTCCCCAGCGCAATGAACGTGGCGCCTACGGTGACCGCAGCCAGCGCGACTCGCGCCCCGAGCGTGGCGGCCGTCCTTCGTACGGTGACCGTCCCGAGCGTGGCGGTTACGCCGGTCGCAACGAGCGTCCGTCGTACAACGATCGCAACGACCGCGGTGCTTCTGCTGGTCGTGGCGAGCGTCCTTCGTATGGAGATCGTCCCGACCGTGGTGGTCGTGGCGAGCGTGGCGGTTACGCCGGTCGTTCAGAGCGTCCGTCGTACAACGACCGCAACAACCGTGGTGCATCCGCTGGTCGTGGCGAGCGCCCCTCGTACGGTGACCGTCCCGACCGTGGTGGTCGTCCTTCGTACGGTGACCGCAACGAGCGCCCGCAGCGCACGGAGCGTCCCTCCTACGGTGACCGCAACGACCGTGGCGCACGCCCCGAGCGCTCAGAGCGCCCGTCGTACAACGATCGCGCCCAGCGCACCGAGCGTCCTTCGTATGGAGACCGCGGTGCATCCGCTGGTCGCTCCGAGCGCCCGTCGTACAACGACCGTTCCCAGCGCACGGAACGCCCTGCCTACAACGACCGTGCCCAGCGTTCAGAGCGCCCTTCGTACGGTGACCGCCCCGAGCGTGGTGGCCGTCCCTCGTACGCTGGCCGCAACGAGCGCCCGCAGCGCACCGAACGTCGCGAAAGCTCCTACTACCCCAACCGTGACGAGAAGTCGTCACACGAGCTGCAAGAAGATGTTGTTCTTGAGCGCCTCGAAGCGAAGGTAGTCACCGCCAGCGAGGTTGAAGGTAAGACCTTCCTCGATCTTGGTATCGGTTCGAACATCTCGCGTCAGCTCGCATCCATGGGTGCAGAGTCGCCGTTCCCCATTCAGGCAGCAACCATCCCCGACGTTCTCGCTGGCAAGGATGTTCTTGGCCGCGGAAAGACCGGATCGGGAAAGACCATTGCTTTCGGTGCCCCTCTCGTTGAGCGCCTGATGGAAAACAATGGTGGCAAGGACCGAAAGATGGGCCGCAAGCCGCGCGCCCTCATCCTGGCTCCGACCCGTGAGCTTGCTCAGCAGATCGACCGCACCGTCCAGCCCATCGCTCGCAGCGTTGGTCTGTTCACGACGACTATCGTCGGTGGCGTTCCCCAGTACAAGCAGGTTGCTGCGCTTCAGCGCGGTGTCGATGTCATCATTGCGACTCCCGGTCGTGTGGAAGACCTCGTCGAGCAGGGTCGTCTTGACCTCAGCCAGGTGAAGGTCACTGTTCTCGACGAGGCAGACCACATGTGCGACCTCGGGTTCCTTGAGCCCGTTCAGCGCATCCTGCGCGAGACCAGCGATGGCGGCCAGAAGCTGCTGTTCTCTGCGACTCTCGACAAGGGTGTTGCCACGCTCGTCAACGAGTTCCTTGTTGACCCGGCCGTGCACGAGGTTGCTGGCGAAGACCAGGCGTCCTCCACGATCGACCACAAGGTTCTGCTCATCGAGCAGCGTGAGAAGCGTGCCATCATCCGCCAGCTTGCTGGTGGCGACGGCAAGACTCTCGTCTTCACTCGTACGCGTGCGTTCGCTGAAGAAATGGCTGACTACCTGGAGGATGCCGGAATTCCGGCCACGAGCCTCCACGGCGACCTCAACCAGTCGCGTCGTACCCGCAACCTGCAGCAGCTCACGAGTGGACGAGTCAACGTGCTCGTTGCCACTGACGTTGCAGCCCGCGGCATCCACGTGGATGACATCAGCCTCGTTATTCAGGCTGACGCCCCCGAGGAGTACAAGACGTACCTGCACCGCGCCGGCCGCACTGGTCGTGCAGGCAAGGTCGGAACCGTGGTCACGCTTATCAACCGCAACCGTCGTCGCAAGATGGACGAACTGCTCGGCCGCGCAGAGATCGACGCAGAGTCGATCAACGTAGCGCCCGGCGATGCTGTTATCGACAGGCTTGCAGCGCTCTAGCTAGCGCGCAGCTCACTCGAGCATAAGAAAGCCCCGGATGCCCCACTCACGTGGTCGGCGTCCGGGGCTTTTGCGTGTTCGGCCCTGCTGCGATGCGCGCAGCAGTTATTCGAAAGTCCTCCGAAATGCCGACTGAGATTATCTCGAGAAACAGTTACCGTGACAATTACGTGATTATCATTCGCGTAATTGATTCCCAAGAGTGGGGGGAAAATGAAAAAACTCACACGATTCGCTGCGGTGGCAAGCATCGCAATTGGCATGGTGACCGTTGGTGTCGCATTGCCGGCTCAAGCCGCCCCGGTTGGTTCGTGTTCGGCGGGGCCGGCGTGGGATTCCTCAGGGGCGTTTGGTGTCGCATCCTGCAACGGGAGCTTCTGGCGCGTTAGTGTCTCGTGCGTGAACAACTCGACAGTGTACGGCGCGTGGGGTGGGCCTCGTACAGCGGTAACAAAGCACGAGGGCTGCCGAGGAAACTGGTTCGTTTCTGTTAAGACCCAGTAAGAGCAGAGACTGAGGCAAAATGAGGTGCACCGCTATAGCGCGGGCCCACATGTTGCGAATAGTTGGGTTTGTTCTAGAGCGAGGGTGCTCTGGAACAAACTCGACGCTATGAGTATGGGAGAGGTATGTTGGGGAAAATCACCCGGGCGGTTGTTGTGGCGTTCGTCGCCATTGGTGCGCTCGCCGGATGCCAGAGCGCAACTGCTCCCCACGCGGCCGACCCCGATAGCTTTTCGGCCGAGGAATATCAGGATGCCGCCTGGCGATCCATCATGTCGGGCTACCCCGAAGCTGAACGCCCTGCTGTCCAAGCAGTCCGCGTCATTGGTAACGAAGACTTTCCCGCCTTGTTCACTGAGTGCATGAGCGATGAAGGTTTCGATGTGGCGGTGAACGAAGACACGTCGTTCGAAGCGACTGTTCCACCTAGCCAAGATGAGGCGTTCTCGTTGGCCAATTATGTGTGTGAGGCGACTTACCCTCGTCCGCTCATCCTTGCTCACGCGGACGACGATGAGTCAGGACGCACGCTTTACGCCTACTACCGGGACGAACTGATTCCCTGCCTTGTCGGTCTGGGGTACACGCCAGATGAATTGCCAAGCGAACAGACCTTCCTCCAGCAATTGAATACCGCACAGCGCTTCGATCCGTATGCAGCCCTCATTTCGGCAGGGGGCGGTCTAGACATCGATAGCTGGGATGCGGCTAACGAGCAGTGCCCTCAGCGACCATCGTCGTTGGGCGGTTAAGGAGTCCTGACTGCGGCTGGCTGGGCGAGGGTCATCGAGAGCGAGCACCCTCATTCTCGACAGCGCCCAGAACGACAGCCAGTCGGGCGGTGAAGTTGTCGGGCACCTCGGCGGGCAGCGCGGTGGTGGGGAACCAGCGAACGTCTTCGCTCTCGTCGCTGATGGCGATATCGACATCCGCCGCGGCGAGAGCGACGAAGCCAACGTCCCAGTGAGCGGCGCACGAGAAGCCACCGTGCAACTCGTGACGATCGAGATCGACGATGGTCTCGGAGCGAAGAGTGAGGTTCGCGATGCCTGACTCCTCACGCGCTTCGCGCAGGGCCGCATCCGCGACGGAAGCATCCTGGGGTTCGAGGTGGCCACCAAACTGCACCCAGAATTGTCCCTTGCGGTGATAGCACAAGAGCACGCGCTCGAAGTCGGGGGAGAACACAAAGCAGGAGGCGGTGACGTGTTCGGGGCCGCCGTCACGCTGCAGGGCGGCGGCACCGCCAGCGGCGACAAAAGCCAGGTAGCGCTCACGGTCGGGAGACGCAGGCAGAGCGGCAAGGCTGGTCAGAAAGTTTTCGGCGATCACTCGGCAATTATCCGTCGTCCCAGGCACAGCGCTGTGCCAGTCCTGCGTCGCGGAGGGTTGTCAGGGTTCGACCGTACTGTTTGGGCATGACTTCTCATGACAAAACCCAAGATGAACCGATGATGGATGGCGCTACGGACGCGACCGAGAGCGAAAAGCAACAGGGAAAGAAAGAGCAAGTGGAGGCGGACGCAGTGCGGAATGGCGCGCCCGAGGATGGCGTGCCCGACGACGGCACGCTCGAGGATGCCGCGCTTGAGGACAGTGTTCGCAGTGTTCGTGCGGTCGGCGAAGATCGCACTGCAGAAAGCGCAGATAACGAGTAGCGCGCAGACAGAGCGGTATGCGTCGCTCGCGTAGCCGTACGCTCGTGCGTGCTGTCCCAGTGCGCGCAACTTAACCCAGCGCGCACCGACAAGAACACAAGTGTGGCGGTCGTCGCGAAAGTGCAATAGGGTGTCGGCATGTCTGATAACCACAGCGAGCGTGCCCTAGAAGACGAGATTGTCACCGACTTTAGTAAGCGGATGTCGTACGGCTCGTATCTGGAACTCGACACGCTGCTGAGTGCCCAGACTCCGCAAAGCAAGCCCGAGCATCACGATGAGATGTTGTTCATCATCCAGCATCAAACCACCGAGCTGTGGCTCAAGCTCGTGATTCACGAACTCCTCTCGGCCCGTGCCCTCATCGCAAGCGACAACCTCTCGATGGCGCTCAAGCACATCGCGCGCGTCAAGCACATTCAGCGCACGCTCACCGAACAGTGGTCGGTGCTCGCGACGCTGACCCCGAGTGAGTACTCGCAGTTCCGCGACTACTTGGGCAGCTCATCCGGATTCCAGTCGTATCAATACCGTGCGGTGGAGTTCTTGCTCGGCAACAAGAACGCGGGCATGCTCAAGGTGTTCGAAGCGCATCCCGAAGCTCACACCCTGTTGAGCAAGCTGCTCGCCGAGCCGAGCGTGTACGACGAGTTCTTGCGCTACCTCAGCCGCCATGGCTACGAGGTTCCCGAGGCTGTTCTCAACCGCGATGTCACGCGCGGCTACGAGCAAAACGACGACCTCATCGAGACGTTCCGCCACATTTACGACAACGAGAGCGAACACTGGCTCGCCTACGAAGCCTGCGAAGAATTCGTGGATCTCGAAGACAACTTCCAACTCTGGCGCTTCCGTCACATGAAGACCGTCATGCGCATCATTGGCATGAAGCGTGGCACCGGCGGCTCCAGCGGCGTCGGGTTCTTGCAGAAAGCCCTCGATCTCACGTTCTTTCCCGAGCTGTTCTCCGTGCGCACCGAGATTGGCCGCTCGTGACCGCAGAACCGACTCCTCAATCAGCGCCACGGTCGGCATCGCACCGAGCGGCGGCGACCGACTCGACCTCCGATCCTGCCCTCAGCGTCGACTACGCCGTCGACGGCTATTGGCTGCGGGGGTGGCACGGCCCCGCCACCGTGCGGGTGAGCCCCCACGGCATCCGGCCGATAGCGGATGCCGCAAGCCCCACCGCAGTGCGTCTTCCGGGAGTGCTGCTTCCGGGCTTTCGCGACGCGCACGTGCACCTCGGATTGATTGAGCCGCGCGCTCTCGTGGCTGGCGGTCTCGCCGCCGTTGACGACTTGGGCGGGCATCCTGATCGGCTGCGTGAGTGGGCTCACGACGATGCCGTGGCAGCGGTGCAGTACGCCGGGGCGTTCATCGCGGCGCCCGGCGGTTACCCGAGCAAGCGGGCCTGGGCTGCGACGCTCGCGGTCGCCGAAGTTTCCACGGGCGAGGAGGCGATGGCTGCTGTTGCGCAGCAGCTCGCTGATGGCGCCACCTTTATCAAGGTCGCTCTCAACGCCGAGGATGGCCCCGTTCTCGATGACGATACGCTGAGCGCTCTCGTCGAGTACGCCCACAGTCGTGGCGCTGAAGTGGTGGTGCACGTGCAGGGCGTAGGTCAAGCTCAACGTGCCTTTGCTGCCGGAGCTGACCGCCTCGCACACACGCCGTGGACCGAGAAGCTCAGTGACGCCCTGATCGAGGAGATGGTGCAACCGAACTCCCGTTTTCTTGCCGGGCGGCACTCGTGGATCAGTACTCTCGACATCCACGGCTATGGCCAGCGTGGCCGTGATTTCGCGACCGCGAGCGACAACCTTCGCCGCTTCCATGCCGCCGGTGGCACCGTTCGCTACGGCACCGACATGGGCAACGGTGACCTTCCGCCCGGGCTGAACGAGCGCGAATTGACGGCGCTTCAGGATGCCGGCGTGCGCTACGACGCTCTCTTGCGAGCGCTGTGCTTGCCCGGTTTTGGTAGCACCGTCAGCTACCTGCCGACCGTGCCAAGCGCGGATGCTGGCCTCGCGTCGTGGCTCATGACCGCCACCGTCGTGACCGCCCGCGAACTGCTCCACCCCGAATTTGCTGCCAGTGCAGTGCGCGTGGCCGCTGAGAACCACGGAGGCAACGATGCCGTTTCCGCCGCTACAACCCCCATCCCGACCACATGGAGGATCGACCTATGACCGACAGCAACGCGCCGACTGCTGCGCACGACGACGCGACGGCTGCGCCCACCGGAGCCAGCGCGCCACTCGACACGAGCGCTGCAGCAGCCGCTGCTCTCGATGCCGCTGACCCGCTGAAGCAGTATCCGCCCAAGTTCGTGCGATCGACCGAAGTGCGTGCCTACCTCGACGGTAACTCGCTCGGGCGACCCACGACCGCGAGCGCGGCCCGCCTGGCCGAGTTCGTTGACGAACAGTGGGGCGGCCGCCTCATCCGTGGCTGGGATGAGGACTGGTACGAGCTGCCTCTGACCCTCGGTGACCGCCTCGGCGCCGCCACGCTCGGTGCCGCCCCGGGCCAAACCTTCATCGGCGACTCGACGACCGTCGTGCTCTACAAACTAATCCGCGCTGGCCTCAGCGTCCGCCCCGACCGCAGCGAGATTGTCATTGACACCGGCAACTTCCCGACCGACCGCTACCTGGTCGAGGGCATCGCTGCCGAGCTCGGCAAGACGCTGCGCTGGATCGACCCCGCAAGCGACGGCGGAGTCACCGCCGCCGAAGTGAAGGCCGTGCTCAACGAGAACACGGCCCTTGTCGTGATCAGTCACGTCGCCTACCGTTCGGGCTACCTTGCCGATATGCCCGGCATCACCGCCCTCGCCCACGAGGCCGGAGCGCTCGTGCTCTGGGATCTCTGCCACTCCGCCGGCGTTGTCGAAACCGAACTCGACGCGTGGGGCGTCGACCTTGCTGCCGGATGCACCTACAAATACCTCAACGGCGGCCCCGGTTCCCCCGCCTTCGGCTACGTGCGCGCCGAGCATATCGAGGCGATGACCCAGCCGATCCAGGGCTGGATGGGCAGCAACAATCCCTTCGAAATGGGTCCAGGCTATGCGCCGCATCAGGGCATCCGACGCTTCATCAGCGGTACGCCCTCGGTGGTGGGTTCGCTCGCGATGCAGGACATGCTTGGGCTCATTGAAGAGGCGGGCATCCCCGCGGTCCGCGCCAAATCGGTCGCCCTCACCGAGTACGCCCTCGCTCTCGTTGATGAACTGCTCGTGCCGCTCGGCGTCACCGTCAGCTCCCCGCGGGATGCCGCCGAACGGGGCAGCCACGTCACGATCGACCACGAGAGCTTCGCCGCGGTGAACGCCGAACTGTGGAAGCAGGGGATCATTCCTGACTTCCGGCGGCCCCACGGCATCCGTCTCGGGTTGTCGCCGCTCAGCACGACCTTCGCCGAAGTGCAGCTGGGTATCGAAGCCATTCACGAGCAGCTGACGAAGTAGCCGCCCGTGATTCTGGATGACTTCGACTCCCGCCCGGGCAGTGCAACAGCTCTGCTCCGCACCTTTGTAGGATCGCAGCTGCGTCAGCTTGGCGGTTGGATCTCGTCAGCGCATCTCGTGCGCATCATGGAGGCGCTGGGAGTCTCGGCCAATGGCGCTCGCAGTGCGATTGCGCGCGTGAAATCCAAGGGTCTGCTGGTGCCCGAAATGGTGAATGGCCAACAGGGCTACCGAGTGAACGCGGAGGCTGTGCCGATGCTCGAGAGCGGCGATCGCCGCGTCTTCAGCTTTCGCCAGCAGCGCGAAGACGACCCGTGGTGCCTCATCTCGTTTTCGATCCCCGAATCACGGCGCGATGACCGCCACCAGCTTCGTCGTAGGCTCGGCTGGATCGGGTGCGGAACCGTCGCTACCGGACTCTGGATCTGCCCGGCGCATCTCAAGCCAGAAGTGTTGCGCATTTTGGACAACCTCGAGCTGAGTGAGTGTGCGACGCTGTTTATTGCGGGGCGGCCCGAAACGCGTCAGTCGTTCACGGATGCCGCAGCGCAGTGGTGGGACCTCGACCGCTTGCGTGAACTACACGAAAGCTTTCTCTCGCAACACTCCGATTTGGTTGGCCCCGCGTCGAGCGACGCCGAAGCGTTCGCGTGCTACATCCACGCTCTTGATCAGTGGAGGGTGATTCCGTACCTTGATCCTGGGCTGCCGAACTCGGCTCTGCCAGTGGACTGGCCGGGGCAAGCGAGCCTCGACCTCTTTGGTCGCATCTCGCGTTCCTTGGCGGCGCGAGCGCACGCTTTTGCGCGCACCAGCAGCACGTAGAGGCGCTGATCACGCGCGCACAAGAACAACGGGTTACGCGCACATGAGCAATCCGTTTAAAACCTTGGAATGAGCTGTGGGCGGGGCTATCGTCTCAGGTACCCCTGTAATGGGGTAGACCGTTGCTTTCACAATTCATAAGGGGACCGCCCGCTATGTATCCACGAAACAGTAGGCCAACGCGGCTAACGATCGGGGCTCTTGCCACGTCGTGCGCCATCGCGTTGACTGCGATTACCGCTCCGGCTGCCCTCGCCGCCGAAGCGACAACAACTATCGCCGAAGTTCAAGGAACTTCCGCCGCGAGCACTATGGTTGGCGACACTGTCACCGTCGACGGTGTTGTCACCGCTGACTACCGGGGAGCCTCCGGCTACCGCGGCATTGTCATTCAAACTCCCGGATCGGGCGGAGCAGACGATGCCACTCCTGGAGCTTCCGACGGAATCTTCGTTTACTTGGGAAGCGCAAACCCCGCTGTCTCGATCGGAGACAAGGTCACCGCCACCGGAACCGTCGACGAATACTACGGTCTGACCCAGCTTGGTTCCGGCGCTCGCGTAGCGTTGGTTACCGCCGCCGCCGACCTTGACCCGGCTGACGCTGTTGAGCCCTCCGCTCTCGATGCGAGCACTGTCGGCGACGATCGCGAATCCCTCGAGTCGATGCTCGTCACCCCCACGGGCGACTACCTCGTCAGTTCGAGCCACCAGCTCTACAACTACGGCACCCTCTGGCTCAGCCCAGACGAGCTCGCCGTTAAAAGCACCGAGACCACGGATGCCGGAGCCGACGCCGACGCGATCGCCGCCGCCAATCGTGCCAGCCGCATTCTGCTCGATGACGGCTACAGCATCCAGATTTCCAATGGTGCTCACCCCGGTGAGCAGCCCTACTTCTCGGCCGACACCGTTGTGCGCAATGGCGACACGGTTCAGTTTCCGGCCAACCCCTACGTTTTGAGCTACGGCTTCGACGACTGGCGTTTGCAGCCGACGGTCGCGATCAACGACGCGAGCCCGGCGGAATATCGCCCCACGTTCGAGTCCACGAACCCGCGTGAGGAGTCGGCTCCCGTTGTGGGCGGAGACTTCAAGGTTTCGGCCTTCAACGTCTACAACTACTTCACGACCCTGAAGAGCGAAGATTCGGATGCTCGTGGTGCGGCTACGGCAGAAGAGTTCGCTATCCAGCAGTCGAAGATCGTTGCGGCTATCAACTCGCTCGATGCGGATGTTGTTGGTCTCATGGAGATCGAGAACTCCATCAAGCTGGGTGGAGACCTCGACGAAGCGCTCATGGATCTCGTCGGTGCGCTCAATGCCGCCGCCGGCGCTGGAACGTGGGACTACGTTCGCACGCCCGCAGCGCTCAACGATGCAGCCATCACCGACTTCATCACGAACGCGATCATCTTCAAGCCGGCCGCTGTAACGCCCGTGGGCGACAGCTTCACGCAGGTTGACGAGACGGTCTGGGACATCGCGCGTGAGCCGATTGCTCAGACGTTCGAGTCCAACGGTGAGCTCATCACGGTGGTCGCTAACCACTTCAAGTCAAAGGGTGGATCGGGAACCGAGCCGACCGACGGTCAGGGCTTCTTCAACACGGAGCGTGTGGAGCAGGCCAACGCCGTCAAGGATCTCGTTGACTCGATCGCCGCTGATGAAGCCAAGAGCGACCAGGTCGTTCTCGTCGGAGACTTCAACGCCTACTCCGAAGAAGACCCCATTCAGGTCTTCACCGAGGCGGGCTACATCGACACTCTCGCCGCCGAAGGCGACAACGAGTACACGTACACCTTCGATGGTGAACTCGGATCGCTCGACCACATCATCGTCTCACCGTCGCTCGCCGACCATGTGACCGATGCTGCTGTCTGGAACATCAACTCGCCCGAGTGGTCAGACCGTGGCTACGCCTACGGTGCGGCGGAGGCGGGAACGGTCTTCCGTTCGAGCGACCACGACCCCATCAGCGTCGGTCTCAGCACTGAGGCTGCGCCGGTTGAGATTGAGATTCTCACCACGAATGACTTCCACGGTCGACTTGAAGTCGACCGCGGCATCCCGGGGGCAGCAATGCTCGCCGGAATGGTGCGTTCGTGGGAATCGCAAAACCCCAACACCACCTTCGTCGGTGCCGGTGACTTTGTTGGAGCCACGACGTTCACCTCGTTCATCCAGAACGATGAGCCCACGATCGACGTGCTCAACGAGATCGGACTCGACACGAGCTCCTTCGGTAACCACGAATTCGATCAGGGTCGTGCCGATGTCGACGACCGCATCTTGGATGCCGCCGACTGGCCCTACCTCGCAGCAAACCTCTACGACCGCGACATCAACATGCCCGCGTACGACGAGTACTTCCTGCAGGAGTTCGAGGGTGTCAAGGTTGGATTCATCGGTGCTATCACCGAAGATCTCGAAGAGCTTGTCAGCCCCGCTGGCATCGCTTCGCTTGAGGTTCGTGGAGTGGTCGAGGAAGTGAACCGCGTTGCGGACTACCTCACTGACGGAGACGACACCAACGGCGAAGCAGATGTTCTCGTCCTGCTCATTCACGAAGGCGCAGCATCCACCGATATCGCGGCCTCTATGGATGACTCGGCATTCGGCCAGATCGTCATGAACGTGAGTCCGAAGATTCAGGCCATCGTCTCGGGACACACCCACCTCGCCTATGACCACGAGATTGCGGTTGATGGCATGGATGACCCGCGACTGGTGATCTCTGCCGGTCAGTACGGTTCGTACTACGGTCACTTCGACCTCAACGTCGACCCGGCAACGAAGGAGATTATCGACTTCGAGGCTGAGGTTCTGCCGATTGAGGGCTTCGAACCGGATGCTGCTGTGCAGGCGATCGTCGACGAGGCTACGGCTGCGGCGGCGGAGCTGGGCAACGCCACGGTCGGAGAGATCTCCGAAAGCATGTTCCGCGCAGTGCAGACCCCGGTTGACGGAACTCCGTTCCCCGAGAACCGTGGTGGCGAGTCGACCCTCGGCAACTTTGTTGCCGATGTTCAACTGTGGGCCGCATCCGATTCGGGTGCAGAGATCGCGTTTATGAACCCGGGTGGTTTGCGTACCGACCTTGTCTACGAAGCATCGGGTGCTGGAGACGCCGACGGCGAAGTCACATACCGTGAGGCTGCGAACGTGCAGCCCTTCGGCAACACGCTTACGACGATGTCGCTGACCGGTGCTCAGATCAAGTCAGTGCTCGAAGAGCAGTGGCAGCCCGAGGGTGCCCAGCGTCCGTTCCTCAAGCTCGGCGTTTCGGAGGGGCTCACGTATTCGTACGACCCCACCGCAGCCCAGGGCGAGCGAGTGACCGCGATGTACCTCAACGGTGTTCCAGTGGATGTCGCAGCCAGCTACACCGTGGTCGCTAACTCCTTCCTCGCGGCCGGTGGCGACAACTTCGCTACTCTCGCCGAGGGAACCGACCGGGCCGACAGTGGCCGCGTTGACCTGCAGTCGATGGTCGAGTGGTTCGAAGAGAACACGATCGCTGACCCGCCGCTGGAACAGCGCGCCATCGGTGCTGTTGTTTCGGCTCCGGATGCTGACGGCTACAACCCCGGAGACGACGTCACGCTCGACCTCTCATCGCTCACGTTCAGCCGTGGCGGCTCAGACGCCACCACGGTCGAGGTCTCGGTTGAGGGAAACGTGCTCGGTTCGGCAACGATCGACCGCACCATCGTCGACACCACGGATGAACAGGGTCGCGCGAGCGTGACCGTCACGATCCCCGCCGGTGTACCTTCGGGCACGCTCCCGCTGACCGTCATGGTTCCGGGCACGGATACCGCTGTGGTGGTTCCGATCGAGGTTGCGACGACTGCTGAGGCCATCGAGAACACTAAGGCACCGGGCATCCGCGGCAACGTGCAGGTGGGCAAGACAGTGAAGGCCACCCACGGCAACTGGAGCGTGAAGTCACCTGACTACAGCTACCAGTGGCTGCGTGACGGCGCACCGATTGCTGATGCGACCGACAGCCGCTACCGCATCACGACCGACGACATCGGAACCGAGCTAAGCGTGCAGGTCACGGCAAGCAAGGACGGTTACTCGGATGGCGTGGCTGAGTCCGACGCGCAAACGGTGGAGAAGATCTCCTCGAGTGTTCGTTCGAGCCTCTCCTCGTGGTTCGTGTGGGGCAACCGCTCCGTCACGGCGGATGCGAGCGTCAAAGCCGGCAAGGATGGCACGACCGCCGGCGAGGTGACCTTCTATGACGGTCGCGATGCTGTCGGCACGAGCACGGTAGACAAGCGCGGCAATGCCTCGCTGAAGCTCCCGAAGCTCAGTCGTGGCATCCACTTCATCTGGGTCGAATACTCCGGTAATGACACGGTGGAGTCGAGTTCAAGCTGGCCGCGACTGGTGTTCGTCTTCTAGAGAACACCGGGCAGCTAGCCCACTACTGCGAAGAGGGTCCCGCGCTGCGGGGCCCTCTTTTGCGTGGGATCCATCACAGATATATCCAGCTTGATGAAATAAATTTGGCGCGCTGATTGCTAGTAACTATGGTGAGCAAGCTCCCATCGATCTCCGACCCACGAAGGAACCTCTGAATCATGGCTAGTCGTATCTATAAGAACATCACCGAACTTGTCGGTAACACTCCTCTGGTTCAGCTGAACGCAGTAACAGAGGGCGCTGGAGCTACGGTGCTCGCGAAGCTCGAATTCCAGAACCCTTCGGCCAGCGTGAAGGACCGCATCGGTGTTGCGATCATCGACGCCGCTGAAAAGGCCGGAGCGTTGAAGCCCGGTGGAACCATCGTGGAAGGAACCAGTGGAAACACCGGGATCGCGCTCGCGATGGTCGGTGCCGCTCGCGGTTACCGCGTCGTCCTTACGATGCCCGAGAGCATGAGCAAGGAGCGCCGCATGTTGCTGCGCGCCTTCGGTGCCGAGCTCGTGCTTACCCCTGCCGCTGACGGTATGCGTGGTGCAGTCGAGAAGGCTGCAGAGATCGTCGAGAACACGGAAGGAGCGGTCGCGGCCAAGCAGTTCGCTAACGCTGCCAACCCCGCCATTCACCGTGCCACCACGGGCCCCGAGATCTGGGCCGACACCGATGGCGCCGTCGACATTTTCGTTGCCGGTATCGGAACCGGCGGAACCATCTCTGGTGCGGGTGGCTTCCTCAAGGAACAGAATCCCGAGATCAAGGTCGTTGCGGTTGAGCCCGAAGAGTCGGCGATCCTCAACGGCGGAGCTCCTGGCCCGCACAAGATTCAGGGAATCGGTGCCAACTTCGTGCCCGAGATTCTTGACCGCGATGTCTACGACGAAGTTCTCGACGTCAACATCACGCAGTCCGTCACCATGGCTCGCCGCCTTGCTGCCGAAGAGGGCATCCTCGCCGGTATCTCCTCGGGAGCTACCGTGCACGCCGCTCTCGAACTGGCCAAGCGCCCCGAGAACGCCGGCAAGACCATCGTCGTTATCGTTGCGAGCTTTGGCGAGCGTTACCTGTCGACTCTGCTGTACGAAGACCTCGTCGACTAAGGGGCCCGTCGACTACGACGGGGTTTCTTCACTTCAGCGCCGCTAACCACTACTAACGACGGATTTTCCTATTGTTTGCTCGAACTCGTGAAGACATTGCCGCTGTGCGCCGCCGCGACCCGGCTGCCCGCGGCTCCTTCGAGATTTGGCTCACCTATTCGGGAATGCACGCCGTGTGGGGTTACCGGTTTGCGCACTGGTTGTGGACCGCGCGGGCACGCTTTATTGCCCGCGTGGTCTCCCAGTACGTTCGTTTCTTGACGGGCGTAGAGATTCACCCCGCGGCGCAACTTGGTCGCCGCGTCATTATTGATCATGGTTCGGGCGTCGTTATTGGCGAGACCGCCATCGTGGGTGACGACGTTCTCATCTATCACGGCGTCACTCTCGGTGGCACGAGTTCTGAGGGTGGCAAGCGCCATCCGACGCTTGGCAGCGACATCGTCGTGGGCGCGGGCGCCGCCATTCTGGGTGACATCACCGTTGGTTCTGGCTCCGTTGTGGGCGCCGGTGCGGTTGTGGTTGCGGATGCTCCCGCCGATTCTCTCCTCGTCGGAGCCCCCGCTGTAGCGAGACCCAAGCGTGGCGCGAAAGCCCCTCTCGATGACTTCGGCTACACCGATCCTGCGATTTACATTTAGCGAGGGCCCGCCGGAGTTGAGGCTGCAATGTCTCATTCGTGTTGCGGTAGACAGCTCTGTAGCGCAAGCGCTTGCATAACTCTGTAGGCGTCGCTTAGCGTGAGTCATGAACGCGCTCTCTCGCGCCGCGCGCGGAGGGTATGTTCAGAGCTGCAGTTGTTCCCCCGCACGCTGCTCGGTCTGCGGGCAAACCTCGACGAGGAGGATTTGTATGATTTCCCACAACTTTCGACGGGCCATGCTGCCCATCGCCACCCTTGGCGTCGCCAGCATGGTTCTCACAGGCTGCGCCTCCGGTGGAGGCGCTACCGGTGGCCCCGGTGATGCTGGTGAAGCGGATGGCGTAGTCACCATCTACGGCACCATCGCCGACACGGAAGCCGAACTTCTTGAAGAATCCTGGGCTGACTGGGAAGAAGCGAATGACATCGACATTCAGTACGAATCGAGCAAAGAGTTCGAAGCGCAGATCAGCATCCGCGCTCAGGGTGGAAACGCTCCGGACATCGCAATCTTCCCGCAGCCTGGACTCCTCGCTGATCTAGCGTCGCGGGACTACATTCAGCCGGCGCCTGAAGGCGTCGCAGCCAACGTCGCAGAGTACTGGTCAGAAGACTGGGCTGCCTACGGCACAACCGGTGACACTCTCTACGGCGCACCGCTCATGGCCAGTGTCAAGGGCTTTGTCTGGTACTCGCCGTCACAGTTCGAGGAGTGGGGCGTGGAAGTGCCCGAGACGTGGGATGAGCTTCTCGCACTCACCCAAACGATCGCTGACGAGACCGGAACCGCACCGTGGTGTGCCGGATTCGGGTCGGATGCCGCAACGGGTTGGCCAGGAACCGACTGGGTCGAAGACCTCGTGCTTCGCGAAGCAGGCCCGGATGTTTACGACCAGTGGGTTTCGCACGAGATTCCGTTCTCAGATCCCGCGATCGTGTCTGCTTTTGACTCGGTCGGCGACATCCTCTTGAACCCAGATTTCGTGAACGCTGGATTCGGCGACGTGAAATCGATCAACTCCACGCCATTCGGCGACCCGGCTCGCGCCCTCGGCGACGGTACCTGTGCACTGCACCACCAGGCTTCATTCTTCGACGGGTTCATTCAGGACCCCAAGAACGGAAACGCCACGGTCGGACCGGATGCTGACATTTGGGCGTTCGTGACGCCATCCGTTGAAGCCGGCGGCAACGCTGTGACCGGTGGTGGCGAGATCGTTGCAGCCTTCTCCAACGACGAAGACACCATCGCTGTGCAGGAATACCTGTCGAGTCCCGAGTGGGCGAACTCTCGCGTTGCCCTGGGGGGAGTCATCAGCGCCAACAACGGTCTCGACCCCGCCAACGCGAGCAGCCCCATTCTGCAACAGGCAATCGAGATTCTGCAGAACCCTGACACAACGTTCCGCTTCGACGCCTCCGACCTTATGCCCGGTGTTGTCGGTGCCGGTTCGTTCTGGACGGGAATGGTCGACTGGATCAACGGCAAGTCAACAGAAGAAGTTCTCTCGACCATCGACGCGTCATGGCCCTCTGAGTAAGACTGTTCACTAGAGAAGGTGGGCTGGAGCGCGCGTAGCGTTCCAGCCCACCCATGAAAGGTCGCCCATGTCCGTCTTTCTCGCGTGGATAGCCACGCTTCCCGCGCTCGCTCAGATTCCCCTGGTTCTGCTGGCTTTTTTCGCGGTCATCGCGCTGCTGATCTTCTTCATCGAGATTGCCCCTCGCAGCGGCCGCAAATACACGATCTTCCGTGCCGCGGCCTGCGTGCTCTTCCCCACCCTCATTTTCTTAGCTCTCGGCTCGGTCTACTGGGCCGCCGGCGCAGCAGCCGTCTTTGGTGGGTTGTTCTTCCTCCTGGACTACCGCTCGAAGCAAGGCGCAGGCTACCTCTTCCAGCTGGTGGGCTTCATGAGCCCGGCAATCTTCTTGCTCGCCATCGGACTCATCTACCCGACGATCCAAACCACAATTCAGGCGTTCATGAACAGCCGCGGAACGCGATTCGTGGGCCTCGACAACTTCATCTGGATCTTCACTCAAGACACCGGCATCCGCACCGTTCTCAACACTGTTGTGTGGGTGCTGATCGTGCCAACGGTCTCCACCATCTTCGGCCTCGCCTATGCCGTCTTCATCGATAAGTCGCGCGGCGAGAAGTTCTTCAAGATTCTCGTGTTTATGCCGATGGCTATCTCGTTCGTAGGAGCGAGCATCATCTGGCGCTTCGTCTACGCGGTGCGCCCCGCCGATCAAGAGCAGATCGGTCTGCTCAATCAGATTGTGGTCTGGATGGGCGGGCAACCGGTGGACTGGATCTCCAATTCACCGTGGAACACGTTCTTTCTCATTGTCGTGCTCATCTGGATTCAGACCGGTTTCGCCATGGTGATCCTTTCGGCCGCCATCAAGGGCGTTCCCGCCGAACAGCTTGAGGCTGCGGAGCTTGACGGAACCAACGCTTGGCAGCGCTTCATCAACGTGACCGTGCCGGGCATCCGCAGCTCGCTCGTCGTGGTGCTGACGACCATCTCCATTGCCTCGCTGAAAGTCTTCGATATTGTGCGCACCATGACGGCCGGCGCCAATGAGACGAGCGTTATCGCGAACGAGATGTATTCACAGTGGCAAGGGTTTGAAGTGGGTAGGTCTGCGGCCTTCGCGGTCGTGCTGTTCATCATGGTGCTGCCGATTGTTATCTACAACGCGAGACAGATTGCTAAGCAGAGGGAGATCCGATGACCGCGACAGTGCCCGCGAAGCTTCCGCTGAACAAGAAGACCAAGAAGCAACTGGCCCGCGGCGAAAAGCAGGGCGCCGCCACCCGCACCAAGAAGCGGCTCACTAGTCGGGGAGCAACAATTGCTGCGCTCGTGATTGCCGTGCTGTGGACTACGCCGACCTTTGGTCTCTTCGTGTCGTCCCTTCGTCCGCCGGAGGAGATTCTCCGTAACGGCTGGTGGACGATCTTCCAAAACCCCGGCTTCACACTCAACAACTACACCGAGGTATTGGCGGCGGGAAACAGCACGCTGAACCTCGCGGGCGCTTTCATCAACTCGATTGCCATCACGTTGCCGGCCACGATCTTCCCGCTCGTGATCGCCAGCCTCGCGGCCTACGCTTTTGCGTGGATCAAGTTCCCCGGCCGCAACTGGATCTTCATTGGCGTTTTCGCGCTACAGATCGTGCCGCTGCAAATGGCGCTCGTTCCGCTGCTCAGCCTGTTCTCTCGTGGACTGTCAATCGGAGACATCGAGCTGTTCTCGAGCCTCAACGCCTCGAATTCCTACTCGCAGGTCTGGATCGCTCACACGATCTTCGCGCTGCCGTTGGCCATCTTCTTGCTCCACAACTTCGTCTCGGAGATCCCCTCCGAGCTCATTGAGGCGGCGAGAGTGGATGGCGCTGGCCACGGCCAGGTCTTCTTCCGCATCGTGCTTCCGCTCACGATGCCGGCCATCGCGTCGTTCGCGATCTTCCAGTTCCTGTGGGTCTGGAACGATCTTTTGGTGGCGTTGGTCTTCGCCGACGGCCGGGTCGCGCCGATGACGAAACTGCTGGCGGAGATCACCGGTAGCCGTGGTCAGGATTGGAACCTGCTCACCGCCGGTGCCTTCATCTCGATCCTCGTGCCGCTCATCGTATTCTTCGCGCTGCAGCGCTACTTCGTGCGTGGACTGCTTGCGGGCTCGACGAAGGGGTAGCCGGTCGAAGGGGATGCGCGCTAGCCGCCCACTACGAGCAGCACGCTCGCGGTGATGCCAAGGGCGATGCCGACATACTGCAGTGGTGCAACGCGTTCGCGCAACACAATCGCCGCCAGCAACACCGTGCCGGCGGGGTAGAGCGCAGTGAGCACCGCAATGACCGAGAGGTCGCCGATGCGCACGCCCGTGATGATCGCCATATTAGCGATCACGTCGAGGGTGCCGCCGATCATGGCGAAGTAGAGTCCGCGACGCCAGAGGGATGAGCGGGCGGGAGCGGGCGCTCCGGCTCGTTTGCGTTTGGCGAGCGCTGCCAGCGCAAAGAACAAGCCGAACATGAGCAGCGCGTTGACGACGCGGTTTCCGACAACGGGGATGATTCCCGAGTCGTCGGGAGCGGCATCCAGAATCACAAAGAACAGACCGATCGACGCGCCCGCGCCCACCGCCATGATCAGTGCTTTGGCGCTCGGTCGCACGGCGTTCTTCTCGGGAACGAAGCCGACAAGAACCACTGCAATGAGTGCAATCGGGATCGCAACGAGGCCGAAGGCGCCAAGCGACTCTCCGCGCAGCAGGCCGACGGTCACTGGCACGATCGCCGACATCACCGCGGTCACGGGAGAGAGGATGCTCATGGGGCCGATCGCGAGGCAGGCGTAGAGCAAGCCGATCGCGACCGCGCTATTGACGCCGGCGAGGGCACCATACAGAGCAGCTTCGGTCGACCACACGGCGGGAACGAACGGAAAGATCAGCACGAGGGCGGCGAGGCCAGCAACGGCTCCGACAGCGGTGGCCAAAATGGGGCTAATTCGTTTGGCGGCAATGCCGCCGAAGAAGTCAGCGGCGCCGAAAGTGAGCGCGCTAGAAAGCCCAAGAAATACGGTGAACATGGCGCCTGTCGCTATGGGGACTAATCCTGCCAATGGTAGTGGCTGCGCCTAGACTTCTCGGCATGGTGTCTGCCCAGTCTGTTCTTGAGTCCACGTTCGGTTACGACTCGTTCCGGGGGCAGCAGGGCGACATTATCAACACGGTTGTTGGTGGCGGCGATGCGCTCGTTCTCATGCCCACCGGTGGCGGCAAGTCTCTGTGTTACCAAGTTCCCGCCCTCGTTCGCGAGGGAACGGGCGTTGTCATTTCGCCCCTCATCGCTTTGATGCAAGATCAAGTGGATGCCCTAGCCGCCGTGGGCGCCCGTGCAGAGTTTCTCAACTCCACCCAGTCCGCCGAAGAGCGCAGTCGCGTCGAGAACGCGTATCTGGCTGGTGAGCTGGATCTTCTCTACCTCGCGCCCGAGCGCCTCCGCGTCTCGTCCACTGTCGACCTTCTCAAGCAGGGGCAGATCGGGCTCTTCGCCATCGACGAAGCGCACTGTGTGTCGCAGTGGGGCCACGACTTTCGCCCCGATTACTTGCAGCTCGATGTGTTGCATGACCTGTGGCCAAGCGTCCCGCGGATCGCGCTCACCGCAACCGCGACGGAAGCCACCCGCAAAGAGATCGCCCAGCGACTGAAGCTCACCGACGCTACGCAATTCGTTTCTAGTTTTGACCGGCCCAACATCCAGTACCGCATTGAAGCGAAGGCGCAACCGTTGCAGCAATTGCTCACGCTGCTCAACACCGAGCATTCGGGCGACGCTGGGATCGTGTACTGCTTGTCGCGGGCTTCGGTGGAAAAGACGGCGCAGTTCTTGGTTGAGAATGGCATCGCCGCGCTGCCGTATCACGCGGGTCTCGACTCCAGGATTCGGGCCAGCAACCAGAGTCGTTTCTTGCGCGAAGAGGGCATGGTCATGGTTGCGACGATCGCCTTCGGCATGGGCATCGACAAGCCCGACGTGCGCTTCGTGGCGCACCTCGACCTGCCCAAGAGCGTTGAGGGCTACTACCAAGAAACCGGTCGCGCTGGCCGTGACGGTCTGCCCGCAACCGCATGGCTTGCTTACGGCTTGCAGGATGTCATGCAGCAGCGCCGCATGATCGATCAGTCGGGAGGCGACCTGGCTCACCGTCGCAACCTGAGCGCGCATCTCGATGCGATGCTCGCCCTGTGCGAAACCGTGGAGTGTCGCCGCGTGCAGTTGCTCGGCTACTTCGGTCAAGAATCCACGGCGTGCGGTAACTGCGACACCTGCCTGTCTCCGCCCGAGTCGTGGGATGGCACTGTCGCGGCCCAGAAGTTGATGTCCACGATTGTGCGGTTGGAGCGCGAGCGCAACCAAAAGTTTGGGGCTGGGCACCTGGTCGACATCCTCATCGGCAAGACCACGCCGCGCGTGACGCAGCAGCGCCACGACGATCTGGCGACCTTCGGCATTGGTGCGGATGTCTCGGAGCAAGACTGGCGCTCGGTCGTTCGCCAGTTGCTCGCGCAGTCGTTGCTGACCGTGCAGGGGGAGTACGGCACGCTCGCGATCACGCCCGCAAGTGCGTCGGTGTTGAGTGGCGGGCGCACGGTGAAGCTGCGTAAGGAAGCACCGCGCAAGGCTCGCGGTTCGGGTGCCAGCGGTGCTGCAGCCAAGCGCAAGATCATGACCGACCTGCCCGCCTCGGCGACCGACCTGTTCGAGAATCTGCGGTCGTGGCGTGCTGGTGTTGCGCGCGACAATGGCGTTCCTGCCTACGTGGTGTTCGCGGATGCCACGCTGCGCGGCATTGCCGTCACCAAACCAGAGTCGTTGGCTGAGCTCTCGGAGATCAGCGGTGTCGGCCAGAAGAAGCTCGACACCTATGGCGCTGCGGTGCTTGCGGTCGTCGCGGGCGGATCGGGGGAGGTCGAAGCGGAGAGTGGTGCGGCTGCCGGTGCCGTACCCGCGTTCGCGGCGGCGGCTCCCGCCGCGCCGGCGCGTCAGTCGCGTCCAGCGACTGCACGCCCTGCGGCATCGCGGCTTGCCTCGCGCCCTGCCTCGCGCCCGGCCGCGTCACGCCCGGCTCCGGCCACAGCAGCCCCGGTTCCCGGCGACGAAGGCGACATCCCGTTCTACACGGATGACGACGCTCCCTACGATGGGCCGCCGGAGTTCTAGACCTAACCAGCGTTTGGTTGGAGCTGGTTGCAGTGCCTTGCGGTGGTCTTCGGCAGGTGCCTCCATGCTGGTGCAGGTTCGGGCGAATATGACACGAAGCGCAGGCTCCGAATTGCAAAGGTGTTTCTATTTCAGCCTCCCAAAGCAGCACGAACTCGAAGTATTTTCGAGTGCGAGGCACAGTGAAACGGGTGAATGGACGGCGCATTGCGGTTCGTTCGCGGGGTGCACTGGTATCTGATTCCCACCCTCGGATGGGGGTGCACAGATTGCGAAACAAGTAGGAGTTTCCAGAAACTACAGCCTATGATGGCGATATGAGCAACAAATCTGACGGTGCCGTTTTGGCGCAGGCTATTGGCGAGACTGCTGGATCCTATTTGGGCGGTGGCGAAAGCCTTCGCTCGATTAGCGTTCAACTCTTTGCCCAAGAGCTACGTGCAGAAGTTTGGGCGGAACTAAGACTTTCGACGCTTGACGCGCAGCTTGATGCTGTCTCGGCGTTCGCGGACGTCCGGGATTGCTACGCAGATGAGGTTGAGCTTGAGCTTCACTTTGGTGCACCGTCTGTTGAAGGTGTCGAGCGCGCCGAGATGGCTAAGGCCGTCGTCTTTTCGGCTTAGTTAGTTCGTGCATCCCGTCGCTGCGGAGCAGCTTGAGCATCGCGCAAAGGCATACTCTACAGCGACGACGCTTCACGAGGCGGGCGACGAATGGGCGGCAGTTTGCTATTTCTATGCTGCTTACCGCGCGATTCGAGCCGCCTTTTATAATGATTCACGGCTAAATTCCGATGCCGGAGCAAAGGCTGTAGATGGACGATTGTCGGCTAGCTCCAGGCATGTGAGTCACCATAATGGCCATCCCATGCGGGGGTTGGGCGTTAACGACGTCGTTCGAATCTTGTATCCAAAGATCTGGCGGCAATACGTGCTCCTCCACACTAAAAGTTGCGAAGTTCGTTATGAGAGCGGCCTCACCGCGGGCTCGATCGACGATATGAAGAAGCTAACGGACCATATTTCGACAGAACTCGAGCGACTGAGCTTGATTTAAGGAAGCTGTCTAGTTTTAGCTCGATGGTCTCGTGCCGAGACAACGGTCGCGGAGCCCGTTTATTCGATATCTCTGGCGGCGAGGTGGCGGGCCATTGGCGTGCACGTGGCGCGTTGCTGTCGTAGCCCGCGCCCAGCGCATCGTGGAGTATTGGTCACATGAATGAGACACGCATAGTTGACCTGCGCCGAGAGCGCGGCTGGACCCAAGAGAAGCTCGCCACTGAGTGTGGTGTCGGCATCCGCACCATCCAACGTTTGGAAGCGGGAAGCGATGCCAGCCTTGAAACACTGTCGTTGGTGGCTGATGCGCTCGGGGTGCCAGTTCGAGATCTCTTCGCCACGATTGAGAGCGATGAGTTGAGTGGCCGGGTCGATTCTTTCGAGTCGCGCGCTCAGGATCAGCAGTCGTCACGCAACCGGGTGGTAGGTGCTTGGGTGTGGCTATTCATCGGTGTGGGTGTGGTGATCAGCCTGTTCAGCTTCGCGATCAATACGCAGCTGTCGAGCATGGGCTTCGTCGCCTACTGGCTCGGTGGCAGTCTCGTTTTCATTGCTCTGAAGCGACTAGTTCTCGAGCCATATCTCGAACGCACATTCCCGCTGTCGCGCAGCAAACGAGCCCGAAAAGTGCAGAAGAGCCGCGAAATCTGACCTGTTCGTCTCAGGTTAGGTATGCCATACTTAGGCAATGCTTACCTTAGAGCGCGAGATCACGAAGGACGCCCGACCGGGCTATCGACCATTCGCGGCCCGCGTTGAAAGCATCCGCGAACTTTCGCCCCACTTTAGGCGCGTCACCTTCACGGGCGCTGAGTTCGAGACCTTCGGCACTGACGGCTTCGACCAGCGCATCAAGATCGTTCTTCCGCTTCCGGGCATTGGCCTGAGCGACATTGGCGCTACCGATCCGCAGACGATTGCGGACGGCACCTGGTACGTCCGCTGGCGTGCGTTGCCCGACGAGGCGCGCAACCCGTTCCGCACCTACACGATCCGTGCCGTGCGACCCGAGCTCCGCGAGCTCGATGTTGACATGGTCTTCCACGGCGCTAATGGCCCTGCGGGGCGCTGGCTCGAGAGCGCAGCAGTCGGTGACGAGGTCATCATCGTCGGGCCCGACGCCGCGAGCATCCACTCGGGCATCGGCATCGACTGGCACCCCGGCCCCGCCCGCACCGTTCTTCTCGCCGGCGACGAAACATCTGCGCCCGCCATCTGCAGCATCCTCGAGCGCCTCGACCCCAGCGTGCAAGCTCACGCTTTCATCGAGATTCCGGATGCCGCAGACCAGCCGCCGCTGAGCCTCCCCAGCAATTGTCATGTCACGTGGCTACCGCGAGGAACGCAGCCCGCAGGCTCCGCGCTCGACCCCGCCGTTCGGGCGTGGACGAAAGCTAACGCCTCACTCGTGTTGCCCGCACTCTCGCCAGCCGCGCAACCCCTCGGCGACATCGACGTGGATACCGAGCTTCTCTGGGACTCGCCAGGCGAAGCATCCGGAACACACTTCTACGCGTGGCTCGCTGCCGAGGCCTGCGTCATCAAAATGCTGCGCCGTTTTCTCGTGATCGAGACGGGCGTTGACCGCAAGCAGGTTGCATTCATGGGGTACTGGCGTCGTGGCAAGTCCGAAGCGCAGTAGCTCGCACCACCACACCCGACCATGACCCAGACCGCCTCGGCTTCGCGCGCACGACTGAGCCTGCGCACCCAACGCTGGATCACTCTCGGTGCTGCCCTCGGTTTGCTCGTGGTTGTGCTCGTGCTGAGTCTCGCGCTCGGCGCGCGCGGCGTGGAATTCTCGCAAATCTGGCAAGCGCTCTTTGATCCCGAGACGGGCAACAATGACCAACTGGTGATTCGCGAACTGCGGTTGCCGCGCACGATCGTCGGCTTGCTCGCTGGGCTGTCTCTCGGCGTTGCGGGGGCTGTTATGCAGGGCGTCACCCGCAACCCGCTCGCCGACCCTGGGCTGCTCGGCGTCAATGCTGGTGCCTCGCTCGCGGTTGTCTTCGCGATCAGCGTGCTCTCGATCACGAACCCCACCGGCTACATCTGGTTCGCCTTCGCCGGCGCCGCGGGCGCTGCCGCCATCGTCTATGCGATCGGTTCCCTCGGCAGAGAAGGCGCTACGCCGGTGAAGCTCGTGCTTGCAGGCACAGCGGTCACCGCCGGCATCACCTCCGTCATCTCCCTCGTGCTCATCTCCGACACCGACACCCTCAACACCTTCCGTTTCTGGTCCGTCGGATCGCTCGCCAGCCGCGACCTCGAAGCCGTGCGCCTCACGATCGGGTTCGTCATCGCTGGTGCGCTGCTCGCGATCATTTCGGGGCGGATGCTCAACCTCGTCGCCCTCGGAGACGACCTCGCTCGCGGCCTCGGCCAGCGGGTCTACGTTGCACGCGCGGTCGCCGCCGGAGCCGTCGTTCTGCTCTGCGGCTCCGCCACCGCGCTCGCCGGCCCCATCGTGTTTGTCGGCCTCGTGGTGCCGCACATCGTGCGCCCCTTCACGGGCCCCGACTACCGCTGGATCATCGCCGTCTCCGCAATCGTCGGCCCGAGCCTGCTGCTCATCGCCGACATTGTGGGGCGTCTAGTCGTCTCGCCGTCCGAACTCGAGGCTGGCCTTGTGGTGGCCTTCATCGGTGCTCCGGTCATGATTGCGCTTGTGCGCCGAGTGAAGTTGGCCGGGCTGTGACCCGCACGCGGCGCATCTCAGGCGTCCTCATCCTTGTCTCCGTGGCGCTTGCTCTCGCCAGTATTGCGGTCGGGGCATATACGCTCACGCTTCCCGACCTGCTCGTGACACTTTTCGGCGGCGGCACGTCCTCTGACCAGTTCATCGTGTTCAAGCTGCGACTGCCACGGGTGCTGCTCGCGATTCTAGTGGCGGTCGCATTCGGTCTCGCCGGCGCTCTCTTCCAAAGCCTGTTGCGCAATGCCCTCGCGAGCCCCGACATCATCGGAATCAGTGGGGGAGCCAGCGTCGCGGCCGTACTCAGCCTGCTCGTATTCGGCGCGACTGGCCTGATCGTCTCGCTCTCCGCCCTCGTCGGCGCTCTGCTCGTGGCGTTCACGATCTACCTGCTGTCGTGGCGCTCGGGAATGAACGGCATGCGATTCGTACTCATCGGGGTCGGCATCGCGTTCATGGCGCAATCAGTGATCGGCTATCTCATCACCCGCGGCGATGTGCGCGACGCGCAGCAAGCCCTCGTCTGGATGGTGGGCGGGCTCGGCGGTGCGGGTTGGGACGACATCCTCATCATGGCCGTCAGTCTCGCGATCTTGCTCCCCGCGGTCGCCGTTCTTGCCTCCAAGCTCCGGATGCTGCAGCTCGGCGATGATCTTGCTGCGGGTCTGGGGGTCTCCGTGCAGCGATCGCGGCTCGCGCTCATCGTCGTGGCGGTCGCCCTCGTCGCTATCGCGACAGCACTCGTGGGGCCGCTCGCCTTTGTCGCCTTCGTCTCGGCGCCGATCGCACGCCGGATGGTGCGCGGGGGAGGCCTCGCGCTGGTGCCGAGTGCGCTCGTCGCGATCGTGCTCGTGCTCGGCGCCGACTTTGTTGCTCAACACTTGCTCACTGCGGGAACCCAAGTGCCGACGGGAATCGTCACCGGCATCGTGGGCGCCCCGTATCTGCTGTGGCTCATCTCCACCACTAACCGCGAAGGACGTGCATCGTGACCCAAACTGACGCACCCCAGGCTGACGCACCCCAGAACCGCCCGATCCACGCGCTGTGTGCCGAGAAGGTCACGCTCAACTACGGTGGCCGCGACATTGTGTCGAACTTGAGTGTCGAGATTCCCGACGGCAAGGTCACCGTGATTGTGGGCGCCAATGCCTGTGGCAAGTCGACACTGCTGCGCGGACTGTCGCGGTTGCTGCGACCGGCATCGGGCCACGTGACGCTTGATGGCCGCGACATCCATTCGGTGCCATCGAAGGAGATCGCGCAAGTGGTGGGTATCTTGCCGCAGTCGCCGATTGCGCCGGAGGGGATCACGGTCCGCGATCTCGTGGCTCGCGGGCGCTACCCGCATCAGGGTTGGTTTCAGCAGTGGTCAGCAGTGGATGAGGCAGCTGTCGAGCGCGCGCTCGAAGCGACCGACACTGCCCAGTTGGCCGCGCGACGCATCGAAGAGCTTTCGGGAGGCCAGCGCCAGCGGGTGTGGATCGCGATGGCTCTGAGCCAGGATCCCGACATTCTGCTGCTCGACGAGCCCACCACGTTCTTGGATGTGCGTCATCAGCTCGACGCCCTCGATGTGCTCGCCGACCTCAATCGCGAACGCGGCACGACGATTGTCATGGTGTTGCACGAGCTCAGCTTGGCTGCGCGCTACGCCGACCACATGATCCTTATGTGCGAGGGCCGCATCATCGCGCAGGGCACACCAGCTGAGGTGGTTACTGCCGAACGGATGCTCGAAGCCTTCGGGCTCGAAGCCCGCATCATCGACGACCCGGTGTCTGGTTCACCCATGGTGATTCCGCTGGGCCGGCGCTCGTAAGTGCCACTCGTCGGCACCGCATGCCAACATCGCCTGCCAGCACCGCTTGCATAAACTGGTTAGGCAAGCCTATCCTTACTCTGCACCTACCGTCCGATCGAGGAGATCAATGTCACGCCGACCCCGCCTTGCCGCACTCACTGCTGCAACCGCCGCTCTTATTGCGTTGAGCGGTTGCGCCGCCTCAACGCCCGAAGGTGAAACGGACGCGCCCGCAGCCTCCGATGCGTTCCCCGTCACGATCGAGCACGCTTTCGGCGAGACCGTAATCGAGAGCGAACCGCAGCGCGTTCTCACTCTGGGATGGGGTAGCGGCGACGCCGTTCTGGCCCTCGGCGTCGTGCCTGTCGGCATGGAAGCTCAAAACTACGGTGGTGACGAGAACGGCGTTCTTCCTTGGGCAGCGGATGCTCTCACCGAGCTGGGCGCAGAGACCCCGCTCATCTTCCCCGCCACTACGGATGCTCCCGCCTACGAGCAGATCGCGGAAGCCGCTCCCGACCTGATCCTCGCAACCTACTCGGGAATCACCGAGGAGCAGTACGACCTGCTCAGCGAGATCGCGCCCGTTGTTGCGTACCCCGAACTGCCGTGGTCCACTCCGTGGCGCGATGTCATCAGCATCACCGGTACCGCCCTCGGCCAGTCAGCTGCAGCGGATGAAGTTCTGGCAGGCATCGACGCTCTCGTCGCTGAGAAGGCGGCCGAGCATCCTGAGTTCGAAGGCAAGACCGTTGCGGCCACCTTCGATGTGGGCGGAACTTTCTACGTCTACAAGCCCGCCGACCCCCGCGTGGAGTTCTTGCTCGACCTCGGTCTCGAGAACGCGCCCGCCGTTGACGCTCTCTCGAATGGTGACTCCACCTTCTTCTACACGCTCAGCTACGAGAAGCTCGACGAGCTCGATAGCGACCTGCTGATCGCTTACGCCGAGACTGAAGAAGTCGGCGATGTTTTCGCCGCGCAGCCGTACGCCCAGAGCATCCCGGCTGTCGCCAACGGCGGCCTCGTTGCCGTCAATGGCGCAGCGCTCGTCGCCTCGGTATCGCCCCCGACGGCGCTCTCGCTGCCCTGGGGAATCGACGGCTTCGTGGATGCGATTGCCGGCGCTCTGAACTAACGCACGCCCCCGCTCAATCCCGCACACAGCGGCCACCGATGTCAACGTCGGTGGCCGCTGTGTGCGTTGCTCGCGGTGCCTCACCACGTGCGCTTTCGGAGGCGTTGGGTTGAGCACCCTCACGTGCGCAACCTCGCTAGTGCCGCCAACTTCTCGCTAGCTAGGCAATTCGACCACCCCTGGATAACGATCAGGCCAACCTTTGGGACCACAAGGGCAGCCAGGCGCCTCGCTCGTTACCGTGAAGTGAGAAGTCGCTCACTTTTGGTCAGGGGATGCAGATGTCTACAGTGTTGAGAAGAACAGTGTCCATCGCTGCGGTGGGGGTAACAGCGCTCGTCGTGCTCGGTGCCTGCAGCCCACCCGCAGTTCCCGAATCTACGGCTGCGCCAGCGGGAGGGCCCGCTCCCACTGAGACAGCGGCACCCCCATTTCCCACAACAGTCGTGCACTCGGGTGGGGAGACCACGCTCGAAGTAGCGCCGGAACGCATCTTCACCTTCGGCGCTGAGCAGACGGATTCGCTCCTAGCGCTGGGGATTGCGCCGGTCGCCTCCGGCGGCGGATCGCTTGGTCCTTGGCAGGAGGACGCGATCAGCTCGCTCGGTGTCGGCGCGGTGCCGACCATCGATCCTCTCGACGGTGACACTCTCGCCGATGTGGAAGCAGTCTCGCCAGACGCTATCGTCACGGCGCTGCCGTTTCATCCGTTCGACATGGATCCGACGTCATGGCTTGCCTTTTATGAGGCTCTCTCTGACGTAGCGCCCACTATCCGCCCAGCGCTGTCAGCCCTCGATTCTCCAGAGTTCAGCTCTTCGGACTCGTGGCGCGAAACCCTGCTCCAGATGGGGCAGATTGTTGGTCACGTACCTGAGGCTGAGGCTCACCTAGCGTCTATCGACGATTCGTTGGCGGCGCACGCTGCGGCGCATCCTGAGTTCGCAGGAAAGACCATCGCGGTCATCTCGCCGCAAGGAGGCTCTGTTGCCTACAGTAAGTCCAACACTGCGGTCGCGGCTCTCCTCGAGCAACTCGGTTTCACTTATGCCGATGACTCAACTGTCGCCTACAACTCAGAATCGTACAACGGCAAGGAATACTACTTGTGGGCCGACGATGTCGAACAGCTTGACGCCGATGTGCTGATTTATATCGGAGACCCGGTCGGTGCGCCCTATTGGGTAACGTTCGTTGAAGCGAGTGTTACGGGGGCTGACGGGTTCATTCACTATCCGGGCTTCCTTGATGAGCCGACTCTGGGTATGTTCTCGCCCACTGCGCTCTCCGTGCCGTGGGCAGTTGATACTTTCGTGGCAGACCTGGCTGCGTCGATTGGTGCTCCGTAGGCGGCCGTAGTTCGTGCACAGAAAGGGCCCCGCCGACATGATGTCGACGGGGCCCTCGTGGTCTGCGGTAGCGCTACCGGCTAGTGCGAGTGCTCGGTGGGAGCTTCGCCCGCTTCAGCGGCAGCCTGCTGGGCGGCAACCTGCTTGTGAACCTCGACCATGTCGAGGTTCTTAGCGCCTTCGATGACCTGCTCAAGAGCAGGTGCGGGAAGAGCGCCAGGCTGCGAGAAGACGAGTACGCCTTCACGGAAAACCATGAGCGTTGGAATCGAGGTGATTCCGGCAGCGCCCGCGAGTTCCTGCTGGTCTTCGGTGTCTACCTTGCCGAACGTGATGTCCGGGTGGGCTTCGCTTGCGGCTTCAAAGATGGGCCCGAACTGCTTACAGGGACCACACCATTCAGCCCAGAAATCTACAAGCGTGATTCCGTCTTTAGTGACCGCCTGGCCAAAGTCTTCTGAGGTGAGAGTGATTGTCGACATAGTTACATCCTTTCACGGAGCCCAACAACGGCAACTGAATAATGATTCCCACAACGCCATGGCGGCTGTTTTGCGTTTATACACAAAGGGATGCGGTGGGTCTGGCGTCCACTTGGTTGACCGTGAACGAGACACTTTGCGGCCACGCGCAACGCTCGTAACGTGACAATCACCGAACTTTCACGAATCGAGATAGCCATGACCCAGGTTCACGACCACACGGCGACCGACGAGGCGCCGCAGTCATCCACCGCAGCCCCCGACGCCGCAACTTCCCCCGCCGCAACGGCAGACGCCGCCCCCGCCATCAACGTTGAATGGTTGGGCGAATACCTGCTGGGCAAGTGGGCGAAAGAGCGCAAAGAGTCGCGCACCCTGATGTCGAACCCCGAGTTCCACCGCGTCGACGGTCTCTCTATGGAAGACCACCGCGAGCGCGTGCTGCACCAGCTCTCGCTTCTCGTGGAGAACAAAGCTGTTCACCGCGCGTTCCCGATTGAGCTCGGCGGCGACGACAACCACGGTGGAAATATCGCAGCGTTCGAAGAGACCGTCCTCGCTGACCCGTCACTGCAGATCAAGTCGGGCGTGCAGTGGGGCCTCTTTGGTTCTGCCGTCGTGCACCTCGGCACGAAAGAGCACCACGACAAGTGGCTGCCCGACATCATGAGCCTCAAGACTCCGGGCGCCTTCGCGATGACCGAGATCGGTCACGGTTCGGATGTCGCGAGCATCGCCACAACCGCGACGTACGACGCCGACACCGATGAGTTCGTCATCAACACTCCGTTCCGCGCCGCGTGGAAGGAATACCTCGGCAACGCAGCGCTCCACGGTAAGGCAGCAACGGTCTTCGCTCAGCTCATCACTAAAGACGTCAACCACGGCGTTCACGCGTTCTACGTTCCGCTGCGCGACGACAACGGCCCGCTCCCTGGAATCTCGACCGAAGACGATGGCCTCAAGGGCGGTCTGAACGGTATCGACAACGGACGCCTCCACTTTGACCACGTTCGCGTTCCGCGCACCAACCTTCTCAACCGCTACGGCAACGTCGACGAGAACGGTGACTACACCTCCGACATCGACAGCCCCGGTCGTCGCTTCTTCACGATGCTCGGCACGCTCGTTCAGGGCCGCGTTTCGCTCGATGGCGCCGCGGTGCTCGCGAGCAAGTTGGCCTTGAACATCGCCATCAAGTACGGCTCGGAACGCCGCCAGTTCACGGCATCCAGCAACACCAACGAAGAAGTGATTCTGGACTACCAGCGTCACCAACGTCGACTGCTGCCGCGCTTGGCTCAGACCTATGCGATGTCGTTCGCGCACGAGGAGTTCCTCGAGAAGTTCGATGGCGTTTTCTCGGGCCGCACCGACACCGATGCTGACCGTCAAGACCTCGAAACGATCGCCGCTGCGCTCAAGCCGCTCAGCACGTGGGCCGCGCTCGACACCCTGCAAGAGGCTCGCGAGGCGTGCGGTGGTTCCGGCTTCATGGCGGAGAACCGCCTCACGCAGATGCGCGCCGACCTCGATATCTACGCCACCTTCGAGGGCGACAACAACGTGCTGCTCCAGCTCGTCGCCAAGCGACTGCTCACCGACTACTCGCGCAAGTTTGCGGGGGCGGATGCTGGCGCCATGGCTCACTACGTTGCTGACCAGGTCAACGAGGCTGCCGTCAACCGCACGGGTCTTCGCCGCTTCGCCCAGAACGTGGTGGATTTCGGTTCCACTGCCCGCTCGATCGGTTACGTGCGCGACACTGATTCCCAGCGTCAGTTGCTCACTGATCGCGTCGAGACGATGGTGGCGGATGTCGCCAGCAAGTTGCGTCCGGCCAGCAAGCTTCCGCAGGCGGAGGCCGCCGCGCTCTTCAACAGTCATCAGAATCAGCTCATCCTGACGGCCCAGGCGCATGGCGAGCTTCTGCAGTGGGAGGCGTTCACTCGCGCCCTCGAGAAGATTGACGATAAAGACACGGCGCAGGTCATGACCTGGCTGCGCGACCTCTTCGGCTTCACCCTGATCGAAAAGAACCTCGCGTGGTACCTCATGCACGGTCGCATTTCCACGAACCGCGCGCAGGCCATCACCGACTACATCGATGACCGTCTGTTGCCGCGCTTGCGTCCGCAGGCGCTGGATCTCGTGGCCGCGTTCGGTCTGACCGACGAGTTGGTGCGCGCACCGATTGCTTCGGGAATCGAAGCGAAGCGCCAGAACGAGGCTCGCGACTACTATGCCGAGCGCCGCGCCTCAGGCCAAGAGCCTGTGCACGAGAAAGACCTCAAACAGAAGAAGCGCCGCTAACACGTCGAACGAAAGGCTGGTACTCCGCGTGGTGCGGGGCGCCAGCCTTTCGCGATGATCCGTGCTCGAGAGCGGGCGACCGACTGCTGGGGGTAGCAATCGTGGTGGCCTCTGGATGCCGTTCTCTACGCTGTGCGTTCGGCTCGCAGCCGTGCTGCCGTAAACACGGCCGCGCTTGTGAGCACCGCTGCGACAGCCACCACTGCCGTTACCGCGGTGGGTTGCGAGATGAGATCACCAGAGAAGCGGGCCACGGCGACCCAGGCGAGGCCCCAGCTCAGGGAGAGCGAGGGGGCAAAGTGGGCGCGGCCGCGAGCAGCGAGAGCGATGCCGACGGATCCCGCGATAATGACCACGGCAACGCCCCACACATCTTGCGAAATCCCGAAGCCGTCGAAGCCGATGGCGTTCAACCACGCTGCGATGTTTGCGGCGGTGGCAACGCACACCCAGCCGAGGTAGAGGCCGATAGTGCCGTCGGTGATGATCGCATCCACCGCGCCTGCTGCCGGCAGTTTCACGGTGATTAGGTAGGCCCGAATGAGCACGACTAGCAGAAGGATGATCACGGGCACGCTGAGGGCGAGCATGTCGAACTGGATGGAAAGAATCCACGCAGCATTGAGCACAAGCGACGCAGCCACCCAGTAACCGACGCGGCGGTGCAGTTCGGTGGTGGTCTGTTTGGGGAGCATCTGCCAGACCGCGTACGCCACGAGCCCGAAGTAGATGACGCTCCAGATGGTGAAAGCGGAACCGGCGGGGGCGATCACTGTGGCATCAGCGCTTAGTGCTCCGCCGGCGACTTCTTGAACGGGGGTTCCCCCATACGCTCCGGAGCCGACGAAAGCTCCGATGAGGGCGAAGGTCGCGCTCGCCGCAACCGTGATCTGCCGGACTACATCTCTGGATTCGCGCATGACGTTCTCCTTCGGTTGAGTGCCAGCCTAGAACTCCCTGAGTGGAATTAGCCTAAGAATCGCTGAAATGTAGGTGTCGCTCAAAGGGGGAGAGCAAGCACGGTGAAGCGAGGCTCGTGACCGACGAGCTCGACTACACGGTACTGCGGCTGCCCTAGTGCGTGAAACCACCAAGAAGACTCGGCACCGCGAGGTTCACCAGCAGAATCACGCCCGTGAGGATCACAATCGACCCCACGACAACGAGTACAGCCTTGCCTAGAACGGTGACGAGGGAGATGAAGTTCATGCCTCAAGGTTACCGGAGTGGGTGGAGATATGGGGCGTGTGAACTAGAGCGAAACGGTGCGGAAGCCGGCGTTGCCCATCGAAGAGTCTGGTGTGTTCTGCGAGCGAGCCGAGTTGCGGTACCGGTTGCAGTACGAGATGTGGCACAGGTAGCTGCCGCCGCGCAGCACGCGAACGGTTCCGTCGAGCGGGCCGCCGGGGTTCGCAGTAGGGGAGTCGGACGAAAGCGTCGCGTAGTAGTTGGCGTCGTACCAGTCAGAGCACCACTCCCACACATTGCCCACTGTTTGGAAGAGTCCGTAGCCGTTGGGCTCGAAGCTTCGCACGGGCGCGGTGGTGAGATAGCCGTCGTCGAGGGTGTTGGTGCGGGGAAAATCACCCTGGAAGATGTTGGTGCGCCAGCCGCCGGCATCCATCTCTTCGTTGCCCCACGGGTACTTGGCCTGGTCGAGGCCGCCGCGCGAGGCGTACTCCCACTCGGCTTCGGTGGGTAGCCGCCGGCCAGCCCACGCGCAATAGGCTTGCGCGTCGTTGAAGCTGATGTGAACGACCGGATGATCGCCCAGCCCGTCAATCGAAGAGTCACGACCGCCTGGGTGCTTCCAATCGGCGCCGTTCACCCCGAGCCACCACGGAGCTCCCGCGGCACGACCCACAATGTCCTCCTCGGGAGCGGCGACAGCGAGATGGAACACGGCCGAATTCCCGAACGTTTCTGCCTCGGTGAGGTAGCCCGTGGCATCCACGAACCGGGCGAAGTCGTCGTTCGTCACGCTCGTGACGTCGATGGAGAAAGCGGCCAGGGAAACCGGATGCTGCGGCAGTTCGCCGTCGGCAGCATTGCGATCGCCCGACGAGTCGCCCATCACGAACGTTCCAGCGGGAAGGTGCGCTTGCGCGATGGTGTGACGGCCTGCGCTTGGCGCTAGCGAATCAGCAGCGGATGCCGATGCTTCGGATGCGGCCGGTGTTGCAGGTGCCGCGGTGAGCGGCATGCCGAGAGGTGCCGCCGCGCTGCGTTGCGGGGTGCAGGTGCAGGCGTCTCCGCAGCTCGATCGTGGGGCGTCATCCATCACCCCAGTCTATTTGCGGAGGGCGGCACCGCGAGCGGCCCTTTCTATTGCCCGCCAGACGAGACGATTTACGTTGACACTGCGTTCTATGACGACCTGCGCACTCGCTTCGGTTCCACCGGCGGTCCCCTCGCCGAAATGTACGTGATTGCTCACGAGTGGGCTCATCACATTCAGAACTCCACCGGCATCATGGAGGGGCTTGACCGTCAAACGTCAGGGCCGTCGTCTGATTCGGTTCGTCTCGAATTGCAGGCCGACTGCTTTGCTGGTGCCTGGGTGGGCGCGGCATCCACCATCACTACCGATGACGGTGTTACCTTTCTCGATCCGGGGGCCCATGCCCAGATCGCGGATGCTCTCAGCGCGGCCTCTGCGGTCGGCGACGATCGCATCCAGGAGTCAACGCAGGGTCAAGTGACCCCGAGACGTGCACGCACGGCTCAAGCGATAAGCGTCAGCTGTGGTTCACGACCGGGCTGGAGGGCGGGGGCCCATCGAGGGCGCTGCGCCGTGCAGGTTCTGCCCCCTGTCGCTCCGTTCGCCCCTGCCTTCGAAAATTCAGGAGATTTGCGCATGTACGCCTGAAGCTCTCTGAAGAAACCCGAACTTGTTGGTGGAGCGTTTCTGGATTTCCTGAATTTCCGTAGTGGTCAATGGGAACGTGGCGGGATAGCCACAACGAAAGACAGGAAAGAAAGAGGCCGACCGCACAAGCGAGCCCCGCAAAAGGAAAGAGCGACCGAAGTCTGAGCAGGGCGCGGATTACGTGGATCACAGCGTGAGCGGCGCGTGGAAGGCTCGAGGGCAAAAAAATGACCCTCGCCCGGTAGAAGCCCGGGAAAGGGTCACGTGGCTCCGACGGGCGTCGATCCCGTGACCTCACGATTTTCAGTCGTGCGCTCTACCAACTGAGCTACAGAGCCGTAAGAGTTTCCTCTTACTCGCAAAGGTTTCCCTTTGCTACAGAAAAAGCCCCTCCTTGCGAAGAGGCTTTCTGTTTTGCGACCCTGACCGGACTTGAACCGGCGACCTCCGCCGTGACAGGGCGGCGCGCTAACCAACTGCGCTACAGGGCCAAGCTATTAAATTCTGTGTGTGTCTGGTGACCCCAACGGGATTCGAACCCGTGCTGCCGCCGTGAAAGGGCGGTGTCCTAGGCCACTAAACGATGGGGCCTCGAAGTCACAGAACTTCTTAGCTACCGAGGGAAAAGCATACGGTGCGTTTCGCGATTTACCAAACTGAGAAGCAAACTGCCTGATATTTCTTGAAGCGCTTTTTCCAACAGGCTTAAATGTACCTGACTTTTGAGACGCTTGATACTACGTTCATTAAGTGGTTGAGACTTTTGCGCGGGGGGAGAAATGAAGGTTATGCATTCGAGTGGTGGAACGACGGCAATTCGAATGCGCCGATCTGTCGTTTTTCGGGCGATTGGCTTCGCCGCAGCTCTGAGCCTCGTCATTGGCGTGAGCGTCGTCGCCGGATCGAGCCAGGCGGCATTTGCCGACGACTACCCCACGTGGAGTGATGTCACCGAAGCTCGCAACGACGAAGCTGCCACCAAAAAGATTGTCGAGCGCATCAAGACCGCGCTCGTTCAGCTGGAAGCTGATGCCGAAGCCGCCCAAAAGAAGGCCGAAGAAAAGGGCAACATTTGGCAAGAGGCCGATACTAAGTACCAGGCCAAAGCAACCCAGACTGAGACCTTGCAAGAGCAAGCGGATGCCGCAAGCGCCGAAGCTGACGAAGCCGAGACACGCATCGGTGAGCTTGCGTCGCGGCTCGTGCGTGCCGGCGGTGGCGACGTGACCACAAGCTTGATCGCCAATTCGCAGGACGCTGACACTCTGCTCTACAACCTCGGTATGTCGTCGAAGATTTCGCAGCAGACATCCGCTTTGTTCGAGCGTGCTGTTCAAGCGCGCAATACGGCACAGTCGCTGACCGATGCCGCTGAGGTGGCTCGTGCTGAGCTGGAAATCCTCAAGATCGCGGCTGAGGAGGCGTTTGCAGAGGCGCAGGCCGCGGCTCAGGCTGCAGAAGAGGCGCTGGCTGAACAGCAAGAGCGCAAGATTGAGTTTGACGCTCAGCTCGCCGCCCTGACTTCTGCGCGCAAGGCTACCGAAGAGAGTTACTTGGAGGGCGTGCGCAAACGTGAAGCCGCCCGAGCAGCGGCAGAGGCTGCAGCGCAAGTTCCCAATTTGGATGCGGGTGAGATCAGCTTGAGTGGCTGGGCGCGCCCAGCCGGTGGCTACATCACCTCGGTGTATGGCTATAGCTCGAACTACGGTTCCAAATTCCACAAGGGAACCGATATTGGTGCGGGGTGTGGTGCGGGTATCTACGCGGCGTCGAGCGGCACCGTGGTCTATGCGGGTTACGGCTGGAACGGCGGCTACGGAAACTACATCATCCTTGAACATGCCGGCGGAGTACGCACCGCCTATGGTCACATCGTCGATGGCGGAATCAAGGTTTCCACGGGCCAGAGCGTCGCGGTAGGAACGCGTATCGCCAGTGTCGGTACCACCGGTAACTCGACGGGATGCCACCTGCATTTCGAGGTGCGCCCTCATGGTTGGGACACTACCGACCCGGTTCCGTACATGGCGAGTCAAGGTATTCGACTCGGCTAAAGCAGGCCCCAACGGGTCCGGCTTCGAAGTGCACTCCGGCTGCTGATCCGCGGGAACGCACCCGCTCTCGCTGCCGAAATTCCAGGGTGTCGTCGCGCGCTTCCCCCCCCCCCCCCCCCCCCGAGCCATCGTGCGGTTTTATCGCCTTGAACCCTGCATTCAACAAAAGGTTGAGACTTTTGGGCGGCATGTTGTTATTGTGGTCAATGTTATTCGTGTGACTAATGGCCATTAGTCTGCGCTCAATAATGTTTAGGGGAACAATTGAACGTCATGCATGCGAGTCGGGGGACCGCAGCAAAGCGCGCGCTTCGCTCACCATATTTTCGAGTGCTTGGTTTCGTTTCGGTGCTCAGTCTTGTTCTGGGTGTCAGCGTTGTCGCGGGAACCAGCGAGGCTGCTTTTGCCGACGACTACCCCACGTGGAGCGAAGTCACTGAAGCGCGAAACAACGAAGCGGCAACACAGAAGGTCGTCGACCGAATTAGAGCCGCGCTGGTAGAGATGGAAGCGCAAGCCGCTGCCGCTCAGAAAGATGCCGAAGAAAAGGGCAATCTGTGGCAAGAAGCCGACACAAAATACCAGGCTAAGTCAGCGCAGACAGAGGCTCTGCAGGAGCAGGCGGATACCGCTAGCGCCGAAGCCGACGACGCCGAGAAGCGAATCGGTGAACTCGCGGCACGTCTCGTACGGGTTGGCGGCGGAGACGTCACAACGAACCTTCTCGCTAACTCTCAAGACGCGGATGCCCTGCTCTACAACTTGGGAATGTCATCCAAGATTTCTCAGCAGACATCGGCCCTCTTCGATCGCGCTGTCCAAGCTCGTAATACGGCTCAGTCGCTGTCCGACGCCGCCGAGGTGGCTCGCGCGGAGCTGGAAGTGTTGAAGATCGCCGCCGAGAAAGCGTTCGAGGAGGCTCAAGCAGCGGCGGCTGCCGCGGAAGCAGCCGTAGCGGCACAGCAGGAACGCAAGGTCGAGTTTGAGGCCCAGCTTGCCGCTCTCACCGCCGAGCGCCAAGTGACGGAAGCCGACTATCAGGCCGGAGTCAAGAAGCGTGAAGCAGAGCGGATTGCCGCGGAGAAAGCTGCTGCTGCAAAGGCGGCTGCGGAGAAAGCTGCAGCGGAGAAAGCGGCTGCCGAGGCTGCTGCCCAAAACGGTGGCTCCAACGGTGGCTCCAGTGGCGGTTCAGGTTCGTCAAGCTCCAACGGCTGGACGAAGCCCGCCTACGGCTACATCACGTCGGTGTACGGCTACAGCTCGAACTATGGTTCCAGCTTCCACAAGGGCACTGATATCGGTGCGGGCTGCTACTCCAACATCTACGCGGCGGCCAGCGGGAAGGTTGTCTACGCGGGTTACGGCTGGAATGGCGGCTACGGAAACTACATCATCCTCGAGCACGCTGGCGGCGTTCGCACAGCCTACGGTCACATCGCGCCCGGCGGCATCAAGGTGTCGTACGGCCAGAGAGTGTCCGTCGGAGCAAAAATCGCCGAGGTCGGAACCACCGGAAACTCCACCGGTTGCCACTTGCACTTCGAGGTTCGCCCCAACGGCTGGGACACCACAAACCCCGTGTCATTCATGTCGGGCAAGGGCGTCAGCCTCGGCTAGAGCTGCTCTCGTCGGCACCGCACACCCGTCGAACCGTAGCGGGGCGCTGACAAGAAGCACCCGATCGCTAGACCCTTAAACGCCAATGGCGGATGCCGAAGCATCCGCCATTGATCGTGGAGCGCGGTGAGCGCTGAGAACTGCCTAGTGGCCTTCGGCCTTGAGCTTCTCGAAGCCAGCCTGAACGATTGCTTCCGCTTCAGCAGCGTCGCCCCAACCGTCGATCTTGACCCACTTGCCGGGCTCGAGGTCTTTGTAGTGCTCGAAGAAGTGCTCGATTTCCTTGCGCGTGAACTCAGGAACGTCATTCAAGTCCTGAATGTGCGACCAGCGCGGGTCCTTGGCCTGAACGCAAATGACCTTGGAGTCGATGCCGCCATCGTCGCTCATGTTGAGCACGGCAACCGGGCGAACCGAGATGCCAACACCGGGGAAGGTGGGGGCGTCGAGCAGAATCAGCGCGTCAACGGGGTCACCGTCGAGGCCCAGAGTGTTCTCGAAGAAGCCGTAGTCGGTGGGGTAGGCGAAGGTGGTGAAGAGAAAACGGTCGAGAAATACGCGACCGGTTTCGTGGTCAACTTCGTACTTGTTCCGGCTTCCGCGCGGAATCTCAACGACAACGTCGTATGCGGCCATGTAGCTGCTCCTAAGAAAAATGTGGGGTTGCTGCAATAACGTTACTGGATGCACTCCGAACGGCGCCCCCGTCTTACGCCCGCAATCGCTGATGTTCGGCGTGCAGTGCGCACCGCTCTGAGCGCGCTGCCTGCGTCGGCAGGTTCAGCGACAAGCGCAGAAGGCGGCCGGGCAGGCGATTCGGCGGCTGAGGCGGCGGAGCCCGCGGAGGCTGCACCGCTCGTTCTCGTTGCCCTCAGTGGCGGCCCTGACTCGCTCGCGCTGGCGGCCGCGACGGCCTTCGAAGCCTCCAAGGCGGGCCTGCGAGCCGGTGCCGTGATCGTCAATCACAACCTTCAAGACGGGTCAGCGGATGTCGCAGCCGCCGCCGCGCAGCAAGCACGCGACTTGGGGCTCGACCCCGTAGACATCCGCTCGGTTCTCGTTGGTGACGCCGGAGGCCCCGAGTCTGCCGCCCGTGACGCGCGCTACGCGGCGCTCGCCGCTGCCGCCGCCGAGCACGGCGCCATCCGGGTGCTGCTTGGACACACCCTCGACGATCAGGCCGAAACCGTGTTGCTCGGCCTCGCCCGCGGCAGCGGGGCTGGCAGCCTCAAGGGGATGGCTGTCGATACCGGCCAGTACGTGCGGCCGCTGCTCGCCATCGCGCGAACCACGACCGTTCAGTGCTGCGAAGACTCCGGAATCGTGGCGTGGAATGACCCGCACAACCTCGACACCTCGTACACGCGAGTGCGGGTGCGGCAGACCGTATTGCCGCTGCTGGAAAGCGAACTGGGGCCCGGCATCCGCGACGCATTAGTGCGAACCGCAGACCAAGCGCGCGAAGATGCCGACGCTCTCGATCATTTTGCCGAAGAAATGGCCGAAGATTTGGCCGAGATTTCGGAGGCCGGAATCTCGTTGCCGGTGCGCGCGCTCGCCGCTAATCCCGCCGCTCTTCGCCAGCGTTTAATTAGGTTGGCGGTGGCAAGCGAATTTCACGTGTCGCTCAGTCGCACCCACACTCTTCAGATCGCGCGGCTCGTCACCGACTGGAGGGGGCAGGGACCGATCGACGTTCCCGGCGTTAGGGTTGAACGACGAGAGAACCTACTCCACTTTTCGGCTCACAGTGAGGAACGCGATGCAGTTTAGCGATGTCGAAGGAGACCTCAGCGAGGTCCTTCTGACCCAGGAAGAGATTCACGAGAAGATCGCCGTGATGGCGCGTCAGATCGAGGCAGACTACGCCGGCGAGAAGCTGCTGCTGGTTGGTGTGCTGCGCGGAGCCGTCATGGTGATGGCCGACCTGGCTCGCGAACTCAGCCTGCCGCTCGAGATGGACTGGATGGCCGTCTCCTCGTATGGCGCCGGCACGCAGTCCTCGGGTGTCGTTCGCATCCTCAAAGACCTCGACAGCGACCTTGAGGGCCGCAAGGTGCTCATCGTCGAAGACATCATCGACTCCGGCCTCACGCTCTCGTGGCTGCTTGGCAACCTGCGCAGCCGTGGTGCTGCCTCGGTCGAGATTTGCACCCTGCTGCGTAAGCCGGATGCCGCCAAGGTCGAAGTGGATGTCAAGTACATCGGCTTCGACATCCCCAACGCTTTCGTCGTGGGCTATGGCCTCGACTACGCCGAGAAGTACCGCAACCTGCGCGGCGTCGCAGTGCTCGCACCCCACGTTTACGCGTAGGGCCGACTGAATGCGGGCGAAGGCAGCAATTGATCAGGCGACCGACGAGATTGTTGGTCTTTTTGAGAATCGGGTAGCCGAGCAGAAGGCCCCAGCAACGTTCTTCGCGGTCTTCGGGCCCGATGGAATTGTGCTGGAGGGCGGCTACGGCGAGAAGGTTCTCGGCGAGGGCAACGCTCCCGATCGCGACACGGTGTTCCGCATCGCGTCGTGCACGAAGAGCTTCACGTGCACGATGCTGCTGATGCTGCGCGATCGTGGTCAGCTCAACCTTGATGCGCCAATCACTGACTTCGTTCCCGCCTTCACCCCTCTCGAGCCCGCGGCGGCTCCCGTGACTCCGAGCGTGCGTCAGCTCATGACGATGTCGGCGGGATTCCCGACCGATAACCCGTGGGGCGACCGCGTAGAAGAAATGACGCGGGCCGAACTCGACGAGTTCATGGCGGCGGGCATCCGCTATTCGAGCACGCCAGGCACTCGTTTCGAGTACTCGAACCTGGGCTATGCCCTGCTCGGCGAAGTCATTGCCGAGATCACGGGTCGCCCTTACATCGAGGCGATTGCTGCCGAAATTCTCGAACCGCTCGGCCTTACCTCGACCCGCTTCGACGAAGACCCGGATGCCGATGTCGCCCTCGGCTACCGGCTCGCGAATGGGCAGTGGCAGGTTCAGCCATTCACTGGCCCCGGAGTCTTCTCGGCCATGGGTGGCTTGTTTTCTAGCGCGACCGACCTCGTGCGGTGGTCGCTGTGGCTCGCTGGTGCCCTCGATCCGGAGGACACCTCAGACGGACCGCTGTCTGCCGCTAGCCGCCGAGAACTTCAGCAGATTCAGCGCGCCGTGCCCGAGGGTATGTCGAAGGCTGCCGAGTTTTCCGAGCCGACCGCGCACGGTTATGGCTACGGCCTGTTTATCGATGAGGGCACGACGAAGATCGTGTCGCACTCGGGCGGTTACCCCGGCGTGAGCGCCCACATGCGCTGGCACGCGCCGACCGGGCTCGGCATCGTCGCGTTCGAGAATGGCACCTTTGCCGCATCCTCGATTCCTGCGACTCAGGCTCTGCAGGCTGCGCTCAACGCCTATGGCGAGCTGACGACGCCGGCTCCGGCGTGGCCCGAAACTCTTGCAGCGCGCGATGTGTTCGACGGGCTTGTTCGCCAGTGGGATACCCCCACCGCCGACGAGCTCGCCGCCGTGAACCTGGCGCTCGATGTTCCGTGGACAGAGCGCATCGCCGGGATCGCGAAAGCCATTGCCGAAGTGGGGCCGCTCACGAACGCTCCGCTCACGGACTTGCCGCGCACCCTCAGCGATACTCCGGCCGCCACGAACTGGACGATTGAGGGAGAGCGCGGGCGACTCAAGTGCCACATCTTGATGAGCCCGGAGCTTCCGCCGCGCGTTCAGACCTTCACCGTGACCGCGGAAAGCGAGTAGCGCAGCAGGCATCAGCGCTCGCCGCGACCATGGCTGCGTGCTGAGCAACCACAGCGGGGCCCAGAAGGCATTACGCCGAGGGAAAACACGCAGTCCGCTTGCAGCGCGATAACGGTAACCTTGCAGCACGTTTCTTCAGAGAGAGGTACTGGGTCACCCGACCCGGAACATCATGGATTTTAAGCGCATTTTTCGCGGCCCGGTCCCGTACATCATCATCGGTATCGCCGCCGTCTCGATCGCCGCGAGCCTGCTATTGAACGAGGGCTTCACGGAGGTCTCCACTCAAGAGGGCCTAGAACTACTTGAAGGCTCGACGGTTTCTTCGGCCACGATCATCGATGGGGAACAGCGCGTCGATCTCGAGCTCTCGAAGGCCGATGGAGACAACGGCACAAAGGTGCAGTTCTACTACGTCGCTCCGCGCGGCACGGAGATCGTTTCGGCCATCAACGGTGCCGACGTGAAGGAGTTCAACGACAAGGTTCCTCAGGAGAACTTCTTCGTTTCGTTCCTCTCGATCATGCTGCCGTTCCTGATCATCGGCATCATCTTCTTCTTCATCTTCAGCCGCATGCAGGGTGGCGGCGGCAAGGTCATGCAGTTCGGCAAGTCGAAGGCCAAGCTCGTGGGCAAAGACACCCCGCAGGCCATGTTCGCCGATGTCGCTGGTGCGGACGAGGCCATCGAAGAGCTTGAAGAAATCAAAGACTTCCTGAAGGAGCCGGCCAAGTTCTTGGCGGTTGGCGCTCGCATCCCGAAGGGCGTACTGCTGTACGGCCCTCCCGGAACCGGTAAGACCCTGTTGGCCAAGGCCACAGCGGGTGAAGCTGGCGTGCCCTTCTACACAATCTCTGGTTCTGACTTCGTCGAGATGTTCGTGGGTGTCGGTGCAAGCCGTGTTCGTGACCTCTTCGAGCAGGCCAAGCAGAACTCTCCCGCGATCATCTTCATCGATGAGATCGATGCTGTTGGTCGGCACCGTGGTGCCGGAATCGGTGGCGGTAACGATGAGCGCGAGCAGACCCTCAACCAGCTGCTCGTTGAAATGGACGGCTTCGACGCCACCGCCAATGTGATCTTGATCGCTGCAACCAACCGCCCCGACGTTCTCGACCCCGCGCTGCTGCGCCCGGGTCGCTTCGATCGCCAGATTGGTGTGGATGCTCCCGACAAGGGCGGCCGCAAGCAGATTCTCGAAGTGCACGCCAAGGGCAAGCCCATGGCCGAAGGCGTGGACTTGGAAGTTCTTGCTCGCAAGACACCAGGATTCACCGGTGCAGACCTCGCCAACGTGCTGAACGAAGCAGCCCTGTTGACCGCTCGCTCTGACGCGCAGCTCATCGACAACCGTGCTCTCGACGAGGCCGTCGACCGCGTGATGGCCGGACCGCAGCGTCGTTCGCGCCTCATGAACGAGAAAGAAAAGCTTGTTACGGCCTACCACGAGGGTGGCCACGCCGTGGCTGCCGCTTCGATGCGCAATAGCGACCCTGTCACCAAGATCACGATCCTTCCTCGCGGTCGTGCGCTTGGCTACACGATGGTCATGCCGCTGGAAGACAAGTACTCCGTATCGCGTAACGAACTGCTCGATCAGCTCGCCTATGCGATGGGTGGCCGCGTCGCGGAAGAAATCGTGTTCCACGACCCGACTACCGGCGCATCCAACGACATTGAAAAGGCAACCTCGATTGCTCGTCGCATGGTCACCGAGTACGGCATGAGTGCCAAGGTCGGTTCTGTGAAACTGGGCAGCGCCTCGAGCGAACCCTTCATGGGCCGGGATATGAGCTCGAGCCGGGAATACTCCGACGACATGGCCAAGCTCATCGACGACGAAGTGCGGTTGCTCATCGAGCAGGCCCACGACGAGGCCTGGCAGATGCTCAACGAGAACCGCAAGGTGCTCGACAAGCTTGCCCGCGAACTCATGGAGAAAGAGACGCTCGACCACGTTGAGCTCGACAAGATCTTCAAGGGAATGGCTAAGTTGCCCGAGCGCCCCCAGTGGCTTTCGAGCGATGCCCGCCCTGTGTCGCAACTGCCTCCCATCAAGGTTCCCAAGAAGAAGGTTGTTGACGCAGAGGCTGAAGCAACGGACGACGACAGCACACCATCGAAGCCGGCACGCACCCCACGGCCACGCAAGTCGCCGGGCGTAGCAACGGCCTAGGGGCAGCATGTCGATCGACCTCGCACGCATCGAAGCTGCGGTAGCCGAGATTCTGGATGCCGTAGGAGAAGACCCGAAACGGGCTGGCCTTACCGCCACCCCGGCTCGGGTCGCCGAGGCGTACGCCGAGTTCTTTGCGGGCAACGAGATCGACCCGCTCACGCACCTCTCCGACAGTATTGAGTTCACCGCCAAGGCAGACCACACTGGCGAACTCGTGCTGCTGCGCGATATCGAGTTCCGCTCAATGTGTGAGCACCACCTGCTGCCATTTTTGGGTGTAGCCCACGTGGCCTACATTCCGGATGAGCGCATCATCGGGCTCGGCAACATCGCTCGGGTGGTCGAAACGATTGCCGCTCGTGCGCAACTGCAAGAGCGACTGACCGAAGAAATCGCCGACGCTTTCGATGAAGGACTTTCGCCCCGCGGAGTGCTCGTGGTCGTGGATTCCGTGCACGGTTGTGTGTCGACCCGCGGCCCACGCCAAACGGCGAGCTCCACCGTGACTCTTGCCTCGCGCGGCGCACTCAGCGATCCCGTCGAACGCGCCGAAGTGATGGCGCTCATCGGTCGAGGGCGCGATGCGTAGAGCACCCCGCGTGACCGTTCCCCAGATCATGGGCATCCTCAACGTCACGCCCGATTCCTTTAGCGACGGCGGACAGTTCGAGCACGTTGATGCCGCCATCGCGCGCGGTGTCGAGCTGCGCAACAACGGCGCGGATGTCGTGGATGTCGGCGGAGAATCGACTCGCCCCGGCGCCGCACGGGTGTCGCCCACGCTCGAGCAGCAGCGGGTAATCCCGGTGATTAAGGCGCTCACGGCCGAGGGCGTAACCGTGAGCATTGACACGATGAATGCTGAGACTGCGCTCGCCGCGGCGAAGGCGGGAGCATCCATCATCAACGATGTCTCAGGCGGGTTAGCTGACCCCGAGATGTATCGGGTCGTGGCCGAAACTGACGTGATTTACATTGCTATGCACTGGCGTGGGCACAGCACCGAGATGGACCAACTGTCGCAGTACGACGACGTGGTCGCCGACGTGCGCAGCGAGCTGAAGGCACGATTGGCCGAGATGATGGTGTGGGGAGTGAAGCCCAACCGGGTGGTGCTCGACCCCGGTCTCGGCTTCGCGAAGAAGTCGCGCCACAATTGGGCGCTATTGGGGCGGATCGACGAGCTGACGTCTCTGGGGCATCCGGTGCTCATTGGGGCCTCGCGCAAAAGATTTCTTGCGTCGATGTTGCCGGCCGATGCGCCGCCCGCTGACCGAGATTTGGCCACCGCTGTCATCAGCAATGTTGCTGCCGAAGCGGGAGTGTGGGCCGTTCGTGTGCACGACGTTCCCTCGACCCAGATCGCACTTTCCGTGTATCGCGCCATGCAGAAGGGTAAAAAACGATGAATCCCGCACTGGACGAAATCACCCTCACGGGCCTGCGCGCCACCGCCTTCCACGGCGTCTTCGACCACGAACGTCGTAACGGTCAAACCTTCGTGATTGACGCGACCGTGTACCTCGACTTTGCCGCCGCAGCCAGCACTGACGACCTGGCCCGCACCATCCACTACGGCGAACTGGCCGAAAAGATTGTTGCCGCCGTCGAGAGCAATCCCGTTGACCTCATCGAAACCGTGGCCGAGCGCATTGCCGCCGTCGTACTCGCGCACGACGCCGCCGTGAGCACCAAGATCACCCTGCACAAGCCCGAAGCGCCCATCACCGTTCCGTTCGCCGACGTGTCGGTCACGATCACGCGCCACCGTGCAGCTCGCGCGCACACCGCGGGCTTCAGCGCAGCGCCGCAGCCGCTCTCATGATTCGCCAACAACGACTGCGCGTCGAACTTCCCGTGATGCTCGCCCTCGGCAGCAACCTCGGTGACCGCGAAACAACCCTGCGCGACGCCGTTCACGCGATCAACGCCATCGACGGCGTGACCGTGGATGCCGCCTCAAGTATCGTGCAGACGCCGGCGTTGAAACTTTCCGGCGTCGACCACTCGGCCCCGGCGTACCTCAACGCGGTCGTTTCTGCCCGCAGCGCGCTGGAGCCCCACGCCCTGCTCGCTGAGCTGCAGCGCATCGAAGCCGAGAACGGTCGCGTGCGCGACGAGCGCTGGGGTGACCGCACCCTCGACATCGACATCATCTCGTTTGCTCATCTCCAAGTGGATGACGAACTGCTGACGATCCCGCATCCGCGTGCCGCTGAACGGGCCTTCGTTCTCGTGCCCCTGCTGCAACTCGACCCGCACGCAGACTTCGCCGGGGTTGGCGCTGCCGCCGAGTTCTTGAGCGCGACCGTGAACGACGCCACCGAGTTTGAGGCGGCACCCCTGTGGTAGCCCGTACCTCCGCAGCGCATTTGATCGCGGTAGCAGCGGCAGGTGCAGCCGTCGGCTGGCTGCTTGAAGTGCTGCTCACGGCATCCGGAAACCCCGTCGTGCTGCCATCGATCTCGCTGGCTGTTTCGCTGTTTCTCATTGCTGCGATTGTTGTTGCCTTGGCGGTGCCGGTCTACCGGTCGTCTCGGGGGCTGCGTAACGAGCGGGTAAACCCGTTCTATGCGCTGCGGGTAGTGGTGCTTGCGAAAGCATCCAGTTTCTCGGGCGCGCTCTTGGGGGGCGCCACGCTTGCCATCGCGTTTTATCTGTTGAGTCGCACAGTTTCTCCGGGAACCGGAACGATTGTGACGAGCTTTGTGGTTTCCGGCGGCGCGGTAGTCTTGCTGATCGCGGGACTGGTTGCTGAACGTTTGTGCACCATTCCGCCTGATGACGACGACCCGTCGTCGCAGCGTCCGATGGACCCTCAAGGAGCAGCGTGACTGAGCGACTCGACCTTCCCGACGCCGAGTGGCGCGGAGTTTCCCGCAAGTACGCGTTCGTCGAAGTTGGTGGACTACTCATCGTGGGCATCATTCTCGCCATTGCCACCTCGATCCCCACCTTCGTGAGCGGCATCACCTGGCTTGCGGCAATCCCCATTTCGCTCGGCATCATCTTTCTCATCAACATTGCTCTAACTCCTCGTCGCGTTCGTGCCATCGGCTACATGCTGCGTGAGGATGACCTCGTCTTTCGTCGCGGACTGATGTTCCGCCGCGTGGTTGCAGTGCCGTACGGGCGCATGCAGCTCGTAGACATCAACCGCGGACCCCTCGATCGCGCCGTTGGCCTCAGCGAACTCAAGTTTGTGACGGCAGCGGCATCCACCGGAGTCGTCATTCCTGGCCTGCCCGAGCAGGATGCTGAGGAGTTGAGAGACACGCTCGTCGCCCTGGCTGAAAGCCGTAGGGCCGGACTGTGAGTGATCCGCGCGAACCCGGCGAGACCGCTGAGCCCGCCCTCCCGTCGGAGCCCGCCGCCGGGCCCGCGGTTGCGCTCACGGTTCCCGAGAGCGCTCGCCGCCTTGCCGACGGTGAATGGCACCGACTGCACCCGGCGACACCGTTTTTGCGTGGCGGTATCGCGTTCGTGGCGATTATTGGTGTCATCGTTGTCAATGCGCGAGATTTCTTCATCGATCGCGTTTTTGGGGGCGGTTGGGAGTTTCGGCTTCTCGAACGCTTCGCCGACTCGAGCCTTATTCTCTTAGCCATTCTTGCCGTGCTGGTCGTCTTGCTGCTGAGCGTCGGCGGCTTCTACCTGTCGTGGCGGATGCACACCTTCCGCATCACCGATGAACTCGTTGAGGTGCGCAGCGGTATTGTGTTCCGCACCAACCGTCGCGGCCGTCTCGACCGTATTCAGGGCATCAACATCTCGCGCCCGTTCTTGGCTCGGCTGTTCGGAGCAGCCAAGCTCGAAGTGAACGTGGCCGGTCAAGACGCGAACGTTGAGCTGGCCTACCTCGGCTCGGCGGGCGCGGATGATTTGCGCCTTGCCATCTTGCAATTGGCGTCGGGAACGCGCGCCGCAGAGGCGGCCGCAGCGACCGCCGTTGCTCCGGCCGGAGTCGGAGGGCTTGTCGAGTCTCGCGTGAACGAGTTGCTGGCACCTGAGCTTGACCCTCACGCGGCCCCGCCTGAGTCGATCGTGCGAATCAGTATCTCGCGGCTCATTGGATCGCTCGTGCTGAGCGAGGCGACCGTGATCGCCGTGCTCGTCGGCATCGGTATCGTCACGACGGTGATCGTCACCGGCGAGTATGGCTGGATTTTTGCTCTGCTCCCTGGTCTTCTCGGTCTCTTCGGCTTTCTGGCGTCGAGGCTGACACGCTCGTTGCGCTACTCGATCGCGTCTACGGATGACGGCATCCGAGTCGGGTATGGCTTGCTATCGACGACCAACGAGACACTGCCGCCCGGTCGTATTCACGCGGTCGAGGTATCGCAACCGCTGTTATGGCGCGCTGCCGGGTGGTGGGAAATCAAGATCAACACCGCGTCGCAAGCGGCGAGTTCCAGCGGTGCGACCGCGAAAACCACCCTGCTGCCGGTCGGCGACATGAACGACGTGCACCGCGTGCTGCAGCTTGTACTGCCGAGCCTCGCCGACGAGGCATCGCGCGAGTTGCTTGAAGCGGGCCTCGCCGCCGGTGCTCACGACGATGCCTACGTCACATCGCCCAAACGCGCAGCGATCTTGCGTTGGTTCTCGTGGCGTCGCAACGGCTTCGTGCTGATCTCGGATGCCGTGGCACTGCGTAAAGGGGCTATCTGGCGTTCGCTCGTGCTGGTGCCTCAAGCACGTATGCAGAGCGTCAGCATGAACGAGGGTCCGCTGCTGCGCCGCATGGGCCTTGCAGAGCTGCGTGTTCACACTGTTGCGGGCCCGATCTCGGCCACGATTGGTGCGCTGGACCGCGGCGATGTTGTGCGCTTCTTCGACGAGGTCGCGCACGCCGCGGTGCACGCTGCCGGCGTCGACACTAGCCACCGCTGGCGTAGTACTGCTGCTGCACCCTCGGCACCCTCCGAAATCTCCGAAACCCCGGCAACCCCCGAAACCCCCGAGGATCACGCGTAATGGCCCAGGCAGCAGGCCGGCTTGGAATCGGCATCATCGGCGCGGGCAAAGTGGGCCCGATTCTGGGCGCAGCACTCGCGGGCGCAGGCCATGCCATCGTCGGCATCGCGGCATCCTCCGAACGCAACGTGGAACGGGCGAGCGCGATCCTTCCTAAGGTTCCCGTGCTCGACATCCCGACTCTGGTGGAGCGCAGCGAGCTCGTGATTCTGGCGATTCCCGAGGGCGAGATTGAAATGTTCGCCCGCGGCCTTGCCGATGCTGGAGTCTGGCAGCCGGGACAACTCGTGCTGCACACGGCGCCCGGGCTCGGCTATCAGGCCTTGGCGCCTGCGCTCGAGTCCGGGGCGATTCCGCTCGCCGTGCATCCGGCCATGGTGTTCACGGGAACGAGCCTCGACCTCACCCGCCTGCACGAAACGTATTGCGCCGTCAGCGCGCCCACCCCTGTGCTGCCGATCGCCCAAGCGCTTGTCGTCGAGATGGGCGCCGAGCCGATCGTCATCGCCGAAAGTGAGCGTGCTGCGTGGGCCGAAGCGGTGAGCACAGCGACGAGTTTCTCGGCCGCCATCGTCGGTCAATCCTTAGATTTGCTTGCTAGCGTCGGGGTGGATGCCCCTTCTCGCGTCTTGGGTCCGCTGCTGCGTTCCTCGGTTGAGAGTGCGCTCGCGCGTGCCACAGCGACTAGCATCGATGTTTCCTTGCTCGACCCCGAGCCGAGGCCCCATTCACAGGAGGACCCCTCGTGAGTTCACACCCCCGCCCGCAAGTTATCGAGACCGTCGCGGGTATGCGCGATGTGGTGGCGCACGAGCGCGCCGCTGGCCGCACCATCGCTTTGACGCCCACGCTCGGCGCTCTTCACCAGGGTCACCTCGCTCATGTTGAGCGTGCCGCCGAGCTCGCCGATGTGCGCATCGTTTCGATCTTCGTGAACCCTACGCAGTTCGGTGCCAACGAAGATCTCGACAAGTATCCCCGCACGATGGAGCAGGATCTCGACATGCTCGGCGAGAGGGGTGTTCCCTACGTCTTCGCGCCCAGTGTGGAGGAGATGTACCCGAAGGGGCCGACCTCCACCACGATTTCGGCCGGCCAGATCGGAACGATGTTCGAGGGCAAGTCGCGCCCCGGCCACTTCGACGGCGTACTCACGGTTGTCGCGAAGCTGCTCGCCATCACGAGTCCACAGTTCGTTACCTTCGGCCAGAAGGATGCCCAGCAGCTCTTTCTCGTTCGCCGCATGATCACCGACCTCAACATCCCGGTGCAACTCGAGATCATCGAGACCGTGCGCGAAGAAGACGGCCTCGCCCTCTCGAGCCGTAACCAATTCTTGGATGCCCACCAGCGCGAAGCGGCATCCATTCTGTCGACCGCATTGAACGCGGCGACCTCGGCCGCCGACAGTGGCCTTGATGCCGTCATCGCTGCCGCACAGGGGGCGCTCATGGGGGAGTCGGGCGTCGAGCTCGACTACTTCACCGTCGTCGACACCGACACCTTCATGCCGGTACCCGATGGCTACCGTGGGCCGGCTGTTGCCCTCGTCGCTGCCCGCGTGGGGGAGACCCGTTTGATCGACAACGCGACCCTCTACGTCGGCTAGTTTTCGCCCGTAGTTCGGGGCGCGACAGCGCGTCGCTATCCCGGCTACGATTGAAGGCGTGAATGACGCTGCTAACGCCCCCGAGCCCACTGAGGCCGAAGTTTCTGAGCAAAAAGCCGTTCGGTTAGAGAAGCGTCAGCGACTCATCGATTCGGGCGCTGAGGCATACCCGGTTGGCGTCGCTATCACCACGAGCATTCCGGCCGTGCGCGAGAAGTACCCGTCGCTTGAAGCGGACGAGACCACCGGCGATGTCGTCGGTCTCGCGGGCCGTATCGTGCACCTTCGCAACACGGGCAAGCTGTGCTTCGCCGCACTGCAGTCTGGCGATGGTCAGCGCATCCAGGTCATGGTTTCGCTTGGTGAAGTGGGCGACGAGTCGCTCGCGCTGTGGAAAGAACTTGTCGACCTCGGTGACCACCTCTTCGTGAGCGGTGAGGTTATCTCCAGCCGCCGCGGTGAGCTTTCTGTCATGGTCAAGGAGTGGAAGATTGCGGCCAAGGCCGTTCTTCCCCTGCCCAACCTGCACTCCGAGCTGAGCGACGAGCAGCGCGTTCGTAGTCGCTTCCTCGACCTCATCGTTCGCGACCAGGCTCGCTTCACGGTGCGGGCTCGCGCCAAGGTCAACGCCAGCCTGCGCGCCACGTTCGCCGCGCACGACTACCTCGAAGTTGAAACGCCGATGCTGCAGACGATGCACGGTGGAGCATCCGCTCGCCCCTTCGTGACGCACTCCAACGCCTTCGACACCGAGCTGTACTTGCGCATTGCTCCTGAGCTGTTCTTGAAGCGTGCCGTTGTCGGTGGCATTGAGCGTGCCTTCGAGATCAACCGCAATTTCCGTAACGAGGGTGCCGACTCCACGCACTCGCCCGAGTTCGCAATGGTCGAGGCGTACCAGGCCTACGGCGACTACAACCAGATGGCCGACCTCACGCAGGAGCTCGTTCAGAACTCCGCCGTAGCCGTCACCGGCTCGACGCTCGTCACGCTTTCGGACGGCACCGAGTACGACCTTGGCGGTGAGTGGGCGCGCATCTCGATGTACGACTCCCTCAACGAGGCAGCCGGCCTGAGCATTACGCCGCAGACCTCCGCTGACGAGCTGAAGGTGCTGGCGGATGCCGTCGGCATCGAGGTCGCCCAGCCCACCCACGGCAAGTACGTCGAAGAGCTCTGGGAGCACTACGTGAAGCCGGGCCTCGACCGCCCGACCTTCGTCATGGACTTTCCCGTCGACACGAGCCCGCTCGTGCGCGACCACCGCACCATCGACGGTGTCGTGGAAAAGTGGGATCTCTACGTTCGCGGCTTCGAGCTGGCTACCGGCTACTCCGAGCTTGTTGACCCCGTTATTCAGCGCGAGCGCTTCGTGGAGCAGGCTCTCCTCGCGAGCCAGGGCGATGTCGAAGCCATGCGCCTCGACGAAGACTTCATCCGCGCTCTGGAGCACGGCATGCCCCCGACCGGTGGAATCGGTATTGGCGTTGACCGCTTGCTGATGGCCATCACGGGCCTCGGCATCCGCGAAACCATCCTCTTTCCGCTGGTTAAGTAAGCACGACAATGGCTGACCCAGTGCCCAACGAGACGCCGGATGCGGCTGAGTCTTCGACGAAGTCGACGATCACCCCCATGCGCATTGCGCTCTGGGTGCTCGTAGCGGGCGCCGGACTGTTCATGGTGCTGACCGGCCTCGTCGGTGTACTAGTAAAGGCTCAGTAGTGGATCGCAAATCATCGCGCCTCATCATGACTGTGACTCTCGTGGGACTTGTCGTGCTCATCGCCATCGTCACCCTCGTCAACGGTTAGGCTAGAAACGTGCCTCAAGAATTCTGGTCGAATGCGATCTTCTCCGTCATCCCGACGATTGCTGTTGGCGCGATTTTCTGGTTCGTCATGGCAGCGATCATTCGCTCTGACCGTACCGAGCGCAGCAGCTACGCCAAGATCGAGGCTGAAGAGCGCGCCAAGCTGGCCTCCCGGCCCAGTGAAGCCAACCCTGCGGGTACGCCGCAGTCCTAGTCGGCTCACGGCAGAAGCTGCCGGCGCCTGCCAGTTCTAGGCTGATCCCCGAAGCTTGATCTCGGTCGGCAGGATGCGGCCGCGAGCTCCAGGCGTCACGCCATTCACGAGTTCGAGCACCATCGAAGCCGCTTCGCGCCCCAAGAGATCGGCCGGTTGACGCACGGTCGATAACTGCGGCTGGCATCGGAGCGCCCAATCGCTATCGTCAAAGCCCACGATGCCGACGTCGCGGGGCACGGATCGCCCGTGCTCACGCAGCACGTCCATGGCGCCGGCGGCTAAAGCGTCGGATGCCGCGAAAACTCCATCGATGTCGCCAGCGCGTTTGAGGAGGGCTTTCATGCCCTGAACGCCGCTGTCGCGCGAGTAGAGCGGAAAGTCGACGACCAGGTTCTCGTCGAACTGGTCGCCCAGGGCATCCCGAAAGCCCGCTAGGCGTTCACTACCGGAGTCGCGGTCGAGCGCGGCGGCGATCATGCCGATCTTTTTGCGGCCGGTGGCGAGAAGCTCGCGAGTGATGTCGCGGGCGGCCCCGCGGTTGTCGATGCCGACGTAGGGCATATCGGGGGCGCTCCTGGGGTGGCCGACGAAGACGGCGGGGAGCCCGATGTGGCTGATCGCAGCGGCGATGGGGTCGTGTTCGCGGGCAGAGACGATCACGGCTCCGTCAACGAAGCCGCCGCGGAGGTAGTCGGCAATGCGCGCGCTGTCGCGATCGGAGCCAATGATCAGGCACACCAGCTGGTAGTCGGCTTCGGAGAGGCGCTCGTTGGTGCCGAGCAAAATCGCACCGATGTTGGGGTCTTCGAGAAAGACGGAGTGCGGCTCGTGCACGATGAGTGCGATGGCCTTGGAGCGCTGAGTGGCGAGGTTGCGGGCCGCCATGTTGCGCACGTACCCGACCTTGGCGATGGCCTTCTCGATGGCTTCGCGGGCTGAATCCGATACGTACGGTTCGCCATTGAGCATGCGGGAGACGGTGCCGCGAGAGACCTTGGCTTCGGCGGCGACATCGAAAATTGTCGCGCGGCGCGGTCGTGCCCCAGAGGTTGCCATGCCCCCATGTTAGCGCTCCCACAGGTTTCGCACTTCCCCGTGTTCGTAGGACTGTTCACGCTCACAGACACGCCGAATGCTTGACACGTGGAGTGATGCTCGCTTAGTGTGTGAACGCTCCCAGAAAACCACTCAGGTTTTCGCTGAACGAGTTCTGTGCACGCTCACAGAAGTCGAACACATGTGAGTAGAACTGCTGCCCGACAGCTCCATCCCTTGCCAAAGGAGGCACGCGTGACCACACCCCGCGCAGATCGCGTCGCGAGCTGGTCACCCGATTCTCTGGTGTTGGGGTGTGACTACAACCCCGAGCAGTGGTCCGAAGAAGTGTGGCAGCAGGATGTCGCCCTCATGCGTGAGGCCGGGGTCACCCTCGTTGCGATCAACATCTTCGGCTGGGCAGAGATTGAGCCGCGAGCGGGGCAGTACGCCTTCGATCGCCTCGACGCCATCATGGATCTGCTGCACTCTGCCGGCATCCGTGTGAACCTCGGCACCGGCACGTCATCGCCGCCCGCGTGGCTCACCACCGCCCACCCCGACATTCTGCCCACCGCAGCCGACGGCACCCGCCGCTGGCAAGGTGGCCGCCAAGCATGGTGCCCGAGCTCTCCTGAGTTCCGCACTGCTGCCCTCGGTCTCGTCGCAAAGGTTGCCGAACGCTACAGCGGCCACCCTGCGCTCGCGATGTGGCACGTGTCGAACGAACTCGGATGCCACAACGCGCACTGCTACTGCGACACCTCCGCTGCCGCCTTCCGCCGTTGGCTCGAAGCACGCTACGCCACCGTCGATGCCCTCAACGCCGCCTGGGGCACGACGTTCTGGAGCCAGCGCTACAGTGAGTGGAACGAAATTCTGCCTCCCCGCGCCACGCTCTCCTCGGCCAACCCCGCACAGCGCCTCGACTTCAACCGGTTCAGCTCCGACGAGCTGCTCGACTATTACCGCGCCGAAGCAGCACTGCTGCGCGAAGTGAGCCCGATCCCGGTCACGACAAACTTCATGGTCACCGCCCACATTCGCAGCCAGAACTATTGGCAGTGGGCGAGCGACATGGATGTCATTGCCAACGATCACTACCTCGATCACCGGTTGCCACATCCGAGTAAAGAACTGTCTTTCGCGGCCGACCTCACGCGCGGTCTCGCGCAGGGTTCACCGTGGATGCTCATGGAGCAAGCCAGCAGCGCGGTGAGCTGGCAGCCCCACAACCTAGCCAAGCAGCCGGGCGAAATGCTTCGCAACACGTTGACCCACGTTGCTCGGGGAGCGGACACCATCTGCTTCTTCCAGTGGCGTGCGTCGCGACAGGGTGCCGAGAAGTTCCATTCGGCCCTGCTTCCTCACGCCGGGACTGACACTGCTGTGTGGCGAGAGACCCTCGACCTGGGTGTGAAACTCCGCTCCCTCGAGCCTCTCGTGGGAACCCGGGTCGAGGCGTCCGTCGCTCTCGTCTTCAGCTGGGAATCCTGGTGGGCCGCAGAAGGCGATTCGCAGCCGTCCTCCGCCGTGCGTTACCTCGAACAGGTGCACGCCGCCTACAACGCGGCGAGCGCCAACGGTGTAACGGTCGACATTGTCGCTCCCGGTGCTGCACTCGACGACTACAACCTCGTCATCATTCCTAGCCTCTATCTCGTGGACGACGCGAGTGCGGCGGTTATCGCCGATTACGTTGCGGGCGGTGGCAACGCGGTTGTCACCTTCTTCTCCGGCATTGTTGACGAGACAGACGGCATCCGCCTCGATTCAACCGGCGAGACCCCTCCCGGTGCGTTCAGCGACATGTTGGGGGTGTGGACCGAACAATTCCTGCCCGTGAAGCCCGATGCCCGCCTCATGCTTAGCGACGGCGGTCAGGCCAGCATCTGGGCCGAGCACGTCCGCCCCACCACAGCGGATGTCGTAGCCGAGTTCGCGACCGGCCCCATGCCTGGTGGCCCGGCTGTCACGCGCAACCGCTTCGGTTCAGGAACGGCGTGGTACGTGGCTACCGCGCTCGACGCCCCGAGTTTTGCCGACCTGATGGGCCGCGCGCTCAACGAGGCTGGCGTCGAAGCGATCGAGCTGCCCGACGGCGTCGAGGTCGTCACGCGATCGAGCGACACGGATCGCTTCCGCTTTGTGATCAACCACAGCGCGCATGAAATTTCTTTCCCCGCCGACGGCGCAGAATTGTTGACGGAAACTACGGTCACAGGTTCGGTGACTGTTCCCGCTGGTGGCGTTCGCGTCATCCGCCTGACTGTCGAAGAAGGAGCCACGCGATGACTACAGACATTGCCACGCCCGCCGCTGCCGCGAAGGCGGTGACGAAAAAGCCGCGCAAGCGCACGGGTACCAAAACGCCCGCTGCCGTGCTCTTCTTCGTGGCACCGTTCTCGGTTCTTTTCACACTGTTCTACATCGTGCCGATCATTGTGGCGATCTATCAGTCGTTGCTGACCGTCGAGCGCGAAGGCACTTTCGGGAAGCCCACCGAGGTGTTCGGAGGTTTCGTACAGTACGCTCGCGTCTTCCAAGATGACGCCTTTTGGTCATCCATTCTTCGCGTGTTGGGCTTCGGCGTCGTGCAGGTGCCGGTGATGCTGGGGCTCGCGTTGTTGCTGGCGTTGCTACTGGATTCACCCCTCGTGAAAGGCAAGCGCTTCTTCCGTCTCGCATTCTTCGCGCCCTACGCCGTTCCGGGTGTTATCGCGGCGGTGATGTGGGGATTCCTCTACTCACCCAAGCTGTCCCCGTTCACGGCCATTACCAGCGAGATTAACTTTCTCGGCGCTGACCTCGTGCTGTGGTCGATCGCCAACGTCGTGACGTGGGTGTTCGTCGGCTACAACATGATCATCATCTACTCGGCTCTATTGTCGATTCCGAGCGAAATCTACGAGGCAGCTCGCCTCGATGGCGCTTCGCAAGCTCGCATCGCCTGGTCAATCAAGATTCCGCTCGTCGCTCCGGCGATCACGCTGACCTCAATCTTCTCGATCATCGGAACCCTGCAGCTGCTGGCTGAACCACAAGTCTTCAAGAGCTTCACGTCGGCCGTGACCAGCAGCTACACGCCGAACTTGCTCATCTACTCGACAGCTTCCGTGCCCAATGTGAACCTGGCTGCCGCATTCTCGGTAGTGCTCGCACTGCTGACCTTTGCGCTCTCGTTCACCGTGCTCAAGCTCACCCAACGAAAGGCTGACTGATGAGTGCCGTAACAACTTCAGCAGCAACGAAGCGCCGAGGACCCCGCGAAAGCCTCTTTTCGCGCGCGGGCGCCATGCTCGTGATGGCCGTGTGCACGTTCTATTTTGTGGTCCCCATCTGGTGGCTTTTTGTGGCATCCACAAAAGACCGCAGCGACTTCACTACGAGCGCACCGCTCTGGTTCGCCGACTTCAACCTTTTTGAGAACATCGGCAACCTTGTGGCCTACCGCGATGGTTTGTTCTTCAAGTGGATGCTCAACAGCGTGCTCTACGCCGGTGCTGGTGCCGCGATCGCCACGCTCTTCGCTGCGATGATGGGGTATGCCCTCGCGAAGTACACCTTCCGTGGTCGCGAAACGCTCTTCAACGTCGTGCTCGGTGGTGTGCTGGTTCCTGCGACTGCCCTTGCCCTGCCCCTGTTCTTGGTCTTCAGCCAGGTGGGTGCCACAAACACCTTTTGGTCGGTATTCCTGCCGAGCATCGTGAGCCCCTTTGGCGTCTATTTGGCTCGCATCTACGCCGCTTCGAGCGTGCCGGATGAACTTGTTGAGGCAGCGCGCATCGACGGCTCCGGCGAAGTACGCACCTTCTTCACGGTTGCGACGCGCCTCATGATGCCCGCAATGGTCACCATCTTCCTTTTCCAATTCGTCACCATCTGGAACAACTTCTTCTTGCCGCTCATCATGCTGCGCGACGAAGAGTTGTTCCCTGTCACTCTCGGCCTCTACATCTGGAACAGCCAGGTGAACCAGATTCCTGAGATTCGGGCCTACGTGATCATCGGCGCCCTGCTGTCGATCATTCCGCTCATCATCGCTTTCCTTGGTCTGCAGCGCTTCTGGCGCAGCGGCCTGGGAACGGGCGCGCTCAAATGATCGCCCCACGCACCACTCGGCTCGCCCCGAGGGAAACCCCGCACCACAATCACAATCAAGGAAGGTAATCGCATGGCTAATCGCATAGCTCGCGCTGGAGGAGCATTGGTGCTCGTATCCGCGCTCGCACTCTCAGCATGCTCAACCGGAGCCGGCACAGATGGCGGCACCGATGCCGCTGACGCGTGCACCCCGTCAGAAGGTCCCGTCACGCTCGACTTCACGACCTGGTTGCCCGGCATGGAAGATGCCGCCGCAATCTGGAACGAAAAGAACCCTGACATCCAGGTCAAGGTCCAGACCGGTCCGAACGGTCTTGGCGGAACGTACAAGAACTTCTTCAACCAGATCGAAGCGGGCAACGCGCCCGATCTCGGTCACATCGAGTACGACGCTCTGCCCAACTTCCGTGTTCAGGATGGCGTGGTAAACATCGCTGACTGCGCCGGAGTCATGGATGCAAAGGACCAGTTCATCGACTGGACCTGGAGCCAGGTCACCTTCGGTGAAGAAGACGCCGTGTACGCGATCCCTCAGGACACTGGCCCCGAGGCACTGTTCTACCGTGCTGACCTGTTCGAAAAGGCTGGTATTCCCATCCCCACGACGTGGGACGAATACGCCGAGGCAGCGAAGACGATTCGCGAAGAGGGTGGCTACATCACCAACTTCTCGCAGAGCGACATCAATGCTTTCGCCGGTCTTGTCTGGCAGGCTGACGGTCAGTGGTTCGAGAATGACGGCGAAGCGTGGAACGTCACGCTCGACTCACCCGAATCGACCAAGGTTGCCGAGTACTGGCAGGGTCTTCTTGACGATGACCTCGTAGCTACCCTCCCGGCGTGGACCGACGAGTGGAACAACGGCTACAACTCCGGTGACGTCTGGACCTGGGTTTCGGCTGTGTGGGGCGCCAACTCGATTATGAGTGGTGCACCGGACACGGCAGGCAACTGGGCTGTAGCTCCGATGCCGCAGTGGAACGAAGGCGACTCAGCCGCCGGTAACTGGGGCGGATCGGGAACCGCAGTTCTCAAGGGAAGCGAACACCCCTACGAGGCTGCACAGTTCGCTCTCTGGTTGAACACCGACCCTGAGGCCCTCGCCAGCATGAACAAGACGGCGAACATCTACCCCGCAACGAAGACTGGTGGCGACCTGCCTGCCTTCTCCGAAGGACTCGACTTCTTCGGCGGACAGAACATCTACGACGTGTTCGCTGCGGCCGGCGCTGAAGTCAACCCTGACTTCACCTGGGGCCCGACCATGACGCAGGTCTACACCGACGTTGCGGACGGCTTCTCCGGCGCGATCTCCGGTTCGGGCACCCTCATGGATGCCCTCAACACGGGACAGCAGAAGACAATCGACGCCATGAAGGCTGCCGCGATTGCCGTCAACGAATAACACGAACGATATCGTTCACCTCCGTGCCGCGGGCACCAGCTTCGTGCTGGATGCTCGCGGCACGGGCGTGCCGTCGATCACGCACTGGGGCGCAGACCTCGGAGAACTGAACTCTGGCCAACTTGCGGCGCTCGCAGATTCGCGCCAGCGAGCCCTGGGGCCGAGTTCCATCGACGAACCCTTCCGGCTGAGCATCGTTCCCTTGCTCGCCGAAGGCTGGAGTGGCCTGCCCGGGCTTGAGGGCCGCCACGATCAGCGAGCGGATGCTGGCGGTGCGGATGCTGGCGGTGGCCGAGTGCGCCGCCCCGCACTGCGCACCGAGAGCATCGAGCATCCGGAGCCTCGCGTTGTTCGCGTCGTTCTTGTCGACTCAGCCAGCGGGGCCGTCGCTGACGCGGCTGGCGACTCAGACGCTGTCGCGCTTCGCCTCGCGATCACTTTCGAGCTGACTGCTGCCGGAGTATTGCGTAGTCGTTCCCAGCTCACCAACACCGCCACCGAGACCTTCGAGCTCTCGTCGCTGGCCACCATTCTTCCGCTTGCGCCCGTCGCGCGTGAGCGACTCGACTTCAGCGGAATCTGGGCAGCCGAACGGCAGCCCCAACGTTCCGCAATCGACTACGGAACCTGGCTGCGCGAGTCGCGTCACGGTCGCCGCGGTCACGACGATTCCTTCCTCACCGTGGCGGGCACACCCGGCTTTGGCTTTCGCCACGGTGAGGTCTGGGCGATGCACCTCGGCACGAGTGGCGACACCCGCGTCTGGCTTGACCGTGCGGCGCTGGGTGTCACGACTGTCGGTGCCGCTGAGCTTCTTGCGCCCGGCGAGATTCGTCTTGCCACGGGCGATTCGTACGAAACCCCGTGGGCCTACGCTGCGTGGTCGGATGCCGGCCTCGATGGTCTGAGCGACCGTTTCCATGCCTGGTTCCGTGGCCTGCCCGCGCACCCCTCCACACCGCGGCCGCTCACCCTCAACACGTGGGAAGCCGTGTACTTCGACCACAACTTCGAGCAGCTGGCGGCGCTCGCCGACGCCGCCGCCGATGCTGGCGTCGAACGCTTCGTGCTCGATGACGGCTGGATGAACAACCGCACAGACGACAAGCGGGCTCTCGGCGACTGGAGCGTCGACGCCAAGTCGTGGCCCGAGGGGCTGACTCCACTCGTCGACCGCGTGACCGCCAGCGGGATGCAGTTTGGCCTGTGGGTCGAGCCCGAGATGGTGTCTCTTGACTCGGATCTTGCACGCGAGCATCCGGAGTGGATTCTTCGTGACGATGACCGCCCGTTGCCGAAGCCGTGGCGTAACCAGTTTGTGCTCGACCTCGACAACCCTGCTGCTTTCGCGCATGTGCTCAACGCGATCAGCGCCCTGCTCGACGAGTATGCGATCAGTTACCTGAAGTGGGACATGAATCGCGACCTGCTTGGTGGCTCGGTTCACCGGCACGTCGCAGCCACCTACCGCCTGATGGATGAGCTGCGCGAGCGGTACCCGCACGTGGAGATTGAGTCGTGTGCCTCGGGCGGTGCCCGGGTCGATGCCGGAGTACTCGAGCGCGTGCAGCGCGTGTGGCCCTCCGACACCAACGACGCGCACGACCGTTTCTCGATCATGCGCTGGACCAACTTGCTCGTGCCCTTTGAATACTTGGGCTCGCATGTGGGCTCGTCGCCTGCGCACACCTCGGGGCGTTCGCTGTCTCTCGGCTTCCGGCTCGCGACCGCCCTCATGGGCCATTCCGGTATCGAGTGGGACCTCACGGCAACGACCGCTGACGAGCGTGCTGCCCTACCTGTGTGGGCGGCGGCGTACCGCTCGCTGCGGGGCCTCATCCATTCGGGTCGCGTCGTTCGCGGCGAGCTAGAAAGTGCTCAGCCGGTTGTCACCGGAATCGTGGCGGATGACGCTACCGGCGTTGCCGACGCGGTCTTCTGGGTGACGTGCCTCGACACTCCCTCCGATGCTGTTCCGACGTCCCGGCGTTTGCCCGGGCTTGACCCGCACCGCGAATACCGCATCAGCCCCGTAGATGTGGGTGCGGCAGCGGCAACCTACCCGGGCACTGCGCCAGCTTGGTGGCTCGACGGCACTGTTGTGTTGTCGGGTGCAGTGCTCGGGTCGGTCGGGCTTCAGCTGCCCATTCTTCATCCCGACGAAGCACTCGTGCTGCGAGTGACGGCGGGCTAGCGGCGGTTCACAACCGGGGCTTCAGCCTGATCGTTGGCAGCTCGGGGGCGGGCAGCGGATGCCCGTCAAAGTTGGCCACGGTGCCGAAGCGTCCAACGGGGTTGCTGCCCTCAATCACGTCGGCCTGCCATTGCGCGCGGAACTTCACGATCTCGTCGTGACTGCGCGCGATGAAGTTCCACCACATGACGATGGCTTCGCCGAGCGGTTCGCCGCCCAAGAGCAGGAGCCGGGCATCCGTCGTCGCCGTGATCGTCAGTTCGGTGAGGCCGGGAGCGAGGTAGGCCAGGTGATCGGTGGGGGTCGCAACGTGTGCGACGGTGACGTCGCCGGCATCCACGAGCACTCCGTGTTCGAAGCTGGCGTCGAGAGCGAGCGTGATGCTGGTGCCGGCGGGCACGTCAAGCTGCGCGCCAAGGAGAGGTGAGAAAACGCGCGCTGGCGACGAGACGCCGGCGAGTTCACCGATGAAGACGCTTACAGTCGCGCCCTGATGCTCGAACGGTGTCGGTGCGTAGTTCTCGAACGCGGGAGTCGTATCGCGGTGGGCGTTCGGCAGGGCGACCCACAGTTGCGCGCCGTGCAGCATCGTCGGTTCGGCGGGGGAGACCTCCGAGTGCGAAATGCCGCGACCGGCCGTCATGAGATTCAACTCTCCGGGCCGCACGGTCGCGAGACTGCCGACGCTATCGCGGTGCTCGATGTCGCCAGCGAAGAGCCAACTCACGGTTTGCAGACCGGTATGCGGATGCGGGGGCACATGCATCCGCGTCGTCTCCGGTCCGTAATGATCGACGAAGCACCACCCGCCGATGAGCGAGCGGGAACGCTGCGGCAGAGTACGCCGCACTTTCATCGCACGGGGACCACCCAGCGGAACCTCCCGCGGAGTGAGCAACTGCACGCCAGCGCCCTGCTGCGTTTCGCACAGCACTTCGGCGGGGTTCCTCTCGGTGTTACTCACGGCGGCTCCTCACCTCGGTGTCACGTTGCTGAGTGCTAGCGTGCCACAAGAAGTGCGCCGCGCTAGGTGGGGCGCCCCGAGCTGACCGGTGCATTTCGGTCGAGCGAGGCGGTTAGAGGATCGGCACGCAGAGCTCGCATTCGTCACGCTCAAGTCGTGCTGCAGAGTAACGCTCGACGATCGGCCGCGACGGGTCAACGGTGAATCCGGCTTGGCCGACCGCGGGAATGATCTCTGCCCAGGCGCGGCTTAGGCCTTCGGCCGTGTGCTCGATTACTGCGACAGCATAGCTACCGCCAGCGAGCGACCCGATCACGTAATCCTCCTTGAGTGCCTTCGCGTGCTGTTCACATGGCGGCCCGATGAGAATCGCTGCGTCATACCGGCACGAATCCGCGGGGGTGACGCGGGGATCATCATGAGTGATGCCAAAAACGCTCGATTCTGGCGTAAGTAAACCGTGTGTACGAGCCCATTCTTTGAGCTCGGCGATTTCTGTTTGATTGTCGATGCCATAAGCGCCGATTCGGCGACGATAGATGATCGATGCGGTGGTCCAGTGTTGGGCTTTTAGGTTCATAAGGGTGCTCCTTGTGAGATGGATCACCTGAATCTAACAGCAATAAAAACGCTTCTGATCAGCATTTTTATTTTTCACCCGGGGCAATGCTGGGGGCCGCGCGCTAGCGTGCCACAAAAATGACGCCGCGATAAGTGGGGTCGCCGAACGCGACCATCTGGTCGAGCACCGCGATCGAGACGGGTAGATCGTGGGAGTCAACCCAGGTCTCGCCCTGCTCGGCCGTGATCCACGGATCGTTCAGCAGAACCGTGTCGCCCTTCACTGAGTGCGCCACGACCCAGTGCGGCGTCGAGGCATCGTGCATGGGCTCTTCTTCGATCAACAGGATCGCGAGTTCGCCACCGGCCACGCGTTCGGTGATCTGCTGAATCGACAGCGGGGCCGTGTGCTGCTGGATGCCGCGGCTCGCCGCTTCGACTCGAGACTGCTCTTGCAGCTGCTCGCGGAACGTGCGCTCTTCGCCCTCGTAGGTCTCGAGGAGCGTCGGCTCGGTCGTGTCGAGATGCAGTTCAAGACTGATGGCGGATGCCGACTGCGCGATCACGTCGTGAACAGCGACGGCGAGACCGAGGGGCTCGCAGGCGGGGAAGTTGGTGGCGGATCGCCAGAAGGCGAGTTCGCGCTCGCGGGCATCCTCATCTTCGGTGTCGGCGAAAGGCTCCAGGCCCAGGTGGCTGAGAGCCGTCATGGCGGCAACCGCACCGCACGTGAAGAGCGTGGTTTGGCCGTAGTAACGCAATTGCTCGTGCGGCCAGCCACCGTGCCACAGCACGAAGCCGCGAACGCCCTGCGTGCCATCAGCCGAGGAGATCGGCGTACGCAGTTCGGTGAAACCGAGGTCGGCGGCGAAGGCGGGGAGCTCTGCGTCGAGCGGGAGCTGCCACTTGAGGGCGGCGTCGCGACGCTCCGCGGAAGCCGCGATCAGTTCGTCGAGAAGACTCTGGGCGGCAGCATCGCTGTCGGCCCAGAGATCAACGAGCTTCGTGTAGCGCGTATTCGGGCGGCCGGAAGTGAGGGCGGCGGCACTGCCGGTGGGGGAGTCGAGCATCCACACTTGAGGGTTATACGGCTCGCGATCGCGCTGCCAGTGAGCGGCACGCTCGGTGCCGAGAGCGCCGAGGAGGTGCGCGGGAAGCTCGGCGGGCGAGAGCTGAACGAGAGCAGCGCCGATGGTCGCAGCAGCGTCAGCGTCAACGACAGCAACGACAGCAACGGCAGCGTCGGTCGTGTTCGAGTCGGCAGAGTCAGCGGTAGTGGAGGTATCCACGGGATCCTTTCGGGGCGAGTCGGGCGCTTGTGGCGCCGTGCTCAGTGAGTGGGTGCTTCGTGAATCGACGCTGCAACGAGCGCCTGAGTGTAAGGATGAGTCGGGGCGTTGAGTACGTCGTGGCACCGGCCAGACTCCACAACGGCGCCGTGACGCAGCACGTACACGCGGTCGGCGAGCTGACGCACCACCGCAAGGTCGTGCGAGATGAACAGGATCGAGAGGCCGAGTTCGACGCGCAGTTTCGCGAGCAGGTCGAGAATCTGTTTCTGCACCGATACGTCGAGCGCCGACACCGATTCGTCGCAGATCAGCAACTCGGGCTGCACGGCGAGAGCGCGCGCGATGGCCACGCGCTGACGCTGACCACCCGAGAGCTCAGCCGGTCGCTTGCGTGCGAACTCGAGCGGCAACTCCACGAGTTGCAGCAAACCATTCAGGTCGGATGCCGGACGACCCGCCACGCGCAGCGCTAACTTCAGCGACCGCCCGACACTGATCATCGGGTTGAGCGAGGAATACGGATCTTGGAACACAATCTGCATCTGCTTGGGCGTGCGCGAAGCCCGCCCGGGAGCAAGCGCAACGCCGTCGAAAGCAATAACGCCGCTCGACTCATGCTCGAGCCCAGCGATGCAGCGCGCGATCGTGGTCTTGCCCGAGCCGCTCTCGCCGACGATGCCGACGGTTTCGCCGCGGCCCACCGTGACGCTCACGCCGTGCAATACGGTCTTGTCGCCAAAACTCTTCGTGACGTCGGTCGCGACTACGAGATCGCCGGCGCCTACGCCGGTCGCCCCGTCGCCGCTCGTACCAACACCGGATGCCGTACGCACGACCCCGGTGGAGCGATCGGTGAGCGAGGGATCGGCTTCGATGAGCGCCTGAGTGTAGGGGTGGCGTGGCGCATGGAGCACGGAGCTCGTGAAACCGCGCTCCACGATCTCGCCGTGGCGCATCACGAGCACGTGTTCGGCTCGCCCGCGCACCAGGCCGAGGTCGTGGGAGATGAGGAGCGCAGCCATGCCGCGCGTTTCTTGCAGGCCCCGAAGGAGGTCGAGAATCTCTCCCTGGTTGCTCGCATCGAGAGCCGTAGTCGGCTCGTCAGCAATGAGCAGTTCGGGGTCGGTGGCGAGGGCCGCCGCGATGGCAACCCGTTGACGCATCCCGCCGGAGAGTTCGTGCGGGTAGGCGCGGGCGACATCCGCGGGTAGGTTCACTTCGGCTAGACGATGAGTAACGAGTTCGGTGCACTCGGCCTTGCTGAGGCGGGTGGCGCTCGCCGCCTGAATTGTCATCGCGATTTGGGTTCCGCAGCGGTGCACGGGGCTCAAGCTCGTGAAGGGGTCTTGCAGCAGCAACGAGACGCGGCGACCGCGGGTGGCCCGCCAGACAGCATCTGTAGCGGGCAGTTCGATCGTGGCACTCGCGAGCTCGATGCTGCCGCGCGCGGTGAAGCCGGCAGGCAACAGCCCAGCGATGGCTTTGGCCGAGAGGGTCTTGCCCGAGCCCGATTCGCCGATGAGCGCGAGGGTCTCGCCCGGCGCGATGGAAAAGTCGAATGGCTCGACAACAACGCCGGCGGGGCCATCGACGGTGAGGCCGGTCACCGTCACTTGCGCGGTCGCGGTGGTGTTCGCGGGGGTGCCCGCGGCGGGAGCATTCGCGGCGTCGAGCTGGGTCATGAGCGTCCCGTTCGGGTCAAGATGTGGCCGAGCCAATCACCGACAAGGTTTGCCGCGGAGGCGACGCCGATGATGAGCAGAGCCGGAATGAGAACAGCAGCGGGGTTGTCGACCATGATCGCGCGACCGTCGGTGAGTTGGCGTCCCCAGTCGGCCGTGCCGGGGGCAACGCCGACGCCCAAGAACGACAGCGACGAGAACGCCACGAGGGCGAAGGCCACGTTGAGCATCGAGTTGGTGATGATGAGCGACGAGACGTTCGGCAACACCTGCGTGAACATGATGCGGGTCTTGGAGAGCGACAGCATTTGGGCTGCCTCCACGAAGGGCCGCGCGGCCTGCTCCATAACGCCAGCGCGCACTATACGGATGTCCGAGGGCGAGAACAGCAGGATCAACAGCAACACGGTCATCCAGTAGCCAGCGCCGAAAACGCCCGCGACGACGATGGCGGCGAGCAGCAGCGGCAGCGAGAAGAGCAGGTCGGTCCAGCGGCCAATGATGAAGTCGATCGGGCCACGGAGGTAGCCCGACACCGTGCCGAGCAGAATGCCGAGCAGCATCGACCCGAGAGCCACGCACACCGGGCCAACGAGGGCGGATGATGCTCCCGCGATCGTCAGCGCGAGCACGTCACGGCCGAGTTCGTCGGTGCCGAGAAGGTGACCGGGGCTGCCCGGGGGCAACAAAGAATCGAGAATCGACTGGGCGGTGGCATCCGGAGCAATGAGGTTGCCGAAGATGGCCAAGAACGTCACAAGACCCAGCAGGGCGATGGAGACCCAGACGGCGACCGGGTAACGGCGACGCGGCCGGGGTGTTTTAGCTAAGACGATAGCTTCGGTGCTGCTCACTGTGCACCCGCCTTAGCGCGGATGCGGGGGTCGAGGAAGATATAGGCGAGGTCGGCCAACAGTGCGATGGTTGCAATCGTCACGGCCACCAGCAGGGTGAGCGCTTGCACGACGGCGATGTCTTTGAACAGCACGGAGCCTTGCAGCAGGGTGCCGAGTCCGGGCAAAGCGAACGTGGTTTCGGCGAGCACGGTGCCGCCGACCAAGAAGGTCAGTACGAGGCTGGCGCCGGTAACGATCGGGATGGCGGCGTTGCGCAGGGCGATCATATGTACTTGGCGGTCAGGCAGGCCCCGTGCGCGACCAAAGGTCACATAGTCACTGTCGAGTTCGCGCAGCATGGCAGTGCGGGTGAGCTTGAGGATGATCGCGCCGAGCCCGAGCGCCAAGGTGATGGCGGGCAGCACGAGGTGCCAGAGGGTGTCGAGGCCGCCGTCGCCCGCTCCGTAGACGGGGAAGATCGGCAGGTAGAACGCGAAGACGTAGAGCAGGAGGAGGCCGACGGCGAAGGTCGGGGCGCTGAGGCCGACGATTCCGAATCCGGTTGCGAAGCGGTCGATCCAGCTTCCCGAGCGAACGGCGCTCTGCACGCCGAGGGGGATCGCGACAATGAGCGCGAGCACGAAGGCGAGTCCGCTGAGGGCGGCGGTGATTCCGAGGCGTGCGCCGATGACGTTGGAGACCGAGTCTTGCAGTCGAATGGACTGCCCGAAGTCCCCCGTGAGGGCGTTGCCCAACCAGATCAGGTACTGCATGGAGAGCGGCTGATCGAGGTTGTATTGAGCGCGGATGGCGGCCACCGCTTCAGGAGAGGATGGCCGGTTGCCGAGCAGGTTCTTGACGATATCGCCGGGGGCGAGATGCAGCATCGAGAACACGATGATGGAGAGCACCACCAGAATTCCGAGGGTGCCGAGCACGCGCACCACGAGCATGCGGCCCAGGGGCCGAGCTCGTGATGCGCGTGCAATCGGGGAAGTGGTCACTGATTATCCAGCAGGAGTAAGCAGGGTCGGCCACGACGAGATGAACGCGAATGAACTGTAGCTGCTCATGTCGATGTTGTTCGAGAACGCGGTGGCGGACTGTCCCCACCAGAGCGGAACACTGATGACGTCTTCGGCCTGCAGCGTCTCGGCCTCGATGAGGAGGTCGATGCGGGCGCTCGGGTCAATCTCGGCGCCAACACGCTCGAACAGCGAGAGAACTTCCGGGTTCTCATAGTTCGAGATGTTGTAGTCGCCGAGCATGTAGGTCGACACCTCGGCTGGGTCGCCCAGCGTGGAGAAGTACCACATGAGGCCAACGCCATAGCTGCTGTCTTGTTCGAGGCTCGCGAGCCATTCCTCGATCGGAACTTCGCGCACGTTCAGCGTGATGCCGATCTTGGAGAGGTTCTCGGCGAGCGACTGGGCGGCGGTGCCGAGCTGCTGTCCCGTCGAGGGGAACAGCATGTCGGTCTCGAAACCATCCGGGTAGTCGGAGGCGGCAAGGGCTTCCGCAGCGGCGTCAAGGTCGAAGGGATACTGCGGAATCGTCGAGAGCAGGTCGCGAGCGTCGTCGGCGCTGTAGACGCTGCCGAGGGACTCGGGAGTGGCGATCGCGGTGGCAACTTCGCCGTGGCCGCGCAGCAGCTTGTCGACGATGGTGGTGCGGTCAACGCTGTGAGCGAAGGCTTCGCGCACCTTGGGGTCATTGAACGGCTCGAGGGCGGTGTTGAAGTACATACCAACGTACGAGAGGTCGTTCACGTAGTCGACGCGCATGCTGTCGAGGTCTTCCCACTGGCTGGATTGTGCCAGCGGAACGTTGAACGCGATATCGATGTCTCCAGACTGAGCAGCAAGCAAGCGCGTGCCCTCATCCGGAATGAACTTCACGGTGATGTTCTTCACTTCGGGAAGGTCGCCCCACCAGCTGTCAACGCGCTCGAAGTTCACGTGTGAGTCGGGAACAAACTCGGTGACCTTGTAAGGTCCCGAGCCCAGAAGCAGGCTGCTGCTCGTGCCCACTTCGCCGTTGTTTTCTTCCCAGAACTTTTGCGACGTGATGAAGGCGGCGCCACCCGTGCTCATGTTGGCGGCGAAGGCCGAGTCGGGAGCGGAGAGGGTGATGGTGACCTCACGGTCGCCCGTCTTCTCGACGGTGTCAACGCCGCCCAAGTAGTACGAGAGGCCGGGCGAGCTGGTTTCGTCGCGTGCCTGCTCCAAGCTGAAGACGACGTCGTCGGCGGTGACCGGGGTGCCGTCTTGGAACATGGCATCGTCGCGCAGTTCGTAAACGTAGGTCACGTCATCCGGCTGGTCCCATGATTCGGCGAGGCCCGGCTGCAGGGCACCGTCGGCGTCGATCGAGACGAGACCTTCTTGAGTGATGGAGGCGATGTAGTAGTTCAGGATGCCGCTCTCGGCGCCAACGTACAGGCTCGAGAGTGATCCGGGCAGCGCCACCGTGATGGTGTCGATGTTGCCGTCGCCGGTCGGGCTGCTCGACGTGGCGCAGCCAGCGAGCAGCAGGGCGGAGGCGGCCACGGCGACGGTGGACGCCCGAGCCCCCTTAGCCAGGGTGGAGTTAGTCGATCTCATGCGAAGTTCGTGCCTTTCGGTGAGCGTTACAGGAGGTGTAAAAGGAGAGGATGCAAATTTCGCGCGTTGGAGGTGCGAGTGCTGTGACAGTGCCGCGCGATCACTGCTGGTTTTCCGGGCCACCTCGCGCATGGCCAGCAGCCGGAGGGCCACTGCGATGCTTGGAGTGTCGGCGGAGTCGTCGAGCGTTGTCGCATAGATGCGTCGACGAAGTTTGGGCTGTAACTCGAGGGCAACGACGCCGTCGGGCAGAGTAGTGGTGGCAATGGCGAGTTCTGACAGGAACGTCACGCCGATTCCGGATGCCACGAGCGCGAGTGCCGCGTCGGTCTTGGTCACATCGTGCCGCAGCGTGGGCTTCTCGCCGAGGGCGGTCGCGACGGTAACAAGCTGCTCGGTGCAGGTAGCCGGGCCGCCGATCCATGTAAAGGGAAGAAGCCCCGCGACGCTCGCGGTGGTGCCGAGCTGGTCGGCAATCGCGCGCGGAACAATCGCGAGCACATTTTCGGAGAGTAAGAAGCGCGAGCGAAGACCATCGGCGCTCGTGTGCGAACTCGATGCCACCGAGTGGTCGCTCGTGTAGCGATAGTCGAGCGCGATGTCGGCCCGGCCATCGGCGACCGCGGTGAGGGCGGCATCCGGTTCGGCTTCGCTGAATTCAACGTGGATGCCCGGAAACTCACGATCGAGGCGCGACAGCAGTGGCGCGATGATGCTGGCAACGGCGGCCGGGAACGCGGCGAGACGAACGGAACCACGGTCGAGGCCGAGGTGAGCGGTGAGGTCGCTGGCCGCCGCGGTGATGGCGGCATCGATGCGCGGAGCGTGGCTGGCGAGCAGGGCGCCAGCTTCGGTGAGTTCCATGCCGCGCGGTGTGCGCGCAACGAGGGCGATGTTGAGGCGGGCTTCGCTGCGCTTGAGGTGCTGAGTGATGGCGGGCTGGCTGAAGCCGAGGCGCCGAGCGGCGGCGGAAACGCTGCCGTTGTCGTGGATGGCGACGAGGATGCGCAGCATGTGAAGGTCGAGCGCGCGCGTGAGTTCGTCGAGGTTGGCGGATTCGTGCGGTGTGCCCTGCATAACGACACCTTATGGCCAAACACCACCGGCATAACGTTACGGAATGATTAACTTTGGCTATGGGGCGTGACGCAACCCTTTCGGGGGCAGGCCGAATAGCGACCGGAAACGTACTCTTAAATCATGACAAGTTCTCGACGTCTGCCCGCACTTATCTCGGGCGCCGTAGCTCTTTCCCTCGTTTTAGGAGGCTGTTCGCTCGTCGATCAGGGGTCCGAACTTGTGACTTCGGCGGGTAAGGATGTGCTTGCACACGCCGCAATCGCTTCGGTGGTTTCAGACCTCGAGGGACTCGATGGTGTCGTGGCGGCACGCTACGAACTCGAGACAGATACGCTTCTCGGCGATCTTGGTCGAATTGAGGTCACCGCTGCGTCGACAATTGATGACCGCCAACTGGAGCGGCTTTCGGATGCCCTGCGCGACGGCTTCGGCGCAATCGAACAGGTTGCGGTGAAACCTCACGCCAGTATCGAGCTTTCGGGCGACGCCGCGGGACGTTTTGACTTGTGGGCGATCCCTGACACGAACGACTCCTTTGTCGAGAACCTCGAATTCTGGCGGGCTGCCTCTGCGGCGGTCGAGACCGAGCTCTGGGTTGAGCTCTTGGCGGATGGTACGGGAGCGGTGGGAATGCGTTCGATCGCAATCCCGCGCGAGTCAGATCTAGATGACGCAACTGATCTCGTGATCGAGAACTACGCCGCCCTTCGCGCTGTGGCTGTTGTCGACGATGACATTCCGAATTACTGGCAGGTTGCGGGCATCCAGTCTTCGGAGGAGCTTGCGCCATCGACGTTCGTCGAGCTGGTCAGTGATCTGCGCGAGATCCTGCCCCTTTCTTCTTACCCAACCGAGTCAGAGCCCAGTGCTGGGGCTGCGGATTTTCCGGAAGGGTTCCACGTTTCCTGGATGCCAGCTGGCGCTAACGAAGGCCTCGGGTCGGTTGTCGTCTCGAGCAATGAATACACCGATGACTCGCGGAGCGACGCCATTCGCGCTGCAGTTCGCACGAGCGAAATCGAGGAAGTCAATTTTCAATTCGCCACGAGTGGTCGGGGTTTCTGGATGCACACTTCCGTCTGCAAGGGCTCGGTAGAGGGCACTGCCGACGATGACCTTTTCTTCGAGGATGTCGTGTCCTCCGGCACCAAACTGCTCGATGGTGCAGGCCCCGGAGCGTGCTTTCCGTAAAGAGTCGCTCACTTCCTGCGCAGGTCGAGAGGGCGAAACCCACGCGTGGGTCACGAATTATCCGTGGCGCATCGTGAGCTAACGCGCCGGCGCGAATGCAGGCACGTGAAGGGGATGTTCGGGATTGCTCCAGCGCGTGATTTCCTGAGCCACCCCGTCCTCATCGTTTGTTTCAATCACGCGCGTTGCAGCTGCCCTCACCACGGCTGAGGCGTTCGATGGTGCGAAACTGTGGTCCGCCAGTGCCATCATCTCGAGGTCGTTGTCGCCGTCACCAAAGGCGACAAGGCTGCTCGTTCCGGTAAGCGACATCAGCCGCTTGAGGGCGTTCGCCTTCCCGGCGCTGCTGCTCGCGATTTCCAAGCAGCGCGTGCCGGTATACACGTTTTCGTACGCGATGGCGGAAAGTCCGGAGATCAGCGTGCATTGCGCTTCGACCTCGTGCAGCTGGGCTGCTGTCCCCACAACGGCGACATAGATCAGATCATGTGAGTCGGTGGGCTGCGCGCGGCTAGGCCCAATAAATTCGATCCCCGCATCGGTCGCGGCCTGACTGGCATATTGCGTGAACGCGAGATCCTCTTCGCGGGCGTAGTGGACACGAAGCCCCTGTGAACCGAGACGATAGAAGAATGCCCCTGCCCCGGCTTCGCTCACGAGGGCGGAAATCCTAGCGGTGTCCTCTTCCGAGATCGGAAAAGAGTCGACGTACTTGTGCTCGGGAAAGGAGTAGATCGCGGCACCATTCATGACCACGCTCGGGGTCGTGAGATTGATGCCGGAGATTCTGGGTGCCGCGCCAAACTCCATGCGAGCTGTGGCGACGGTGAATAGCCCTCCGGCATCGATGAAGCGATTGATTGCTTCGACGCTAAACGCGCTGATGCTCTTGGCTGAATTCAGTAGTGTTCCGTCAAGGTCGCTTACAACGAGCTGGCGAGTCAATGGATCTCCTTAGGGGAATATTCGTATGATGTCAGACTACTCAAGATTGAGTGCGCATGCTGCTGTGTTTGGGTTCTCTGCGGTCGTCGGATTGCACAGTCACGCCTAGGGCGAACAGCGGACTATTTCAGGATTTCTGTCGTTAGTCTCTTTACATCGGTACCGAATCTGTAGCGGTATCTAAGGAGTGAAGAGATGTTTGAGAGATTTACCGACCGCGCCCGTCGGGTAGTCGTTTTGGCCCAAGAAGAGGCCAAGATGCTCAACCACAACTACATCGGCACCGAGCACATTTTGCTCGGCCTCATCCACGAGGGTGAAGGTGTTGCCGCTAAGGCGCTTGAGTCGCTGGGTATCTCACTCGACTCCGTGCGCGAACAAGTGCAAGACATTATTGGCCAAGGTCAGCAGCAGCCGACCGGGCACATTCCCTTTACGCCGCGTGCCAAGAAGGTGCTTGAACTGAGCCTGCGTGAAGCGCTGCAACTCGGTCACAACTACATCGGCACCGAGCACATTTTGCTTGGCCTCATCCGCGAGGGTGAAGGTGTTGCCGCTCAGGTGCTCGTGAAACTCGGCGCCGACCTCAACAAGGTTCGCCAGCAGGTCATCCAGCTGCTCGGTAGCTTCCAGGGCAAGGAAGCGGTTGCCGTTGGCGGCAACGAGTCAGCCCCCGATAAGGGATCACAGGTTCTCGACCAGTTCGGCCGCAACCTCACTCAGGCGGCTCGCGATGGAAAGCTCGACCCCGTAATTGGCCGCGAAAAGGAGATGGAACGCGTTATGCAAATCCTCTCCCGCCGCAGCAAGAACAACCCCGTGCTCATTGGTGAACCCGGCGTCGGAAAGACGGCTGTCGTTGAAGGCCTCGCCAACGCGATTGTGGCTGGCGACGTTCCCGAGACGCTAAAGGACAAGCAGCTGTACTCGCTCGACCTCGGAAGCCTCATCGCCGGTAGCCGCTACCGCGGTGACTTCGAAGAGCGCCTCAAGAAGGTCACCAAGGAGATCCGCACCCGCGGCGACATCATCGTCTTCATCGACGAGATCCACAGCCTTGTCGGTGCCGGCGCTGCTGAAGGGGCCATCGACGCCGCCTCCATCCTCAAGCCGCTGCTGGCTCGTGGTGAGCTCCAGACCATTGGTGCGACGACCCTCGACGAATACCGCAAGCACTTTGAGAAGGATGCCGCGCTTGAGCGCCGTTTCCAGTCCGTGCAGGTGCACGAACCTAACCTGCCGCACACCATCAACATCCTCAAGGGACTGCGCGACAAGTACGAGTCGTTCCACAAGGTATCCATCACCGACGGTGCCATTGTTGCCGCAGCGAACCTCGCCGACCGTTACGTCGCCGACCGTTTCCTGCCCGACAAGGCCATCGACCTGCTCGACGAGGCTGGCGCACGCCTGCGTCTGTCGATCCTGTCGGCACCTCCCGAGCTGCGCGAATTCGACGACAAGATCGCCGACGTTCGCGCGCGGAAGGAAGGCGCTATCGAAGACCAAGACTTCGAGAAGGCTGCAAGCCTGCGCGACGAAGAGAAGAAGCTGCTCGGAGAGCGCCTGCGCCTCGAGAAGCAGTGGAAGTCTGGCGACGTCGGCGCGAGCGGAATCGTGGATGAAGGTCTAATTGCCGAAGTTCTGGCAGCAGCAACCGGCATCCCCGTCTTCAAACTCACCGAAGAAGAATCCAGCCGCCTTATCTTCATGGAGAAGGCACTCCACATGCGCGTCATTGGTCAAGAGGAAGCCATCTCGGTTCTCTCCAAGACCATCCGCCGTACGCGTGCTGGCCTCAAGGACCCCAACCGTCCGAGTGGTTCGTTCATCTTCGCCGGTCCGACCGGTGTGGGTAAGACCGAGCTCGCGAAGGCCCTTGCCGAGTTCCTGTTCGACGATGAGTCGGCCATGATCTCGCTCGACATGAGTGAGTACGGCGAGAAGCACACCGTTTCGCGACTCTTTGGTGCCCCTCCCGGATTCGTGGGATTCGAAGAGGGTGGCCAGCTCACCGAGAAGGTGCGCCGTAAGCCGTTCAGCGTTGTGCTCTTCGACGAGATCGAGAAGGCTCACCCCGACATCTTCAACTCGCTCCTGCAGATCCTCGAAGAGGGTCGCTTGACCGATGGCCAAGGTCGCGTGGTTGACTTCAAGAACACCGTCATCATCATGACCACCAACCTTGGTACCAAGGACATCACCGCCGGCCCGATGGGCTTCCAGGTGGAAGGCGACTCCTCGACCAGCTACGACCGCATGCGCGGCAAGGTTGTCGAAGAGTTGAAAAAGCACTTCAAGCCTGAGTTCCTCAACCGCGTTGACGAGACGATCGTGTTCCCGCAGCTCAACAAGGAAGAGCTGCTCCAAATTGTCGACCTCTTCATCAAGCGACTCTCCGAGCGCATGATGGATCGCGACCTCACCGTCGAGATCACCGTTCCCGCCAAGGAGCGCCTCATCGAAGTCGGGTTCGACCCCGCTCTCGGTGCTCGACCGCTTCGTCGCGCAGTGCAGCACGAAGTGGAAGACGCCCTCAGCGAGAAGATTCTCCACGGTGAGCTCAACGCCGGTGACCACGTGCACGTCGACTTCGTTGACAACGAGTTCGTCTTTGTTACGAGCCGCCAGCCGGGCCTGCCCGAAAAGGAACCGGCCGAGGTCGAGGCCTAATCCTCTGAATAAGCGAGGCCTAAGTCTCTGATTGAGCGACTGCGGCACTAGCCACACGAGAGCGGCTGCGCGACACCTTCGGGTGTTGGGCAGCCGCTTCGTCGTTTGCGGCCCCCTGAGGGGTAGCGTTACTGCGTGACCACCTTCAGCATCCGCCCGGCACGCACGCACGACGTACGGGCCATTCAGAGCCTTGTTGAGCCACTCGTGCATGAGCGCATCTTGCTCGGCAAAGACCTCGTGGTGTTTTACGAAGCAGTGCAAGAGTTTCGCGTCGCCGTCGCCCCCGATGGTTCGGTCATTGGATGTGGTGCCCTGCACGTGATGTGGCAAGACCTGGCCGAGGTTCGCACCCTTGCCGTCACCTCCGAGTGGCTCGGCCGGGGCGTAGGCCATGCGCTGCTCGATCAGATCGAAGCGGATGCACGCGCGCTCGGTCTCGACCGCCTGTTTTGTCTCACTTTCGAGACGGCCTTTTTTCAGCGGCACGGCTTCGAACCGGTACAGGAAGAAATCGTGGATCCGGCGGTATTCGCCCAGCTAGCGCTCTCTCCCGACGAGGGCGTGGCCGAATTTCTGGATCTTTCCCGGGTAAAACCCAACACCCTCGGCAACACGCGCATGCTGAAGCACCTTTAGTGGCCCGAGACGTTTAGCCTTGCGGTATGTCGACGTTTAGGAATCCTGTCGGCCCGCAGTCGAGCAGCGTCTATTGGCGCCGGCGCTTGATCGTCGGGCTTGGGCTTCTTGCTGTGATCGCGATCATCCTGCTGATCATCTTTGGTCCGAAAGCATCGACGGACCCCTCCGGTACTTCCGCAAGCACGGGGCCATCGGCCGCAGCATCCAGCACTCCGGCGGCTACGGATGCCTCAGGCTCGGTTATTTGTGATCCAGCCAAACTCACCCTTGAAGCGGTCACGGATGCGTCAAGCTACGACGAGGGCGAGAATCCTCAGTTGTCGTTCTCGCTCAAGAGCACCATGACAGAGCCGTGCGTCGTCGAGGCTGGCAGTGACATCCAAGAGTTCGTGATTACGACTGGTGACGACGAAGTCTGGAACTCCAAGCACTGCCAGACCGAGGGGGAACCGACAACCGTCGTGCTCCAACCCGGAGTTTCTGTGCAATCGAGCTCGATTGAGTGGGATCGTACTCGCTCGGCAACAGACACGTGTGAATCCGACCGCCCCGCTGTGACGGCCGGTGGTGCCAGTTACCACCTTCAGGTTTCCGTCGGGGACATCAGCTCAGAGAGCACCAAACAGTTCTTGTTGAACTAACCCGGATAGGTCATGGCTTCTTCAACCTCCGCGGCGCAGAGCGCCGAATTCAGTTCCCCCATGCTCGCGCAGGCCCTCGCGGCCGGTGATCCCGCTTCGGTGGCTCTTGCGCTCCGAAATGACCGAGTCATGGTTCCGATGCTCGTCGATGTCAACCACGATGCAGACGATGCAGACGATGCAGACGATGCCCACGGGGCCGAGCCGCAAGTGCGCGTGTTTCGGCGCGGTGACGCGGACAAGTACATGCTGCTGTTGTTCTCATCGGTGGATACCTACGTCGCCATGCTCCCGGAGGAATCAGACCACCAGGTTGTCGCTTATCGGGCGGACGATTTGCGCGCTTTCTTGGAGACGAATAAGGGCGTTCTCGAGTCAGTGTGGTTCGATGTCGCAGGCCCTCATACGATGCAAGCGTCGCCAGAGGACATTCTGGATGCCCTGACACTTTCGTGACGGGCGTCGCGAAAATCTCACGGCGCGCTGATTGAGTGTTACTCGGTTGGCCGAGACGCTGACCCAGTTCAGGGGACAAAGTGGCCAAAATAGACCATTTTGGGCCCTTTTCGGCACTCTTTAGGGTTACATCCAGACTCAGGCGAACATCAATGTTATAAACAGGCCTTTCTATCCCCCGTCTGTGCCGGTTACTCTGTTCCACGTGGAAGACAACAGTTTCGGTGTGCCAGCGGGATGGTACCCAGACCCTCTGGGCTTGCCCCAGTTGCGCTGGTGGGATGCCCAAGCCTGGACTGAGCACACCTCAGATGCCCGTGCCCCTATCGTTGTACAGCCGTCGGCGACCAAGCTGGCCTTCGCTGATGACGACGAAGACGATTTCAACGAGGACATCGGTGGGTTCCCTTCACGCCGTGAACAGCGGGATCGCGAACGCGACGCTTCCGAGGGTTTCCTCTCGACGGAGACTCACGCTGAGCCCGAACCCGAGACCGCTCCTGTTCACGACGAGCTAAGCGCCCAGCCATTGCTCGCGATGACACTGCGCGAGCTTGAAGCTCCCGCCGATGAGACTCGTGAGGCCGAAGAGCCTCAACTGCTTCCCAAGTCGGCCACCGCTCACGCGAACACGATGCCTGGTGCATCCACGCTGAGCGCCTACGCCGAAGAAGAAGCTCCCGAACGCGAGATTCGCCAACACCGTACCTACAACGCGGCTGTCTGGCTTATCGCCATCCTGCCTCTCGTGCAGTTGTTGAGCGCCATGTTCCTCATCGCAGGTGCAGGCCTCGGTAATAACCTGCCGCTGCTCCTCGTGGTGTGGGTCGCGCCGTACATCGTGGTTCTCGGCCTAGCCGCCTACGACAACCTCTTGCTTCAGGTGTGGGGCCACGAACGCCCCGCGAATGCAGCTTGGGCGTTCCTGACTGCACCGGTCTACCTCGTGATGCGCGGTATCCGCACAATGCGCGAGACCGGTAAGGGCATCGCCCCGATCGCTACCTGGTCGGCAACTCTCGTCTCGCTCGTGATCGGAATGCTGATCCTTCCGGGTCTCATCATTTCGCTCATCCCGCAGACCTTCAGCACTCAGATCGAGGATTCGATTCAGGCTCAGGCGGCAACGCTCGGCGCCAACATCGAACTCGACTGCCCGGCAACTCCGCCGGTTCTTATCGGTGACACCTTCACGTGTCGCGCAGTGAAGCCAGACAACGGTCAGCGCGACTCGATTCTGGTGAGCTTGCAGCGCGAAAACGGCTGGATCAGCTGGCGCGTAGAGGACTGGGGTCTCTGGACCTTGTTCGGCTAGCCACTCGGCTTCCACAGTTTCAGTCGCAACGGCGGCTCGTCTTCGGATGAGTCGCCGTTGCTTCGTTAAGTGCGGCTGGCGGTACCGTGCGCTCTAGAACTCGGGGATCTGCACGCGCTCGTCGGTAGCGCCAGCGAAAGCGAGTCGCAGTGCTTCGCGCACGTGAGCGGCTTCCGAGTCAATCACGGTACTGAAGCCCAGACGACTGGCCTCTGCGCGGCGCTGTTGAGGCGACGACGCGGGACGAATCTCGCCGGCGAGACTGATCTCGCCGACGACCGCCATCGTGGCTGAGTACGCTTTGTCTTTGTAGGCGCTGGCGATGGCGAGAGCAATGGCGAGGTCGGCGCCCGGCTCAGTGACCCGGATGCCGCCCACCGTCGAGACGTAAACGTCGAACGCGGAGAGCGGGATTCCCGCTCTCCGCTCGAGCACCGCCAGCAGCATGGCCACGCGCGAGGCGTCAACGCCGTTCACGACGCGTCGCGGCTGCGGGGCTTGGGATTTCACGATGAGTGCCTGAACCTCCACGGGGAGGGCACGTCTGCCTTCCAGCGCGATCGTGACGCACGTGCCGCTAACGGGCTGACGTGCGTGCGAGAGGAACAGGCCACTGGGGTCAGGGACTTCGGCGATTCCTTCGCCGGTCATCTCAAAGCATCCAACCTCTTCGGTGGAGCCGAAACGGTTCTTGTGCGCGCGCACGAAGCGCAGCGCGGTCTGGCGGTCGCCTTCGAATTGCAGCACGACATCCACGAGATGTTCGAGCAATCGGGGGCCGGCGATGTTGCCATCTTTGGTGACGTGGCCGACGAGCAAGATGGGCAAGTTTTGGTCTTTGCTAACGCGGATGAGGGTCGAGGCAACTTCGCGTACTTGCGAGGGGCCGCCGGCAATGCCCTCGGTCGCGGCGGAGGCGACGGTCTGCACCGAGTCCACGATCACGAGCTGGGGTTTGACGTGGTCGATCTGGCCAAGGATGGTGCCGAGATCAGTTTCGGCCGCGAGAAAGAGTGAGGGGTGCAGGGCGTTGGTGCGCTCAGCCCGCAGCCGCACTTGGCTTACGGATTCCTCGGCGGTGACATAAAGTACGCGCTGACCGGATGCTGCTGCGCGCGACGCGACTTCAAGAAGCAGGGTGGACTTACCCACGCCGGGCTCGCCGCTCAACAGAATGGCGGCTCCGGGAACAACGCCGCCGCCAAGCACGCGGTCAAACTCGGCGATGCCGCTCGGCCAGTGCGCGACGGACTCCGCGCCAATCTCGGTAATCGAGCGTGCGCCGCTGGCCTCAGAGACGGCGACGGTCGAGACCCGCTTGGTGATGCCGGTGGCCGCACCAGCGTCGGTCACGGTGCCCCACTGCTGACATTCGCCACAGCGGCCTACCCATTTGATGGAGGTCCAGCCGCACTCAGTGCAGCGAAAATTACTTACAGCTCGGGCCATAGTTCAAGAGTAGGCGGCACGACTGACACCGCTACGCGAGCGTCAGGAAGAGCTTCTCGATGTCGTCTTTCGTCATGCCATCGTGGCTTCCCTGGCCATCGGCGTCTTCAGTTGAGCACGACTGCAGCGCATTGGCGATGATCATGAAGCCGGCGCGGTCGAGAGCCTTGCTCACCGCAGAGAGTTGCGTCACGACATCCTTGCAATTCGAGTCGGCGCCCATCGATTCAATGAGGGCGCGAAGTTGTCCTTCGGCGCGCTTGAGGCGATTCATGATCTTGCGCATGGCCTCGGGATCGTGGCCAGCATCGGCAACGACTGCCGTGGCGTCCGCGGTGCCGGTGGCTGCAGCATCCGTTGTCATGATCAGTTGCCCTTGGTGACGGGCAGGCCAGCGTTACGCCACGCTGACGTTCCGCCCTCAACGTTGACGGCGTCGAAGCCCTGAGTGTTGAGCCATTCGACGGCTTGTGCACTGCGGCCGCCGCTTTCGCAGATGACGTACACGGTGTCGTCGCGGTCGAGTTCTTCGACCCGGGCAACGAGTTCTCCGAGCGGAATGCTGGCGGCCGCAGGTGCATGCCCCGACACGTATTCAGCGGGTTCGCGCACGTCGATGACGACGGGGTTGGTGAGTTCGGAGAGCGTGTGCGTGGTGATGGTGTTCATGAAATTCCTTGCGAGTGATGAGGTGAGTGAGGTGGGTGAGAGAGAAAGTGGGGGAGCGAGCGCCGACGCTTACGCGGTAGCCGCGCTCCACGTGCGGTAGCCGCCGTCGAGGTTTACGGCGTCAAAACCATTCTGAGCGAGGATGCGCACGGCGGTGTGGCCGCGCTGTCCGACCTGGCAGTGCACGATGACGCGGCGGTCACCGAGTTCATCGAGACGCTCGCGCAGCTCGTCGAGCGGAATGTTGACGGCGTGCGGGATGGCGCCGCGTTCGAATTCGGCGACGGTGCGAACATCCACCAACAGGGTTCCCGCTGCGAGTTCGGCGTCGATCTCGTGCCACTGAATCGACGCACTGAGGCCGTCGCGCAGATTCTTTGCGACGTAGCCGAGGTGGTTGATCGGGTCTTTGGCCGAGCCGTACTGCGGGGCGTAGGCAAGCTCGAGATCGGCGAGGGCACTCGCGGTGATGCCGAAGCTCGTGGCAGTGGCCAGTACATCCATGCGCTTGTCGACACCTTCTTTACCCACCGCCTGAGCGCCCAGAATGAGATCTGTCTTGGCATCGACCATGAGCTTGAGGGAGAGTGACTGAGCACCGGGGTAGTAGCCGGCGTGCGACACGGGGTGGGTGTGGATGACGCGGATGTCGCGCCCCGCAGCCCGTAGTGCGCGTTCGGTCGAGCCGAGGCTCGCGACGGTCAGCTCAAAGACGCCGACGATCGCGGTGCCGAGGGCCGGCTTCGATGCCACTTCGTCGCCGGCGAGAGTGTCAGCGAGGTAGCGGCCGTCGCGGTTGGCGGGGCCTGCGAGGGCGACGAGCTCGTGTTCACCACTGATAGCGCCGACCTTTTCAGCGACGTCCCCGACGGCATAGATGTGAGGTTCGCTGGTCTGGTAGCCCGCGCTGACCCGGATGCCGCCAGCGGCTCCGGTTGCCAGTCCAGCGTGCACGGCGAGGGCATTGTCGGGGCGCACGCCGATTGCCGCGACGACAACGTCTGCCGCGACGCTCGAGCCATCACTAAGTTGGACGGCGGAGTCATCCACCGCAACCGCCTCGGAGCCGAGGCGAAGGTCAACGCCGTTGGCGCGCAAGTGGGCTTCGACGGGCGTGACCATTTCGGGGTCGAGCGTGCCGAGGATGTGAGCGGGGCGCTGCACGAGGGTGACGTTGAGGCCGCGCTTGGCGAGGTTCTCGGCCATCTCGACGCCGATATAGCCGGCACCCAGTACGACGACGTTCGCGGTTGTGGGGTCGAGGTCGCCGAGGGAGGTGTGGAGGGCGTCAACGTCTTCGATGTTGCGGAGTACGAGCATCCGTTCGCTACCGGGGATGGCCGGGATGGCGGCGCTCGCGCCGGTCGCGATAACGAGCTCGTCAAAGTGCTCGGTGCTTGTTGAGTTGTCGCTGCGGTTGTGCACCGTGATGCTGTGGCCGGCGGAATCGATCGCGGTGACGTCGTGGTTGACTCGAACGTCGAGGCCGAAACGGCGGCCGAGGCTCGCGGGAGTCTGGAGCAGTAGTTCGTCGCGCTCGGTAATAACGCCGCCGAGGTAGTAGGCGAGGCCGCAGTTGGCGAAGGAGACATGGCCGCTGCGCTCGAAGACCACGATCTCAGCGCGCTCATCGCGACGGCGCATGCGGGTGGCGAAAGACATTCCGGCGGCTACTCCACCGATAACGAGGATGCGGCGGGGGCGTGGTGTGGTGGCGGTGCTCATTGATTAAGCATACCCCTAGGGGTATCCGTCGAGCCAGTGGTTCTCGATGAGCGAAATATCGGGGTGGGGCAGCGCGGGCGAATATTGCTGAGGAATGCGCGGATTTGGTGAGATCGTGTTTACGATGGGGTACCGAACAAGGGAGCATCGCCGTGGCCGACAGCACTTTCGATCCGCGGTTCGATCCGTCATTCCAGCGCGGTTTTAAGGCGAGGGAGCGGGCTGACCGGTCCGATACTGCGCGCCTCGTCGATCTCTTTCGAGAGGACGCCACCCCAGGCGCCACCAACCCCGCCCCGCGCTCTTACGGAGCTGCCGGCACTCCAGCGGTGGCATCCGATTCGCACATCTCTCCGCCTCCGTCGTCACCGGCGACACCACCGACGACACCTCTGGCGTCGGCTGACATGCGAGCGCCGCAAACGCACTATGTGGATGATTCGGGCGCGCCCGGGGAGGTTGTCGCTGATGATCGTGAGACAGTCGCACCCTCATCCCTCGCGCGCAACCCATGGGTGTACGCGCTCTGGGCTGTCGGGGTCGCCGGCGTGGGCGCTGCGGCGTCAGCGCTGTGGTGGTCCAACTCAATCCTTTATGGCGTCACGAGTGTCGAGCTGGAAAGCTACGCGACTGTCGCGACGATCCAATCAGTCGCTCCCCTCGGATTCGCCGTCGGCGCGTTTTCACTCGTCGGGGCGATGCTTCTGCACGGGTTGAGTTGGTTGCGTAGAAACTAGTGAACGCACGTCGCAAATATCTGTACTAAACTCTCTCCCGGTACCGTGTCCGAGCGGCCGAAGGTGCAACTCTCGAAAAGTTGTGTGTGTGAAAGCGCACCGTGGGTTCAAATCCCACCGGTACCGCCAACGAAAGGCCCCAGATTCGTCTCGAATCTGGGGCCTTTTTGGGCGCGTTCGGCACCATGATGGCGTCGCGTTCTCGCCGAAGTGCGGTGGGTAACTGTGTGGCCTTCGATGACCGGGGCGATCGTTCGTTGTGCCCGTGGATCTCATTCGTGGTGGAAGCAAATTTGCCCCCCGAATGGGCGTCCAGTGCGGCCGAGAATCCCCATTATCGGCGCTGTTTGTGCCCCGTTTTGGGCTCAGGCAGTCCCCGGAAGAGGGGACTGTACGCGCACTGAGGGCTCGCGTAGCGTTCGTATCGTGGGAAAAACCGGGGGGTTTCGAGCGCGACGCACAGTCGTACGCGCATTGGGCATGCTTGCGATCGTGGGAGTGCTGGCTTCAGGCCTAGCGCTCTCATCGCCGACACCAGCAGCTGCGGCCGGAGAGAGCACGATCCTCTCCTTGGTCAACAGCGCACGAGCGGCGGAGGGCCTCGGCCCGTTGAAGCTGAACTCGTCGATGAGCTCGGTGTCTGCAGCGTGGGCGAAGCAAATGGCGGCCAATGGGGTGATGGCACATAACCCGAGCTATTCGTCGCAGATCAAGAGCGGCTGGTCTCGCGCGGGAGAGAACGTCGCCCGTGGGTGGCCTTCTCCCACAGCAGTGCACGAGGCTTGGATGAACTCGGCGGGACACCGCGCCAACGTCTTGGGCGACTACACCGACATCGGAATCTCATTCCTGACCATTAACGGCACGACCTGGGCCGTTCAGAATTTTGCCAAGTACGGCAAGAGCGTTCCTGCTCCCGCAACCCCGAGTGGCGTTGAGCGTCTCTCGGGCCGAGACCGCTACTCCACTGCCGTCGCAATCTCGCAGGAGTACAAGCCGGGCGTTGACGTCGTTTACGTCGCGACCGGCTCCAACTACCCCGACGCTTTGAGCGCGGCTCCCGCCGCGGCCAAGCAGGGTGGTCCGCTCTTGTTGACGCCACCGACTGGACTTCCAACCAGCGTCAAGAACGAGATAAAGAGGCTGAAGCCGAAACTCATCGTTGTCGTGGGTGGAAAAGGCGTGCTCTCCAACTCGATCTACTCACAGTTGTCAAAACTCGCGCCCAAGATTCGACGCGATGGTGGATCCAGTCGCTACGAGACCTCACGCATTGTGATCCAGCGGGCCTTCCCGGAGGGGGCGGACGCTGCGTTCTTCGCCACCGGCGCCAATTTCCCTGACGCGCTGAGCGCGAGCGCCGCGGCGGGCAACACGGGCAGCCCCGTCATCCTGATCGACGGAAAAGCAAACGGAATCGATAGCGCGACAGCCAAGCTGATCGATCGCCTTGACATCTCGGAGGTCATGATCGCTGGTGGAACAGGAGTCGTCTCTTCGAAGGTCATGAAGGCTCTTGATGCGCAGCCCGGAGTGGACTCAACTACTCGCTACGCCGGGAACGATCGTTACTCCACCTCCCAGGCAATCAACAGCGCAAGCTTCGACACCGCACCACGAGCATTCTTCGCGGTCGGGACAGGATTCGCTGACGCTCTTGCGGGAGCCGCGCTCGCTGGCGGAACCTCCGCTCCACTGTATGTGGTACCCGGAAACTGCATCCCTCGGGGAGTTGTCGGAAACCTCAACGACTTTGACACCTCGAACCGTGTTCTTCTCGGTGGGACCGGAGCGCTCGGCTACGGGGTTGTGAACATGACTCCCTGCAAGTAATTGCAACTTACAAGAGCCCCGCATTCCTGATGGAATGCGGGGCTCTTTGCGTGCCGTGCCGCAACAGCAAATGCCCCGCCTTGTCCTAGACGGGGCACTCGTTGTTGAGGCTCAGAGTGAGCTGATGGCAGGGGAGGTTCTACGCGGCGTTGCTCTCTGCAAAGCCGAGAGCCATCTCCTCGAGGCTGCGTAGTGCGCCCGTCTGGAGGTACTCCATAGCTGCGAGTGAAGCATCGTGCGGCGCCTGCGCCGAGCCGATCGTGCATTCCTTGACGACGCGCGCAAAGTAGTTGTTCTGGTGCGCGTCCACGAAGGTGTAGTGCACGCAGACGTCGGTGAGGCATCCGATGATGACCAGGGTGTCAATGTCGAGTCCTTTGAGCACGAGTTCTAGATCGGTCGCAAAGAAGCTTGAGTATCGGCGCTTAACGATGATCGGTTCGCCTTCGAGCGGAGCGATAACATCACTGAGCTCGGTTTCTGGATCGCCCTCGAGGAGGTGCACGTCCTCATCTCCATCGAGTTCCCGGCCAAAGTCGATTCCGGAACGACGGTGCTGCTCGGAGACGTAGACAACGGGGACATCGTTACTGCGAGCGGCTGCGATGAGCTGAGCACAGTTCTGAAGAAACTCGGGGTAGCCGCTCATCATCGGAATGGATTCGTCCGTCGGATCATCCTGCACGACGTCGACGACGAGGAGGGCTGTTTTGCCCACGAGCATGGGTTGTTTCATGAGAGGTTCTCTTTCTTGACCGAGAGCGGCCAGATAGTGGTGAAGGTGACATACGTTGCTCCAGAGACGACGATTCCGGCGATCCAGGCGATATCAGCACCTCCGAGGTAGTCGACAGACCACGGGCCCACCCAGAGCGTCGCGTTCGTTGTCATCAGGGCCGCGAATGCCCCAATCGCCCACGCGCTGACAGCACGCCAGTTGACTCCAGCCGAGTACCAGTAGGTGCCGCGACGTTTGGCGAACAGATCTTCGAGGTTGTTGTACTGCCAGCGACGCAGTGCAAAGTCAGCGATGAAAACACCGCACCACGGCGCAGTCCACACAATGAGCATCGAGAGGAATTCAACGAAGAAGTCGACGAAGTCGAAAGCGAAGAGCGCAACGGTTGCTGCGACGGCGACCAAGAGCGAGTCCACGATCACCGCGGTCCAACGCCGCACGTTGATTCCGATCGTCTGGAGGGCAAGGCCCGAGGAGTACAGATTCACGGTGTTGTTGGTCATAAGGCCGAGCACTACTACGAGCAGGAACGGTACGAGATATCCCGAAGGAAGGATTTGTTCGAACGCTCCCACGGGGTCAATAGAGAGGTCGATGGTGGACGCGACGGCGATTCCAAAGCTCATTGTGAGAACCGAGGGGAAGAGTGCGCCGAGGGTAGCCCACATCGATATTGCGGGGATCGAACTGCGGGTGGGCAAGTAGCGAGCGAAATCGCTGGCGATCGTGACGAACGAGAGCGCGCCACCGGCGACGCCAATGCCGAGCGCAAGGAACCATGTGGCAACAGCGTTGTCTGCGGCCAATTCGCCGCCGGCGTAGGCCCAATCGACGAACGGCAATCCGAAGTAGATCGCGATGACCATTCCGATAGCGAGCGCCCAGGTCATGATGCGCTGGAGCGCAATGATCAGGTCGTGACCCCACACTGCGGCCACGGTGACGATGCCCAGCACGAAAACGAGCGCCAATAGCGTCTGGAGGATGCCGGTTCCCCAGCCCAGTACATTGAACAGCGTCAGGAGCGCCGAGACGCCGACAACAACGTTGACGGTTTCCCAACCTACGGCGCTGAGCCAGGCGAGCACTGCGAGCGGCTTGTTGGCGCGGATACCGAAGGAAGCACGGGATACCACCATCGTGGCCGTACCGGCGCGTGCTCCGGCGCCTGCAACGATGCCGACGAAGACGTAGGCCAGTTGTGCCACCAACATTGCGCTGAAGGATGCCGTGAGCGAGAGCCCGAGTGAGCCCATGATGGCACCCATCACGAAGCCGGTCACGGCCCAGTTGACGGCGGCCCAGATGTAGAACTGCTGCCGAGTCTTACCGTGTCGTTCCCGTTCGGGAATGAGGTCGATTCCTCGAGTTTCTACCTCGAGTGCTGATGTCGTTTGACGAGCGGATTCCGAAGTTTCCGAAGCGGTTGCTGTGTTTTTCATCGGGGTCTTCCTTGACGTGATGGTGCTGTGGGCAGGAGTGAGTTAGTAGCGGCGTCGCACGAGAGTGAATTGGAGCTTTCTGTCGGCGATGTGGACAAGCGACACGATCATCGGGCGGCCGCTGGCGTCGTAGTGAGTCTCGATTAGGCGCATCACCGGGTCTCCGGCGGCAACTCGTAGCTCCGAGGCGATTTCTTCAGCGGCGGGAACAGGGGAGAGTTCAACTACAGAGTGGTCGACCGGAGTTTCGCAGTGGAGGTCGGCAAACTCAAAAATTGAGTGACCCAGTTCGGACTCGTGTGACACTGGCCCCGTGATCGCCGAAGAGTGAACGAGCTCGACGGCATGGACAATGGGATCATCGTCGGCGGTGAAGACCCGGGAGATCTTGACGACGGGGTCTTCGCTGGTCGACGCGATCCGCGACGCGAACACCTCGGGTGCCGGAATCTCGACAACTGCCGTGCGAATGACGTCGGGGGTGAACCCCGCATCAGCGATGAGATCGAAGAAACCGGTCGTGCGGTTGAGAGAGGTGCGCGCCTGCGCGATGTGGGTGTTGATTCGAGTACCGACTCCGCGTTGGCGGCTAACGAGCCCTTCCTCTTCGAGCGATCGCATCGCGGCTCGCAGTGTTGCTCTGCTCACGCCGATCTGTGGGGCGAGACGGTCCTCTGCGGGGAGCTGCCCGTCGGGGAAAGCGCCCGCGAGGATGGACTCGGTGAGGGCGCGTTTTGCGCGATAGGTCAGGGGCTGGTTATCAACCCGCGTCACTGCGGGAGCGACCGATGTGGACTCTGGCATGGGGGGAGCCTAGTTAGTCAGACAAAGTATGTCAAACAAATACGAAACGAACGCACGCACGCCTGTGGGCGGGCGAAAGCGTGGTTAGAGCGAGGTTCCGAGGATGTCTTCGATCGTCTCGCGGACGAGCGCGTCTCGTTCGAGCCGGCTTCGGAAGTCAACGAGTTGATATGCCGCGGAAGCGTCGACGAGCGCGAAGAGTACTAGGGCAGCCCGTTCTGGCCCCACCTGGGCGAAGTCGCCGGTACGCTGACCGGCCTCAATGATGGTGGCGGCCAGTGTGAGCCAGGAATCCATTGCGGCGCGAGCTTCTCTTGCGACTTTCTGGTTTGTGCGACCGATGCTCCACGCATCGCTCCACACCACTCCGACGGGATCGCGTTGGGGGTCAGCAATGGTGCTGATGAGAGCGCGAAGGCGTTCAAGAGGGGACGTCGGTGCGGAGGCAAGAGCCGAGACGTCCGAGATTTCGCGCTGCGCAATAGCCGCGAAGGTGTCGGCTACCAGAGTTTCCATGCTGGGTTCGTAGTGAGCGATGAGGGGAGGGGTGACTCCGCACTGCGTCGCCAAGTTGCGAAGTGTGATCGCGTTGAGGCCACGGGTGAGAGCGATGGTTTCCGCAGCTTCGCGAATTTCGCGTGCCCGTTCGGCAGGATTGCGTCGTCGAGCGGGGGATGCGGCCATGGCCTCAGTCTATCGGCGCTTGACTCTTATTGATGGGGTGATCAATAATGCTTTCACGAAGCAACACCATGTCCCCCACTCAGGAGTTTCAACACGCATGAACACCATTGATCGCGACGTCGTCATCGTCGGAGCCGGCGCCACAGGTCTCACCGCAGCGAGAGCTCTCGTTCGCGCGGGCCACAGCGTGATCGTGCTCGAAGCACGCGATCGCATCGGTGGTCGTCTCTGGACAGACTCCATCGATGGCCAGATGTTTGAGATTGGTGGGCAGTGGGTTTCTCCTGACCAGACCGCACTCATCGACACCCTTGCCGAGCTGGGCCTCGACACATACTCCCGCTACCGCGAAGGCGACAGCGTCTACGTTTCCCGCGACGGAGTGGCTCGCCGCTTTACCGGAGACATCTTTCCGGCGGGGGCTGCAACCGAAGCGGAGATCACTCGGCTCATCGCCGAACTCGACGCGCTCGTAGCCGAGCTTGACCTTGAGGCTCCGTGGGAGCATCCACGGGCCGCAGAATTCGACCGCATCTCGTACCGCGCGTGGCTAGAAAGTCAGAGCACGGATGCCGAGGCAATCGACAACATTGCCCTATTTGTAGCCGAGGCCATGCTCACTAAACCGGCACACTCGTTCTCGTTGTTGCAGGCTCTGCTGATGGCAGCGAGTGCGGGAAGTTTCAGCAACCTCGTGGACGCTGATTTCATTCTTGACAAACGCGTCGTCGGTGGCCTGCAGCAGGTTCCGCTCGTGATGGCAGCGGAATTGGGCGACGATGTTGTGCGGTTGTCGCAGCCAGTGCGCGAGATCCGATGGAACGATGCTGGAGCGACCGTCGCGAGCGACGAGCTCACGGTCACGGCGAAGCACGTGATCGTTGCCGTGCCGCCGAACCTCTATGACCGCATCGACTACGTTCCAGCGCTGCCGCGCCTGCGCCAGCAGATGCAGCAGCACTCCTCGCTCGGCCTCGTGATCAAGGTGCACGCGACCTACGCGACCCCGTTCTGGCGGGCGGCGGGACTCTCGGGCACGGCCTTTAGCCCCTACCAACTGGTGCATGAGGCGTACGACAACACCAACTACGGAGAAGACCGCGGCACACTCGTCGGCTTCGTTTCGGACGAGAAAGCTGACGAATTGCTCGCGCTGAACCCGGAGGAGCGACGATCCCGCATCCTCGAATCGCTCGCCACCTATTACGGCGACGAAGCGCTCACCCCGGCGGTGTACTACGAAAGCGACTGGGCCTCCGAAGAGTGGACGCGAGGTGCGTACGGCACGAGTTTCGACCTCGGCGGGCTCACGCGGTACGGCGCTCTTCAGCGTGAGCCGGTTGAGCCGATTCAGTTCGGCTCGAGCGACCTTGCGGCGGCTGGCTATCAGCACGTCGACGGTGCTATTCGGGTGGGACAGCGGCTGGCATCCACCATCATTGAAGCGACGAAAGGCTAGTCATGAGCTGGAGAATGCCATCCGAAACCGCCGCCCACGAGCGCACCTGGATGGCATTCCCGCGCGTCGGGGAAACGCTCGGCGCGACTGACTCCGAACGTGAACTCGGCTACGCCGCTTGGTCTGACGTAGCCAACGTCGTCGCCCAGTTCGAGCCCGTCTCGATGGTCGTTGACCCGACTGAAATGTTCCGCGCTCGGCGGATGCTCGACAGCAGCATTGAGCTGCTCGAAGCACCGCTCGACGAGTTCTGGATGCGCGACATCGGGCCCACCTTCGTGCTCGACAATGAACGACCCGGCGTTCTCGGTGCCGTCGACTGGATCTTCAACGGCTGGGGTGCTCCAGCCTGGGCCGAGTGGGAACAAGCGGCGAAGATCGGGCGCGTTGTCGCTGAGGCTGCCGGCGCGGAGATCGTGAGCTCGCTCCTCGTCGCTGAGGGTGGCGGACTTCACGTCGATGGCGAAGGCACTGTTCTGCTCACCGATACCGTTCAGCTCGACCCGCGCCGCAATCCGCTCGCTGATCGCGCCCGCGTTGAGCAGGAAATGCTGCGCACGATTGGCGCCACTCACGCGGTCTGGCTGCCGCGCGGCCTTACACGCGATTACGACGATTTCGGCACCAACGGTCACGTCGATATCGTCGCGACGATCGCGTCGCCGGGGCGCGTGCTGCTGCACGCGCAACCCAACCCTGAGCATCCGGACCACCAGGTGATGGCCGAGATTCGGGCCAGCCTCGAGAGCCAGCGGGATGCCGCCGGTCGCGCCTTCGAAATCCTCGAGCTGCCCGCCCCCGCCCTGCTGCGCGACGACCACGGCTTCGTCGACTACAGCTATGTCAACCACCTCGTCGTCAACGGGGGAGTCATCGGCTGTGGCTTCAACGACGACATGGCGGATGCCCGAGCCGCCGACATTCTGGCCGACGCGTATCCTGGCCACACCGTGCAGATGGTCGACTCTCGCGAGATCTTCGCCCGCGGTGGCGGCATCCACTGCATCACTCAACAGCAGCCTCAACTGCCCGGCCTCAGCGATGATGCCGCTGCCGCGCAAGAACCGGGAGCCATCGTATGAGCACCTTCGATGTCGTCGAAGCGTCGATAGCCGAACTACACGAAGCACTCGCGGCTGGCACCCTCACGAGTGAGGCGCTCGTCACCGCGTACCTCGCGCGCATCGATCGCTACGATCGCAGCGGGCCGAAGCTCAACGCCGTCGTCGTGCCCAACACCGAGGCGCTCGCCGAAGCGCGCGAATCTGATGCGCGCCGGGCGGCCGGTCAACTGCGGGGACCGCTCGACGGCATCCCGTACACGGCCAAAGACAGCTACCTGCACCGAGGGCTCACCGCAGCAGCCGGTAGCCCCGCCTTCGCCGACCTCATGGCGACGCGGGATGCCGCCACCATTGGCGCACTGCGCGACGCGGGAGCTATCTGCTTGGGCCTCACCAACATGCCCCCGATGGCCAACGGCGGAATGCAGCCCGGCGTCTATGGCCGCGCCGAAAGCCCCTACAACGCTGAATACTTGACTGCTGCCTATGGCTCGGGATCGTCGAACGGCTCTGGCACTGCAACGGCCGCGAGTTTTGCCGCCTTCGGTCTCGCCGAAGAGACCTGGTCGAGCGGCCGGGCACCGGCATCGAACAACGCCCTCTGCGCCTACACGCCCTCGCGCGGCGTGATCTCGGTGCGCGGCAACTGGCCCCTCGTGCCGACGATGGATGTCGTCGTGCCCCACACCCGCACCATGGCCGACCTGCTCGCCGTGCTCGACGTCATCGTGTTCGACGATGACGACACTCGCGGAGACTTCTGGCGCTCGCAACCGTGGGTGGAGATTCCGGCGGCGTCGAGTGTGCGGCCGGAGACGTACTTGTCTCTCGTGCCTGACTTGGCGGAACTGCCGCTGGCGGGCAAGCGCTTCGGCGTTCCCCGGATGTACATCAACCGCGATACCGAGGCGGGCTCGGGCACGCGAGGAGTCGGCGGTCCGACAGGAACCGCGATTAACACTCGCCCGAGCATCCTGACCCTGTTCGATCAAGCACGTCGCGATCTTGAAGCTGCCGGTGCCACCGTCGTGGAGGTCGACTTCCCGGTGGTCTCGAATTACGAAGCCGATCGCACCGGTGCCCCCACGATCGCAACCCGCGGTCTGGTGAGCCCTGAGTTTCTCAAGCGCGAAATCGTCGATCTCTCGGCGTGGGCGTGGGAAGACTTTCTGAAGGCTAACGGCGACCCGAACTTTGACACGATCGTCGGCGTGGACGGCAGCACGATCTTCCCGAGCGTGCCCGGTGCCCCGCACGATCGCTACGACGGCTTCGAAGACGACATCGCCGTGTATCCGACTCAGGTGCGCGACCACCCCTACGATCACTTCACCGACATCCCCGAGCTTGAAGGGGGCGTGCGCGGCCTCGAAGAAACCCGCCGCGTCGACCTTGAAGAATGGATGCGCGCCAACGAGCTCGACGCCGTAGCTTTCCCCGCGGTCGCCGATGTCGGGGCCGCCGATATGGGAACGAACCCCGCCACGGCAGAAGCAGGATGGCGAAACGGTGTCTGGGTCGCCAACGGCAACCTCGCGATTCGGCACCTGGGCATCCCGACCGTCACAGTTCCCATGGGGCTCATAGACGACATCCGGATGCCCGTGGGAATCACCTTCGCCGGTGCCGCGTACTCCGACCTCGACCTGCTGCGCATCGGCATCGCCTATGAAGCGGTGTCGCAGCGTCGGGTAGCGCCGCCGCGCACTCCGCCGCTGACGGACTAGCGGCGCGCGACCGGCCCCGTGCAGGCTAGAGCTGCTTGATCATTTCAAGCCGCAGTGTGCGCACCTCGCGCCAGTCGTCGACAGTTGTTCGACGGATCGTAAACTCGGGCGCGCGCATGATCTGGAGTTTAGTTGTGCGCTGGGGGTGTGGGCTGCCGTACCGTAGCGGGTATGGTTCATGCTCCCATCCCCGCCGCCGTCATCACCGTGTCTGACCGCAGTTTTCGCGGGGAACGCGCTGATACTTCGGGGCCGCGGGCGGTCGAACTGCTTGAGCAGCAGGGTTATGCGGTGTCGTTGACCGTGATTCCGGATGGCGCGGAATCAGTCACTGGCGGCATCCGGGCCGCGCTCGCCGCCGGGGCCCGCATCGTCATCACGAGTGGCGGAACTGGAGTGGCACCGCGGGATCTCACGCCCGAAGGAACCCGGCCCCTGCTTAGCCGAGAGATTCCCGGCATTGCCGAAGAGTTGCGCCGCGAAGGTGCACGCCACACGAAGATGGCGGTGCTGAGTCGCGGGCTGGTGGGCATCGCGGGCACTGCGCTCGTGGTCAACCTGCCCGGTTCAACGAAAGCGGTCGAAGAGGGCTTTACTGTTGTCACGCCGCTGATCGGCCACATTCTGGAGCAGCTAGACGGCGGCGACCACTAGCTGGCGAAAGCTACGCGGGGCCGCTTCGAGCCGACCGTTTTAGGCCGGCCGGCGCCAATCGCCCGAACGACCGCCGGACTTCGCGAGCAAGCGCACACTCTCAATCTGCACGGTCTTGTCCATGCCCTTGACCATGTCCACGATCGCGAGAGCTGCCACGGACACCGCGGTCATCGCTTCCATCTCCACTCCGGTGCGGTCGGCGGTACGCACGGTCGCGGTCACCGCGACTCCGTCATCCGTCACGTCAAGATCAACTGTCGCGCCGTGCACTCCGATGATGTGGGCGAGCGGCAAGAGCTCAGCCGTGCGCTTTGCCGCCTGGATGCCGGCGATGCGAGCGACCGCTAGAACGTCGCCCTTGGGGGCATTGCCCGAGCGCAGCGCGTCAATGATCACCGGGGAGCAGCGAACGAAACCTTCCGCCGTCGCTTCGCGCACGGTCGGGGTCTTGGCAGTGACATCCACCATCCGGGCGTGGCCAGCGGAATCGAGGTGGGTGAAAGGCTGATCGCTCATGACACCAGTGTGACAGTCAGGGTGTCACCTTCGCGCACCTCGGTCACGTCTTCGGGCACAAAGGCTAAGGCATTGGCGCTGGCGAGGCTCGCGACGAGATACGAACCGGCACCACCGGCGCTCGCGGGGCGAACGGATGCCGCACCCTGTTCATCCCGTTCGACAACCGCGGGCATGTATTGCGCGCGCCCCGCGGGGCTGCGCCAGCCCGTCGTGACGGTGGCGGAAAGAGTTGGGCGCTGAATGGTGGAGTGGCCCGCCATCGTGAGTAGCGCAGGGCGAACGAAGGTTTCGAACGAGACGAAGACGCTCACGGGGTTGCCGGGGAGGGCGAAGAGGAGGGGGCCGGGGTGCGGTGTGGTTCCCGTGGTGTTACTCGCGCTGCTGCTGTTGCTGGCGTCGCCCTCGTCGCCGACCGGGAAGCGGCCGAAGCCCTGCGGCTTGCCGGGTTGCATGCGCACGGGGCCGAACCACACTCCGAGCGGGGCGAGCACGGCTTTCACGACGTCGTAGGCGCCGACGCTCACGCCGCCCGAGGTGATGACGGCATCCAGGTTGGGCGCATGTAAGTCGAGGATCGCACGCAGAGCATCGTCATCGTCGGGCACTGACCCGAGCCGCACCGGGATGCCGCCGCACTCGGTAATCAGTGCTTCGAGCAACAGCGAATTCGAGTCATGGATCTGGCCGCGTGCGAGTGTGTCGCCGGGCTCGCGCAGTTCGCTGCCCGTCGAGAGCACGCCGATGCGCGGCGCGGGATGCACCGCCAGAGTGCTAACTCCGGATGCCGCGGCGGCGGCCAGATCGCGTGCACCCAGTACACGGCCAGCGGGCAACACCGCGTCGCCTGCGTGTACGTCGGTTCCACGCGGACGGATGAAGGCCGCCTCGGCGGGGGTTCGATAGATGAGCACGGTCGCGGTGCCCTCGTCGGTGTCTTCGATGGGCACGATGCAGTCGGCGTCGTCGGGAACGGGGGCGCCGGTCATGATGCGCGCGGCCTCGCCGGGCTGGAGCCGAGGGTTCTCGGCGGAGCCCGCCGGCAGGTCAGCGACGACAGTCAGCGTTACGGGATGGTCGACGGTAGCGGCCACGGCATCCGCGCGGCGAAGGGCGTAGCCATCCATTGCGGAATTGTCGAAACCGGGAACGTCGGCGGTGGCGTGCACGTCGGCGGCGAGGGTGCGGTGCAGCGCCTCGGCGATCGGCACGGTGATGGCGGGCAGCGCAGTGACGCTCTCGAGAACGCGAGCGAGATGCTGTTCGATGCCGATCGACGCGGGCGCTGCAGAAGAGTCGTGAGCCATGCACTCACCCTAGCTAAGGTGGTTCCTCCCCAGCTGAGCGGCGGATGCGGTGAATACGACTAATTGTCTCCGTGTTTGCGGTGATAAACTCCGAAGCATGGCGCACTATCGGATTAGCGAAGCTGCAGGGCTCCTCGGAGTCAGCGACGACACCGTGCGACGGTGGATCGCGTCCGACGGTTTGCCGGTGACGCTCGATGATGTCGGCCGCCAAGTCATCGACGGCGCCGATCTCGCGCAGCGTGCCCAAGAGCGGGCGCAACAGGCTCAACAGCGGGAAGCGGCATCGGAGACAACGAGCAGCGCTCGCAACCGAATGGTCGGGCTCGTCACGGGCATCCTGAGCGACACCGTCATGTCGCAGGTCGAGCTGCAGTGCGGCCCGCATCGCATCGTGTCGCTCATGTCGACCGAAGCGGTGCGCGACCTGAAGCTCGAAATTGGGTCGCTCGCAGTCGCCGTCGTGAAAGCGACGATGGTGGTTGTTGAGGCTCCGAAAGATAACTCCTAGTGATGGGCGCGGTGGGGCAGGCGCGCGGGCAGGGGCGGCACGGCCGACGCCGGGTTCGTGTGCTGACGACGGTTGCCGCCGCCGCGATGGCGGGCTTGGTGGGGCTTTCCGGATGCTCGGCAGCAGAGCCGGCACCGGCATCCACCTCTGCTGACGGGGCGCTGCGGGGTGAGCTCACGATTTTCGCTGCAGCCTCATTGACGGCCTCGTTCACCGAATTGGCTGAGGCCTTCAGCGCCGAGAATCCCGGCGTCAAGATCGCGCCGATCTCCTTCGACGGCTCCTCTACTCTCGCCACGCAGATCAGCGAGGGTGCCCCGGTCGACGTGTTTGCCGCCGCGGACGACGCGACAATGCAGCAGGTCAGCGCCGAGCTGGCGACTGCGCCTGTTTCTTTCGCGAGCAACGAATTGCAGATTGCGGTGCAGCCCGGCAACCCGCTGGACATCACGGCACTGAGTGACCTGGCGGAACCCGGCGTGCAGGTTGCCCTGTGCGCTCCCGCGGTTCCGTGTGGGGCCGCTTCGGGCATCCTGCTCGACGCGGCAGGCGTCGAACTCACGCCCGCGACGGAAGAGCAGAACGTGACGGCCGTGCTGACCAAGGTCGAGCTGGGCGAAGTGGATGCCGGGCTCATCTATGTCACCGACGTGCTGAATGCCGCAGGTTCTGTTGACGGAGTTGAGATTGCCGACACTGCAACCGCACGCAACACGTACCCGATCGCCGTGCTGAACGAGGCTGCGCAACCGGCCATCGCGGCCGCTTTCGTGGAGTTCGTGTTGTCGCCGCCGGGGCAGGCCATTCTCGCGAGCTATGGATTCTCGAAGCCATGAGTGCCTCCTCGCGCAGTGCGCAGACCACCGACGACGCAGCCACCCGAAGCACGGCCACCCGAAGCGCAGCCAGCCAAAGCGCAGCCTCCCGCACCACGACCGCAGCAGGCTTCGGCATCCCGCGCCTGCTCTACCTGCCCGCAGCCCTCGGTTTCGCGCTGCTGATCTTGCCCCTCGTCGGACTGTTTCTCCGTGCCGACTGGCCCAGCGTTCCGGCCGCGATTGTCTCGGCGGAGGCGCAGTCGGCGCTATGGCTGTCGCTGCAGACGGCCTTCGCCGCGACCGTGCTGTGCCTCATCGTCGGCATCCCGCTCGCGCTCGTGATCGCTCGCTCGGGCAACCGGCTGGCGGGTCTGCTGCGTGCGCTCACGACGCTCCCACTCGTGATGCCGCCCCTGGTCGGAGGCATCGCGCTGCTCTACCTCCTCGGACGCAACGGGCTCGTCGGCAGCGTGCTCGAACTGTGGTTCGGCATCCGCATTCCGTTCACGACGGGCGCTGTCGTGATCGCCCAATCGTTCGTGGCACTGCCCTTCCTCGTGATCTCGGTCGAGGGCGCGCTGCGCACTGCGGGCACCCGGTACGAGGCGGTCGCCGCAACGCTCGGGGCGGGGCGTTGGACGGTCTTTCGTCGAGTCACCCTGCCTCTCATCATGCCGGGCGTCATCGCCGGCACCGTGCTCTGCTTCGCTCGCGCGCTCGGCGAATTCGGGGCCACCGCCCTCTTCGCCGGCAACGCCGCCGGCACCACCCGCACCATGCCCCTCGCGATCTACACCGCGTTCAACGGCGCCGGCGTGAGCCAAGATTCGGCCATCGCCCTGTCGCTGCTGCTCGTGGTCGTCGGCATCGTCATCCTGCTTCTACTGCGCAGCTGGCGCGCGACCCCGGAGCGCTGACCCATGACACTGGATGCCAACATGCTGGTGAACCGAGGGTCGTTCACCCTCGACGCGAGTGTCACCGTCGCGCCCGGAGAAACCCTCGCGCTGCTGGGCCCGAACGGCTCGGGCAAGTCGACGCTGCTCGCGGTGATCGCCGGTCTGCTCGCTCCGGAGCGCGGCACGGTGTCGGTCGACGGTCGAGTGCTCACCGAGGTTCCGCAGCTCGGTAGTGCGCCGTCGGGTGGCGGGCGGCCGGGCGGCGGGCGGATGACCGTGGTGCCCGCCCATCGTCGTCGCATCGGTTTGCTCGGGCAAGACCCTCTACTGTTCCCGCATTTGAGCGCTCTCGAGAACGTGGCCTTTGGGCTGCGCTCGCACGGCTGGCTGCGGTCGCACGGAATGAAGGCGGTGGAGGCCCGCGACCGTGCCTCCGAATGGCTGGCGGCCGTTGGCATGAGCGAATTCGCCGTCCGCAAACCTGCCGAACTCTCGGGAGGCCAGCAGCAGCGCGTGGCGATCGCCCGGGTGCTAGCCACCGAACCCGACGTGCTGCTCTTCGACGAACCGATGGCCGCCCTCGACGTGCAAAACGCGTCCCTCGTGCGCACCCTGCTGCGCGAGTGCCTGGCCTCCCGGATCTCCGCTACCCACACCGGGATCGATGGCCGGCCGCCGACCGCGCCCGCCACCATCGTCGTCACCCACGATGTGGTGGATGCCATGGTGCTGGCCGACCGCGTCGCCATCATGGAGGCGGGCCGCATCATCGACAGCGGCGCCGTCGCCCGGGTGCTGGGCGAGCCGGTCAACCAGTTTGCCGCTACGCTCGTCGGCCTCAACGTGCTGCACGGCATCGTCGAATCAAGCCAGCTCGTGCGGCTCGCGGATGGGCGTGGTCTCGCCGTCGGCGGCGTCGTATCGGCGGTCGGGGCAGAGGTGTCGATCGCGTTCCCGCCGTCCGCGGTGACGCTGCGCCGGGAGGCATCCGCTCCCTCGCAACCCAACGAGTGGCCCGCCACCGTCGAGCTGCTCGAACCTGGCCTCAAGGGCATCCGCGTCACGCTGCTCGGCGATACCGTCGTGGCCGAAGCCTCGCCCGCCGATCTGCTCGCGCACGACATTGCGCCGGGGGACCGCGTCGTGGCATCCGTCGATCCCGCTCAGATCGCCGTGTATCCGCGACGCTAATCAGCGCCGCAGTTTCACGCCGCTTACCCTCGGGATAATCCCGTCGTTCTCGGGGTGCACGTTGCTAGGATTCGCCCATGCGCGTGACACGACTCAGAGTGTATCCAGTGAAGTCTTTTGCCGGTGAAGACGTTGATTCGGCGGCCGTCAATCCGTGGGGCCTTGACCAGGATCGGCGTTGGGCCATCGTAGACAGCGACGGCAAGAGTCTTACCGCGCGCCAGCACAATCACCTGCTGGGTCTTTCGGCGCACGCCCTCAGCGACACGGCGGTGCAGCTCTCCGACCGCGACGGCTCCAGCGTGACCGTCGATATGGCGGAGGGCGGAGACACGATCGAAGTGAGCCACAGCGGTCAGGGCACAGCGCTTGCCGCTCGCGGCGAAGTCAACCGTTGGCTGAGCGAACGCGTCGGCCTCGACGTGCGACTCGTCTGGCAGTCCGACCCCACCGTGCGCGCGATCGACCCCGAGGATGGCGGTCAGCCCGGCGAAGTTATGTCGCTCGCCGACGGCGGTCCGCTGCTGCTCGCCAGCGAAGCGTCGCTGCGTCAGCTTGACGAGTGGGCCGAGGCGGATGTCGCCCCGCTCGACATGATCCGGTTCCGTCCCAACGTGATCATTGACGATCTCGAACCGTTCGTCGAAGAGAGCTGGTCGCAGGTCACCATCGGCGACGTGCGCTTTCGCGTCACGATGATCTGCGACCGCTGCGTCATGACCACGATCGAACCCACCACGCTCGAGCGCGGCAAGGAACCGATTCGAACCCTGGCGCAGCACCGCCAGCGTGACCACAAAACGTGGTTCGGCATCCGGCTCACTCCGCTTGATGGTGGACGCATTCACGTGGGCGATGCGATCGACGCGACCGCCTCGGAGGTTTCGCAGCCTGCCGCGGGTTAGTCTGACGCTATGAGTTCCTCCGCGATCGGCAGCCCCGTCGTGGACACCCTGGGCAGGCCGCTGCACGATATCCGTTTCTCGGTCACCGACCGCTGCAACTTTCGCTGCGTTTACTGCATGCCTAAGGAAGTATTTGGCGCCGACTACGCGTTCATGCCGCGCGACGAACTTCTGAGCTTCGAAGAGATCACCCGGCTGGCGCGCATTGCCGCGCTCCACGGTGTGGAGAAGATTCGCCTCACCGGTGGTGAACCGCTGCTGCGCAAGGGCCTGCCCGAACTGGTCGGGATGCTGTCGAAGCTGACAACTCCGGCGGGCGCACCCCTCGACCTCGCGGTTACAACGAACGGCTCAGCACTCGCCCACCTCGCCCCAGCGCTGAAGGAGGCCGGGCTGAAGCGCGTCACGGTGTCGCTCGACTCGCTCGACGACGCGACCTTCCAAGCCATGAACGACGTGAAGTTTCCGGTGAAGAAGATCCTGGCTGGTCTCGATGCTGCCCACGCTGCCGGCCTGGGACCCATCAAGATCAACATGGTCGTCAAGAAGGGGCACAACGACCAAGACATTGTCGCGATGGCCCGCCACTTCAAAAACACTCCGTTCATCCTGCGCTTCATTGAATACATGGATGTCGGCACCACCAACGGTTGGCAGCTCGGCGAAGTCGTGCCTTCGGCCGAAGTCGTGGCTCGAATCAACGCCGAGCTTCCCCTCGAAGAAATCGCCCCTAACTACAGCGGTGAAACCTCGCAGCGCTGGCGTTATCGCGATGGAAGCGGCGAGATCGGCGTGATTTCCAGCGTCACTCAGTCGTTCTGCCAGACCTGCTCACGCGCCCGCATCTCGGTCGACGGCAAGCTCTACACGTGCCTCTTCGCCAGCTCGGGTCACGACCTGCGCGCTCTCATGCGCGACGGCTGCACCGACGATCAGCTTTCGGATGCCATGGCGAGCCTGTGGCGAGAGCGTACCGACCGCTATTCAGCGTTGCGTTCGCTCAACACCGCCCGGCCGGCGACGACGCCAGGACCGGGCGCTAAGAAGATCGAGATGTCGTACATTGGTGGCTGACATGACCCTTCACATCCGCTATTTCGCCGCCGCAGCCGAGGCCGCTGGGCGCGATGAGGAGCACCTCGAAATCGAGTCGGGCGCGACTCTGGCAACGCTCAAAGATCTGCTCATCGAGCGCTACGGTCCGCTCATGCAGAAGGTTGTCGAGTCGGGATCATTCCTGATCGATGGCGTCGTTCGGCGTGACCCCGCGCACGCGGTGGGTGCTCGCGTCGACGTGCTGCCACCCTTCGCTGGCGGCTAGGCCTTTACAGCCCCACCCATTCGGTCGCGCCGCCCGCGAGCTGCTGACGTTTCCAGATCGGCACCGTTGCTTTGATGCGCTCGACGAGCAATTCGCACGCCTCGAAAGCTTCGCGACGGTGTGCTGCCGAGACGGCTGCCGACAGGGCAACATCCCCAATCTGCAGCAGGCCAACGCGATGGGCTGTGGCAATGGCGAGGCCCGTTTCGGCCGCCACTTCGGCGCAGCACTGAGCCAGCAGTGCTTCGGCTTCGGGATGCGCCTGGTACTCAAGGGACCACACTTCGTTGCCAGCGTCGTGATTACGCACCACTCCCGAAAACACGACGACCGCGCCGGAGGCGGGGGACTCCACCGCGCGCCGGATAGCGGCCTCGTCGATCACGGCATCCGTAATGGTGGCGAAGCTGGCGGGGATCTGATCGTTCACGTTTAGTACCTCGCGAGCGCAGGATCAATGACCTGCGAGTAGTCGTCGATGCCGCCAACCAAGTGGCGGATATTGGTGAAGCCGGCGCTCTGCAGCATTCGCAGAGCACGTTCGCTGCGGATGCCGTGGTGGCAGTACACAACCACAGGAATGTCGGTGCGGATGTCGGCAAGCCGCTCTGCGAGACCACCCAGCGGAATCAGCTCGGCAGTCTCAATCGCGGCAATCGCGTACTCGAAGGGTTCGCGAATATCGACGAGTTGCAGGGGCGCACCACTGCGGAGCATGGCCGCAAGTTCGCGCGAGTCGATCTCGTCGCTCGCGCCGCCCGCGTTTCCGGCAGCGTTCGCTTCGCCTGCGCTGCTCCCGCTACTCGCGCCGCCCGCACCATCGCTATCCGCACCAGCGCCACCTGCGGTCGCGGATCCCGGCTTCACGCCACAGAACGCCTCGTAGTCGATGAGCTCGGTGACGGCATCCACTTCGTCGCTCGCGGCGTAGTCGAGTTCCCGGAATCGCCCGGACAGCGCATCGTAAGTGCTCACTCGCCCGAGGAGTGGTTCGCCGATGCCGGTGATGAGCTTCACGGTTTCGGAGCACATGATGGCGCCGATCATGGCGCACACGGTCGGCAGAACCCCGCCCTCAGCGCACGAGGGAACGGTGCCGGGTGCCGGCGGCACCGGAAAGAGGTCGCGATAGGTCGGTCCGTGACCAGCCCACGCCACTCCGGCTTGACCGCCATAGCGCAGAATCGCTCCCCAGACGACGGGGATGCCGGTCAGCGCGGCTGCGTCATTGACGAGGTAGCGGGTGGCGAAGTTGTCGCTGCCGTCGAGCACGAGGTCGTACCCCGCAAAGAGTTCGAGCGCGTTGCTGGAATCGAGCCACACATCGTGAAGGACAACCGCGATCTCCGGATCGATCCGGCCGACCGTCTCGGCCATGGAATCGAGCTTGCTGCGCCCGATGTCGGCGACCCCGTGAGCGAGTTGGCGGTGCAGATTCGAGAGCTCAACGGCATCCGTATCGATCACGCCGATGGTGCCAACGCCCATTGCAGCGAGCGCGGGAATGGTGGCACTGCCCAGCCCGCCAGCGCCCACAACAAGCACGCGCGCGTTCGCGAGGCGGCGCTGCGCGAGCTCGCCGAAATCAGGATTAGCCAGTTGGCGCGAATAACGAATCAGCGACTGCGGGCCGAGCGGTGCGCCGGGCTCGACGAGCGGCTGGCGGTCATGCTGAGCAGGCGATGTCACAGGGCAATCCTTACCGCGCCGGAAGCGGCACAGCAACGATTCTACTGTTCCGGATGCTGCCGAATCTGGGCGCGTTCGGGTGCGGCAGTGCTGTCGCAGCAGGGGCGTCGGCGGTGGCCGATAGGGTGTGTGCGGGTCGGAGATCTCGGCCCATTACCCGATTCAAGGAGTACCGGATGGAAGCCGCCGTAATCGCAGCCTGGACGTTCGTTTCTGAAGCCCCGATCCCCGAAGACGTCATGCCGATGTTGCTCCCCGGCGAGCAGCCCATCGCGGCCTACAAAACCTTCCGTGACAGCGCCGTCTTCACCAACAAGCGCCTCATCGTGCGTGATGCTCAAGGCATCACGGGTAAGAAGGTGGAGCTGTACTCGCTGCCCTATTCGAGTGTTCTCATGTGGTCATCCGAGAATGCGGGCACCCTCGATTTCAACGCTGAGCTCGAACTGTGGACCCGCGCCGGCCACATCAAGATCAAGGTCGGCAAGGCCATTGATGTGCGCAAGCTCGATATGCTCATCGCCAACGTGGTGATCGGCGCGAGCTAACAACACGAACCAATGCACGGCGGGGTGGGGCAATGAAAACAGATTTCAAGAAGACGCTCGACGCGTATAAAGCGCGCCACAACGAGTTCAGAATTCTGGATCTCCCACCTCAGCAGTACCTCATGGTCGACGGCCATGGTGCGCCCGGTGAGGGCAGCGAATACACGGCCGCGATCGGCGCGCTCTATCCGGTGGCGTACACGCTGAAGTTCGCGAGCAAAGCGCTCGACCGCGACTATGTTGTGCCGCCCCTCGAAGCGCTGTGGTGGGCCGAGGATATGGCCGCGTTTACGACCGGCCGCGACAAATCGCAGTGGGACTGGACTGCGATGATCCTCACCCCCGAGTGGATCACCGACGCGATGTTTCAGGCTGCCGTGGCCGCGGTCACCGCCAAAAGCAAGACCCCCGAGACTCTGCCCGCTAGCCTCGGCAAAGTCAGACTCGAGACTCTCGAGGAGGGGCTGTGCGTGCAAACACTCCACCTCGGGCCCTATGACGATGAGGCCGAGATTCTGGCGCGGATGCACACCGAGTTCATTCCCGAGCAGGGGCTGCGGATGACCGGCAAGCACCACGAGATCTACTTCAACGACTTTCGCAAAGTCGAGTCATCCAAGCTCCGCACCCTGCTGCGGCAACCTGTCGAGCGGGTCTAATGGGCGGCCGGAACCCGGGGTGCTGCGGCGCATCGGACGCGATGGCAATGACACTGCGCCGAACTGCTTAGGATGTGGGGATGAGCACGAGTGTGAGTAGCGCCGACGCGCAGGAAGACGGTCGTAACGAGACCTCAACGGAACGGGGAGATCGCAACTGGACCGAGATCCTCCAAGAGCTGCGCGTCATCCAAACCGGTACTCAGATTCTCACCGGATTTTTGTTGACGCTCGCGTTCCAGCAACGCTTTTCCGAGCTGGATGACTACCAAGTGCGGATCTACCTCGCCCTGGTGTCAGCTGCAGTTCTCGCGACCGCGCTCGCCGTCTCTCCCGTGAGTCTTCACCGTGCCCTCTTTGGAAAGAAAGCGAAGCCCGAACTCGTGACGGCATCCGATCGTCTCCTCAAAGTGACGCTGTTCGTGGTGTCGCTTACTATCGCTGGCACGGCAATGCTGATCTTCGATGTTGTCGCTGGTCGCACAGCCGGAGCAGTTGCCGGCGGAACAGCGGCCTTCCTGGCGATTGCCCTGTGGTTAGTGATGCCCACGATCGTGCGCCGAAAACTCTCCAATGAGTAGAGAGCGAGACACTTTCGTAGAGCCCCGCCGAGAGTGGCGTTATGCCTTTCGCCGCGCCTATCACGGCTTCATGTTGCACCGCGGAATCGACTCCGCCGCCACGCTCGCCTTCTTCTCGGCGCTCGCCACCCTGCCCGCCGCGCTGAGCGTCGTCTCCGTCCTGGCGATTACCGAGGGCAAAGATCGCGCCGCCGACACCGTGATTGATCTCGCGACCGAAGTGCTCAAACCGAGCACCGTCGAAGTTCTCAAAGAACCGCTTACTCAACTCTTCTCTATCGGCAGCCCCGGAGTCGCGCTCGCCGTCGGGCTTCTGCTGAGTGTGTGGTCGCTGTCAAGCTACGCCACTGCTTTCGGCCGTGCCGCGAACAGCGTGTACGAAATTCAAGAGGGTCGACGCTTCGTGAAGTTCCGTGGACTCATGCTTGTGCTCTCGACCTTCTTGCTCGCCGCCTTCGCCGCCGTCGTCGTTCTGCTGCTCACCACCCGCAACGTTGCAACTGCCGTGGGCGACGCGCTCGGTATTGGCGAACCCTGGATCACGGTGTGGTCGATCGGGCGCTGGCCGGTGCTCGCCGTCATCCTCACCATGATCATCGCGGTGCTCTACTACTACACGCCCAACGTGCGTCATGAACGGATGCGCTGGGTCAGCACCGGCGCGATCTTCGCGATCGTCACGTGGGGTCTTGCCACCGCGGGCTTCGGTTTCTACGCCTCCAACTTTGCCAGCTACGACCGCGTGTATGGCTGGCTTGGCGGAGCGCTCGCCCTGCTCATCTGGCTCTACATCAGCAACCTCGCGTTCGTGGCGGGGCTCGAAGTGGATGCCGAATTCACGCGCCTACGTCAGTTACTGGCGGGCGTCCCCGCCGAAAATACCGTGCAATTACCCCTACGTGACACCTTCCGCAATCTCGTGCTCGCCCGCCGCCAGGCGGAAGACGAGGCGCGGGGAATTGCAATCCGCACGCGCGAGACTGACGAGGGCGCCAGCTGGGGAGGGCGCGAGTCCGACTAGGGTGCCAGCTCAACCTGGATGATGCGGTCATCGCCGTCTTGGGGATCGCCTCGACCGTCGGTGTTGTTGGTGAGCATCCAGAGGCTGCCATCGGGGCCGGGAACGACATCGCGAATGCGACCAAAGGTATCGGCGAACGAGTCGATAGCGGTGGTCGGGTCGCCGGGGTGAATCGCCCAGAGGCGGTCGCCGCCGAGGCCGGCCATGAAGAAGGTGCCGCCGACAAAGGTGAGACCGCTGGGGCTCGCGTCATCGGTGGGCCACTGATAGATGGGTGCTTCGAATGCGGGATCGTCGTTCGCGCCCTCGACGATGGGCCAGCCATAGTTGGCGCCCGCATAGATGATGTTGAACTCATCCCAGGTGTCTTGGCCGAACTCGGCTGCCCACAGTTGACCGCTGTCATCCCAAGCGAGCCCTTGAGGGTTGCGGTGGCCGAGCGAGTAGACGAGCGATCCGTCGAAGGGGTTATCGGCGGGCACGCTGCCGTCGGGTTCTAGGCGCAGAATCTTGCCGTTGAGACTGTCGGGGTCCTGAGCTAGATCGGGGGTGCTTGCATCGCCCACGGTCGCATAGAGCATGCCGTCTGGTCCGAAAGCGATCCGGCCGCCATTGTGTATGCCTGTCTTCGCTACCCCGGTGAGGATGTCGCGGCTCGCGCCCAGCTCGTACGAACCGGGTTCGCCCTCCAGCTTGAAACGGATGATGCGGTTATCGGTGGCCGTCGTCGCGTAGGCGTAGAGAGTGCGGTCGTCGGGCGTCGCTAATCCGAGAAGGCCCCCTTCGCGACCGGGAGCAGCAGCGTCAACGGTGCCCACCTCGCGCAGCTCGCCGTCGGCAGTGAGCTCCATAATGCGTTGAGTGTCGCGTTCGCTGATCAAGGTCGATCCCGACGCGAGCCGTACGATCGACCACGGCGCCTCAAGCCCGGTGATGATCGTGCTGGAGGTTTCAGTCGCGTCGACTGGGGGCGTCGGCGGTGCTGTCGATTCTGTTGCCAGTGGCACCGGCTGCAACTCGCCCGCGGTCGGCTGACTGCAGCTCGCAAGCAGAGCGAGGGCGGCAACGGCAGCTATTGTCGGGACGATCAGAGAGCGACGCATCATGTTCCTATCTCACCGCAGTTACGACTCAGAACCTAACGACTGCACGCTCGACTTAAACCCGCGCAACCGCAGACTGTTCGTCACGACGAAGACCGAGGAGAAGGCCATGGCCGCGCCCGCGATGAGCGGGTTGAGCAGACCGAGCATCGCAATCGGCAGGGCCGCCACGTTGTAGGCAAAAGCCCAGAACAGGTTGCCGCGGATGATCCCGAGCGTGCGCTTGGCGAGGCGAACCGCGTCGGCGACGACCAAGAGGTCCCCGCTCACGACGGTGATGTCGCTCGCGGCGATCGCGGCATCCGTTCCGCCACCCATGGCGATACCGAGGTCGGCGGCAGCGAGGGCGGCAGAGTCGTTCACTCCATCACCGACCATCGCGACAACCCGGCCTTCGGCCTGCAGCTGGCGGATGACGTCGAGCTTTCCCTGCGGGGTAATCCCGGCGTGCACATCAGTGATTCCCACCGCGCTGGCAACGGAGGCTGCCGCTCCGGCGTTGTCACCGGTGAGGAGCACGGGGCGCAAGCCGAGGCGGATGAACTCGGCTACGGCGTCCGCACTGCTTGCCTTGATGGTGTCGCCGATAACCAGCACGCCTCGCGCCTGACCGGCCCACGCGATGACCATCGCGGTCGATCCGGCGGCTTCGGCTTTCTCAACCAGGGTGAGGGCGGCATCCGACACCGTTTGTTGGTGGTCGGCGGTGAGCCACGACGGCTTGCCGACGAACACGACAGTGCCGTCGATGGTGGCCTGAACGCCGGTGCCCGCATGGGCGGCGAAGTCGGTGACGGCGGGGAGTGTGAGGCCGCGGTCCTCAGCTGCGGCAACAACCGCACGGCCGACCGGATGCTCGGAGCCAGCCTCAACGGCGGCGGTGCGAGCCAGCACGAGCTCCTCGTTCTCGCCCTCGAGCACCTCGATCGAGCTGAGGCGCATCTCGCCGGTCGTGACGGTGCCGGTCTTGTCGAGCACGATGGTGTCGACCGAGCGGGTCTGTTCCAAGACTTGGGGCCCGCTGATCAGGATGCCGAGCTGTGATCCGCGACCGGTGCCCACGAGCAGGGCGGTGGGCGTTGCGAGGCCGAGGGCGCAGGGGCACGCGATGACGAGGGTGGTGACGGCGGCCGTGAAGGCCAGCTCGATGGGGCCGCCGGCGATCATCCAGCCGACGAATGCCACGACGGCGAGGCCGAGCACGACCGGAACGAAGATGGCCGAAACGCGATCTGCGAGACGCTGGATGTCGGCTTTGCCGGTCTGTGCTTCTTCGACCATGCGACCGAGGCGGGCCAGTTCGGTGTCGCGGCCGACGCGAGTGATTTCGATGACGAGTCGTCCGCCGACGTTGAGGGTGGCGCCGGTGACGCGATCGTCGGGGCCGACTTCGACGGGTACGGATTCTCCCGTGAGCATGCTCGCGTCGACGGCGGAGTTGCCCTCGATGACGAGGCCGTCGCTGGCGATCTTCTCCCCGGGGCGCACGACAACGTGGTCGCCGACGACGAGCGAGGAGACGGCAACGCGCTGCTCGACGCCACCGCGCAGCACGGCAGCATCCTTCGCGCCGAGTTCGAGCAGAGCGCGAAGAGCAGCACCCGACTCGCGGCTAGCGCGGGCCTCGATGTATTTGCCGAGCAGAATGAAGACGGTGACAGCGGCGGCAACTTCGAGATAGATCTCGCTCGAACCACCGTGGGGTGTTCCGAAGAAGGTCATCGTCATGTGCATGCCAGCTTCGCCAGCACCACCAAAGAAGAGCGCGTAGAGCGACCAGCCAAAGGCGGCGATCACGCCGAGGCTGATGAGGGTGTCCATGGTGGCGGCACCGTGGCGGAGGTTCACGGCCGCAGCGCGGTGGAACGGCCAGGGCACCCCACACGACAACCGGGGCCGTCAGCGTGAGGGCCAACCACTGCCAGTAGGTGAACTGCAGCGCCGGGATCATCGACATCAGCACGACCGGCACGGCCAGTGCGGTCGAGACGAGCAGACGGTGCAGCAACTGCGAAGCCCAATCGTCATCGCTGCTCTTGGGGCTCGCGTTGTCGTTCTCGTCGCGTTCCTGAATGGGCGCCGGGATGACGGCGCTATACCCAGCAGCCTTCACGGTTTCGAGAAACTGCTCCGGGTCGGTGCCTTCGGGCGCGCGAACACGAGCCTTCTCGGTGGCGTAGTTCACGCTCGCCTCGACGCCGGGGAGCTTGTTGAGCTTGCGCTCGATGCGGCCAGCGCAGGAGGCGCAGGTCATTCCGGTGATGTCGAGTTCGACATCCAGAAGGTTGATGGTGCCGGGCGCTGCGGTGGTGGCGGTGCCGTCGGTAGTTGTTGCGTTGTCGGGTGCCGCGGCCATCAGAGGCTCTTCACGAGCGTGTAGCCTGCCTCCTCGATTGCGGCGCTGACGGTGGCGTCGTCGAGAGGGGTCTCAGACGTGACAGAAACGGTGGAGGGCAAGCCCGAGGCGAGGTCAACCGAAACTTCGGTGACGCCAGCAACTTCGGATAGCTCCTCGGTGACGCTGGAGACGCAGTGGCTGCAGGTCATTCCTTCGACCAGGTAATCGGCGGTGTGGGTCATGATTCTCCTTCGATTGCCGCAGGCGCGAGGCGCGGGCGGAAGTTGTTGTGCAGAACAGCGGGGTCGAGCGGAGGCTACGAACGAACGAGGCGCGCGATTGCCGCACTCGCCTCGCGAATCTTCTCGTCGGCCACAGCACCACCTTCGCGGCTCGCTTCGGCCACGCAGTGGCTGAGGTGGTCATCGAGCAGCGCGAGCGCGACAGACTCGAGGGCCTTAGTCGCGGCCGACACTTGAGTGAGCACGTCAATGCAGTACGTGTCTTCTTCGATCATGCGATGGATGCCGCGCACTTGGCCTTCAGCGCGACGCAGCCGCTTAAGCAGCTGCTCTTTGTTCTCGTCATAACCAGGCATCGTGATCCTCTCAACCGGATACCCCTTAGGGGTATTCCCATTAGACGCCTCTAGCGCAGAGAAGTCAACCGCAGTCAGGCGGGTGGGGGTTCCGCGCTGTTGCTACTGCCAGAAACGTTTCTTAGGCTCCGGTTCGCCCAGAGGCTTGCCGTTGAGCAGGATTCCGGAGGACGGCGCGTTGATCGTCGAGGCTGCGGCATCCGGCAGCTCTGGAGTCGCGGTGGCGACGGTCTCGGAGGGTGCAGGGGTTGCAGGCGTCGCAGGAGGTGCAGGCGTCGCGGATGTTGCAGTTGCTGCCGCTGCGTCGTTGCCAACAGCGTCGGCGGGCGTTCTGTGCACGGCAATCGCGGTCTTCATGTATTTGACGAGCAACATGATCGCGAGAAAGGCAGCGATGGCGGCGGGGATAAAGAAGTCTTCGGGGCGTTCGGTGAGGCGGTAGACGATGCGTCCGATGAAGACGTCGCCGAGCAGGCCGCCTTTGCCGCCGACGGCGTTGAACGAGTAGTAGACGGAGGAGACGAAGCCGGCGATGACTCCGAGGCTGGTGGCGACGAGGCCGACGAGGAGAGCGAAGGCGAAGCCAAAGCCTCGCACGATGCGGAGGCGCGAGGCGCTGCCGAAGAAGGTGAAAGCGAAGACCATGCCGAGGCCACCGAAGGTCGCGGAGTACTCAAAGCCGAACTGGCCGATGACGATCGTGACAATCACCGTCAGAGGGACCGCGAGGAGGGAAGCGAGCGCGCCAAGCACGAAGTTGTAAGGCTTGTGGATCTGCGCGTCGGGGGTTGTCGAGCTGTCGGTCATCGCTGGGCTTCCGGGTAGTCCGCAGATGGGCATCCTGCAGGCGGCTTATTCCCGGGCGGCGACTACCGTTGGGCGGTGGTGTGGGCTCGGGCTGCTCGTGCTTTTCTCCACACGATCACCACAGAGACTACTGTCACGACGGCAATCGAGGCGAGTATCAACATCACGTTCGCGTCGACCCAGGTTGAGAAGAAGCGTGCAAACCCTGAGCTGAGGATGCCGCCGGTGCCTCCGTCGTAGAGGTAGGTGAGAAACAGGCTGTAGGGGTAGCTGATCGCGGCAGCTATGGCCATTGTTACGAGGCCGATGCCAGCTGCGGCCGTGAACCCTCGGCCGGTGACAGGGGAGCGCCCCGAACCGCGAGCGAAGAACCCGAACGCGATGATAATCGCGAATGGGGCGGTGGCGGCGCCTGCGGTTGGAGAGTTGAGTCCGAAGACGGCGGCAAGGATGGCAGCGATCGGAATGGTGAGCAGAGCCATGAGTAGGCCGCGCCGAAAATGGTCGGCGTGTTCGGGCTCCGGGAGAATGTTGCCGTCGCGGTACTGGTTCGCGGCGATCTGCGCTTCGACGTCAGCTATGCGGCCGCTTGCAGCGGAGAAGCTTCCGTGGGCGGAACTGGGTTGCATTTCTTGCATTGGTGCCACCTCAGTAGTCGCGGCGGGAATCTCTCACCGAGCGACTCTACTCGTGTCAAGAGTACCTAAGTATTTGTCCAGACCCCAGCGCTCGGTTCCCATCGGCCTTCGGCAAGGGAGCCGTTGAGTACTGGATTCAGCATGGTCTGAATGCGTTCCTCGGCGGCCGTAGCGCTGGGGAATCTATCCACCAGCCCGAGACGTCGAGCGAGCACGAGATACCGACTCGACCAGTCAGAGGGAAGGAGGAACGCCGTGATGGGTTCGAGACTACGACGCTTGGACTCAGTCGCGACGGCAATCGACAGCTGGCGGGCATCCATCGATTCAGTGAGCGAGATGAGAAGGAGATCTATCAAGTCCTTGACGCGCGACGAGGGTGATTTGCTCTCACCGTATGTTGCCTGGGTGGCACAAAGCTTGTCGGCCACTTGATCCGCCAACGGATACAGCACGTAGTCGAACGTTCGAAGCCGAGCGAGCGGTAGCCGGTTCGCTGGGCTCACCGTTTCTAGTTTGCCTGTGGGTTTGTAGCCCGCTGCGAGGTCGATAGACAGAGTGCCTTGTTTCGTCACGCCGACGTACACGTCAAAGGTCAGTCGGCATCCGGCCGTGTACGGCTGGTTCTCTCCCGCGAGCTGATCGATCCTGTTCGTGTGTTCGAACCTGAAATGGTCATCGAGGTCAACGGATGCGAGTTGCCGCAGTTCAGCTACGGCGGTGTCGAGCTCGTTCTCTTGTGCCGCCAAATCGATATCTGTTGTCGCCCTGCTGGTCGACAACCGGGCGAGCATGCCAGTGCCGCCCTTGAGGGCGAACTTGGTTGACTGGTCAGAGAAGATTCGGCACAGAAAGCGGTCGAACGTTGCTTGTCGGATCAGGTCGCCGACGCCAACTGATTTGGCTCGTTCGTCTTTCGTAGCCGCACTTTTGATCGCGGCCTGTACGGCGCGGCCGTTCGGATATGAACCCTTATCAGTCGGCATGTTGTGCCTCACTGAGAAGCGCAAGCGCCTGTAGCGAGCTGACGCTCTTCATAAGTGATGGCGTGAATCGGAGGTCGTCGTCGGATATGGCGTCGCTTGGGGGGATCAAAGTAGGCCACGCAGGATTCGACGTTATCTTTTTGACTTGGGTCGCGACATCGGCGTGGCCGAGTTCTAGGAGTTTCCTTAGCAGAGCGAGTCCGTCATTTGGGGGGAAGCCGTTTCGGGCCGCGAGGGGGCCAAGCAGAACGGCAAGAAAATCCAGTTGTATGGTTCTGGAATTCATTGCCTCGCCAAGAAGATCACCGACGAGGCTCAGATCTTCCTTATCCTGTACGAGGTCTGCGATCGTGCGCTCAACCCCGGTAGTAGGAAGTCCGGCTTCTAGAGTGACTTGGTCGGCCCTGAGGATCCTCCGCTTGAAGCGGATATCGGGGCGCTGCGATTGCCGTCGGTCAGCCGAAGTGAAAACGTAGGGCGTGGGGAGAAGATCTCCAATCCCGTGCAGGGCTGCTGCAGTGTTGCCGCTCACGACTATCCCGTTGATTCCGTCCCGGATGCGGTCTTCAGCCAGTCGATCTGGATCGAGGCTCAGCCAAGCCGCTCGGATGTCATCGAATTCCTGCGGTGGACTCCCGGCGTCCCTATAGACGCCGTGGGCAAGGCGCTCGAGGTGGCCGTCCTCTGCGAGCCGCGCTACCTGTACTCGACTCACTCGTATCGAGCGCGCCTGCGCCGTCGTCACCATTCCCCACTGGCCGGACGAGATCGCCGCTAGCGCGAGCAGAGCATCCGCAGTATTCATGCTTGAATAGTAACGTCTAGATAGATACTTTTCAAGATTATTTGGACAGTTCGCGTATCTGTATCGGAAGAACCTATCCGCGCAGCGCGAGCGCAAACGGCAGCACGGCATCCGCCCCTGCTTCGCGGAGTGCTTTCACGGCGATGGTGAGGGTCCAGCGCGAGTCGACGAGGTCATCGACGAGCAGGATGGGGCCGTGGGGTAGTTCGCTCCCTGCTTCGCCGCGGCCAGCTGCGTCACCAGCCCATTCGAATTGCCCCCACACGCTCGCGAGTCGGTAAGCACTGTTGCCGCCGGGTTCGCCGGTGGGGCCGGCGCCGGTGTGGCTGAGCGTTCCGAGGTGGGGCAGCTTGCCGGCGCTGGCGAGGGCCTCGGCGACGGATGCCACGAGTTGTGGTTTGCTGCGTGACGGCATCGAGACCACGGCGACGGGTCGCTCATCCCAGCCCCAGTCGGCGAGCACGCGGACGCAGGCCGCGACGAGCGCGGGGCTCGCTGGTGCGTCGGGGGTGCCGGGGGCGAAGAGGGTGCGCAGGGTGCCGCCCCAGCCGAGGTCGGTGAGGCGGGCGAGGGCGCGACCTTCGCTGGCGCGTTGGTCGGGGTTGATGCGTCCGCGCACGGGGACGCCGAGCTTGTCGGCTCCGGTGGGCCATTGCGCGCGGGGTTCGATGGGCACGCCGACTTTGTCGAGGGTGGCGGTGGCGCGGGTGGTGGCATCCGTGCTGATGTCGGTGGGGTACCAGACACCGGCGCAGTTGTCGCAGCGGCCGCAGGGGGTGGCTGTGTCGTCGTCGAGGGCGCGTTGCAGGTATTCCATGCGGCAGCCTTCGGTGCCGGCGGGAAGTCGTTCGTAGTCGAGCATGTGTTGTTGTTCGGCTCGGCGGGCGGCGGTGACTCCGGCGTAGCGTTCGGCGTCGTAGCTCCAGGGCTGGCCGGTGGCGGTCCAGCCGCCTTGCACGCGGGCGACGGCGCCGTCGACGTCGAGCACTTTGAGCAGCAGTTCGAGTGGGGTGCGGCGCAGGTTCACGCGGGCTTCAAGCGCGGGGGTGGAGACAGGCCCGGCGCCGGAGTTCGCGGCGGCAGTCAGCTCGGCAATCACGAGTTCGGCGTTGGCTTGGTCGGGCATGGATGCGGTGGCGAAGTATTCCCAAATGTCTTCGTCTTCGCGGCCCGGCATCAGCAGCACGTCGGCGTTGTCGGTGGCGCGGCCGGCGCGGCCGACTTGTTGGTAATACGCGACGGGGGAGGAGGGGGCGCCGAGGTGCACGACGAAGCCGAGGTCGGGTTTGTCGAAGCCCATGCCGAGCGCACTGGTGGCGACGAGCGCTTTCACGGTGTTGTTCTTGAGTGCCTGTTCGGACTCTTCGCGTTCTTGTGGGTCGGTTTTGCCGGTGTAGGCGCGCACATCCATGCCGCTGTCGCGCAGTAGCCGCGCGGTGTCTTCGGCGGCCGAAACGGTGAGCGTGTAGATGATGCCGCTGCCGGGCAGTTCGGCGAGGTGGCTCAGCAGCCAGCCGAGGCGGGCTCGGGCATCCGGCAGTTTAAGGACACCCAGGCGCAGGGATGCTCGCGCCAGAGGCCCGCGGATGGTGACGACTTCGGTGCCGCCCGTGGCTGTGTTTTCGGCGGTGCTGCTACTCCCCGTTTCGAGTTGGGCGGCGATGTCGGCGACGACGCGGGAGTTGGCGGTGGCGGTAGTTGCGAGCACGGGGACGCCGTCGGGCATGGTGGCGATGAGTTCGCGCAGGCGGCGGTAGTCGGGGCGAAAGTCGTGGCCCCAGTCGCTGATGCAGTGCGCTTCGTCGACGACGAGCATCCCGATGCGGTTGATCAGTGCGGGCAGTTGGTTGTCGCGAAAGCTGGGGTTGTTGAGGCGTTCGGGCGAGACGAGCAGCACGTCGACTTCGTCGTTGGCGAGTTGTTGCTGAACTTCGGCCCATTCGTGCGGGTTGGTGGAGTTGATGGCGACGGCGCGAACTCCGGCACGGGATGCCGCGGCAATCTGATCGCGCATGAGCGCCAGCAGTGGCGACACGAGCACGGTGGGGCCCGCACCTCGCCGGCGCATGAGCAGCGTGGAAACGAAGTAGACGGCCGACTTTCCCCACCCGGTGCGCTGCACAACGAGTGCGCGGCGGCGCCCATCGACGAGCGTCTCGATCGCCTCAAACTGTCCCTCATGAAAATCGGCAGTCTCATTGCCGACAAGCGTGCGGAGAACGGCCAGGGCATCGGTGCGGGTATCTGTCACGTGGCTAGTGTGGCAGGGGGTGCTGACTTTTCGGTGGTCGGTCTCTGCCGATGAGGATTCTTATCGGATGTGTACTCGTGAGATGGAGCAAGTGGCTGACGGTGGCTCCGGGTAACTTGGCCCGCACAGCACGAATTCTGCGCCGACTTTGAGCCCCACCTGGACTCCTCGCGGGAGAACATATACTCTCGAAGAAGGGCCGGCACCGAAGATCCCCCACCTAACTTTTAAGAGGACCCTTGTACAACTATGTAGATCTCTTTTCCGGATGCGGCGGCCTTTCACTGGGCATCGAACGCTCCGGGGGAGAACTCCAACTTGCGGTCGAAAAATCCGACATGGCGGCTTACACCTTCTACGCGAACTTCATCGACGAATCGATTGAGGACGATTCGTGGAAGGCATACGTTAAGTCCTCGATCGAAAATCAAGTCCAGAACCGAGTCGCAGTTTCAGCGCTTCGCGAGGTGCTCGATAACGATGCTGCAATGGCCGGGCTCGCAAGCTCAGGCATCGACGTCGTCGTCGGCGGGCCGCCTTGCCAAGGATTCTCTCTGGCCGGACGCCGCAACCCAGACGATGTCCGGAATACGCTGCCGTGGGAGTACCTCGAGTTTGTGAAGCGCACAGCTCCCAAAATGGTGGTGATCGAGAATGTGGTCGGTATGAGCCACAAGTTCTCGCCTGATGAAGAAGCGCCTTTCGTTCAATTGCAGCAGGCCTTGCGTGAGACTGAGCCGGGTTACGAAGTTCAAGGCGTAGCCGTCAACGCTGTTCACTACGGCGCACCACAAAACCGTCCCCGGTTGATGATTATTGGAATGCGCTCAGATGTCGCACAGGAGCGGGGAATCAAGGCCACGGGGCACCTCTGGAAGTCGGCGTTTACGGACGACGAGAAGTTTGAGCCCGCACCGGCTCTTGCGCCCAACCCGACTGTCTCGTCGAAAGAGTCGCCCACAATCGCAGATGCAATCGGTGATTTGCAAGACGTGCTTCCTGCGCCCAAGAGCCGCCGGTCCGCAGCATTCCACAAAGCTACTTCTACGCGAACGATCTGGGGCCTCCCTAAGTCGAAAATTCGACGTAAGCATTTGCCTAACCAGTCGCCGCGTAAGCACAGCGAATCCACGACTCAACGATTCCGTCTTTACCAGTGGCTTCGGGACAACGGACTTCAACCGCGACTGCTCTCGCAGCTCTCGAGTGGGCCAGCGGAAGCAGCCTCGAATGTCAGATTGCAGCTGGCGAATGCGAAGTACCCGGCGATCGCCCCCGACGGCACAGTTCTCGCAGAATCAGCGGAGTCGATGTTCGAATTGATGGTTGAGCTCAAGACCAAGAAGCATTCACAGAAGGCGCTGGACTGGTCCCAACCAGCTCGCACGGTTGTCACGCTGCCAGACGATTACGTGCACCCCAGCGAGCCTCGTATCTTCACCGTGCGCGAGATGGCGCGTTTTCAAGGCTTCCCCGATGATTTCGAGTTCCGAGGCAAAGAAACAACAGGATCGCTCCGTCGTCGCTTTGAGGTTCCGCAGTATTCGCAGGTGGGAAATGCTGTGTCGCCATTTCTTTCACTAGCGGTTGGAAAGATGGTCAATGAAGCATTGACATCGGATCCGGCTCAGCCTTAATCGGTAGCCGAGATGCTCTCGTGTCTGGTAGACATCCCTATGTGCCCAGATACCTGATCCAGAAGAACCAGCTTGAAGAGGTTTCCGTTGATTTCGAGGAAACTGGGCTCGGGACAGCATGCGTGCGTCCTGAAGTGTTGGTGGCCGATGTTAGCTATCGCGCATGAGGGAACTAGTCGGCACGGAGCTCGAAAGCGTTGCATTTCTAACAACCAACGACGTCCCATTCGGCTTACTGGAGCTGACTGCGACCGGTCTGAAGAAGTCGATACTCGACGCAACAGAACCGTTTCGGGAGTTTCTTGGGGCGAATGCTGTTCACGACTATGTGCGCCAACCGCAGGGACCAGATGCGAAAGTCATTCTGCCCGCACGGCTGGTAGTGGAGAATTCGACCCTTGAGTCAAAGGCGTCGCTTTACCGACCTCAAACGAAAAATGGCGATCCCAGAGTGTGGTTCGGCGGCCTGAAACGCATTTCCGAACCGGGCGATGTAATTGCTGCTGTGTGGAACGACGGATGCTTCTGGGTCTTCAACCTGTCCAGAGGTACCCTCGCTCGCAACACGTCGAGTTTGAGCGGCGCGGCAGCTGAAGTATTAGGCGCTTTCGTCCAAAAAAAGACTGGCGCTGTCCAATCACTACTGTCCTTGCTGCACGGAGTTTCGAATAAGGGCTTTTTGCCTGCGCCAGTGAAAGGCACCACTGCAGTCGGGCGTCTACTCGAAACGGAGCTGGGCATTGCGATCAACTCTCGAAAGGAGCCGGACTTCCAAGGTATCGAGATCAAGTCTTCACGAAGTTCGAGCAACAGAACCACGCTTTTCGCGAAGACCCCTAATTGGAGCGCTAGTCGTTACAAGAGCTCGCGCGATTTGCTCCGCGCCTTCGGCTATGATCGCGATGGTCAGCGGAAGCTCAGTTGCACGCTCAGCGGTCGGGTCGTGAATTCTCAGGGTTTGAGTTTGAGAGTGGACAACAAAGCGGATGTCCTTCACGCAATACACACCAGCGAGGTATCTCACCAAGCTGTTGAGTGGGAGATGGAAGCATTGCGGCACAGCCTCGCCGTCAAGCACAATGAAACTTTCTGGGTGAAGGCAGAAAGCCAGATTATTGACGGATGGGAACACATCCGATTCACATCGGTAAAACACACCCGGAAGCCGATTATCGCCCAGCTTCCGTCATTGCTAGAAGACGGCAAAGTGACCGTCGATTTCTTGATTCGAGAAAAGGGCGACAAAGGTTACCTGTTCAAGATCCATCCCAGAAACCTTGGTTCGCTTTTTCCCCCAGCGCAGGAATACCAGCTTGCATCCGTGGATACGATTTCGGGGAAACCGCCAAGCCCGGAAGCGAGGCTCTTCTAAACGCGAACACGATTGCGGTTATACGCGCCTTGCGGTCGCTATCAATTCGACCGCCGGGACATCGGCGGAAGCCCATTCGAGGTCGCTCAGTTCGGCAGGCGCGAGCCAGCGAACTTCCGCGTGCTCGGTCAGCACTGGCGTGCCGGAGCGTAGCTCGCAGTAGAACGTGGTCAGCACGACGATCCCGAAGTCGTACTCGTGAGTCGTGGTGGTGATCAGCTCGCCCACGGCCACCTCGCACTCGAGTTCTTCGGTAATCTCCCGTGCGAGCGCATCGCGGGGAGTCTCGCCGGTCTCGATCTTGCCGCCGGGGAATTCCCACATCCCGGGCAACGCTCCGCCGGGTCCGCGCTGGGCGCAGAGGATGAGGCCTTCGCGCAGGATGACTGCGCCGACGACGTTGATCTGTTTCTTCACTGATGATCTCTCTCGCGGATGTCCCCAAGGGCACCCGGTTGGCTTTCGAAGCAGGATCAACCTGCTCGCTTCAGCCTATTGGCGAGACCAGGCTGCGCGGAGTGCGACACTGCCCGCGACCGAGCGACGTCACTTCTGGCAGCTCGGGCACCACCACATGTAGCGGGTGTCGGTGGGGCCGGTGCCGAGCTGGTCTGACTCGATGCGGGTGCCGCAGCGCAGACACGCTTCCCCGCGCCGCCCGTGCACCCAGTAGCGGGGTTTGCCGCGCGGCAGGCCTGTGAGATTGCGGATCGGGCGGTCCTTGTTCACCATGATCGCCTTGAACGCGAGCGCGACGAGGCGCTTCGGGTCGACGATCTCGCCGATGGGAGTGTGCGGGCGAACACCGCGCAGAAAGCTCAACTCGTTGGCGAAAACGTTGCCGAGGCCGGCGAGGTTCCGCTGATCGAGTAGCGCGAGCGCAACCGGACGCGCTGGGTCTGACAGCAGGTTCGCCAACGCGAGTTCGGCATCCCAATCGGGCCCCAGAAGGTCAGGGCCTAGGTGACCCACAATGCTGTCTTCGGATGCCGTGGGCACCACTTCGAGCAGCCCCAGTTCGAAACCTACCGCGGTCTTCGTTGCCGTGCTCAGCACTCCGCGAGCCAAGTAGGACGGCTTGCGCCACCGCTCGCCGGCGCCGTAAATCTGCCAGACGCCCTCCATCTTGAGATGGCTGTGGAGGGTGAGGCCGCCTACCCGAATCAGAAGGTGCTTGCCGCGCGGCACGACACTCGTGACGGTCTGACCACTGAGATCGAGCGTCGCAAAAGCGGGCACCCGAAAGTCGGTGCGGGTGAGCACTTGCTGGTCGAGCGCTGCCCGCAGTTTCGCGGCCGCCTTATAGACGGAATCACCCTCAGGCACGCAGCCTCAACCCCTGCGGTGTTGCAACAAAACCAGCCTCCACGAGCGCTTTGCCCACCGGGGTGCCGACGGCGAAATCACCGTTCACCTTCTCGATGCGCAGTTTCGGCAGGGTTCCGCGCAGGGTGCTCGTGAGCGAGCGGGTCGCGGCATCCACAACGGCGGGTTCGAGGTCGAACGCCAGCAGCGACTTGCCGCCGCGCTCTAGGTAGAGCGCAAGATGCCCATCGACCATCACGACGATCGCACCCGCCTTGCGGCCGGGGCGATGCTTCTTGGGCGAGTCAGCGACGGGCTTTGCGGATGCGGCAGCGGATGCCGATGCCGACGTTGCAGTCCACGCGTCCGAGTTGTCGTCGCCAGCCGACCCAGCGCCAGAACTCGCCGCACCAGCCGCGCCGGCAGCACCGACTCCAGCGTCACCACCCTCCGCCCCAGCATCCGCGCCACCCAGCCCCGGCCACCCAAGAGCAGCCCCGTAGGGGTTGGCGGGGTCGGTCGCGGCGAGAGTGATCGCCAAAAGTTGGGGCGCAGCATCCGGGTCCCGAGTGAAACCACGAAGGCGGTCAACGGTAGCGCCAGTCGCGAACTGGGCGGCACCGAGCCCTTCGATGAAGTAACCGCGACGGGCGCGACCGGTCTCTTCGAAACCGCTCAGTACGCGGTACGTCAGGGCGAAACCGCCACGGATGCCTTCGCTCACGACCGCGCCGCGCGTGACGACAGCGTGCCGCTCGAGCATCAACTCGGCGGTCGACTTGGCGCGCACCGTCGTCTCCCCCTCGGCAGTTTCGAGCAGCGCCCACCGACCGGACGCACTCGGCGGCCCCGCCTGCGCGACCGTCGAAACGCGTCCGCGATAGGCGCGAGCCCGCGCCGGACGCGGCGCCCGAGTGGCCCGCACGGTTCCTCCGAGATGCGCGCGCAGGGGCGCAAAACTGTCATTCGTGATGAGCGACCGCCACACCAAATCCCACAGTTCCTTCAGCAGCGCCTTGTCATCCGTGCTGCCCACCTGATTCGACAACTGCCTAAAGAAGAACGCACCGCCACCGGCCAGCGCCTCGAGAATGCTCTGCTGCAACTCGCTCAGCCCATCCCGATCTGGCTCGGGCAAGGTCAGCGCTGCGGTCGCCGCGGGGTGCAAACTGATCCAGCCATCGCTACCGGCCAGCGCACCCTGCCCGGCCCACACCACTTCGCCCGACGTCGTCAGCTCATCGAGCCACGCGGGCGAATAGTCGCGAATGCGGGCACCAAGAATGAAGTTCTCCCACGCGGATGCCGGGGCTGAGTACCCAGCAAGTTGGTCGATCACTTGTGCCAGTCCATCAATCCCGCGCAGTGAGTCACCGGCAGCGGAAACGTGTTGCCAGGCGGGCAGGAACCGACCAAGCGTCGCGTGGGACACCGGCTCGACCTCTTGGCGCAGTGCCGCAAGCGAGCGGCTGCGCAGGCGACGCAGCACATCCACCGAGCACCATTCGGTGCCGCTCGCGCCGGGGCGGAACTCGCCATCCACAACGCGGCGGTCGGCCGCGAGGCGACGCAGGGTGTCCTGCACGACGGCGGTTCCGAGACCGAAGCGGGCGGCGGCATCCGCCAGCGTGAAGGGTCCGTGGGTGCGGGCGTAGCGACTCACGAGGTCGCCGACGGGATCGTCAACGGGCTCGATGAACGCGGCGGGCACACCAATGGGCAGCGGAACCCCGAGGGCATCCCGCAGCCGAGCGGAGTCTTCGATGCCGGCCCAGCGACGTTCGCCCGCGATGGTCACTTCGAGCACGCGGTTCGCTTTCGCGAGCCCGGCCAAGTCGGTGGCCAGGGCGGCGCCGGTCACGAGCGAGCGCGCCTCGATCTCGGCAACGGTTTGCGGGCCAAGCACGCGCAGCAGGTCGACGATTCCCTCCGCGTCCCGAGCGTGACGTTCGGGGGTCAGCCGCTGCAGCTCGTTCTCGGTCTGGGCGATCACGTCGGGGTCGAGCAGTTCGCGCAGTTCCGCACGGCCCAGAAGCTCAGCGAGCAGCGCCGGATCGAGCGAGAGCGCGGCGGCGCGACGCTCGGCCAGCGGCGAATCACCCTCGTATACGAAAGCGGCCATATAGCCGAACAACAGGCTGCGCGCGAACGGCGACGGCACATCCGTCTCGGTCTCCATCACGCGGATGCCGCGGCTGGCGATGCGCTTCGTCAGCGCCGTGAGCGCCGGCAGGTCGTACACGTCTTGCAGCACTTCGCGCACGGTCTCAAGAACGATGGGGAAGCTCGGGTACTTGCGTGCCACATCCAGCAGTTGCGAGGCGCGCTGGCGTTGCTGCCACAGGGGCGAACGCTTGCCGGGGTCGCGGCGCGGTAACAGTAGTGCGCGAGCGGCGCACTCCCTAAAGCGTGCGGCGAACAGCGCGGAGCCGCCGACCTCCTCAGTGACGATTTGTTCGAGCTCGTCAGCGTCGAACACAAAAAGGTCGGCACCGGGCGGCGCGGCATCGGTGTCTGGAATGCGCACGACGATGCCATCGTCACCGGCCATGGCTGCGCCATCCACCCCTAGCTGTTCGCGGATGCGCGCCGTAATCGCCAACGCCCACGGCGCGTGCACGGGCATGCCGTACGGGGAATGCAGGATTACGCGCCAGTCGCCCAGCTCATCGCGGAAGCGCTCGACGACCAGGGTGGTGTCGCTCGGCACGTGACCGGTGGATGCCTTCTGCTCGGTCACGAGGGCGATCAGGTTAGTGACGGCGTGCTCATCGAGCCCGATCGACTCCGCCCGAGCGCGCGCATCGTCCACGGATGCCGTAGCAATTTCCTTAGTGAACGCCCCGATGGCTTCGCCCAACTCTGCCGGGCGGCCGAGGCCATCGCCCTTCCAGAACGGAACGCGGCCGGGCTGGCCGAAAGCGGGGGAGACGAGCACTTGATCGTGGGTGATGTCTTCGATGCGCCAGCTGGTGGTGCCGAGCGCGAAAATGTCGCCAACGCGGGATTCGTAGACCATCTCTTCGTCGAGTTCACCGACGCGACGGCCAGGAGCTCCGGCTTCGCCGCCGATCATGAAGACGCCGAAGAGGCCGCGGTCGGGGATGGTTCCGCCGGAGGTAACGGCGAGGCGTTGGGAGCCGGGCCGACCGCTGAGCGTGCCGGCCACGCGATCCCACACCACGCGCGGTCGCAGTTCGGAGAATTCGTCGCTCGGGTAGAGACCGCTCAGCAGGTCGAGGGTTGCGTCGAAGGCGCTGCGCGGCAGGGTCGAGAACGGCGCGCTGCGACGCACGGTGTCGAACCACTCCTCGATGTCGATCTCGTCGAGGGCGACAGCGGCGACGGTTTGCTGGGCGAGCACGTCGAGCGGGTTTGTCGGCACTGCCAGCGCTTCGATCTGCCCACTGCGCATCCGCTCAACAGCGACAGACGTGTGGATGAGGTCGGTGCGGTGCTTCGGAAACAGCACGCCCTTGGAGATTTCCCCGACCTGATGCCCGGCTCGCCCAATGCGCTGCAGCCCACTCGCGACCGACGGCGGCGACTCCACCTGGATGACAAGATCGACGGCACCCATGTCGATGCCGAGCTCGAGCGAGCTCGTCGCAACAACGCAGCGCAGCACGCCCGTCTTGAGGTCGTCTTCGATGATCGCCCGCTGGTCTTTGCTGACCGAGCCGTGGTGCGCGCGGGCGAGCAGCGGGGCAGCGCCCATCGTGGATCCGCCCTGCGCCATCATCTGAGCGGGCGGCTTCCACGGTTGCTGCGGAGCGGCGTAGGCGGCGGCATCCGCGCTGGCTTGGGAACGCTCGAGAGCGGCTGCGGCACTACCGGGCATGTTGCCTGCACCGGCTGCTCCAACACCTCCGGCAGTACCGTCACCACCACCATCACCACCGGCGGCCGAATCTCTACCGCCTCCATCGACGCTGCGCTCGCTCATCCGCTCGTCGTAAATCTCGTTGAGACGGGCGGTCAACCGTTCGGCCAACCGCCGCGAATTCGCAAACACAATCGTTGACCGGTGCTCGAGAATCGCATCGACAATGCGTTCTTCGACGTGCGGCCACAGGGATGCCGCTGATTCAGGAGTCGCCTCGTCGTCACTGCCGTCACCGCCGCTGGCTTTGCCGCGCGCGGAGGCCACGGTGCCGGGAATAGTCATGTCGGGAACGGGAACAACAACGCTCAACTCGAAGGTTTTCGCAGAGGGCGGGTGCACGATCGTAACCGGGGCGCGTCCGCCCAAGAATCGCGCTACTTCTTCGATCGGTCGCACGGTGGCGGAGAGGCCGATGCGCTGTACGGGTTTCGTGAGCAGAGCATCCAACCGCTCAAGGGAGAGAGCAAGGTGGGCGCCGCGCTTGGTGGCGGCAACCGCGTGCACTTCGTCGATGATGACGGTGTCGACGTTCTTGAGGGTCTCGCGGGCTGCCGAGGTGAGCATCAAATACAGCGACTCAGGGGTCGTGATGAGGATGTCGGGTGGGGTGCGCGCGAGAAGACGGCGGTCTTGCGCGGTGGTGTCTCCGGAGCGCACGCCCACGGTGATGTCGGTCTCGCCGAGCCCGAGCCGCCGAGCGGTTTGGGTGACGCCGACGAGCGGTGCGCGAAGGTTGCGTTCGACGTCAACGCCGAGAGCTTTCAGCGGCGAGATGTAGAGCACGCGCGTGCGCTGTTTCGGGTTGGCCGGGGGAGGGCTCGAGGCGAGTTGGTCGATCGCCCACAGGAAAGCCGCGAGCGTCTTTCCGGAACCGGTGGGGGCAACGACGAGCGCGTTGGCTCCGGATGAGACGGCATCCCACGCACCGAGTTGCGCCGGGGTGGCAGCATCGAACGCGCCCTGGAACCACTCTCGGGTGGCGGGCGAAAATTTGCCGAGCACGTCGCTCATGTCTCTATCTTCGTCGCAACCCCTGACAGTGCCCTACGGATTTCGCCGAAGGCGTTCAGCGGGTGCTCCGACCCGCTACGCGTGCGTGCTCACCAAGACCGCACCACACGCTCGGTCTTGGCTCCAACCCGCTACGCGTGCGTGTGCAGAAAGCTCACAAAGTCGTTGAGTTCGTCGGTCGAGATCGCGTGCGCGAGCCCCTCATAAATGCGGGTCTCGGCGCGCGTGTGATCGACTAGCCACTCTTCGGTGCGCTCGATCGCCGCCGTCGGAATAACCGAGTCATCAGTGCCTCGGCCCCAAAACACGGGCGGGCGGATGCTCGTAAGCGCCGCATCTCCCGGGTGCTCAGCACTGGCCACGAATCCGGAGAGTGCGACGGCGCTCGCGAAGCGTTCCGGGGCGAGCCGCAATAGCTGGAGCGACATCGCCGCCCCCTGCGAGAAACCGAGGAGGCTCACACTCGTGTACTGCTGCGAGTCGAGCCATTCGAGCACAGCGTTGGCCGCGTCATCCACGCCAGAAACCTGAGGGAGCCCTCCACCACTGAGATCGATCGGGAACCACGAGAACCCGCCGCTCTCGGGGATCGGCGCTCGCAGCGATGCGATCACCGGACCGAGCGGCAGTGCGGGGGCCAGCGCAAACAGATCTCCCTCGTGAGAGCCGTAGCCGTGCAACAGCACGATGAGTGGACGACCAGCCCGTTCGCGTTCGGGGGCCGACCAGAGCACTGCGGAGGAATCGATCTGCATGGCACAAAGCCTACGCGGCGCGGCTAGGGGGTTGTTGTGACCGAAAGAACCTCGGAAAATACCTCGAACTGTGCAGTGAAAGCGTTGTGGACTAGGGCGTCGCAGGTGAGCCTGGCGACCAATTCGCTCTCCGAACCGAGCATCGATCGGGCTGCCAGTTCAGTGATCTGGGCAACTCCGTCGGGATTGATGTGACTGATGGTGACCGAGGCGAACTCAATCGTCGAGTCACTACCAACCTCCGCGATAGCGATGTTGAGCAGGCCCGGATCGTGGAGTTGCGCGTCGGGATCCTCCTCAAGGAAAGCAGTGAATTCCCGCACGAGCACGGCATAAGAACCGTCGAAATCGTCCGAAACGTCGGGATCAGGCAAAGCCAGACGCTGGGTGGTGGCGAGCTGACAGCCAGTGGTCTCATCCTGAAGCACATTGATGCCAGCGCGATCAAACGTTGTTGGTTGCCATGTAGCCCCGGGAGCGATCGACCACACCGGCTGGCCGTCAAATACTGCGCTTCGATCGAGCGGAACGTGCACGTCGACCGCAGGTCGATCGCTCCCGGAACTCGTCGGTTCGGGTCGCGCCTTGGTCGCGTCGCTGCCGGAACACTCACCGAACTCGTCACACTCATACGAGCCGGCGGAGGCAAGCGCCGAGGTCACGATGATCGTGGTCGTAGCGGCGGACGCGAGAAACACGACGACCGCGACCGCGATTAGCGCCCACGCCCACCCAGGCAGCGGAACGCGGGCAGGCGTGGGCGCAGCCTCAGCCGATGCCGATGCCGATGCCGATGCCGGTGCCGGTGCCGGTGCCGATGCCGGTATTGCCGTTATCGGCGCCGCGCGTTCCCCGTCGCTTTCCTGTGACGGCTCAGAAGAGGAGGGGCTGTTCTCGGTCATGGGTTCCCTTTCGCGTGACAGGCGAGTGCCTGAGATAGGAACGCTAATTCGGGGGCTGTTGCCTCCGGCTTGGGACTGCGCAAGCTGTGCACTGCGCGAGTGAAAGCGGGATTGGGGACGACTAGTGGCCACCTCGGTCGGCCCGCCGTGGCATCCGCTCGGCGACATCGTGCACGCCAAGCCCGCGCGATAGGTGACAATGGAGCATGAGCTCCGTCGGCACACCAGACCCCAACTCGTCTTGGCTATCAGATGAAGAGCTTGCGGAGACCCGCAGGCGACTGCCGCTGCTCTATGTCGAGGCTGTTCCCGTGCGCGTGGATGGGCTGGGTCGCGTCATTGAGGTCGGCACTCTGGTGCGCGGCAACAGTGGTGAGATCACCCGCACGCTCGTCTCGGGCCGCGTCATGTTTGGCGAGACGTTGCGCGATGCTCTGTTCCGTCATCTGGAAAAGGATCTGGGCCCCATGGCCTTCCCGCTCCTGCCGGCAAGCCCGACCCCGTTCATGGTCGCCGAATACTTCCCGTGGCCCGGCGACAGCCAGTTCACGGACCCCCGCCAGCACGCCGTCTCGATGGCCTACGTCGTTCCGGTCACCGGTACGTGCGAACCGCGTCAGGATGCGCTCGAGCTCACCTGGTTGAGCCCCGCCGCCGCGGTATCCGACGACGTCACCGCAGACATGGAAGGTGGCCGCGGAGCGCTACTGCGCGCGGCCCTCGCTTCCGTCGGAGTGCTGCCGTAGGCGCTAGCTAGCTCCTGCCCGTCTGTCTACTGCGGGCAAGCTTTGGAAATTCAGGAAATCCGTTCGCGGGTTCGCGCGCGGGCGCGGAAAAAGCGCAGAACTCTGCGGGAGCGATGCCGTGAACACTGATGGTTCAACAGAGTTTCCTGAATTTCCGAAGGGCAGCGTGACCGCGCTCGTGCAGCGTGACCGCGCTCGCGGTCGGCGAGTCGTTGTGCGCCGCGTGTGGTGCGCTGTGCCTGAGCTCGTGCCTGTGCCTGTGCCTGTGTGCCTAAGCCCCAGCCCCGTGCGTAGGCCGTTGCTGCTGCGGCGCATTGCGCGTCTGCGGGTGGGACTGGAGCTGCACAACGTTGGAAATTCAGGAAATCTGATGTGCGCGCGTGGGCTGCCAGCTTGGATGCCCCGAAATCCGGGCACACTCGGGCCCGTGAACGCTGGTCGAAACCGAATTTCCTGAATTTTCGAATGGTGATCAGGCAGGCTGTTTGGCCGGCGGGGTATTCGAACAGCGAGCTGGCCGCCCGGGCGCTCAAGGACTCGGGCGCCCAGCCGACCACTCAGCGAGCACGCCCTTAAATGCCGAAGGGCGACGAACCCCACCCCAGGGCTGCTGGGGGTGACTCGCCGCCCTTGACGGTAAAACTGCGGCACGCATACGCGCGCTCGCCGACACGCCTGCGCGTGCCCTGCGGCACGCCTGCGCGAGATCGCCGACACGCTCACGCGCACCCGGAAGAACTGGAGCCTAGCGCCCGCTGCTCGATGCGCGACGGTTAGGTCGAACGACCTGGCCTACGCGAACGGGTCCGCCGTTGCCGGCCTGAGCGCGACCCTTGCCGCCGCGCGGACGCGAGGGAGCTTCGGATTGCTGCTGGCGAGGTTGGTGAGTTGAACGCTGTTCGCTTGCACCGGAACCGGCGACAACGGCGCCACGGCCGGAGCCTTGACGGTCGTTACGCTGCTGTCCACCACGAGCTGCGCCGCGAGCGCCGCCGCGAGGCTGGCCATCACGAGCGCCATCACGAGCGCCGTCACGGGCGCCATCGCGTGCTGCACCGTTACGGCCGCCACGACCACCGCTGCCGCCACGGCCACCGGCACCGCCACGGCCACCAGCACCGCCACGACCTCCGGCGCCACCACGGCCACCCTCACGGGCACCATCGCGTTCGCCTTCGTAGAATCCGGCACCTTCGCCACCGCGACGCGAACGCTTGCGCTGGGCGTTTGCGCCCTGCGAGCGTCCACCCTGCGACTGGCCACGGGCGGGAGCTGCTGCACGAGGAGCAGGCTTCACATATTCAGCTACCTCGCCGGTCAGGGCCACGACGGCTTCTGACTTGGCGTTGACGTGCTGCGGGGTCACCGTGATGGCGGCCTTACGCAACAGCGCTGCGGTGTCTTTGCGCTGGGCGGGAAGAACGATCGTCACAACGTCGCCCTCTTCACCAGCACGAGCGGTACGGCCACTGCGGTGCAGGTAGGCCTTGTGCTCGGCGGGCGGGTCAACGTGGATGACCAGCTCAATGTTGTCAACGTGCACGCCGCGCGCCGCTACGTCAGTAGCGACAAGCACCTTCACGTCGCCAGCGGAGAATGCAGCGAGGTTGCGGTCGCGGGCGACCTGCGAGAGGTTTCCGTGCAGGTCAACGGCGGGGATTCCGGCATCCGTCAACTGGCGTGCCAGCTTCTTGGCGTGGTGCTTGGTGCGCATGAAGAGGATGCGGCGGCCGGTGCCCGAAGCAAGCTTCTCAACGAGAACGCGCTTGGATTCGACGCTTTCGGTCTCGAACACGTGGTGAGTCATGGCGGAGACGTGCGAAGTCGCTTCGTCAACCGAGTGCAATACCTCGTTGTGGAGGAAGCGGCGAACCAGCTTGTCTACACCGTTGTCGAGGGTGGCGCTGAACAGTAGGCGCTGTCCGCTGCTGGGGGTCTTGTCGAGGATGCGGGTCACGACGGGCAAGAAGCCAAGGTCGGCCATGTGGTCGGCCTCGTCAAGCACGGTGATCTCGATGGCGTCGAGGCTCACGAAGCCCTGCTTCATGAGGTCTTCGAGGCGACCGGGGCAAGCAACGACGATGTCGACGCCGGCCTTGAGGGCCGCAACCTGGCGGTTCTGGCTGACGCCACCGAAGATCGTGGTGGTGTTGAGGCCGTAGGCCGCAGCGAGAGGTTCGATAACAGCAGAGATCTGCGTGGCGAGCTCACGGGTCGGTGCGAGTACGAGACCCAGAGGGCGACCCGAGCGGCGCTTGCCACCCGAGAGCTTGCCGCCGAGGCGAGCAACCATGGGCAGCGAGAAGGCGAGGGTCTTGCCCGAGCCCGTCTTTCCGCGACCGAGTACGTCGCGGCCATTGAGGGTGTCGGGAAGGGTGTCGAGTTGGATGGGGAACGGCGTGGTCTTGCCATCGGCTGCAAGTGCAGCAACGAGAGGGGCGGGTACGCCAAGCGAGCTAAAAGTTTGTTCAGTCACAACGGTGGTGCCTTTCGGGCATAAGTAACAGATGGGCGTTACACCGGAGGCGCACACACCGTTCACATTGAACGTGGCAGTGCTGATCTACACCGACCCAATCTGGCGTTTCGCACGGATGCGGCACACAGGTCAGATCTCGAACTTTCGTTCGGCGCGGATTACTCCAGTTCGCCGGAGAAAGTTATCTACGAGCCTCACGTTTCTGATTGACGTGGGCGAGAAGAGGGAAGCGTTCTACGACGCAGGGAAACATAATTGTTTCGCAAGTTCCCCCAGCGTAGCAGTTATGCCCCTAGTAGCGCTCGCCTACCGGCACTTGCACAGCCAGAGTGTTCCCGGCCTGCGCGAGCGGGCAGGCCCAAGCGGGGTCGTAGGCGCACGAAGGGTTGTACGCAAAGTTGAAGTCGAGCACGAGCGACTCGGGCGTGCTGCCCGGCCCAAGATCGGCACCCTTGACGGTGTCGAGAAGGTAGCGGCCACCACCGTAGGTTCCGCCCTTCACTCGAGAGAGAGCATCCTTCACGGGGATAAAAATTCCGCCGCCATACGACGCCAAGCGCCACACATCGAGCGAGCCAACCGAGTCAATCTCGACCGTGCCAAGCAGGTCGAACGGCACAACGCCATCCGTTCCTGTCTCCACGTTCATGCGGCGACCGTCGCCCGGAACAATGGATGCTTCGAAACGCCAGTCGGGATTGTACGACTCAAACGGCAGCCCCTTAAAGCCGCGCAGGTCCTCCGGCAATAGCGGCGAAGCTGGATGCGTGGCGAACATCTCATCCCGTGCCGCACGCCAGTCGGCGTGGGCGCTCGCGGCATCCGGATTCTCGCGGATAGCGGCGTAGAGAGCAAAGTTGCGGCGGCGCCAGTCGGCTACGTCAAGAGCGGTCATAGCTTCAGGCTAACCCGCGCAGCCGACAGCGAGCTTGGTGCGGCGCTCGCCTTCAGCATCCGCCCGCGCGAAACGCGCCAGCGCAAACCCCGCCAGCGCAAACCCCGCCCCTTCGAAACGCGCAGCCAACAGGCCGCTACCTGTCGCGCGAGAGCAGCGCCCGCACTTCACTCTCGGCCGAGGCGAGCCGCTGCGGGTTGATCGTCTCGCCGGCAGAGAACAGGTCAACGATGCGCGGGTCAACGTAGCTCTTCTTAGCGATGGCGGGGGTATTGCCAAGCACCTCGGCTGCCGCTTCCATCGCCACGCGAATAGCGCGCGATCGTGCCCGCTGGCTCAGTTTTTTCACTGCCACATCAGCAGCGGCTGCGCTCACTGCCAGACTTGATGCCGCCGCAATTGTGCCGCGTAGCGTGCGAAAGTCCTTGGCCGTGAAGTCACCGCCCGTGCGTTCGCGAACGTAGTCGTTGATGTCCGCTGCGGTGAGGGAGCGGCGCTCGCGGCCTTCCCGCCAGGAGAGAACCGAAGCGTCGGGAGCACTGCGCAGGCGGCGTCGAATGAACTCGGCGAGGTCGGCATCCACAATTTCGCTCTCCCACTGTTGACCGCTCTTGGCGGGAAAGCAGAGTTGCACGCGATCGCCGACCACGGTGACGTGATCGCACAGGAGAGTGGAGAGGCCGTGACTGCCGTGTTCTTCGGCATAGCGCTCGCTGCCAACCCGCAAGGAGCCGGTGTCGAGCATCCGAAAGGCTGCGGCAAGAGTGCGCTCACGAGGGTCTTCGCTCGAGCGCAAGGTGCGGGTGACGACGCCGCGAGCGCCGGGCAACACGGCGGCAAGTTCGAGAGCGCGGTCGAACTTCACGCGGTCTTGACGTTCGCGCCAGGCCGGGTGGTAAATGTACTGGCGGCGACCCGCCTCATCGAACCCGGTCGCGAGAATGTGACCGTTCTCGTAGGGGCAGATCCACACTTCGGTCCAGGCGGGAGGAATGCCGAGCGACGCAAACCGCGACTTGAGGGCGGCATCGGTGACCGTCGCGCCGGCAGGGTCGCTATAGCTGAAGCCCTTGCCTGATCGCTTGCGCGAGTAACCGCGCCCTGATGTATTGCTCCGCCGCAGTCGAGGCACCGCGTGTTCCTTTCGCCCCTGCGATTCGGCTCACGCCGACGGCTGAAGCCAGAACGGTCAACCTAAAGGTTGAGATTACTTCTTCTCGTTGTGCCCCAACTCCACGACGGAGCCAGACGGCGCAGAGCCGCACCGCGCCACTGCCAAAACGCCCAGTAGAGCGGCCACAGGAGGGGAGTGAGAAGTCCCGCGCTGAAGATGAGCTGGTCGCGGTAGAGGGTCCCACCTCCGGGGGCGGCGCTGATCGCCATGGAGTGTTCCCAGTGCGTGACAAGAGCGAGGGGACCACTGAGTCCGCGGCCGCTGTCACGCATGATGCGCACGCCGTCAGGGGCATCCGGGAATGACACATCGATCACTTGTTGGCCCACCGGGAACAGCCCCGCAGCAGCCATGCGCACCGGATGCTCGCCCGCTTGCCACAGCTCCGGAAAGCCGCCAACTTCCAACGAGGTGAAAGTCGAGAGCGGTGCCGATACCTCTTGAAAAACGTGCGGGCTGCGGATGGCGCGCCAAGCGTCGTCGGGGGCACAATCGAGTTCGAACTTCAGCAGCACGCGCATGCCTCTAGTGTCCTCCTGTCTGATTCAGGAATCCAGAGTGGAACCCGAAGCGCGCCAAAAATCGGCACGAACCCTACACTGGATGCACCGATTCGGCAGGAGCCCCGATGTCTATTCCTCCGCACACCAGCCCGAGCCCCGCACCGGCCATTCCCGAGACGATGACCGCGGTAACGTCGCGGCGCTATGGCGACACCGACGTTCTCGCGATCGAGACGCTCCCGACGCCCACGGCGGGCCCCGGCATGCTTCTCGTGCAGGTCTTGGGCTCCTCGGCCAATGCGCTCGACTGGCGTTTGCTCAGTGGCACCCCGCTATTTGTGCGACTCGTCATGGGGTTGCGTAAGCCGAAGCGGCTGACTCCGGGGGCGGATGTCACGGGGCGCGTCGTTGCCGTCGGTGACGGGGTTACCGGCTTTGCGATCGGAGACGCTGTGTTTGGTGAGGCAAACGGCGGAGCCTTCGCCGAGTACGCCGCCGTCACAGCCAAGCATTTTGTCACCCTGCCGCCCGGCATCGATTTCGTGGCAGCGGGAGCAACTCCGGTCGCAGCTCTCACCGCGCTTCAGGGGCTGCGGACCAAGGGCGCGGTTCAACCCGGCGATCGGGTGCTCATCAACGGGGCCGCGGGTGGGGTCGGCACTTTCGCAGTTCAGCTCGCGCGCATCCTCGGTGCCAGCGACATCACCGCCGTCTGCAGTGGCCGCAACACCGAACAGTCGCTCGCTCTCGGCGCGACCTGCGTCGTTGACTACGAAACCGAGGACTACATCGAAGTCGGCGGCCAGTACGACGTCGTCTTCGACCTCATGGGTAACCGAACCGCCGACGACATGCGCACCATCCTGGCTCCCGGCGCGCGCTTCGTGGGCGTTAGCGGTCCCATGAGCAACCGGTGGGTCGGCCCCGTCTTCCACCTCATGCGCATGGCCCGCGCCTTCAGGAAGTCGGATGTCACGTTCCACCAGTTCACCGCCGCGCCGACTCCCGAGGATCTCAGCTACCTTGCCGAGCTGCTCGCTTCCGGCGAGCTTGTTCCCGCAATCGAACGCGTCGTGGGGCTCGACGGAGTCGTAGACGCCATCGATCAGATTGCGTCCAGCCACGGACGGGGCAAGGTCGCGATCGTGCCGGGCGGAGCCGATAGCGAGGCTGCGGACGGGGCTCCCGGCAGAGCCTCCTAGCGCCGCTGTGCGGCCGTACTGCGGAACATGATCTCCCGCGCCACGGCTGACTTCTCGTGGCCCGGGCAGTCAGGCGCTGTCACATTTGGTAACCGAAGATGACGCCCGCGCACCCGCGCTTTAGCCTCAAGAAGTGAACGATCCCCGCACCCAACCCCAGTACCAGGTCCGCTTTGGCTTCGGTCGCGCTCAAGCGCACGAGTTGAGCGACGGCGCCGACGTCGTCGTGTGGGCGGATGCTCTGGCCGACGGTTCCACGCCCGCCCCCGAGCTGCCCGGAGAACTCTCGGTTCTCAGCGCCGGCACCGGGGCAGCCACGGCCGTCGCCGAGTGGGTTATCGCGCAACAAGAACTCAAAGGTGACCGCTTCACCGTCGCCGTCATCGCTGCCGGAAACGCGGACGGCGGGTTCGCCGTCGACGACCTCCTGGCGGCGGGGGCGATCGTGGATACTCTCGCCGATGCGGGCATTGACTACATTTCTCCGGAAGCGGCATCCGCTGTTGCCGCTTTCACGGGCCTCAAGTCTGCTCACAACCACTTGCTGTCGGCGAGCACCGCGGGCCAGCAGTTGATTCAGGATGCCGGACGCGGCGCCCTCGATGCGGCCATTGCCAGCAATTCCGCAGCCAGTTTTGCCATCGTTCAGCACAGTCGGCAACTCGTTCGGGAATGACCCTCGCGCCGTGAGCGTTGAACCGAATAGTCACTGACTGAGCTACCTGTCATTGACTCACGACATCGACTCAACGGAGGACAGTATGAAGGCAGTAATCGGCGACACCGTCATCGCAGAAGCACCCCAGGAAGATCTCCTCAAGATTGAGGGCAACTGGTACTTCCCGCCGGCCAGCGTGAACCACGAACTGCTCGAGAAGAGCCCCACCCCGTACCACTGCCCGTGGAAGGGTGACTGCCAGTACTTTGTTGTCAGCGCCAACGGCCAGAAGTACCAGGACCGTGCGTTCAGCTACCCGAACCTCCTCCCGGGCGCTGCAGAGCGCGTCGGCAAGGACTTCTCCAACTACGTCACCTTCTGGAAAGAGGTTCAGTTCGTCGACTAATCGACGACTGTCTTTTGTGCGCAGTTAGCGTGCCGCATTGCGAGCACGGTGGCTGCGCACTTTTGCGCGGTTGCCGCAGCGTTGCATCGAGCACCAGCGGCGGTTGTTCGAGCGTGACTCGTCGTAGAAGACCAGCGCGCAGTCATCCGCAGCACATTCACGAATGCGTTCGTGCTGTTCTTCGCCAAAGAGGAAGACGGCTTCGCGCGCCATGGTTGCGAGCGCCTGACCGGTGCGAACGCGGGTGCGACCGGCCTGCAGGCTTCCGCCGGCCAGCCGGGGCGGAACATCCGGAGTCGCGGCAAAGAGGTTGATGATGTCGACCTGGCGGGAATCGGGAGTGCCGTTCACGCTGAGCGCGGTGGCAATCGACGCAATAGCGTCGCGCAGCCCCTTGGCGTCGGTCAGATCGCGATCGGTGACCGTGCCGTCGCAGGCTTCAAAGCGGCCCTCGAGCCACGTCGCCAAATCGGCGGGAGTGTTCAGTCGCTCCCACGCGGGGTTGTCGCCCATGGCGCCCGTGTACGCAAAGTCGAGCGCACGCGCACCCGAATCAAACCACCACTGACGTGAAGAGCGAGACGTGAACCACTGGCCGGTTGCGCCACCGGCGTTGTCCGTTGTGGGCGTGACAGTAGGAGTTGTGGTTTCGGGATGTGGCACCTAACCATTATCGCCGGTTACGAGACACCCCGGTGACCAGCAGTGAGCGACCGCCTAGCCGCGCGGTCGCGACACCACCCGGTGCACCCAGTCGATGCGATTGGCCGTGCTGAACCTGCGAGAACACAGCCCGCACGCGAGCACGCGCGTTGGCTTGCGATAGCGGTAGTGCTTGTGGCCGGCGGGGCACGTGCCTACCCAGGGTGCGAACTCATCGGCGATTGCACCGCCGTGCAGCCGCTTACCCTCATAGCCGAGCTCTTTCGCTACGGCCTTCCACTGCGCTCCGTGCCCAGCACCGGGGCCAGCCATCGCATGCGCGATCTCGTGCAGCAGGATTTGATGAATCTCGTCATCCTCATACCGCGCAGCCAAATACCGCGACACCGAAATGCGCTTGTGCGTGTAGTTGCAGAGCCCGGCCCGGGTTTTGGCGTTGTCGAAGGTGAAGTGCCAACTGTCATCCAAGTGCAATCGAATGAGGGCATCAGCCCACACGCGCACTCGGAAAAGTTCAGCCACCTGTCGAGGCTAATCGATGAATCGCTAGCCCAACCGCACGCGGTTGTCGACCGGTTCGACGGCATCCACTGCTGTAGCCGCTTCGATGGATGCTGCACGCTCGGCTTCACGCTGAGCACGAGCCCGGCGACGCTTGCGCTTGCGGGCGCCGGAGATGATTCCGCTGGTGATCATGAAGCCGGCGTACACGAACAGGGCGATGGCGATGATCGGAACAAGCCACGCTTTAGCGCTGCCGTTGACGAAATTGCTCACATAACCGATCCACGGAACGCTGTACCAGAGCTTGCCCTGCACCTGAACGGGCAGTACTTGTAATTCGTCGGCGACGTCGTTGTTGTCGCCCTTCAACGTGAAGGTGCGGCTGCCGTCGCTGGAGTTGGTGATGCCGGTGACGCGGTGCGTGATGACTCCGGGCTTACCTGATTCGATCTGGTAGGTAATGACGTCGCCCACCGCAATCTTTTCGGTTTCTATGGGTTTGACCACTATGAGCGTTCCCGGGGGTAGTCCCGGTTCCATCGAGCTCGTGAGGACGGTCAGTGGCATCGCGCCGGCGAGGTTCGGCACAATGATTACGAGAGCGCCAACGAGGAGAACGAGCGCAAAGAGTCCGCCGCTGATCCCCATGCCGAGGTAATAAAGAATGCCGTGAGACTTTTCTTCGTCGGCACTGGCGGCAGAGCGAGCGGCTGCACGAGTAGTCAGATTAGACATCGTCTGCTTCCTTTCGTGTGCGACGGCCAGCGATCCACGAGATGCCTGCACCGACCAGTGCGGCCAAGAACAGGATGAGTACAAGGTACTCCTGGTAGAGCCGCCACGAGTTGGGGTCGAGTGTGAATCCCGTGGGGAATGTCGGGGTGAGTCCGCTTGCCGTATCGGTACTGTCGTCAGTCATCGCGGGGCTCGGGCTCGGTGTGGGAATCGGCAGCGCCGACGTGTTTCCGACTCCGTCGGCGGTGGTGTCTGTCGTCGTGGCTGTGGAGCCCGGAACGTTAGGCACAAGCGGAACCGTCGATCCGGTGTTGCCACAGTGCGTTGCAGGCGCGCTGCCGGGGGTAGTGTCCGAGAGTGTGAAGCGAAGCGAAATGGATGCCGTAGCCCCTTGCCCCTGAGTGCCGGTCAAGTTGCCGAGTGCCAGGTTTGCCGTGACGGGAACGGTCTGCCCGGCAGCGACGAGCACTCCTTCGGTGGTGACGAGGCAGGGCGAGGCGCCACTGATCGCCTGGGCGGCGCCAGCATTGCTCGGAGTGCTGGTCGTCACAGTGAGCGCATCGGCGTAGCGAGCATCCGAGAATGACACGTCGCGCATGGTGATGCGGAGGTAGCCCGCAGCAGTGCCGGTGTTGCGCACGTAGATGGTTTCGGTCTGGCTGTCGCCCGGGCTCAGCAGCGCGATGCTGTCGAAGACCGCGCCCGGGTAAGTGCGGGCGAAGTTCACTCCGTCGTCACTCAGTTCGACGACGCCGACGCCCGTCGCAGCGCTTGCGGGCGTGGCGCCGAGTATGAGGCTGAGAAGCGCGGCGGTGGCGATGCCGGATGCCCGGCGAAGTCCTAACCGCATGCGACACCAGTGGCGTACCAGCCATTTGCCAATTGCACAGCGACGGCGGCGGAGGGGTCGGACTGCGTCGTGCCGTTGAGCACCGCGCGAACTGTGATGTCGCCACTACTCGAGACCAATGACCGAGTAATCGTGGCCGATGTGGACGAGGTCGTCCCCAAGAGGGTGGGGCCCGATCCATTGTCGAAGTACACCTCATAGCTGAGGGTTCCAGAATTGCTGGTCGGCGCAGTCCAGGATACTTGGGCTTCGTACCAAGCGCCCCAGTAAATCGAACGAGTTGTGCACTGCATGTTGGTCGGGGCGCCGATCTGTGGAGCGGCTTCGACGTCTTGAGTGAACGTCCGGTTTGCAGCGCTCATCACGTCAGTGGCGTTCCAGTTTGTTCCCGCGCTCGCGTTGATCGCGAATGTGGCCGTGGTGGCGCGGCCCGCTTGAGTCGTCATAGAACCCGTGAAAGTTGTGGAGGCGCACAGAATCGCACTGTTCGTAGACGCGAGGGTCATGTTGAGGGTGCCCAACGACACAGTGCCGCCGCCCAGAGTCGTTGAGACAACTGGCGTGGTGGCGGCACAGGCGGAGCTCGTGCCCACCCAGAACTTCACGGCAACTTGGTTGCCCGCGAGAGTTCCGCTGCGAGAAATGGTGACGCTCGTGATTGACGCTTCGACGCTACCGGTATTGCGCACGGTGATGGGCTTCGTGACGGTCTGGTTGGTGGCCGTGTAGGTGTGAGGACCGAGGGTGCTGATGGTGGCGGCGCCACTGGCGGTCGCGGTCGTCAATGCGACCGCGCCGGTGGCGGCGGTGGCGGTCTTCGTGGACGACGCGGTCCAGGCGGCGAAGCTCACGCCAGAAACGAGCGTGAGAAATACGGCTATGCCCGCGATGATCGAGACGCGCGTGGAGCGCTTCATGCCGCGGTAGCCCTGAGCCGCCGTGCGCTCTGCGATGCGGCTCACGGCTGAACTCCAGAGATTGTGGCGGTGATGGCGACGTTCGTTGACTGCGCGCTCGCGGGCGCGTTGGCGGGAAGAGTGACGACGAGGCAGGCACTCGTGGAGGCGCCAGCGGCGAGCGTGCTGTTCAGGGTTCCCGTGGGAACTCCCGAGCTGGGGCACGCGTTGTTGGCTACCGAGATGGTGAACGGGTTCGTGGTCGATGAACCGGTTGCCGTTGCTGCGATTGCTGCGGAAAGTACGAGGGGCACGTCACCGGTGTTGGTGATGGTGAACGTGCCGGTGACTGATTTGCCCGGAGCAAGCGCAGTCCAATTGAGCGACTGGTTTCCGACGGTCAGGGCGGCGGTGCCAGCGCTGATGGTCGAGCCAGGAGTCGCGGTGGCAGACGAGTTGAGGTAGGCGTAGGTGCCGCCGGTGCCAACGAGCCCGAGCGAGATAGCGATGGTGAGAACGGCCAGTGCTTTGATTGCGCCAAGGGTCCCCCCGCCGAACGCGGTGAAAAGCGATGCTGAGCGGCGCTGGTGACGGGCGTTAACCATGTCAAGGCGGTGCGATCCGCGAACTGTCGAAGAGTTCATGGTGCACCGCCTTTCGATGAGAGAAAACTACTTACTGTGAAGAGGATTGCTGGGTGCGCGTCCCCCCAGACCGCACACCCAGCAGGGTAAAACTAGTTCTGCGTGAGCGTGATGGTGAAGTCGCTCAGCGATACGGCACCCAGCTTGGAACCGTTCTCGGCTCCGGCGTTGGTGCTCTTCGGGTACGTGATGGTGACGCTGACAACAACGGGCTGCGTTCCGGCTGCGGGGCTCACGGTCGAGGTTGCTGCGCCGTTGACGGTGAAGGTTGCCGACTTGGTGAGTGCTGCGGCCAGTGCGGTGTCGGCGCTGCTCGAGCTGGCGGCCGTGATGGCGAGCGTGCCGAGTGCTGCGGTTGCGGTCAGGTTGTCTCCGGTTGCGGTGACGTTGAAGGTCTTGGTGTAGGTCACGGTGTCACCGGGAACGATTTTGAAACCAGCGGGCGATGAAACAGTGGCCGCGTTCCCGAGCTTCCAGCCGTCGTTGCTTCCGGTTGCTGCGGCGATGCTCAGTGTTCCCGCCGAGATGGTCCCCGGTGCGCTCACGGTAGCGACAGAGTTCCAGGTGGCGAGCGTTCCGGCACCACCGAGGAGAAGAGCGATTCCTGCTGCACCTGCGATGGAGCCTTTTACGAGCTTGTTCATGATTTCCTTTCGCGGCGCAGCGGAGCAGGCCGGGATGAGTGTGGTTCGGGTTATCGGGATTCAAGAAGCTGTCTGCTGGTTTCGGGTTCCTGCATCTCGGGATGAGTAGTCGCGAGGTTCGGGTCTCGCTCTCAACTTCTAAATCGAATCTACTTGTCCGCACTATGGAGGACAGTCCCCAGTAGTGGGGGGCAGGTTGTGTCCGCACCATGGGGGACTAGAAGAGCGCATTTGGGGGACGAAATACCCCGATTTTACGCGGATGTTGCCAGAAACAAGCCAAAGGGGTACATCGTTTGTACCCCGAAAGTCTCAGAAAAATCGGGGTACAACGGGACAGATCTGTCTATCCTCTACCCGGTTTGACCTGAAAAATATTTTTGGAGGGGGGTGGAGATTTCACCGCAGTGGCGTCTGTGACCACCGGAGAGCTGCCAATGAAGTCCACAAGTTCGACACCGGCGACCACCTTGGAGGGGTGCGGGCCGCCGGCAAGCAGCCGCGGCATCCAGTGCAGGGGAAGTGCGGAAGGCGACCCGACAAGCACAATGTTGCCAAAACGGCGACCTTTGAGAATCTGAGTCTCGGCAAGAGCCGCTACATGGCCAACCGTGTGCTTAAGGGTTGCGGCCTGGCTGCGCGCAAATGCGAGCCCGGGACCGTCGGCAACGTTCACGACGACAACGCCTTCGGGCGCAAGGAGCGTCATGGCTTCCTCATAGAACTCGACGCTGGTGACGTGAGCGGGAGTGCGGGCGCCGCTGAAGACGTCTACGACGAGAAGATCGACGGCTCCGCGCATCCCGGCCGGGAACTTTGCCAGCACCTCGCGAGCATCACCGTGGCGAACGCGGATGGATGCCCGCTTCGACCACGGAAGCTCAGCACGAACAAAGTCCACGAGATCCGACTCCAGCTCGACGACCTGTTGGCGTGAGCCGGGGCGCGTGGCCTCAACGTAGCGGGGAAGGGTCAGGGCGCCACCGCCCAGGTGAATGGCGGTGATGGGCGCGCCGGGCTCCGAGAGCTGGTCAATGACGTGGCCCATGCGCTGTACGTACTCGAAGAACAGCTGGCTCGGGTCGTCCATGTTGACGTGCGATTGAGGGGTGCCGTCCACGGTGAGGGTGAAGGCGCCATCCTGCCAACGGTCAGGGGCGATCTCGGCAAAGTGGCCGCTCAATTTCAGGGTGGTGCTGGGATGCTCGGCCATGGCATTGACTTTGCCACACTCCGTGCAGACATGCAGCCGCGCTCGCGGGCTCCAGAACCGCTGAGCGGTACGGTGAAGCATGGCTGATGCGAACCGCGAACTTCCTCCCCACCTCAAGGCGCAATTGAACGCCCAGTCCTATGTGGGGCCGGCAACCTTCGGAATGCGACCGATGCTGAGCGAGCCGGAGCAGCTTGATTCGTGGCAACCGGATGTCGCGGTCGTTGGTGCTCCGTGGGATGACAGCACCACCAACCGCCCGGGTGCTCGCTTCGGCCCGCGTGCTTTGCGTGCCAGCGCCTACGACCCCGGCACGTATCACCTCGACCTCGGCGTCGAGATCTTCGACCACCTCGACGTCGTCGATTACGGGGATGCCGTCACGAGTCACGGAATGTGGGAGTTTTCAAAGGCCGCGATTCACGAGCGCGTCTCGCAGGTCGCCAGCCGTGGCATCGTTCCGTTCATCATTGGTGGCGACCACTCGATTACGTGGCCGGCCGCAACAGCGGTTGCCGAGCATCACGGCTTCGGCAATGTGGTGATGATCCATTTCGATGCGCACGCTGACACCGCGAACATTCTCGAGGGCAACCTGGCCAGCCACGGTACCCCGATGCGTCGTCTCATCGAGTCGGGCGCCATCCCGGGCCCCAACTTCTTACAGGTCGGCTTGCGCGGCTACTGGCCGGGAGAAGAAGACCAGAAGTGGATGCGCGATAACGGTCTCAAGCACTTCATGATGCAGGAGTTTTGGGAGCGCGGCGTCAAGGAGATGATCCCGGAGATCATCGCTGCGGCGAAGGCTCGAGCATCCAAGGTGTACATCTCCATCGACATCGACGTACTCGATCCCGGCTTTGCGCCGGCAACCGGAACTCCCGAGCCGGGGGGCTTCGCGCCCATCGATCTGCTGCGCATAATCCGCCAAATTGTGCTCGAAACGGATGTTGTGGGTTTCGATGTCATGGAGGTTGCGCCGGCCTATGACCACGCCGACATCACGGTAAACAACGCCCATCGGCTCATCTGGGAGGCCTTCGGAGCCATGGCCGCCAAGAAGCGGAACGCGGGACTCACAGCAAACCCCTAGTCGAATTTGCGAATTTGGTCAAGAATCGGGTGGACACGGCGCGGCAAAGCGGCTTATAGTGGATCCTTGCGCTCCCAGACAAATTAAGCAGTCATATTGCGGACAGCTGGGTGCCCCGAGTATAGCGGCGGGGTGATTCTGGTGAGCATTTCATTACCGACCGTCAATCATCTTGACAGACGAACCCGACGGGGTTCACGGAGGTTGTTCCTTGGCTGCTGCGCGCGATGCGTCCACCAATAAGTCCCCAAAGAATGGCCGCGCAGCTTCGCGGCTTTCTTTCGCTAAAATTACTGACACACTCACTGTTCCCGATCTGCTCGCACTGCAGACCGAGAGCTTTGACTGGCTTGTCGGAAACGACAGCTGGAAAACGCGTATAGCGGATGGTGTTGCCGCTGGCCGCACCGATCTGCCGTCGCGCAGTGGTCTCGACGAAATCTTTGAAGAGATCTCGCCGATCGAAGACCTCGGCGAGACGATGCAATTGTCGTTCACCGACCCTGAGCTCGAAGAGCCGAAGTACTCCATTGATGAGTGCAAGGAACGTGGCAAGACCTTTGCTGCGCCCCTGTACGTGAACGCCGAGTTCATGAACCACCTCACCGGTGAGATCAAGACTCAGACCGTCTTCATGGGTGACTTCCCGCTCATGACGGCTCGCGGAACCTTCATCATTAACGGAACCGAACGTGTTGTTGTTTCTCAGCTCGTTCGCTCTCCCGGTGTTTACTTCGACCGCCAGCCTGAGAAGCTCTCCGACAAGGACATCTACTCGGCTCGCATCATCCCGAGCCGCGGTGCGTGGCTTGAGTTCGAGATCGACAAGCGCGATCAGGTCGGCGTTCGCATCGACCGCAAGCGCAAGCAGTCGGTCACGGTCTTCTTGAAGGCCCTCGGCCTCTCCAGCGAAGAGATTCTCGAGGAGTTCAAGGGCTTCCCGTCGATCGAGGCCACCTTGGAGAAGGACAACATCCTCACCAAGGAAGAGGCGCTCAAGGACATCTACCGCAAGCTCCGTCCGGGCGAGCAGGTCGCTGCAGAAGCCGCACGCGCGCTTCTCGACAACTTCTACTTCAACGCCAAGCGTTACGACCTCGCGAAGGTCGGTCGTTACAAGATCAACCGCAAGCTTGGTCTCGACACCGACATCAAAGAGTCGGTTCTCACCGTTGAAGACATCATTGCCACCATCAAGTACATGGTGTCGCTCCACGACACCACGGCTCCCAACGTTGCAGTGAGTGACAGCGGCGCGGCCAGCATCAAGGGTGTGCGTGATGGCCAGCAGGTCGACATCCGTCTCGACGTAGATGACATTGACCACTTCGGCAACCGTCGTATTCGTGCGGTGGGTGAGCTCATCCAGAATCAGGTTCGTACCGGTCTCAGCCGTATGGAACGTGTTGTCCGTGAACGCATGACTACGCAGGACATCGAAGCCATCACGCCGCAAACTCTGATCAACGTGCGCCCCGTCGTCGCTGCGATCAAGGAGTTCTTCGGTACGAGCCAGCTCTCGCAGTTCATGGACCAGAACAACCCGCTCGCGGGTCTGACCCACAAGCGTCGCCTTTCGGCGCTGGGCCCTGGTGGTCTGAGCCGTGAGCGCGCTGGTGTTGAGGTTCGAGACGTTCACCCCTCTCACTACGGCCGTATGTGCCCGATTGAGACTCCTGAAGGCCCCAACATTGGTCTGATTGGTTCGCTCGCATCGTTCGCGCGCATCAACGCGTTTGGTTTCATCGAGACGCCGTACCGTCGTTTGATCGACGGTGTTGTTTCGACGACCATCGACTACCTCACGGCAAGTGAGGAAGATGACTTCATCGTTGCGCAGGCAAACGCCCCGCTCACGAAGGACATGAAGTTCGCTGAGCCTCGCGTTCTTGCGCGCAAGAAGGGTGGCGAGGTCGACCTCGTTCCCGCTGAAGACATTGCCTACATGGATGTCTCGCCGCGCCAGATGGTGTCGGTAGCGACCTCGATCATCCCCTTCCTTGAGCACGACGACGCGAACCGCGCACTCATGGGTGCCAACATGCAGCGTCAGGCTGTGCCGCTGCTGCGCAGCGAGAGCCCGCTGGTCGGAACCGGTATGGAAGCCTTCGCTGCCATCGACTCCGGCGATGTCGTTACCGCGCTCAAGGCCGGTGTAGTTTCTGAGGTGTCTGCAGACGTCGTTGTCGTTCAGCTCGATGAGGGTGGAACGCAGGAGTACTTCCTGCGCAAGTTCGACCGCTCCAACCAGGGCACGAGCTACAACCACCGCGTTATTGTCAGCGCCGGTGAGCGTGTCGAAGTTGGTCAGGTCATCGCTGATGGTCCCGCAACGGAGAACGGCGAGCTTGCCCTCGGAAAGAACCTGCTCGTGGCATTCATGCCGTGGGAGGGCCACAACTTCGAGGATGCGATCATCCTGAGCCAGAACCTGGTCAAGGATGACGTACTGTCGTCAATCCACATCGAAGAGTACGAAGTGGATGCTCGCGACACCAAGCTCGGCAAGGAAGAGATCACGCGTGATCTGCCGAACGTTAGCCCCGAACTCTTGGCTGACCTCGACGAGCGCGGAATCATCCGTATCGGTGCAGAGGTTCGCCCCGGCGACATCCTCGTCGGAAAGGTCACGCCTAAGGGCGAGACCGAGCTTTCGGCTGAAGAGCGCTTGCTCCGTGCCATCTTCAACGAGAAGAGCCGCGAAGTTCGCGACACTTCGCTGAAGGTTCCCCACGGTGAGCAGGGCACGATCATTGCTGTCAAGGAATTCTCCGCAGACAACGATGACGAGCTTGGTTCGGGCGTTAACCAGCGTGTTGTGGTGTACATCGCCCAGAAGCGCAAGATCACCGAAGGTGACAAGCTCGCTGGTCGTCACGGCAACAAGGGTGTTATCTCCAAGATTCTGCCTGTCGAAGACATGCCGTTCTTGGCCGATGGAACCCCGGTTGACATCATCCTGAACCCCCTCGGTATCCCCGGTCGAATGAACTTCGGTCAGGTCCTCGAAACCCACCTCGGTTGGGTTGCAAAGCAGGGCTGGGAAGTTGAAGGCAAGCCGGAGTGGGCAAAGAACCTTCCGGAGGAAGCATTCAGCGCTGCCCCCGGAACCAAGGTTGCTACCCCGGTATTCGACGGTGCGTACGAAGAGGAAATCGCGGGTCTTCTCGACTCCACGACACCTACTCGCGACGGCGAGCGGCTCATCGACCACACGGGTAAGACCCGCCTGTTCGATGGTCGTTCGGGAGAGCCTTTCCCCGCTCCCATCTCGGTCGGTTACATGTACATCCTCAAGCTGCACCACCTCGTTGACGACAAGATTCACGCTCGTTCAACCGGACCGTACTCCATGATTACTCAGCAGCCACTCGGTGGTAAGGCTCAGTTCGGTGGACAGCGCTTCGGTGAGATGGAAGTGTGGGCGCTCGAGGCTTATGGTGCCGCCTACGCACTGCAGGAACTTCTGACAATCAAGTCGGACGACATCCTCGGTCGCGTCAAGGTGTACGAAGCCATTGTTAAGGGCGAGAACATCCAGGAGCCGGGTATCCCCGAGAGCTTCAAGGTGCTCATCAAGGAAATGCAGTCGCTGTGCCTCAACGTCGAAGTTCTTTCGGCGGACGGCTCAACGGTCAACCTGCGCGACTCGGACGATGAAGCGTTCCGTGCCGCGGAAGAGTTGGGCATCAACATTTCCGCGCGGTTCGAATCCTCGTCTGTTGACGAGATCTAACCCGACCGATTACGACTGCAGAACTTTCGAAGAGAGAAGATAAATTGCTCGACGTTCACGCGTTTGATGAAATCAAAATCGGTCTCGCTACCGCCGACGACATTCGTCGCTGGTCGCACGGTGAGGTAAAAAAGCCAGAGACCATTAACTACCGCACCCTCAAGCCGGAGAAAGATGGTCTGTTCGGCGAACAGATCTTCGGGCCTTCGCGCGACTGGGAGTGCTCCTGTGGCAAGTACAAGCGAGTGCGCTTTAAGGGCATCGTTTGTGAGCGCTGTGGTGTTGAAGTAACTAAGTCGGCTGTGCGCCGTGAGCGCATGGGCCACATTGAGCTCGCCGCTCCGGTTACTCACATCTGGTACTTCAAGGGTGTTCCGAGCCGTCTCGGTTACCTGCTTGATATGGCACCGAAGGACCTCGAAAAGGTCATCTACTTCGCTGCATACATGATCATTTCGGTTGACGAAGAGGGCCGTCACGCTGACCTCCCCGCGCTTGAGAACGAGATCCGTCTCGAAATCAAGACGCTTGAGGGACAGCGCGATTCTCGCATCGCTGACCGCCTGACCAAGTTCGAGGAAGACCTCGCCGCTCTTGAAGAAGAGGGAGCGAAGGCCGACCAGAAGCGCCGCGTCAAGGATGCTGCTGAGAAGGAAATGTCTCAGCTGCGTAAGTCGATTGATGAGCAGATTGCTCAGCTTGAGCGCGTGTGGGAAGACTTCCGCACCCTCAAGGTTGGCGACCTGAAGCCTGAAGACTCCGTCTTCCAGGAACTGCAGGACCGTTTCGGTAGCTACTTCGAAGCATTCATGGGTGCCGAAGCGATCAAGAAGCGTCTTGAGTCCTTCGACCTCGCGCTCGAGAGCGTTGAACTGCACGACCAGATCGCTAATGGCAAGGGTCAAAAGAAGATCCGCGCCATCAAGCGCCTGCGTGTAGTCAACTCGTTCCTGCAGACTGGCAACTCGCCGGCCGCGATGGTTCTCGATGTTGTTCCGGTTATTCCTCCGGAGCTTCGCCCGATGGTTCAGTTGGATGGTGGCCGCTTCGCGACTTCCGACCTCAACGACCTCTACCGTCGTGTGATCAACCGCAACAACCGTCTGCGTCGTCTCCTTGACCTCGGTGCTCCCGAGATCATCGTCAACAACGAGAAGCGCATGCTTCAGGAAGCCGTTGACGCCCTGTTCGACAACGGTCGTCGTGGTCGCCCCGTCACCGGTACTGGTAACCGTGCCCTCAAGTCCTTGAGCGACATGCTCAAGGGTAAGCAGGGTCGTTTCCGCCAGAACCTGCTCGGAAAGCGCGTTGACTACTCCGGTCGTTCGGTCATCATCGTTGGACCGCAGCTCAAGCTGCACCAGTGTGGTCTTCCCAAGCAGATGGCTCTCGAGCTGTTCAAGCCGTTTGTTATCAAGCGCCTGATCGACTTGAGCCACGCGCAGAACATCAAGAGCGCCAAGCGCATGGTTGAGCGTGCACGTCCGCAGGTGTGGGATGTACTCGAAGAGATCATTCGTGAGCGCCCCGTGCTGCTGAACCGTGCACCAACCCTGCACCGTTTGGGTATCCAGGCATTCGAACCTCAGCTCGTTGAGGGTAAGGCTATTCAGCTTCACCCCCTCGTTTGTGCGGCTTTCAACGCTGACTTCGACGGTGACCAGATGGCTGTTCACCTTCCGTTGTCGGTAGAGGCACAGGCTGAAGCTCGCGTGCTTATGCTCGCCAGCAACAACATCCTCAAGCCGTCTGACGGTCGTCCGGTGACCCTGCCCACACAGGACATGATCATCGGTCTGCACCACCTGACCACGCTCACGGAGGGTGCAGTCGGCGAAGGCCGTGCGTTCTCGTCGGTTGCTGAAGCAATCTTCGCGTTCGACCAGCACTCGCTCGACCTCAACGCCAAGATCCGTTTGCGCCTCGACAACGTCTACCTCGCTGAGGAAGATGCTCCTGAGGGCTTCGTTCAGGGTCAGTCCAAGCTCATGGAAACGACCCTCGGTCGCGCGCTCTTCAACGAGGCGCTTCCGAAGGACTACCCGTACGTCGAAGCACTCGCGGACAAGGGCCAGATTTCGGCCATCGTCAACGACCTCGCCGAGCGGTATGTGAAGGTCGATGTTGCCGCAGCTCTTGACGCGATCAAGGATGCTGGATTCCACTGGGCTACTCGCTCGGGTGTAACGGTTGCGCTGTCTGACATCGTGACCCCGCCGACCAAGCCGGAGATCATCGGCCGCTACGAGAAGTTGGCCGCAAAGGTCCAGGGCCAGTTCGAGAAGGGACTCACGACCGACGCTGAGCGTCGTCAGGAGCTCATCGAGATCTGGAACAAGGCAACCGCAGAAGTAGCGACTGCGATGCAGTCCAACTTCCGCACCGACAACAACATCAACCGCATGGTGTCGTCTGGTGCTCGTGGTAACTGGATGCAGGTTCGTCAGATCGCCGGTATGCGTGGTCTGGTATCGAACCCGAAGGGTGAGATTATCCCTCGCCCGATCGTTCACTCCTACAAGGAAGGCCTGACCGTAGCCGAGTACTTCATCTCGACTCACGGTGCTCGTAAGGGACTGGCCGACACCGCACTGCGTACTGCAGACTCCGGATACCTCACGCGTCGACTCGTCGACGTGTCGCAGGATGTCATCATTCGTGAAAACGACTGTGGCACCCGCAAGGGACTGGACATGCCCATCGCAACGCAGAACGCTGATGGCAAGTGGGTCCTTGACGACAACGTTGAGAACTCGGTCTACGCTCGCAGCCTCGCTGCGGATGCCACCAACGACAAGGGCGATGTAGTCGCTGCTGCTGGTGCAGACGTCGGAGACGTTCTGCTCGAGAAGCTCGTTGCAGCCGGTGTTCACAGCATCAAGGTTCGTTCGGTGCTTACGTGTGAGTCCGCTGTTGGTGTGTGTGCCGTCTGCTACGGCCGCTCGCTCGCAACCGGTCTGCTCGTTGACATCGGTGAGGCTGTCGGAATTATCGCCGCACAGTCGATCGGTGAGCCCGGTACCCAGCTGACCATGCGTACCTTCCACACCGGTGGTGTTGCTTCGGCAGACGACATTACGCAGGGTCTTCCCCGCGTTACGGAACTCTTCGAAGCTCGTACCCCTAAGGGTGCAAGCCCCATCGCAGAAGCCGCTGGTCGCGTCACGATCGAAGACACCGACCGCAGCCGCAAGCTGATCCTCACGCCCGATAACGGTGACGAGCCCATCGCCTACCCGGTATTGCGTCGTGCGACCCTCCTCGTTGAGGACGGCGAGCACGTTGAGCTTGGACAGCAGCTTCACGTCGGAAACGTTGACCCGAAGGAAGTTCTTCGCGTTCGCGGTGTTCGTGCCGTGCAGCAGCACCTCGTCGACGGTGTGCAGGGCGTTTACCGCTCGCAGGGTGTGCCGATTCACGACAAGCACATTGAGGTCATCGTTCGTCAGATGCTCCGCAAGGTGACTGTTGTTGACCACGGTGACACCGGTCTCCTCCCGGGTGAGCTGGTCGACCGTTCGAAGTACAACGAACTCAACCGCGGTGTTCTCACCGAGGGTAAGGCAACGGCATCCGCTCGTCAGGAGATCTTGGGTATCACCAAGGCTTCGCTGGCGACCGAGTCGTGGCTGTCGGCTGCGTCGTTCCAGGAGACCACCCGCGTTCTTACGCAGGCGGCCATGGAAGGCAAGTCCGACCCGCTCATGGGACTTAAGGAGAACGTCATCATCGGTAAGCTCATCCCGGCTGGTACGGGATTGGCTCGCTACCGCGATGTATCGGTCGAGGCAACGGAAGAGGCGAAAGCCGAACGGTACCCCAACCGCATCTTCGCTGATGATGCAAGCCTCACTGAGAGCGACTTGAGCTTCGTCGACTTCGACAGCTTCAGCTCGAATGACTCCACGCCGGGAACCTACAACTAAGTAATCCCGGCATCGCCTCCGGGCGATACCACGAAGGGCCCTCGTCATTGTGACGGGGGCCCTTCGTCATTGCGCCTCGCCCGTGCGGCACGGCTAGGTTTACTACACGAACATCACCACGCCCGCGGCACATCGCACGACGTCAGCTATGGCGCAGGGATCTCGAAGCGAGAGTATTCATCATCGTCGGCAACCATCGTGGCGAGCAGTGGACGTCCCGCAGGAAGCAAGCGAATTGTGACAGTTCCAGCCGAGGCGGTGTCAAGAACGCGAACGGCAGCCTCCGTGACGGAAGAAAGCGCGCCACTCGGCAGCGGCAGCGGATAACGATCATCGAGCAGCACGACCGTGATTCCACGACGCCGAGCGCGTTGCACCGCAGCGACGACCTCAGGGAGATCGAGCTGGCGGGCGCGAAGGCTGTCGCGAAGTCGCGCTTCAGCGATCACAAGCTCGGCCCGGTCGTCATCGGTGAGCTCATCACCATCGGCGATGCGCTTCAACTGCGCGCCCACAGCAGCGTCGAGTGCTGCGAGCCGACGAGAGCGTTCAGCCGTTCGCGCAAGAGCGGCCGCTTCGGCAGCTGCGCGAGCTGTCTCGACGTTGTGGATGCCGTCAAGCCGCTGACGTGTGCGCTCCATCCCCAGCGTGAACAGTGACCCTACCAACACGAACGGGGCTTGGCGTGCGACGAGCACGATTGCTTCGAGCAGGCGATCCTCGGTGGAGAACCCCCACAGGATCACCACGCCGCCCATCAGGCTGAAGCCGAGCCATGCCAGAAGATTCCGCCGCCGAAGGCAGAGGTAGAACATCGCGAGTGCGCCGACCCCCACGTACCACTGGGAAAAGCCTCCTACTATCGCGTTACTGGAGGAGATTGCGGTCACGGCCACGCTCGTCACGATCACGTAGAGGCTGGCGCCGATACCGACTCGAGGGCGCGTGTCGTTCGTCAGAATGAACCACACTGTCGCGAAGAGCCCGATAGAGATATAGACGGGAAGGGGAGATTTGACGTCGTCGAGCGACAGCAAAGCGAGTGCCGAGATGGTGACGAAATAGATCCACATCAGAATGTGGGCGCCACGACCGGTAATCTGTGGCAGATCGAGCCGTGCTCGCGGTGGCAAGTTGCTGATCATTCGAACCATCCCACCGTGACGCGGGTGCCGTGATCGGGTGCGGAGGACACTGTAGCGCTGGCACCAGGAAGTGCGTTAACGCGACCGAGGATGCTCACAACGATGCCGAGACGGTTGGCCGGAACGGCAGCGGGGTCGAACCCTTTGCCGTCGTCGTTCACCACGATCTCGACTCCCTCAGTACTCAGGCTGAGACGCACCTCTCGGGCGACGGCAGCATTCCCGGCGTGCACCACGCTATTGCGCAGCGCTTCGACTGTCGCTTCGATGAGGGCGCTTGCGATCGATGATGGCAGTGGCGGCCGCCGGGAGCCGTGAACCACGAGTGCTGCGGCATCTGACGTTTCTGCGATGGACGATGCAAGTCCTTGCACGAAGTAGTCGACGTGGATGAGCTCGGGAACGCTGGCGGTGGCGTCGCTCAATTCGCTGAGGCGGGCGATCGTGCGCGCGGCTTGCGCTCGAGTGGAGCCGGAGTCGCTTCGCCCGGCTCCGGCCGCGGCAAAAATCGTAGCGATCACTTCATCGTGAACAAGAGCGTCAAGGTGCGCCTGTTCCTCGCCGCGGGCAGTGAGCGCTGCGGCTCGCATAGAGGAGGCACGCGCAGCGGTAGTGGCTGCGTCGACTTCACGACCGGCAGCCGTCGCGACGGTGGCGACCGCGGTGAAGGCTGCGCAGACCGTGATGGTGAAGAAGGCAAACTGCACGGCGAGCGAGACATCGGCCCCACCGTCAGCGATGATCCGGATGGGGGCGATGACGAATGACGCCGCCAGAAGATAGAGCCACGCGATAAGCGGGCGCCACGCGATCGCGGCCGGGGTGGTGCCCAAGGCCGTCAACCCCACGACCCAGGGAGCGAGCTCCGGGGGCATCGGTCCGTTGACAAACGCCGGTATCCAGCTCACTACCGTGACGGCAAAAATGATCGCATATGCCGCGTGAAGTATGCGCAGTTGCCGCAGAGAGCTCCACGGTGCCACCGCAGCCATGATCAGGGGTGTGCCGAAAATCGCAACTGCCGCTACGAGCTCCCAATGGGGGAGAACATAGCCCGCTTCGTCAAAGAATGAGCCGAACGACAATCCAAGAAACATCATCGCAGCCGCTGCGAAAACTAGTGTCATCGTGCGCACGACACCGAGTTCGGCACCGCCGGCCGCGTGTGGTGGTCCAGCGCGCGGATTCGCGCTCTTGGCTGAACTCATGAGCTTGGGGGAGGCAGAATGCCGTCTTCAACGGCTCGCTTGTAGAGGTCAACTTTGGTCGCGGCAGGGCGACCGGCCATCGCGTACTTATAGCGAATGCGACGGACGTACTCGGCAACTGTGCTTGCCGAAAGCCCCGCTCGGTGAGCGACTGCCACGGACTTGTCACCGGAGGCGTAGTGCGCGAGCACCTCCTGTTCCTTGGGGCTCAAGCCGGCCGCGGCTAGTTCAGGGTCGGAGTCTAGAGCGGCAGCCCAGTCTGTGGTTACGACGGGGTTACCGAGGGCAGCTTCACGAACGGCATCAATGATCACTTCACGAGATTCTGATTTGCGGACGATTCCGAGCACTCCGGCACGAGAAGCGGCGCGAACTTCCGAGGCGTTATCGGCGGCGGTAAATACGAGTACATTGATCCCTCGTTCGCGCAGCCACGCGACGTTGTCTTCGACGTTGCTGCCGTCGGAAAGCCGCACATCGAGAACGACGAGATCGAGTTCGGAGGCGACAGCATCGAGTTCCTGCACGCGTGCGGCGGAAGAGTGGAGTACCACATCGATGCAGTTGCCGAGGAGCGATGCGAAGCCCAACTGCACGGTCTCATGATCATCCACATGCCCAACGCGATAGCGGCGTGGCGGGTATTCATTGTGCGGTGTCAATCGTGTCCCCGTTCGGATCAGGGTCGGTGCGTCCCGCAAGAATTTGCAGTCATCCTCATAAATGTACCGGAACTTTCTGTCTGTCCCCCAAACAGGTGTCATTGATAGTGACGACTGCCGTAACTTGGCCCTCGGTGCGACGATCGCTTAGGTCACATGGTTACTTTCGGGGGAGTGGGTTGATGAACCGTCACGCGGTAAATGACCTCATCGACTGTTCTCTCCAACGCTGGTACCGGCTCGTTTCAGAATGGCGCCAGCCGGCTCCCGGCACCGACGAGGGATGCGTTGCGTGCCGTGACTCTGACTTTGCCGCGTTTGACCGCACGGCTGAATGGCCGCACGATCTCATTCATTCCTTCGTGGAGACGCTGGAACTCGTGACGTTCCAACTCGCCGTCGCGCTTCATGAGGAGCGACACTGTCGCGGAGAAGACGCCCGATCGACGCGACCGTGTTCAACGTGCCTTGCAGCATCGCGCTCCACCGTGCAGGCCTGCGCGCATCGTCACGGGCCCGACATCTCTGGGGTCGTCAGCGAGTGCGCTCTCCCGCGACTTGATGCCTACGTCGAGAAAAGCATCACTTTGGCACTCAATGCTGCGACTCGCGGCGAATGGGCTTCCTGAAACGTCCTGACTACCCCTCACAAGTGGGGCTAGTGGTGCAGATGTGAGTCGATTAGCGTTGAACTCCGCTAGGACCTTGGGGGGAGGCACGCGTGACCACACTTGCTGAAGTACTGATTCTTCGCGGAATGATGCCAATTGAGAGCATTGACTCTGTGGGGACTTCTCACACCGACGAGGAAGCACTCGTTCGAAACTTGCTCGATAGCGGAACCATTTCGCCGGCGCAGCTCGCTTCAGCGCGCGCAGCTCAAGCCGGAGTACCGTTTGTTGAGCTCGTCGACTTCGCTGTTGACCATCAAGCGGTCGCCTTGGCGCCAGCCGCTATTTGTCGCCGTCACGAAGTTCTCCCTATTGCCTTCAGCGAGGGATATCTTGTCTTGGCCATGGTCGATCCCGGCAATATCTTTGCCCTCGACGACATTCGTGCAGCTACCGGCCGTCAGATTCGCGTGGTCGTTGCCGAGCGTAGCGACCTCCAAACCGCTCTCGACCGCTTCCACCGCGCGGACGGTGAACTCTCCAGCCTGAGCAGCGAGCTCGAGCAGGAAGCAACGACGACGGATGTCGCTCTTGCCGCGAACAACAATGAGCCGACCGAAGACGACGCACCTATCGTTCGCTTCGTGAACTTGCTCATCAGCCAGGGCATCCAAGACAAGGCCTCGGACATTCATATTGAGCCCGGTGAGCACGACCTCGGCGTTCGTTACCGTATTGACGGCGTGCTTCACGAAATGCAACGCGCTCCTCGTCAGATTCAGAACGGTGTCATCTCGCGCCTCAAGATCATGGCTGAAATGGACATCGCAGAGCGTCGTAAGCCTCAGGATGGCCGTATCTCCGTCATCCACGGTCAGAAGAAAATCGACCTTCGTGTCGCCACACTGCCGACCGTCTATGGCGAAAAAGTTGTCATGCGAATTCTCGACAACTCGAACACCACGCTGGACTTGAGTCAGCTGTACCTACTCGAACACAACGCGAAGGTGTACAAAGAGGCGTACGTAAAGCCCTACGGCATGATCCTTGTTACCGGTCCTACCGGTTCTGGTAAGTCGACCACGCTGTACACGACTCTGAATGCGGTTGCGCGCCCCGAGATCAACGTCATCACGGTGGAAGACCCGGTGGAGTACCGCATGGCGGGAATCAACCAGGTTCAAGTCAACCCGAAGGCCGGCCTTACATTTGCGAGTGCGCTGCGTTCAATTCTGCGATCTGACCCGGATGTCGTGCTGATTGGTGAAATCCGAGACCAGGAAACGGCGCAGATTGCGATCGAGGCCGCCCTTACTGGCCACCTCGTGTTGAGCACCCTTCACACCAACGACGCTCCGAGTGCCGTCACTCGATTGATTGAGATGGACATTGAACCCTTCTTGGTGGGTTCTGCTATCGACTGTGTCGTGGCCCAGCGTCTGGCGCGCCGTTTGTGTGACCGTTGCAAGCAGCCCGCCGTTCACAACCCGCAAGATCTGGTGAACCTTAAGGTCGGTTTCAATCCCGAAGGTCCCATGCCGACTCTGTATGCGCCGGTCGGGTGCACCGTGTGCTCGAAGACGGGTTACCGCGGCCGAATCGCCCTTCATGAAGTAATGGCGGTCACCGAAGAAATTGAACGCCTCGCGGTCGCGCGCTCGTCGAGTGCTGAAATTGGCCGGGTGGCGGTGGAGCAGGGGATGAGAACTCTGCGGATGGATGGATGGGCTAAGGCCCAGCTCGGTCTAACGACCGTCGAAGAGATTTTGCGCGTCGTCGCATAAGACGAATTATCTGGGGGAATTATGGCTAAGCGGATTTACGACATCCCGTCGCAATCGGTCGATGAGAGTTTGTTTACTCCGAAGGGGCAGAGTGCGCCTGCCGGGCAGAGCGTTCCAACGGATGCGCCACCACCCACGCCGGGAACCAGTGTTCCTGGCGTAGGTACGCCGCAAGCGGCAACTGCGTCACCGTTCCCTGAGTGGGCTCAAACGGGCACTGCGCCGGCAGCGTCGGCGGCGACCGTTCCTGCCTCGCCGCTTCCGACGATCCCGCCGCCGTCTGGTTCGATTAAGAGCACAGATACTTCGGGTGTAACACCCCCGGCCGCACCGCCGGCACCACCGGCCTCACCGACCTCCGCCACCGCTGCACCTCAGAGCGCTCCTGCGTCGGAGCCCGCGGCCGAGGCAACTCAGGCTGAGGCCAGCCAGACAGTAGCAGGTGCTGAAGGCGGGCGCCGCGCTCGCCGGATGGCTAGCGAACCTGTCACGTCGATCGATTCACTTGATGAACTGTTCCGCCAAGCGGCGGCGGGCGCAATGTCTCAGACGTCAGCCGCGACGTCGGCTGCTGGCGCATCACTTCCTGACCCCGATGTCGCTGAACCGGAAGCTCCTGCTGCTTCGGCGGCTTCCGCCGCTGCCGCTCCCGCTGCCGGAACCGCGCCGTCGCCGACCGCTGCCGAAGTTCCCTACTTTACGGAAGACACGCCACGTTCGCCTGCCGACAACCCAACCCAGATCTTGGATGAGGTTTCGGCAGATGCTCCTACGGTGAAATTCCCGTCGCAGTCTGCTCCCGAAGGTGGTCTGCTTGACCTGCCCGACATTGCTCCCGCGGCCGAGGGCGAACTGAATTTCCCACCGCCCGGCGTCGATGAGGGGCTCTTGAGCTTCACAAGCGGATTCGGTGCCGCGGACCCTCAGCCGACGCGAGAGTCCCAGTTGCTCTCGGTGCCCGAGATTGTGGAAGAGGAGCGCGAAGCGCGCCCCGAGATGGAGCTCACGGCGCGGGAGGGATCGAGCCCCGAATTGCTCGACGCTCTCAAAGAAGTCGTCTATACCGGTGCTTCTGACCTCCACATCGCATCGGGTGCTGTTCCCATGATCCGTATTGACGGAGGACTGCAGCCCCTCAAGGGAGTAGCTGCCTGGGATAAGGATCGTACGCGTGACGCCCTGTTCAGCATCCTCGACGAAAAGCAGGAGGAACAATTCCTTGAGGTTCTCGAACTCGACTTTGCGTTCGAGCTATCGGAGGCTGCCCGTTTCCGTGTCAACTTCTACATGGACCGTGGCAACCTGGGCGCTGCCTTCCGCATCATTCCGACCGAGATCAAGCAGTTGAAAGACCTCGGCATCCAGGAGTCAGTTTCCCAGTTTGCAACTCTTCCTCGCGGGTTGGTGCTCGTTACCGGTCCTACAGGGTCCGGTAAGTCGACGACGTTGGCCGCGCTGATCGACTTGGTCAACCGCACCCGTGCTGACCACATCGTCACGGTGGAAGACCCCATCGAGTTCTTGCATGGCAATCAGAAGTCACTGGTTAATCAGCGCGAGGTCGGTCGTGATACTCACTCGTTTACGAACGCCCTTAAGCATGTCTTGCGTCAAGACCCCGATGTCATTCTGATCGGTGAGCTTCGAGACCTAGAAACCATCTCGATCGCGCTGACCGCTGCAGAAACGGGCCACCTCGTGTTCGCCACCCTGCACACTCAGGATGCTGCGCAAACTGTTGACCGCATCATCGATGTTTTCCCGCCGCACCAGCAGGGTCAGGTGCGTACTCAGCTCGCTGCGGTGCTTCAGGGCATCATCTGTCAGACGCTCGTGCGTCGTGCCAGCGGCAAAGGGCGAGTTGTGGCGACAGAAGTACTGACGATGAACCCGGCCATTGGCAACCTCATCCGCGAAGGAAAGATCTATCAGATCCCCTCGGCGATGCAGGCTGGCCGTGGTGCGGGAATGCACACGATGGACCAGCACCTTGCTGGTCTCGCTAAGTCTGGTGCGATTACCGAAGAGGCTGCCATGGCTAAGGCTCATGACCCCGAGGGTATGCACCGATTGATGAGCGACAGCTCAACGGGAGTACCGAGATAATGGCCGCTACGACCTCTTCCACCAAGTCTTTTGAGTACAAGGCCCGCGATCAGTCGGGCAAGGTTGTCAAGGGACGCATTGATGCCTCGAGCGAGAACGCGGTCCTGGTGCGCCTTCGTGCCATGGAGATTAGCCCGATCTCGGTTACTGAAGCGGGTGCCGGCACCGGCCTCAACAAAGAGATCAACATCTCCTTCTTGCAGAAGGGCGTTGGCCTTGATGACCTCGCGGTGATGAGCCGTCAGATGTCGACGATGATCTCGTCGGGACTGTCGCTTATCCGGGCGCTGGTCATCCTCTCGGAGCAGACGGAAAACCCCACGCTTGCGAAGGCTCTCGGAGAGATTCGTCAAGACGTCGAAACCGGTGGAACGCTGTCGGATGCGTTTGCCAAGCACGGCACGGTTTTTCCGCCAATTATGATCCACCTGGTTCGTGCGGGTGAGACGGGCGGATTCCTCGACAACGCGCTCGAATCGATCGCGAACAACTTTGAGGGCGAAGTAAAGCTCCGCGGAACGATTAAGTCTGCGCTGACCTACCCCGTGGTCGTTCTCATTATGGCGATCGCTGCCGTGGTGGGAATGTTGCTCTTCATTGTGCCGGTGTTCGAGGAAATGTTCGCCGACCTCGGTGGCGAGCTGCCACTGCTCACCCAGATGCTGGTGTGGATGTCTGATGGAATGACCATCATTGCCCCGATTCTTGTCGTTGGCGGCATTATCTTCAGCGTGTGGTGGGGCAAGAACAAGCACACAGAAAAGGTCCGTAAGGCTGTTGACCCGTGGAAGCTGCGGGCGCCCGTCTTTGGCCCTCTCTTCCGAAAGGTATCGATCTCGCGCTTCACGCGTAACTTTGGAACCATGCTCGGCGCTGGTGTGCCAATTCTTCATGCACTGTCGATCGTCGGGGAGACGTCGGGAAACTTTGTCATCGAGGAAGCCCTTCGTCGCGTGGCAGACTCTGTCCGTTCCGGTCAGTCGGTTTCTGTTCCTCTAGCCAAAGAGCCGGTCTTCCCTTCGATGGTGACCCAGATGGTCGCCGTTGGTGAAGATGCTGGTTCGATGGAGGTCATGCTCTCGAAGATCGCTGACTTCTACGACGATGAGGTGCAGAAGACTACTGAGCAGCTCACGGCACTTATCGAGCCGCTCATGATTGGTGTCATTGGCGCGATCGTAGGCGTGATGGTCATCGCGCTCTACATGCCGATCTTTGCCATCTTCGACCAGATCAAATAGCACCCAGGCACCTAGCAGCCCCAAGCGGGGGCATCGCGACCCGAGTCGCGATGCCCCCGCTTGGCCGTTGACGTGCATTTCGGTTAGAGGACGCAGCACAGGGGAGTGCGCGCTTTCCGGCCGTCGCGGGCGAGTCCCGTGGAGTTGTGCCGGCGGAATCTACCCCTGAACTAGGCGCAAAAACCGCCACGACTCGCACCTCGCCCCTCAGACTGGGGGCGTGATTCGGGCGGTTCACCCCCGTTTGTGGGATTCTCAGCTAGCCCACATGTTGAGAGTATTTTTTGTGGGGGGCTGAGAAGCTGATTTTTTCTGGGGGCCCCTGTCCAAGATCCGAACCACAGACAGGAAATCCATAATGATCGCACGTTTGAACGAAGCACTGCGCAGCAAGCGCAACGACCTCGAGAACGACCAGAAGGGCTTCACTCTCGTTGAGCTCCTCGTTGTTGTTCTGATCATCGGCATCCTTGCCGCTATCGCTATCCCCTTCTTCCTCAACCAGCGCCAGGGCGCCTGGGAATCGCAGGTCAAGTCGGACATCGCTAACGCTGTTATCGCTGCCGAGACCTACGCGGTAGGCAACAACGGTTCGTTCACGGACCTCGACGAGACTGCTTTGGGTCTTAACGGATTCAAGAAGACCGACAAGGTAATCCTCACGAGCGTTACCCCGACTGCCACCACCTACGTGCTCGTTTTCGGCCACGAGGACTACACCGGCCAGACATGGACCTACGACAGCAGCACCGGTAAGACCGAGAAGGCTGCTTCTTCGACCACGCCGTAGTAGCAAGATAACTACCGAGACGGGGCGTCGCCAAGCGGCGGCGCCCCGTTTCCGTTCCACCCGAGAGTGATCGCTCTCACCAAGGAGAACCCATCTCCGACCGCACAACTTGCACACCCTTATACCCGCACGAAAGGGGCTCATCATGCATAAGGTTCTACAGCGTCTCCGTAGCTCCGACGCAGGGCTGAGCCTTCTCGAGGTACTCGTGGCGATGATGATCTTCGCGGTCGTCTCGCTTGGAGTCCTGCAATCACTAGCCACTGTTCTGGCAATCACGCGCGATAACCGAGCTCGCGTAGTCGCCGCTAACCTCGCTGCCCAAGAGGTAGACCTTGCCCGCGATGCCGGCGACGTCTTTACACTTTTTGACGACACGTACACGAAGACGCTCAATGGTGATGTCTTCACCGTTCGTCGTTCGACGGCGTGGGTCCCGTCAAGCAACACGGAAGCCTCGTGCGGCTCCGGCGGCGGAACGCTCCAGTACAAGCGCATCAATATCGAGGTTTCCTGGCCCAACATGCGAGCCGGTACCGAGCCCGTACGTTTTGACAGCCTGCTTGCTCCGGATGATCGAATCAATGACCCGGCTCTCGGGACGATCCTCGTGTCTGTGCTCGGTGGTTCTGGTGAAGGTTCGGCCGGCGTTAGCGTTGACGCCAGCCCAGCATCACCGCCTGAGGGGGCCCAGAGCCTTTCAACGTCACCAGCCGCGACAGACGCTCAGGGCTGCACCTTCATCCTGAAGGTGGCCCCTGGCAACTACAACGTCAGTGTTTCCCGCTCGGGATACATCACCGATGACGGTCAATCGTCGTCGCCTTCGCAATTGACTCAGGTGGTCGCGGGAACGGCGAGCTCCGTCTCGTTCAACTACGACAAGTCGGCGCGCTTCGACCTGAAGTATGTTGCAACTCCCGCTCCATCAAACGTCGAGATCCCGAAGAACATGGACACGACATTCCTGAGCTCGTATGGCGTCTACACCGACAGCAGCAGCTCATCGAGCCTGACTCGAAATGTCGATCTTTTCCCTTGGCGCTCTGGCTACGTCGGTATCGCGGGGGAGTACATTCCCAAACCGGAAGATTCGGCGAGTACCGCTAAATACTGTGCCTCACCAAACCCTGCGCTGTGGCCGGAAGAGGTTGTGGCGGGAGTGACCTATCGTTCTCCCGACCCGGCACCGGTGGCGGCGAACCCGGGCGGCAGCGTCGACATGGTGGTGCCTATGGGGCTCGTTGACGTGAGTGCGATCTCGGGATCTCGAATTCGAGTGAAGTCGACGGCGCCCGTAGCCGGTAGCGGCGACCCGGGTTGCACCGAGTCGATCACCCTCAACTTCAATTCACTCAATGCGAGCACGCAGTTCATTGCACTGCCATACGGAACGTGGGAGATTGAGCGCCGCGTCGCTGGCGCGTGGATTCCGCTCGGGTTGGGAAGCATCCTGACTCCCGTCATCGGTGGAACCTCCACGGTGCCTGGCGTAGTGACCGTCGACCCTCGAGTGGCAAGCTAATGCGTAGCTTTCGGCGACTTCTCTTCTCTCGCGTATCCCAACTCCGTCACGAACAGCGTGGTGTTACGCTCAGCGAGCTCATTGTCACGGTGGCGCTGATGGGAATGCTTCTCGCGATGGTGATGACGATTTTCGTCACGTTCACCAAAACCTTCAGCGAAGAGCGTTCAGCGTCGGCCAACACCTCGGCCGCGACAATCGCTATGAATGAGCTGACTCGTGTCATTCGGGCGGGTACGGAGAATCCGGTACCATCCGCTACCTTGAATGAGCCCGTCTTCAGTGTGGCCAGTGCCGAGAACGTCGTGTTGCAGGCCTACTTGGATACCGATGCGCTTAGTCCAGAACCGGTCAAAGTTCAGTTCCGCATCACGACGGACCGCACACTGGTTGAGACTCGCTGGGACGCGCGTCCTCTCTCCTCTGGCTATTTTTCGTTCTATAGCGCGGCAGCCTCCGAACGCACCGTCGTCCGTCAGATCGCGACGGGCGGTACTCCAGTGTTTAGGTTCTATACCAAAGACAATGTCGAACTCGTCGTGCCGTCCAGTGGATCCCTTTCCGAATCGCAGCGTCGCCAGATCGCCGCGGTCAAGGTGACAATGACCGTTCAGACGGATCCGACCGGAAGCGCCAAAACTGCAACGCTCGAAAACACCGTAGGTATCCCGAACCTTGGATTCTCCAGGATTGGAATTGATCGATGATCCGCTTTCTTCGTGCCCGTATCGGAGGCGATCAGGGCGCCGCGCTTCCCATGGTGATTGGCATCACTGTCGTCCTCGGTCTCTTGGTGACGACCGCAGTTGCCTACGCCACTGGAGGGTTTCGTCAAGCGGCCGCCACGCAAGAGTGGTCGGCTTCTCTTGCCGCAGCGTACGCCGGTGTTGAGGACTACCAGAGCCGGCTCTCGGAAGACACCTCCTACGTTCAGTACGGAAACCCTCTCGCGGACTTCTCGTCCACGAGTGACGTTCGGCTGCCCACCGGCGCCAACGCGAACCCCGCCTTCAACACCCTCGCCAGCGAGCCCTGGGTGAAGGTGCCCGGTAGCTCGGACAATTCCTACTTTCGCTACGAGGTCGACAACTCGAAGTATCAGAGCAGTGGAACCATCCGCGTGCGGTCGACGGGAAAGGTAGGCGGCGAAACTCGAACGATCGTGGCTGACCTTCGCCAATCCGGCTTTATCGACTTCCTCTATTTCACCGACTACGAAATCATGGACCCTACGTTCAGCAGCGTGAGTAACAACTGTGTGAAGTACTGGTGGGATGGCCGCAGCAGCATCTCAGGGAACTGCGGGGAGATCGCTTTCTCCGGCGGGGACACCGTCGATGGCCCAGTACATTCCAACGACACGATTCGCATTTGCAGCGCGAGCTTCTTGGGAGCAGTTACCACGAGTTACCGACCGTCGAGCGGAAACAAGTACAACCCACGTGACTCCAACGGATACTACTGCAGCGGTCAGTACTTCGACGTCCCCGGTTCGCCGAGCTTTAGTCCCGTGATCGGAATGCCAGCGACGAACTCACAGCATTTGAGAGAGACGCGATCTGATCTTGTCACCGACGGGGTGCCACGCCCAGGCTGCCTGTATACCGGTCCGACGGAAATCCAGTTGAACTCGAACGGCACGATCACGGTGCGCTCGCCGTGGACTAAGAAGACCCAGATCACAGGTTCTCCCGCAACAGGGGGAAGCACGCCGTCAACGTGCGGAAGTCTCTCCGGGCTCCGTAGTAGCTCTGGCGCGACATTCACTTTGCCACCGAGCAACGTGATTTACGTTCAGAATGTGCCGAGCGTCGTAGGCGACCCCAACTACTGGGAGAGCTGGAACCGTCCGAGTGGTCTCTCCTGCGTCGGCGAGAGCGGCTATCGCGACAGCAATGGAAATGGCAACGGCCTTGGCTACCCAATTCGCTACGAGGTCGCTCCGAGTGGAAGCTACGAATGCCGTAATGGAGACCTCTTTGTTAAGGGAACGCTGAACGGTCAAGCAACGCTCTCGGCGGAACACTACATTTACGTAACCGGCGACATCCGCTACAGCGATCCTCAGGAAGACATGCTCGGCCTTGTGGGCAATGACGCAGTCTGGGTGTGGAACCCCACGACGGGATCTAACCGTTACTATCACCACACGCTGCTCGGCGGCTATAACCGACGCATTGATGCTGCGATTCTCTCGGTCGGTCATACTTTCGCCGTTCAGAACCCCAGCATTGGTGGCGGCCGCGGCACCCTTACCGTCAACGGCGCGATCGCTCAGAAGTTCCGCGGAATCGTTCGGAGCGGTAGCGGCGGCTACGTCAAGGACTATGTCTATGACGGCCGACTTAAGTACACGGCACCTCCCAAGTTCCTTTCGCCCGTGACCACCACTTATGGTGTAAACGTGTGGATTGAGGTGGAGCCAGCCTACGAGGCATCAGGTGCCGCTCGATGACGGCAACCTCTCTTCTCGTCGTTTTCGCTGTCATTCTCGGACTTGCTGTTGGCTCGTTCTTGAACGTCGTGGTCTGGCGGTTGCCGCGCGGCGAGAACCTGACCTCGCCACCGAGCGCGTGCCCCAAATGCGAGCACCGCATCCGGTGGTACGACAACATTCCGGTTGTCGGGTGGTTGCTTCTTCGCGGCCGCTGCCGCGACTGTTCCGAGCCGATCGCAGCGCGCTACCCACTAGTGGAAGCAGCGACCGCAGTTGCCTTCGGCGTGACAGCCGGCGTCATCGGGGCAGAGTCCACTCTGATCTGGGCGCTTCCCGCGTTCCTTTACCTTGCAGCGATTTCGATCGCTCTCACCCTCATCGACCTTGACACGCAAACCCTGCCGAATCGCATCGTTCTGCCGTCGATCGTTGTGGGTGCGGTTTTGCTCGCCGTCGCGAGCGCGGGCACTGGAAACTGGGGTGCCTTTCTCAGCGCTCTCGGCGGGGGCGCTGCGCTTTTCGCTTTCTACTTCATCATCGCGATTATTCAGCCCCGTGGCATGGGCATGGGTGACGTCAAACTCGCCGCTGTCCTTGGTCTTTACCTCGGGTGGCTCGGATGGGGGGTCGTCGTCGTGGGTGCTTTTGCGGCATTCTTGCTCGGGGGCGTATTTGCAATCGCATTGCTCATCATTCGGCGGGCAGGCCGGCGCACAGCTATCCCATTTGGGCCGTGGATGATCGCGGGCGCATGGGTTGGCATCGCTTTCGGTTCACAACTGTGGAATGGATATATGGCGGTCACTGGTCTCGTCTGACCGTGACCCGGGGGGAACTATGGGAAAGAAATTAGTGGGGCTGGACATTGGCTCAACAGCAATTCGTGCTGTTGAAGTCGAGAACCCGCACCTTCAGAAGCCAACGGTGCTTCGCTTCGGTGAAGTACCTTTGCCCGAGGGCGCGGTGCGTGCAGGCGAGGTCATCGATTCTGCTACCGTTTCGGCGTCGATCAAGAAGTTGTGGTCAGCGAACGGCATCCGCACGCGCGACGTGGTGGTTGGCTTTGGAAACTCCAAAGTCGTTGCTCGCGATGTGACGGTGCCACGACTGCCGTTGAACCAAGTACGCGAATCGTTGCCTTTTCAGGTGCAAGATTTGCTTCCGGTTCCCGCTTCCGATGCGCTGCTCGACTTCTATCCCGCAGCTGAGGCGGAGGGCGAAACTGGGCCCATGCTCCAGGGCATGCTCGTGGCGGCCATCAAGGCGCCAGTTCTCGTCAATGTGAACGCGGCATCCGCCGGAGGTGTCGCACCTGTCAATGTGGACCTCGCTCCATTCGCTCTGACGCGACTGTTCTCCACACCGGAATTGGGTAGCACGACCACTCTGCTTGTCGATATCGGCGCGTCGACAACGACACTCGTTGCGCTGGAGGGGCACATCCCTCACTTCATTCGCTTCCTTCCTTCAGGCGGCGGCGATATTACTAAAGGAATATCGCAACGACTCGATATTTCTACTCGAGATGCCGAAGCGATCAAGCGATCGGTGGGCGTAATCGCCGCACGTGCCACTGCGGAGCAGCGCCCCGCGCTTGAAGTATCGTTCGAGCTGGTAAACGAGACTTTGATGGCGATTCGGGCAACCATTCAGTACTTCCAGAACGCGCGTAACAATCGCGCGATTGACCGCATTGTGATGACCGGTGGAGGATCGCACCTTCTCGGTCTCGTAGAGACTGTCTCAGAGTTCACTAAAACTCCGGCATCACTACCCGACCCCTTCACGATGACCGCTGTTTCGCGTGGTCTCAAGGGCACAGGATCACCGTTCGATATGTCGGTTGCGCTCGGATTGGTTACGGGGGTCTCGGCATGAGCGACAAGAATCAAAAGGCGCCAAAAGCTCGTAAGGAAGTAAAGGTCCCTACGGCGTATCCGCCGCACGTTAACCTTCTCCCGCCTGAGGTGGGGCAGAAAAAGCAAGCGGCGCGGGCCCGTGGTCGAGCCATTTTTGTCGCGATTGTCGCTATCGGAGTCGTAATTGTTGCGTCAGCGGGAACCAATCTCTATTCGCTTCAGCGCACGCTGACCCTAGAGACCGCGCGAACGGAGACGCAGAATCTCATCAACCAGCAGGGCGAATACAACGACGTTCGCGTCGCCAGCCAGATGGTGGAGTCGACAAAGAGTGCACGACAGTTTGCGACGTCAACTGAGATCTCGGTCAACACACTCATCCTCGCGCTCAACAAGAAGCTGGGCACAGATAGTGCCGTCGTCTCCTATAGCTTCGAGACCGCAACGCCGCTCCAGGCTTATGGCGAGTCCACCTCGGTGCTCGACCCGATTCGTATCGCTCAAGTCGGCTTGGAAGTGTCCTTTCCGAGTGTTGCGGCTGTCGATACGTGGGTCCGTTCGCTACCCGAGATATCGGGGATCTCCGACGCCACTTTGGTATCGGTCGAGCAAGGAGAGGCGGGCGCATATACCGCTTCAGTAATTGTGTTTGTAGACGAGAGCGCGTTGCTCAAGCGTTTTGATCCCGCGGCGCAAGAAGAAGCGGAGACTGCCGAAGAATCTGAGCCTGAGCCTGCGCCTGAGTCAACGCCGGCTCCGTCGCCGACCGAGGACACAGAGGAAGAAGGGAGCGGCTCATGACCTTAACGCGTCTATGGACCCTCATCGGGGTGATCGCTGTAATCGTCATTCTCGCTGCGGGCTACGCCGTCGGAGTCGGGCCGGCATACACCGCGGCAGCCGAGTCTGACCGACAGCTTGCGGACGTCGAACTCCAGAACCAGATCAAGCAGACAGAGCTCGATCGGCTAAAGGCACTTGCCGCAGACTCCACCGAGCTCTTCGCCGAGCTGGACGAACTACAGTTGGCGATCCCGGATTCTCACAACACCTCTAAGTTCGCGGCGCAGGTTCAAGCGATAGCGAGTAAGTCGGAAGTCTCTCTCGTCAACCTCTCCTACGTCAGTGCGAACCTCGCTGTTGCTCCTCAAGCTGACGCGGCGCCGTCGACTCCGGTCGAAGGTGAAGAAGGTGAAGAGGGTGAAGCGACCGCTGAAGTGGACCCTGGCTCTGAGGCGAACACTCAGTCGGTCGCTTCGGTCCCCGGGCTTGTGGCTGTGGCTGTCAACATCGAGGTCGAAGGTGAGTTCGCTGCGGTTCACCTCTTCTTGGAGCGAGTGCAGAAAGCTGTTCGCACCTACACCCTCGGCTCCGTGACGGTAGATCAAGGGGACGAGCCCGGCAGCTTCCAGCTCAAGTCAACCGGTTTTGTGTACGTGCTTCCCGGTACCGACTTGTCCACTGTGACCGGCGTCGTCGACGACGGAACGACAGTCGGCTAGACAGTAATCGCAATAAGGAGGGACGCCACGACCGCTTGGTCGTGGCGTCCTTCCCGTTTCTGAGAGTTGCTTCAGTACACTGAGAGCATCAGTCGCTGGCACGAGGAGGCAACAGTCATGACCGATCCATCTGTAGAGCGTGGTTCTTCTGCCGAGAAAAACGACAACATCGAAGATGCTGTAGTGGTCGACGAGGCCGTTGATGCGGCGGACGCGCCCCAGCACACCACGCCCCTTGTGGATCCAGCCGCGGAGCCCGTCGCTCCCGTTGGTTTCGTTGCGGCTACCGATACGGCGTCGTACGACGATGCCACTCTTGAAGCCGAAGCTGAACCGATGACGGTGCCCGCTCCGGCTGCTGAGACGGAGATTGTGGGCGAGGCCGAGCCACAGGGGACAACAACAGCTGCTCCAAGTGCGGAATCCAGCGAACTGCGAGTGGTTTATGTGACGGCACCGACACCGCCGAAGGTGGCCGGGAATCGAGGCTTCGGCGTATTTATCGCTCTAGCCTCAAGCCTGGTCTTTGCTATCGTCTTCGCTCTCGCAGTGGCGATCATCAGTGCGGCGGCAACCGGCCGTGTTGCTCTCGCATTTATGCAGGCGCCATCGTTCTACGTCCCGGTCGCGTTTTTCGCGTTGGGGGCAATTGTCGTCGCTCTCATTGTGAACCGCGCTGGCTGGGCTGCTCATGTTTTCTCGAGCATCATTGTCGGTCTCGTCGTGTATTTCGGCACGATCGGTGCCTTGTTGTTGATCAATGGCATTATCCAGAACACTCCCGTGCAGGCTCAAGCTATGTTCGTCGGTGCCTTGGCCGATCCGCTGGTTATCGCAGCAGGCCTTATCGGCCGTGAAGTGTCACTGTGGACAGGCGCACTCGTCGCAAAGCGCGGCCGCAAGGTCACCCAGCGCAACAGTGAATCCCGGGCGAAGTGGGAAGCCGAGCTTGCAGAGAAAACTGCTGCTCAACGCTAAGGTGGCGTGCGCAGTCGCGTGCCCTGTTCTGGAGCCTGCGTGTGCGCTGTGATCATTTGACCCCGGTGCGCCCGGGGGGCTATTCTTTCTGAGGTGTGCGCTTTGCCGTGCGCTTGAACTATGCCTCTTGAAGGTCGCCGCGAGAGCGGGGTTCGGGTGCAAGTAACTCCGCACCATTGGGCTCAACCGTCTGGTTGACCCCCACGGCATATTCACGAACCACTCAGAGAAGCTGTTTATTCAGCCTGTGGGCGGGGAGCGGATCCAGATGAACTCGATGTTCTGCCCAGAGCATCGAATGCTAACCATCATGACGCTGTCACCGTGCAGCAAAAACAAGGAGTAATTGAGTGCCCACCATTCAGCAGTTGGTGCGTAAGGGACGCACGCCGAAGGTCGTCAAGACCAAGGCGCCCGCCCTTAAGTCCAACCCGCAGCAGCGCGGCGTTTGCACGCGTGTCTACACAACAACCCCGAAGAAGCCGAACTCGGCGCTGCGTAAGGTTGCTCGTGTCAAGCTTTCTAACGGAACCGAAGTCACTGCCTACATTCCCGGTGAAGGTCACAACCTTCAAGAGCACTCGATGGTGCTCATCCGTGGTGGTCGTGTAAAGGACCTTCCCGGTGTTCGCTACAAGATCGTTCGCGGAGCGCTCGACACCCAGGCCGTAAAGAACCGTAAGCAGGCTCGTAGCCGTTACGGCGCGAAGAAGGACAAGAAGTAATGCCTCGTAAAGGACCAGCACCTAAGCGTCCCGTAGTCGCGGATCCGGTATACGGCGCACCTATTGTCAGCCAGCTTGTCAACAAGATTCTTCTTGACGGCAAGAAGGGCCTCGCAGAGCGCATCGTTTACGGCGCACTCGAAGGCGTAGCAGAGAAGACCGGCCAAGATGCCGTCGTCACCCTCAAGAAGGCTCTCGACAACGTCCGCCCGACCCTTGAGGTCAAGTCGCGTCGCGTCGGTGGATCGACCTACCAAGTGCCTGTTGAGGTCAAGTCGCACCGGGCAAACACGCTCGCACTGCGCTGGCTCACGAGCTACGCAAAGGGTCGTCGCGAAAAGACGATGACCGAGCGTCTCACCAACGAGATCTTGGATGCATCAAATGGACTTGGCGCCGCTGTGAAGCGTCGTGAAGACACCCACAAGATGGCCGAGTCGAACAAGGCATTCGCTCACTACCGCTGGTAGTCAGCACCTCGCAGCGAGGCGGATGAGGGTAAGCCTGATTCGCCTCGCGGCTGAGATTCGTTCTTCACCAACTAACTTTCGGAGGAACCTGTGGCACAGGAAGTGCTCACGGACCTAAAAAAGGTCCGCAATATCGGCATCATGGCTCACATCGATGCCGGCAAGACCACCACGACTGAGCGCATCCTGTTTTACACGGGTGTAAACCACAAAATTGGTGAAACTCACGATGGTGCGTCGACGACTGACTGGATGGAGCAGGAGCAAGAGCGTGGCATCACGATCACGTCTGCTGCTGTGACCTGTTTCTGGAACAAGAACCAGATCAACATCATCGACACCCCCGGCCACGTTGACTTCACGGTCGAGGTGGAGCGTTCGCTCCGCGTTCTCGACGGTGCTGTCGCCGTGTTTGACGGCAAAGAAGGCGTGGAGCCGCAGTCGGAGACTGTATGGCGCCAGGCTGACAAGTACGACGTTCCCCGCATTTGCTTCGTCAACAAGATGGACAAGATGGGCGCGGACTTCTACTACACGGTAGACACCATCGTGAACCGCCTCGGCGCTCGCCCCCTGGTTCTTCAGCTCCCGATCGGACTCGAGTCTGAGTTCGAAGGCGTCGTCGACCTCGTCGAGATGCGTGCGCTTACCTGGCGCGGAGACGCCAAGGGTGACGTTCAGATGGGTGCGAAGTACGCCATCGAAGAGATTCCCGAAGACCTCAAGGAAAAGGCTGAGGAGTACCGCACCGCACTCCTTGAGGTCGTGGCTGAAACCGATGACGCCCTCATGGAGCGTTACTTTGGTGGCGAAGAGATCACGGTTGCGGAGATCAAGGCTGCGATTCGCAAGCTCACCGTCAACAGCGAGATCTACCCCGTGCTTTGTGGTTCTGCCTTCAAGAACCGCGGCGTTCAGCCGATGCTCGATGCGGTTGTTGATTACCTCCCCTCGCCGGTCGATGTGCCTCCCATGGAAGCAACTGACCCCCGCGATGAAGAGAAGATCATCATCCGCAAGCCTGACTCCGCAGAGCCTTTCTCGGCGTTGGCGTTCAAGGTTGCAGTGCACCCCTTCTTCGGTCGCCTGACGTACATTCGCGTGTACTCGGGGCACCTTGACTCTGGCGGAGCTGTTGCTAACTCCACCAAGGGAAAGAAGGAGCGCATCGGAAAGATCTTCCAGATGCACGCCAACAAGGAGATGCCTGTCGACAGCGTCACGGCTGGACACATCTACGCCGTGATCGGCCTCAAGGACACCACGACCGGCGACACTCTGTGTGACCCGAACGAGCAAGTCGTTCTTGAGTCGATGACGTTCCCTGAGCCCGTTATCGAGGTCGCGATCGAGCCAAAGACGAAGGCCGACCAAGAAAAACTTGGCGTCGCTATTCAGAAGCTCGCTGAAGAAGACCCCACGTTCCGTACCGAACAGAACCAGGAAACTGGTCAGACGGTTATCAAGGGAATGGGTGAACTTCACCTCGACATCCTTGTTGACCGTATGAAGCGCGAATTCAACGTTGAAGCCAACGTTGGTAAGCCGCAGGTTGCCTACCGCGAGACGATTCGACGCGTTGTGGACAAGCACGACTACACGCACAAGAAGCAGACCGGTGGATCGGGACAGTTCGCTAAGGTCCAGATTTCGCTTGAGCCTATGGAAGTTGAAGGCGACAACATTTACGAGTTCGTAAATAAAGTCACCGGTGGCCGTATTCCTCGCGAGTACATTGGCTCGATCGATCAGGGCTTCCAGGCCTCGATGAACGTCGGAATCCTCGCAGGATTCCCGATGGTTGGCGTTCGAGGAATTATCCTCGATGGTGCCGCTCACGATGTTGACTCGTCCGAAATGGCGTTCAAGATCGCGGGAACCATGGCTTTCAAGGAAGCTGCTCGTAAGGCAAACCCAGTTCTCCTCGAGCCGCTCATGGCGGTCGAGGTTCGTACTCCCGAGGAGTACATGGGAGATGTCATCGGTGACCTTAACAGTCGCCGTGGACAGATCCAGTCCATGGAGGACGCGACCGGCGTAAAGGTCGTTCGCGCCCACGTACCGCTGTCGGAGATGTTCGGTTACGTTGGCGACTTGAGGTCCAAGACTTCGGGTCGTGCGGTGTACTCGATGACGTTCGACAGTTACTCTGAGGTTCCCCGCGCGGTAGCTGACGAGATTGTTGCAAAGAACAAGGGCGAGTAATCGCCGCACTACCAGCGCGCAACTAACATAGATACACACCAACTTGCAGAACATTCGGCAGCGATAAATCGCCGGATGCGAAGCAACCGAGTCCTGAGGAGGACCCACAGTGGCTAAGGCCAAGTTCGAGCGGACCAAGCCGCACGTAAACATCGGAACCATCGGTCACGTTGACCACGGAAAGACCACGCTCACGGCAGCGATCTCGAAGGTGCTTGCAGACAAGTTCCCTTCGGCAACCAACGTCCAGCGTGACTTCTCGTCGATTGACTCGGCTCCGGAAGAGCGTCAGCGCGGAATTACCATCAACATCTCGCACGTTGAGTACGAGACGACCAAGCGCCACTACGCTCACGTAGACGCTCCCGGTCACGCTGACTACATCAAGAACATGATCACCGGTGCGGCTCAGATGGACGGTGCGATCCTCGTGGTTGCAGCGACCGACGGCCCGATGGCTCAGACTCGTGAGCACGTTCTGCTCGCGAAGCAGGTTGGTGTTCCTTACCTGCTCGTAGCACTCAACAAGTCCGACATGGTTGACGACGAAGAGATCCTTGAGCTCGTTGAGCTTGAGGTTCGTGAGCTCCTGGGCAGCCAGGGCTTCGACGGCGACAACGCACCTGTCGTTCGCGTTTCGGGCCTCAAGGCTCTTGAAGGCGACGAGAAGTGGGTTCAGTCGATCCTCGACCTCATGGACGCTGTTGACGAGAACATCCCCGACCCCGTACGCGACAAGGACAAGCCGTTCTTGATGCCCGTTGAGGACGTCTTCACGATCACCGGTCGTGGAACCGTTGTTACGGGTCGCGCCGAGCGCGGAACCCTCGCGATCAACTCTGACGTTGAGATTGTTGGAATCCGTCCGACCCAGAAGACCACGGTCACTGGTATCGAGATGTTCCACAAGCAGCTCGACGAAGCATGGGCTGGCGAGAACTGTGGTCTGCTCCTGCGCGGAACCAAGCGTGAAGACGTTGAGCGTGGTCAGGTCGTTGTAAAGCCTGGCTCGGTTACTCCTCACACGAACTTCGAGGGAACCGCATACATCCTTTCCAAGGATGAGGGTGGGCGTCACAACCCGTTCTACGCGAACTACCGTCCGCAGTTCTACTTCCGCACCACCGACGTCACCGGCGTCATCACGCTGCCCGAGGGCACCGAGATGGTTATGCCCGGCGACACCACTGACATGACCGTTGAGCTTATTCAGCCCATCGCCATGGAAGAGGGCCTCGGCTTCGCCATCCGTGAGGGTGGACGTACCGTAGGTGCCGGTAAGGTAACCAAGGTTCTGGCGTAAGCTCAGTAACTCATTACGACAAGGGTCGGGCCGAAAGGCTCGGCCCTTTGTCGTTTAACCAGCGATGTTGCTTAGTCGGCGATGTTGCTTAGCGTGTGAGGTTGTCGAATCGGCCCCCGGCGATCGGTCAGTAGTGTCGTTCAGCTGGGACGTCCGGTGAGCCGGCCGGTGAGGGCGCGCGCAGCAGCCATCGTCGCGGCGCCGAGTTCTTCCCAGTGCCCGCCCACCGCATCCGTGCGGAAGGTCAACCCGATCGCTGCTGTGGGGTAGTTGTTGCGATCGAGCGCCGCGGTACCCACCGAGGAGTAGTCGGCGGTGACGTCGCCGATCTCGCTCGCCCAGCCCCGCGCGCGAGCGGAATCCAGCATCCGGTCAAGCTCGGCCAGGGTTTGGGGGCCCGCGGTTTGCCGGCGAGTCAGAGCTGCCCGAGTCGGATACAGGGCGCGGACTTGAGGTGCGGTGAGCCGCGCGAGCATGGCACGGCCAGTGGCAGTGAGATGGGCGGGCAGGCGCACACCGACCGCCGAGACGGTCGTGGGAGCGCGCGTTCCCTGCACGCGGGCCGCGTAGCTGACATCCGCGCCGCTCAATACCGCCAAGTGAGCGACGACCGGGATGGGTGCTTCGCGAGCGAGACTGCGCAGCAGCGGTGAGGCAAGAGCAGAGAGCCTTTCGCTGCGCAGCGCTGAAGTGCCAATCTCAGAGACGAGGGCACTGAGCCCGTAGGTGCGGTCCTCGGGGTAGTGCACAACGAATCCCTCGTCAACCATGACGGCGAGCAGTTGGTAGACGGATGATCGAGGCAGTCCTAGCTCGCGGGCCAACGCCGAGGCGGGCACGGGTCCTTTGCGAGACGCGAGATGGCGCAACACCGCCATAGTGTTGCGCGCTGCCGGAATGCTGGGCACGTTTCCCCTGTCTGATATCTCAGACACCATATCGCGAATCGCTATCGTAGCTGAAGGATGAACGGCGTTCACTGGGATCATGAATCCCGAAACTCCGCAGTCTATTTCTCTTGGTGTTGGCCCCGTCAGCATCGCCGAGGTCGTCGCTGTTGCGCGCCACCATGCGCGCGTGTCGATCTCGCCCGAAGCTATCGCCGAGATCGAGGCGTCGCGCGCCGTCATCGAGGCTCTCGCGAACGACGTTCGGCCGCACTACGGGGTGTCGACAGGCTTTGGCGCCCTCGCCACGAAACACATCGCTCTCGAGCAGCGTGTGCAATTGCAGCGGTCTCTGGTGCGCAGCCATGCCGCCAGCTCCGGTGCGGAGATTGACGCTGAGGTGGTGCGGGCGACCATGCTCTTACGCCTCTCCACGATGACAACCGGGCGAACCGGAGTGCGGCCAGTTGTCGCCGAAACCTATGCCGCACTGCTTAACGCCGACATCACTCCGATCGTGGGAGAGTACGGCAGCCTCGGGTGCTCGGGCGACCTCGCTCCGCTGGCGCATTGCGCGTTGGCGGTCATGGGCGAAGGCGACGTGCGCGTCGCCGGGGAGTTGATGCCCGCTTCCGCTGCTCTCAAGGCTGCCGGTATTGAGCCGGTCGTGCTGCACGAAAAGGAGGGTCTGGCGCTTATCAATGGCACGGACGGGATGCTCGGCATGCTATCGATGGCCATCACCGATCTGAGCGCGTTGCTCACCACCGCCGACCTGTCCGCGGCTCTCAGCGTCGAGGGTCTCGCCGGAACAGATCGCGTCTTCGCCGAAGATCTTCACGCCCTCCGCCCCCACCCCGGCCAGCAGGTGTCCGCCGGTAACATGCGCGCGGTGTTGCGCGATTCGGGAACGATCGCCGCCCACGCCACCAATGGTTTCACCCGAGTGCAGGATGCCTATTCCTTACGTTGTGCTCCGCAGGTTCACGGGGCGGCTCGCGACACGGTTGATCACACGCGACGCGTTGCTGAGCGAGAGTTGCAGAGCGCAATCGATAATCCTGTCGTCACCCTCGATGGCCGCGTGGAGTCGAACGGAAACTTCCATGGGGCGCCCGTGGGATATGCGCTCGACTTCCTTGCGATTGTGGCGGCCGACGTCGCAAGCATGAGTGAACGTCGCACCGACCGCTTCCTCGACAGCAACCGCAACGGCGGGCTGAACGCGTTCCTCGCCGCAGATCCCGGAGTCGACTCAGGTCACATGATCGCGCAGTACACCCAGGCAGGCATCGTCAGCGAGATGAAGCGGCTCGCGGCGCCGGCATCCGTCGACTCGATTCCGACCAGCGCCATGCAAGAGGATCACGTTTCGATGGGCTGGAGTGCCGGTCTCAAGCTGCGTCGCAGCATCGACGGTCTCTCGCGCGTTCTGGCAATCGAACTGTTGACCTCCGCGCGCGGCATTGAGATGCGCGGCGAGAAGCCGTCCCCGGTATCGGCCGCCGTGATCGACACCCTGCGCGAGCGGGTGCCGGGAGCCGGCCCCGACCGTTATCTTGCCCCCGACATTGCCGCGAGCGTTGAACTCGTGCAGTCGGGTGCCCTTGTTGCAGCAGCACGTTCCGTCACCGAACTTCACTAGGAGCAGTCATGATTCAGGCACAGCGTGGTTCCACCCTCACTACTCTCGGCTGGCAGCAGGAGGGCGCTCTGCGGATGCTGCAGAACAACCTCGACCCGGAGGTTGCCGAGCATCCCGAAGATCTCGTCGTCTATGGCGGCACGGGCAAGGCTGCCCGCGACTGGCCCAGCTACCATGCGATCGTGCGCTCGCTCACGACGCTCAAGGGCGACGAGACGCTGCTCGTGCAGTCGGGCAAGCCCGTCGGTGTGATGCAGACGCATGAGTGGGCGCCCCGCGTGCTGCTCGCCAACTCCAACCTCGTGGGCGACTGGGCGAACTGGGATGAGTTCCGTCGGCTCGAGCAGTTGGGCCTCACAATGTACGGCCAAATGACGGCCGGGTCGTGGATCTACATTGGTACGCAGGGCATTCTGCAAGGCACGTACGAAACTTTCTCTGCGGTTGCGGCGAAACGATTCGGTGGCACTCTAGCGGGCACCATCACCCTCACGGCCGGCCTCGGAGGCATGGGCGGCGCTCAGCCCCTCGCCGTAACCATGAACGACGGTGTCGCGATCTGCATCGATGTTGATCAGAGCCGCATCACTCGGCGTATCGATCATGGCTACCTCGACGTCGAGGCGACGTCGCTCGCGCACGCCGTCGAGCTCGCCGTTGCGGCTCGCGATGCGAAGAAGGCGCTATCGATCGGCGTGCTTGCCAACGCGGCTGCAGCCGTGCCTGAGTTGCTCGCGATGGGCGCCCCGATCGATATCGTCACCGACCAGACCAGCGCACACGACCCCCTCGCGTACTTGCCGCTCGGCGTTGACTTCCACGACTGGGAGAGCGCCCGTAGCCACCCGGACTTCGCCCAGCGCGCTCGCGAGTCTATGGCGATCCACGTTGAAGCGATGGTGGGTTTCCAGCGTCAGGGTGCCGAGGTCTTTGACTACGGCAACAACATCCGCACCGAGGCGCGCGCAGCAGGGTACGCGGATGCGTTTGCGTTTCCGGGGTTCGTGCCGGCCTACATCCGTCCGTTGTTCGCGGAGGGTAAGGGACCGTTCCGGTGGGCCGCCCTCAGCGGCGAGGCCCGCGACATCCACAAGACAGACAGGGCCATTCTTGAGCTGTTCCCCGAGAACGAATCGCTCGCGCGCTGGATCACGCTGGCAGGGGAGCGGGTGCACTTCCAAGGTCTGCCCGCCCGCATCTGCTGGCTCGGCTATGGCGAACGCGACAAGGCGGGCCTCAAGTTCAACGAGATGGTCGCCTCTGGTGAGCTGGCTGCCCCGCTGGCTATTGGTCGCGATCATCTCGATAGCGGGTCGGTGGCGTCCCCGTACCGCGAAACCGAAGCAATGAAAGATGGTTCGGATGCGATTGCCGACTGGCCGTTGCTCAACGCGCTGGTGAACACGTCGTCGGGGGCAACGTGGGTCTCTATTCACCACGGTGGCGGCGTTGGCATTGGCCGGTCGATCCACGCCGGCCAGGTGACGGTCGCTGACGGAACCGAGTTGGCGGCCCAGAAGCTTGAGCGCGTTCTCACGAACGATCCCGGGATGGGAGTGATCCGTCACGTCGATGCTGGCTACGATGAAGCCATCGCGGTCGCTGATGATCTCGGCGTTCGCATCCCTATGAACGAGGCTCCACTCACGAAGGGCGACAATGCTGAGCGCTGATCCGCTGTGGCCACGGGCGGGAGACTGGCCCGCGCCGGTTGCTGATGAATGGGCGGATGTCGCGCTCATCGGTATGCCGACTTCGCGTACGTCGCTCTCGCCGACTCAAGCGCACACCACGCCTCAGGCGGTGCGGGAGGCTCTGCGGCGTTATGCCGCGCTGTCTGATCTGCGGATCGTCGACGCCGGCAACGTGCGCGAGCCTGACTTGAACGAAGCGGATGCGATCGAGGCGGTCGCTGAGCTGCGAGCCGAGCTTGTTATTGCTTTGGGCGGCGATAACGCCGCAACGGTACCCACCGCCCTCGGACGCTGGGGATCACAGATCGCCACCGCTGGGCTCATCACGCTCGATGCCCACTACGACCTACGCGACGGAACGAGTAATGGTTCGCCCGTCCGTCGACTTCTCGAGGCAGGCCTCGACGGCAACCGCGTGGTGCAGATTGGTATCGAGCCGCTGGCGAACTCGCTGGCCTACGCCGAGCGAGCCCGCGAGGCGGGAATCACCGTCATCACTCGTGACGAACTGCGCTCGCGGTCGATGGAGGAGGTCATGGCGCAGGCCCTTGAGATTGCGGGTGCTGCTGGTGGCCCCATCCACGTCGATCTCGATGTCGATGTCTGCGACCGCGCGGTTACTCCCGCTTGCCCCGCGTCAGTACCGGGTGGCATTGCGGCGATTGACCTGCGCGCTGCCGCACGGATTGCTGCCGCGCATCCGGCGGTCTGTTCGATTGACCTTGTCGAAGTGGATGCCGCTGCAGACTCTGCCGACGAACGCACGGTGCGCCTCGTGGCCCTCTGCGTTCTCGAAGCGATCTCCGGAGTGGCACTGCGATGACGAATGCCGCAAACACGTGCACTGCGAACGCCAGCACCGCGAACGCCAGCACTGTGATCACGAATATCGGGCTTCTCCTGACTCACGACAGCGAGCAGCCAGAGATCGAGAATGCCGCCATTGTTTTCGACGGCGGCCGCGTGGCGTGGTGGGGCCCGACCGAGCAAGCCCCCGCTGCCGACGAGCACGTGGATGCCGCGGGTCGCTGCGTGCTTCCAGGTTTTGTTGATAGCCACAGCCACCTTCTCTTCGCGGGCGACCGCTCGGAGGAGTTCGAAGCGCGCATGGCGGGTCGTCGCTACGGGGCGGGCGGCATCCGGCGCACCGTTGCGCTGTCGCGGGAGGCAACCGACGACGAACTGCTCGCCAACGCCACGGCGCTCGTGGCAGAGATGCGCCGCCAAGGCACAACCACGATCGAGATCAAGAGCGGTTACGGCCTCAGCGTTCACGATGAGGCGCGGATGCTGCGCCTTGCCTCCACGCTCACCGACGAGACAACCTTCCTCGGCGCCCACGTCGTGCCGGCCGAATACGCCGAGGACCGCGCCGCTTACGTCTCGCTCGTCAGGGGAGAGATGCTCGACGCCTGCGCCCCGTTCTCGCGTTGGATCGATGTGTTCTGCGACAACGGTGCCTTTACCGAAGACGAAACGCGCTCCATCATCACTGCCGGCCAGGCCGCCGGCTTGGGTGCTCGTCTTCACGGCGCGCAATTGGGGGAGTCCGGCGCCGTGCAGCTCGCGGTTGAGCTCGGCGCTGCGAGCGTCGACCACTGCACCTATCTCTCCGACGACGATGTCGACGCGCTCGCCGCCAGCACTACGAGCGTCGGCCTCGTGCCCGGCGTCGAGTTCTCGACGAAGCATCCGTTCGTGGATGCCCGGCGCCTGCTTGACGCGGGCGTCGCCGTTGCGCTCGCCAGCGACTGCAATCCCGGCTCCAGCTTCACGTCATCCCTCCCGTTCTGCATCGCACTGGCGGTGCGGGAGATGGGAATGACGTCCGCCGAAGCGGTGACGGCAGCGACTCTCGGGGGAGCACGCTCGCTGCAGCGCGGTGACGTGGGTCATTTGCGGGTCGGCGCGCGAGCACATGCCCAGATTTTGGATGCTCCGCACTACCGTCATCTGGCGTACCGGCCAGGCGTTCCGCTGGTCTCGAGCGTCTTTCTGGATGGCGTTCATGAGCGTGTGCGGCCGCTGGGCTGAGAGCCGGCTAAACCCCGTCATATCGGCACCCAGAAGTGCTGAAAAAGAATGATCTGGATGCCGTACTTTCGGCATCGAGAAGTAGCCTGAAATTCCGACACGCCCGGGTTGCAGCAAATGCCGGGATGTGACAGACTCTTCTAGTTCAACATTTCGCCGCCCTGTGCGCGCGGATCACTCCCAGTCAGTGCATAGTTCCACAACGTGCGGGTCACGCAGAGCGTGAATCACACAGCGTGTAGCAGCTAGGCCGCGGGGAGAAGAACCAAGCTTAACCAACTCCCCAATTGATCACTCGAAAGAGTTATTGCTGCGGGAGACGCGTGTGCTGGCTCGCCAGCATGTGCTCCTCGCGGCCTCGCGGGTTGGTATCACGAGCAGTGACAGCAAGAACTTGACAGATAAATAGTGGTGCGAAAGCAGAAGTGCTGAGTGTCTTCGGGTGGCAACATTCGGCGTCGAACAGCCCAGGTGCACGCAGTGCCTCAACAGTACTAAGGGAAGAGAGCCAGTCATGGCGGGACAGAAGATCCGCATCCGACTCAAGTCGTACGACCACGAGGTCATCGACTCATCGGCACGCAAGATCGTTGACACGGTTACCCGCGCGGGTGCCACGGTAGTAGGCCCAGTGCCGCTGCCCACTGAGAAGAACGTGGTTGCGGTAATCCGCTCACCTCACAAGTACAAGGACAGCCGCGAGCACTTCGAAAAGCGCACCCACAAGCGGCTCATCGACATCATCGACCCGACGCCCAAGGCTGTGGATTCGCTCATGCGTCTCGACCTGCCGGCCGACGTCAACATCGAGATCAAGCTTTAGCTCGCGCAGTTATTGAGCGACTGAGCCGATAAGGAAAATAATGTCTACAACTAAGACGACCAAGGGTCTGCTGGGCAAGAAGCTCGGCATGACGCAGGTTTGGGACGAGAACAACAAGCTCGTTCCCGTGACCGTTGTCGAAATCACCCCGAATGTTGTTACGCAGCTGCGTAGCCCCGAGGTTGATGGATACAGCGCTGTCCAGATCGCGTACGGCCAGATTGATCCTCGTAAGGTCAACAAGCCTCTCACCGGTCACTTTGACAAAGCAGGTGTAACGCCGCGCCGTCACCTCACCGAAATTCGCACCCCTGACGCCGCGGAATACACCGTTGGCCAAGAGCTCACGGTCGACATCTTCACCCCCGGCTCGAAGGTCGACGTTGTCGGCACGAGCAAGGGTAAGGGTTTCGCCGGTGTTATGAAGCGTCACAACTTCAAGGGCGTATCGGCAAGCCACGGTGCGCACCGTAACCACCGCAAGCCTGGTTCCATTGGTGCTTCGTCGACCCCCAGCCGTGTCTTCAAGGGCATGCGTATGGCCGGTCGTATGGGTGGTGACCGTGTAACGGTTATGAACCTCGCTGTCCACTCGATCGACCTCGAGAAGGGACTCGTGCTCATTAAGGGCGCTGTCCCCGGTGCTCGTGGCCGTATCGTCTTCGTCCGCAACGCAGTGAAGGGGGCGTAGTACACATGGCTACCTCCATCGACGTCATCGACGCCAAGGGCAAGAAGGTCGACTCTGTCGAGCTTCCCGCCGAGATCTTCGACGTGCAGACCAACGTTCCCCTCATTCACCAGGTTGTAGTTGCACAGCGTGCAGCTGCTCGTCAGGGTACGCACAACACCCTGCGCCGCGGTGAAGTCTCGGGTGCTGGTCGTAAGCCGTTCAAGCAGAAGGGAACCGGTCGCGCTCGCCAGGGCTCGATTCGTGCTCCTCAGATGAAGGGTGGTGGCATCGTTCACGGTCCACACCCGCGTGACTACGCACAGCGCACCCCCAAGAAGATGATTGCTGCTGCTTTGCGCGGCACGTTGTCCGACCGGGCTCGCGGTGAGCGCATCCACGTTATCGACGCTCTGGCTGTCGACAACAAGCCTTCGACCAAGACTGTCTCTGCGCTGCTCTCGAGCATCGCACCGAGCAAGAACGTTCTCGTCGTGCTTCAGCGCGAAGACGCTCTTAGCTTGAAGAGCATTCGCAACCTCGATGGCGTTCACGTTCTGTCGTATGACCAGCTCAACGCCTACGACGTCGTCGTTAGCGACGACATCGTGTTCAGCAAGGGCGCTTTCGACGCGTTCGTTGCCTTCAACACCAAGTCTTCGAACAAGGAAGAGGTCAGCGCATGACCGTCACGTACAAGGACCCACGCGACATCATCATTGCTCCCGTGGTTTCCGAGAAGAGCTACAACCTGATCGACATGGGCAAGTACACCTTCGAGGTTGACCCCCGTGCGAACAAGACTGAGATCAAGCTCGCGATCGAGAAGATCTTCAGCGTCAAGGTTGACTCGGTCAACACGTTGAACCGCACGGGCAAGACCCGTCGCACTCGTTTCGGTATGGGTAAGCGCAAGGACACCAAGCGCGCCATCGTCACGCTCAAGTCCGGTTCTATCGACATCTTCACCGCTGTCGGTTAAGGACCAAGGAGAAACTAATGGCTATTCGCAAGTACAAGCCCACGACGCCTGGTCGCCGTGGTTCCTCGGTTGCAGACTTTGCTGAGATCACTCGTTCGACGCCAGAGAAGTCGCTTCTGCGTCCTCTGCCCAAGACCGGTGGCCGCAACAACGCAGGTCGCATCACGAGCCGTCACGTCGGTGGTGGCCACAAGCGCCAGTACCGCGTAATCGACTTCAAGCGCAGCGACAAAGACGGCGTAAACGCCCGCGTTGCCGAAATCGAGTACGACCCCAACCGCACCGCACGTATCGCTCTCCTTCACTTCGTGGATGGATCTAAGCGCTACATTGTTGCTCCCAACAAGCTCAAGCAGGGTGACATCGTCGAGTCCGGCGCTGGGGCGGACATCAAGCCCGGCAACAACCTCCCGATGAAGAACATCCCCGTCGGTACGGTTATCCACATGGTCGAGCTTCGCCCGGGTGGCGGCGCCAAGATGGCCCGTTCTGCGGGAGCTTCGGTTCGACTCGTTGCTAAAGAGGGCCCCTACGCGCAGCTGCGTTTGCCTTCCGGAGAAATCCGCAACGTTGACGTTCGTTGCCGCGCAACAATCGGCGAGGTCGGCAATGCCGAGCAGTCGAACATCAACTGGGGTAAGGCCGGCCGTATGCGCTGGAAGGGCGTTCGCCCGACCGTCCGTGGTGTTGCCATGAACCCTGTCGACCACCCCCACGGTGGTGGAGAGGGCAAGACGTCCGGTGGACGTCACCCCGTTTCCCCTTGGGGCCAGGCAGAGGGGCGCACTCGTAAGCGCAACCTGCCCAGTGACCAGCTCATCGTTCGCCGCCGCAATGTCGGCAAGAAGCGCAAGTAGTAGGAGAGTCAGAAGATGCCACGCAGTCTGAAGAAGGGCCCCTTCGTCGACGACCACCTCCTGCAAAAGGTTGTCAAGGCGAATGAGGCCAAGAGCAAGAACGTAATCAAGACCTGGTCGCGCCGCTCAATGATCGTTCCCGCAATGCTGGGTCACACGATCGCGGTGCACGACGGTCGCAAGCACATTCCGGTGTTCATCACCGAAACCATGGTTGGGCACAAGCTCGGTGAGTTCTCGCCCACCCGTACCTTCCGTGGACACGTGAAGGATGACAAGAAGGGTCGCCGCCGCTAACGCGGTGGTGTAGGAGGTAGAGAAATGGTGGAGTCGATCGCACGCGTGCGTCACATCCGCGTGACCCCCATGAAGGCTCGTCGCGTCATCAACATGATCCGCGGCAAGCAAGCACAGGAAGCACTGGCAATTTTGAAGTTCGCTCCTCAGGGCGCGAGCGAGCCGGTCTACAAGTTGGTTGCATCTGCAATCGCGAATGCGCGAGTCAAGGCAGACGCTTCGAACACTTTTCTGGACGAACAGGATCTGATCATCTCGAAGGCTTATGTCGACGACGGTGCAACGCTCAAGCGTTTCCAGCCGCGTGCCCAGGGCCGCGCGTTCCAGATCCTGAAGCGCACAAGCCACATCACGGTCGTGCTGGCCACGCCAGACCACGTCGTTGAAGCCAAGGCCGACAAGGCAGGGAAGAAGTAATGGGACAGAAGGTAAACCCCTACGGTTTCCGTCTGGGAATCACCACCGACCACGTGTCGCGTTGGTTCTCTGACAGCACCAAGCCGGGTCAGCGTTACAGCGACTATGTTGCAGAGGATGTAAAGATCCGCAACCTGCTCAAGTCGAACCTCGACCGTGCAGGCGTTGCTCGTATCGAGATCGAGCGCACCCGCGACCGCGTTCGCGTAGACATTCACACTGCCCGTCCGGGTATCGTGATTGGTCGTCGTGGCGCCGAAGCAGAGCGCATCCGTGGCGAGCTCGAGAAGCTCTCGGGCAAGCAGATTCAGCTCAACATCCTTGAGGTCAAGAACCCCGAGGCTGAAGCTCAGCTCGTTGCTCAGGGAATCGCAGAGCAGCTCGCAGCTCGTGTCGCTTTCCGTCGTGCAATGCGTAAGGGTCTTCAGGGCGCTCAGCGCGCCGGCGCCAAGGGTGTTCGCATCCAGGTATCCGGTCGTTTGGGTGGCGCAGAAATGAGCCGCTCGGAGTACTACCGTGAGGGTCGCGTTCCGCTGCACACGCTGCGCGCAAACATCGACTACGGCTTCTACGAGGCCAAGACCACGTTCGGTCGTATCGGTGTCAAGGTGTGGGTCTACAAGGGCGACATCACCAACAAGGAGCTCGCTCGCGAGCAGGCTAACCAGAAGTCGTCGCGTCCCGAGCGTCGCGATGGTGGAGACCGTGGCCGCCGCACCGGCGGTGGACCATCGTCCGCACCGAAATCTGACGCACCCAAGGCAGAAGCCCCCAAGGCAGAAGCTACGGCTGCAGCAGGAGTTGAGGCATAACAATGTTGATTCCCCGTAAGGTCAAGTACCGCAAGCAGCACCACCCCTCTCGTAGCGGCCACGCTACCGGTGGAACCACGGTGTCGTTTGGCGAGTACGGTATTCAGGCTCTGACGCCCGCATACGTTACGAACCGCCAGATTGAGGCAGCTCGTATCGCTATGACGCGTCACATCAAGCGTGGTGGAAAGGTGTGGATCAATATCTACCCTGACCGTCCGCTCACCAAAAAGCCCGCTGAAACCCGCATGGGTTCCGGTAAGGGTTCGCCCGAGTGGTGGGTCGCCAATGTCAAGCCAGGTCGCGTGCTCTTCGAGCTCAGCGGTGTGGATGAGACTGTTGCGCGTGAAGCTCTCACTCGTGCTATTCACAAGCTGCCCCTCAAGGCACGCATCATCAAGCGCGAGGAGGGCGACGCATAATGGCGATCGGATCCAAGGAGCTAGCCCCAGTCGAGCTAGACACTTTTGAAGACGAACGACTCGTTGACGAGCTGAAGAAGGCGAAGGAAGAGCTTTTCAACCTTCGTTTCCAAGCCGCAACTGGTCAACTGGAAAGCCACGGACGCATTCGGGCTGTCAAGCGCGATATCGCTCGCATCTACACGGTTATCCGTGAACGTGAGCTCGGCATTCGTGCAACCCCTGCTGCTGTTGAGGTTCCTGCGAAGGAAACCAAGAAGCGCAGCACCAAGAAGGCAGACGCAGCGGCAGCGCCCGCGGCAGCAGCCACTGACGAGACGAAGGAGGCGTAGTCATGGCCAAGGTTGAAGACAAGAAGACCGCGGAGACCGCCGAGGTCGCTCGTGGGTACCGCAAGACCCGCCGCGGGCTGGTAACGAGCGACAAGATGGATAAGACCATCGTCGTCATCGTTGAAGACCGTGTGAAGCACCCGTTGTACGGCAAGGTTGTTCGCCGTAACTCCAAGGTGAAGGTTCACGACGAGGCCAACACGGCCGGCGTTGGTGACTCCGTTCTAATCAGCGAGACCCGTCCGCTCAGCGCCACGAAGCGCTGGCGTCTGGTCGAGATCCTCGAAAAGGCTAAGTAATGCTTCAGCAGGAATCCCGAGTAAAGGTTGCCGATAACACCGGCGCCAAGGAGCTCCTCACGATTCGCGTTCTCGGTGGCTCAGGTCGTCGTTACGCAGGTCTCGGCGATGTCATTGTGGCAACCGTCAAAGACGCGATTCCTGGCGGCAACGTCAAGAAGGGTGAGGTCGTCAAGGCCGTCATCGTTCGCGTGATCAAGCAGACTCGTCGTCCAGACGGCTCATACATCAAGTTCGATGAGAACGCGGCTGTAATCTTGAAGTCCGATGGTGGAGACCCCCGTGGTACTCGTATCTTCGGACCGGTTGGCCGTGAGCTTCGTGACAAGAAGTTCATGAAGATCATCTCGCTCGCACCGGAGGTGCTGTAGTTATGGCAAAGATTCGCAAGGGTGACCTCGTACAGGTCATCAGCGGCCCGACCCAAGAGCGTGGCGGAAGCCGCGGCAAGCAGGGTCGCGTCATCAGTGTTATCGCTGGAAAAGACCGCGTTGTCGTGGAAGGTGTCAACTTTGTCACCAAGCACGTCAAGGTAGGCCAGACTCAGCGTGGAACCAAGACCGGTGGCATCGAAACGATGGAGGCACCGATTCACGTGTCGAACGTCGCTCTCGTTGACCCCGAGACCAAGCTCCCGGCTCGTGTTGGCTTCACCGTCACCACCGACGACCGCGGCAAGACCACGCGTGAGCGCTACTTCAAGAAGTCGCGCCGCGTAGAGACCAAGAAGTCCAAGGCAGCTAAGGCTGAGCCGAAGGCTTCGAAGAAGGATGCCGAGAAGGCAACCGAGAAGGACGCAGACTAATGACGACGACTGCACCTGCTGCTGGCAAAATCCAGCCGCGCCTCAAGCAGAAGTACCGCACCGAACTCGCGGAACAGCTCAAGAAGGAGCTCGGTCTCTCCAACGTCAACCAGATTCCCGGCATCGTCAAGGTCGTCGTGAACACTGGTGTTGGTGAAGCTGCTCGCGACGGAAAGATCATCGATGGGGCCGTCAAGGATCTCACCGCGATCACCGGTCAGAAGCCCTACGTCACGAGCGCCCGTAAGTCGATCGCTCAGTTCAAGCTGCGTGAAGGGCAGCCCATCGGCGCTCACGTCACCCTCCGTGGTGACCGCGCTTGGGAGTTCCTTGACCGTTTGATCACGTTGGCTCTTCCTCGTATCCGCGACTTCCGCGGCCTCTCGGACAAGCAGTTCGATGGCAACGGTAACTACACCTTCGGGCTCACGGAGCAGTCGATGTTCCACGAGATCGATCAGGACAAGATTGACCGCGTTCGTGGTTTCGACATCACGATTGTTACCACCGGTAAGAACAACGAAGAGGGCCGCGCATTGCTGAAGGCACTGGGCTTCCCCTTCCGTTCCGCTGAGAACGCATCCAACTAATCAAGTAACACCGATCGACTAGGTCGGCCTTCGTGTAACGGATGCCGAAACCAGTTGAGACAGGAAAAACATAATGACAATGACAGATCCGGTCGCTGACATGCTGACCAGACTGCGCAACGCCAATTCGGCGCACCACGACAGCGTTTCTATGCCTTCGAGCAAGCTGAAGTCGCGCCTGGCAGAGATGCTCAAGGCCGAGGGATACATCCTCGGTTGGAGCAACGAAGACGCTCGTGTAGGCCAGACCCTCACGATCGAACTCAAGTACGGACCCGCCCGCGAGCGTTCCATCAAGGGAATCAAGCGTGTGTCGAAGCCTGGTCTTCGCGTATACGCTCGCTCGACCGAAATCCCCAAGGTGCTTGGTGGACTCGGTGTGGCGATTTTGTCCACCTCCTCTGGTCTCTTGACCGACAAAGAGGCGACTCAGAAGGGCGTAGGTGGGGAAGTCCTCGCCTACGTGTGGTAACCAAATATGTCACGTATCGGAAGACTTCCTATTGATGTCCCCGCCGGTGTCACTATCACCATCAACGGCCAAGACGTCACCGTAAAGGGCCCGAAGGGTGAGCTTGGGCTCACCGTTAAGGAGCCCATCGCTGTAGCTCTCGAAGAGGGTCAGGTGCTGGTAACCCGTCCCGATGACGAGCGCGAGTCGCGTTCGCTTCACGGATTGACCCGTACGCTCATCGCTAACCAGATCGTCGGTGTCACCACTGGCTACACCAAGGGCCTTGAGGTTGTTGGTACTGGTTACCGTGTCACCGCAAAGGGCAGCTCAGTTGAGTTCGCTCTCGGGTATTCGCACTCGATCACCGTTGACCCGCCCGCTGGTATTAGCTTCGCGGTCGAGGGCAACAACAAACTAGTTGTCAGCGGCATCGACAAGCAGGCGGTTGGCGAAGTAGCAGCCAACATTCGTAAATTGCGTAAGCCAGAGCCCTACAAGGGCAAGGGTGTGCGCTACGCCGGCGAAGTTGTTCGTCGCAAGGCCGGAAAGAGTGGTAAGTAGACATGGCTCTCGGAACCAGAGGTAAGAGCAAGTCGGCCGCTAAGGGCCGTCGTCACGCACGTCTCCGCAAGAAAGTTGTGGGCACCGAGGTGCGTCCCCGTCTCGTGGTTACGCGCTCCGCGCGTCACGTATTCGTCCAGGTTGTCGATGACTCGAAGGGCGTAACCGTCGCTTCAGCATCGACCATGGAGTCAGACATGCGTACATTCGATGGAGACAAGACCGCCAAGGCACGCAAGATCGGTGAAATGGTTGCCGAGCGCGCGAAGCAGGCCGGTATTGAGGCCGTCGTATTTGATCGTGGTGGAAGCCGTTACGCAGGTCGCGTAGCCGCTATCGCCGACGGAGCGCGAGAGGGTGGATTGAACCTGTGAGCGACAACGTGGACAACAAAACAACAAACAAGGAGCAGGCCGTGGCCGCTGAGGCGACTAGCGCCATCTCCGTCCCTGAGGTCGTCGTAGACGCCCCAGCTACCGACGTTACGAGCGAGCCCCGCGAGGCTCGTCGTGGCGGTCGTGAGCGTGGACCAGACCGTGGTGGCCGTGGTGGAAACAACAGCCGCGACAACGACAAGAACCAGTTCCTGGAGCGCGTCGTCACCATCAACCGAGTATCGAAGGTAGTCAAGGGTGGTCGTCGCTTCAGCTTCACCGCGCTCGTCGTCGTCGGTGACGGTAACGGCATGGTTGGCGTCGGCTACGGCAAGGCCCGCGAAGTTCCTCTCGCGATCTCCAAGGGTGTCGAGGAGGCGAAGAAGAACTTCTTCCGCGTCCCCCGCGTCGCCGCGACGATTCCTCACTCGGTTCAGGGCGAGGCGGCTGCAGGTGTAGTTCTGCTGCGTCCCGCATCCGCTGGTACCGGTGTTATCGCTGGTGGTCCCGTTCGTGCCGTACTCGAGTGCGCTGGAATTCACGACGTACTGAGCAAGTCGCTCGGTTCCTCGAACACGATCAACATCGTGCACGCGACGGTTGAAGCGCTGAAGCAGCTCGAAGAGCCTCGCTCGGTTGCAGCTCGTCGTGGTCTCGAAGTAGAACACGTAATCCCGGCTCGCTTGCTGCGCGCTGAGGCTGAAGCTAAGGCAGGTGTCTGATGGCTGGTCGCCTGAAGGTAACCCAGATCAAGTCCAAAATTAGTGAGAAGCAGAACCAACGCGACACGCTGCGTAGCCTTGGGCTCAAGCGCATCGGCTCCGTGGTTGTGCGCGAGGACAACTCGCAGAACCGTGGGTATATCAACACGGTCGCTCACCTTGTCAAGGTCGAGGAGATTGACTAATGGCTGACGAGAAAGAAACTCCGAAGAAGGCCGCAGCCCCCAAGGCTGCAGCTGCTAAGGCACCCGCTGCGAAGGCATCCACCACGAAGGCTCCCGCGAAGTCGACCGCTGCTAAAGCATCGGCTGCGAAGAAGTCGTCGAGCGACGATGTTGCTAATCGCCCGCAGGTTCTCAAGATGCACCACCTTCGTCCCGCTGCCGGCGCCAAGAAGGACCGCATGCGTGTTGGTCGTGGTGAAGGATCCAAGGGTAAGACTGCTGGTCGTGGAACCAAGGGAACCAAGGCGCGCTACAACATGCGTCTCGGCTTCGAAGGCGGAAACATCAACTTCGTCATGCGTGCGCCGAAGCTGCGCGGATTCAAGAACCCGTTCCGTGTCGAGTACCAGGTTGTGAATCTGGAAAAACTCGCCGCACTGTACCCCAAGGGTGGCGACGTAACCGTTGCCGATCTCGTCTCGAAGGGCGCCGTTCGCAAGAACGAAAAGGTCAAGGTTCTTGGTCAGGGTGATATTACGGTTAAGCTGAACGTTGTAGTTGACAAGGTCTCCGGCTCTGCCGAGCAGAAGATCGTTGCAGCCGGCGGTTCGGTTCAGTAACTGTCACTACGACAAACGTTAGTGTCGCGTAGGTCACACCGGTGACAGACGCAGACAGGTGGAGTGGGGAATCCCGCAAGGGGTTCCCCACTCGCCCGTAGTACATAGATAAATCGGAGGCCTTGTGTTTAAAGCTGTCGCGCGGATTGTCCGCACGCCTGACCTTCGCAGGAAGATCGGGTTCACGCTAGGCATCATTGCGCTGTTTAGACTTGGCTCCTTCATCCCCGCGCCGTTCGTCGACTTTGGTAACGTGCAGGCCTGCCTCGCAGCCAACGCCTCGAGCGGCGGCCTGTATGACCTCATCAACCTCTTCAGCGGTGGGGCACTCCTTCAACTTTCCGTGTTTGCACTCGGAATCATGCCCTACATCACGGCATCGATCATCGTGCAACTGCTTCGCGTGGTTATCCCACACTTTGAAACTCTTCACAAAGAGGGCCAAACTGGTCAGGCAACGCTGACTCAATACACGCGCTATCTCACGATCGCTCTGGCGATCCTCCAGTCCACGACTTTGATCACTGTCGCGCGAAGCGGCGCTCTCTTTCAGTCGGCTGGTGTCGCTGAATGTAGCCAACTCATCACCAATGACGCGTGGTACGCGATCCTTCTCATGGTGATCACGATGACTGCTGGCACCGGCCTCATCATGTGGATGGGTGAGCTCGTGACCGAACGGGGTATCGGTAACGGTATGTCGTTGCTGATCTTCACCTCGATTGCCGCCACTTTCCCCAGCGCTCTGTGGGGCATCTACCTCAGCAATGGTGTTGAGACTTTCGTTCTCGTGTTGCTTATGGGCGTGCTGATCATGGGCGCCGTTGTCTTCGTTGAGCAGTCTCAGCGACGCATCCCGGTTCAATACGCTAAGCGCATGGTCGGGCGTCGTACCTATGGCGGCAACAACACGTATATTCCCATCAAGGTCAACATGGCCGGCGTTATCCCCGTGATCTTCGCCTCGTCGCTGTTGTACCTCCCCGCTTTGATCGCGCAGTTTAACCAGCCACAAGCTGGCGAGACTTCGGCAGCATGGGTCGTCTGGGTCCAGAACAACCTGGTGTCCGGCGATAGCCCGATTTACATGATTGGCTATTTCCTGCTCATCGTTGGCTTCACCTACTTCTACGTAGCGATTACGTTCAACCCCGAAGAGGTTGCCGACAACATGAAGAAGTACGGTGGCTTCATTCCTGGCATTCGCGCTGGTCGACCGACCGCGGAGTACTTGGACTACGTATTGACTCGTGTGACTTTGCCCGGCTCGTTATATCTCGGCCTTGTGGCAATGATCCCGCTGATCGCGTTTGTGGTCATCGGGGCCAACCAAAATTTCCCATTCGGTGGAGCTAGCATCCTGATTATCGTTGGCGTCGGTCTGGAGACCGTCAAGCAAATCGATTCGCAGTTGCAGCAACGCCATTACGAAGGTTTGTTGCGTTGACACGACTTCTCCTGATTGGTCCTCCTGGCGCTGGAAAAGGTACGCAAGCTGCACGGCTTGCCGAGATCTACGGCGTTCCCGCTATCTCAACCGGTGATATTTTTCGCAGCAATGTGAAGAACGGCACGGAGCTTGGCAATAAAGCCAAAGCATTCATGGATGCGGGCGATAATGTGCCTGATTCCTTGACGAATGCGCTCATCCGCGATCGCCTCGAGGAAGACGACGCTAAGAACGGCTTTCTCTTGGACGGGTATCCTCGTACGACCGATCAGGTTCGAGAGCTGGATGCGTTTCTAGCCACTCACGGCTCCGCTCTAGACGTCGTAGTAGAGCTCGAAGCGGACACAGAAGTCGTCGTCGATCGACTACGTAAACGAGCCGTCGAGCAAAATCGCAGTGACGACACTGAAGAGGTTGTTCGCCACCGCTTGGATGTGTATAACGAACAGACTGCGCCACTCATCTCAACCTACGCCAGTCGAGACGTGCTAGTAACGATCGATGCCTTGGGCGAGGTAGACGCTGTGACTGCCCGAATTACTGAAGCACTTTTTGACCGCGGAATCTCCGCAACTGATGCTGGTTCACGCTAGCAATCGGACTTCAGATTGCCCCGCTGCCTTACGGTAGCGGGGCATTCTTTTTGGTGGCGACGCTCGTTGTGGTGGCTAGTCTTCGATGCCGCGCACGAGTTCATCGATGAACGTCGGGAAGTCCACGGCCTTCTTCACGAGTTGTTGCACGTAGTCGCGATCTGAGAAGACGGTGACGAACTGATCGAACACCGTTTGAAAGGTGGTGCGGCCCGCTGCGCTAAAGGCAATGAGTGCGATCACGTTCACTCGGTTCTCCCCCCAGGGCATCGGTGTCTCGTTGATGACGATACTGATTGCGGTGCGGTGGGCGTTCATCGTCATGGCATGGGGGACCGCGAGCGTGTCAGTGAAGGCGGTGGATGACATGCGCTCGCGTTCGATTGCCCCCGTGATGTAGCTGTGATCGATCACCCCGGCTTCGATCATCCGGTGCCCGAGAGCGGCGATCATGGCCTCCTCGCTGGGCGCGCTGAAGTTTCGTAGAAAGAGCGCCGGATCAAAGAAGCGCAGCAGTTCGTCAGTGAGCTGTCGGCGGCGGCGAAGGCGGCGCACGCGTCCAATGGCGCGTCGAATGGCATCCACGTCGGTCTCGGTAAGGAACGGTTGGATAAGAACGACGTTGTCAGCGAATGACCTCAAGTCGATCGTGGTCAACACAAGGTCGGTCGACAGCTCCGCCAAATCAACGTCTGTTCGCGTGATGACTATCCTTAACTGCAGTTCGTCACCGAGCACCGCCTCGATGCGCTCCCGAAGGATGACGTGCAGGTCATGATAGTTGGGACAGACTAACGCCGCAGTCAGGCGCACTTCTCGTTTCGCTTGGCGCTCAAGGTGAGACCCCACATGGAGGGCGATGTAGGAGATTTCATCATCGTGAATGATGATTCCCTCCTGGCGCTGCACCTCAGCAGCGATAAAAACCGCAAGCTCATAGATCATGGGGTAGGTGGTCTTGATCGACCTCGTCATGGGATTTCGAGAGTATGAGAGGTCTTGAGCGCGCAGGATGAGATTGCGCACGTGCAAGGACAATCTCATGATGAAGTCGTCGTCGTCGAGGTCAATGAGGTATTCCTCGCCGACGTGCTGCACAGTGCGGCGCACGCGAGTGATGAGTTCCTCAAGATCTATGTCGGCCGTCGAACTGGACCCGGCAGAGCGAGTGATAACTCGCGTGGTGAGCAGCAACTCGATCTCGTTGACGTCATCCTGCCGCAGGTTCGCACCGAAGTGAGTTGTGATGAGCGCAGCAAGATCTTTCGAGAACGCTGCAGACGCCGACGGGGTCTCATCGGAGCTGATCGACGGTTCGTCGGCACCCGCGGAATTTAAGGGTCCGGTGCGGTCCGCGGCGATCGCAACGTGCAGGAGCACGTGATTGATTCCGTACTCGTTGACGAAATACCCGTGTGAATCTAACAACTCAAGTAGCGCGGTCTTGAACGAGCGAAGATCGGACGACTCGAACTCTCGCTGGATGCTCTCTAGCTCCAAGAAACCTTGCGATTCTTCGTGGCGGAACATCTTGCTGAGCAAGCGCCGCAAGTTGGGCTCGGTGCCGGAGAGGATGACGAGTGGGCCGCGCCGCGAAAGCGTAAGACCCGACTCTTCAACTACCGTCTTCACCTTGCGGAGGTCTGCTTCGATCGTGGACTCACTCACGAAGAAACTCTCAGCGAGGGCGTGGATGTCCGTGCCCTCAGGCGCATCGCCCAGTCGTCGAACGAGATGGTACTGCCGGTCACGCGGGCGCTCGGACTCGCGGTTATTTGCACCTTTGAGGAATTCGGCGTAGTTGTCGCGATTGAGGCGATATCCCGACGTTGATGATTCGATAACTTCGAGGGGCAGGGCTGACGACTTTACTGCCGTGACGTAACTGCGCACGCTGCGGGTGGTGACGCCGAGTTTGTCTGAGAGCTCGGCAGCCGTCACCCATGCCTCGGACTGGGCTAGGTGTTCTATGAGTCGCGCGTGGTTATCGAGCATGAGATACCCATTCTTGCGTATGTACCTTTCCGCAGGGGCGGAATCTTCTCTACTGGAACTCGAAGGCACTTCCCAGCGACGATAGACCTTCAAGGAATACGGATTGATTTCGCAAGGAGGCGAGACGGTGTCTACAGTGTTGGTTTTGTGTGGGGCAGGCGCTTCGAGCACTTTTTTGGCGCACGCACTTCGGCGCCAAGCCACCGTCCGTGGTCTTTCTCACACCTTTACTCCGGCGAGCGTTGCGGCCCTCAGCATGCCTTTGACTTCTGTAGATGTCGTCCTCGTGAGCTCGCACGTCTCGGATTTCTTTGATCAGGCCGAAACAGCGGCTGCGGTAATTGGCGCCCGCGCGGTACAGCTTCCGGCGATCAATTTCAACGCCGCTGGAGCAGACATTGCTCTCGACCTTCTCAATGCCCTCCCTCAGGCAACAACAGAAAGCAGCAACAATGGCTGAACACACTATTCGAGTCGCGTCTTCTCATGGGCTTCACGCTCGCCCGGCGTCGCTCTTCACTCAGGCGGCAGCCGCTTCTGGTCTCGACGTCACGATTGCCAAGGGCGACAAGTCCGTGAATGCGTCGAGCATCCTCAGCGTTATTTCGCTGGGCGTCAACCACGGCGATGAGGTGACAATCTCCGCAGACGGAGAAGGCGCTGACGCTGTAATTGCCGAGTTGACCGAAATCCTCAGTACCGATCACGACGAAGCATAGCCGTGGTCGTTCGCTTCCCTCGCAGTATCCCAACATCACAGATATCGGAGTAAAACAATGACAACGTCGTCTACAACCGCCACGACGGGCGGTGTGCGCGTAGGGGTCCAGAAATTCGGAACCTTCGTGAGCGGAATGGTGATGCCGAATATTGCGGCATTTATCGCGTGGGGCTTCATTACCGCCCTCTTCATCCAGACCGGTTGGTTGCCGCTACTCGGCATTGATCCGGTATGGGTTCAGCAGCTTGGCGGTTGGAGCCTCGACCCTGAGGTCACTAACACGGGCCTTGTCGGCCCGATGATTATTTACCTACTGCCGTTGCTCATTGCTAACACCGGTGGCCGCATGGTCTACGGAACTCGCGGTGGAGTCATCGGAACCATCGCGACGATGGGTGTCATCATCGGTGCCGGAATCCCGATGTTCCTCGGTGCCATGATCGTAGGCCCCGGTGCTGCATGGGTGATGAAGAAGATTGACGCTCTCTGGGCAGGCAAGATTCGGGCCGGGTTCGAGATGCTTGTCGACAACTTCTCCGGCGGAATCGTCGGAATGTTGCTCGCGGTTGCCTCGTTCTTCCTCATTGCTCCGATCGTTACCGCGATCAGCAATGGTCTCGAATCGGTTATCGCATTCCTGGTCGACAACAACCTGCTGCCGCTCGCGAGCGTCTTCGTCGAGCCGGGCAAGATCCTCTTCCTCAACAACGCCATCAACCACGGTGTCTTCACGCCGCTGGGCACGGCCGAGTCGCTCGAAAAGGGCCAGTCGATCCTCTTCCTCATTGAAGCAAACCCTGGCCCCGGCCTCGGCATCCTGCTCGCCTTCTTGGTATTCGGTGTTGGCCTGCTGCGCGCAAGCGCTCCTGGCGCCATCCTGATTCACTTCGTCGGTGGTATTCACGAGATCTACTTTCCCTACGTATTGGCTAAGCCGCTTCTCGTTGTCGCTGCAATCGCTGGTGGAGCAACTGGTGTTCTCACGAACGTCATCTTCCAGTCAGGGTTGCGCGCTCCGGCATCTCCCGGATCGATCATTGCGGTGCTCGCCCAGACCCCTCCCGGAAGCATCGTCGGTGTAGTGCTGTCAGTAGTGTTCTCGGCTGCTGTCTCGTTCGTTGTCGCTGCGGTCATCATCCGCGCCGGCCGTAAGCGTGACCTTGAGGCAATGGCCAACGGCGACGACGCACTCGCTGCGGCTGTTGCTAAGAACGCCGCTAACAAGGGCAAGGACAGCTCGGTAGGCGACCTGCTCGGAACCGGTGCTGCTGCGACCGGAGCTGGTGCTGCAACCTCCACCGCGACCAAGATCCAGAACGTTGTGTTTGCGTGCGACGCTGGTATGGGTTCGAGCGCGATGGGCGCAACCGTTCTGCGTAACAAGTTCGCGAAGGCAGGCATCGAAGGTGTCAATGTCACGAACAAGGCGATCGCTAACCTGGATGGCTCAGAAGACCTGATCATCACCCAGGACAAGCTCACCGAACGCGCTGAGCAGAAGGTTCCCGGCGCAATTCATGTTTCGGTTGATAACTTCATGAACAGTCCGAAATACGATGAAGTCGTAAACATGGTTGGCAAGTAACAGGAGACATCATGAGCAAGGTACTCGAGCTAGACCGAATCAAGGCCGCTGGCACCGCCCGCACCAAAGAGGATGCCCTCGTTGAGGCAGCGGAGATCCTTGTGGCTGCTGGTGCAGTAACGCCCGAGTACCTTGGCTTCATGAAGGCCCGCGAAGAGTTGACGTCAACCTTTATGGGTAACTTCCTGGCCATTCCGCACGGCACGAACGAGGGCAAGGACACGATCCTGTCGTCTGCGCTCTCGTTCGTGCGGTACGCGGATCCCATCGATTGGGACGGCAACGAGGTTCGCTTCGTTGTCGGCATCGCAGGCAAAGACGGTGGCCACATGGACACGCTTGCCGCGGTCGCCACAATCTTTAGCGACAACGACGAAGTGCAGAAGCTGGTCGACGCCTCGAGCGAAGATGAGTTGCTCGCCCTCTTGTCTGAATTGAACAACGCATGAAAGCCGTACACTTCGGCGCTGGCAACATCGGCCGCGGTTTCGTCGGACTGATTCTGCACAAGGCCGGATACGAGATCGTCTTCGCGGATGTCGCGGCAGAGCTCATCGACACACTCGCCGCTGCAGACCACTATCAGGTGCACGAGGTGGGTTCCGAACCTCGTACGTGGACTGTCGACAACTTTCGGGCTTTGAACAGTGCGAAAAACGAAGCAGACGTGGTTGACGAGATCGCTACTGCCGACATGGTGACCACGGCGGTTGGTCCTAACATTCTCAAATTCGTTGCGCCGCTTATTGCTCAGGCAATCAAGAAGCGCTCAGACGAGCTGCCCCCGCTTCAGGTGCTCGCGTGCGAAAACGCGCTCTACGCCACCAACAATCTTCGCGCCGAAGTTGCTGTCGCGGTCGATGCTGAAACGCTCGCCGCTAAGGCAATCTTCGCGAACACCGCTGTTGACCGCATCGTTCCCGCGCAGGATTCTGCTGCAGGACTCGACGTCACTGTCGAGGATTTCTTCGAGTGGGCCATCGAAAGCGGTCCGTTCGGAGACAGCATTCCCGAGATCGCTGACGTCCACTTCGTCTCAGATCTTGAGCCATACATCGAGCGCAAGCTCTTCACCGTCAACACAGGTCACGCAACGCTGGCCTATCACGGCCGCGCCCAGGGCGCAGAGACGCTCGCAGCCGCGATGGACATCGATGCTGTCGCGTCCGAGGTCGCTGCGGTGCTTGCTGAGACCAGCGCGATGTTGATCGCTAAGCACGGATTCAATGCCAGCGAGCACGCCGAATACGTCGCTACCTGCACGCGTCGCTTCAGCAATCCCCATTTGCCAGATACCCCCGAGCGTGTCGGGCGCAGCCCGCTGCGCAAGCTCTCGCGTAACGAGCGCTTTGTGAGCCCGGCTAGCGAGCTTGCGGCATCCGGAACCACCCCCAGTGCGCTTCTGCGTGCCATGGGTGCAGCGTTGCATTTCACGGTGCCGGAAGACCCTGAGAGTGTGCGGATGCACGAGTTGTTGTCATCACTTTCGGCAGCCGATTTCGTCACCGAGGTCATGGGACTTCGCGCGGGTGATGCGCTCTACTCAGACGCAGTGAAAACTGTCAGCGCGCAATCTTAGACCCAACTTGGCGAAACGCCCGGGATTAGCGTAGGCTTGCTCTTTGGTGTTTCAGGTCGATTTTTTCGCGCCTTGGCTTTTTCGAAAGTCACTCACCGCAATCCACGCAGACCAGCGAACCATACTTATAGCGACGAAGAGGCTATGGCCAAAAAAGACGGTGTCATTGAGATCGAAGGAGCAGTAGTCGAGGCTCTGCCCAACGCGATGTTTCGTGTTGAGTTGACGAACGGCCACGTTGTGCTCGCGCACATCTCCGGCAAAATGCGACAGAACTACATTCGAATCCTCCCCGAGGATCGCGTGGTTGTAGAGCTGAGCCCGTATGACCTGACTCGCGGCCGTATCACCTACCGCTACAAGTAGAGCGCGCTGGAAAGTAACGTCCACGCTGCCCTTGCGGGCTAGTGGAACGACGACAGCGATTCACAAGGAAAAATAATGAAGGTTAACCCCAGCGTTAAGCCCATCTGCGACCACTGCCGCGTTATTCGTCGCAATGGACGCGTCATGGTTATCTGCAAGTCGAACCCGCGTCACAAGCAACGCCAAGGCTAAGGCTCCGCGAGCAGATCGCACGAAAGCTCGGGTGGGGCGAGCAATCGCCACACACCGCAGCACACAACTGAATACATAGAACTAGCAACACCAGATCCGATGCCCGCGAAAGCTGGCACAGGGGACACCATCGGTTGGAGGCCGATGCACAGGTGTTGCTACAGACCTCCACTCATCAACAGGAGAAGCCACTATGGCACGTCTAGCCGGCGTCGACATCCCACGCGACAAGCGTGTAGAGGTCGCACTGACTTACATTTACGGTGTTGGCCGCACGAGAGCTCTCAAAGCTCTCGCCGACACCCAGATCAGCGGAGAGATCCGTGTTCAGGATCTCACCGATGACCAGCTCATCGCGCTGCGCGACTACATCGAAGGAAACTTCCAAGTAGAAGGTGACCTCCGTCGTGAGGTTGCAGCAGACATTCGCCGCAAGGTGGAGATCGGCAGCTACCAGGGTATCCGTCACCGCAAGGGACTGCCCGTACATGGTCAGCGCACGAAGACCAACGCTCGTACCCGCAAGGGCCCGAAGCGCACCGTAGCCGGCAAGAAGAAGGCCCGATAGACCCTGGGTTCAACCCCAGCGTCGTCGCCATCAACGTTTTAGGAGAAAACAATGGCAGCACCAAAATCGGCCGCTCGTAAGCCGCGTCGTAAAGAAAAGAAGAATGTTGCTGTGGGCCAGGCTCACATCAAGTCAACGTTCAACAACACCATCGTCACCATCACGGACCCGACCGGCGCAGTACTGAGCTGGTCTTCGTCAGGCGTCGTCGGCTTCAAGGGATCGCGCAAGTCGACCCCTTACGCCGCACAGATGTCCGCTGAGTCGGCAGCCCGCCAGGGCTCAAGAGCACGGCGTCAAGAAGGTAGACGTTTTCGTCAAGGGACCGGGTTCAGGTCGCGAAACTGCGATCCGTTCGCTGCAGGCCGCTGGCCTCGAAGTGGGTTCGATCAACGACGTAACACCGCAGACGCACAATGGTTGCCGTCCGCCCAAGCGTCGTCGCGTTTAGTTTCACGCCGTACTAGCGAGGCAACTCGCTAGTGCTGGCGTCGTGTGGCGGGGGTCCCAGCGGCCCTCGCTCACAGTTCCAGCGCACAACTCAATACAACGTCGGGCCAGCCACCCGTCGCCCACAAGTGTCATATAGCGGACACTTTGCCGAAAGGAATTACCAGTGCTCATTGCACAGCGTCCCACCCTTGCTGAGGAGAACATCTCCGAATTCCGTTCACGGTTCGTCATCGAGCCGCTTGAGCCCGGTTTCGGTTACACCCTCGGAAACTCACTTCGTCGCACCCTTCTTTCGTCGATCCCCGGAGCAGCTGTAACCAGCATCCGTATCGATGGAGTTCTTCACGAATTCAGCACCGTCGCCGGTGTCAAGGAAGACGTGACCGAGGTCATCCTGAACATCAAGAACCTCGTAGTCTCCAGTGAGCACGACGAGCCCATCACCGCTTACCTGCGCAAGCAGGGTTCTGGTGAAGTTACCGCGGCTGATATCTCTGCACCTGCCGGTGTAGAGATCCACAACCCGGAACTCGTCATCGCAACGCTCAACGACAAGGCCAAGTTTGAACTTGAGCTGACGATCGAGCGTGGCCGCGGCTACGTCACCGCAACGCAGAACCGCAGCGAGTTCAGCGAAGCCGGCCAAATTCCGGTCGACTCGATCTACTCGCCCGTACTCAAGGTCACCTACCGTGTCGAGGCAACTCGTGCCGGTGAGCGCACTGACTTTGACCGTCTCGTTGTTGATGTCGAAACCAAGTCCGCAATCACTCCTCGCGATGCAGTGGCCTCCGCCGGTCGTACGCTGACCGAACTGTTTGGACTCGCTCGCGAGCTCAACACGGCAGCAGAGGGTATCGAGATTGGTCCTGCACCGGTTGACGCCGTGCTCTCGACCGAGCTCAGCATGCCGATCGAAGATCTTGATCTTTCGGTACGCAGCTACAACTGCCTCAAGCGCGAAGGCATCAACACCGTGAGTGAACTGGTTGCTCTTTCAGAGACTCAGCTCATGAACATCCGTAACTTCGGTCAGAAGTCGGTAGATGAAGTGCGCGACAAGCTTGTTGAGATGGGACTGTCGTTGAAGGACAGCGTTCCCGGATTCGACGGAGCACACTTCTACGGCGGATACGCCGACGACGAGACCAACGCTTGAGCCACTGGCTCGAACCTTTGACACTGGAGAACTAGAAAATGCCTACACCTACTAAGGGCCCGCGTCTCGGCGGTGGACCGGCGCACGAGCGCCTCATGCTGGCCAACCTGGCCGCAGCCCTGTTCACGCACAAGAGCATCAAGACGACGGAAACGCGTGCCAAGCGCCTGCGTCCCGTTGCTGAGCGTCTGATCACGTTCGCGAAGAAGGGTGACCTGCACAACCGTCGCCGCGCGCTCGGGATCATCGGTGACAAGACCGTCATCCACGAACTCTTCACGGTCATCGCACCGCAGGTTGAGAACCGCGATGGTGGCTACACCCGCATCACGAAGCTTGGTTTCCGCAAGGGCGACAACGCTTCGATGGTTCAGATCGAGCTCGTTCTTGAGCCCGTTACACCGAAGAAGAAGGCCCCGAAGGCCGCCGCTAAGGCTGAGCCCAAGGCTGCTGCAGAAGAGCCCGCCGTAGAGGAAGCTCCTGCTGAAGAAGTTGTCGCCGACGAGGTTGCAACCGAGGAGACTGCAGAAGAGAAGTAACTTTCTTCGCTTGAGAAGACCCCGGCTCCGCTTCGTGCGGGCCGGGGTTTTCTTGGTGAAATAGGGTTGAACTATGAATGAAGCGGCACCCGCTATTCCGGCGCCCGAGTCGGATGCCACCCCTTATACGCGGCTGCGCCTCGACATCGCCTACGACGGCACGAACTTCTTTGGGTGGGGAAAACAGCCGCCTCCCCTGCGCACGGTGCAGGGCACTATCGAAGACGCGTTAGCAATCGTGTTTCGACGCTTCGGCGTCATCCCACAGCTGGTTGTTGCCGGGCGAACGGATGCGGGAGTGCACGCCACCGGCCAAGTTGCACACCTCGATCTCACCGACACCCAACTGCGTAGTCTTGACCGCCCGCGCCGGGGCAACATGGGCGGACGACGGTACGACGGACCGGCATCCTTAGCCCGACGCATCAACGGTATTACGGGCCTCGAGTCCGACATCTTTGTGAAGCAGTCGGTAATCGCTGCGGAAGGTTTTGACGCCCGCTTCTCGCCGCTGTGGCGACGCTACGAGTACCGCATTGCCGACAACCTGTCGCCGCGTGATCCTCGCCAACGCAATCACACGCTCTGGTACCCGGCCACCCTCGATGTCGACGCCATGAACGTCGCCGCAAACGAATTGCTCGGCCTCCACGACTGGGCTGCGTATTGCAAGCCCCGCGAGGGGGCGACGACCGTGCGCACTCTAGAGCGTTTCAGCTTCCGCCGCACCGAAGAGGGCATCGTGCTGGCTGAGGTTCGTGCCGATGCCTTCTGCCACAGCATGGTGCGGTCGCTCGTGGGCGCTGGTGTTTACGTGGGTCAGGGCAAGATCGACTCTTCGCGGCCAGCCGACATCCGCGACGAACGCTCCAAGGGGAGCGAGTTCAAAGTGATGCCCGCGAAGGGGTTGTCGCTCGTCGAGGTCGGATATCCGCCGGATGACGAACTCGGCGCTCGCGCCGAACTGACCCGTTCGCGCCGTGAACTCTTCGACTAAGTGTCTCCGCTATCCCCACTTGCGGCAGGCTGGCAAACTGCCGTTGTTGGCGTTTGCTGCAGACCCGGAGTTCCGCTAGAGTTGACCCTTGGTGTCTGCACTAGAGGGTGCGGCATCCGATCATGAGCCCTCCACCGGAATTGTTTCTGTAGAAACAACCATCGGAGCGGGATTCACGAACACCTCACTCGATCAATGAAAGCAGCACTATTGTGACGCGCACATATTCGCCCAAGCCCGACGACATCAAGCGGGAATGGGTCATCATCGACGCCGCCGACATCGTCCTCGGCCGTCTCGCCAGCCACGCAGCCATCTTGCTCCGCGGAAAGCACAAGGCCACCTTTGCTCCGCACATGGACATGGGTGACTTCGTCATCATCATCAACGCTGAGAAGGTTGCCCTCACCGGTTCCAAGCTCAAGCAGAAGAAGGCTTACCGCCACTCCGGTTACCCGGGTGGGCTCACAGCCACCACGTACTCCGAACTTTTGGAGAAGCACCCTGAACGCGCTGTCGAAAAGGCGATTCGTGGAATGCTGCCCAAGAACTCGCTCGGTCGCGCTCAGCTCTCGAAGCTGAAGGTATACGCAGGTGCTGAGCACCCGCACGCTGCCCAGCAGCCCACGCCGTACACCCTCGACCAGGTCGCTCAGTAGCGCCCGCGCTTTACGAAGCAAAGAATTAAAGGACTTATTACAGTGGCTAAGATCGAAGATTCAATCACCGAGGGTGCGCCCGAGTCGTACACGACCGAGTCGGCACCCGTCGAGGCACCCAGTGCACCTCGCCCCGTTCTCACCGTTCCCGGCGCAGCCGTAGGACGTCGCAAGCAGGCCATCGCCCGCGTGCGTCTCGTTCCCGGTTCGGGCACCATCACGGTCAACGGCCGTGAGCTCGCCGAGTACTTCCCCAACAAGCTTCACCAGCAGCTCATCAACGATCCGTTCAAGATCCTTGACCTGCTCGGTGGCTACGACGTGATTGCACGCATCACCGGTGGTGGTCCCTCGGGCCAGGCCGGCGCACTGCGTCTCGGCATCGCTCGTTCGCTCAACCAGATCGACGAAGAGAACAACCGCGCTGCCCTCAAGAAGGCCGGCTTCCTCACTCGTGACGCTCGCGTCAAGGAGCGCAAGAAGGCTGGACTCAAGAAGGCGCGTAAGGCTCCGCAGTTCTCGAAGCGCTAACCCGCTCCGCCTGCTAGCGGCAACGTATGGCACGTCTTTTCGGTACAGATGGTGTTCGCGGACTCGCGAACAGCGATCTTACAGTCGAGCTTGCACTCGGCTTGGCTCAGTCGGCAGCAGTCGTACTGGGCCAAGGTCGAGTTGCTGATGGTCGGCGCGCTTCAGGCCGCCGACCGGTTGCAGTTGTCGCCCGCGACCCCCGCGTATCCGGCGAATTCATATCCGCCGCAGTATCCGCGGGGCTCGCGAGCTCAGGCGTCGACGTCTTCGACGCCGGAGTAATCCCCACCCCGGCAGCAGCGTTCCTCGTTGCCGACTTTAAAGCCGACCTCGGAGTCATGATCTCCGCGTCGCACAATCCCGCCCCTGACAACGGAATCAAATTCTTCGGTCAGGGCGGCACCAAACTTCCCGATGAGGTCGAAGACCGCATCGAAGCCGCTCTCTCCGCTCCGAGCCTCGCTCCGACCGGTGTTGAGGTTGGTCGCATCCGCCGGTTCTCCGATGCTGAAGATCGCTACGTCGTGCATCTCTTGTCGACGTTGCCGAACCAGCTCGACGGTATCCACGTCGTTCTCGACTGCGCCCATGGTGCTGCGGCAGGCGTCTCGCCCCAAGTGTTCACGGATGCCGGAGCTAAGGTCACCGTTATCGGTGCGGATCCCGACGGAATAAACATCAACGAGGGTGTCGGGTCGACTCACCTCGACAACCTCGCTTCGGCCGTTCTTGCGCACGGCGCCGATGTCGGAATCGCCCACGATGGCGATGCCGACCGATGCCTTGCCGTTGATAAAGAAGGCAACGTCGTCGACGGCGACCAGATCATGGCGATCCTTGCGGTGTCCATGGCCGAACGCGGCGTGCTGCACGATCGCACCCTCGTAGCGACAGTAATGAGCAACTTGGGACTGCGCCGCGCCATGGCAGAGCACAACATCACCATGCTCGAAACCAAGGTGGGCGACCGCTACGTACTCGAAGCGCTGGGAGCCCACGGACTCTCTCTCGGTGGTGAGCAGTCAGGTCACGTGATCATGACCAAGTTTGCGACCACGGGAGACGGCATCCTCACGGGGCTGCACCTCGTGGCTGAAATGGCACGCACCGGCAAAACTCTCGCGCAACTCGCTACGGTAATGACGGTGTACCCGCAGGTTCTCGTGAATGTTCGCGGAATTGACCACCACTCGCTCGGCTCCGACTTGGTGATCGCTGATGCTGTTGCGGCTGCTGAGGCAGAGTTGGGCGATACGGGGCGCGTGCTGTTGCGAGCATCCGGAACTGAACCGATGGTGCGCGTTATGGTCGAAGCGGAGCACCACGAGGTCGCACAGCACATCGCAGACCGTCTGGCTGAGATCGTTCGTACTCAACTCAGCCGTTAGAGGGCGACGTTGCGCACCGCTTAGGTCTTGCGCAGCAGAACTTTCGAGACAGCGTGATCGGCATCCTTGCGCAGAATGAGGGACGCCCGCGGACGAGTAGGGCGCACGTTCTGCGTGAGGTTAGGTTCGTTTGTACGCTTCCAGACTTCACGCGCGCGGGCGCGAGCGGCATTCTCATCGAGGTCAGCAAAACGATGAAAGTACGAACTCGGGTTGCTGAACGCACCTCGCTGCAGTCGAAGGAAGCGCTCTTCGTACCAGTGGGCTATATCGCTCGTGCGGGCATCCACATAAATGGTGAAATCGAAAAGGTCGCTGACCGCTAGGCTCTTGCCCGCGATGGGCGGTTGGAGAACGTTGAGTCCTTCGACAATGAGAACATCTGGTTTGCGTACGGTCACCGCGGCATCGGGGATGATGTCGTATGCCAAGTGGGAATAAAAGGGCGCGCGCACTTCAGGTTCGCCGGCCTTCACCTTGCTGACAAACCGCAGCAGGGCTCGCCGGTCATAGCTTTCGGGGAAGCCTTTGCGCTCAAGAATGCCGCGTCGTTCGAGCTCAGCGTTCGGGTGCAAAAAGCCGTCCGTTGTGATGAGTTCCACTCGCGGAGTGCCGTCCCAGCGCGAGAGTAACTCTCGAAGAAGTCGCGCAATGGTGGATTTTCCCACCGCGACAGAACCCGCAACGCCAATCACGAACGGTGTGCTGGAGGTCGAAGCTCCCAAGAATTGAGTAGTGGCAGCATGCAAACGCTGGGCGTTTTCGGCATACAAATTGAGCAGTCTACTGAGGGGCAGATACACCTCGGCGACTTCCGTGAGATCGAGCTCATCGCCCAATCCGCGCAGCTCAATAAGCTCCGCCTGGGTGAGGGGAACTTTCATTCTGGGGGCAAGTGCAGCCCAATCGCTCCGATCAATTTCGAGAAAGGGAGAGATGTGACCGTGTCCGGAGCCATGTTCATGCATCACGATCATCCTAACTGCGCACGGATACCCAGCTTGGGGAACTAAACTCGTCTCCATGTGTGGAATTGTCGGTTACGTCGGTAACAACAAAAGCCTTGAGGTTCTCCTCGGCGGTCTCAAGCGTCTCGAATACCGGGGTTACGATTCCGCAGGAATCGCAATCATTGACGAGGATGGCGCGCTCGGAACGCGCAAGCGCGCTGGCAAGCTCCAGATGCTCGTCGATGACCTTGAAACGACTCCCCTCGGTAATGGGGCGACCGGTATCGGGCACACGCGGTGGGCAACTCACGGTGGGCCTACCGACGTCAACGCCCACCCTCATCTGGGACGCGACTCCAAGCTCGCCCTGATTCACAACGGGATCATCGAGAACTTCTCCGAGCTCAAGAGTGAACTGCTTGCAGAAGGCGCCGCTTTCGCAAGCGAGACCGACACCGAGGTGGCGGCCCTACTCGTTGGCCGTGAGTACGAGAAGAGCGGCGACCTCACGGAGGCGTTGCGCGCTGTCGTCGCTCGTCTCGAGGGCGCCTTCACTCTTCTCGCTGTGCACCAAGACCAACCAGGCGTTGTTGTCGGCGCTCGCCGCAATTCACCCCTCGTTATCGGTTTGGGCGATGGCGAGAACTTCCTGGGCTCTGACGTCGCTGCCTTCGTCGAGTTCACGCGTCGTGCTGTTGCTATCGGTCAAGACCAGATCGTGACTATCCGCCCTGACTCGGTCGACGTCACTGACTTCGACGGCAATTCAGTCGAGGTAGAAGAATTTGACATCGCGTGGGATGCTTCCGCCTCCGAAAAGGGCGGCTGGTCGAGCTTCATGGCGAAGGAGATCAGTGAAGAACCGGATGCCGTAGCCAACACCATTCTTGGTCGAGTTCAGGATGGTCTGGTCAAGCTCACCGAACTCGATCCCCTCGGTGACGAAGTCATGGCCACTGTCGACCGTGTTGTCGTTATTGCCTGTGGAACCGCGGCCTATGCTGGCATGCTCGGAAAATATGCCATTGAGGGCTGGGCCCGTGTTCCGGTTGATGTTGAACTGGCGCACGAGTTCCGCTACCGCAACCCCATTTTGACCGAGCGCACGCTCGTTATTTCGATCAGCCAGTCCGGCGAAACGATGGACACGCTCATGGCGGTCAAGTTCGCGATGGAGTCCGGTGCGAAGGTAATTTCGGTGTGCAACACGCACGGCGCAACGATCCCGCGCGAATCGCACGCTGTCGTTTACACGCACGCGGGCCCCGAGGTTGCCGTGGCATCCACGAAGGCTTTTGTCGCTCAGGTCACGGCGCTCTACCTCATCGGCCTTCACATCGCAGGCGTGCGCGGCACGCTGAGCGATGACGCCATTCGCGAAAACGTCGCTGAGCTGCAGGCGGTGCCGGAGAAGATTTCTGAGGTTCTCGTTACCTCACAGTCGATCAAGCAGCTTGCTCACTGGATGACGGACACTCAGTCGGTGCTCTTCCTCGGTCGCCACGTCGGCTACCCGGTCGCGCTCGAGGGGGCGCTCAAGCTCAAGGAACTCGCGTACATTCACGCCGAGGGCTTTGCCGCTGGCGAACTCAAGCACGGTCCGATCGCGCTCATCGAGCCCGGCCAGGTCGTTTTTGTTATTGTGCCGAGCCCGCGCGACCCGAACTCGCTTCACAAGAAGGTTGTCTCCAACATTCAGGAGATCCGTGCTCGGGGCGCTCGCGTTATTGCGATTGCTGAGAAGGGTGACGCCGCCGTGCTTCCCTTTGCCGATGAGGTCATCCCGATTCCGTTGGCGGGTTCGTTCTTCGAGCCGCTGCTTGCTGTCATCCCGCTGCACATCTTCGGTATGGAGCTTTCTGCTGCGAAGGGACTCGACGTCGACCAGCCTCGCAACCTCGCTAAGTCTGTCACCGTCGAATAGGTTTCACCGTGATTGTGGGGATCGGTGTGGATGTCGTGGACATCGCCCGTTTCGAGCGTGCCTTGCAGCGCACACCGACCCTCACATCGCGCCTGTTCTCTGAGAGCGAACAACTCAAGGACGGCAAGCCGCTTCCGCTACGTTCGCTCGCCGGAAGATTCGCCGCGAAAGAGGCACTCATCAAGGCCCTGGGAGATTCCAGTGGGGTCACTTGGCACGACATGCGGGTGGTGTCGGATGCGCTGGGAAATCCCTCGCTCGAACTTCGCAACTCGACGAAAGATATTGCCGATCGTCGGGGCATTACGTTGGTTCATCTCTCGATGAGCCATGACGCGGGAATCGCTATTGCCTATGTCATTGCCGAGGGCAGCCCATGAGTGACCTTCGAGTTGCCACGATCAGCACCGCAGCCATTAGCCGCAACGTGGAGACCCTGCGGGCGCTCGTTGCGCCGGTGCAGGTTATGGCCGTCGTGAAAGCGGATGGCTATGGCCACGGCGCGGTGGAAAGTGCGCGTGCCGCTCTCGCGGGCGGTGCCGATTGGCTGGGGGTCGCCGACCTCAACGAAGCGTTCGCGTTGCGCGCGGCAGGAATCGACGCTCCCCTCTTGGCGTGGTTGCACCAGCAGGGGGCAGCATTCGGCGAAGCGGTGCGCGCGAAGATCGACCTCGGCGTGAGCAGCCTCGCTCAGCTGAATGAAGTTGCCGCGACATCCGATACCGCCTACGTTCACCTGAAGGTCGACACTGGCCTGCACCGCAACGGCGCTTTTCTGGATGAGTGGCAGCAGTTCTTTGAAGCCGCTGTCGCCCATGAGCTAGCGGGCCGCATTCGCGTTCGGGGGCTCTGGAGCCACCTGGCCAATGCCGGTGCCGAGCACGATCTCGAACAGATTGAGCAGTTTTCCGCAGCGATCGCGATGGCCGACTCGGTGGGCTTGCGTCCGGAGCTTCGCCACCTCGCGGCATCCGAAGGGGCAATCAAGCATCCAGCGGCTCGCTTTGACCTTGTGCGGGTCGGCATCTCAAGCTACGGTCTTGCTCCTGCCGCGGATGTGGATGTTGCGGCTCTCGGCCTTGTGCCAGCGATGACGCTGAGTGCTCCCGTCGTCTCGGTAAAGCGCGTCACAGCAGGTTCGGGAGTCTCGTACGGCTACGCGTACCGTTGCGAGCGAGATACCACGTTGGCGCTCGTGCCGGTCGGCTACGCCGATGGCATTCCGCGTCACGCGTCGAATCGCGGTCCCGTGTCGATCAATGGCGTTGTCGGTCGGGTCGCTGGCCGCGTAGCCATGGACCAGATTGTGGTCGACATGGGCGACGCGACAGTGGCGATTGGTGATCAAGCGGTGCTGTTCGGCAATCCTGCCGCTGCGGTGCCGAGCGCCGACGACTGGGCCGAAGCGGCCGACACTATCAATTACGAAATCGTGACCCGCATCGGGCCGCGAGTGACCCGCAGGTACGAATCGTGACCACTTTTACTATTGCTACGCCCGAGCGCATGGCCGACCTGGGCGCGGTTATTGCTGCGCAACTCGGCGCGGGCGATCTGGTCCTCCTCAACGGCGAGCTCGGCGCTGGCAAGACAACCCTCACGCGGGCGATTGGCGAGACTCTCGGCATCCGTGGCACGGTCACGAGCCCGACGTTCGTGCTGGCGCGCACGCACCCTCGGTTGGATGACGCGGGAGTTGAATTGTCGACTGACGCTGCTGCGCCGCTCGTTCACGTCGACGCGTACCGCCTCAGCAGCGCTGTAGAACTCGAGGACCTCGATATCGACTTCGAAGCATCCATCGTGATTGTGGAGTGGGGTGCCGGCTTGCTCGACGGTGTAAGCGACAGCTGGTTGACCGTCGACATCGCCCGCCCCCTCGGCGGGGGCTCCCGCGAGAGCGCAGTTGACGACCTCAACGAATCACACGACGACTTCGCCGACGAGGCCATTGAGCCGCGCACGGTGACCGTGACGGGCACTGGCCCCCGATGGGCAGACATGGAGTGGCTCAATGCTGTTAGCGATTGATACGTCAGCGGGAACGACCGTCGCGATCGTGGCGGCCGATGGTTCGGTGCGCGCGGAACGCAATTCTCTCGATACCCGTAAGCATGCCGAGGTGGTTGGCGATTTCATCCACGGTGCTCTCGCCGATGCGGGAGTCGCTGTAACCGACCTGACCGGTGTCGTGGCCGGTATGGGCCCGGGCCCTTTTACTGGCCTGCGGGTCGGCATCGTGGCGGCTCGAGCGTTCGCCTTTGGTGCCAGTCTTCCGTTGCTGCCTGTCGTCACTCACGATGCGCTCGCGCTCGGCGAGACAGAACCCGTAGTGGTGGCTACCGACGCCCGTCGCAAAGAGCTGTACTGGTCAACGTACGAGGGGTCGGATGCCGCGGGCTTGCCGATTCTCGTCGAGGGCCCCGCGTTGGCTCCGGCCTCTGAGCTCGCCACGAGCGTTCCCAACTTCGAGCACTTTGCACTGCGCGACACCGAGCCGGTGCAAGCCACACGCCTGGCACGTCTCGCACTCTTACTCCGCGAAAACGACCGTCCGTTTGCGGGCGAAGAGGCGCTCTATTTACGCTCGCCCGACGTCACCCCCTCCGCAGGACCGAAACGAGTCACCGCATGAGCTGGCAATTACGCCGCGCCACGATCGACGATCTCGACGCCATCATGGCGATCGAGGCGAGCGAATTCGCCAACGACGCCTGGTCGAGCGACATGATGCGGGGCGAGCTCGGCGACAACCACGGCTACTACCTTGTGGCGACAACGCTTGAGGAGCCCGCCGTGGTGAAGGCCTATGCCGGCTTGCGTGCGCCGTACCGCTCGGGGCAGGCAGAAATCCAAACTATTGCGGTTGCTCCGGATGCTCGCCGCCACGGAATCGGTCGAGCACTGATGCACGCGCTCATGGTCGAGGCTCGCGATCGCGGCGCAAGCGAACTGTTTCTCGAAGTGCGCGACGATAATCCTTCGGCGCAAAAACTCTACGATTCGCTCGGCTTTGAGCGCATCGCTGTGCGCCCCAATTACTACCAACCGGATGGGGTTGACGCCATCGTGATGCAACTAACGATTCCCGAGCCCAAGCTTGCTCCGGCGGTCGGCCAGTGAGCGCGTCGACGGCGGCCACGGCCTCCGCACTGTCGGGGGTCACGCCCCTCAACACAACTGATCCGCTGGTGCTGGGCATCGAGACGAGCTGCGACGAAACCGGCATCGGTATCGTTCGGGGCAACCACTTGCTGGCGAATGTCATTTCGTCATCGATGGAGGAGCATGCGCGCTACGGGGGAGTGGTTCCCGAGGTTGCGGCCCGCGCGCACCTCGAAGCGATCCAACCGGCGCTGGAGCAGGCGCTTGCCAAAGCCGGAGTCGACCTGGCAGATCTCGACGCGATCGCCGTCACGAGCGGGCCAGGACTTGCCGGCGCCCTGATGGTCGGTGTCGCGGCCGCGAAGGCACTGTCTGTGGCGACGGGAAAGCCGCTCTATGCCGTCAACCACCTTGTCGGTCATGTCGGTGCTGATGTTCTTCGTGATGACGGTACCGAGATTGACCTCCCTACCATCGCCCTACTCGTGTCGGGCGGGCACACCTCGCTACTGCACGTGCGAGATTTGGTTTCGGATGTCGAGCTGCTGGGCGAGACGATTGACGACGCCGCGGGAGAAGCCTTCGATAAGGTCGCACGATTGCTAGGTCTTCCTTATCCCGGAGGCCCCCACATCGACCGCGTCGCTGCAACGGGTGATCCCCAGGCGATCCGTTTTCCGCGGGGGCTGAGCAGACCCAAGGATCTGGAACGCCATCGCTACGATTTCTCGTTCTCGGGCTTGAAAACAGCGGTCGCCCGCTGGGTCGAGCGCGAGCAAGACGCGGGTACCGAATTTTCCCCAGCGGATGTCGCTGCGAGCTTTAGAGAGGCAGTTGTTGACGTCTTGCTGACGAAGGCGATCGCTGCGTGTAGGGATCGAGACGTTCCACGTTTGCTCTTGGGGGGCGGTGTTGTTGCAAATGCTCGTGTTCGCGAGCTCGCTGTCGAGCGTTGCGCCGCTGCTGGAATCGAGTTGCGTATCCCTCCGCTGTCGCTCTGCACCGACAATGGGGCGATGATTGCTGCACTGGGCGCCCAGTTAGTCATGGCGGGCAAACATCCTTCCACTTGGGGCTTTAGTGCCGATTCCACGCTGCCGGTGACGCAGATTCAGGCCTAGAACGCTCGTAAACTCTGGGTAACCTGCGTTGACAGGCTTCTTTCAGGCTGAGAATATAGGTGCGCCGCAATCGGCCCCATTACCTAAGGAGCACTTCGCTATGTCCGAACCCACCCCTTACGCTGCAGCACCTGCAGGCGCACCGGCTGCTAAGTGGAATGTTCTCTCGATCATCTCGCTCGTCACCTCCATCATCGGCCTGAGCCTCGTCGGCATCATCACCGGCCACATCAGCCTCAGCCAGATCAAGAAGACCGGCGAGCAAGGCAACGTTCTCGCCATCATCGGCCTCATCCTTGGTTACTTGGGCTTCGTCATCGGCCTCATCGTTGCGATCACCATCATCGGTGCCGCAACGATCGGCGGCGTTAGCTCCTACTAACACGTGAAGTAACAAAAGAGGCTCGCACGGTTGTGCGGGCCTCTTTTGTTTGAGCCGCGCTTGCTAAAGTGTGCGCATGGCTACCAATAACTCAGACGGCTCCATTCCGCCGATCGCTTCGCCCGGCGGCTCCTCCACGTCAGACGCTCCGCTGGCAAAAGCAACACCTTCCGCTAAGAAGCCCGCTGCCAAGAAGTCGCCCGCGGCGAAGAAGCCGGCTGCGAAGGCTGATCTTTCCGCGAGTGCCGCGAAGTCTCCCGCAAAGTCGACCGCAAAGTCGACCGCGCCAAAGCCCGCTGCAAAGGCTGCGCCCTCCAAGACCGCAGCGGCGAAGGCCCCTGCTGCCAAGTCGACTACAGCAAAGCCCGCAGCAGCGAAGCCGGCGACGACAAAGGCCTCACCCACAAAATCTACGACGACGAAGGCGGCTGCCACGAAAGCGGCTGCCGCTAAAACGTCGGCTGCGAAGACGGCTGCAGCGAAGGCTGCTGCTGCCAACGACACGAGCGCAGCGGCTCCCGCCGCAGTTCCCGCTGAGACCGCGGATGCTGCGACGACTCCGGCCGCGCCGAGTGCAGCGACGACCATCCCTCCTGTGCCCCCGGCACCGTCCGTTGCGCCTGCAACTGCACCTTCTGTCGACAACACTGCTGCCGGAGACGCGACCGCAGCGCCGGTTGCTCCCGAAGCAGCGCCAGCCGCAGCACCTTCTAACCCCTACGCTTCGACCAACGGAACTCCCGTTCCTGGTTATGCGAGCGGCCCCACTCCCGGCCAGGCGGCGTACAGTCCCGTGCCGGCAGGCCCGCCCAAGGGTTTGTCGATCGCTTCGATGGCAACGGGTATCTCGAGCATCGTTCTCACGTTCATGGCGCTCGGCTTCTTGCCCGGTATCGCTGCGGTTGTCTTGGGCCACATGGCACAGAAGAAGCAGCCCTACGCGCGTCCGTTCTGGCTCACGGGCCTCATCACCGGGTACATTGCCACCGCGCTTGGCTTGCTCACGATCATTGGCTGGATCGTATTCTTCGTTTTCGTGGCCAACGCTAGCTACGGCGGACCATACTACGGAAGCTATTAGGCAGTAGCTGCTGAGGGTTCAGCAAACGTCGTGCGCTGTGCGAGCAACGCACGACGTTTGCCGCCCACTCGCGTGAGTAGGAGTGTGGCGCTGTTTTCTCCCTTGAGCGAAAGAGATGTTCTGAAGGTCGCGGGGTCGATATCGACCCCGCGCTTTTTGATTTCTAAGGTTCCGATCTTGCGGCTGGCGAGTTCCTTCTTGAGCGAGCGCTTGTCGAGAGCGAAGTCGGCCACAATCTCAAAGCACGTGGCGAATGGGGTCGCGACTGCGGCATCCGCGCTGAAATAGGCAATCGATGTGTCGAGCATGCGAGCGTTTAGCTGACGAGCCAGATCACCAATGAGTCGTGCCCGGATGACAGAGCCGTCGGGTTCGTATAGATACTGGCCGAGTTCTCCCGCGACTTCGTCTTCGCTGTCGGCAGCTGCCGTGAGCTCGGCGGTGCCGTGATCGCCGATGACGAGGGCGGCTCGGCGGATGCCGGGGCGGGCTACCGCTCCGAACCAGAGCCCGAGCTCAACAACCTCGCGTCCGACTGACACCCATTGGGCTTCAGCATCGTCAGGGATGAGGTCGCGGTCGATGCCCGGGCCGAGTTTGATGCCTGTGGGGTAGTGCTCAGCGAGGCCAAAGGCGAAGTCGAGCGAGGGGGTCCAGTCGGCGGGGTTGGTGAGGCGCACGCGGGCGTCGCGGCGAGCGGGGTCGAGGTAGATGCCGTCGATGCCGGCCAGATCCGCAGATTCGGCGTCGCCGTGCACGACTTGGGCGTTGTGCCACGGCGCGAGGTTGAACGCTGCAATGGCGGCGGTCGTCTCGTCGCGCTCGACGGCGGTGACGTTGAGGTCAAGGGCGGCGATAGCGAGCGCATCCGCTCCGATGCCACAGCCAAGGTCGGCCACCCACTTCACCCCGGCTTTCGAGAAGCGGCCGGCGTGCTGGGCGGCGACGGAGAGGCGTGTTGCCTGTTCGAGCCCGGCCTCGGTGAAGAGCATCCGCTCGGCGAAGGGGCCAAATTTGCCCGCGGCTTTTGCGCGCAGTTTTGACTGGCTGAGAACAGCAGCGACAAGTTCCGGGCTGTGGCCTGCCTTGCGCAGCTCGGCGACGGTGCGCACGATTTCGTCGCTGGAGCTCCATGCTGGCAACGAGTCCAGGAGGCGAAGCCCTTGGGCGGAAAGTAGCTCGCGCAGTTCGCTCTGATTCATTCTCTAACCGTATCCGCATCCGAATTGGCACTCACGTTGATCGAGTGCCAACCAAGCCGTATAGTTGATCTGGCACTCCTACAGGGAGTGTGCCAGCCCAAGTACTTGAGAAAGAGGTCAAACGTGTCGGTGTCCATTAAGCCGCTCGAGGATCGCATTGTTATTAAGCAGGTTGACGCAGAACAGACCACCGCGTCTGGGCTCGTTATTCCTGACACTGCGAAGGAGAAGCCCCAGGAGGGTGAAGTAGTCGCCGTAGGTCCCGGTCGCATCGACGACAACGGAAACCGCGTGCCGCTCGACATCGCAGTCGGTGACAAGGTCATCTACTCCAAGTATGGCGGAACCGAGGTTAAGTACGGCGGAGAAGACCTTCTCGTGCTCTCGGCTCGCGACGTGCTCGCCGTAGTCGTTCGCTAACGCGATACTCATTTCTCGTCCGCCGTTTTCGGTAGGACAACTCGAAAGCCCAGGGCCCCGGCTCTGGGCTTTCGTCGTTTCCGGACGAAACCTGGGGCGCCCCACACATTGCGGATGGCGCTGAGCGTCCGTCGTCAGCCCTAGGATTTAGAAGTGACTTCTCCCTCGCCCGCTACCGACCGCGTTTCTCCGAGCGGTCTCGGCTTTGCTGTCTCCGCGTATGTCCTGTGGGGCGCCATGCCGATCGTGTTCTTCTCCCTTAAAGAGTCGGGCGCGATTGAAATTGTGGCCTGGCGAATCCTGCTCTCGCTCGTGTTTTGTGCAATCTTGTTGGTGTTTACTCGGGGCTATCGCCGAGTCATCGCCATCATTCGTGACCGCAGGACCGTGTGGACGCTCGGCTTGGGAGGCACCTTCGTCGTCGTTAACTGGCTGATCTATGTGTACGCAAGCCTCAACGGTCACATTGTCGAGGCGTCACTGGGGTACTTCACGAACCCGATCGTCACCGTGTTGCTCGGTGTCGTCATCCTGCGTGAACGGTTGCGACCGCTGCAATGGGTGGCACTGGGCATCAGCGCCTTCGCGGTTCTCGTGTTGTCGATTGGGTATGGCAGTTTCCCGTGGATTGCTCTCGGTCTGGCTTTCAGCTTCGGTTTCTATGGCCTCGTCAAGAAGAACGTGGGGCCGAAAGCGGATGCCGTCGGTGGCTTGGCTGTCGAGACCGCCTTTCTCGCCCCGATCGCCGTTGTCGTGCTGCTTGTTCTTTCTACAGAGGGGCAGCTCGCGGCAGGTACTGCGGGCGCCGGTCACCTCACATTAACGCTCTTTCTCGGCGCCATCACTGCGATTCCGTTGATCCTTTTTGCGGCGGCCGCCCGGCGACTGCCGCTAACGTACATGGGGCTCGCGCAGTACCTCGCGCCGATTCTGCAACTCATCGTCGCGGTCTTTATCTTTCACGAGGCGATGCCGCCCGAACGGTGGCTGGGCTTCGCAATCGTATGGGTGGCGCTTGCTATTCTTACCTTCGATCTTTTTCGCCACTCCTCGCGTACGCGGCTCGGTTCCTCAGCCGAGGCCCCCGGCGCCCCGTAGTATTCCTCTGGAGGCGCGCGATTACCCGAGATTGCCGCTGAGAGAGGGGAGCCATGGCCAAGTTTCGGTCGACTCAGTGCGCGGCAGTTGCGGCGCTCTTATTGCTGGCGCTCTCCGCCTGTAGCTCGCCGGTGACTCCCGTTTCGCCGACGACTGCAGCCGATTCGCCGGCCTCGTCGTCGGCGACGCCCACCCCGGTCGTGACGCCGACCGGTGATGGCATCCTGCGCATCGGTACCATTTTTCCGACATCGGGAACGTATTCGTTCTTGGCCGCAGCACAGAAGGCAGGCGTAGCGGCTGCGGTGAAGGAGATTAATGCAGCCGGTGGAGTGAACGACGAACCGGTCGAGATCGTCGCAGTAGATTCGGGTGAGGCTAAGAAAACCACGCTTGAAACGAACTTCAAGAAACTTGTGTCCCGCGACGTCGATGTCGTAATCGGCCCATCGTCCTCAGTGCTGGCTCAGCGGGCGATCCCCCTCGCGGCAGAAGCGAAAATTCCGCTTATTTCTCCGGCTGCTACGTTCTCGAGCCTCGATGAGGTGTTCGACGATGGGTATTTCTTTCGCACGATCCCCGCCTACGACCAGCAGGGGTATGCTCTCGCCGAGGCGCTTGCAGGAGGTGAAACGCGGCAGCGGATCGCCTTTGTCTCCATCGCGGATGCTCACGGCATTGCCTTGCACGACACCTTTGTTGCGGCGCTCGCCGATCATGACACGGAACTCGTCGCCGATGAAGTGTTCACGGGTTCCACCACCGCATTCGACTCGATCATTTCGAATCTTAAAGACGCGGCTCCCGATGTCGTTGTAGTTGGTTCCACCTACGACGCCCAGAAGGCCACGAAAGCCGTTATCCAGAAGATTGTGGCGGCAGGATTTACGGGTTCCGAACTGTGGCTGACGTCACTCAATACCGGTGACTACTCTCAAGCGTTTAAGAACGGCACGCTGAAGGGCGTGAGAGGAATCATCGAGGGCTACCAACCTTCCAAGACGTTTATCGCGACCCTCAAGTCGACTGATTCGAAGCTGACCAGCTATCGTTATGCCGCCGAAGCGTACGATGCGACGATGCTTGCGGTTCTCTCCGCACTTGTCGCCCACGATGACGCGGGGGAGGCGATCGCAGGCTCGTTGTACGACGTCTCTAAGGGAGGCGTCAAGTGCCTGAGTTATGCGGAGTGTCTCGACGTGCTCAAGTCGACGAATGACATCGACTATGACGGAATCTCCGGCCCCGTTAATTTCACCCTTGACGGCAATGTCGAGCCGGGATTCTGGGGCTATTACACCTATAACGGCGAAAACAAGTTCGTTTACAAGAGCGGCGGGGTCTTCGGCTAGTTCGAGTGCCGCCCGGATTGGGGCCACTCTTTTGGCCCCGGATTGGTGCTGTGGAGTTCGCTTTTTCAGGATTGGCCACTACCGTAACTATGCCGCTTTCTCTGTGAGGCGGTAGATAGGAGCGACTGTGATGACTTCCCTTCCCGGTGGAACACCCGCGTCGCGCCGAACCCGTCGTGGGTTCGCGACAGTTGCTGGCGTTCTCGCCTCCATTCTTGTGTTGAGCGGATGCTCGGTCGAAGAGCCCGCTGAAGAGCGCCCTGCCCCGAAGGATCTGACTCTTACGATTGGTGCCCTTATACCTGAGTCAGGAGCTCTCGAAAAGTTCGGTCCGGCCGTATCTGCGGCGATCGCGCTGGCGGCCCAGGACGTCAACGACGCCAATGCGAACCTCACGGTCAACATCGAGACTCGTGATTCCGGGGATTCCAGCGACTCGACTCCAGAGGAAGCTGCTGCGGAACTTCTCGCTGCTCGCGCCACGGTGATCATCGGTGGCCTTTCGAACGGAATCTCCAAAAAGGTGATCGACAAGATCACTGACGCGGGGGTCGTCGAGATCTCGCCCGCGAACGATTCTCCGGACTTCTCGAACTACGCCGATAACCAGTTGTACTGGCGAACATCACCATCCTGTGCGCTTGAGGGGTCGGCCCTCGGTGCCGAGATGGCAGAGCGCGTCGACGGCTCGATCGCCATTCTTTCGGAGGACGCTCTGTGCGGTCCGCTGCTGCCCCGCGCGGTCGGCGAAACGTTCTTGCGCGGTGGCGGAGAGATCATTTATCAAGAGAGCATCGACGAGAAAGCGACTGGCCTCGACGACAAGATCGACGCGGCAATCGAAGCGAAGCCGGATGCCGTCGCTATCGTTGGCTCGAAGCGAGCGGAGAAGATCGCCAAGGCTTTCATCGCTGCGGGTTATGGTGGCGATCAACTGTTCTTTACGGGGCTCTCTCTGGGCAAGCGCGATTCAGGATTCGCTGCCGGAAGCCTCGAGGGGTCGATCGTCACTCATCCAGGTCTCGACGTCGAAACGATTTCGGATTTCACTGACCGACTGCTCGAGATTAACCCCAGCCTTAAGGATTTCAGCTACGCCGCCGAGAGCTACGACGCGGTGATTCTCGCGAGCCTCGCCGCACTGGCTTCGCAGAAAATCTCCGGTGAAGGCATCGCGAGCAAAATGCAGGAAGTGTCGGGCGGTAGCGGCGATGGCGAGGTTGCCGTGAACTTTGCGGATGCCGCCAAGATTGTGCTCGACGGCCGAGTCGTAGATTACGACGGTGTTTCGGGCCCAATAACCCTCAGTGACAATGGCGATCCACAGGGCGCCATCATTGGGATTTACCAGTACGGTAGCGACAACGTGTACACCCGTATTGGCTAAGTAAGACCTGCGTTTTCGAAAAGTCTACGAATGGTAACGATTCGAACAGTGTTACAAGGCTGTAGTACAGACGTATTGTGCAGACGTCACGGGTGGGCATAGCTTGACTGTGTGGTGACAACGCAGTGCCACATTTGATTCCTGAACACATTCGAAACGCAAGGAGCAACATGAGCGTATTCGCGAAGGCTACGGCCTCCCCATCACGGTCCAAGCGGACCCTGTTGAGCGGTCTCGCAATCGTCGGTGCAAGTGCACTGGTACTGGCTGGCTGTGCAACTGACGGCGGAGACACCTCCACCGGATCCGATGGCGGCGAGCTCTCCCTGAAGTTGGGAACGGCACTCCCCGTGACCGGTAACCTCGCGTTCCTCGGCCCGCCCGAGATCGCCGGCACCGAGTACGCAGCCTCCCAGATCAACGAAGCCGATGCCGGAATTCAGATCGAGCTTGTCCAAGGTGACTCGGGCGACACCGACAACAAGGCGTACGAGACTGAGATCCCTCGTCTGCTCGGTGAGAATGTTTCCGCCATTCTTGGTGCGGCATCCTCGGGTGTATCGCTCCAGTTCATCGACCAGGTTGTTGGCGCTGGAGTAATCCAGTTCTCGCCGGCAAACACCTCGGCCGCATTCACTGATTACGACGACAAGGGACTGTACTTCCGTACCGCGCCTTCCGACGTTCTTCAGGGTGAGGTTCTCGGTAACCTGATCGCTGCCGACGGTCACGAGACCCTGGGAATGATCGTTCTCAACGACTCCTACGGAACCGGCCTCGCCAAGTTCACGCAGGAAGCATTCGAAGCAGCCGGCGGTGAAGTTGTATCGCAGCCCACCTACAACACCGGTGACACCACGTTCGATGCTCAGATTTCCGAAGTTCTTGCTGCGGACCCTGACGCCATCGCGCTGATCACCTTCGAAGAAGTGTCGACCATGCTCCCGAGCATCGTCAGCAGCTTCCCCGCAGAGAACCTCTACTTCGTAGACGGTAACCTCGCGAACTTCGGTGACGAATTCGCAGAAGGCACCCTCACCGGTGCCAAGGGAACCCTCCCCGGCCTGAGCGTAGACACGATTGCTGACTTCACGTCGGCACTCAACGAGTTCTACGTTGACTCGGGACAGCCTGAGCTCGAAGAGTTCAGCTACGCAGCAGAGTCTTACGACTCGGTAGTACTCCTTGCCCTCGCATCGCTCGCAGCCGGTTCTACCGACTCCGCAGCAATCGCTGAGAAGCTTCAGGAAGTATCGGGTGGTTCGGGCAACGGCGAGAAGTGCACCACCTTCGCCGACTGTGCAGAAATCATCAACGGTGGCGGCGTAGCTGACTACGACGGCATTTCTGGTCCGATTACCTTCAACGAACTCGGTGACCCCACCGAGGCCAAGGTCGGAATCTACCAGTACGGTGAAGACAACACCTACAGCGCTTTCTAAGTCTCACTGAGACTGAGCTTTCGCTAAGAGAAGGCCCCAACCCTCACGGGTTGGGGCCTTCTTTGTGCGTTTAGTGGGCGGGTGCTGCCCGTTGTGGCTCTGGAGTGTCAGTTGGTGTGCGCGCAACTGCACTCCGCAACACAAGCCAGCCGGCTGGCTCCGCAACACAAGCCAGCCGCGGCCTCGCGACACAAGACAGCCGCCCTCCCGAATGGACGCTCGTTGCCCTTCGCCCCGGCTCACGATTCGGCGCTGAAAGGTTTTCAGTCTTGTCACTTGATGCCTAAGGAACGTGAAACGGCGTCAGATCACGCTGTGAGCGCCGCTCGCGTGCTCGGTGGGTTCGTGGGTGGTGTGGGTGAGAAACGCTGCGCAGAATGGCGCTGAGCGTTTCGGGCTCACGCAAAAGGCCCCCTCCGGATGAATCCGGAGGGGGCCTTGAACGTTACGCGTTGGTTAGGTGCCCAGAGTTCCGAGATAAAGCCCGATTACCTTGGGGTCATTCAGCAGCTCGCGCCCGGTGCCTTCGTAAGCATCGTGGCCCTGGTCGAGAACATAACCGCGGTCACAGATTTGCAGGCAGCGTCGTGCGTTCTGCTCCACCATGATCGTGGTCACTCCGGCCTTATTGATCTCCGAAACGCGAATAAACGCCTCATCCTGCTTCACGGGCGAGAGTCCAGCGGACGGCTCGTCGAGAAGGAGAACGTGGGGGTCCATCATGAGTGCTCGAGACATCGCAACCATCTGACGCTCACCTCCCGAGAGCGAACCCGCCCGCTGCTTGAGCCGCGATTTGAGCTCCGAAAAGATACTCGTGACGAAATCAAGGCGTTCGTCGTAAATCTTCGGGTTCTGGTAGAGCCCCATCTGAAGGTTCTCTTCAATGGTCAGGCTCGGGAACACGTTGTTGTTCTGGGGAACAAAACCAACCCCGCGCGACACGAGCTTGTTTGCCTTGAGCCCGGTGATGTCGTCACCGTTGAGGCTGATCGAACCACCGCGAACTTGAACCTGGCCGAAGATCGATTTCAATAGCGTGGACTTGCCGGCGCCATTCGGTCCAATGATTCCGATGAGCTCACCAGGGTTGGCGACCAAGTTGCAATCGTTCAGAATGTTCACGCCCGGGAGGTAGCCCGCAGTGAGGTCCTTGACGTGGACTACCGCATTCTCGGTGGGGATAGCGTTCACTTGCCAGTCTCCTTGCGCTTAGCGATGTTCTCATCGAGGTCCTTGACCTCTTCGGCGAGATCGATCGCAGCCGTGTTGAGGTCTCCTTCGATGCGCCCTGTGACTACACCGAGGTCGACATCCTGATGCGAACCAAGGTACGCATCGATAACGGCTTGATCCTTCATGACCTGGTCCGGAGGCCCCTCGGCCACGACTTGACCTTCCGCCATCACGATCACCCAGTCAGCGATGTGACGCACCATGTGCATATCGTGCTCGACGAAGAGCACGGTCATGCCCTCGTCCTTAAGGTCGAGGATGTGGTCGAGCAGCGACTGAGTCAACGCGGGGTTCACTCCGGCCATCGGTTCATCCAACATCACCAGCGTGGGCTGACTCATCAGAGCGCGAGCCATTTCGAGCAGCTTTCGCTGGCCACCGGAAAGGCTGGCCGCGAAATCTGAAGCCTTGGCATCAAGCTTGAACTTCTTGAGCAGAACGAGCGCACGCTCTTCGATCTCTGCTTCTTGCTTGCGCCAAAGGCTGGGGATCAAACCGCGGAAAATGTTCTCTCCGATTTGGTCCTTGGCTCCGAGCTTCATGTTCTCGAGCACGGTGAGGAGACCGAGAGCCTTCGTGAGCTGGAAGGTGCGCACCTGACCAAGTCGTGCAACTTTGTGCGCTCCCATACCGGAAAGAGAATGGCCGTCGAACGTCCACTTCCCCTCGTCGGGCTTGTCGAAGCCGGTCAGCAGATTGAACAGTGTCGTCTTTCCAGCACCGTTCGGGCCGATCAACGCGGTGATCGCATTGCGGGGAATCTCAACGTGATCCACGTTTACCGCGGTCAGTCCACCGAAGGTGCGACGGATGCCGTCAGCAACGATGATCGGATCGACCTTGGCAACTCCAGGAACGATGTCGCCCTTGTGGAGCCCTGTAGTTTTTTCGCGTTCCACCGGCGCGGCCGGTGCGTCTTTACTTGACAAAGGTCAGCTCCTTCTTGTTGCCGAGGATGCCCTGTGGTCGGTAGATCACGAGCAACATCAGCGCGACACCCACCAGGATGAAACGCACCGTCTGCGACTGCGTTGTGGTCATGAACGGCAGTACTCCGATGTTGACCAAAGCGGGAAGCAGATTGCTCAGGAGGGTTTGAACGCCCCAGAAAATCACCGAACCGATGATTGGTCCGAAGATCGTGGCGGCACCGCCGAGCAGGAGCGCTGTGTACACGAAGAACGTGAGCGACGTCACATATACACCGGGGTTCACGGAGGCGGGGAGGGCGTAAATGATTCCACCCATCGCTCCGAAGACACCACCGAGCATGAGCGACTGCAGCTTGTAAGAGAACACGTTCTTGCCGAGGGCACGAACGGCGTCTTCATCTTCCCGGATGCCCTTGATGACGCGACCCCAAGGGCTACGCATGACGGCCCAGAGGATCAAGGCAGCGATGGCGAGGATCGTGATTCCGAAGATACGAACCCACCAACCGTTGGCGTTGTACTCCCACGGACCGAAGCCGTAGGTGCCATCCGGAATCGGATTGAAGGAGCGGAAGCTCGCGTGGTAACCACTCAGGCCGTCGGCGGAACCGGTGTATTCGTCGAAGGTCGTAGTGAGGAACAACAGACGTACGACTTCGGCAGCGGCAATGGTCACGATCGCCAGATAGTCACCGCGCAAACGCAGCGTGGGAATACCGAGGATGAGCGCGAAGACTAGCGACCCACCTATTCCGACGAGCATGCCGCCCCACCACGGGAAACCGAAGGTGAGGATCGAAATCGCGTAGCCATAGGCGCCGATCGCCATGAAGGCGGCCACACCCATGTTGAGCAGTCCGGTGAAGCCGAAGTGCATCGCAAGACCGAGCGCCGCGAGCGCGTAGCCGATCGTTGCCGGTGCAATCAGCGATGACCCGGTGTTGGAGAGAATTTGCAGAATATCCATGTGCGGCCCCTAACCTATTCTCTCTTTGCGACCCAGGATGCCCTGTGGTCTAAACAGCAGGATGACGATGAGCACGACGAGCGCACCGACATACTTGAGGTCTGACGGAATGAAGAGACTCGAGGTCTCGACGAGTACGCCGACGATGATTGAACCGACCAGTGCTCCGAACGCTGTTCCGAGTCCACCGAGGGTGACCGCGGCGAAGACGAGCAGCAGAATCTGCGCACCCATATCCCAGCGGATGCCCGGGCGGAAATAGGCCCACAGCACGCCGGCGAGGCCGGCCATTGCTGCGGCGAGAATCCACACAACGCGAACGACTTGGTCGACGTCGATGCCAGATGCTGCTGCAAGCGACGGATTGTCGGAGACAGCCCGCGTGGCCTTACCGATCTTGGTTTTGACCAACCACCACGCGAAGATCACGATGACAACGATGCTGATGACCATGCTGATCATGTTGGTCTGGCTGAGCGACACCGATCCGAAGAGGGGGATGTCGGGGGAGTCTGAGCCGGGCAGCTGCTCGGTACCGCCTCCGCGGAAGTACTGGAACGTGTAGCGCAGCGCTAGCGAGAGACCGATCGACACGATCATCAGCTGAACAATGCCGACGCCTTTCTTGCGCAGCGGTTTCCAGAGCCCGGCATCGAGAGACCACCCGAAGCCGGCACTGAGGAGTACGGCAAGCGGTATCGCAATCCAGATGGGCCAACCGAGGTCGACTGACACGATGAGTGCCATCACTGCACCGAAGGTCACCATTTCTGCGTGCGCAAAGTTGGAAAGCCCGGTAGTTCCGTAAACCAAGGAGATGCCGATAGCAGCGAGCCCGAGCATCAGCCCGAAGTTGACACCGTTAACGATGCGTTCAACGAACTGATCGAAGAAGCTCGTCACGTTGCGTTCACCACGACCGATAAAGAAGTTCATGACGGTCGAGCCGCTGGGGCCGATCATCGCCTCTTTGACATTCGGGGTGTCATCTTCGCCGGTCTCATCGATCACCGCGATGCCGTCAGGCAGCGTTGACTCGTTGAGGGTGACGCTGAATTCGTCTCCGTCGGGCACGCCGACTTTCCAACGACCCTCAGCATCCGTCGCAACTTCAACCTCGTAGCCACCACCAGAGACGGTGAGCAGTACACCCTCTAATGGCTCACTGTTGAGCTTGACGTTACCGATGATGCTGTTGTCGTATTCGTCGACGTTTACCTCGTCGGCCATGGCAGGCATGGCCATTAGAGAGAAAGCGGCGGAAAGAGCCACGATGAGTGCTACGAGCACGCCTCGTCTATTTTTCCGTCGCGTGCGGCGATAATCCGCTGTGTTCACAGGACCTCCAGGAAGGGACCCAGCCGGACTCAAGAATCCCGCGGGTTCTGATGTGCCGACGGCAATGACGGCACCGGCCGATTGCGTTCCGACATACACATGCTTGTCGGGTACAAAGCGGTGAAGCCATTATGCGGGGGAATGTTCCGGCAGGAAACCCGTTAATATTGATTGGCCGGAGATTTAACACAATTCGCCGGTTTCGCGCTCCCGCCGTAAGGAAGATTTAACATGGACCAGCCAGACCCCTTCGGCTTCGTCGGCCTCACCTACGACGACGTAATGCTCTTGCCCGGGCACACCGACGTAATTCCCAGCGATGCTGACACCAGTTCACGTCTTACCCGCAGAATTCGGGTGTCTTCGCCCCTTATTTCGTCGGCGATGGACACCGTAACCGAAGCTCGAATGGCGATCGCGATGGCCCGTAATGGTGGCCTGGGGGTGCTTCACCGCAACCTCTCAATCGACGATCAGGCCGCGTACGTTGACAAGGTCAAGCGCAGCGAATCGGGCATGATTACCAATCCGGTAACAACTACGCAACAAGCGACCGTTGCAGAGGTGGATGCCCTCTGTGGCCAGTTCCGCGTCTCCGGTTTGCCGGTCGTAGAAGAAGACGGCACGCTCGTCGGAATCATCACGAACCGCGACATGCGCTTCATCGAGCCGGAGGACATGGACTCGGTACTCGTGCGCGACGTCATGACCACGACGCCGCTCGTTACCGCCCCGGTCGGCATCGACCGCGAGGGTGCGATTGCCATCCTTAACAAGCACAAGATCGAAAAGCTCCCTCTCGTTGACGATGCGGGCAAGCTCAGCGGTCTCATTACCGTCAAAGACTTCGAGAAGACGGACCAGTACCCCAACGCGACAAAGGACGACGAGGGGCGCCTGCGGGTAGGCGCTGCAATCGGATTCTTCGGCGACGCGTGGGAGCGCGCTGAGCGCTTGCGCGATGCGGGCGTTGACCTCATCGTTGTCGACACCGCCAATGGCGAATCCGCCGGCGTTATTGACATCGTTCGCCGCCTCAAGGCTGACTCCTCGTTTGACGCCATCGACATCATTGGCGGAAACGTCGCCACCCGCGCGGGAGCCCAGGCTCTCATCGACGCCGGGGTGGATGCCGTCAAGGTGGGCGTTGGCCCCGGCTCGATCTGCACGACCCGCGTCGTTGCCGGTGTCGGAGTACCGCAGGTGACCGCCGTGTACGAAGCGTCGCTCGCCGCCCGCGAGGCCGGCATCCCGGTCATCGCCGACGGTGGACTCCAGTACTCCGGTGACATCGCCAAGGCCCTCGTTGCTGGTGCGGAGACCGTCATGCTCGGTTCGTTGCTTGCGGGAACCGATGAGAGTCCGGGCGACCTCATCTTCCTCAACGGCAAGCAGTTCAAGAGCTACCGCGGCATGGGTTCGCTTGGCGCAATGCAGACGCGCGGCAAGAAGACCTCGTACTCGCGCGACCGCTACTTCCAGGCCGACGTCCCCTCGGACGACCAGTTGATCCCCGAGGGCATCGAAGGCCAGGTTCCTTATCGCGGCCCCGTTTCTACGGTCATGTACCAACTGCTCGGCGGCCTGCGTCAGTCGATGTTCTACACCGGCGCTCGCACAATTCAGGAGCTGCAGCAGAAGGGTAAGTTTGTGCGCATCACCGCCGCAGGCTTGAAAGAATCGCACCCCCACGACATCCAAATGGTTGTTGAGGCACCGAACTACCGTCGCTAACGTCGCCACACTCGCGGGCGTTTATGCCCGCGAGTGAGCTGCTGAGGCACGCAGAAGGCCTGCAGAGAGCACGAGCTTTCCGCAGGCCTTTGCTGTTGGTGCAGGGGTGCGTACTGCCTACGCGGAGACGTCGCGGCGGGTGAACACGAACCCACCGATGACGAGGGCGAGGGCCGAGATGCCGAACAGGAGTCCCAGAGCGCCCGCGTCGGCGCCGTTGCTGAGCGGCGAGTTTCCGAAGGCCCAGTGGTAGGGCGACAGGGCGTGGAGCCACTCGACGTCAGCGCTCTGATTGCCGAGCGAGTTGAGCACATAACCGAGCAGGGAGATTCCGGCTGCTGCCGCGGAGGCGTACGCGCGGCGACCCGTGATGGCACCGACGGCGAGGCCGAAGCTGGCCGCGAGCACTCCGAGTGCCAGGAGTGTGAGACATCCGCCAATCACATTGATCGGTTCAAGCGCGATTCCCGAGGAGTCGTTGAGCGCGAGAATCAGTAACGCGGAAACCGTCGCGAGCCAGACCAGCCGAAGGGTTACCCCGAGGCTGCGCTCGGCCATCACCTGCAGCCGAGAAACGCCGTGCGCGAGCGTGAGTTCGAGCGAGCCCGACTCTTCGTCGCCAGCAATCGCTGCCGAGCTCCAGAGCGTCGCGGCGATAGTGAAGAGCACAAAGCCGATCAACCCCAAAAAGGTGGCCTGCACGTAGCCGGCGCCGCTCGAGAGATCTTCGAACCCGAGCGTGTTCGCCAGCCCCTCGGGCAGGGACGCGATTATCTCGTCGAAGCCCGCGTTGTCACCCGAGAACGATGAGTACAGCGGAACGTAAAGGAAGATCGCTCCGGTAACGCCCGTGGTCCAGCCCAGAAGTCCGCGCCACGAGTCAGCAAGGTTGCGGCGGGTCAGCGGAAGGAGGGTACGAGTCGATTGGCTCATTTGCTTGCCTCTTTCGAGTAGAGGTCGAGAACCGATGATTCAAGGTCTTGTTCTTCAACGCGAAGATCAACGACGTGGAAGGGGGCAATCGCCTTGACGAGAGTATCGATGTGTCCTTCGACGGTGCCCGTGACCTGCACGACAGCGCCATCGGTCACGGTGAGGTTGTCAAGGTTCGGCAGCGCAGCCAGTGTTGATTGGATGCTCGCGGCCGAGGCATCCGCAAAGTCAACGAAGACGCGGCGCACGGCGCTGGCCCGCAGGCTCGCCACATCGCCGATCTTCACGATCACTCCGTTGCGCAGAACGGCGACCTTGTCGGCAGCGTTCTGAATTTCGCTGAGCACGTGGGAACTGAGGAACACGGTCTGGCCGTTGTGTTGGGCCTCGCGCACCATGCTCAAGAACTCCTGCTGCACGAGAGGGTCGAGCCCGCTGGTGGGTTCGTCGAGCACAAGAAGTTTCGGTTCGTGCATGAACGCTTGAACGAGGCCGAGTTTTTGTTTGTTGCCCTTGGAAAGTTTGCGCACGTGGCGACCGAGGTCGAGCCCCAGCCGTTCGGCGAGCTCGTCAATGCGACCAGCGGCAACCGGGCCGCTGATCTCGGCGTAGTGCTTGAGCAGCGAGCGGCCAGTCACGCGGCCTTCGAGAAGGAGCTCTCCGGGGAGAAAGCCGATCTCGCGGCGCAACGCAGCACCGCCGCTGATGGGGGAACGACCCAGAACGGTAGCGTCGCCCGAGGTGGGGCGGATAATGTCGAGCAGTAGCCGCATTGTGGTCGTTTTGCCGGCGCCGTTAGGGCCGATCATGCCGAACACGCTGCCCGTCTCGACGGCGAGATCCATGCCGTCGAGCGCAGTGTGGCGGCCGTAGCGCTTCGTTAGCGCTCGGGTTTCTATGGCAATAGTCATGGGGGAGGCCGAGGCCTCGTCCTTTCGTGGGGTAAATCAGAGGGAAGTGATTAGGGGGTGGGGATCTCGGCGGTCGTCGCAGGCGGGTCGGGGTCCTGCACGTGCTGGCGCATGTCTGCGGCTTCGCGACCGGCCTTTCGAGTGGCTTCGCGTGTGGCATCAAGGGTTGAGCCGTCGGTGTACACGCCGTGCGTGTAAACCTCGACGGCCGCGTTGCCCATACGACTCAGACTGTCGAGGCTGAGCCGTGCACTGTTCAGGCTGCGAGCGATGTGACTTTGCAGGGTGAGCATCGACAGGCTGTGGGCGACGAGGAGTACCGCGCGCGCGTGTTCGTCGTTGCTGGGATGCACGGCTCCGCTTGCGACGCCCTGCTCGAGCATCTCGCGAGAGAGCTCGACGAAGCGATCGAAGAGGTGGGCTCCGGCGTCCGAATCATCGGTGAAGAGGCGACCCAGGTAGCTAAGCCAAGGTTCGTAGGTGTCGAGATCGGCATACCATTCACTCACGGCGGCGCCCACATCGCCTTCGCCCATGCCCGCTTTGCGGTGGGTGACCTCGGTGATGATGAAATCGTCGCACGCTGTCTTGAGGTCGCGCATGCTGCCGAAGTGGTGGATGACGAGGCCGGCGCTGACTCCGGCCTCGGCCGCGACGGCGCGGGCGCTCGTCGCGGCGAAACCCTTGCGGCCGATGAGGCGAATCGCGGCATCGCGGATGCGTGCTTTGGTGGTGGAGTCATCCGTTCTTGAACGCATGTTTAACAACCTAAACGGTTGTTCAATGGAAGTCAACGGTGCAGGGAGTTGGCCTCGTCTCCTGAGCGCGCGTCGGCCCATGCGCGGTAGGCTGGAGTAGTGAATGATTTCGAGATTGGCCGTGCCAAGCGCGCTCGCCGCGTCTACTCCTTTGATGACATCGCGATCGTGCCCTCGCGCCGTACGCGTGACCCGCGCGATGTTTCGGTGAACTGGACGATTGACGCTTACACCTTCGACATCCCCGTTATCGCGGCTCCCATGGACTCCGTGGTCTCGCCCGCAACCGCAATTGCGATGGGTAAGCTCGGCGGTCTCGGCGTGCTCGACCTCGAAGGTCTCTGGACCCGCTACGAGAACCCCGAGCCCGTGCTCGAGGAGATCCGCTCGCTTCCCGCCGACCAGGCGACTGCGCGTATGCAAGAGCTGTACGCCGAGCCGATCAAGCCGGCGCTCGTCACGCAGCGTCTCGCTGAGATTCGCGAAGCCGGAGTACCCGTTGCCGGAGCGCTCAGCCCGCAGCGCACGAAAGAACTCCACCAGACCGTTGTGGATGCTGGAGTCGACCTGTTCGTCATCCGCGGCACGACCGTCAGCGCTGAGCACGTCTCCAAGACGAGCGAACCCCTCAACCTCAAGGAGTTCATCTACGAACTCGATGTTCCCGTGATCGTCGGAGGCGCCGCAACGTACACCGCGGCGCTGCACCTCATGCGCACGGGAGCAGCCGGTGTGCTCGTCGGCTTCGGCGGCGGTGCCTCGAGCACTACTCGCACTGCCCTCGGCATCCACGCTCCCATGGCAACCGCCGTAGCGGATGTCGCCGGCGCTCGCCGTGACTACATGGACGAGTCGGGCGGCCGTTACGTTCACGTCATCGCTGATGGCGGACTCGGAACGAGCGGTGACATCGTCAAGGCCATCGCGGTCGGTGCTGACGCCGTCATGCTGGGCAGCGCGCTTGCCCGCGCTACGGATGCTCCTGGTGGCGGTTACCACTGGGGTCAGGAAGCTCACCACTCTGAGTTGCCTCGCGGCAACCGGGTTGAGGTCGGGCAGCTTGCTCCACTTGCCGAGATTCTCAACGGACCGTCATCTCACCCCAACGGTCAGTCGAACCTCGTCGGTGCCCTCCGCCGCTCGATGGCGACGACTGGCTACTCCGATCTCAAAGAATTCCAACGGGTCGACGTGGTCGTCGCTCCGTACAACACGCTGTAGCTGATACCGCGCGCTGAGCACAGGCTCACCGCCAGACGCTGGAGGAAAAACAATGGTCAAGCCCCGATCGATTGCCCCGACAGCACCGCTGAGTGCCGAACAGCGCGCGGCCGCAATTGCTGCGCTGCGCGAAACAGAACTTGACGTTCTGGTGATCGGCGGCGGCATTGTTGGTACCGGAAGTGCTCTGGATGCCGCAACGCGCGGACTGAGCGTCGGCATGGTCGAGGCGCGTGACTGGGCCTCGGGCACGTCGAGCCGTTCCTCGAAGCTCGTGCACGGCGGCATCCGCTATTTGGAACAGCTCGATTTTCGACTCGTGCGAGAAGCACTGAAAGAACGCGGCTTGCTGCTGCAGCGCTTGGCGCCGCATCTTGTGCGCCCCGTGCGGTTTCTCTATCCCGTGACCAAACCGGTGTTCGAGCGCCTATATATCGGCGCGGGAATGTTGCTTTATGACCTCTTGAGCTACACCGGCGGACGACCTCCCGGGGTGCCTCACCATCGTCATTTGACGCGCTCTCAAATGCTGCGCGCAGCGCCGAGCCTTCGCGGCGACGCCTTCCGCGGCGGTCTCACGTACTATGACGCTCAAGTGGATGACGCTCGTTACGTGGCGACACTCGCGCGCACGGCGAGCCACTATGGGGCTCACGTGGCATCGCGAGTTCGGGTCGAAGACTTCATCAAGGTGGGGGAGCGCGTTGTCGGCGTGATGGCCCATGACCGAGAGACCGGCGAGCGTTTTGAGATTCGCGCCAAGCAGGTCGTGAACGCGACCGGAGTGTGGACCGACGACACTCAAGCGATGGTGGGCGAGCGCGGCCAGTTCAAGGTTCGTGCCTCCAAAGGCGTGCACCTTGTGGTGCCGCGCGATCGTTTCCAGTCGAAGCTCGGGCTCTTGTTGCGCACCGAGAAGAGCGTGCTGTTTGTGATTCCGTGGGGCCGGCACTGGCTGATCGGCACGACCGATACTGACTGGGATCTCGACAAAGCGCATCCCGCAGCAACGGCGGCGGACATCGACTATTTGCTCGAACACGTCAATAAAGTGCTGGCGGTGCCGCTGACGCGCGACGATGTCGAAGGCGTCTATGCCGGGCTTCGGCCGCTACTGGCGGGGGAGTCCGACCTCACCTCCAAGCTCAGTCGCGAACACATCGTGGCCCACACTGTTCCCGGTCTCGTGGTCGTCGCTGGCGGCAAGTGGACGACGTACCGCATCATGGCGAAGGATGCCGTGGATGCCGCCGTCGATGCGCTCGACGGCAAGATTTCTGCGAGCATCACCGAGGACGTCGCGCTGCTCGGTGCGGAAGGGTACAAGGCCGCGTGGAACAAGCGCTCGGCGCTCGCCCGTACCTCTGGTGTGCATAAGTCGCGCGTCGAACACCTTCTCAACCGGTACGGAGTGCTTGCGACCGAGGTGCTTGATCTCGTGCGCGAGAAGCCCGCGCTGGCGGAAGCGCTGCCCGGTGCCGATGACTACATTGCAGCCGAAGTGGTCTACGCGGCCACGGCCGAGGGTGCACTTCATCTCGATGATGTACTGGCCCGCCGCACTCGTATATCGATTGAGGCATGGGATCGAGGCGTCTCTGCTGCGCCCGTCGCCGCGAAGCTGATGGCGGATGTTTTGGGTTGGGATGCCGCCCGCACCACCACCGAAGTCGAGCGCTACCTGCAGCGTGTTGATGCCGAACTCGCGAGCCAACTGGAGCCTGACGATGAGTCCGCTGACAGGGTTCGCCTCGCAGCACCGGATATCGTTAGCGAGTGAGTACGAGCCCTTCCCCCCTGACTGACCCGGCTTCTGGCGCCGCACCGGCCACCATGTGGCAGATCGCCCGTCGGCCGCGCTGGATCGCCGCGCTCATTCTGGCTCTCGCCATTGCAGCGAGCTTTGCGGCTCTCGGGCAATGGCAGCTCAGCCGCAGCCTCGAAGGTGGCGAGATCACCGAGCAGCAGAGCGAAACAATCGTGGCGCTCGATTCTGTCGCCACCGCTCAGGCTCCGCTCTCGTATCTGACGACCGGTCAAGCGGTAACGTTTGAGGCCGAGCTGATTGCCGGTGACTACGTCGTGCTCTCTGACCGCAACAACGATGCCCAAGGGCGCGGCTATTGGGTCGTGGGCCACGCCGTTGAGCCGAGCGGGGCCAGTGTGGCGGTTGCGCTTGGCTGGGCTGCGACGTCGGATGCCGCGGCATCCGCTATTTCACAGCTAGAGGCTTCGTCGCCGACCACGACCATGACGGGGCGCCTGTTGCCGACCGAGTCTCCCCAACAGTCTGACTTCGAAGAGGGGCAACGCAGTGCTCTTGCGGTCTCCGAACTCGTCAACCTGTGGGCAGAGGTGCCCGCCGGAACCTACGGCGGCTACGTGGTTAGTTTCGAAGCCCCGGCTGGGCTCGAAGCAATCGATTCCCCGCCGCCGTCGACCGAAGTCTCGCTCAACTTGCTCAACGTGTTCTACGCCGTGGAGTGGGTCGTGTTCGCCGGCTTTGCCGTCTTCCTCTGGTACCGCCTCGTGCGGGATGTGTGGGAAGAAGAGCGCGAAGTTTCGACCCCTGACCCGGCCGTAGACTAGAACCATGGCTCTCGGTCCCCGGCTTTCAGATATCCCCAACATTCGTCGCACCCTCACGTTCTACAAGGTGTCGTCGATCATCACCGGTACCTTCCTGCTCGTGCTGTGCCTCATGATGGTGTTTCGCTACGGACTGGGCGGCGACATCGAGCTGAACGGCCCCTCCGCTTTCTTGACGCTCACGCCGAAAGAGCTCGTGCAGGGCATCAACGTCTCGACGATCATCCTGATCGTTCACGGCTGGCTTTACGTGTTCTACGTCGCGGCCGACTTCATCCTCTGGCGCCTGACGCGATTCTCCTTTTTGCGCTTCCTCTACATCGCCCTCGGCGGTGTCATCCCCTTCCTGTCGTTCTTCCTCGAACGTCAGGTGCCTCGACTCGTTGAGGCGAAGATCGCGACCCTCGAATCCGCTGCAGCTGCGAAAGCGGCCGGCGCTGACTCCGCAAAGGCAACTGCATGACCGACTCCACGGCCACATCCGCAGACACGAACGCTCGCCCCGTTCTTGTCGTCGACTTTGGCGCTCAGTATGCGCAATTGATCGCACGCCGCGTGCGCGAAGCCAACGTGTACAGCGAGATTGTTCCTCACACCATCACCGCTGAAGAGATTGCGGCCAAGAACCCGGCCGGCATCGTTCTGAGCGGTGGCCCGTCGAGCGTCTACGAGCCTGGCTCGCCCGACCTCGACCCCGGCATCCTCGAGCTCGGTGTTCCGGTCTTTGGTATTTGCTACGGTTTCCAGGTGATGGCCCGCCAGCTCGGCGGCACCGTTGCTAAGACCGGGCTGCGTGAATACGGCGCTACCGACATGACGGTTCAGGGTGGCGGCGGCTCGCTGCTCGCCGACCAGCCAAATGAGCAGACGGTGTGGATGAGCCACGGCGATGCTGTGACCGAAGCCCCGGAGGGTTTCGAGGTTCTTGCCAGCAGCGATGCGACGCCGGTTGCCGCCTTCGCGAGCAAGGAACGCGGTCTCTACGGAGTGCAGTGGCACCCCGAGGTGAAGCACTCCACTCACGGTCAAGACTTGCTCGAGAACTTCTTGCACGATGCTGCGGGCATCCCCGCCGACTGGAACAGCGGCAACGTGATCGCTGAGCAGGTTGAACGCATCCGCGAGCAGGTTGGTTCGGCCCGTGTGATCTGTGGTCTTTCTGGCGGAGTGGACTCCGCTGTTGCTGCCGCCATCGTGCACAAGGCCGTTGGCGACCAGCTCGTCTGCATCTTCGTTGATCACGGTCTGCTGCGTCAGGATGAGCGTCGCCAGGTTGAAGAGGACTACGTCGCTTCCACCGGTGTGCGTCTCGTCACCGTCGACGCCGTTGACCAGTTCATGGATGCCCTCGCCGGGGTCACTGACCCCGAGACGAAGCGCAAGATCATCGGCCGCGAATTCATCCGCAGCTTTGAGAACGCCGCTGAGGCGCTCGTGCTCGAAGCTCAGGGTGGCGAAGAGCCCGTCAAGTTCTTGGTGCAGGGAACCCTGTACCCGGATGTCGTGGAAAGTGGCGGCGGAACTGGCACGGCCAACATCAAGAGCCACCACAACGTGGGCGGCCTGCCTGAAGACTTGCAGTTCGAACTCGTTGAACCACTGCGCACCCTGTTCAAGGACGAGGTTCGTGCGATCGGTCGCGAGCTGGGACTGCCGGAGGTCATTGTTGGCCGCCAGCCGTTCCCTGGCCCCGGCCTCGGCATCCGCATCATCGGTGAAGTCACTCACGACCGTCTCGAGCTGCTGCGCAAGGCTGACGCGATCGCTCGCGCCGAGCTGACCGCTGCGGGTCTCGACGACTCGATCTGGCAGTGCCCCGTTGTTCTGCTCGCAGACGTTCGTTCGGTGGGCGTTCAGGGCGACGGCCGCACCTACGGTCACCCGATCGTGTTGCGCCCGGTGTCGTCGGAAGATGCGATGACCGCCGACTGGACTCGCTTGCCCTACGACGTTCTGGCCAAGATTTCTAACCGCATCACCAACGAGGTGGATGGGGTGAACCGCGTGGTTCTCGACGTCACGTCGAAGCCGCCAGGAACCATCGAGTGGGAATAAAGCGCTGAAGGCGAACGCCATTTCTGGCGTTCGCGCGCTTTATTCCGAGGCCGTCTCGGCCGAGGCTGCTTAGCTTTAACAACAAAGCCCCCGTCACCCGGCTAATGCCGAGGTGACGGGGGCTTTGTCGTTGCGAGACGGTGGCGCTAGTCGCGAAGGATCGCGAAGAAGCGCAGCAGCTCGAGGTAGAGCCAGATGACCGTGACCATAATGCCGAAGGCACCCTTCCAGCCATAGGCCCGAGGAGCGCGGTTAGCGACACCCTTCTGGATGTTGTCGAAGTCGAGCACGAGCGAGTACGCCGCCATGATCACGACGAGCACGCCGATGATGGCGCCGAGAGGAACGCCCATGAACGTGACACCGCGCAGGCCCTGAGTGCTTTCCACAACTCCCGTTGCCATGAGAACAAGGTTGAGCAGGGTGAAGACGACGTAGCCGATGAGGGCGATCATGAAGATCTTGGTGGCCTTTTTGGAGGCGCGAATCTTGCCGCTGGCGAAGAGTGCGAGGGTGACGCCAACCACAACGATGGTCGCGATCACGGCTTGCGTAACGATTCCGCCCGATGCATTCTCGAATACGCGCGAGATGCCGCCAACGAAGACTCCCTCAAATGCGGCGTATGCCAGCACGAGCGCTCCGGAAGGCTGCTTCTTGAAGATATTGACGAGAGCGAGAACGAAACCGATGAGCCCGGCACCGATCCACAGCAGTGGGAGGGCGGGAACGAGCATCCAGCTAAGTGCGGCGCCGACAACGAGAATCGCGAACGCACCGACGGTCTTGGCGATGGTGTCTTCGACGGTCATGACATCACCGGAGGCGGGAGCCGACTCACGGTTGTACATGTCGTTGAGCTGCTGGTTGGATACCTGGTTCGCTACGGCGATTCCGCCGCGCGAGCTGAATGCAGCATCGCGGGAGAAAGCGGGGTTATTGAGTGCCATGATTCCTCTGGTTGGTGTGGTGTCACACTTTTGTGACGCACCCCCAAAACTACCGGAGTTCGCTGAGAAATGCCGGACTTTCAGCGTCGCTTGGCTGCGCTCTGAGCGATCAGTTGGGCAACCCACGCTGCCGCCACAAGAACGACCGTTGAAATGGCAAGCGCCTGCGGCATTGCGGAGTACTCCTGATAGAACCGCGCAATGACGATGCCGTTGGCGATGGGGAGCGCCAAGGCGAGGTAGGAGATCAGCGGTCGGTGCCTGACGATGAGCCAACAGAGCAGCGGGATGGCGAGCGTCCACATCGCCATTGGACCGGTAAGCATGATCCAGATTTGGCTGACGGCTGGCAAGGCTACGACCATGCGGCGCCAACCTTTCGACGGCATGATCGACCAGCCCACGACCGTGACCGCGGTGCCGATGAGCAAGATCAGGAGGGTGTAGGGATTGGCACCTTGCAAGTGCACCGCGCCAGCGATGATGAGCACGAGCCCGATACCGTAGCGGTCAGCGTAGTTTCCCCACTTGAGCGGGAGCCGCCGGGTGGGTTCCCAGTCGCGAGCGAGCGAGAATCGGTTAGCTGACATTGGTCAGCAGCGAGTACAGCAGGATGCCCCACACGACCAACCACACGTAGCCGAGCACCGTAGCGATGCGGGCCATGATCATGCCGCGTTCGCCATTCTCTTTGATCTGGCGCATCGCGAGGTGACCGAAGATCAGCGCGGGCGCTCCACCGAAAGCGGCGAGAATGAGCGCGAGAATCGCGATGGGGTTCGTTCGGGGCGCTGCCAACGGCGCCGGGCGCGCTGCATCGGCCGAGGTGGGTTCTCCGCAATAGATGCAGAATTTCCACTCCGGTTGCACTTGGGCAGCGCATGACGAACATTCGGGCATGTCCCCAATATTAGTGGGAGCCGGTGAAACGCATATTCTTGACTCAATGAGCACCACCATTCGCCCGCTTGTGATCGGGCACCGCGGGGCGAGCGGCTATCGCCCAGAGCACACTAGAGCCGCCTACGATCTTGCGTTCACGCTGGGGGCGGATGCTGTCGAACCCGACATCGTGGCGACTCGGGATGGCGTGCTGGTGCTGCGCCACGAGAACGAGATTTCGGGCACAACGAACGTGGCCGAGCATCCGGAATTTGCGGATCGGCGTACCTCCAAGACGATCGATGGCGACGCGATCACGGGATGGTTCACCGAGGACTTCACGTGGGACGAACTCTCGACGTTGCGGGCCCGCGAGCGGCTGCCCGAGGTGCGTCAGGCGAGCACGACCCACAACGACGGATCGCCGATTCTGCGCTTGAGCGACCTGCTGGAGATTGTTGACCAGCACCCGGAGGCGACGCGTCGCCCGCTGAAGATCGTTGCCGAGATCAAGCACGCGAGTTACTTTGCGTCGATCGGGCTGCCGCTCGACGAACTCTTTGCGCGCGACGTGCGGGAGTGGGCCACGGCCGACAACCTGATCATCGAATCGTTCGAACAGAGCGTGCTGCACCGCATCCGGGATCGAGGGATTCCGGGGCAGCTGGTGTTCTTGCTCGAGTCGAGCGGTGCACCGTCTGATCTGATCGCCCAGCACGGTTCGAAGGCGCGCAGCTATGCCGATCATCTCAGCGACGAGGGGCTCGCTCAGCTCGCACGCGAAGTCGACGGCATCAGCGTGGATAAGAAAATGCTCATGCTCAAGGATCTGGCGGGCAACCTCACGGGGACGAACGACCTGGTTGACCGTGCTCACGCCGCCGGTCTCCTCGTTTTCTGCTGGACCCTGCGCGCCGAGAATCGATTCTTGCCGAAGAACCTGCGCTCGAGCAAGCAGCCTGAACAACACGGAGACTGGTTCGCAGAGTTTCGCACCCTCATGGATTCCGGTCTCGATGGTGTCTTTGCCGACCAACCCGACCTCGCGGTCACTGCGCGCGGGTAGAGTCGAGGGGCGATGACGACAGCTCTTGACTCTCACGACCCTGGCCGTTCTGACGACGGCAATCCCGTTGGCGACCCTCTGCTCGATGGGCTGAATCCGCGCCAACGCGAAGCCGTTGAATACCGCGGCCCCTCGTTGCTGATTGTGGCGGGTGCCGGTTCGGGTAAAACGAGCGTGCTCACGCGTCGTATCGCCGGGCTGCTGCGCTCGCGTGAAGCATGGCCGAGCCAAATTCTGGCCATCACCTTCACCAATAAGGCTGCCGCCGAAATGCGCGAGCGCGTCGGGGCGATCGTCGGCGACTCGGCTGAGGGCATGTGGATCTCTACCTTCCACTCCGCGTGTGTGCGCATCTTGCGGCGCGAAGCGGAAGCCTTCGGGTTCTCCAAGAACTTCACCATTTACGACTCGGCCGACAGCAAAGCTCTACTCAAGCGAATTCTCAAAGAGCTCGACGCCGACATGTTTGGCCTCACCGTCAGCAAGGCCGCTAATCGCATCTCGCAGCTCAAGAACGAGCTAACCGACGTCGAAGGTTTCGCGCGGGATGCCAACCTGAACGACCCGACAGAGAAGAAGTTTCTGGAGGTCTTCCGCCGCTACACGCGCGGTCTCAGCGATGCCAACGCTTTCGACTTTGACGATCTCATCGGTCAGACGGTCTACCTCTTCCGGGCGTTCCCGCACATTGCGGCAACGTACCAGCGCCGCTTCAAGCACATCCTTGTCGACGAGTACCAAGACACGAACCACGCGCAGTACGCGCTGATTCGTGAGCTGACCAAGCCGCCGGCTCCCGAGCAATTCGAGACCTCGCCTGGCGTACTTGTGCAGGGGCAGTCCAACGAACTCGAGGCTGCGTCGCTCACGGTGGTGGGCGACAGCGATCAGTCGATCTATGCGTTCCGCGGGGCCGACATCCGTAACATCGTGGAATTTGAGCGTGACTTTCCCCGCTCGACCGTGATTCTGCTTGAGCAGAATTACCGTTCGACCCAGACGATTCTGGATGCCGCAAACGCGGTGATCTCCCACAACTTTGACCGCAAAGACAAAAAGCTCTTCACTACGGTCGGTGCTGGCGACAAGATCGTCGGATTCACCGGGTACTCGGGGCACGACGAAGCGCAATTTGTGGCGGATGAGATTCAGAAGCTGCACGATGAAGGCGTCGCTTACAAAGACATTGCCGTCTTCTATCGCACTAACTCGCAGACACGTGCGCTGGAAGAGATCTTCATTCGCGCGGCTCTGCCCTACCGAGTTCTCGGGGGCACGAAGTTCTACGAGCGCGCGGAAATCAAGGATGCCTTCGGTTACCTGATTGCGGTTGCTAACCCGGCGGATCCGCTGGCGCTGCGTCGCATCATGAACACCCCGAAACGTGGCATTGGTCCGGCGACCGAAGCTGCGTTGCAGGCGTGGGCGGATGACCGGGGAGTGACCCTGCGCGATGCGATGCGCAACGCCTCCGAACTCGGCCTCGGCCCCAAAGTGACGAAAGCGATCGTCGGTTTGGCCGAGGTGCTCGACGAGGTAATGGCGAAGGTGGAAACATCCAAGCCCGCTGACATTTTGACCGAACTGCTCGAACGCTCGGGCTACCTTGCTGCGCTGCGTGCCTCGCAAGACCCACAGGATGAAGCTCGCGCCGAGAACGTGGACGAGCTCGTGGCTGTGACCAAGGAGTTCGGCAAGAACAACCCCGATGGCACCCTGCTCGACTTCCTCACCGAGGTGTCGCTCGTGGCCGCGGCGGATGACCTTGATGACTCCAGCGGAACCGTGTCGCTCATGACGCTACACACCGCGAAGGGCCTCGAGTACGACTCCGTGTTCCTTACCGGTGTCGAAGAAGACCTGCTGCCTCACCGTATGTCGGCCAACGAGCCCGGTGGCCCCGCCGAAGAGCGGCGCCTGTTCTATGTGGGCATCACGCGTGCCCGCAAGCGACTGTTCCTCTCGCTCGCGATGACTCGCGCGCAGTTCGGTGAGGTCAACGTGGCAATGCCGAGCCGCTACCTGCAAGAGATTCCGACCGAACTCATTGACTGGAAGCAGTCGCCGGGAATGGCAAACTCGCGCGGTGGCACTCAGTCGAGGGCGCTCAACGCTCGCCGCGATGGCAACAGCGGTGGCGGCTCGTGGTCCGGTTCGCTCCGGGCAGCGGCAGCGGGCGGATTGCCGCCGGCACCTCCACGCGCTAAGACCGAATGGGCGAACCCCGTCACGGCAACCGTGCGCGACAATGGCGACCTCACTCTGGTGGCGGGCGACCGCATCCGTCACGCTGACTTTGGTGACGGAACCGTGAATCAGGTCACGGGCGCTGGCCCGAAGAGTATTGCTGACGTTCAATTCGACACTGCAGGGCGCAAGCGTCTGCTGATCAAGATTGCTCCCATTGAGAAACTTTGATTCCGAAGGAACACCGCAGTCGGGTACGCCGCGTCACTGGGAGCCTCGGCTGGTTGTTCCGCGCGTTCGACCGCTCGATACCGACGATGAGCTAGCGAAGGCGCTCGCGGCAGTGCGCGTTGAGCTCAAGCTGCCCACCGAGTTCAGTGCTGAAGTCGAAGAAGCGGCTGCGGCTGCTGTAGCTGCATTCGAGCCGCCTGAGCTCGACCTCACCGACATTCCCTTCGTCACGATCGACCCCGAGGGCGCCACCGATCTCGATCAGGCGCTCTACCTCGAACGCACCGGCGAAACGCTGCGCGTGATGTACGCGATCGCTGAAGTGCCCGCCTTCGTGCTGCCCGGTTCCGTCGTTGATGCGGAAGCCCGCAAGCGCGGCCAAACCTTGTACGGCCCCGATGACCGGGTGCCGTTGCATCCGACGATCATCAGTGAAGATGCCGCATCGCTGCTGGCTGGTGCGACGCGACCCGCTTTCGTGTGGACCTTCGACTTGGATGCCACGGGCGAGGTCATCGAGACAACTCTCGTGCGCGCGCAAGTGCGTAACCGTCGCCAGTTCAACTATGTCGAAGTGCAAGAGTTGCTCGACAACGACCGCGCGGACGAATCGCTCTCGCTGCTGCCCGAGTTTGGGCGCCTGCGCACCGAGCTCGAACGCCAGCGTGGGGGAGCGAGCCTCAACCGTCCCGACGAAGAAGTGGCTGTCGTTGATGGCCAGTATGTGATCGAGCGTCGCGCTTCGCTGCCCGTCGAGGACTACAACGCCCACGTCTCGCTCATGACCGGCATGGAGGCCGCTCGCATCATGCTCGAGGGCAAGGTGGGCATTCTGCGCACGATGCCCGCGCCCGATGACGAGACGCTTGAGCAGTTCCGCCGTCAGGTAGCGAGCCTCGGATGCCCGTGGCCCGAGAACCAAAACTATGGCGAGTACTTGCGCACCCTCGACCACTCCGACCCTCGCGCCCTCGCGGCGACCCACGCCGCCACGTCTCTCTTTCGCGGAGCCGGTTACACGCCCTTCGACGGCGAACTGCCCGAAGACACCATCCAGGCCGCCGTTGCAGCGCCCTACGCTCACGCGACTGCGCCGCTGCGGCGACTCGTGGACCGCTTTGTGCTCGTGGCGTGTGAGGCAATCGTTGCTGGTCGCGATGTTCCCCAGTGGGTGCGTGAAGCGCTGCCGCAACTGCCCAAGATCATGGGCCGCACGAGTCAGCTGGCGTCGCAGTTCGACCGCTCGTCGGTAGACGTGATCGAAGCGGCACTGTTGCGGCCGCGAGTGGGCGAGGAGTTCGAGGCAACAGTGGTTTCGGAGCGCGCCGAGGGTGGCGTCATCCAGATCGCTGAACCGGTAATCACGGCCCGCATCTCCGGCACGGTTTCGGCCGGAGACACGGTGCGCGTGCGACTCGTTTCTGCCGAGATTGCTACCGGAACGATTGAGTTCGAACTCGCGTAGTTCGCTTCAGCCTGTTTAGAACTTGCCGGAGTTGACCCAGGTGCTCGGGTCGGTGATCTCTTCGGAGACAACCCAGTGCTCAGCGATGAGGCCATTCTCGACTCGGTAGAGGTCGATCAGGGCGGTAGCAGTGCCCGCGATCTCGGCTTCGGCGAGCACAGCCACAAAGTTGCCCGAGCCGATCACTTTGTGAATCTGCTTGTAGACGAGACCGTTCGCGGTGGCGTAGCTCACGAAGGCGTCGAGGCCGTCGGCAATGCGAGCGTCGTGCTGAGCAAGGTCAGCGTGAACGTAGGTGGAGGCAAGGGCGAGGTCTGCGCCGACGAGAACCTTTGCGGCGAACTCCGAAACGAGATGCTTGTTGACCTCGGTCTTGTCGAGATCGGTAACCTCGGTTGGGCCGTCAAGCGGCGTGCGGCCGCTCACGCTCGTGGGCTCGACTTCGGCGATCATGTCCCAGTGCTCGATGAGTTTGGCATCATCGTCGGTGTCGAAAATATCGGCGGTCACATAAATGAACTCGCCGTTGTTGAGCTTCTGGTGAGCCTGGATGAAGACAAAGGCTCCATCTTCGAAGCCGCGAACAATCTCGATGTCGCGGATGGGGTTGCGGGTTGTAAAGTCTTCAAAGAATTCGATGAAACCCTCTTTGCCATCTCGTACGGGCGTGGAGTGCTGCGTATAGCGCTGGCCGACGTACTTGTTCACGGCATCGACGTAGTTCCCGTCGCGAATGCCTTCGAGGTAGATGGCGGTGACGTTGTCGAGTCGTTGTCCCATGGGGTGCTCCTAGAAGTGTGGTGAGGGGTGCGATTGAGTACTTCAAGCATCCCGCGCAGCGAGAAGCGAGCACAGGTACGACCGCGACCGCTTATGGTGCAAAGTGGACAAGACTGCGCCGGAACTCCGCGGGCGAGGTGCCGACGACGCGCTCGAAGAACTTCGCAAAGTTGGTGGGCTCGCTGAATCCGAGCGCCGTCGAGATGGATGCCACGGTGCCGTCAGTGTGCGCCAGCAGTCGTTGTGCCTCGAGCATGAGCCGCTCATCCAGCAGCGCTTTGGCAGTGAGGCCCGTGACGGTTTGGCACGCGCGGCTGACGGTGCGCTCGGAATAGCCGAGGCCGGTGACGTAGTCACGAACATTGCGGCTGCGAGTGAGGTCGCGTTCGAGGGCTGCGCGGAAGGCGAGGTAGGCGTGGGGGAGGGCGCCGCGGCCGGGCTCACTGCTGGCGCGCTGATAGAGAGCGACGAGTGCAGCGAACAGCGCGCTGAGCAGGGTGACGGAGTGCTCGTCGGCGGTGAATCGCGCTTGTTCCCGCTCGATCGCGGCGACAAGCGCGAGTGCGGTGGTGAGCGAGTGCTCGCCCAGGTCAGCGTGAGCCGGATCGCCCGGAAGCCACGGCGCTGTTTTCGTTGCGGTGGGCGATGCCACGACCACACTGGCGCTGAGGTCGTTTTCGACGTGCCACTGCTGCACTTGCCCGGGTCGCACGAACAGCACGCGGCCGGGGTGCAGGGTGATCGTCTGAAAGTCGACGGTGTGCGAGCCGCTGCCACTGCGGATGACAATCATGAGTTCAAAGGAGGGCCGCTGCGCGCGTTCGAAATAGCTCGGGCCCATTCGCTCGACGAGCGCCGCGTAGTCGAGCAACTCCACGGGAAGCGCCAGTCCGTGCTCGCTCGCGAAGTCGACCGGCAGCACGGTCTCGTCGCGTTCGTCGTCCATTGTGGTCACACGCTGATGCTAGCGGGCGCGAGTGCGGAAGACCGAGTAAATGCGAGCGCACCAATAGTCGCGCGCTGCGACGACTCAACCTTCCCCAGGAGCGGCACCTAGATTGCTCGCTCTGTCGTGATGATGGGCTAGTACCTGCGAGCGCTGAGTGCCAACGATTGCTCGGGTAATGGTCAGGAGTGATTCGTAGGCTGTATTTATGACTAATTATCGGATTAGAGCCAATAGATCGAAGTCGATATCCACAATCGCGGCTTTAGTAATGGGCAGTTTGCTCGCGACCTTTGGAGCGGTTTCGGCCAGCGCCGAGCAGTCGAGCTCCAGCGCGAACGATCAAGCGATTCTTACTGAATTTCAAGCTGTTGAGTTGCTCGACGCCGCTGAGTTGCCGGTTGATTCCTCTAGCGGGTACCCAATAAATCGCTCGGATGTCGAGGCTTGGGAAATCCCAGGTGTCGTCTCGTTTGTGTCGGTCGCAGTTAAAGCGCCCGAAGTTGAGGTGCGGTCGTTCGTCGGCGCGTACTTCGATTCCGCTGGGAACCAAATCTCCACCGTCGAAGTGGTTTACGAAGAATCCGGTTCGATGAGATCGTGGACTAACGGCGAGCTGGTTGACCCGGCGGCCCTTAACTGTTCCGAACGTGATGAAATCGGTGCAGATTCCTCGAAAGGTCTTGTGTCGACCTCTGCTACAAGCACTCGGGACTTTTGCTGGTATCTCAACAAGTACGCTGAAGGTGAAATCGCGCTCGGCACGTTGGTAGCGGCGGCCGGCGGCGTGACGGCGCTCTTCACGGGGCCAGTTGGTGCAGCGATCGCTGCAGCAGGCGGTCTTAAGGCCGCGTTGGGCGGCATGTATAAGTGGCTTATATCTTTGTGGTGCCTGTAAAGGTAAGCAACGGAAGCATTAGAAGGGCAATCTTATGAATCAGTCGATTCCGCGTCCTCTCCGCATTGCGCTGTGGGTGATTGGCGGCGTGCTCGCCGTCATGGCGGTGGTGATGTTCGCAGTGGTGCAGGCAACAGAACCAGAAAGTTGGTGGATAAGCGTCTGCTTGCTGGTTTCAGCAGGTGTTTGTCTCACAATCGCGGCGGTAAACCCCAAGCGATAAGTGCCACTATTTCTAGCTCCGTCGGGCAAGCGTGTTCGCTCGCCCGACGGAGCGCACCTTGGCGAGATTGCCGAGGCTGAAAGGGTTACCCGCCGTTACTGCCGCTGGCGGCCGGCGATCGCCGAAACTTTGCGAGATACCGGCGCTGCGCCGCGAAGCGCACCCAGCGGGGAAGGTGCGGGTACACCGCGCGCGTGACCCGCATGATCAGGTCAAAGCGTTTTGGATTGTGGGGGAGCGCATAGGCCTCGCGCAGTTCAGGGCTCAGCAGCCCTGCGGTCAGCACGCGAACGAGTGGCATTGACGCCCGCAGCCACCACGGGCCGCCGGTCGGATGCAGCAACTGCTGGGCAACTCGTTGGCTCGCGTCCGTGACGCGCAACGACGCCACGCTCTCGTTCCAGTAGGCAGCGAACGCCGCACGGTCGGCCGGCCACAGCGCGCGCGGAACGCCGAGCGCGGTCGCGATCACGGCGTAGTCGGCGAGCAGGGTTTCGGCATCCACGTCGCGCAGCGGCCCGAACACCAGCTCGCGCACGCGCATGGCGGTGTCGTACAGCGTGGCGGCGACCCACAACTGCAGCTGCGGGTCACGGGCGTTGTAGCTGTCGGCCCGCACTGGACGGTGAGCCGCGCCCACTCGCCGCGCAACCTCGGCAGCCTCAACCGGCGTGCCATAGACGGTGACGTAGAGATACGTGAGGGTGCCGTTCAGGCGATCCAAGGGGCGCCGCGCAAAGTCACTGTGCTCGGCGACCGCCTGCCCCACAGCAGGGTGCGCGATTTGCAACAGGATGGCCGCCCCACCGCCGGCCAACAGAGCGACGTCGGCAGAGACATCCGCAATTCTGAGAGGGGCGGATGCGGGCATGAAGCCAGTTTAGGAGCGTGTAAACACAAGATTTACTGATCTTTCGCCCTGTACAGCCCGCTATCGGAAAACCCACAACGTTAGGCACGGTAAGGTTTTCTATTGGCGCGCGACTCTGGGAGCCGACCAACTTGGCACCGTTTCGCCGCCTTCCCCACTCACCATTACGCGCGGATTGGAATGAGCAGCGTGGATCTATATGAGTACCAGGCCAGAGACGTGTTTGAGTCTTATGGCGTACCAGTACTTGCCGGCCTAATTGCCGACACCCCAGAAGAAGCCAAAGCAGCAGCCGAGAAAATCGGTGGAACCGTTGTAGTCAAGGCTCAGGTCAAGACCGGCGGTCGCGGCAAGGCGGGTGGTGTCAAGGTGGTTCACAACGCCGACGACGCATACGCCGCAGCCGAGCAGATCCTTGGTCTCGACATCAACGGCCACACGGTCAAGCGAGTAATGATTGCTGCCGGTGCTCGCATCGCGCAGGAGTTCTACTTCTCCGTGCTGCTCGACCGAGCAAACCGCTCCTACCTTTCGCTCTGCAGCGTTGAGGGTGGAGTGGAAATCGAGGTGCTTGCTGTTGAGCGCCCCGAGGCTCTCGCCAAGATCGAGATCAACCCGATGCAGGGTATTGACCTCGCCAAGGCCACCGAAATCGCTAAGGCTGCGAACTTCCCGGCCGAACTCGTTGACAAGGTTGCCCCTGTCTTCGTGAAGCTCTACGACGTGTACAAGGGCGAAGACGCAACTCTCGTTGAGGTCAACCCCCTCGTGCTCACCGAAGACGGCCAGATCCTGGCTCTCGACGGCAAGGTATCGCTCGACGAGAACGCTGAGTTCCGTCACCCCAAGCACGCCGCTCTCGAAGATGCTGCAGCGGCTGACCCGCTCGAGGCGAAGGCTAAGGCCAACGACCTCAACTACGTCAAGCTCGACGGTGAAGTCGGTGTCATCGGTAACGGTGCCGGCCTCGTCATGTCGACGCTGGATGTTGTTGCCTACGCTGGCGAAAACCACGGCAACGTGAAGCCCGCCAACTTCCTCGACATCGGTGGTGGAGCCTCCGCTGAGGTCATGGCCGCCGGGCTCGACGTTATTCTCAACGACCCTCAGGTCAAGAGCGTCTTCGTCAACGTCTTCGGTGGAATCACCGCGTGTGACGCTGTTGCTAAGGGAATTGTGGGTGCGCTCGCAGAACTCGGCAGCTCAGCCAACAAGCCTCTCGTTGTCCGCCTCGACGGCAACAAGGTCGAGGAGGGTCGCGCGATTCTCGCCGAAGCGAACCACCCCCTCGTGACGCTAGCCGCATCTATGGACGAGGGCGCCGACAAGGCTGCCGAACTCGCCAACGCCGCGAAGTAAGGAACCGAGCATGTCAATTTTCCTCAACAAGGATTCCAAGGTCATCGTTCAGGGCATCACCGGCGGTGAGGGCACCAAGCACACCGCTCTCATGCTCGCTGCTGGCACCCAGGTCGTTGGCGGCGTCAACGCACGCAAGGCTGGCACGACGGTAGTTCACGGTGACGTTGAGCTGCCCGTGTTTGGCACTGTTGCTGAAGCAATGGAGAAGACGGGAGCGGATGTTTCGATCGCTTTTGTTCCTCCGGCCTTCACCAAGGATGCCGTTGTCGAAGCTATCGACGCTGAGATCCCGCTGCTCGTCATCATCACCGAGGGTGTTCCCGTCGGTGACTCGGCTGAGTTCTGGGCTTACGCGCAGGAGAAGGGCAACAAGACCCGCATCATTGGTCCGAACTGCCCCGGAATCATCACGCCCGGTGAAGCACTCGTCGGCATCACGCCCGCGAACATCACCGGCAAGGGCCCGATCGGTCTCGTCTCCAAGTCGGGAACGCTCACGTACCAGATGATGTACGAACTCCGTGATCTCGGATTCTCGACCGCAATCGGTATCGGTGGCGACCCCATCATCGGCACGACGCACATCGACGCTCTTGAAGCGTTCGAGGCTGACCCCGAGACCAAGGCAATCGTGATGATTGGTGAGATCGGTGGAGACGCTGAAGAGCGTGCCGCTGACTACATCAAGGCTCACGTCACGAAGCCTGTTGTGGGTTACGTTGCTGGCTTCACGGCACCCGAGGGTAAGACCATGGGTCACGCCGGTGCGATCGTTTCTGGCTCCGCCGGAACCGCTCAGGCCAAGAAGGAAGCACTAGAAGCCGCTGGTGTGAAGGTCGGCAAGACGCCGTCTGAAGCTGCCAAGCTCATGCGCGAAATTCTCGAAACTCTGTAGCAAGCAGAGGCTTTAACAGGCACTTCTCGCTACTCCAAGCGCCGCTCATCTTCGTGACGAGCGGCGCTTGTTTCGTTATTGAGAGTTTTCGGATGATGCTGCCGATGCAGCTTTTCTGGTCGCGTAGCTGACTGACAGCGCGACGCTCTGCACGAAACTCAAGGTCAAGACGGTGACGCCCGAGTATGCCGCTATGTAGTAGCTCGGTGGGGTAACGATCGCGCCAAGTAATGGCTCTTCATAGAACCAGATGGTTTGCCCGGCAAACACGCCCAGCACCGCGATCAAGGCTGTCACTAGCCACGATGAAATCAAAAAATAGACTCTCATGCGATGCAGGCTATGTTCCTTTGACTCTTTTGTCGATGCCTCGCGCTAGGCGTGCGGCGCAGGGTCGAGTTCGGGCGCGGGCGTGCGAGTTCCGCTGCGTTGGGCCGCGGCTCCTGCGAGCACGACGAGGCCGATGCCGATCCACTGTACGAATGACGGAATCTGGTGCAGCACGATGAGTCCGACGAGCACTCCGAAAGCTGGTTCGAGCGCCATGAGCGTGCCGAACGCGGTGTGGGTCATCCGGCGCAGCGCCAGCATCTCAAGCCCGAATGGCAGCACGGGGGAGAGTAGTGCAAGGCCGAGCGCGATCGGCAATACGCGCCAGTCGAAGTCGGGAATGACCTGGGGTGCTCCGACGAAGGTCGCCATGAGCGCAGCAATCGGGATGGTCATTGACAGCGAGCTGATGCCCGTGAAGCGATCACCGACCTTTTGCGTGAGCAAGATGTAGCTACCCCAGCCCGCTCCGGCCAGCAGAGCGAAGCCGACGCCGATGAGGTTCGTTTCGCCCTCCCACGGCTCGGTGAGCAGCACAACGCCGACCAGCGCCAGAGCGGGCCAGGCGAGCATCCGCGCGCTACCGCTTCGAATGGCGGCGACGGCGAGCGGTCCCAAGAATTCGATGGCCACAGCGGTGCCGAGCGGGATGTGTTCGAGCGCCGAAAGGAAGGCGACCGACATCACTGCTGTAGCGACACCCAGCCCGAGAATCGGGGCTACGTCTTGACGACGGATGCGACGCACCTGCGGGCGCGCAATCATCAAGAAGATGATGCCGCCAAAGACCAACCGCAGCCACGCGGTTCCGCCGGCGCCGACCTGCTCGATGAGTCCCACCGAGAAAGCCGAGCTCAGCTGGATCATCATCATGGCGGCCACCGCCATCGACCACGCGGGCAGCGGCTCGCGCGTCTCACGCATGAGAAGTCTCCGCTCGGTGTGATGCGCCGACGCCCGGTTCGAGCACGGTCAAGACGAATCGTGTGGGCTCGGGGCTTTGGTTGTTGTAGGTGTGGTCTTCGTCGCCGGGGAACGCCAGCGAATCTCCGGTGCCGAGAACGAAGGTCTCACTGGCGACGGTCATCGTGAGCTCGCCCTCGAGCACGTGCAGTAATTCTTGAGTGCCCGCACTGTGCGCTTCACTCGAATGTGAGTCGCCGGGCATGAACGTCCACTCCCACAGCTCGAGGGCTTCGGGGGTGTTGCTGGAGGCCATCAGGATGCCGCGACCGCCGTGCTCTCCCGTCCAGAGGGCTGCGCCAGCGCCGGCGCGAGTGACTTTCGCCTTCTGGGCTGTAGGCGGTTCTACGAGGGCGGGCAGGCTCACGCCGAGGGCTTCGCTGAGGCGCAGCAGGGTTCCCACGCTGGGGTTGGCCATGCCCTGCTCGACGTTGACGACCATCCGGCGGCTGACTCCGGCATTCTTGGCGAGTTGGTCGAGCGTCAGCTTGCGCGCTTGGCGCTCATTCTTGACGCGGGCGCCGATGGTGCGTGCAAGGAGCTCGGTAGGTTCATCCATAAGTGCAGCATAGTGCACTTATAGTGCACTCCGTCAACGACGGTGCGTCGACGCTGGGATGCCATCAGGCTGCGTCCCCCAAAGAGCGGACAATATGTCACGTTAAGGTAACGCTGATCGGGAGAGACCCCCTGTAAAGGGGTAGAACGCACATATAGTGGCTCGTGGTGAGTGCCCGACCACCAGCTTCGCAAACACGCTCTGATCAGCGTGTGCACGTCAATAAGGCAAGTCCCATTCACAGAAGAATAGGAACATTCGTGAGCATTCGAAGAGTCATATCGGTGGTGGCAACGACAACTCTTGTCGCCACTTCCCTGGTTACCGGCGCCGCACTCGGCGCCACAGCTGCACCAGCATCCATTGGTGGTGGCGGCCAAACTGAATTTACCCCGGGGCGTTACATCGTCACGATGGTGGATCAGGCTGCTGCAACCTACGACGGTGGTGTGCGCGGTTTCGACGCGACAACCCCACCCGATGGCGAGCAGCTGAACCCTCGCCGCCAAGTAGTGCAGGACTACACCGAGTATCTGGAAGAGAAGCAAGAGGATGCTGCGGCATCCGTCGGCGCTGACATCGACTACTCCTACACGCTTGCGACAAACGGCTTCTCGGCCGACCTGACCGCAGCTCAAGCGGCAGAGCTTTCGGCGAACAAACTTGTTGCCTCCATCGTTCCGGATGAGCTGAAGAAGATCACCGCAGCGCAGCGGTCAACTGAATTCCTCGGCCTCGAAGGCGAAGACGGACTCTGGGCCTCCATCGGTGGCGCAGAAACCGCCGGTGAGGGAATCGTAGTCGGCGTGCTCGACACCGGATTCGCTCCCGAAAACCCGGCCTTCGCCGGTGACGCTCTCGGTAGCACGCCGGGTGTAGATCCCTACCGCGATGGTGACTCCATCGTCTTCGAGAAGTCAGACGGCCACACCTTCACGGGTGTCTGCACCGAAGGCGAACAGTTCACCGCCGCTGACTGCACGACCAAGGTCATCAGCGCTCGCTACTTCCTTGACGGCTTCGGCGCCGGCAACCTCGGTGACGCGAGCGTCGGCGAATACGTTTCGCCGCGCGACGGTGATGGCCACGGCTCGCACACCGCGAGCACCGCAGCCGGCAATCTCGAAGTTGACGCCACCGTTGGCGGCAACGCCCTCGGCTACTTCTCTGGTGTTGCCCCCGCCGCCAAGATCGCTGCCTACAAAGTGTGCTGGAGCGGACCAGACCCCACCGATACGACCGACGACGGCTGTGCATCCACTGACCTCTTGGCCGCTATCGACCAGGCTGTCGCTGACGGCGTCGACGTGATCAACTACTCGATCGGTGGAGGCTCTGCCACCAGCACCGTTTCGCCCACCGACCAGGCCTTCCTCGGCGCTGCTGCTGCCGGTGTCTTCGTCGCGGCATCCGCCGGAAACGACGGCCCGGGAGCTACGACGTTGGATAACGCGTCCCCTTGGATCACTACGGTCGCCGCCAGCACCATCCCGAACTACGAAGCCACCGTCACCCTCGGTGACGGCCAAGAGTTCCCTGGTGCCTCGATCACGGTTGACCTCGACCCTGCCTCAGAACCGCTGACAGGTGAACTCGTCTACGCTGCGGATGTCGCTCTCGAGGGCGTCGTTGACCCCGACCTGTGCCTCGCTGACACCCTCGACCCGGCTCTCGTTGAGGGCAAGATCGTGGTCTGTGACCGCGGAGTCATCGCTCGCGTCGACAAGTCGGCCGAGGTTGCTCGCGCCGGTGGCATCGGCTCGGTTCTCGTGAACGTTACGCCGAGCTCGACTGACCTCGACACTCACGTGATCCCGACCATCCACTTGGATGCTCAGTACCGCGATGCCGTTGTTGCCTACGCCTCAACCGAAGGCGCCACGGCGACCTTCACCCCGGGCAACGAAACCGCGTACCAGCCACCGACACCTCAGGTTGCTGGCTTCTCGTCGCGCGGTCCCGTCGAAGCTGACGGTAGCGACATCATCAAACCCGACGTGTCGGCTCCCGGTGTCGGTATTCTCGCGGCGAGTGCCAACGCTGAAGGCGCCGAGCCCACGTTCGCGCTTCTCTCGGGTACTTCAATGTCGTCGCCGCACGTTGCCGGTCTCGCCGCCCTGTACCTCGGGGAGCGCCCCAACGCGACACCCGCCGAGATCAAATCGGCGTTCATGACGACCGCATACGACACCGTGGATGCCGACGGAAACCCCGTCACGGACCCCTTCACTCAGGGCGCGGGCCATGTTGACCCCACCAAGTTCTTCGAACCTGGGTTGCTCTACCTGAATGACATCAACGACTGGCTGTCCTACATTGAGGGCGCTGGCTACGACGTGCTCGACCCCGCGGTCGAAGCGATCGATCCCAGCAATCTCAACCTGGCATCCATCGGTATCGGTTCGCTGACGGCTCCCGAAACGATTACTCGTACCGTGACCTCCAGCCAGGCGGGCACGTTCGAGGCATCCATCTCGGTTCCCGGCATCGACGCCACCGTCTCGCCCTCCACGCTGACCTTCGGCGCGGCAGGCGAAACTCAGAGCTACGAAGTGACAATCAGCCGAACGGATGCTCCGCTCGACCAGTTCACGACCGGTGCTCTCACGTGGACCAGCGGCGACACTGTCGTGCACAGCCCCGTGGCCGTGCGTCCGGTCACTATCGAAGCGCCCGCGGTCGCTAGCGGAACCGGAACCTACGGTGCCGTCGAAGTGACGGTCACGCCCGGAGGAGACGGCGACATCCCGCTAACCTCGACCGGGCTCACCGCTGGTGTCTTCTATGAAGACCCCACGGGCACCGAAACCGATCACTCGGGATCTGGTGTTGCCGGAGATGAGTTCCAGTACGCGGCAACCGTGCCCGAAGGCACGACCTACGCGCGCTTCGATCTCGACTCTATCGACGACACCGCAGACCTCGACCTCGTCGTGTACCTGCTCGATGATGCCGGCACGCCGACCGCAGGGTGGCAGTCGGCCACGGGGGCTGCAGACGAGCAAGTCAACCTTGCTGATCCAGCTCCGGGTAACTATCTCGTGCTCGCCTCTGTCTATGCGGCCAATCCCTCCACCGCCTTCGATGTGCGAACCTTCGCCGTTGTTCCGGGTGCCGGAGAGCCGTTGGGGCTCGATCCCGCGGTGTTGTCGGGTGTTCAGGGTGAAGCTGTGAGCTACACCGCATCGTGGGAGGGGCTGGCCCCCTTTACGAACTACCTCGGGCTGGTGAGCTACGGCGACACGGGTGCGACCACCGCAGTCGAGGTCGTGACGCAGGAAGATGTTCTACCGGGAACACCCGTAAACGCCGTCCTGCCCACGATCTCCGGCAAGCCTCTTGTCGGTAAGAAGCTCACGGCTGACCCCGGCGAGTGGGATGTCGACGGGCTGAAGTTCAGCTACCAGTGGCAGGCGAACGGCGAGAACATCGCCGGCGCCGACAAGCGCAAGTACAAGGTCACAGCGGCTGACGAGGGCAAGGCGATTACCGTCGTTGTCACCGCCAGCAAGAAGGACCTGCCGAGCGCGAGCGCAACCTCCGAGGCCGTGATGATCAACTACAGCTCGAGCGTGAAGCTGTCAGTGAGTAAACACATTGCGTTCTCGTGGAACACCGTGAGCACCACCATCCGCGTCGCTACAGGCGAGGATGCTGCCGCGACCGGAACGGTCAAGGTAACCGTCGACGGCAAGAAGGTCGACACCATCACGCTCGACGAGTCGGACAACGGAAAGGTGACGGTGAAGCTGCCGAAGCTTGATCGTGGCCTGCACCAGGTTCGCGCGGAGTTCACTCCGGCCAGCGACAATGTCACGGGCTCAAAGAGCAGTAACGACTGGGTCTGGATCGTCTTCTAGGCGGCACCCACTCAGCAACTAACCCACGACAACAACGGCTGGTCACCTCCCCACGGGTGGCCAGCCGTTGTTGTGTTAAGTGCGCTGTGGCCGGGGACTAGTCGTCGAGGGGGCGGCGCACGACGGGCGGTGGCCAGGCGGTGAAGCCGAGCTCGCGAGAGATGTTGCGCGCGGTCTCGCGGAGCACGTTCAGCACGTTGTCTTCTGGCGGCCATTCGCTCGACGGCATCACGACCGCGACGGCGGCGATGACGCTGCCATTGCGGTCAGCGATCGGTGCCGCGATAGACGATTCGCCGAGAACGGCCTCGTCTTCCTCCGTGGCAATGCCGCGATCGGCAATCTGGGCAAACTGCAGAGTGAGTTTGGAGGGGTCGGTGATGGTGTCCCCGGTGAGGCTACGCAGGGGGGTCTCAAAAAGCTGGTCCGCAGCATCCGCGTTGTAGGTCAGCAAGATTTTGCCGAGGGCTGAGGCGTGCACGGGAATCGAGAGCCCGGTTTCGGGCATTTGCTCGCTGCCATCGGGCCGGCTGTTGTGGTGGATGACGATGACTTCGTCAAACAGCTCAGCACCCAAGCGAACGGCGAGCCCCGTGCGCCGCGAAAGTTCTTGGGTCCAGCGCATGGCTCGCGCCCGTACGTCGAGGGTGTCGAGGTACACGTTCGAGAGTTTGAGTAGAGCCGGGCCGAGCATGTAGCGGTTGCCGTTGGGCTCTTTGGCGACCAGGCCGTGGGCCTGCAGCGACTTGACGATGCCGTGGACGGTCGAAGGCGGGAGTCCGAGATGGCCAGCGAGCTCGGTGATTCCGAGATGGCGCGCGCCCTGAAGTGATGAGAGCACTTGTGCTGCTCGATCAATCGATTGGATCAACGCTGTTCCCCGTCGGTAGGCCGGTATTCATTATGTCTGCAGTCGGCGTTTACTTTCGCCGCATCGCCGCTTGACAAGATGATAGTGAACGTAGCATATTCGACATTATCGAATAACGTTCCGATATTACGGAATGTGGCGACACCCGGTCGCGTGAATAAATCGAGTTCAAAGGAGAACTAATGGATGAGAACAAGCAGTGGCAGAAGCTAGCTGCAGAGTTTCTAGGAACCGCTTTTCTTGTATTCGTCGGTGTCGGCTCCGTGCCTGCGACCTTCATCCTGAATGGCGACGAGCCCTTCACGATGGCGAGCCTCGGAATCATTTCCTTCGCCTTCGGACTCATCGTTGTCGTCACGGTGTACGTGTTCGGATACATCTCCGGCAACCACATCAACCCGGCCGTCACTTTGGGTCTCGCCGTCTCCGGCAAGTTCCCCTGGCGTGAAGTTCCTGGCTACCTCGTGGCTCAGCTTCTCGGTGCTATCGCCGGTGCCTTCGCAATCGTCGGTGTTCTCGGCCAAGCCGCGGTAGACGCCGGCTTGGGCGTTGCCGCCTTCAACCCAGACACGATCCCCGTCGGCCAGGCATTCTTCGCCGAGTTCATCGGAACGTTCATCCTCGTATTCACCGTCTTCGGCGTTATCCACCGCAAGGCAGCTCCCGGCTTCGCCGGACTCGCGATCGGTTTCGTCGTCTTCGCCGCCATCATTCCTGTTGGCCCGATCACCGGCGCCTCCATCAACCCGGCCCGCACCGCCGGCCCGATGCTCGTTCAGCAGATCATGGGCGGCCAAGTCGCATGGGAGCAGCTGTGGGTTTACCTCGCCGCTGAACTGCTCGCCGGCGTACTCGCAGCCCTCGCGTTCGGCTTCATTTCGAAGACCGCCGCAGACAACACCACCCTCACCGAGGCACTCACGGAAGAGAAGGCCAAGTAATGAAGAAACTGATCAACACCCCCGAGTCGGTACTCGCCGACGCGCTCGCCGGAATCGACGCCGCGCACCCCGAGCTCAAGGTCGACCACGTCAACCGCGTGATCTACCGTGCAGAATCCACCCGCGCCGGCAAGGTCGCTCTGATCTCCGGTGGCGGCTCGGGTCACGAACCGCTACACGGCGGCTTCGTAGGCTTCGGGATGCTCGACGCTGCGTGTGCTGGCGAAGTCTTCACCTCGCCCACCCCCGACCAGATGCAGGAAGCCACCAAGGTCGCTGACTCTGGTGCTGGCGTACTGCACATCGTCAAGAACTACACCGGCGACGTCATGAACTTCGAGATGGCCGCCGAAATGGCGGAAGCCGAAACCGGAGTGAAGGTGGCTTCGATCGTCGTCAACGACGACGTTGCCGTTCAGGACTCGCTCTACACGGCAGGCCGCCGAGGCGTTGGCCTCACCGTTCTGCTTGAGAAGATCGTCGGCGCAGCAGCTGAAGAGGGGCAAGACCTCGCCGCGGTCACCGCACTGGCCCACCGCGTCAATGACTCCGGTCGTTCCATCGGGATGGCTCTCACGAGCTGCACCGTTCCCGCGGCAGGAAAGCCGACCTTCGACCTGCCCGACGACATGATGGAAATAGGCGTCGGCATCCACGGAGAACCCGGTCGCCACCGCGAAAAGCTGGCGGATGCCGCCTCCATCGCCAAGCAACTGGTCGACCCGATCCTTGCCGACATGGACTTCACAGGCTCACCCGCCATTGTGATGATGAACGGTATGGGTGGAACCCCGCAGATCGAGCTGTACATCATGTACAACGAGGTCGCGAAGCTGCTGAAGGCCGCTGGCGTTGAGGTTGTGCGCAACCTCGTCGGTGACTACATCACGAGCCTCGACATGGCTGGCTGCTCGGTCACCATCCTCAAGGCTGACGAAGAAATGTTGAAACTATGGGATGCCCCGGTGAACACCGCCGGGCTCCGCTGGGGAGTCTAAGAACTATGTCTACAAGCACCATCACTCTCGACCAACTGATCGCCTGGCTTTCGCGTTTTCGCGATCTCGTGACCGAGAAGCAGAGCTACCTGACCGAACTTGATTCGGCCATCGGCGACGCTGACCACGGATCGAACATGACCCGCGGAATGAGCGCAGTAATCGAGAAGGTTGGTGCTGCACCCGCGACCGCCGCCGACGAACTGCTCAAGTCAGTAGGAATGACTTTGGTTACCTCCGTCGGCGGCGCGAGCGGCCCCCTCTATGGCACGCTCTTCTTGCGCATGGGCGTCAACGCTGGCCCCGTCACCGAACTCGACGGAGCAGCCTTCGGCACCGCTCTGCGGGCCGGTCTCGACGGCGTCGTGGCGCGCGGCAAGGCCGAAGCGGGCGACAAGACCATGTTCGACGCGCTGTCTCCGGCACTGGATGCGTGGGATGCTGCCGTCGCTGGCGGCGCCGACATCAGTGCTGCGGCATCCGCGGCTTTCGCTGCCGCCGAAAAGGGCCGTCTTGCGACCGAGCCTCTCGTTGCCCGCAAGGGTCGCGCAAGCTACCTCGGAGAACGCAGCGCCGGACACCTCGACCCCGGTGCCACCTCGAGCACGCTGTTGCTCCAGGCGCTCGCCGAAACGGTAGCGAGCTGACCATGATCGGCATTGTGGTGGTGAGCCACAGCCCTGCGCTTGCGCGGGCCGCTGTGGATCTTGCCTTAGAAATGGTGGGGGAGACCCCGCCGCCGATCGCCATTGCGGCCGGTGCCGGTGACGGCATCATCGGTACGGATGCCGTGAAGGTTGCCGAGGCAATCGACGAGGTTGCCAGCGGAGAAGGCGTTCTCGTCTTTATGGATCTCGGGTCTGCGGTGCTCAGCGGCACCATGGCCACCGAGTTCATGACCAAGAGCGACGAAGTTCGACTGACGGATGCTCCCTTCGTTGAGGGTCTCATCGCCGCGATTGTGCTGGCTAACGCTGGTGCTTCGCTCGACGAGGTCGACCGCGAAGCCCGGGGCGCTATGGGCCCGAAGCAGAGCCAGCTCGCCGATCAGGGCGGGGCTGTGCCTGCGGCAGAAAGCGAAAATTCTGCCTCGGATGCTGCGCCTGCGGTAGCCGCTGCGGCATCCGCTGCTGATGGCCCAGCGGCGCTGACCGCGGAAGCCACACTTGTGAACCCCGACGGGCTGCACTCTCGCCCGGCCGCGGCGATCGTTCAGACGCTTGCGGGCATCGACGCGAAAGTGACGATCCGCGACGTGACGACGGGCAAGGGCCCGATTGCCGCGAACAGTTTGATCGGAATCATGTCGCTCGGCGCCAAGAAGGACGAGGTTGTCGCGTTCTCGGCAACCGGCGCCGCAGCCCAGCAGGCAATCGATACGCTGCTGGAGATGACGCGAGACGGCTTCGGCGAACTCGCGAGCTAATAGCGTTCACGCGCTCACTCACAGAAAGCCCGCCGAGATTCGTTCTCGGCGGGCTTTCTTCGTGCGGGAATCTCCGCCGTGAGATCGCCGCTTTGCGGTAGGCCGCAGCGCGCTTGTGGGTGCTGCGGGGTACTCTCGGCAACGACATGAATCGCCAGCTCACTCTCCTCTTCGCCGCCCTTGAGGCGTTGCTCGTTGTCGCTATTGGGATTGCGATTCCGCTGGTTCCGCTGACGCTGCTGTGGGGCATCCACTACGGTCTGGCGATTGACTGGACAGTGTTCTGGCGCACGGCGGTCGACATTTGGCTCGTCGGTCACGGCACCGACATTACCGTCGTGCTCGATCCGGCAGTGGCGAGTTCGGTCGGCCTTGCCGCCGCGAGCACTCCCGTCACGATCACGATGGCGCTCTTGGGCTTTGCCCTGCTCACTCTTCTCTTGGGGGTGCGCGCTGGTCGCCGCGTCGCCGAGACTTCGCATGTGCTGTTGGGCACGCTCGCGTCCCTTGCGACGTTCGGGTTAGCGTCGCTCGTACTGACGCTGTCGGCGCTGCACCCGGTGGCGCGTCCCTCGCTCTGGCAGGGCACTCTATTGCCGACCCTCGTCTTTGCGCTCGGCCTGCTGATCGGCAGCCAGATCGTGTCGGCAAGCAATCCCGTTTCTGGGGGCATCCGTCGCTGGATCTCTGGATGGCCGGCTCACGTGCGCACGATTGTCTCGACCTCCCTGCGCGGCGGCGCCATCGCAGCTGCCGGATTGTTTGCGGTCGCTTCGCTCATCACGACGGCGGCGATTGTCACGTCGTTTGCCGACATCATCACGCTTTACGAAGGGCTTCACACCGAGGTGTTGGGTGGTGTCGCGGTCACGATCGGCCAACTCGCTCTTCTCCCCAACGTCGTCATTTGGGCGGCGTCGTGGCTCGTCGGCCCCGGCTTTGCGATCGGCACCGGCTCTGCGGTCTCACCGCTTGCGACAACCCTCGGGCCTATTCCGGCTATTCCACTGTTGGGCGCCCTGCCCGGCGGAGATTTTGCTTTCGGTTTCGTGGGGCTGCTTGCTCCGATCGTGGTGGGCTTCTTGGTCGCTGCCGTTCTTGGCCCGCGCATCGCTGGCGAACTTCGTCGCCGCGAGCTGGCGATAGTGGCGCTGGGAATCGGTGTCACGGCCGCGGTGATTGTGGGCGGGCTGGCGTGGGCATCCGCGGGTTCAGCGGGTCCTGGCCGTTTGGTGGATGTCGGCCCTCAGCCCTGGATCGTAGCCGCGTGGGCTGCGCTTGAGTTCTCGGTCGCGGCGGGGCTCGGACTCATGGCAGCAGCTCGTCCGGAGCGCGCTGACGATGGGTTCACTGAGCGCTAGGCTGGGTGGGTGCTCACACTCGTTGTCTTGATCTCTGGGGGCGGGTCTAACCTCGCTGCCCTGCTCGAAGCGGCCGAGAGTGCCGACTTTCCCGCTCGTGTCATTGCCGTCGGTGCCGACCGGGCTGCGGACGGTTTTGATCACGCCGAGCACTACGGCATCCCGACCTTCTCGGTGGCGCTGTCAAACTTCGAGAATCGCGACGCGTGGGGCGATGAGCTGCTCGAGCAGATTCAGTTCTGGAACGCCGACCTCGTGGTGCTGAGCGGCTTCATGAAGCTGTTGCCGCCGCGCGTTGTTGAAGCGCTCTCGCCCAACATCATCAACACGCATCCGGCGTACCTTCCCGAGTTCCCGGGAGCGCACGCGGTTCGCGATGCTCTTACGGCGGGGGCAACCCAGACCGGTGCCAGTGTTATCAAGGTCGACAACGGTGTCGATAGCGGTCCGATCATCGTGCAAGAGCGCGTCGCGATCGAGCCGGGGGATACCGAAGAACACCTGCATGCTCGCATCAAGCCGGTGGAACGGCGCTTGCTTGTGCAGACGATCGAAGACATTGCCACCAATCGCATCAACCTAAAGGAACTCTGAATCCCATGAGCGGCCCCCGTCACAATCCTGCCGATTTCCGCGAACGTAATGTCGTTCCGATCCGCCGCGCGCTTATCTCCGTGAGTGATAAGTCGCGACTTCTCGACCTTGCCGGCGCGCTTGCCGACGCGGGCGTCGAACTCGTCTCGACCGGTTCGACTGCGAAGACGATTGCTGAAGCGGGCTACGACGTCACCGAGGTATCGAGCGTTACCGGGTTCCCCGAGTCGCTCGACGGTCGCGTCAAGACGCTGCACCCCGGCGTGCACGCCGGCATTCTGGCTGACCTCCGCCTCGAATCGCACGAAGCTCAGCTCGCTGACCTCGGCATCAAGGCCTTCGACCTCGTGGTCGTGAACCTCTACCCCTTCGTCGAGACCGTCGCTTCGGGTGCCGCTCCCGCCGACATCGTGGAGCAGATCGACATCGGCGGCCCCGCCATGGTGCGCGCTTCGGCCAAGAACCACGCCAACGTCGCCATCGTCACAAGCCCCGACAGCTACGACGAGATCATCGCAGCCGCCGCGGGCGAGGGCACGACCTTCGCGCAACGTTACGCGCTCGCTTCGCAAGCCTTTGCGCACACCGCCGCCTATGACACCGCGGTGTCGCAGTGGTTCATGACCGGCGCTCTGTTGGGCGACGACGCTGCCGCGGCATCCGTTCCCACTACGCCGGCGCACCTCGCCATTGCTGCCGACCAGCTCGCCGTACTCCGCTATGGCGAGAACGCTCACCAAGAAGCAGCCCTCTACGGTGTTGCTGCTCAGCCCGGAATCGCTCAGGCCACGCAGCTCGGTGGCAAAGAGATGTCGTACAACAATTACGTGGATGCCGACGCCGCTTTGCGCGCCGCTTTCGACCACGACACTCCCGCTGTTGCGGTCATCAAGCACGCTAACCCGTGTGGAATCGCCACTGCGGCCAGCATCGCAGAAGCCCACGTGTTGGCGCACGCCTGCGACCCCATCTCGGCCTACGGCGGAGTTATTGCGGCCAACGGAATCATCACGAAGGCTGCAGCAGAGTCGATCGCCCCGATCTTTACCGAAGTTGTCGTTGCTCCCGGCTTCGAGCCTGAAGCACTCGAAATCTTGAAGGCTAAGAAGAACCTGCGCTTGCTGCAGCTGCCCGAGGGCTACGCCCGCGACAGCCGCGAACTGCGCCAGATTTCGGGCGGCATGCTCGTGCAAGAACTCGACGCGCACTTCTCGCCGGCGTCGGCGTGGACGCTCGCTGCGGGCGACGCCGCCGATGCGGAGACTCTTACTGACCTTGAGTTTGCGTGGCGTGCAGTGCGCGCAGTGAAGTCGAACGCTATCTTGCTTGCCGACGGCGGAGCATCCGTGGGTGTCGGTATGGGGCAAGTGAACCGTGTTGACTCGTGCCAGCTCGCAATCTCGCGTGCCGGTGACCGGGCCAAGGGTTCGGTTGCCGCCAGCGACGCGTTCTTCCCCTTTGCTGACGGACTGCAGTTGCTGCTCGATGCCGGTGTTCGGGCCGTCGTTCAGCCTGGTGGCTCCATTCGCGATGAAGAGGTCATTGCGGCAGCGATCGAAGCGGGCGTGACGATGTACTTCACCGGAGAGCGCCACTTCTTCCACTAGAAGTCGGCGTTCGGCAAACGCGGAGATTGCTGCAGATAAGTTTGGGCGCATGATCAGTGTAAGAACGCGTCTCGGCGCAGCTTTTGTTTCTGGACTCGCCGTTGCCGGCACCGTGTACCTCGCAACCGGGTTGGCGTTCTTCACGGCGAACGGTGCCGCGGCCGAGAACCTTCCGGCGATTGCCGAGTACTTCTTGCCGATGGCGCTCGTGCTGTTCGTGTTGTACTCTCTGGCGGCGGCGCTGGAGATCAACCGGTTCTGGTACACCGCTGCGGTCACGGGCCTTGTGCTGGGAATCGCGGCGGCATTCTTCGGAACCGCACTGGGGATCATCGCGACAGGGGCCGAGTGGAACCCCGAGGCAGTGACTTTCATCTTGGCCAGTCTGCTGGGCACCAACCTCATCTTTGTCGTTGCCACCATCATCGCTGCTGTCACGGTTGGTCGTCGTGTCTGGCGAGCAATTGCCCGGCCTGTTCACCAGCCGCCTACCCTCACCGCTCTGGTTCGTGCGCCGTCGTCTCGTATGGCCGACGGCGAGCTCACGCACCGTGACCGTGTTCCCGTCGACGCCGAACTCGCGGATGCTCAGTGGGAAGGCTATGTCGCAGCGCTTCAGGCCAACGGCTTCGAGACCATCGAGGTACCCGCGGCTGATGAGCTTGCCGACTCGGTCTTCATCGAAGACACGGTCGTGATGTTCGGCGAGGTTGCCGTGCTCACGAGCCCCGGCGCCGAAAGCCGCCAGCCCGAGATCGATGCGGTTCGCGTCAGCGTCACCGATTTAGGTCTCGAGCTTCGCGAAATCACCCAGCCAGGCACCCTCGACGGTGGCGACGTTCTCAAGGTCGGGTCCACGGTTTACGTGGGTCGCGGCGGTCGCACGAACGCGGAGGGCATCCGCCAGTTGCGCGCGATCGTAACCCCCCTCGGCTACACCGTGATTGCGGTACCGGTGGAGAAAGTGCTGCACCTCAAGAGTGCCGTCACGGCTCTTCCCGACGGTACTGTCATTGGGTACCCCGATCTCGTCGACAATGTCGACCTCTACGATCGTTTCTTGGCCGTTCCTGAAGCCGAAGGTGCCGCTGTTGTGGTGCTGTCGGACGATGCAGTGCTGATGTCCTCGTCGGCGCCGAAAACGGCGGCGCTCATCGAGGACCTCGGATATCGCGTCGTGACTGTTGACGTGTCAGAGTTTGAGAAGATGGAGGGCTGCGTCACGTGCCTCTCCGTCCGCCTTCGCTGAGTTGAGACTCTGTCAAAAAATTAGCTTCTAACGATTGTGGTTAGGCCGGAGCAGGCATATTCTAAAAGGCTGTCTGCTTCGCGTCAGGTTGACGAATTGCAGCGGTTCACGGTCGCGCCGTAGCGGCCCGCAGTAATCACGATCACCGTTCGCGGTGATCCCTTTTCGTCAAGGAACCACGTTGTCTCACGAGTCTGTCCAGCCCCCGCGCGCTAAAGCCGTGGGTACCTTTGCGGCTATCCGCCGTGTCTACCCGTACGCCAAACCGGCGATGCCCCACATCTATCTCGGCATGGCCGCTGCGCTTGCGGCAGGCATCGTTGCGCTGCTGATCCCACAAGTGCTGCGCTCGCTCGTGGATGGTCCGCTGCAATCGGGGAACTCCGCCGAGATCTGGCCCGCTTTCTTCATCGTGCTGGGGTTGGGAATTCTTGAGGCGGTCATGATTGCGCTGCGCCGCTACTTCGTGCTCACGCCCGGAACCCACGTCGAAGCACGCATGCGCAACACGCTCTACATGACCCTGCAGCACTTGCCGGTGAGCTTCCACGATCGCTGGCCTAGCGGGCAGTTGCTGTCGCGCGCCGTGAGTGACCTGAGCCTTATCCGCCGGTGGCTGTCATTCGGGCTCGTGCTGCTCGTCGTCAACGTGCTCACGATCATCGTGGGGTTGATCTTCCTCGTCAATATCTCCTGGATTCTCGGCGTGATCTTCATCGTCACCTCGATTCCGCTCTGGATCTACGGCTACGTATTCGAAAAGAAGTACTCGATCGTGGCTCGCCGCAGTCAAGACCAGACCGGAGACTTGGCAACAGCCGTTGAAGAATCGGTTCACGGCATCCGTGTTCTCAAGGCATTCGGTCGCGGCAAGCACGCGCTCGTTGGATTCTCGGCTCAGGCCGAGAGCTTGCGCGGCACCGAGATTGAGAAAGCTCGCGCCATCGCAGGCATCTGGTTGTGGCTGTTGCTTGTACCCGACGTCATGTTCGCCCTCGGCCTGCTGGGCGGCGTCTGGCTCGTTGTTGAAGGAAACATCTCGGCCGGCGACCTTGTCGCGTTCTTCGCGACCGCGACCGTATTGCGCTTCCCCGTGGAATCGATCGGCTTCTTGCTCTCGATGACGTTCGACGCGCGTACCGCTGCCGACCGCTTCTTCGAGGTGATGGACTCCGACAACCCCATTACGGATCCGGAGAACCCGGAAACGATCCCGCACAGCGAAGGTCGCCTCGAGTTTTCGAACGTGCACTTTCGCTACCCGGATTCGCCCGCGAACGTTCCCGACCTCGTCAACGGTGTCGACCTCAGCATTGAGCCGGGGGAGACGATGGCTCTTGTCGGTCTCACCGGTTCGGGCAAATCCACCATCACGGCCCTCACGACACGGTTGTACGACGTGACAGAAGGCTCGATCAGTATCGACGGCGTCGACATCCGCAACCTCACTCTGCTGGAGCTGCGTCGTCACCTGGCAATGGCGTTCGAGGATGCCACGCTGTTCTCGTCGAGCGTGCGCGAAAACGTGCTCATGGGGCGCCCCGACTCGAGCGAAGAGCAATTGCGTGAAGCGCTCAGCATTGCGCAGGCCGACTTTGTTTACGACCTACCAAACGGCCTCGACACCCTCGTGGGCGAAGAAGGCTTGAGCCTCTCGGGCGGTCAGCGTCAGCGCCTCGCGCTCGCTCGCGCCGTTGCGGCGAAGCCCGCGGTACTCGTGCTCGACGACCCGCTCTCCGCGCTCGATGTGGACACGGAAGCGCTCGTCGAGGCAGCGTTACGCAAAGTGCTGAGCTCCACCACGGCACTCATCGTTGCTCACCGGCCATCGACCGTGATGCTCGCCGACAGGGTTGCTCTCCTCGAAGATGGCAAGGTCACCGCGGTCGGAAAGCACTCCGACCTGCTCGCGACGAGCGAGCATTACCGTTACGTCATATCCAGTCTCGAAGAAGAAGAACAGGAGGTCAGCTCATGAGCGTGATAGGAACCTCCGGCGAAGAGCGTAACGACTACACCAAGGATGAGAGCCGCCAGATTCGTCAGCGTTCGCTGCGACTGCTCGGCTCGCTGATTGCACCGCTGCGCGCCCGCGTGATTCTCACAATGGTTGTCGTTGTCGTGAGCACCGCCGCTCAAGTTGCGGGGCCCGCACTGATCGCCTTCGGCATCGACCGTGCTCTGCCGGCGCTTATCGACGGCGATGCTCTGCCCCTTGGCCTCACGGTAGGCGCCTACCTGCTCACGGGCATCGTTGGCGCCTCCATGATCGCCTGGTACACCGTGCTCAGCGCACGCGTGAGCCAAGCGATTCTGTTCGACCTGCGCAAGCGCGTGTTCCTGCACACCCAGCGGTTGAGTCTCGAATTCCACGAGAGCTACACCTCAGGCCGCATCATCGCGCGCCAGACCAGCGACCTCGATGCGATTCGCGAACTGCTCGACTCGGGCATCAACCAGCTCGTTCAGGGTGCGCTCTACATGGGGTTCATCGCCATCGCGATGTTCTCGCTCGATTGGGTCAGCGGTGTGATTCTGTTCTGCGCCCTCGTGCCGCTGGGCTTCCTCACCCGCTGGTTCCAGTTGCGGTCGCAATTGCACTTCCGCGAGACGCGCACCACCTCGGCCAAACTGATCGTGCACTTCGTTGAGACCATGACCGGCATCCGTGCGGTCAAAGCCTTCCGCAAGGAAGAGCGCAACCGCGAACAGTTCGGTGGGCTCGTCGAGAACTACCGGGATGCCAACGCCCGCGTCATCCAACTGTTCGGAATCTTCGACCCGGGCCTCGTTCTCATCGGAAACGTCGCCCTCGCAATGATTCTGCTCGTGGGTGGACTGCGGGTGTCGACCGGAGACCTCGCGATCGGTGCCCTGCTCGGTGCGCTGCTGTACGCGCGTCAGTTCTTCGCTCCGGCGCAAGAGATGGCGATGTTCTACAACTCGTACCAGTCGGCGGCTGCCGCGCTCGAGAAGATTTCGGGAGTGCTCGAAGAGCGCCCGACGGTTGCTGACCCCACGACGCCCATCGATCTGCGCAAGGCCAAGGGCACCGTGAAGTTCGACGGCGTGGAGTTCGCCTACAACTCAGAGAAAGTAATTCTGCCGAAGTTCGATCTTGAGCTGCCGGCCGGTCAGACGGTCGCGATGGTGGGAACAACGGGTGCGGGCAAATCTACGCTCGCGAAGCTCATCTCGCGGTTCTACGACCCCAGCCAGGGCACGGTGTCGCTCGACGGCGTTGATCTGCGCAAGCTGCACCCGAAAGACCTGCGCCGCGCGATCGTCATGGTCACACAAGAGGCGTACCTGTTCTCGGGCAACGTGGCCGACAACATCGCCCTCGGTAAGCCCGATGCCACGCGTGATGAGATCGTCGCGGCCGCAAAGGCGGTTGGCGCGCACGAGTTCATCGAAGCGCTACCCAACGGCTACGACACCGACGTGAACAAACGGGGAGGTCGCGTGAGCGCGGGGCAGCGACAACTGCTGTCGTTCGCGCGCGCGTTTATCGCCGATCCCGTGGTGCTGATTCTGGATGAGGCAACCGCGTCGCTCGACATCCCAAGCGAGCGACTCGTGCAGGCCGGTCTTCAAACGCTGCTCGCCGATCGCACCGCTGTCATCATTGCGCACCGTCTCTCGACGGTCGCGATTGCTGACCGCGTGCTCGTGATGGAACATGGTCGCGTGATCGAAGATGGCAGCCCGCAAGAACTCATCTCGGGCTCCGGCAAGTTCGCGCAATTGCACGCGGCCTGGCGTAACTCGCTCGTTTAGGGGTGGTGCCGCGCTAACCGCAGGTTGACGCGGTACCCGCCGTCGGGCATCCATCTCAGCGGCGTTGATTCGGCCTCGTAGTGCACGAGTGCTCGATCTTCGTGACTGACGGGTGGATGCCCGCCCGAACGGATGACGCGCCACCACGCCACCTCGGAGCCGTAGCGAGCCATCACGGTGCCGACAGCGCGCGCGGCTCGCGAGCCGATCGTGGCAGCCACTTCGCCGTACGTCATCACGCGCCCGGGTGGGATGGATTCAACAACCTCGAGCACGCGGCTCACGAAATCGTCGCTGGGAGCGGGCATCGTGAGCGTTCAGTCACCGAGCGTCAGGGTGGCGAGCGAGAGTGCGGGAAAGAAGCAGGGGAGAGGTCACGCTCTAGAGCGTGTACTCACCGAGCTTCTCGCCGTATTGGGTTTCGCCGACAATCTTGAAGCCCACCTTGAGGAAGAACTGCTCGGGGCCATCGTCGCCCTCTTCCCAAATGGCGGTGATGCGGTCGAAGCCGCGACTACGAGCTTCTTCGGCGAGAGCCTTGACCGCGAAGCGGCCGATGCCCTGACCCTGTTCATCACCGGCAACATTGACGCGCCAGATGCAGCTGCGGAACTCTTCTTGAGAAGCGTTGGGGTCGAAATTGCCGCGAACGAAGCCCACGACCTTGTCGCCGTCAACGACAACGCGAGGCCACGAGGTTAGCGGATCGATGAACGCATCCGCGATGGCGTACGAGGGCGGCGTGACGAATTGCTCTTGCCCCCGACGCAGCGAGAGGTTGTTGGCAGCCACGATGGTGCTTGCCGATAATTCTTCAAGTCTTAGCTCACCCATGAGTACAGGCTAACCCGCGGTAGACAGATGCGCCAAGGTATCTCGATGTCGAGATACTTGGGAAAAAGAGTAAACTGGAGGCGGCCACTAACTAAGGAGCAAAGCTTGTCCAAGATCAAGGTAGAAGGCACCGTCGTCGAACTCGACGGCGACGAAATGACGCGAATCATTTGGCAGCGGATCAAGGACACCCTGATCCACCCCTACGTCGACGTTAACCTCGAGTACTACGACCTCGGCATCGAAAGCCGTGACGCAACAGACGACCAGATCACCATCGATGCGGCTCACGCCATCCAGAAGCACGGTGTTGGCGTCAAGTGTGCAACCATCACCCCCGACGAAGCCCGCGTTGAAGAATTCGGCCTCAAGAAGATGTGGCGCAGCCCCAATGGCACCATCCGCAACATCCTTGGTGGCGTTATCTTCCGTGAGCCCATCATCATCTCCAACATCCCGCGACTGGTTCCGGGCTGGAACAAGCCGATCATCATCGGCCGTCACGCCTTCGGCGACCAGTACCGCGCCACCGACTTCCTCTTCAAGGGCAAGGGAAAGCTGACCGTGGAGTTCGCTCCCGAAGACGGCTCCGAGCCGATGAAGTTTGAGGTTTACGACGCCCCCGGCGACGGAATCGCTCAGGTTCAGTACAACCTTGACGACTCGATCGTTGATTTCGCTCGTGCAAGCCTCAACTACGGTCTCTCGCGCAACTACCCCGTGTACCTCTCGACGAAGAACACCATTCTCAAGGCCTACGACGGTCGCTTCAAGGACATCTTCGAAGAGGTGTTCCAGACGGAGTTCAAAGAGAAGTTCGACGCTGCCGGCCTCACCTACGAGCACCGCCTCATCGACGACATGGTCGCCTCGGCCATGAAGTGGGAGGGCGGGTACGTCTGGGCCTGCAAGAACTACGACGGCGATGTTCAGTCCGACACCGTAGCTCAGGGCTTCGGCTCGCTCGGCCTCATGACCTCCGTTCTGGCCACGCCAGACGGAAAGGTTGTTGAAGCAGAGGCTGCCCACGGCACCGTGACGCGTCACTACCGCCAGCACCAGCAGGGCAAGCCCACCTCCACGAACCCGATCGCGTCGATCTTCGCCTGGACGCGTGGATTCGCTCACCGTGGCAAGCTCGACAACAACCAAGAGCTCATCGAGTTCGCGGCAACGCTCGAAGATGTTGTCATCAAGAGCGTCGAAGCCGGTCACATGACCAAGGACCTTGCGCTGCTCGTCGGACCGGACCAGACGTGGGAAACCACCGAAGAGTTCCTCGACACGCTCGACAAGAACCTCGCTGCTCGACTCGCGTAGTCCGCGTAGTCTGCGTAGTCTGCGTCTCACGCGGTAACTGACTGGCGTACGCCACGACGTTCACGAAGGGCCCGAAAGCTTCGGCTTTCGGGCCCTTTGCGTTGGCACACACGCGGGAAAACACCCAGCTCGCTCTGGCTATTCTTGAGCGGCGGGTGCTGTGCGGTGCTCGCTTGTGCACCACGCGGCAGCGTGCCGCGTGGTGCATCGGGAGGAGACAATAGTGACCGTAGTCATGGCCGGATGTGGTGACTTAGGGATCGAAGCAGGGCTCCGCTTTGCAGCGTTGGGGCACTCTGTGCTGGGCCTACGGCGTTCGATCGAGAAGTTGCCGCCCGAGATCACTGGGCAAGCGGTCGATTTGTCTGCGCACGTGCCCACGCTTCCCTCGGACACGAGCATCGTCGTGATTGCGGTCAGTCCCGATCAGCGTACGCGCGAGGGCTATCGCGCGACCTACGTCGACAGTGTGCGGAACATCGCCGCTGCTATCGAGAGAGACTGCGCGGCTGCACCGAGAGTCATCTATGTCTCGTCGACCGCCGTTTATGGTGTCAGCGACGGCTCCTGGGTCGACGAATCTACACCGGCGACGCCGACGACGGAGACAGGGACCGTGTTGCGGGAAGCCGAAGAGTTGTTGCTCGAGAGCGTCGCTAATTCGACGGTTCTTCGCTTGGCAGGCATCTACGGGCCCGGCCGCACCCGACAGATCGACCGCATCCGTGCCGGGGTTGAGACTTCAACGCCCACCCCCTACTTCACCAATCTGATCCATCGGGATGACGCCGCAGCGGCCATCGTGCGCCTCGCGACAATGTCCTCCTCGCCCGCCAGTATCTATATCGGCGTCGATGATGAGCCGGCCGATCAGCGCGAGGTCATCGAGTTTCTCGCTCGCAGTATCGAGCAACCCATTCCGCTCGAACGTGCAGGCGGAACCACCGATGGCAAGGGCAGCGGTAAGCGCTGTCGCAACGCGCTACTGAAAAGCACAGGCTTTTCGTTTACCCATCCGAGTTACCGCGACGGGTATGCGGCAGTGCTCGCGGGGGAAGGCACTCGTCATCGTTGACGTCGCTCGCAGAAAAGGAACTCGTCGCTCTCATCTAACGTTCGGCTAGCACTCGGCCAGTGTTGAGGATCGCTCCCTAGCGTCGAAGCGCAGCACAACTGCGCAACCGTCGACGAATTGGAGACACAATGTCATCTCACAGCCACGCAACAGCAGACCAGCTCGACACCATCCGCTCCATCATGAAGAGCACGCGAATTGCGATGCTGACCACGGTCGCCGCGAGCGGTGCTCTGCACAGCCACCCCATGACGGTTCAGCAGGCTGAGTTCGACGGCGACTGCTGGTTCCTTGCCTCCGACACCGCGGATGCCGTGCAGCAGCTTCAGGCCCACCCTCACGTGAACGTCTCCTACTCGGGCTCCTCGCAGTGGCTGTCGCTCGCCGGCACCGCCGAAGTCGTGCGCGACCAAGCGAAGAAGTCGGAGCTGTGGGGTTCGTTCACCGACGCGTGGTTCGAGGGCGGAGAGACCGACCCCTCGGTCGTCTTAATTCACGTCAAGAGCGAATCGGCTCAGTACTGGGAGAGCCCGGGCAAGGTCGCAACTCTCGTTGGCGTCGTTGCCGCGAAGGTAACCGGAGACGAGCCTCAGACTGGCTCCTCTGAGTCGGTCACGGTCTAACTTTCTCAACCGCACCCGCAAGAAACGAGGATCCGATGAAACGACTGCCCGTATTACGAAACGTTGATCGCCTCGAGGAGGCGGCGTCGCTTGATCCCGCCGTCGAAAAGACGCGCGGCGTCGTCGATGCAATTCTTCGCCCGCGGTGGTTGCGAGATGTACTTCATGGCGTGCCGATGGGGCACCCCGTGCATCCGCTGGGCGTGCATGTTCCCCTCGGAGCGTGGATCTCGGCCGGAGTGCTCGACGCCGTGCCCGGCACCGAACAAGCATCGCGTGCCTTAGTCGGAGTCGGAGTGCTGGGCGCAAGCGGCACGGCCGTCGCTGGCTTTGCCGATTGGTCGCAGCTGGACGAGAAACAGCAGCGCGTGGGCATCGTGCATGCCGCGGTCAATGTCGTGGCCACGGGTCTCTTCGCGGCGTCCTTCGTGCAGCGCTCCCGCGGAAAGCACACGAGCGGCAAAGTGCTGAGCTATGCCGGGCTCGCGATCGCTTCGGGTGGCGGCTACCTTGGTGGGCACCTGACCTATCGGCAGGCCGCGGGCGTCAGTCACGCGCCGGATGTCGAAGCCACCTTCCCCAGCGGCTGGCAGCAGTTAGCGCCCCTCACTGATTTGCCCGAGGGTGCTCTCGAGAAGCGCGTCGTTGCCGGCACCGAAGTTGTGGTCTTCCGTCGGGGTGAGCGGGTCTCGGTGCTCTCCAACACCTGCAGCCATCTCGGGGCCGAGCTTCACGATGGCTACGTCGTCGAGGACGATTCCGCTCCGGGCGGTGCGTGTGTGGAATGCCCCTGGCACCAGAGCGCATTCTCGCTCGACACGGGTGAGGTCATCCACGGTCCGGCGACGAGTCCGCAACCGCGCTTTGAGAGCCGCGTCGTCGACGGCACGGTCGAAATTCGCTTGCCGCGCTAGTCGAACCGAATGCCCTCAGGGGCTGAACTGCGCAGGGCGAGCCCCAGCACAATGATGGCTCCCAGCGGGAAGAGGGCAAAGAACGCCCACCCGCCGGAAAGGTTCGAATCGTGGAGGCGCCGAACAATAATCGCGATTCCCGGGATCGCGGTCAGCAGCACCCAGCCTCCCACTATGAAAGCGAGAGCGACGAGCACCGGCGAATTCGCGGTCGTAGCGTCGCTCCAACTCGCGATGCTCAGAGTGGGATAGACAAGCGAGCCGAAGGGGCCAAAGTTGAACGCATCACTCAGCGGACGACCTACGATCATCAGCGGGGCGACGACTTGAAGGGTCGCAACCACGACGATGTTCACGAGCATCCACCACCAGTATTCGCTGCGACTGGCACGACCGCGCATCCGGAACGATCGATCGAAGAACCGGCGCATCGCCACCCGCATCGACGCTCCGGGCAGCGGGGCGCTCTCGGGGTCTAGCGTGAGCGCTGCCGCGGCGGTGGAGGTCATGCCCTCAGCTTAGGTGAGCGGTTGTCGTTGTGAAAGGGGAGCGATGCCGAGGCCGCCTACGTCGGCGACGCGGGCGCTGGCATGTGCCGCAACTCGTGTCACAACTCGCTCTCAACGCTGTGCGGGCGCTGAGCCTTAAGCGTCGTTTACGCGGCTCACCACGCTCAACCGCGGAGCGCGTGCAGGCGCCGAGCTAGTAGCCCGAGAAATAGTCGGTGTGGATGCGGCGGGTGCCGTGTGCTCGCAACGTCGCCTTCAAGTCGTTGACGAGCGCGGGCGGGCCTGAAAGGTAAGCCCGGCGGTCGGCCAGATCGGGCACGAGTGCGGAGAGAGCATCGCCGTTCAGGCGCCCCTCGCTGCCGAGAACCCAGCCCGCCGGAAGGGCATCGGCGGGCTGCGGCCCGAACACGATGACGCGCACACCGGCCTTGGTGAGAACATCGGTGAAGGGCAGCGGTGCCGAGCTCGAGGTGGCGTAAATGACCACAATGTCACGCTCTTCGTCGTGACGGTGAGCGTGCGCGATCTGGCTCGCAAAGGGCGTCATGCCGATGCCGCCCGCGACGAGCAAGAGCGGCTCGCTCGCTTTACGGGGGAGTACAAAATCGCCCCAGATTCCCGTCGCGTTCACTTGAGAACCCCGCGGCAACGCCACGAGGGCAGCCTTGAAGCTGCTGGATTTCTCGGCGACCGTGAACGTCACCGACAGGGTGGCCCCGGCATCCGGTGCTGACGAGATCGTGAAGTAGCGGCGCACTCCGCGGAAGTCCGGAGAGGAGTGCGGCAGCGACAGCTCGATGTACTGGCCCGCCCGAAAGAGGATCGGGCGGTGCGGGGCAAAAGTGAGTTGCCACGTTCCGGGAGCGATCTCGTCGGTCTCGGTGAGCGACATCCGAATGGTGCGGCGCTGGGTGAACGCGAACGCCACGAGGTTGCCGATGAGCAGCGCCAGCAATGGGTCGCTGTAGAAGTTACCGATCGAGAACGGGATGGCGAAGAGCAGGGCGATGAGCACAGCGAGGCTGAGGCGTTGCCAGCGTCGCGGCGGCAAAGTGAGTGGTTCGCTCAGCATGAAGCCGGCGAAGAAGATCATCTGAGATGACAGGAACGTGAAGCTGAGCGCCTCGGTCAGGTCGCCACCGTTAGCGAGCGTGAGCGCAATGCGGATGCCAGCCGCGACTACCACGAAGGTGAGCCCGAGATCGAGGCGTTGCGTGCGGTAGAGGATGAGGAATGCAGCGATCAGAACGACCGGCTGTAGCCACGGGGTTCCGACCCACCACGTCGGAAAGCCGAGCGGCACAAAGAGGAACACGTACGCGCCCAGTGCCGCTGGGTTGAAGATATGGCGCCCACGGAATGCAAGGAGAAACTTGGATGCCGCGGCGATAGTTGAGGCCAGCGCAATGGCGAGGAGCCCAGCCAGTTGCAGGCTTGGCGCCATGATGAAGAACACGAGCAGCCCCGTGATGAGCGACGATTCGAGGTGCGCTCGCTGACCCACGATGCGGGCGCCGAGCCAACTGGCGCCGTAACTAAACGCGACCGCAACCGGCAAACTGGCGAGCAGCGCGAAGGGGTCAGGCGAGACGAGGCCGACGAACGCGAGCGCGACCGACACGACAGCGAGTACGGCGAGACTGCCGAGCACCAACTTGTACATGGCGACGGCGCCGAGGGTTCGATCGAGCCAACGTTTCATAGAAATACTTCTCCGGTGAGGTATGCCGAGTGCTCGACTCGGCCGGTTGAGTGCATCCGCACCCACTGAAAGTCGAACTCGGCTTCGAGCTCCGCCGGCTCGGCAAAGAACAGTGCTGTGGCGAGGCCGTCGGCCTCAAGGGCAGTGCGGGCGATCGCCCACGTTGCGATAATGCGGTCGGTGGGCAGTCCGGTGCGGGCATCCAGAATGTGGTGCAGCCCGGCCCACGCTCGGCGGTTGGGGGCCGAGGCGCAGATCGCTTCGTTGCTCACCGTCACCACGCCAATCGCTTTGCTGGTGTCGAGCGGATGCTCCAGCGCGACCCGCAATTCGCCAGCGCCGCGATGCAGAATATCTCCGCTCGCATCCACCGTGCTGGTGGTGACTCCGTACTCGGCGAGCACCTCGGCCACGAGATCGACGAGGTAGCCCTTGCCCGCGGCGCCCACATCGAGCACGGCCGGGGTGAGTGTGGTGAGCGCACTGCCGGTCCAGCTGATGGCTTCGCTCCAGTCGGGAACGCGCGTGCGAGTGGAGGCAGGCTGCAGCGAGTAGGTGCGGTCGTAGCCGAGCTCTTCCAGAGCGCGGCCCACGAGCGGACTGAGGGCACCGTTCGTCGCGTCGTAAAGACGACGGTAAAGCTCAAACAGCGGGGGAGCATCCGCCGGAAACGTGTAGGTGCCGGGCGTGCGTGCGATCGCGGCGACGAGGGAGTCGTCGCGAAACCGTGAGTAGGTACGGTCGAACAGCTCGATTCGGTGCGCTACGGCAGCCTCTACGTCAGAGCCGAGGGGCTCCGCGGTGTCGATCTGCCAGGGCGCACCGATGGCATCAAACTGTTTACTCGGCGAGGGCATCAGCCTTGATCGCGTCGACAGCCTTGTTGAAGCCACCGCTCGTGAGCGAGGAACCGGCTACCTTGTCGACGGAAAGCTCGTCGATGTTCTTGCCCACGACTTCGTCGGCAATTCCGTCGATGAACTCGCCCTGAAACTGGATCGAGTTGGGGTTCTCGCCGTAGCCGACGACCGTGACGTCGGTGACGGTGTTGCTTTCGAGGGTGAGGGTGACATCCACCTTCTCGGCGCCGTTGGGGGAGGTGTAATCGCCCGACTCCGTGTAGGTGCCATCGGTGTAATCGGTGCCGGTTCCGGCGTCGGGGACTGTGGCATCCGTTGTGCTGCTGCTCGTGCTCGGCGACGAGCAAGCGGAGAGTGCACCCACGAGGGTGACACCGGCAAAGAGGGCTACGGCGGTCTTGTTGTCGGTGAGGTTACGCATGGGGCTCCCAGAGGTTGTCGAGTGTTCAGTATGCCCGAGTATCCCTGACGAGAAGCTGGAATCTCACGGGTTTCGACGCTCTCAGCGACGATTGCCAGACGCTAGTCGTTGCGCGAGCTGGTGTCGTCGGTGTCGAGAGGATCGCGGGTGGTCGGAACGTTCGTGGGCTGCGCGGTGTCGTCTGCGACAGCTCCTTCTCTCTCAGCCCCTTCTGTCTCGGCGTCGTCGAATTCGGGTGCCGCATCGATAGCCTGCTCGAGTTCGTCGACGAGCAGCGAATGGGGCGCGATGATTCCGCCTCGGTAGCCGGCGCGAGCGATCATGTGAGCCGAAACGGGCGCGGTGATCATCTGGAAGATCAGCAGAAAGAGCAATAGGAGAATCGTTGAGAGCTGGAGGTTCTGCAGGGCGATGGCTAAGAGTACGAACGTGAGTCCCAGAATCTGGGGCTTGGTGGTGGCGTGCAGTCGCGCGATCGCATCGGGAAAGCGTAAGAGCCCCACCCCGGCCGCGGCCGAGAGGAAGCCGCCGAGCAGGAGGAAAATGCCGGTGAGAACGTCGAGGATCGTGTCGAGGGTCATGAGTTGGTCCTCCGCGACACGTAGCGCGCGACCACGACAGAACCGAGAAATGCGGTGGTGGCAAGCACGAGCATCGCCGGCAGGCTGCGGGTGTGACCGTTATAAACCATCTCCGCGCCGAGCGCACAAATGATTGTCGTGAGCAGCATGTCTGAGGCGATCATGCGGTCAAGAATCGAGGGGCCGCGGATGATGCGGTAGAGCGCCAGAAGGGCCGCGAAGAGCAGCATCAGCCCGACGGCGATGAAGACCCATTCGTTCATCGGGTGGCCTCCGTCTCGTGAATGCGGGCAAGGTCATCTTTCGATCCGATGGCGCGAACGATGCGCGCTTCAACGACGAGCACCTTGGTGCGCATCGCTTCAACATCGGCGGCGGTAGTCGTATCGAAAGTGTGGAAGTACAGGATGGCGCGCTCGCGGTCGACCTCAACGACGATCGATCCGGGAACCAATGACATCGCAATCGCGTCCAACGTCATGACGAAATCCGAGCGCGTGCGTAGTTGAACGGCGATAACGGATGATGTGGGAATCGGTCGCGGGTTGAGCGCTTGGAAGGCGACCGTGAATGACGCCACCGTGACATCCACAATGAAGTGCGCAAGAAAGACGAGCGAGTACCAGATGTTCAGTCGCCCCGAGATATCGGCCGGGGGCAGGTAAAGCACTCGAGTGACCAGAATCGCGACGACGAAACCGGTCAGAATGTTCAGCCACGAGAACTGCCCCCAGAGAACAGCCCACAGCACCACGAGACCGAGCAGCAGCGGTAGCTGCTGCCAGACCCGGCTTCGCACCTCGGAGCGCGATGCTCGGTGTTCGGTCACGGGTTGGTTCACGGCGGACGTAGGGGATGCTGCCGCAGAAGTGGGCTGGCTGTCGTGGGCGCTCATTCGAGACCTCCCGGGAAGACGGTATTCACGTAGTACGCCGGGCCGTCAATGTTCTCGCCGGCATTCGCGCTCAGGTCGAAGAGCGGAGTCGCGAACACGGTGAGCGCAACGCTCACGGCAACCATCGCTACCGTCGCGCCGACCATGATGCGCGGCGTCGTGCGTACGGATTCGACCGTGGCTGAGCTGCTGTTTTCGGAGGACATCGCGAGCGGGTTTTCGTAGTCGGCGACCTCTTCGGCGTCACGCCAGAAGATCATGCTCCAGGCACGAGCGAGGGCATACAACGTGAGTAGCGATACGGCCGCACCACAGCCGATGAGCACCCACGCGAGCGTGGAGCCGTTGTTGGCGCCCGCCTCGAACAGGGCGAGCTTGCCGAGGAATCCGGAGAACGGAGGGATACCACCGAGGTTCAGCAGAGGGATGAAGAACAGCACCGCTATGAGGGGACTGGCCTTGAGCATCCCACCCAGTTTGTTGATGCCGGTCGTGCCACCCTGTCGTTCCACGAGCCCGGTGGCCAAGAACAGGGTCGTCTGCACGGTGATGTGGTGGACGATGTAATACGTTGCTGCCGCGAGCCCCGCCGCGGTATCAATGCCAATGCCGAACAGCATGTAGCCGATGTGACTGATGAGCGTGAACGACAGCAGTCGCTTGATGTCGGACTGCGCTACCGCTCCTAGGATTCCGACCACCATGGTGAGCGCGGCCACAATCAGCAGCACAGTATTGAGTTCGCCATCCGGGAAGATGATCATTTCGGTGCGGATGATCGCGTAGACACCGACCTTGGTGAGCAACCCAGCGAAGACGGCCGTGACGGGGGCTGGCGCCATCGGGTAGGAGTCGGGCAGCCAGAAGGAGAGCGGGAAGACGGCCGCCTTGATGCCGAATCCGATGAGCAACATGACGTGCAGCGTGAGTTGGACGTCGGCGGGAAGCTCGGCGAGGCGCACGGTGAGTTGAGCGATGTTGACGGTGCCGGTTGCGCCATAGATCATGGCGATCGCCGCGAGGAAAATGGCGGACGACACCAAACTAACGACGATGTACACCGTGCCCGCGCGGATGCGGGGTTCGGTGCCGCCCAGCGTGATCAGCACGTAGCTAGCCACGAGAAGAATCTCGAAGCTGACATAGAGGTTGAACAGGTCACCCGCCACGAAGGCGTTGAACACGCCGGTCGCCAAGATCAGGTAGGTCGGGTAGTAGATCGAGACGGGGGTTTCTCGGTCTCCGTCGGCAAGACCCTGACCCACGGAGAATACGAGGACGGCCAACAGTACGGCTGCGGACACCACGATCATGAGCGCTGAGAGTCGATCGACCACGAGCACAATGCCGTAGGGCGCGGGCCAGCCGCCGACCTCGACCGCGATCGCTCCGTTGGTGTCGACGGCCACGAGCAGAGCGGCACCGATCGCGAGAACGGCGGTGAGTACGCCGACGGTGATGAGCGTTTGCACCCGGGGGCGCTTTGCTTGGGTGAGAGCTGCTGCCGCACCGAGCAAGGGCAGGAGAACGACGAGGGTGGTGAGGGCGCTCATGCGTCTCCCTCCTTCTTGTCGAGTTCCTGTTGTCGGCGTTCGGCAGCGAGGCTCTCTTGCTCTTCGCGTTCCTCTTGTTTTTTGAGGTCGACGGCGGTGGAGATGGCGGCGGCTGCGCGAGTACCGAATTCGGTGTCATCCCCGTCAACCGGGCGGTCGGTCGTGACCGAGGTGCGGCGGCGGCCCATTGCGAGGTCTTCCGTGTCGTCGTAGACCACGTCGGCATTGGCCAAGCGCCACGAGCGGTAGATCAGTGCAAGCAAGAACGCGGAGACGCCGAACGTGATCACAATCGCCGTCAGGATGAATGCCTGCGGCAAGGGGTCGGCGGTAGCGGCATCCTCACCATAGAACGCAGCGGCGCCGGAGGGGCCCGACACGATGAGGATCAGTAGGTTGGTTGCGTTGCCCACGAGCAAGAAGCCCAAGAGCACGCGGGTCATGCTGCGCTCAAGAAGAAGGTAGACGCCTACCGAGTAGAGCATGACCATGATGATCACGAGGGTGAGAGAGGCGTTCATATGGTGCTTCCGCTCTCGAGAGATTCAGAGGACTCTTCGCGCTGACGATCGATCTCGGCACCCAGACTGCGAAGGACATCGAGCACCATTCCGATGACTACGAGGTACACCCCGATGTCGAAAATGGTCGAGGTGGAGAACTCAACGTGCCCGAGCAGGGGGATGGTCGTTTCGAAGAACGTGGAAGTGAGAGCATCCGCCCCCAGCAACAGTGGCACGGTTGCAGTGCCGGCGGCCAGCACGAGACCGACACCCAGGATACGCCCGGCGTCGAAGGGAGCGGCGGCGCCGAGTTCGTAGCGTCCGCCAGCAAGGTAACGACCGGCCAGCGCGAGACCCGCAACGAGCCCCGCAGCGAAACCGCCGCCGGGGAGGTTGTGGCCGGCGAACAAGAGATAGAGCGAAAGCACGATCAGCGGGTGGAAGAGCAAGCGAATGACAACTTCGAGCAGGATCGACCGATTTTCGGGAGCCAGCTTGCGCCCCGCGAGCAACCACGCGTTGCGAGTGGAGGGGTCTTGAACGCCCGGCACGTACTCGGACGAGACGATCTCGCGCGACGGCTTGAGGCGGGCGCGGATCGTTCCGCGGGCACGGGCCTCTGAGACGCGCGGCAGGTTGTCGGTGCGGCTGCGCAAGAACACGAGGCTCGCAACACCGGTTGCGGCGGCGACGATCACGGAGAGCTCGCCGAGAGTGTCCCAGCCGCGGATGTCGACGAGCACAACGTTCACGACGTTGCGACCGTGACCAATCTCGTACGCGAGGTCGGGCAGCGACGCCGAGATGGGGTCGGCGCTTCGGGCGCCGAGCGCGACGATGGCGACGATGCCCATGAGCAGCCCCACCGAGAGGCCAACGGCAGCACGCAGCACGCGGCGTGAACTGCCGTGGGCCTTGCCGAGGCGAGCGGGCAGACGACGAAGCACCAACACGAAGGCGATGAGAGTGACGGTCTCGACCAGAACTTGAGTGAGAGCGATATCGGGCGCACCGTGGAACGCGAAGAGCGCCGCCATTCCATAGCCAACGACGCCGACGAGAACCGCCGCTTGGAAGCGCTTCTGGGCTGCCACAAGTGCGAGCGCGGCCACGATCATGACGGCACCGATCGCGAGTTGGCCGGCACTATCGAAGAGTCGGATGGAGTCAGGCCAGCTGCGATTGAGCGCGAGCGTGCTGCCTACCGAACCCACCATCACGAGCAGGATCACGGTGAGGTAGAAGGGCAGCGAACCACGCTGCGTGGTCGCCGTCACGCGCAACGCGACGCGGTCGAGCGTGCGCAGCGTGGAGCGATACAACTTGTTCGAGTCGACGATCGCCGGCACGAGCGACTGCAGCGCGAAGACCTGCGTGCGAGCCCAGAACAGCGCCAGACCGACGAGCAGCGTGGCGGCAGAGATGAAGAACGCGGCATCAAAGCCGTGCCAGAGCTTGAGCGAGTAGTCGTAGCCCTCGGAGACGAATTGCGTTGAGTACCCCTCGAGCACGGTTCCGACAGCGCCAAAGAATGGTGCGAGAACCAGGCTGCTGGCGGCGAGAATGGCGGGCGACGACAGGAACCACACGTTCTCATGTAGCGGCCGCACGGTTTCAACACCGTTCTTGCTCGCAAACGCACCCCAGACGAAGCGGGCGCTGTAGGCGACCGTGAGGGTGGAGCCGACGGCGACGCCGGCGATGGCGATCCAGCCGAGCGCTGAGCCCGCGCTCGCGCTCTCGATGAAGCTCGCGAGCACCGACTCTTTGGCCACGAAGCCAGCGGTGAACGGGATGCCCGCCATGGATGCCGTGGCAATAACCGCAATAGTCGTGAGGAAGGGAGCTTCCCGGCCCAGCCCACTGAGCTTGGTGAGGTCACGGGTTCCGACGCGGTGGTCGATGAGGCCAACGACCAAGAACAGGGCCGCTTTGAAGAGGGCGTGGGCAAGAAGCAATGCGACTCCGGCAAGAGCCGCGGTACGCGTGCCAAAACTCACGACCGTGAGCAAGAACCCGAGCTGGCTGACGGTGCCATAGGCAAGCAGAAGTTTGAGGTCGACCTGCGTGAGTGCGCGCCATCCGCCCACCAGCATCGTGAACACACCCAAGCCGAGCAGCAACGGTTGCCAGCCCGGGGTCTGGGCAAAGCCGGGCGCGAGTCTGGCGATGAGGTAGATGCCGGCCTGCACCATCGCGGCCGCGTGCAGGTAGGCGCTCACGGGAGTGGGGGCGGCCATGGCGGAAGGCAGCCAGAACTGGAACGGAACGATCGCCGACTTGCTGAGCGCGCCGACGAGGATCAGCATGATCGCGATCGTGACGGCGGTGCCCTCGGGGGCGAGGGCGATGAGCCGCGCCAAGCTGGCAGTGCCGGTGCGCTCGGCGAGCATCACAAGACCGACGAGCATCACGAGCCCACCGGCGGTCGTGACGATCAGGGCCTGCATCGCAGCAATGCGACTCGCGAGTCGACCGGTGTTGTGGCCGATGAGCAGGAAGGAGAACACCGTCGTGGCTTCCCACAGGATGAAGAGCAAGTAGACGTTGTCGGCAATCACGAGGCCGTACATCGTGCCGGTGAAGGCGAGGAAGACCGCAGCGAAGCGACCAAGGCCCTCTTCGGAAGCGGCGAAGTACTTAATGCAGTAGAGCATCACGAGCGTGCCGACGCCGGTGACGACGAGAGCAAGCAGCCACGAAAGGGTGTCTACACGGAAGCTGAGATCGAGGTTCAGCTGCGAGATCCAGGGGATGCTCTCGGTCGGTGGGGTATCCGCGAGAACAGCGGGAGTCTGCAGCAGGGTGTAGATAAATGCCGCAGCAGGAATGAGAGCCGTGACAAAGAAGACACGAGTGTGCAGGCGACGCGTGAGCGCAGGGATCACCAAGGACACGAGCGCAAACGCTGCGAGCAGCACTATCACGGGGCTCTCCGCTTCGAGCTGGGGCTGGAACCTTGCGGATTCAGTGCAGTTCTCCCTTAGGGGTGCTCGATCTGGTGGTCGAGTGCTGCAGCACAGCCAAGGCGAATGGCGTTGCGACAGAATGGCGAGATGGTCGGTGTCTTCGTCACGAACATTCTACCGGACGGATATCTGGACAGCTCGTGAAGATTCGGCCCCGAATGTGTGGAGCGCTAAGACCACTTCGGCAATCTTCCCTCGATCGCGCCGGAGCGCTCTACAGTCGATGGCATGGCAGAAGTAGTTATCGTCGATTCACCAGAGGCGGCGGGCGAAGTCGCTGCCGACCTCATCGAAGCGCTCGTGCGTCGGACCCCGGATGCCGTACTCGGCCTAGCGACCGGGTCGACGCCCTTAACAACGTGGGCTGCGCTCGCGGCTCGAGCCCTCGACCTCTCTGCTGTGCGGGGATTCGCTCTCGATGAATATGTCGGATTGCCTGCCGGGCATCCCGAAAGCTACCGCTCGGTCATCACGCGCGAAGTCGTTGAACCGCTCGGCTTGACGCCCGAGCTCGTGCAGGTGCCGGCCGAGAGCGGTCCCATCGAAACGGCGGGCGACGACTATGAGCGCGCGATCGTCGCGGCCGGTGGTGTCGACCTGCAGATTCTCGGGATCGGCTCGACGGGGCACATCGGCTTCAACGAACCCGGATCCTCGTTCGCATCACTCACCCGCGTCAAGACCCTGACCCAGCAGACCCGGCTCGACAACGCGCGCTTCTTCGATTCACCCAATGACGTACCTAAGCACTGCATCACGCAGGGACTCGGCACCATCCAACGTGCGGGGCACCTTGTCTTGCTCGCTTTTGGTGAAGCAAAGGCAGCGGCGCTCGCGGGCGCAGTGGAAGGGCCGGTCACGGCTAGCCTGCCGGGATCGGCAATCCAGTTGCACTCCACCGTCACGGTCATTGTGGACGAGGCTGCGGCATCCGAGCTCAAATTCGCCGACTACTACCGCTACTCCTGGGAGAATCGTCTCGATTGGGAACGGCTGCGCTAAGGCTCCCGATTTCGCTAGCAGCGACGCCTCGTGTCGGTACTCCGTGCCATCGTTAGCTCATGACGAACTACGTAGCGCTGCTTCGCGGCATCAATGTGGGCGGCTCGAACGTGATCAGCATGGCGGCGCTAAAGGAGTGCTTTACCGATGCCGGCTTCGCGGACGTGCGCACGTACATTCAGAGCGGCAACGTCGTGTTCACCTCAGACGCGTCGGGCAGCGCCGAGCTTGAAGTCGAAATTGAGCGGATGCTGCGCGAGCGCTTGGGCGCCGCTATCCTCGCTGTCGTGCGCTCCGGCGACGAATTCGCGGCCACCGTCGCGGCGGCCCCGAGCGATCACGGTTCCGCGGAGCTACTGAGCGATGTGCTCTTTCTCAAACGCCCTCTCACCGCAGCGGAAGCGCTCACTCGCGTGCCCGAACTCAACGAACGGGTTGACTCTGTCTCAGCAGGCCCAGGCGCGCTCTACTTTTCGCGCACGGTCATCGACTCAGCGGAATCGCGCATCGACCGCCTGCGCGCTAATCGCCTCTCGAAGCGGATGACGGTGCGCAATTGGCACACGACGCTGAAGCTGCGCGACTTGCTTGAGTAGGAACGCTGACTCGAAATGGGGACTGCTCCGATTGGTGAGAATTAGTTAACCTGTGAACGAGGCCGCGTGGTCAGTTCGAGCAGAAAGAGCGCAATCGTGAAGAGAACCGCCGGGATCGGGATCTCGCTCATTGCTGTGATCGCTTTGGTGGGGTGCAGCCCTAAGGGCATTGATATCAGTCCAGAGGACAGGGCTTTGCAGCCCTGTGTGGGTATCGACAGCGTGACGGTCGAGGAACTCGCTGCGCTTGCCCCGGTGGACTGTGATTGGAGCGAGGTGACCGTGGTGTACCCTGACGGGTTCACCAAGGTTGCGCCATCAATCGGCGTGACGTCCGGATCCAGCTCTGGGGATATCGATCTTGACGAGTCGGTCACTTACTCGATGTGGAACTTGGGGCTCGATGGGGTGATTGCGGCCCGTACTGCGCCACGAGGGGTCACTACGGAATGGTGGGGCAGTGCGCGAGGAATCGAACGTGTTCAGGAGGTCGAAGGCGTCGACATCCCGGCGATCGTTCAGTAGAAACGGGCGATTCAATACACTGCGATCCGACCTAGCGGAAGATAATCGTGCGCGCCCCATCGAGCAGCACGCGATCTTCGGCGAACCACTTCACGGCCTGCGTGAGGGTGCGGCTTTCTTCGTCTTGACCGATCGACCGGAGTTCGCTTGCCGTGCTCGCGTGATCCACGCGCACGACGTTCTGCTCGATGATCGGGCCCTCGTCGAGGTCGCTCGTCACGAAGTGCGCGGTAGCACCGATGAGCTTCACGCCGCGCGCGTGAGCCTGCTTGTAGGGGTTCGCACCCTTGAAGCCGGGCAAGAAAGAGTGGTGGATGTTGATGATCTTGCCGCTCAACTGTTCGCACAGTTCGGGGGAGAGAATCTGCATGTAGCGCGCAAGCACGACGAGTTCGATGTCGTGCTCTTCGACAACTTCGAGGATGCGCTCCTCAAAGGCCAACTTGTGGCCGGGCGTCGTGACCGCGTGCGACTCGAACGGCACCTCATAAAACTCCGCAAGCGAGCCCAAATCGGGGTGGTTGCTCATGATGAGCGGCATCTCGATGGGTAGCTGGCCAGCACGCTGGCGGTAGAGAAGGTCGTTGACGCAGTGTCCGGCCTTGGATGCCAACACGAGGGTGCGCAGCGGACGCCCTACAACGTCGAGCTGCCATTCCATCGCGTACCGCTCGGTCACGGGGGCGAGGGCTTGCACGAAGACTTCGCGCGGAGCATCCGACTCCACTTGAAGGCGCATGAAGAAGCGCCCCGTGTCGTCGCTGGAGAACTGTTGCGACTCGGTGATATTGCCGCCGGCCTCAACGATGGCGCCACTGATGGCGTGAACGATGCCGGGCTTGTCATCACAAGTGAGGGTTACGATCCAGTGCATTGAGGTGGTCACTGATTTAGCGTACCGGTGCTGACGGTAGAGTTAGTCAAACATGAGCACGCCACATACTTCTTCGCCCACCTCCTCTCAGGCTTTTCCGTGGGCGGGTCTCTTCACTCTTTCCGCGCTGATCTTCACTTCGGTCACGAGCGAATGGTTGCCCACCGGTTTGCTGCCGGAGATCGCCGCTGAGTTGTCGGTGTCAGAGTCGCAGGTGGGGTTGCTCATCACGATCTTCGCCGCGACTGTCGTTATCTCTACGGCTCCGCTCGCTGCGCTCACGCGTAATCAGCCCCGCAAGAAGCTCGTCATCATCGTGCTTGTCGTCTTTGTGATCGGCAACCTACTTGCTGCCGTCGCGCCCAACTATGCGGTGCTCGTGATCGCGCGAATCATCGGTGGACTCTCGCACGGACTGTTCTGGGCCGTGGTCGGCGCCTACTCAGCTCACCTCGTTCCCCCTCACCAAGTTGGCCGCGCCGTTGCCGTCACGAGTGCCGGGGCAACTGCCGCCTTCGTGCTCGGAGTCCCCGTGGGCACCGCCCTCGGTCACGCCCTCGGCTGGCGCCTGGCCTTCGTCGTGATCGCGATCATCATCGCGGCCCTCACGATCATGGTCGTGCGGATTCTGCCGCCGGTCGATCACCAGCAGCCCCTCGCCACCGGCGAGATCTCGATCCCGTTGCGCAAAGACCGGTCCGTTCCCGGCGTCATTTACGTGTGCATCTTGGTTGCTCTCGCGATGCTCGGACACAACCTCTTCTATACCTACATCGTTCCGTACCTGATCGGCCCGGCTGGCATCGACACCGGTGCCGTCGCCGGGGTACTGCTGATCTTCGGTGCCGCCGGTGCGTTCGGTCTCGCGCTCGCCGGAATGCTCGTCGACCGGTTCCCGCGCAGCATCCTCCCGGTCACATTAGCGCTGGTCGCGATCTGTGCCGTGCTGCTCGCCATGTTTCCCGCCGAGCCCGCGATCATGTTCACCGTCGTGGTGGTATGGGGAACCGCCTTCGGCGGCGTTCCTGCCATGATGCAAACACGACTGTTGCAGCTAGCTTCCCCGCGTATGCGCGACGTCGGTTCGGCCTACCTCACGACCTCGTTCAACATCGGTATCGGTGGCGGCGCGCTCGTGGGCGGCATCCTGCTCGACAATTACGGAGTCATCTCGTTGCCCTACGTTGACGCTGGCATCCTCGGCGTCGCCGTGGTCTTCGCGATTATTGGTGGCGAACTACTCAGGCGCCGGGATGCTCGGGGCGCGGCAATTCGCGACCAGCAGCCCACACCGCCCGCACCCTAAAGTCGGCGTCGAGCAACACGGCATCGGCGGCGAATCCGGGAGCAAGTGAGCCTAGGTCGCTCTCGCGCCCCATGGCCCGGGCAGGAACAGCGGTGGCCGCGGCAACAGCCTGCGGCACGCTCAAGCCCACTTCGGTGACAGCGCGGCGCACCGCGGCATCCATCGTGAGGGTCGAGCCGGCGATCGAGCCGTTGTCGCTGAGGCGCGCCACACCGTTGGCGACAGTGACGTCGAGCGACCCTAGCTCGTAGTGGCCGTCGCCAGCGCAGGTCGCGGCCATGGCATCGGTTATGAGCGCGACGCGGTGGGGAGCCGAAGCGAAAAGCATGGCGACGACATTCGGATGCACGTGCACGCCGTCATTGATTACTTCGAGCGTCACCTCTGAGGCGGAGAATGCTGCTGCTACCGGACCGGGAGCGCGATGGTGGATTTCGCGCATTCCATTGAACGCGTGAGTGAGAATGCTCGCCCCCGCATCGAACGCCGCACTGGTGTGAGCGTAGGTGGCGGCAGTGTGTCCTACTGCCACGCGAACTCCAGCGGCCACAAAGGTCGCGATGGCCTCGGTGCCGCCAGGTAGCTCTGGCGCCAGCGTGATCTGGCGCAGCGTGCCGTCGGCGGCTGCGAGAAGATGGTCGATTTCGGCAGCGGACGGCGATCGCAGAATGGCGGGGTCGTGAGCGCCGCGGAACTCCTGATCGATGAAGGGCCCCTCAAGGTGGCTGCCCAGAATCAGAGGATCGTGCTGAGCCAGTTCTGCCACCGTTGCAAGACTGGTCAGCAGCTTCCCGGGTGAGGCGCTGATGAGGGAGATGACGGACCGCGTCGTGCCATGGCGGCGGTGCGCCTCAAGCCCCTGAGCGATAGCGGCGGGGCCGTCATCAAAAGCTGCTCCTGCCCCTCCATGCGAGTGGATGTCGATGAAACCCGGGGCGAGATAGTCGCCGCCAGCATCGACAACGTCAGTCGCGGCATCCGCTCGGGAACGCCACGAGTCGCCCGTGCCGGTGGCTGCCACCGTTGCTCCGTCGAAGCCAACCCATGCATCCTGCTGCGAGGCGCCGTCGCTCACGAGGTTTGCGGAGTGAATCAGGCGGGTAAACATGGGGTCCGTTCGACGGGCTGGGAGCGCTCTACCGCGCGCGTTTCGCGCCGCTGGTGTAGTCCAAAGTCTGACAGAAACAGCGGGGCTTTCAAGGGTGCCTTAGACCACTTGGGGTGCAGACCTTTTTCCGCCCCTGCGGAAACCTTGGCACCTCGGGCTGACGTTATCCAGCGTTCAGGCGGTATCTTGGGAGTATCCACCCCTGTCGCAAGGAGATCATCTGTGTCCTCGTTCCTTTCGCCTCTTTCTGAGGTAGACCCCGAGATCGCTGCGGTGCTCGGCCAAGAGCTCGACCGCCAGCGCAATACGCTTGAGATGATCGCGAGTGAGAACTTTGTTCCGCGCGCTGTTCTCGAGGCGCAGGGCTCGGTTCTCACCAACAAGTACGCCGAGGGTTACCCGGGGCGTCGCTACTACGGTGGTTGCGAATTCGTTGACGTTGCAGAGAAGCTCGCTATCGAGCGCGCCAAGAGCCTGTTCGGTTCGGCGTACGCCAACGTTCAGCCTCACTCGGGAGCATCGGCTAACGCTGCAGTGCTGTCGGCTATCGCTCAGCCCGGAGACCGCATCCTCGGCCTCTCGCTTGACCACGGCGGACACCTCACGCACGGCATGCGCTTGAACTTCTCGGGCAAGCTCTACGAAGCTCACGCCTACGGTGTGAACGAAGAGACCGGCGTTCTTGATATGGCGGATGTTCGTGCCAAGGCCCTTGAGGTCAAGCCTCACGTCATCATCGCTGGCTGGTCGGCGTACACCCGCCAGCTCGACTTCGCTGAGTTCCGTTCGATCGCCGACGAGGTTGGAGCCGTGCTCTGGGTCGACATGGCGCACTTTGCCGGACTCGTTGCCGCAGGCCTGCACCCCAACCCCGTTCCCTTTGCGGATGTCGTGTCGTCGACCGTTCACAAGACCATCGGTGGTCCCCGCTCGGGCTTCATCCTCACCAACAACGTTGATATCGCTAAGAAGATCAACTCCAACGTGTTCCCCGGGCAGCAGGGTGGACCGCTCATGCACGTGATCGCCGCCAAGGCGACCGCGTTCATGCTCGCGGCATCCGACGATTTCAAGGATCGTCAGGAGCGCACCCTTCGCGGCGCCAAGATTCTCGCTGAGCGTCTTGTTCGAGACGACATGACCTCGCTTGGCGTAGACGTTCTCACGGGCGGCACTGACGTGCATCTTGTGCTCGTTGACCTGCGCAAGTCGGAGATCAACGGTCAAGAGGGTGAAGACCTGCTGCACGCCGTGGGCATCACCGTGAACCGCAACTCGGTACCCGCTGACCCGCGCCCGCCCATGACCACCTCGGGGTTGCGCATCGGTACGCCGGCGCTCGCCACTCGAGGTTTCGGCGACGTTGAATTCACCGAGGTTGCCGACATCATCGCCGAGGCTCTCAAGCCCGGTGCCGACACGGCCGCGCTCAGCGCCCGCGTTCGCGCGCTCGCCGACGCCTTCCCGCTCTACGACGGTCTCGAAAGCCCCGGTAGCTGGGCCTAAAGAACCCAGAACCGGACTGAAACAGTCTGAAGCTCAAGAGCCCATCACCGTGTGAACACGGAGGTGGGCTCTTTAGCGTTTAATGGAGCTGGCAGTTGTGTAGGTGGCCGATCAGCGCATCGGCCCGATTCGAACGGAAAACGATGACCGCAGTAAAGCTTGATGGTGTCGCTACGGCCACCGCCGTAAAGAACGAACTGCGCGAGCGCGTGGATGCCCTGAAGGCTCGCGGCATCACTCCGGGCCTCGGCACCCTTCTCGTGGGCGATGACCCCGGAAGTCGTTCCTACGTGGCAGGCAAGCACCGCGACTGCGCCGAAGTGGGCATCGAATCTATTCGCGTCGATCTGCCAGCCACGGCATCCGCAGACGATGTTCGGGATGCCATTGTGGCGTTGAACGAGAACCCTGCCGTTACCGGCTACATCATTCAGCTGCCGCTGCCGGCCGGTCTCGATGAGAACGCGATGCTCGAACTCATGGACCCCGCTAAAGATGCGGATGGCCTGCACCCCACTAACCTCGGTCGTCTCGTGCTGGGCGTGGGCACGGAGCTCGATTCGCCACTGCCCTGCACCCCGGCGGGAATCGTCGAAATGTTGGAGCGGTACAACGTGCCCATCGCGGGCAAGCACGTTGTTGTTGTCGGTCGCGGCCTGACAGTCGGTCGGCCGATCGGTCTGCTCCTCACGAACAAGGGACTGGATGCCACCGTCACCCTCACCCATTCCCGCACCACCCAGCTCGAAACTCATGTTCGCCAGGCAGACATCGTGGTTGCCGCAGTCGGTTCCGCCGCGCTAATTCGCCCCGAGTGGATCAAGCCGGGCGCTGCCGTGCTCGATGTCGGAATCACTCGCGTGATCGACGAGGCAACCGGTAAGGGCCGTCTCGTCGGAGACGTCGACCCCGCTGTTGCCGAGATCGCCGGCTACCTTTCGCCGATGCCCGGCGGCGTTGGCCCCATGACGCGCGCGATGCTCGTGAAGAACGTCGTCGACGCTGCCGAACGGCTGTAGCGGTGGCAGACGAGTCAGCGGCGAACCGTGCGTCAGCGGACGCCGCGCAGAAGCCTGCGGCCCCGAAGCTGCAGCACGTGTCGCGACCGCAGGGTGTGCAGCGCAAACCGCGCAAACGTCGCTTTCCGTGGCCCCGCGTGTGGGTCTGGGCAGGCGTGATCGTTGGTGCTGCGTTTGCCGTTGCGCTCGTTCTGAAGCTGGCCGGATAGCTGCTGACTGCCGCTTGCCGCTAGCGGTCGCGCAGAGCGCCCATCGACGGTGACACTGCGGTGACGGTGGGCTGGCCCCACGCGTGTTCGGCGAAGGCTCCATCGAGAGCTACTCGCACGCGAGATGCCGTGTCGGTATCGACGAGAGCGACGGCCACTCCGCTGAAGGGGCGGCCGAGCATCCGCGCGCCTAAAGCACCGGCGGCCAGAGCTGTTTCAACGGCGAGGTCGACCTCTGTGGTCGAGATTCCGTAATCGTCGCGCAGACTCGCGTGCGAGGCATCGAGCAGGGCACCGAGCAGTCGAGGGGTCTCGTCGCGAATGGCGAGAGCCGCGTCGCGCACCCGCTGGTTTTCGGTGACGGTGTGAAGTGTGCGGCGCACTTCGTCATCCGCGATCGCAGTGTCGAGCGCATCGGCGGTGGGAGCGTCGGTGTCAATCACAAGAAGTTCGAGGCCGGCGGTCTGCCAGTCGAGGGGGAGTGGCTCGGGGCGCGTTTCACCCTCCAAACGCACGAGGGCGTGGTCGTCGAGAGCGAAGACGCTCGCGGCGACATCGGGGTGCTCGGCAAGGTGAGCGGTATGCTCGCCGAGGTTCCAGAGATCGCTGAGAGCGAGTGCCAAGGCCGCCTCGAGTGCGGCCGACGAGCCGAGACCAGATCCGACAGGCACGGTGGTGTCGATGAACACGTCGACGCCGGTGAGCGACGCCGCCGTGTCGGATGCCTCCAGCACCTCCTGCACGATACCGAGCGCGATACGACTCCAGCCCTGCACCTCGGTGGAGGCCAGCTCGTCGAGCTCGATTGTGACGAGTTCATCCACGAGGGCACTCGCGATGCGCACGGTGCGGTCGGAGCGAGTGGAAGCCGCCAGCACCGTTCGGCGGTTGATGGCCACCGCGAGTTCGGCATCCGTCTCGGGGCTATCGGCTGTGCCGAGCAGTGTGAGGCGGCCGGGAGCCGACCAGACGCCATCGGCGGGGTGACCGAACACGGCCTCGAAGTCGTAGAGAACGTCATCGCGAATATCTGACATGGGTGCTTCCTTGGTTGTGGCCGGTGCGCCGGTAGGCTGTTGCGGTGAGCACGCCTACAGGAAACCAGTACATCATCACTCGCGCCACTGAGCAGGGCGAAGCGCGAGCGACCATCACCGAACTTGCCGCCTCGTTGCGTGAGTTCAGTATCGGCGGGGTCGATCTTGTGGAGTCCTACGCTGAATCGGCGATGCCGCCCTTCGCTGACGGCATCGTGTTGGTGCCGTGGCCGAACCGCATCGAAGACGGCACGTGGATGCTCGATGGTGAGCCGCAGACTCTCGACATCACGGAGCGCGACCGCAACAACTCCATTCACGGACTGCTGCGCAACATCGGCTACTCGCTGATCGAACGCACGGAAGGCTCGGTCACCCTCGGCGCGACGATCTTCCCGCAGCATGGTTACCCCTTCCACGTGCACACCACCGTGCGCTACGAACTCGTGGAGGGTGGACTGAGCGTCAGCCACACCGCTACCAACCTTTCGGATGCCGCAGCCCCGTATGCGCTCGGAACCCACCCGTTCTTCAAGATCGGTGACACTCCCATTGCGGAATTAACTCTCACGATGACCGCCGCCACTCGCTTCGAATCGAATGAGCGCCTCATCCCGACGGCCGAAGTTGCTGTGCCCGGAACGGACTTTGACTTGAGTGCTGGCCGCCCGGTCGGCGAACTCGACCTCGATATGGCATTCGCCGGCGTCGAGGTTGTCGATGGCATCGCCGCTCGCCTCACTGCGCCTAATGGCAGCGAAGTGCGCGTGACCGTTGACGAGAACTTCGACTTCGTTCAGTTGTTCACGCCGCGCAACTTTCCGACCCTCACCGGCATCGGCCAGGTCGTCGCGATCGAGCCTATGACGGCCGCCCCCAACGCGTTCAACACGGGCCGCGGTCTTTTGTGGCTTGAGCCCGGTGTCGAGTTCGCTGCAACCTGGGGCGTCGAGTTCTCTGCCTAAGGAGTCTGTCGTGAGTTCAGCACCCCGAGCCCGCGATGTGCGCCGGTGGCGACGCTATCTCGCCGCCGAACGCGCCGAAGCGGCCGTCTATCGCGATCTGGCATCCCGCCGCACCGGCGAAGAGCGCGAGATCCTGTTGGCGCTTGCCGCCGCCGAGAAACGCCACGAAGATCACTGGTTGACCTTGCTGGGGGAGCAGGCCGGTCGCCCGCTTCCCACCGACCCGCGAACTCGGATGCTCGGCTTCCTGGCCCGACGGTTTGGCTCTGTCTTTGTGCTCGCCCTTGCCCAGCGCGCCGAGTCACGGTCGCCGTATCTGGATGACGACGACGCGACCGACACAATGGCCGCCGACGAAGCCGTGCACGAGGAAGTCGTTCGCGCGCTCGCAACCCGCGGGCGTCAACGCCTCTCGGGAACGTTCCGCGCCGCCGTGTTCGGAGCAAACGACGGCCTCGTCTCCAACCTCGCCCTCGTGCTCGGCATGAGCGCCGCCGGGCTCCCCAACGCTGTCGTTCTACTTTCCGGTGTAGCTGGGCTCCTCGCCGGAGCCCTCTCGATGGCCGCGGGTGAATACGTCTCCGTGCGCTCCCAGCTTGAACTGGAAGCAGCAGCAGCGCACAGTCCCGTTGCGGTGGACTCGGTCACCCACCTCGACGTAGACGAAAACGAGCTGGCGCTCGTCTACCGCGCTCGCGGCATGAGCACGCACGAAGCCGAGCTGCACGCCGCCGAAGTGCTTGCCGGGCGCACCACGGAAGCCGCGACGGCGACACCGGAACACAATCCGATCGGTTCGGCTCTGGGCGCTGCGGCATCCAGCTTCGGTTTCTTTGCTTCTGGTGCGGTGATCCCCGTGGTGCCGTATCTGATCGGCGCGGAGGGTCTCGTTGCGGTGGTGATCGCAGTGCTACTTGTGGGGCTTGCACTGCTCGTGACCGGCTCCATTGTTGGCTTGTTATCGGGCGCTTCGCCACTCAAGCGGGCGCTTCGTCAATTGGCCATCGGGTATGGAGCCGCTACCGCAACGTACTTACTAGGACTACTATTCGGGGTAACTGTCGGCTAAACCCCGGAGGTCGCAATGGCTGCAGCACTCATCGTTGTCGATGTACAGCAAGGCTTTGACGACGCCGCCTACTGGGGGCCACGCAACAACCCGAACTGTGAATCGAACATCGGGATGCTCATCGGGCACTGGCGCCGTGAAGGCTGGCCCATCGTCTATGTGCGGCACGATTCCGACGACGAGACCTCACCGCTGCATCCGAGTTCTGCGGGCAACGCCTTCAAGGAGCTGCTGTCGGGCACTCCCGATTTGCTCGTAACCAAGAGTGTGAACTCGAGTTTTCATGGCAGCCCCGACCTCAACGAGTGGCTGAAAGCATCCGCTATCGAGTCGATTGTCATCTGCGGAATCACCACCAACCACTGCTGCGAAACCACGGCGCGCGTGGGCGGCAACCTCGGCTATGACGTGACATTTGTGATTGACGCAACGCGCACCTTCGACAGAGATGGCCCCTTTGGGGAAGAAGTCGCTGCCGACGAGCTCTCGCGCATCACGGGCGTAAACCTGCACGATGAGTTTGCGACCGTCGTACTGACTCGCGACCTGGTCGGCCGCGGGTCTCGAGCGGGTCACGGCGGAGTGGTGATCTAGAGCGGTTTTCTTTTGCGCGCTACGCGACCGATTCTCAGTGGTTCGGGCTATCCTCAAAGCAGCTAACGGCATCCGTTTTCGGATGTTGGGCATTTCAGCCAGGCTCGAAAATTGGGGCCACCATGATTGACCATGTTTCTTCTCCCGCCGTAGTAGGTCGCGACGATGTCGTGGTGCACGATGGGCTGCTTGCTCTCAGCAACAGCACCCTCACGCCGCGTGAAGCCGTGCGCGAAGACTTACTGTTTGTGCGCCGTGTGCTCGACGCCGCCGAGATCCCCTTTTTGATGGTGCGTGGTGAAGACGAAACACCCGTACTGGCGATTGATGCCAAGGACCGCAAGGGGCTGCGCCTCGCGCTCATCGCCGCCTGCCAGAACGAACCCTTCTATGTGAAGCCCGCGCGCATCAAGGCCAACGGCAAGCGCCTTGCGTCCGATAAGCGAGACACTCCGGTGCTGGTCGCGGATGGCGTACTCACGCCGGTAATCAAAGCGAAAGCGTTCGTTATTTTTCGACCCCGTGTCGAGCCTGCCGGCCGCCTGCGCTTTGACGAGCCTTTTGGTGTGCGCATCGAACTGTGGGAGTACGTGCGCAACGAGGTTGTTGCTCCGAACCCGAACGCGCTTATGCGCCGCTGGCTGCCAAGTAACGAAGCCATCAACGACACCGTTGAGTTGCACGGTGAAAGCTGGCCAACGCTTCGGGGCATGTTTGACCGGCTTGCCCACGATATCCCGTTCGAAATCGACATCGTCTTCTCGTGGGTCGATGGTGCTGAAGTGGAATGGCAGAAGGCGCGTGCTGCCCGCATGGCTAACTTCGTGGTCGGCGAGGGTGATGATTCCGAGGCGCGCTTTAGGCAGCTGGACGAGCTCAAGTACGCCCTGCGCTCGGTGCACCAGTACGCCCCCTGGATTCGCAACATCTACATCGCCACTGACTCACCGCGCCCCCAGTGGCTAGCCGAGCACCCGCGCGTCACGCTCATGCGCAGCGAAGACTTCTTTGAGCGCCCCGAAGACCTGCCCACGCATAACTCGCACGCGGTTGAAAGCCAGTTGCACAACATCCCGGGAATCAGCGAACACTTTCTGTATTCCAACGACGACATGTTCTTTGGTCGTCACGTGAGCCCCTCAATGTTTTACTCGCCGGGCGGCATCTCCAAGTTCATCGAGGCACGCACCCGTATTGGTCTTGGCGAGAGCAGCCTGCAACGCTCTGGTTTCGAAAATGCGGCGCGTGTTAATCGTCGACTGCTGCAGCAGAAGTTTGGTGCGACCATCACGCGTCACCTCGAGCACGCGGCAACCCCGCTCCGCGTGTCGGTGATGCGAGAGCTCGAAGCAGAGTTTCCCGACGACTTCGCACGCACGAGTGCCAGCGCGTTTCGCCAGGCGACCGACATCTCAGTCACCAACTCGCTGTACCACTATTACGCGCTGCTGAGCGGAAAAGCGATCGTGCAAACGGATGCCACAGTGAAGTACGTCGACACGACATCCATTGAAGGGCTGCGCAAGATGCGGTCGTTGCTGCGCAAGCGCTCGAGCGACTTCTTCTGCCTGAACGATGGCAGCTTCCCCGAGATCTCAGCGGAAGACCGTGCTGCTGCGGTGCGCTCGTTCCTCGATGAGTACTACCCGATTCCGGCGCCGTGGGAGTTGCCCGAAGCCGAGTAGGGTGACGCACTGTAGCCGATCTAGCAGCCCGACCGTCAGTCGAATGAGGTTGGCTAGGCGCTTTGTGGGCTGGGTACGACGTGAGGGTTGAGCGGCGGCGGAATCGTGATTCCTTCACGCTCGAGAATCGCGGCTGTCTCTTCTGGCGTGACATACGAGAGGCTCCCGTAGTCTCCGAGAGGCACGACCGAGTGCATCACTGTTTCGTCGTAGACGTGCACCAGGTTGAATGACTGGGCACCATCCCGACCCCGCGTTCCGCCGACGGGCACGTTGAGGTCTTGCGTGTAGCAGGTGGCTGAGGCGACGGACACGGGGATGCCCGCGAACGTGGCGGTCGTTGAGTAGTGCAGGTGACCGGCGATGATGCTGCGGATGTCGCTGCCGCGGATTACAGCGGCGAGTTCCTTTTGAGAGCGCAGTTCGACCGTCACGGCAAGATCGAGCACGGTGGGCACCGGCGGGTGGTGCATTGCGAGAATGGTGCCGTGGGGTGCCGGGGTAGCGAGTTCGTTCTGCAACCACAGCAGTTGGGCATCCGAAATATCGCCATGATGTTCGCCGGGAACAGTCGAGTCGAGCGCAATGATGCGCAAACCGTTGACGTCGATTACGCGGTCGATGGGCGCGGTGGTGGCGGGTTCATCGAGAAGAGTAGTGGTGAAGGTGCTGCGGTCGTCGTGGTTGCCCATGACCCACACCACTTGTGCTCCGAGGCGATCGGCGACGGGCTCGACGATCTCTCGGAGGGCGCGGTAGGCGTCCGCTTCCCCTTTGTCGGCGAGGTCGCCGGTGACGATGATCGCTTCGGGGCGAGAACCGGATGCCTCCAATTCAGAGAACAATTGCCGCAGCTTGGTCTCGCTGTCGAGGCTGTCATAGAGGCGTCGCCCATCGGCGAGCAGGTGCACGTCGCTGAGGTGTAACACGTAATGGTCGGGTCGAGGATACTGCGACACGTAGCCGGTCATGGGCGTAGTCCAGCACTCGAACATGGATGCGTGGTGAACATCCTGCGGCAAGTTGCGCACCGTCCCCCGGTTTCTGCGGATCGGGGTCGCCCAGCGTGACCCGGTTTGGGGGCGTGCGTGACCGCAGTCGCTCAAGTGAAATTCTGCGTCAGCAGAACCCTACCCAGAGCGCGTCGCGGGCACGGGTGGTCGCTACATATCGTTCGCGCAGCTGGCGTGCTGTGCGTTCATCGTCGGCGGCAGGCGGGTGCTTCGGCGTCCACGGCAGAAGCACCAGTTTGAACTCGAGGCCTTTAGCCCGATTGATCGTTCCAACTTTGACCGCGTCTACTGGCACCCCGGCGTAATCCACAAGGCTCATCGAAGCCAGTCCCGCTTCGGCCAGCAAACGCTGAGCTATGTCGACTTGTCGGTTGGTATCGCACAAGATCGCGATGTCGCCGATTCCGATCTCCGCCGAAACGGCTGCCGAACGGATGTGCTCAACCAATGCTCGGTCGTGCTCGTCCTTTGACGCAAACGTTGCAGAGACGGGAGGGCGTCCGTGGCGCCCCGTGGCACTGACGGCATTGTTGTGACGGTCACTGACTACGACAGAAGAAACGTCATCCTTTCTCCCGCGAGCTCGTCCTGAGATTGCGGTAGGCGAATCATCGATGTCCGCGAAATCGTTGTCTTTGATGAAAGCGGATGCGAACTCTTGGATTTCAATAGTGTTCCGGTAATTCCTGTCGAGGACGACGCCGCGCCCCGATAGGGAAATGCCGGCTTCGCTGAGTACATAACCACCCGGATAGATGCTCTGTTGTCCGTCGCCGATGAGAGTGAAGGCGTCGGGGCCATCGCCCACCAGTGAGTGCAACATTCGAACCATGGACAGGGAGAGGTCCTGTGCTTCGTCGACAACGACCGCAGCGTATTCAGTGAGAGGACGCTCCTGTAACGCCTTCTCCGCAAGAAGAATCTGGTCTTTGAAATCGTGAATCCCAGCGGCCCGCATGAGTTGCTCGTAATCCTGGAACAGTCTCCACACTGCTCGACGGTCTTCGACATTGAGGGGAATCATTCGGCCCGGGCGCGCACAATCTGCATATTGCTCGAACGACGTGAGCCCACGGCCTTTGATGACGGCGTCGACTTCCTCTTTCCAGTATTCGAAACCAGCGACGGGAGCCCGCGCAGAAAGTCGAGTTCGAGAGCTCTCGTCGAGCGCAAACCACGCCTTTTTCAACAGCAAGCCTGCGCGACGCGAGTCTATCTTGAGTCGTACGCCTCGTTCTGAAAGTGCGCGCGACGCGAAAGAGTTGACGCCGACGAAGTCAACCCGATCGGCAGCCTCAGGCGCCAGCCGAGTGAGTAGGTTGCTCATGACAGCGGGGAGCGTCTTTACGAATGTGGTGAATAAGATGCGGCCATGGGGGTGCATGCGTGCGAGGTATGCAGCTCGATGCAAACCGACGACGGTTTTTCCGGTTCCAGCGCTTCCGCGTATGCGAGACGGCCCGTTGAAGCTGCGGCGCACGAGCGTGGCTTGACTGGGGTGGAGAAAAGTCATCCAATCCTCGACCGGTGAAGCGAGTTCCGCAGCGCTGAGGGCTTCCAAAACTTCGTCTTCGCTCAGCAACGCGCCGTCTTCGAGAGCGTGGTTCGGGGCTTCCGAAAGCACCGGCTCAGGAACGGCTTTAATGGTTTGCTCGAGCTGCGGACCTGAGTAGGCGGGGAAGTGCTGCATCGCCGCGAACAGCACTTTCTCGACTTGTGACGGCGTGAGTCTTCGTCCGCGGGCGGCAAGATGTTTGTGAACGTCATGCTCGCCGACGACCTCGACTGGGCCTACCTCGCCAAGCCGCCCTTTGTGCCCGTGCATTACTAGTGCGACGCGCACTTCGCCGGGAGCGAGGCCCACGTCTGCAAATACCGCTTCTGCCGAGTTTGCGACGTCGGCAAGTCGCAGTACATCATCCGTGACGTCATCTTGCCCGCGGTACATCGAGCCCGCTGCAACGCTGAAATCATTCCAGTGCTTCGAATCGATGATCCACACACCTGAAGGGCCGACCACGATGAGGTCGAGCTGCGCGTTCCGCGAACCAGGCCACTTGCGGTCTGCCAGCAGATAGTAGCCGTGAGCGGTTAATGGCGACAGACGCTGTGCGAGCTGACGTTCGGCAACGGCTGCTGCTGCATAGCGACCAGCTTCATCCGCTGCGAGAGTAGCTTCACGCTGATAGCTTGACGCGAGCGCACTCAAACGCTGCGCCTGCTGTTCGGCAGACGATCCCGCTGACATCCTGATCCCCCTATCGGATATCCATATTTTGGCAGTAATTCTCAATTACGGATGTACCGCACCCAGGGGGTCTGAAATAGCGCGGCGGAGAATATCGGTTGCTCTCGGCGCGCTAGTCGCGCCAGCTGTGCTGCGGCACCCAGCCGAGAAGGCGCTCGGCCTTGGCAATCGAGGTTAGTGACGTGTTGACGCCGAGCTCGCCGCGAATGTCGACGCCGGGGAACACTTCCGCCACGAGGTCCGCATTGGGGCGGGTCATTACGGTATCGGCGGCAAAGATGTTGAAGACGTCGTAGCCGGGGCGGGAGGTCTCCAAGGCCAAACGAATGGCGTCGGCTCCGTCACGGGAGTCGATGTAACCCCAGAGGTTCCAGGACCGCAGCCGGGCATCCACATCGAAGCTTGGGAATTCGGCATAGTCGGCAGGCTCCATCACGTTGGAGAACCGCAGCGCGCTGATGCTGAGCGTGGGGTCCCAACGCACAAACTTTTGCGCCATCTCTTCCTCAAGATGCTTCACCATCGAGTAGGTCGATTCGGGGCGGGTTTCGTACTCCTCATCGAGCGGGATGTAGGGCGGGGGAGTCTCGAACGGCAAACCCAAGACGGTCTCGCTCGAGGCGTACGCGATGGTCTTGATGCCGAGTCGTTTGCACGCTTGGAAGACGTTGAAGGTCGCGTTCATGTTGTTGTGGAACGTGGCGGCGTCTGACCAGAGGCCCGGGGCTGGGATCGCGCCGAGGTGAGCGACGGCATCCACGCCGTCGTTGCGATCATTGATGCCGGCGAGAGCATCCACGACCTGTCCGTAGTCGGTGAGGTCAACGTAGGTGAACTGGCTGCGGTCGGGGCCAGCCATATCGAGCACGGTCACCGTGTGGCCTGCGGCACGCAAGCCGGCAACGGTCGCCCGCCCGAGCTTGCCGTTTCCGCCAGTGACGGCGATGCGGAGAGGAGTGGATGACATGGCGAGCTCCTTTGCTGCGGCGCGAATGAATCGTTTTAGGTGGCCGCGCACCATGTTATCTCTATCGCGCGGAATGAAAGATGCTAGCGCACGGGGAACTCGGCGAGCTCCTGCTCCCACGCCGCAACAGCATGCCTGATGTCCTTCGTCGCGATCGTGAGATCCAGGAAGAATTCCCTCTCACTCGTCACGCTCGGAGGCTGTGACTCAAGCCAAAGGAACACACGGATGACAACCGCAGACGGCTCGAAGCTCACGAGACTGAATCCGAGGTTCGGTTCGACGAACTCCCGCGTGGGAAGCAGCTCGCTTTCGCCGCTCAGCTCCATCGGCTCAACAAGCCCGCGGGCGGCCCGCAGAAGCCACGTGCCGAGGTCGCGTGCCTCGTCCACGAGCAGGCAGGGTTCGAGAAAGTTCCACTCTACGGCGCCCCAACGGGCTCGCCCATCGATCAGGAGCCAGTTGGCGTCGTAAGGATCGACCCGTACATCTTCAAACTGGTAAGCCATGGGCTCGATGCTGAGATAGTTCGTTCCGCCAGCATCCCATAACTCCATGGTGAGGAGCCTAATCGTGGCGCGCTTCTAAGAGCGCACAAGAACCGCAAGAAAACGCCTCAAAGGCATTCACGAACGCCTCGAAGGCTGACTAAGATGTGGGCCCGGCCGGGCTCGAACCGGCGACCCGCGGATTAAAAGTCCGATGCTCTACCAACTGAGCTACAGGCCCTACATGTTAAGCGTACCGTGATCTTATGGCCGAAAATTTCCAAAAGCCCACGCAATACTCGACAGACAAGTTTGACACATTTGAGGGCGGACAAGATCCGGCTCAAATAATGCGCGCCGCCCACGATACCGCCCATGCCCTCATTGAGGGTGCACGCAACACGGATGACCCTGCCGTCGTCGACCGTATCGTGGCTTACACCGACAAAAACGGTATCGATGCACTCGCCGAGCTGTGGTCGCGGTCGAGCCCCAGCAGCCTGCCTGGAGCGCTGTGGCGCATCTATCTCTTACGTGCCGTCATCCAACAGGATGCAGTCGGCACGAGCCTGCTCTTCCAGCGCGGTACTGACACACTGACGACGATTGATGCGGCGGTCACGGGCGCAGTAAACCCGACAGGGCCAAACGAAATCAAGACGCTGGCGGATGAGGTGCTGCGCGGTCTGTTCCGTGGCGATTTTGGTGTGGCGCTCGATCGTGCTGCCTCCTTCAGCCGCATTCTGGCTTCAGGTGCAGGAAGTGTCGCTGATGACCAAGAGCTGCTGAACCCGGAACGGGCGAGCGAACTCACCACCCGAGCCGATCGCTACTCGCGAATGGCGACGGAGTTCGCGGCCTGCGCCAAGCTCTTTCGGGCGGGCGCGCTCGACTAGCACGGAGCCGTTCACCTTCGCTGCCCGCGAACACCGCCCTCAAGCTCTCGCTCCAAGGTGGCGTACAGCGAGGCCTTTGCTACACTTTTCTTCGCCGGGCCACAGTAACCCCGGGCTCCAAAATTAGCCGCTGCGAGCGGCCCTGCGTCGTGAGGCGTTCTCTGTGGCCCGGCTTTTTAGTGCCCGCTGGCCGCCTCAGCAACCGAATCCGCCCTCGCCGCCTCGACTACTTTTTGCCGTTCTGCCGGCCCCGCGAGGCAACGCTGAGATTCCGACACATTTCGACCAAACCTTTCTCGCTAGGGCCCCGAATCACCAACCAGTGAATGAAACTGACGAAAACCATCGTCGGCCCCGCATCCACTGACTGAAGATTCGCTGCTGAACCACACGAACTGCGATGAAGGAGCACAGGAACCTGTCATGCTTGTCCTTATGTCTCGTGAAGCTGATGTCGGCGCAACGCCCGAAGAACCGGGTGTGCCTGCCACAAGCCCGCAAGACCTATTAGAGCGTGTCGCCACTGGCGATCAGGCCGCATTTAGCGAACTGTACGACCAACTGGCTCCTCGAGTTTTTGGACTCGTCAAGAGGCTCCTTCGCGACCATTCGCAGTCCGAAGAAGTGACGCAAGAGATCTTCTTGGAGATCTGGCAAACCGCAACCCGATTCGATTCGAATAAGGGTGCAGCGGTGAGCTGGATTCTCACCATGGCTCACCGCCGAACCGTTGACCGTGTACGTGCATCGCAGTCGTCCCGCGACCGCGACGTTCGTATCGGCATCCGTGATCACAACCCGGACTACGATCACGTCTCAGAAACCATTGAAGTCCGACTCGAACACGAAAGGGTAGAGAAGGCCATGTCACGACTGACTGAACTCCAGCGCCAAGCTGTCTCCCTTGCGTACTACGGCGGCTATAGCCACAGTGAGGTGGCGACCATGCTTAAGGTTCCCGTCGGCACTGTCAAAACCCGACTACGTGATGGAATGATCCGCTTACGCGACGAAATGGGGGTGGCATCATGAACAACCGCAACGACGACCTCGCAGCACAGTCTGGCGCCTACGCTCTCAACGCGTTAAGCCCTGAAGAGCGCGAGGCTTTCGAGAAGCACTTGGCTGCTTCCGATGAGACCCGCACCGAGACCACCGAACTCTCCGACACGGCAGTGGCACTCGGAATGGCCATTGACCCGGTCACTCCGCCTCCTGCCCTCAAAGCCAACCTCATGGCGATGATTGCTCAGACGCCGCAATTACCGCGCGAAGCAGATGTCGCTGTGGCGGCCGAGGAATCAAGCACCTCGTCGCCTGCCCCGGCGACTCCCGCGGAGACCAAGGCTCAAGCTCGCTGGTTCACCCGTCCGGCTACCGCTTTGGCGGCTGTCGCTGCCGCAGTGGCGCTCATCGTTGCCGGTGGCGTGGTCGCCGATTCCATCGGTCGCACCTCTCTCGAACAGTCGACGTTTGCTGCTGCACAGGCCGACCAGCTCGCGGCGATCAATGCCGCCAGCGACTCGCAGCGTCTGGTCTCGACGGTCGCGGGGGGAGCCACGGCTACCTTCGTGTGGTCGGGCGAGCTCGCGTCATCCGCTGTAATTGTGGACGGTCTTGAGCCGCTTCCTGCCGACCAGGTTTACGAGCTCTGGTACATCGACGAGTCAGGTGCTCGCCCGGCTGGCCTCATGAGTGCTGCCGAGGACGGCCCAACGTGGCGCGTGCTCGATGGCGAAATGGGTGTCGGAGACATCGTAGGCGTCACGATCGAACCCAAGGGCGGTTCGGATGCACCCACCACCGACCCGATCGTGGTCTTCGAAAGCGCGTAGCGCCGTCTGACGTAATTAATGGAAAAGCCCCCGGCCGATAAGGCGCGGGGGCTTTTTCGTGCCGCGGGATAGCGACAGCGTGCTCGAGCGGTTCGTTACCCGAACTTGCCGGAGACGTAGTCTTCGGTTGCCTGAACGCTGGGGTTCGAGAAGATCGTGGTGGTGTCGTCGTACTCGATGAGCTTGCCGGGGGCACCGGTACCCGCGATGTTGAAGAAGGCGGTTCGGTCGGAGACGCGCGAGGCCTGCTGCATGTTGTGGGTCACGATCACGATCGTGTACTCCTGCTTGAGTTCCTCGATGAGGTCTTCAATGGCGAGGGTGGAGATGGGGTCGAGGGCCGAGCAGGGCTCATCCATCAGCACGACGTCAGGCTTCACGGCGATGGCGCGGGCGATGCAGAGTCGTTGTTGCTGACCACCAGAGAGGCCCGATCCGGGCTTGTCGAGGCGGTCCTTGACCTCGTTCCACAGGTTGGCACCTACGAGCGATGACTCAACGAGATCGTCGGCGTCGTTCTTGGTGATGCGGCTGTTGTTAAGTTTCACTCCGGCCAGCACGTTGTCACGAATCGACATCGTGGGGAAGGGGTTGGGGCGTTGGAACACCATGCCCACCTGGCGACGCACGTTTACGGGGTCGACGCCGGGGCCGTACAGGTTGTTTCCGTCGATGAGAACTTCACCCTCGACGTAGGCGCCCGGGATGACCTCGTGCATGCGGTTGAGAGTGCGGAGGAAGGTCGACTTGCCACAACCGGAGGGGCCGATAAAGGCGGTAACCGTACGGGGCTCAATCGTGAGCGAGACACCTTCTACAGCGCGAAACTTGCTGTAGTAGACGTTGAGATCATTGACTTCAATGCGCTTAGACACGAATTAGGGTTCCTTCGGTTATCGACCGGTTTTGGGGGCGAAGATCTTGGCGATGATGCGGGCAATGAGGTTGAGCGCCATCACGATCAGGATGAGAGTGAGCGCTCCGGCCCACGCCCGATCGATGTACGCCTGAGCATCGGTGCCTTGGGAGATGTACGAGCTGTAGACGAATACCGGCAGGCTTTGCATCCGGTCGCTGAACAGCGAGTAGTTGAAGTTGTTGGTGAAGCCAGCAGCCACAAGGAGGGGTGCGGTCTCGCCGATGACGCGGGCGATGGAAAGCATCACACCGGTGGTGATTCCGGCGATGGATGTCGGCAGCACAACTTTCAGAATCGTCAGCCACTTGGGGACACCGAGGGCGAAAGCGGCCTCGCGCAGCTCGTTGGGTACCAGTCGCAGCATTTCTTCGCTCGAGCGCACGACGACGGGGATCATGAGCACCGACAGGGCGAGGGCTCCGGCGATTCCGACGCGTACACCGGGGCCGAAGAACAGCACGATGAGGGAGTAGGCGAAGAGGCCGGCGACGATCGAGGGGATGCCGGTCATGACATCCACGAAGAAGGTGATGGCCTGGGCGAGACGGCCGCGACCGTATTCGACGAGGTAGATCGAGGTCATGAGTCCGATGGGTACCGAAATCACGGTGGCCGCCAATGTCATCTGCAACGTTCCGACGATGGCGTGAGCTGCACCGCCACCGTCGCCGACGACGTTGCGTAGAGAGAGCGTGAAGAAGTCGAGGTCGAAGCGAGCGGAACCGTTGACGATAACGGTGTAGAGGAGCGAGACAAGCGGCAGCAGCGCCAAAACGAAGGCGAGCGTCACCAGAGTCGTCACGAGACGATCCGTCGCGCGTCGGTGCCCTTCGACGAGGCGCGAGACAGTGACGAGCACGACGCCGTAGAGCACAACTCCACAGAGCACCGCTCCAACGATGTTGAATTCGCTGGCCGGTTGCCCGGCTTGGATGAACAGGAAGATTGCGACGAAGGTAGCGAGGCTGCTCACCAGGATGAGCACGGGTGCCCAGCGGGGCAGCTGGCCGGCGGCGTACGCGTTCTGAATGGGGCGCGCTGGTGTGGTGGTAGTCATCAGTTCGCTCCCGAGAATTCCTTGCGGCGGTTGACGATATAGCGCGCGATCGTATTGACGATCAACGTGATGGCGAAGAGGATGAGGCCGGTCGCGATGAGCACATTGACGTTCAAGCCGTAGGCCTCGGGAAAGCTCAGCGCGATATTCGCCGCGATCGTTGATGGGTTGGTCGAGCTGACGAGGTTGAGAGTGATCACGTTGCTTGCTGACAGCACCATTGCGACGGCCATTGTTTCGCCGAGCGCCCGACCAAGGCCGAGCATTGCGCCTGAGACGATTCCGGCGCGAGCAAAGGGGAGCACAGCCGTTCTCACCATCTCCCATCGAGTTGCCCCGAGGGCGAGGGCTGCCTCTTCGTGCAGCACCGGAGTCTGCAGGAATACTTCGCGACAGATCGCCGTAATGATCGGCAAGATCATAACGGCAAGAACGATGGAGGCGGTGAGGATCGTGCGACCTGTTCCCGAGGCCGGGCCTGCAAAGAAGGGGATCCAGCCGAAGTTGTCGACGAGCCAGGAATAGAAGGGCTGTACCCCAACGGCGAGAACGTTGCCGCCCCAGAGGCCGAAGACGACCGAGGGAACAGCGGCGAGTAGATCAATGATGTAGCCAAGCGTTGCGGCGAGAGGCCGCGGCGCGTAGTGCGAGATGAAGAGAGCAATTCCGATAGCGACGGGAACTGCCATGAGGAGAGCCAAGCCGGCAGACCAGAGCGTGCCAAAGACGAGGGGCCCTACGTAGGACCAGAAGTCGGTTCCTTCAAGAAGCGTGGTTTCCTCGGGGTCTGCGGTGATGCCGGGAACACCTTGGAGAACGAGGAAGGCGGCGACGGCGGCGAGAATCGCAAGGATGAGGGAGCCGGCGGTGAGCGCAGTGCCGGAGAAGAGGCGGTCTCCGGGGCGCTGCTTCGCGCGGATACGGGGGGCCGCAGTCGAGGTCATGTGTCGAGTATCCCTTATCCCTGGCTTGGCTTGTTGAGTCGTGAGGTTGTCGTGGTGGTGTCTAGGCACATGAATTCACGCGACCCAGAGGAAAGTCTGCCCGACCCCGCTGCGGGGAGCAACGGGGTCGGGCAGACTCGGTGTTACTTGATGGCGTCTACCGCAGCTTGTGCCTTTTCGAACAGCGCCGAGGAGATCGGGGCCGAGCCGGCTGCTGCTGCTGCAACATCCTGGCCCTCAGGGCTGATGATGTACGACATGTAGGCCTTCACGAGGTCGACGTCGTCGCTCGAGGCGTACTCGTTGCAGCCGATGAGGTAGCTGATCAGAACGACCGGGTAAACGCCCGAGGCGTCGGATGCGCGGTCGAGCTCTACAGCAAAGTCGGTCTCGCCGCGACCTTCTGCGAAGGGCGAGGCGTCAACGATTGCTGCTGCAGCTTCGGGGGAGTACGGAACGTACTCGTCGCCCACCTTGACGGCGACGGTTCCGAGGTCGCCGGCGCGTGAGGCGTCGGCGTAACCGATCGTTCCCGTTCCGTTGGTGACGGCGTCAACAAGACCCGAGGTCTGAGGAGCAGCCTCGCCACCGAACTCGGTTGGCCAAGTTTCGATTGATCCGACGGTCCAGACCGAGGGAGCGGCAGCCGACAGGTAGTCGGTGAAGTTCGCGGTCGTTCCCGAGTCATCGGCACGGTGTACAGCGGTGATGTCGAGGTCGGGAAGATCTACGCCATCATTCTGCGAAGCGATCGTTTCGTCGTTCCACTTGGTGATGGAGCCGGTGAAGATTCCGGCGATCGTGTCGGCGTCGAGGTTGAGCGAGTCGATGCCGTCGAGGTTGAAGATGATCGCGATCGGCGAGATGTACGCAGGGATCTCAAGGATGCCGGTGCCAGGAACACACGATGCGAAGTTGTCTTCGTCAATTTCTTCGCTCTTGAAGGCACGGTCGGAACCTGCGAAGAGACTGCCGCCACCGATGAACGTGTCGCGTCCACCACCGGAACCGATGGGGTCGTACTCGACCGTAACGTTCTCGTTTGCGGTCTGGAATCCAGCAACCCACGCCTCTTGAGCTGCTTGCTGCGATGATGCGCCGGCGCCAACAAGCGTGCCGGTGAGGTCGGACATGTTCTCGTCGTCGCTGCCGCTGTCGGCTGCTGTTGCGCACGAGGAGAGGAGGATGGTGCCTGCGATAGCAATGGCACCGATGGTGCCAAGACGCTTGAAGTTCACAGTTTTCCCTTCGGGATGTTGATTTCAGGTTTCAGGCCGGTGCGACCCAAATAGAAAACCTAGGCAGCGCAGGTAGCCACCTTTACCCGGTTAGGTGAACGGGAGGTAAACGACCCGTCAACACCGCGAAGAGCTCTCCCGGGATTCCGAGGGAGAAGAGCTACTTGATTGCGCTCACGGCGGCGAGAGCTTTCTCGTAGAGTGCGTCAGAAATCGGTGCCGAACCGGCAGAAGCAGCCGCGGCCTGTTGCCCCTCAGGGCTAATCACGTAGTCGAGATAGCCGCGGATGACGTCCACGCGTTCTTTGTCGACATACTCGTTGCACGCGATGAGGTAGCTAATCAACACGACCGGGTACACGCCATCCGCCGTCGAGGCGCGGTCGATTTCTACCGCGAAGTCAGTCGCTCCACGGCCTTCGCCGAAGGGTGAGACGTCGACAATCGCTGCCGCGGCTTGCGGGGAGTATGGAACGTATTCGTCGCCAACTTTCACGGCAACGGTTCCGAGGTCACCAGCGCGCGAAGCATCGGCGTAACCGATGGTGCCTGTTCCGTTCGTGACGGAATCGACGACGCCGGACGTTTGGGGGGCAGCCTCCCCGCCGTAGTCGAGAGGCCATTTTTCGATTGAACCGACAGTCCACACCGTCGGGGCTGCTGCTGCGAGATAGTCGGTGAAGTTGGCGGTGGTTCCGGAGTCATCCGCACGGTGGACGGCAGTGATGTTGAGACTAGGAAGATCGACGGAGGGATTCTGGTCGACGATGGCCGCGTCATCCCACTGATCAATCTCGCCGGTGAAGATGCCGGCGATCGTGTCGGCGTCGAGGTTGAGCGAGGTGATGCCATCGAGGTTGAAGATGATCGCGATCGGTGAAATATAGGCAGGAATCTCGAGGATGCCGGTGTCGGGAACGCACGAGACGAAGTCGGCTTCAGCGATTTCCTCGACCTTGTAGGCGCGGTCCGAGGCGGCAAACGCGGCACCGCCACCGATGAAGGTGTCGCGCCCTCCGCCCGACCCGATGGGGTCGTATTCGACCGTCGCGGCCACGTTCGCGAGCTGGAAGCCGCGAACCCACGCCTCTTGAGCGGCCTGCTGCGAGGACGCTCCGGCACCGATAATCGTGCCGGAGGGGCCCGAGACGTCACCGACGGGAGCAGGAACGCATCCCGTGAGAGCGAGTGCGCTTGCCATCGCGAGTGCGGTGGCGGTGCCGAGGCGGGTGAACTTCACAGGGATCCCTTCGAGAAACTGACGTGCACGTCATTCTCTCGCGAATTCGGCAGGATTTCACCGCCCGGCAACCTTCGCCGGTCTCAGCGCTCCGGATCCGGCATCAGGATTGGTGCGTTTCCACCGCCACGAGGCGCACTTTCTTGGTGTCGCGCGCAAAATGCAGCACCGAAAAATCTCCCGTGCTGAGCATTGCCGCGGCTCGCAAATTGGCATCCGGTGTGGTGTGCGAAGCTTCGGCGAGAGCGCCCACAATCTGCGGGAGTACGGGACCGTGGCTGCACATCACGATTGACTGCTGCTTCTTGAGGCGCTTGGTGACGAGAGCGGTCACGGCGGCACCGTTGCTGCGGTACGCGTCTTGGCTCAGGTCATCGGTTGCTTTGATCTCAAGCTCGGTGCGTTGCGACAGCGGCGTGATCGTAGCGAGGCAGCGGGCAGCGGTGCTGCTCAGGATGCGGTCGGGGGCGAACGCGGCGATGCTGCCGGCGATCGTGGCGGCCTGGTCTGTTCCGCGATGCATGAGCGGTCGCGTGGCATCCGGCCCGTCCCAGGTCTCCCCGGGAACTGCTTTACCGTGACGCACGGCAATCATTGCGAAGGTTCGAGCGTTGCCGGCCTCGTAGATGGCGGCGAAGCGATCGAGAATGTCGACGTCGTGCTCGTAGCTCACCTTTTTGCGCGCTTTAGAGAGCGAGAGCCATTCCAGTGACGAAATCTCCTCGTTGGGCGTGAACTTGGCACGTTCGAGCGCATGGTCATTCACTTCGGCAGCCCAGTAGTGCACAAACTTCTCGCGACCATTGCCGAGCGTGTAGTGAACCTTGCCGAGTGGAACTCCGAGTTCGACGCTCAGGCCGGTCTCTTCGAAAATCTCGCGTACGGCAGTCTCGGGCAGCATTTCACCGGGATCGAGTTTGCCTTTGGGCAGCGAGACGTCTTTGTGCACGGTGCGGTGCACCAGCAGCACGCGCGGCTTGCCATCGACTACACGCCAGCAGACGATGCCTGCGGCAAGGACCGGTGTGGTCGCCGCGGTCACCGGCGAGCTCCGCCTCGTTTGCGCTGCGTAATTCTCTTCATAAGAACATTCTGTAGGTCTTCAAGCGGTTCGCCGTCCTCTGAACGGCCGTGGCGTACCCAATCGCCTTCAGAATCGAGCCACCACGAGGCGGTGGTGTCGGCAACAGCGCGGTCGAACATGTACTCGAGTTCCTCGATGTGTTCGGGTTCCACGATGCGCACGAGGGCCTCGACGCGGCGGTCGAGATTGCGGTGCATCATGTCGGAGCTGCCGATGAAAACCTGAGGGTCGCCGTTGTTGTGGAACGAGAAAACGCGCGAGTGCTCGAGGTAGCGACCGAGCACCGAACGCACCCGAATGTTCTCGCTGAGCCCCGGAACTCCGGCGCGCAAAGAGCAAATTCCGCGCACCACGATGTCGATCGGAACACCCGCATTGTTGGCGCGGTAGAGAGCGTCGATGATCGCTTCATCCACCATGGAATTCAGCTTGATCCGGATGCCCGAGGGCAGGCCAGCGCGAGCGTTCTTGGCTTCGTTCGCAATCTGCTTTACGAGGCCCTTGCGCAAATGACGCGGAGCCACGAGAAGTCGCTTGAACTTTTTCTCGATGGCATAGCCAGAAAGTTCATTAAAGAGTCGGGTGAGGTCTTTTCCGACCTGGTCGTCGGCCGTCAGCAGCCCGAGGTCTTCATACAGGCGGCTGGTCTTGGGGTTATAGTTTCCCGTGCCGATGTGCGCGTAGTGGCGCAGCTTGCCCTCTTCTTGGCGCACCACGAGCGCGAGCTTGCAGTGCGTCTTGAGCCCGACGAGGCCATAGACCACGTGCACGCCGGCCTTTTCGAGCTTGCGCGCCCACGAGATGTTTGCGGTTTCATCGAAGCGTGCCTTGATTTCCACGAGCGCGAGCACGGCTTTACCGGCCTCGGCAGCGTCAATCAGAGCCTCAACAATGGGGCTGTCACCGCTCGTGCGGTACAGAGTCTGCTTGATCGCCAACACATCCGGGTCGGCGGCAGCCTGCTCCAAGAACGCCTGAACGCTCGTCGAGAACGACTCATAGGGGTGGTGCAGCAGGATATCTTTGCGAGCGATCGCCCGGAAGATATCCGCCCGCTCGTTGCCTTCGGTGGGCATGAGGCTCGGGCTCGTGATGGGTACGTGGCGCGGGTACTTGAGCGCCGGGCGATCGATGCGGGTGAGCTGAAAGAGTCCGCCGAGGTTAAGCGGGGCGGGCAAGCGGTATACCTCTTGCTCGGTGATCTTGAGTTCGCGTACGAGGAGGCCGAGCGTCACGTCATCCATGTCGTCGGTGATCTCGAGACGAATGGGCGGCCCAAACCGGCGGTTCAAGATCTGCTTCTCAAGCGACTTAATCAGGTTTTCGGACTCGTCTTCGTCGACGTTCACATCTTCGTTGCGAGTAACACGGAACTCGTGGTGCGCCAGAATCTCCATGCCGGGGAAGAGCGCATCGAGGTGGTTGGAGATCAGATCTTCGAGCGGGATGTAGCGCAGTTGATCGCTGCCGTCATCCGGCAATTGAATGAACCGCGGCAAGACGCTCGGCACCTTCAGGCGCGCGAACTCTTCCTTCTGTGTCTTCGGGTTGCGCACCCGAATCGACAGGTTGAGCGAGAGCCCCGAAATGTACGGGAACGGATGCGCGGGGTCGACCGCCAGTGGCATGAGCACGGGAAAAATCTGGCTCGAGAAGATCTCGTCAACGCGCTCGCGGTCTTCGGGGCCGAGGTCAGACCACGACTCAATGTGGATGCCTTCAGCATCGAGCGCGGGCTTGACGCTGTTGCGGAACTCGGCTGCGTGGCGCTCTTGCAGCGCGTGAGCCGCAGCGCTCAATTCTTCGAGCACTTCGGCGGGAGGGCGCCCCGTGTTTGTCGGTACGGCGAGCCCAGTGTCGATGCGGCGCTTGAGGCCAGCAACGCGCACCATAAAAAACTCGTCGAGGTTGCTGGCAAAAATGGCCAAGAAATTGGCGCGTTCCAGCAGCGGGAGCGACTCATCCTCGGCAAGTTCGAGCACTCGCTGATTAAACGCAAGCCAACTCAGTTCGCGGTCAAGATAGCGGTCGTAAATTAACGTGCCGTCATCAACGCTCGATGACTCATCGATGTCGTACTCATCGAGAGAATCGGTAGCGGAGCTGGGGTCGGCTATCGCACTGTCGTTGTCCATCTGATCATCCTGCCACTGGGTGATGAACAACTGATTAACTCGCCCCGCAATGGGGAGAAAACTGACGGCGCTTGGTCTAGACCGCGACGCTCTCTGGAAGAGAGTCCGCACCAGCATCGACCGCGCCCACAGCATCCGGGGCGGGAGTAACGGCTTCACGCTTGGGCGCTTTCTCGGCTTCCTCCGCAACGTTGAAGCAGTAGCCCACGTTACGTACGGTGCCGATGAGCGATTCGAGGTCGCCGAGCTTGGCCCGCAAACGTCGAACGTGAACGTCGACGGTGCGGGTGCCTCCGAAGTAGTCGTAGCCCCACACTTCGCTCAGTAGCTGTTCGCGCGTGAACACGTGCCCGGGGTGCGATGCCAAGAAGCGCAGCAACTCGAACTCTTTGAAGGTGAGGTCGAGCGAACGGTCTCGAGCCTTCGCTGAATAGCTTGCTTCGTCGATCACGATTCCGGATGCGCGAATCTTCGATGCCGAACTCTCACCTTCGCGGCGCGCCAGGGCCAAGCGGATGCGGGCATCCACTTCGGCGGGGCCCGCGCCAGCAACGAGGAGGTCGTCGATGTGCCACTGGTGATTGACGGCAGCGAGCCCGCCGTCGGTGACGATCACGAAGAGCGGAACCGAAATGCCGCCGGAATGAAGAACGCCGCACAGCCCTTTGGCTGCGGCAAGATTGGTGGTCGCGTCGACGACGATGAGGTCGGTAGTTGGCGCGGCAACGAGGGTTGCGGGCGCGGCGACGACTACCTCCACCGTGTGACTGAGCAAACCCAGGGCGGGTAATGGATCAGCGTCGGGCGCAGAGCTAAGCATCAAGATGTGTGCCATATGGCCTCCCCACTGCGTAAAAGTGATTCTACCGTGCGACGCCGCGCGCTCGTGACGGCCCCCGAATCGTGCTCTTCTCGCTACGATGGGGCAATGACTTGGCAAAAGTGGAGCGTCGTGCCCGTGTGGGCCTTGAGCCTCGTGGGCGCGGTCATTATCGGCGCGGTAGCTGCGCCCGAGTCACGGGTCACGTGGTTGGCGATTGTCCTCGCGGCCTGCGTCATCTTTACGTTCGTTGTTCAACTGCTCATTCATCGCAAAGAGGGCTTCGTAGCGCGCGCAACCGCCAGCATGGTTGGCGCCCTGGTAGTTGTGGCTGCGGCCACAGCGATTTTCGCTTTCATTTAGTGCTGCTGGGCCGCACAGGGATAGGATTAGTACATGCTTCTCGCACTTGAGCTCTTCTTTGTTGGCCTTTTGGGTCTCGCGACGCTGTCGATCGGCTACGTCTCGGTCGTCGTCGTCTACAACCTCTTTCGCGGCCAGCGCTAACCGCGCGCCATGGTTATTGAGCTCGACGCTTCCGGCCCTGCTGAATTAGCGCCACTCTCGTGGCTCGTTGGCCTCTGGGAGGGCACGGGCATCGTCGACTACAAGATCGGCGACGAAACGCGCAGTGTCGAGTTCGGCCAGCGCATTAGCTTCACCCACGACGGGCTTCCGCACCTCAACTACAACTCGTACACGTGGTTGCTCGACGACGAGCAAACTCCTCATGTGACCGAGACCGGCTATTGGCGCCTTCGCCGTGCCGCCACAGAAGGCGACCCGGGCCCCGGGTTATTGCCGGCGCTGGGGGAGCGCCCCTTCGGTTCCGCCGAAGAAGTGGAGAAACTGCGCACTTCGAACGGTGGCTTCGAGATCGAAGCGTCCATCGTGCATCCGGGTGGCATCAACGAGTTTTACATCGGTGAAGTGACGGGGCCCCGCATCGACCTCGCGACCGACGCCGTCATGCGCACGCAAGGTGCTAAGGAGTACACCGCGGCGACGCGCATGTACGGCCTCGTCGAGAACCACTTGCTCTGGGCGTGGGATATCGCCGCGCTGGGTCAAGATTTGCGCACACACGCATCGGGACGGCTCGCTCGTGTCGAATAGTTTGTTTGCTGCACGCCCCGGTGCGATCGGTGATCCGCCCGAGCACTATGGCAACCCCTTTGGGGAACAGCGCGCGCTCACCGAGGGGCGTTCGGTGGTGGAGCTTGCCGACCGTGCCGTTCTTACCATCACTGGTCCCGACCGGCTGACCTGGCTCGACTCGCTCACCACGCAGTCCCTCATGGGGCTGACTCCCGGCGAGAGCGCCGAAACGCTGTTGCTCAACCCCAATGGCCGCGTCGAGCACGCCATGCGGCTTGTTGACGATGGCGAGTCCCTCTGGTTGCTCATCGACGGAACCCAGCGCGAACCACTTGCGGCCTGGCTCAACCGCATGAAGTTCATGCTGCGCGTAGAGATCGCCGACCGCAGCGATGACTTTGTGACGATCGGCAGCTTTGGCGAAGCGCTCGAGGTTCCCGCCGCCACGTCTCAGAACGTGCCGCTCGTCTGGGTCGATCCGTGGTCGTCCGTTGTGCGCGGCGGCCATCAGTACGCCGCTTCAGCGACGCACCCCGCCGCTACGTGGAATTACCGCGAAACCCTCGTCGCCGTCGATGCCGATCTGTCGGCCTTCGACGCTGCCGGCTCGCTCGCGTTCGACGCCCTGCGCATCGCTGCGTGGCGTCCCCGCTTCAGCTCCGAAGTCGATGACCGCACGATTCCGCACGAACTCGACTGGATGCGCTCCGCCGTGCACCTCAACAAGGGCTGCTACCGCGGGCAAGAGACCGTAGCGAAAGTGCACAATCTCGGGCATCCGCCGCGTCGCCTCGTGATGCTGCACCTCGATGGCTCCGAGGGCGCACTGCCCGAGGTCGGTGCCGAAGTTCGTCTCGGTGAAAAAACCGTCGGCACCGTCACTGCTTCCGCGCGCCACTTCGAACTTGGCCCGATTGCACTGGCCGTCATCAAACGGGGAGTGGATGCCGCAGAAACGTTGGCCGTCACCTCCGACATCGGTGAGATTGCCGCCGCGCAAGAAGTCATTGTTCCCACCGACGCCGGAGCCGAAGCAAACGTGCCCCGCTTGCCCCGCCTCGGAGCCGTTACTCGCGGCTAGCAGCGGCATCCCATCAATCTCGGTACTCTTGAGTTATGACTCACACCCTGATTTTGTTGCGCCACGGCAACTCCGAATGGAACCAAAAGAATCTCTTCACCGGATGGGTGGATGTCGGGCTCACCGAGCAAGGTCGCGGCGAGGCCGCCCGCGCCGGTGAACTGATCGCTGCTTTCGATAAGCAGCCCGACGTTCTCTACACGTCACTGCTCAAGCGTGCGATCCACACCGCCAACATCGCCCTTCAGGTCGCTGACCTCGATTGGCTGCCGGTCAAGCGCTCGTGGCGCCTCAACGAGCGCCACTACGGTGCTCTTCAGGGCAAAGATAAGGCGCAGACTCTCGAAGAGTTTGGCGAAGAGAAGTTTATGACCTGGCGCCGCAGCTTCGATGTGCCGCCGCCCGAGCTCGCGGACGACGCTGAGTACAGCCAAGTGCACGAACGTCGCTATGTTGGTATCGACGGCGAGGTGCCCCGCACCGAGAGCCTCAAGATCGTTATCGATCGCATGCTGCCTTACTGGGAGTCAGACATCACCAAGGATCTTGCCACAGGCAAGACCGTGCTCGTCACCGCTCACGGTAACTCGCTGCGCGCGCTCGTGAAGCACCTCGACGGCATTTCGGATGACGACATCGCGAGCCTCAACATTCCCACGGGTATCCCGTTGGTATACGAGCTCGACGATAACTTCATGCCGGTCAAGCCTGCGTACTACCTCGACCCCGAAGCTGCCGCTGCCGGCGCTGCTGCGGTCGCCTCGCAGGGTAAGAAGTAGCCTTCAGCCGCACGCACCTCTAGCGCACAAAGCCCCGACGAGTTCGAAGCTCGTCGGGGCTTTGTTACGCGTTAACGACTGTTAGTCGTCGGCGGGAATCCAATCGCCGGTGGCCAGGTACTGAACCTTCTTGGCGATCGAGACCGCATGGTCGGCGAAACGCTCGTGGTAGCGCGACGCAAGAGTGGCATCCACTGTGTCGACCGCAGCGCCCTTCCAGGTCTCGCCGAGCACCTTATCGAACACGCTGAGGTGCAGCGCGTCGATCTTGTCGTCGTCGTTGCGAATCTCTTCGGCAACGCGCACGTCTTCATGCTTGAGCAGTTCCACAAGCTTGTTGGCAACTGCGACATCGAGTGCTCCGAGTTCTGCGAACGTTGCTCGCAGCGACTTGGGCACCACCTTGTCGGGGAAGCGGTAACGAGCGAGTTGAGCGATGTGCTCGGCCATGTCACCCATGCGCTCGAGCGATGCGCTGATGCGCAGGGCGCTCACGACGATCCTCAAGTCGCGGGCGACTGGTTGTTGACGAGCGAGGATGTTGATCGCAAGCTCATCGAGTTCGGCCGCCGCTGCATCGATCTCATCATCGTCCGCGATCACTGTCTCGGCGAGTGATACGTCTGATTCGTTAAATGCTTTTGTGGCGTTCTCTATCGAGACCGCCACCAGGCTGGCAATTTCCACGAGGCGGTCTTGCACCTCGCGCAGTTCTTGTTGAAATACTTCGCGCACGCTATCTACGTCCCTTCGATACGGGCATGACGAAGCCCGCACGGCTTAGGCCACCCTGCCTGCGTTAGGTTAACAACAGGTGTTGGCGGCCTGAACTTTATCTGAAGTGAGCACTCGTCGCGAACTTGCGGCAAGCGGATGCTCCAGATGTAACTAATCTAGTCGTTATGGACTCTGCGTGGCTCGTGCCTGCCGCCCTCGCTTTTGGCGTATTTCTTGGCGGCGGTATGTCCTTCATCATTTACGCAGCCGCGAAACGGGGTCAGCGAGCGGCTCATGTAGTCTCTGCTGCCGTTCCGGATGGCGTCGATCAGGTCATTGATGCGCTGGAATCCGCGGGTATCGTCCTCGATCCTTCGAATAACATCATGAAAGCGTCGACGGGCGCCTTAACGTATGGCCTCGTCTGGAATCACGCGCTCGTGCATCCAGAACTTGTCGAGTTTGTTGATCAAGTGCGCCGAACTGGTGAACCAATAGCGCAAGAAGTGCACCTCTCACGCGGGCCTTTTGGTGACGCCAACATTTATCTCTTTGTTCGTGTTGCGCGCCTCGGCACGCGATATGTTTTGCTGTTGGCCGAAGACCGCACCGAGTCCTACCGTCTTGAGGAAGTGCGTCGAGACTTCGTTGCCAACATCAGTCACGAACTCAAGACCCCCATTGGGGCGGTCGGACTACTCGCCGAGGCACTCGTGAGCGCCTCTGATGAACCCGACCAAGTGAAGCGGTTCGCGAAGCGCCTCACTAAAGAGTCGCACCGGCTTGCACGCATCACGCAAGAGATTATTGAGCTGTCGCGGTTGCAATCCGCCGACGGCCTTGCGGAGGCAGAGCTGGTCGATATCGACAATGTGGTTTCGGTTGCGATTGATCAGAATCGTGCTGTCGCTGAATTCAACAAGGTCGTTCTCGCGAGCGGCGGCCCCACGGGGTTCGAAGCCTTTGGCGACGAGACCTTGCTTGTTCTGGCTCTCGACAACCTCATCTCGAACGCTGTGCAGTACTCGCCTGAGAATACGCGGGTGGGTATCGGGGTTCGACATCGCGACGGAGCCATCGAGATTTCGGTCACTGACCAGGGCGTCGGAATCCCCGAGGACGAACTAGACCGCGTCTTTGAACGTTTCTACCGCAGCGATCCTGCTCGAAGCCGTCACACTGGTGGCAGCGGGCTTGGCCTCAGTATCGCAAAGCACGTTGTACAAAATCACGGGGGAGATATTCGTGTGTGGTCGCAGCTGGGCCACGGCTCGACCTTCACGATTCGACTGCCCGAGATCGACCCCGAAGTAACTAACTCAACTGGAGACAAACAATGACCCGCATTCTGATCGTCGAAGACGAAGCGTCGTTGAGTGAGCCTCTCGCATTCTTGCTGGAGCGCGAAGGCTACGAAGCGACTATCGCCGAAGACGGCCTCGCGGGGCTCGCTGAGTTCGACCGCAACGGTGCCGATCTCATCTTGCTCGACCTTATGCTTCCCGGACTAGCCGGCACAGAAGTCTGCCGTGAGATCCGCACGCGCTCTAATGTGCCCATCATCATGCTCACCGCCAAAGACAGCGAAGTGGACATCGTGGTGGGGCTTGAGCTGGGAGCCGACGACTATGTCACGAAGCCATATTCCACTCGGGAGCTCTTGGCACGCATTCGCGCCGTGCTGCGTCGCCGCGCGGAGGACGTAGAAGAGACGGATTCCGTACTGGAAGCGGGTGGAGTGCGGATGGATGTCGAACGCCACACTGTCTCGGTCGACGGAGTCGACGTAACCATGCCGCTGAAGGAATTTGAATTGCTCGAACTGCTGTTGCGCAATGGCGGCAGAGTGCTTACGCGCGGTCAACTCATCGATCGTGTGTGGGGTGCCGACTACTTTGGCGATACCAAGACACTCGATGTTCATATCAAGCGTATCCGCACGAAAATCGAGAAAACACCGTCGCAGCCCAAGCTTCTCGTGACGGTTCGTGGGCTCGGCTACCGCTTTGAGGACTAGGCGGCGAGGGCTCCGCTGGGGCCTCGCAAGCTCGCGTTAGCGTGAGCAGAGGCTATGCGCTGAAAGTGCTGCTATTGCCCGAGAGCACTCTCGGGCGCAAGGTCGGCGTAAATTGCATCGTCGCTCGACATGACTGGGACCAGTAGCTCTTCGCCACTGTCGTTGCCGAACTGGAAGTAGATCGGGAACAACTGGCCCGCACGAACGTCGGCATCGCTGATCACGATCATGTCGCCGTCAACCTCAGTGCCGTAGCTCTTGACTTCGTTGGATGTCACGGGCTTCGAGATGTCTACGCGCTCGCCATCGGCCGACTCGTACTGCAAGCGAAGGCTGCCGCTTGAGGCGGTGGTGTTAATGATTGTGACCATCAGGCTGACAGCGGACTCGTCTTCGTTGCTGATGGCGAGAACGTTGCGCACCTTAACGTCACCAACCTCGGCGCCGATGCCGTCGCTGGGATCGTAGTGGTTCAACGTCGCGGTAGGCGTAATGAACGAACAACCGGCGGTGCCCACGAGGAGGGCTCCGGCGATCAGGGCGGAGGCTGTGGCGCGTGTCGCGCGAGTGCGTACTGTCACAGCTCCATCCTAATAGATAGCCACACGGGGTGGTTTACTTAGGTAACCCTTACCATGGGTTTACTGTGATAAACTGGGTTTTCTTCGAGAGGACCACTATTCATGTTGTTTGAGGTCGGCGAGACTGTCGTTTATCCCCACCACGGTGCTGCAACCATCACCGAGGTTAAGAAGCGCACCATCAAGGGCGAAGAGAAAATTTATCTCAAGCTCAATGTTACTCAGGGTGATCTCACCATCGAAGTCCCCGCAGAGAACGTCGATCTCGTGGGTGTTCGCGACGTTATCGGTCGCGAGGGGCTCGACGCGGTGTTCGACGTGCTTCGCGCGCCGTTCACTGAAGAGCCCACCAACTGGTCGCGCCGCTACAAGGCCAATTTGGAGAAGCTTGCTTCCGGCGACGTCATCAAAGTTTCTGAGGTCGTGCGTGATCTCTGGCGTCGCGATCAAGATCGCGGCCTCTCCGCCGGTGAAAAGCGCATGCTCGCCAAGGCACGTCAGATTCTCATCTCTGAGTTGGCGCTCGCAGAGAAGACTGATGAAGACAAGGCTTCGCTCGTTCTCGATGAGGTTCTTGCGTCTTAGGCCGCAACGCTGACTGTGTATTCACAGGCGAGCATGGGTAGGCTAGTTCGCTACGTCTTTTTGGCGGAGGAGTATTTCCTCGCCCATCGATTTGGAGATACCCGCCTCATATGACCCAACAGATTTCCCCGCGCGTCGCCGTGATTCTTCTCGGTGCCGGAAACGGCACTCGTCTTGGGCGCAACGAACCAAAAGCATTTGTGCACCTCGCGGGCCGCCCCACGCTGAGTCGTGCTCTTGAATCGGTTTTCGGAATGGTGGAGCCGACTCAGGTCATCGTGACCGTCCCCAAGTCGTACGGCCCTATTGCCAAGCAGCTCGCACGCTCCGTACCTGGTGGTCGTGACCGCGAGGCCGTGATTATTGTGGGGGGATCAACCCGCCAAGAGTCGGTTGCGCAAGCGTTGAAGCATCTGGAGCCCAGCATTGACGTGGTGCTTGTCCATGACGCAGCTCGCCCGCTCACGCCCAGTCTGGTGTTTGACTCCGTCGCGGCGGAAGTGCGCGCCTCGGGCGCCGGTGTAGTTCCTGGGCTCCCCGTTGCCGATACGATCAAACGCACGGATGACGCGAGTCGAATCGTCGAGACGGTCGACCGTTCGGTGCTTATGGCGGTGCAAACTCCGCAGGGATTTCCGCGCGAACAACTCGTCTCTGCCCATGAGGCGGCACGCGAGGAACACACCGATGACTCGGCGCTCGTCGCAGCTGCGGGCTTTCCGGTTTCTATCATCGCGGGTGACCCGATGGCCTTCAAGATCACCACCGCGTGGGAGCTGCGCCGCGCCGAGCAGCTCTTCACCGAGTCGGCGGCGACGAGCATCCGCGTGGGCACGGGCACAGACGTGCACGCCTACGACGAGACCAAGGAACTCTGGCTCGCTGGTCTTCACTGGCCAGACGAAATTGGTCTTCGCGGTCACAGCGATGGAGATGTGGTCGCTCACGCCATTTGTGATGCGATGCTGTCGGCGGCGAAGTTGGGCGACCTTGGCAGTGTGTTTGGTACAAGCGACCCCAAGTTCGAAGATGCTCATGGCGATATCTTTTTGCGCGAAACGTTATTCCTCATCCGGGATGCGGGTTTCGAAGTGGGAAACGTCTCCGTTCAGTTGATCGGTAATCACCCGATGGTCTCCCGCCGTAGAGTCGAGGCCGAGGAGTTCCTGAGCGGGATTCTTGGTGCCTCCGTCAGTATTGCGGGTACGACCTCCGATGCACTTGGCTTTACGGGCCGCGGGGAGGGAATGGCTGCGATTGCCACCGCGCTCGTGCACGCCCGCACCGTTGCCGAAGCAGTGCATAACCGGGAATAGCTTGCGTCATGCGTCTCTCGCGCGCATGACATCACTTGTCTCGTTTCGCTGCTTTCGCGGCGGAGTTCCTCTCTCTCACGCTGCCGGTCGCCGCTCGCTGGGGTGCCGGATGTGGAGTTCACGGGCGTTACGGCTGTGATTCTCGTTGAGCGCCGCTGAACGTGAGCCGTAATTTCTTTCCTTGTCACCTTGGTTGATTGCGTGCGAGCCTGATATACCTGTTACTACACGACTGTGAGTCCAATACTCACAAATGTGCAAATGTAGTACCAGGGTCGATGGGGACACGCACCTCACGTCACGCCAGCGGCCCTGACAGGCGCCGACAACGAAGTTGCGGCTGGAGAAAGGTGTGAGATGCAATCTGTTCTGGACACGATAATTTGGGCGGCTGATTCGCCGCCTGTGCCGGCCAGCGACAACCCGATCATTCAGGCCCTCACGTGGGGTGCTACGCACTTCATTGGCCTGTTCAATGCATCGGGTGAAGCTCTCGTTGGTCTCGCAACCGGCATTCTGCCGACGCTGATTGTGCTGCTTACCTTCATGTACGCGATCACCACCTGGGTGGGCGAAGCACGCATGACTCGCGCAGTGCAGTGGTCAGCTCGTTGGGCCATCACTCGCTACACCCTCATGCCCATCATTGCGGTCATCGTCTTGACCAACCCGATGGCGTACTCCTTCGGCATCTATCTACCCGAACGACAGAAGCCGGCGTTCTACGACTCTGCAGTGTCATTTGTGCACCCTGTTACCGCTTTCTTCCCGCACGCTAACGCTGGCGAGATTTTCGTCTGGGCTGGTGTCTCGGCTGGAGTGCTCTCCATCGCTCCCGAAAAGTACCCGCTGCTCGCGCTGCTGTACTTCGGTACCGGCATCGTCGTGATCTTCATTCGTGGAATCGTCACCGAGTGGATCACCAAGCTGCTCATCCGTCGTCAGGGTCTTACGGCCGTATTCGACGAATACGACCGCGAATTTGCCCGTGCAAGCGAGCGTTTCATCGAGGCAAAGTCGACCAAGAAAACCGGATCCTCGGTTTCCACTGAAGGGGCGGTGTGATCATGAGCGAGAACACCTACAGAAACGTATTCGTCAAGCCCGGTAACGGCGGTTGGGGCAAGGGCCTCCTGCTCGAGCCGAGCGCAGAAAAGAACGTGGTTCTCTCGGTAACCGGTGGTGGAATCCACCCGGTCGCAGCGCGGATCGCCGAGCTCACCGGAGCGGAAGCTGTCGACGGCTTCACCAACAGCATTCCCGAAGAGCGCGTTGTCGCCGTCGTAATCAACTGTGGTGGAACCGCCCGCATCGGCGTTTACCCCAAGAAGCGCATGATGACCGTTGACGTCTTCCCCGGAGAGCCCTCGGGGCCCCTCGCGAAGTACATCACCGAGGACGTATTTGTCTCGGCCGTCGGAACCGACAACGTTGAACTCGCCGACGGTGAAGCTGCCTTCGCGACTCACGCGGATGAAGCTGCAGCGGCATCCAGTGCGGCGATCGGCAGCGAGGCTCCCCAGGGCGCCTTCGGAACGAGCAGCGTTCAGCACTTCAGCGCTGAGACGACAACGGGCGGCGGCTTCATCGGCTTCTTCTCGAACACGGCGACGCGCTTTGGTTCGGTCATCGGAAACATCATCAACACGCTGCTCTCGTCCGGTCGACAGACCGTTCAGCTCGTGCTGCAGACGATCCTGCCGTTCATGGCCTATGTGAGCCTCTTGATCGGTTTCGTCACCTACTCGGGACTCTCGGATCTCATTGCGCAGGCCGTGACTCCCTTGGCCTCGAACCCGATCGGACTGATCCTGCTTGGCGTGATCACGGGACTACCATTCCTGTCGCCCATTCTGGGACCAGGCGCGGCGATCGCTCAGGTCGTCGGTGTACTCATGGGTACACAGATCGCCGCTGGAGCACTGCCGGTGCAGTACGCACTGCCGACGCTCTTCGCCATCAACGGTCAGGTCGGTTGTGACTTCGTTCCCGTGGGTCTTGCCCTGGGAGAAGCTAAGCCAGAGACGGTCGCAGTGGGCGTGCCTGCCGTGCTGTTCTCTCGCCTGATCACATCGCCACTGGCAGTCTTGATCGCGTGGGGCGCAAGCTTCGCGCTGATCTAAGCACTACCGCCAGTACAACCACCACACGCAACAGCAGAGAAAAGCGAGACAGCAATGACTACCTACTACCGCAGCGAGGTCACGTCCATCGGAACGGACGCCACCGAAATGTTCGACGGAGGAGTGGTGATCTTCTTCGGAGAACCCTGCCCCGCCGAGCTGGCTGAGGTAAGTGTCGTCCACGCTGTCACGCACCACCACCCGCAGCGCGACCCCCAGCCGGGAGACGTGCTGCGGGTGGGGGACTCTGAAGTCACCATTACGGAGGTTGGCGAGATCGCGGCCAACAACCTCCGCACGCTCGGCCACTTTGTGGTCTACAGCGACCCAGAAGACAGCCAAAAGATTCTCCCCGGCGCCATCCACGCGAAGGGCACGCTCTCGTTGCCCGAGGCTGGCGTCACCATCGAGCTCATCGAAGGTAGTTGACATGGACACCGGTTTCGCACTCCTGCTGATCGCAGCGCTCGTCCTGAGCGTTGTATTTAGCCTCCTTCAACAGCGCACGTACTCGCGTGCCACCAAACGTCTCGGATCGAGCTACCTTGGCGCAAAGGACCACTTCCTGGTCTCCGGTCGCGGTAAGCACTTTCTCCGTGGCGCCATCGTTCTCTTGGTTGTTGATGCCTCAACAACACGCATCGTGGCTGCTGAAGCCATGGTTGGCAGCACAGTTCTCGCGCGGTTCAAGCCGCGCCCCGAACTGATCGGCGACCTCGACACCGCCACGCTTCGCACTAAAGAAAAGATGATGACGGCAGCCGTGGATTACGCCACTAAGCAGTACTGGGTGACGTATAAGCGCAACGTCGCAGCGGCAGCCCGCAAGTAGCGACATCACTCGTTCGGGTGTTTCGGCATCCGACATTGCATCGTCGTTCCCGGCGGGGCATACTAAATACACATACTTGATTAACAAACGCACATAAGTGCACCAACGTGGTTTCAAAGGGGTAGTCATGGGTTACACAAACAAACTGCTTGCGCGTCAGCGTGAGGTCGGTCGTCCCGTTCGCATCGGTCTCGTCGGCGCAGGTCAGATGGGCTCCGGCTTTATCGCCCAGATTGCCCGCCAGAAGGGCGTGGACATCACCGCCGTCGCGGACATCGCTATCGACCGTGCCGTAGGTGCTCTCGCTAACGCCGGCATCACCGACGTTGACCAGTCAGCAGACCTCGAGACGCTCGCCGCCACGATCGAAAACGGCGGCCACGTGGTCGTCAACGACGCTCTTGCTCTTCCGAAGCTCCCCATCGACATGGTCATTGAGTGCTCGGGTGTTCCCGAGATCGCCGCTAAGGTCGCCCTCGCGTCGCTGCTTGGCGGCAAAGATGTCGCCCTCATGACCGTGGAAGCTGACGTTACGGTCGGTCTCCTCCTGGCTCGTATCGCCGCTCAGACCGGCAGCATCTACACGGTCTGCCGTGGCGATGAGCCCGTTGAGTGCCTCAAGCTCGTCGAGTACGTCGAGGACATCGGCCTTGACGTAGTTCTCGCCGGTAAGGGCAAGAACAACCCTCTCAACGAGACGGCTACCCCCAGCAGCCTCGAAGACGAAGCGAAGACCAAGGGGATGAACCCGCGGATGCTGTGCAGCTTCGTCGACGGAACCAAGACCATGATTGAGATGGCTGCCCTCGCTAACGCGGCAGACCTCGAGCTCACGAAGCGCTCGATGCACGGACCGGCCGCAACGGTGCCGACGCTACAGGACATCTTCAAGCCTAGCGAAGACGGCGGAATCCTCGACCGCAGCGGTGTTGTCGACTACGCCACTGGCCCGGTTGCTCCCGGTGTCTTCGTTGTTGCTAAGGCGACCGACCCCGTGGTGCACGAGGAGCTCAGCTACCTCAAGCTCGGTGACGGCCCTTACTTCGCGTTTTACCGTCCGTACCACCTCGCGAGTGTCGAGGCAGTGCTCTCGATCGGTGAGGTCATGATCGACCGCCAGCCGTCGCTTGCTCCGATCGCCTGGAACGCCGACGTTTCTGCCATGGCGAAGCGCGACCTCAAGGTCGGCGAGAAGATCGACGGCATCGGTGGCGAGCACGTCTACGGTGACGCTGTTCCGGCAGCCGAGGCCAAGGCCGGTCGCGAGCTGCCCATCGGTCTGGCATCGGCCGGCACGCTCATCCGCGATGTTGCTAAGGGAACTGCCGTCACGTACGACGACGTGCAGCTCGACGAAACCAAGACCATCGTGATCTTGCGCAAGCTGCAGGATGCCCTTCTGGCCGATGGCCAGTTACAGGTTCCCGCTCTCGCTTCGCTGCTCTCCGCCTAAGAAAGGTGACAACCATGAATACGCAGATCGTTGCGAACCGTGAACTCGCGGCAGCCAGCCTCGCCACCATGTGGAAAATCCGCCGCTTTGAAGAGGCAGTGGAAGACCTCTACGGCCGTGGACTAATGCACGGCACAATGCACCTCTCGATCGGTCAAGAGGCTGTACCGACCGGCGCGTGCCTCGCCCTCAACAAGGACGACTACATCACCTCGACCCACCGCGGCCACGGCCACTGCATCGCCAAGGGCGCCGACATGGAGCGCATGATGGCTGAGCTTCTCGCGAAAGAGACCGGCTACTGCCGCGGTCGCGGCGGTTCGATGCACATTGCGGATACCGCAACCGGAAACCTCGGCGCCAACGGCATCGTGGCTGGTGGCGTTCCGATCGCTACCGGCGCAGCGCTGTCGGCCAAGATGCGCGGTACCAAGCAGGTTGCTGTCAGCTTCCACGGTGACGGTGCGATGGGTGAGGGTGCCTGGCACGAGGGCGTCGTGCTCGCGGCCATGTGGCAGCTTCCCGTAGTGTTCCTGTGCGAAAACAACCTCTACGGCATGTCGATGTCGTCAGAGAAGGCCTTCAATCTCGACCAGCTTTCTGACCGCGCGAAGGGCTACGGCATCCCCGGAGTGACCGTTGACGGCAACGACGTTCAGGCGGTCTATGACGCCACGAAGGAAGCGGTTGACCGGGCTCGAGCCGGTGGGGGACCGACCTTCATTGAAGCCAAGACGTACCGCTGGCGCGGCCACTCCAAGTCGGACAAGAACCTGTACCGCACTCGCGACGAGATTGATGAGTGGCGCGGCAAGGACCCGATTCCGCTGTTTGAGGCGCAGGCTCTCGCCGCCGGTGGCCTCACGCAGGCTGACATCGATGCCGTTCGTGACAACGTACGCACCGAACTTCGCGGTGCTGTACAGCGCGCAAACGCAGCGCCAGACGCGACCGCTGACGACCTTCTTTCCGCCGTCTACGCAAGGTAACGACAATGACTATTGAGACGACCGCGGCACAGACCGCAGCGCCCGCGACGGGCGAAACCGTAACCATGACCTACTCCGAGGCTGTTCGCGACGCTCTGCGTGTTGCTATGGCCAAGGATCCCAACGTTTTCATCATGGGTGAAGACGTCGGAACGTACGGTGGCGCCTTCGGTGTCACCGGCGAGCTCATCAACGAGATCGGCCCCGACCGCGTTCGCGACACCACCATCAGCGAGCTCGGCATCATGGGCGCCGGTGTCGGTGCCGCGATGACGGGCATGCGCCCGATCGTCGAGATTCAGTTCTCTGACTTCACGGCTCAGGCTATGGACCAGATCGCTAACCAGGCAGCGAAGATTCACTTCATGCTCGGTGGCGCAGTGAACGTTCCGATGGTTATCCGCGCGCCGGGTGGTTCGGGAACGGGTGCTGCCGCGCAGCACTCCCAGAGCCTCGAAGCCTGGTTTGTTCACATTCCCGGACTCAAGGTTGTTATGCCAGCAACGGCGGATGACGCCAAGGGCCTGCTGCTCTCGGCCATCGACGACCCCAACCCCGTCATGGTCATCGAGCACAAGCTGCTCTACAAGACCTCGGGCGAGGTTCGCACGGGCGACATCCGCACACCGCTCGGCGTCGCTGCGGTTCCCCGCGAGGGCAAGGACCTCACGATCATCGCCACGGGTGTTGAAGTGAGCCGCGCGCTCGAAGCAGCTGAGATTCTTGCGGCCGACGGCATCGAAGCGACCGTGGTTGACCCGCGCACGCTCAAGCCGCTCGACAGCGACACCATCCTGCGCACCGTCAAGGCCACCGGCCGCGTTCTGCTCGTGCAGGAAGCGGTGCGCACCCTCGGCTTCATGTCTGAAGTGTCTGCCATCATCTCCGAGTCGGATGCCTTCGGCTACCTTCGCGCGCCGATCAAGCGTCTTGCTGGCCTCGACATCCCGATCCCGTACGCTCCCAAGCTCGAGCGTGCTTCGGTGCCGCAGGTCGAAGACATCGTAGCGGCGGCCACTGATCTCGTTCGGAAGTGGTGACATGTCTGAGCTGCCTCTGACAATGCCCAAGATGTCCATGACCATGGAAGAGGGCACCATGGTCGCGTGGCTCAAGCAGGAGGGTGACTCGGTTCGTTCTGGGGAGCCAATCTGTGAGGTCGCGACCGACAAGGTTGACATGGAAGTGGAGTCGCCCTTCGACGGCGTGCTCGCTCGGATCATCGCCCAGCCCGATGAGGTGTACGCGGTGGGCGACACCATCGCTTTCATCACGACAGAGGCCGATGACCTGCTCGGTGGACTTTTTGACGAGCCCGCCGCTGACGCTCCCGCTGCTGCTCCGGCCGCTGCGGAAGTAGCTCCGGCTGCCGTTCCTGCCCCCATCGAGACCGGGTGGATCCCCGCTGTTCCTGCCGCTCGCGGTGCCGCCGCCGAACACGGCGTTGACCTCTCGTCGGTCACGCCGACCGGGCCGGACAACACCGTTCGTTTGTCGGATGTTGAAGCAGCTGCTGCCGGAACCTCCGCGGCGTCTGCTGCTGCTCCGGTCGCGGCTCCCGCTGCACCGGCTGCGCCTGTTGCTCCAGCCGCGGTAGCGCCTGCTGCTCCTGCAGCTACTGCTCCCGCTGCCGCTGCACCGGCCAGAGCTGTCGACCCGGTGGAAGCTCGCCGTCTGCGCACCCGCAAGCAGGTTGCCAAGGTGATGACGGCATCCGCTCTCGTTCCGCAGTTCACCGCCTATGTTGACCTTGACCTGTCAGCGTTGGCTGCCGTGCGCAAAACCACGCTCGGTGGCGCAAGCTGGACCGCACTCTTTGTGCGGGCTCAAGCAATCGCTCTGGCCGAGAACGCTGCGCTCAATGGCACCTGGACTGATGAGGGAGTCGTTGCCAACGAGCACATCGGAATCGCCCTCGCGATCGATTCACCGTCGGGGCTGCTCGCGCCGGTACTGAAGAACTCGCACGAGGGAACGCTTGCTGAACTGGTTGCTGAGATCGCCGGTGTCGTAGACGAGACGCGCAAGGGCACGCTGCCTCCTGCACGCCTCGGTGGCGGAACAAGCGTATTCTCGAACCTGGGCGGATTCGGCGTGGAATCGTTCAACGCACTATTGACCCCACCGCAATCGACGGCTCTGTCGTCGGGCGCCGTCAAGCCGCGCATGCGCGTGTTCGACGACGAGACCTTCGGTGTGCGGTTGAGCTGCACGATCGGTCTCACCGTCGATCACCGTGTAGCGGATGGTGCTGATGCCGCACGCATGCTCGCGACCATCACGAACCTCGTCGCGAATCCGGAGCGTTTGCTCTAGAGTCGCAACCCGCCCGCGGGATACCCCAGCCGCGTCCGTCAAGGGGCGTAGTCCACCACGTCTGAAAAACAGGTACACAATGTCAGAACGCACAGCCACAATCGTTTCCCCCTCGGGTCTTCACGCTCGCCCCGCAGCACTCTTCACGCAGGCGGTTAGCAAGAGCGGCTTGGCGATCACCGTTGCTAAGGATGGCAAGGCTGTGAACGCCGCCAGCATCCTCGCCGTGATTTCGCTCGGTGTCGCTCAGGGTGAAACCGTCACGCTGGCTTCCGACGATGAGGGCGCTGACACGGTGCTCGACGAGCTCGCAGAATTGCTCGCTACCGTCGAATAGTAACCACCACAGAAGGCCCGCACCGATTGGTGCGGGCCTTCTGTGCGTTAACGGGTGGGGACACGGCGAGCGGCGTGAGGACAACGGCTCCGTGGCGAGCCCTGTGCGCTGTTTTGAGAGTCCAATGCGCCCGTCAATGGCCCTGTGACGCTCGAGAGGTTGGTTCGCGCGTCTTCGACACGCACAAAGGCCCCGCTCCTTCCTGGGGGAGCGGGGCCTTTGGCGGCGAGGCTAGACCTGGTTTAGGCCTTAGCTGCTTCTTCGTCGGATGCTGCTGCGGCATCCGCTTCGACCTGAGCGCGAACGATGTCGCGCTTCTTCTCGAGGCGGCTCACCCAGTAGGCGAATCCGAGGGCGAGGACGCCCAATACTGCGATGGTCCAGCCACCGAGGTTCGCGACCCCGAAGAATAGACCGGTGAGGGGGTTGGCTCCGTCGACGAGCGACGAGATGAGCTGCGAACCCTGCGTGTCGGTGAAGCCTGAGGCTTCGGCAATAGCGGTGAACTGCGGTGCGGTTGCGGTCGCGATAAAGAGGCCGATTCCGATCACGATGGCACCACCGATAACCGAGCGAACGATGTTGCCGCGGAAGATCGGAACCATCATGGCCACGATGAATGGCAGGGTTGCGAGGTCCACCAGCGGAAGTACCTGGTTGCCGGCGGGAGCGAGCGCGATGGCGATGAGTACCGTAACAGGGACCAGTACCAGTGAGGTGGCGAGTACGGCGGGCTGGCCTACGGCAATTGCGGTGTCGAGACCGATGTAGAACTTGCGACCGGGGAAACGCTTCTGAACGAACTCGCGAGCGGAATCGGAGACCGGGATGAGGCCTTCCATGAGGATCGAGACCATGCGCGGCAGAAGCAACAGAACGGCAGCGAGGCTGATGGCGAGTACGAGGATCGCGATGGAGTCTTCACGAGGGTTGTCGAAACCGAAGCCGGCGAGACCGATGATGATTCCGAGCACGAGACCCAAGATCATCGATTCACCGAAGACTCCGAAGCGCTTCTCGATGGTCTGCGGGTCTGCCTTCAGGTTGCGGAAGCCGGGGATGCGATCGAAGACCCAGTTGAAGGGGATCGCGAACAGGATGTACGGCGCGCTGGTTCCGTGGGGAAACGAGATGTCGGGGAAGTTGAAGTACTTCTGAATCAGTGGAGCTGAGAGGTCGGCGAGAGCCAGAACGATCACCATGTGTACGGCCGCCGCGGCGATACCGATCCAGAAGTTATTTGTGACGGCTCCGACAAGAGCGCCAACGAGCGCGAAGTGCCAGAAGTTCCACAGGTCAATGTTGAACGTGCGGGTGAGGCCCGACCACAGCAGCACCATGTTGACGAGGATGCCGACAGGAATAATCACCGCCCCGACAGTCGAACCGAAGGCGATGGCCGCACTCGCGGGCCATCCCACATCGAGAACTGTGAGGTTCACCCCGAGGTTGGTTGCGAGAGCTTGAGCGGCAGGACCGACGGTACCCGCCATGAGGCCGATCACGAGGTTGATGCCGATGAAGCCGATACCGATCAGCACGCCGGCGCGCAGCGCTTGGCTGAACTTTTGGCCAAGGATCATACCGAAGATCGTGATGAGGATCGGCAGTGTGACGGAGGCTCCGAGAGCCGTGAGGTAGCTGGTGATATTTGTCAAAATATCTTCAATGATGTTCAACGTTGAACGTCCAATTCTCTGAGGTTTGTCGAGGCTGGGAGATGAGCTCGGCGCAGTGCTGCGCGGGCGCTCGTGAAGATGATGCTCTGGCGGACCGTGCGAGAGGCGCGAGCCGCCGTGTTTCGCGGGTTAGGCGAACTGTTCCTCGATCTCGGCATAGGCCTTATCGAGGCCCATTCCGGTGAGGAAGGGGAGGCCAGCGATGACCGGGATTCCGACGGAATCGGGCACTTGGGTGGTGGCCACGATGAAATCTGCGTCGAGGTTGCCGCGCAGAGTGTCGGCTACTTTGCCCTGCGTAATTGTGGCGTTGAGTCCTTTGGATTCGCAGAAGGTGCGAATCTTGCTGACGACCACGGTGGATGTTGCGACTCCAGTGCCGCAGATAACGAGAATGCGTTTTGTGGCCATTTTCCAATACTCCAATGTATTCGCGGGGCGATAGCGTCGTGACAATTATGCACCTTTGATATACAAATGTGTACACAGCAAGATCTTTTTGACTAACACTGGCGCCCGGAAAGACGAGAAATCATGAGCGAGACCCCGACTTCGGTACCCGTGGTGCCCCGCGCCGACCTCAGTATCGTGGGGCTCGAGGCGAGAACTAGCGGCGAAGTGCTCTCCGCTTTCGCGCAGCAGGCCTTAGCGGTCGGCGCTGTGCGGCCCAGCTACGAAGCGGCACTTCTCAAGCGCGAACTCGCCTTCCCCACTGGTCTACCCACGGTCATCCCGGTAGCAATTCCCCACGCTGATGTCGAGCACGCCATTGAATCAGGGCTCGGAATCGCCACCCTCGCGCATCCCGTCGAATTCGGCGAGATGGGCGGAGCGGACTCGACCGTGGCTGCTCGCGTGGCCGTTCTCATTCTCGTGACCGAACCACATGCGCAAGCTGAAATGTTGTCGCAACTCATCGGGGTCTTCCAGCTCGACGACTGGCACGACACTCTAAGCGCGGCGACAACGCCAAAAGAACTCGCGGCGACATTCGCCGACCTTCTCGCTTCCGCCGCTGGGTAGCGGTTGCACTCGCTAGCGCTGGTTGAGCAGGGCTAGTGCGAGCTCGGAGTCGACGACGAGAACGTCGAACAGTCCGCCGGTGAGGGCTGCATGGGTGCCCTCGACCTTGTGTGCGCCTGCGGCGACGCCCACTACGGTGGGGATGCTGCCGAGTTCGTCAAGGTCGATCGCGATCACACGGTCGTTGACGACCGACTCCACAAGTTTTCCTTCGTGGTCGAAGAAGCGCGTGCAGCAGTCACCCACTGCTCCGGATGCCGCGAAGTCGCTGCGTTCGCTGCGGCTCAGGTTCATCGACTCGATGATTGCGCTTGAGGCGCCCTTGCCCACATTTCCGACTCCGACGATCGCGATTGTGGCGCGGCGGGAAGCGTTGAGCACGCCCGTGATCGATGGCTCCCTGAGGAACGCTTCGCGAGATTCGAGCGATTCGACAACCGCTGGGGCATACAGGCGGCGGTGTTGGGCTCCGAGTTTGGTGGCCAAAAGGCGCACCAAGACGTTACCGTCGCGAGCGGAGTCGACGATGGAAAGCCCGCCCACGAGGGGGAGAATTTCGATGTTCTCGTGGGAGGCGTCATCCGGAATCTCGTCGACAACAGCCTGAACGCTGGAGCCCCAGGAGAGGGCCACCCCGCCATCACGGGGAAGGTTGTCGATGAGCCACTGAGCGCCGAGGGCGCCGACGCGGGAAAGCTGGTTGTCAGAACCCGTGCTGGGGGCGACTCGGCATTCGCGCAGACCATAGCGAGCAACGAGCTGCGCTTCGAGGTCTTGGGCGCGACCGAAGGGGTCGTTGATGCGAATTTCAACAATGCCGTTCTTGCGGGCGTCAGCGAGAACGCGAGACACGTTCGATCGCGAAACGCCGATCTCTTGAGCGACTTCGGCCTGCGATTTGCCCTCGAGGTAATAGAGGGTGGCTGCTTTGACAAGCATGGCTTGGTTGCGTGGACTGGGTATGGGTCCGTCCCTCTCTCGTGCTTCGTTGCTGATTTGCACTCATTCTACGGCCGTTTACACACTCGTGCGCATAACTTCCAGCGTTCTACGAGAGAAGCCCCGCATTGGTAGCGGCGGTCGCTAAACTTGCTTAGTGACTATTCGCCTGTATGACACCCGTAGTGCCAGCCTCGTCGACCTCGAACCTCGCGAACCGGGCAAGGTGGGAATGTACGTGTGCGGTCCCACGGTGCAGTCGGCCCCGCACATCGGTCACTTGCGCTCAGCGCTCGTCTACGACATTTGGCGTCGTTGGCTCACCTACCGCGGTCTCGATGTCACGCTCGTGCGCAACGTCACCGACATCGACGACAAGATCTTGAGCAAAGCAGCGGATGCCGCAGCCGAGGGCTCGACGGAACAGTGGTGGGCTCTGGCCTACCGAATTGAACTCGAATTCACTGCTGGCTACAACGAGCTCGGCATTCTCCCGCCGAGCTATGAGCCGCGCGCGACAGCCAACATCTCCGAAATGCGCGACCTGATTGCGCTGCTCATCGAGCGCGGTCACGCCTATGCCGCCACCGATGGCTCGGGCGATGTCTACTTCGACACCCAGTCGTGGCCCTCCTACGGTGAGCTCACTCGTCAGAAGCTCGACGACATGGTTGCTGCCGCAGACGCCGATCCGCGCGCCAAACGCGATGCGCGCGACTTCGCCCTCTGGAAGGGCAGCAAGCCCACCGAGCCCGCGACGGCATCCTGGTCATCGCCGTGGGGCGATGGTCGCCCCGGCTGGCACATTGAGTGCTCCGCCATGTCGCGCCGCTATTTGGGTGGTGCGTTCGACATCCACGGTGGTGGCCTCGACCTGCGGTTTCCGCACCATGAGAATGAGCTTGCCCAGTCGGCGGCGCTCGGCGATGAGTTTGCACGCCACTGGGTGCACAACGGAATGGTCAACGTCAACGGCCAGAAGATGTCAAAATCACTCGGTAATTCGGTGTTTGCCCGCGACCTTTTGGATGCAGCCCGCCCGATAGTGGTGCGCTATCTGCTCGGTGCTGCACATTACCGCTCCACAATCGACTACACTGACACGTCGCTTGCAGAAGCTGAGGCCGCCTTTGAGCGCCTTGAGGTGTTCATCGAGCGGGCGTCGCGCCGACTGCGTGACACTCGCTTTGATACTGCGAACACCAACGAGGTGCCCGAGGCATTTGGCGAAGCGATGGATGACGACCTTGCGGTGCCGCAAGCGCTCGCGGTAGTGCACGAAACGATTCGTTCGGGCAACGCCGCCCTCGACGATGGGGATCTTGCAACGGTCGCCACGGCGCGTTCGCAAGTGGTCGCTATGGCAGCTGTATTGGGTATCAACCCACTTGATCCACGATGGGGTTCTGATCGTTCAGAACCAGCTGTTGCTGCACTGTCAGCACTGGTTGACACGCTCATTGAGGATCGCAATAAAGCCCGCGCGGCGAAAGATTTCGTTGTCGCGGATCGAATCCGTGATGAACTATCAGCGGCGGGAATCACTCTCGAAGATGACTCGACCGGATCACATTGGAGCTTGCCGTGACTGAGCGGCGCTTCCGACAGGAGCAACACTCGTGAAAAACCCAGGTAACACCCCTCGCGCCGGAGCGGTGCGCAAGAGTCGTAAAGGTCCCCAGGTCGGGTCGGGAGGCCAGGGGCGTCAAGCTCTCGAAGGTCGCAAGCCCACGCCTAAGGCTGAAGACCGCCCCTACCACCCCGCAGGGAAGCGCAAAGCGGCCGCAGAACGCTATGAAGCGGCGGGCGGAACACGGCGCAAGGGCGGAAAGCCGTCCGGAGCTCAGCAGCAGCCTTCGAACCGTGGCGGACAGTCTCGCGTTGCGAAGTCGGCGGATGAGTCGGAGATCGTCACCGGCCGCAACTCCGTGCTTGAGGCCCTGCGTGCCAAGATTCCTGCTCACACTCTCTACATGGCAGCGCGCATCGAGTTCGATGACCGCGTGAAGGAGATCGTGAAGCTCGCTACCGCGCGCGGCATTGCTGTGCTCGAAGTGATGCGTCCAGAACTCGACCGCCTCGCCGGATTCGACTCCGTGCACCAGGGCGTCGCCCTTAAGGTGCCGCCGTACGAGTATGCGCACCCGATGGAGCTTCTCGACAAGGTCGAGTCGCGCGGCCACGTTCCGCTACTTGTCGCTCTCGACGGCATCACTGACCCCCGCAACCTCGGAGCCATCGTGCGTTCGGTTGCCGCGTTTGGCGGCCAGGGTGTCATCGTTCCACAGCGTCGCTCGGTCGGTATGACGGCATCCGCATGGAAGACCTCGGCCGGTGCTGCTGCTCGCACGCCCGTTGCTATGGCGAACAACCTCACGCAAATGATCAAGGAATACAAGAAGCGCGGCGTCTTCGTGCTCGGTCTCGACGGAGACGGCGACCTGTCGCTTCCCTCGTTGCCGCTGGCGAAAGAGCCCGTGCTGATCGTCGTCGGTAGCGAAGGTAAGGGCCTTTCGCGGCTCGTTACCGAGAACTGCGACGCCATTGTCTCGATTCCGATCAGCGCTTCCACCGAGTCGCTCAACGCCGGTATCGCAGCCAGTGTCACGCTCTACGAAATCTCGAAGCTGCGTGCTGCCGCTCGCAAGAAGAAGTAGCACCGTCTTAAGAAGTAGCACTGTCTCAGGCCCAGCCTGAGCTGCACAGCCAAAGAGCCGCTGCCCCCTCGGGGACAGCGGCTCTTCGCGTTTCAGCGAGTGACGCTAGTTGCTGGTGACAGCGTCGAGCGCTGCCGTGATGTCGTTCATCAGATCATCCACGTGCTCAAGGCCGACCGAGAGTCGAACAATGCCAGCGCCGGGCTTCGCCTCGGAGGCGACGGGGCGGTGCGTGAGCGATGCCGGATGCTGCACGAGGGTGTCGATACCGCCCAGCGAGACGGCGTGGGTGATGAGCTTTACTGCCTCCGTGAACTTCGCCGCGGCCTCGTAGCCACCGGCAAGGTCAAGCGCGATGAGCGAACCAGCGCCAGCGGACTGAGTGCCGATAAGGCCAGCGGGGTCCTGGCCGGGTAGGCCGGGGTAGAGAACGCGAGCGAGTGCGGGGTGGCCGTCGAGGCGGCGAGCGAGTTCGCCGGCCGTCTCTTGCTGAGCGCGCACGCGCAGGGGCAGAGTGCGCAGGCCGCGGTGCAGCAGGTACGCCGCGAAGGGGTGAAGGACTCCGCCGGTGAGCGCGCGAACGTTACGCAGGGCCTTGGCGTGCTCTTCGCTCGTGGCGATGACGCCGCCCATCACATCCCCGTGACCGCCGAGGTACTTGGTGGCGCTGTGCAGCACCATTGCGGCTCCGAGTTCAATCGGGCGCTGCAGCACGGGAGTCGCAAAGGTGTTGTCGACAAGAACGGGCACGGCACCTGCGGCGTCAACGACCTTCTTGATGTCGACGAGTTCGAGGGTGGGGTTAGCGGGGGACTCAATGACGATGAGGCCGGTGTTGGGCTGGATGGCGTTGACGATCGAGTCGGCATCGGCCCACGTCACGGTAGTGCCGAGCAGTCCGTTGTCGAGTACGTGGTCGGTTCCGCCGTAGAGCGGTCGAACGCCCACCACGTGCGGTCGACCGGCCGACGCGATGGCAATCAGTACGGCAGAGAGCGCTGCCATTCCGCTGGCAAACGCCACGGCTGCTTCTGCGCCTTCAAGAGCGGCGAGCCCGTCCTCGAAGCGAGCAACGCCGGGCTGCCAGAGTCGCTGGTACACCGCGGAGTGACCGTCGATGATGGGGTTTCCCGTGGCGAGGTTCTCGTAGGAGTCACCGCCGACTTCAACGCTGGGTAGGGGGTTTGTCGTCGAGAGGTCGATAGAGGGAACGTGGGCACCAGATTCCTGCACGCCCTCCATTCCCGCGTGAACAGCAAGGGTTTCGAGATGGATGTCGTGAGGCAGCATGACTAGATAACAACAGAAAGTGCGCCCCTAATCAACTCGCGTTGCAGGTTCTTCACGAAATGTGACATTTTTCGCATAAGCTGCGACGAAGGAGGATCCCGTGACCGAACCCCACAGCTTGCCCATCGACTCTGTTGACCGCGCGATTCTGGCCAGTTTGGCCACCAACGCGCGCCGCTCGGGCTCGGCGCTCGCCGCCGATGCCGGCGTCTCGGAATCCACCGTCTCCCAGCGACTGCGCCGCCTTCACGACGAAGGCTACTTGCGCGGTTTTCACGCCGATATCGATGTCGCCAAGCTCGGAATGAGCGTGCAAGCGCTCATCTCGATCAAGCTCGTCAAGCACGTGCGGGAAGACGTGGATGCGTTCCGGAGTGCCGCGCCCCGCTGGCCTGGCGTCCTTGCCTTCTTTCACACCGGCGGCGGAGACGACTACTTGCTGCACGTCGCGGCGCGCAGTGCGGCAGAGCTCAGAGACTTCATGCTGACCTATCTGGCCAGTCATCCGGCTGTCGCTCATACCGAGACCAATCTCGTGTTTGAGCACGTGACCGGGCGCGGGCTGGAACAACTGCTGTCCGACTAACAGTCGCCGCGGCAATCGCGTCCGGCTAATGGCCGCCGCAGCAATCGCCCGCTGAAAGCAAGCTAGACCTTGAGCCGCCAATCTTCCCCGTCGTCGCCACCGTCGTGATCGGTTTCGCCATCCCCGGGCAGCGTAATCGGCATCGTGAACGCCCCCGTTGGCGGGTTGATCATGGTGGCTTCGTCGCGACGGAACTGCAACACGTTCTCGACATAGCTGCTCACCGCCTCGGCGAGGGGGATGTCGTGGCCGGAATCCTGCGCCAGTTGACGACGGTGGTCGAGCAGCTGGTGGAAGGCTTCGGCGGGCTCGAGCTTGCCGCGCAGTTCTTTGGGGATAGCTCGGATGACCGGCTCGAACACACGCGCCGCCCACTCGTGAGCCAGCATTTCTTCGTCCATGTCTTGCTTGTCGAACGCTGCGCGGTATGAATCCATATCGTTGAGCAAGCGGCGGGCTTGATTCTCCTGGGCGTCGAGCCCGGTGAGGCGCAGCAGGCGGCGAGAGTGGTGTCCGGCATCCACGACTTTCGGCTGGATGCGCACGCGTGTGCCCGAGTCTTCCGTTTTGATCGCGAGTTCTTCAATGTCGAAGCCGAGCGCGTTGAGGCGTTCCACACGCTGGTTGATACGCCAGCGTTCGGAATGATCGAAGCGCTCCGACCCGGTGAGCTCTTTCCAGAGCGTGCGGTATTGGGCGACGATTCCGTTGCTGATTTCTACGGGATCGATGTCTGCTTCGAGACGTCCGCCTGCCTGCAAGTCGAGGAGTTCGCCGGCAATATTGACGCGACCGATCTCGAGGTCGTTCTCGCGCTGGCCGTTGGAGAGCCGGTCGTAGAGCTGGCCGGTTTCGGCATCCACCAGATAGGCGGCAAAGGCGCCAGCATCCCGGCGGAAGAGAGTGTTAGAGAGCGAGACGTCGCCCCAGAAGAAGCCAACGATGTGCAGGCGAACGAGCAATACTGCCAGGGCATCGACGAGGCGTCGGGCGGTCTCGGGGCGCAGGCTCTGCGAATACACCGCGCGGTAGGGGAGCGAAAACTTGAGGTGGCGGGTGACGAGCACCGACTTCAGCTCTTCGCCGTCGGCTGCGGTGCGGTTCGTGACGATCGCGAGCGGATCGACGCACGGCACATCAAGTTTTTGAAGCGTGCGCAGCATCTCATACTCGCGTCTCGCGAGTTCGCTGGACGTCTCCTTGATTGCCACGACGAAGCCGCTGAGGTTGGCGAAGCGCACGAGGTGGCGCGAAATGCCCTTGGGGAGAGTCGCGATCGCATCATCCGGCCACAACTCCAGCGGCAGCGACCAGGGTAAGTCGAGCAGAGCCGGATCGGCGGTTGCCGCGGTGATAGTGACAGAACCAGTCATTCACATGTCCTTAACAAGAAGGAGCCCGCCGAACATCCGAACTGGGTTCGACGTCGACGGGCTCGATCGTAAAGCGAAAGTTAGCTTGCGACTACAGGCTTCTTGGTGAGGCGGAGGCCCGACTCGGTGTCAAACACGTGAACGTGGTTGGGCTCCGGGGTGAGGAACACCTTTTCGCCAGCGTTCGGGTGCGAGCGGCCATCAACGCGAGCAACGATGTCCACGCGCTCCCCGTTAATCTCAGCGTGACCGTAAAGGTAACCGTCAGCACCGAGCTCTTCTACGAGGTCGACGTCGACCGGAAGTCCGCTGCCCGAAGTCGACACGATGACGTCTTCAGGGCGGATACCGATGGTCACGGTCTTAGCGTCGGTTCCACCGAGCGTCTCGGAGTCAACCGCAACAACAGCATCGCCAAATTGCAGACCACCGTCGACGATGTTGACGCTAAAGAGGTTCATGGCGGGGCTACCAATGAAGCCAGCAACGAACACGTTCTGAGGTGATTCGTAGAGGTCGCGAGGAGTACCAACCTGCTGGAGGAGGCCGTCTTTGAGAACGGCGATACGGTCACCCATGGTGAGAGCTTCGGTCTGGTCGTGGGTCACGTAAACCGTGGTCACTCCGAGGCGGCGCTGCAGGCTCGCGATCTGCGTACGTGTCTGCACGCGCAGCTTGGCGTCCAAGTTCGAAAGCGGCTCATCCATGAGGAAGACCTGGGGCTGGCGAACGATAGCGCGACCCATGGCTACACGTTGGCGCTGACCACCCGAGAGCGCCTTGGGCTTGCGGTTGAGGTAGGGCTCGAGGTCGAGCAACTTTGCGGCCTCAAGTACGCGCTCGGCGCGCTCTTCTTTGCTGACGCCGGCGATCTTGAGCGCGAAGCCCATGTTCTCGGCCACCGTCATGTGCGGGTACAGCGCGTAGTTCTGGAAAACCATCGCGATGTCGCGGTCTTTCGGCGGAACATCGGTGACGTCGCGGTCGCCGATAAGGATGCTGCCATCGTTGACCTCTTCGAGGCCGGCGAGCATGCGGAGGCTGGTGGACTTACCGCAACCCGAGGGGCCGACAAGAACGAGGAATTCGCCGTCTTCTACGTGAAGATTCAGCTTGTCTACAGCCGGGACCGTTGATCCCGGGTAGAGGCGGGTTGCGTTGTCAAAAGTTACAGACGCCATTGTTCTATTTTTCTCCTTCACCGGCAGGTACGTGCCGGACGATCCGTTGTGATGGACAGCGGTCGAAACCGCGTTGCGTCATTATTGCACCTTTTTGGGGGTCAGCCGACCACATAGTTCGCCCCCGCCGCCTGGCCATCTTGGAATTCAGTTGGGCAATTCCCAGTGATTCCTCCTAGAATTCGACGGGTGCGCCGTCATTTCTGAGCGCGCGACACAGCGATATATACGGCAAATGAGGTTCGATTGAGCAACGGCAACTCCGGCGATAGCCGACTCACCAAAAATGAGCGTCGCGAAGCAGCGCGGGAAAAAGCGCGCATTCAGCGTGACGAGCAGAAGAAGAAGGACCGCCGCACTAAGTGGATCCTTCAGGGCAGCGTCGGTCTCGCACTCGTAGCGATTGTTGCCGTCATCGCATTGGTTTTGGTGAACTCCAACCAGCCGGCTGGTCCGGGCCCACGCAACTTCGCCAGTGACGGCATCCAACTCAATCAGGGCTTCATCGCAACCCCTGCCGAGGCGCAGCCCTCCGATGCAGAGCCGACTCCGAACGTTCGCGACGAAGAGTCCGGCGTGCTCGATATCCAGATCTATGTTGACTACTTGTGCCCCATCTGTGGCGCCTTCGAGCAGACCAATGCGGAGTACATTGAGAGCCTTGTCGAGAACGGCGCGGCGACCCTGGAAGTGCATCCGATCACCATTCTCGATCGCCTTGCACAGGGCCAGCGTTATTCCTCGCGCGCCGCGAACGCAGTTGCCTGCGTAGCCGACACCTCACCCAACGACTTCTACAGCTACCACAACCTCTTGTTGTCCGAGGGCGTCCAACCAGAAGAAAACACGGCGGGCCTGGGCGATTCTGACCTCATCGACCTCCTTGATGTGGCCGGAGTAGAAGATTCCGACGTTATTGCTGAATGCATCGACGACGAAACGTTCAAGACCTGGGTCAAGAACTCCACTGCTCGCGCGCTGACCGAAGACATTCCCAACTCTGACGTTGGCCCGGTTACCGGAACCCCCACGGTTCTCGTCAACGGGGTGAAGTACGAGGGGGCAGTAAATGACCTCGCCAGCTTCCAGGCCTTCGTTATTCAGGTCGCTGGAGATAACTTCAACGAGAACTCAACGCCGACCCCGACTCCCACCCCGGAGCCGTAACCGGCGATCACTCTTCGCGAACATCGCCTCGTAGCGCGGTGCAGCTCGCAACGAGACGCTCCTCGCAGCACAAAGGGCCCCCATCCAGTTGGATGGGGGCCCTTCGTGTTGTGCAGAGGAGTGTTGGCTAGCCGAAAGTGTACGAGTACGCTTCAACGCCCTCGCTCACGGTCACCTCCAACGTGCCCTTCTCGATCGAGTCGCCCTTGGGGACGATGGAGTAGGAGTTCGGCGTGCCTGAGACCTTGATGGTCTCCGTCTTGCCGTCGCGCTTCACGGTGATCGTGCCTTCTCCACCGAGAACCATGCGAACTTCACTGGCGGTGTAGTTCAGCTTGATCGAGCTCTCGCCGTTGCGGGGTGTCGCGTTCTGGAACGTGAGTTCCCAGTCGCCCTCGAGGGCGAAGCTGTTGTCGGCAAGCTCCGAGGGGAAGCTGTACGTGTTAGTACCCGACGAGTACTTCTCATCGCCGCCGTAGTTCACTACCTTGCCGAGGCTGAGGTACGTCTCGGGAGTGGTGGTTCCTGCTTCGGGAGTGTCGTCGCTGACCTCAGTTGCTGGGGGCAACTGAACGTCAGGGTTGGCATCCACGAGCAGTTCACGAATGAGCTTCTCAGTGGTCTGGTAGCTACCTTCACCGAACTTGATGTGACGAACAACACCCTCAGCATCGACGAGGTAATGTGCCGGCCAGAAGCGGTTGCGGTAGTTCGTCCAGGTGCTGAGGTTGTTATCGAGAGCAACCGGGTATTCGATCGCGTAGTTCTCGGCGCCAGCCTTGACGTTGGCGGGAACCTTCTCAAAGGCGTACTCGGGGGAGTGGACGCCGATGACGTTCAAACCGAGATCCTTGTAAGCGTCGTACCAGCTGTTGATGTGCGGAACTGCGCGCTGGCAGTTGATGCAGGAGTACGCCCAGAAGTCGATCAAAACGACTTCGCCGCGGAGCTCATCCAGAGTGATTTCTTCGTTGTTCTCGGTGTTGAACCACTCTTGGATGCCCTGGATATCAGGAGCGATACCGCAGCTCTCTAGCTCGGTGCCGCCGTTGCTGCACTGGTCGAGATCCTTGTTCTGCTCGTTGACGAGACCACCCAGGTTGAGCTGTTCTGCAATCTGCTCAGAGTTGCTGAACTGGTCTTGCAAAGCGCTCGTGTAATCAGGAACGAGACGCTGAAGTGCCTGCGGCAGGTTGAAGACGAGGCCGATAGCGAGAGCGATCATGAGAACGCCACCCGTGACGCGAATCTTCTGCTGGTGCTTGCGGAAAGTCTTGACGCGCTCGGCGACGCGGCGGCCGGCGAGAGCGAAGATCAGCAGCGGAAGAGCGGCACCAATAGCGAAGGTGATCGTGAGCACGATGGTCTCGGGCCCAATGCGTCCGGTTGAGCCAGCGACCGTGATAGCCGCCAAAACTGGTCCTGCACAGGGGACGTAGACGGCACCGAGAGCCAGGCCGAGCACGAAGCCGCCCTTGTCTGTTCCGACATTCTTCTGCGGGATCCACGAGAAAGGCTTCTCCAGAATGTGCTGGAACGCGGGAATGATGAGGCCAAGGCCGATCAAGACGAGAACGACGATGCCGGCCCAGCGCAGGAAGTCCTGGGGGAGGTTGAGCAGCGCGAGAATGAGCGAACCGATGAGCGTGAAGACGCTGAACGCGACAACGAGGCCGGCGATAACGAAGTAGGGGCGCCACGGTGAAACCTTGGGGGCGGCATCCTTCTCAGCGGTTGCTGTTGCGGTAGCGCTGTCGCTGATGGCGGCGGCATCGGATGCGGTGGGCATCGTGCGGCGAGCGAAGCGACGCTTTTTGGTTTCCCCTTCGCCGCGGGCGCTCATGGCACCACCCGACAAGAAGATGACCGGCAGAACCGGCAAGATACACGGGGATATACCCGTGATGATGCCTCCTAGGAAGCCGATAAGGGCGAGACTGAGCATGAGGTTCCTCCACAGAACTGTGTGACGCCCGGGAGCCCGGGCGGCTGCACTGAAGTTCGGAACCGTGGCCCGTAAGGGTTGGTCTGAGGTTGCTATGCCGTCTCCGGAGGGCGGTCGCTGGTTGGTGGGGGAGCAGAGGTCTCTCCTCCCTATAGGCAAAAGCCCTCTCAAAAAACTTTGGAAAAGTTCCAAACCCTTTTCGGGGGTGCCCCGAATAGTCCTGTGTAAGCCGGCAGAGAGTCGGCAAGCCGGGTCCATTCGGGGGCCACCAACTTTCATCAAGGAGATTCACATGCGATCCATTAAGCGCAACACCTTCGCCGCCCTCACGTTCGCTGCTGTAGCAATGGTCGGCCTCGCCGGTTGTTCCACCGGTGCAACAGAAGACACCGCAGCACCCGCACCCGAGGAGAGCTCGCCGTCGATGGAGATGGACTACACGGCTGACCTCGTCGGTTCCGGCTGTGCTGCCTACGCCGAGACTGTTCCGGACGGAAGCGGCTCGATCGTCGGAATGGCTCAGGACCCGGTAGCAGTAGCCGCGTCAAACAACCCGCTGCTCACCACGCTCACCGCCGCAGTTTCCGGTGGCCTCAACGCCGATGTCGACCTCGTTGACACGCTCAATGGTTCAGAGTTCACCGTCTTCGCTCCGGTTGACGACGCCTTTGCAGCACTTCCTGCCGAGACCGTAGAGGCCCTCATGCAGCCCGAGAACGCTGAACTGCTCACGAGCATCCTCACGTACCACGTTGTTCCTGGCCAGATCCTTCCGGATGACATTGCTGGCGAGCTCACCACTGTCAACGGTGAAATGGTCACTGTTGCCGGTAGCGGCGACAACATCACCGTCAACGACGCCAACGTCATCTGCGGTGGCGTTCACACGGCCAACGCAACCGTTTACCTCATCGATGGTGTACTCACCCCCGGTGCATAATTTGTAGCAACACTGACGGGGATCCGCGCCTAGCGCGGGTCCCCGTTTTTGCGTTTCCCGGCCCGTGCTTCCGGGGTTGTTGGCAAGAGCATGTGGGGTAGACGAAGGCCCGACGATATTTTCTAAAGTTTTTTGCAGCGCACGTGTCGATTCGGCACGTGCGCTGCGTCATGTCAGTGAAGGGCAGGGAAATCCCCGGCCCCGAAAGGACATGATTATCGTGGAGTACTCGCAGTTCTCATCGTCATGTCCGTTGTCATCGGCCTCTTCGGCCACACTTCACAGATCGGCTAGGGAAACAACATGCAGTACATGATCCTGATTCATTCTGAACCTTTCGATGGCCCAGAACCGGGCACGGACGCCTTCGACGAGATGATGGCGCCGTGGATGGCCTACAACCAGAAACTCATCGATGGCGGCCACTATGTCGCTGCCGATCAGCTCCAGGGCGTCGAGACCGCGACCACGATTCGTCGGGCGTATGGTGCCGGCGACACGATCGTCGATGGACCGTTCGCTGAAACCAAAGAGCACTTCGGCGGCTTCTACATTGTGGAAGCCAAAGATCTGGATGAGGCACTTGCGCTTGCTGCGGAGGTTCCGATTCCGGCCGGCTCGCTCGAGGTTCGCCCGGTGGTGCCCTCGTAGCGTGCCGGATAACTCAGAGGCGGTCACCCGCCTGGCGCGTGAGGAGAGTGGGCATGTGCTCGCTCTTCTCACGCACCGCTTCGGCCTCGACGTTGCCGACGATGCGGTGCAGGATGCGCTGGTTGAGGCTCTGAACTGGGCCGTAGTGCCTGACAACCCCGCGGCCTGGCTTTACACGGTGGCGCGCAATCGCGCGGTCGACCGGGTGCGGCGCGATGCTGCCGCCGCGCGACGTCTTGCGCGGGCAGCCCCCGATCTTGTGGCTGTCGCCGAGCACAACAGCGATGGCTATGGCCCCGATGGTAACGGCGAGGAGGTGCCCGCCATGATCGATGATGCTCACTATTCGGGCGACGAACACCTGCGGTTGCTGCTGCTCTGCTGTCACCCGGCACTGAATCGAGACGCCCAAGTGGCGCTGACCCTCCGGCTCGTCGGCGGCCTCACCACAGCGGAGATTGCGGCCGCATTTTTGCTGCCCGAACAGACGCTTGCGCAGCGGATCGTGCGGGCCAAGCGCAAGATTCGTGATGCGGGCATCCCGCTCAGCATCCCGGAAGACCTCACGTTGCGAGTGGATGCCCTGCTCACCGTGGTGTACCTCATTTTCAACGAGGGCTATCTCTCACGGGGGAGCGCGACCGGCGCCCGAATCGACCTCGTTGAAGAAGCGATTCGCCTCACGATCACCACGCGCGAGCTGCTCCCCGGCAACCCCGAAGTCGAAGGCCTACTGGCGCTGGAGCTCTACGCTCGCGCCCGCCACGACACGCGTTTTCGCGGCGACGAACTTGTTCTTCTTGAGCACCAAGATCGCACCCGCTGGGACGGCGAGCTCATCGAGCAAGCGAACGGGCTCCTGCACAGTGCGCTCGCACGCCGACAGCCGGGGCCGTTCCAGACCCAAGCGGTCATTGCGCGCCACCATGCCACCGCGCGCACTGCCGCTGACACCGACTGGCCGGCCATCGCATCCGCCTATGCCGTGCTGCTGGCCATGACGGGTGGATCGCCCGTGGTGGCACTCAATCGTGCGGTCGCGGTGTCAATGGCCGACGGCCCTGACGCGGGGCTGCGCTTGCTCGCCGAAATCACCGGCCTTGAGAACTATCACCTGTATTGGGCTACTCGTGCCGAGCTGTTGTTACGTGCGGGCGATGCGGATGCCGCGGCGAAAGCCTTCGCCCGAGCGCGCGAACTGGCCACGAATGCCGCCGAACAGCAGCATCTCGATCGGCGTATCGCGCAGCTGCCCGAATAATTCCGCCGGAGTCCCACTCGCCCTGCTGCTACGGCCGTTTCGCCGGAGGCTTGGGCTGCGCGTAGTGGTGCTCGCCGATTGCACCCTTCTCGACGATGTCCCGGATGCGAGCGGCGCGCACTGTTGGTGTTTTGATCCCGGTGAGCCGCGCATAGATCTGAAAGCGCTCACTCTTGGTGAGGCTGGCGTGAAACTCTGCCGAGGCCGGGTTCGCGTCGAGGGCGGCCTGCAGGTCTGGGGGAGTCGTCATGTTCTTCTGGCTGTACGCGGCATCCCAGCGACCGTCGGCCTTGGCGCGCTCGACCTCGGCAAGGCCTCCTGGCCGCATCTGGCCCTCCTCGATGAGTCGCGCAACATGGTCACGATTTACTTGAGACCAGGGGCTGTTTTTGCGGCGCGGGGTGAACGCTTGCAGCGTGTAGTCGTTGTCGAGGCGTGCCATCTGGCCGTCGATCCATCCGAAGCACAGGGCGACGTCGAGGGCTTCGCTCCAGGTGATGCCGGGGGCCTTCGACAGTTTCTTTCGGAGCTTGAGGCGCACGCCGTCGGGTGACGGCTCGTTCTCGAGGTAGTCCGTCCATTCGGCGATGCTGACGTCGAGGATGGGTTTGTCGGCGAAGCTGGCCACGGTCTGGTCCTCCTTGGGTGCTCTACGTTCAAGCATCGCACCATCCACTGACGACTACTCCCGCTCGCTGAACAAAGACTGATTCGTCACTCGGGGTCGCGCAGGCGTTGAATAGGGTCATGCGAGCTACTTACATTTACGGCGCCGGCGATGTCCGTGTCATCACTGCCCCTGACCCGAAGCTCATCGAGAGCACTGACGCGGTCGTTCGCATTACTCGCGCGTGCGTGTGTGGCAGCGATCTGCACCCCTTCCATTCCATGCCGGCGGATGCGGATGCTCGCCCCATCGGTCACGAGTTCATCGGCGTCGTCGAGGAGCTCGGCAAGGATGCCGCCACACTCAAGATCGGCGACTTCGTCATCGCGCCCTTTGCCTACTCCGACGGAACCTGCGAGTTCTGCCTCGAAGGGCTCCAGACTTCGTGCATCCACGGTGGGTACTGGGGCAATGGTGGAATCACCGGCGGCCAGGCCGAAGCCGTGCGCGTGCCCTTCGCCGACGGCACCCTCGTGAAGGTTCCTGGCACCGTCGACGAGTCGCAGTATGCCGACCTCCTCACGCTTTCTGATGTCTACGCCACCGGTTGGCACGCGGCTTACAAGGCTCGCGTGGCTCCCGGCCAGACCGTTACCGTCATCGGCGATGGCGCTGTCGGTCTCCTCGCTGTGCTCTCCGCCAAACAGATGGGTGCCGAGCGCATCATTCTCATGGGCCGCCACAAGGCGCGTACCGACCTTGGCATCCGCTTCGGAGCCACGGATGTCGTCGCCGAGCGCGGCGAAGAGGGTATCGCCCAAGTGCGCGAACTCACCGGCGGCACGGGAAGCCACGCGGTTCTCGAAGCTGTCGGCTTCATGCCCGCCTACGAGCAGGCCCTCGGCGTTGTCCGTGCGGGCGGAGTGATCAGCCGTGTCGGCGTTCCCCAGTATGAGGATGCCCCGGTCGGCCGGCAGAGTCTCTTCGGCAAGAACGTCGGCCTCGTCGGCGGTGTGGCTCCCGCTCGCGCGTACATCGAACAACTGCTCCCCGCCGTGCTCGACGGAACGGTCAACCCGGGGCTGGTCTTCGACCAGACCGTGAAACTCGAGCAGACCCCCGACGGCTACACCGCGATGGACGAGCGCACCGCTCTCAAGGTGATGGTCGACCCGACGTAGCCGTCGCACGGCATCCCATCGCGTTACGGAGAGCGAAGCATCACGATCACAGGAGGTGGATGCCCTGCCCGAATTCAAAGATTGCCCCGTGTACTGTGGTGTCGTCAGCTGGTCGCGCGCTCGCGGAATCCCGGGCAGCACGACCTCCGCCGCAGGTTTAGTGTGTGAGGAAACCCTATGAAGGCAGCATTTCTGTACAGCGCCGGCGACGTGCGAGTGGAAACCGTTGCCGATCCGGTGATCGAGCAGAAGACCGACGCCATCGTTCGGGTGGTACGTGCCTGCGTCTGCGGTTCGGATTTGCACCCGTTCCATACCCGCAAAGCCGGCCCGACGGCTGCTCCGATGGGCCACGAAATGGTCGGAGTTGTCGAAGAAATCGGCTCCGAGGTTTCCCGCGTGAAGCGTGGAGATTTGGTCGTTGCCACCTTCACCTACCAAGACAACACGTGCGTTTACTGCCAAGAGGGGTTCCACACGTCGTGCCGCCACGGCGGTTTCTACAACAAGCCAGAGGTCGGCGGCTTCCAAGCGGAATACGCGCGAGTTCCGCAGGCTGACGGAAGCCTCGTAGCGGTACCGGGCGTCGACGAGAACAGTGAGCTACTCCCGTCACTGCTCGCGCTCTCCGATGTCTACCTCACTGGCTATCACGCCGCGCACATGGGGCGGGTGGGGGCTGGGCAGACCGTCACGGTGATCGGTGACGGTGCCGTGGGGCTGTCGGCTGTGCTGGCCTCCAAGAGGCTTGGTGCCGAGCGGGTCATCCTTATGGGGCGGCATCAGGCGCGCACCGATCTCGGCCGTGAATTTGGAGCAGACGAGATTGTGGCCGAGCGAGGCGAAGAGGGCGTTGCCAAGGTTCGCGAACTCACCCGCGGCGAGGGTAGCCATGTTGTAGTCGAAGCGGTTGGTCATTTTCCGGCGTACCAGCAAGCGCTGGGGTCGGTTCGCGTGGGCGGCACCATTTCGCGCGTTGGTGTTCCGCAGTATTCCGAGGCTCCCATTGGATGGGGGTCACTCTTCAGCCGCAACATCACGCTTACGGGCGGGCCGGCTCCCGTGCGCGCCTATTTCGAGCCAGCGATTTCAGAGGTGCTCGATGGCTCGATTAACCCAGGGCGTGTTTTCGACCGCGTCGTTGGTATCGACGATGTACCGCAGGCCTATAGCGCCATGGACTCCCGCGAAGCGCTCAAGGTAATGATTGCTTTCTCCAGCGCCAATTGATTTCAGGTCAGCGCGACCACAGTTGGAGCGCGCTGATGGCCCGGTTGAGGTACTCATCTCGAACGGTAACGGCGAACCGCACGAACTCAGCACCGCTGGGGCCGTAGAACTCGCCGGGTGACACGAGAACGCCACTATCTGCGAGTTTCATCGCGGTATCGACCCCGTTCTCGCCACGGGTCGCCCAGAGGTACAACCCACTTTCGGAACCGTGAATAGTGAAGCCGGCAGCCTCGACGGCGGAGCGCAGACGCTCGAGTCGGGAACTGTACAGGGCGCGCTGTGCCGCAACGTGGTTATCGTCGGACAGAACCGCGCCAAGTACCTGCTGCACGGGTGCCGGAACGATGAGGCCGAGGTCGCGACGACGTGCTGCAATTTTCGTGATCAGTTCCTCGTCCCCGGCTACCATGCCGGCACGGTATCCGGCCATATTTGACTGCTTGCTGACTGAGTAGGAGACGAGTACCTTGCTCATGTCGTTGCCGACCACGCGCGAGTCCAAGATGGACGGGATTCGCTGCCCATCGACTTCGTTCAGCACGGCGTAGCATTCGTCGCCGACAATTACCGCGCCGAGATCGCGAGCTCGTTCGACGGCACGGCGCAACTCATCAACGGTCAAAGTCTGGCCATCGGGGTTGCGTGGGGAGTTCAGCCAGATAAGTTTGGTTGCCTCCGGCCACTGGGCTGGATCGTCTTCGGCGACAACGCTGGCACCTACGGCAAGAGCCCCGGCTTCGTAGGCAGGATAGGCAAGCGCGGGGCGTACGACAACATCGTCTGGCCCCAGCCCGAGCAGGAAGGGCAACAGGCCCAGTAGCTCTTTGGACCCGATCGTGGGCAGCACCCCTTCGGGAGTGAGAGTGACACCGCGCACGCGATCGAACCAGCGAACCATTGCGTCACGCAGTTCGACGAGACCAACGGTCAAGGGGTAGCCGGGAGCGCCGCCCGCAGCGGCTAACGCATCGACGAAGACTTGCGGAGTCGGGTCGACGGGGGATGCTGTGGCAAGGTCAGCAAAGCCACCGGGCTGGGCGACGGCGCGACGGCGCAGTTCCGCCGAAATGTCTCTCGCCGAAGGAGGGGCAGGATGCAGGGGCGACTCCGCGGCGCTCATGCGTGTACTCCGGAACGCTGAATCGAGAGAGTCGATACCGCCCCGAGGCGTGGTGACCGGGCGCCGGAAAGGCTGAAGAAGGTATCCATGTTTCCTATGGAATCAACCATTCCTATGAAACGTATGGGCGCAGGCGGGCAGGCGGGCGCCGAAGTGCCTCGTCGCGCGGAGAGCGCGTAGGTCAGGCTCCTGCCGCTGTCGCAATCGCTGTGGGGGCGCGGTGCTTCTCTTGGTACTCGAGCATTGCGTCGAGCGTTGCCGTGCGATGTGCCCGGGCCGCTAACTCAATGTCGAGTGGGTCCGCGTGGGAATCGATGAGATCCAGAATGGTGTCGTGCTCGCGAACTGACTGACTGGCTCGGCCCGGAATGAAGCTGAAGGTCGAGTCGCGGAGCACGGTGAGTCGTTTCCAGCCGCGATGAACCAGCTCCAGAATATGCGGGTTCGGGCAGTTTTCGAATAGTACGGAATGAAATTCAAGATTGAGAGCGGTAAACGAGTGCGGGTCAAAGTCGTCGAGCGATTTCCGCATGAGTTCGTTGATGGCGCGAGCACGTTGAACCTGATCGGGGGTGATCGTGGGCGCGCTGAGCGCAGTAGCGGAGCCTTCAACAATGCTGAGGGTCTGCATGGTGAATTGGTATTCAGTTTCGTGAACGAGGGCAACTTGTGCCCCCACGTTGCGTTCGAAGGTGACGAGTCCTTCAGCTTCGAGACGTCTGATTGCTTCTCGTACAGGAACGACGCTAACGTCAAGTTCCGCGGCAATCTGACCTAAGACAAGCCGGTAGCCGGGAACGTATCGACCGTTGTCGATTTGCTCTCTGAGGTAGGCGTAAGCTCGCTCCGACTTGCTTTCACTCACTGGGCGTCTCCGGAGGAGGCCCCCGCCTCCTGCTCGTAGCGGGCCCGCCATGCTGCGTTCATCGGGAACAGCCCATCGACGCTTTCACCATTCTTCACCTGTGCCGCCACAAACATATCTTCGTGTTCCTGAGCGACTGCTTCCTCAGCGATTTCTTCTACAAGGCCAGCCGGGATGACGATAACGCCGTCACCATCACCCACGATGATGTCACCGGGCACGACTGCTGCTCCACCACAACTGATGGCAACATCCGTTTCCCACGGTACATGGCGGCGGCCCAGAACTGAAGGATGCCCGCCCTGGCCGAAGGTGGGGATGTCGAAACCTGCGACCTGTTCAAAGTCGCGGATGCCGCCGTCAGTCACGATTCCCGCAGCACCTCGAGCGAGCGCGCGCAACGCAAGCACATCGCCGACGGTGCCCGTGCCACGCTCACGCCGCGCATCGATCATGATCACTTCACCGGGGTTGACGCTATCGAAGATCTTCTTCTGCGCATTAAAACCTCCGCCGTGCGAGGCAAAGAGGTCGGGCCGATGCGGAACGAAACGTAGTGTTCGTGCGACTCCAACCATGTGGAGGTCAGGTCGTGTGGGATAAGCCCCTTCGACGAAGATGTCGACATAGCCGCGGGCGCGGAGGCGAGCGCTGAGCGTCGCTGTGCCTACGGCGTGCAGCTTGGCGCGCAACGCGGGGGAGAGGCCCTGTGGCTCGTCCGAAGTAAGCCCCGCTGCTTCGGCTGATCCCCACGCCTCTTCGCGTTGAACATCGTCAACGGAAGGCTTTGTGCCGATATCGCTGAATGGCGTGGTTCCTTGAGTGACGGTGGTGGAGAGCCGACCGCTTGTGAGCGAGCCGAGTGCGCCCGGCGCGTCTACTTCAACTTCGACGGTATCGCCGGGCCCAACCACTGACGATCCGGCGGGGGTGCCCGTCAGGATGATGTCGCCAGGGTGCAAGGTCATGTGTTGCGACAGGTCTGCAACGAGTTGTCCGAAGGGGAAGAGCAGAGTGTCGGTGGTGTCATCTTGCACAAGCGTTCCGTTGACCCAGGTTCGGAGGCGAAGTGCATCCGGGTCGATTTCGCGCGCATCGAGCACGCGCGGTCCCAGAGGAGTGAATCCATCTCCGCCTTTGTTGCGTACGTTTGACCCTTTATCGGCAGCGCGAAGGTCGTAGAGTCCGAAATCGTTGGCGGCCGTGACCCCCGCCACATGGCTCCACCCAGCGTCGGCAGAAACCCAGCGCGCTGGTGTTCCGATGATCAGCGCAACCTCTCCCTCGAACGCGAGAAGCTCTGTTCCGGCTGGCCGCTCGATGTGGGCTCCACTCGCTGAGACCGAAGAAGCGGGCTTGAAAAAGTAAGAGGGGGTCTTCGGTGTGCGTCCACGCTGCTCAGCGCGAGAGCGATAGTTTAGGTGTACTGCGATAATCTTGCTGCCCGGGCGAAGTTCAAACGTGGTCATCGGCATCCTTGTTCATCGAGGTAATGGCTGTTCTCAGTGGTGTCGGCATCACGGGGCGCTGCCGTTAGTAACTTGCACGGCCAGTTGCGGTCGTAGCGGGCATAAATTTCTCTGCAAGTTGTTCGGATCCCCGAGCAAGCAGCGACACATCGGCTCCCACGAATACAAAACTTGCACCGCTAGCCAGATAGTCTTCCGCCACTGTGGGGTCGAAGGCGTTGACTCCTACGGGCTTTCCTGCCTTGGCTCCGGCCTCGATGCATCGTTTCACTGCCGCGACTACGGTCGGATGGCTTTGTTCGCCGAGCTTGCCCATCGACGCAGCGAGGTCGGATGGGCCAACGAATATCGCGTCGACCCCGTCAACGGCCACGATGGAATCGACATTCTCCACGGCAGTTGCTGACTCGATTTGAACCGTAAGGGAGACCGTGTCGTGAGCGGTGGCAAGGTAGTCGTCTACGCGATTCCAGCGTGCCGCCCGCGCAAGCGCACTCCCGACTCCACGGTTACCGAGAGGGGGATACCGTGTAGCGCTTACTGCGGCCCGAGCTTGTTCAACGGAGTCCACCATCGGGACGATAAGGTTCTGCGCACCGAGATCGAGATGCTGCTTGATGATTGTGCGGTCGTTGGTGCTCACGCGCACAAGCGGGGTGACAGCGTACCCGGCGGAAACCTGAAGCTGTAGTTGAATGCTCTCTAGCGTGTTCGCAGAGTGCTCCGCGTCGATTAGAAGCAGATCAAGGCCGCTCCCGGCCGCGATCTCAGCAGCAACCGGGCTGCCTGAAACAACCCACATGCCGATGAGTGGCCGGTGTGCCGTGTCGAGTTGGCGTGAAAAAGTTGGCGGCAGCGTCATTCGAACTTGCACGTCACGGCCCCCAAGCTTCCGTACTCAGCGTGGATGGTGTCTCCGCGTTCCACCCACAGCGGTCTCGTGAATGAGCCGGCCAGCACGATCTCCCCCGCATCGAGGGTGGTTCCGTGCTGAGCGAGCTTGTTAGCGAGCCAGGCTACTCCCAGTGCTGGGTGCCCGAGAACGGCTGCGGCGACTCCGGACTCTTCGATCGTTTGATTTCGGTAGAGCACGGCAGAAACCCAGCGCAGATCGATCTCAGACGGCTTGACCGGTGTGCCGCCAACAACCATTGCCCCCAGCGCAGCATTGTCGGAGATCGTGTCGACGATTGTCCGTCCTTCCATCTCAATGTGAGAGTTCAAGATCTCCAGCGCAGGCACGACGTAGCTTGTTGCGTCGAGAACATCAAAGATGGTGCACCCGGGGCCCGTGAGGGGTTTCGCGAGCACGAACGCCAGCTCGACTTCGACTCGAACATTGGAGAATGCGTTGAAGTCGACGGTAACCCCCGACTCGAATGTCATGTCATCGAAGATCACACCGTAGTCGGGCTCTGTGATGCCGGTTGCGACCTGCATCACTTTCGATGTCAGGCCAATCTTGTGACCAACGATGCGATGGCCGGCTTGCACGCGCCGCTGAGCCCACGCACTTTGGATGGCGTAGGAATCCTCAACCGTCATATCAAGACCGCGCTGGGTAAGTAGTGGAACGATGGAGTGAGTTTCGTGCGCGTCGACTAGCTCATTTGCGAGCGTCGTAATTTGGTCCGGCGTCAGCATGCTCGGCACCTCCTCGGTCTGTACACCAAATCGTATATCATCTGCTGGCTGGAGTACATGGCGAGGTTATCGAGCGAGAGGGCACACACTTCGAGCGGAGCGGCGTGCGGTAGCGCCGCTGGTTAAATGGCGATGTCGAAGGCCGCTAGGGTTAAAGCAACCCCGACGGCCCCCGACATTCTGCTGGGCCTCCTGTCGGATTCGAACCGACGACCCCCGCTTTACAAGAGCGGTGCTCTAGCCAGCTGAGCTAAGGAGGCTTGGGCCAACGCCCTATTTTAGACATGACTAGCCCTATGCTCCCAACCAGCCCTCGAAGTCGCCGCCGCGCGCTCGCCGGAATCTTCGCCGCAATCGTTGCTGGCGGTCTTGTCGCAGCTCAAAGCCGCATCAACGGAGAGCTCGCCGTGGAGCTTCACGACTCCACGCTCGCGGCGCTCATTTCCTTTGGCTCCGGACTGATCATCCTCACCCTCATCGTGCCATTTGTGCCCACTGCGCGAGCAGGATTTCGTACCCTCCGCACTGAAGTGGGCAGTAAACGACTGCCCTGGTGGTACCTCAGCGGGGGAGCCTTCGGTGCGTTCTTCGTGCTTACCCAGGGTCTCGCCGCTACCGCTCTCGGCGTCGCTCTCTTCACCGTGGCGGTCGTTGCGAGCCAAACCATCAGCTCCGCCGTGATCGACCGGGTGGGTATCGGCAGCCTCCAGAAGCGACCCGTCACGGCATTACGGGTAGCGGCATCCGCCCTCGCAGTGGGGGCAGTAATTTTTTCTGGCCTCGCCGATTTACGCCTCGACGGTCCGTTCTTGCTTGTGTTTCTGCCGCTAGCAGCCGGATTCGGGATCGGGTGGCAGCAAGCCATCAATGGGCACGTACGTCACGTGACGCGTTCGCCGCTCACCGCCACCTACGTCAACTTCATCGTCGGCACGACAGTGCTGGCGATTGCCGCGATCTCCTACGGCTTCGCTGGAGGCTGGCACCATGACTTCCCCAGCGATCCGACGCTCTACATCGGGGGAGCGATCGGAGTCATCTTTATTGCCGTCGCCGCCGTGCTTGTGCCAATCACGGGCGTGTTGTTTTTTGCGCTCGGATCGATTGCAGGTCAGCTGATCGGCGCGCTCGCGCTCGAGGTTTTCTTGCCCACAGATGGCGATGGGGTGGCACCGACCACCGTACTCGGTGTAGTGCTCACCCTCATCGCTGTGGCAATCGCATCACTTTCTAGTCAACAACCACCCAAAATACCTCTCGCGAACTAGTCCTTCTCGTCGAACTCCAACGAAGAGGAGTTCAAGCAGAAACGATCACCGGTAGGCGTTTGGTGGGCATCATCGAAGAGGTGTCCGAGGTGCGAACCACAGGTGGCGCACACCACTTCGGTGCGAACCATACCGAGCGACCGGTCTTCGCGCAGCTCAACAGCATCCGGGTTGATCGCTTCGTAAAAGCTCGGCCAGCCCGATCCAGAATCAAACTTCGTGTCGCTCGCAAACAGCTCAGCGCTGCAGGCGCCACAGCGATACACCCCGGGACGCTTCTCATCAAGAAGTGCACCAGACCATGGCCGGTCGGTGCCGGCCTCGCGGAGCACCGAATACTTGATTCCGAGCTCTTCGCGCCACTGCTCTTCGGTCTTGGTCACCTTGTATGTCATCGTGGTCTCCTTAAGTTGCCAGCTCTCGCTGCTCAATACATTAAACTCGTGGTTGTGCCTAATGATTCCGTGATCGCCAAGTCTTGGGGCGAATTAACAACAACCGAGCTCTACTCGATCATGAAACTGCGCACCGACGTGTTTTTTGTTGAGCAAAAAGTCGACGAGACCGAACTTGACGACCGCGACCAAGAAGACACCACACGGCATTACTGGATTGCTGATGACCTCGGAGTCGCCGCCTACATCCGCGTTCTGCACAACGAAACCGCCGAGTACCGTGATGGCCACTGCGTCATCGGCAGGGTCGTCGTTCGCGAAGATCGCCGGGGCGAAGGTCTCGCGCAGACCATCATGAAACGTATCGTCAACGATTACAGCGATCAGGCGATGTTGCTCCACGCGCAGGAATACATCGTGCCGTTATATGCCAAGTTCGGTTTCGAAGCCTTCGGTGAGCTCTACGAAGAAGCCACCATCATGCACCAATCGATGTACCGCCCTGTGCAGTAATGCGTGGCCTCAACGTCTGCGTGCTCGGCCCCGCCGCGCTCATCATCACAGCGGTCGCCATTGCGCTCACTCCGATAACAAGCAACGCCGCGGTTCCGGATGCCCCGGGCACGGGCCTCCTGCACGCGGACGCTGCCCCCGCGAGCCTTACCGTCGCTGCCGACTCCGACGTCTGCGACGTGACGGATGCCGCGATCACGTGGGGCGTCAAAGAGTCGCTCCGGTCGTACATCAGCGGCACGATCGCCAATGGCGAATGGGCGGTGAGTGACGGCGCCACCTACGACACCCCCAACTTCGGTTGGACGGCAGGTTCCGGCCAGCTCGACGCGGGAGAAGGCACCATCGCGTTCGACGGAACGCTGCGCTTCATGGGGCACGACGGCATTCTCGACACCACCCTCAGCGGCCTCGAGATTGTTTTCGACGCCAGCACGACAGCAACCCTCGTCTTCGACGTGACGGGAACCACTCAAGAAGGTGTACCCGTGGATGCCCAGAACGTCGATTTTGCCACTATTGATGTCTCCGGTATCACTGTCGAAGACGGCACCGCGCTGCTCGCAAACGCCCCCGTCACCCTCACCGAAGCCGGGTCGGAAGCATTTGGAACGTACCCGCCCGATTCTCAATTTGACCCCATCATGGTGAGTTTCAGTGTGACGCCCGAGTGCATGCCCGAACCTCGCCTGCGCGACCCCGTTCTGGCCCGCAACCTCGTTGTGATGGCCTCGGTCATCGCGCTCGTCTGGGGAATCGGAGTCGTGTTCTACGTCAGTCGACGTCGCGGAACCGCACGCGCACGGGGCGCTAAGGCTGGCAACGTCGCAGACTCGCCCGACAGCTCAATGAAGCCTGACAGCTCAACGAAGCCCGACAGCAGCGACAGCTAGGCGAGGCCTATGAACCCGAGGTTGGCGCGTAGATCGCACGCGCGAGCGCATCCAACACCGCTACGGTGCGGGGACCGAAGCTCAAAATTTCGCCGTCATCCATCTCGACAAAGCGCTGATTGATGCCGGCTTCGGTGAGAGCCACCGCGGGACGAGCTTCGAGCAAGCCGCTCACACCGCCGACACTATCGAGACCGCCGGTCATCACCAGAATGAGGTCGGGGTTCGCCGCGACCATGGCCTCGTCCGTCATGGGCCGCATTCCTTCGAGGCCAATCTCGGCCGCGACATCCACGCCACCCAGCGCGTTGATCAGCACATCAGAGCCCGACTCTTGCCCGAAGAGGTAGTACACGCCCGAGGTTCCTCGCACGTAGAGGAACATCATGCGCAAGCGATCACCGGCAGGAACAATCTCGGCGATCTCGGCGACCTTCGCCTCGATCTCCGCACTCAACTGCGCGCCCAACTCGTCGCCGGCGGCGGGGGTGCCGAGCGCGGCCGCGGTTTGGCGAGCAAGGTCAGCGACACCCTCGACTGACGGGTCGGTCTCCACAAAAACCACCGGGATTCCCGCATCACGCAACTGCACAACCACATCAATGGGGCCAATCGAGCCATCGGTCAGAACCAGATCAGGCCGCAGCGCCAGAATCGCCTCACTGTTCACCGTGTGCGCATTCGACGTGATCACTGGCAACTCGGATGCCTCATCAAACGTCGTCGAAATATCCCGCGCCACGAGCGAATCGACCAGGCCAAGCCCCGCGATCGTTGCCGCGATCGACCCCGAGATATCCATCGCGATAACGCGATCCGTCGACGACACCGTGACAGGAACATCGCCACTTAAATCGTGCGACGTGACCGTCACCGGCAACGACTGCGGGGGAGCGGTCTGCGGAGCAGAAATGCCGGATGTCGGCAGAGCAGCCTGCACCAAACCGCTGTAGTCCTTCGCGTCGCCCAACACCGACAACGCAGCAAGAGGAGAGGTCAGATCGGCGGTAACCGTGACCGCCGGAGCCTCCGCAATCGACGATGACGAACATCCACTGGCCCCCAAAGCGACGACAGACGACACCACAACAGCAGTGAAGAATCGGATGCGCATAGAAACCAATCGGAAAAAACGGGTACTAAGGCAATCCTAACCTCGACCAGCCCAAAATGGGCTCTCAAGCCGCGTCGCTCGGCGAAGCCGCACGACCCACGCCCTAGGCTTACCTGCACAGGGGAGGTTCAGCCGTGTCAGAAAACGAAAACGCATCGCACCCCGCCACAGGTCTATCCGAACGAGACAAGACCATCCTCGACTTTGAGCGCGAATGGACCCGCCACATCGGCCCCAAAGAAGAGGCCATCAGCTCCCAGTTTCGAGTCTCCAGTGCACGCTATTATCAAATGCTCAACGCAGTGATCGATAGCCCCGCGGCCGTACGATACGACCCCATGCTGGTCTCACGGCTGCGTCGCACTCGTGACAACCGCACCCGACGCGTGCGAACCACCACCTTCCACGACGAAGAATTGACAGACTAAGCAATGGCGAGTTACCCCAAGGACCGATTCGACGAACTCCCCGATGACATCGAACGCATCGGCGCCCACCGCGGCCCCAAGCGCCGCGGACGTGGCTGGATCGGCTTTGCCTGGGCCCTACTCGCCACCGGAATACTCGTCTTTGGCGGACTCTTCGCCCTCAGCCACTACCTCGATGACGACTTAGGAATCCCCTTCTTCGCCACACCAGAAGAACCCGCCGTGAACCCTGAACCCGCCGAAACCATCGCCCCGGTCACTGACCCCTCAACTCTCGACCCCGCACGCGGCATCACGATCGACGTCCTCAACGGCACCCCCGAAAGTGGACTGCAAACCACCATCCTCGACGACCTCACCGCAGCAGGGTGGCCAACCGGCAGCGCCGCCCCAGCGGCAACCCGCGACATCGAAGACACCTTCATCTACTACAGCAACGAAGCCGACGAAGACGTCGCCGCCGGCCTCGTCATCGCCCTCGGCCACGGCGAAATTCGCCTCGTCGATGCCGACATCTACCCCGGTGCCGAGATCACCATCGTCGTGGGAACCGACTACCTCTCACCCGCAACCGAAGCCACAGAAGAACCCACAGAGTAAAACGCAACTCGGCACACCCAGCACCACAGCAGCATGCGCCAACCAGCGCACACCATCCCCAAGCAAACACCGCCAAAGCAGTCCCCAGCACCCGGCGCGCCCGCCCCCAAACCACGCGCCGCGTCGTCTTGCACTCGCCCCTATCGAGTGCGCTGGGCTGTCTTGCACTCGCCCCTATCGAGTGCGCTGGGCTGTCTTGCACTCGCCCCTATCGAGTGCTAATTTTGACCTTGGCACTCGCACAGTTCGAGTGCCAACTAATTCGCTTGTACGACGTCCGGGAGGGACGAGAAACACACATGGCAAAGATCATTGCTTTCAACGAAGAGGCCCGTCGTGGCCTCGAGCGCGGCCTGAACACTCTCGCCGACGCCGTAAAGGTCACCCTCGGCCCGCGTGGCCGCAACGTGGTTCTTGAAAAGAAGTGGGGCGCTCCCACGATCACGAACGACGGTGTATCCATCGCCAAAGAGATCGAACTCGACGACCCTTACGAGAAGATCGGTGCAGAACTCGTTAAAGAGGTAGCGAAGAAGACGGACGACGTCGCCGGAGACGGTACGACCACCTCCGTTGTTCTCGCTCAGGCTCTCGTTCGCGAAGGCCTTCGCAACGTCGCCGCCGGGGCAGATCCCATCAGCCTCAAGCGCGGTATCGAGAAGGCGACCAACTCGGTTATCGAGGCACTGATTTCGAGCTCCAAGGAAATCGAAACCAAGGAAGAGATCGCGGCTACCGCATCCATCTCTGCCGGTGACCCCGAGATCGGCGCACTGATCGCCGAAGCTATCGACAAGGTCGGCAAGGAAGGTGTTGTCACCGTCGAGGAGTCGAACACGTTCGGCACCGAGTTGGAGCTCACCGAAGGAATGCGCTTCGACAAGGGCTTCCTTTCGGCCTACTTTGTGACCGACCAGGAACGCCAAGAAGCGGTCTTCGAAGACCCCTACGTTCTGATCGTCAACGGCAAGATCTCCAACATCAAGGACCTTCTGCCCATCGTCGACAAGGTAATCCAGAGCGGCAAGCAGCTCCTCATCATTGCCGAAGACGTTGACGGCGAAGCCCTCGCCACCCTCGTTGTGAACAAGATCCGTGGCATCTTCAAGTCGGTGGCAGTCAAGGCTCCTGGCTTCGGAGACCGTCGCAAGGCTCAGCTCGCTGACATTGCGATTCTCACCGGTGGACAGGTTATCTCTGAAGAGGTCGGCCTCAAACTCGAGAACGCTACCCTCGAACTCCTTGGTCGCGCCCGCAAGGTCGTCATCACCAAGGACGAGACCACGATCATCGAAGGTGCTGGTGACGAAGAGGCGATCGCCGGTCGCGTCAAGCAGATCCGTGCCGAGATCGACAACACCGACAGCGACTACGACCGCGAAAAGCTCCAGGAGCGCCTCGCGAAGCTCGCCGGCGGAGTTGCCGTCATCAAGGCTGGAGCGGCAACAGAAGTTGAGCTCAAGGAGCGCAAGCACCGCATCGAGGACGCCGTTCGCAACGCTAAGGCTGCTGTTGAAGAAGGCATCGTCGCCGGTGGTGGCGTGGCGTTGATTCAGGCAGGCAAGATCGCATTTGAAGGTCAGGCAATGGCTGACCTCGTCGGTGACGAAGCAACCGGAGCGAACATCGTTCGCGTTGCGATCGACGCACCGCTCAAGCAGATTGCGCTCAACGCCGGTCTCGAACCGGGTGTTGTAGCTGACAAGGTGCGCAACCTCACCGTTGGTCACGGCCTCAACGCAGCTACCGGCGAATACGTCGACATGCTCGCTGCGGGAATCAACGACCCGGTCAAGGTAACCCGCTCGGCGCTGCTCAACGCATCGTCGATCGCAGGTCTGTTCCTCACGACCGAAGCTGTTGTTGCTGACAAGCCTGAGAAGAACGCTCCGGCTCCGATGGGTGACCCCTCGGGCGGAATGGACTTCTAAGTCACACCGCTGCACACAACTGCAGAGCACACAACAGAATGGGCGTCTCCCTCGGGAGGCGCCCATTCTGGCGTTAATGCGGCAACCGATGGTGCAGTCGTTCGCTCTCGTCGGCGCAAAATTGACCGCTCGGCGAGAAACAAGCAGCACCGTGAGTTGCGGTTTAGCGGGAGAAGAGACGGGCGTTGGCTGCCTCAATTTCTGCGTACTGCTGACCGGCCTGGCTGAGCGCCGTATTGATCGCAGCGAGGTTCTCTTCAACCCGCTGCTGGGTAGCCTTCCAGTCGGTCACGACCGTGGAGAACGCAGTGGCGGCTTGGCCTGTCCACGACCCCTGAAGGTTCGTGAGTTGACCATGAAGGCCAGCTACTTCGGCTTGAATGCGGCTGATGGAGTTTTGAACCGCTCCAGTGGCGCTGAGAACGGCTTCACTATCTACTTGGTATCGAGTCATAACTCGACGGTAGGTTCTGGCGAGCGCCCCGCCCGGGTGCTACGTGGCTTCGGTGGCTTCTGCCGCGGCCGGCTCGCTGGGGAGGAGGGGAAGTTCAACCCGGAAGGTTGCGCCGCCGCCGGGTGTCTCAAGAGCCTGCACGGTGCCCTTGTGGGCGCTGACGATGGCCGACACGATAGCGAGCCCCAGTCCACTGCCGCCAGTATCGCGGTTGCGTGAGCTGTCGGCACGCCAGAAGCGCTCGAAAACCTTGCTGCGAATCTGCTCCGGGATACCTTCGCCGTGGTCGATCACCGAGAGCACAGCCATTTGACGCTCATGGTCCACGCCAACGCCAATTTCCACAGGCGTGTCGGTAGTGAAGCGAAGTGCGTTCGTCACGAGGTTGGTGAGCACCTGGCGAATCTTGTTTTCCTCGGCCATGACGACGGCGTTGAGGTCTTTTGGCACGGGAGCGATCGCTTGCGTGATGCGAGCGGCGGCCTTGGCGACGGCAGCAGACTTCTTGCGCGACGCCAGTCGTGAGAGGCGAGCTCCGGCAGCGGCGATGGGGCCAGTGGCGAGAGCGGCGACGCCACGCGACGGCGTGCTGGGGGCCGGATCTGAGCTCTCGGGGAGCGTGATGACCTTAGTGTCGGTGTCTTCATCGTCGTTCAGGTGTGGCTTGACCACAGCATCCGAGTCGATACGGGGGTTCGTGTTGATGACCGTGACGACGCGACCAGTGGAGGCCCGAGCATCCATCGCGGCATCGTTAGCGAGGGGCAGAAGATCAACCTCGGTCAACTGCAGAGGCTTAGTTTCGTCAATGCGAGCCAGCTCGAGGAGGTCTTCAACCAAACCACCCATGCGGATGGCTTCCTTCTCGATGCGTTCCATGGCCTGAGCGACGTCATCAGACTTCGTGATCGCGCCCATGCGGTAGAGCTCGGCGTAACCGCGCACGGTCACAAGAGGAGTGCGCAGTTCGTGGCTCGCGTCACCGACAAAGCGGCGCATCTGGTCGATGGTGCGGGCACGATCGGCAAAAGCTCGATCGATTCGACCCAGCATGGAGTTGAGGGAGCGGTTGAGGCGCCCCACTTCGGTGTTGGGCGTTGCCACAGAAAGTCGTTGGTCGAAGTCACCCTCGGCGAATCGTGCCGCGGTGGCTTCCACCTCGCGCAGCGGCGCAAAGGTCGATGTGACCAGGAGTCGGGTCAGCGCACCGCCGACAATGACCACGGTCAAGCCGAAGAACAGGAAGATGGCGGCGTAGCGGGCAACGATCGCGTTGGAATCGCCGAGGTCGCGCGCGATCACGATCGTAACGAAGTCAGGGCCGATCGTGCTGATCGCGGGGTACGCAATGACGCGCCACTGGCCTCCGATAGCCGTGCTGGGCAACGTGAACTCGCTGGTTTGGGAGCTCGCGACAGCAATCGTGATGCCGTCAAGCACGGGGCGTGCGGCATCCTCTTCACGGCTGTTGCAGCGCATGCTGCCATCGTGGTTGAGAACGGCGAAGTACAGGTCGTTGGGCAGTCGAGAAACACTGCACTGCGGGTCTTTCGTGGTGCCCGTGTACTGGATGCGGCCGTCGAGATCGTCGGCGGCAGCGCTAATCTTCTCGTCAGTTTGCTGCAGCAGGTAGTCCCGCAGCACGGCAGCGGTGCCCACGCCGGCGACGAGGAGCCCCATGGTCAGCAGAAGCACCGTGACTCCGGTGACCTTCGTGCGAAGCGAGATGCGGCTCCACGCGTCGGGGATGTTCTCCTGCATGATCTGAACGGTACCTTGCGTGGCTGGGAATCGGGAACAAAGATGGCCAGCCCGACGCCCTAGATGGTGTCGAGCTGGCCATCAGAGGTGCTTACGGCTTAGCGGCCTTCAACATGTAGCCGAAGCCACGCTTGGTCTGGATGATCGGCTCTTCGGTGTGCTGATCCAGCTTGCGGCGCAGGTAGGAGATGTAGCTCTCGACGATGCCGGCGTCGCCGTTGAAGTCGTATTCCCAGACGTGGTCGAGGATCTGAGCCTTCGAGAGCACGCGGTTGGGGTTGAGCATGAGGTAACGCAGCAGCTTGAACTCGGTGGGGCTGAGCTCGATCTGTTCGCTGCCGATCGACACTTCGTGAGTGTCCTGGTCCATGGTGAGGTCGCCGGCGCGGATGATCGTCTCTTCGTCATCCTGCATCGTGCGGCGCAGAATCGCCTTGATGCGCGCCACGATCTCGTCGAGGCTAAAGGGCTTGGTGACGTAGTCATCGCCGCCGACGGTGAGACCCATGATCTTGTCTTCGGTGTCGTCCTTAGCCGTCAAGAACAGAATGGGAGAGGTGTAGCCCGAAGCGCGAAGGCGCTTGGTCACCCCGAAACCGTTCATGTCGGGCAACATCACGTCGAGGATGATCAGGTCGGGTTCTTCTTCAAGAACTGCCGAGATGGTCTGTGCCCCGCTTCCTACCGCACGCACTGCGAAACCTGCGAAGCGCAGGCTCGTGGTGAGAAGGTCGCGAATGTTGGGTTCGTCGTCAACAATCAGAATCTTGGGTCCGTCAGCCATGAACCAAGTATCTGCATGTTTCCTGAACGCTGGCTGATAAGCGTAGGCGTGTCGGCGAGTTGTTCACCTATTCGTTCATTGAGTTTTTATTAATTTTAGACGTAGGGTGGATGAACCGAGATCAGGAACAGGGGACTACTGATGAAACGACTTTTCTTCGGAGCGCTGAGTGCTTTCGGCCTAGGAGCGCTCGGGTTTGGCGCGATGGCGCTGCTCGGTACGCTTTCCCGCACCTACGACGTTCCCTGGCTCAATGGCGACGGCCTGACTCCAATGTGGCCGATGACGGTCGGCTTCAGCTCGATGTGGCTGATGGCGCTGAGTCTTGCGGTACTCATTCTGGTCTCTGTGATCGGTCTTATTCGCGACGTGATCATCAAGCGACGCACCCGAATTCAGGCGTAGAGCCGGGCGCGCGGCGAGGATTCGGCTCGCTGCTAGGCGGTCAGATCTGCGGCATCCAGAATCGTGTAGCTGTAGCCCTGCTCGGCCAAGAACCGTTGACGGTTCTGCGCGAAGTCCTGGTCGACGGTGTCGCGCGCGACAAGGGTGTAGAAGTTGGCGGGCAAGCCGCTTTCTTTGGGGCGCAGCAGACGACCGAGGCGCTGAGCTTCTTCTTGGCGGGAACCGAACGAGCCGCTGACTTGGATGGCAACGGTCGCCTCGGGCAGGTCGATGGAGAAGTTGGCGACCTTGGAGACCACCAACACGTTCGTGATGCCTTCGCGGAATTCTTGATACAGGCGTTCGCGCTCGGCGACGGGCGTGGAACCGGTGAGTTGAGGTGCGTTCAACTGGGTAGCGAGGGTATCGATCTGGTCGAGGTATTGGCCGATCACGAGAATACGTTCGCCCTCGTGTTTTTTCGCGAGCGCGCGCACCACCTCGATTTTGGCTGGCGCGGCAGCCGCAAGACGGAACCGCTCATCGTCAGCCGAAGCTGCGTATTCAAGCCGGTCGCTTTCGGGTAGGTCGACGCGAACTTCGTAGCAGCTCGCGGGGGAGATGAAGCCTTGAGCCTCAATTTCTTTCCACGGCGCATCGAAGCGCTTCGGGCCAATCAGGGAGAACACGTCGCCCTCGCGGCCGTCTTCGCGCACGAGAGTCGCGGTCAAGCCGAGGCGGCGACGCGCTTGCAAGTCGGCGGTGAGCTTGAAGACAGGGGCAGGCAGCAAGTGAACCTCGTCATACACAACAAGACCCCAGTCGAGAGCATCCAACAAAGCGAGGTGAGCGTATTCGCCCTTTCGCTTGGCCGTCAGAATTTGGTAGGTCGCAATCGTGACCGGCAAGATCTCCTTGGTCTGCCCCGAATACTCACCGACCTCTTCTTCAGTGAGGGTGGTGCGCTTCAGGATCTCGGCACGCCACTGGCGAGCCGAGACCGTATTCGTGACCAAAATCAGCGTCGTGGTCTTGCTTTGCGCCATAGCGCCCAGACCCACAAGGGTCTTTCCGGCACCGCAGGGCAAAACGACTACGCCAGAACCGTGCTCGAAAAAGTTGTCGATGGCGTGCTGCTGGTATTCGCGCAAGCCCCAGCCCGCGGCATCCAGAGCAATCTCATGGGGCGTGCCGGGGGTGTAACCGGCGTTGTCCTCAGCGGGCCAGCCGAGCTTGAGCAGCTCTTGCTTCAACTGGCCACGGGCCCACGCCTGCACAACGAAAGTGTGATCGCCGCGGCGTTCAAACAACAGGCTCGCGACCTTCTTGGCGCGCGTAATCTCCCGCAGCACGGCTGGATCGGTGGCAGTAAGCGTGAGGGCACCATCGTCGTCGCGGTCGATGACGAGGCGACCATAGCGGCCAACCGTCTCGGCGATGTCGACGCTAACGCTCTGCGGAATCGGAAACTTTGAGTACTTTTCGAGCGTCTCCACCATCGCCGGAGCATCGTGGCCAGCCGCGCGCGCATTCCACAGTCCCAGGCGCGTGATGCGGTAGGTGTGAATGTGCTCGGGGGCACGCTCGAGCTCAGCGAACACCGCCAAGTCGTGGCGAGCGTCTTCCGCCAAAGGATGGGCGACCTCCAGCAGAACCGTGCGGTCAGACTGCACGATCAGGGGTCCGTCGGGTGCTGCGTTCATCCGACCCACCTTACGCGCGGTTGCTTAGCGTTCGGTGGTCGCCTCCACCGAAACGATGCTCGTGAGCGGCAGCGTTCGCTCGATATCGGCTGCACGGTCGAGCCCGCGCATCCGGCCAGCAGCAACACTCGACGGTTCGAGCGTGTACTCGACCTCGCGGTCATCCGGCATCCTGACGGTCACTCGCAGCAATAGCTTGTTGCGGATGGCAACCTCAATTTGCCGCGATAGCCAGGCTTGGTCTTCGTCGCCGGTTGCCCCGCCCTGACCGTTGCGCAGCTTCGCGAGCAACTTTTCTGGGGCGGAGTCGTGTTCCTCCTCGCGCGTCGCAATACTCACTTGATCGCGGCGCAGCGACAGAAGCTTCCCGTCAGCGTCTTCGGCCGCCACAGGGTAGCGGGCGTCGCTGAGGGCCCAAAATAGTTGCTCGACGCTGAATCGCGTGACGAGTTGGTCGCCCTCTTCGCGCAACCCGAAGGGGCCGAAACTGGGATCAACGGCGATCGACTGCAGCATCACAGGGTCGGGCGATGACACATAACTGCCGCTGGTACCCTGCGCGCCAACGCGCACAAGGCCGTGGCGAGCCTCGGCTTCGCTGAGCAGATACTCCACCGGCTGGGGAACGCCCGTGAGCGAAATCTCGGCCAAGAAGCTGCGCATACCCTCAAGCGTTTCGCCGAGCGTCATCGCGTGGTGCAGGCTCGAGCGGGAGATGCGATACGTGGATGCCAGAGCGCGCGTTTCCACATCGGCGATCACGCGCAGCCGAGCATCCAATTGTGGGGTCAACGGGCCGGGAGAAATCACGGTGAGGTCGGGTTGAACGTAGACCTGATGAACTTCGCGCGGAAAGAGTTCGGCCATCACGGCTGCAGCGTCGTCTGGCGTGCGAGTGAGTAAAGCGATGCCTGCACTGCTTGGCAGTTGCTCGGCCGTTACGCCCAGAAGGCGAGCATCTCGGGCGTAGCGGCGAAGCCGTTCGAGCATCGCGTCCACTCCGGCGGGGAACAACCAGCGCACATAGTCTTCGACTCCGCTGCCCCAGAAGCTCTGCACGCGGTCCGCGAGGATCGTGCGGATGTTGTCGGGCACGCCCTGATGCCAAGCCTCGGCGAGGTTCACCCAGCGTTCGGCTGCGCCGCGCGACATCCACGCGTCGGCGTCGGCGGTGGGCATCCATTGCGCATTCGTGGTGGCGATCAAGCCAGCACGTTCGGCAATGTCAACCAAGCCCGCAATTTTTTCAAGCGGAACTGCCATCGCGGCCGCAAGACGTTTGGAATCGGGCAAGGAGATACCACCACGAGCCAGATCGCGCACCGGGTTCGCTTGGAGCTGAGTTATGAGCTCGGTGATTTCGTTCGTCGTTGAAAAAGCGTTCTCAGCGGCAATGCGGTCGATGCTGTCGCGCTGGGACGGTTCCACCGAGGTCAGCGTTGATGGCGCGGGGGTCTCCAGTAATTCGCCCGTGGTGGGAAGGCCGTCGAATGGCCACCCAGCAAGATGATCAGTGACGCCATCAGGGGCGCTGTACCGGCCCCCGCGGTGGATAAGAAGCGCGAGGCTCACGAGGCGGTCCAAGCGTCGCTGAACGGCGATCTCATCCGCCCCGAAAGATCCGAGAGCAATCGCAGCCTCAGCGGCGGACAGTGATGTTGTGTCAGCAACAACTGCGAGTGTGGCCAGGGTGGGGCGGTCGAGCTTGCTCAAGGCCCGTTCGACCGACGTGGGCTGCTGCAGAGCATCCGCGAGGTCAAAGAAATCGCTGACAGAGTTCGCACGCACGATGCGCGAACGCAACAATTCAAGAAGGTGGTTGTCGTCTAGTGCGCGCAATTGTGCGGCGAGCAGCAGAGCGGCATCGCTAATTGTGGCCATTCCTGTACTCACGTTGGCGGCGGCGCCCATTCAGTACCACCAGGGTGATGATGAACACCACGCCCAAAGGCAAAGCAATTTGAGGCATAGTTATCACAGTGGGCCAGATACCGTTATCGAATTCGGTTTGGCCCAGTGCAGTAGCTACGACCACGGCAACGAAGCACAGCACAGCGAGTGCGATCGAGAAGGCGACAAGGTAGGCGAGTACACGCTCAATACGAAGGTCGCGTTCAGTTGAGTGATTTGTCACGTAGACAAGGATACGCGCCCGATTACGTTCTAAGCTTGAGTCACGATTACAAAGGAGCATGCCCATGCCTACCGGCAAGGTTAAGTTTTACGACGACGAGAAGGGTTTTGGCTTCATCATGAGTGATGAAGGCCAAGAGGTCTTTTTGCACGCCTCAGCGCTGCCCGCGGGCACTACGGGGGTCAAAGCGGGTACCCGCTTGGAGTTCGGTATTGCGGACGGCAAGAAGGGCGCTCAGGCGCTTTCGGTGCGAGTCATGGATGCTCCTGCAAGCATGACAAAGATCAACCGCAAGCCCGCCGACGACATGGCCGTGATCATTGAAGATCTCGTCAAACTCATGGATGGTATCGGTGCTGGTCTCAAACGAGGTCGCTACCCCGACAAGGCACACGGCGCCAAAATTGCCTCAATGCTGCGAAAGGTAGCGGACGAACTCGATGCCTAACAGCCAGTACGAGAAGCTTGCTCGGGGTGCACTCCTCGAGATCACCACCGAGGCATCGATTGGCGCGCTCGTTGGTGAGCAGGTCGAGAACGACGGCATCGTTTCGGTGCTGTTCGCATCGGCCTTGCCAGGCTACCCGGGCTGGAATTGGACCGTGAGCGTCGCCCACGTCGAAGGCGAAGAGCCGACGGTTCTCGAAGCGGAACTCATGCCGGCCGAAGGCGCACTGTTGTCGCCCGACTGGGTGCCGTGGTCGGAGCGTCTGGCTGAGTATAAAGCTGCCCAAGCGGCCGCCGAGGCCGCGGATGCTGAAAAGGCCGCAGCGGAGGAAGTATCAGACGGCGACGAAGACGACGACCTCGACGACGACGATGATGAGGACGACGACGAGTTCGGGTCCGCCGTGCTGCACGGCGGAGATCTCGACGGTGTCGACATCGACGCATCGGACGACGATGACGACGACCTCGATGACGACGATGACGACGAAGATGACGACATCGATGAGGACGAAGACGACGATGACGACGATGATGATCTCGACGGCGACTCCGACGACGACTCAGACGAAGACGACTAGCGAGACTGCTTTCCGCGCCTCACGTGCGTGTACAGCAGCCCGATAAGACCGAGTATCAATCCGGCAACAGCAGTCCACAACCACCAGAGGTTGCCGGCCTCGTTGAGCGGCTCGATAAAGAGCAGCAACAGGGCGAGGCCGAGCACCCACAATGCCATTCCGACGAGCATCGCCTTGCGGTCGTCGGTCTGCACCGGCTCAGGGTCGGGCCGGCGCTCTGAGTCTTTCAACCAGATACGCACGGTTTCAGATTAGTGGCTGTTCGCGATCACGTAGTCGATCGAGGAGACCAACCTGCGTACGTCATCCGGTTCAATCGCAACGAAAGTGGCGACGCGCAGCTGGTTGCGACCGAGCTTGCGGTACGGCTCGGTGTCGACAACTCCGTTGGCCCGCAACGTCTTAGCGATTGCGGAGGCGTCGATGGCGTCGTCGAAGTCGACCGTGACAACAACCTGCGAGCGGTGCTCCGAGTCGGTGACGAACGGTGTCGCGACGTCGCTGGAGGCAGCCCAGTCGTAGAGCACCGACGACGATTCGCGTGTGCGAGCATCCGCCCAAGCGAGCCCGCCATTGCCGTTGATCCAGTCGATCTGGTTCTCCAGCAGCAGCAGCGTGCTGAGCGCGGGAGTGTTGAGGGTCTGGTTGAGGCGCGAGTTGTCGATCGCATTCTTGAGCGACAGGAACTCGGGAATGTAGCGGCCCGACGCGGCGATGCGCTCGACGCGCTCGATGGCGGCGGGGGAGAAGAGGGCGAACCAGAGGCCACCGTCTGACGCGAAGTTCTTTTGCGGGGCGAAGTAGTAGACGTCGGCCTGGTAGGCGTCGAACTGGATGCCGCCGGCTGCGCTCGTCGCGTCAACAACCGTCAGAACGCTCGAGTCGTCGAAGCGGCGAACCGGAGCCATCACGCCGGTGGAAGTCTCATTGTGTGGGTACGCAAACACGTCGGCACCGTTGATGTCATCGAGTTCAGCGAACGACCCGCCCGGGGCGGAAACCACATGAGGCGATTCGAGGTGAGGTGCTGCGGCCGCTTTCGCGAATTTGGAACCGAACTCTCCGAACGAAAGATGGGCGCTGCGGCGCTCGATCAGGGCGAAAGCTGCGGCATCCCAGAACGCCGTTGAACCGCCATTGCCCATGACAACTTCATAGCCTTCGGGAATCTGGAAAAGCTCACCGAGGCCTGTACGTACGCGGCCTACGAGGTCGCGAACGGGTGCCTGACGGTGCGACGTGCCGAGGATGGTGCGCGAGGCGGACACCGCATGTTCGACCTGTTCGGGGCGCACTTTGGAAGGTCCGCATCCGAATCGTCCGTCGGCGGGAAGGAGGTCGCTGGGAATCGTCAGGCTAGCCATACGTCCGATTCTATTGGCCAGTACGGGCTAGTCTTGTTTCATGACCGATCTCGTTGACACCACCGAGATGTACCTGCGCACGATTCTTGACCTCGAAGAAGAGAATATTGTGCCCCTGCGGGCTCGCATCTCCGAACGTCTCGGCCACTCTGGGCCGACCGTTTCGCAAACTATCGGCCGCATGGAACGTGACGGCCTTGTCGTCGTTGAAGGCGACCGCCACCTCGAATTTACTGAGGAGGGTCGCCGCCGTGCCACGCAAGTGATGCGCAAGCACCGCCTCGCCGAGCGACTGCTCGCTGACGTTATTGGCCTCGACTGGGCGCTCGTTCACGACGAAGCCTGCCGCTGGGAACACGTCATGAGCGAGCAGGTAGAGCGCAAGCTCATAGAAATGCTCGATCACCCCACCGAGTCTCCGTACGGCAACCCGATTCCTGGGCTCGAAGAGTTGGGTGGCACCGCTGCTCCATCATTCAGCGCGGGAATGGTGAACATCGTCGATCTCGTGGCGAACACCTCGGCTCCCGTCGTTGGCCTCATCCGCCGACTGGGCGAGCCCGTGCAGTTCGAACCCGAACTGTTGCAGCAGCTCTATGGCGCTGGTGTGATGCCCGGTAAGTCAGCGACATTCGCTGCCGCTGACTCCTATGTAGCCGTTACCGTCGAAGGTTTCGGAGAAGGTCTCGAACTGCCCAATGAGGTCGCCGTGCACATTTTTGTCGAGAAGCCCACGGCGTAGTTCTCCGAATTCTCTGTTTACCGAGGTGTAACCGTCTCGTCATTCCATTCGGCGCGCCCGCGCGCGGTCTGCCCCAAAAATTGGGTTAGCCTGTAGCCCTTGGAGTTCACGAATGAACCGGAGAATCGCATGTTAGGTAGGTGCAGCATCCAAACCGTGGATGCGCGTGCCCACTTTGACATACGACACAGCAGTACTGTGCGCGGCAGTTTTCGCGCGCTGAATCACTAGGCATCGTCTTACGACGGTGCCTTTTTGTTTTATGCCTCCCATTCGTTGAGCCTCAGGGAAGTCGATTGCCTGCAAGCCGTGCAGGCGCTTTCGAGAGGATGACAATGCGCACTTTGGTCCTGAACGCCGGCTACGAGCCGCTCGCGGTCGTGTCCTTCAAGCGAGCGATTGTGCTCGTAATGAATCAGAAAGCGACGATTGTCGCGGCCGATTCGGAACATCCCGTCTGGGGTTCCACCGGATCGTGGGAGAGACCATCGGTCATCATCCTGCGAAATTACGTGCGTATTCCGTCGACGAGACGGTTGCCGGTTTCTCGCCGTGGAGTTCTCCGTCGCGATGGTCACCGCTGCGGGTATTGCGGTGGTTCCGCGAATACGATCGACCACGTTATGCCGCGTTCGCGCGGGGGCGAGGATTCGTGGGAGAACTTGGTGGCGTGCTGCCTGCGCTGCAACAACATCAAGAGCAACCGCACCCCCGCCGAGATGAAATGGCGACTGCTGATTAAGCCCCGCCCGCCGCACACGAGCGCGTGGATTGTGCGGGGTATCGAAAGGGCGCTCCCCGATTGGGAAGAGTATTTGGCTCCGGCCGCGTAACTGTTATGCTGTTGTGATTATTCCCGTCGTTCGAGGTTTGCCCTAGTTCTGCTTCGAATGAGCCCCGTTTTAAGGTTCCCGATTGTCACGTATATCGTCTGGTAGCACGGATGATTGTGGTGCGCCTTCGGTGGAGCCCGCCACAGACGCTCCCGTTTACCTCTCGCGCCGCGAAGCGCGTGCAGCCCGCGAGGCTGCCGCCGCGGGCAAGACCGTTACTGCGGCCGCGGCTGCCGATTCTGGCCTCACTGCGTCCGTCGCGGCTGCCGTTTCCTGCGTCCCTTCGGCATCCGTGAGCAGCGCCCCGCCGCGTGTTCGCTCCACTCCGCACCCTAATTCCAAGCGCGTTCGCAAGGCCCCGCTGCGTGCCGTCGCTTCGATGGCGGTAATCGGCGGTCTCTTCGCCGTCGCGGGTTTGCCCGCCTACAGCGCGACTGGGCTGGTATCAGACGAGGGCACAATCGTTTCGGCGTCATCGGTGACGGATGCCGCTGCGGCGAGCGTGCAATCGGTGACGGTGAGTTCGGAACTTGATCTTCCCGAGCTCAAGCGTGATCAGTTTTCGGCTACGTCTCCGGAAGAACTAGAACAAATCCGCCAACAGGCCGCGATTGCCTCGGCGAACGCGTTGTACGCCGCGTCAGGCGCGCGGGCGCTGGGCGATGACTACCCGTGGCCGACTGCCGGTGACACCCTCTCACCCCTCAACTACTACTACCGCCAGTGCACCGACTTCGTGGCGTGGCGCTTGAACCGCGATGTCGGTTCGTTTGCAGCGCCGTTCCGGTGGGCTTGGGCAGACCTGACACCCAATGGCGGCGACGCCTATCAGTGGAAGTCTGCGTGGGAAGCACATGGCTGGACTGTCAGCGACACTCCCGTCGCGGGTTCTGTTGCTTGGTTCGGTTGGGACAATCACGTGTCGTACGTGAAGCAAGTCAACGATGATGGTTCGGTGCTGCTCGAGGAATACAACTACGTTTACCGCGCGTACGGTCAGCGTACGCTGCAAGCCAGCGAGGTTGAGGCGTTCCTCTACCCTCCAGGCCAGTAAGCGATCGGCTTCAACGAACTTTCGGGCCTGCGCCGCGCGACGATGACTTCGTAGAGTAGTTCACCATGACCGACGACGAACTCATCACCACTTTCGAAGACGACACGATGGCGCCTGCCGCGTTCTCGCATGAACGACACGTGCGTGTGGCATGGCTGCTGGCCCGCAAGCACGGTGCGGCCGACGGGTTCGAGCGTCTCGTAGCTGGCATCAAGAATATGGCGGTTCGCGCCGGTAAGCCTGATGCTTTTCACCTCACGATGACTCGCGCGTGGTTTGATCTCATCGCGCTTGTTGACGATGTGGATGCTGCGCCAGAGCTGCTCGATAAGTCGATCATCATGCGTTTCTACTCGCCCGAGCGCATCGCTGCGGGTCGCGCGCAGTGGATCGAGCCCGATCTGCATCCGTTGCAGTTTCCGCTGCCCGCAGCGCCCGAGGTGGCGGCCGCGCCGACGCCTTCGCGCGAGCCTTGAGGCGGTTGCGGTGCTCAGTGCGGGACTCGACTACACTCGAACCGCCAGCCTCTGTAGCTCAACGGAAGAGCAACTCCGTCCTAAGGAGCAGGTTGGGGGTTCGAATCCCTCCAGGGGCACCGCCTTGTGGACGCGCAATTGCCTCAATAATCCAAACGGAACAGCCATTCGAGCGACACATCGCTATCGTGAGCGGCGATAGCCGGGGCCCGCAGCGCGCGGACGGTAGGCTCAAACTGATTCAGGTGTCGATTCAAGGGAGAGCCAGTGGCTGAACGCAAGTCAGCGAGAAAACCGATCGCAGACCAGATGTATGACGTGCTGCTGCATCAGTTCATGTCGGGGGAGCGCGGAGCGGGCGAGAGCCTCAATATAGGCGCACTCTCGCGCGAGCTTGACGTGAGTCAGACGCCACTGCGAGAGGCGCTCGCGCGCTTGGAGTACACGGGTCTTGTTCAGCGAGAGGCGCTTCGCGGGTATCGCGTTGCACCAATGATGACCCGGGCCGAAGTTGAGCAACTGAAGGAGGCTCGTCTCGTATTGGAGCCCCGCCTTGCGTTTGGTGCCGCATCGAGAGTCACTCCTGAGTTCCTCGCTGCATTGCGCGAGAGTTTAAACGAGTTCGAGCAGTCGGCGGATGCTGCTGACATGGAAACCGAAGGCTTCGACGTGTATTGGCGTTCAGACAATCAATTCCACACGTTAATTGCCGAACAATCGGGTAATCAATTCTTGGCACTCGCGTACGCGGCGCTAAGTGGCCAGATTCAAAGGTTCCGGCTCTTCTCAAAGTTTGGTCGCACAGGGGCACGACAGGCAGCGCCTGAGCATGCTGCTATCTTCGCTTCGCTTGAAGCGGGTGACGCCGAGAGCGCAGCGGAAGCAATGCGCCTGCATGTTCTGGGGGCAACAGAGCGGCTTTTGGGGAGCTAGCTCCCCAAACCTGGTCATGGACAAAGGCGGTAGAATCAAATACTATAGTCAATAGTATTTGGAGGGTGAGCGATGAAGCCGATACAGCAATCCATGGCGCAGTATGCCGCGCACCCTCTTGTCGAGGGGTTTCCTGGCAAATCGGAGTCTCACGGGGCCTTCGGGTGGAGCAGCGTCTGGCTCCTCGACGACGGCAACCGCCGCGTCTTGATCGATGCCGGGCAGCCTGCATATATCCCTCTCATCCACGGGGCTCTCGAACGCCTCGGGCTGACCACGGCAGACGTTACAGACGTCTTGCTAACTCATATGCATTGGGACCATGTCGCGAACTTTACGATGTTCCGGAACGCCGTCACTTGGGTAGGGGAAAGGGAGCTGGCGTGGGCGGCGGAACAACCGGCGGGAACCAAGTTCATCCCTGACCTGCATGTGCAGGAGCTCATGCGCCGCACGGAGGGCGTCGAGCGCATACGGGAGGGGCACGAGGTTCTTCCCGGCATCCATGCGATCCCCGCAGGGGGACACACGCCACATCACCTTGCGTTCTTCACTGAACGCGCCAATCATCCGATGGTGTTCGCGGGGGATTCGGTGAAGAATGTTCATGAGTTGGCCACCGCGCACGTAGATTCCACGATGGACGACGAGGCCAGTGTCCGCACCATCGATCGTTTGCGTTCTCTGCTGACAGACACGAGCGCAAATCTGCTGCCCGGACATGACGTCGGTCTCCGACTAGTGGACGGCGAAGTACACCGCCTTCGCGAGCAACGCGCCCAAATCAGCTTCTTTGCTGATCCGCTAAAGCCAGAGAGTGATCGCAGCATTGGCTGTGTTGACGCGAGCTGAAAGGACAATCATGACTTCTATCCTCTATACAGGCGGCACCGGCCGCATGGGCCGCGTAATCCGTGAGGGGCTTGCTGGGCGCTACGAACGAGTCGTCCTCTATGTGCGTAGCGAACCCGTTGAAACCTTGTACGCGAACGAGGAGGTCGTCGTGGGCGACCTCGGCGACGTGGAAAGTTTGACCGCGGCTGCTCACGGCGTCGATGTGATTGTGCACCTTGGAGCTGTCGCAGATGAAGCGTCATACGAACGCATTCGCGAAGCCAACATCGATGGCACCTACAGCGTTTACGAGGCAGCGCGTCGTGCTGGGGTGCGCCGCGTCGTGTTCGCCAGCTCCAACCACATCATCGGCTTTCACCCCGCTACCGAGCGTCTAGACGAGACTGCTTCTATTCGCCCTGACTCCTATTACGGTGTGTCGAAAGCATTCGGCGAAGCGCTGGCGAGTCTGTACTACGACAAATGGGGAGTGGAATCGGTGCTGTTGCGCATCGGAACGTTCCGCCCCGCGCCCGAGGATGTACGCCAACTTTCGCTCTGGTTGAGCTGGCGAGATGGCGTCGAATTGACTCGTTGCGCGATCGAAAACGGCCCTGTGGGGTGCCAAGTTGTTTACGGTGTCTCGGCAAACACCGACGGCTGGTGGGACGCCCAGGCCGGCTGGGCAGCGATCGGATTTATCCCGCAAGACAATGCTGCGGAGCACGCGCAGGGCGTCGATTGTGACGTTCCTGCCCCCCAGTATCACGGCGGAGCATTCACCGCCTCTGAGTACCAAGGAGGAATTTGGTGAGCGAAAACACCATGTCCCACGATGTCATGATCACTACCGCGTTCCTTAACCCAGGCGATGAGGTAGACACACAATTGCGTGGAGCGGGTCTGACGACGCGCCACGAACCGAACTTTGCTAGCTATTCTGAGGTGGACCGTCGAGCGATCCTGGCCTCCACCCGCGCCATCATCGCGGGAACTCAGCCACTGACGGCGGATGATCTTTCGAGCGCTCCGAACCTTCAGATCGTGGTACGAACGGGCGTTGGATACGACAGCGTCGATGTTGAAGCGGCAACTGCCCAGGGCATTCCGGTGTGTGTAACGGCAGGCGCGAATCGCCAGGCTGTTGCAGAACACGTCTTCGCTCTCATGCTGGGTGTTGCCCGGCGTATTCCCGAGAACGTGACCAACCTGAGGGCAGGCAGCTGGCAGCAACTCACCGGCCGCGAGCTTCGCGGCGCAACCCTTGGGGTGTTGGGACTCGGATCGATCGGCAAGGCGGTGGCCACGATTGCAGCAGGTTTCGGTATGAACGTTCTTGCTTATGACCCATACTTCGACGACGAATTCGCTGCGCTACACAATATTGTGCGGGCGGAGCTGGACGACGTTCTGGCGCAGGCCGATTTTGTGACACTACATCTGTTCCTCGATGACTCAACGCGAAACCTCATAGATGCGGAACGCTTGCGTTCAATGAAAAATGACGCGGTTCTGATCAACACAGCCCGTGGTGGCATCGTTGATGAAGCGGCCGTCGTCGAGGCTGTTCGCGCCGGCGTGATCGGTGGCGCAGCTCTAGACGTGTTCGAGCAAGAGCCCCTTCCCGCAGACAGCGCACTTCTGCACACACCCGGCATCCTCGCCACCACTCATGTCGCAGGCGCAACTCGAGAAGCGCGCGGCGAGTCTGGTCGTATGGCCGCAGCCAATGTGATCAGCGTTCTCGCTGGGGGCGATGCACAGTTCGTGGTGAATCCGGCATATAGAAAAGACGTCGCATGATCATTCAGACATCGGGCGGGCAGCTCCGACTGGCGGCCAATCTCAAATGGATGTACACCGAACTGCCCTTTGAAGAACGTTTTGACGCGGCTGCGGAGGCGGGGTTCACCGGGGTCGAATTTGCATCTCCTTACGAGCTTTCTGCGGTGCGCGTGCGAGAGTTGCTCGATAGCGCCGGCCTCACGCAAGCGCTCATCAACACCCCCGGTGGTCCTGCGGGTTCTGCTACAGCTATGGGGGCAGCGTACGTGCCATCTGCTCAGACCGTTTTCCGTGATGGTGTCGAGCGGGCGCTCGATTACGCAAATGTGCTCGGCAACCCCGTCGTCCACGTGATGGCTGGCCTGCGTCCCGCGGGGGTGGACCCGGAGTTCGCATTCGCTACCTACGTCACCAACATTGCTTGGGCTGCGGCGCAGGCTCGCGCAGCTGGAGCCCACATCGTTCTCGAAGCGATCAACAAGCGCGAACAACCCGCGTACGGCTTGGCTTCAATGGAGACGGCGGCTGCGGTCGCTGAAGCCGTTGACCCTGACACCGTAGGGGTGCTGTTCGATGTTTTTCACGCCCAGACCGATCGCGGCAACGTGATTGAGCGGTTCGAGCGGCTTGCCCCACTGATAAAGCACGTGCAGATTGCCGATAATCCCGGCCGTGGCGAGCCTGGAACAGGGGAAATCGCCTTCGAGCAGGTGCTCGCGCGGATGGCCGCCAGCGGCTATTCCGGATGGGTTGGTTGCGAGTATGGTCCCGTCGGCGACACTAACGAAGGACTCAAGTGGATCGAAAGGGTGACTCGGTGAACGCCGTAAAAATCGCGCTGATTAGTGCAACACCGCTAGCTATCGCTCCGGCCGCGGCCGCGGTCAGCGCGGCAATTCCGGACAGTACGGTGTGGAATCTTCTCGACGACCATCTGCTTTCCGACTTGAAACAGCAAGGGGCAATGACCGCCCCACTCGCTGCGCGCATGGACACTCTGATCGAGTCCGCCCTCGCTGGAGGCGCGGATGGCGTCTTGCTAACCTGCTCCCAATACGGCATGCGAGCTGAGTACCGTGACCCCGTAACCGACGGTGTTGCCGTGTTCTCTGCAGATGGACCGCTTTTTGAAGACACGGTAGCGATGTCACCGGCTAACGTGCTCCTCGTCGCGTCGCTGGAGTCGGCTGCTGAAGACAGCACCACGCGCTTGAGCGCGGCCTTTACAGCTGCAGGTACGGCGACATCCATCCGCTCCATCGTGGTGCCTGCCGCGGCCAAACCTCTCGCCGCGGCAGAGTTGGCTGACCATCTCAGTACGGCTATTTCTGAGGTGAGCGAGCCCTATGACGTCGTCGTGCTCGCTCAGTATTCACTTGCGCCCGCAGCCGAGGCGCTCCGTGACCACCTCACGGTGCCGGTCCTCGACGGCCCGAGCGTTGCCGCTTCGCGCTTGCGCGCCACGATCGAGGGATCACGACGATGATCGGCGTCATTGCTGATGATGTGACAGGGGCAACCGATGTGGCTGCCGCTCTCAGCCGCGAGGGCCTGCGAACGTTACTGACCCTCGACGCAGAAACTTCTGTCACAGGAGATGCTGACGCGATCGTTGCCGGCCTGAAGACCCGCTCGATCCCAGCGGCTGATGCCGTAGCGATGAGCTTGGTGGCACTGCGTACATTGCAGGACGCCGGCGCCACGCGCTTTTACTTCAAGTACTGTTCGACGTTCGATTCAACGGATGACGGGAATATCGGCCCCGTCACGGAAGCGCTCGCCCAGGCGCTGGGAGTGTCGACGGTGGTAACGACTCCTGCCGCCCCCATCCACGGGCGCACCGTAAACGAAGGAAATCTGTACGTTTTCGGTGTGCCGTTGCAGGAGACGCATATGGCGCACCATCCGATCACACCGATGCGTGACTCAGACTTGGTGAACCTGCTCACACCGCAGGTGCAGGGGAGGGTCTCGACGCTACCGCTTTCGGTCCTACATGCTGGAGCGGCCATGGCGCGAGCTGCGATCTCCGAGGCAGAAGGCTCAGGTGTGGCGCACGTGATCGCAGACTCCGTTGACGGTGCTGATCTCGCTACAATCGCCGAGGCTGTGGACACCGCAGTGCTCACGGCCGGGTCTGCCGGTCTCATCGGCGCAATCGCCGGACGCCAGCGTTCGTCCCGCCGCGCAATCTCCGCGCCGCCGGACGGGCGCACCGCGATCATCGCGGGAAGTTGTTCGAGACGTACTCTTGAGCAGATTGACGCGTTCAAGGAATCGGGCGGACTCTCGCACCGTGTCAGTGCTGAACCGGGCCAGACGGCATCAGAACTGGCTGAGGCAGCGTTGGCATGGTGGGATAACCAGCCCGCAGAGTCTTCAGCACTGATTTATTCGTCCAGCTCGGCCGAAGAGCGAAATGACGAGCTGCCAGAGGCCGGCGAACTGTACGAGGACGTGGCAGGGATCGTAGCCCACGGACTGGCACGCCGCGGTGTTCAACGCATGCTCGTCGCAGGCGGTGAGACATCGGGGGCGGTGATCCGCGAATTGGGAACCACGGTTGCTGTCGTGGGGGAGGAGGCTGCCGTAGGTGCGCCCTGGATACATGACGAGACCCATGGTGTGCATCTCGTGTTGAAGTCCGGAAACTTTGGCGACATTGACATGTTTACCTCTGTCTTGAGCAATGCAAGCCATGACTGATCTGCGGAAGGCGGTCGAAAGAGTCGCCCACTCGATTCACAGGCGTGGGCTTACGCACGGTCGCACAGGAAATTTGGCGGTGCGCGAAGGAGATCGCATCGTGGTCACGCCGACAGGGGTCAGCCTGGCCGATGTCTCGAGTACAGAGCTGTCTGTGCTCGATGAGGCAGGCCACCATCTCGAAGGTCCTCCGCCTACGAAAGAGGCGTTCTTGCACGTTGCCGTGCTCCGGGCCCGCCCCTCGGCGCATGCAATCGTGCACACCCACTCGGTGCACGCTGCTGCACTTTCCTGTTTGGCAGACCTTGACCCTGACGACGCACTGCCGCCGCTCACCGCGTACTACGGCATGCGCGTAGCGCCCTTGCAGGTCTTGCCTTACTTCGCGCCAGGCGATACGGCAGCGACCCGTGCCGTCGAACAAGCCGCGACGCGCTCGCATGCGATGCTGTTGCGCAACCATGGGCCAGTGATTGCCGGCGTTGATCTTGACTCGGCGTTGGATGCGCTCGAAGAACTCGAACACACCGCGCAAATCTTCTTCCTCACGTCAGGGATGCGCACCGCGCCCCTGACGACGCAACGCCTCGCTGCCGTGCAGCCTCAGCCCCCTCAGGAGCCCCAAGCATGATCACGCTGTACAGCGGACTTGTCGTTCGACAGTCGCTCGTTGAAGAACTTATTCCCGAGTTCGAAGCCGCTACCGGTGAACACATCGTGGCAACCTTTGAGCCGACCACTGTGCTGCTCGAGAAGATCGCCGGCGGCGAGCGTCCTGATCTTTTTCTGGGTGTTTCGGCCTCCGCTCATGACCTGGCAACTCAGGGAATTCTCGATGAGGAAACTGTCTCAGACATCGCAGTCTCAGCCGTCGGCTTTGCACGGCTGGCAGATACACGAGCGCCCTCTTCAGATACCGAGGAGGAATTTCTTCGGTACCTGTGCGATTCTCGAGTCGCATACACGCTCTCTGGCGCTAGTGGTGTTCACTTCATGAAAGTGCTGCGCGAACGTAATTTGCTCGAGGTGATCGACGAGCGTGCCGTGCGCTTCCCCGCGGGGCTCACCGCAGAAGCTGTGATCGACGGTCGTGCAGACGTCGCCATCCAACAGGTGTCCGAGTTGCGCTCCGTGCCCGGTGCGCACGTGGTGACTCCGATTCCGCACGCGCTGCAGTCCTACGGTCGTTTCGCGATCGGCGTTGGCGTTTCTGCACCCGCATCCGCCCGAGCATTCGCGGCGTCGCTCACCGAAGCGCGCGCGCAAGCGGCTTTCGCGAACGTTGGACTCCGCGCTCCGTAAGGCCTCCCGCTCACAACCTGCTGCGCCGACGCAGCGGAAAGTTAGGAATCATGACGAAGAGAAAAGTGATTATCGACACCGACACGGGTGTAGACGACGCACTGGCGATCATGCTGCTTGCAGCGGACCCCGACGTCGAGATCCTTGCGGTGGTCAGCGTCTTTGGAAACTGCACCGGTGAACGTGCAGCCGACAATGCGCGATATGTGCTCGACACCTGCGGGCGCAGTGACGTACCGGTCTACCGTGGCAGCGATGTTCCTGTGAAGCAAGAGCTGCGCTTGAACCCGGGTATTCACGGTGAAGACGGTTTCGGGAACACAGGTTTGCGCCCAGTCGTCTCGGTTACAAGCGAGCCCAGCGGGGTGGACGTAGTACTCGAACTTGTGCGTCAGCACCCAGGTGAGATCGACTATCTCGCCATTGGCCCGCAGACGAACCTCGCCCGCGCGTTAGAGACCGAACCTGATCTGCTCACGAAGCTACGCAGCACGGTGATCGTTGGCACACTAGGGCCGGCGCTGTACCGCGATACCGAGCCGTGGGCTGATCGCCGCTTCCGTGTCTCGCGGGATCCCAACGTCACGTTTGACATCGACGCCGCGGAAGCTGTTGCCGCTCACGAGGGTGATGTGACATGGTGCGGCCCCTATGTGACGCGTCAGGCGCTCGTGCCTGAGAATTTTTTCCTTGAGATCGCGGAGTCCACGGGGTACGCACCCGCCAACCTGATCACAAAAATCAGTGCGGACTACGCAGGATTCTACAGCCGCTCGTATCCGCAACCAGAAGACGAGCGAGTCATGGGGATCAACGACAGCATGGCCGTCGCCGCCCTTCTTCGACCTGATCTCATTACGGCATCCGTGCAGCGCCCGTTGCAGACCTTCCAAGACCCAGCGACGGGGGATCGCTACTTGGCTGGTGTGCACCCCATCGAGGGCGAGACGCGGCCTCTGCACCGCGTTGTGGTGGATATGGACTTTGACGGCGTTCTGCGGATGATCGGCGAAACCCTGCGCAAACCGCTTCCCTGGCGCTAAAAACAACGAAGGCCCCCTGAACTCAGTACGAGTTCAGGGGGCCTTCTCGTTTCTTCTTCAGTCGTCGTACGAGCGGGCGCGGATCCAAGGCATAGGCAGTAGTTCCCTGGGGTCCGCTGCGGCAAGGATGCCGTCCCCAGCGTCGATGAGGACCTGTAGATCCCGACCAAATTTCGGGATCAGTTCACGGCACACCCCGCACGGGTTGATGACGTGCGGAACATCGTCACGGCCGAGACCGACAGAAACGATCCTGGTGATGGCTTCCTCGCCACCAATTTTCGCGTTGGCGACCGCGCTGCTCTCTGCGCACACCTTGACGCGCGAGGTGGCAAGACTCACGCCGAGGTACACAGCCCCTGTGACGCCACGAGCTGCGGCGGCAACCCGAACCGCGCCTGGATCGTGCACGCGTGACAAGAGCGTGCCGGCGGCCTCGATGAGTTCCGCGTCTGAAGCAAGAAGTTCTTGTGTCATGGTCGTACCTTTCTCAAAGTGCGGGAGAACAACGAAGCCTTCGGCAGTGTCTAAAATCCACGGCCGAAGGTTTCGTCTGCTACTGAAGTTGAGGGCGTGCAGCCCTCCGTCGCTCTAGTTCACGGTTCCGAAAGCTGTGACGGATTCAACGAGCGCGTCCGCGACGGCTGCCGCGTCAATGTCCAGCAACACATCAACGTTGGGGACGCCGCCCCAGCGGTCAACCATTTGCACGACCGTCTGTCCGCGCGTGTGTTTGCCATCGAGTTCGATATCGACGCGTAAATGGCGTACCTGGAACCAGTCCGGGTTGATGGCGTAGGCAATACAGGGAACATCGTTTAGATGCATGCCCTCGGCCTTCCACTCGGGCATCTCGGTGGTGTCCTGATGGCGGTCGGGGTAGCCGATCATTTCGCACAGGGCGCGGCCCATAGACGAACCAGATGTCCAGAGTTTCTCGACCCGTTCAGGGGTAACCGAGAACTTGCGGCACACGTCAAGACCGACCTGGGTGAGGTTGGCTCCAGACTGCACGACGATTTCGGCCGCCTCGGGATCGTTGAAGATGTTCGCGCTGGCAACGGGGGAGGCATTTCCCCAGGTGAGGGCTGCTCCACCCATATAAATGATGCGGCGAACGTTTTCCGCAAACTGAGGCTCCAGCGAGATAGCGAGTGCGACGTTTGTGAGCGGCGCGAGTGCCATAATGCTGATCTCGCCCGGGTTCGACATGACGAGTTCGATCATTTTGTGCACGGCCTCAGTGGGGCCATCACTGCCGGGTGCAGGATCGGGATATTCCCAGTACCCCACGCCGCTAGGGCGGTGAATGTGCTCGGCAAAGTTCGGTTCGCCCACGAGAGGTCGGGGCGCGCCAACCCAAATCGGCAGATCGGGGCGACCCGCCAGATGAGTGATCTTTCGTGCGTTGGCGGTCGCCTTCTGAACGTTCACATTCCCGAAGACGGTAGTGAGTGCCTCGATGTGGAACTTGTCTGTTGCGAGTGCCCAGAAAAGTGCGCCGGCGTCGTCGATGCCGGGGTCAGTGTCGATGATGAAGCGTTCCATGGTTTCGTTCTTTCTAGGAGGCCGTATCGGCGGGATTCTCTGCGCGGTACCCTCAGCGTTGTTGACGATACCGCGCAGAGATCTGGACTACTTTCCGACGAAGATGCCGTTACGCTTCTTCGCTGCGAGATAAAGAATCACGCTTATTGCGCAGAGCGTGGCAATGTATATCGGGAACATCCAGAACGTGCCCTCGCCCTGCATCCACAGCAACAGGTAAGAAGCGGTACCGCCGAACAATGCAACTCCCACGCCGTAGCCGAGCCCAAGGCCCGTGCCGCGGATGTGTTGAGGCAGTAGAGAGTTGGAAATCGTGACGAAGATCGTCATGTTGAGAAGCAACACGATTGCGCCACCGAACATGACTCCTGCGAACGTCCCGATGCCGGGCTGTGTGTAGAGCAACGACAGGAAGATTGTCGGAATCGCCAGTACGCGAGCGATAACGAAAACCTTTGACATGGGGAAGCGGTCGAGGAACTTGCTGAGGAACAGCGCGCCCAGGGTCATGAAGACTCCGAAGCCTGTGGTGATACCGAAGACTGCGGCGGGGTCTTCTTGGAAAGCCGCGCGCGCGAGGTTAGGTAGACCAGCGATCCACGTGTAGTTATAGGCCTGGATGGCACCGACAATAAAGACAGTCGCCAGAACGCTCAGCCAGTACTTGCGAACGTCGCTCCAGACCGAGAGACGCTGTTTCTTGTCAGCCTTCGCTGCGCGTGCGACGTCGATCGTGAGCGTCTCAGGCAGCGTGGTGCGCAGCCACAACACAATGAGACCGAAGAGACCGCCGATGATGAACGGGATGCGCCAGCCCCATTCTGCGAGGTTGTCGCCCGCGAGTAGCTGGGTGAGAAAGAAGATCGAGAGGGGCGCGAGCAAGTTGCCGAGATTATTGAAGAATCCGAAGAACCCGGAAACATAACCGGGGCGGTTCGGAACTAGCTCGAGCGCGTAGGCGGTGCCAAGGGGGGCCTCTACACCGGCAGACAGACCCTGCAATAGACGCATAGCGACCACAATGATCGGCGCGGCAGCACCGATAGCCGCGTACCCCGGCAGGACGCCGATGATGAAGCTACCAAAGGCGACAGCAGAGATGGCAAAGATCATGATCTTTCGGCGGCCCGCTCTGTCGGCTATTGCACCGAAGATGACCCCGCCGATGGGGCGGGCGATGAATCCAACAGCGAAGACGGCGAGTGCGTTAAGCGTCGATGCGAGAGCGCTGTCTGAGGGGAAGAAAGCGGCCCCAAGGTAGGAAGAGAGCAATCCGAAGATCGCCCAGTCGTACCATTCGAGGGCGTGACCCCAGCTGAGCGCGCGAAGGTGCTTGCGCTCGGTTGGGCTGGCTTTGCCTGTCAGCTGTGCTGACGAGGGCGCCGCGACGTCTTGTACGTTCATGGAGCTCCTTTGCTCGACTCTCCCGGAGGATAGTGCTCTTTATCTGCGAACGCCTCGAATCGGGCGGCCGGTGCACTCACTATAGTATAGCGCACGCTATTTTGTGTACCCATGGTTCATCGTGGACAGCAGAGGACGACCGCTGAACTTGCCATCGGGCTAAACCGTCTCCTGCGAACACAAAGGTGTATCAGCCTCGAAAGCTATTCGTACCGCAGCGACTCCACCGGGTCGGCCTTGGCTGCACGGGCCGCGGGCAACGGGCAGTGTGCCAGCGAGGAACGCGATTGCCAGGACGTCGAGGATGATCCCGGTGATCGACAGCGGATCGAACGCAATCAGGGTCAGTCCAGACAGGGCAGCGAGCAGCCAACTCCTCATCGTGGGGGACGACGATGAGGGTGACGCCGTGTTTGCGTTCATCGCACGCAGTCTTGCCAATCGCGGCGCAGAGTGAGGCGGCCGAGGGGAGCCGTGGCCTACGGCGAGAGAAGTATCTTCGACTGTCTACTTCTTGAGCGCGGCCTGGCGCTTGTGCTCTGCCGCGCGTTCGAGTCGCTCAATGCGCAAGAGGTCGAGCAGCAGTAACGCAATGGGCACAACGGAGATGATGCCCCACCACTCCTGAGTTCCGCCCGTCGTAACGTAGACGACGTTGAACACGACGGCCCACGCGAGACCACCGATGAGCCAAAGAAGTCGCCACCACGGTGTCGTGAGTTGGCGGATGCGCGTACGCAGCAGGGACGTCTTCGCTGGGGGAGTAGCGCCATCGGGGGTGCCTGCCGAAGCTGTATCGTCCATGCGCCAACTCTACGTTCTTCGCGCGGCCCCGGAAACTCTCTGTGCTCGCTGGGAAAAGCTGCACGGTTTCATGGGTTTTCCATTTCTTATCGAGACGGCTTCCTAGGGTAAAAGAGGCGTTGTCGCGCCTCGATCACTAACGAAAGGGACACATGGCACACGACCAGTACACCTTCCGCGATCCCGTTACGAGCTTCGATAAGGTGGAACCGCCGAAGCAACACCAGCCCGAGCCGGGCCTCGATTCCGAACTCGACCCTCGCGCCGATCTCGGCGAAGACAGTTACCGCGGTAGCGGGCGGCTTGCTGGCCGCAAAGCGCTCATCACCGGAGCCGATTCGGGAATTGGGGCTGCGGTCGCGATTGCATTTGCTCGAGAAGGGGCGGATGTTGCCCTGTCGTACCTGCCGAGTGAACAGAGCGATGCTGAGCGCATCGCCGCTCTCGTGCGCGATGCCGGACGAGAAGCGCACCTTGTGCCGGGGGACATCTCCACCGCAGAGGCAAGCCGCACGCTGGTCGCCGACGCCGTCGAGAAGCTGGGTGGCCTCGACACTCTCGTCAATAACGCTGGCAAGCAAGTATTCTGCGAAAAGCTCGAGGACCTGACGGATGAGGCCTTCGACCAGACCATGAAGACCAACGTCTATGCAATGTTCTGGATTACCAAGGCGGCGCTTCCACATCTCCCTGCCGGGTCGAGCATCATTAACACGACGTCGGTTCAGGCCTATAAACCTTCGCCCGTTCTGGTGGATTACGCCACGACGAAGGCGGCAATCAACACCTTTACGAAGGCGACGGCGGCTCAACTGGCGGAGCGAGGCATCCGTGTCAACGCGGTCGCTCCTGGCCCGGTATGGACGGTACTTCAGGTCACGGATGGTCAGCCGCAGGAGAAGATCACCAGCTTCGGTCACGATACCCCGCTGGGTCGCGCCGGGCAGCCAGCAGAGATGGCACCCGCGTATGTGTTCCTCGCCTCCGCCGAATCCAGTTATGTGGTGGGTGAAACGCTCAACGCCAATGGGGGGATTCCGACTCCGTAGCTATAACTGACAGTCGATTCACCGAATACCTCGGGGTTCTCGAAACCTTTCCGTAACACCCGCGCTGCACGTTTAACGTGCGTGAAACATAACTGAGGGGTTACTGAAACGCTAAGCCGCGATGCTGTGTCGTGCGGGTCGGTGGGAGTGGAATAACCCGACACTCACCGAAATCCGCCACAGCGACACGTGTGCATCAGGCACACAAAGCGAAAGAGGTTGAGATGGATACAGTGGTTTGGGTACTCATTAGCACTGCACTTGTGCTGCTTATGACCCCCGGTTTGGCATTCTTTTACGGTGGACTCGTCAAAGAGAAGTCCGTCGTTAGCATGATGATGATGAGCTTCGGCTCTCTCGGCCTTGTTGCCGTGCTTTGGATCCTCATCGGTGCAAACATGAGCGCGATCGACGGTTCAGTCTGGTCGTTCTCCGGAAACCCCTTCAGCAACTTCGGTCAAGAAGGCGTTGCGGGCTCCGATCTTCTCGTGGTCGCCTTCGGTGGAACCTTCGCCATCATCACTACCGCACTCATCTCGGGCGCTATCGCTGACCGTGCTCGCTTCGGTCCGTGGATGATCTACACCGGTGTCTGGGCAACGCTCGTTTACTTCCCCGTCGCAGCCTGGGTTTGGGGTGGCGGTTGGATTCAGAACCTCGGTGACATCCTCGGTGGCCTTCCCGCCGTCATCGACTACGCCGGCGGTACTGCCGTTCACATCAACGCTGGTGCAGCTGCCCTTGGTCTCGCTCTGGTTCTCGGTAAGCGCGTTGGCTTCAACAAGAACATCACGCAGCCTCACAATGTGCCCCTCGTTCTTATTGGTGCCGCACTGCTCTGGTTCGGTTGGTTCGGATTCAACGCCGGTGCCGCTAGCGACCCCGACGAGGCCGGCCTGATCGTGTTCAACACGCTCGCCGCTCCTGCAGCAGCAATCCTCGGTTGGATCGTTGTGGAGAAGCTCCGCACCGGTAAGGCCACCGCAGTCGGCGCCGTTTCGGGTGTTGTCGCTGGTCTCGTGGCCATCACTCCCGCTTGTGCAAACTTGACGCCCGGTTGGGCACTCATCCTCGGTCTGATCGCCGGTGCGGTTTGTGCTCTCGCCATCGAGCTCAAGTTCAACCTCGGCTTCGATGACTCGCTCGACGTAGTGGGCCTCCACCTCGTTGCCGGCATCATCGGAACGATCTACCTCGGCTTCTTCGCCACCGACACTGGTCTCTTCACCGGTGGAGATGCAGGCCAGCTGGTTGTTCAGACCATCAGTGTTCTCGCCGTAGCTATCTTCTCCTTCGCAGCCTCCTGGTTGATCGGAACCGCGATTCAGAAGACCATCGGATTCCGCGTTACTTCGGAAGAAGAAATCGCCGGTATTGACCTCGCCGTCCACGGCGAGTCGGGTTACGCATTGTCGGCACAGGAGACAGTTTCGGCTAAGTAAAACCCACAACCTCGGGAGGGGCACGACTGTTATCGCGGTCGTGTCCCTCTTTTGGCGTTAATCGAGGAACCCCGCACCGGGCGGTCCAGCTAGCGGAGCGGGGTTTCGTTGCCTCTCAGGAACGCTTAGCCGCGCATTACGGCTGAAGCCGCACCCGGTCCCATTCACCGGAGCCCGCACGCACGAATCGCACACGGTCGTGAAGGCGTGAGCTGCGCCCCTGCCAAAACTCGATCGTGTGGGGCTCGACAACAAAGCCGCCCCAGTCAGCAGGGCGCGGCACTTCGCGCCCCTCGAACTGGGCTTCACGCTCTGTCACGCGGTGCTCCAAGAGTGCCCGGGATGCGATGGGTTGCGACTGCTCGCTGGCGTGCGCTGCGATTTGACTTCCTCGCGGTCGCGTGGCGAAGTAGGCGTCTGAAAGCGCTGTGGCAATGGGCCGGGCAGTTCCCTGCACGAGCACCTGCCGGTGGATCGAATACCAGGGGAAGGTCAGCGAGGCTGCTGGATTACCGAGTAGCGCGCGCCCCTTGATCGAGCTGTAGTTCGTGAAGAACTCGAAGCCGGCGCTGTCGATGGCGCGCAAGAGCACGGTGCGGGCGCTGGGAGAGCCCTCAGCATTCACCGTCGAAAGAACCATTGCGTTGGGTTCGTAAACAGCCGCCTCGCTGGCGTTGGCTAACCACAAGCGGAACTGCTCGATCGGGTCAGCGAGCACATCCGAATCATTGAGCGGGAGTTGGCCGTAGTCGGTGTGCTGGCTCAGAGGGTCAGACACGGTGCATCCTTTCGGCAGTGCCTAGGTGCCGCGGCTTAGTCCTCGTCTTCGATGAGGGCCTTGTCGCGGTCGGGGATTCCATCCTCGTTCATGTCGCGCTTGCGGGCGAGACGTGAGTCCCAGCGCAGGCTGATGGCGGCGAGAACGGCAGCGAGGGCGGTGCCAATGAGAATCGCGAGCTTGGCTCCGGTGGTGTGTTCGCTATCGGGGAACGAGAGTTCCGAGATGAGCAGCGACACGGTGAAGCCGATACCCGTGAGGAATCCGATGGGCAGCAAGTCTCGAAGCCCGATGGAGTCGGCGAGACGGAACTTGGTGACCTTGGTGATGAGCGCGGTTGTCCCGAGTACACCGATGATCTTTCCCAGTACCAAACCGACGATGATGGCGGCCACAACCGGCTGGACCAGTACGTCGCTGACGCTCTCATCGCCACCGAGCGAGACGCCGGCGGCGAAGAAGGCGAAGACTGGCAGCGCAATTCCGGAAGATGTGGGGCGAACAGCGTCATCGAACGCGTGCGTGCGAGTGTCTTTCTCACCGTGCACGAGTTTGGCGGGAACCGTGAAGCCGAGCACCACGCCGGCGATTGTCGCGTGTACACCGGAGTCGTGCATGAATGCCCAAGCGACCACAGCCAAGGGAACTAGCAGCCACCAGCGCGGCTTGCGCGAGCGAACCACGAGGCCGAAGAGCGCGATAGCGACGAGCGAGAAGAGTAGCGAAAGCAAATCGATGCTCTCGGTGTAGAAGAGCGCGATGATGATGATCGCCAGAAGGTCATCCACCACGGCCATCGTAAGAAGGAAGGTGCGCAGCGCACGCGGGAGACCGCGGCCGAAGATGGCGAGCACGGCGAGGGCGAACGCGATATCGGTGGCGGTGGGAATTGCCCAGCCGCCCAGGGCGGTCGAGTCGCCTGAGACGAGGATAATCAGCGTAAAGAGCAGCGCAGGAAAGAGCATTCCGCCGATAGCGGCGAAGACAGGAACCGCTGCTTCGCGTGGCTTTCGCAGGCTGCCGGCCACAAGTTCTTGTTTGAGTTCGACGCCAACGACAAAGAAGAAGATTGCAAGCAGACCATCAGCGGCCCACGTTGCGAGGGAGAGGTTGAGGTGCAGCGACTCAGGGCCCACCGTAGTTTCGGCGAGGGCTGCGTAGCCTTCCCGCCAAGGGGAATTGGCCCAAATGAGCGCGATCGCGGCGGCGACCATGAGCAAAACGCCGCTAGTGGTCTCCATGGTGACCCACCGGCGTACACGCTTACGGGGGCTCAGCTTATTGGTGGGTGAGGTCACAAATTTCCAGACGTTGAGGTTCGTCAGCGGGGTCGCCGACACTATCGCCGACCAGACTTCCCGGCACTCCAGCCTCAATTCTACCGGTCGCGTGCCTGAGCGGATGCACCATGACGGAAGCAAATTCGTCGCGCATCCTGACCGTCGCATCCCCTCTCTATGAGAGTTGGCTCATAATCGCGGCTCAGGCTTGCTGACCGCTGCTCACTAAGGAATCGTGGGGGTTTCATCTCGCTGAACCTGGAAGGACGAACATATGCTCACCCTCACCGAAACAGCCACCACGGTCGTCAAGACGATCGTCGAACAAGACCCCAATGCGGATGCCTCGGGGCTTCGCATTAACGGAGAGCCGGGAGCCCCCAACCTCACCGTCGCCGTTGTTGCCGCTCCGGAAGCGGGTGACTCCGTCGTCGAGGCTGGCGGTGCACGAGTCTTCCTCGAAGAGAACGCTTCTGTTGCGCTCAGCGACAAGACTCTCGACGCCAACGTGGGTGAGAACGGCGCAGTGAACTTCGCCGTGATCGACCAAGCCTAAAAGGCCCAAGCTTCCGGCACGGTGACGATGAATTCGTCATCGTGCCACCGTTAGTAGCGGGCGAGAGCGTCAGCATCTCGAGCATGAGTAACTGATCGGCGAATCGCGTCTAGTGCTTTCACCGGATCTGTCTCGGCTTCAGCGATCACTAGCTGACGTTCCGCCTCTGCTAGCCGCGTGCGGGCGCGAGCACTTGTTCCGCCGCGCCCTACCAGTTCTCGAACAACGGAGATCTGGCTCCGCGCCGCCACGAGCGTTCCCTGGTAGGCAGCACGGGCATGTTCGAATCGCTGTTGCTGATTCCGCGCCGACGCGAGAGCGTTTTCGAGTTCGGCCCCCGCATCATTCAGCAACTCCAGTTGCTCAAGAGGGCTGTGGCGAGTAGCGGATTCGGCTGCAGTGAGTTCTAGAGCTCGCTCGTTGGCTGCGATCGCCGAAAGGATCCGTGCACCACTCTGCGGATCGGGGGCAGACTCCGCGGCGACTCTAGCTTCCCGCAACTCGGCACGGGTCGTCTCTCGCAGTTGTCGCACGACAGCGTCCGCGCTGGCGAGGTTCGCCAGCGCTTGGTCAGTGGCCACCGCCGCGCGCTGGGCTCGCTGCAGCGAGTTGCCTGCAGCGCGCAGGGTGTCGGTGACCGCGTTCACGCCGGCGGGGCTAATGTGTGGGGCCGCAGCATCCAAGTCCGCCTCGGCTGCTGCAAGCTCTGTCTGGCCGACCATCAGCTCTCGACGGGCAACCATCAGCGCGTCATCCGAATAGTCACGTTCAACTGCCGTCAATTGACGGGACGCCGCAATCAATCGTTCGCGAAGCGCCTCGATTTGCGACCGCGATTGCTGCGCGGTCGTTGCTGCGGCAGCCTCACGGTGGCGTCGCGCGGTGAACGAGGCGTCGAACTTGTCGAGGCTAGCGAGCGCCCTCTCGCAGAGGGCTGTTATCTGCAGAGTCAGACCGCGACGTCGTTCAGCGGCAATGTCTGGTGCGTCGTCTCGTTGCTGGCCGAGCCGGAATGCTTCTGTCAGTTGAGCACGTGCCGAGGCCAGAGCATCTGCGAAATCTCCGGCAGTGTCGGCTCCGAACTGGGCAACGGCGAATCCCAGTTCTAGCTCTGCTTCGCGAACCCGGTCGTCGAGGGAGACGAGAAGCCCGGCCGCCCGTGACTCCAGTGCTGACTGCGAGGCAGTACCGCGAAGACCGCGGTCGCCGCCGCGGCGGAACAGTGTCACGAAAGCAACAACTCCCGCGACCACCACAAGAACCGCCACTGTGACGACAGCGAGCAGTGTGCCGCGCAGAACTTCCGAGGCTTCGCTTGCGGTGGCAAAGTGCAGCCCAAGGGAGAACATGAACCGTATTCTACGGCCGACTGCCGCGTTAACTGGGGGTGCCGGTCGCCGATGAGTCTTGCGAAACCCGCGGTAGTTGCAGGCATTATTGCGAGAAGGAGCTTAAGGTGGCGGTGTGTGGCGTGCAGATAAAGTTTCGGATGATTTCACGGGGGACCCAGAAGCGGGCGGCCCTGACATTGACGACGCCGAAAACGAGCACGCTCACGCCCACGTTCAAGTGACAGCGCCTCACGCGCTGAGTTTTGGTGAGCCAAACATTATGGCCGGAAACGTTGCAGAACCCATGTGGACGCAGTGGCGTACACAGTTGTCAGAGCTGGGCGGCCGTTCGCCGCTCATCCATTTTGTTGATTCCCCGCGCACGCGAGTGGATCTCTCGACAACCCACCCCGGCGGTCTTGCCCAGTTCATCACCGGAAAGCGTACGCTGCTCTCCAGCCTTATCCGAGACGACGTTGCTCTTCGTTCGGCCAAGACTGCCGCCGGCGCCGTTGCCGCTAAGGGCCTGGAGTTGGCGACTGCTCGTGGCATCGACTCGGTTCATTTGGGAATCGGTGTTGCGCGCTGGACTCATGAGGAGATTGAGTACTGCGGCCCGGTGCTCTTGCGCCCGCTCGCCATCCGCCGTCACGGTCGTGACTTCGAACTTAAGCTGCGCGGTAACGCATTCTTGAACCCGGCCTTGGCACGTGCTCTTGACGAGCAATTCTCCCTGCGCCTCGATGCCGAATCATTCGTGGCGCTCACGGACGCCGACGGTACGTTCAAGCCGAACCCCGTTATCGACCGCCTTCGCGGCCTTACTTCGCACCTTGATGCCTTTACCGTGAGCCCGCGTCTTGTCGTGTCATCGTTCGCGGATGTCGCCCACGGGCTGGTCGATGACGCCGCCGATCTCAAGCACCCCATCCTCGACGCGCTCGCCGGTAACACCGCCGCAGCATGGACCATCAAGGAGGGTTACGCACCCGTTCCCGCGCTTTCGGCCGACGAGCGTTCGCCGCAGACCGACAACCTTCTTCTCGACGCCGATGCTGAACAAGAGAACGTCATTGCGCAGATCGAAGCGGGCAACTCGCTCGTTGTTCGCACCCTGCCCGGTACCGGTGGCACCCAGACGATCGTGAATGCGGTCGGCGCTCTCGTCGCCCAGAACAAGCGTGTTCTCGTTGTTAGTCCGCGCCGCGCCTCCCTGCAGTCGATCGCTGATCGCTTCTCCGATATTGGTCTTCCCGGGCTCGCCGTCGCACCGCGCACGCTCCGCCGCGACATCATCCGCTCCATTTCTCGTAGCGAGAAGGCCAGCAAGCCCCAAATCGAAGACGTGGATGACGCGCTGCTTCGCCTGCGCAAAATCATGCTCGACTACCGCGAGTCCATGTCGGTCTCCGATGGTGTGCTCGGTGTCTCGGTGCTCGATTGCGTCTCGGAGCTCAGCCGGCTCGCACTGCTACCCACTCCGCCTTCCACGACGGCACGCCTGTCGCGCGAAGCGGTAGAGAAGCTCGCTAAGGACCGCAGTGCCGCTACCGGCGTGATCATCGCGGCAGCCAAGCTCGGTGAATTCAAATACGGCCCCGGTGATTCGCCGTGGTACGGCGCACAGTTCGCTAATGGGGGCGAGGCGCTCAAGGCTCACCAGACTGCTCAGCGGGTTAATGTCCAACTGTCTGAGCTCTTGGATGTCGCCAACCGTCTGGTCTCCAACACCCGCATGCGTCCTTTCCAGAGCATCGATGAGCTCGGCGTGTATTTGCGCTTGCTGGTGGATCTGCGCGAAACTCTTGACCGTTTCGTGCCCACGGTTTTCGACCGCGCGATCACCGAACTCATTGCGGCCACGGCTCCGCGCCGCGACTTTCCGGAGATGACGAGCGCCAATCGTCGTCGGCTCAAGAAGCTCGCGCTCGAGTATGTGCGTCCCGGCGTGCGCGTTCCCGATCTGCACGGCGCTCTCAAGCGCATTCAGAAGCAGCGTGTTCTGTGGCACCGTTTTGTCGCTGAGGGTGCGAGCCCGGCAGTGCCCGTGGGAATCGGTGAGGTTCAGCGTTCGTACCAGCAAGTGTCAGAAGATCTTGCGGCTCTCGACATCCCCTTGGGAATTGCAGACTCACACGTAAATCTCTCGGCTCTGCCGATTCCGTTCCTGATTGAGAAGGTCGCGTCGCTCGCGGCCGAGTCTGATGTGCTTAACAATCTGCAAGAGCGCACGGCGCTCATGGGCAGCTTGCGCGACTTGAAACTCGACCCCCTCATCGAAGACTTGGCGGAGCGACATGTTCCCGAGGATCAGGTTGCCGCGGAACTCGAATTGTCGTGGTGGAAGTCGGCACTCGACTCCATGCTCGAAATGGACCGCGCCCTGTTGAACGCGAACACCTCCGTTGTGGATCGTCTTGAGGCAGATTTCCGTCTCGTGGACGAAGCGCACGCCTCGGCCAATGCGAAACAGCTGTCGTGGCAGATTGCCGAAAACTGGAAGATTGGTCTGGTCGACTGGCCCGATGAGGCGAGCGCCCTCAAACGCGCACTGGCTAAAGACCGCCTCACATCCTTCGACGTTCAAACCTCGGCGCCGCACCTGTCGCGCACTATCGCGCCCGTGTGGCTAGCGTCGCCGTACGAGATCGATTCCGTCGTCGACACCATGCCGTTCGACACCGTCGTGCTCGTGGATGCCGGCGCCGTCACGGTTGCCGAAGCGGCGGGAGCTGTTCGCCGCTCCAAGCAGGTTGTCGTTATTGGTGACCCCGTCATCCAGTCTCCGACACCGTTCGAGACTGCCGTGCGCGACGCTACCGGTGACCTGCCGCAACCCATCGATGACGACACTCGCGAAGCTCTCGTTGCCGACTCGGCGTTTGCCAAGCTCAGCGGCCTGTTGCCGACCTTGACCCTCACACGCAGCTACCGCCCCGGCGGAGAAGAGCTGGCCGAACTCGTAAACCGTCGTTTCTATGACGGCCAGATCGAGTCGTTGCCGTGGGCCGGCAGCTTCCTCGGGCACGGCAGCCTTGCGGTGAGTTACGTTGCTGACGGAGTGGGAATGCCCGATCCCGACTCGGGTGCGGTTGAAAGCCCCGATGCGGAGGTCGCGCGCGTTGTCGAGCTTGTTCTTGACCACGCCACCAAGCGCCCGCGAGAGTCACTCATGGTCATCACGGCAAGCCCCGTGCATTCCGTTCGCGTCATGCAGGCGGTATTGGATGCCGTCAGCCGTCGCCGCCCCGAACTGCTCGACGTCATCATCGGCGATCGCGCTGAACCGTTCACCGTCACCACGATCGACCAGGCTGTGGCCCAAAGCCGCGACCGGGTTATTTTCTCCATCGGATATGGCCGCACTCCGCACGGTCGCGTGCTCTCCGACTTTGGTTCGCTTGGCGAGCCCGGGGGAGAGCGGCTACTTGCGGTCGCGATGACGCGCGCTCGTCGTTCGCTTGAGATCGTCACATCATTCCGTTCCGAGGATCTCGACGATGGTCGCATGAAGCACGGTGCTGTGGCACTGGCCGAGGTGCTCGACGAAGTGGACGCCCGCTACGCGGAAGTCCCGGTGCCCGACGACAGCGATCCGATGCTCGTCGATCTCGCTCGTCGTCTTGAGGTCCGCGGATTGCGCGTTGCTCTCGGGCACCGTGGCAAGCTTGGCCTCGTTGCTTCGCGTGGTGGACGCTGTGGCACGATCGAAACCGATGCGATGGTTCACGAGTCGAGCCTGCGCGAGTCGTTGCGTTTACGGCCGGAGCTGCTGCGCCGCCTCGGCTGGCACTACTTGCGCGTACACGCTTTCGAACTCTTCAGCGATCCTGACCAGGTAGCCGACAAGGTGGCTCGGATGCTCGGAGCGGAACCTGCTCCCACTACCGAGCCGATCGCGATCGTTCCTGCCAAGCGCCCCGAGCAGTAATGGCGGAACAGTCAGCGGAACCAACACCGCGGGCACAGCGGTCGAAGAGGCGTCGGGTGACTACGCCGCCGCCGCCTGGGTCAGATCCGCACCCCACGAGCGAGCCGGAACGGCACCAGAACAACGAAAACGACGAGCGACTCAAGGGCGACAAACCTCCGCACTGGGGGTAAGTCCCTTGGCCGCTCGCCGTGAGTGCTCGAGTTTCGGGTGGCTCGAGTAAGAATTCAGTTTCGCTAGTTGTTTTGCTTGGCGAGCAAGTCGCGAATCTGGAGAAGCAGTTCTGCTTCGGTCGGGCCAGCTTCCGGCTCAACGACCTTGGGCTTGCGGGCATCCGCGAGCTTGTTGGCGTAGTTCATCGGCGCGACGATCGCGAAGTACACGACGACTGCAACGAGCAAGAACTGGATGATCGCCGCGAGGACTGCACCGAAGTAGATGGTGGCGTCTGCTTCGCCGCCGGCCGTGGGGATGACGACGGGAAGTGCTGTGGCGAGCGACTCTGCATTGAAGAGCGCGCCGATCAGAGGGTTGAAGACTGCCTCAACGATCGTGTTGACGACTGCGGTGAACGCAGCGCCAATGACGACCGCGACGGCCAGATCGATAACATTTCCGCGCAAAATGAACGCTTTGAATCCGCTTAACATTGCTTCTCCTAATTGTGGGGGATATATCAACTATGACGCTTGTGCAGCCGATGGTGAAGCGGATGGTGAAGATGAGTCTGACGAGGGGGTCGAACGAGCATCGTTGCGATAGAACCCCGAGCCATTAAAGGTGACGCCGACGGCGGAGAAAATCTTGCGCAGTGTGCCGCGGCAGGCGGGGCATTCCGTGAGCGAATCATCCGTGAACGTCTGCTGAATGTCGAAAGCGTTTTCGCACGCAGTGCAGCGGTAAGAGTAGGTAGGCACGAGTTCCTTAGTTGTGCTCGGTAATGGTGACAATCCCCGAGGGGGTAACGACGCCATTTACTGGTTGGTCATGAAGCTCGGTGGGTACTTCCGCTACGTACTCATTGTCGAAAATGACGGCGTAGACGGGAGGCTTGGTCTCCATGGACCCCAACGTCTTATCGAAGTAGCCTCGACCCCAGCCCATGCGCATTCCGGAATGATCGACGGATGCCGCCGGCACAATGATGAGGTCGACGTCGTTGATAGCGATCGGGCCCAGTACCTCACTCGTCGGAGCGGGCATGCCAATGAGGTCGGTGTCTTCGTCTTCGCCGTCGTACGGGGCCCAGTCCAGAAGGCCGTCGGCGCGGGAAATGGGAAGCAGCACCGTGATGTTGTGGTCGCATGCCCAGTTCAGAAATCCGCGAGTTTCGGGTTCGTCTGTGGTTGACAGGTACGCTGCGATGGAAGTTGAGCCGAGGCGCTGAGCGAGTTCGATGAGGTTCGCTGTTACGCCCGTGTTAAATTCTTCCCGCTCTTTGGCGGTGCAGATGCGTCGGCGTTCGCGTAATTCGGCCCTTAGTGCACGTTTGTCGTGACTGACGTCGTCGGTCATATAGGCATTCTACGAGACTGGCCGACTACCATGTACCCATGGCTACGAAGATTACTAAAGCGGTTATCCCTGCTGCAGGTCTGGGCACTCGATTCTTGCCGGCAACGAAGGCAATGCCGAAAGAAATGTTGCCGGTGGTCGACAAGCCGGCCATCCAATACGTTGTTGAAGAAGCGGTGAGCGCGGGACTCACCGACGTACTGATGATCACGGGGCGCAATAAGAACGCGCTTGAGAATCACTTCGACCGCATGACGGAACTCGAAGCCACGCTCGAGCGCAAAGGCGACACTGATCGTCTCCACAAAGTCGAATACTCCAATGATCTCGCCGATATGCACTACGTGCGTCAGGGCGACCCTCGCGGTCTCGGCCACGCAGTGCTGCGAGCCAAGATGCATGTGGGGCAAGAACCCTTCGCAGTGCTGCTCGGTGATGACCTCATCGACGACCGCGACGTATTGCTGTCGCGGATGCTCGAGGAGCAGGTCTCGCGCAATGCGACCGTTATCGCTCTTATGGAGGTTGACCCCGCGCAGAGTCACATGTACGGCATCGCCACGGTCGAAACGACCGACGATGACGACGTGGTGCGAATCACAGGGCTTGTCGAGAAACCTGCTCAGGGCACCGCACCGTCCAATCTCGCCATCATCGGCCGTTATGTTTTGCGCCCGGAGATCTTCGAAATTCTTGAGCGCACCGATCCAGGCAAAGGCGGCGAGATTCAATTGACGGATGCTCTGCTCGAGATGGCCGAAAGCGACATCGCTGGCGGCGTCTACGGTGTCGTCTTCCGCGGCCGCCGCTACGACACGGGTGACCGCCTCGACTACATCAAGGCCATCGTGCAACTTGCGGTGGAGCGCGAAGATCTGGGGCCCGAGCTGCGCCCGTGGCTACAGCAGTTCAGCGCCACGCTGGACTAGTCAGTGGCGTACGGTATTCCGACGCTTAGCGAAGGAAACATCACGATTCGCGCGATTCGAGTTCGCGACGCACGAGTGTTGGAGCGCGAGCTGCGCGAGAACCGGGGGTGGCTCCGCAAGTGGGAAGCCACGAGCCCGGTCGGCCCCGTGTCGTTTGACGTGAAGTCGAGCATCCGGGGTTTGCTGCAACAGTCCCGCGCGGGCACCGGGTTGCCGTTCGTTATTGAGTACGAGGGCGAGGTTGCTGGCCAGCTTAATGTGTCGTCGATCACCTACGGGTCGCTGGCGTCGGCATCCATTGGTTATTGGGTGTCGGAGCGGTTCGCGGGCAAAGGTCTCACGCCCACGGCCGTAGCGCTGGCCACCGACTATTGCTTCTTTCAGCTCGGGCTCCACCGCATGGAGATCTGCATTCGCCCGGAGAACGAGCCGAGCCTGCGCGTGGTCGAGAAGCTCGGCTTTCGGTACGAGCAACTCCGCCGCCGCTACATCCACATCGATGGGGACTGGCGCGACCACTTTTGCTTCGCGCTCACCGTGGAGGAAATTCCGCAGGGTGTATACCGTCGCTGGCAGTCCGGGCAGGCTCCCGAGCAGGATGCCCATATTCCGCCCGAGGACCGCCTCAAGGCATCCCAGCCGATGAACCTTCCCCGCCGGTAGAAGGCACACTCTCAGCAAGTTTTGAGATCACTGCCGCGTGCCGACGGCCTGTCACGCGCGGATGCTCGTACCGTATAGCCATGGAATTCACCAGCATCGGCGGCGGCGTCATGATCGCGCTCGCCGCGGCGCTGTGGTTGGTGTACTTGGTTCCCAACTGGTTCAAGAATCGCGAATACTTGGCCACCGAGCGCAATGCCGTTCGACTGCAGCAGACGATCCGCGTGCTGGCGCAGACATCGGAAGTGCCGGATGAGGTTCGCGCCGAAGCAGTGGCGCGTCAGGCCGCCGAACTCGCCAAAGCGCAAGTGAATCAAGGACCCGTTGCCGTTGGTCGCGCCGTTACCCCGCCGACACGAGAAGAAGCGCTCGCGCTCTCTGCCCGTCGCCTTCGCCGTACCCGCGCCTTCACTGCCCTCGTCTTACTCGCCAGCATCGCAGTCGTCACGGTCAACGTCGTCATGATTTTTACCGCTGGAGCAGCTCTTGCCTCCGGAACCTGGTTGATTCTCGCCGCAGCGACCATGGCCGGCATCAGTGCCACCGCAATGCTCTCGCGCCTCGCTGCGCGTTCGCGAGCCCGTCGCGACGAGAGCGCTCCCGCAACGCGCACCGCAGCACCCCGTCGTCGCGTCGTACTGTCGTCAGACGCTCCCGTCGAAGACGTCACCTCGAAAGTCAGCTGGACGCCCGTGCCGGTGCCCAAGCCGATGTACCTCACTCGCAGTAACGCTCCCGAAGCAGCAGTCGCTGCTGCCCGTCACGCTGGGCAGATCGACAGCGAGCTGCGGGCTGCGGCGGAATCCGCCGAACAAGCCTTGCGCGCTAACACCGCCGCCATGGCCTCAGCAACGCGAGAAGCAGAGCTCGCGCGCGAAGCTAAGAACACGCCGGCTGCACCTGCCGAAGCACCTGCCGCGGCATCCCCGCCCAGTCGCTTTGCTGGAATGGGCATTGTTGAGGTTGACGGCCGTGCGCCTGACCTCGACGCAGCGCTCGCTCGTCGCCGCGCTAGCTAGCTCGGGCGATCCTGCGGCGTCACGGCTGCGTTGTAGGCACCGCACGGTGGGATCGTGGCGCGTTTCTCTCGAAGTTCACTCCGTCGGATGCGCGGTGATATTGTTGGTTCAGCAGTACGGGCCCTTGGCGCAGTTGGTAGCGCGCCTCGTTCGCATCGAGGAGGTCAGGAGTTCAAATCTCCTAGGGTCCACCAACTGCAAAGGCCGCACAGCCCGTCGCGAGACGGAATGTGCGGCCTTTCTTATGCTGTCAGAGCGTGGAGCTGCGCGCCCTAGTCAGCGATGTTCATGAGCAGGTGGCCAGACGAGACCGTCAGGCCGACCGATGCGTTGATCGATGCAACGACGCCGTCCTTGTGCGCGACGAGCGGCTGTTCCATCTTCATCGCTTCGAGAACGAGGATGAGGTCGCCCTTGACGACCTTGTCGCCCTCGGCAACCGCAACCTTCACGATCGTCGCCTGCATCGGTGCCTTGACCGAGTCGCCGGTGATCGTGTTGACGCTGGATGCTGCCCGACGCTTAGGAGCGGCCGAGAGTGTTGCGCCGGTCGACGTGCTCGGTACGAGCTTGGAGGGCAGATTCACTTCGACGCGCTTGCCGTTGACCTCGACGACCACGTTGTGGCGAGCGACAACGGGAGTCTCATCGGCGAGAGAACCGGTCCAGGGCTCGATGTCGTTCTCGAACTCGGTTTCGATCCAGCGCGTGTACACGCTGAAGGGGTTGCTCGTGAAAGCAGGATCGCGCACGATCTTGCGGTGGAACGGGAGCACGGTGGGAAGGCCAGCAACCTCGAACTCGTCGAGGGCGCGGCGCGAACGCTCGAGCGCATCCTCGCGGCTGGAACCGGTAACGATGAGCTTGGCGAGCAGCGAGTCAAAGGCGCCGCTGATCTCGTCGCCCGTCGTGACACCACTGTCGACACGGATGCCGGGGCCGCCGGGAACGCGCAGAACGTGCACGGGACCGGGGGAGGGCATGAAGTTCAGGCCGGCGTCTTCACCATTGATGCGGAACTCGAAGGAGTGGCCGCGCGGGGTGGGGTCGTCGTAGTCGAGCACTCCACCTTCAGCGATGCGGAACTGTTCGCGAACAAGGTCGATGCCCGTTACCTCTTCAGAGACCGGGTGCTCGACCTGGAGGCGAGTGTTCACCTCGAGGAACGAAATCGTGCCGTCCTTGGCCACGAGGAACTCACAGGTGCCGGCGCCGAGGTAGCCCACTTCGCGCAGGATGGCCTTGGAGGACTCGTACAGAGCCTTGTTCTGCTCATCGCTGAGGAACGGGGCCGGCGCTTCTTCAACAAGCTTCTGGTGGCGACGCTGCAGCGAGCAGTCGCGCGTGGAGATCACGACAACATTGCCGTGAGCATCCGCGAGGCACTGGGTTTCGACGTGACGAGGCTGGTCGAGGTACTTCTCCACGAAGCACTCGCCGCGGCCGAAGGCGGCAACAGCCTCGCGGGTAGCGGAGTCGAACAGCTCAGGAATTTCTTCGCGAGTGCGCGCAACTTTGAGGCCGCGTCCGCCGCCGCCGAATGCTGCCTTGATGGCAACGGGGAGACCGTGAAGATCAACGAAGTCGAGAACTTCCTCCGCGCCCGAGACGGGGTTAAGGGTTCCGGGGGCGAGCGGTGCGCCCACCTTCTCGGCGATGTGGCGAGCCGAAACCTTGTCGCCCAGCTTTTCAATGGCCTCGGGAGATGGGCCGATCCAGATGATGCCAGCCTCGATGACGGCACGAGCGAAGTCGGCGTTCTCTGCGAGGAAGCCGTAGCCCGGGTGAATGGCGTCAGCGCCGGAGCGGCGAGCGATCGACAGAATCTTGTCGATCACGAGATACGTCTCAGCGCTCGTGGAGCCCTCGAGGGCATATGCCTCATCGGCGAGCTTCACGTGCCGAGCATCCCGATCCTGGTCGGCGTAGACCGCCACTGAACCGATGCCACTGTCTTTAGCCGCGCGGATAACGCGAACGGCGATCTCTCCGCGGTTGGCGATGAGTACCTTCGTAATACGAGCCATAGTGACCTAGCTTATGGGGCTGAAGGCCGAAGCCTTGGGCCGAAGCGCACAAAAATCTGAGACAAGCACTGTGAATGCCTACAGAGACGGGCGATCGATGTTCCAGAGGTCGGTCCATTCGGCATCGAACTCGCGCATGAGTTGGCGCACCAACGCGACCGAGAGTCCCACTACAGCGTGCGGGTCGCCTTCGATGCTCTCGATGAACGCAGCGCCGAGGCTATCAATCGTGAATGAACCAGCGACCTTCAGCGGCTCACCGGTGGCGACATAGGCATCGATTTCGGCATCCGAAATATTGGCGGCGAAGCTCACGCTGGCACTTGAGACAGCACCGGTGGCGCCACGAACCTCGCCTCCGCGGTGGTCGATGAGCCAGTGGCCGGAGTGCAACACGCCCGTGCGACCGCGCTGAGCGTGCCACCGCTGCCGCGCAATTTCTGGTTCATGCGGTTTTCCGAATAATTCACCATCTAATTCAAAAGCGGAATCTCCGCCCAAGATGAAGCCATCGATCGGTACGCCAGCCACGAGCGAGCCAACGACCGCTTCGGCCTTGGCGCGTGCCAACAACTCAACAAGGGCGGGGCCATCGAGGGGGCCAGGGGCTGCGGCAGCAACCGCGTCCTCGTCAACGCCAGAGGCCAAAAGTACGGGGTCGACACCGGCCGCACGCAACGTTGCGAGGCGTGCGGGAGAGGTCGAAGCAAGATAAAGGCGCACAAAGGCTCCTATGCTCAAGGGATGGGTGAATTGCTTGGCCAGATGATCGAAGTAGACGTTACCAACATTGCGCACGGAGGTGTCAGTGTGGCGCGGCACGACGGCCGTGTCGTTTTCGTCTCCGACGCGATCCCGGGAGAACGGGTACTCGCGCGCATTACCGACGACAAAAAGAAGTCGTTCTGGCGTGCGGAGACAGTAAAAGTCCTGACGCCGAGTGAGCACCGCCAAGAGCACGTGTGGTCGGCCGCAAGTGTCGATCGCGATCCCGACGACCGAGCCGGCGGCGCCGAATTTGGCCACATTGAGCTCAGCCACCAACGTGAGCTCAAGGCTCAAATCCTCAGCGAGTCTCTCGAGCGCATGGCCAAGGTCACGCTCGCACCGGTAGTTGAAGCCGTTTCCGGCGATGACGAGCGCAAGGGACTCGGATGGCGCACTCGCGTTAGCCTGCACGTTGACGATCAGGGAAGAGTCGGTCCGTTCGCGGCTCGGTCGCACCGGGTCATCCCCGTTGCCGAGTTGCCTCTCGCCACTGCCGAGCTCTCGGCGGGGGCTCCTCTCGATCAAGACTTCACCGGTTTCGATCGAGTAGACGTGCTCAACCCCAGCACCGGGGGAGTGCGTTTGATCATTGGCAAACAGAAGCCACAAGTGATCACTGAAGTAGTGGGGGAGCGCGAGTTCACTCTGTTTGACTCAGGGTTCTGGCAAGTTCATCACGGCGCTGCTGAGACGCTGACCGCTGCCGTTCAAGACGCGATCGACCCTGAGCTATTCGACCCCGCAGCCTTTAACTTGGATCTCTACGGCGGCGTCGGCCTCTTCGCTGCGGCCGTCGGCGATAAGTTTGGTCCCACGACCAAGATCACCTCGGTCGAAGCCGATTCAGCAGCCACGGACCACGCCGCACACAACCTGTCGGAGTGGCTCGGTGCTCACGCCGAGACCGGTCGCGTCGATCATTGGTTGAGGAACCGCGTGAAAGAAGCAACCGACGTCGATCGCGCGCGGCTCGAGAACGCGACTATCGTGCTCGACCCTCCACGATCCGGCGCCGGTCGGGACGTTGTTGACCTCATTTCTCACGCGCATCCGGCTCAAGTCGTTTATGTCGCTTGCGATCCTGTGGCCTTCGCGCGTGACGTCGCATTCTTTGCCGAGCGCGGGTATGAACTCTCAAGGGTGCGCGCTTTTGACCTTTTTCCCCATACTCATCACGTCGAGGCTGTGGGAGCGTTCACGCGTCGTTAAGTGCGCTTATGGTTACGTGGGACACCCTGATCACGCTCTTTCGCCGCTACGATAGGGCTGAGAACCTCAGGAGGACGCCACATGGCCCAGACAGAATTTTCCGGGACCGAGACGCCCAATGAGAGCGCGCAGCGAAAAGTCACCGTTGCAGTTGTAGACGACCACGAATCGGTGCGGCTGGGCCTCAAAGCCGCTTTCATCGATGAAGGTTACGACTTTGTGCTCGCCGCGGCCACGGTAAAAGAACTTGTTGAAGGTCTCAACGGCCGCGAAGTCGATGTCGTTGTTCTCGATCTCTCGCTTGGTGATGGTTCCACCGTCACTGACAACGTCAAGAATGTGCAGGCCACGGGATCGGCTGTGCTGGTTCACAGTATTGCCGACCGCGTAGCTAGCGTGCGTGAAGCACTTGCCGCTGGCGCCGCCGGAGTCATCCCCAAGTCATCAGCCACGAAGACTGTGCTCGCTGCTGCCGCGACGGTTGCCCGTGGAGAGGTTCTCAATAACCTCGAGTGGGCAACAGCCATCGACGCCGACCGTGACTTCTCCAAAGCTCAATTGGGTCGTCGAGAACGTGAGATCTTGCACCTGTATGCTTCCGGGCTCCCGCTCAAACTGGCTGCTCAGCAGCTGGGTATCGGCTACTCGACCGCTCGCGAGTACCTTGATCGCATCCGGGTGAAGTACGTCGAGGTGGGTCGCCCCGCTCCGACCAAGGTCGACCTCTTGCGTCGTGCGGTTGAGGATGGAATTCTTCCCGGCTTGGATTCCGAAGGCGGCGATGGCCACTAGTTTGGCGGTGGGGCGACCGGCCCCCACGGCAAAGCAGCCGCGAAACCCGATCAGCCGCAAACAGGTTGAGCGGGTGATTTCGCGCTCGGTCGCGGTAATTGGGCTGGTTTTTGGTGCTCAAACGCTTCCGTGGCTGCTCGGCCAAACCGGCGAAGCTCAACCGTGGTGGCTCCTGACCGTTGTTCCTGCACTGTTCGGACTACTGATTGTCGTCGTTGTCGCATCGTTCGCCAACCGCGTCGTTCGTGCGATGCACGGAGCATTCGCGGTGGCGTACTTTCTCGCCCTAGTCAGCTGGCCGTTCACCGTCTTGCCGGGGGTGGAGGTTTTTGAAGGTATCCACTGGCTGAACTACCTCATCACGGTTGCTACGGCCATGGCGGCGATCGCTTTCAACCGAGTGATCGCCACGGTCTATCTCTTCGCGGCACCGTTAATCTATTTTGTGGTGCGTAGCTTGCCGGTTGGTGGTGGTGCCCCCTGGCAGCTCGCTGTGCTCGAAGCGTTCTATGCCCTCATTTTGGGCAGCGCAATCATGATCATCGTGACAATGCTGCGTCAGGCTGCATCGAACGTGGATGCCGCCCAAGCGACTGCGTTGCAGCGCTACGGCAACGCGGTGCGTCAGCATGCCACCGAAGTTGAACGAGTCCAGGTCGATTCCATCGTGCACGACAGTGTCCTGACGACCTTTATCTCCGCCGCGCGAGCCTATTCACCGGATGCTCAGCGGCTCGCCGCTGTCATGGCGGGCAACGCGATTGGCCACCTACGGGAAGCCGCAGCGACCTCGCCGGATGACATTTCGACGATCCAAGCAACCGACCTCGCCCAGCGCGTCGTCACCTCGGCAGAGTTGCTCGCGTCGAACTTTACGTGCGCGGTGCGCAGCGTGGGCGCACGTTCTCTTCCGGCCGCGGCGGCCGAAGCGGTCCACTCGGCCGCTGTGCAGGCGATGATGAATAGCCTGCAGCACGCTGGTGGTCTCGATGTCCAACGTAGTGTCGAAGTGCGTGGCCTCGAGGGCAATGGAATCGAAGTTCTCATCACAGACAATGGTCGTGGATTTGACCTCGATCACGTTCCGCAAGAGCGCCTCGGCGTGCGCGTGTCAATTGTGGAACGCGTTGCCAACGCCGGCGGGCGCACCGCAATCGCTTCAGTGCCGGGCGCGGGAACGCAAATTTGTATTCAGTGGCCGCATAACAATCAGAGCGACGAGGTAGCGACCCGCAGTAGTTCCGCCGCGCCGGTTCCTGCGGCCGCGGAGTCTGCCGTGGAGTCTGCCCGAGAGGTCGCAGAAACTGGTCCACAGCAGCACGATTCAGAGGATGCGCTGTGAATATCGGAGTTCCCCGCTATCTCATTGTGGGAATGGCGGCGCTGTTCTCGGCGTACCACATCGTCTTGGCTAACTACACGATCGATATTCCTGATCGATCAGGCCCGATCTACATCGCGATGGCTTTGTACGGGGTCGCTACCGTGGTGAGCTTGCTCCCCTGGGGGCCTGTACGTATGCCCGTCTGGATGGCGACCTTCAACTTCGCTACCGTGGTGGCGATTTCCCTGCTCGTCGCGAACGAACTCGACTTCACTCGTGAAGGCGGCACAGGCTATGCAACCTGGTATGTCGCGGCGAGCGGCACCTTGCTTACGATCACATCGACACGTGGCCGACACACTTTCGCATGGCTGGGCATCGGATTTCTGGTGGCCCATACGTTTAGTTTGGGCCCGGTCGGGCCCGCCGGGCTATTCAGTCTTGGAATCGTCGGTAGTGCATCCTGGGTGGCGGTCTCGCACGTGCTCAGCAGCGGCCTGGCGAAAGCCGCCAAGGACGCCCAGCGCTTTATCCTGGCGGAGCAGGAGGCCACTGACTGGCAAGCAGCCCAAGATGCGCACGTTCACGAACGCCAATTCCGTCTTGAGCAGACCGGATCGATGGCGCTGGAAATGCTCGAACGGATCCGCGAAACCGACGGTGACCTCACGGATGCCGAACGCCGTGAATGCCTCAATCTTGAGGGGGGTATTCGTGATGAGATTCGAGGTCGAAAACTCCTCAACGACGCTGTGCGGGACCAGGTGATGATCGCTCGTCGACGCGGCGCGACAGTCACGCTGCTCGATGAGGGCGGCATTGATGACCTTTCTGACGACGATCTCGATCGGGTGCTCAACCGACTTGCTCAAGCGATCCAATCGACGACCGCTGACAAAGTTATTGCTCGAACGGTGCCGGAGGGGTCGGAGGTTGCGGTCACTGTTGTCGGCCTGCACAGCGCAGGTGATGGCGAATCGAGTGCCCTCGGCCAGGACTCGCTTGAAGAGGACGTCGTTGACATTTGGCTCGAGATCCCGCGCGTCGACGCCGCCAGCGCCTGATTGACGGCTGAATCTCGCCGCGCGGCTCCATCGCAGAGGCGTTCACGCGCGGCTACCACCGCCAAGACGTCATCGCGCAGGAATCAGCGTTAACGGCGGAAGGGCCGGAGTGGCTATCAGAAGCTCTTCTCCGACCCTTCGCTAGAACCCGGATCAGGACGATAACCCGAATATCGTCCTGATCCGCCCCCAAAGAATTGGCCCGCTTACCCTAGTCGGCCAACCTTTGGCGGTGTAACTCCAATGGAGATCCACCTAGCACTTAATATTCTGCACTACGCAAACAACAAACAAAGTCGGTTTTTTGGGGGACTCTCGGGGGACAATTTCTCGGTTCGAGCGTGGGATTCTCTGGGTTTTTGCGGTTTTCGACGGATTCCGTAGCAAGAAACTGGGGTACGACTACGAAACCAGAGTTTTTGAGCCTTGTGCGGAGCAAAAGTTCCGCTTCAGCGGTGCGCCCTCGCGTTCCATGCCCCGGGGCCCGGCTGGAGCGGTTCGCGTATGGCGCGCTGGCTGCGGGCCCACCCCGAAACAGGAGCCCCATCATCCGCCCCCGCAAGCTCTGCTGATTCCAGCAGCGCGGCGCGCACGACAGCCGTAACGGCCGCCGTCTCTTCGGGCGTGACGTTGCGGGAGACAATCCGGATGTCGGCCGGTTCCTCCGAAGTATGTGTGCCGGTCACAGCGGAATGTTCCCGTGCTTCTTGGGCGGCATGCTCGCACGTTTCGTGCGCAGCGCACGCAGGGCCTTGACGACCTGCACGCGCGTAGCAGCGGGTTCGATAACACCATCGAGTTCACCACGCTCCGCGGCGAGGAACGGGCTGGCAACGTTGTAGGTGTATTCGTTGGCCAGGCGCGTGCGCACGGCTGCGACATCCTCACCGGCGGCTTCTGCGGCCTTGATCTCACCGCGGTACAGGATGTTGACAGCGCCTTGGCCACCCATGACGGCAATCTCGGCGGTTGGCCAGGCGTAGTTGAGGTCAGCACCCAGTTGCTTGGATCCCATCACGATGTATGCCCCGCCGTAGGCCTTGCGGGTGATGACGGTCACCAGCGGCACGGTCGCTTCAGCGTAGGCGTAGAGCAACTTGGCGCCGCGGCGAATAACGCCGGTCCATTCCTGATCGGTTCCCGGTAGGTAGCCGGGCACGTCGACGAGGGTAAGGATGGGGATGCTGAACGAGTCGCAGAAACGAACGAAGCGAGCAGCCTTTTCTCCCGCCTCGATGTTGAGGGTGCCGGCCATCGCCTGAGGCTGGTTGGCAATGATGCCTACCGAGCGACCTTCGACACGGCCGAAGCCCACCACGATGTTGGGGGCGAAGAGCGGCTGAGTTTCGAGGAAATCGCCGTTGTCGACAATGTGCTCGATGATCGTCTTCACGTCATAGGGCTGGTTGGGGCTGTCGGGGATGATCGTGTTGAGTTTGCGATCCTCGTCCGTGATCTCCAGCTCAACTTCGCTCTCGTAGACGGGCGCATCCGAGAGGTTGTTGTCGGGCAAGAAGCCGACGAGGGTGCGGGCGTAGTCGAGGGCATCTTCTTCATCGCTGGCGAGGTAGTGAGCAACGCCCGACACCTTGTTGTGGGTCAGAGCGCCACCGAGCTCCTCCATGCCGACGTCTTCACCGGTAACGGTCTTGATGACGTCGGGGCCGGTCACGAACATCTGGCTGGTCTTGTCGACCATGATCACAAAATCGGTGAGGGCGGGGGAGTAGACGGCGCCGCCGGCAGCCGGGCCCATGACGATGGAGATCTGTGGGATAACGCCCGAGGCCTGAGTGTTGCGGCGGAAGATCTCGCCGTACTTGCCGAGAGCAACAACGCCCTCCTGAATGCGAGCTCCACCGGAGTCGAGCATGCCGATGATCGGAACACCCGTCTTCATGGCGTGGTCCATGACCTTGATGATCTTTTCACCAGCAACCTCGCCAAGTGAACCACCGAAGATGGTGAAGTCCTGCGCGTAGACAGCAACCTGGCGACCGTGGATGGTGCCGACACCCGTAACAACAGCGTCACCGTAGGGGCGCTTCTTTTCCATGCCGAAGGCGTGGGTGCGGTGTCGAACGAACTCGTCGAGCTCCACGAACGAGCCGTGGTCGAGCAACTGCTCAATGCGCTCGCGGGCGGTCATCTTGCCCTTAGCGTGCTGCTTTTCAATGGCCGCGTCACCGCTGGCGGTCACGGCTTCGTGATAGCGGTTCTTGAGGTCGGCGATCCGGCCGGCGGTCGTGAACATGTCTGGAGTCGAGTTGTCTTCGGTCACTGTGTCACTTTACCCACCCATCCCGTGCTTGTGTGGTTGGCGGAACCCACAAGTTTCTGAGCCGAATCATTGAGGAAAGGCTGGAAAAAGGGTCGAAAGCCATCGGCGGCCCTACGCTTAAGCGATGGACCTGCCACTGAGTGCTGCCGTTGTGCCCCTACTTGAGCACCTCGACGAGGTGACCTCGACCAATCAAGAGCTGCTTGCGCGGGCGGCGCGAGGCGAGGCCCAGCACTTGTCTGCTCTTGTCACCGCGAACCAGACGGCGGGGCGCGGTCGGCTCGGGCGCGAGTGGGTGGCCCCTCCGGGCAAAACTTTCGCGGTGTCGGTGCTCGTTGCGCCGGAAAACGCCTCCATCGAAGCTCTGTCGTGGATGCCGCTGATTGGTGGCCTGGCAATGGCCCGCGCAGTGCGCACGCTCGTCAGCGATCGCGCGGTCACCCTCAAATGGCCCAATGATGTTCAGATCGAAGGCTTGAAAGTATCGGGGCTGCTTTCGGAGCTCGTCGCGGGCGGCACCGGAGTGATCGTCGGGGCGGGACTCAACCTTACGATTGAGCGCGATGAGCTGCCGACATCCGTTTCGACCTCTCTTTTGCTCGAGGGCGCTCAACCAGACTTCGACGATGCGCTCAGCCGTTACCTCGGCGAACTCGTCACTTTCGTCGATCAGTTCGTCGCGGGAGGCCTCGACGCTGTGCATAGCGGAATCGCGGATGCGGTGCGCGCCGAGTGCGGAACTATCGGTCGCCGCGTGCGTGTCGAACTGCCCGGCGGCGATCGAATTTTTGGCACGGCCGAGACTGTCGACGATCAGGGCCAACTGGTCGTCAAGGACGATGCGAACGGTCAGTTGCAGCACGTCGCGGCAGGCGACGTCACTCACCTGCGGTATGAATGATCTATGCCCCATGAGATGAGCGTTCAGCGCGAAGCCATAGTTGCTCGCGTGCGCTCCCACGCCCGGGCACTGATTTTTCCCGGCATCGTCTTTGTGGCGACAGCCGGTGCCCTTGGCTACTTCTTCGGTAGTTTTGCCGAGACTTGGCAGAACCTCGCCCTGCTCACGGCGGGCCTGTTGCTGATCGCCGTCGCGTGGTTCTTGCCTTTCTTTGCCTGGTTGGCGCGAAATTACACGATCACCACACGCCGCGTTGTGCTCTCCAGCGGAGTCTTCGTGCGCGTGCGTCAAGAGCTCCTGCACAGCCGCGGCTACGACGTCACGGTCCGCCAGTCGTGGGTTCAGCGGATGTTCGGCAGCGGTGACCTCCTGATCAATGCGGGCCACGACCACCCGGTGGTGCTGCGCGACATCCCCTCGGTGGCGCTCACTCAGGCGGCACTGCACGACCTCATGGAAAACAACCAGAACGTGGTTTCGATGCGTCGCCAACGCGATGAATCGCATCCGTCTGATGAGACCACCGTGTGGGGAACCCGGTAATTCCGCAGCGAGCTGGCGTGGTGCGCTTCGACCGTTGTCAAAGAACAGCACCGAGGAGAAACGTGCATCGGGTAAGGTGCGCAGCGTGAAGATTTCAGTTATTGGCTGCGGATACTTGGGTGCCGTGCACGCATCGTCACTTGCGAAGCTTGGTCATGATGTTGTGGGCATCGATATCGATCAGGCGAAGGTCGACTCGCTCGCCTCAGCTCATGCACCATTTTACGAACCCGGACTGCCCGAATTGCTGGCCGAGACCCTGGCCGCTGGAACGCTGGCGTTTACTACCGACATCGGCCAGGCGCAGGAAGCCACGGTGCATTTCATCGCCGTCGGCACCCCGCAGCAGGAGGGGTCGAACGCCGCTGATCTGAGGTTCGTTGAAGCCGCCTTTGACGCCATCGTTCCGCAGTTGGCTCCCGGCGACATTGTTGTCGGCAAATCGACGGTTCCGGTCGGCACTGCAGAGCGTCTGGCGGCTCAGATCGAGGCTACCGGAGCTCACCTCGCATGGAACCCCGAATTTTTGCGGGAAGGCTACGCCGTCAAAGACACCATTAGCCCTGACCGTTTGGTGTACGGAGTGCGAACGGGCGACGACCACTCAGTGGCGGCACTCGACGAGGTTTATGCTTCGGTGCTCGCTCAAGATATTCCCCGTCTTGTCACCGATTTCGCTACCGCGGAGCTTGTCAAAGTCGCCGCCAATGCGTTCTTGGCCACCAAAATTTCCTTCATCAATGCGATGGCCGAGGTCGCTGAAGTGACCGGCGCCGACGTGACGCAACTGGCGGATGCCATTGGTTACGATCAGCGAATCGGTCGCCGTTTCTTGAACGCGGGTCTGGGTTTCGGTGGCGGGTGCCTGCCGAAAGACATCCGTGGATTCATGGCACGGGCTTCCGAATTGGGCGCGGGCGACGCTCTCAATTTCTTGGGTGAGGTCGATGCGATCAACCTTCGCCGTCGTGAGCGCATGGTCGATCTGTGTCGCGAGGTTCTGGGTGGCACAATCGCGGGCGCCCGTATTGCGGTTCTTGGTTTGGCGTTCAAGCCAGATTCCGATGACGTTCGTGATTCACCGGCCTTGGATGTTGCGGCACGCTTGGCTGAACTTGGTGCCGCTGTGCGGGCGACCGATCCGCAAGCGATCGAAACTTCGCGCCGCATCCGTCCCGAGCTTGACTATGTGGCGACGCCACTCGAGGCTGCGCGCGACGCGGACGTTGTTCTGGTACTCACCGAGTGGCGAGAGTACCGTGAGCTTGAGCCCGAAACCCTAGCGTCAGTCGTCGCGAAGCGTGCGATCCTCGACGGTCGAAACTGTCTGGACCCGGTGCAGTGGCGCGAAGCCGGCTGGGGATACCGGGCGTTGGGGCGCCACTAGCCCTGGAGCGTCTGGGCCCGAAGGTGCCTCGGTCTGCTCGGCAAACACCCACGTGCGATAACCCCAGAAGCGAAAGATCGTACCAAGGGCTAGGCCGATGACGTTGCTGGAGATGTTGTCGGCCAGCAGTGAGGTAAAGCCCAGAACGTAGTGCGAGACGACGAGGCAGCTGAGTCCGATGGCGATGCCTCCCAGACTCACCAGAGCAAATTTCAGCCCTTCGTGGACGGGATGCTGAAGGGTGGTTCGGCGAAAAGTCCAGTAACGGTTGCCGAGCCAGTTCGCAACGATTGCAACACCGGTTGAAGCGATCTTCGCGACGATGGGTCCTTCGTGCAGCAGTTCGGGTGCGAGCACGGTCGTGCGCAGAATATTGAAGATCGTGACGTCAATTACTACTCCCACGGCGCCGACAACTCCAAAGCGGCTGAGCTGAGTGATGAGTGAACGCACGAATCCGACCGATTGATAAGCAAAGATAGAGGGAGCGGTGAAATTGTAGCTGCGAAGTCTTGCACAATCCTGACAATCAGTCAGGGCTACCTCTGGAGAGTTCATGTCAGTAAAAGTCGGAGTTATTGGTGGCGGCCAGCTCGCGCGCATGATGATCCCGCCCGCCATTAACCTGGGGATCGACATCCGAGTGCTCGCAGAAGCGGAGGGCTCTCCGGCTGCTCTTGCTGCGACCGCCGTCGGTGACTACCGCTCGGTCGAGGAAGTTCTCGCGTTCGCGCGCCTCGTCGACGTCGTGACGTTCGATCATGAGCATGTTCCGCAAGAGGTTCTGGCCGCCATGGTAAACGAGGGCATCGCTGTGCACCCCGGCCCGCATGCTCTTCTCTTTGCCCAAGACAAATTGCTGATGCGCCAGCGACTCGAGCAGCTCGGGCTTCCCATGCCGGCGTGGGCAAAAGTCGCGACCGCCGCTGACGTCGAGGCGTTCCTCGATGCCCATGGCGGCGTCGGTGTTCTCAAGACGCCGCGCGGCGGTTATGACGGCAAGGGGGTCAAGATTGTGCGCGCGGCCTCTGAGGCAGCTGACTGGCTTGACTCTGGCGAGCTCCTCATCGAAGAACTTGTGGATTTCAGCCGCGAACTCGCTCAGTCAATTGCGCGTAATCGTTCAGGTGACGTGGCGTTGTGGCCTGTTGTTGAGAGCATCCAACGCGACAGTGTGTGTGCTGAAGTCATCGCTCCTGCGCCGGGTGTCAGCGCTGAACTCGCTGACGAGGCCGCCGCGATTGCTCGGATGATCGCCGAAGGGCTCGACGTGACGGGGGTGTTGGCGGTCGAACTCTTCGAAACTAGCGATGGGCGCATCGTGATCAACGAGCTTGCGATGCGGCCGCACAACACCGGACATTGGAGTATCGACGGCTGCCAGACCAGCCAGTTCGAGCAGCACCTCCGTGCAGTACTCGACTTGCCGCTTGGTGCCACGGCCCCCCGCGAACCGTGGTCGGTTATGGTGAATATTCTGGGTGGGCCCGTAGGGCAGCAATTTCACGAGCGCATCGGCGCGGCGACAGAAGCATCGCCGGCCACAAAGATTCACGACTATTCGAAGCACTCACGTCCGGGCCGCAAAGTGGGGCATGTCACGGCGTCGGGGTTGACTCTCGATGTTGTTCGCGACGCCGCTCGCGCGGCTGCGGCTCAGTTCGAGTAGTCCCACGCGGTGCTGGCTCGCCGTGTGTTGAGAACAGTGCATCCGAAACCGGCAGATAGGATCCTCATATGTCTTCACCGCTCGTCTCGATTGTCATGGGATCTGATTCCGATTGGTCCGTAATGCAGGGCGCAGCGCAGATCCTCGCCGAGTTTGATGTCGCTTGTGAGGTAGAAGTCGTTTCGGCGCACCGCACCCCTGAGCGAATGATCGAGTTCGGCCGTCAAGCGGCATCACGCGGGGTCAACGTGATTATCGCCGGTGCTGGCGGTGCGGCTCACCTGCCTGGCATGGTGGCATCGGTGACGACACTTCCGGTGGTCGGGGTTCCGGTTCCCCTCGCAAAACTTGACGGGCTTGACTCGTTATTGTCTATCGTCCAGATGCCTGCCGGGATTCCGGTGGCAACGGTCTCGATCGGCGGGGCCACCAACGCGGGGCTTCTCGCTCTTCGCATCATCGGCTCGACAGACGCCGCGGTGGCTGACAAGCTGCAGGCGTATGCCACGGGGCTTGAAGCGATGGTTGCCGAGAAGAATACCGCGCTGCAGCGACTGCTGTGAGTACTCCTAGCTCTTTACGGGCTCCCGACCTCTCATCGACGCCCGTGATGACTCGCCGGGCGTGGTGGCTCGTCGTGCTCAACGTTTTCGTGCCGGGCTCGGCGCAGATCCTTGCCGGCAGTCGACGGCTTGGACGTTTTGCGGTCGTAGTGACGTTACTTTTCTGGTTGTTCGTCGTCATCGCAATCGGTCTATTCTTCGGCGCTCGCGACCTCTTCTTGTCAGCGTTCACGAACGCTTTCGTGCTTGCCATCGTTGAAGTTGTTCTGGTGGCGTACGTGCTCCTCTGGATCGTGCTCGCTATTGATTCGCTGCGGTTGGCTCACCTTAAGCGGGCTAGCGCAGGAGCTCGGCCGTTTGTCGTCGGCTTCGCGCTGATGGCACTCGTGGCGTATTCGGGAGTGGCCGTGGCCGCGGTCAACATTGTGGACTCGGCCCGTTCAACGATTTCAGAAGTCTTCAGCAGTGCAGACTACGAAGAACCAACCGACGGTCGGTACAACATTCTGCTGTTGGGCGGTGATGCCGGTCCAGACCGTGTCGGGTTGCGGCCCGACAGTATCTCGGTCGCAAGTGTGGATGCCGAGACGGGGGAGACGACTCTCATTGGAATCCCGCGCAACCTTGAGTCGATTCCCTTTGTCGAGGGTTCGCCGCTCTATCAAGATTTTCCTTCCGGTTACGACTGCGGTGACGAATGCCTCATCAGCTACTTGTACACCTACGGTGAAGAGAACCCTGACCTGTATCCAGATGCCGAGGCGAATGCGAGTTCTGCGGGCGTCGAAGCAATGCGAGACGCAGTGGGGGGAGTGACAGGGCTGCACCTGCACTACTACGTGCTCATCGACATGAAGGGCTTCGATGATCTCATCGATGCCCTCGGCGGCGTGGTGATCAACGTGACGGAGCGGCAACCTATCGGTGGCGGTGAAGATGAATTTGGCCAGCCCATCAACGTGGATGGTTGGGTCGAGGTCGGTGAACGACGCCTCGGAGGATGGGAAGCGCTCTGGTACGCGCGAGCTCGGCACGGGTCGAACGACTACGATCGCATGCTCCGTCAGCGTGAAGTGCAGGAGGCGATTCTGCGCCAGTTCGAACCCGCGAACATCCTCTCCAAGTTTCGAAGCGTCGCGGATGCGGGCAAGCAAGTGGTGACCACCGACATCCCTAGTGTCATGTTGAGCGTGTTCACCCAACTGGCAACCAACGCTCGGGACATGCCAATAACCACCGTAGAACTTTCACCGCCGGCGATCGACGTCGGTAACCCTGACTTTGACTACATTCGCGAACTCATTTCAGAGTCGACGCAAGCGTCGGAGTCTGCCGACGAATGATTGCAGCGGAAAAGACTCGCCTGATTTAGAGGTCGGCGTGAAGCTGCCAAACTTTTTCTGCGGCTGTCTGCCAGCTGAACAGCTGCGCGCGATCGAATCCTTGGATGCTGAGGTTGCGTGCACGCTCGTCGTCGCCGACGATTTCGGATAGCGCGTGCGCCAGCCGTTCAGGGTAGCTTTCAGCGGGATACCGAGCGACAGCGAGGCTTGAATCTGCGCTAAGTTCCATAATCGCGGGAGCGTCGGAGTGGATGACCGGAACTTGCGCCGCGAACGCTTCGAGTACCGGCAGGCTGAAGCCTTCTGCGGTGCTTGGGTAGGCAAAGACGGTCGCATTGGTGAGTGCGACGGCGAGATCTGCGTCGCCGAGTACCCCGAGGTGGCGTATGCGTCCTGGCTCTATTCCGGCCTCGGCCATAGCGGTTTCGATGTCGTGTTTTCCCCATGCGGGTGGCCCCGAAATGAGGAGCGGAATCTCCGGAGCATCGGGATGTGCCATCGCGGTGATGAGGGCGTCTAGCCCCGTGTGTGGCGCCAAAGTTCCTGTGGTGAGAATGTAGCGCTCGGGTAGCTCCAGCGCATGTGCGCGGGCTTCCGCATTGAAGGGAAGAGCAAGGTGACCGCTAGCGGCACCAGAGATAACGCGAACCCGGTCGCCGAAGTCGACGATCTCACTGAGTTCGTCAGCCAGTGAATGGCAGGTCACCACGATGGCGTCAGCGTACTTGTGCGCCCGCTTGACCATGGCTTTGTTCCACGCTACTTGGGCGTTGGTCAACGACTCTGGACTGGTCCACGCGAGAGTGTCGTGAATCGTGACGACGGTTTGAGTGCCAATATCGTTCACGCGGTCGTGGCGCGAGAGCGGTGCAAACAAGCTGGGGGAGTGAACGAGTCCTTTGCCCGACATCCGTGTTGCGGGAATGGTCGTGACGCCGTGTTGCCAGGCTCTGAGCAGCGCGTCGTGGCTGAGGCGCAGCGTCGTGAGCTCAGCCAAGTGAGGAAACAGCTCGTCGATGACTTCGCTGTTGGTGCTATTGCTTGAAACGATCCCGGCTACAGCACAGTTCGGGGGAGCCACAGTGACGAGTTGCTTTACGAGTTCCTGCGAATAGCGGCGCAGATTGCGCGACGCTGGCGCAGCAATGTCGTCGAGAACGACTCTCAATGTGGTCATTGCCATGGGTTTCCTTTTGTTTGTTATTCACACGCAGCGATTTTGTATAGCCCTACGTCTCCGCTCGTGTACAGGGGCTCCACCGCATCCGAAGTTGCAAGCCGGGTGAGCCCCATGAAGTTGTGTTCGTCGTCGTGAACTTCGCGAGTACCGAAATCTAGCGCATACCCCACTTCGAGGGTCGCGAGGGCATCGCACACGCTAGTGTAGCTAGCGGCATCGCGCAGATGTTCGCCAATTAGCTGAGATTCTGGGGTGTCGAACCCGCCGACGTGGGGGAGCATCGCGCGGCGATCAGAAATGGCATAGACCAGTCCAGCTCCGGTCCACGGATTTCCTGCCACTACGGCACCTTCCGGCACGAAATCGTCAACGTGTTCGAGCACGTCTCGCTCGTCTGCAGTGAGTAGCGGCGCCTCGTTGTCTTCTTCTTCGTCGTCATCTTGGTGGGGGATGTCGTCAATGACGTAGTTGCTTCGAGCCTCAAGCGTTGCCACATGCAGGGAGTATCCCTGAGTCGACAAGAGCAGCAGGATCACGGCGGCGATTGTGTAGGAGCGCTGTCGCGCATCGCTGCCGGTGCCCCTGCTACCCAGGGTGGCGGTTCGAGTGCGGAGGCGGTCGTACAGCTGAACGAGGCCCATCGTGGCAAGGGGCAGTGCTACGACCGGCATGATTGACGCGAGCCGGTGGCTGTCGCCGTACCACGTTCCCACGAGCAGCGATTGGAGGAGAGAGTGAGGCATTGCGGCCGCGGCGATATACAGAATTGCAACGATGCCGAAGTTCACCAGCAACCACCCGAGTTGGCGCTGCTGACGAAGTTGGAGCGCTCCTACGATGACGAGTCCGGTGATGGTGACCGCGATCGGGAGTCCGTTCGTGGCGTTGGTCAGTACCTCGCCGAGGGCTTGCGCGGCGGTACGTGACGGCTTCCAGACGACGCTAACGCGAACGATGAGCCACGCTGCGACATAAGCTGCGAGCACAAGCAGGGTGGCAATGATGAGAGTTCGAACTCTGAACTGCGAAGCGCGCGCGGCGCGAAGTCGGGTGTATTCCCGGTGGGCTCCGACTACGACGAGAATGCTGCTCAGAGCTACAAATGCCATGGTGACGCTTGGATGGGCAAGCGTGATTCCGGGAAGCACGCCGAGCAGAGCGAACCACGCGCGAGAGGTGCGCATTTCGGGTTGATCGCTAAGCCGCGTTGCGATGACGGCGTAAGCGAGCGCGGTCGGAAGCAGGCTCACACCCAGCATGTACGGGTAGAGCACTCCGAAGTCGATGAGGCCGTAGGGAAACGCTCCAAACGCAGCCGACAGAACACCCGCACCCACGATGGCGATGGCCCGTGGTCCGAAAATTGCCCGTGCTAGAAAGACACAAGCAAGGGGCCAATAGACGGCGCCGATGAGAATTGAGACAAGGTTGACAGCGACGGGGATCGTCACGCCGCTGATGTTGGCGATTGCTGCGGTAAGCGCATGCCACCCTGCAGGGTAGAACGAGCCAACACCAGGATCGTCAATGTTGAGACCGCCGAGTGTTAGCGATGACGCATTGCCGCTGTCGATGACGTATCGCACGGCGTTGAGATGAAAGATGTTGTCGTAAGTCTGCGAGATGTTTTCCGGCTCGCCGAACGCCACGATGAATCTCATTGCGATGATCAGCGCGGCTACGCCGGTGCCGAGCGCGGCCCACGTGAGAAGCCGCGCCGGAGGACGAGCGAACGCCGCTTGAGGCCGCAGACGGTGCCACAGCAGTCTGAAAACGACCACGACAACGAGTAACACAAGGGTGACGGCGCCGATGGGGGCGAGTCCCCAAGGCGCACCAAAGAACGGTGCTGTGATCGACGCTAGGGTCACTGTCGTTAACGAGAACGCTGGGGCCGAGCCCAGCAGGGCGAGCCCTCGCAGTCCGAGAGCCCCTGACAGCAGCAGTCCCGGAGCCAATCCAATCGTGAGGACGACAAGGAATGCGGGAATGGTCTCCCACCAGGTCACTGAAGCCCTCCGGGCCGTGATTCGACGTTCTGCACGGGGTAATCCTATCTATAGGAGGTAGCTGCGCCCTGTAAAGTGTTCCTCGTGCGCTCTTCGTCTACGGTGAGTGTTGCCCTTCCCTCCGCGACAGTGAGATCGAGATACCTAAGATGCCGCAAGTTTCCCGTGTAGTTGCGGTGGTGGTGGCTTATAACCGTCGCGAACTGCTTATGGAAGCACTGGCCGCCCTCTGCGCGCAGTCACGTTCTTTAGACGCCATCGTGGTCGTCGACAATGCGTCAGACGATGGTTCGGGTGATGCGGTGCGGTCGAGTTTTCCGCAGGTCGATCTGGTTACCCTCGAGCGCAATACGGGTGGCGCAGGTGGTTTTGCCGCAGGAATGGCTCACGCTCTCGCTGTGCACGATCCCACATGGCTCTGGCTCATGGACGATGACACAATCCCCACGCCGTCCGCTGCAGCTGAACTGCTTGCCGCCGTTGACGCTCAACCTGAGGTGACAATCGCCGGATCCCGCGTGATCTGGACCGACGGACGCGATCATCCGATGAATACCCCGCGGGAGAAGCCATTCGTCAGCAAGACTGAGAGATCAGCGGCGAAGGCGGCAGGGACCCTTGCGGTTCGCAGCTCATCCTTCGTCTCCATGTTCGTCGCGGCGGACGCGGTACGGCGATGCGGTCTGCCCATCGCCGACTACTTCATCTGGAACGATGATTTCGAATTCTCGACACGTATCCTCCGTCGCACTAGGGGCGTTTTCGTTCCCGCGAGTGTTGTGGTTCATAAGACGAAGCTTCTCGGCTCGACCGATCTTGATCCGGGGGAGCGTTTTTTCTTCGAAGTTCGCAACAAAGTGTGGCTGATGCGACTCTCACGCGGGCTCACACCACGTGAGAAGGCGATGTACGGAGCGTCGAGCATCCGTCGCTGGATACGAACCATTCGTCGCTCACAACAGCGATCGGTCTTGTGGTCGGGATTGCGCCGTGGACTCGCGGAGGGCATTCGCACGCGGCCCCAGTCGAATGTAGATTTCTTCGCCGACCTCTCGGTCGTTGCCAAGGCCGTCGCCAGCATCGAGCGATCAGTGAGCACGCGATGACGGCTGACGATCAAGCCTTCTCGTTGCTCTTGCCGGTTTATGCGGGAGACCGGCCCGCCTTTCTTGAGCGGGCGTTTCGAAGTTGCATCGACGAACAGACCCTCAAACCCGCGGAAGTGGTGATCGTGCAAGACGGTCCTATTTCGCGGGAGTTGGGAGCGATGATGACGAAGCTTGTTGAGTCGTCATCCGTTCCCGCCAAGCTGGTGGTTTTGGAAAGCAATCGGGGGCTCGCTCACGCGCTCGAAGTGGGGCTCGCGGAATGTGCGTGCGACGTTGTGGCGCGGATGGATGCCGACGACGTGTCGTTGCCGACCCGTTTTGAGAAGCAGCGCGCTGCAATCGCGGGCGGGCTCGATCTGGTCGGCACGGCCATGTACGAGTTCGCGGAGGATGACGGCTCGGTCATTGGAAAGCGCATTCCTCCTCAAGGCCAGGAGGAAATCGCACGGTACTCGCGCTTTCACGATCCCTTCAACCATCCGACTGTTATGTATCGTCGGTCCGCGGTGCGGGCCGCGGGCGGTTACATCGACGTGGGACTGATGGAAGACTATTGGCTTTTCGCGCGCATGATTGATGCGAGGGCGAAGGTCGACAATTTGCAAGAAGCTTTGCTGATGTATCGAGTGAGCGCGGGAGCGTATACGCGCCGGGGTGGCCTCGGCCAACTCAAGGCAGAGTTGCGTTTGCAGAGGGAGTTTAGAAAGCTGGGGTTCACCACCCCGTTGCAGAATGTTCGTAATGTGATTGTGCGCGGAGGTTACCGTCTGGTGCCTGTCGCGATTCGTCGTATCGCTTACCGTCGGTTTATTGCCCGCGGCTTCCACTCCTAAAGGTTGTACTGTGACTCCAGATCTGCTCGTAGTTGGTTCCGGCTTTTTCGGTTTGACGATCGCTGAACGTGCCGCGAATGAGTTGGGCCTGAAGGTGCTCGTTATTGATCGCCGCTCGCACATTGGTGGCAACGCTTACAGCGAGATCGAGCCTGAGACGGGAATTGAGGTGCACCGCTACGGGGCACATTTGTTCCACACGTCGAACAAGCACGTGTGGGATTACGTGACACAGTTCACACAGTTCACCGATTACCAACACCGGGTGTATACGAACCACGGCGGCGAGGTCTTTCCTCTTCCCATCAATCTGGGCACGATCAACCAGTTCTTCCGTGCCGCTTTTGGGCCGGATGCCGCACGCGCGCTTGTGGCTGAGCAAGCGTCGGAGCTGGGCGATGCCGAACCGCAGAACTTGGAAGAGAAAGCGATTTCGCTCATCGGTCGCCCGCTCTATGAAGCCTTTATTCGCGATTACACCGCGAAGCAGTGGCAGACGGCTCCTACCGATTTGCCCGCCGAGGTCATTAGCCGCCTGCCCGTTCGTTACAGCTACGACAATCATTACTTCAATGACACTTACGAGGGTTTGCCTGTCGACGGCTACACCGCCTGGATTGAACGGATGGCGGATCACCCCAATATTGAGGTTCGACTCAACACTGATTTCTTTGACGAGTCTCAGCCGATTAATAAGCAGACAATGGTGGGCAAGGTTCCCGTTGTGTACACGGGGCCTGTTGACCGTTACTTCGACTTCGTCGAAGGCGAGTTGTCATGGCGCACACTCGATTTCGAGCAGGAGGTGCTTGAGGTGGGGGACTTCCAGGGCACATCTGTCATGAACTATGCGGATGCTGATGTGCCGTTCACGCGCATCCACGAGTTCCGTCATTTTCACCCCGAGCGGGACTATCAGTCGCAAAAGACTGTCATCATGCGTGAGTTTTCGCGTTTCGCGAACCGCGACGACGAGCCGTACTATCCGGTGAACACCCCGGAGGACCGTCAGCGCTTGCTGGAGTACCGCAAGCATGCGGATGCCGAGGTCGGTGTGTTCTTCGGCGGTCGCTTGGGTACATACCAGTACCTCGATATGCACATGGCGATTGCGTCGGCGCTGAGTATGTTCGAGAACAAATTGCGCCCGGTTCTTGCACAGGGTTAGTGCCGCGACCCCGTGCAGCGGGGGAACGCCGGCTGGTTAGATCTTCTCGCGCAGGCGCTCGAAGACGAGATCGTAGAGTTCAGCTACGCGCAGGCTGTCATTGCGCAGTTCGTCGATCTCTTGACGCAGTTCCGCGATTTCTTTCTCGTAGTTGACGATCCTACTGGCGAGGCCGGCGTCTTCGCTGGAGTGCACGAGCACCTTGATGGTGTTTGCAGTGCGTGGCGCGATCTTGTTGAGGATCCGTCCGATTAGGCGTTCCATGATGCTGCCTCCTTTTCAGTGTGGCTGGCGTGCGATCGTCGAATGACGACGGTTGCGGTTCGGCGGTGCCCGTTAGCGGTTCGCCGTTTTCCGGTGTGAAGTAGTTCTGCTGTGAGTCCGTGGGGTGTGATTTCGGCGTGCAGCCAGTCGAGGGGGTAATGCCAGGTGAGGGGGTTATCGCCGCGAAAATGGGTGACCGAGTAGTTGGTATCAAACGTTGTGATCGCGAGGCCGTCGGCATCCATCACGAGTTTCAAGAAGAGGAAAAGATTCGCTCGCCCCTCTTTAGTGAGTCCCGCCAGCAGATTCGTGGCGTTGAAATTCCAGGTTATGCCCTGCCTGACGAGTTCGGCTCCGAATGCCAGCAGCTCTCGGCGGTCATAGATGTTGAGGTAACGAAACTCGATCGAGGAAGAGGTTTTGGCTTCAGTTTGGGCACGGGCGTTCGCGCGCGATAGCGCTTTGTAGCTGTAGTCGATACCGATCACCGCGTGTCCGTGGTTGGCGATGGTGATGGCATCGGCACCATCGCCGGTACCGAAGTCCACGACGGCTGAGTGTGCAGGCAGCGTGGCCAGAATTGTGTCGAGCTCGCGCTTATGGGCGCGGGCGTCTCTGGTTGCAGAGGTCGCTGCTGCGGTATGTCGGGATTCCCAGAACACGCGATTGGTGTTTTGTGAGCCGAACCAGTTCTCGAAGCGTCGCCGCGTGTTCATGGGCGTGACAAATGCGAACGAGGGGTTCGGGATGCTCCACGCCGGTCCGTAACAGATCTCTAGCCAGGCTTCGGGGTCGGCGGGGCCGGGCATGCTGATTCCCGCGAATTCGATGGGTTTGAGGGGCAGGAGCGACTCGATCGGCAAGTGTCCCCGCACGTGAATCGGTTGGCAGAACTCGTTGGCGCTGCGATAGAACGCGGTGAAGATGTCGACGTAGTGGTCGATGCTTCCGTTTTGGGTGAAGTAGGTCAGTTGAAGGTGCGCCGTGGAGTGGCGCACTACGTCGTAGCCGAGGTCTTCTAGCTGGCGCTGCATCCGGTAGCTGGCGAGTGAGATGTCGGCGGGGTCGCTGTGGTCGAGAAGCACGCCGAGGTCGGTGTCATCGTCGTGGGGCAGTATGTCGCCGTCGCGTACAGCACCCAAAAGTGTTCCGCCGGTGATGTAGGCCGTGTATCCGAGTTTTTCGAGGTCCGTGAGAATCTCGTGCGTGTGGGCGATGAGGCGCTCGCGAAAAGAGTTGTCGACACCGGCGACGCTTACTCCTAGGCGACCCCACTTGTTGATGCTGAGCAGGCGACCTTCAGCGTCGCGCACTGAGACGGGCCGTGTAGCGAACCCGAATGTGACGGGGCCACTCGCGAGCAGCTCTCCGCTGCCCGAATCTGCGACCTCTAGCTGGGTACTTCCGCTGAGGTACGGCCGCAAAGCAACGGGCCACTCCAAAGCGACTGTCGGGGAGTCATTCGTTGCCGGCAGTTCTGTCGACCAGACTCGATGCCCGTCGAATCGCACATCTACCGCTTGGCCCGTGCTGTGGGCCTCAAACCGCAGCCTTCTGCGCGATGCGGTGAGTGAACTGGTCAAAGATTTCCGTATCTTAGGTTGCGAGCGAGGCCTGCTCAAGCCTCCGAAAGGGAACGTTGGATGAACGTTTGGAGGCTCTAAGCCTATCGGATACTCACTGATCAACCATGATTCCAACGCTGGAGCATCGGGGTATCTCGGCGCCATTCAGAGTGCAACATGTTAAGGTGCTATTCGCTTGCACTCTCTTCGCAAGGCGCTCCGCGTCACTCCATGTCATCAAGAAATGTAGGAAATGAAATTATTCTCCCGCTCATCGGAACGTGATCGAGGATCATTTGCGAAGCGCTTCGAGCAGGCGAATGGTCTCGAGCTCGTCGCGAATGCGCTTTCCGCCTTCAGCGTTGTGTCACTCTTGCTCGGTATCGAGTTGTGGGTCGCTCTTGCCACCGCGGGGATTTCGTTCGCTGTGATCGTAGCTTTCGGTCTGCCCGCGCTTCGTCGCGGAAGGGGGTGGCGTCAGTACGTGGGGAGATTCGTGCTTTCACGTGTGCTGGTGCTGTTCGCGATCGGCTACGCCTACGTGCGGACAAGCGATGACGTGCTCGTTTGGGTTTCCGTGGGCGTGCTCAGTCTCTTGATCGGCACTGAAGTTAATTGCGCCAAAGTTGCCGCCGGGGCCATTCCTTACGCAGTGAACCTACCTGGTATCTCGGTGCGCAATTTCCCTCTGTTTGGGGTCAATCTGATTTTCCTTGTGAACGTCATCGCTATGTTCGTTCTTGCGGGACTGGCGTGGTGGGGGGTGAATCCGTGGATTGGGATAGCGGTCACGCTCGTGGCTGCCGTTCCCACGGGTGTGGCTCTCGCAGACGGGATCCTTCGTGTTCGAAGCCGTCGGATTGCGGAACGGCAATTGTCGTCTTCGCTCGCGGCAGTGGGTCCCACTTTCGCCGTTCATTGGGATGCTCCCGCGAATACTGACTACCAGCTTGCGATGTGGCTGCCCTATCTTGAGCGTTTGAATAAGCCTTTCATCGTCGTCGCGCGTAACCGGGCAACCTTCGTCGCAGCCAGTAAGCTCACGAGCGCCCCGGTCTTACTCCGAAGCATCGTGGCCGACATGGATGGTGTGATCACACCAACGCTCAAGGCGGTGTTTTATGTGAACTCGAATGCGAAAAACGTGCACATGGCGCGATATACGCACCTCACTCATATCCAGTTGTTGCATGGAGAGAGCGACAAAGCACCGAGCTTCAACCCCGTATTACGAATGTTCGATAAGAATTTTGTGGCTGGTCAGGCAGCGATCGATCGTTTCGCCCGTGCGGGAATTGAGACGGCTCCTGAGTGGTTCTCGATCGTGGGTCGCCCTCAGGTGGAGAATATCGCCGTTGCGCGTGGGACTACTGCCGGTGGCGCGACCAAGACCGTGATGTATGCCCCCACTTGGGCTGGCTATTTTGCAGATTCGAACTACTCGTCGTTGCCGATTGGTGTCGCGATCGTCCAGTCGCTTCTGAACCGGGGCGCTCGCGTTGTCTTCCGTTCTCACCCCTACACGGGTGTGAACGCGGAGCACGCAGCGGCGGCAGAACGCATCAAGGAAATGCTGGCGTCGGACCGCGCTGTGTCGGGGCGTGAGCATTTATGGGGTCCGGCGGCGGAAAAAGATCTCTCGACTACAGAGTGTTTCAATGTCTCTGACGCACTAATCTCGGACGTCTCCAGTATTGTTCCAGACTTCCTTTACTCTGAGAAACCTTTTGCGATCGCGGCGATCGCTGCCTCGGACGATTTCGTCTCAGAGTTTCCGCTGGCTAAAGCGTCATATTTGCTCGCACGTGACGGCTCCAATATCGAACAGGTGCTCGATGAGCTGTTAGAACATGATTCGCTACTCGAAGAACGCCGCAATTGGAAGAAGTATTACTTGGGCGATTTCGCCCCTGAGGGCTATGTAGACGTTTTCCTCAACGAGGCCAAAAAGTACGTTTAGAAATTCTCGCGTTCACGTCGCGTTTTCAGTCTGTTCACCGTCCGTTCACGTTAGACTCGTGCGCAGGCTCGCCGTCGCGAGACCTGTTGCGGAGTTAGAGGAGTTTTTCCGTATGTACAGTCTCATTCTCCTAAACGGAGGAGTTGGAGCGCGGCTTGGGGCCGATTCACCCAAGCAGTTCCTAAAAGTTCACGGTATGCCGGTCTTGGTTTACTCATTAGTTTCAGCCGATGCAGTGCCAGAAATCGATCAGATTGTCCTGAACTACCCGGCCGGCTGGCTCGAGGAGGTCAAGGCGATTGTTCGCGACTATGCGATCGGTACGACGGTGACCTATGTCGAGGCAGGTTCCTCTCGCCACAACTCGGTCGCTCGCATGATCGATTCCTGCTCGAACGACCGGGTTCTCATTCACGAGTCGGCTCGTCCGATGGTGACGGCCGCAGACTTCAGCGAGCTCATCGCGGCGCCGTATGACAACTGCAGTTTTATGTCTCCAATCTCGTTCACGGTGGCGCCGGTTGATCCGCTCGCGAAACGAGTTACGGGCTATTTGGAGCGGGAGAACCTGCGCAATGTGCAGTTGCCGCAAAAATTCTTGCGTGCAGATTTGAAATCGAGCCACGACTTCGCGCTCGAGCGTGGTACCGAATATACGGAAGATGCCACGCTCGTTGCGGCTGCTGGCCACGATGTTCACTTCATCGACGGAGACGAGAGCAATCTCAAGGTCACTGGGCCTGTCGATGTTCAGATTGCGAATGTGTTGTTGCGGAGTAAGCAGGATGCTGATGAATAAGACTGTTCTCATTACGGGCGCATCCAAAGGTATTGGCCTTGCGACTGCGCGTGAGTTCTTGACAAACGAGCCTACGGTCTCAGACATTATTTTGGTCGCTCGCGAGAGTGAGCACTTCGTCGAGAACGTGAAGTGGCTTGAGACGTTGAACGACCGTGGGGCTCGAATTCACACGTACAACGTCGATTTGGGCGATCGCCCGCAAATTATCGCCGCAATGGCAGAGATCAACGCTGCGCACCCGAAGGTCGATATCCTCGTCAATAATGCGGGGTACACCAACCCAGTCGCATTCCAACAAGTCGAGTTTGAGGACTTCGAAAAAACGATCATGGTGAACGTCTACGCCCCGTTCACGGTCATTCAAGAGTTGCTTCACCACGGCAATAAGTTCGATTCAATCGTCAACATCGCTTCGACGGCGGGTATCACTGGCCGAGCAGGGTGGCTAACGTACTCGGCATCCAAGGCGGCGGTCATCAACATGAGTGACGTACTGCGCGAAGAGCTCGCCATTTATGGAACCCGCGTGGTGTCGTTGTCCCCTGGTCGTTGCGCGACTGATTTGCGCAAAACACTTGCTCCCGATGAGGATCCGTCGACGATCATGCAGCCCGAGCATGTGGCTTCGATCGTTCGCACCATGGTCTCTGGCGTCGGCCAGTATCTCGACAGCGCCAACTTGGTAGTTCGCCAATAGAAGTTTCGAAGGTTGTGCAGACCCTGACTCTCGTCAGGGTCTGCGGTGCGCAAAGGTGAGAGGTCTGTTGTGAAGGTTGAATCGGAATTGCGAACCGTCATGGTCATTTTGGCCGGTGGTATCGGGGTTCGAGCAGGCCTCGGGATGCCAAAGCAGCTAGCTCGCATCGCGGGAAAAACGATCCTTCAACACACTCTTGAAGCAGTCCACAGTTCCCCCGAGATTGACGAAATCATCGTGATGATGGAACCGGGGCATTTCGACGCGGTCGAAGAGATTCGCCAGTCCGGCGAGTTTCCGAAGCTTACTCGTGTGTTGGCTGGCGGCGCTACTCGCAACGACACATCGCGCAGGGCTGTAGAGGCTTTGGGCGATGACGAAGTGAAGGTGCTTTTTCACGACGCGGTTCGTCCATTCGTCAGCCACCGCATCCTCAAGGATTGCGTCGACGCTCTTGACACGTACAAAGCTGTAGATGTTGCTATCCCGTCTGCAGACACCATCATCAAGGTCGCCGGTAGCGGTCGAAAGATTCGGAAGATTCCGCCCCGCGATCGATTGCGCCGGGGACAAACCCCTCAAGGATTCATTCTCTCGACGATTCGCGAGGCCTATGAGCGGGCTGTTCTTGACCCGGACTTTGTCGCTAGCGACGACTGCACCGTGGTGCTGAAATATTCACCAAAGACACCAATAGCGGTCGTTTTGGGCGAAGAAGAGAACATGAAGGTTACGGCTGGCATTGATATTTTCATTGCCGACAAGCTCTTTCAGTTGCGTTCTGCCGACCATAGTTCGCTGGAGGCCTCTGAGCGTGAAGAGCAGTTGGCCGGCAAAACAATGGTCGTTTTCGGTGGTAGTGCAGGAATTGGCCGGGGCATCGTTGAGGCCGCGGAACGTTTCGGCGTTCACGTCGCGTCATTCAGCCGTTCAACCACAGGTACAGCGGTTGAGGATCGCGAATCTGTTGCTGCGGCTCTGAGATCAGCTCACGCGGAGTCTGGCCGGATTGACTACGTAGTAAATACCGCCGGTGTTCTGGAACTGGGAAGCGTCGAGCAGTTTGCTCCTGAGCAGGTGCGCAATATCTTGGATGTGAACCTCCTCGGACCGGTCATTATCGCTCAGGAATCGTTGAAGTATCTGCGTGAGACCAGCGGCCAGCTGCTGTTCTTCACCTCAAGTTCGTACACCCGAGGCCGTGCAAACTACGGCATGTACTCGGCGACAAAGGCAGCAACGGTGAATCTGACTCAGTCGCTGTCAGAAGAGTGGGCCGATTACGGCGTGCGGGTGAACTGCATCAACCCGGAGCGCACGAAGACGCAGATGCGTCTTGATGCGTTCGGCGAAGAACCAGAAGGTTCTCTGCTGGAACCGGAGCAGGTCGCAAATGCCTCGATTGACGTGCTTCTTGGAGATCTCACCGGCCAAGTCGTCAACGTGCGTCGCCACGGAAGTTGACTGAACAATAGTTACTCTGTTCAGCGCGCGCTGCCGGAAAAATTTTCCGCCGCTGTCCACCCTGCGTTCAGGCCAAGAGCTGTAGGCAACGACCTCGCTGGAACGGAACGCGTCTTCGGTGATGGCGAGCGAGGTCGCAGAGCGGTCAGGACCTGAGAACCTCTTCCCAGGCGAGAACTTTCTGTGCGATGAAACGAGACTATTGCTGATCGCGCCGGCTCCTCCCGCGACATTAATGCGATCGGGCTTGAGGCGTGCCAACTCTCGAGCAACGACGCTAGAAATCGAGTTCTTTGCGACCAACAGAAGCGGGCCGCCTTGGCCGGCCGCCGCGGAAGCAGCGCTCAGCGCATCGGGGTAGTCACATCAGGTAGCGATGTGAACGACGGGAACACCGGGAGCAAATCGCGATGTGGATATCTGTACCGCAGTCGGATAGCGGTCGCTTCTTGAAAGTCGCGACACCGACGTTGCTGCCTCAGCAGATCTAATCGGAGCTATGCCCGAGAACGCTACCGCCGTCACCAAAACGAGTGCGACCATACTCAGTGCTTTTTTCATCTGTTCCCCCAAACATTAGATCGACCCTATCGCACAGCGGCAATCACCAAGAGTTCACATAGAGTTCAACGCAAAGTGGATTCAGAATGCGGCCGATCACGGTCGGGCAGGGCACACTAGAAGCACAATGACTTCGAGTTCTCTCCCTACAACAATTCAACATGCGGTCTTCCCCGAGAAGCACGGTGATGAATTACTTCCCCTCTACGTGGATGCGGCAGACAGCGATGCGCTTTCTGTCACCGGGCGACACTCACTGACGGTGACCGCCGGCACCAGCATTTCGCTCGCCACATACTTCAATGCGTTTCCTGCAAGTTATTGGCAACGATGGACCACCGTGCAACGAGTTGTGGCGCGAGCTGAGCTGAGCGGGCGCGGCACGGTCTCAGTGATGAGATCGGACTCCACGGGGGCTGCCCATCTTGTGGAAGAGCGAAACATCGAGGGCGCCGAGAGTCTCGCCTTTGACCTGCCCCTAACCCCCTTCGCTGAAGGAGGCTGGTACTGGCTCGACCTAGCGGCACACACCGATCTGCAGCTCGTTCACCTCGAATGGACTGTGGATGAAGCCCCAGTGACTCCAGGGAAGGTGTCGCTAGGTATCACTACCTTCAACAAACCCGACTACTGCGTAGCGACCCTTCAAGTGCTCGCGGATAGCCCCGAGGTTCTTCCAGAGATCGACAAGATTTTTGTCGTTGATCAGGGGAACAAGCAGGTAGCAAAGCAAGAGGGGTACGCGGAGGTTGCGTCGGTGCTGGGAGACAAACTCCAGATTGTCCGCCAACCCAACTTGGGCGGCTCAGGTGGATTCTCTCGCGGCATGATGGAAACGCTCGACAGCCCTGAATCGGCGTTCGTCATGCTGTTGGACGACGACGTAGAGCTCGAGCCCGAGAGCATCTTTCGTGCCACCTGGTTTGCTCGATTCTGCGTGAGCCCTACCATCGTGGGTGGTCACATGCTCGACCTCGGCAAGCGCTCGGTTCTTCATGCCTTCGCTGAGGTGGTTGACCGCGACAAGTTCATGTGGGGTCCCGCTGATCGTGCCCACGAGCGTCACGATTTTGCCCTTCGTTCGCTTCGTGAGACTCCGTGGCTGCACTCACGGCAAGACGGCGACTACAACGGATGGTGGATGTGTCTTATTCCAACGTCGGTGGTGCGTGCAATAGGGCTCTCGCTACCTATCTTTATCAAATGGGACGATGCCGAATACGGACTTCGAGCTCAGGAAGCGGGATTCCCCACAGTATCGTTGCCCGGAGCAGCGCTGTGGCATATCTCTTGGGGAGATAAAGACGACACAGTCGACTGGCAGGCGTACTTTCACGCCCGCAATCGGCTCATTGTCGCTCTGCTGCATTCGAGAGCATCATCGCCCGCACGGGTGCTTGGCGAGTTCAGGAAGATCGACATCAAGCATCTGATTTCATTCCAGTATTACCCGGCTACGATTCGGAATCAGGCGTTTCGAGACGTTCTCAACGGCCCAGAGTCACTTCATGAGCTCATGCCAACGGCGTTGCAGCAATTGCGGGCGCAAGCTGGCGAGTTCGGCGAGATGCAGCACTATGCAGCAGCAAACGTTCCGAACAGTCGGGATGGACGTCATGTGTACGGCGAGGACTCTGTGGCGCCCTCTGGCGCTCTGGCGCTGGCGCTCTTCACAGCGCGAGCGGTGCTGCGTCACTGGTTCACTGACACCCCGGCCAGTCTTCGCACCCAGCCTCAAGTCGAGCTAGCGAAGCGAGAAGCAACCTGGTGGAGAGTGCCACTGCTCGACAGCGTGCTTATCGATACGGCTGACGGAAAGGCTGCGTCATGGTACGTGCGTGACCGCGCCTCGTTCCGGCGTTTGCTCAAGGAGAGTATTTCGCTCAATCGTCAGCTTGCTCGCGAATGGAAAACTCTCCAAAAACGGTACCAAGATCACGCGGATGCCCTGACTTCTGTTGAAGCGTGGTCGGATACCGTTCAGCGTTGAGGAGCAACTGACTAGCCCCACTAAGATTGTTGACGTTGTATCGGTGCGAGCCCCCGCTTGTAGCCGAAGAGATCCGCGAAAGAGAGCTTTAGCTTGTCCGCTACAGGAGATATCGACCTCACGGGGTATACCACTCCCGGTCGTGGCAGAGGGCTCCTCGACGTATTCCGACGCAGCTATCTGCTGCGCCTCTTGGTGCGAAAGGGCGTTTCGACTCGCTACCGCAACTCGGCGTTCGGTTGGGGCTGGTCGTACGTTAAACCGCTAAGCCAGTACCTCATCTACTTCTTCGTGATGGGCATCGTGCTCGGCCGTTCTCGTGGAATCGACAACTTCGCGGTGTACCTGCTCGCCGGCATCATCGTCATCAATCTCTTCAACGAAGCCTTCACAAACGCAACGACTTCGGTCGTCGACAACAAAGCTCTCGTAAAGAAGATCTATCTGCCGCGTGAGCTGTTTCCGGTTGCCGCAGTGATTGTCGCGTTCATACATTTCTTGCCGCAGGTAGTGGTCCTGTTGATTGCGACTATCCTCACGGGATGGCAGCCCGGAATCCTCGAGATAGCCGCAGTGCTGTTGGGTGCGCTCATCGTCATCATCTTCTCGACAGGCCTTGGACTCATTTTCGGTGCAGTAAACGTTTCGTATCGCGACGCCCAGAACCTGGTGGAGATCATCCGAATCTTTGCGACATGGGCGTCCCCCGTGCTTTACGGTTACGACAGTATTGCTGCCGTACTGCCGGGGTGGCTCTACGAGATCTATATGCTCAACCCTCTTACCTCAGCCGTTGAGCTCTTCCACTACGGTTTCTGGTATTCCTCTACCGCAGGCGCGCTACCCACGCCGCCCGACCTCCTACGTAACTCTCTTCTGGCGCTGCTCCTCGCTGTAGTGGTGACCCTCATCGGCCAGATGGTGTTCCGCAAGTTTGAGCGACGATTCGCGCAGGACCTCTAATGACACAATCACTCCGCACTCCAGATTCTCGCCCCAGCATCATCGTCGACGGCGTAAAAAAGACGTTCTTGCTGCGTCACACCCACTCGTTCAAAGAAGCGTTCATCGCCTGGACAAAGAAGAAAAAGATCTCTTCGTCTTTTGATGCGCTCAACGATGTCAGCTTCACTGTAGGAGCGGGGGAGTCGGTAGCGATTCTGGGCTACAACGGCTCGGGAAAATCCACTCTCCTCAAGCTCATCTCCGGCGTACTCGAACCCGACGCCGGTCGCGTGCGTACCCTGGGGCGTGTCGCCGGGCTCATTGAAGTCGGCGCTGGCTTCCACCCCGATCTTTCAGGCCGCGAGAACGTCTACCTCAACGCAGCGATTCTCGGGATGAGTAAGAAGGAGATCGACGCTCAGTTCGATGACATTGTTGCGTTCTCTGAGATTGAAGAGTTCATCGACAGCGAAGTGAAGCACTACTCGTCAGGTATGTTCCTGAGGCTTGCGTTCTCAGTGGCTATTCACGTGCAGCTTGACGTGCTCCTTGTGGATGAAATCTTGGGTGTCGGCGACGCGCCGTTCCGGGAAAAGTGCCGCAAAAAGATTCGTCAGCTTGTTGATGAGGGAAAGACGATGGTCGTCGTTAGCCACGACACCAAAACGGTTCGTGAGCTGTGCGAGCGCGGCATCGTCGTCAAGAAGGGCAAGAAGATCTTTGACGGGCCGGTCACCGAGGCGATCGACGTGCTCAAATCCTCCACCCGCTAAGCGGTGCCGATTACGCGGTAGGTCACATCGGGCCACTGATCGGCCGAGCTGACGCGGCGACCATCGATGAAGCTGCGGATGCCGGGCAGCTGGTCTGCAGCGATCGTGCGGTACTCGGCGTGGTCAGCTTGCACCACGGCAGCGTCAAGGGGCTCACCCCAGTGGTAGGCAGCGAAACCGAGTGCGGCGAGTTCTTCATCGGTGTACAGGGGGTCGTGCACACTCACCACGGCTCCACGGGCCTCGAGGGCGGCAACAGTCGGGAATACGCCCGAGAACGCCGTCTCCTTCACTCCGCCGCGGTAAGCGGCGCCCAATACTGCTACGCGCTGACCGCTGAGGTCGCCATGGGCGCCCTCGAGCATCCCCACGGCATATTCGGGCATGCCGGCGTTCGCTTCGCGTGCCGCGCGCACCACGGTGGCATCGGGGTCGTTCCACAGGTAGAGACGCGGGTAGACCGGGATGCAGTGCCCACCCACAGCGATACCAGGCTGGTGGATGTGGCTGAACGGTTGCGAGTTTGTCGCCTCAATAACCTGATAAATGTCGATGCCGGTTTTGTCAGCAAAGCGAGCGAACTGGTTGGCGAGGCCAATGTTGACATCCCGGTAGGTTGTCTCGGCCAGTTTGGCGAGTTCGGAGGCTTCGGCCGACCCAAGATCCCAGACGCCGTTGGGGCGCTTGAGGTCGGGGCGATCATCAAAGTCGAGAACGGCATTGTAGAAGTCAGCGGCGCGAGCAGCGCCCTCGGCGGAAAGCCCACCAACGAGTTTCGGATACTTACGGAGGTCTTCAAAAACGCGACCGGTCAGCACCCGCTCGGGGGAGAAGACGAGATGGAAGTCGGTACCCTCCGTGAGGCCGGAAACCTCTTCGAGCAGTGGCTTCCATCGGGTGCGCGTGGTTCCCACTGGCAGAGTGGTCTCGTAGGAGACGAGGGTGCCGGGGGTGAGGTGCTCACCAAGCGAGCGGGTCGCGGCATCCATCCAACCAAAATCGGGGTTGGCGTCATTGTCGACGAACAACGGAACGACAAGCACTACGGCATCAGCGCCCGGGATCGCTTCGGCATAGTCGGTGGTCGCGCGCAGTTTGCCGGCGGGCACAAGCTCGCTCAAGTGCTCTTGCAGGTGAGCTTCACCGGGGAACGGCTCGATGCCTTTGTTGATGAGGTCGACGAAGTCGGAATTGATATCGACACCCACAACTTCGTGGCCCTTGGAGGCGAACTGAACGGCCAAAGGGAGGCCAATTTTGCCGAGAGCAACTACCGCAATTTTCACGAAATCGAGTCCTTAGAGTTGTGTGATGCAACGCTTACGCGCAGTCAAGTCTAAAGTGCATTGCCCGGGGATGCTGATGATCACTCTGCTGCGAAGCGGCGCGTTCACCTACCGTTCACCACGCCTCGCTTCGCGGTGTCTCGGTGCTATCGTGATGCGGTGCGTGTACTGATGGCCAGCCCGAGGTTCCCGACCTCCGATCGGGGTGATCGGCGCGACCTCGCCGCGCTCACGAAGGACGGCGGGTCGAGGGGATCATGCGCGTAGCCATCGCGAGTCGTATCTTCGAGCCGGAGCCGAGTGCGGCCTCATTCAGGCTAGCGGCGTTAGCGCGAGCTTTTTCTGATGCAGGTCACGACGTCACAGTCCTCACTGTGACCGCGCCCCCGCAGCGTCACGGTGAAGACGAGGATGAAGCTCGCCCCTACCGAGTGCGACGCAAACCCGTTCTTCGCGATGCAACGGGGTACGTGCGGGGATATCTTCCGTACCTGAGTTTCGACCTCCCACTTTTCTTTAGAATTCTTTTCGGCGCCCGTCACGACCTCGTCATCGCTGAGCCGCCCCCGACAACGGGCTTTTTCGTGCGCGCCGCCGCGGCCCTGCGGCGCACACCATATGCGTACTACGCGGCCGATATTTGGTCGGATGCCAGCGAATCAACAGGAGCCCCGCGACTCATCGTTGCCGCAGTACGCGCCATGGAGCGCTCCGCAATGCACGGCGCTCGCGGAGTGCTCTCCGTAAACGACGGAGTAACTGCACGCATCCGCGAGATTGCTCCCCAGGCAACGGTCCACACCATTGGGAACGGAATCGATACGACTGTTTTTTCCCCCGACGGGCCCGCGCGTGATCTCGGAAAGTACGCGATCTATCCGGGGACTGCATCGGAGTGGCAGGGCGCTGTAGTGTTTATCGACGCATTAGAACGAGTGTTGCCCCATCATCCAGACGCAAAGCTTGTGTTTCTTGGCCAGGGCAGTGACTGGCCCGCGCTGCGAGCGCGAGCTGCCGGACTGCCAGAAGGCGCGGTAGAGTTCGTTCCTACCGTGCCTCCGGCGGAGGCAGCGGTCTGGTTGCGAGGCGCTGCGGTAAGCCTCGCCTCGATTCGGCCCGACGCCGGATACAACTTCGCTTTTCCCACGAAAGTCTTCGCGTCGTGGGCGACAGGAACTCCAGTGATTTTCGCCGGACCAGGCCCCGTGCGGGCCGCTCTGGATCGTCGCGACGCCACGGTGGTGCTCGGGAGCGGATGCGACTACGCGGTGGAACCGATCGAAGCCGCGTTGCGTGAAGTCTTCGATGCTGACCCGAATCCGGAAACGCGCCGCGCCACCGCGGCATGGGCGGCCGACAACGTCAGTCTGGCCTCGGTCGCGCGGCACGCAGTTCAGGCTCTAACGGAGCCGACGCAATGAATGAAGCATGGTGGGTGAGTGATCAACAGAAAGCGGAAGCTGTGGCGCGCTGGCACACTCTAGAGCAGGGCGCACACGTTCGTGCACCAGAGGTAGGGATTCGCTCGTGAAAGATATCTGGACAACACTCGGTCAGCTCTTCACCGTGCTGCCAGCCGGGGCGAAACGCTTCTACATTCGCTACTCGATAGTGACGAGCCTGCTGTCAATTCTTGACGTGCTCGCTCTCGGCTTGATTACCGCGATCATTTCGCCGCTAGCCACGGGTGCTCAGGCCCAACTGCCCATCATCGGAACGATTGACGATGAACAGGTGCTGTGGCTCATTGTTCTCGTGTGTGCACTCTTCATCAGCAAAAGCGGACTTGCCCTTGCGCTCCATTGGCGAGCGACTCGTCGGTTCGCAAAATACGAACTCGAAGTGGGAAATCGTCTCTTCAAGTCGTATACGCAGTCGAGTTGGGAGGCACGGTCGTCACTGTCGACTGCCGAAATCACACGCATCGTCGATAGCTCAATGGCGAACACCAACCTCGGTTTCATCTTGCCGCTATCTCAACTTCCGAACAACGCTTTCACCTTCCTCGCAATGCTCGTTGTTTTGGTTGTCGTGCAGCCCCTCACAGCGCTGATCGCGCTGGTCTACCTTGGCCTCGTGGCGTTGCTCATGGTGTTGGTGATCACTGCGAAGGCTCGCCAAGCTGGGCGAGTGAATCGGCAGTATGCGTATAAGGCCGCGAGCGTCATGACTGAGATGGTTGACGCGATCAAAGAGGTAACCCTCCGCAACAAGCTAGACGAAGCCGGGGCGGTGGTGTCGAGCTACCGCAAGGTGGCGACGAACGCTCGAGCAAACATGTCATTCCTCGGCATTGTTCCGCGGTACTCATTGGAGGCAGCGCTGATCGGTGGGTTCCTCCTCATCGGCGGGGCGGGATTCCTGATCGGTGGCCTCGGAGCGGCAACAGTGTCAGTATCACTCTTCGCTGCCACCGGGTTTCGCATGATCCCCGCATTGAATAACGTGCAAGCCAGCTTCACGAACGCATCGGCAAACATTGTTTACGCGCGAGACGTGATTCGCGAGCTCAGACGAGCACAGCACGATACACACATTGCAGTTTCCGATCGCTCCGAAGGTCCGTTCCCGGAGACTGCGCCCGCGCTCGAACTACGCGATGTGAAGTACCGGTACCCAGGAGCTGAAGAAGACGTGCTCAAGGGAATCTCAGTCACGGTTCCCTTCGGCAAGAGTCTCGGAATCGTTGGGCCCTCAGGAGCCGGAAAGTCGACACTCGTCGACTTGATTCTCGGGTTGAGCACCCCGACAGGCGGATCGATCGTCGTCGGAGGAACCCCCGTTGACGACGTCGTCAAACAGTGGCGCAGCCGAGTAGGGTACGTCCCGCAGCGAGTGTCTCTGTTCAATGGCTCAATCGCGCAGAACGTTGCGCTGACGTGGACCGACGACTTCGACGAGCACCGTGTCATTGAAGCGCTGAGACGAGCACAACTGAGTGAGCTTGTTGAAGAACGGGGAATCCTTGAACCAATCGGTGAACGTGGTGCGTCGATTTCGGGCGGTCAGCAACAACGACTTGGAATCGCTCGCGCACTATATTCCGACCCGCTCGTGTTGGTGTTCGATGAAGCCACGAGTGCGCTCGACAATCGCACCGAGAGTCTCATCACCACAGCGATGAATGAGCTTTCGGGCACCGTCACCTTCGTGACAATCGCACACCGACTATCAACCGTGCGCAACTATGACACCCTGTGCTATCTCGACAAGGGGCGAGTATTGGGGCAGGGGAGCTTCGATGAACTTGCCGCCGCCGTGCCCGACTTTGCGCATCAGGCTCAGCTCGCTGGGTTGCACGAAGGTGAGGAACTGCAATGAATTCACGCCCCGCGATGATCTACCACGTGCCTTTCCCGCTTAACCCTGAGGCTACGAGCGCGAGCGGTATTCGTCCGGTGAAGATGCGGCAAGCTTTTGAAGCGAACGGCTACGAAGTGCTTGAGGTATCGGGGCACCATCGAGAGCGGCAGCAGCGGATGCGGGTGCTGCGCGAGCGCATCGCCTCGGGGCTCACAGTGGAGTTTGTCTATTCGGAAGCCTCAACGACCCCTACCGGCCTAGGCGAAAAAATCACGCCCGCGACGAGCCTGACTCGGGACATTGCCTTTCTGCGGTCGTGCAGGCGAGCAGGAATCCCCGTGGGGCTCTTCTACCGCGACATCTACTGGCAATTCCCGGAGTATGCCGAACGAGTGGGACAGCCCTACACGGCGCTGCTGCGGTGGCGTTACCGTGCCGACTTACGTGGCTATCGCGACGGCGTTAACACGCTTTACTTGCCCTCGATGCAGATGGCGGAATACCTGCCAGCGGCAAATAGGCCGCAGGCGCTCGCATTGCCTCCTGGCGCCGAACGCTGCGATTCACCGTCACCAACCCGTGGAATCTCACTCTTCTACGTCGGGGGAACGGGCAGCTACTACCGCATGCAGGAGACCGTGCGAGGCGTCGAGATGACCGCTGACGCTCGACTTACGATCTGCACGCGTGAGGGTGAATGGAAGGAGTCCGAGCCCCACTACGCTGGTGTGCTCGGTGACTCTACAACGATTGTGCACAAGTCTGGTGCCGAGCTCGAAGCTCTCTATGCCGACGCGCACATCGGTGTGTTACTCATGGAGCCCCTCGAATACCGAGAGTTCGCCGCCCCCATGAAGCTCTATGAATACCTTGGTCACGGCAAACCGATTATCGCGACGAAAGGCAGTCTCGCGGGCGACTTTGTTGAAGAGAACGGGGTCGGCTGGGTCATTCCCTACGGCGCCGAAGAGTTGTCGTCATTGCTTTCCCGCCTCGCGGTGCACCCGCAAGAACTCGCGGACGTTGAAGAACGAGTCCGCATCGTGCGTGAGCAGCACACGTGGGAAGCGCGGGCGCGTCAAGTCGCTACTGATCTCGTCGGACAGTTTTAGCAACTCATGTTGCTGTGTTCGACCGCTCAGAGTCGAGGTTTGATGCCGTCAACGATCGCTTGAACTGCGCGCGTGGCGGCGTCTCCATCGCCATAAGGTGCAGCATCTGTTGCATCGGGAGCGGGTCGCGTGAGCGCCGCTGTGATCTCCTGAGTCGAATTGGCGAGCACATTCCACCCCAGCGCAATGGTCTCGACCCATTCAGTTTCGTGGCGCACCGTGGTGCACGGTACACGCAACAGGAACGCTTCTTTCTGAAGTCCGCCAGAGTCGGTAACGACGCCGGAACTGCTCAGCACGGATGCGATGAGCTCAGGATAAGACAAAGGATCGCGGGCGATGAGTGCCCCTGAGTTCAGCGAAATCCCGTGCTCTTCTGCCTTAGCGCGAACTCGAGGGTGGGCAAGAAGTACGACAGGTTTATCCGCTGCGCCGAGGGCCGCCACTACTTCACGCAAGCGCTCGGGGTCGTTGGTGTTTTCGGCACGGTGGATCGTCGCGACGTAATAGCCGTTCGGCGCGTCGAGATCAGCGAGCGGGTTTGGGGCATCGCCCGCGAGAAGGCTGTCGCGCACTTGGAAGAGTACGTCGGTCATGACATCTCCCACGAGCACCGCGGTGTCGGCCAAGCCTTCATTCGCGAGGTGCTCCATCGCGACCGCAGTCGGCGCGAGGCAAAGGTCGGCAGCGTGGTCAGTGAGTACGCGATTGTGCTCTTCGGGCATTGCTCGGTTGAACGAACGCAGCCCCGCTTCGAGATGAGCGACGGGAAAGTGCAGTTTTACAGCGCTTACTGCCGCTGCGAGAGTCGAGTTTGTATCTCCATAGACGAGAACGCAGTCGGGGTTAAAGCGCTCAAGCACCTCATCCATCTGCGCAAGCATCGCTCCAGTCTGAACGCCGTGCGAGCCCGAGCCCACCCCCAGATGGACATCGGGGGCAGGAATCTTCAGGTCGTGGAAGAAGACGTCGGAGAGCATCGGATCATAGTGCTGGCCTGTGTGCACAATGATGTGCTCGTGGCCGGCGGCGGTGATCGCGTGAGCGATGGGGGCAAGCTTGACGAACTGTGGGCGCGCGCCCACCACACTCATGATCTTCACGCGAATCATTCTACGGTCCAGAGCGTGATCCTGCCCGCGCCCTGTGAGCGCGACTCCCACCGAAATTTCGTTGAGATCGCGCACTACGATTGGCTGCATGCGCGTGCTGGTTGTGACCCCCTGGTATCCCAGCGAAGCGACTCCTGGGGCGGGGGTGTTCACCCTGCGCGATGTCGAGTTGCTCGCTAAAGAACACGATGTGCGCGTGTTGCATCTTGTTCCGCCGTCAGCACCACTGACCGGTGCGGTGCCCGGAGACACGGTGGGGTTTCCCCTCGAGCGCGTTCATTTTCATTTTTCGCGCCCCGATAGCTACTTCGGTGCGATGCGAAAGATCCGCGACGCCGTCGCGGACGCCGACGTTGTGCACACTATGGCGTTCCCGGCGCTGTTTCCGGTAGCTCGTGCCCGAATCGAGAAACCGTGGGTACATACGGAACACTGGTCGGGGCTGGTTACCGACCCACCGAGTTGGTACGCACGCCTGGCCTTAAAGTTCTTGCGAAAAGACCTCGCGCTGCCCGCAGCAGCGGTAGCGGTGGGCCGCGGTCTTGCCGAGACGATGGATGCTCACCGTGAAGTGCCCACGACGGTTATCGGTAATCGCGTACAGCTCCCGGCCGGTGACCGCCTGCCCCGGGCCATTCCACAAAACGGGTCAGAGCCCATCCGACTACTGGGAGTCGGCGGTCTTGTCGCGCACAAAGGACCGCTCGAGGCACTCGATGCTGTCGCCGAACTCGAAAGCGGAGGAGTACCTGCCACGTTGCACTGGGCAGGGGCAGGCAACCTCGAATCCGAGATGCGTGCTCGGGCGGCGAGCCTTGGAATAGCGCACAAACTGACGATCCTCGGCCACGTCGATCCCGCAGCGCTCGGTGACGTGCTGTTAGACGCCCACGTCTTCGTTCTGCCCACGGCAGGGGAGACGTTCGGCGTTGCCATCGCCGAAGCGCTCGGCCACGGCCTCCCCGTTGTTACGAGCGGCTCCGGCGGCCACCTGCAGTTTTTGCCCGCTCGTGCGTCGCGGCTCGCGATGCGAAGCGGGCCCGCTATTGCCTCGGCAGTGCTCGAGTTGCGCGACGATCCCGAACGGTGGTCGGCTCGCGAGATTCATGACGCCGCGGTGGCTCTCTTCTCGGAGGATGCTCGGTCCGAGGCATATCGAAAGGTTTACGAGAAGGCGCTCGCCACCCAGCGGTAAGCACTTGCACTTGCACTTGCACTTGCACTTGCACTTGCACTCGTACGCGTGTGTGACGTGCCGCGCGTGGTTATCAACGCGGTGACGGAACGTTTCGCTATGACGCGCTTTCGCCGAAGGAACGAAAAAAGGCCTCTCGCTCGGTTTCGGCTGAGATCTCTCGGGCAGCCCGGTCGGAGTTCTGCTTCATTCGCGAGAGAGATTCGTGGTCGAGCTGCTCGATGGCGGCGACAAGATCGGATACGTCCCATCCAGCAGCGAGGGCCCCGTTAGCGTACTCGGAGATGACGCTGGTCATCATTGCGCTGGGGCCAATAAGGATGGCCAATCGTGCTTGGAAAGCCTCGAACAGCTTGTTCGGCAGCGCAAATTCAAGGTTGCGATTCAGCGGTCGGTAGAACATCACTTCGATGTCATAGGGGTTGATGTGGTGAGCGATCTCGGCAACAGGGGCCGGATCAACAAACTGAACCCGAAGCTGATGCTGCTCGACAGTACGAGCGTACGCGTCGATCCGTGCTTGCTCGCCGACGAGAATGAGCGTGAGGTGAAAACGTTCGGGCAGCACCTTCATCGCTTCCAGCAGCTCAGGGATGCCTCGAACATCGCTGGCCGCCCCGTGATAAAGCAGTTCGATCCGCTCCGGATCGACAGGGCTCGCGCTGAGCTCGACGTAGGGTGGCGCATTGCGAACGATCGTCAGTGGCTTGATGCCAAATTCGCTCACGTACAGATCAGAGATACCCGATGCGACGGTCGATCGGGTGCTGAAACGGCGGTCGCCAATGTGGGTACGAATCCAGTCGTAGTACGGCGCCGCGAACAGTCGCCACAGGCTGTCACGGGGCACGCGAGGTCGCACGTACTCGTGAATGTCGAGATGGATGCCGCGCTCGACTACTGCGGGAGTGAAGACCTTGCGGTTGCGCACCCAGGGCAAAAAGTGGTGATCGTTGAACAAAATGAGGTCGTACTCGCCCGCAGCAATGCGCTCGCCTACCTCGCGCGGAATGAGTCGGCCGAGCAGCACTGAAAATTTGAGCGCGTGAGGAAGAAGCGTGTAGATGAACAATGAACCAATTTTTGTTTGCGTCCACTGCGGGGGAGCCGAAAGCCCATAGTGCGTGTCGACGCCGGGCACGTGGTGACCGGCCGGGCCAACGGTGTCAACTTCCCAGTCTTTGTCTCGCAGCCAGTCCACCTGACGCAGAACTCGGGGGTCTCGCGTGATGGGCGACATTACGATCACAAGAGCCCGCTGAGTACTGTGCGCCATAGTGCCCCAATCCTACCGGTGCTTGCGCACACGAGAGTCGAGTTCGCTCGACACAGACTGTGCGAAACTAGCTGCATGGCGCAAACGTGGGTTGTTGTTCCGATGTATAACGAGGCAAGCGTCATTGCGTCCGTGATCGAAGAACTGCGCAAATCCCTTCCTCATGTGGTCTGTGTAGACGACTGCTCCACCGACGACTCCGCAGCGCAAGCTCAATCAGCTGGCGCGATCGTGGTGCAGCATCCGATCAATCTCGGTCAGGGCGCGAGCTTGCAAACTGGTTTCGATTTCGTTCGCTCGATTCCCGAGATGACTGAGGTCGTTACTTTCGATGCGGACGGGCAGCATCAGGTTGAGGATGCTCTTGCGATGGTTCAGCGGCTGCGCCAAGAGAAGCTTGACATTGTGATTGGCTCACGCTTTCTCGACAATCGCACCGCGATGAGCGGTCTCAAGAGGTTGGTGCTTCGCCTCGCTACCGGATACACCCGCATGACGACCGGCATGGCGCTCACCGATGCGCACAACGGACTCAGAGTGATTTCTCGTGACATGCTGGCGAAGCTTCAGCTGCGCCAGAACCGCATGGCACACGCGTCTGAGCTTGTTGACCAGATCAGTCTGCATAAGGCGAAGTGGGCGGAGCATCCCACCCACATCGTTTACACCGAGTATTCCAAGAGCAAAGGGCAGTCCGTGCTCAACGCCATCAACATCCTCGTCGAAATTATCTTCAAGTAGGGCATTGTGACCATCATCTTTCAGATCCTCGCGATCATCGCCGTCATTGTTGTCGCGATCGTTATGCTGCGCGGCGGGGGAGCGCGAAATCAAGCAATCCAACGCATCTTCATGCTGCTGTTCATCGTCGCGGCAGGATCATCTATCTTCGTACCGCAAGTATGGACATTCGCGGCGCGTTTGCTCGGCGTCGGACGAGGAACCGACCTCCTGCTTTACATCACCGTGCTGGCTTTCTTGGGGGTCGCCGCGACAACCTATCGTCGTTTCCGTCGCCTCGAGAATGACCTCACCGCAATGGCTCGCCAAGTCGCGTTAGCCCGCGCCGCTGACCAGCCAGACCCCTCCGAGGCCCCGGAACCGCCGGTCGCTGACGGCGAGTAGTGACGGCCGCTTAACGTGCTCCACAACGGCTGCGACCCACAACGGCTGCTGCCCTCAACGGTCGCATGACCACGGCTCTAATGAGCTAGGGCGTTGTGAGTCGGTGATTCAGCCCATCCGCGACAAACTTCTCCGCGGTTGCAACCACCGCAGCACCCTGCGCCAAGGTCACGATCGCACTGGTGTCACCTGACAGGACTGCATCGCGGAAGGCCTCGTGCTCGGCACGCAGTGGTTCCTTCTTGTCGAGAGCGAAGCGCGTCACGTCTCCTTCGCTCACTCCGCGGAACTGCGAAATGTCATCCCACTGGTGATGGCGAACGCCGTTCTCAAAGTAGGTCAGATCGGCAGTGAGCGTATCGGCGACAAGCGAACCGCGTTCGCCGGTGATGATCGTGGTGCGCTCTTTGAACGGGGTGAGCCAGTTAACAGTGTGGCTGACAATCGTGCCCTTGCTGAGCGTGCCCACTGCCACAACCATGTCTTCGTGCTCGCGGCCACTGCGGAACGTGGTTCGCGCGTTGATAGAAACATAGTCCTGTTGCGTTACCCACGCGGTGAGGTCGATGTCATGGGTCGCGAGGTCCTTGATGACACCAACGTCGGCGATTCGGCCAGGAAATGGTCCTTGGCGGCGAGTCGTCACCTGATAAATGTCACCGAGCAGTCCGTCTTGGATGCGTTGGCGTGCCGATTGGAGCGCAGGGTTGTAGCGCTCGATATGGCCGACGCCACCGACGAGCCCGGCCTTGGCGAAGAGATCACGCAATTCGTCAGCAGCCTCAGACGTGGAGGCAACAGGCTTCTCGATCAGTGCATGGATACCTCGGCTGGCGAGCATCGTGCCGATCTCGAGGTGATAAATCGTGGGCGCCGCGACGACGCAATAGTCGAATCCCATGTCGAGAAAGGTGTCGAGATCGCGAACGACTGGCTTGCCCTCAATGTGCGACTGGACGGCATCCGAGGGGTCATAAACGCCCTTGAATTCGACTCCCTCAAGCTCATTGAGAACCCGGCTGTGGTGACGCCCCATGACGCCGAGTCCGAGTACACCTGCGCGAAGCGTCATCAGCTGCCTGCCTTTGCTACATCGTTGACGGCGTTCACGATGGTGTCGCGCTCCGCCTCGGTCAGGGACGGGTAAACGGGAAGCGAGAGCGCCTGGGTGGCCACCTCGGTAGTGACCGGCAGATCGAGGTCGAGCCCGAAAGACGGCAACCGGTGAATTGGAGTGGGATAGTAAACCCCGGTGCCCACTCCACGCTCGGCGAGAGCGGTTGCGAAAGCATCGCGATCCTGATCAACAACCCGGATGGTGTACTGGTGGTAAACGTGCACGGCGTCGGACGCGACCGGGGGAGTCACGACTCCGCTGAGGTGCTCGTCGAAGAAAGCAGCGTTCGCCTGGCGCTGCGCCGTCCAGCCGGCAAGTTTCGCGAGCTGTACTCGGCCAATGGCGGCATGAATGTCGGTCATGCGGGTGTTGAAACCGACGACCTCGTTCTCGTAGCGGCGTTCCATTCCCTGGTTGCGCAGCAGGCGAGCCACCCGCGCGAGTTCGTCGGAGGACGTCGTGATCATCCCGCCTTCGCCCGACGTCATGTTCTTCGTCGGGTAGAACGAGAACGAGCCTGCGATGCCCCAGTTGCCCACGGGAACTCCCGCGATGGACGCTGCGTGAGCCTGCGCGGCGTCTTCGAAGACGAGGAGGTCGTGCTTCGCGGCGATAGCGCTGAGCTGCACCATGAGGGCGGGATGGCCGTAGAGGTGCACGGGCATGATCGCCCGAGTGCGTGGTGTAATCGCCGCTTCGACCGCAGCGGGGTCGATCGAGAAGTAGTCGCGTTCGATATCCACAAAAATGGGAATGGCCCCGGCCAGGGCAACCGCGTTGGCGGTGGCGGCAAAGCTGAATGACGGAACAATAACCTCATCGCCTGCGCCGATTCCGGCGGCAACGAAGGCCATGTGCAGGGCCGACGTGCCCGAATTGACAGCGACGCTCTGAGCACCGCCGACGATCTGAGAGAACTCAGCTTCAAAAGCGGCGACCTCGGGGCCTTGAGCGAGCATGCCCGATCGCATCACGCGATCGACTGCGTCACGTTCGTCTTGGCCGATTTCGGGCCTAGCTGCGGGAATCACTAATCTTGCACCTCAATCAAAAGGTCGGTGTCGGTTTCTTGATAGCGGGCGCCGGTGACCGGGCATTCCCAGTGGTGTGGCGATGTTTGAGTGAGGGGATGACCGGCGGTCCCTACCCAGCCGATGCGGCGAGCGGGGCTGCCCACAACGAGGGCAAACTCGGGAACATCCTTCACGACCACGGAACCAGCCCCGACGAGCGCCCACCGGCCAATCACGAGGGGAGCGATGCAGGTACTGTTGGCGCCGATCGACGCGCCCTCGCGGATGTCGACGCCGACGGGCATCCAATCATCGGCAGATTTGATGGAACCATCAGCATTGATGGCGCGCGGAAAATGGTCGTTAGTAAGCACGACAGCGGGACCGATGAACACGCCACGACCAAGTTTGGCTGGTTCGTATACCAGCGCATAGTTCTGAATCTTGCAGTTGTCGCCCACCTCAACACCGGTGCCAACGTACGCCCCGCGGCCGATTACGCAGTTCTCGCCGATAGCGGCGTTCTCCCGGACTTGCGCGTAATGCCACACTCGCGCGGTTGGGGCTATCGAAGCGTTCGCTGCGACGTCCGCCGTGCTGTGTAGCAGGGGGTTTACTTCGTGCATTCACACTCCAAAGAATGAGGCGCTGGGGACATGCCAATCCTATTCGCTAGCTCTCTGTCTGCAGCACGTGCTGCATCTTTCGCAGTGAGGCGTTCAGGAAATGCGGATGCCCATGCCACTATTGAGAGGTGCGGCCCCTTCTCACTAGTGTGCGATCGTACTTGCCTGAGTGGGTGAGTTCACGGCTTCACGCGCCGCAATTTCGCTACAGTTCACGCGATGTTCCGTCAATGGTCGCCGTGCCCGAAACCCCTATTCGCCTGTTTATAGGCCCCGCGAATTTTGCGGCCCAGGGGTTTCGCATCGCGCGAGCAGCAGAACGCCTTGAGGGCGTCGGCGCAGTGAACATGCAGCGGCTGCTGTCGCGCGGTTACAACTTTCCTGCTGATCTGCAGGTTCCGCAGCGTGTGTATCAGCACTCGCTGCGCTGGCAGCGCAAACATTTCGAGCACGTGGTGCGCAACTTCACCCACGTAATCGTCGAAGCAGAGCTCCCGCTTTTTGGAGGATACTTTGGCGGTGATGTCGTCACCGAGATCGCTGAACTCCGAGCGCGCGGCGTGTCGGTGGCGCTGCTCTCCCACGGCACCGATCTGCGGGGCCCTGATCTTCACGCTTCTCGCGATCCCGCATCTCCGTTTAACGATGCAGGGCATCCTGAGATCGCACGGTTGCGTGCAGTGACAACGCGCAATCGCGCGGTACTCGAGCGCGCAGCTGCTCCCGTTTTTGTGACGACACCCGACCTATTGATGGATTGGCCTGCGGCCGAATGGATTCCGGTTGCGATCGACCCGGCGCTGTGGCGCACCGAGGAGCCGGTTCTGCAGGCGGCGAAGCCTCGAGTGATTCACGCCCCAACGAACCCCTGGATCAAAGGTTCGCACCTCATCGAACCGATGCTGCGCAGACTCGATGAAGAGGGAATCATTGAGTACCGACAGCTGGTCGATGTTCCCGCAGCAGAGATGCCCGCCGTCTATCACGGGGCGGATATCGTGCTCGAGCAGTTCCGCATCGGCACCTATTCGGTAACAGCGGTCGAGGCGCTCGCGGCGGGACGAATTGTGATCGCGCACCTTTTCGATGATGTTCGTGCTCACGTGGAGCGCGCTGTCGGGCGTACGTTGCCGGTTATCGAAGCCACTGTGGAGACTCTGGAGTCAACGCTTCGGGAGATCTGTGCTGATCGCGAGCGTTTTGTGCGCCATGCTGCTCTCGGGCCCGACTTTGTCCGCGACGTGCATGACGGTCGGCGGGCGGCAGCGCTGTTGCACGAGTTCCTTCGTTAGCGCACCGCGCACCGAATTGTTGTGCGACGCGCTCGTGCCACTCAAAGTGGGTCTTCACATTTCTCACATTAGTCATATCCTTTAACAACGCGTGTTTGCTTGGGGGATTGCAGAATGCACACTTTTTCATCGGTTCGAACCGGCCTATTGAGAGCCACCGCAATGATTGGCGCCGTCGCAGTACTGGCCGCCGGCATCGTGGTGCAAGGGCCAGCGGACTCCGCATCCGCCTTTAGCGGCAGTGAATTTGACCCCGGCAACATCATTAGCGACGACGAGTTCTACAACGGTGCCGCGATGAGCGAGAGCCAGATTCAGTCGTTTTTGAATGGCAAGTCGGGAATCCTTAAGACCCTGAGGCAAGACGTCGACACGCGCCCTAAAGATGTGTCATCGACAACGGGAAATCTCATTTGCAACGAGATTAAGGGCGGCAAGAAGCTACTCGCGTCCACGATCATCTATCGCGCTCAAGTTGCGTGTGGAATCAGTGCCAAAGTAATTCTGGCAACCTTGCAAAAGGAGCAGGGCCTCATCACGAACCCCTCGCCGACATCGTGGAACATCAACAACGCGCTCGGGTATGGCTGTCCTGACGATGGCGGGTGCTCTTCTGCCTACGAAGGCTTCGGATATCAGGTGTACACCGGTACCCGTCAATTTAAGGCATACAAAGCGGCCAACTTTGCGAAGCAGCCCGGTACGCACAAGATCGCCTACCACCCCTACAACCACAGCTGTGGAACGAAGACCATAAAGATCTCGAACTACGCCACTGCAGCGCTCTACAACTACACGCCCTATGTTCCGAACTCGGCAGCTCTCGCGAACCTTGGCAGTGTTGGAGACAGCTGTTCGTCCTACGGCAACCGCAACTTCTGGTACTACTACTACTCGTGGTTCGGAAACCCAACCGATATCACCCCGAGTGTTGCCGTCTCGCGGGTCAGCGGCCAGGATCGCTTCATCGTGTCATCCGCACTCTCGAAAAAGTCCTACGCGACTGTCGGGATTGACCGCGTATACGTGGCGACGGGCATGGACTTTCCCGATGCGCTGAGCGCCGCAGCCGCAGCCGCAGCCTATGACGGTCCACTCTTGCTCGTCACGCCGTCTGCCATCCCGTCAAGCACTAGCGCTGAACTCAAGCGGCTGAAGCCGAAGGAGATTGTCGTCGTCGGTGGAACGGGCGCTATCTCGAAGTCTGTGTACAACAGCCTCTCGAGCTACACGGCGAAGATCTCACGAATTTCCGGTGGTGACCGCTACGAATCGTCCCGCCTTATTGCTGAATCAGCGTTCCCGACGGGCACAACCACTTCGGCCTATATCGCAACGGGAACAACCTTCGCGGATGCGTTGTCAGCGAGTTCCGCCGCCGCTGCGGCCGGTAGTCCCGTGATTCTGGTCGCCGGTAAATCCTCAACGCTCGATTCGGAGACCAAAGAGCTCTTGACCCGACTCGGCATTACCTCGGTCACGATTGCGGGCGGCTCCGGTGCTGTCAGCACCGGCATAGAGTCGAAGCTCAAGTCGCTTCTGGGGGCATCGAATGTGTCGCGCATCGGCGGGCAGAATCGGTTCATTGTGTCGGCGTCGATCAATGACGCGGCGTTCGAGAGCGCCGAGACGGTCTACCTCGCCTCGGGCCTCAACTTTCCCGATGCGCTCTCGGGAGCAGCGGTTGCCGGCGCTCAGAGCGTGCCGCTGTATATCGTGCAGCCAACCTGTGTTCCCAAAGCCGTTCTGCAGCAAATGAAGGATCTCGGTGCGAGCAATGTAGTGCTGCTGGGAGGAACAGGCGCGCTCTCGACAAAGGTGGAGAAGTTAGCCAACTGCGCCTCCTAGACTGGCTTTATGCGAGTTCTTGTTACCGGCGGCGCCGGCTATATCGGTGCCCACACCGTTCAATTGTTGGCGGCACGTGGCGACGAGGTCGTCGTGCTCGACAACTTGAAGACGGGAAAAATCGACCGTGTCGGCTCGGCGCGACTCGTAGACCTCGACCTCTCGACCGCGACGGTTGAGCAGATCGAGGGCGCCCTGCGGGAGAACGCTATCGATGCCGTGATTCACTTCGCCGCGCACAAACAAGTGGGCGAATCTGTCGCAAAGCCAGCAATGTACTACGCCGATAACGTCGGCTCGATCGCCAAGCTGGTGATGGCAATGGAGAACGCCGGCGTCAATAAGCTCGTTTTTTCGTCGTCAGCGGCCGTCTATGGCAATGCATCGGGTGCGATCACCGAAGCTGCCCCCGCAGAACCCATCAGCCCCTACGGTGCCACCAAGCTTGTCGGTGAGCAGCTCATCAGCGCAGCCGCACAGGCGTGGCCCTTGAGCGCGGCGAGCCTTCGCTATTTCAATGTCGGGGGAGCAGCTGATGCGCGACTCGCCGATTCGGTGGCGCTGAATCTGATTCCCATCTGTCTCAACCAAATTGAGGCGAACAAGGCTCCCGCGATTTTCGGTGACGATTACGACACTCCAGACGGAACCTGTATTCGTGACTACGTCCACGTCGTCGACGTCGCGGAAGCGCACCTTGCTGTTCTTGACGCCTTGCCTGACGAGCCGGGAAACGTCATCCTCAATGTGGGTACCGGTGTCGGCACGAGCGTTCGAGGGATGGTGGATGCTCTGCTGGCGGTCTCGGGATCGTCGTTGACCGCCGATGTGCAGCCTCGCCGTGCGGGAGACCCCGCCGCGATTGTGGGCGACGTCACTGCGATAAGGGAGTTTGCCGGGTGGTCAGCCCGTTTCACGGTCGACGAGATCGTGGAGTCGGCGTGGCAAGCCCGGCAGAGCGCCCGAGCCTAGACCTCAGCTTTAGATCGCGGATGTCGTGCTGGAGTCGAGAGCGCGTCTCCAGCTGAGTTCTCGAGAGGCTTTCACGCAGCACACGACGAACGTAAGCCAGCCGAAATCGGTGAGAATCGAGCTCTCGGCGAGTGCGCCAAGAATGAGGCTGAGTAGCACGAGTGCTGGCCACGCGAAGACAATACTGCGACGTCTCGAGGCCAGCAGCCACGACCGGGTAAACGCTAGGCCGAGAAGCCCGACAAAAATAAGGAATCCAACCACACCGAGTTGGAACCATACATCGAGGTAGGCGTTGTGAGCGGAGTCGGGAACGCGGGCCCCGAAATTTCCCAATCCGAGGTAGGGAACGACCTCAGGGTCCCAAGGTCCAATCCAACCCCACCCTTCTAGTCGGTGCGTTTCGCCGAGCGTCCACAATTGACGCCACACGCCGAGACGGTAGGCCAGCTCGTCACTGGCATCGAACCACGCCACTATGGCTGTTCGTGATGCCCAACTGATGATCAGGATCGCTGTCGTGAACGTCATCAGCGAAATCTGCCAGTACCGTCGTCGCCCCGAAGGCACGCGTCGTAGGGCAACGAGCGCGGCTGTTGCGGCAGCAATCACGAGGCCGGTGCCCAAGGCGAGCGGGGATTGCGATAGCAACAGGGTTATAGCCGCCGCGATGATCGATCCCACCGCCAGATTGCGTTCCACGGACCTCGTCGCATACTCGATGGCGAAAGTGATGAGCGCGATGAGCGCGATCATCCCGAGATGGTTGCGGGTTCCAAAGATGCCTTGAATCGGCTCGCCCGTCCCGAGATTTCCTTGAATGGAAAGCGCATCGAGGGAGGTGTCGAAAATAAGCCCGGTGAGGATCTCGAAAACGATGGAGACGACGAGGGCGGCTCGAAAAACATCTCCGAACGCGCGCACGATTTGAATGGTGTCGCGCACTAACGCGATGTACATTCCGAGAAGAGTGAGTAGTAATAGGTACAGTGCACTCGCGACGGTTTCAGCGCGATATTGCGACCATGCTGCAGTCAGCCACACCCATACGGTGAAGACAATGAGCGACAGCGGAACGAGCGCGCGCCAGCCGATATCTTTCCACTGCGCCCAGGCTGACAAGGTGACAAGGATAAGCAACACAATGAGCGCCGCGAGGAGTCCAGGCACGCCCAACACGGTGCGCACAAAGAATGCGGATACAGCGGTTCCGATAGTTGCAGTCGTGAGTGCGGCGGACGAACGTGGCGATGAAAGGAGCACCGCGCCGACTTCTATGGCTGTGCTGAGCGAGCTGCGCGAGATCACTGCAGGGCTCCTGACCAGTCGGGGCGTTTAGCTTTCACGGCAATGATGACAAGCAGGTATAAGCCGTATTCGCCTAACAGTCTGCTTTCGGGAAGCGACTGCACCAGCAAGGCGATCATGACGAGAACCGGGGCAAGCGACCCTGCGGTGAAGGCGAGCGGCTTTCCCGGTAGCCGTTGAGGGCGGTCGACAGCCAACGACCACGTGCGTACCAGTGTGGTGAGTGCTGTCGCGGCGAAAACGAGAACGCCAATTACTCCCAGTTGCAGCCAGACGTCGAGCCAGGCATCGTGCGCTTGAACCTGAACAACACCATTTCGCTGAGCGAGGCCGGAGAATGGTTCAGCCCACGGTATCCAGACGCTCACCCAGCCCCAGCCGAAGGCGGGGCGTTGCTGCGCTAGTTCCGTGACGCTGCGCCAGATTTCGGCGCGACCGGTGAGGTCGTCGCTCTTGCTGAGCAGCCCAAAGAGTACGTCGCGGAACGTAACGAGCGCGGCGATGGCGACGGTGACGATAACGAAGAACCCGACCTGGCTTAGGGTGCGCGCCCGAGATGATTCGCGGGAACGGATAAACAGGATCGCGGCCGCGGTGACGATGACGGCAACGAGGGCAACGGTGACGGTGGCGGAGCGAGCCAAAAACAACGTGAGCGCTGCGAGAGCCAGCCACACGAGCGATGATCCCCGAGTGACTGTGCCTCGAGCCCACTGGATGGCGAACGCGATGAGCGCGAGAAGGGCAAGGAAGCCGAGATGATTGGAGTTGCCGACGATTCCCTGGATACGTGCGCCGTCAAGCGCTTCGAATAGCACGTTACGCGACCACTGAAGCATGAGTGGAACGGGCCCGTCGGGGACGACTGTGAGCTCGGGCTGAGGGGCAAGAGGGACGACGGGATGTCGGATGACTGTGGCGACAAACAGCTCAAATGCCGCGGATACCACTAGCAACACCCGAAGCGCTCGAGCGGTGGCGTCGAGGACTTCTTGCCACGAGAAGCTCGTTGCGACGGCGAGCGCTCCCAGCACGGTTAGCCACGTATTGAGTAATCCGAGGGCGGTGGCGCCAGGATAATACGACCACGCTAGTGACAGTGTGGCCAGCCCCATAAAGGCAATAAGCGGGTAGGGGAGCCCGCCAATGCTCCAGCGATCGCGATTAGCGACAAGGATATAGACGGATACAGCAGCGAGTGCCACGGCGAGCGAAGCGAACGCGATCCACCCGACCGAGTAGCGCCAAGCGTCTCCACCCAAGATGACTAGTAGCGAAGCGGTCAGAAACCATGCCCGCGCGCGAGGGCTCGCTAAAAGTCGCATGTCGCAAGATTAGACGAACGCAGCCTTACCTGTGATCGCGCGGCCCACGATGAGCGTGTTCATCTCGCGAGTTCCCTCGTAGGAGTAGATCGCTTCCGCGTCGGCGAAGTGACGCATAACGCCGTAGTCGAGAACGATGCCGTTGCCACCCATGAGCTCGCGGCACCAGGCGACGGTCTCGCGCATCCGGCTCGTCGTGTACTCCTTGGCGAGTGCGGCGTGCTCATCTTTTTGCACTCCCTCGTCGAGCATTTCGGAAACCCGGGTCACCATGCCGATGGAGGCCGTGATATTTCCGAGGCTCTTCGCGAGGTGTTCTTGAACGAGCTGGTGGCTTCCAATGGGCTTGCCGAATTGGATGCGGTCGTTGGCGTACTGAACGGCAGCTTCGTAGGCGCCGATGGAGTTTCCCACCGCGGCCCAGGCAACCTCTGCACGCGTGAGGCGCAGCACAGCAGCGGTCTCGCGGAACGACTGCGACTTCTGCAGGCGGTTGGCTTCGGGAACAACAACGTTCTTGAGAACGATGTCGGCGTTTTGCACGATGCGCAGCGCCATCTTGTTTTCGATGCGAGTGGCGGAGTAGCCGGGAGTGCTGGTCGGAACGATAAAGCCCTTGACCTGGTTGTCTTCTTCGTCGCGCGCCCAAATAATCGTGACGTCGCTGATGGAACCGTTGCCGATCCAACGCTTGGCGCCGTTGATGATCCAGTTGTCACCATCGCGCTTGGCAACAGTCTGCAGGCCTTGAGCGGTGTCGGAGCCCGAGAGGGGTTCGGTGAGACCGAATGCACCCAACAGCTCGCCGGAGGCCAACTTCGGCAGCCACTCGTCACGCTGCTCTTGCGAGCCTGCGACGCCGATCGAACCCATGACGAGTCCGTTCTGCATGCCGACGAGTGTGGCGGCGCTGGCATCTACGCGCGCGAGTTCGAGGGCAACCCAACCGCGGAACACGGCTGAGTTCTTGAAGTGCTGGGTCTCGGCCCAGGGGAGTCCGAAGAGTCCGAGGTCGGCCAGGCCCTTGACGACGACGTCGCGGTTGAAGAATTCTGCCTTGGCCCAGAGGTCGTTGGCTATCGGGCGGACCTCTTTGTCGAGGAACGCACGCAGCTTCACGATCGTTTCTTTTTCCTGATCGGTGAGGGCGTTCTCGTAGCCGTAGAAGTCGCTGCTGAGGGTCTCAAATGACATAGTCGTCGCTCCATTGCTTGTCGAAATCATTGCGAGCCTAAAGCGTGAGTACCCGTCGCTTCTAGACGATTGGTACTTTGGTCTAACGCTGAGAGAAGAGTTGACTGAATGTTTGTAGGCATCACTAATACCCCGCGCGATTACGCGTGGGGCTCCGCCGGCGAAATCTCTACTCTGCTGGGTACACCACCCACCGGCAAGCCCGAGGCTGAGCTCTGGCTGGGTGCGCATCCGGGCAGCCCGAGCGTCATCCTTGACCCCTCCGGTGCCGCTGGAGCGAGCGACTTGCACGAGTGGATTCAGCGCGACAGTGAGCAGGTTCTCGGGGCGGGAGTCGACCGGCTGCCCTTCCTGCTCAAGGTGCTGGCCGCCGGTGCGCCGCTGTCACTTCAAGCCCACCCCACGCCCGAGCAGGCCGCCGTGGGGTTTGCGCGCGAGAACGCTGCGGGTGTCCCGCTCACGGCCAGTAACCGCAACTACAAAGACGCCTCCGCCAAGCCAGAACTCATTCTCGCGGTCAGCGACACCTTTGAGGCGCTGTGCGGTTTTCGGGCCATGGCCCAGACCCGGGCATCCATCGAACGACTAGCAGAACTGGATGCCGCGAGCAGCGCCCCCACGCCGGCCCTGTTCGCCGAGTGGTTGGCTTTCGCTCGCGCTGACTCCGATCTGCGCGCGATGTTCGAGTGGCTCATTTCTGCCGCGCAGCCGGTGCCGGAGCTCGTGGAGCGCGTCACGGCGCTCGCCGAGGCCGACAGCGCGAGCGAAGAGTTCGCGCTTGTTCGCACGCTTGCCGGCTACTACGCCGGTGACCCCGGAGTGCTGATCTCGCTCATGCTCAACCACGTCACGCTGATGAAGGGCGAGGCACTGTTCTTGCCGGCGGGAAACATCCACGCTTACTTGCGGGGGCTTGGCATTGAACTTATGGCGTCATCCGACAACGTGATGCGGGGCGGACTCACGCCCAAGCATGTGGATGTGCCCGAGCTGTTGAGCGTGCTCGATTTCTCAGCAAGCCCTGTTCCGTACCTTGCGGCGGAGCCTCTCAACGAGGGCACCCGAGCCTTCCGGCCGCCGGTGCGTGACTTTCAGCTGGTGGAGGTGCACGAGGCCGCGAACGTCGAGCTCCGTAGCGCGGCCATCGTGTTGTGCGCGGTGGGGGAGTTCACCGTGAAGAATGGCGAGCGCTCGGCAACGCTGTCTCGCGGCGAGTCGATCTTCGTCACGGGTGATGAGGGGGCGTTGAGCATCCGGGGCGCCGGTCAGTTGTTTGTGGCGGCAACCCAATAGCGTGGCGCGGTGCAGTTTCGCGGCGCGAAAGGGCAAGTTCCAGTAGCGTTACTTCGGCCGACGTGTTGGTTCGGAACCTAGGCGGAGCCGGCCGCAAGCAAGAAAGACAACTATGAAGCGCGCATTCATCACAGGAATCACGGGTCAAGACGGCCTGTATCTTGCGGAGCTTTTGCTCTCGAAGGGGTACAAAGTCTTCGGCCTCATGCGCGGTCAGAACAATCCAAAACGAGAACTTTTGGAGCGGGTGATTCCCGACGTCGAGATCCTTACGGGTGACCTCACCGATCTCTCGAGTCTCATGCGCGCCATGAGTGTGGCGAAGCCCGACGAGTTCTACAATCTTGGCGCTATTTCTTTTGTGGCCTATTCGTGGGAGAACGCCCACCTGACGAGCGAAGTCACGGGCATGGGCGTGCTTAACGCTCTTGAGGCTGTGCGCCTCCACACGGCGGCCACGGGCCAGCAGGTGCGGTTTTATCAGGCGTCGAGTTCAGAAATGTTCGGCAAGGTGCAGACCGTTCCGCAAAACGAAGACACTCTGCTGTGGCCGCGCTCGCCGTACGGTGTTGCCAAGGTCTACGGCCACTACATGACGATCAACTACCGCGAGTCGTATGGAATGCATGCCTCGTCAGGGGTGCTCTTCAACCACGAATCGCCTCGTCGCGGCCCGGAGTTCGTCACGCGTAAGGTCACGCGTGCCGTCGCCCGCATCTCCCTCGGGCTGCAAGCGAAACTTACTCTCGGCAACATCGATGCCCAGCGAGACTGGGGTTTTGCCGGTGACTATGTTGAGGCGATGTGGCTCATGCTGCAGCAGGATGAGCCGGACGACTATGTGATTTCGACGGGGGAGACGCAGAGCATCCGGGTGCTGCTCGACCACGCCTTCGCGGCGGTGGGGATCGACGACTGGACGCCGTATGTCGACTTTGATGAACAGTTCATGCGCCCCGCAGAGGTCGACCTTCTCGTGGGCGATGCGTCGAAAGCGAAAGCGAAACTGGGGTGGGAGCCGCGAGTGAAATTCCCCGAGCTGGTGGCGATGATGGTGGACGCTGACCTTCGAGAGCAAAAAGAGCTCGCCGGTTTGCAATGACTCGCGCGCTCATTACCGGAGTCACCGGCCAAGACGGTTCCTACCTCGCTGAACTTTTGCTCGCGCAGGGCTACGAAGTGCACGGGGTCACCCGGGATGCGGGTGAGACGGTCACTCCGGGAGTGGTCGCGCACGAAATTGACTTGAGCACCGACAGCGCCATCGGCGGATTAATCCTTGAGCTGCAGCCGCAGGAGATTTACAACCTCGCCGCCCTGAGCTCGGTCTACCAGTCGTGGCAGAACCCGAAGCTGACCGCGCGACTCAATGGTGCTGCGGTGGCGGAGATGCTGGCGGCGGTCAAAACGATCCACGACCAGGGTGATGTTGACATCCGCTTCGTGCAGGCGTCAAGCGCTGAAATCTTTGGTGCGCCCGCCGTCTCGCCGCAAGACGAAAACACTCCCGTCCGTCCGACAAGCCCGTACGGGGCGGCCAAAGCCTACGCGCACGGTCTCGTCGGCGCGTACCGCACAGCAGGTGTGGCAGCCTCCTCACTGATTTTGTACAACCACGAGTCTCCGCGTCGCCCGGAGACTTTCGTCACGCGAAAGATCACAGCGGCAGCCGCGCGGATCTCTCGCGGTCTTCAAGACACTCTCGAACTCGGAAACATGGATGCTCGCCGCGATTGGGGCTGGGCCCCGGACTACGCTGACGCGCTGGTTCGAGCAGCGCAGCATTCTGAGCCGGATGACTTTGTCGTCGCGACTGGGATCTCGCATTCTGTCCGTGATTTTGTGGCTGCGGCGTTCGAGCGCGCAGGTGTCGAGGATTGGGCAGACCGTGTCACGGTCGCGGGTTCGCTACTGCGAACAGGGGACGCTGCCCTACAACGGGGGGATGCGAGCAAGGCTCAACGGATTCTAGGTTGGACACCGACGGTGGAGTTTGATGAAATCGTGGCGGTAATGGTCGATCACGATCTTGCTGTGCTGACTTAAATTCACGTGACGGCGCGCCATAACCCTGAAGTCTTGGTCGAGGCAATTATGATCTGCGACTTGACTCTCGGGAACTACACCGGTGTAATTATGTAACGCGATTTGATGCAACGCATTGAAAGCGGAGGGGAGATAGACCAGATGGGCAACAGCGGCTACCGCGCGGGAGTTCCCGACGACTGGTTTGTTGACCCCGTACAACTCGGGGTTCCCGGAGTTCGACAGCCTCTCGCCGATGAAGATGACAACGCGCTCTCGTGGCAAACGGACTCTCTGTGTGCTCAGACCGACCCCGAAGCCTTCTTCCCTGAAAAAGGTGGTTCTACCCGCGATGCGAAGAAAATTTGTTCATCGTGTGAAGTGCGCAGTCAATGCCTTGAATACGCTCTTGAGAACGACGAACGTTTTGGAATCTGGGGCGGTCTCTCTGAGCGTGAGCGTCGCAAGCTGCGTAAGCGCGCCGGCTAGCACTTCTACACCGTTTAACGTGCACTCGCCCGAGGCAGACGTGCGACCAGTGACCGCGTATTGGGGTGACTCTCAGACTCGCCGCTCTGCAGCGAGTCGGCTGCAGAAGCACTCCTGCGGCGCATAGTCTCAAACAAATGCAGCCGAGAGTCACCGCAGTACTAGTCGCCCGCAACGGCGCACAGTATTTGCCACGCACCCTTGCCGCCATCGCGGCGCAAACTCGACGACCCGATTCGGTTATTGCGGTCGACGCAGATTCTAGTGATAACTCGCTCGCGATCATGGCAGAGTCCGCTCCCGCTCAGATCGTAGATACTCACGGGCAGCGCACTTTCGGCGGCGCTATTGCTACCGCGCTGCAGACAGCTGCACCACAGGCATCCGAGAACGAGTGGTTGTGGCTGCTCACCCACGACAGCGCGCCAGACCCTCACGCGCTTAGCGCGCTACTCGGAGCGGTTGAAATCGCCCCCTCCGTTGCGGTTGCGGGACCGAAACTCGTCCGTTGGGACGATCCCTCTGTCATTTCTGGTTTCGGGGAGACACTCACCCCGCTCGGCCGTTCGGTAGGGCTTGTCAACGACGAACTCGATCAGGCCCAGCACGATGTGCAAACCGATACCCTTGGTGTCGCCGGTGCAGGCATGCTTGTTCGCCGTCAAGTGTGGACAACGCTCGGTGGCTTCGATCCGAAACTAACTTCGGTGGATGCCGCGCTCGATTTCTGCGTGCGTGCGCGTTTGGCCGGACACCGCGTAGTTGCCGTCGCGGACGCCCGCGTCGCGAGCGCTGGCGGGCCAGAACTCTTCGGTAAACGATCCGTGTCGGCGGCAGCGCACAATCGCTTACAGCGCTTCGCACAGTTGCACCGTCGTCTTGTTTATGCCCCCGGTTTCGCCGTTCCCCTGCACTGGCTCACGCTGTTGCCGCTAGCGATCGTGAGGTCACTGGGCCACTTGGTAGCGAAGCGACCGACCGCGGTTGCTGGAGAGTTCGCTGCCGCCTTCGCCGCCATCTTCGATGGGGGCGTCGTCGCTGCTCGACGCAATGTGAGGCGAAACAAGCGAGTGAGTTTCGCCGCCGTTGACCCGTTACGCATGTCATGGGCAGAGTTGCGCGAACGGCGTGCTCATGAGCGTCATGGCGACTCTCCGGACGCCGTGTTCGACGTTGCGAGACCCAAATTTTTTAGCAATGGCGGAGCGTGGACGGTGCTGCTTGCGGGCATCCTCGGGATGCTCACGTTCTCCCGTTTCGTCGATGCTGCCGCGCTGAGTGGCGGGGCGCTGCTACCTCTCTCGTCTACCGTTGAGGAACTGTGGAACCACATCGGCTACGGCTGGAATGATCTTGCCCAAGAGGCCGTCGCTGCGGATCCTTTCGCAGTGGTGCTTGCCCTTCTCGGGTCGCTCACGTTCTGGAACCCGTCGTTCAGCATCGTGCTGGTGTATCTTGTTGCGCTGCCCCTCGCGGCGCTCTCGGCGTGGTTATGTGCGGCAGCCATCTCTGAGCGAACGTGGGCCCCGACCATCGCAGCAGCAGCATGGACTGTGGCGCCGAGCTTCTTGCTGTCACTGGGCGAAGGACAACTGGGCGCTGTGCTCGCGCACATTCTGTTGCCCTGGCTCGTCTTGACGGTTCTGCGAGCCGCGCATAACTGGGCCATGGCGGCACTCGCAGCATTGCTTTTCGCTGCCATTACGGCTGCCGCTCCGAGCCTGATTCCCGCCCTGCTGATTGCGCTGTTCGCGTGGATTGTTGTTCGCCCGAAGTCCACTCACCGACTCGTGTGGATCGTGATTCCGGCGGCGGCGCTCTTCACCCCGCTCGTGAATCAACACTGGGGGCGGGGCACCTTCTGGGCGATCTTTGCTGACCCCGGAGTTCCCGTAGCCCGCGACACAGCGGCAGGGTGGCAACTGGCGATTGGCAGCGCGGTGCCTGGCTCCAACGGCTGGAATTCACTGCTCGCCACCCTCGGGTTAAATGATCGCTACGGCCCGCTCCTGGTGGCGCTCATGCTCGCTCCATTCGCTGCACTCGCGCTGATGAGTCTCTTCGTGCCCGGCACCCGCCGAGCAGTGCCCTCGCTGGCTCTTGCGTTGGTCGGGTTTGTGACAGCCGTCGCCGCAACGCACATCTCTGTGAGCGCTGCCGGGGAATCTGACGTGAGCCTCTGGGCGGCTCCCGGGCTGAGCCTCTACTGGCTCGGCCTGTGCGGAGCGGTAACGGTCGCGATCGACAGTCTCGATCGGCATGCCACTATGCCTGCCGTCGTGGCGCTGCTGGGCATCCTCGGTCTTGCTGCAGCGCCACTGTGGTCGCTCGCGGCGGGAATGACCGCGGTGGAGAGCAGCAATGGCCGGCTGTTGCCAGCGTTCGTGGCCGCGGAGTCAACCCAGCGCGATGGCCTCGGCACGCTTCAACTGACCGTCACCTCAGACTCCACGCTGTCAGTCGAGCTGCATCGCGGTCGGGGCTCCGGGCTCGACGAACAGTCGACGCTCGCCGCAACGAGCACTGAGCTCTCCGACGCCGAGATCCGCAAGGCCACCTTGGCCGGAAATATTGCCTCGCGCAGCGGTTACGACATTGCGCGCGAGCTCAATGATCTGCAGGTAGCGTTCGTGGTCCTCACGCCGGCCACGAATTCGGATGCTGCAGAGACTCGTCAGCGAGTAATTGAGGCTCTCGACGGTAATAGCCTGCTCAATCCGATTGGTGACACCGCGCAAGGATATCTATGGCACTATCCCGATCTCAGCGAAAAGAATATTCCCGTGGGAGAGAGCAACACAGGAACACGGTGGGGCCAAGTCGTGCTGGCCGGTCAAGGGGTTATTTTCGGGCTGACTCTTTTGTTGGCGATCCCCACGACCCGTCGTCGTCGGCTGAAGGCGGCAAAGGCCGAGAGCGCCGTCACCGTTATTGAGGCGAACGAATGACCGACAACGAACTGACCCCCGACGAGGCTTCGGCCTTGCCTGACGAGCCAACGGGCGCCGAGTTCGACAACGATGTCGAGCTCACGGGAGCCCCGGAGCCGGAGTCGAGCACGCGTCGCCCCGTATCGGCCAAAGCTGCTGCCGCGATCGGCGCTCGCGTTGTCGGCGGAGTTCTCGGCATCGGCGTCGCGGCTGGTGCTGTGCTGGGTTCCACTCTCGTGGAGTTGCCATCATTCACAGCAACTCCGCCCAGCGAACGTGTCGTGCCTGTGCCGACTGCTCAACAACTCACGTGTCCCGGACCGCTCTTGCGACTTTCCGACGAATCAGGCGCCGAGGCGTCAACCGTTTTCACGTTGGGTCAGGCAGTTACTCGATTCTTCTCGAGTACGGGAGCAGTCGAACAATCCCGGATTTCCGCCTCAGATGCCCAGCCAGGGGAGTCCGTTGCGGAGCCGCTCGTGCTGAGCGCGGCTCCGGATGCGCAGGCCCCCGAGGCAGACGTCTTGCTCAGCGGCGCACAGTCCCAAACGGTCGACGTTGGCGACTACGTCGGTTTCGCTTCGGCGGCTTGTCGTGCTGTAGGCGGTGACAGCTGGCTTGTAGGGGGAGCGACGACGACGGGGCGCACGACCCTGATTTCCCTGACGAATCCCACCGAGGTCGCGTCCACGGTGAACGTGGAAATTTTCGATGAGCGCGGTGCGGTAGCGGCCGCGGGCACTACGGGGATTGTGGTGCCTCCCAACGGGCAACGCGTTCTCTCCCTCGCGGGGTTCGCTCCGGGAGTGAGTTCGCCGGTAGTGCACGTCACGAGCAGCGGGGGCCAGATTACGGCAGAACTTCAGCAGTCGATCGTGCGTGGACTCGATGCCGGTGGCGTCGAGATCATCGGGGCTACCCAGCCCCCGGCACGAACAGTGGTGATGCCAGACATGGTTGTCACTGACCTTGAGGCGATTCAAGCTCTTCGAGGAACGGCAGCGCAGACCGATGACGTAATGTCGGCCATCCGCGTATTTGTTCCTGGTGCGGACCCCACGGGGATTTCTGTAACGCTCACCCCGGAAGATCCTGAACGTGACCCCATCCGCTTCACCCTTGATGTGAGTGCGGGAGTCGTTACCGACATTCCTCTCGAAGAACTCGAGACTGGCGCTTATTCGGTTCGCATCGAGGCGGACGAACCTATCGTGGCGGCGGCCCGCACAACTTCGGCGGTCATTGCCTCGGGCGGAGGAATTTCCGCTACAGACTTTGCGTGGTTCACTGCGAGCCCCGCGCTGACACAAGACACTCAGTTCACGGTGGCATCGGGCCTCGACCCAGTGCTTGCTATCGTGAATCCGGAGGACACGGCGGTTATTGTGAGCCTTGTTGCTGCGGACGCTTCTGTCGAGGGACAGAACGCTGACGCGGAGTCCGCCGAAAATGCGGCGGTTGACGAAGTGACGATCGAGGCTGGCGCGACTCTTCGAGTGCCGGTGCCCGACGGGCAGACACTGACGCTGGCGCACAACGGACGAGTTTTTGTTAGCGTCACACAGGCTGAGGATGGGTTCATCTCGGCGTACTCAATTGACCCGCAAACCCCCGGGTCTTCGCCGCTCACCGTATTTCCGTAAGCACGACAGGATTCGCTTTAGAAGTGTCGAAATCGATCCGGTGCTAACTCCCACGGATCCTTGCCGACGTATTCTGCGACGGCGCGAAAGACACAACTTTCGATCAGCATGCGTTTGTGCACTTCGTCGTCCCTGTGCAGTCGAGCCATCCGTTCGATAGGCAGACGGTAGAGGATGATTCGCTTCTCGGCCGGCACAACCTTCCAGCGCTCAACCTTCACGCTTTCAGGGGTGCTGTGGGGCATGAGCCCAATTTCGAACCGCGCCCCCGCAAGCTCCTCTGGCCACATTTCTTTCAGGAACTGGGCGGCTGACGCTACCGTCAACTCGAAGTTTCCGTTGCGGCTACTGAGGAGAGGCAAGTGCGGTCCGGTGACGGCAGCACGGATGCCTCGCCCGTGTCGGTCGCGCCAGTTTCCCCGCACCGAGCGCGTCGTCTCCCGCTTCGTTGATCGTGCCACGCGCTCATTCTACGGCTGTCAGTTGCCGTTCTGCGGTCGCAGAGTCGTAGGCTAGGGCTCACAATGAATCAGCGCCCGTGCAGCAAGGTCGCCTGCAACTCCGAAGCAGTCGCCACCTTGACCTATGTTTACGCCGACTCGATGGCTGTTTTGGGCCCGTTGAGTTACAGCGCTGAACCGCACACCTACGACCTCTGTGCCCGCCATGCGGAGCGACTCTCCGTGCCTCAGGGATGGCAGGTCGTTCGCCATGTAGTTTTGGGGCATGAGCAAAGCTAATCCCATCGATCTCGCCCCCTTCATTAAGGCTTATGACGTTCGCGGCCTTGTGGGAACCCAGCTCACTGACGAGGTAGTCGAAGCGCTCGGTGCCGCTTTTGTTGACGAAGTGGATGCCGCTGGCCACGAGATCATTGTCGGCCACGACATGCGCGACTCCTCTCCCCGTTTCGCCGCCGCTTTTTCCGCGGGTGCGCGCGCTCGCGGGGGCAACGTCGTTCTCATTGGACTCTGCTCGACCGATGAAACGTACTTCGCGTCTGGTTCGCTGAACGCGCCCGCCGCTATGTTCACGGCGAGCCACAACCCGGCCACCTACAACGGCATCAAGTTCAGCCGGGCGGGAGCGCAGGGCATCAGTTTCGAGACCGGTCTGGGGGCGATCCGTGACCGCGCCCAGAAGTACTTGGCCGGGGGAATCCCTACCGTCGACGCCGTGGGGACCCAGCGTGAACTCGACGTGCTCGGCGACTATGCCGGCTACTTGCGTGAACTTGTCGATCTCAGCACCATTCGTCCCGTCCGTGTCGTCGTAGATGCCGGTAACGGCATGGGTGGCATGACGGTACCCGCCGTGCTCTCTACAGCGGCCGGGCTCCCCGAACTGCCCATCGAAATCATCCCCCTGTACTTCGAGCTCGACGGCACGTTCCCGAACCATGAAGCGAACCCGCTCGACCCCGCCAACATTGTCGATCTTCAGAAGGCTGTGCTCGCACACGGAGCCGACCTCGGACTCGCCTTCGATGGCGATGCTGACCGCTGTTTCGTTGTTGACGAGCAGGGCAATCCGATGAGTCCGAGTGCGGTGGCGGCGGTCGTGGCGCTGCGGGAAATTGAGCGCGTGCGGGCTTCGCAACCGGAGGGCGACATCCACGTCATCCACAACCTGATCACGTCGCGCATCGTGGCCGAGACGATCGAGGCCGCGGGAGCGATCCCGGTGCGCACCCACGTCGGGCATTCGCTCATCAAAGACCAGATGGCGGCTACGGGCGCGATCTTTGGCGGCGAACACTCGGCGCACTATTACTTCCGTGATTTCTGGGGTGCCGACAACGGGATGCTCGCTGCCATGCATTTGCTTGCCGAATTCGGTTCGCAGCCTGAGCCCCTCTCGGTGCTCTCGGCTCGCTTCTCGCCCTACGCGGCCAGCGGCGAGATCAATTCGGTGGTGGACGACGTAGCGGCAGCTACCGCGCGCATCCGAGCCGCGTTTGAAGACGAAGCAGAGTTCGACGAACTCGACGGCCTCACTGTTGCCGGCGCGACAGCACCCGGGGAGCCATTCTGGTGGTTCAACGTGCGCCCTTCGAATACGGAGCCGCTTTTGCGCCTCAACGCCGAGGCAGGCTCGCTGCCGGTGCTTGAAGCCGTGCGCGACCGCGCGCTCGCCATCATTCGCGCGTAGCGCGCCCGAGCAGACTGTCAGCCTCCCGAAAGCGCCTCAAACTAGCTCAGTTGATCGCCGAGGCAGGGGCTGGATTCCTATGGCGCACACTACGCGCGGTCGCGGGGGAAACCGCGCGGAACACTCGTGAGAGCAGGCTCTAGCGCGTCGCGTCGAGTTTTCTCATTCGCCAGCGCAGTACTTTCTCGTTCGCGGCGCACGGCGCTCACAGCAGCCAGCAGCACCTCGGGTTCCACGTGCGGTAACGGTGACACATAGGCGGCCGCTTCGTGGGCGAGCGATGTTGCATGGTAATGACGGGTGGCCGGTGTATAACCTGGTGCGGCAACGAGAAAGTGCGAAATGCGTCGGGCGAGAGCATCCGGCATTGTGGCAACGTCAGCGGTGCGCGCCCAGTCCGTCAGCTGACCGGGAAGCGGCACCACGGGGTTTGCGAGCTTGGAGACGCGTTCGTACTGGCTATAGGTGCCGGCCACGAGGTCGCCTAAACGTTGGGCACGAGTGTTAAGCAACGCAACGACGGCGGCCATCCCTCCCGCGGTCATAAAAATTTCGAGAACGCCAAGCAGTGCCCGGATGAAGGCATGCCGAAAGCCGATCGCGCCGCCATCGTTGCGAACAATGCGAGCTCCGATCGCCAGTTTGCCGAGCGACTTGCCGTGGCTCAATGTTTCGACGGCGGTGGGGATCACCACAAGACAAGTCACGGTAGCCGCCACGGTCAGGGCGGTACCAATTGCCTGGTCGAGCCCGGCCGCTGTGGCGAAGGAAAACGCGCCGATCAGAAGCCCGATGAGGGCCGCGCCGTAGACAAGAAAGTCAATGATCGACCCGGCGGCGCGAAGCACGAAACTGGCCGAGCGCAGCTCGAGAGCAACGGCTTCTCCGGTGATGAGTTCATCGGGTTCGTCCCCATACGCGAAGGTGTTGGTCGTTTGTGGGCTCGGCATGACATCATTTAAGCAGATGGATCTCGACTCTTACTCAGCCGCGCATCGCGAAGACTGGGATCGCCTTGCCCAATTGGGGTCTCAGCGGCGACTTTCCGGGGCAGAATCCGATGAATTGATCGATCTCTATCAGTCGGGCGCCACTCATCTCTCCGCCATGAAGACGAGCATGGGGCAATCGGTGCAAGCCGATCGTCTGTCATTGACGCTCAGCCGCGCTCGGCTCCGCTTCACGGGCGCCGCAGCCAATCTCTTCAGTCAGTTGCCGCAATTCTTCATCGCGCAGTTACCGGCAGCGCTCTACCGCGTGCGGTGGATGTCGCTGGTGCTCGCCGGGGCAACCTTCTTTATCGGGTTCCTCTTTGCCTGGTGGGCAATTTCGAACCCGCAGCTGCTGGCCAATTTCGGCACTCCGGCGGAACGCGAAGCTCTGGCTCAAGACGATTTCGTGGGCTACTACTCGGAGTACTCGGGTGGTTCCTTCACTGGCTTCGTCTGGACTAACAATGCGTGGATCGCGGCTCAAGAGATTGCCTTCGGCATCGTCGGCGTCTACGTGCCCTATCTGCTCTTCAACACGGCTCAACAACTGGGCTTCACCGCCGCGATCATGAACGAGTTTGATCGCCTCGACGTCTTCTTTCTCTACATCGCCCCCCACGGTCAGCTTGAGCTGTACGCGATCTTCGTTGCTGGCGCGGCCGGAATGATGATCTTCTGGTCCTGGGTCGCTCCGGGGGCGCGTACGCGGGCTCAGGCCCTGGCCGAGAACGGTCGGGCGCTCTTCACTATCGTCATCGGCATCATCCTTGCGCTCTTAGTCTCAGGCGTTATCGAGGGATACGTCACGCGCCAAGACTGGCCCTGGGTAATCAAGATCGGTATCGGCACAGTCGCGCTCGGTGGCTTCTTGGCTTACCAGTGGATTCTCGGTGGGCGCAGCGTTCGTGCCGGCAACTCTGGCGACCTGAGCGAGTTCGACGCGGGCGCGACCCATATCGTCGCCCACTAGCGATACGGTTCTCGCGACGAACCTCAAGCGCGTCTAGAGTTTTCCGGCTGCCTTCAACGCGATGTAGTGGTCGGCAAGGGCGAGCGGCAGGTCGGCTGGGCGTCGAGAGACCACAGAGGCTCCGAGTTGGTTGATCGCATTAGCCACTCGTGACTGATCGAGCAGGGCACGCTCGGCAGCACCTGCGAGATACACGGCGTCGCGTGAGGAACGATCGAGCGTGGCATCCACAATCGATGGGTCGGTGACCGAGGCCACGACAACAGTGTGCTTCGCTGTGAGTTGCGGCAGCATTGCGAGCAAGCCGTGGGTGGCCCCGGGGGATTCCGCGGTGGTGGCAATCACAACGAGCGCGCGCTGGGTCGTGGCCTGCCGTACAAGGTTCGGCACGGCGTTCCAGTCCATTTCGATGAGTTCGGGTTGAACGGGTGCCATACTGTTGACCATTTTCGACAACAGGTCGGGGCCGGTGGCACCCTGAACGCGGGCGCGAACGCGGCGGTCGTAGATCATGAAATCGACGTGGTCGCCGGCACTCGAGGCGAGAGCCGCCAGCAGCAGCGCAGACTCGAAGGCGGTGTCGATGCGGGGTTCATCTTCGATCCGTGCCGCAGAAGTGCGGCCGCTGTCAACGACAATGACGACGCGGCGGTCACGCTCGGGTCGCCACGTGCGAACCACCAGTTCAGAACGGCGAGCGGTGGCGCGCCAGTCGATCGAGCGAACGTCGTCGCCGCGCACGTAGTCCCGCAGGCTGTCGAATTCGGTGCCTTGGCCGCGGATCATGACGCTCGTCGCGCCATCGAGTTCACGAAGTCGGGCGAGTCGGGAGGGGAGGTGTTTGCGCGAGTTGAACGGAGGGAGCACCGTAAAACTGCTCGGAACGCTCACCGTGGTCTGTCGAGCGATCAGTCGCAGCGGGCCATAAGAACGCACTGTGACGTGCGCGGCTTCTCTGGTTCCCCGACGCAGGGGAGTGAGCACCGTGGTCAGTTCGCGGCGCTCACCAGCGGGGACCGAGAGCGGCACGCGGTTAGCGTGAGCGCCGGCGGATGGTTGCCAGCCGTCTCGTACGATCGCGCGCAGCCGGCGGCGGGTGGGGTTCGTTACTCGTAACGCCGAGCTGGTGGTCTCGCCTAGGCGCACGCGATCGGGAGAGGTGCGCTCGAAGCGCAGAGCACGCACTGACACAGCCACGATCATGTCCACCGTGCCCAGCAGCACCACAAAAAGTACCCAATAGACGAACACGATGGGCGCGCCCGTGACGACGATCGGCACGATGCCGAGCGCCACGAGAGCAACGAACCAGCCAGTAATTGCCATTGTTAGATCGGAACCTGCACTTGCTGCACGATCGATCGCAGAATGACGTCGGCTGACACTCCTTCGAGTTCAGCTTCGGGGCGCAACTGAATGCGGTGACGAAGTACCGGCAGCACCATGTTCTGGATGTGGTCGGGCGTGATGGAGTCCGCACCGGTCAGCCAGGCCCACGCCTTCGCTGCTCCGATAAGGGCGATCGCACCACGGGGGCTCACGCCGAGCTTCACGGACGGGCTTTGGCGAGTAGCGCGCGCAAGGTCAACAGCGTACGCAACCACATCGGGGCTTGCTCCCACTTTCGCGACAGCAGCCTGGGCGGCCGCCAGCATTGACGCATCGAGAACGGGCGCAACGCCGGCTGCGGCGAGATCCCGCGGGTTGAAGCCAGCAGCGTGACGCGTGAGTACTTCGATCTCGGTGTCGCGCTCGGGCAGGTCGAGCACGAGCTTGAGGAGGAAGCGGTCGAGCTGAGCCTCGGGGAGCGTGTACGTTCCTTCGTATTCGATGGGGTTCATCGTCGCGGCAACCATGAACGGCACCGGCAGTTTCAACGACTGGCCGTCAACGGAAACCTGACGCTCTTCCATCGCTTCGAGCAGCGAAGACTGAGTCTTTGGTGGGGTGCGGTTGATCTCATCCGCGAGCAAAATGTTGGTGAAGACGGGGCCTTCGCGAAACTCGAACTCGCCCGACTTGGAGTCGTACACGAGCGAGCCGGTCACGTCGCCAGGCATGAGGTCTGGCGTAAACTGCACACGCTTGGTGTCGAGCTGAAGCGCTCGGCTCAGCGTGCGAACCAACAGTGTCTTTGCAACACCAGGAACGCCTTCGAGCAGCACATGGCCCCCCGTCAGCAGCGCGATGGTGAGGCCCGTGACAGCCGCATCTTGGCCCACCACGGCCTTGCCTACTTCTGTGCGCAGTTGAGTGAATGCGTGCCGCAGTTGCTCGTCAGTCATATCTCGATTCTTCTCTATCTCTGGCTTGGTGCGGTTAAGCGGTTAGGCGGGGCGAATGATCGTGCGCACGCGAGCTTCGAGTGCGAGCAGTTCATCCGACAGGCTGATGAGTTCATTGTCCGAGGCAGGCTCGGCGTCGACCAGCAGGTGTCGGAGCGGAGCGAGAGGCTGCCCGATGAGCGGGGAGATGCGGTTGATAACATCATCGACGGATGCCGTGCTCGGCATTCCGCACAGCCCAGCGATCCTGCCGATGGTTCCGATGCGCAACGAATCCAGCGTATGGAGGCGCGCAGCGGACTGCGCGTACAGTCGCGCGCGCCCCTGCATCGTTTCGCTGGAGCGCACCGTCACCGGCAGTTTCTCGATCACGAGGGGGCCGAAGCGGCGGCCACGCCAGAGCGCACCGACGAGAAGAGTGAGAACGAACAACCACGTAGCGGGCAGCACCCAACGGGGAGCGAGCTCGTCGAGGGTGGCGGTGCCGCCATCGCCCTGGATGTCGAGAAAGCTCGGCGTGTACCAGACAAGAGTGTCGTTCTCGCCGAGCAGGCGCAAAGCGAAGGCAGCGTTGTCGGCGGCCGTGATTGCGCCGTTGGAAAGGGCATCGGTTGCTCCGAGGATGCGTAGTTCGCTGTCGCCGCGGTCAAGGATGATGAGGCCGTACCCATCGTCGTCATTGCCGTAACACGCCGTGATGGCAGAGCTTGGCTCGATCACGCGGTAGCTACTGGGGCCAGCCGTGATCTGCGGAGCAGTCGACGACGAGGGGGCAGAGCATCCGGCGCTCACCGAATCTGAAGAAGCGCCTGCTTGAGCAACTTCGGGAGCGATCTCGAGAAGTTCGTTGAGCACGGGTTCAGCGACGATGACGGTGCTGGCGAGCTCCGCTGCATCCGCCACTTGGCTTTCGGTCAGATAGCCTTCGAAGTTGGTGAAGATGAGGGTGCTGTCGTTGGGGGACTCCAACGCGGCGCGAGTCTCGTCGAGTGTGGTTGTGACGATCACGTTGACACCTTGATCGCGCAGTACCTCTGCAACGGCCTGAGAACCTGCTTCGTAGGGGCTTGTGGGGTCGAGCGGCGGACCTTCGACGGCGTTGCCCGCAAGGTTGAGCGAGACGACGGCGACCACGACCACAACGATGGCGGCGGCGATCCAGTACAGCGCGCGTCGCGTTGTGCTGCGCAAGCGCGGAGTGAGCACGGTGGTGTGCTCGCTGGTCGTCTCCGCAGCGATCGTCGGCGGGGTATTTCGGCTCACTGCGTTGCCTCGGCAAGATCGGGTTTTGCGGCACGGACGCGTGCTTCTAGGGCGCGAATCTTTTCGTACTCCTCGCGCGTCGCCGGCTTGCGCATATAACGCACGCGATCAAAGGTGTCGGCGCTAGCGGCGAAGTCGGTGGCGAGGCCGGGGAATACGTGTGAGGCACGGGCCGCAAACCCATGCCCGGTAGTGCCGGGGGTCATGCTCACGAGAGTGCGCTCTGAAAGACTTCGGGCGATTGCCCGGAACATATCCGCAACTGCGGAGGCGAAATTCTCGCGATTCGCGGCTTGCTCCGCGGCGTCTCGCAACTGCGCTGCAGTGCGATAGTCGGTTTCTCCGAACAGGATGTCTTCGTGCTTACTCTTGCGGTTCAACCGCGGCACACCGTAAACAACGATTGCCGCAACGATGGCAACGACAACGAGCGAGAGCAGCACGATCGAGACAATCGTGGGGATTCCATTGCCGTCGCCTATCGTGAGGCTTGCGAGCCAGTCGCTGAAAGCTTTAGAAATGCGATCGAAGAGCGTCGGCTTCGCGGCTTGATACGGCGCTTTACTGAGTTCGTCAATGAGCCACTGAGTTGCTTCATCCGATTCGGGGTCGACCGGAACCGTATTGAAAACCGTGATCGCGTTGCGGGGGACGAGCGCTGCAATCACGGTGGAGGCCACGAGAGTCGGGGTCATGAAGGAATGTTCGGTCCTGCGGGAGTTGCACGGCTGGGTGTGCTCTCGGCGGTGAGGTAGGGGTCGGGAACAGAGTGGTCGCCCGCGTTGCGGGCTTCGACGAAGCGTGCAAGTTCGAGGTCGAACCCTTCGCGGCGCATCCGCATATCAATGTAAAGCAACGCAGGAGCTGCTGATTGGATAACGATCGTGACGGCGCTGATGACGACCGACAGCACAATCGTCACGATGTACAGCGCGATGAACCCCACAACGGCGGCCTCCTCGTTGCCGGTGGGATTGAGGAGCCCGACCCCGAGGCCCCCGAGGAAGCTCAGGGGCGTTGTGACGACGCTCGATACAACATTCACGATCACGATGATGAGCGCGAGGATTCCGAAGGTGCGCCAGAAGCTTCCGCGGACGAGGGACCATGAACGTCGAATCGCTTGTCGGAGCGGCAACCGTTCAATCATCAGTGCGCTGGGTACGAATGCGAAGAACGTTCCTAACCATGCAGCAAGGAACATCGCAGCGAGGAACCCGCCAATCATGGCGAGCACGCCAAAGATGATGCCTACGGTATCGCCGAGTGAGAACAACAGCACGGAGACGCCGGCGACAACAGCAACACCTAGCAGCACCGCAACCATCACGATGGCGGACCAGCCGATGAGGGCTCCGATTCGACCCTTCGCGGCGTTCCACAGGCCACGGACCCGCAGACGCTCGCCTACGGTTCCTCTCGCAACTTCGAGCGAGACAATTCCTTGCAGAATTGCCCCGCCCACGAGCGATAAAGCTACGGCAAACAGCGCCGAAAGGATGAGTCCAGCGGTTGTTCCCGCTTCAATCGTTGCTGCATCCGCATCGGTTGCGCTTAGCGTGCGTTCGACTCCTGCAAAGCTGACGATGCCGACAAGCACGAGTGAAGCGACGGTCACGACGCTCATGATGAGAAGCGAGAGCCCGAAAGTGGGGCGTGGATTGCGTCGCAACACCATGAGTGATGCGCCAAGAATCGTGCCCAATCCGAGAGGGTGCAACGGAATGAGCCCAGGCTTGGGCGGTGGGGTCCAGCCCGAGGCGGGCGCAGCGTAGTGCGGGGATGCCCCGGCTGATGCGGGCGCGGATGTCGGCGTCACTCCGCCGGCATACGGCGAGGAAGCGTTGGGGGGAGCGAGTGGCTGACCGCCATCGGCACTGCTGCTGTCGGGTGACTGCCAGGGGCTGTTATCGCTCACGTTTCATCCTTGATTAGGCAACTGCGAAAATTCAATCGCCCTCATGTTTTCACACTCGACTACTCTTGTGCCAAAGCTTCTCACTCTGTTAGCCCGAGAGCTAGAAAGTATCGAGGAACAGTGAACCCGCGAATTCTTGTAGTCGATGACGATACTGCCCTGGCAGAAATGATCGGAATCGTTCTCCGCACTGAAGGTTACGAGCCATTTTTTTGCCAGGATGGCGCCCTAGCGTACGACGCCTTCAAGTCGGCCGCGCCCGATTTGGTGCTGCTAGACCTCATGCTGCCGGGAATGGACGGCATCGAGATTTGCTCCCGCATCCGTGAAGAGTCAGGCGTGCCGATCATCATGCTCACGGCGAAGAGCGATACCGCGGATGTCGTGAAAGGTCTTGAGAGCGGCGCTGACGATTATGTTGTCAAGCCTTTCAACCCCAAAGAACTCGTTGCGCGGGTGCGTACTCGACTTCGCCCGGCCAGCGACGCCGCTACGGGCACGCTCACGGTCGGCGATCTTGAACTGGATGTCGCGGGCCATGAAGTTCGCCGCGGTGACACCAAGATAAATTTGACTCCGCTCGAGTTCGAGCTTCTCTTAGCGCTCGCTATGAAGCCGGAGCAGGTCTTTACCCGCGAGATGCTGTTGGAACAGGTATGGGGGTACCACTACAAAGCGGACACTCGACTAGTGAATGTTCACGTTCAGCGGTTGCGTGCGAAGGTTGAGGAAGATCCCGACAACCCGAGAATCGTCATGACGGTTCGCGGTGTTGGCTACCGCGCTGGCGCCTCCGCGTAGGTTTCATGCGCGATTTTGACTGGCGCGGCTGGCTGCGGCGAGGTATCGCCCTGTGGCGCTCGTCACTTCAACTGCGCACTGTGGCAATTACGGTGCTGCTGTCATCCGTCGCGGTGATGGTTATTGCGGGCTACATGTCGCTCAGCGTGGGCGCGAACCTGTTCGATGCGAGCCGTGACCAACTTACGCGCACATCGGTTAACGCAACCCTCGCGGGTCAACAGGTGTTCGATGCTGCGGACGAGGGCTTAGGGGTAGAAGATCTCGATGTGATGATGGGCGATGCCGCGAGAGTCATCGAGAGTGTGGCTTCCAGCACCGGCGGCACGAGTTATGCGATTTTGCGAACCCCCGGTCAGGAGGGCTCCCGGGTTCCATCGGATGTTCAAACCCAGGGACTTGCTTCAGCTTCCCTGATCTCCCCGGAGCTCCGTGATGTGGTTGCGCAGTCCACCGAACAACGAACGTACTGGCAGTCGGTTGCTCTGGAACACGATGACGAAGGCACCGTTCATCCGGGCCTCGTTGTTGGTTCAACGCTCGATATTCGCGGTGCGCAGTACGAGTTGTACTTGGTTTACGACATTCAAGACACTCAGGACACTCTCGTGCTCGTGCAGCAAACGCTTGGCCTCGGAGGCTTTGCGTTGCTCGCACTTATCGGGGTAGTCACATTTGTGGTTGTGCGGCTCGTCGTAGGTCCCGTTCGGCTTGCTGCCGAAACGAGCCAGCGGCTTGCTGCCGGTGAACTCGAGGTGCGTATTCCGGTTCAAGGCGACGACGTGATCGCCACTCTCGCTCGCTCCTTCAACGGAATGGCCACGAGCTTGCAACAGCAAATCACTCGCCTTGCCGCGCTTTCGCAGGTTCAACAACGTTTTGTTTCGGATGTTTCGCACGAGCTTCGTACGCCGCTCACGACAATCCGGCTGGCCGGAGATGTGCTCTACGATCAGCGCGATACCTTCCCGCCTGCCACTGCGCGGACGGCGGAACTTCTCCACACCCAGGTCGAACGATTTGAGCTTCTCTTGGCCGACCTGCTCGAAATGAGCCGCTACGATGCGGGCGCCGTTGACATGGAAACCGAACCTACAAACCTCGTTCGCCTCGTCGAGGACGCCATTGAGAGTCTCACTTCGCTCGCGGCGAGCAAAGGTTCCGAACTGCGACTGGTGGCACCGGGAGGGCATTTCGAGGCGGACGTTGACCCCCGTCGCATCCGACGCATCTTGCAGAACCTGGTCAGCAATGCGATCGACCACGGCGAAGGGCTGCCGATTGTGGTGTGGGTCGACAGCGATCAGGATGCCGTGGCGATTGCGGTCCGTGATTATGGAGTCGGTATGAGTCAAGCAGCCCTAGAACGCGTCTTTGACCGTTTCTGGCGTGCTGACCCGTCGCGACAGCGCACTACGGGAGGCACCGGACTGGGCCTAGCGATTGCGCTCGAAGATGCCGCGCTTCACGGCGGCTGGCTCGAAGTGTGGTCGGATGGGGACAATGGCTCGTGCTTCCGGCTTACGATTCCGCGCGAACGTGGCGCGGAACTGCGTTCGTCGCCGCTCGCGCTGCCGCCGAATGACGAGATCCCGAGCTTGGAGGCGCCCCTTGCCTAAGCTGACCAAGCTTGCCATCCTCTCGATGATCGCTGCCGCGTCTGTTGCGCTCACGGGGTGTGTGGGGGTGCCCATGTCGAGTGAGGTTCAGACGGGGCCGCTCATCGACGAGCAAGACGGTGCTCAATACGAAATCGTTGCCTCGGGGCCAGTAGCTGGCTCCTCTCAGGAACAGATTCTCACGGATTTCATGAACGCTGTACGTTCGCCGGCGCGCGACTACTCGGTCGCCCGAGAGTTCCTCACGGGCGCAGCGAGTGAGACGTGGAACCCCGCAGCGAGCGCGACAGTTCTTGAGCGTGACAAGTTGCCGACGATCGGCCCAGCCCTCGACGAGAATGCGCTGACCTACTCGTTCTCAGCGCAAGCGGTGATCGATGAGCGCGGTGTGTATTCCGAGTTGCCCTCGCCGGTGTCACAGACACTGGCGTTCGAGTTCGAACAAGTCAACGGCGAGTGGCGTATTTCCGCGGCGCCTCCGGGAGTGGTACTGACTTTCCGGGGCTTCGAAGTGAGTTTCGAAGAGCAAGTGCTCTATTACTTCGATCCCAGCTTCGCCTACCTCATCCCCGATTCCCGGTGGTTTGCCGCTCGAGAGTCATCGCAGGCCCGCGCTATTCAAGCGTTGCTAGCCGCTGACTCCGCTTGGGTGCAGCAGGGTGTAGTGCTCACCGCATTTCCGCCTTCTACGACGCTCGGAACGACGAGCAGCCTCACCTCTGGGCGGGCGGTCGTTGATCTCAGCTCTGAGGCGCTTGCCGCTAACACCGTAGCGCGCGACCGCATGCGTCAACAGCTCTCTGCAACGCTTCACACGCCGATTGTGGTGCTCACTGTTGAGGGGCGTGAGTTGCAAGACACGACCTCCGGTCAGAACGCCGCCGTTATTGAACCGGGGTCTGCCGGCCCCCTCGTTGTTGGCACGGGCGATGAGTTGGGGTTCAGCACGAGCGATGGACTCAGTGCCATCCCCGAGATCAGCGACATTCTGGTTTCTGCGGGAGCAACGTCGGCAGCTCTTTCCGGAGATCGGCTGTCCGCGGTATATCGAGCGGGAGACGGCGCTGTTTATTTCGCGTCGGTGGGAGTTGCGCCGCGCCTCCTAGACTCGCGGTCCGGTCTCGTGTCGCCGTCACTCGACCCGTTCCGCTTTGTGTGGTCGGCGCAACGATCAAGCGCCACGTCGTTGACGACTTTCGCGGTAGATGGCACTGAGCATCCGCTGCAGACTTCGTTGCCGGCGGATTCGGACATCGTGTCTCTCGATGTGTCTCGCGATGGTGCGCGCTTGCTGGTGTATCTCTCCACACCCTCAGGGCCCGAATTGCTTGTCTACGGCATCGTCCGCCAGCAGGGCAACGTTCCTGTGCAGCTCGTGGAACCGGTGTCGCTGCCGGTACGATCTGGAACGGCCGTCGATGCATCGTGGGTGGGCTCGAGCAGCGTTGCTACGTTGACGGGCACGGATGATTCTGTTGAAGTCACCGCGTACAGCGTGGGGGGTCCCTCGCGAAGTTTGGGTGACGTCGCGGGGGCTACTCAGCTCGTGACTACGGGCTCGAATACCGACGGACTGCGTGTGCTGGCCGATGGTGAAGTCTGGCGGCCACAGGGCAGTCAAGCGTGGGTTCAGATCGGTCTCGACGCCTCCTTCATGGCGGTGCAGCAATAGTCGTTCTCCACGGATGAGTTGGGGCCGCGACGTCGAGGACGCAGCGGCGGCACGATCGAGGGATGAAACGCCCACAGCAGTCGCCGCGCGGCAACAAGAAGCCGCCGTGGTGGTTCACAGTCGTTCTCGACGCTCTCCGCGACGCGTGGTCGCTTCTGATGCCCGTAGAGTGCGCCGGATGCGATCGAGCTGACCGTGCATTGTGCGAGGAATGCGCCCCCGACCTCGTTGCGCAGCCAGCCATTCAGTCCACTCCGCAACATCTCGTGGTGCACTACGCGCTGCGCTACGAAAATCGGGTACGTCGGATTCTGCTCGCGTTCAAGAACCACCACCGCACCGATCTCGCGCGGCCGCTGGCGGCGGCGTTCGCGCCAGCGCTGCAGCACGCGGTCGCGTCGACAGTCCGCGCGGGATCGCCGTCGGAGCCGCTCGAGCTTGTGGCTGTGCCGAGCACTCGTCGGGCTTTTCGCTCTCGTGGGTACCATCCGATGAGCCTCGTGTTGAGGGCGGCAGGTCTGCGCCACGCCCGGGTGTTGCGTGTTGCCCAAGAAACTCGAAGTCAGAAATTATTGAGTGCACAGCAGCGAGTCAGCAACATCCGCGGGGCGTTCATCGCGACTCGCTCCCTCGCCGGAATCCGCGTAATCATTGTGGACGACGTACTCACGACTGGCGCGACGATCGACGAAGCGGCGAGAGCAGTTTCCGCTGCGGGCGGAACCGTGGTGGCTGCGGCAACCATTGGGTTCACTCCAAGATCGCTGACGGTTCGTGACATTGCCAGCGGCGAGGGCTACGGTATGGAAAAGGGCGCGAAATAGAAGCTGCCTCACGGGGCAGCCGCGCATTATGGCTAGGAGGTCGCCGTGGAAATCACCGTCAACGGACGAAATGTAGGAGTCACGGATCGTTTCCGTGAGTACGCGATCGAAAAGTCTGAGAAGGTCTCTCACTTGGCCGAGAAGGCAATCGCCTTCGAGATCAAGGTGAGCCGACACCACGAAACCAAAGGGTCTAGTGGAGATGACCGCGTTGAGTTGACGTTGATTGGGCCAGGTCCGCTTGTTCGAGCGGAATCTGCTGGTTCAGACAAATATGTTGCTTTCGATCTTGCAATGGCCAAGCTCATTGAGCGCATCCGACAGTCGAAAGATCGCAAGAAGGTTCACCGCGGAAACCACCGCCCTACCTCACTGCGTGAGGCGAGCGCTGGTGGCTTCGCCGTTGTGGATATCACTCCCGCTAGCCCCGATGTGATCGAGAAGGTTGCGACGGGGACGGTACCGATTCAGGACGAAGCGCCCGAGCCGGGCGACGAGGACTACTCGCCCGTCGTTATCCGTCGCAAAGTGTTCCCGTCGAGCCACATGACGGTTGAAGAAGCTCTCGACCACATGGAACTGGTCGGCCATGACTTCTTCCTCTTTGTTGATAGTCAGACCGACCGCCCGAGCGTCGTGTACCGCCGCAAGGGGTGGGATTACGGCGTAATCGGTCTCGAAGAAGAGGGCGAAGAGGCCGTTCAGGGAGGCCGATCGCGCAAGCGCAAGGTGGCCAACGGCTAAGCACACCAAGTTTTTGGCTTGGAGTTGATACGATTACGAACCGGTAACGCGGCTGTGCGCTGAGAGCACGCACCGCGTTACCGCGACGTAAGCGTCGAAAAGACCGCGCTTCGTCGAGCAGTGCCAGCGTCGGACCCGTCCGACAAGAATGGGAGTATTCGGTGGCAAATGTTTTAGAACGCGCTCTTCGCGTAGGTGAGGGTCGACTTCTTCGACGCTTGAAAGGGTACGCGCAGGCCGTCAACCATCTTGAGGACGACTTTAAGGGTCTCACTGACGATGAGTTGAAGAACGAGACCGTTGAGCTACGTGAACGCTACGCAGCGGGGGAGTCGCTCGACGATCTTCTGCCAGAAGCTTTCGCTGCAGTGCGAGAAGCAGCGAGCCGTACTTTGGGTATGCGTCACTTCGACGTTCAGCTCATGGGTGGCGCAGCGCTCCATCTCGGAAACATTGCTGAGATGAAGACCGGTGAGGGAAAGACACTCGTCGCCACCCTTGCCGCGTACCTCAACGCAATCGCGGCACAGGGTGTGCACGTCATTACCGTTAACGACTATCTGGCGAGCTATCAGTCAGAACTGATGGGGCGTGTCTTCCGTGCTCTCGGTATGACTACCGGCTGCATCGTCTCCGGTCAGACTCCCCTCGAGCGTCGTGAACAGTACGCCGCGGACATCACGTATGGCACCAATAACGAGTTTGGTTTCGACTACTTGCGCGACAACATGGCGTGGCAGGCAAGCGACATGGTCCAACGCGGTCACTACTTCGCTGTCGTCGACGAGGTCGACTCGATTCTGATCGACGAAGCTCGTACTCCGTTGATCATCTCTGGTCCCTCATCAGGAGAGGCCAACCGCTGGTTCACTGAGTTTGCGAACCTCGCTAAGAAGCTCGACCCGGAGATTGACTTCGAGGTCGACGAAAAGAAGCGCACCGTCGGCGTTCTCGAGCCCGGTATCGAAAAGGTCGAAGACTACCTCGGCATCGACAACCTCTATGAATCAGCCAACACTCCGCTGATCTCCTTTTTGAACAACTCGATCAAAGCTCGCGCGCTCTTCAAGAAAGACAAAGACTACGTCGTCATGAACGGCGAAGTGCTTATTGTCGACGAGCACACCGGCCGTATTCTGCAGGGTCGTCGGTACAACGAAGGTATTCACCAGGCGATCGAGGCCAAAGAAGGGGTCGCGGTCAAGGCCGAGAACCAGACGCTGGCTACCGTCACGCTGCAGAACTACTTCCGCCTGTACAACAAGCTTTCGGGAATGACCGGTACTGCTGAGACCGAAGCGGCCGAGTTTATGTCCACCTACAAGCTCGGTGTCGTCGCAATCCCCACGAACCGTCCGATGCAGCGTATCGACCAGTCTGACCTCATTTACAAGAATGAGCAGTCAAAGTTTGAACAGGTCGTCGCAGACATTGCTAAGCGCCACGAGCTAGGTCAGCCGGTTCTCGTCGGTACCACGAGCGTGGAGAAGAGCGAATTGCTTTCTCGCATGCTGGCGAAGAAGGGTGTCAAGCACGAGGTGCTGAACGCCAAGAACCACGCTCGCGAAGCAGCCATCGTCGCGCAGGCTGGTCGCCTCGGCGCTGTGACCGTTGCCACGAACATGGCCGGTCGTGGAACCGACGTCATGCTTGGCGGAAACGCGGAGTTCCTCGCGGTGGCCGAAATGAACAGCCGTGGCCTCAATCCTGCAGAGACTCCGGAGGAGTACGAAGCAGCATGGGACGATGTTTTTGCCACGGTCAAGGCCGAGGTGGACAAGGAAGCCAAGAAGGTCATTGACGTTGGCGGGCTCTATGTGCTCGGCACTGAGCGTCACGAGTCGCGCCGAATCGATAATCAGCTGCGTGGTCGTTCCGGTCGTCAGGGTGACCCCGGTGAGAGCCGTTTCTACCTGTCGCTCCAAGATGACCTCATGCGCCTCTTCAACAGTGGCGCTGCTGAAGCCCTGATGGGGCGTTCCTCGGTGCCCGATGACCTCGCCATTGAATCGAAGGTTGTTAGCCGCGCCATCCGCAGTGCTCAGGCACAGGTGGAATCGCGTAACGCTGAGATCCGCAAGAACGTTCTCAAGTACGACGATGTTCTCAACCGCCAGCGTGAAGCGATTTACAGCGACCGCCGTCATATTCTCGAAGGAGATGACCTCAAGGATCGCGTGCAGCGGTTCCTCAAAGACGTCGTGACCGAAGTTGTTGACGTGCACACCGCGGAAGGTCACTCAGAAGAGTGGGACTTTGAGGGGCTGTGGGCTGAGCTCAAGACGATGTATCCCGTCGGGATCACTGTCGACGAGGTGCTTACCGAGGCTGGTTCGCGCGGCAAGATGACGAGCGCGTTCATCGCCAAAGAAATTCATTCGGATGCTGTGATCGCTTACGAGCGTCGCGAACAGCAACTAGGGGAACCCGCGATGCGCGAGCTCGAGCGCCGCGTGGTGCTGAGCGTGATCGATCGCCGCTGGCGCGACCACCTCTACGAGATGGATTACCTCAAAGACGGAATTGGCCTGCGAGCAATGGCTCAGCGCGACCCGCTCATCGAGTACCAGCGCGAAGGGTACGCGCTGTTCCAAACGATGATGGGTCAAATCCGTGAAGAGACCGTTGGCTTCTTGTTTAATCTCGATGTTGAGGTTAACGGCGGAGGCGAATCGACGACTGTACAGGCTCGCGGTTTGGACGCCTCGAATGCGCCCTCAACCCAGCTCAGCTATTCGGCTCCCAGCGCGGATGCGTCGGGAGAGGTCGAGGTTCGCAACGAGCGCGGTCAAGTGGAGCGTGCCGCCACGGCTCAAGCTCAGCAACGCCAGGCTCGCCAGACTCAGCCTGCTCAGGCCCAGCCTGCCGCGGCCGCTCCCTCGAGCGAACGCGGCGCTTTTGGCCAGCGAGCGGAGAGTGCGTCACCTGAGGCTCCGCTCAACCGTTCGCAGCGTCGTGCACAGGAGAAGCGTAAAAAGTAGTGTCTTGCTGAGCTAGCGCTGAGCGCAGATCGTGAAAAACGAATGCCCCACTCAATTTCTGGGTGGGGCATTCGTTGTTTGCGCTCCGCAGGGGTGTGAGGCTACAGAACGTTGATGGCGGTGGCACGCCACCGCTTGTCGAGGCCCTCGAGGCGCACGGCGACGGCGCGAGTACGGGCGCGACCTCGAACGATGACCACGGCTTCGACAGCACCATCACGCGGTTCGCAGAGGCGAATGGAGCCCATCGTGAAGGTGGGGCGTGTGACGGGCTGTCCTTTGGCGCGACGAGCTCGAGCTGAGAGCACTACGCGCTTGAGCAGATGACGATAGACATCGTCGGTAACCCAGCGGGACATCTGCTCGAGATCTCGTGCGCCGGCGAGGACTTCGATTACGCAGCGGGTCAGGTTCTCGACGAGGGGCGCGGGGTCGGGCAGTTCAGCACTGGAGGTCGGTTGGTGGCCAAAGAACTCGTCGGGAACGAATCGAGGCCGAATGACCTTGGAGGGCAGCGTGCCAGCGCGCGGTCGCAACTGGCGGGGTAATTCCACACTCGGTAAGGAGGTGCGAAGTGGCTCGGTACTCATGATCTCCCGGGTAAAAGGTCAAGACGGCGATGTTCACCCCCATAAGGGGGTAGACCACACTTAATCAGTTAAGAGACCAATTGTCTATGACTAATTTTCAATTGTGGATAACATTTCGGAGTTCATGGGTCGTCTCAGTACCGTCAATCCATGCGCTGGGACAAACTCTTTGACGACCTCGAAAGCCAGCTCGAACGCGAGATCACGGCGGACGACCTCGAGATCGACGCTGAGGAAGAACGTCTCCGACTCGGGCGGCTGAGCATCCGGGATCGCATTGTGGCTCTTCACGATCGAAGTACGGCAGAAGCTCCGCTCACCCTCTCTCTGCAGTTGATAACAGGGGCACGAGTAACGGTAAGACCCGTCGTTGTTGGCCGCGATTGGCTATCGGCTGACATCATCGATGACAGTGGACGCCCGGGCCAGTGTATTGTCCCGTTCGGTGCGCTAGCAGGCATCTCCCTAACAGCCAGCCACATCACACCGAGCCTGGCCACAACACCACCGACGGGGCATCCACGTCTCTCGCAGCGGCTAAGCCTGAGCTACGTACTTCGCGACCTCTGCCGTCGCCGACGAGCGGTCTCGCTACTTCTGGTGGCGGGGGAGATCCACGGCACCATTGATCGCGTGGGGCGAGATCACTTAGATCTCGCCATGCACGAGCGCGGAGCGGTGCGTCGAGAAGCGGCAGTCTCTGAATACCGTATGGTGCCCTTCGCGAGCCTTGCGCTCGTCAAGCCTTAAGGCTCCTGCGGAGCTAGCGAGCGCGCTGCTCGCCGAAATTAACCTCGGTAACGGTGGCGATGTCGGACTGGTTCCACAGGCTCATGCGACGAGTCTCCTCATAGAGCGCTTCGATGTATGACTCGAGAACAGAGTTCTCGATGCGCCACTGACCTTTGCTGCCTACTTTGATGGCGGGCAATTCGCCAGAACGCACGAGGTCAAGAACCTCGTGCGGGGAGACGCTGAGCACTTCGGCAGTGTCGGCCAAGGTGAGAAATCGCCCGAGACCCTCTGCTGGATTGATCGCGTTCATGCTTCGATTATGCGCGTATGAAGCTGGGAATAGGGGTGATGTGGATAACTATCGATCTGCATCCACCGCTTGGCGAACGATGGTGCCATGATCAAGTCCCGACTCGTGGAGCGAGCGCTATGAGCCGCCGTTCCGGACGCACTCAGTCCCAAGCTCGCGCGCGAGCCTTCGCCCTCGACCCACGCTTGGCCATTGGCGTTGTACTCGTCATGGCGTCGGTGGTTGGCGTTGTTTCGATCGTAGCTGCAACAGACGACTCCACTGAGGTGTATGCCGCAGCATCCACTGTCACACCCGGCGATCGGGTTCTGAGTTCAGATCTTGTGGTCCGCAACGTGAAACTCAACGAGGCTACTGAGCGCTATATCGCTCGTGGCGAGATGCCCGCTGAGGGCTTCATCGCTACGCGCCCTATTGAAGCGGGAGAACTCGTGCCAGCGTCGTCCCTCGGAAGCCATGATGGGCTCTCGCTCACCTCGGTTGTGGTGTCGCCACAGGGCGGGCTTGCCGGAACAGTAGCGACGGGAGCTGCCGTCGATGTGTGGGCGAGCGCGGAAACCGAAGACGGTGGATATGCCGCTCCGGGAGTGATCATCTCGGGAGCGATCGTCGTGCGGTTGCTCGAAGATGATTCGCTCGTCTCGGCGGCTCAGGGGAGCGCGATCGAACTGCTTGTGCCGCGTTCTCGGGTAGCTCGACTGCTCGAAGCCATGGCAAACAACGATGTGCTCTCGGTGCTTCCCGCTAACCTGCCGGCGAAGGGATAGCATGACCGCGTTCGCTCTTGCTATGCCCGTGGCTCTTGAAGACCAATTCTCATTCGATGCTGCCCAACACGGCCACGAGATCGCGCTGCGCGCAGTGAGTGCGCCGGAACTCGGATCCCGCATTGCCGGTGCACACGCGGACATTGCTCTCGTAGCGGCGGAGGCCCGGTATCTGACTGATCGACTTATCGCGGCCTGTGATCAGGCAGGGGTGCGCCTCATCGCCGTAGCCAGCAGCGAACGAGAACAGCGCTATGCGAGTGATCTCGGTCTCTACGACATCGTGGATGCGTCCGCAGGTTGGAGTGGGCTGGAAGCTCTTCTCGATCAATCCTCGTGGGATGTTCACGCTCCCGAGCGCGAGGGTCCACCCCACGGGCAAGTGATTGCAGTGTGGGGTCCTGGCGGGGCGCCGGGCCGAACATCCATTGCCATTTCGGTTGCTGCTGAGCTAGCAGCACTCGGCTACAGAGTGGCGCTCGCCGACGTCGACACCCATGGAGCATCGGTGGCGCCCGCTTTGGGGATGCTCGACGAAGCGCCCGGATTTGCGGCGGCGTGCCGCCTTGCGGGAACTGAGACTCTCACCACCGAGGAGCTCGAACGCATCGGGCAACGCTATGAGTCGCCCGTGGGATGGTTCTGGGTGCTCACCGGTATTGGTCGCCCGAGCCGATGGCCCGAACTTTCTTCTGAACGTGTCGGAACTACGATCGCGCAGTGTCGACAGTGGGTCGACTTCACGGTGCTCGACACGAGCTCGAGTCTGGAGAACGACGAAGAGATTACGAGCGATCTCTTTGCACCGCGCCGAAACGCCGCAGCAGTAACAGCCGTTCGTGCCGCCGATCATGTGATCGCCGTCGGCTCGGCTGACCCTGTGGGACTGTCGCGATTCTTGCGAGCCCACGTGGACTTGCTTGAGACCGTAACGACCCGCAGCGTGAGCGTTGTCATGAACAAGATTCGGGTGAGTGCCAGCGGTATGAATCCCCACGGTCAAGTGACTCAGACGCTATCGAGGTTCGGTGGCATCGAGCATCCAATTCTCGTGCCCCATGATCTCGCGGGATTCGACGGCGCGGTGCTCAGCGGAAAGACACTCCTGGATGCTGCCCCGCGCTCCCACGCGCGAGTCGCTATTCGAGATCTTGTGCAGTCTCGCCTTGTCCCTGAAGAACCTGAGCGAGCACCGCAGAAGTCATTGTTCGGCAGGATGTTGGCGCGCGGGTAACCTGTAAGGGTGTCGACACTCAGTGATCTAGTCCAAGAACAAGGCCGCTCTAGTGAGGCGGACATCGAATGGCTGCACATGCTCGTCGGCGACTGGCAGCTTCTCGCCGACCTTGCTTTTGCTGACATCGTGTTGTGGGTTCCCAGCGATGACAATCAGTTCGTCGCTGTCGCGCACGCCCGCCCCAGCAGTTCGGCCACGCTGTTCTACCGTGACTTTGTTGGCCAGCAGATCAAGCCCGAGTGGCTCGCGCAAGTCACCGAGGCGTACGAAACATCTCGTATCGTCGATACCGCGGCTCCTGCCTGGTACGAGGAAACGCCCACGCGGGTGCGCGCGGTTCCGGTAATGAGAAGGCTTAGTGCCTCAGGCAATGCAACGACTGAAACTCCGATTGCGGTCATTACCCGCCACACCAATTTGGGCGATGCGCGTACGCCGTCCCGTCAAGAACTCACCTTCAACGGTTGTGCGAATGATCTGTTCGCGATGATCGCCGCGGGAGATTTTCCTGATATGGGCGCTCCCGCTGCTCCGCGCCGCGGAGCCCCTCGTGCTTCCGACGGCCTGATTCGTTTAGATGTCGATGGCCTTGTTACTTTTGCGAGCCCGAACGCTTTGTCGGCGTTCAATCGCATTGGGTTTTCGGGAGAACTCGAGGCGGAGTCGCTCGCCGAAGTGACAACGACCCTGATTGCCGGCCAGCCTGAAGTAGATGAGGCGCTGCCGCTGGTCGTGACCGGTCGTGCCCCTTGGCGAACCGACATTGAGGCCCGCGGTGTCACTGTGTCGCTGCGCACGATTCCTATTCGGGATCGAGGGGAGCGGGTCGGGGCGATCGTGCTTTGTCGCGATGTCACTGAAGTGCGGCATCAGGAACGTGAACTGATCACCAAGGATGCCACGATCCGTGAGATCCACCATCGAGTGAAGAACAACTTGCAGACGGTGGCGTCGCTGCTGCGGATCCAAGCGCGCCGAACGCACAGCGAAGTTGCTCGCGAAGCACTTGGGCAGGCTATGCGGCGCGTGGCTGCCATTGCGGTCGTGCATGACACTCTCTCCGAGGGCCTGAACCAGAACGTCGACTTTGACGTCGTTTTTCACCGCGTCTTGAAACTCATCGCCGAAGTGGCGTCAAGCCACAACACAACCGTGCACCCAACATCCGTTGGCAGTTTTGGCACCCTGCCCAGCGAGTACGCGACACCACTTGCACTGGCGCTCACTGAACTCGTAACGAATGCCGTCGAGCACGGTCTCGCAGGAAAGGCGGATGGCACGGTCGAGATTGATGCCCGACGTACCGTCGACAAGTTGACTGTGCAGGTGCGCGATAACGGTATTGGTCTGGGTGAGGGAAAGGTGGGCGAGGGGCTCGGTACGCAAATTGTTCGCACTCTTATTCAGGGTGAGTTGAGCGGAACGATTGACTGGCACACTTTGATGGGCAGCGGTACCGAAGTGACGATCGATATCCCGTTGACCTGGCTGACTCGCGCCAAGTAGACCTGAGCCGGTCGCGAGCGAGCTGCCGGGGGAGCGGCGTTGTTGCTGAGTGCCACGTGTCGTGGCGCGAAACGATGTCGGATAGGGCGACGACTAGTGGAGCGGAACGATCCCTAGACAAAGCGAGGCCGATCGTCGTGGAGCCCGATCCCTCGACGACGTCGGGGTAATTCGGTCTTTCACAGCCGATCGGCCTACTGTAGAGACTCGGTGGAGAGCCCTCCGCGAGATCGCGGCTCGCTGCTCGTTAGGAGGCGCGACGTGCGCGAGCCGCGCGACGCTTGAGCGCGCGACGCTCGTCTTCGCTGAGGCCACCCCAGACGCCGGAGTCTTGGTTGGTCTCGAGTGCGTACTGCAGGCACATTTCGGTTACGGAGCAGCGACCACAGACGGCTTTTGCTTTTTCGATCTGGTCAACTGCCGGACCGGTGTTTCCGACCGGAAAGAAAAGCTCCGGGTCAGCGGTGAGGCATGCAGCGTTATCGCGCCAGTCCATTTGTTGCTCCTTACAGTGTGTTGCGATGCTCGAGCGCGCAAAAAAATTACGCCCTGATCGGCGTCGAGCTTGAGAAATTATGTGGGTCTCGCTCGCAACACTGGGAGCCAGAAATCAACCTCAACTAGAATCGCATATCGTCAAAGCCAAAGCAATGGTTTTTCAGCGATTTAACGGGGAGCGAATGGTAGACGAACTTGTCCCAGAAGAAAAAATGGGACGTCATCATCCGTATCTGATTGCTCTCGCGGTAATTATTTTTTTGGAGAGCGCCCTGCTTTTTGCTGGGTTGGCCTACTTGATTTTTGAATTAGGCGCGGAGACCCCGCAGTCGTACCCCAGCGCGATTGCACTCGCAGTGTTAACGGCCATGGCGGCCATGTGGGTCGCGGTGATTGGGGTTAACACACTACGCCAGCAAGCATGGATTCGCGGTGCCACGGTGGTGTGGCAGGTGCTGCAAATCTCAGTGGCCATCGGCAGTTTTCAGGGCGTCTTTGCGCGCCCCGATATCGGGTGGTTACTGCTAGCGCCGGCCATCGTGGTGTTGGTATTGCTGTTCACGAAACCGGTGCTCGAGGCAACCACCCGTCGCGAGGGTTAGTCGAGTCCGAGCTTCTTGCGCAACGAAGCGACGTGGCCGGTTGCCTTTACGGCGTACAGCGGTAGTGAAATTTCTCCCTGCTCGTCGATGACGAAGGTGGAGCGGATGACGCCCACGACTTGCTTGCCGTAGAGATTCTTGTGCCCCCAGGCTCCATAGGCTTCGTGCACCTCGTGCTCGGGGTCGCTGAGCAGCGGAAAGGTCAGCGCCTCTTGCTCACGGAACGCGGTGAGCTTCTCGGGGGTATCGCGAGAAACACCCAGCACGACGTACCCCTCAGACTGCAGCGAGCCGAGCTGATCTCGGAAGTCGCAGGCTTGCTTGGTGCATCCCGGAGTCATGGCGGCAGGATAAAAATAAAGAATCACTTTCTTGCCGGAAAACTGGCTCAGGGATACTAAATTGCCGTCCTGATCAGGTAGTGTGAAGCCCGGCGCCGGGGTGCCGATGGCTAGTCGAGTAGATTCAGCGGTCATTGTGCTCCTTAGTCGCTTTCACTCATGGTAACGTTGTTCCTCGGTTGTTCCGGAAGGGAAAACCAAGCCACGCACCTCTAGCTCAATTGGCAGAGCAACTGACTCTTAATCAGTGGGTTCCGGGTTCAAGTCCCGGGGGGTGCACTTCCAGAAAACCCCGCAATCGTCACGATCGCGGGGTTCTTCGTTTTAATGCGAGGGATAGTTTTTGCGGCGAGGGCTATTCACCAGGCCCATTCGATATCGCCTATCGCGGCGCTAGTCAGTGACCACAGACGCTCGCGAGCGCTCAGGTCGCGAGCGGAACGCGGAATGGGTACTGCGGTGTCGTTTTCGTCGACGTAGACGGCACCGAGCGGTGTCACGCGGGTCGCAGCGCGCACGTACGTCGCCGCAAGAGTGTCAGGTGCCGCTGCTGCCGCGTTCTTGGGAGCGTAGAGGGCGCGAAGGAGTGCCGGTTGGTGAGCAAGACGGGCGGGGTCGAGCCGGACAGCAGGAACTCGAATGCAACTGATGTCGACGTGGGCGGGCACGCGTTCCGCTAGCGTTACCGCGGTCATAACTTGAGCCAGTTTGGAGTGATAATACGCTTTCGTTGGGCTGTACCACGACGCGGAATCGATCTGATCGAACTTAATCTGAAGCCAGGGCATCGTGATGAGTCCCTTGCTCGCAACGAAGACGACGCGCGGGTGTGTAGCTGCGGCTAGGAGTGGGCTGAGTCGAGCGGTGAGAGCGAACGGCCCGAGATGATTCGTCGCCCAGAACAGTTCGTGGCCCTCAGGTGTGAAGCGAGGTGATTTCTGGGCGAGATCGAAAATGGCCGCGTTGTTGATGAGGCCATCGAGTTCGCCGTGTGCCGCGATCTCTGCCGCCGTGCGCTGAATCGACGTTGGGCTTGAGAGGTCGGCAGGGATTATCCGCACGTTCGAGGCTCCGCGTGTGGCGTCGCGAATGGCGTCGCGCGAGCGTTGCGCATCTCGAACGAGCGCAAGAACCGTGTGGCCAGCAGCTGAAAGTTGAGCCGTCGCGCGCAACCCGATTCCTGAGTTTGCGCCGGTGATCGCGATGGTGCGTGGGGACGACATTGTTGCTCCGTTCCTTTGCACCAGCTTAGCGAGGCACGATTAGCCCACGCGGTGGCACGTCCTCGTTCCTAGGGCAACCACGGCATCGGGTCGACACGCGTCTCGAACACGTAGACCTCGAAGTGAAGGTGCGGGAAGGTCGAGTAGCCGGTGTTGCCAACCGAACCGAGGAAGGTGCCGGCGCTGACCCATTGACCAGCAACAACGGCGTCGGAACCTTCGATCATGTGAGCGTAGAGCGTCTTGATGCCGTTGCCGTGGTCAATGATGACGTGGCGACCCCAGCCGCCACCGTCCGAGACGCTTTCGACTGTGCCGGGGGAGGCGGCGACGATCGCTGATCCTTCCGGTGCCATGATGTCGATACCGCCGTGGAACTCGTTTCCATCTCGGTAGCCGAAGCCGTCATTGATAGGGCCATTGGCGGGAAAGAGCTCGAGAGTTCCTGTCAGGCCGGAAGCCGTCACGACAACCTGTTGCTGCACTTGTTCGACGTCGAAGCTGTCACGCACAATCGGTGCCGCTTCACGGGTCGTCGGAGAAGCGAAGGACTGTATCTCGTCTTCGGGCGAGTTTCCGTCGCCTTGTCCGAACTGGGGCATTTGGGCGAGTGTTGCCGCGTCCGCGACGAACACTTCGTGGTCGACAGCGGGAAGGATGGCTGCGGGGACGGCGCCGCCGATGAGAATCGCCCCGACGGCGAGCATGGTCAATGGTCGTTTCAACAGCGTTCCTTGGTTTGGGTCAGAGAAGTGCGGCTGAGTTGGGGAGAGGCACCATCTGGTTATGGCGTTGCGCGTACGGGGGTGACAGGCGCAAAGCCGGATGAGTGCGAACTTCAGCACACTCGCCGAAACCGCTTCGATGCGGTTAGACAGGCGAGTAAGTCAGCAAAAATAACGGAGAAACCTGAGAACGACACTCAGGAACCAACAAATCACTGACTTCGCCCTATATCCTTTGGGGGCAAACGTTCTAATTCTTCACTGGGGAGGGGTCCGCATGGGCACCAGCTCGCGTCCAATTATCGGCCTCACGTCCTACCTGGAGCAGGCCCAGACCGGTGTCTGGGACTTGCCCGCATCCTTCTTGCCCAAGATCTACTTTGAAGCGGTGACGGATGCCGGGGGCATTGCGGTGTTGTTGCCGCCTCAGCCCGTGGATGCTGAGATCGCTCACTCGCTCATCCGCGGTCTCGACGGTTTGATTCTCACCGGCGGTAAAGATGTGGATCCCGCGCGCTATGGTCAGGATCCCCACCCGACGACGGATGTTCCGCGCAAGGATCGTGACGCTTTCGAGGATGCTCTGCTGCGCGCGGCTATCGACGAGAACCTGCCATTTTTGGGGATTTGTCGTGGAGCCCAGATGTTGAACGTTACGCTCGGCGGCTCGATCATCCAGCACCTGCCGGAGGTGATCGGCTCAACTCGGTACGGCGCGGGCGGCGGCACCTTCCTCGTGAATGAGGTCGCTGTCGAGCCTGGCAGCGAACTCGCGTCATTGCTTGGAGGCGACAGCAGCGTGGCTGTGAAGTCGTACCATCATCAAGCAATTGGCGATCTGGCTGAGGGGCTTGTGGTTTCCGGGCGCGGTGACGACGGCGTTATTCAGGCTGTCGAATTGCCGAGTGTCGACTTTGGGGTCGCCGTTCAGTGGCATCCCGAAGAGGATGCCAAAGAGGATGCCCGACTGTTCCGTGGGGTTGTCGAGGCGGCGGCTCGCTATCGCGCTCGGCGTTCAGGCGCTCGCGAGTAAAGCCCGCGTGGAAGGTTAGTTTTCGAGCTCGTAGGAATCTTCGGCTTCTTTTGCGATGGTGCCGATAGCGATAGCGACGGTGAGGCCCCAGCTGATCCACATGAGGATGAGGCGCCAGTCGCGCGGGCCCTGCTTTGTGGTCTGGAAGATGCTCCAGCCGCCAGCGATCGCGCTGAGGAGACTGCCATTGAACAAGTATTTGCGCATTTTTCCTCCGGGGGTTGGTGCGTTAACGCTAGCGTGAGATGCTGAGCGCGACCAGCGGGCGGGGCTGCGTGGGCTGTGAGCCCCCTTCGTTCCCGATGCACTGCATGTTGGATGCTGCTTATTCCGGAGGCCTGGTGTGTTCCCATTCTTGGAGGCGATTGCGCAACTGACCGATCGGTCAGTTATTCTCGAACGGTGTCAAGCCAACAAGATCTCCAGCGCATCGCGCTCACGGAGTTTGCTATCGCGGGGTACACAGGTACCTCCATTCAACGAATTGCCGAGCTCGCGGGGCTGTCAAAGTCGAGTGTGCTCTATCACTTCACCTCAAAAGAGGCACTACTCGAAGCGGCCGTGAGTCCCGCGATCGATCGCCTCGACACGCTGCTCCACACCCTCGAAACGGAGGGTGTTGGCGACGACTATCGCGCCATCTTCGTAGCGCAGTTTGTCGACTTCATTTTCGACTGTCGCCAAGAAGTGCACCTGTTCATCAACCAGGGCCCATCGCTAAGGGGGCTCGGCGTTATCGACCGCGCTAACGAGACCGTTCGCGGGCTCGCGCACTATTTTGCCGCGAGCACCTCTAGCCCACACGACAAAATGCGCTTCGGTATCGCTCTCGGCGGCTCCGCATACATGCTGTGCACCGCGGACAACTTCGAGATGCCACTCGAATCGGATGACGAAACCCGCCAAGCCTTGGTCGCGATCATGAGCGAACTTCTCGCGCCCGTTCGCGCTGAATAGTCGCCCGACCCGACCCTCGACCTACAGCACCCAGAATCGGAGCACCCGTGGCAACACTTCTCTACCGACTCGGTCGATTCTCGTACCGTCATCCGTGGCGTGTTCTGGTGGTCTGGCTGCTGCTCGTGGGCGGAACCCTCGGCGGAGGCATCGCGCTGGGAGGCCAAACTCAAGAGTCGTTCGAGATCCCTGGCACCGAGTCGCAAGCCGCTCTCGACCGGCTCGAGGCGGTGTTCCCCTCGGTGGCGGGAGCATCCGCAACAGCCGTCATTGTTGATGACGATGGTTCACGCATCGAAAGTTCCGAAGCAGTGATCGAGCGGATCACGGCCGCTATCGATCGCATTGACGGTATCGATTCGGCGGTGAGCCCCTTCGATGAGTATGCGGGCAAGGCCATTTCTGACGACCACAGCATGGCGATCATCCGAGTGCAGTTTGACGGCGTCGCGACCGATGTCACCGTGGCGACCCTTGAAGAACTCGTCGATACCGCCACCATCGGTGAGGATGCCGGACTGCGCGTTGAGTTCGGCGGCCAGGTCTTTCAAGACACGTCATTCGGTCTCACCGTCACCGAAGTGATTGGTGTTGTATTCGCTGGCCTCGTGTTGGTCATCACGTTCGGATCCCTGCTTGCCGCCGGGATGCCGCTGCTGAGTGCCCTCATCGGCGTCGGAATCGTGATGGGGCTGATCACGACCCTCTCCGCCTTCACGACCGTGTCGAGTTCCGCGCCGCTGCTCGCGCTCATGATCGGGTTAGCGGTCGGAATCGACTACGCCCTGTTCATTGTGTCGAGGCATCGGGCACAGCTCGCGCACGGCGAAGAACCCGAAGAATCAGCCGCGATGGCGGTCGGAACGGCCGGGAGCGCCGTGATCTTTGCCGGAGTCACCGTCATCATCGCGCTGCTCGGATTGCTCGTTGTCGGCATTCCATTCCTGAGCGTGATGGGCATTGGTGCCGCCGTTGCAGTCTTCATCGCGATGGGGGTTGCCACGACCTTGTTGCCCGCCCTGTTGGGGCTGGCGGGAGCGCGAATGATCCCCAAGACCGGCTCGCGGGCGCAGCGACGCTTCACGGCATCCGCCGACGAAAGCCGCAGCATGGGCGCACGCTGGGTGCGCGGTGTCACGAAGCACCCGTGGCTGGCGACGATCGCCGTCGTAGCGATTCTCGGCACGGTGGCGATTCCGGCCGCGAGCCTCACGCTGAGCTTGCCCGATGGCGGTTCGGAGCCCGAAGGCTCTACCCAACGCGAAGCGTTTGACCTCGTGACCGAAGGCTTTGGCCCTGGCTACAACGGCCCGCTCGTTGTCGCCCTCGACATCACTCAGACGATCGACATTCAGGATGACCTCGAAGCGATCGCGGCCGATCTTGAGAAGCTCGATGACGTCGACTTCGTCTCGCAGGGCTTCCCCGATGAAGGACTCGACACGGCGATCATCCAGGTCACTCCGTCCAGCTCGCCGGACTCTGAAGAAACCAAAGCGCTCGTGCAAACGATTCGCGATCTCGCTCCTGAAATGGAGCGCAAGTACGACATCCCGATCTTCGTGACGGGTACCACCGCTATCGGTATCGACATTTCTAACCGGCTCAGCAACGCGCTGGTGCCTTTTGGTCTGATCGTGGTGGGGTTGTCAATCCTGCTGCTGATGATGGTGTTCCGCTCGGTGCTGGTGCCGATCAAGGCGGCGGTGGGCTTCTTGCTCTCCGTCGTCGCGTCGTTCGGCGTTGTGGTGGCGGTCTTCCAGTGGGGATGGCTCGGCGACCTCATCGGCGTCGACAACCCCGGCCCCATCCTGAGCTTCATGCCCATTCTGTTGATGGCGGTGCTCTTCGGCTTGGCCATGGACTACGAAGTGTTCTTGGTCTCGGGAATGCGGGAAGAGTTCGTGAAGACCGGCAAAGCGCTCTCCTCTGTGCGCCACGGCTTCGCGAGTAGCGCCCGGGTCGTTACCGCCGCCGCACTCATCATGTTCTTCGTCTTCTTTGCCTTCGTGCCCGAAGGCAGCGGAACGATCAAACCCATCGCCCTCGGCCTTGCCGTTGGTATCGCCTTCGATGCCTTCCTCGTGCGGATGACGCTCGTTCCCGCCCTCATGGCGCTCTTCGGCAACGCCGCCTGGTGGCTACCGGCATGGCTCGACAAACTACTTCCCAACGTGGACATCGAGGGCGAGCAATTACGGGAGCACCGTCACGAATTGGAGTGGGCATCCACCCAGTCCGCGCTCTCGATGAGCGCTGAATACCTTGTCGCGGGCACAGCCCAGCGTGGCCTTGGTCCAATCTCACTGGCGGTGCCCCGTGGCGCCGTCGTGATTGCATCGGGAGACCGCCACGACCGCCGCATCATGGGAGCAACGCTTTCGGGCATCCTTCCTCCCGTCTCGGGAATGGTGCAAGTGCTCGGGTACCCGCTGCCTTCGCACTCAGAGCAGGTGAACAAACGAGTTGCCCTCTCCGAAATCGGAGGAACGCCGTACAGCGAAGATGCCACGTCGATGGATGCCATGCTGCGTGAACGCATCGAAATGACCCAGCACTGGAGGCGCACTCCGCGCACTTCGGCTACCGTTGCGAGCTGGATTTCGCGCGTCAACGACGTGCTCGCCGACGTAACCGCTCGCCGCACAATTCCCATCGCGCCCGACACCAACGTCAACGCCCTGCCTCAGTTGGAGCGGTCGATTGCGCTCGCGGCGATCGGTCTTGCCGAAGGCACCGATGTCGTGTTCTTCGATCGCTTCGATCAGTTCGCCGAAGCGGAGGATGAGGCTGTGTTCCTCACCGCCGTCACACGACTGGCTGACCCCAGCGTGACCATCCTGTTTGGCACCGGAAGACCGGTGACCGCTGCCAGTGAAATCGATCGCGGAGACCGTGCCGTGATTGTCGTCGATCTCTACCTGCTTGCCCCGGAAGGACTCCTTCGATGAGCACCTCATACCCCACCGCGATTCCGCGTCGACGCTGGCTAACCATCATCGGTTTCGTTGCGGTCGCGGTTCTCCCGCTTGCCTTCACCGGACTCTTCGTTGCCGCCGCAGGCGACGGCGAGAGCGCGATCGACAACATCCCGGTTGCTCTCGTGAACAACGACGAATTGCAGACCACGACCACGCCAGAGGGCGAAGAGCAGATTGTTTTCGCTGGTCGCCAGCTCGTCACAGAGCTCACCGGAGCCGATGGCTTCGAATGGACGATCACCAACTCAAGCGATGCCGAAGAAGCGCTCGCCCGTGGTGACGTCTACGCGATCCTCACGGTGCCCACCGAGTTCTCGGAGTCGATCCTGTCGCTCTCGACCGACGCCCCTTCGCAGGCCCAGATTTCAATTCGCACTGACGATTCGCACAGCTACCTCACCGGCTCGGTGGCTCAGGTCGTCGGTCAATCCATGACCGATACCTTTGGGCGTGCGATCACCTCTCAGTACATCGACGGAATCTACGCGAGCGTGGGTGAACTCGGGGGAGCGCTCTCCGATGCCGCCGACGGCGCTACCCAGCTAGCGGATGGCGCGACAGACCTTTCGACCGGGCTCACCAGCTACACCGAGGGTGTCGACTCTCTGTCATCCGGTCTCGCTGATCTCAACTACGGCGCTTCAAATTTGTCGGGGCTCACGACCGGAGTCAGCGAGTACACCGCCGGCGTTTCGCAGCTTGCCTCCACTCTCGCGGCGATCAACCCCGCCATCCAAGCGCAAATTACTGATCCGCAACTGAAGGGCACGCTTCAGGCTGTCGTTGACGGCCTCAATCAGGCCTCCGCAGGCGGCGGAACGCTGAAGACTCAAACGGCGGATGCCGTTGGCGGCATTCAATACGGAATCTCCCAGAGCGCGTCGGGGGCTTCGCAACTCGCTGAGGGATCTGGGCCGCTCACCACAGGAGCGAAAGAGCTAACCTCGGGGGCCAAGGAACTCTCCACTGGCTTGAGCGAGGGCGCTGCTCTCGTGCCGACCGCCGATGACGTTTCCGACACCGCTACGAACGCCGAGATTGCCGCTGAGCCAATTACGTTGGCGGTCACGACCGATAACGAGGTGTCTGAGCCCGCGCACGCAATCGCTGCCTTTTTCATCCCGCTCGGGTTGTGGCTGGGAGCGCTGGCCGTGTTCTTGGTGCTGACGCTTCCCTCGTACCGTTCGCTGTCATCCACGGCTCGCAACGGGCGCATTGTGGCGGCAACGTTGATCCGGGCATCCGTGGTCACCGTCGTGCAAGCGGTGCTGCTCGTGCTGTTGTTGCACGTGGTGGTGGGAGTCGAGTGGGCGCTCGCTCCCGCGACGGCCGGTTTCGCGGTGCTGATGGCGCTGGCGTTCGCGGCGTTCCACTACTTCTTGATCGCAGCGCTGGGGCGCGGAGGGCTCGTGATTTCGCTCTTCTTGCTCGCGATTCAGCTGACCTCTACAGGCGGCGTGTATCCGATCGAGGCCGTGGCGGCGCCGTTCCAAGCAGTGAGCCCGTTCTTGCCGCTGACCTATGCCGTTGAGGGGATGTACACGATTGTGTCGGGCGGTAGCCCGCAATCCGCGATCACCGCCGCCTTCGCTCTGCTGGCGCTCGGCGTGGTGAGCGTCGCGCTGTCAGTGTTCGCGGTGAAGCGCATACGAAAATTGGCCGCGACCGGAGCTATCCTGTCGGCGGCCGACTCTCGAGCGCACTAAGCGAGCGACGGGTGATGCAGGGAAAGTGACTAGCTAAAGAGTCCCTCGCGAATCGTGTCCCGCCGCAGACGGCTTAGCGGATGTCTCGGTTCCGTCACAGAAAAGAAATGGTCTAGTAACGCAATCCTCAGCCGGATTGCAGGGCTCGCTGGTAACTTAGCTCCATGACGGAATCACAGAAGAATTCTTCTCCTGCTGAATACGACTTCGTGGTGGTTTCGAACCGGCTCCCCGTGGATTGCACCATCGAAGACGACGGTTCTCTCACGTGGAAGCGCTCGCCAGGTGGTCTCGTTACTGCTCTCGAACCGATCATGCAGAAAGCCGACGGCGCGTGGGTTGGTTGGGCAGGTAAGCCCGACCTCGATGTCGAGCCTTTCCAGAATGACGGCATCCAGATCATCCCCGTTCCGCTCAGCACTCAAGATATCGAGGAGTACTACGAGGGATTCAGCAACGATACCCTCTGGCCGCTCTACCATGACGTCATTGCGCCTCCGGCCTATCACCGAGAGTGGTGGGACGATTACGTTGCTGTGAACCAACGGTTTGCGGATGCCGCCGCTGCGAACAGCGCGGAAGGCGCGGTGGTGTGGGTTCAGGATTACCAGTTGCAGCTCGTGCCGCGCATGCTGCGTGAGAAGCGCCCCGACCTCACGATCGGATTCTTCAACCACATTCCTTTTCCGCCCTATGGAATTTTCGCGCAGCTGCCGTGGCGCACGCAGATCATCGAGGGGATGCTCGGTGCCGATGTTGTGGGTTTCCAGCGTTCGTCTGATGCTTCCAATTTCTCTTCGGCGGTTCGTCGTCTCACGAATCATCCGACCAAGAATCCCGCTATCGAAGTCACGATCGAGGGGCAACCGACCCGCCGTGTCGTCGCTAAGGCTTTCCCGATTTCGATTGATGCACGCAGCTTTGAAGAGCTTGCTCGTGACCCCGCGATCCAGCAGCGTGCCCGTGACATTCGCAAGGGTCTCGGCAACCCGAAGACTGTCATGTTTGGCGTCGACCGCCTCGACTATACGAAGGGCATTCGCCACCGGTTGAAGGCATATGGCGAACTCTTACGTGACGGCGCCATCGAGGTGGGCGATGTTGCGCTTATCCAAGTTGCGAGCCCCAGTCGTGAACGCGTTGAGGCTTACATGCACTTGCGAGATGAGATTGAGCTCACCGTGGGTCGCATCAATGGAGAATTCAGTACCTTGAGTCATGCTCCGATCAACTACCTTCACCAGGGCTTCCCTCGTGAAGAGATGGTTGCGCTGTATCTCGCCGCCGACGTATTGCTGGTTACCGCCCTGCGCGACGGCATGAACCTCGTGGCGAAAGAGTATGTGGCCGCTCGCTTCGACAACGATGGGGTGCTGATTCTGAGCGAGTTCGCCGGGGCCTCCGAAGAGTTGCGTAAAGCACTTCTTATTAACCCGCACGACATTGACGGTTTGAAGAGTTCGATGCTTCGAGCAATCAATATGCCCAAGGCTGATCGTGCAACTCGGATGCGTTCGATGCGCAAGCGTGTACTTGACCACGATGTCGAGCGCTGGTCGAACGCGTTTCTCAAAAATTTGGCGGCGACGCGTTCCGATCGTCACCGCCGTATAGCCCCGCTCGAGATGGCCGAAGAGGTTGAGTGGACCATCGAACGAAAGCGAGTCAAGAAGCCGTGACCTATTCGACTGCCTCCGAGATCGAGGCGGCTGTTGAGCAGCTCGTCACAGCCCGCACTCTGCTGATTGCGCTCGATTTCGACGGCACCTTGGCGCCTGAGGTCGATGATCCGCTGGAGGCCCGCGCTATTCCCGCAGCCCACGAGCAATTGCTGCGGATGCTCGACTTCGCCGACACTCGTGTTGCTCTGGTTTCAGGGCGGGCACTCGACAGTCTCGAGCACGTCGCCCATCTCGGTGACCGCGTCTTGTTTGGCGGATCGCACGGGCTCGAGTATCGCCTCGACGAGGGCGACTCCCCGTTACCGATGAGCGCCGAGAACACGGCGGCCCTCGAGAAGCTTGATGCGCTTATGCACGAGCTTGCCGACAGTGCTGATGGCGCATGGGTCGAACTAAAGCCTGCCGGTCGTGCGCTCCACGTACGTATGTCCAGCACCGAAGATGCCGAACGCTTGACACACCAAGCAGTTACGCGAGTCGAGGCTGAGATTCCCGGCCTTACGACGCGCTTTGGCAAGAACATCGTCGAATTTGCCATCCACGACGCTGACAAGGGTGACGCGATCAAACGTCTCCGTGAGTACACCGGTGCGGATGCCGTTTTCTTTGCCGGCGACGACACCACCGACGAGGATGCGATCGTTGTTCTTGGCCCGGACGATCTTGGTGTGCGAGTGGGGGATGCTCCCTCGGCAGCACGGTTGCGGGTGGCGGGAACTGCCGAAATTGCACAGGTTTTGGCGATTCTGGCCGATCGTCGGGAAGCCGTGGTATCGGCGCGGGCAAACTGAGGTTTCGCGAAGCCCTAAACTCGAAGCATGTCTGAGAGCAATTCGATCGATATCAAGCCACGTTCACGCACTGTCACTGACGGAATTGAAGCGACAACGTCGCGCGGAATGCTTCGCGCCGTGGGCATGGGAGATGCAGACTGGGAGAAGCCGCAGATCGGTATTGCGAGCTCGTGGAACGAGATCACTCCCTGCAATCTCTCGCTCGACCGTCTTGCGCAGGCCGCAAAGGAGGGCGTGCACGCCGGCGGGGGATACCCCCTGCAGTTCGGCACCGTCAGCGTTTCCGACGGTATCTCGATGGGGCACGAGGGGATGCACTTCTCGCTGGTGAGCCGCGAGGTCATTGCTGACTCGGTTGAGGTCGTGATGGAAGCCGAGCGCCTCGATGGTTCTGTCACGCTCGCCGGTTGCGACAAGTCGCTGCCGGGAATGCTGATGGCGGCGGCTCGACTGAACCTCTCCTCCGTGTTCCTCTACGCCGGTTCGATCGCTCCGGGCTGGGTCAAGCTCAGCGATGGCACCGAAAAAGACATCACGATCATCGACTCCTTCGAGGCTGTCGGCGCGGTCAAGGCTGGCCGGATGACCGAAGCCGATGCCAAGCGCATCGAGTGTGCTTTCGCTCCCGGCGAGGGCGCCTGTGGCGGCATGTACACGGCCAACACGATGGCAAGCGTGGCGGAAGCGCTGGGAATGAGCCTTCCGGGCTCGGCGAGCCCCGCCTCCGCCGACCGTCGTCGCGACTACTTCGCGCACCGTTCGGGCGAAGCCGTCGTAAACCTGCTGCGCCTGGGTATCACCTCGCGCGACATCATGACCAAGAAGGCCTTCGAGAACGCCATTACTGTTGCGATGGCCCTCGGTGGTTCGACCAACGTAGTGCTGCACATTCTTGCGATCGCCAGTGAAGCGGAAGTTGAGCTCACGCTCGACGATTTCAACCGCATCGGAGACAAGGTGCCGCACTTGGGCGACCTCAAGCCGTTCGGTAAGTACGTCATGAACGATGTCGATCGTCACGGTGGACTTCCCGTGCTCATGAAGGCGCTCCTCGAAGAGGGCCTGCTGCACGGTGACGCGCTCACCGTCACCGGAAAAACTGTTGCCGAGAACCTCGCCGAGATGGATATTGATCCTCTTGACGGTGAAGTTTTGCGCACCTTCGATAACCCCATCCACCCCACCGGTGGCCTCACGATCCTCAAGGGTTCGCTGGCTCCCGAGGGTGCCGTGGTGAAGACCGCTGGCTTCGATCTCGCAGAGTTCGAGGGCCCTGCGCGCGTCTTCGAACGCGAGCGTGAAGCTCTGGATGCTCTCACCGCGGGCACTATCGAGGCGGGCTCGGTTGTGGTCATTCGCTACGAAGGCCCCAAGGGTGGCCCCGGTATGCGTGAAATGCTGGCGATCACGGCGGCTATTAAGGGCGCTGGACTCGGAAAAGATGTACTACTCTTGACGGACGGACGATTCTCAGGCGGCACAACCGGGCTGTGCATCGGCCACATAGCTCCCGAAGCAGTAGACGCAGGTCCTATTGCCTTCGTGCGCGATGGTGATCTGATACGGGTCAATATCGCAGCTCGCTCGCTCGACTTACTTGTCGACTCCGCTGAGCTCGAAGCCCGCCGAAAAGGCTGGGCCCCCCTCCCTCCGCGTTACACGCGAGGCGTTCTTGCCAAGTATTCGAAGCTTGTGCAGTCCGCTGCTCGCGGCGCGGTCACCAGTTAGCGCCAGCTCACCATTCGACTTAAAGGATTTACACATGTCCTCTGAACCCGCACCGCGGCCGAAGAGCACTACGCCGGAAATTGTGACCGGCTCAGGTGCAATTCTGCGCAGTCTGGAAAAGTTGGGCGTGAAAGACGTCTTCGGCTTGCCCGGCGGCGCCATCATGCCCTTCTACGACGAACTCATGGCATCCACTGCTATTCGTCACATTTTGGTTCGCCACGAGCAGGGTGCTGGTCACGCTGCGGAGGGCTACGCTTCGTCATCCGGAAAGCTCGGTGTCTGCATTGCGACGTCGGGTCCGGGTGCTACGAACCTTGTGACGGCCATCGCGGATGCCCACATGGATTCCGTGCCGCTGCTCGCGATCACCGGTCAGGTCTTCTCGACCTCCATGGGAACCGACGCTTTTCAAGAGGTCGACATTTCGGGCATTACGATGCCGATCACGAAGCACTCGTTTCTCGTCTCTAAGCCGGAAGACATCCCGGCTACCCTCGCGGCGGCGTATCACATCGCAACGACGGGGCGTCCTGGCCCGGTTCTCGTCGACGTCACTAAGGACTGCCAGCAGGCATCTGCCCCTTTTATCTGGCCGCCCAAGGTCGACCTGCCCGGCTACCGCCCCGTCATGAAGGCGCACGGCAAGCAGGTTCAGGCTGCAGCGCAGATGCTGGCTGAGGCCGAGCGCCCCGTGTTCTACGTCGGTGGCGGCGTTGTTCGTTCCGGTGCGTCTGCTGAACTCCTCGAATTGGCAACTCTTGTCGGCGCGCCAGTCGTGACCACGCTGATGGCTCGCGGTGCGTTCCCCGATTCCAACGAATTGAACCTCGGGATGCCGGGAATGCACGGCTCTGTGCCTGCGGTTCTCGCGATCCAAGAGTCCGATCTTCTCATTTCGCTCGGCGCACGTTTCGACGACCGCGTTACGGGTAAGCCGAGTGAGTTTGCGCCTCTCGCGAAGGTCGTTCACGTTGACATCGACCCCGCGGAAATCGGCAAGATTCGTGCGGCTGAAGTGCCGATCGTGGGTGACGCAAAAGACGTCATCATCGACCTAACGGCGGCATACTCCGACACGATCACCACGACGAAGCCCGACTACACCGAGTGGTGGGAGCGCCTCAACTCGCTGCGCAACCAGTTTCCGCTTGGCTTCACAGAGCCGGATGACGGACTGCTGTCACCGCAATACGTGATCCAGCGCATCGGTGAAATCACGGGCCCCGAGGGCATTTTCGCTGCCGGTGTCGGTCAGCACCAAATGTGGTCTGCCCAGTTCATCAAGCACGATCGTCCCAACTCGTGGTTGAACTCGGGTGGCGCGGGAACCATGGGGTACGGTGTGCCCGCTGCTATGGGCGCTAAGGTCGCGAACCCCGATCGCCCCGTGTGGGCGATTGACGGCGACGGTTGCTTCCAGATGACCAATCAAGAATTGGCTACCTGCACGATCAACAAGATCCCGATCAAGGTCGCGGTTATCAACAACTCCAGCCTCGGAATGGTTCGCCAGTGGCAGACGCTGTTCTACGACGGACGCCACTCGTTCACCGACCTCAACACCGGTCACGACACCGTCATGATCCCCGACTTCGTGAAGCTGGCCGACGCCTACGGTTGCCTCGCCATCCGCGTCACGAAGAAAGAGGAAATCGACCCCGCCATCAAGCTGGCGCTCGAGACCAATGACCGCCCCGTGGTCATCGACTTCGTGGTGAGCCGCGACTCGATGGTGTGGCCGATGGTGCCCCAGGGCGTCGGAAACTCGAGCGTGCAGTACGCCCGCGACCATGCCCCCGAGTGGGAAGAGGAGTAAAGCGATGAGTCACGTACTTTCTCTGCTCGTAGAAGACAAGCCGGGTCTGCTGACCCGCGTTGCCGGGCTGTTCGCTCGTCGCGGGTTCAACATCCAGTCGCTGGCTGTGGGCTCGAGCGAAATCGAAGGCCTCTCGCGCATCACCGTTGTGGTGGATGTCGAAGAACTCCCCCTGGAGCAGGTCACGAAGCAACTCAACAAGCTCATCAACGTGATCAAGATCGTGGAACTCGACCCTGAACAGTCGGTAACCCGCGAGCACCTGCTCATCAAGGTGCGCGTCGACAACACGACGCGCTCACAAATTCTCGAAGCGGTAAACCTGTTCCGTGCCCGTGTAGTTGATGTCGCATCCGATGCGCTCGTCATCGAAACCACGGGTGACTCGGGCAAGATTCAAGCATTCTTGCGAGTGCTCGAGCCCTACGGGATCAAAGAAATCGCTCAGAGTGGATTGCTGGCCATGGGCCGCGGTTCCAAGAGCATTACCGACCGCGTTTTCAAGAACTAACAGAACAACAACTAAGGAGAATCACAACTGTGACTGAGATCTTTTACGACAAAGACGCTGACCTCGCGCTCATCCAGGGCAAGAAGGTTGCCGTTATCGGCTATGGCTCACAGGGCCACGCTCACGCACTCAACCTGCGCGACTCCGGTGTTGAGGTCAAGATCGGCCTCAAGGAGGGCTCGAAGAGCACCGCGAAGGCTGCCGACGCTGGCTTCGAGGTGCTCTCGAGTGCCGAGGCAGCCAAGTGGGCTGACGTTGTCGTGATCCTTGCTCCCGACCAGCACCAGCGTGGCCTCTACGCCGCCGATATCAAGGACAACCTTGAAGCCGGCAACACGCTCGTCTTCGGTCACGGCTTCAACATCCGTTTCGGTTACATCGACGCTCCGGCCGACGTCGACGTCATTCTCGTCGCGCCCAAGGGACCGGGTCACACCGTTCGCCGCGAATACGAAGCCGGCCGTGGCGTTCCCGTGATCGTTGCCGTCGAAAACGACGCCAGTGGTTCCGCTTGGGACCTCGCATGGTCGTACTCCAAGGCAATCGGTGGACTTCGCGCCGGTGGCATCAAGACCACGTTCACCGAAGAGACTGAGACCGACCTGTTCGGTGAGCAGGCTGTTCTCTGTGGTGGAACCTCGCAGCTCGTTCAGTACGGCTTCGAAACCCTCATCGAGGCTGGCTACCAGCCGCAGATCGCTTACTTCGAGGTGCTTCACGAGCTCAAGCTCATCGTTGACCTCATGTGGGAGGGCGGCATCGCCAAGCAACGTTGGAGCGTTTCTGACACCGCTGAGTACGGCGACTACGTTTCGGGCCCCCGCGTCATCGATGAGTCGGTCAAGGAGAACATGAAGGCTGTTCTCGCAGACATTCAGTCGGGTGCCTTCGCAGACCGCTTCATCAAAGACCAGGATGCTGGCGGAGCCGAGTTCCTCGCCCTGCGTGAAAAGGGCCAGAACCACCCCATCGAAGCAACCGGCAAGGAGCTGCGCGCTCTCTTCGCTTGGAAGCAGCAAGACAACGACTACACCGACGGTTCAGCAGCACGCTAACTTTCGCTCGTCACACCACCGGCCGTTCCGCTTCTGCGGGGCGGCCGGTGGTCGTTAACGCGGCGCGAACGTGGGAAGCAGCTAGGTGACGCTGTGCCGAGACTTCGCGCATCACTAAAGCGGCGGCAGCGTGGTGCCGTGGTTGGGCCAGCGCAGGGTCGGTTCTGCCTTCGGGACGGGGCCTGGCGTTCCCGAGGCAACCCAAATGATGAACGCCAAGAACTGCTCAAGCCGTGAGCCGATGAAGGCGGCGGCGACGAGGGGAGCGTAGAGCGCACCAAGATAGGTCGACGCGAGCATGAGGTTGGCATCCTTGCCCCAGACAACGGCGAGCACGGCGGGCGCTGCGGCGAGCAGGAACCAGAGCGGATGCACGGCAACGCCCAGCGCAACGGCTGCCACGAGTGCCGCTATTCCCAGCGCTAGCTGCGCGATGATGAGCCAGCCGAGAACCCCACCGTGGCGGGCGTAGCGTTCGATGCCGACGGCGGTCCACATGACACGCGCACGCAACTGGTGAACGCCGCTATCAACGAGGGCGACACGGAACGTCTCATCGGCCACGCGGCGCAGCGCCAGGCGCTCGCCAGCGGGGGCAAGCCGAGTCTGGTGAGTGAGGTGGTCATGCAGAATCGCGGCGAGAGTCTGCTTGCCATAGCTGGCGATAAGCCCCCACAGAAACGGCGGAACCGAGGCGAAGTCTGTGCTGTTGCCCTCGGTAGGCGGCAGCGAAGCATCGTGCGCCGGAACCTCGATCGCCGTGCCACCAGGGCGCGGGTCGCGCCAGCAAAACGCTTCGGCGACCTGAAAGTCGCGGTCCAATCGGTAGACCAATGGCAAACTGCGCAGCTCATTCCCGTGGTGATCCGTGAATGGCATGCTGAACTCCTCCGTTGATCGAGACTCTGCAGACTAGTCTGTCGGAGTGACGACGAACGTGCAGCGCAAATCCCCCCAATCCCGCGACTTCGCTTTCGTGGGAACGCTGCCGAAAGCCCTTCGATTCGTCGGAGTACTTCGACTGATCGCCTCGGCGCTCGTGCTCGCGAGCATCGCTACCCAAGTGATCGACGAGTCCATTCACAACGACTTTGTGGCGGTGGAGTACTACAGCTACTTCACTATTCAGTCGAGCCTGATCAACGTCGTGATTCTTGCGCTGAGCGGGCTGGTGGCCGTGCGCCTGCGGGCCGAGTCGAGCCTATTGGGCGTGCTGCGAGCATCCGTCGTCTCGTACGCGGTCGTGACCGCCGTGGTCTACAACGTGCTGCTGCGCGGGCTGCCCGACGAGGGCTACGTGGGGGTTCAGTGGCCCAACGAAGTCATTCACGTGTGGGTGCCGCTGTTCTTGCTGCTTGACTGGCTGTTCTCGCCGGCACGACCGGTGTTGCGGATGCGCGACGTGCGCATTGTGGTCATCTACCCGATCGCGTGGTTGGCCTTCACGATCGTGCGCGGCTTGCTCGACGGCTGGTTTCCGTACCCCTTCTTGGAACCCAATGGTCCCGACGGGTGGGGTGGCGTGCTCGTGTACGTTCTTGGCATCGCGGCGTTCATCATCGCGATCGCGGTCGGCCTGATCGCGATTAGCCGAGCTCGGTGGGCGCGCTGGACCATCAAGGATCGTCTGACGACGTCGGGGCGGTAGCTTCTGCGGCACTCACGCGAGGCGAAACGACGTCGGGTTCGTAGAGCTAACGAGCTAGCCCGTGGGCCACTCGTCGAGAGGCGAGTAGGCGAAGAGGTGGCGATAGTCGGCGAGCTCGGTGATGGCCGTTGCGTCGGCTGCGCGCTCGAACGGCTCAGTGGAGAATTCGCCGGCGAGAGCGTCATAGTTCGTGGCCCGGTTCAGCAGTGTTGTGCCGATCTGGGCTGCGATCTTGATCGCCTCGCTCGTCACGATGGAGGCCACGACGCTCACGGCGCCGGGAAAAATGCCGTGCATCACGTTGGTGTCAATCGTCGCGGTCTCGGGCGGCAGCGGGTACAGGTCTCGGAAGCCCGCGCCACGAGCAGGCCACGACACTCCGGCCTGAGCCCAGAACTCGCAAGCGACGCCCCACACGAGCGGGATGCCGGTAATCTCCGCGGCATCCGCGGCCAGGTAGTGAGTGGCGTAGTTGTCGCTGCCGTCGACGACGAGGTCGTAGTCCGCAAAAAGCTCAAGAGCGTTGTGCGGAGTGAGCTTGGCATCGATCGCAATGATGGTGGTCGCGGGGCTGAGATCGGCGACGCGTTCAACGGCCGACACGACCTTCTTGTGGCCGACATCCAATAGACGATGGATGTGTTGGCGGTGCAAATTACTGAGCTCAACACGGTCATCGTCGATGACACCAACGGTGCCGACGCCAGCCGCGGCGAGCGACGGAATGACCGTACTGCCGACGCCACCCGCGCCAATCACGAGCACGCGAGAGCGCGCCAAATTCTTTTGCGCCGCCTCGCCGAAGTTGGTTAGAGCAAGCTGGCGGCTAAACCGCTGATCCATGAATTGATTGTTCCACTGTGAGGGTGATATTCGGGTGAGAACCCGACCCGTCAATGCTGTTTAGCCGCGAACTGGGGGTTCTGGGAGCGTGCACCGAGCCCTGTTCGGGGTGAGTGCACGCCCCACGTGTTCGTGCCACGTGTTCGGGCCTTCGGCCGCAACGCTTCGCAGCGCTAGCCGAGTGGCAGCGAACTTGACGGCAAGAAGTTGAGATTCACACCGTCGCCCTGCAGCACGAGGCTGCCACCGGTGGGGATGGCGGTTGACGTGGTCTCGAGAGCGGCAAGGTATCGCGTTTCGAAATCAGTGAGGGCTGGGTCAGTGCACGCTCGTTTAGTAGAAATGACCGGGCCAACGGTGAGCTCGTCTGGGGCTCCGGCCAGCGTCGCGGAGTAGTTGTTGCAGGTCGATTCCCCGGCAAGCCCGTCGCTCGTAATGGTGAGCGTGACGGTCACCGGGTCGTCAAGCGTGAGAGCGCCAGAGGGGTCGCTGCCGTCGGCATACAGCCACGTGCCCTCGATGCCTTCGATGGGCATCGCATCGCCGGGCGTCTCTTCAACACTCTGACCGGGACCGGGCCCGTTATCGATCAATGGCTCGTCTGAACTATCTTCCGGACCGGCACAGGCTGCCAGCGCCAGCAGGCTGAACTTTGCGAACATCGATTTTGTGATCATTGTTTCCTCCTACCTAGGTAGACGAAGGTGCTGCCGCTTTCGTTGTGCCGTGCTCGAAATTCTTAGAGCGCTGCGAGCAAGACCAGCACAATGAGCGCCAGCTGCCCCAAGTAGCGAGGCCAGAATGGCAGCGCCGCTTTGCCGAAGCGATCCGGATGCTCGGCCGCATAAGCATTGGCCGGGAACACGGCAATCAGAAACACGATGAGCGCGATCGCGGTAATAAAGCGGGTCGGCTCCCACAGCAGGCCCAGTCCGCCAGCGATCTCACAGAGTCCCGTAATCGTGACGAGAGCAGCGGGGGAGGGAATCCACGGCTGCCGCAAAACGGGTGGGATCATGGCCCGCATCGTGCGGGCAGGAGCGGCCACAAAGTGGCTAACGCCCATCGCGATAAACGCGAGCGCGAGGGCGATACGCAACACCCACTGGGCGATCTGTACGGCATCCATCATGGGTCTATCGTCGCACTGAGTTGTCACATGGCAACGGGGCCGTCCCGTCGCCGCTAAAGTTGCAGTAGTTGTCTACTCCAGCAGCCTTCGTTGTGTTAGCGCGAAGTCCCCGCGAATTGAAGGATCAGATCTGTGGCTAAGCCGATCGTCGTGATCGCCGAAGAACTTTCCCCCGCAACAGTTGACGCCCTCGGGCCCGACTTTGAGATTCGAAACGTTGACGGTACTGACCGTGATGCGTTGAAGTCTGCGCTCTCTGACGCGCAGGCCGTTCTCATCCGTTCAGCAACCCAAATGGATGCCGATGCTCTCGCCGCCGCGCCTGGCCTGAAGGTCATCGCGCGCGCCGGTGTTGGCCTCGACAACGTGGACATCAAGGCGGCTACCGCTGCCGGTGTCATGGTTGTGAACGCTCCTACCTCCAACATCATCTCGGCCGCCGAGCTGACCGTCGGGCACATCTTGAGCCTCGCGCGTCACATTCCGGCTGCCTCCAGCGCTCTCGCGCAGGGGCAGTGGAAGCGCTCGCAGTACTCGGGCACCGAACTCTTTGAGAAGACGATCGGCATCATCGGCCTTGGCCGTATCGGTGGTCTCATTACTGAGCGGATGCAGGCCTTCGGCACGAGCATCATCGCGTATGACCCCTACGTCACGGCCGCTCGCGCGCAGCAGATGGGCGTCACGCTCGTCTCGCTCGACGAATTGCTCGAGCGTTCGGACTTCATCACGATCCACATGCCCAAGACTCCTGAGACGACGGGCATGATTTCGACCGAGCAGTTTGCTCGCATGAAGTCGAGCGCGTACATCGTCAACGTGGCCCGTGGTGGCCTCATCGATGAAGACGCCCTCTACACGGCCCTCAAGTCGCGTCGCATCGCCGGCGCCGGCCTCGACGTTTTCATGAGCGAGCCGCCCACGGGCTCGCCGCTTCTCGACCTTGAGAACACCATCGTCACGCCTCACCTCGGCGCTTCGACCGCTGAAGCCCAAGAGAAGGCTGGCGTTTCGGTAGCCAAGTCTGTTCGTCTCGCCCTCGGTGGCGAGCTCGTGCCCGACGCCGTCAACGTTGCTGGTGGAATCATCCACCAGACCGTGCGCCCTGGCATCCCGCTCATGGAAAAGCTCGGCCAGGTCTTCTCTGGTCTCTCCGACAGCCCCGTCACCAACGTCGACATCGAGGTTCGCGGCGAGATCGTCGAACACGATGTCAACGTGCTTAAGCTCGCTGCGCTCAAGGGCATCTTCACGAACGTGGTGTCAGAGACGGTTAGCTACGTCAACGCACCGCTGCTCGCTGACCAGCGTGGCCTCACCGTCCGCTTGATTACGGATGCTGTGAGCCCCGAATACCGCAACCTGCTGACCATCCGTGGTTCGCTTGCTGACGGCTCGCAGGTTTCTGTTTCGGGAACCCTGGTCGGAAACAAGCAGCTCGAGAAGATCGTTGAAATCAACGGTTACGACATTGAGGTTCCGCTCGCGGATCACCTCATCGTCATGATGTACGAAGACCGCACCGGAATCGTTGCCGTTTTCGGCAAAGAGTTCGGCGACGCCAACATCAACATCGCCGGCATGCAGATCGCGCGCGAAAGCGAAGGCGGCAACGCTCTCTCCGTGCTCACGGTCGACTCGCAGGCATCCGCTGATGTTCTCGCGACCGTCGGGGAGCGCATTGACGCTCGCTACGTACACGCCATCGACATCGTCGACGCTTAGTTACTTCGTTCGCGCCGGTCTCGGTGTGAGCAACACACAAGGCGCGCCCCGAGCAATCGGGACGCGCCTTGTGAGCGTTAAGTGTCGTGGTTGTTAGAAAGTTTCGTCTGATCGCGTTGAGGTGCGACGCTCGCTGACGGTGCCGTTCGCACCGTCGGTGCCGTTGTGCACGGTGGTGACGGAGGTGCGGTTGCGCAGTGTCAGCACGAGGCCGATGATGAGCGTGACCACTCCCGCACCCATCAAGATGTAGCCGATGAGGTCAATGTTGACTCCTTCGACTTGGAAATCGAGCGCGAAAGTAAGAATCGCGCCGATTACTACGAGGACAATTCCGGTTCCAATACTCATGAGCCCAATTTTAGCGCGTCTCATTCAGCCTGCAATCAGGCAACATTCAGGAAAGTCATGACGGGCGCGCATCCGCCCCGGCGTAACCCGCTGCCTCGACGCCGCGAGTAGCCCCGCAGCGGTACTGTATTTACATGCCTTCTCAGATAAACCTTGCAGTCATTCCCGGTGATGGTATTGGGCCCGAAGTTGTGGCCGAGGCCCTCAAAGTTTTGAAGGCAACCGGGGTGGATGTTTCCACCACCGAGTTCCCCTTCGGAGCCAGCCACTACCTCGAGTCGGGCACCATTCTCGAAGACTCCGACGTGGCAGAGCTCGCGAAGCACGACGCGATTCTGCTCGGTGCTGTCGGGGGAGACCCGCGCGATCCTCGCCTCAAGGGCGGCATCATCGAGCGAGGCCTGCTGCTCAAGCTGCGGTTCGCGCTCGATCACCACGTAAACCTGCGCCCCACCACGATCTTCCCCGGTGTCACATCGCCGCTGGCCGAGCCCGGCGCCGTCGACTTTGTTGTCGTGCGCGAAGGTACTGAGGGCCCCTACGTGGGCAATGGGGGCAGCATCCGCACGGGCACGCCTCACGAGATCGCGACTGAGGTTTCGCTCAACACGGCCTACGGCGTCGAGCGCGTTGTTCGCTTCGCTTTCGAGCACGCCATGTCTCGCCCGCGCAGGAAGCTCACGCTCGTGCACAAGACCAACGTTCTCACCTATGCGGGTGGCCTCTGGCAGTCCACGGTCGACCGTATTTCTGCTGAGTACCCGGATGTCGCGGTCGATTACCTGCACGTTGACGCAGCGACTATCTTCCTCGTGACAAAACCGAGTACATTTGACGTCATCGTCACTGACAACCTTTTCGGTGACATCCTTACAGACCTCGCAGCAGCCATCAGCGGCGGCATTGGTTTGGCCGCCTCCGGCAACTTGAACCCGAGCGGGGAATTCCCCTCCATGTTCGAGCCGGTTCATGGCTCAGCGCCCGACATTGCGGGCAAACAACTCGCTGACCCTACGGCGGCAATCCTGTCGATTGCATTGCTGCTCTCACAGTCCGGTCACACGGATGCCGCGGCTAAGGTCACGGCGGCCGTGGAAGCCGATCTCAGCACTCGCGGCACCGCCGCACGCTCGACGTCTGAGATTGGCAGTGCAATTGCCGACGCTGTAGCGCAGAATTAACCCACCGCCATTGTGGCTGTACGTCATTAAGGACATTTGATGAAGAATCTGCTGGCTGATCGCCCCCTCACCTTCATGGTGAAGAAGAACCAAGAACCCCGCTCGGTCGAAGAGCGTGACGCGATTCTGGCTAACCCTGGCTTCGGTGTGAGCTTCACCGACCACATGGTCGACATTTGTTGGTCAGAGATGGGCGGCTGGCACCGACCCCGCGTGCAGCCGTATGGTCCGATTCAGCTCGACCCGGCGGCATCCGTTTTGCACTATGCGCAGGAGATCTTTGAGGGACTCAAAGCCTTCCGTCACCAAGACGGATCGATCTGGTCCTTCCGCCCCGAGGCGAACGGTGCACGGTTGCAGCGTTCCGCTCGTCGCATGGCGTTGCCCGAACTTCCGGTTCCGGCGTTCATCGATTCGCTCAAACAGCTCATCGCGGTTGACGGCGACTGGGTGCCGAGCGCTCCCGAGACGAGCCTCTACTTACGCCCGTTCCTGTTCGCAAAAGAGGCATTTCTCGGAGTGCGCGCGGCAAAGAAGGTCAACTATTACGTGATCGCAAGCCCGGCTGGCGCCTACTTCACCGGTGGCGTTGCTCCCGTTTCGATCTGGATCTCCACGAACTTCACGCGCGCAGGCAAAGGCGGAACGGGTGCGGCCAAGACCGGCGGCAACTACGCCTCATCGCTTATCGCGCAGCAAGAAGCAGCAGAGCAGGGGTGCGCCCAGGTTCTGTTCTTGGATGCCGAAGAGGGCAAGTACATCGAAGAGCTTGGCGGCATGAACGTCGTTCTCGTCAAAAAAGACGGAACGCTCATCACGCCGCAGTCCGAGTCGATCCTTGAGGGCATCACTCGCGACTCTGTTTTGCAGCTCGCGGAAGACCGCGGCCACAAGATCGAGCGTCGCCGAGTCACTCTTGAAGAGTGGCGGGAGGGCGTTGAGTCAGGCGAGATCACTGAGATGTTCGCGTGCGGTACCGCAGCGGTCATCACGCCCATCGCCATGCTCAAGGGTGACGGTGTGGAATTTGGGTCGGCGGATGCTCCCGCCGGCGAACTGACGATGTCGCTGCGCGAAGAGCTCACCGATATCCAATATGGCCGTCGCGAAGACAAGCACGGCTGGATGATGAGGCTCGACGCATGAAGGTAGCTCGTTTCAGTGCTGGCGCAGGCGCCCGCTACGGAATCATCGACGGCGACGAGATTGTCGTTCTGACCGGTGACCCGATGTTCAACGGCTTTGAGACCACTGACGAGCGCTTGCCGCTCTCGGACATCAAGTTGCTGGCGCCGGTCATCCCGCGTTCGAAGGTCGTGGCGTTCGGTCGCAACTATGCCGAGCACGCTAAGGAGCTCGGCAACGAGGTTCCGGATGCTCCCATGATGTTTATCAAGCCGAACACGTCTGTCGTGGGTCCCGGCGATGCCATCATGCTGCCGACGCAGTCTGAAGAAGTGGCGTTCGAGGGTGAGCTTGCCGTGATCATCGGCAGCATTGCTAAGAACGTGGCCGAGGCCGACTTTGAGAGCGTCATCTTTGGCTACACGATTGCCAACGATGTCACCGCTCGCGACCTTCAGAAGAAGGATGGCCAGTGGTCACGCGCCAAGGGCTTCGATACGTTCTGCCCGCTCGGGCCCGTGATCGAGACTGAATTCGTGGTGGGTTCGCAGAGCATCCGTACCACGGTGAACGGTGACCTCAAGCAAGACGGCACCGTTGACCAGATGATCCACTCAGTGGCAGCGCAAGTGGCGTACGCCTCCGCGGCGTTCACGTTGCTGCCCGGCGACATCATCCTCACCGGTACGCCTGCTGGCGTTGGCCCGATCGTGAACGGCGACACCGTCGACATCACGATCGAGGGTATCGGCACGCTGAGCAACCCGGTTCGTTCTCTCACTAAGTAGGCGCAGTCGCAGAATCGCCTGCAGAGGGCGGTTCTGCGACTTAGAATGGTGGCAATGTCTGCGCCATTTTCTACTGCAACCGCTTCCGACGTTCGCGTTCGGTTTTGTCCGTCACCGACGGGTACGCCCCACGTCGGGCTGATTCGTACTGCCCTGTTCAACTGGGCTTACGCACGCCACATGGGTGGCAAGTTGGTGTTCCGTATTGAAGATACGGATGCCGCTCGCGACAGCGAAGAGAGCTACTTGCAGCTTCTCGACGCCATGCGCTGGTTGGGGTTGGACTGGGACGAGGGCGTAGAGACTGGTGGACCGAACGGTCCTTATCGCCAGTCGCAGCGCACCGACATCTACCTCGAGGTCATCGAGAAGCTGAAGGCTTCCGGTCACCTCTACGAATCTTTTGCGACCGGTGAAGAGATCGAGGCCCGCAATGTGGCCAACGGTCGCGACCCCAAGCAGGGCTACGACAACTTTGAGCGCGACCTCACCGCTGAGCAGATCGCCGCATTCAAAGAAGAGGGCCGTAAGCCGGCTTTGCGTTTGCGTGTTCCCGACTCCGACTTGAGTTTTGACGACCTGGTCCGTGGCGACATCACGTTCCCCGCCGGTTCGTTCTCTGACTTTGTTGTGGTGCGCCCGAACGGTGCGCCGCTGTACACGTTCGTGAACCCGGTGGATGACGCGTTGATGGGCATCACGCACGTGCTGCGCGGTGAAGACCTGCTCTCGAGCACTCCGCGCCAGATCGCCCTCTACACGGCTCTTATCGAGATCGGCCTGACGGATGCGATCCCGCGCTTCGGCCACCTTCCTTACGTGATGGGTGAGGGCAACAAGAAGCTCTCGAAGCGCGACCCCGAGTCGAACCTGTTCCACCACCGCGACCGCGGGTTCATCCCCGAGGGTCTCATCAACTACCTCTCGCTGTTGGGCTGGTCGCTTGCGCCTGACCGCGACGTGTTCTCGATCGAAGAAATGATTGCCGCGTTCGACGTGGTGAACGTGAACCCGAACCCGGCCCGTTTCGACGTGAAGAAGGCGGAGTCGCTGAATGGCGACCACATCCGTCTGCTCTCGGCGGAGGAGTTCGCTGGTCGTCTCGTGCCCTACCTCGTTGCTGCCGACGTCATTTCGGCTGAGCCGACCGAGGCTGAGCTCGCGACGCTGGCTGCTGCCGCGCCTCTCGTGCAGGAGCGCATGCAGTTGCTGGGCGATGCGCCTGCCCTGTTGCAGTTCTTGTTCACGGCAGATGCCGACCTCGTGGTTGAGGCCGACGCAATGCCGAAGGCTGAGGGCCCCGAGGTTCTGGATGCCGCTATTGCCGTGCTGACCGATCTCGATTCCTGGACTCACGATGCCATTGAGGCAGCGTTGCGCGCCGAACTCATCGAGGTAAAAGAGATGAAGCCGCGACTGGCTTTCGGACCCTTGCGGAGCGCGATCGCTGGTCGTCGCATCAGCCCGCCGCTCTTCGAGTCGATGGAACTGTTGGGCAAGGAATCGTCACTGGTTCGCCTGAAGGCGTTGCGCGCCCAGCTATGAGTGAGCAGTTCGACTGGGATGTTGTCATTGTCGGCGGCGGACCGGCCGGACTGAGCGCTGCGCTGAATCTGGCGCGAGCGCGTCGACGCACTCTAGTGCTCGACAGCAATCGCCCCCGCAACTCGGCGACGTTCCACTCTCACGGCTTTTTGAGCCGCGATGGTATTTCTCCTCTTGAGCTTCGCAAGATGGGCCGTGAGGAGCTAGAGCAGTATCCGAACGTTTCGTTCGAGCGCACGATTGTGGAGGGCATTGAGCCTCTGGTTGGCGTTGGCGGGCCGGATGCCGCTGATGCTGCCGATGATGGAGCTGTCGACGGCGCCTCGGCGACCGCTGGCGCAGGCTTCACCGTCACGCATCGCGGGGGCGCGGTCACGACCCGCACCGTGCTGATCGCGACTGGGTTGCGTGAGGTACTGCCGAAGTTGCCGACGCTGCGCGCGTTCTATGGCACGAGCATCCATTCGTGCATGGAGTGTGATGGTTACGAGTATGCGGACAAGCCGATTGCGCTGATTGGGCACACGGATGACTTGGCGGAGCGCGCACTGCTGCTTTCGCAGTGGAGCCGCGACCTCATTGTCTTCACGCAGGGCGTTGGCCATGTGAGCGATGCTGATGAGGCGATGCTCGCGGAGCGTGGTGTTCGCGTGGATCGTCGTGAGGTGGCGGATGTCGCGGGCGACCGTGATGGCCTGAACGGCGTGGTGCTTGTCGACGGCGAGACGGTCGCGCGCGAGGCCGCGTTTGTGCGCCCCGACTATGAGACGGCGCTCGACTTTGCGGCGGGCTTGCAGCTCGCACTCGACGCGGAGGGTCTGATTGTCGTGGACGCTGCCGGCCGTACCAGCGCGACAGGCGCCTATGCGATTGGTGATGCCACCCCGCCCGGCCCCCAGCAGCTCATCGTTGCCGCGGGCGACGGCGCTGAGGTTGCCGCGGTCATCAACCGCGACTTGCTCTAGCGTCGACTTTTTCGGCGAGTTCCCGAGGATTTTCGGAAGCTTTCGCGGCTCGAGCGGGGGAGTGAACCACAGCCGGCTCAGGATGCGCTAAAGTAGTAAATCGGTTCGGCTGCGGCTGAACGCTGTGGGGTATGGTGTAATTGGCAACACGGAAGATTCTGATTCTTTTGTTCTTGGTTCGAGTCCAGGTACCCCAGCAAAACATCGAGGGAGCAACTCTCTCCCAGCCCGGCTCACGCCGGGCTTTTTCTTTGCCGCTTCAAACCTGAACGGCCCGTCAAGCTTATGTGACCCTTGCAGATCCTCATGCGGGCCCAAAACGCGAGTCATCCTTTGGGTTCTGGATATTTTGATTCACTCCACCGCTAGTCTGAAGTGAAGCTGTGTATGAAATTCACAATCTAGCGCGACGAGCAAAGGGGCTGGCATCATCAAGCGTTGTCTACGCGATTCTCACAGAGGATACTTTTCTCTCACGCCAGCAGTCGAAACTCGCCAGTTCAGTGATTCGAATTGGCGCGCTTTATTGCCGGTAAAGCTTAACTCCATCGAAGAACTCCAATACGCTATCGGGGGTTGCTCCCCGTCAGCGTCAGAGGGCTGGAGCCGATGAGCGAGCCAAAGTTAGTCGCAACGTCCACCGCTGGAGAGCCTCTGCTCATGAGTTCGTACCCATTGTTTCTTGATGAGCCCACGGACGTTGACCTCCTGTCGTTCGACGCGGTCGCGTCAACGATCGTTGACGCCGTGCGGGACCCGCGTTTAGATCCAATCGCCCTTGGGCTTTCGGGCGCTTGGGGGAGCGGGAAAACGTCGGTGCTTCGAATCATCGGCAAACAACTTCGAGTACCAGACGGGGAATCCTCAGATTGCTTAGTGATCGAAACCGACCCGTGGAGATACGACCCGCAACTAGGGATTAAGGAATCACTTATCGGGGAGATTCTTTCCGCAATTGAGGGTGCCCTACCGGACGAGGGGCCCGGTGCGGTATCAAAAAATTTGGTCAGAAGATTAATGCGACGCGTCGATTGGACTAAGGCGATGAAGCTAGCCGCCACATCCGCCATCACAGTGTCGCTGCCATCGCTCGATAATGTCTTTGAACTCGTGAGGCCCAAGAGTGCGGACGATAGCGGTCCAGAGCCCATCACAGATATGACGCAATTTCGTGTCGAGTTCGCTGCTCTGTTGGGTTCTGATGGCTTGAAAGAGATCAAGACAGTCGTCGTGCTAGTGGACGATCTTGACCGATGTCTCCCTGAAACCGTTATCGAAACGCTCGAAACTATCCGTCTCTTCGTTTCGGTGCCCAAAATGTCGTTCGTTATCGCTGCAGACGAGGAGCGAGTCGCTGACGCGATTGCGACGCGGTACCCGTCGGCAGGCTCAGACGGCGGCGAATCACCCGCACGGTTATACCTTCATAAGATCGTCCAGACTTCTGTGCCGGTGCCAGCTCTAAGCGATTTTGATACCGAAGCATACTTGGTGCTCCTTCAAATTCGGGCTTTAGTCGACGAGACCGACTATCCGTCGATCGTCGCGGATGTTGCCGAAGCACGTCGGAGTGCGGTATCACTCGAAACAGTAGCGTCGCTTCAGCGAACAGAATTCGCGGAACAACGTAACAATGCAGCCCGGATTCGCCCTATCATTCACGAAAAGACCCGCGGAAACCCACGCAGAATTAAGCGATTCCTGAACGACCTGTCGGTGCGACTGAGTATCGCTGCAAAGCGAGGCATCGATCTAGACGAGGCGACGATCGCGAAGTTGATGGTCCTAGAGCAGTATTTCCCGGGGGATTTCAAAACCGTTACCGATTGGCTTCGCGAACGTGTCCTCAGGGGAAATCTAGAAGCGCTCGAGTCGTTAGCGGGCACTCCAGATGTCATCGATGCAATTGAATCTGAACCAATCGAGCCCAGCGCCGGAACCAGTCAGCTCGATGAAACAAGCGCGAGCGTAGAGGCTCCTTCACTAAAAGAGGGAAAAGATGAAGATGAATCCAGCTCTCAATTCAGTGACGGCCTTATCCGATGGGCTCGGCTTTCGCCGTCACTCGCGAAGAAGGACATAGCGCCGTACCTCGTTTTTGCCGCGAGTTTTTCGAACCTTTTCATCGCGTCAGAATCGCTTCCAGAATCGATTCGCGACATGGGCACCCAGCTGTTGTCTCGATCACCCGGGGAAGCTCGCCGTGTGACCGATGCCATGTTGAGGAGTCTGCAAGCGTCCGAGGCTGTTCGTCTTGTGTCGTACATTGGCGGGGTTATCGTTGATGAGCCTCAGAAGCAGACGACTGGAATCGTGGCTATGTTGCGGATTGCGCGAGTGCAGCCGACAACAGACTCGGTCGTAAACGCGTTAAAGCGTATCAAGCCGAAAGACTTCAAAGTGGGCGCTATCGTGGCACTGAAAACAGATGATCCACAGCCGATTTTGACGCAAGTCGAGATAATTGTCGAAGCTAGCGGCAGTGCAGAGTTAAAGAATGCGCTTTCTGCATCACGGGAAGTTTTCTAGAGATGGGCACAAGCTCGTCATATAAAGGGTCGACGAGTAAGGTCTCACGCACACTCCGCGATCAGGTCGACGGATGGGCACAGTCACAAGTGGATGGGAGACCTACATCGATCCCCCAAAACTTAGTTGCCTACGCGTTGAAAATTCCTCTGTTCCCGAGGGGCGCTTCATCAGGTGCGGACAACGCGAAAAAACAGAGTTCACCACAACGTGATGCACGCGCTTATGCGTCCACAGCCGGCCGTGCGGCAACCTTGGCAAGAGCTTTCAGAACAGGAGATCGTGAAGCGCTTGCTAAGGCTGGTCTTGATTTCGATCAGATCTCAAATATGCCTTCTCGCTCCGAAATGGTACGCGCGATTCTCGAGGTCGTATGCGAGGCGCAGACCGGGAGCGATATACCTGCGGAGGAGCAGCGGGAGATCGCTGCGCTGCTACTCAACTGGATCCTCGACACGGAGGTCAACCCGGCCCCGCCGGAGGCTGCGGCAACGGCTGAGTATGCAATCGGCCTCATTATCGCGGAGGTATTTTTGTCGGAAGCGGGAGAGTTCACCTCGACCGTGGGTGTCGATCGAGAACAATTCATCGAAGGCGTATATGAAACTAGCCAGCAGCTAGCGGCTCGTGCAAACCTCGAGGAGTCGGCGGCGAGTCAAGAAGCGATAAATAAGGCGATTGAGAAAGGTCTCCGGTTTCTTCGCCGGACGTACCCGGGAGGTGGCAACTAGTCGTGTTCGAGTATCACCTCTCCGTATTGCCACCTAACGATCTGTCGTGGTGGGATGCGGACTCCACGTTCTATTGGCACAGCGCATCGAGCATGCCGTACTTTCATGCGAATTGCGGTCCGCAGCTCGGTAGATTTGGTTTGGTAAACAGCTTCAACACTGATCTCGTTCGTATTGCCGCGGGAGTTCTCGCAGCGGATCGATCTGCTACTCGCTCTGGACGCCTCGCGGCATGGAACCAGCGGGAGATTAAGCTCAAAGTCGATGTTTTTCAAGCGGAGCCGTGGGGTAACGTCAAAGCGGATTTTGAGAACTTGCTTGGATTCTTGACCGGCGATATTTGGACTTTGGATTTCAACGAAGAATCGGGTGCGCCCGAGCAAATTGGGCGAGTTGGGATTGATGCGAACCGAGTAGTTCTCCTGAGTGGGGGAGCCGACTCAGCGACTGGAGCCTTACTCTCAGGACTAGACCTCGCAGCACGAAACGAAAAGCAGATTTTGGTGTCACACTGGTCCTCCACGAACTTGGCGCCTCTTCAATCTAGGGTTGCCGGAGATATCGAACGCCTCGCAGCAGGCAGCACCGCGGATCACCTGAAAATTCGCATAGCGCGCGGCCGGCATACGCCCTCTGGCGCAGCTTACGGACGTGAAAACTCAACCAGATCCAGGTCATTGCTGTTTATCGCTCTCGGTCTCGCGATTGCCTCCGTCGATGAGATCCCACTTTGGCTCCCGGAGAATGGGTATGCCTCGATCAACCCGCCACTTTCGAAGAGCAGAAGAGGCAGCCTCTCCACTAAGACCACGCATCCAAAGTTCACCACCGATCTCGCGACGATTCTAAAACGGGTTGGAGCGCACGATGATTTCACGAACCCCTTTATCGCGATGACCAAAGGCGAGATGTTTATGAAGGTTAGGGATGAATTGGGGCGGGAGGGGTCGGGAAAGTTTCTTTCGGGAACAGCGTCGTGTTCGCACACCGGGGCGAGAACTTATGGCATCTCTCCCAAGGTGTCCTGTGGTGTGTGTTTCGGCTGCGTCCTGCGTCGTGCATCATTCACCGCAAGTGGCCTCCACGATGAGACGATTTATCTCGAAGCGCGTGGCTCAAAACAGATGGACTGGCTCGCGGAGAAATCGGTAATCCCCGCCATGCGTGACTTTCTTAACGAACCATTCGGAGAGGAGGAACTCGCTCGTCTTCGGATTCCATCAAGTTATTCGCTCGCGGAAGTCAACGATCTTGTTCAACGGGGACGAGCAGAGCTGCGGGGACTCTGGCAATGAGAATCCAGCCACCCCTTGATGTCCACGCTCATATAGACAAGGAAATTGATAATAAGGAACTCCGTAGTCTCGGAGCGTTCACGTTCGCGATGACGCGATCGATCAAAGAGTATTCCGAGGTTCAAGCACGACGCGACATTCGCACTGTATGGGGCGTTGGAGCTCATCCAGGATTAGTGCGAGTCAACAAAGCCTTTTCGCAGGGCGATTTCAGGAATTCTCTCAAGACGACTCCTGTCGTCGGTGAGGTTGGTCTCGATGGGGCGAGCCGCGTTCCGCTTGAGGCACAGGCTCGACTGCTTCGAGAGGTTCTTCGCGAACTTCAAGCGGCACCGCGACTCATCAGCATGCACAGCGCGGGTGCTCACTTCCAAATTCTGCGAGAGCTGCATCAAATTCCCGTGGCCGGGGTGATATTGCACTGGTGGACGGGCTCTTTAGAGCTAACTGAGGAAGCGGTTAGGTTGGGCTGCTATTTTTCCCTACCGCCAGCAATGATGTCGTCTTCCGAGGTATTGAGGTTAATACCGCTCGACCGCGTGCTGTCTGAGACTGACCACCCATATGGAGATCGGTTCACGCGAGTCGAAAAGCGACCAGGGGGAACCGAAGAAGTGGAGTTGAAGCTCGGCAAGTTGCATGAGTTGGAACCCCTTGAAATGAGAATGCAGATTTGGCGCAATCTACGTTCGCTCGTCGACGAAGTTGGAGTACGTCATCTATTCGGTCCTGAATGGCAGTCGGCATTCGAACACTTAGATTAGAAATCTCAGGTTAAACCTGAACGCAGTCAACGGCTGAGTTGCGCGTTTTCTCCTACTGCTGTCCTCGGGCTCTATGCCCGGAACTGAGGAAAGCGTTGAAAACATTTGCGCCGAAACGAACTTTTGACGTTCTGAAAAGGAAGTCAAAGTGGTGGCTCTTATTGAGTCTCCACGGAATGTCTCAGGGCGAGGTTGCGCTCCTCGAGCAGCGTCTGCATGTAGCGCCGCAGAAACAGCTTCTCGACGAGACGCCCGAGTGGCCCGAAGGGGGCCGCGAAGGTGAGGCGATCCTGCATATGGGTGCGGCCGTCGATCTCGGTGAAGAGATGCTCGTGGTGGTAGGCGGCGAAAGGGCCGCGGACTTGTTCATCCGCAAACCGATGCGGAGCATCCACGTCAAAAATTCGGATCGTTAGGCGCAGCGGCAGGCCGAAGTGGCGTGCCGACCAGGTGACGACATCGCCCTCGACGAACTGGCCCGAGGTGCGGCCCGCAACAACCTTCTCGCGGTGGTGTGTCATCGAATCGAGGTGCAGGTTCACGCTCAACGACAGCGCGCACACCTCGGCGATAGGGGCATCGAACACCGTGTCGAGCACGATCAACTGCGTCATGATCTGAGCCTACGTCGAGTTGCAACAATCTCGTTTTTCTATGCGCTCGGCTTGCCACGCATCTCGAGCGTGATCTGAGTCGCGTCGAGATTGTCGAGCGCATTCTCAAGCAGGTCGGCGTCGAAGATGCCGTTGTCGCGCGCATCGAGAAGAGCCGTACGTTGAGCCCGGATGACGGCGATGCGGTGGTTCTTATCCGCCTCGAACTGCACGCGGCGCGACTCAAAATCGTCCCCTTCGGGAGCGGTCGTGTCGCCAGCCAACGGCTCGGTATTCGCGGTGGCATCCTCGGCGACGGGGGTCGCATCAGCAGTGGGGGTCGCCCCGGCCACCGCATCTGCACTCTCGTTCAATAGAGCAAGGAGGCGGGTGCGCTCCGCGGCCGTACGTTCGTGCACTGTTGCCTGGTCAGAGGCGGGGGAGATGCGCCGCACCAAAGCGCCGATCGTGCCACCCTGCACTAGTAAGGAGAGCGCGGCCACCACGAACGCGATCAGCACGAGCGTGGATCGCAGCGGGGTGTCTGACGGCAGCGACTGGGCAGCTGCGACAGTAATGGCGCCGCGCATTCCGGCCCACACCACCGTCGTGCCCTCACGCCATCCGAAAGGCTCGCGGGCAAAATAATCAATGTCGGCAAGCGAGCGCGTGACCAGAGAAGTGACGCGGCGCAGATAGCGTGGTGACTTCGTCGGGCTGAGGCCGCTCGGATGCTCGGGAGCCTCCAGAATCTCGTTCGGTGAGCCCAGCCGCTCCTGAATGACCTCCATGCGCGGCTTCATCTTGGCGTGCCGCTGGGAACGCCGTGCCAAGAACCACAACAGCGGAGCCACGAAAGCAACGCGCACGAGAACGGTGATGATCAGTGCCCCGATGGCGATCACAACCGCGGTGCGAATACCCGCGTCATCGTTTTCGACATCGGTGAGGATGCCCGAAATTTGCAGGCCCATGAACAAGAAGATGGCACCCTCGAGCACCAGCTCGATCATGCGCCAATTCTGGGCATCCGACAGCCGGTTCTGGGGCGACAGCACACGAGCCGCCCGGATGCCGGTAACGAGCCCGGCGACAACAGCGGCGACCAACCCCGAAGCACCCAGAAGCTCGGCCGGAATCGCGGCCACAAACGGCACCGTGAACGACATGACCGTATTCACCGTGGGATCGGTGACGCGTTTGCGGATCACCAAATTGAGCCAGCCGACGACACCACCGATCAGCAGCGCGACGACCACGGAATAGGAGAACGACGCGGCAAAGTTTCCGAAACTGAAGGTCGCCGCCGTCGCGACGATCGCTCCGCGCAGCAGGGTGAGGGCGGTGGCATCGTTCAACAGGCTCTCGCCATCGAGCATGGCAATCACGCGTTTCGAGACCGGGGTCTGCTTGATGATCGACACGGCTACGGCATCCGTTGGACTGATCACAGCGCCGAGCGCGAGACCCCACGCAAAGCTGAGCCCGGGAAGGACGAGCATGAAGAAGAAGCCGAGGATCACGGCGGTGCCGATCACGAGAACCACAGAGAGCCCGCTAATCGCGCCGAATTCGCGGCGAAAGTTCATCGTGGGTAGCGAGACCGCCGCCGAGTACAACAGCGGTGGCAAAATGCCCTGCAGGATCAGCTCGGGGTCGATCTGAATGTCGCTGAAGGCCGGAACCACCAGACTAGCCACGACACCGATGGCCACCAGCACGAGCGGCGACGCGACGCCTAAACGCGGACCGAGGAGGGTGGCAGTTGCGATCACCACAAGCGCGGCCACCATCACGATCAGCAGTTCAGTCATGCATCTAATCTCTCAGCACAATTTATCGAAACCCTGACAACGCTGTGCTGCGAGCCTTACGACACCAGCGGGATTACCGCGACCTTGCCCTTCGCTCCGGCCACGATCAGCACATGAGCGGCCTCGACCCCGTCGAGGGCGGCGACGACAGCCGCAACATCCGGCTCTCTTGTCACAGGCTCGGCTCGCTGCAGCACCGCGACTCGCGCGCCGGTAGCCGCGCGGACGGCTTCGAGCAGTTCAACATTGGTGCCCGACGACACGAGAGTGACGCGACCAATGCGGTGCACCGGCTCGGTATCGACATCGACTGCCCGATCCTTGTGCCAAATCATGAAGTGATACGTGGCGACGAGTCCGGTTGCCGTAAGCAAGCCGAGCGCCTGTCGTGATCGCTCGATGAAGCTCTCGCCGCTGCCGCCATCGAGCAAGAAGGCGAACAACTGGAAGCCGATCACGAGCAACGTGATGAGCGCTACGAGAGCACTCAATCCGAAGATGATGACGAGGAAGACACGACGGCCGGGAGTGGCAACGCGCTCCGGCAGAGAGGCCTCACGGGGACGCCACGTCAACCACCAGAGCGCTCCGCCAACGACGAGTGCGCTGAGCCCCGCAAGCAGCAGACTGCGGATGTTGCCCGCAAGCAGCGGATCGCTCGATGTCGCGAGCAGAGCGTTGATCGTGACCCCGAAGCCGGATGCCGCGAAAGCCAGCGAAACACCCGCTGTCGAGAGCGAGGTTGCTGCACGCACTCCAGTGGACCGCTCAGCGACGATGCGTGAGTGGTACGTGAAGACCAGCGCGCCGACCGCCGCTCCCGCGATCGCTGTTCCCAGCGGGTCGAGCAGGCTGGCAATCGGCTGCTGCAGTCCGGTAGCGAGCTCGAGGAGGATCGACAGCAGAATGATGAGCCCGAACGCGAACACGGCGAGCGAGCCGATTCCCGTGATGAACACGAGAAGCACCGTGCTGAAGCCAAAGGTGTGGTTTCGCACGCCCAAGCGCCCCCAGTGCCACCGCCACAACAGGGCGCCGCCGATAGCCCAGACGAGAGACTGCGCGACGATCTGCCACAGCGGATCGCTCACCACGACCGAGCGCGAGCCGGCATCCGCGGCGGCATCGATGAGCTGGGCGAGCGCGGAGACGAGGCCTCCGGCGCCGTAGGTCAAGCCAATCAGGGAGGCGAGGGCGGGTGTTGCGCCCTGAAGGCGCGTCGGGCCCTTGGCGGGGTGCTGCCACATCCAGTAATGCCAACCCCACACGAGCGCCCACACAATGCCGACCGCGAGCCCCGCAGGGTTCCAGCCGTAGCGAATGGTGTCGGCAAGCCAGGAGAGCAGAGCAATGGTGAAAACGAGCAAAGCAACCGTCGACATGACCACGAGATAGACGGGCCAGAGAATGGATGCGCGGTCTCGCGCCATCGTGCCGTCACGCCAGATCAGCCACCAGAGCAGGGCAGCGAGGGGGCCGGCGACCAGCGCGGAGGCGAGAGAAGTCGCGAGCCCGTAATTGTCGTAGCTGACCTCGATGCGATTGAGGGTGAAGAGACGATCGAGCAGCCCGCTGAGACCGCTCGCCGCAATAATCACCGTCGCGGCGAGGAGCGCATAGGTGATGAAGCGGCGGACGGTTTGCACGCCGCCCACTGCGGGAGTTGCTGCCGGAGAACTAGTTGTGGAGGTCATCCGCGGAATCCTTGTTCGTAGCAGTACGTGAGCTCCCAGGGCGTGGTTTCGATCTTCCAGTCGCCACCTTCCCTCACCAGGGTGAACAGATCGTCGTAGCCGTAGCTCGAACCGCCAAAGCTACCGGTGCCCTGTTCGAGTGTGACGTTCACTACAGCGGAGGTGCCATCAATAGTGGTGGAGCTGACGGTCATCCGCAGTCCTTGAAGCGGGTTTCGGTCGGCTTGCTCGCATTCGTCGAGAACGCCTGCAGAAACGAGGCTGCGTGCCGTTTCGAAGTCGCTGGCGACCATGGCACGCGAGTACGACTGAACGACGCCCTCGGGCGTGGAGGGGTCGATATCGGTGGGCCCACCGCGCGTGAACACCACGACGATGGCAATAACCACGATGGCGGCGATCACGGAGAGAATTACCGCCAACGTTCGATCGGGTCGAGCAGCTTGCTGAGTCATGGGCTAAGCATCTCTCAGAAATGACCACAAATCTATTCGGTGGAACCTCTAATTTTTGGTTCGTCAATGGGGTGAAGCCCGCAACTCGCTCGTGCGTTGTGGAACGAGAGCGCTGCGGGCTTCACCTGCCGTTGGGGTGATCGAGGCGATCGCCTCACCAACCGCTATGGCTGATTGCGGATGATGGAGATCGGACCGGAGTGTTCGGTCACGTTCGTGAGTTCGCGAGCTTCAGCATCCGGGGCCTCAGCGGGAACGGGATCGTCGTCACCGAGCACGTTGAGCGACTCGGTACTCTCGGCGCGGTCGATGGTTGTGGCCAGCGGAACTTCCTTGATGAACATCAAGAGCACAGCAGAGAGAAGCACGAGCGGCACCATGTAGAGGAACACGGGAGCGAGCGAGTCGTTGTACGCGCCGACGATGATCTCGCGAACGGCATCAGGAAGGTCGCGAACGGCGGCGGGCGTCAAGGAGTTGGTGTCTCCCGTCGCCCCAGCGGCTGCAGCCGGAAGGCGAGTAGCGAGCAGTTCGGTGAGGCGAGCGACGAAGAGGCTACCGACCACCGCCGTACCGATGGAAGCACCGATCTGGCGGAAGTAGTTGTTCGATGAGGTCGCCGTTCCCACTTGAGCGTTCGGGAACGTGTTCTGAACAATGAGCACGAGCATCTGCATGCTCATGCCGAGGCCGAGACCCATCACCGCGAGGTAGCTGCAGAGAATCCAGATCGGCAGCTCCGGCGTCATTGTGGAAAGCAGCGCCAGGCCTGCTGCGATCACGAACGAACCCGTAAGCGGAAGCCACTTGTAGCGACCCGTGCGGCTCACGAGCTGGCCAGCGATGATCGAGGTGACGAGCATCGCGCCCATCATCGGGATCATCAAGAAGCCGGCCTGAGTGGCATTCACTCCCGTGACCATCTGCAGGTAGGTCGGCATGTAGGCGAGAGCGCCAAACATGGCGATACCCGTGATGAGTCCGGATGCCGTGGTGAGAACGAAGTTACGTTCCTTGAACATGTGCAACGGCATGATCGGCTCGGCAGCGGCGCGCTCGACCATCACGAACGAGAAGCCGGCGACGATTGCCAGAGCAATGAGGCCGAGGATGATGAGCGAGTCCCAGTCGTACTGAGTTCCGCCCCAGGTCGTAACGAGAACGATCGCGGTTGACGCGATCGCCAACAGAATCATGCCGGCAACGTCGATTGTGGGTTTGGTGCGCGCGTTCTTGGGTAGCTTGAGCAGCATCACGGCAGCGAAAATTGCGACGGCACCGAGCGGAAGATTCATCCAAAATGCCCAGCGCCATCCGATGGACTCCGTGAACCAACCCCCGAGGAGCGGGCCAGCAACGCTAGCGAGGGCAAATACCCCACCGATAGCTCCCATGTAGCGACCGCGCTCGCGGGCCGGGACTACATCGGCAATGATCGCCTGGGACAGGATCATGAGACCGCCGCCGCCGAGGCCTTGAACAGCGCGGCCCAGAATCAGCCAGGTCATGTCGGGGGCGAGGCCGCCGATGATCGAGCCGACCATGAAGATGGAGATCGCGCCGATAAAGAGACCCTTGCGGCCGATGAGGTCGCCGAGCTTGCCGTACACCGGCATCATGATGGTGGCGGCCAGGATGTAGGCGGTCGTCACCCACAGCATGTGGTTCACGCCGTCGAGTTCGCCCACGATGGTGGGCAAAGCGGTGCTGAAAATGGTCTGATCGAGCGCCGAGAGCAGCATGGTCACCATGAGGCCGGCGAACAACAGCAGAATGCTGCGTTTGGTTGCCGGGTCGCTCGTGGTGGTGCCGTCAACGGCGGCGCCGTCAGTCGCGGTTGCGGGAGGTTCGTTCGTGGTTGTCATTGAAGTGTGTTCAGTGTTTCTCGTGTAAGTCCGATCGAGCGAAGGTACATGGAGTCGATGTCGGCGGTAGCGCCGGCAGCGATCCATTCCTTTACTGCGATTCGAACGGATGCGACGCAAGTGGCTACGGCAATCTCGGCGACGTATTCGGGGTCGCGGGGGAGCGTAGTTTCTCGCTTGTTGAGGAATTCGACAACGGCAGCAGCCATCGTGCTGTTCAGTTGCGTGAATTGGTGAATCTGGCGGCTCAATAGACGCGGGTGCTCTTGCACGAGCGCCATCCGTTGAGCTTTGAGCTGGGTGCGGGCGGCGATCGGGCCAAAGATTTGGAACATGGTGGAGACGATCGCAGCGACTAGATCATCGGTTTCTGCGGAGGCGACTCCGGCGGCAATTGCGCGCTGAACTTCGCCCATGTCTTGAGTGCCGAGGATCGCGTCCTCTTTGCTGTCGAAATAGTTGAAGAAGGTGCGCGGCGAGATGCCGGCGCGGTCGCTGATCATGTCGACCGTGGCGCCGTCGAGCCCCTCAGCCGTCACGATCTCGACCGCAGCGGTTTCGATGCGCAGGCGCGTCTCGATTCGCTTGCGGTCGCGAAGACCAAGGGCAGGAGTATCAGGCACTCAGCAATAGTTGCAGAGACTGCAAAAATGCACAACTGCAAAAAGCTGTCAAATCGCTGAGGGGTTAGAGCGCGATCGATTCGCCCGGCTGTAGAACGGTGAACTCGCCGCCGTAGCCCGCCATGACATCCGAAATTCGTGCGGCTGACAGGGCGAGTCCCTTGTCGGAGAGCACAGCATCGTGCGTCTGAATCGCGCGCCTCGGGGCCAGCTCAGCCACGTAATCCATGACTTCACTGATCTTGAGCCACGGAGCGCCCGCGGGGATCGCTGCGTGCTGCACGGACGTGGGCGGAACCGTGAAAGAGTCACCGCCGTACCAGAACGCGCCGTTCACGAGAACACCAAGGTTGTCGATCATCGGGATCGATGGATGGATGACGGCGTGATCACCGCCGAAGAACTCCAGCGTCCACCCACCAACGGTTTCGCTCGCGCCGTCTGCCTCGGTTGTAATGTTCCAGTCCGAGGCAGCGGCCGCGACTCCGGCCGGACCGAAGATGGGCGCGTCGGGATTGTCCTGGCGAATGCGCGCCAACTGATCGTCGGTCCAGTGGTCGGGATGCTGGTGAGTGATCACGATTGCGGTCACGTTCTCGAGTGAGGGGAGGGGGTTCGTGAAGTTGCCGGGGTCGATCACAAGGCGCTCGCCGTCGTGTTCAAGAACGAGGCAGGCATGCTCATACTTGGTCACATTCATGTCCCGAGCCTATGCCCGTGGTGTGCCGGATGCGAGGCCGTGCGACATACTGAAGTGTGGAGTCGATCAAACCCCTGCGTCTTGTTGTCGCGATCAATCCCACAGCATCGTTTGGGCGTGGCAGAAATGTTGGCCCCCGTGCTGTTGCAGCGCTGCGCGCCCTCGGGCACGAAGTCACGGCGCTCGAGCAACCCAATTTTGCGTTGCTTCTCAAGCGCGGCCGTAAGGCGATTGCGAAGAAGCCGGATGCTTTGCTCGTGGTTGGCGGCGATGGCATGGTCAATCTGGGTGCCAATCTCGTCGCCACAACGACGGTGCCACTCGGCATCATCCCCTCGGGCACCGGCAATGACATGGCTCGTGGGCTGGGTATCCCTTTTTCAGATACGGATGCCGCTGTCGCCAGTGTTGTGCGCGGCTTGGCTCGGCCGCCGCGGGCGATCGATGCCGGCAGCGTCACCTACGTCGATGAAGCCACCGGCGCGGCGGCTACGCGGTGGTTTGCGTGCGTACTCTCGGCGGGTTTCGATGCGATCGTCAACGAGCGCGCCAATCTGATGTCGTGGCCTCGGGGTGCCAGCCGTTACACGGTGGCTCTCATCATTGAGCTGCTGCGCTTGCGTCCCATCGCGTACAAACTCACTCTCGACGGCACGGTGATCGAGACGACCGGCGCTCTGGTTAGCGTGGGTAACAACGTGTCGCTGGGTGGCGGGATGAAAGTGACCCCGGATGCACTCCTGGACGATGGTTTCGCTGATGTTCTTATTGTCGAAGCTCTCTCGCGCTTCGCTTTCTTGCGCGTCTTCCCGCGCGTCTTCAAGGGGACCCATCTCACCGATCCGCGCGTCACGGTGCATCGGGCCAAAAACATTCGGATTGAATCTGAGGGGATCACGGCCTATGCCGACGGTGAACGGTTCGCGGCCCTGCCCATCGACATCACGATGGCCCCGGGCGTGCTGAACATTCTCGACCAGCGACCGTAGTCGCGGGTCAGCGGGTCAGTGGGGTCGCGGGTCAGTGGGTTAGAGAGGCAGCGGCTCAGCGGCGTCTAGGCTTCGGGCGTTGCGCTGTCGGTCGCGATGCAGGCGTAATCCGTTACGAGCGTGCCGTCGTCGGTGGTGCGCTCCGAAATGATGAACTCTTGATCGGGGCGTGCGCCGTCAGCGACGGTCTCCTTGAAGGCGCTGAACGTCTCCGAACACGCTGACGAGACCGCAATTTGTAGCCCGCCGGCTTCCGCGATAGCGCTCTTGGCGAGTTCGCCCTTACCGATAACGACGTGTGTGTGTTCTTCCGTGCATGGGGTCACTTCGGCTTCGCTGAGGTTGGTTCCCTCGACGAACGTGAAGCAGTCGTCCACGAGCAATTGAGTGGAGCCGATCACTGTCGGTTCGAGCACTTGACCGGTCTCATCGCGTGGAATCTCTGGCGAGAGAAGCGAGCACCCCGCGAGCGCAGCAAGGGCAGCAATGCTGAGAAACGTAGCGGTGGTGGCGCGCGAAAATACAGTCAAGAAAAATCCAGAGGTTCGAAATTGGCAAATGTGGAAAAAGTGGGCCGAAAGATGTGGCATACTTTTCTAGTTGTTGTGAGGCCCCATCGTATAGCGGCCTAGTACGCCGCCCTCTCACGGCGGTAACGCGGGTTCGAATCCCGCTGGGGTCACAGTAGCAAAATCCCGGTCACGTTCTGGTGAACATGACCGGGATTTCATCGTTAACGGGACACCCAGTTCAGGGGGTGATTGACGGCGTTGGTGAAGTCCGTTGGGCGCTCACGGGAGTGTCATTTCCATTCACTCGGCGTAACAACGGGTAGCCGTACGAAAAAAGGCGACACAAACTCCATATCGCGTTGAATCAGGCACAGGATGTAGTTCACCCATTCAGAAAACGGGGTCTACACCTCAAGGAGTATTGCTATGTCTGATGTCACCATTGCCCGTCCCGCGATCGAGAACCGGTGGGCTGATGTCGCCCGCCCCACAACGCCAGAAGGGTGGCTCGCACGCGCTCAAGAAGTCTCCGACATCCTCGCGGCCGACGCTGTCGAGCGGGATGCCGCGAACCAGCCCCCGCACGCCGAGGTTGCGCTTCTCAAAGACTCGGGGCTCGTTACGTTGCTCGGCCCGGTTGAGCATGGCGGTGGTGGGCAGGCGTGGGACACCACCTACAAAGTGATCCGCACCATTGCCCGGGGCGATGGCTCCATCGGGCAATTGCTCGGGTACCACTATTTGTGGGCGTGGGCGGCACGCCTTGTCGCCACGGACGAGCAAGCCATTGCCGTGGAGAAACACTACACGGAGAACAACTTCCTCTTCGGCGGCGCCGTGAACCCCCGCGACTCTGACCTCGTGGTCACGGATGAAGGCGACGAGATCGTCTTCACCGGCAACAAGTCCTTCTCTACGGGAGGCGTCGTGTCTGACCTCACCGTGCTCGAGGGCATCCTCGAAGGAACCGACACTCACGTCTTCGCTATCGTGCCCACAGCTCAGCCTGCAATCGTGTTCAACGGAGACTGGGACAACCTCGGCCAGCGCCTGACCGAATCTGGCTCGGTGCAAATCAACGGCGTACGCACCGGATGGTCGTCAGCCCTCGGCTTCGTGAACAAAGAGTTCCAGTCACTCACCTACGGCACGCTCAATGTGCCCGCCATCCAACTGGTGTTCGCGAACTTCTATCTCGGCATCGCGCAGGGAGCGATCGAAGCAGCATCCTCGTACACGCGCACCAAGAGCCGCGCCTGGCCCTACGGCGGCGACAACAAGGCTCACGCGAGCGAGGAGTGGTACATCTTGGCTGGCTACGGCGAGCTGCAGTCGAAACTCTGGGCGGATGAGGCCCTGCTCGATGCGGTCGGCAGCGAGATCAGTGCCGTGCTTCACGCGCCGCGCACCGAGCTCAGCGAACGCCGTCGTGGCGAAATCGCGGTGCGCATTGCAGCGGGAAAACTGCGTATCAGTGACGATGGTTTGGACATCGCGACGAAGGTGTTCGAGCTGACGGGCGCGCGAGCATCCGCCAGCTCAGTGGGGCTCGATATCTACTGGCGCAACCTGCGCACCCACAGCCTGCACGACCCCGCGCCGTATAAGAAGCGCGAAGTTGGTCAATACGTGCTGCTCAACGAAGTGCCCGAGCCGAGCTGGTACACCTAGCCCTTGACTGCGGCGTCAACAGCCTCTGGCAGATTCTCGAGACGGCTCGTCTCGATGTATTCGTCATTCACGAAGAAGGTGGGAGTGCTGTTGACGCCCAGCTCAACACCGGCGTCGAAGTCGGCCTCGACGCGCGCCTGAGTGGCGGGGTCGGCAACGGCGGCATCATAGGCATCCATATCGAGGCCGATTTCTTCTGCCAGCGCGCGGAAGGCATCCGTCTGCGGAGGAGTGCCGCCGGCCCAGTCGCCCTGAGTTTCGAAGAGTCGCTGGTACATGGCCTCGAACTCACCCTGCTGGGCGGCAGCTTCTGCGGCGATAGCGGCATCCATCGAGTTGAGGTGGCTGGGCAGCGGGAAGTAGCGAACGACGTAGTTGATGTCGCCCTCGTAGACCTCGCGCATCGCCTCGACATACGGGTAGAACTGGCCACATGCGCCACACTCGAAGTCGAGAAACTCGACGATCGTCACGGCGTCCGGCCCGACGTTATCGACGTAGTTCGAGTCGCTGGCCACAGTGGAAGCGAGCTCCTGGGAACCGGTGCTGCTGGCGGTCTCGGAGTCCGCGTTCTTGGCCGTGACGTACACGAACACGAAGGCGGCAACGAGCGCGAGAATCCCCAGCGCGGCAAAAGTGGGCAGGAGGGCTTTCTTCACACGAGACTCCGAACGGGCTGGGGTTGACGGCGATCGCCCAGTACTGAGCGTGAATCAAGGCTACGGGAAAGCCTCGCCGCGCGGAGGCCGTTCAGGATAACGACCAGCTCCGCGAGCTCGTGCACGAGCACCACTCCCGCCAACCCAAGAACACCTGTGAGCGCCAGCGGAAAAAGACCAATAATGATCGCGAGCGACAGCACGATGTTGCCCGTCATAATGCGACGCCCGCGCCGCGCATGAAGCAACGCCACCGGAATGAGGCGTAGGTCGCTGCCTGTGAAAGCGACATCCGCCGACTCGACTGCAGCAGCGGATCCGGTAGCGCCCATTGCGATGCCCACATCGGCCGTCGCGAGAGCCGGGGCGTCGTTGATGCCGTCGCCGATCATCGCCGTGGGGGAGTCTTTCGTCAGGGTGGAGATGGCACTCGCTTTATCGGCGGGCAGCAGCTCGGCGCGCACATCACTGATGCCCGCGTCGCGCGCGATCGTTGCTGCCGTGCGCTCGTTGTCTCCCGTGAGCATGAGAGTGCGGATGCCCGCGCTCGCCAACTGTTCAACAGCTTCCGCAGCCTCGGGTCGCAGTTCGTCGCGGATGCCGAGGAGCCCGATCACGATGCCCTCGCGCTCGATCGCCATCACCGTCATGCCGTCGTCGGCCAGGCGCACGGCGGCAGGCGACAGTTCGCCCGCATCCATCCACCGGGTGCTTCCGGCGCGCACAGGAACACCGTCGAGCGTGCCCGATATTCCGCGACCGGCATCTTCGCGAACGTTTTCGGCTTCGGCGTGCACAGGCCGCTCGGCGAGTACTGCATGGGCGAGCGGATGCGTGCTGTGAGTTTCGAGCGCGGCGGCGATACTGAGCACCTCGTCACGGGTCACGGTAGCCAGCGTTTCGACCGCAACAACGCTGGGGCGATTCTGGGTGAGCGTGCCGGTCTTGTCGAAAGCAACCGTGCGGATGCTGCCCATCCGTTCAAAGGCGGCGCCCGACTTCACGATGATGCCGAGCTTGCTTGCCGACCCAATGGCCGAGATGACGGTCACGGGAACGGCGATGGCGAGAGCGCACGGCGATGCGGCCACGAGCACGACGAGCGCACGCTCGGTCCAGAGCTCGGGGTCACCGACGAGGAAACCAAAGCCGACTATCGCAGCAGCTACCCCCAGCACGATGGGCACGAGGGGGCGCGCGATTCGGTCGGCCAGGCGGGCACGATCGCCCTTACGCGCGTTCGCTTCTTCCACGAGGCGCACGATCGTCGTGAGCGAGTTGTCGGTGCCGTTCGCCGTAGTGCGGATGCGGAGGGCACCGTCTCCATTGATGGAGCCGGCGAGAACGGTGTCGCCGGTGTCGACCGCGGCGGGGAGTGATTCGCCCGTTACCGCGGAGGTGTCGACGCTGCCGCGACCGCTCGTAACCACGCCATCCGTCGCCACGCGTTCGCCCGCGCGCACGACGAGCAGATCGCCGACCACGATGTCGCGAGCCGGCAGGGTGAGCAGTTTTCCGTCGCGCTCGATCAGCGCCGTGTCAGGAATGAGGGAGAGAAGAGCGCGCAAGCCAGAGCGCGCACGATCCATTGCGCGATCTTCGAGCGCCTCGGCGATCGAGAACAGAAAAGCGAGGGCGGCCGCTTCGCCAACGTGACCTAGGAGCACTGCGCCCACGGCCGCAATCGTCATGAGTAAGCCGACGCCCAACGAGCCGCGCAGGAGACGGCGTACGGCGCCGGGCACAAACGTTGCCGCGCCGGCGAGCAAACTCACACCTTGCAGCGCGGTAACGATCCATTCCGCTCCGCCCGACCACAGGGCAATGACGGATGCCGCAAGCAGAACGCCCGAGGCCGCCGGCAGAGCGAGTCCTCGGTCGTGCCACCACGGTGCAAGGTCATCGTGCACCGCGACAGCGGGGCTAGCACTGGCTCCGTCGGCGGGAGCGGCCGCAGAGGAATCGGCGCCGCGGGGCGTGCGTGGGGCATCCACTCCACAGCATTCTTCGCTCACGCGGTCACCTCCGTTGCCGTTGCCGGGGTGCAGCAGAACGGATCATTGCAGTTATCGCCAGCGCACGGTGTGCCGTCATCAACGGCGAGCACCACGTTCACGACGTCGTTGAGAGCATGGGCAAGATGGGGGTCCGAAATCTCGTAGCGAGTCGACCGCCCTTCAGGCGTTGCCACGACAAGTCCGCAGCCGCGCAGGCACGTGAGGTGGTTAGAGACGTTACTGCGCGTGAGCTCAAGGGCGTGGGCCAGCTGTACGGGATAGCCGGGCTTGTCGAGCAAGGAGAGCAGGATGCGCGCCCGAGTGGGGTCAGCCATGGCGCGACCTAAACGGTTCATGACGTCGACGCGAGAAGCAACGGTCAGCATGTGCTGACTATACAGCGAGTACTGACCGAACATCGACGTCTGAAACTGGGAGTTCTCCCGCGTTGCCCGCGCGCACGTCGGCTATCATGGGCAGGCGAAGGGGAGTATCCCACCTCGTTGTCCTCGTCAATACGAACCACTCTGTAGTGGATCCGGGGCAGCGGCATCCACTCGGTTTCTGGATGCGGGAGAGACTTTCGAGACCTGCTACGCCTCGAAACCCTCGAATGGATTCTCTTGACCACTCTGCCTATCTGGTTCGAAGTCACGTCGCTGACTGTGCTGCTGATCACCCTCGCAGCCGACCTCATCATGGCGTACAAGCGCCCGCACATCCCGAGCACTAAAGAATCCGCGCTGTGGGTTGGCTTCTACGTCACGCTCGCGCTGATCTTTGCGCTCATGATGTTCTTACTGGGCGACGTCGAGCAGGCCGGACAATTCATTGCCGGTTGGGTCACGGAGTACAGCCTCTCGATTGACAACCTCTTTGTGTTCGTCATCATCATGGGGCGCTTCTCGGTGCCGCGAAAGTACCAGCAAGAGGTGCTGATGGTGGGCATCCTGATTGCTCTCGTATTGCGCGGAATCTTCATTCTTCTCGGCGCTCAGCTCATCGAGAACTTCAGCTTCATCTTCTACATCTTTGGTGCGTTCTTGCTCTACACGGCGATCCGCCAAGTGTTCGAAGACCACGACAGCATGGAAGAAACCGAGAGCGGAATCATCCGTTTCCTGCGCAAGCGCATCAACATTTCGCCGACGTTCGACGGCGGCAAGGTGCGCACGGTCATCGATGGCAAGAAGGTCTTCACGCCGATCCTTGTCGTGTTCGTTGCACTCGGCATCACCGACCTTGTCTTTGCGATCGACTCGATCCCGGCGATCTTCGGTATCACGACCGACCCCTTCATCGTCTTCACGGCCAACATCTTCGCGCTTATGGGGCTTCGCCAGCTGTACTTCCTGCTCGGCGACCTCATCGACAAGCTCGAGTACCTGCACTACGGCATTGCCTTCGTGCTCGGCTTCATCGGTGTGAAGTTGTTCTTCCACGCGATGCACGTCAACGAGTTGCCCTTCATCAACGGGGGAGAGCCGCTGCTGTGGGCGCCCGAAATTGGTACGTGGACCTCGCTCGTCGTGATTCTTGTCGCAATGGCTGTTGCCGTGATCGCGAGCCTTCTCAAGATGAGCCGCGACAAGAAGCGTGAAGCTATCTCTGTCGACAGTGAGTAGAGGCAGCTCGCCGGTAGCGCTCGTCGCCTAGATCGTGGTGACGAGGCGAGACTGCGCGAGGCGCTCCGCCGCGTCCAAGGTGGTGATGCCCTGGGCTGAAGCGTCGCGGAAGATCGTCGTGACCGTGTCACCGATAGCTTCGACGCGCTTCGCGATCGCGTCGGCATCCGCATCGGGTTCTGACGCCATGTCGAGGTAGATCACGCCGCCGCCGTTGACCACGAAGTCGGGAGCCCAGAGGATGCCGCGCTCGGCCAGTGCTTCTGCGCCGTCGTGCTGCGCGAGCTGGTTGTTGGCCGCGCCCACGACACCGCTGACGTTGAGTTCGCGGATGACGCGGGGGCTCAGTACGCCACCCAGACCACACGGAACAAAGATGTCGGCCACCACGCTGTGGGCCTCTTCGACGTCAACCCAGTTGGCATCGAGCTCGGCGGCGAGCAGTTTGCGGTCGAGGTTCACGTCGGTGACGGTGAGCACGGCGCCAGCGGCGGTGAGTGAACGCGCGAGGCGGCCACCGACCTGGCCGAGGCCCGAAATGATGAGGTGGCGACCAGCAAGGTCGCGCGTACCGAAGAGGGCTTCGCAGGTGGCGAGGATGCTCGCGTGAACGCCAGCGGCAGTCGCGTCCGCGGGTTCACCGGCTCCACCCTGATCGGCGGGGAGACCACAGACGTGTTCGGTGCGCTCCGCGACCACCGACATGAGTTCGGCGCTCGTGCCGACATCCTCTGCCGTCATGTACGCGCCGTTGAGGCTTTCGATGGCGTCGCCCAGATCGAGCATCGCATCGCGCTTCTGTTCGGTCGTCAGCGTGACACCCATCGGAATATGGATGACCGACTTTCCGCCACCGCGGTTGAGGCCAGCGGCCGAGTTCTTGAGCGTCATCGCGGCAGAGAGTCGCAGGGAGTCTGCAACGGCATCCGTCCAGAGTGGGTAGTTCCACATTCGGGCGCCGCCGAGGGCCTGACCGAGAACGGTCGAGTGGACTGCGACGCTGATGATCAGGCCGGAGCGCTTGCCCGTTGAAACGAGAACTCTCTCGTGACTGAATTCGGCGTTTTCGAGAGCGGAGGCCGGGGCCTCGAGCGTCGTGGATGCTTGCGTAATCATGTACTTCTCCTGCGTGTGGGCCTTGTGGGCAAAACAACAAAATGGCAAGTGGTGGTAGCACGAGGGTGGTGCGCTCTGGTCAGCATACCGCTGGGCTTCGGTGCTGTCGCCTGTTCCCCAGTGGCTTATGATCTGACCATTGCTTAGACCGTCAGGAACGGTCGTCGCCGTCCCGCTCTGCGGTGTACGCCGATGACAGAGAGTGCAGTTGATGAGTGACATTTCGGCGGCACCCCAGCCGCCCCGCCGCACCCCCGTGTGGAACCTCGTGAAGTTTCTGGTCATCCCGTTGATCATCATTGCGGGCATCGGTTTTGCGACGCTCGGCAACCACGATGACCGGGTCACGATTCTCGACAAGGGCGTCGTTGCCGAAGCGGTACCCACGGGCAATACGGTGGCGGAATCACACCGCGATGGCCGCCACACCGTTCAAGTCGTGCGGCTCGAATTCAGCTTCGATGTCGACGGCGAAACGTACACGGCGTTGGGCGACCACACCTTCGACGAGGAGTCCTTTGACAAAGCCGCGGCCCTCGCGGCGAATGTCGCTGCCGAAGTGCACTATCTCGACGACGATCCTGCAGCGGCAGTCGTGCTCGACAACGACTATCGCTAGCCGACTTCGAAGTCGCAAAAGCGCCTTGCGCGCGGCGTAGACTAGAGAGATTGAGCCGCGTTTTTTGTGGAGCGATCGTTGATTCGAAAGAGGTGCGCTATGGGCAAGACCCTGGCAGAGAAAGTGTGGGAAGACCATCTGGTCGTCAAGGGTGCCGATGGCACGCCCGACCTTATCTACATTGACCTTCACCTTGTGCACGAAGTCACGAGCCCTCAAGCCTTCGACGGACTGCGGATGGCCGGCCGTCCAGTTCGCCGCCCCGATCTGACAATCGCGACCGAGGACCACAACACTCCTACGCTGGCTATCCACAAGCCGATTGCCGACCTCACGAGCCGCACCCAAATTCAGACGCTGCGTAACAATGCAGAAGAATTCGGCGTTCGCCTGCACTCGCTCGGCGACATCGAGCAGGGCATCGTTCACGTTGTTGGCCCGCAGCTCGGGCTGACGATGCCCGGCATCACCGTCGTGTGCGGCGACTCGCACACCAGCACGCACGGGGCTTTCGGGGCCATGGCGTTCGGAATCGGCACGAGTGAAGTCGAGCACGTGCTCGCCACTCAGACCCTTCCGCTCAAAGCCTTCAAGACGATGGCAATCACCGTCGAGGGCGAACTGCGTCCCGGTGTCACCGCGAAAGACATCATCCTCGCGGTCATCGCGCAGATCGGAACCGGCGGAGGCCAGGGGTACGTTCTCGAATTCCGCGGCAGCGCCATCCGCTCCCTCTCTATGGAGGGTCGCATGACGATCTGCAACATGTCGATCGAAGCAGGCGCCCGCGCCGGCATGATCGCGCCCGACCAGATCACCTACGACTACCTCAAGGGCCGCCCGCACGCCCCCGAGGGTGCTGACTGGGATGCCGCCGTCGAATACTGGAACACGCTCGCGACCGACGAGGATGCCGTCTTCGATGCCGAAGTCTTCCTCGACGCCAACACGCTCGAGCCTTTCGTCACCTGGGGTACCAACCCCGGCCAGGGCGTGTCTCTCAGCGACAACGTTCCCGTTCCTGCTGAAATCCCTGACGCGACGGAACGCACAGCGGCGGAGCGCGCTCTGGAATACATGGCACTCGATGCTGGCATGCCGATGAAAGACATCCGAGTGGATGCCGTCTTCATGGGGTCGTGCACCAACAGCCGCATCGAAGACCTCCGGGCCTTCACCTCCATCATCAAAGGCCGCAAGAAGGCGGACAACGTGCGCGTTATGGTCGTTCCCGGCTCCGCACGCGTTCGTCTCGAGGCAGAAGCCGAAGGCCTCGACAAAATCGTCGAAGAGTTCGGTGCCGAATGGCGATTCGCGGGGTGCTCGATGTGCCTCGGCATGAACCCCGACCAACTGGCTCCGGGGGAGCGTTGCGCCTCTACCAGTAACCGCAACTTCGAAGGTCGCCAAGGCAAGGGAGGGCGTACCCATCTGGTGTCGCCGCTCGTTGCCGCGGCCACCGCCATCCGCGGAACGCTTTCAAGCCCGTGGGACCTCGAGAACAGCCCACTGCCCGAACAGCTGGCGCTCGCCGCTACGACCGCTGAGGAGTCACGCTAATGGAGAAGATTACGACCATCAGTGGCATCGCTGTTCCGCTCAAGCGCAGTAACGTCGACACCGACCAGATCATCCCCGCCGAGTTCCTCAAGCGAGTCACCAAGACCGGGTTCGACGACGCGCTCTTCTTCGGTTGGCGTCAAGACCCCGACTTCATTCTGAACCGCGAGCCTTACAGCCACGGCAAGATCCTCATCGCCGGCTCCGACTTCGGTACCGGCTCCAGCCGTGAGCACGCCGTCTGGGCGCTTCGCGACTTCGGCTTCCACGCGGTGCTGAGTTCACGCTTCGGCGACATCTTCCGCGGCAACTCGGGCAAGCAAGGGTTGTTGGCCGCGCAGCTTTCTGAGGAAGACATCGAGTCGCTCTGGGCCCTCGTCGAGGCCGACCCTGAACTTGAAGTGAGCGTTGACCTTGAATCCCGCACCGTCACAGCAGGGGCCGCACAGTTCACATTCGAGATTGATGATTACACTAGGTGGCGTTTGCTCGAAGGTCTCGATGACATCGGCCTCACCCTGAGAAACGAAACAGACATCACGGAGTTTGAAAGCCGCCGCGAATCATGGCGACCCAAGACTTTGCCAGCGAAGTAGAGGTAACGATGAATCCATTGGCTCAAGACGCAACAGCGGCGGCCAAGCGATCAGGTCTGCATTCCAACCAAATTGTCATTAATGGTGGAAAGCCCCTTCGTGGACGCATCAACGTTCGCGGTGCGAAGAACCTCGCCACTAAGGCAATGGTGGCAGCACTTCTGGCTGACACCCCCAGCGTTCTGCGGGACGTTCCGGCCATTAGCGATGTCGGCGTCGTTACCGGGATGCTTGAGGCCTACGGCGTAACGGTCACCGAGACCGGTGACGGCGAACTCACCCTCGACCCCAAAAACGTACTGAAGGCGCACTTCGCCAAGATTGATGCCCTTGCCGGCTCGAGCCGCATCCCGATCCTGTTCTGTGGACCACTATTGCACCGCCTCGGCGAAGCGCTGATCCCTGACCTCGGTGGTTGCCGTATTGGCGACCGTCCCATCGACTTCCATTTGGATGCTCTGCGAGCGTTCGGCGCCGTCGTCGACAAGAGCTATGAGGGTATTCGTCTCACGGCCCCCGATGGCCTCCATGGTGCCAACATCGACCTGCCCTACCCGAGCGTGGGGGCGACCGAGCAAGTGCTGCTCACGGCAGTTCTCGCCCAGGGCGTTACCGAGCTCAAGGGTGCAGCAATCGAGCCCGAGATCATGGATCTCATCGCGATCTTGCAAAAAATGGGTGCGATCATCAACGTCGAGCCCAACCGTGTCATCTTCATCGAGGGCGTCGAGAAGCTCAGCGGTTACAACCACCGCGCACTCTTCGACCGCAACGAGGCCGCGAGCTGGGCATCCGCTGCTCTGGCCACCGGCGGAGATATCTTCGTTGAGGGCGCCATGCAGCAAGAGCTCATGACCTTCTTGAACATCTTCCGCAAGGTGGGTGGCGCGTTCGATATTGCTGAAGACGGCATCCGCTTCTGGCACCCCGGTGGAGCGCTCAAGCCCGTTGTGATCGAAACTGATGTGCACCCTGGTTTCATGACGGACTGGCAGCAGCCGCTCATCGTTGCGCTCACTCAGGCTGAAGGGCGTTCCGTCGTTCACGAGACGGTATACGAGAACCGCCTAGGCTTCACCTCTGCTCTTGTGGAGATGGGCGCGGATATCGAGGTGTTCGAAGAGGGAATCGAGTCGGTGAGCCGTCGCGTTCCTCGCCGTCCTCTTGAGCAGGCAGCTGTCATCATCGGCCCGACAGCACTGCACGGTGCGGATGTTGAGATCCCCGACCTGCGCGGTGGCTTCAGCCACCTCATTGCAGCGTTGACCGCGGATGGGCAATCCACAGTAAGCAACATCGGAATCATCGCGCGCGGCTACGAGCACTTCATTGACAAGCTCGAAACACTGGGCGCTGACTTCGTTTACGAGGGATAGCCGCCGGTGTCATCCCGCTCACCGCAGCCCAAGCGAGTGAAGTCGGAGAAGACGGCTGCCTTTCGGTTGCTCGCTTTTCTGCTGCTTCCCACCATGACCCTGCTGGCGAGGTTTAAGCTGCATGATGCTCACCACGTGCCCGCAGAGGGCGCGTTCGTGATGTCGCCCAATCATTACAGCAACATCGATCCCGTGGTGATTGGTGTAGGTATGTGGAAGATCGGGCGCATGCCGCGCTACATGGCCAAAGCGTCGCTATTCAAGGTTCCCGTGGTGGGCTGGCTGCTCAAAAAGTCAGGCCAAGTGCCGGTCGAGCGTGTACCTCGTGGACGCCAGAGCGGTGATCCCATGAAAGCCGCTCGTCAGATTGCCGACCAGGGCCTTGCCGTAGTGATCTATCCGGAAGGGTCGCTGACCCGCGAGCCAGACATGTGGCCGATGCGCGGCAAGTACGGTGCCGTGCGCACCGCGCTTGAGGCAGGGATTCCGCTCATTCCCACCGCGAGCTGGGGTGCGCAAGAAATCCTGCCGCGATACTCGAAACGTATTAGTGTTTTTCCTCGTAAGACAATTCACATTCGTTTCGGTGAACCCCTCGATCTTTCTGAGTATGAAGGCAAGCATGTGGATTCGCGTGTGCTCGCTGAAGCAACGGAGAAGCTCATGACTGCCATCACGTCGCTGCTCGAAGAACTGCGACACGAGAGCGCCCCCGCTGTGCGCTACAACCCCGCCGAGCATGGTCAGAGCGAGACCGGCCGATTCGAGAGCAAGTAACGTGATCAACGACAACGCCGAAACACCCGAAAGTCCCCGCCGCGTCGCCGTTCTCGGCGCCGGCTCGTGGGGAACGACGTTCTCCAAGATTCTCGCCGACGGTGGCAACAACGTTGCGCTGTGGGCGCGTCGCCCCGAACTGGCTCGCGAAATCTCGCAGTCCAAACGCAACAGCGACTACCTCCCCGGTATCAACCTGCCGCGCTCGCTCTGGGCCAGCGACAAACTGCATGACGTTCTGGATGGCGCCGAACAGGTGTATCTCTCTGTGCCGGCTCAATCGCTCCGCGAGAACCTGCGCATCGTTCGCGAACTCATCCCGGAAGACGCGATTATTGTCTCGCTCATGAAGGGTGTTGAAAAGGGCACCGGAGCGCGAATGAGTGAAGTGATTCTGCAAGAGTTGGGTGTCGATCCCAACCGGGTGGCCGTGGCATCCGGCCCCAACTTGGCTCTCGAGATTGCCAAGGAGCAGCCGACCGCTGCCGTCATGAGCAGCGCGAGCCTTGAAACGGCAACCGCCGTGGCCGTCACCGCACGCAACAGCTACTTCCGCTCCTTTGTGAACACCGATGTCATCGGCACCGAGTTTGGTGGAGTGCTCAAAAACCTCATCGCTGTTGCCATCGGAATCGTGGATGGGGTCGGCTACGGCGAGAACACCAAGGCCTCGATCATTACGCGCGGTCTCGCCGAAATGACCGACTTTTCGGTCGCTTTTGGGGCTCGCGCTGAGACGCTGGCCGGATTGGCCGGGCTTGGCGACCTCATCGCGACGTGCGAGTCATCGCTCTCGCGTAACAACACTGCCGGCCGTCTGCTGGGTCAGGGCTATAGCTTCTCTGAAGTCATCAAGCAGATGAACCAGACAGCGGAAGGCCTCTCCTCGGTCGCGCCCATTCTCGAACTCGCGCTCTCGAAGGGCGTAGACATGCCGATCGCCAGCCAGGTGGCTGAAGTGTTGGCAGGCACGCTCGCCCCGCGGGATATCGCGCCGCACCTCACCACTGACGACCTTCCTCAAGGGGAGTAAACGATGACGACTCAGCCCACACCAACCGCGAGTGGTCCTGTGACGGTGGTGTTGCTGTTCGGTGGTCGTTCTTCGGAGCACAGCATCAGTTGCGCGACCGCCGGGGGAGTTCTCTCGGCGATCGACCGTGACAAGTACACCGTCATTCCCGTCGGCATCACGCGGGACGGCGCCTTTACGCTTCAGCCCGATCACGCCGAGACTTTCTTGCTCAACCCGGAGGCGATGCCCGAGGTCGTTGACAATGGCACGCGAGTACGCTGGCCAGACTCGGCTGCCTCCCGCGAAATGACGGTGGTGGAGGCCGACGGCAGCGTTCGCAGCTTCGGTGACGTCGACATCGTGTTCCCCATCTTGCACGGCCCCTTCGGCGAAGACGGCACCGTTCAGGGCCTCATCGAGCTCTCGGGATTGCCCTACGTCGGCAACGGCGTACTCGCCTCTGCCATGGGCATGAATAAGCACTTCACGAAGCTCGCGCTCGAGGCCGCCGGTGTTGCCGTTGCACCGTGGGTGACCGTGTCGGCGCTCGACTGGCAGCGAACTCCGGATGTGTGGCGCAAGCGCGCCTCCAGCCTCGGGTTCCCTGTCTTCGTGAAGCCCGCGCGCGCAGGTTCCTCAGTGGGCGTGACTAAGGTTTCCAGCCCCGAAGAACTCGATGCTGCCTTCGCTGCCGCCTTTGCGGAAGACTCCACCGCGCTCGTCGAACAGGCGATGACCGGGCGCGAGATCGAGTGCGGAGTGCTTGCGGGCCGTAATGGCGGCCAGACGCGGGTGAGCGTCGCGGGTGAGATCGTGGTCACCGGCCGCGACTTCTATGACTTTGAAGCGAAGTATCTCGATGTGGCCGCCGCGGAACTCATCTGCCCCGCGCCGCTGCGCGATGGCGAACTTTGGCAAATGCAGCGCACGGCGGCCCGTGCTTTCGAATCGATCGGCGGGGCAGGGCTTGCCCGCGTTGACTTCTTCTTCGACGGCTCTGAGTTCGTGGTGAACGAGATCAACACGCTGCCGGGCTTCACGCCGATTTCTATGTTCCCCAAGTGCTGGGCAGCGAGCGGAATGAGTTACCCCGAGCTGATCAACGAACTCATAGAGCTGGGGCTCGAAACCGCTCGCTAGCTCGCTCTAGCGAAGACGTGTGATCCCCGCAGGCTGTGCGCCTATCGCGCCTATCGCGCCCAACGGGCTACTCGGGCGACTCGGGCGACTCTGTCTCGCTCGGCGCAGGAGTGTCTGAGAGGGCGACGCAGAAGCGTTCGGCGGGAATCTGGCTGACCGCTCCCGCGACATCGCTGAGCGCCTCGAAGCCAGAGACCTCGTCGCCGTCGATATCGGGGTCACCATCGCTGTCGACGATCACCTGGACCGCGGGATCGCGACCGTACGACGTGAAGACATAGTTGGGGGCGTCGCTATCGTCGCGCAACCAATCGATGCCGTCTTCGGGGGCTGTGACGCAGGCAAGTTCGGCCGTAGGAGCGGGTACTGCAACGCCGCAGCGCAGCAGGATGGTGGCGGGTTCGCCCCACGCGCCCGTGCCCTGAGCGTTGGTCTCGCGCTTGTCGAGCCCCGCGACAGTATCGGGCAGCCGCACAATGACGTCGGCGCAGGAGGGGTTACCGGCGTCATCGCCGGGCTCAAGCGGCACGATCGCCGCGCATCCGCCCAGTGTCGCCAGCAAAGGAACCATCGCGAGCAGGGCGATCAGGGGAGTGCGGGTCGTCGTTCTCATCGCCTTCAGGCTACCGTGAGTTCATGACGATTGACCGCGAGAGCGAGACCCCTGACACTCTCGGTGGCGTGGGCGAACTTGCTGCCCTGAAGCGCATTTTTCCGCGCCTGCCCTCTGCCGCCGGCGAGCTCATTGGCCCCGGCGACGATGCTGCCGTGTTGGCGGCGCCTGACAAGCGCGTCGTGATTACAACGGACATGATGATCCACGGCCCCGATTTTCGGATGGCGTGGTCGAGCCCGTACGACCTCGGCTGGAAAGCGGCGGCCACGAACCTCTCAGATGTCGCCGCGATGGGGGCGGTGCCCACCGGCCTGGTCGTCGCGATTGCTGCGCCCAATGACACCCCGGTCTCCTCGCTTGAAGCGATTGCCGATGGACTGCGCGAAGGCTGCGAGTCGCTTGCCGCCGGTAGCGGAGTCATTGGTGGCGACCTTTCGGTGTCGACCGTGCTCACGATTGTCATCACCGCTTTCGGCGATCTTGAGGGACGCGCTCCCGTACTGCGCTCGGGGGCCCGCGTCGGCGATGTGATCGCTGTTTCCGGCACGCTGGGTCTCGCGGCTGAAGGACTCCGATTGCTGTTCACCGAAGGTGTCGTTGACGGGGAACCGGATGCTGCCGCCGCGGCTACACTCGCGACCCAGCATCCCGACGCCATCGCCGCCCAACTCAGGCCAGCGCCTCCCATCGCGGACGGCAAAGCCGCCGCGCTTGGGGGAGCCACGTCAATGCTCGACCTCAGCGACGGGCTCGCGATTGATGCGCGCCGCATTGCGACGGCTAGCGGAGTGGGACTCGACCTGTCATCCGAAGCGGTGGGTGGTCGAGTGCAACTCGATGGTGGCGAAGATCACTCGCTGTTGGCGACGTTCCCCGAGGGGGCAACGTTGCCGGCAGGTTTTCGGGCGATCGGTCGCGTGGTCGAGGGGGAAGGGCTTCTCGTCGATGGTGCTGCGTACACCGAGCGTGGTGGCTGGGACCCGTATGCCGGGTGGGATGGCGCGGCGGGGTAGCGCTCGTTCGAATTAGGCCTCGCTGGGCTGAACCCAGTACAGCGTGGTGTCGCCGTAGTCTTTGCGGCGGTCGAGTTCGAGACCGGCGGGCCACTCGGGCTCGGGGTCGCGTGAACTGCGTTCGACGATCACGAGGGCGTCAGGGCTCAGCTGCGGTGCGAGCAATGCGAGAGCATCGTCGAGTTCGGCATTGCCGAGTTCATACGGCGGGTCGATAAAGACGAGATCCCACTGATCGCCGGATGTCTCCAAAAAGGTGTGCACGGCACGAGCGGCGGTGAGAATGATTGGTCTTGAACCGCGCGGAGCCTTCGCGGCGATGAGCGTGGCGTTCTTGCGGCACGTGTCGGCGGCGCGCGGATTCTTCTCCACTAGGGTTACGTGCGGTGCTCCGCGGGAGGCGGATTCGAGACCCAGGGCTCCCGAACCGGCATAGAGGTCGAGCACGCGGGCGCCGTCGATGGCGTCGCGAGCCTCAAGCGCGGAGAAGATCGCTTCGCGCAGGCGGTCGCTCGTGGGGCGCGTGCCCGCGCTGGGAACGGCAATCGTAAGGGAGCCGGCGTAGCCGGCGATTATGCGTGTCATGGCCTTTCGAGCCTAGCCGTCTGAAGAACGCCAGTGGTCACCGGTACTCTTCTAGAGTGACCTCGCCCCTTGATCAAAAGCTCAGCGCTGTGCTGGGTGGGCGCACTGCTACTTCCATGCAGCGCGGCCTTGGTTTACTCACTGTGGGCGACCTCATGACGCACTATCCGCGACGGTATGCGCGGCGCGGTGAACTCACCGCTCTGGCCGAATTGCCGCTCGATGAAGCGGTCACGATCGTGGCCGAGGTGCGCGAGGTGCGTAATCGCCCCATGCGCAACAAGCGCGGTTCGATTCTTGAGGTGTCGATCAGCGATGGCACGGGCATCCTGACCCTCACGTTCTTCAATCAGGCGTGGCGGGCCAACGAGCTCCTTCCTGGCGTTCGCGGAATCTTTGCCGGCAAGGTCGGGCAATACCGTGGCACGCGCCAACTGGCGCACCCCGATTACGAACTTTTCGACCGCGACGCTCTTGAGTTGAAGAAGCCCGAGCAGGCTAAGGGGTGGGCAGAGCAGCCGATCCCGATTTACCCCGCAACTTCCACTGTCGCGAGTTGGCAGATTCAGAAAGCGGTCGAGGTCGTGCTCGACACGCTTGGCCCGCTCGAAGACCCGGTTCCGGATGCCGTGCGCCGCGAACGCGAACTACTGCGGTATTCGCAGGCGCTTGAGCTCGTGCACCGCCCCAAGGTCGACTCCGATTGGCGCAGCGCTCGCGACACCCTACGCTTTCACGAAGCTTTCGTGCTGCAGTCCGCTCTCGTGCAGCAGCGCCAGAAGCAACGGGAGTCAGCGGCGGTTGCACGCACCGCTGGCTCCCTGCTCGAAGGCTTCGATGCTGCGTTGCCGTTTACGCTCACGGGCGACCAGCAGTCCGTCGGCGAGCAGATCTTCCACGACCTTGCCGAGCCTGTGCCGATGAATCGCCTGGTGCAGGGTGAAGTTGGTTCCGGTAAGACGCTCGTCGCGCTGCGTGCGATGTTGGCTGTTGCGCAATCAGGTGGCCAGTCAGCGTTGCTGGCACCCACCGAAGTGCTCGCTCATCAACACTTTCGGTCGATCGTACGAACGCTGGGTCCCGATCTCGCGGCCGAATTGCGCCCTACCCTCATCACCGGCCAATTGCCCACGGCAGAACGCAAGAAGGCCCTGTTGGCGACCGTTTCGGGTGCGTCGCGCATCGTTATCGGTACGCACGCACTCTTGGGCGATGCGGTCAGCTTCGTCGATCTCGGTCTCGTCGTCGTCGACGAGCAGCACCGCTTCGGTGTCGACCAGCGCGAGGCTCTGCGGCTCAAGGGCGCCACGCCGCCCCACGTTCTTGTCCTTACCGCAACGCCGATCCCGCGCACCGTCGCGATGACGGTCTTCGGTGACCTCGACATTTCATCCATCGCCGAGTTGCCTGCCGGTCGTCAACCGATCAGCAGTCACGTCGTGCCGCTGGCCGAGAAGCCCGGCTGGGTGTCACGCGTCTGGCAACGGTTGGCCGAAGAGCTGGCTATCGGGCGGCAGGGCTTCGTCGTGTGCCCCGCGATTGATGCCAAGACAGAAGAGCCCGGCAGTGAGCCCGCTTCGCAAGCGACCGACGATCCGGATGCCGGACCGCCGCGACCCATCGCCAACGTCACTGAAGTGCTGGCGTCGCTGCGCAACAACGAGGTTCTCGCGGGTAAGCGGATCGAGGCGCTGCACGGCAAGCTCTCGAGCGACGAGAAAGACGAGCTCATGCGCTCGTTTGCTGCCGGCGATATCGATGTGCTCGTCGCGACGACCGTGATCGAGGTGGGCGTCGACGTGCCCAACGCTTCCGTGATGGTCGTTCTCGATGCTGACCGCTTCGGGGTTTCCCAACTGCACCAGCTGCGCGGTCGTGTCGGCCGTGGTGGCGTCCCCGGCCTGTGCCTGTTTGTGACAGCAGCCGAGGGGGAGTCGTTGGCTCGCGAGCGTGTCGAGGCTGTGGCATCCACTCTCGATGGTTTCGAACTCGCGAACAAAGACTTGGAGCTGCGTCGTGAAGGTGATGTGCTCGGCGGAGTGCAGTCGGGCGGGCGTTCGAGCCTCAAGCTGCTGCGCGTGGCCAACGATGGGCAACTGATCACGGAGGCTCGCGAGGCGGCGCAGAGTGTTCTCGTCGCCGACCCGACTCTTGCTGAGCATCCGGCGCTTGCCGATGCATTGAAGCGTCGCCTTGATGAGAGCGCCGAAGCCTTCTTGGGTAAGAACTAGCTCACCGAAAGCGAACTTCGGTAAAACAAGTTCCCCGCACAGCGAACTCCCACGTAGGGGAACGGGCTCAGCCACTATCGTTGAAGCATGAGTCGGATCGCTGTCGTTCCCGGGTCCTTTGACCCTGTCACCCTGGGCCACCTGGACGTGATTGAGCGGGCAGCAAAAACCTTTGACGAAGTGCACGTTCTTGTCGTGCACAACCCCGGCAAGACGGCGCTTCTGCCTATAGCCCAGCGCGTCTCACTCATCGAGCAGGCGGTGGCGGATGCCCGGCTTGCCGGCAACATCCGCATCACGAGTTGGAGCATGGGGTTGCTCGTCGACTACTGCACCGAGGTTGGTGCGAGCGTCATCGTGAAGGGCATCCGGTCTCAAGTGGATGTCGCCTACGAAACGCCTATGGCGATCGTCAACCGTGACCTCGCGGCCGTCGAAACCATCTTTATGCTGCCGAATCCCGCGCACGCGCACGTCTCCAGCTCGCTCGTTCGCCAGGTTGCGGCGCTCGGCGGAGATGTTGCGCCGTATGTTCCTCGGGTGGTTTCTGAGTTTTTGCAAGCGCCGCGCGACTAACACCGGCACAATGGGTCTATGACTCTCACTCTCGGATACAAAGCGTCAGCCGAACAATTTGCCCCGCGTGAACTCGTAGAGATTGCGGTGGCGGCCGAAGCTCACGGCATGGAGAGTGTTGCGGTCAGCGACCACTTCCAGCCGTGGCGTCACGAGGGCGGTCATGCGCCGTTCTCGCTGAGCTGGATGGCAGCGGTCGGTGAGCGCACGAGCACGATCCGTATCGGCACGAGCGTGATGACTCCGACTTTCCGTTACAACCCCGCCGTGCTCGCTCAGGCCTTCGCCACGATGGGGTGCCTGTACCCGGGGCGCATCATGCTCGGGGTGGGAACGGGCGAGGCACTCAACGAGATCGCCACCGGATTCCGCGGTGCCGGTGAGCAAGACTGGCCCGAGTTCAAGGAACGCTTCGCTCGCTTGCGTGAATCGGTTCGCCTCATGCGCGAACTGTGGACCTCAGACCGCGTGTCGTTCGAGGGAGAGTACTACTCCACTCACGGTGCGAGCATTTATGACCGCCCCGACCAGCCCATCCCGATCTACATCGCCGCCGGTGGCCCCATGGTGGCACGCTACGCCGGCCGTGCCGGTGACGGTTTCATTTGCACGTCGGGCAAGGGCATGGAGCTCTACAACGACGCGCTGATCCCCGGCGTGAAGGAGGGTGCAGCCAAGGTCGATCGCAAGTTCGAAGACATCGACCGGATGATCGAGATCAAGCTCTCGTACGACACCGATGCTGAGCTCGCGCTCGAAAACACCCGTTTCTGGGCTCCGCTTGCGCTCTCCAAAGAGCAAAAGCACGACATCACCGACCCCATCGAGATGGAGCGTGCCGCTGACGCTCTGCCGATCGAACAGATCGCGTCGCGGTGGATCGTGGGCAACGACCCCGACAAGATCGTCGAAGCGATTCGACCATACGTGGAGGCCGGCCTCAACCACCTCGTATTCCACGCGCCCGGTGGCGACCAGCGTCGCTTCCTCGAACTTTTCGAGCGCGATATCGCTCCGCGACTGCGGGCGTTGTAGGGCCTAGGGCGCGAGACGCGCACACGGTTTAATTGACGATGGGCGGATGCGTGAAGCATCCGCCCATCGTTGTTGTGCCGGCAATCAACTCCGCCGGCTACAGCATGCCGTCTAGCTCGTGACAGCGACTTTCTCGGTCGATCGAGCCTGGTTGGCGGAGTTAGTGCTGACCTCGATCTTGCGAGGTTTTGCCTTCTCCGACACTGGGATGATCACGCTGAGTACACCGTTGTCGTAGCTGGCACTGATGTTGTCGCGGTCGATGCCCGCACCGATGCTGAACTGGCGAAGGTAGGAACCGTAGCGGCGCTCCTGCGAGAGCCATTTGGCTCCTTCGCGCTCGCCAGCGGTGCGCTCGGCGCGAATGGTGAGGAGCTGACCGTCAACGTCAACGTCAACGGAGCCGGGATCGACGCCCGGAAGGTCGGCGGTGAGAACGTACTCGTCAGCCTGGCGGTAGAGATCCACGGGCATGGGCTGGGTGCCGACGCGGGACTGGGCAGCGGAGGTGAGCCTGTCGAGTTCGGCAAAAGGATCAAATGACAGTGTCATGGGAAACCCCTTTCTCAAAGTTGAGTCACCGTGACTCAACAATCAAAAATTAGCACTCTCGCCCCGAGAGTGCCAAGTCGTTTTGCTCAAAGTTCGCTGACAACGAAACGACCGCCGCCGGAGAGCTGCGGCGACGGTCGAATACGTGGTTCTCATCGGATGATGAGCCGCGGATATTTCTGCTCAGTGCGAGCACGGGCCAGCGCCACACGCTCGCGGCGGAGCTGGTGTTGAGCCCGCAGTTCAGCCGACGCGAGCAGTCGAGCGCGGTGCGGCCGGCGGCTCCACGTGATGAGAGCGACGCCGAGATGCAGAGCAAGACGGTCGATGACTCCCACACGACGTGCTGCCGCAGGGCGCGGCTCGTCGACGGGACGAGGTTCGGGCGGATGGTCACGGCGGTCTTTCGGAGCCGCCAGAGTTGCGTTCATGAGGTGTCTTTCGTGAAAAAAGTGGATGCGGAAGGTGCGCACAATTGCGCTGTTTCAGGTGGCGACCCAACGGCATCCCACAGTGATCGCGAGTCGCTGAAGAAGGGAAGACCATCGAGAGGCGAACGCACCCATGAAGGGGGTGCAGACTCGTCAGTCGTCGCAGTCTCGCGATGATCGAGTTGGGTCGTGTGCTCCGTGAGCGCCGCCACCGTCAGAACCGGTGAGCGGAGAGCGCTAACCGGTTAGGCGGTGAGGGTGCCGACGGAGCCGGCGGTCGTGGGGTTCTTCGTAATGGTGAAAACAAACACGCGAGGCTCCTTTCAATAGTTGGCGTTTGCTCAGTGTAAGGCGGGCAGTCGCTGACGGCAAGACCCGATTTAGGTGCGATGCAAAGCCGTGATGATGGCCTCCGAGAGCTCAGCCGGTTTCGTGAACTGCGGCCAGTGCCCGGTGGGGAGGTCTACGAGTTCGAGGTCGGTGAGCTGAGCGAGTTCGGTCGCGAAGGGTGCACCCTCGCTCATCCACTCTCGCACTTGCTCGGAAGGGAACTCGCAACAGATTACGGTGGCGGGCACGCTGAAGCGCGCCGGCGTGGAGAGCGATTGCGGGGTGGTTGCGATCAGTGCTGGCTGGGGGATCGCAATTTCTTGAAACCACGTGCGCAGTTCGTCGGTCAGGTCAACGAGGTCTTCATCGTCGAAGATGCTCCAGTCAGGCAGTGGGATCTCACCGTCAACGGTCGGCAGTTCGGTGTTGATGGGCATGCCGTTCGGCAGTGGCACGGTGTCGACGTGCACGATTCTGGCCAAGCACGTGGGCCGGGCATCCGCTACCGCGTGGGCAATGGGGCCACCGCCGCTATGGGCAACGAGGGCAATGCGGGGCGTCGGTCGCTCGTCTTCGTCGTCGTTTCCGTTCTCGCTGCCGTCGGCCTCGACATGAGTGAGGGCGTCAACCACCGCGACCACCGCCGCGATGTGGTCGGCCAGGGTTACCGTCGCGCGGTTGGTGTCACGGCGTCGCAAGCCAGGGAGGGTGAGCGGATGCGCGGTGTGGCCAGCATCTCGAAGAGCGCGGGTTACCGGAGCCCACGAGTCTCCGTCGAGCCAGAATCCGGGGATGAGAATGACGTGCATCGGCGGGCTAGCGTCGCTGGTCGATCAGGACCTGGTCGATCGGTCGCTCGAGGTTTCGTCGCTTGTGGAGCTCAAAGGACGCAGCACGGTATTTCACGGTGAGACTGACAGAAAACGCGCCGAGCTTCATGCTGACTCCTCATTGAGTAGACCGCCATTATCCGCCCGCGAGCGTGCCAACTCAACGGTTGCGCGAATGGTGGGCCCACTTGGGGCACCATAACCGCCACAATAGACGGATGCCCGTGACTGTTGCTGCCCCCCATATCGGCTATGCCGCCATGCTCGAACGGTTTCACCCGCGCGAGGTGATGGGCTTTGCGCAGCATGCAGAAACGCGGGGCTTTCGCGGGGTCATGGCCGCCGACCACTATCAGCCGTGGGTGCCACAGCAGGGGCAAGCATCGTTCGTGTGGAACGTGCTGAGCGGTCTCGGCGAAACCACGACGGGCGATCTCGGTACGGGCGTTACCGCGCCGACGTTCCGCTGGCATCCCGCGATGGTCGCCCAGGCCTCCGCCACCCTTGCCGCCATGAACCCGGGCCGTCACTGGTTAGGGCTCGGCAGTGGCGAAGCGATCAACGAACACATCGTCGGTCAGTATTGGCCCGAAGCCCCCGAACGCATCAACCGGATGTTCGAAGCCGTCGAGATCATCAAAAAGCTCTTCGCCTCGGGGCTCGCGAACAAAGACGTTCGCCACGAAGGCCAGTTCTACCGCCTCGAGTCGACGCGACTCTGGACAATGCCCGAAGTCGCCCCCGAAATCTTGGTTGCGACAGCCGGCCCGGTCGCGGCGAAGCGCGCCGGAAAGACCGTCGACGGCCTCATCACCGAAGCGGCACCGCTCGAGAAGATCGATATGTTGCTTGCGCGCTTCGCCGAAGGTGCCCGCGAGGCAGGGCGCAGCCGAGAAAGCCAGAGCCGCGTGCTGCGGCTGCACTTGAGCTGGGCCGAAACAGATGAGCAGGCCATGCGCAACGCGCTCACCGAATGGCCGAACGGCGGACTGCGGTTCGCCAAGAACGACATCCGCTCGCCGTTCGAGCTTGAACAGCTTGCCCGCATGGTGCGACCAGAGGACTTCGAGGGGCGGATGCCCGTAAGCGCCGATCCCGACGTGCACCGTGCCTACATTCAGAGCTACCTCGACGCCGGGTTTGATCGCATCTACCTGCACAACGTGGGTCGCAATCAGCGGGAATTCTTGGATGTCTTTGGCCGCGCCGTGCTTCCCGCACTGCGCAAGTAGGAGAGCGCACGAATGATGCCCCAGACTAGAAGCGTGAGAATGAGCGCCTGGGCCGTGCCCGGCATCCCCGAAATAGTGTCCGGAGACGATCTCGTCGAAGTGATTGCGGACGCCCTGGTGGCAGAGTCTGGCGATGTCAGTGCGGGCGGACTGCTTGATGGCGACATCCTCACCGTGACCTCCAAGATTGTGAGCAAGGCCGAGGGCCGCTCGGTCGAAGCGGCAGATCGCGAACAAGCGATTACCGATGAAACCGTGCGCATCGTCGCGTCGCGCGAGCACCCCAATGGCGTGACGCGCATCGTCGAGAACCGACTCGGTCTCGTGATGGCAGCGGCCGGTGTTGATTCCAGCAACACTCCCGACGGCATTGTTCTGCTTTTGCCGCTCGACCCCGACGCGACCGCGCGCACGCTGTGTGCTGGTCTGCGGCAGCGGTTCGGCGTGACTATCGGCCTCGTGATTACCGACACCGTGGGGCGGCCGTGGCGCAAGGGGCAGGCCGACATCGCTATCGGCGCCGCCGGCATTCACGTGCTTGATGATCTGCGAGGAACCGCGGATGCTTCGGGCCGCCCGCTCGCGGTGAGCGTCACGGCACTCGCCGACGAAGTTGCCGCCGCGACGGATTTGGTCAAGGGCAAGGCCGGGGGATTACCCGTTGCGGTGCTGCGCGGACTCGGCAGCCACGTCGCTGATCTCGATGCTCCCGGCGCCCGGTCTCTTGTGCGCAGCGGCCCCGAAGACATGTTTAGTCTCGGCACGAAAGAGGCGTGGATGGCAGGCTTCGCTGAAGCTCACGATGAGAGTACCCTCAAAGAGGAATAATACTCGACTGTCGGTGATTTTGCCTCTACGATAATGGGATGGGGCTTCTCATTTCGTTCGCGTACTTCGCGCTACTGATCGCTGTTCTGATCGACGTCATCCTGATTGATGAATCTCGCATCAAGAATCTAGGCAAGATCACATGGTTGTTTATCGTGATCATCATGCCCTTCATCGGCAGCATTTTGTGGTTCGCGATTGGTCGCGAATACAACTCGGCTGCACCAACTTTCTCGTCGTTTGGCGCACCCGAACGTCGTGCAGACCTCGCAACGAACAACACCAGCTCAACAGAAGCCGAGCTCGCTAAGCTCGACGCCGAGATCGAATATTTCGAGCGCCAAGAGAAGATCCGGTCCCTCGAAGAAGAGCTTCGCAAGCGAAAGCAATTGCCGTAGTGCACGACGGGTGTAAGACTCACTCCATGGATGTCCCTAGCTCCGGGTCTCTACCCGATGACGTGTTCCACGATCGCTGTGATGCGATTATTCGCAGTGTGTCAACGGTGATCGACGGTAAGACCGAAGCAGTGCGACTGGCGCTCACGGTGCTTCTTGCCGAGGGACATTTGCTCATCGAAGATGTTCCCGGCGTCGGCAAGACGATGCTGGCGCGGGCACTGGCCCGCACGGTCGACAGCACGGTCTCTCGCGTGCAATTCACTCCCGATTTGCTGCCCGCCGACATCACCGGTGTCTCGGTCTACAACCAGAACACTCGCGAGTTCGAGTTCAAGAAGGGTCCCGTTTTCGCGAACATCCTCATCGGCGATGAGATCAACCGCGCGAGCCCCAAGACTCAATCTGCATTGCTCGAGTGCATGGCGGAATCCAGCGTGACGGTCGACGGTGCCACCTACACCTTGGAATCACCGTTCATCGTGGTCGCGACGCAGAACCCCATCGAGATGGAGGGCACCTACCCGCTGCCCGAAGCCCAGCGCGACCGATTTATGGCCCGTATTTCGATGGGCTACCCGGATGCCGCCGCCGAGCTCGAGATGCTGCGTTCGCGTGAGCTGTCGAGTCCACTCGATGCGCTCACTCCCGTCGTCTCCGTTGACCAGTTGCGCGAGCTCATCGCGACGGTGCGCCGCGTCTTCGTGAGCACGGCGGTTGAGGAGTATGCGGTGGCGATTGCGCAGGCGACGCGGCGTGACCCCGAAGTGCGGTTGGGAGCGAGTCCGCGAGCCACGCTTCACCTGGTCCGGGCCGCGAAGGCACGCGCCGCGATCGATGGCCGAGACTTCGTCTTGCCCGATGACATCGACGCGCTTGCCGTGACGGTGCTGGCACACCGGATGATTCCGGCGCGGCATTCGGCTCAGGCATCCACTGTTCTCACGGGGCATTCGATCGCTGATGTGATCGAGCGCATCGTCGCGGAAACACCGGTTCCGGTCACCGCTGCGGCGTCCTAGTCGGCCCTGATGCCTCGCCTTCGTCCGTTCCGAGCTCTCTGCGTTGCGCTGCGCGTGGTGCGGCTCACCAACCGCGGCAGCGCCTTCGTGGCGCTCGGCGGGCTAGGGCTTGTGGCGGGCTACGCGGCAGGTATGCCGATTCTGTTATATGCCGGATGCTTCGCCCTGGCCCTGCCGCTGATGGCGGGGGTGCTCGTGCGTTCTCGAGAAACTTCGCTGGCCCTCACGCGTCAGTTCGCTTTCCCGGTCGTGGAGGCCGGCACTACAAGCCTGGTCACGTTACGGGTCGATAATTATGCGCGCACGGGTCTTCGCGGGGTGCACTGGGCTGATGGTCTGCCCTGGCAGCCGTGGGCGACAGCAAGTGGCTGGTTGCCGCCGCTGTCAGCTCGAGTGGGCGGGCTCAATCAGCGCAGTGCCGCACAACTCACGTACTCGCTTACCCCGCGCGATCGCGGCATCTTTGAGATCGGCCCGCTCTTGCTGCAGAGCATTGACCCGCTGGCGTTGGCTCATGGCACCTGGAGCGTCGGCGGTGTCACTGAACTGACCGTCACGCCGCGAGTCGTCACGTTGACCCAGTCGGCATTGCTCGCTCAGTCGGGGGACGGTGAAGCTCGGGTGCTTCAGCGACGGTCGGCCGGTGACGACGATGATGCGATGACGCGGGAGTACCGCCGCGGCGATGCGATGCGCCGGGTGCACTGGCGAGCATCCGCCCGCCACGGCAGCCTCATGGTGCGCCAAGAGGAGCAGCACAGTTACCCCGAGGCCCGCATCATCGTGGATACCCGATTGGCGGGATACCCGGATGCTGGCCGTAACGAATCCGTGGGCCTCTCGAGCGGTGCGATCACCGCAGCCGCTCGCAGCCCGCGTTTCGAGTGGATCGTCAGTATGCTCGCCTCTGCCGCCGTTCAACTCAAGCGCGAAGGCTTTCTCGTCGAGGTCATCGAAACGGGTCCCTCCCAGCTGGCGGAGGCGTCGATCGTGCACCGGCGGGCTGCTGAGGAACACGAGTTCCTGACCCGCCTCGCTACGTTCGGACCCGTCGAAAGCGCGCCGGGCTGGTGGGGTGAACCGGTGCCGAGCACGAGCGCGGGAGGCCCCGTGCTGGCGCTCGTCGCGCATCCTGAGCCTGAAACGGTGGCGTACTTGCGACGTCAGGCGCTTGCCGGCGTCCTTGCTGTGGCATTTGTGGTGGAGTCGTCGTCGAGCTTCGGAGATTTCGCGCGCACGGGTGACCCGGCGCGGCAGCCTGTTGCTGATGAACTGCGCGATGCCGGGTGGAAGGTCATTGCGGTGCAGTCGTTCGATGATGTTGCCGAGGCGTGGACGCTGTTCGTTGCGGAGTCGAGGGCACACCGTGACAACAACTGAGGCGAGCCGCGCTCGTAGTTTGCGCGCTCACGAACGACGCGTGCGCATCTGGTCGCTGAGCGGCACTCTCGCTCTGGCGCTCGGGGTTGCGGCGAGCAGTCTGGGCGAAGTGCTCACCGAGGGAGCGTGGTGGTTCCCGTACATCGGCGTCGTAATCGTGGTGCTTGCCGTCGCTGCCGTGGCTCACACGCTCATTGCGCGCGCCTGGATCGGATCGCTCGTGGGGGCCGCGGCTGGGCTCGCGACCCTCACCCTGTTCTTTGCGCCCGCTACCGCAATCGTCGGCATCATCCCCACCCTCGACACCTTCGATCGCTTTGGCGCGCTGATTGCGCAAGGTCAGTCGTCAATGGAAAGTCAGCGGTTTCCGGCGGATGCCGACACCGGCATTGTCTTTCTGATTTGCCTCGGTGCGGTGGGGCTCTCGGTCGCGATGGATGCCATTGCCTTCGTGTTGCGGAGACCGGCGCTGACGGCGCTTCCCCTGCTCATCATGCTCGCCGTCCCTGCCTTTGTGCGCAGCGAGCTGCACGACGCGTTCGGCTTCGCGGTGACGGCTCTCGCCTACGCCGGCATCCTGCTCGTCGCGGGGGAGCGAACGACGGTGCGTGCCGCATGGCCAGTTGTGGCAAGCGCGCTCGTGCTGGCGCTGATTGTTCCTGTGCTCTTGCCGAGCGTTGAACCGGGGGAGTCATCGTCGAGTGCGACGGGCCTGATCTCTACCGGTGTGAACCCGATCCTCAACCTGAGTAACGATCTGCGGCGTGACTCTGCGCTGCTCGCGCTGACCTACTTCTCTGACGAGGGTGACGAGTACCTCAGAGTGGCTGCGCTCGATGAGTTCAGCGACGAAACGTGGAGTCCCTCCGAACGTGAGCTCGACGACGCAAACACCGTTGACGAGTTCGCTCCCGCCCAGGGGCTCTCTGATGAGGTGCCTCGAACCGAAAACGTCATGCAGATTCAGATCCAGCGGTTGCGGGGAAAGCTACTGCCGGTACCGTACGCCGCCACCAGCATCACGGATGCCGGGCGCGGGTGGGTGTGGGAGCCCGAGGGCCTAACGGTGGCCAGTTCGTTCGCGAACTCCAAAGACGCGAACTACGAAGTGTCGTACATCACGCCAGCGCCGACGATCGAGCAGTTGGAAGCGGCACCGACCGAATTGCCGGAGGGATTCGAAAAGTATCTGGCGCTGCCGGAGTCGTTGCCGGCTGTCGTGGCCGAAACTGCTCAACAAGTGGCGGGGGCCGAAGCGACGCGCTTCGACCAAGCCTTAGCCCTTCAAAAATTCTTCCGCAACGGCGATTTCACGTACTCCGAAGAGGCACCCGTCGCCGAGGATTACGACGGTTCGGGCGCCGAAGTACTCGGCGAATTCCTCTCCGCCCAGAGCGGCTACTGCGTGCACTTCGCCTCGGCAATGGCGGCCATGGCTCGCAGCCTCGACATCCCTGCCCGCGTGGTCGTCGGCTTTACCCCGGGTCAGCGACAGGTGAACTCAGAGACGGATGAGGTGCGCTACGCCGTCACGACCGACAACCTGCATTCGTGGCCGGAGCTTTATTTCCCGACCGTCGGTTGGGTGCGGTTCGAGCCGACAACCTCCGTCGGCAGTACACCGCGCTTCGCGCAAAGCGTGAACGACGATCCGAGCACTCCGGATGTCGATGAGTCGAAGCCTGAACCCACCGCCACTCCCACCGCGAGCGCAACTCCGGGAGCTCGCCCCGACGTGCCGCGTGATGACATCCCTGACAACTCGACGCCGGGCGAGACTCAGATTTCACCGTGGTGGTTGCTGCTGCTGACCATTCCGTTCTTGCTGGCGATTCCCGCCCTCGTGCGGGCCGTTCGTCGCGGTCTGCGACTACGTGCGGTTGGTCGCGGAAACGTGGCTCTGGCGTGGCGAGAGATTTGCGATAGCGCCGCCGATCTTGGGGTGGCCGTCTCCCGCAACTCCACTCCGCGCCAACAGCACGAGCAGCTCGCAGCTCAGCTCGGCCTCGTCACCTCGGGCGCCGATTCAACAAGCTCGCCGAGTTCGTCGACCTCGCCGCCTTCTGCTCTGGCCGCCGTGCTTGCCGCCGTGGAGGCATCCGCCTTCAGTCCGCACCCGAAACCCGTGCGCCGAGAAGCCGTGACCAGCGTGCTGGCCTCGCTGCGGTCATCCGCCGGCTGGAGGGCCCGGATCGCGGCGACTCTCGCGCCCCGCACGGCATTCGACCGCTAGTCAGCGACTACGCCGGGCTGAAACCGATCACAGGCTTGCCCGTAACGGGATTGCGCAGGATGGATGCCGTAACGCCATACACCTCGGCGATCAGTTGTTCGGTCAGCACAGTTTCAGTCGCCCCCGCCGCCACCACGCGACCATGGGACAGCACAATGATGTGGTCGCAGTAGCTCGCCGCGAGGGAGAGATCGTGAAGGGCAGCCAGCACGGTCACGCCGGTGCTGCGCAGGCTCGACAGCAGTTCGAGCACCGCCAGCTGGGCGGCGATGTCGAGGTGGTTGGTGGGTTCGTCGAGGGTGAGCAGCTGCGGCTGCTGGGCGAGCGCCCGGGCCAGCATCACGCGCTGCTTTTCACCGCCGGAGAGGCTCTGAAACTCGCGCTCGCGGAACGCCGTCATGTCGACCGTCTCGAGGCTCGCTGCGATGATGGCGGCAGATTCGGGGGAGTCGGCGTCCCACAGTGACTGGTGCGGCAGGCGGCCGAGCGCGACGACCATTCCCACGGTGAGGGAGGTGTCGGTGGTGGCGTCTTGCTCCACGAACGCGGCGAGGCGGGCGCGTTGGCGGCGGGGCATCCCGAGCAGATCGTGGCTGCCGAACGTGACGCTACCCGCGGCGGGAGTCTGCACGGCGGTGAGAGCACGCAGCAACGTCGATTTGCCGGCACCGTTTGGCCCGACGAGCGCACTGAGGGAGCCGCGCGCGACCGTGCAGTCGACGTCGTCGATGAGCAGGGTGCCGTCGGTGGTGACGCGGATGCGTTCGGCGACAAGGCCGCTGTCCTCGCCGAGGTTGCTGTGGTTATGGAGGCTGGCGGCGCCCCTGCTGTCGCCCACGTTGTCGTCGCTCATGTTGAGCTCTTTCGCCGCGTGAGGAGGAACGCAAAGATGGGGGCGCCGATCATCGCGGTGACGATGCCCACGGGAATCTCGCGAGGATCAAAGAGGGTGCGGGCAAGAGTGTCTGCCCAGACGAGAAAGACAGCACCGAGGAGGGCGCTGAGGGGGAGTAGAGCGCGATGGCCTGGCCCCACGAGCAGCCGCACGGCATGCGGCAGTATCAGCCCCACAAAGCCGATCGAGCCGCTCACCGACACCATGGCACCCGTAACGAGAGCGGATGCCGCCAGCAGCCCCCAGCGAGTGGCGCTGACGTTCACGCCGAGCGACGCTGCCTGCACGTCGCCAAAGGCAAAGGAGTCAAGCAGACGGCCCGTGAGCATCACGGGAATACCGATCACGATGATGGCGACCATCGTGATGCCGACGGCGGGCCAGCGCGCTCCGCTGAGCGAACCCAGCAGCCACGAGAGCACTTCGCGATACGAGTCGCCCGTGACGCTCCAGAAGATGACAAAGCTCGTGATGGCCGAGGCGAGTGCCGAGACGGCGATACCCGCCAAGACGGTGCGCGAGGGTGTGATCGCCCCCAGCGACCCCGCGAGCAGCAACGTCAGGGTGAGAGCGAGCAACGCTCCCACAAAAGCCGCGAGCGGCAGCAGCACGGCGGCGCCCAAAAGCAACACCGAGACGGCACCGAGCGCAGCGCCCGACGACAGCCCCAAGAGGTACGGATCGGCGAGTGGGTTACGCGTAATCGCCTGCATCACGGCACCGCTCAACGCCAGCCCCGCGCCCACCGCCGCAGCGGTCAGCACTCGTGGCAGTCGCAACTGCCACACAATGCCATCCCGAAGTTCGCTCAGCGGGCTCACCCCGATACCGAGATGACTCCCGATCGACCGCCACACTTCATCGAAGCGGATGTCGGCAGGGCCGATCGTCACCGCCACCGTGATCGACACCAGCAGTGCGATCGCAAGGGCGGTGCCGAGAGCGAGCGGAGAAGCTTTAGCCATCAAGCTCCGCAATCTGGGCCGACAAGCTGGCGGCGGCTTCAACACTGCGCACGCCAGCCTCGCTCGCTGCGAACGGCACCACGAGGTAACGGCCAGCTTTCACAGCACTGAGGTTAGCGGTTGCAGGGTTCGTCTCAAGAACTTCGATCTTCTTGTCTGCGGTGTTCCAGGCGGCATCCACGAGCACAATGAAGTCGGGGTCGGCGTCAACGACGGCTTCCCAGTTGAAGGGAGCCCACGTGGAGTCGATGTCGGCAGCGATGTTGGTCAGCCCGACGGTATCGAGCAACAACTGCGGTGCTCCGATGCCGGCGCCCACATACGGGGTGTCGGATCCTGACGAGAACCACAGCGCGGTGCGGGAGTCGCCATTCGCGTCGATCGCGGCCAGTTGAGCGCGTTGTTCTGCCACGATCTCGGTCGCATCCACCCGGAAGATCGACGCTACCGTCTCGATGTCGCTGAAGACGTTGTCGAAGCTCAGTTGAGCGGGCTGTTCGGCACTCTGGCACGCCGAGGGCGCAACGAAGGTGTTAATGCCCAGCGCGGTGAGGTCGGCGCGCTCGCCGGCGCCGTCTGCGCTGAAGGTCGATTCCCATCCGGCAAAGACGAGGTCGGGTTCGAGGTCGAGTACTGCTTCTTCACTCGGTACGCGCTCGGCGATCGAGGTGAGGTCGGCAGCGTCGGATGCCCACTGCTCGGGCACGGGACCGTCCTGAAAAGCGGTGCCGATGATGCGATCGCCCAGCCCGAGCGCCAGCAGCATTTCGGTGGTCGACGACTTGATCGTGATGACGCGTTCGGGGGCGGCGTCGAAACTGACGTCGAACCCACAGTTGCTGAGGTCGACGCTCTGCGCGCTGGCATCCGGGGAGGCGGTGGCCTCGGGCGTCTCGGTGGCGCAACCGCTGAGGGCGAGAGCCGACACTGCGAGAACGGCCGCACTGCGAACGACGGTTGCGCGAGTGCTCGTGCGGTGATTGTCGGGGCGAGTAGCGAAAAGGGAACGGCTAAGAGTGGACATGGGGCCTTTCGAGAAACGGCGAAGGGTGGCGCGAGAGTGCACCACGAAAACGAAAAAGTGTTTCAAGAAGACCGGAAGCCCAATCCTGGGCAAACCAACCACGCCATACCAAGCGCACGGGTCTGTCGCACCAGTCTAGAGAAGCGCGGATGCTCGTGCCTACACCGACCCGCGCACCCGCCGGTGCTCATCCGCGGGTCAGGAGACTGAGGGATCGTTGACCGGGGGGCGACAGCAGGGCCGTCCCGGGGGTAGAATTGTCGATCGTGTCTAGAATCAGCGAGAACCCGTACGCCGTGATGGTGCGCGATCTTATTCACCGTCCCGGTGAGATGAGAGAGCACTCCATCACTGTTGTCGTACCCGAAGCCTTTGGCACTGCCGTTATTGCGGTGCCGGCGGGGTCTCAGCTGACGATCAATGGCCGTTTCGAATCGCTTCATGACGGAGTTTTAGTCGACGCTGTTGTCTCGGGACAAGCTCAAGCAGAATGCGTTAGATGCCTCATTGACGTCACGATGACTGTCCGGGTCGAGTTTCAGGAACTTTTCGCGTATTCTGAGGACGAAGCTTTTGACTACACGGTTATTGACGAGCATGTCGATTTAGAACCTGTAGTGCGGGATTCGGTAGTGTTGTCACTTCCGTTCCAGCCGGTCTGTCAGAAAGATTGTCTCGGCCTGTGCCCTGAGTGTGGGGTTCGGTTGCTCGATAATCCAGGACACGAACACGAAGCGCCCATCGATGCTCGCTGGGCAGCGTTGGCCGGCCTCCAAGATTTCACGCAAGACTCGCATGATCACAACGTGACCGATGCGGATGATTCACCTGAGACCCAAGAAGAAAAGAGTTAGTCATGGCAGTACCCAAGCGCAAGATGTCGCGGGCAAGCACCCGCATGCGCCGCGCCCAGTGGAAGGCAACGCCTACCGCTCTCGTCAAGACCGTTGAGAACGGCAAGACCGTTTACAGCCTCCCGCACCGCGCCAAGGTAGTCGAAGACTCCGCCGGCACCCCCCTGTACATGGAGTACAAGGGCCGCAAGGTCGCTGACGTTTAACTAGTCTCCACTTACTCGGGTCGAAAATAGCGATGACGGGCTCCAGCTCACCTGCTGAGCTCTCCGCTGTGCTCGGGGTCAACATTGATCCCGAGTTGCTCACGCTTGCGTTGACGCACCGTTCTTTCGCGTACGAAAACGGCGGCATCGCGCATAACGAGCGACTCGAATTTCTTGGTGATTCAATTCTTGGCCAGGCAGTAACGGTCAAGCTGTATCGCGATAACCCGGAGCTTGACGAGGGAGACCTTGCCAAGCGCCGGGCTAGTCTCGTTTCTTCTGTAGCTCTTGCCGAAATCGCGCGCCTCATTGGTCTTGGCGCGTTCATTCGCCTCGGCAAGGGAGAAGAGCAAACGGGCGGCCGTGAAAAGCCGTCCATTTTGGCAGACACCGTTGAGGCGATCATCGGTGCTGCCTATCTCGACCTCGGCGGGGACGAAGCCACAGCGCTCGTCCTCCGCCTCGTCGCCCCTCTGCTGGCTGATCCTGCACGGTTCGGCGCCGCGATGGACCCCAAGACGAGCCTTCAAGAGCTCGCCGCCCAGATCGGGCGTGGGGCTCCCGACTATCGCATCGAAGATAGCGGCCCCGATCACTCCAAGCGTTTTCACGCGAGTGTCTGCCTCGACGACGAAGTAATTGCGACAGGTATCGGCTCCAGCAAGAAGCAGGCCGAAATGGCTGCTGCGCTCGAAGCCTGGACCATCCTCCAAGCCGCAGCGAAGTAATCGGCGTGCCTGAACTTCCCGAGGTTGAGGTTGTGCGCGCAGGGCTCGAACCGGCGGTTACTGGCGCGACTGCGGCATCCGTCACCGTCTTCGACGAGCGCTCTCTGCGTCGCCATGAGGGGCCGAGTGAAGACTTTATCGACCGTCTGACCGGTCGCACGTTCCTCACCCCTCAGCGCCGCGGCAAGTTCATGTGGCTTCCGCTCGCTGATAGTGCCTACGCAGACAGCGCTGACACTCACGGCGAAGCGCTCGTCACCCATCTCGGCATGAGCGGGCAGGTGCTTCTTCGCGATCGGAGTACGGATGACCGGCTCACGCGCATCCGCATCGAACTTGATCATCCTGACCACGGCGCACTGCGCCTCAACTTTGTCGACCAACGTATTTTCGGCTCGATGGCGATCGACAGCATGCTGCCCACCGTTGATCAGCCCGCTTTCGCGGTGCCGCGCCAAGTCGCTCACATCGCGCGTGATCCGCTCGACCCCTTCTTCGACGATGCAAAGTTCTTGCGGTCGCTGAAGGCGAAGCGCACAGGAGTGAAGCGGGCGTTACTGGACCAGACTCTCATCAGCGGGGTCGGCAACATTTATGCGGATGAGGCGCTCTGGGCCGCGCGTGTGCACTACAACCAGCCCACCGAAACCCTCAGCCGCGCGAAAGCCGTGCAGTTGCTCGCGGAAGTGCGGGCGGTGTTCTCTAAGGCTCTCGCCGAAGGCGGCACGAGCTTCGACACGCAGTACCTCAACGTGAACGGCGAATCCGGCTTCTTCGCGCACTCGCTCAACGTCTACGGCCAGCAAGGTCGGGCGTGCCCGCGCTGTGGTCGCGAGGTCGTGCGCGAGAGCTTCATGAACCGGGGTTCGCACTTCTGTAAGTTCTGTCAGCGCGTTCGCGCCGCTAAGCGGTCGTCGTAAACTGAGACCCCTTGTAGGTGAATGACACGCTGTTCACCGCGTGTCGAGCGCTGACTGTGATGAAGTTGTGGTTGCCGATATTTGTCTTGGGTAGCGACCAAGGGAATTCGTGGGTCGCGCCAAGCGACTCGAAAAAGTGCGTCCCGGGCTGAAGGCGCTTGTGCGTGAGCTTGTCCGTGCCATTGTTTCCAGTGCAGGCGATTTCGATGCTTGAGATCGCTGCGGGAAGGCTATTGGTAACCAGAACGCCCCATTTCTCCCCGGCCTCTCCGTGGATTTCGGTCTTGACCCACGCGGCACTTATGCCACTTTCGATTTTGTCGTGTGCTCGGGCTTGGCTCTCTAGTCGATCTTGCCGACGCCAGACAAAGATCACAGCAGCACTGGCTGCGCTCAACGCCATGATCCAGTTGGGGATTGTTTCCGACCAGATGTACAGTGCTTCATTTTCCATGATGATATTTTATCAGGATTTTCACGTGTTCAATCCCATCCGCGAAGCCGCCGCAGCTCTCGCCGAGAGGGGTGCGTTCGCGTTAGAGCAGCCTCGCCCTACCGCAGCTCCTTCTTCCACGCCCCCTCGTACCCAATGGGCACGAATCCCACCGCTTCGTTGACCGAGAGCATGGGGCGATTCTCTTCAGCGTTGTAGGTGATGACGGCGGGATGCCCGGGCGCTACCCGTTCGAGGTGCGCCAAGTTCAGCACCTTGAGCAGATTGCCGAGGCGATGCCCGCGGTGCGCGCTGAGAACGATCGTGTTGTCTTGGAGAACTGCGCGATCGGCTTGCTCTGGCACGGTCAGTGCGGTGTACGCCACCAATTCGCCGGTCGAGACGTGTTCGATCGCGGCGTAAACGCTCGTTACGCCGCTTGCGAGTTCTCGTTCGTCGTGGTCGACGACGCGTTCGGCGGTCCAGACGTCTTCGGGAGGATCAAGCCCCGCGCTCGGTTCGTCCGTGCTCATGCGGGTGTAGAGCAGTGCAAGGTCGTCGCGCCACTTCTCTGGGCAGGGTCCAGCCCACTCGTGCACGGCGTAGTCACGACTGCACCGCTTGATCGCGTCATCCACGAGAGAGTGCAACCCGGGCACGGGCAGCGGGAGTCGGCTCACCCGCTCAACCTGCTCGAAGGTATAGCGGTGCTTCTGCAGAAAGAGCGTTCCCGCAGCATCTCGAGGAACGGCGCCGTAACCGGTGGGCGCAGCGAGGAGATCACCGTCGCTCGGCAGCGTGGGCACGTAGACGTGAACCTTGCGTTTGCCTGCATCCATCGCGATCGTTTCGAGCTCGCTCAACAGTCGGCTGCCGATTCCGCGACGCCGATAATCCGGATGCACGCTGGCGTGAATCCACGCGGTGTCGGCGTCTTCGCCCAGAGTCGTCGTGTAATCGCCGCGGCCGATGATGCGGCCCTGATCGCGGGCGACGAGCATCCGTCGTTCTTCGAAGGCGCTGGGTTGCCAGACAGCGATCTCGACGACGGGGTCGTAGGCCAGCTCCGGATACACACCGACCATGTCGTCGGTCAGATTGCGCAGGGTATTCGCGGCGGTGAAGTCGTCGGAGCCATCGCGAGCGAGCGCACGAGGAATCTCGAGGGCCGAAATATCTATCTCTGGCATGAGCGCACCAATCTGCGGGGGTAAGCGCTACGGAGGTAGCCGACCAGAATACGCCGCGACTCCGCCGCGCGCTAGAGGCGCGGCCCGTGCGCTGCCTGGAGTCACCGACGGCCGGGCGCGGTGCGACACCTGCGCGGCAGAACGGCGCAACCCCGCGCATCCGGTACCGTATAGCAAGGTTCTGGCCAGCAACGTGGTCAGAGATTTGACCAACGCTGAGACCAGCAACGACCGGGCGGTGACGTGTACCTCAAGAGTTTGACCCTCAAAGGGTTCAAGTCGTTCGCTCAACCGACCACTTTTGCGTTCGAACAGGGCGTGACGTGTGTCGTCGGCCCCAACGGTTCGGGCAAGTCGAATGTGGTGGATGCTCTGGCCTGGGTCATGGGCGAGCAGGGTGCCAAAACTTTGCGCGGCGGCAAGATGGAAGACGTCATCTTTGCCGGAACCGCCACCAAGGGTCCGCTGGGTCGTGCTGAGGTTATCCTCACGATCGATAATGCGGATGGCGCGCTGCCGATTGAGTACAGCGAAGTCACGATCAGCCGCACCCTGTTCCGCAATGGCGGCAGCGAGTACGCGATCAACGGCACCTCATGCCGTTTGCTCGACGTTCAAGAACTCCTCAGCGACTCCGGTCTGGGGCGCGAAATGCACGTCATCGTGGGTCAAGGCCAGCTGGATGCGGTGTTGCACGCCAGCCCTGAAGACCGTCGCGGTTTCATCGAAGAAGCCGCCGGCATCCTCAAACACCGTCGTCGCAAAGAGAAGACGCTGCGCAAGCTCGATGCGATGCAAGCGAACCTCACGCGTCTTTCCGACTTGGCGGGGGAGATCCGTCGTCAACTCAAGCCCCTGGGTCAGCAGGCCGAGATCGCCAAAGAGGCAGCCTCGATTGCTTCGATCGTTCGGGATGCGCGCGCTCGCCTCCTTGCCGACGAAGTCGTTGAACTGCGCTCCAGCATCAACGACTTCAGCCGCAGCGAGAGCGAACGCAAAACGCAGCGCATCGTGTTGCAAGAGCAGCTCGACCAGAACAAGTTGCGCGAAGCCCGCCTCGAACAGGCGCAGGTCGGTGACGACGTTGATGAGGCGCGTCGCGTGGCCTTCGGCCTCGAATCGGTGCAAGAGCGCCTGCGCAGTCTGTACACGCTCGCCAACCAGCGCCTCTCGCTACTCGGGCAGCAGAGCGATGCGCCCGTCTCCAACAACAGCGTCAGCCAAACCCTCGTCGACGAGGTCAATGCTGAAGCCGATCTTCTTGCCGCCGGTGTCGCGGATGCCGAGAAGGCCGTCGCCGCTGCGGCTGCTTCCACCGCCACAGCGAAGGCTGCGCTCGACTCGCTCGACGAAGAAATCGCCGCCCAGAGTGCGCTCGTGTCGCGTCACGAGCTAGAGAGCGCCGGGCTCACCGCTCGCGTTGAAGTTGCCACCTCCACTCTGACCGCAGCCCAAGGCGAGCTTGTGCGTCAGCAGCAGGCGCTCGCCGAAGCGCAGGCTCGCCGCGAGGCCGCTCAGGCCGAATTCGAAGCCCTTGAAGCCGAGGCCGGCAACTCCACGATCGAAACCGACGGCTCGCTCGACACCGCCTACGAAGCCACCGAAGCAAAGGTGTCGAGCGTTCAGGCGGAGATCGAAGCCCTGCGCGAAGCGCTCCACACCTCCGAGCGTGAGCGTGATGCCCTCGCCGCCCGCAACTCAGCGCTGTCGCTCGCGGTCGATCAGAAAGACGGTTCAAGCGCCCTCGTCGCGGCTCAGCTCTCGGGCATCCGCGGTCTCGTGGCCGAACACGTGAAGATCACGCCCGGCTACGAAGCGGCCATCGCTGCCGCTCTCGGCACGCTTGCGGATGCCGTACTCGCCGACGACCGCGATTCGGCCATTGATGCGCTGGCCGAGTCTGCTTCGCGCGATTTCGGTCGCGTTGAAGTGGTTGTGGCCAACGCCGCGAAGCAGACCGTCTCGCTCGGAACGGCGGCCGGCACCGTGCCCGCCACCGACGTCGTCACCGCCCCTGATGGTGTTCACGGTCTCCTTACTCACGTGCTCATCGCCGACGATCTCGAGGCTGCTCGCGCCGCCTACGGATCGCTGTCGAACGCCGCCGACCTGACCTTCGTCACTCGCGACGGCGACGTACTCACTCAGTTCGTGCTGCGCGGAGGCTCTGGGGCCAAGCGTTCGCGCCTCGAACTCGTTGCCGAGCGGGATGCCGCCGCCGACAAACTCGGTGTCGTCACGACCCAGATTGAGCGCACGAGTTTCGAGCTCGACGAAAAGCGCCGTGAACTCACCTCCGCCAAGGCCGATGCCGAAGCCGCTCTGGTTGCCCTGCGCGAGTACGACGCCCAGCTTGCCGCGCAATCCGAATTGCTTGGCCGCCACCGCATCCAGGCCGAAGCAGCCCAGGCCGAGTGCGACCGTCTGGCCCGCGCCGTCGACGTTGCCGAAGAAGCGGTAGCCGAGGCGACCACCGAAGTGGCTCGTGCGCAAACCGCGGCTGACAAATACCAGGCCGCTCCGCGCCCCATGCTCGATGTCTCGCAACGCGAACCGATGCTGGCCGAAGTGGATGCCGCTCGGGCGCGCGAAGTCGAACTGCGCATTGAAATGGAGACCGTCCGCGAGCGGGTGCGCGCCGAGCGTGCGCGCGCCGAACAACTCGCCGCCCAGCTCGTGCGTGAGCGCGAAGCAGCGCAAGAGCAGGCCCGGCTGGCCGTTATTCGTCAACGACAGATGGCATCCGCCACCAAGGTCGTCGAGATGTTGCCCGCGGTCCTCGATTCTGTTGATCGTTCGCTATCGGAAGCACGCGTTTCGCTGGCCTCGAAAGAAGCAGAGCGTTCAGCACAGAACGAAGAGCTTTCGGCATTGCGTCGTGAAGAGTCTGCGCTGCGTGAACGCCTCTCGGCCGTCAGCGAAAGCGTGCACGGCCTCGAGATGCAGATCTACGAGAAGAAGCTGCATCTCTCGAGCCTGCTCGAGAGATCGGGCGAAGAACTCGGTCTCGTCGAAGACGTACTCGTGGCGGAATATGGCCCCGAGGTGCCGGTTCCCGACGATCGAGTGAGCGACCCGAGCGACGAGCCTACGACGGCTGCTGGCGGCTCTCGTAGCGAAGAGTCCAGCGCCAACGCCAGCGCCAGCGCCAACGACAGCAGCGTCCGCAGTGATGACAGCATCGCTGACCGCAACGATCGCGCCACGGATGGTGACTCGGACGAGGTTGCTGAGCCCGTGGCATCCGGTCGCCCCTTTGTGCGTGCAGAGCAGGAAGCTCGACTGCAGAAGGCCGAGCGCAAGCTTGCTCGCTTGGGCCGGGTAAATCCGCTCGCGCTCGAAGAGTTCGACGCTCTTGAGCAGCGTCACAAGTTCTTGACCGAGCAGCTCACCGACCTCACGAACACGCGCAAGGACCTGCTGACAATCATCGAAGAACTCGATGACAAGATGCAGTCGATTTTCGCGAGCGCGTTCGAAGACACCAAGAACGCCTTTAACGAGGTGTTCCCTGTGCTGTTCCCTGGTGGCACCGGCAGCATCTTCCTGACGAACCCGGATGACCTTCTAACGACGGGCATCGAGGTCACGGTGAAGCCCGCCGGTAAGAAGATCGAACGACTGTCTCTGCTGAGCGGTGGTGAGCGTTCACTCGCTGCCGTTGCGCTCCTGATCGCGATCTTCAAGGCGCGCCCCAGCCCGTTCTACATCATGGATGAGGTCGAGGCTGCGCTCGATGACGCCAACCTGGGCCGCCTGCTCGCAATCTTCGAAGACCTGCGCCAAACGAGCCAGCTCATCGTCATCACGCACCAAAAGCGCACGATGGAGATTGCGGATGCTCTCTACGGCGTCAGCATGCGCGCCGACGGTATCAGCGCCGTGGTGGGCCAGCGCGTCGCAAAAGAGACCGCCTCAGCGGACGCGAGCTAGTCGACTCGCTTGAGCGGTTCGCCGTTGACGGTGTGCACGCACCAGCCGCTGTGCAGCTTCTCGATTGTCGATACTGAGCCGTTGAGAATGTGGTCGAAATCGCGTCCCGCGAGTTCACTCAGCGTGTACCGGATGATCGTGCCGTGACAGACAACGATGACCTTTTTTCCGGGGTAGTCCTGGGTCACTTCGTCCAGCGCAGCGATACCGCGTTCGACAACATCGTGCAGCGACTCAAGCCCCGGGTACACGGAGCTGTTCGGCCAACGCTCGTCGATTTCGGACTTGGTAAGGCCTTCGCCTTCGCCATAGTGGCGCTCGATGAGGAGGTCGTAGCTGCGGCCGAGCTCGAGGCCCAAGCCGTCGGCGATGATCTGGGCAGTTTCGCGCGCACGCTGCAGGGGAGAGCTGACAATGACGTCCCACTCAGAATCGCGCAGAACATCAACGGCCTCTCGCGCCTGCTGGCGACCGGTGTCGTTGAGCGGGATGTCGCTGGCACCTTGCATGCGTCCGGCAGCGTTCCAGTCAGTTTGGCCATGGCGAATCAATGAGAGCATCCAAAAAGCCTAGCGCGGTTAGGGAAGCGGCAGGCACCTGCCTTAACCTGTAGTCATGGCAGCATCCTGGTCGCTCTCGGGCGCACTCAAATCTATGTTCGCGCGCGACACGATCGACGCTGATACGTGGAACGATCTCGAAGACGCGATGATCTCGGCCGACTTCGGCCCCGACATCACCGAGTCGGTCATCGATGAGTTGCGAGCAAGTGTGGCGAAGTTCCGCACCGATGACCCCGCAGACCTGAAGCGGATGCTGCGCGAAACTCTCGAGGAGCGTCTCGCTCGTCTCGACCCGACTCTCACGCTCAGCGCCCGCCCCGCGGTCGTACTGGTTGTGGGGGTCAATGGCGTCGGAAAGACCACCACGATCGGCAAGTTTACGAAGTTTCTCGTCGGCCACGGCCGCTCAGTGGTCGTGGGGGCCGCCGACACGTTCCGCGCCGCTGCCGTTGAGCAGTTGGCGACGTGGGCCGAGCGCGGGGGAGCATCGATCGTGCGTCCGCAGCAGCAGGGCCAGGATCCGGCATCCGTCGCTTTCCAAACCGTGGAGCGCGCTCAGCGTGAGGGCATTGACATCGCCATTATCGACACCGCTGGTCGTTTGCAGACCAAGAGTGGTCTGATGGATGAGCTCGGCAAGATTCGCCGTGTCGTCGAGAAGCAGACGGAGATCGCCGAGGTGTTGCTCGTGCTCGACGCGACGACGGGCCAGAACGGTGTGGCTCAGGCTGAAGCGTTCATTCAGCACGCGGGAGTGACCGGATTGGTCATCACGAAGCTCGATGGTTCAGCGAAGGGCGGTTTCGTGCTTGCGGTTCAGGAGCGCACGGGCATCCCGATCAAACTTGTTGGGCAGGGTGAGGGCATTAACGACCTCACCGGTTTCACCCCGCACGTTTACGTGCAGGGTCTCGTCGGTTAGTTCGGGGCAGACACCTGCGAGCCGGAGGCCCGCGCGCTAGTTTCCGACTGCTTTGTGCGCGGCAGATAGCTCGAGGTAGTGGGCGGCATTTTCGCGAACGCCCGCCTTCTCTTCGTCGCTGAGTTCGCGACGAACCTTGGCGGGCACTCCGGCCACGAGCGATCCGGGCGGGATGACGGTGCCTTCGAGAACAACGGCGCCTGCTGCCACGAGTGACCCGGTTCCGATAACCGCGCCATTGAGCACGGTCGCGCTCATGCCGATGAGGCAGTCGTCTTCGATGGTGCAGCCGTGCAGCACAGCGCCGTGGCCCACGCTCACGCCGGATCCGACCGACGTGGGAATGCCCTCGTCGCAGTGCACCGTGACGTTGTCTTGCAGATTCGAACCTTCGCCGATCGTGATGGAGTCGGTATCGCCGCGCAGAACGGCGCCATAGAAGATGCTGGCGCGCTCAGCGAGCGTGACCTGCCCGATAAGGGTGGCGTTGGGCGCGACGAATGCGCTGTCGGCAACCTGGGGGGTGTGTCCGGCAAGAGTCACGATAAGAGCAGTCATGTCTCTACGCTAGCGGGTGCTGCGTGGGGGCTTTGCGTCAACCGGGAACCTCAGCGGGAGAAGCGCGAGGCGATCTCGGTCAGCACGCTTTCTTTGCCGGCGTAGATGCCGTCGGCGCGGGGCCAGTGCCCGATCACATCGGTAAAGCCGAGCGCATCAGCGCGACCGACGGCGTCTTCCCAGGTGTCGACGCTTTCGAGGCTGAACTGGGGCGCGCCATCCAGATTGAGGTAGCGATCGAGGGTCGCGGATGCTCGGCCGGCCTTCTCGAGAGCGTCATCCATGCGCGCGGCGGTGTCGGCGACAATCTGCCACCACTCGTCGAGGGTGTCGGCGGTGCGGCCGAGAGTGAGCCAACCGTCGGCCAGTTCGGCGGTCAAGCGCAGACCGCGGGGGCCTTCGGCGGCGACCACGAAGGGCATGCGTGGTCGTTGGGCAGGCGCCCCGACCATCCGAGCGTTGACGGCCGTAAACCAGTCACCGCTAAAGCTGACGCCGCCGCTGCCGGGGTCTTCGAAGCGCAGTAGCTCGTCGAGTCCGCGCACGAACTCCTCGAAGCGGGCATGACGTTGACGCGGAGTGAGCTCATCTTGGCCGAGCACCGTCGCGTCGAAACCTGTACCGCCCGAGCCGACGCCGAACAGAAAGCGGCCAGCGCTCACATCGTCGAGGGTCGCGAGCTCTTTGGCAAAGGGAACCGGATGCCGGTAGTTGGGCGAGGCGACGAAAGTGCCAAGCCCGATGCGGCTCGTCACGCTCGCGGCTGCCGTGAGCGTGGGAATGGTGGCGTACCACTGCTCATCAGCGAGAGATCTCCACGAGAGGTGGTCGTAGATCCACGCGTGATCGAAGCCCATTTCTTCGGCCTGAATCCAGCGATGTTGGGCTTCAGCCCACGGCTGTTGGGGCAGTATGACGATTCCGTGTCTCACGTTCTCACCCTACTCCGAGCCCCTGACGGCGTTGTGGAGTCGCCGCGCAGCCAAAGACACCTTAAACTGGTGGCATCATGGCCACTTTTGGAAATCTCACCGACCGCCTCGCGGATACCTTCAAGAACCTGCGCGGCAAGGGCAAGCTCAGCGAAGCGGATGTCGATGGCACCGTTCGCGAAATCCGCCGTGCCCTACTCGATGCTGACGTTGCGCTCGAGGTTGTTAAGGAGTTCACCGCTCGGGTTCGCGATCGGGCACTTGGCCACGAAGTTTCTGCTGCGCTGAACCCCGCGCAGCAGGTGGTGCAGATCGTCAACGACGAGCTCGTGACGATTCTCGGTGGCGAAGCCCGCCGCATCCAGTTCGCTAAGAACCCGCCAACCGTCATCATGCTTGCGGGTCTGCAGGGTGCCGGTAAGACGACGCTCGCCGGAAAGCTCTCCAAGTGGCTTGCGGCTGACGGCCACACGCCGCTGCTGGTCGCTGCCGACCTTCAGCGCCCCAACGCCGTCACCCAGCTGCAGGTTGTTGCTGAGCAGGCAGGCGTTGCCGTTTTCGCCCCTGAGCCGGGCAACGGCAAGGGCGACCCGGTCAAGGTTTCTAAGCAGGCCATGAAGTTTGCCAAAGACAAGCAACACGATGTGGTCATCATTGACACCGCTGGTCGTTTAGGTGTGGATGCCGAGCTGATGAAGCAGGCCGCCAACATTCGCAAGGCTGTTGACCCTGACGAAGTGCTTTTCGTTATTGACGCGATGATTGGTCAAGACGCCGTCACCACTGCTCGCGCTTTCCAAGAGGGCGTGGACTTCACGGGTGTCGTGCTGTCGAAGCTTGATGGTGATGCTCGCGGTGGTGCCGCACTATCTGTTGCCTCCATCACCGGGCGCCCGATCATGTTCGCCTCGACGGGGGAAGGTCTTGACGACTTCGAGCCGTTCCACCCCGATCGCATGGCGAGTCGCATCCTTGACCTCGGTGACATCCTCACGCTCATCGAGCAGGCTCAGAAAACGTTCGACGAAGAAGAGTCGCGCAAGGTCGCCGAGAAATTCGCGACTGACACCTTCACTCTTGACGACTTCCTGCGGCAGATGCAGCAGCTCAAGAACATGGGCTCGATCAAGGGAATGCTTGGCATGCTTCCCGGTGCCAAGGGCATGCGACAGCAGCTTGACAACTTCGATGAGTCGGAGATCACCCGCACCGAGGCGATCATCCAGTCCATGACGAAACAAGAACGTGCCATGCCGAAGCTCCTCAACGGCTCTCGTCGCGTGCGAATTGCGCGCGGTTCGGGAACGACCGTCACCGAGGTGAACGCGCTCGTGAACCGCTTCGAGCAAGCGGCCAAGATGATGAAGACTGTCGCGAAGGGTGGCGTGCCGCAGATTCCCGGCATGGGGCCGATCCCCGGTGGCCACGGTGGCAAATCCTCGAAGAAGAACCAGAAGAAGAAGGGCTCAAAGTCGGGAAACCCCGCCAAGCGCGCAGCGGAAGATGCTGCTCGCGCCCAGGGCGCGGTCACTCCTTCGGCTCCTTCCGGTTCAGGCTTTGGTCTCGGTGGTGGCAAGGCTCCTGCAGGAGGCCCGTCGCCGGAAGAACTTGAGAGCCTGCAGAAGTTCCTCGGACGCTAGTCCGCGCGGGCACGAGTGTGCGCGGGTGCTATCCGCTGAGCAGAAGAATTGGCGCTTCGTCGTGTCGCGTGCTCGGGATACTGTGGAGCTATGACACAGAGCCGTTCCGTTCGTATTGCCGTTCAACTTCAACCTCAGCACGCCGAATACTCGGTCATTCGTGACCGCGTAAAAGAGCTTGAACAGCTCGGAGTTGACGTGCTCTTCAACTGGGATCACTTCTTCCCGCTGTATGGCGAGCCAGACGGCCTCCACTTTGAAGCGTGGACCGAGCTTGCGTCGTGGGCTGAGATGACGAGCCGGGTCGAGTTCGGCACGCTTGTGAACTGCAACAGCTACCGCAACCCCGACCTGCAGGCTGATATGGCTCGCACTCTCGACCACATCAGCGGCGGCCGCTTCATCTTCGGCACCGGCTCGGGCTGGTTCGAGCGCGACTACCAAGAGTACGGGTACGAGTTCGGCACCGCCGGTTCGCGGTTGGATGCTCTCGCTGAGGCATTGCCTCGTATCGAGTCGCGCTGGGGCAAACTAAACCCGGCGCCGACGCGCAAGATCCCCGTTCTCATTGGTGGCGGGGGAGAGAAGAAGACTCTCAAGCTTGTTGCCAAGCACGCCGACATCTGGCACAGCTTCGCAACCGGTGACGAGCTCGTTCACAAGCTGAGCGTGCTCGCCGGCCACTGCGATGCCGTTGGCCGAGACATCAACGAAATCGAGATCTCGAACGAGCTGCGCGACAAGAGCGTCGAAGATGCCGACAGCATGCGCGAGCAGGGCATCACTCTGTTTACCCTGGGCATTACCGGCCCCGATTATGACCTCACGACGGCCAAGCAGTGGCTGGCGTGGCGTGATTCGCAGAACGGCTAGCGGCACGTCTTTGAGGCATTATTTCCGTTGAGTTCACGAAGTGGCTAAAACTCTGGCAGAATAGGCGGTTGAGTCCTCCGTAGCCCGACCCTCTAATCAGGCCCGGATGGAATCCACTAGAGCTTTTCTGCCGAGTGTGCCCCCACGCTCACGGCTAGCGGTTCGCCACCAATAAACATTTAATTCAGGAGAATTGTGGCTGTAAAGATTCGTTTGAAGCGCATGGGCAAGATCCGTGCACCGTTCTACCGCATCGTCGTTGCCGACTCGCGCAAGAAGCGCGATGGTCGTGTTATCGAAGAAATCGGAAAGTACCACCCCACCGAGGAGCCCTCGTTCATTGAGGTCGAGTCGGAGCGTGCGCAGTACTGGTTGAGCGTTGGCGCCCAGCCCAGCCCGCAGGTTGAGGCTATCCTCAAGCTGACCGGCGACTGGGGCAAGTTCAAGGGTGACAAGAACGCCGTCAGCACCGTCAAGGTGAAGGAAGCTAAGGCTGAGTTCCAGGCTGACGAGAAGAAGAAGCCGGTTCTCAAGCCCAAGTCGGAAAAGGCTGAGCCCAAGGCTGAAGACGCACCCGCCGCAGAAGCTGCAGAAGCTCCCGTCGCCGACGAGACCCCTGCTGCTGAGGCTGCCGCCGACGCAGACAAGGCCTAGCAATTGCTCGCTCCCGCTCTCGAACATCTCGTCAAGGGAATCGTTGATCACCCCGACGAGGTCCAGGTTGTTGCGAAAAATACGCAGCGCGGTGACCTCCTCGAGGTTCGCGTGCACCCGGAGGATCTCGGCCGTGTCATCGGTCGCTCTGGTCGCACCGCGAAAGCTCTGCGCACGCTGATCACGGCTCTGGCCGATGGTCGCAAGGTGCGTGTCGACGTAGTCGACACTGACTTCTAGCCAGTGAGCGAAACAAAGATTCCCCGCGAAGGTCGCACACAGTTGCGCGTGGGGCGCTTGACGAAAGCTCACGGGCTCAAGGGAGCGATCAAAGTTGAGATGTACACGGATGCCCCGGAACGTCGTTTCGTTCCGGGCGCCGTGTTTTCTCTCCAAGTGCCCACGAGTTCTCCGTGGCACGGAAAGACACTCGAGCTCGCCGAGCTCAAGTGGTTCAATGCGCAGCCGGTCGCGTTCTTCAAGGGCGTTCCTGACCGCAGTGCTGCCGAAAAGCTTGTAAAAGCTATTCTCTGGATCGATCACGATCCCAACGAGGCGCCAGAAGAGGATGCGTGGTTCGACCACCAGCTCATCGGCCTCAAGGTCATCCGTGACGGCAAACAGGTCGGTACTCTCGCGCAGGTCGATCACTTTCCCGCCCAAGATCTCTTGACCGTAGCAACGGACAACGGAGACGTTTTGGTTCCCTTCGTCAAGGCAATCGTGGCGAGCGTCGATATTGAAGCGGGCGAGATGGTTGTTACCCCTCCGCCCGGGCTCTTTGAAGAGATCGCCGACGACGCAGGCGACTCCACCGAATCCGACTAACAGTAAGGGTCGACGAGTGCGCATCGACATTCTGACGATCTTCCCGGATTTCTTCGGGGTGCTAGACATTTCTCTGCTGGGTAAAGCGCGCGAGCGTGGAATCATCGAGTTGGGCGTGCACGATCTGCGCGACTACACGCACGATCGTCACCGCACCGTCGACGACACCCCTTACGGTGGTGGCGCCGGCATGGTCATGCGCCCCGAGCCGTGGGGGGAGGCGCTGGATGCCACCCTCACGTCCGAAACGGTAGTCATCGTTCCGAGCCCTGCCGGTGTTCCTTTCATGCAAGCAGCAGCCCGCGAATTAGCGCAAGAGAAGCATCTCCTTTTCACCTGCGGACGCTACGAAGGCATCGACCAGCGCGTCATCGACTACGCCGCAGACACGGTTCGTGTTCGCGAGATCAGTCTGGGCGACTATGTGCTCAACGGTGGCGAAGTCGCCACGATGGCCATGATTGAAGCGATCGGCCGTCTGGTGCCGGGCGTGGTGGGAAACCCCGAAAGCCTCACCGAGGAAAGCCACGAAAACGGTCTACTTGAGTACCCCAGCTACACGAAACCGTCAACGTGGCGTGAACGCTCCGTGCCGCCGGTGCTGCTGAGCGGAAACCATAAGGCGATTGCGGATTGGCGTTATGAGCAGCAGCTCGAACGCACGCGTCGAGTGCGCCCCGATCTTCTGCCTGACGGCGAGTAGTACAACTCTCACCGCATTTTGGCCCGTGTGAAAGCATGGACGCATGACTCTTCGATCGAAGCCCGGTTTTTTCTTCGCCACGATGGCCAGCGTTGCCCTGCTGGCCGGATGCACCGCGACGGCGACCGAAGAAGTCGACTCGTCGGCTGGGTCTGCGACGCCGGGCCCCGCATCCACGTCGAGTTCTGAAGGCGGCGCGGGGGAGTCGAGCGATTCAACCCTCACGACGCGGCGGATGACCGTTGACGATGTCACTTTCGCTGACATGGCGGCGCACCCGTTGCCGAGCGGTTACACGCAGTCTGCGGTGTCGGTGGACGCTTGGCCCGCGGTCGAGGTGCTGGTGGATGCCGACGACGACGAGGTGGTGCAGGCGCGCGGCGACCTCGCGGCGACTCTTGGCGGTGCCGACATGGTCATCACGACTGAGGTGCAGTCGTGCGAACTCATTGCCGTCTGGGTGCTTCCACAACCCGACAGTGTTCGTGTGGGTCACGAAACCCACCCCGATTCGGCGAGCTGCACTGACACCACCACGTACGACGTGCTGTTTGCGATCCCGCAGGCGGGTACCAACAGCGAGGGCGCTTGGGATTACACGACGACGGTGCCGCCGATTCAGCGTGAGGTCCGCGCCGGCGTACAGAGCTAGCGCGGGTGGCGCACGTTCGTTGCCGCTTGGTGGCTAATCGCGTGCCGGTTCGCGCAGTTCGCTGACTTGCGGGCGCTTAAGTGCGCGCCGTGAGAACGAGCGGGCCATCGGGAGTAACCGCAACCGTGTGTTCGAAGTGGGCGGCGCGCGAGCCGTCGATGCTTCGCAGCGTCCAGCCGTCGTCATCCGTGTAGATGTCGTCGGTGCCGATCATGAGCCATGGCTCGATCGCAAAGACGAGGCCGGGCTTCAGCGGCATGCCTCGGCGTGCCTTGCCGTCGTTGGGGATGTGCGGGTCGCCGTGCATTTCGCGGCCAACGCCGTGACCACCGAAGTCGAGATTGACGTCGTAGCCTGCGCCGTAGGCGACGTCTCCGATGGCGGCCGAGATGGCTCCGATGCGGTTGCCAACGATGGCAGCGGCGATGCCGGCGTCCAGGGCACGCGAGGTGGCATCCATCAGCTTGAGGTCTTCGTCGCGGGGAGTGCCCACGGCGAAAGTGATCGCAGAGTCGGCGACCCAGCCATCGACCGCAACAGCGAAGTCGAGGCTCAGGAGGTCGCCATCTTTCAGCGTGTAGTCGTGGGGGAGCCCGTGCAGGGCGGCGTCGTTGACCGACGTGCAGATGACCTTGCCGAAGGGAGAAGCGCCGAACGAGGGGTGGTAGTCGATGTAGCAGCTCTCGGCGCCACGTTCGCGGATCATGCTGTGCGCGAGGGCATCAATCTCGAGCAGGTTGGTGCCCACCTTGGAGGCCGCTTCCGTTGCGGTCAGAACACTGGCCACAAACTCGCCGGCTGCCTTCATCTCATTGATCTCGGCGGGGGTTCTCAACTCGATCATGCGGTAGCTGCCTCTTTCGTGTGCGGTGCCAAGAGTTGCGCAATGAACTCTCGGAGCTTGTCGATAAACGGTTCTTCACCGCGCGGGTCATACAAGAATGCACGCTCGAGGAGTGAATCGGCGATTTCTACCGTCACTTCGATATCGAAAGCGAGGGCATCCGAGGCCGGAACTTCGTAGGTGGTTACCAGAAGGTCGGTCAAAATCTCGGCCAGGGCTGTGTTGTTGCTCTTGCGATCGACGTTGAAACGGCGGTCGATGATGTTGCCGAACGACAGCACTCGAAAGCCCGGCTCGGTGCGGCAGAGTTCAATGTAAACGTCGATCGCAACGTTGAGTGCGTCGAGAGCGTTGGTTGCGCGCTTATTGAGAGTTGCTGAAAGCCCGGCGCGGTACTTGTCGAAGTTGCGCGATGCCAAACCCCGAAGCAGCGACTGGATGTTGGGGAAGTAGCGGTAGATAACGCCAACAGAGGACTGCGCTCGCTTCGATACATCGCTCGTGGTGAGCGCGTCGATCCCGACTTCATCGAGCAGTACCGCGGCCGCATCGAGGAGCACGTTGATTCGTTCTGCACTCCGCTGCTGCACTGGTTCGGTGCGAACGTTCGCGGGGTTGGGCACGGGGGATACCTGGTCTTTCGGTCTGATGCTTCTCAGCATTCCTGATCACAACGAAGATACCCTGAGAACCATGATGATTAGGCGCGGGTTCTACTACTGGCAGTTCATCGCTGTAATCGTGTTGCCGCTGTGGGTATTGATCGCCCGCGGCATCTACGGTTCGAGCGTGGGCTGGGATTTCGTACTGTTCCTTATCCTGTGCCCGATTCTGGCTTTTGCCCTGCTGGCCATCGCGGGGCTGACGGTCGCCCGTAAGAGTGTGCGCGATTCGAAGCAGGTGTCGTGGATTGATGTCGGAGTGCTCGCGGCGTGGCACGCGGCGATTATCATCTATGGCTTTGTGGATGCCCCGTTCCCGGCTGCGCTCATCGTGATTGTTGCCATCGCGGCGTTCTGGATCGCGCTCTGGCAGCTCGTCACCGAGACCCGCAATCGCTTTACTAGCCTCGTCGAGGGCTTCGAGCGCGACGCGCAACGGCCCTCACGACCGGGAGAGAACCTCGACAACGGTCGCGTCATCATCCTCGAAGCCGAGGAGAATCGCACTTTCGACTGAATGTGTGGCAGAATTATCGATTGTGCTCGCGCACGACTCTGCCATGAGGGCGTCGTAACCGCTTGAAGCACAACTTTTCTTTTCTAACTAGATGCGTTCGACTCATGGCGGGCGCAGAGAGCGATCAATAATGCATATCCTCGATGACGTCGACAAGGCGTCTCTCAAAGACAACATTCCTGACTTCCGTGCCGGCGATAACGTCAAGGTTCACGTCAACATCGTTGAAGGTACGCGCTCGCGTATTCAGGTGTTCCAGGGCGTTGTCATCGGTCGTTCGGGCCACGGCGTTCGCGAGACCTTCACGGTCCGCAAGGTGAGCTTCCAGGTCGGCGTTGAGCGTACCTTCCCCGTTCATTCCCCCGTGATCGACCACATTGAGGTCGTTTCGCGTGGACTTGTTCGCCGCGCCAAGCTGTACTACCTGCGTGACCTGCGCGGTAAGAAGGCGAAGATCAAAGAGAAGCGCGACAACTAACACTCACGAATTTCACAAACCAATGGCTCCCGGCGGCATATGCTTGCTGGGAGCTTTGGGGTTTAATGACAAATAATTCTGCTGAAAACACGCTGCCGGCCGGCGCTGAGCGTCGTCCGCGTGCCGCCAAAAATGCTGGCGGCTGGAAACTCTTTCTGCGCGACCTACTGATCATTTTCGTCGCAGCGATACTGATCTCGTTCGTAATTAAGACGTATCTGGTTCGTTCGTTCTACATCCCGTCAACCTCGATGGAGAGCACTCTTCAGGTTGACGACCGTATTTTGGTCAACCAGCTCGAGCCGTCGCTGTTTCCGATCGAGCATGGCGACGTTGTCGTCTTTACCGATCCCGGGGGCTGGCTCCCACCCATCTCCAACGAGCCCCAAAACTGGTTCGTCGGTGCCGTAGACGGTGTGCTCGCGTTTGTTGGCTTGAGCGCGCCCGACAGCAGCAATCACCTCATCAAGCGAGTCATCGGCCTTCCGGGCGACACTGTGGAGTGTTGCAACGAGTTCGGGCAGCTGACGGTGAACGGTATTCCGCTGGAGGAACCCTACATTCAGCTGCCGGATGCCGTAACGAAGGCGACTCAAGAAGACTTCTCTGTCACGGTTCCCGATGACTCCATTTGGGTCATGGGCGATAATCGTTATAACTCCGCTGACTCGGCCTTCCACAAGGATGACCCCACGGGTGGTTTTGTCAAGATCGATTCTGTGGTCGGTCGCGCGTTCTTGATCAGCTGGCCCACCGAACGGTGGAGCATGCTCGACAACTACCCCACGACGTTCCAGCGGGTAGTTCAGAGCTCAGAGTAGATTGTGGCAGTGTCAGACCCGCACAGCGATGTCGAGTTAGAACTCTTCGACGCGGGTGCGCGAGCAGTTATCGGTTGCGACGAGGTCGGTCGTGGCGCGATCGCCGGCCCCGTTGGTGTGGGCATGACGGCGATGACTCCTGCCCATGGCGTCTGGCCGGTGGGACTGCGTGACTCCAAGAAGCTCAGCCAAAAACGGCGCGAACTTCTTGAGCCGCTCACGCTCGAGTGGGCACCGCTTTCTGCGGTTGGCTACGCGGATGCCGCAGAGATCGATGCGATCGGCATCACGGCCGCCTTGGGGCTGGCCGGCAAGCGCGCGCTCATCCAATTGCATGAAGCGGGTCTCAACGTCATGTCTAGCGTGGTGCTGTTGGACGGCAGCTCCGACTGGCTCAGCGGCGCCCTGACCGTTGCGCCGCGAGTTCAGACCAGGGTGAAGGCTGACCGTGACTGTGTCTCGGTTGCTGCGGCATCCGTGGTGGCCAAGGTGCACCGGGATCGCCTCATGATCGAAGCCGACGAGGAGTACCCCGGCTATGGCTGGCCGAGCAACAAGGGCTACGGTTCGGCCGCCCACTTTGAGGCGGTGCGCAGTCTTGGTGCCACCGAGCTTCATCGGCACACATGGTTGCGCTAGCGCGGCCTACAATAAGGGCAGCATGGATGAAGACGAGTTTGAAGACTACGACCGCGAGGTCGAGCTTGCGCTGTACCGCGAATACCGCGATGTAGTGAGCCAGTTCCGTTTTGTGATCGAGACGGAACGGCGGTTTTACCTCGCCAACGAGGTCGATTTGGTGCGCCGCGATACCGAGCATGACTTCTACTTTGAACTCTCGATGACCGACGTGTGGGTGTGGGATGTTTACCGTTCCGACCGCTTTGTGAAGAGCGTTCGCGTGCTCACGTTCAAGGACGTCAACATCGAAGAGCTCAGTGCCAAGGACCTGGAACTGCCGAAGGAACTCGCGCTCGACGAATAGCGGGTGTCGCTGGTTAGCGTGCTGGCGCGTCGGTCGGGTGACCGGTTGGCTGTAGTTCGCTGAGCCTTTAGCGCTCGGGAAGTGCTGCGGCGAGAACCTCCGCGAGGTGCTTGCCCTCGGTATTCGCGAGTTGTGACGCTTGCGTACGGCACGAGAAGCCGTCGGTCAGCAGCATGCTGTCGGATGTCGCTTCACGCAAAGCAGGCAGAATACCGTTCTCGGCCACCGCGACCGACACGTCGTAGTGCCCCTTCTCCATGCCGAAGTTTCCGGCAAGCCCGCAGCATCCGCTGATCTCGGTGACGGTTGCTCCTGTGGCGGCGAGCAGCGCGCGATCGGCATCGAAGCCCATGACCGCGTGCTGGTGGCAGTGCGGCTGAACGACAAAGGTCTGATCGCTGAGGGCGGGCGGTTGCCAGTTGGCTGGCCCCAGCGGTGCCGGCGCGGTGAGCAGCTCGGAGAGCGTGAAAGTTGACCGGGCGACTGCTGCCGCCGCGGGGTTGTCGGGCAGAAGCTCGGTCAGGTCGGAGCGCAGTACGGCCGTGCACGAGGGCTCGATGCCGACGATCGGGATGCCGCGGTCGGTGTAACGAGACAACTCGCTCACTAGGTCGGTGAGTTTCTGGCGCGCGCCGGCCAACTGCCCGGTCGTGATCCACGTGAGGCCGCAGCACACATCGCGCTCGGGAAGCAGAATCTCGTAGTCGGCGGCATCCAGCACGCGGATCGTGGCGCGGGCAATGTCCGGCGAGAAGTTGTCGGTGAAGGAGTCGGCCCAGAGGAGGACCTGGGGGCGCTCGTCTGATGCTGTGGTTGGTGGCGCAGCGCGCAGGGCGCGAGCCTCGGAGCTCGAACGGAAGGGGTGACGGGCGAAGGCGGGGAAGGTGCGCCGAGCATCCATTCCACCGGCCCAGAGGGCGAGGCGTCGTACGAATGGCACGCGCAGTAGGGCGTTTGCGAGCGGGGCGATCGGCGAGATCAGGCGTGCCCAGCGTGGGAGTTGGCCGAGGAGGTAATGGCTGCGGGGGCGGAGTTTGCCCTCGTAGCGGCGGTGCAGCACTTCGGCTTTGAGTGTGGCCATGTCGACCCCGGCGGGGCAGTCGCTCGCGCAGGCTTTGCAGGAGAGGCAGAGGTCGAGGGCGTCGTGCACTTCGGGCGAGTTCACGCCGCCCGTCAGGAGAGTGCCGTTGGCCATTTCTTGCAACACGCGGGCGCGCCCTCGAGTGGAATCCTTCTCGTCGCCGGTCGCTAAGAACGAGGGGCACATGACGCCGTGGTTTGCCGAGTTGTTGGCCCGACACTTGCCGACGCCAACGCAACGGTGGCTCGCAGTGCTGAGGTCTCCATCGTCGTCGCTAAACGCAAAGCCGTTGATCTTGATGAGGGGTAGCGCGGCTGGGCGACGCAACGCGGCATCGAGCGGAGCGGGGTCGACAACGATGCCCGGGTTCATCAGATTGTTCGGGTCGAAGAGTTGCTTGAACTGCCCGAACAGCTCGATTGCGGCCGGGGAATACATGCGCGGTAGTAGCTCGCTGCGTGCCCGACCGTCGCCGTGTTCGCCCGACAACGAGCCGCCATGGGACGCGACAAGGGTGGCGGCGTCATCCACGAAGGCGCGCAAGACTGCGCCATCTGTCGCGAGGGGAATATCGAGCCGCACATGAACGCAACCATCACCGAAATGGCCGTACGGCATCCCCTCGAGGTTGTAGTCGGCGAGCAGGGCGTCAAAGTCGCGCAGGTAGGCACCGAGGCGCTCCGGAGGTACGGCGGCGTCTTCGAAACCGGGCCACGCTTGCGTTCCGGATGCCGTGCGCCCGGCGAGCCCGGCGCCATCTTCGCGGATGCGCCACAGTTGCTTCGCGGCCACCGCATCGGTGATGACGCGGGACTCGACGGCAGCAGAATCGGCGGCGAGGAGGTTCGCGCGCTGGAGAGTCTCCGCGGGGTCGTCTCCCGTGACCTCGACGAGCAACCAGCCGGCGCCAGCGGGCAGGGCGGCGACGGCGCGGGCTCCGCGGGCGCGGCTCACGGCATCCACTATTCGGGCATCGAGGCCCTCGATGGCGCTCGGGTGGTGGGCGAGCAAGGCGGGCACTGCGTCGGCGGCGGTCGCCATGTCGGGGTAGCCGAGGGCGACGAGCATCGGATGCTGGGGCTGAGCCACCAGATCAACGGTCGCCTCGAGAAGCGTCACGAGGCTGCCTTCGGTGCCCACGAGACTGCGGGCGAGATTGTTGCCGTGCTCGGGCAGCAGGTGTTCGAGGCTGTAGCCCGACACTTGACGGCTAAAGCGCCCCAGCTCGGTGCGGATTGTTGCGAGATTGCCGCTCACGAGGGCGGGGAGGCCGTCAACGACGCTCGGGTCGTTCGCTGCAGTGAATCGTCGGCCGAGACCGTCGACCACATCGAGGCTCTTCACGTTGTCGGCGGTTTTGCCGAACTGCAGGGAATGAGCGCCGCAGGCGTTATTGCCGATCATGCCTCCGACGGTGCAGCGCGACCACGTCGAGGGGTCGGGGCCGAAGCGCAAACCATGAGGCTGCGCGGCGGCTTGGAGAGTGGCCAACACGGTGCCCGGCTGCACGCGGGCGGTTCGGGCATCCGCATCGATCTCAAGAACCTGGTTGAGGTGGCGAGAAAAGTCGACCACGATGCCGGTGCCGATGGAGTTGCCCGCGACTGACGTGCCGCCACCGCGCGAGGTAAGGGGAGTGCCGCTGTCGCGAGAAACCGAGAGCGCCGCCAGTACGTCGTCGGTGTCACGCGGAAACACGACCACGTGCGGCACAACCCGATAGTTCGAGGCATCGCTCGAGTATTCGGCACGGCGGCGCGTAGAGTCATCGACCTTGCCGCGCACCGCAGAACTCAGCGCGTGAACGAGGTCACGGTGCTCCGGCGATGGCGTGGTCGGCATGCACCCATTCTGCCCCTAGAGTCATCTCATGCTTCCGATCTTTGCCGCCGTCGTCGCCGGGCTCGGCTTTGGGCTCTCGCTGATTATTGCGATCGGAGCCCAAAACGCGTTCGTGCTGCGGCAAGGGCTGCGGCGGGAACACGTCACCGCAGTGGTGCTCGTGTGCATGCTCTCCGACATCGTGTTGATCACCGCCGGTGTTGCCGGCCTCGGGGCGCTCATCGAGCAAGCGACGTGGCTGCTCGTGATCGCCCGCGTCGGTGGAGCGATCTTCCTCCTTGTTTATGCGTTCCTGTCGCTTCGCCGGGCGGCCCGACCGCAAGCCCTCACCGCAACAGCATCCGGAACCGGGATGACGCTCGCCGCCGCCCTCTCGACGGCGTTCGCGCTCACCTGGCTCAACCCGCACGTGTACATCGACACCGTGCTGTTGCTCGGCTCCATCGGCGGAACCTACGGCGACGACCGGTGGTGGTTCGCGCTCGGGGCATGTCTCGGCAGTGTGATCTGGTTCACGGCGATTGGTTATGGCAGCCGCTACCTGCGCCCGCTGTTCGCTCAGCCGATGGCGTGGCGGGTGCTCGACATTCTGATCGCGGTCGTCATGGTGGTGCTGGCGGGTAGCTTGATTGCCGGGTTGTTCGGGTAGTTGCTCGCCTCAAAACGGTTTCATGACAATTCGTTAGATTCACTAGGTGGATGCGCGGCTGAGTGTTAGGAATCAACTATGCGTATTTGTGGAGTCGCTCTTGTCGGTATCGCGGTAGTGCTCGGACTTGCCGGGTGCGTCCCGGCTGAGCCCCAAGCATCCGAGTCTTCGGGATCATCGGGGTCTTCCAGCGATGCGGGCGAATCAAGGATGCCGTTCTTGAGCGAGGATCCCGGCATGCAGCGATCAGGTTTTAACGACGCAATTCTCTTTGAGCAGGTGGATGTGGGCGCCCACGAGTATTCGCTCCCGCCGCTAAGCGACTCTGTCGATCAGCTTTTTCTTGCCATCGGCTGCGACCGCTCATCGGAGTTCGAGCTCTTTCTCGTCTCTGATGGAGAGGTTGTGGACGGAGTGCAGGCAAACGACTGTGCGAGCGAGCGCGGGACCGCGGCAATGACGAGCATTACGGAGCCGTTAGACGCTGACCCGTCCACCTTGAAGCTCAGGGTTACCGTCGACGACGGTGTGTGGTTCAGCGTCTCGGTGTTCGAAGGGGGCAGCTCGGCCGAGTAGCCAACTAGTCCTCCCCATCGGGGCGCGTGGGTAAGTCTTCTCCCACATCGTGCCCAGCCTCGGTCGTGGCTGTGCCGAGGCGCGACGCTTGAGCCATGGCAGCAAAAGATGAATTCGGCGCCCGTGGCGAACAGCTTGCGACCGACCACCTGACTAGTGCAGGGCTTGAGATCCTCGACCGCAATTGGCGGTGTTCTCAAGGGGAACTCGACATTGTGGCGCGCGAGCGCGACGAGCTAGTTTTCGTCGAGGTCAAGACTCGCTCGAGTGTGATGTTTGGGCATCCGTTCGAATCGATCACTGCCACCAAACTCGCGCGGCTGCGGCGACTCGCTGCGGCCTGGTGCGATGACCATCCGGGATCCGGTGCTTCCGTGCGCCTTGATGCCATTGCGGTGATCGTGCCCTCTCGTGGCGTCGTGGAGATCGAACAGTTGAAGCGCATCTCGTGATCGGGAGAACGTACGCCGTTTCCCTGCTCGGGCTCGAAGGTGCGATCGTGGAGATCGAAGCAGACCTCTCCAACAACCTTCCCGGGTTCGTCCTTATCGGGTTACCCGACACCGCACTGGGCGAGGCAAAAGATCGCGTGCGGGCCGCAGCAACGAACTCCGGATGCGGGCTGCCGAATCGCAAAATCACCGTCAACCTGTCCCCGGCTGCGCTGCCCAAACACGGCTCCGGCTTCGACCTCGGAATCGCGCTCGCGGCGCTCGCCGCCTCGGGAACAATCTCGGCAGAATCGATCGACCGAGTGCTCCATATCGGAGAACTCGGGCTCGACGGGCGCTTGCGGCCAGTGAACGGTGTCTTGCCCGCGGTGCTTGCCGCGTCGCGAGCAGGATTCACGACCGTCATGGTGCCGAGCGGCAATGCCGATGAGGCATCGCTCGTGCCCGATATGCGCGTGATCGCGGTGCCCTCGCTGCGGGATGCCGCCATCTGGCATGGCGGAGAGTTTGAGCCCGAACCAGTCGAGGTAATCACTCGGCCCGCTCCTGAAGTGGCGGCTGATACCGGCGGCGACCTTGCTGACATGATCGGTGGCAGCGACGCGATCGACGCGATGCTTGTTGCTGCAGCCGGAGGCCATCACGTCTTCCTGCTTGGCCCTCCGGGCGCCGGCAAAACCATGCTCGCCGCGCGACTGCCCGGGCTCTTGCCCGATCTCGACCCGCAGGCGGCCCTCGAAGTCTCCTCCATTCGATCGCTCGCCGGACTCCCGGTCGGCAGCAGCCTCACGACTCGACCACCCCTCGAAGCGCCTCACCACACGGCGACGGCCGCGGCGCTCGTGGGAGGCGGCAGTTCGCAGATACGTCCGGGTGCTGCCGCCCGAGCCTCCGACGGAGTGCTCTTTCTCGACGAAGCACCCGAGTTTGCGCCCGCAGCGCTGGACGCACTTCGGCAACCTCTCGAATCGGGGGTCATCAGCATCCATCGCGCCAACGCGATTGCCCACTTTCCGGGCCGCTTTCAACTCGTAATGGCGGCCAACCCCTGCCCCTGTGGGCAGTGGGGTGCGCGCGACAGCGAGTGCACGTGTCCGCCCAATAGTCGGCGGCGGTATCTCGCCCGTCTTTCGGGGCCGCTGCTTGATCGCATCGACATTCAGTTTCGGGTCGAGCGCATCACGAGCGCTCAACTGCGCTTGGCGGGAGAGCGACCGTCACTCTCGACCGCGGATGCTCGGGCTCAGGTCACCGCTGCTCGCGAGCGTGCCGCGGCTCGCCTCGAAGCTACGCCGTGGCGGCTCAACTCTCATGTGCCGGGTTCGTACTTGCGTGGCCGCGAGTTGCGACTGACACCCAAAGTTACCGCGGGGCTCGACCGCGCACTCGAGCGCGGAGGCATCACGATGCGCGGGTACGACCGAGTACTCCGTGTCGCGTGGTCGCTTGCCGATCTCGCCGACGATTCCCGCCCCGACGACACTCACGTTGGGCAAGCGCTTTACCTTAGAAAGGCCATGTCGCAGTGACCATGTTTGGACTCAAAGAATCAGAAGTAGCCACTCTCGTCAGGGCAGTCAGCGTCGGTGGCGGTGACGATCTCGACCGCGATGCGATCGAAGAACGTTTCGCTCGCGCCACGTGGAGCGGCTTAGCCGAGCCCGGCGACCGCCTGGCCGGTCGCGCCATCCAACAGCTCGGAGCCGTGCGCGCTCTCACGGCCGTTGTCGAGCATTGGGAGCCAGCGCGATTCGCGGCAACGCTCTCGGCTGACGGCGATGCAGTGAGCGACGACGATATGGCCCAAGCAATCGACCGGTGGATGCCGCGGCTCAAGTCGAACACCGCGCTCATCGCTCTGCGTCAGGCCGCACGCTTTGGCGCACGCCTGCTCACGCCCGACGACACGCTGTGGCCGTCGCGGCTCAACGATCTCGACTGGCACGCCCCCTCGGCGCTGTGGGTTCGCGGAACCGATGAAGCTCTTGCCGGAATCGAACGCGGCATCGCCCTCGTCGGAGCCCGCGCTGCCACCGGCTATGGCGAACACATCACGATGGAGGCTTCCGCCGGGCTCGTTGATCGTGGCTACACGATCGTGTCTGGCGCCGCCTACGGAATCGATGGCATGGCTCACCGCGCTGCGCTCGCCAGTCACGGCCTCACCGTCGCTTTTCTCGCCGGGGGAGTAGACCGTTTCTATCCGAGCGGTCACGACGCACTTCTCGGCCGCATTGCCGAGAACGGCGTCGTCATTTCGGAGCTCCCGTGCGGCTCACCACCCACCAAGTGGAGGTTTTTGCAGCGCAACAGATTAATTGCAGCAGCAAGCATGGCCACAGTGGTTCTTGAAGCGGGCTGGCGATCCGGCTCCCTCAATACCGCTGGCCACGCGGCCACCTTGGGTCGACCGCTGGGAGCGGTGCCCGGCCCGGTTACCAGCGCCGCCTCCGCGGGCTGTCATCGTCTCATCCGCGACTACGACGCCGTGTGCGTCACTAACCCCGACCAGATGGCAGAGCTAGCGCCGCTTGAGCGCGCGTTGCTCACTGTCGATGAGGCAGCGGGCGCAGAGCACTCCGCAGCGTCTTCAGGCGCGAGCCCGGATGCCAGCAGCCCGCGTGACACCGACACGGTCCGTCTTCTCGACGCCCTCAGCGCTCGCAGCGCGCGTTCCGCCGACGATGTAGCCGCGCGCAGCGGGCTCGCAATCTCCACCGTTCGCGCCCAGCTCGGCCTGCTCGAACTCGACGGCCGCGTCACCGAGGCCGAGCGCGGTTGGAAGCGTGTGGCATCCGAACGCAGCCGCCGAGCGTGAGCGCAAACTGGTGTCACCGACGGGCGTTTTCGGGCGACTCGAGGCGGATCACTCCTACGATGACCGCCCCCAACATTGCCAACACCCCCGCTCCCAAGAACAACCACGAGAAGCCGCTTGTGAGTGCGACGGGAGTCGAAGCCCCAGTTTCGAGCAGCGCATCCGTCCGCATCGCGGCCAGACTCGCCAACACGGCAAGCCCCAACGCCCCACCGATCTGCTGACTCGTGTTCACCAAACCACCAGCGAGACCGGCCTCGCCGCCATCGACACCAGCGACGGCAAGCTGAGTAGCGGTGACGAAGGCGGCCCCCAAACCCACCCCAATCACGAGAGTCGGGCCGAGCAGATTCGAAGCGAAACCGGCATCCGCAGGAGCGAATGACAACCACAGCAATCCACCGGCCAGTACAGCGAAGGAAACACTGAGTGTGCGTCGCAGTCCCCAGCGGTTCACCGCAACAGGGGCGACCCCTGCAATCACCACCAGCGCACCCGCGAGAGGCAGTTGCGTGAGTCCCGCCGTCAGAGCGTCAAAGCCCAGCACAGCTTGCATGAACACCGACAGCGCAAAGAACAAAGCGACCATCGCCGCTCCCAACAGCAACATCGCCACGTTGCCGACCGCGACACGTCGATTCGTGAATATTGCCAACGGAACCAGCGGTTCGACAGCACGACGCTCCACCACAACAAACACGGCAGTCAGCGCGACCGCCAGCCCGGCAAGCATCAGCGTGACGGGGTGCAGCACGCCAAGCTGTTCCGTCGCACTGAACATGCCCACCGTCGCCACGAGCGCACCCGTCACCGACACCGCACCGGGAAGATCCAAGACACCGGATGCCGTGCGCTCGTCTCGAGAAATGAGAAACGGAATGGTCGCCAACACCAGCACTCCTACCGGCACGTTCACAAAGAACACCCACTGCCAACCCCACGACGACGTGAGAATACCACCGAGTAGAACACCTGCCGCAGACCCGATGCCCGCGACGCCTCCCCACACGCCCAAAGCGCGGGCCCGGTCACCAGGCTTGGGAAACAGGTGGGTCAGCAACGCCAGCGCAGCAGGAGCTAGCAATGCTGCTCCTGCGCCCTGCACTGCACGAGCTGCCAGCAACATTCCGCTGGAAGCTGCAAGGCCTGCGGCTGCAGAAGCGAGCACAAATATGATGACGCCCGCCAAGAACACTCGCCGATGGCCCCACCGATCTGCCAGACGACCGCCCAACAAAAGCAGCCCGCCGAACGCGAGCACGTAAGCAGTGATCACCCACGCAAGAGCGGCCGTCGACATCTGCAACTCGACGCCCACGACCGGTAACGCAATATTCACGATCGATGCATCGAGAACTACCAAGAACTGAGCGAGCGCCAGCACACTAAGCGCCCACCAGCGTCTACCGCTGCGAGGCAATCGAGAGGCGCCATCGCTTGCAGATGCAGCACGGCGCGCAGTCCGAGGAGGGAGAGAAGGAACAGTAGACACGAGAACTCCTTGAGGTTGAGATAACGAACGAACAGACGAACAGACGAACAGAAGAACGGAAGAACAGACGAGCAGATTGATGAGTGATTGATCACTCACTCTTTGTGAAAGCTGGGCGAAGGGCTCCTTAAGGAAAACAAAGAACGGAGGATGAGTGGGAAGAAGGGCGGCGACACGCCCCTCAGCGCGCTGTGCTCAGGGATGCCGGATGCCGTGGGTCAGGATCTCAGCCCAAGGCTGGGTTTCGCCCTCGACGCCTGCTGTCACGATCAGGTGGCAGAGCTGCCCGTAAGCCATGAAGCGCTGCACATCAGCATTGCTGCCGTTCGAGCGTTCCTTTGCAAACGACGTGACGCGAGCCAGGCCTTCCCGCAGCCCGGCCCCGACCTCGGGAATGTGGGTGATCGACTGCGCGTGCACTTGAATGCTCAAGAGTCGACGATCCCCAATGAGTTCGGCGTAGGCGTCGGCCATCGCATCGAGGATGCCGGTAGGGGACTGGTCGGATGCGGCATCCGCCCCGCTGCTGAGCGCGGCGATCACTTCGTCGAAGCAGGCTTCGAGTGCGGCAACGAAGAGCGCCTCTTTGCCGGGGAACAATTTGAAGACGTAGGCGGGGGAGATGCGTGCTTCGCGCGCAACGTCGGCGATCGTGGTGCCGTGGAAGCCGCCGCGGGCGAACTCGCTGAGGGCGGCAGCGGCGACGATAGGGCGGCGAAGCTCGGCTGTAGAGAGAGTGGTCGAAGCAGGCATATGAGTGAATGTACACTCACTCATGGCTGGGTGCAATCTTTGTTGCCTGCACAGGGAAGTGGTCGCCGCAAATCGAACCTCAAAGCACTCTGGCCGCATGCTGTTGAAAGTTGCATGCCACCGTCGACGGGCGCAAAACTCCTGTGTCTACGCCAAAATCTTGCGAAATCGGCGCACTCTGCGCGGTAACCATTAGAAACTCTTACCTTTTATGTGCGCCGATTGAGATTGTTACTAATCCTTATCTCTGCAAAGGTAGACAGCCAAGCCCACCGCCGCGCAGACGAAAGGCAACACTGTGAACGATCTAACCTTCCAAATTATTGCGATGGTCATTTATATGGCCGCAATGCTCGGTATCGGGTGGTGGGCGTACAAGAGGACAACCGACCTCGATGACTACATGCTCGCCGGCCGAAAGCTCAGCCCCGGCGTTGCTGCGCTTAGCGCTGGCGCATCTGACATGTCCGGCTGGCTGCTTCTCGGACTCCCCGGAGCCTTCTACGTAGGAGGCCTCGTCGAGGGTTGGATCGCGATCGGTCTGACCATCGGTGCCTGGCTCAACTGGAAGTTCGTAGCCCCGCGACTGCGGGCCTACACCGAAGTATCGAAGAACTCGATCACGGTACCGAGCTTCTTCGAAAACCGATTGCGCGATAAGACGCACATTCTGCGCATCACCGCCGGCATCATCATCCTCGTCTTCTTCACGTTCTATGTCTCTTCCGGAATGGTTGCCGGCGGAAAATTCTTCGAGAGCGCCTTCAACTCTGAATACCTTGTCGGAATGCTCCTCGTCGGCGGCGTCACCGTTCTCTACACCCTCTTCGGAGGCTTCATCGGTGCGACCTACACGGACGTTGTTCAGGGCATCATGATCTTCCTCGCCCTCATCGCGGTACCGATCATCGGTATCACCCAGGTGGGTGGCGTTGATGGTGCGATCGAATCGATCCGCGCAGTCAGCACCGAAGAAGTCGACATGCTCAACCTCTTCGGCGGGTCCGCGATTGCTGCAATCTCCGCTGCAGCGTGGGGCCTTGGCTACTTCGGTCAGCCGCACATCCTGGTTCGGTTCATGGCGCTGCGTTCACCCGGGGATGCCGTAGCCGGTCGCCGCATCGGCATCAGTTGGATGATTATTTCCGTTCTTGGTGCGCTTGCCTCGGCCCTCATCGGTGTCGCGTACTTTCAACAGAATCCCGAGCTCACGCTGGACGACCCCGAGAAAGTCTTCCTCGAACTTTCGCAGATCTTCTTCCACCCGCTCATCGCCGGTTTCGTTCTCGCTGCAGTGCTCGCCGCTGTGATGAGCACGATTTCCTCGCAGTTGATCGTGTCGTCGTCGGCTCTCGTCGAAGACCTCTTCAAGATCATCGCGAAGAAGGAAGCAACTCCGAAGGCGCAGGTCGTTCTCGGTCGTATCGGTGTTCTCGTCGTCTCGGTTGTCGCGATCATCATCGCGCTTGACCCGCAGGCGTCAGTGCTCGACCTCGTCGGTTACGCCTGGGCTGGTTTCGGTGCCGCCTTCGGACCGATCGTCTTGCTGTCGCTCTTCTGGCGCAAGCTCACCGCGCCCGGCGCTATTGCCGGAATGATCGCCGGTGCGGTCACCGTCGTCATCTGGGGCAACAGCGATGCGCTCTCCGGTGTCATGTACGAAATCGTGCCCGGCTTCATCCTCAACATCGTCGTCGCGATCGTCGTGAGCTTGTTCACCTTCAAGCACAGCGACAACATCGTGACTGAGTTCGACTCCGCCGTTGAAGGTGTTCGCACCGGAACGGTCACGTTGCCGGTCTTCGACAAGAAGGACTAGTTCTGCGCGATCGACTAGCGCCCCACCGGGCGTAGTCAGTACAGGATGCCCGTCGACCACAGCTGTGGCGGCGGGCATCCTGCGTTAACTGGCACGATGTGAGCACGCGGGCATTCGCACCGCCTCGCGAGTGCCCTATTGAATGACACCCGGCAGGCCTAGGCTGGGCTCGTGATTCAACTAGGCCAGTACCCTGCCCCCAGCCACGTCATCGCTCACGTGAGTGACACCCATTTGCTTGCGGGCGGCCGACCGCTCTACGGGGCGGTCAACACGATCGAGCACCTCGAGCAAGCTCTTGCCCAGCTCGAGCGATCGACTGCCAACCCGCAAGCGATCGTCTTCACCGGGGACCTCGCCGATCTGGGGGAGCCCGACGCCTACACACGTCTTCGCGAAATTGTGGAGCCCGCCGCAAAGCGCATGAACGCCGAAATCATCTGGGTCATGGGTAATCACGACGAGCGCGACCAGTACTCCAAGCTCCTTTTCGATGATGAATCGGATGCTCCGCAAGACCGGGTTTATCTGATCGACGGGTTGCGCATCATCTCCTTCGACACCACGGTGCCGGGTTACCACCACGGCGACATTAGCGATGAGCAGTTGGAGTGGCTGCGGGCCGAACTGGCAACCCCCGCACCGCACGGCACGCTGCTCGCTGTGCATCATCCGCCGATCCCCACCCCCATGCTCGAAGCAATGGGCATGCTCGAATTGCAGCGCCAAGAGCGCCTGGCGGAGGTGCTGCAGGGCAGCGACGTACGCGCGATTCTGGCAGGGCATTTGCACTACTCCACCCACTCGACGTTCGCGGGTATTCCCGTCTCGGTCGCTTCGGCGACGTGTTACACGCTTGACTTGAGCGCCGAAGATCGGCTGCTTTCGGGCGTCGACTACGGCCAGGCCGTGAACGTGGTGCACGTGTACGAGAAGCAAACCGTCCATTCGATCATTCCGGTGGGCGACACCGCGGAGATCACGGGTCACTCAGCAGAGGCGTGGGCGCAGATCGAGGCGATGACTCCCGAGCAGCGGCTCGAAACATTCTCGGCCAAGAACTCCACCTTCAATGCTGCTGAGGTCGCTGCCTCCGACTAAAGCGCTGACGCTGACGCCGACGCCGACGCCGACGCCGACGCCGACGCGTGCGCGGTAGCTGTCGTCGTGGGGCACCTCGTGCACTACGTGCCCAGTTGAGCGTGAAATCATTGCGATATGACTTTGGGCTCGACACACACTGCATCGACACACACTGCACCGACCACACGCATCGAACAAGAGCAGCGCGAGATTTCGCCCGAGTTTGTCACCGACACCATTAAGGTGCTCACGAGCCACGAATCGATTCGCAGCTTCGAGGAGACGCCGCTTGCGGCGGAAGTTCTCGAGGCCATTCTGGTCTCGGCTCGCAGCGCCCCGACATCCTCGAACCTCCAAGCCTTCAGCATCATCGTCGTCGAGGATGCTGAGCGTCGTGCCCGCCTGGCCCACCTCGTCGGCGACCAGCGCTACGTCGCCGAGGCGCCCGTCATGCTCATCTTCTGTGCCGACGTATCGCGGTTTCACTACCTGGCGGAGCGTCAGGGGCGCGCTTTCGGGGCAGACAATCTCGAAATGTTCTTGACGGCATCCGTCGATGCCACGCTTGCGCTCCAGAACGCACTCGTCGCCGCCGAATCCTTGGGGCTCGGCACCGTGCCCATCGGATCGGTGCGCAATAGCCCGAGCGCGATCGCCGAAGAGCTGGGGCTGCCGCAGGGCGTCTTCGCCGTGGCGGGGCTCACGATCGGGTATCCGAAAGAGGGCGTTCGGCGGGGCACAAAGCCGCGCCTGTCCAGCGAGGCCGTCGTGCACCGCGAGCAGTACTCCAGTGCGGATGTAGAAAAGCACGTGCGGGAGTACGACGACGTCATGATCGCCAACGGCCTCTATGCGGGGCGTCAGGTTGGCGGCGGTGGCGCTGACATTCCGGATGCCGAATACGGCTGGGCAGAGCACACCGCTCGCCGCACGAGCAAGCCCGATGGGGTGACCGGGCCGTCCGCTGCCCTGCGCGATCACCTCAAGGGTGAGGTTGAGGCGCGCGGCTTTCCGATTCGCTAGCGCCCAGCCTTCGCTGACTCGGCACGGCTAGATCGCGCCACCGCAACAAGAATGAGCGGCTGAGCCACCTTCATGAGCGCCCAAACCAATTTGTAGCGGATGCTCGGAACCGAGAGTCCGCGACCGCGCGCTGCCGCGCGCAGAGCCGAACGCACCACGAAGTCCGCGTTGAGCCACATCCACTTCGGTGCCATGTCGGAGCGTTCGATGCCGAGGCGGGCATGAAATTCGGTGCGCACGAAACCGGGCGCGACTGCACTGAATGTCACACCGCGGTAGCGGTAGTGCGCATTGGCCCAGCGGCTGAAGCTCAGCGGCCACGTCTTAGCGGCTGCATACATTCCGAGCGGCGCCCCTCCCGCGATACTCGCGACCGTCAGGATGGTGCCTGAGCCTCGGGCGAGCATGCCCCCGAGCGCAGCGTGGCTGAGGCGCATGGGCACCGTGGCCAAAATCTCGAGCATCCGCTCTTCGTCATCGACGGAGTTCTTTTCGAACTCCTGCGCAAGGCCGTAGCCCGCGTTATTCACGAGATAGCTCACCGGATGCTCCGTGGAAGCGAGCCGCTCTTCAACCGTTGCCCGCTGCTCCGGGTTAGTGAGGTCGGCGCCGAGCACCTCGACGTCCACGCCGAAAGCCGAGCGCAGCGACTCCGCCACACTCTCGAGGCGAGCGCGGTCGCGCGCCACCAGGATCAGGTTGTGGCCGGCTGAGGCGAGCTGGCGGGCGAACTCTGCGCCCAGTCCCGCGGTTGCGCCCGTCACGAGAGCGGCACCGACGTGCTGTGCTGAAGATGGAGTGGTCATCCCGAAACGCTATCGCGTCGTAGGCGAATGTCTGCAGCATGCCGCACGATAGACACGTGAACCTGCACCGGCTCGTGGATGTGTTTGTCGAGTACCTCTCGGCAGACCGCGGCTTTAGCGTACATACGATCCGTTCGTATCGTTCCGATCTCACCACGCTTGTCGATTTTGCTGCTGAGCGCGCTGCGACGGTACCTGCCGATCTCGATCTCGAGTTGCTGCGCGAGTGGCTCTGGCAGTCGTCGCAAGACGGCCTCGCTAAGGCGACGCTCGCTCGCCGCGCAGCAGCAGCCCGAGCTTTCAGCGCGTGGCTGACTGCTAATCACCACACCGAAGTGGATGCCGCGGCGCGGCTCAAAGCGCCCAAGGCCGAGCGTCATCTGCCCCGGGTTCTCAATCGCGACCAAATGACCGAGATGTTGCAGAGTGTTGAGGCGCGCGCCTCCTCGTTCGACCCGATTGCGCTGCGGGACAGAGCTATCGTCGAGCTCTTGTACGCTTCGGCACTGCGGGTGAGCGAACTCGTGGGTTTAAGCGCCAACGATGTCGACGATTCGCGACTCACCGTGCGAGTGATGGGTAAGGGCTCGAAGGAACGTGTTGTTCCGTTCGGCATCCCGGCCCAACGGGCACTCAGTGACTATCTTGAGCGCGGCCGGGGTCAACTGACGTCGGAAAGCGGGGGAGCAGCTCCGCTATTCGTGGGCGCCCGGGGAAAGCGCGTCAGTGCGCGCACGGTGTACGAAGTGATTGCGCACTTATTGGCCGATGTTCCGGGATCGGGCGGTTCTGGACCGCACACCTTGCGGCACACGGCGGCCACTCATTTGCTCGATGGTGGCGCCGACTTGCGCGCCGTGCAAGAACTTCTCGGGCACGCGAGTTTGGGCACGACTCAGCTGTACACGCACGTTTCCACCGAACGCTTGCGTGAAAGCTACCGAACAGCGCACCCGCGAGCCTGAACGCGCTCGGTAGCGAGACCGCGGGGGCCGAGCCCGCCGACAGTGCCTGAGGTGTGCGGCTAACGCGATCTAGCTGCCGAAAACTGTCGGCCCGACCTGCGTCTCAGGTTTCCACGACGAGCGTCGCGGTCCGGGCGGATCAATCTTGGGCGGGGCCACGGCCGGCTTCGGTGCCGGAATGTCGGCGGGGTCGGGAAGCTGCTCGCGGTAAATCGTGACGACCTGATCGAGATATCGCTCGATGACCTCTTTCTCGGTGTCATCGAAGTTGTCGAGTACTCGGTCGATGCCCATGATCATCGGCATCAAAGTTGCCATCGCGGTCTCAACAGAACGCGGATTAGGGACGACGACGACGCTGCGACGGTCGGTCGGATGCTGCTCACGAGTGACATGACCGACGCCTATCAGGCGGTCAATCGAGGCCGTCACGGCGGGAGTTGAAATATTGAGGCGACGCGAAAGTTCAGTCGGGGGCAGCGGCCCACTCATGATCAGGTGTTCCATCGCTTCGAGGTCAGTGGCGTTGACGGAGAGAGTGCGGCCGACGTGCTCCTCGAACTCTTCACTGATGTCGAGGATGTCCCGCAGCAGTTGGGTGGGGCGGCGTGCTTGGGGGCGCTCCATGGCGGGTTCGGTGTGTTGCATGGTGAACACTTTACCGGTATGTTTCTAACTTGTCTAATATCTAGTCAATCGAAGTACTTTGCTTCAGAAGGAGAGCGATGTCTCGCCTCAGGACGTTCATCACCGCCCGAAAGACTTCGTGGATCGTGTTGGTCGCCGCGTTCCTCGCCGCTGGCGCGATCTTTGCTGCCGGTTCCGGCAATGAAGAGGGCGCACTTCCCGGCGTTGGTCTTCCGGATTCCGCCGAATCCGCCCGGGCCGCTGCTGCCGCAGAAGACCTGCCGGGCGCCGATTCCACAGTCGCGCTGCTCGTGTACACCCGCGAAGGCGGCGATCTCACCGACGACGACATCGCCGCGATCACTGACGCGACGGGTTCGCTGAGCGAATTCTCCGCTGAGGGATTCGTTCCCCCGCCCTCGGTTTCCGACGACGGCACGACAGCCCTCGTCACGGTTCCGCTCGATAAGCTCACTGAAGCGGGCGAACAAGCGGAGCGCGCTGACGAGATTCGCGCCGAAGCCAACGCGGGACTGCCAGACGGACTCTCCGCCCTGTTGAGTGGCCCGGAAGGATTTGCTGTCGACATCGCTGCCGTCTTCGAGGGCGCCGACTTCACTCTTCTCCTCACGACCGTCATCGTGGTCGCCGTGCTGCTGCTCGTCACTTACCGCAGTCCGTGGTTGTGGCTCGTGCCACTCATCGTGGTGGGTACTGCTGACGGTCTCGCGGGCATCGTTGCCGCTCGCGTTGCCACTCTTGCCGGCATCCAGTTGGATGCTTCCGTCACCGGCATTCTCTCCGTACTCGTTTTCGGTGCTGGTACCAACTACGCGCTCCTGTTGATTGCGCGATACCGCGACGAATTGCGCCTGGTCGAGGATCGCCGTGAAGCCATGTCCCGTGCCCTGCGCGGTGCGGGCCCCGCCATCATCGCCAGCGGTAGCACCGTGGTACTCGCCCTCCTGACGCTCGTGTTTGCCGAGCTTCAGGGCAACCGAGCCCTCGGTATCGCCTGTGCCACGGGTGTAGTTATCGCCATGATCTTTGCACTCGTTGTTCTGCCTGCCGCTCTCGTGCTCTTCGGGCGTGGCCTCTTCTGGCCCTACATTCCCAAGTTCGGCACTGAGGGCAGCGCTGAGCGCGGCGTCTGGCACAAGCTCGGTGTTCTCGTTTCCAAGAAGCCTGTCGCCGTCGCCATTCTTGGCGCAATCGTGCTCGGAGCGCTCTCGTTGGGCGTGCCGCAGATCAAGATCGGCCTCTCGCAGACTGAGAGCTTTACGCAGGTTCCCGAAGCAGTGCAGGGCCAAGAGCTCATTGCGGATGCCTTCCCCGCCGGCAGCGGTTCGCCGGCGTCGGTCATCGTGAACTCTGACTACGCCGAAGAAGCAGCCCAGGCTGCCGACGGTGTCGACGGCGTTGATGCGGTTCGCATTGGCGAGAGCACGTCCACGATCACGCAGATCAGTGTGGTGTTGGATGACGCGGCCGAGACGGAAGGGTCGTTCGCCGCTATCGAGGCTCTCCGTGCGGAGCTCTCGACGATCGAGGGCGCTGACGCGCTCGTCGGTGGGCTGGATGCGCAGGCTCTCGACGTTGAGCGCGCTCAGCAGTCCGACCAAGACTTGGTCATCCCGCTCATCCTCGGCCTCGTATTCATCGTCTTGGTGTTGTTGCTCCGTTCGCTGGTGGCTCCAATCCTGCTGCTGCTCACGGTCGTCGCGTCGTTCTTCGCAAGCCTCGGTGCGAGCTGGTTGCTCTTCCAGACGGTGTTCGACTTCCCGGCGATCGATACAAACGTGGTGCTGTTCAGCTTCCTGTTCCTCGTGGCACTGGGTGTCGACTACAACATCTTCTTGGTCACTCGCGCTCGAGAAGAAGCTGTCGAATACGGCACTCGCCAGGGCATGATTCGGGCACTCTCGTCGACCGGTGGCGTGATCACGAGTGCCGGTATTCTGCTCGCCGCGGTCTTCGCGGTGCTCGGAGTGCTGCCGCTCATCACGCTCACACAAATCGGAATCATCGTCTGTATCGGTGTACTGCTCGACACCCTCCTCGTGCGAACCGTGATTGTTCCTTCGCTCGCATTCATGCTGGGAGAGAAGTTCTGGTGGCCGACTCGGGTGATCTCGGTGGGTGCTGAAGTGCGCACTCCGAAGGGATCGGGCGATCACGTTCGTACCCACGCTCCGGCGCACTCGACCGAGCACACTCCGAAGCACGCCGAGGGCGACACTGCTCCCCAGCACACGATCGACCGCTAAGTCTCCGTTCGGATCACGGAAAACTGGCCCTAGTCGGGTTCCTGCGCCTCGCGCTCGAACCCGGCTAGAGGCTTTCTCGTGGGCAAGAGGATCGCGCGCGGAATCGCTCCGAGGTAGTTCAGTGGCGACACGTACTCGCCATCGAGGCGCACGCCAAAATGGAGGCACGAGACGGAGCAGTGCCCTGGCTGCAGTTCGCCCACAATCTCACCCTGCGCCACGGGGTCGCCTCGCGCCAGCGCGCTCGTTACAGGCTCGTAGCTCGTGATGAGTCCACCCGAATGCCGAATCGACAACACCGGGCGATCGACAACGGTGCCGGCGAAGTGCACCACGCCCGCGGCTGGCGACCTCACCTCGGTTGACGTACCGGCGCCGATATCGATCCCGCGATGTCCAGCGGAGTAGGGGGTGTCGGGCGCAATATAAGGCCGGATGATCGGATGCGGTGCTTGCACCGGCCAACTCCACCCGCCCTCGGCGCTCACCGGAGTGCTCACGGGTGCGCTCGCGGGTGCGCTCGCGCCGGTCGCCACGGCGAGGAGAAGGGCAAGAATCATGCACAACGGGGTTCGAATCATGCACCCAGTGTTGAGAATTCACGCGGGACTCGTCGCGAGAAAACCGCTTCCGGGGAAAACGAAAATCGGTGACGTTGTTGTGGGGGAGCGATGGTATGATTTTGGCAGCACCGCGTGTATTCGCGGTGACTACGCGTGCCCCGTTGCAGTACAACTACTGCAACACACGGCCGCTATCTCCACTCAGTCCCCTTTCGTGCAGCACTGCGATCGGGGCGGAGGTATGCCCGGGCACTAGGATTCGCGCCAACCGGTAGCGAGTATTAACTGAGAAGGCCATTGCCGCTGTGCGCGCCAGTGAGCCAGAAAAGGAGAACGGCCATGGCCGTCGTAACCATCCGCGAGCTGCTCGACAGCGGCGTACACTTCGGACACCAGACTCGTCGTTGGAACCCGAAAATGAAGCGCTTCATTCTGACCGAGCGCTCGGGCAGCCACATCATTGACCTTCAGCAGTCGCTGGGTCACATCGACGCAGTTTACGACTACGTCAAGGAAACCGTCGCACACGGCGGAACCATCCTCTTTGTCGGCACCAAGAAGCAGGCGCAGAACACCATTGCAGAACAGGCACTGCGCGTAGGCCAGCCCTACGTCAACCAGCGCTGGCTCGGTGGACTCCTCACCAACTTCCAGACCGTTTCCAAGCGTCTCGCACGCATGAAGGAACTCGAAGAGGTCGACTTCGACGACACCACGCGTGGCTTCACCAAAAAGGAACTTCTCATTCAGAAGCGTGAGCTGACGAAGTTGCAGAAGAGCCTGGGCGGTATCCGCAACCTTACGAAGACTCCTTCGGCCATCTGGATCGTCGACACCAAGAAAGAGCACCTCGCCATTGACGAGGCTCACAAGCTTGGTATCCCTGTTATCGCGATCCTCGACACCAACTGTGACCCCGACGAAGTTGCTTACCCGATCCCAGGTAACGACGACGCCATCCGTTCGGTTGGACTTCTCACTCGCATTGTTGCTGACGCGGCTGCTGAGGGTCTTATCCAGCGCCACCAGAAGCCAGAAGAGGGCAAAGAAGTAGAGCCGATGGCTGCTTGGGAAGCCGAGCTTCTCGGCCAGGCTGATGCAGACGCTGCGGCAGCGAAGACCGAAGAGCCCAAGGCCGACGAAGCCAAGGCTGAAGAGCCCAAGGTTGACAAAGACGACGCAAAGGCAGCTGACGCTGCTGCTAAGCCCGCAGCAAAGAAGACCCCCGCGAAGGCTGCAGACGCAGCCGACGACAAGAAGTAAGGATTCGAACAATGGCCGACTTTAGCCTCGAAGACCTCAAGACCCTGCGCGAGCGCCTCGGCACTGGCATGGTCGAAACCAAGAACGCTCTCGTTGAAGCTGGCGGTGACCTTGATAAGGCAACCGAGCTTCTTCGTCTGCGCGGTGCCAAGAGCAACGCCAAGCGTTCAGACCGTTCCACTAGCGAAGGCCTCATCGCCGCGAGCTCGGCCGGTTCCGCGACAACCATCATCGAACTCGCTTGCGAGACCGACTTTGTAGCTAAGGGTGACAAGTTTGTTGCTCTGGGTGAAGCCGTTGTCGCCGCAGTGTCGGCTGCCGGTGCCTCGACGGTTGACGAGGGGCTTGCGGCAACGGCAGGTTCCGCTACGGTCGCAGACCTGATCAGCGACGAAGCAGCAATCCTCGGTGAGAAGATTGAGCTGCGTCGCCTGGCCAAGATCGAGGGCGATGCTTTCGAGATCTACATGCACCGCACCAACAAGGACCTTCCTCCGCAGGTTGGTGTTGTTGTCGCGTACACGGGTGACGATGCAGAGACCGCTCGCGGAATCGCTCAGCACATTTCGTTTGCAGCTCCCTCCTACCTCTCGCGTGAGGACGTTCCGGCAGAAGACGTCGAGAACGAGCGCCGTATCGTTGAAGAGATCAGCCGCGGAGAGGGCAAGCCAGACGCTGCTCTGCCCAAGATTGTGGAAGGCCGTCTCGGTGCGTTCTTCAAGCAGGTTTCTCTGCTCGATCAGGATTACGCTCGTGACAACAAGCTTTCGATCGCGCAGGTTGCCGACGCCGCGGGCATCACCATCACCGGTTTTGCTCGCTTCAAGGTAGGCGCCTAACACACAGTGTCATAAAGGCCCGGGGCTCTCTTGCCTCGGGCCTTTACTGTGCGCAGAGCAGTCGCAGTGGTTGGGCACCGCTTGCGGCGAATCTGCTGTGCGCCGGTGCCGTGAGCGACGCGACACAATAGCCTGTATACGAACATCAACACGGAAAGAAGACGATGACCACACAACGCAAACGTCGGGTGCTGCTGAAACTATCGGGAGAAGCGTTCGGTGGTGGTCAGCTCGGTGTCAATCCGGATGTTGTCTCGGCGCTTGCCAAAGAAATCGCTGCGGCATCCACTCGGGTAGAAATCGCCATTGTTGTTGGTGGCGGCAACTTCTTTCGCGGAGCCGAACTGAGCCAACGCGGTATGGACCGAGGTCGCGCCGACTATATGGGAATGTTGGGTACTGTCATGAACGCTCTGGCCCTCCAAGACTTCTTGGAGCAGGCCGGCGCTGCGACGCGTGTGCAGTCGGCCATTGCCATGACGCAAGTTGCTGAACCGTACATTCCGCTGCGTGCCGAGCGTCACCTTGAGAAGGGCCGCGTCGTGATTTTCGGTGCGGGCGCTGGCCTGCCTTACTTTTCGACCGACACGGTCGCCGCTCAGCGCGCCCTCGAAATCGGTGCCGAAGAAGTGCTCGTTGCCAAGAACGGTGTGGATGGCGTCTACGATGCTGATCCCCGCAGCAATCCTGACGCGCGCAAGCTCGAGTCAATCAGCTTCCAGGACGCTCTCGTGCAAGGGCTCAAGGTTGTTGACTCGACCGCTTTCAGCCTGTGCATGGATAACTCGATGCCCATGCTCGTGTTCGGTATGGAACCCGCCGGTAACCTCACGCGCGCCATTGTCGGTGAGCAGATTGGCACTCGCGTGCACGGATAGCTCAGCGCTATTCGAAAACCCATCAAAGCTAAACCATTCCCGAGTGCCGCGCCGCCGGTGCAGCAGGCACCGCACGCTAAACTCGAGTGAGACCAAGAGGAGTGCTCCGTGATCAGTGATGTTCTAGCCGAGGCTAGCCAAAAAATGAACAAGGCAGTGGATGCTGCCAAAGAAGACTTCAGCACGGTGCGTACTGGCCGCGCTAACCCCGCGCTATTCCAGAAGGTTCTCGTGGACTACTACGGGACCCCAACTCCGCTGCAGCAGTTAGCCTCTATGGTTAACCAAGAGGCTCGCACTCTCATCATCACCCCGTTCGATAAGTCCGCTCTCAAAGAAATTGAGAAGGCAATCGCTGCTGCGCACCACATTGGTGCCAGCGTTGGCAACGACGGCAGCGTCATCCGCGCCACGCTCCCGGAATTGACTGAGGATCGTCGCAAGGAGTTTGTCAAAGTCGTTCGCGAGAAGGCTGAGCAGGCTCGTGTTTCGCTTCGCAATGTCCGCCGCAAGGCAAAAGACGACCTCGATGCCCTGACCGAGGTTGGCGAAGATGAAGTCGCGCGTGCTGAGAAAGAACTCGAAGCGACAACCAAGGCTCACGTCGACGCGATTGACGATGCTCTCAAACGCAAAGAAGCAGAGTTGCTCGAGGTCTAATGGTCTCTGAATTCGAAGCTCAGGTTCGAGCGACAAACGACAAAATTAACGCCCGCACTGGGCGGCCTTTGGCGATGGCAATCATCGTTGGATTGGCCTTGGGCTTGTCGTTGTTGTTCAGCCTGATCTTTGTCAAAGAGCTATTTATGCTCTTTGCCGGAGTGCTCGTCGCGTTTACCGCGTTCGAATTGGCGAGCGCACTTCGATTCTCGGGGCTCAAAATTCCTCGCGCCGGGGCAATCATTGCTGCCGTTGCGGTGGTGCCGGCGTCTTTTTATTGGCACGCAGAAGGTCAGTGGTACGTCACCCTGGCGGGAGTCGCCTTTGTATGGCTGTGGCGGCTCGTTGAGGTCGTGATCTTGCCGAGCCACCGAGGCTCATTGCGCTCGATCATGCGCGATCTCGGCGCCGGTGTGTTTGTGATGCTCTACGTTGCTTTTCTCGCGAGCTTTACGGTCATTCTTACCTCGGAGGATGGCGGCCAGTGGTGGACCCTTGCCATGCTCATTGTGGTGGTTGTCAGCGATATTGGCGCTTACGCTAGTGGTCTGTCGTTCGGAAAGCACCCCATGGCGCCGTCGATCAGTCCGAACAAGACATGGGAAGGTTTTGCAGGCGCTGCCGCTGCCGCAGTCATCGCTGGCGTGCTCCTGGCCCTGTTCATGATTAACCAACCGTGGTGGGTGGGGCTCATCTTTGGTCTCGTTATCCTTGGAACCGCAACGATGGGGGATCTTGCTGAATCGCTGATCAAGCGAGACCTCGGTATCAAAGACATCAGTACGTGGTTGCCCGGTCACGGCGGTTTCCTTGACCGCGTAGATTCGTCACTTTTGTCGGCTGCTGCAGGTTACGCGCTGTTTCTCATCTTTGCGTAAGGCAGAATAGAACCGTGAGCACCACATTTCCCCGCAGCCGCAAGTCTCAGTTGGGGTACAACGTCGACCAGGTCGAGGATTTCCTCGAAGAAGCACGTCGTGCCTACACTGCCGATCGAGCCGACTCGTCAGTAGTGTCGTCACGCAGCATTCGTAAATTGGCTTTCGCCATGCAAAAAGGTGGCTACTCGACTGTGCATGTCGATTCGGCGTTGGAGCGGTTGGAGGATGCCTTCGCCGCTCGCGAGCGCGATCGCGCGATCGCAGAGCTTGGCGAAACCGCCTGGTACGCCAATGCGCGAGCAGAAGCGCAGGAGATTCTCAATCGCCTTGCACGTCACGAAGGCAAGAAGTTTTCGAAGGTCAACTCCTTCACGATGGGCTATTCCGTCAAAGACGTCGACGCCTTCGCGCAAGAGCTCGCCAACTACTTTCAGCATGGTGCGCCATTGACGATTGAACGCGTTCGGACTGTTGCTTTCCGCAGCACCAAGGGCGGGTACCGCGAGGCTCAGGTTGACTACCTGCTGGATTCCGTGATCGACGTAATGCTGGCCGTTCGCTAGTTCCCTCTGTTTTTTCAGGTCTGTCGACTAATATCGCTCATACTTTGTTTATTAATTCGCGAACGGCAATCATCCGCGCTCAGGCTAAAAGCCAGGGTGCGGATCTTTCTGGACGCCACAAACGTGTGTCGTGGAGCCTTCCGGTTTTCGCTTCAGTTGTCAGCCTCGGCTTTGTTGCCACGCTCATGATGGCCGCTCCCACGCCCGCGAGCGTCGTTTCGGCGGCTCCTGCTCCCGTCAGTTCAATCGAGCGCGCTGAAGTGCAATCACTCACGGTCGCTGAGGGCTTCGAGAACGAAGTGTCGCGCGACAAACTAACCATCAAAGAGATCGTTGTTGAGCCGGTTCTTCCCGCTGCTCCGGTTGCGCCCGCTGCCGGAACTCCTGACCCGGGAACGGCACAGGCGATTGCCCAGTCCATGCTTACTGCTCGTGGCCTCGGCTCGGGCGAATACAGCTGCCTCGTGAGTTTGTGGAATCGCGAATCGGGCTGGAATGTCTATGCACAGAATCCTTCCAGCGGTGCTTACGGTATCCCGCAGGCTCTGCCGGGGAGCAAGATGGCGACGGCTGGTGCTGACTGGGCCACAAACCCTGCGACCCAGATCTCATGGGGCCTCAGCTACATTCAAGGCCGCTACGGCACTCCCTGCGGTGCCTGGGCTCATTCAGAGTCCAACGGCTGGTACTAGACCGCTTCGCGTCAGCGCATAAGCTTGAACTATGCCTCGTTCCAATCGTCCCCGCGGGCGACGTCGCCGCGAAGACGACGAGAGCACTGACCTGAGCCGTGTGCTCGTTGGTTCGCGCCGCACCGAGGTGAAACGAGATGGTGTCTGGAACGTTCAACCCGTTTCTGCAACCAACGCCGTCAAAAACTACACGTGTCCGGGATGCTCGCAAACGATCTCTCAGGGCACCGCCCACACGGTGACGTGGCGGGCTGACGGCATCATGGGCGAAGCGGACGACTTGGCAGCGCGCCGCCATTGGCACCAGCACTGCTGGAAGATCAGATTGTGAGTGACACCCGATGAGCGACATTTTTCCCAATGCCGAGGCAGCTACGCAGCCGGAGGCCGAGCCTATTCGCGGCGCTACAGAGTTGCCCGCGATTCGGGAGAACATCGAACTGCACACGAGTGACGGCCTCACCCTCGTGGGGGAGCTATCGCTTCCCGAATCTGGCCACATTGCTGCGACGCTCGTCACGCTGCACCCGCTGCCGACCGCTGGCGGCTTTATGGATTCGCACATCATTCGCAAGGCTGCAGCGCGACTGCCGACATTAGCGGATGTCGCTGTGCTCCGGTTCAACTTTCGCGGAGTCACGTCACCGCGCGGTACCTCTGAAGGCTCATTTGGCGAAGGCACTCTCGAAGAGTTTGATCTCGCTGCCGCGATGGATTTCGTGCGCGAGCGCGAGTTGCCCAACGTGTGGCTTCTGGGGTGGTCGTTCGGCACGGAGGTCACCCTCAAGTACGGTCTGCAGCATCCGATCACGGGAGCAATTTTGCTGTCTCCGCCGCTTCATCGTGCAACGGCGGCTGAAGTCGCTGCGTGGGCTGGCGATGATCGACGGCTCGTCGCCGTAATCCCCGAACTCGACGACTACTTGCGTCCTGCCGAAGCCGCCGAAAGATTCTCTTCGGTGCCTGAACTGGAGTTCGTGGCTGTTGAGGGCGGAAAACACTTGTGGGTGGGGGAGACCCAAACGTATCGAGTACTCACCGAGATCGTTGCTCGAGTGAATCCTGTCGTCCTACCGTTGCCACGAACGTGGCCGCCGGAGTCGGCTGCGATCAGCTCAAGTGACCCTCTGGCGATCTAGAGGTCTGCCTGGCGCGGAACAATCACTTGCTGCACGACGATCAGAATCGCGGCAGCAACGGGGATGGCGATGAGTGCGCCCAGGATGCCCAATAGCGTTCCTCCGGCGAGGGCCGCAATGACGACGAGAGCACCGGGAATCTTGACGGCTTTGTTCATAATGCGCGGGTTGAGAACGTACGCCTCGATCTGCATGTACACGAGGTAGTAGATACCCACCACGACCACGCTCGGCGAACCGTTGAACAGCAGCACGAGGAGGGTAATCACGATGGATCCGCTGAGTGTTCCCACCAGCGGAATGAGCGATCCCATGAACGCGATGAAGGCCAGCAGTGCCGAGTACCTCACGGGGACGCCGAAGGCGGGAAAGATGAGCGTCAAAACAACGAAGGAAAGCACGCCATTCACAAGCGCGAGGGAACCTTGGCCGATCACGTAGCGCCCCACGGCGGCGCTGACTTGTTCAGAAAGATCGATAAATTTTGCGCGTTTGGTGGCGGGAACCAACTGGTAAATACCGGACTTGATGTTGTTAAGAGAAGACACGAAGTAGATCGTGAGGATCAACACGATTATGGCCCCGGTAATTCCCGTGGCGATCCCGATGCCGACGGCAAACACCCCACCGCCGATGGTGGTGAGATCGAGATTGGCGATCCATTCGTTGAAGCCGTCGAGCAGATCCTGAACTCTGAGCCACGGCAGCGCAGTCTCCACATTTTCTCGCACGGTGCCATCGAAGAACGCAGTGACCAGTCGCGGGGTGGCCTGAATGGCATTACGCACCTGTTCGGCGATCACCGGCACGATTGCGAAAATGAGGCCAGTGAACACTCCAAGCACCCCCACGAGCACCGTGAGGATAGCGGTCCAGCGTGGAAACTTTTTGGTTTCAAGCCAGGTGACGACAGGGTCAAGCCCGAGAGCAAGAAAAAGCGCTGCTCCCACATACGTGAGAATCGTTGCGAGCGAGATGATCGTTTGACCGATTCCGACCGCGACAAGAACCCCCAGGCCGCCGAGCAAACCGAGACGGAACGGGTTGAGGATCTTCATGACGTGGCTCCATTCAGCCTGACGCACGAGTGACAGGCTGAGCGTAATTCTAGGGGCCGGGCAGGCAGTTGCTAGCTAACTTCCTCGGCTTGGTTGAGAACTCCACGAAGGTTTTCAAAGTAGCCCGCAACAGTCTCGCGTTCCGCCTTGATCTTGGCTAGACGCTCTTCAGCGTCGCTCACCAGCTCGCGCGAGCGCTTCTCGGCGTCGTCGACGAGCGATTTCGCTCGTTGCTCCGCGTTGGAGAGTTCTTCCGTCGCACGAGCATTTGCGTCTGCGAGCACCGCTTTTGCTTCAGCCTGCGATGACTTGGTGAGCTCTTCGGCCTCGTGACGCTTCGCGTTGGCTTCACGCACTGCCTCAGCCAGTTGCGCTTGAGCTTCCTCAAGATAATTGTGAGTCTGTGCGGTCGCCTCTTTGTGCTGAGCTAAGAACTCCTTTTCTGCCTCATCGCGGCGCACGGCGAGTTCGTGCTCCAGGGCAGTGCGAGCTTCCTCAGCTTCGCGCTCGATTGTTGTGCGGGTTTCCTCCAATTGGTGCTGAATCGTGGCACGAGTGGACTCGACTTCGTTCGCGAGCTCTGCGCGCTGGCGTGCGATATCGCGCTCAAGGTCCGCCGTCTGCTTTTCGACATCGTGCGCGAGGGCGGCGCGAGTCTCGCTGACGTAGCTCTCAAGCTCGGTGCGCTTGGAGTCTATTTCGGCATCCAATTCGGCGTGGCGTCGAGCCATTTCCTCTTCGAGAGCGGCCGTGGCGGAGTCGATCTCGGCCTCGAGCTCGTTGCGGCGCGTGCTCATTTCTGACTCGAACTCGGTGCGAGCCGTTGAGCTTTCCTGCTCGAACTTCGCGCGAGCGGTGGCGATTTCTTCTTCCAAACCAGCCCGCGTTGTTTCAACGTCGCTCTCCAGTGCTGCGCGCGTGCTGGAGACTTCCTTCGCGAGTGCTTTCTGAGTGGAATTGACCTCGCGGTCGAGGGCCTTCTTTTGGGCAGCGACGTCCGCCGCGAGTTCGCTTCGCGTTGCTTTGACGTGCGCTTCGAGTTCGGCTCGCGTCGTCGTGACCTCGTCATTGAGCGCGGCTTTCGCTGTGGCCACGTCGTTCTCAAGTTCGGCGCGAGTGGTCGTGACCTCCTGCTCGAGCGACGCCTTTGTAACCTTGACCTCTTGTTCGAGCGCAGTCTTGGTTGTTGACACCTCTTGTTCGAGAGCAGCTTGGGTGCTGGTTACCTCGTGCTCAAGAGCAGCCTTGGTGGTGGTGACTTCATCTTCGAGTTCAGCGCGAGTTGTTGTGACATCGTGTTCGAGCGCTTGGCGTGCTTCTCGCTCTTCGGTTTCCCACAGTTCGCGAGCTTCAGAAAGTTCTGCGTCGAGGGCAGCTCGTGTCGTTGTAACGGTTTTCTCGAGTTCCGCCAGAGTCGTGGCGGCTTCGGTGGCGGCGGCGTTGCGAGTGGCTTCAGCCTCCGCTTCCAGAGCTGCATAGCCGGCATCCAACTCCGCTTTGAGCTTCGCTTGAGCAGCTTTGGTCTCATTGGCAAGCTTGGCGTGGCCAGCTTTGGTTTCGTTGGCGAGTTTGGTGTGAGCAGCCTTTGTCTCGTTGGCAAGCTTCTCGCGGGCAGTCGTAGTTTCTGCTTCGAGTTCCGCGCGGGCCGTTTCGATCTCACGAGCGAGGTCGGTGCGGGCTTGCTCGATGTCGCGCTCAAGGTCTTCGCGCTGCTTGGTGTTCTCGGCTTCGAAGGTGGCGCGGCCGAGTTCCGCGTCGCGAGCGAGGGATTCTGCAGCTTCTCGCGCCTCCGCGACTTCGGCTGCAGTACTGGCACGCAGTTCCGCCATGGCGCGTTCAGTTTCGGCACGCAGAGCAGCGGCTTCTCGCTTGGCGGAGGTGCGAGCATCCGCAGCTTCCGTGGCTACAGCGCCACGGATCGTAGCGGCTTCGCGTGAAGCATCAGCGACGAGTTGGGAGGCCTCATCCTTGGCGCGTGCGACGAGGGTGTCTGCTTCGGCGCGGGATGACGCGGCAAGGGCCGATGCCTCGTTCTGAGCCTCTTCTAGGATCCGCTCGGCTTCGCTCGCCGTCTCGTTTCGTAGCGCGGTCGTTTCGGCTTGCACCGCTTTGCGCATCTTCTCTGCGTCGATATCAGCTTGGCTGATGAGTTGCGTAGAGTGCTCTTCGGCGACGCGAAGCATGCTCTCGAGTTTGGAACCGAGGCCGCTATAGGTGGGGCTGCCCGATTCATCGAGCTCAGCCTGAAGATCTTCGTTGACGGCGAGGAGTCGCTTGACTTCTTTAGCGGAAGCCGTGCGATCTGCTTTGGCGGCAACAAGTTCGCGACGAAGCTCGCCGATAAGTTTGTCTACTTCGTCTTTCTTGTAGCCGCGCATCTCTGTGCCGAAATCGGTATCGTTCGCGGCCAAGATTTCTCCTCGATGTCAGCGGAATGAACCCTCTGAGTTTAGTGGGGCAAGGAGGCCTTCTGTCATTCTGATCTCATCCCCCAATATGGGCATTCACCTTTCTTTCAGATAGTTCTCAGAAGAGTAACTAGGTCGGGCTAATGCCATCGGCTATTCTTGAACGTCTTTGTTGTTGCCTACCCGAATGGACGGGGCCCTACCTCCAGACCAGTTGAGGTTCCGCCAGCGTGGCGAGGGTCACCTTTCCGCGAGTCATCGTGGGCAACACGAAAGGAGAGATAGTGAGATTCGTTCTCGCCATAGTCAGTTTTATGCTCGCAGCCGTCATGATCGGTTACGGCATCGCCCAGCAAACCATCCTCGCGACCCCGGATGAAGTCTCCGTCTCCACGGAGACGGAGGGCAGCGCGCCGCTCACCGTGATCAGCGGCGAGGCGTTCAATGCGTACTCGGGCAATCAAACCATTCGCATCGAAGGCCCGCGCCGGATCGTGGCAGCCTATGGTCGCTCCACTGACGTTCTCGCATGGGTGGGCGATGCGAGCTACAACATGGTCACGCTTGACGCTGAGACAGGCGAGCTGGTTTCCGAAACTATCTCTGGTGCAGAGCAAGAGGTTCCCGACCCGTACAACTCCGATCTCTGGCTCGAAAACTACGAGGCCGAAGATGAGCTTGCTCTCACAGTGAAAATTCCCAGTGATGTCTCCTTCATCCTCGCGTCAGATGGTGTCGATCCGGCTCCGAACGCCGTTTCGCTCTCCTGGCCGCTCGACAACAGCACTCCCTGGGCGGGAACCCTCATTCTCGGCGGCGCTGCCGTGCTGCTGATTGGTTTGATTTTCTTGATGTGGGCTGTGCACCACATGCGTCGCGCCGGCGGACCTCGCCGCAAGCCGCAGAAAATGCCCAAGGTGCCCAAGAAGCCTCGGTACAAGCCGTCGAAGCGCGGCGCTAAAACCAACGAGACATCCTCCCTGCGCACGAGTGCTCGTGTGGCGGTGCCGCTCGTGCTGGTCGGCGCCCTCGTCTTGAGCGGCTGCACGAGTTCGACAGCGCCCAACTCCGCTGCCGAACAAAGCGACCCGACCCCAACGCCGACGTCAACATCGGCGCCCACTACCGTTACCGCACCCGCGGTCGCTGTGCGGCAGATCGAAAAGATTGTGGCTCAGATCAGCGCAGTCTCTCAAGAAGCCGACGAAGAGCGCGACGCCGACTTACTCGAGACCCGATTCTCGGATGCCGCGCTGGAGTACCGTCTCGCGAATTACAAAATGCGCAAGGCCGATGATGACATCGCCCTGCCAGTAGCCATTCCGGATGGCCCCGTACAGCTGACACTGCCACAGCAGACGGACACATGGCCGCGCACCGTGTTCACGATCATCCTTGACGAGACTGATTCCACGGTGGCTCCCATCGCCTTGTTCCTTGAACAAGAGTCGCCACGGGAGAACTACAAGGTCAGCTATGCCGTCAACCTGGAACCATCGGTAGTCTTCCCAGATGTGGCTGCCGCGAGCGTAGGAACGTCACGACTGCCTGCGGATAGTGGCCTCTTGCGTTCATCCCCGACCGAGGTCGCTCTTGACTACGCCGAAATTCTCGAACAGGACGTTGATAGCGACTCCTACCTCGATTTCCAGGCCGAAGGCGACAGCTTGCGCGAGAGCGTCGGCCTCGAAGTGAAGAACAAAGAGAAGGCCGCTCTCTCCAGCACCGCCACTCTGACCTACGGTCACGAGTTGGGTTCAGCAGAGCCCATCGCCATGGCCACGATCGACGCCGGCGCCATTGTGGCGGTGCACCTTTACGAAACGAAGGTTGCCGCTCCGAAGGAAGAGGGTTCTGCCGTGACTTTCAGCGGGCAGACTAAGGCGTTGTCGGGAATCTCCATTACCGAAGAGGGCATCAAATCGACCTACGGAGATCAGCTACTCTTTTATGTTCCGGCCGCGGGCAGTGGCGAGAAAATCGTTCTGCTCGGCTACACCCAAGGACTCGTTGCAGCATCGGAGTTGAAATGACAAACGCCCCCCTGAACGCCGCTAGTCTTCGCGGAGCAGTCGACCTCTCATCGCTGGTTCGCCAACACAACACCCCCGCCCCGGCGGCTGGTGCTCCGGGCGAACCCTCTGCAGGCCAATCCTCGGCACCGAGCAGCTTTGCGACGAGCGCCAACGATGCGTCGTTCTCCCAAGTGCTTGAACTCTCCAACACGGTGCCCGTCATCGTGGAGTTTTTTGGCCAGGGAATCGAACCGTCGCTCGAGCCAACGATCGCTCAGTACAAGGGACGCTTCGCTTTAGTCACCGTGGATGCTACGAGCAATCCCCAGCTGGTGCAGGCCTTTCAAGTTCGAGAGGTGCCGACGGTAGCCGCGGTAATCGGGGGGCGCCCCGTTCAGTTGTTCAGTGGCATCATGCCTGAGAACGATCTCAAAGAAGTGCTTGAGCAGGTGTTGCAGCTCGCGGCCGAAAACAAAGTGACGGGCACACTGCCGGCATCCGGCGAGGCGAACGAGGCCGAAGCTGCAGAGCCGGCCGAAGAACCGCTGCCACCTTTGCACCAAGAGGCGTTCGATGCGATTTCCGCTGGTGACTATGCGAAAGCAATCGACGCCTACACAAGCGCAATCGCTCAGAATCCGCGTGACCAGCAAGCGATCGCTGGACGTGCCCAAGTTTCTTTGTTGGCACGACTTGAGGGTCGCACCGCTGACGAGGTGCGCAGCGCCGCCGCCGAGGCTCCAGCCGACGTTGAGGCGCAGCTCGCGGTGGCAGACCTCGATGTCTCCGGGGGTCACCTCGGGGACGCGTTCGATCGACTGCTCGAGCTGTTTCCGTCGGCCGACGCTGACGGCAAGGGCGCCATCCGCACTCGCATGCTCGATTTCTTCGAGATTGCCGGAGCCGACGACCCACGGGTGGCGGATGCTCGTCGCCGGCTGACCCTGCTGCTGTACTAATCGCGAGCGATTGCGCCAAGCTGAGCCCGAGTTGCACGCAACAGGTCAACGGGTGAAAGCTCGATATCGAATCCGCGTTTACCGCCGCTGACGAAGACAGTGTCGAAGAGCTCGACCGTCTCGTCGACCACTGTTCGATGGAGTTGTTTCTGCCCGATCGGGCTAATGCCGCCCAGTACGTATCCCGTTCGACGCTGAGCGACGGCAGGATCGGCCATCGCCGCCTTTTTGCCGTCGAGAGCAGAGGCGAGTGCTTTGAGGTCGAGCTTTCCTGAAACGGGGACGATAGCGACGACGAGGTCGCCATCTACCGTCGTCATGAGGGTTTTGAAAACCTGTTCGGGGGCAATCCCGAGTGCGGTGGCGGCCTCGATGCCGTACCCCTGATTGCCGACATCGTGCTCGTAGGGGTGCAGGCGATACGAAATACCCAGAGCATCGAGAGCCAGGGTTGCTGGGGTTCCGAGCGCCATCAGTCGGCTCCCTCTCGTGCGCGAGTTTCTCGTGAGGGAGCGGGAGCTGGGTCGAAGCAGCAGTGCATGCGATCTAGAGTAATGACACACAGTCATCCATGCGGATGTAGTGGGGGAGTAGCTGAGTTACGGTGACCATTTATCTCGATCATGCGGCAACAACGCCGATGCGCCCTGCTGTTGTGGAGGCCTTCGCGGCGGCGCTGCCGGTTGTTGGTAACCCCTCGTCGATTCACTCTCAAGGCCAAGCGGCCAAGCGAATGCTCGAGGAAGCCCGCGAGGTTGTTGCTGCCAGCGTGGGGGCAGATTCCGTCGAGGTCACTTTTACCTCGGGTGGCACCGAGGCCATCAACCTTGCGCTTAAGGGACTGTACTGGGCGCGAAACTCCGGCCCGGTCGAACGCCGACGTGTGCTCGTCGCGCAGGCGGAACACCACGCCACGATTGACGCGGTCGAATGGATGCAGTCCCACGAGGGCGCCGAACTCGACTGGATTCCTGTCGATGCCTTCGGCCGCATTGATGTCGACTATGTGCGCACTGCGCTCGCCGACGATGTTGCGCTGGTCTCGATGCTGTGGGCCAATAACGAAGTCGGCACCCTGCAGCCGGTGACCGAAATTGCTGCCCTCGCGGCCGCTCACGGAGTACCGGTTCATGTGGATGCCGTGTCTGCCCTCGGCTACGTTCCCATTGATTTTCATGCGGCCGGCGTCGCGGCGCTCAGCGTTTCGGCACACAAGATCGGCGGGCCTGTCGGCGTTGGCGCTCTCGTGATCGCGCGTTCCGCATCCGTCACTCCGCTGATTCACGGCGGTAGCCAGCAGCGTGCCCGCTCGGGAACCATGGATGCGCCCGGCGCGGTTGCCTTCGCGGCGGCCGCTCGCGAAGCCACGGCCGACTTGGCTGAGCAAGCGGCACGACTCACTGCCTTGCGCGATTCGCTCATTGCGGGGGTGCAGACTGCCGTTCCCGAAGCTGTCTTGCGCGGCGACCCGAGTGATCGCTTGCCGGGTAATGTCCACTTCACGTTCCCCGGTTGTGAAGGTGACTCGCTGCTCTTCTTATTGGATGTTGCGGGCTTCAGCGTTTCGACCGGCTCGGCTTGCCAGGCGGGCGTGCCCGAAGCGAGCCACGTTTTGCTGGCGATGGGTCTTGACGAACCTACGGCGCGCGGAGCGCTTCGCATTTCGCTGGGGGAGTCCACCACCACCGACGAGGTGGAGCAGTTCGTTGCGGCGCTTCCCCGCGCTGTCGAACAGGCGCGCAGCGCTGGCTACTCCGACCGGATGACGGTGCTGGGGCGCGGCTAAGCCGCAGCCGCTTCGGAGTTGCCGTGGACGGGTGGTCCGCCACGGCCGCTGCCCACCCGGAACTTGCCCAGCATCGTGTCTCGTACACTGGTCTGATGAAGGTTTTAGCGGCAATGAGTGGCGGAGTGGACTCCGCCGTAGCTGCCGCGCGCGCCGTAGAGGCTGGGCACGAGGTTGTTGGGGTGCATTTGGCGCTGAGCCGGCAACCCGGAACCCTGCGCACGGGCGCTCGCGGTTGCTGCACGATTGAAGATTCGATGGATGCCCAGCGGGCCGCCAACATCATTGGAATCCCGTATTACGTGTGGGACTTTTCCGAGCGTTTCAAGCTCGATGTCGTCGATGATTTCATCGCGGAGTATTCCGCCGGCCGCACCCCGAACCCCTGCATGCGCTGCAACGAGCGCATCAAGTTCGCTGCCCTTCTCGAGAAGGCCGTGGCGCTCGGATTCGATGCCGTGGCAACCGGTCACTACGCCAACATCATCGAAGATGAGAATGGCAACCGCGAGCTGCACCGCGCTGCGGCCTGGGCCAAGGACCAGTCCTACGTTCTCGGTGTACTCACGACCGAACAGCTGGCGCACAGTATGTTCCCGCTCGGCGCTACCCCGTCCAAGGCAGAGATTCGCGCGGAAGCGGCTGAGCGCGGCTTCTCGGTAGCGAACAAGCCTGACTCCCACGACATTTGCTTCATCCCCGACGGCAACACCCGTGGCTGGCTCGCCGACAAGGTCGGCGCGGAGCAGGGCGAAATCCTCGACCGCAACGGCGACGTTCTCGGTAAGCACGAGGGCGCTTTGGCCTTCACGATTGGCCAGCGCAAGGGCCTCAACGTCGGCTACCCCACGGATGACGGCAAGCCCCGTTTCGTACTCGAGATCCGTCCCAAGACCAATCAGGTTGTAGTCGGACCGCGCGAAGCTCTCGCGCTCTCGCAGGTCGCTGGCACTAAGTTCTCCTGGGCGGGGCTCGACCCGCAAGCATCCGGTCTCATCTCCGAACCGGGGGAGAGCTTCGAATGCCACGTGCAGGTGCGCGCTCACTCAGACCCGATGCCTGCGGTTGCGCGCATTGCCCCGTCGACCGAGGGCACTGACAACGTCGGCGACGCCACCGGGCCTGAACTGATCATCACACCCCACGAACCGCTCAATGGGGTCTCACCCGGCCAGACCGCCGTGGTTTACGTCGGAACGCGCGTTTTGGGGCAGTGCACAATCGCGCGCACCGTCTCTGCGGTTCCTGCTGGCGTCTAGCCCGTCGCGGGCACGAACGTACGAACGCACGAATCCATGAGCGCACGTACACTCTCTCGCTAGCGTGAGCCCCGCGCGACGGCGCTGTCGTTTCACACGGAGAAGTCAGTGCCGCTGTTTACACTGGTGCTGTGGCCAATAGCACTGTGAATTCGGGTTCTTCTCACTCCTCAGACGAGCACGTTCCCGAGACTGTCGATCCTGAACTCGCTGAAGCACGGGATGAGGCGCAAGCGCTCACGACGCGCATTCTTGAACTCCGCGATGCTTATTACGTTCGCGACGAAACGCTCGTCGACGATGCCGAGTACGACGGCCTGATCCGCAGGCTTGAAGAGCTGGAGAAAGCGCATCCCGAACTCCAAGGTCAAGACAGCCCTACCTTGAGCGTCGGTGGCCGCGTAGCGACTCTGTTCGATCCTGTCCAACATGCCGAACGCATGTTGAGCCTCGACAACGTGTTCTCGCTCGAAGAGTTCGGCGAATGGGCCGCCAAGGTTCAGCGCGACTCCGCTCGCCACATCGATTTCCTGTGTGAGCTCAAGATTGATGGGCTTGCTATCAACCTGCGCTACATCGACGGCGTTCTCGTCAGTGCTGCAACGCGGGGCGACGGTCGCGTCGGCGAAGACGTGACCGAGAACATTCTTCGGGTCGAAGGCATCCCTCAGCGCTTGGCTGGCTCGGGGCATCCCCCCATCGTTGAAGTGCGCGGGGAAGTCTTTATCCCGTTGGAACTCTTCCGCGAGCTCAACGCAGAACAGGCACGTATCGGCGAGAAGGTCTTTGCCAACCCACGCAATGCTGCAGCCGGTTCGTTGCGCCAAAAATCTGAGGGTAAGAACGACGAAAAGTTGGCGGCCATGCGTCGTCGATTGTCGTCGTTGCGGATGCTCGTGCACGGCATCGGCGCGTGGAACGGTGAGCGCGAAGGTAGCGAACCGATCCGCACCCAGAGTGAGGTGTACGGCGTTCTGGCGGAGTGGGGTTTGCCGACGAGTAGCTATTACAAGGTTGTGCCCACAGCGACCGAGGTTGACGACTTCATCCGGTACTACGGTGAGCACCGCGACAGTGTCGTGCACGAGATTGACGGCATCGTCATCAAGGTCGATGAGCTCGCGCTGCACGAAGAACTCGGCGCAACGTCTCGTGCTCCGCGCTGGGCAATCGCGTACAAGTACCCTCCCGAGCAAGTGAATACGAAGCTGCTCGACATCGTGGTGGGGGTCGGGCGCACAGGTCGCGCAACCCCGTATGCCGTCATGGAGCCAGCGCTGGTTGCTGGTTCGGTTGTGCGCCAGGCCACGCTTCACAATCAGGATGTCGTCAAACGCAAGGGTGTGCTGATTGGCGACACCGTTGTGCTGCGCAAAGCGGGAGACGTTATTCCCGAGATCCTTGGCCCGGTTGAAGAACTGCGTGATGGCACGGAGTACGCCTTCGTCATGCCCACGAACTGCCCGGAATGTGGCACGCCCTTGCGCGCAATGAAGGAGGGCGACATCGATTTGCGGTGCCCGAACGCTCGCAGTTGCCCGGCGCAGGTTCGAGGCCGCATCGAGCACACCGGCAGCCGGGGTGGCCTCGATATCGAGGTGCTCGGTGAGGTTATTGCGCGGGCGCTTGCTCAACCGCGAGAGCCCAAAGTGCCCCCGCTCATCAACGAAGCGGGACTCTTCGACCTCACAATCGAGGATATTTTCCCGATTGTGGTCGCGGTACGGGATTCCGAGACCGGCGAAGTGCTCACCAACGACGACGGCACCGAACGGCTCGTCACTCCGTTCCGGCGCGCGCGCAAATCAACGGGCAAGGATGCCGACCCCGAGTTCGACGCCGACGCTGAAGAGTTTGCGGGCACTCCCGACCGGGTTCCCTCAAGTAATGCGATCAAGCTCATCGCCAACCTGCAGGAAGCCAAAACGAAGCCGCTCTGGCGACTGCTCGTGAGCTTGAGCATCCGCCACGTTGGACCTGTCGCGGCTCGTGCGCTGGCTGACTACTTCGGCTCGCTCAGCGCCATCCGTGAGGCAACGCGTGAAGAGTTGGCTGCGGTCGATGGTGTCGGCCAGATCATCGCTGACTCGGTCGCCGATTGGTTTGAGGTCGACTGGCATCAAGAGATTGTTCAACGCTGGACGGCTGCGGGAGTGCAATGGTCCACTCCCGGCCATCCGGGTCCCGGCGCAGCGCAGTCCAATGAAGGCCCTCTCGCTGGTCTCACGATCGTCGCAACCGGCAGTCTGGAGGGGTTTACGCGCGAAGGTGCCCAAGAAGCGATCATTGCCGCAGGAGCAAAAGCGGCGTCAAGCGTGAGTAAAAAAACCGATTTTGTGGCCGCCGGGCCGGGCGCGGGGTCAAAGTTGACCAAAGCGGAACAACTGGGAATTCCCGTGATTGACGCTGCACAATTCGCTCGACTGCTCAAAGAGGGGCCTGACTCCCTCTAAAACCTAGTAAAACAGCGGTAATGCCTTCGGTTTACCCCCGAATGGGGCTGTTTCCCCTTAGGATTGGCTACACGTGATTGTGCGCGGGGATGGCGCACAGCTCACGGTCCTGAGGGGATTACCCGACGTTGCTGATAGAAATTGCACTCGCTTTGGCTACCTCGGTTACAGGCTTACCCGCCGCCGAGGCCTCCAGCGCGCCCACAATCGAGTTTCACTCCATCGTCACGAGTGGCGCACCCGCACCCTTTGTTGGCCCTGTCGTTGACACCACCGGCTCGCTCGGCACCGCAACGTTCAGTGCGCGTACTCTCACTTCCCTCGCAAGTATCCCCGCCGATACCATCCCCGAGTTCTTCGCAGCACGGCCGGGGGCGATCGAACAAATTCTTGCCTCACAACCTCCTGCCCAAGAAGTTGCGCTCTGGTGGGGTGACTTGGCCAGTGACAGCCAGGCAGCTCTCGAAATCGCTAGCCCACAGTTGCTGGGAAACCTCGAAGGCGTGCCCTACACGATTCGCGACGTCAGTAATCGCACTGTTCTCGAGGAAACCATCGTTGAACTCACCGCGGTCGTCAATTCGGATGCGGGGCGCGCAGTGCAGCAGAGCGCCCGCCAGCAACTCAACATGCTTTCGTCGATCTCGGAGTCTCTCGCGTTCGATCAGGCGGCTCCCGAACGAACCCTCATTACCCTCGACGTCACAGGTCAAGGCAAGGCCGCTATTGTGCTCGGCGACTTGAGCGAAGCCGACTACGTCAGCTTCTTGGTGCCGGGCATGTTCTTCACCATCGAAGGTCAAATGTCGTACTGGGCAGAGGCCGCCTACACGCTGTACTGCGAGCAGCAGCAGTGGCTGGACCATTTCGAATCCCAATCGGTGTTCACGCGCAACGAGACTGTCGCGACGGTTGCGTGGATCGGCTACGACACCCCCAACCTCACCAACGTGGGCGCAATCGATAACGCGAACCAGGGACGTGACACTCTCGCTGACGCGATCCTCGGCTTGCAGGCTCTGCGTGGTGCCGACCAGCCCTACATCTCAGTCGTTGCCCACTCCTATGGAACGACGGCGGCGATGATGGCGCTATCGGAATACGACTTCGAGATTGACGCGCTTGCCATGGTCGGCTCGCCCGGCAGCCCCGCGCGATCCGTGGACGACCTCCACGTTCGTGGCGGCAACGTTTTCGTGGGAGAAGCAGCGTGGGATCCCATTCCCAACAGCTCGTATTTCGGCGCTGATCCCGGTTCCAAAGCTTTCGGTGCCCAGTCGCTGGGCGTGAGTGGTGCCTTCGATGTCGTCATGAAACAACCACTCGAGGCTTCAGTAGGGCACAACGGATACTTCACGCCCGGTACCGAATCCATGCGCAACTTCGCGTTGCTGTGCATTGGCCGCGGTGACCTCGTTATTCCTGAGGGCGCTCCTGCCGTTCAACGCGCGATCGCCGCCGTGAAAAACGCGCAAAGCTGATGGCTTTTCGCCCTAAACGACGACTGCATCTGGCTGATCCCTCGACCGGCGATGAATCCCTAATTGCCCAGATACAGAATGCGGTGCGGGCGCGTCGTCACGACCGATTGAGCGTTGCGAGCTTTGCTGAGGGCCAGTGGCAGACCGCGCACTTCGGGGCATCGGATGCTCTGGACTACGAAATAGGCTCGGTCACGAAAACCTTCACCGCATCCCTACTGGCGCTCGCGATCGAGCGCGGCGAGGTTGCTGCCCAGACACCAGTGGGGGAGTTGCTAGAGCTCGGATCAAGCCCTGCCGCGGCACTCGCGCTCGGCGACATCGCCACTCAGACCAGTGGACTGCCGCGGCTTCCCGTGAGCTTTGCTGAGTTCCGACGCGGTACCTGGGCCGTGCGCGCGGGGCTAGACCCCTACGTAGCGTCAGTGTCCGAACTCGTAGCGCAGACTGCCGCCACTCCGCTCGGGCGTGCCGGTACGTTCAACTACTCCAATCTGGGTTTCGCAGTGCTCGGGCAAGCACTCGCTGCCGACGCTGGCACCAGCTACTCCGCACTTGTCGAGGAACGGATTGCGGTGCCACTCGGGCTGAGCGCTACCCGTTCCACCGCGACCGTGGCCGAACTGCCCGCCGACGCCGCCACAGGCTTCGACGCGCGGGGCCGAGCCGTCGCGCCGTGGACTATGAACGCTTATGGGCCGGCGGGCAACATCCGTTCCACCCTGCCGGACATGATGCGCTACACGCAGGCTCAGCTCGACGGCAGTGCGCCAGGACAGGATGCCACCATGCCGCGAGTGAACATTTCGCGACAGGGGATGATCGGCTATGCCTGGCTCACGAACCCCGAGGGCGTGACGTGGCACAACGGAATGACGGGCGGCTTCGCAAGTTTCGTGGGTTTCGACCGACAGCGATCTCGAGCCGTCGTCGTGCTCAGCAATACAGCCGTGAGTGTTGACGCTCTCGCCCTGTCGCTCATCGCCGACCGCTAAGCCGAATACACTGGAGGGGTTCCCTGTCTGTTTCCCATCTTCGGAGCTCCATGACTGACACCAATCCGGGTGCGATCACTACTGAGGTCGTTACGCACCTCGCATCGCTTGCCCGCATCGCCCTGACCCACGACGAAATCGAGAAGCTCACTGGTGAGCTTGGTGCGATTGTTGATTCTGTGGCCAAGGTCAGCGAGGTCGCAACCGATGAGGTTCCGGCAACGAGCCACCCGATTCCTCTGAGCAACGTTTTCCGTGCGGATGTTCCCGGCGTCACCCTCACCACCGAACAGGCGCTCGCCGGCGCCCCTGAGCACGACGGTTCACGCTTTGCCGTGAGCGCGATTCTGGGAGAAGAACAGTAATGGCAGCTGTGAACGACCTCACCACGATGTCGGCAGCAGATTTGGCCGGCAAGCTGAGCTCGGGCGAAGTCTCGTCTGTCGAAGCAACCCAGGCACACCTCGACCGCATCGCTGCCGTCGACGACCGGGTTCATGCGTTCTTGCACGTGTCGGCGGATGCTCTCGCCAACGCCAAGCGCATCGATGAGCGTCGCGCGGCAGGGGAGTCGCTCGGCGAGCTCGCCGGTGTGCCCGTCGCCGTCAAAGACGTGCTCTGCACGATCGACATGCCCACTACGGCGGGCTCCAAGATTCTCGAAGGCTGGGTTCCGCCCTACGACGCAACGCCCGTGGCGAAGTTGCGTGCCGCTGGCCTGATCCCGCTCGGTAAGACCAACATGGACGAATTCGCCATGGGGTCGTCAACCGAGCACTCGGCGTACGGCCCGACGCGTAACCCGTGGGATCTCGATCGCATCCCCGGTGGTTCTGGTGGTGGCTCTGCTGCGGCCGTCTCCGCGTTTGAAGCTCCGCTCGCTCTCGGTTCTGACACCGGCGGATCGATCCGCCAGCCGGCATCCGTCACGGGTTCCGTTGGCGTCAAGCCCACTTATGGCGGCGTCTCGCGCTACGGCGCGATCGCTCTTGCGTCGTCGCTCGACCAGGTTGGCCCCGTCTCGCGTACCGTTCTCGACTCCGCATTGCTGCACGATGTGATCGGCGGGCACGACCCGCGCGACTCCACTTCGCTCAACGAGCAGTGGCCGTCGTTTGCTGCCGCAGCTCGTGCCGGTGCCGCCGCCGAAAGCCTCAAGGGCCTTCGCGTGGGTGTCATCAAGCAGCTCGACAGCCCCGGCTTCCAGGCCGGTGTCTCGCAGCGTTTCCACGAAGCTCTGCAGTTGCTCACCGACTTCGGTGCCGAAATTGTTGAAGTGGATGCTCCGCACTTCGAGTACGCGGTTGAGGCGTACTACCTCATCCTCCCCGCCGAGGCATCCAGCAACCTCGCGAAATTCGATTCGGTGCGCTTCGGGCTCCGCGTCACGCCTCAGGGCGGCGGTACCGTTGAAGACGTGATGGCCGCGACCCGTGAGGCTGGTTTCGGTGACGAGGTCAAGCGCCGCATCATCCTCGGTACCTACGCCTTGAGCGCCGGCTATTACGACGCGTACTACGGCAGCGCGCAGAAGGTGCGCACGCTCATTCAGCGCGACTTCGCTGCAGCGTTTGAGAAGGCTGACGTTCTCGTCTCGCCCTCGGCGCCCACCACCGCGTTCAAGCTCGGCGAGAAGCTCGAAGATCCGATGGCGATGTACCTCAACGACGTCACCACGATTCCGGCCAACCTTGCGGGCATCCCCGGCATGGGTCTTCCGATGGGGCTCGCTCCTGAAGATGGACTGCCGACTGGTTTCCAGATTATGGCTCCGGCTCGCGGCGACGCTCGCCTGTACGAGGTCGGCGCCACGCTCGAGCGTTTGCTCGAAGCTCAGTGGGGTCACACCCTGCCGAGCCAGATTCCGGCCCTCGGCTAGCTAGTTCCGTTTCTGTCAGTCGACCCGTGTTCATCATGAGCGCGGGTCGACTGCGTTAACGCGATCGTGGTGGCGGAGGGCAGGCTACGCGTTGTCACTCGTTTGCCGTTCGCGGTAGGCGATTTGGTTCATCCGGTTTCCACAGCGGATGCTGCAAAACCGGCGTGAGCCGTTGCGCGAGAGGTCGGCCATGAGCCCTTCGCAGTCGGGAGCTTCGCAGCGCCGCAACCGCCACATCGCGTCGGACCGTACGACGTCGACGAGTGCCAACCCCACTTCGGCTTGAATGCGTTCGGCGAGCGGTGCTTCGGGGTCGTTGGCGTGCAGGTGCCAGTCGAAGTCGCCGTGGCGCGCCAAGAATGGCAAGGCTTTCGCTTCAGCGAGCATCGCGTTGATCTCGATCGCGGCGTCATCGCGTGTGAGCTTCCAGACGCCGCGGATGCGGTCTCGCACGGCCCGCACTTCGGCCACTTCAGCGTCGTTGCGGTCGATGCGGCCGCTGAATCGAAACTGCATGACGAGCTCGTGCACTTGCGCGACCGTCATGAGTTCGTCGACGCCTGATCTGCTTGCGAGTTCATGCGTGTTTCCGAGTAAAACGGCGAACTCGAGACTCTCCACTGTGTCAGGGGCAAATTGCAATTTGACTCCTTATTTGTTTCGAGACTAGCGTCAGCAGAAATACTCGTCAATCTCGTTCAAAGTAGTTGCCCATGAATCGCTCGTCCACCACCCTCGGCCTGCTCATTGCTGTGATCGCTGCGGCCAGCTTCGGGTTATCGGGCGCGCTGATCAAACCGGTACTGGAAGCCGGATGGAGCCCGGCGGCGGCGGTGACCGTTCGCGTTCTCATCGGTGGCACTGTGCTCGCGCCGTTCGCGATTCTGGCTCTCAAGGGCCGCTGGATCGCGCTCTGGTACGCCCGCAGCCGCATCCTGCTCATGGCCATCATTGGCGTCGCCGGTACACAACTTGTCTACTTCGCGGCCGTAGAACGCATCCCCGTGGGCATCGCCATTCTGCTCGAGTACATGGCGCCACTTCTTCTCGTCGGCTTCGCCTGGGCAACGACGCGTCGCATGCCCAAAGCGGTTGTGTTGATCGGCTCGGTGGTGGCGCTCGGCGGCCTTATCCTCGTCGTCTCTCCTGAAGGTTCAGGCGCCCTTGACCCCATCGGCATCATCTTCGGCGCCTGCGCGGCAGTCGGGGCGGCGGTTTACTACGTGGTTGCTGCGCGCTCGAGCGAGGGCTTGCCGGCCGTCGCCCTAGCCGCAGCAGGTCTGCTGATCGGTGGCATCATCCTGGGGCTTATCGGTCTCGTGGGTATTGTGCCGTTCGATATGCCTATGGTGGATGTCTCGGTGCTGGGTTTTGTGGCGCCGTGGTGGGTTCCGCTGCTCATCGTGGGTATCGTCGCGACCGGTATCGCGTACTCCACGAGCATCATGGCGAGCGAAATGCTCGGTTCCCGACTCGCGTCGTTCGTCGGATTGCTCGAGGTTGTCACGGCAGCGATTTACGCCTGGCTCTTGATCGGCGAAAACTTGTCGATCACGCAGTTCATCGGGGGAGCGCTGATTCTGGCGGGGATCGCCTTCGTTCGTTCCGAGAAGTCGGAGCATATTGGTGACTTCACGATCGAGGCCGAGGCCTTCCCGAGCGATGAAGATGAGCCAATTTTGGCCCCGGCATCCGCGCCGCTCGAACCGGGTACCGATACGGTGCCTCTGCGCCACGTACAATCGTCTGGTGGCTAAAGCTGAATTGATGGACTACGACAAAGCACTCGAACTATTTGAGCCGACGCTCGGTTTCGAGGTGCACGTCGAGTTGAATACCCAGACCAAGATGTTCTCGGATGCTCCGAACCCTGCCGCGGCGGGTGCTGAGCATGGCGAACCGAACACCATGATCACTCCGGTTGATCTCGGTTTGCCCGGCAGCTTGCCTGTCGTCAACGAAGAGGCGGTCAAGTATTCGATCTCTTTGGGGCTCGCGCTCGGGTGCGAGATTGCGCCGAGCTCTCGCTTCGCCCGCAAGAACTACTTCTACCCCGACCTCGCGAAGAACTACCAGATCAGCCAGTTCGATGAGCCGATCGCGTTTGATGGTTCCGTGGAGATTGAGTTAGAGAGCGGCCGTAAGCTGACCGTTCCGATCGAGCGCGCCCACATGGAGGAAGACGCCGGCAAGCTCACCCACGTGGGTGGCTCGACCGGTCGCATCCAGGGTGCTGAGTATTCGTTGGTTGATTACAACCGCGCCGGCGTTCCGCTCGTGGAGATCGTCACGCACATGATCACGGGTGCTGAAGCGGATGCTCCGGAAGTTGGTAAGGCGTATGTCTCGGCGATTCGCGACATCGTTCGCTCGTTGGGTATCTCTGAAGCACGCATGGAGCGCGGCAATCTGCGCTGCGACGCAAACATCTCGCTGAGCCCGCGCGGTTCGGGCACGTTGGGTACGCGCACCGAGACGAAGAACGTCAACTCGATGCGTAGCGTTGAGCGTGCGGTTCGTTACGAGATTCAGCGCCAGGCGGCCATTCTCCACAAGGGTGGCACAATCACTCAGGAGACCCGTCACTGGCACGAAGACACCGGTGTCACGAGCGCTGGTCGTCCCAAGAGCGACGCCGATGACTACCGCTACTTCCCCGAGCCCGATCTGCTTCCTGTCGAACCTTCGGCTGAACTGATTGCCGAACTGCGTGCGGCTCTTCCTGAACCTCCCGCGCAGCGTCGTAAGCGCCTGCAGGCGGCATGGGGCTTCACTGACCTTGAGTTCCGTGATGTCAACAACGCCGGCCTCTTCAGCGAGATCGAAGCGACCGTTGAGGCTGGCGCGACTGCAGCTCAAGCACGCAAGTGGTGGACGGGCGAAATTGCTCGACTCGCGAATATTCAGGGTGCTGACGCCGGCTCGCTGATTACCCCAGCGGATGTTGCTGCTCTCGTCGCGCTTGTCGACGACGGAGTCCTTAACGACAGCTTGGCCAGACAGGTTCTCGAGGGCGTTATCGCCGGCGAGGGAACTCCCGCTGAGGTCGTAGACAGCCGTGGGCTCAAGCTCGTCTCTGACGACGGCCCGCTGATTGCTGCTATCGATGAGGCCCTCGCTGCCCAGCCCGATGTTCTGGCGAAAATTCGTGACGGCAAGGTGCAGGCGGCCGGCGCTGTTATTGGCGCGGTCATGAAGGCAATGAAGGGTCAGGCCGACGCTGCACGCGTTCGCGAATTAGTGTTGGAGCGCGCCGCCGCCGAGTAGGGCGCCCGACGCACTGTGGCTTCCGTGGAGCGGCGACGTCGGCTGTAGGCAGTACCGTTGAGGTCATGTCTGAAACTGCCGATCTTGTTGTCGAAATCCACGTTCCCCTCACTCCCGACACCGAGGTGGCTGAGGGCGAGAGTCGCTTCCCGTGGATTGAGTCGCTTGTAGAGTTCACAACTGAGCTCGATGAGGGTGGCGAGATCTTTGTTGTCGAAGAGGGCGACGTCTTCAACGAGGCCTACGTGATTGTGATCACGGGCGCTGATGAGTCGACGCTCATGGGTGTCGCCAACCGCGTAGCGAACCTGCCGGGCATTCCGACGGGCGTGTTCGCTGTGCACACGGATGCCGATGCTGACGAACTTGGTCGGGGCATCGTCGTCGAAATCTCCTAGCGAGAAACGCGGTCAAACGTAGTCAAAGAGCACAACACCATGACAAGTAACAGCCCGATGGGTACGCCTACGAGCCCCATCCCGATTCCTGCCACGATCTTTTCGCCGCAGGTGATGTGGACCACGATCGGCGCGTTCTCGCTGATCTTTTTGGGAGCATTCGAGACCCTCGCGGTCACGACGATTATGCCCACGATTAGTCGCGACCTTGATGGTGAATCGCTGTACTCTGTAGCCTTCTCGAGCACTCTGGCTGCGAGCGTGATCGGTATGGTCCTAGCCGGGCAGTGGTCCGACCGCACGGGGCCAGCCAAGCCCCTGATCGCCGCCATGGCGGTCTTCACCGTCGGTCTGCTTGTGGCGGGGTTTGCGGGCACGATGGGTGTCTTCATCATCGGGCGTTTCCTGCAGGGGCTTGGTTCTGGCGCCCTTATCGTGGCGCTCTACGTGGTCGTGGCCCGGCTGTACCCGGCGGTGCTGCATCCCAAGATCTTTGGATTGTTCGCGTCGGCCTGGGTGTTGCCCTCACTGATTGGCCCGCCGCTTGCCGGTGTCGTGGCCGAGCAGATTAGTTGGCACTGGGTCTTTTTCGGTGTGGTCGTTCTCGTGATCGCGGCCGGTGCTGCGATCTTGCCCGCGGTGCGCGTGTTGCTCGACCAGCCGGTCACCGTGGGGGAGAAGTCGTCCGGGAAGCGAGCCGTCGTGTGGGCAGTCTTGGCTGCCGTGGCGATCGTCGCGATCAGCCTCGGCGGTGAGAGCGAGGGAGCCTTCGCGTGGCCGCTCGCGACTGCAGCCCTCGTGATTGCCATCATCGCTCTGCGCCCGTTGCTGCCAGCGGGCTCGCTCACTCTGCGTCGTGGTTTGCCCAGCACGATCGTGTTGCGTGGTGTCTTCGCCGCAGCGTTCTTCTCGACCGAGGTGTATCTGCCGTATCTTCTGAACGAGCGCTACGGCTTGCCCGCCTGGGCCGCGGGGCTGATCCTCACCGTCGGTGCGGTGTCGTGGGCCACCGGTTCTGCGCTGCAAGGGCGACTGCCGGAGTCAGTCTCGCACAGCCGCGTCGTGGTCGTCGGATCCGTGCTGCTGAGCGTGGGTATCGCGACCCAGTTCGTGACGGCCTACTTCATGCTCTCGCTGTGGATCGCTGCGGCGGGTTGGCTTATCGCTGGCGCGGGCATGGGAATCACCTTCCCTCGACTTTCGACTCTCGTGCTCAGCCATTCGAGCTCGCGCGACCAGGGCTTCAACAGCGCTGCGCTTTCCATCTCAGATGCCGCGGGCGGCGCCGTCGCGATCGCTTTCGGCGGTCTTGTCTTCGCTGCCGTCGGCGGGCTCGTGAACGGTGCGGGATTCGTGGCGGCTCTTGGCCTTGCGGCGGTGTTGGCTGTGGCATCCATTCCTGTGGCCCTGCGCGTGCGCACGCGCTAACCCAGCGGGGCACAGTCGGGCTGTCGTGGCTCGTAGCGCTCCCACCACCGCCGAGAAAGCGGCAACGAAGCGGCCAGCGTTGCACTGTGTTAAGCAGTGTTTCGGGGTGTTACGACTCTGCCGCGCGATGGCGGGCAATTGCGATTACCGTCGCCGCATGACACTTCTCACTAACGAACCAACGTCCACCGATCTCGCCGCCGACCGCGCCGCACGCCTCACCGCTGCGGGTGCTGCGTGGAACTCACGAATCGCTGCGAAACCTGCCGCTGCCGAACTCACCTACTCCGTTACGGGTAAGGGCGAAGGGTCCGTCGGCACGGTGCTCAAGGCCGGAAAGCACGTGTTCCGCATCGATGAGCCTGAGGGGCTCGCCGGGGACGACCTCGCAGCGAGCCCGGTGGAAATTGCGCTCGGCGCGCTTATCGCGTGCCAGGTTGTGGTGTTCCGTCTATATGCTCAGGTGCTCAACATCCCGTTCGATGACATCTCGGTCAAAGCAGAGGGAGACCTCGATGTGCGCGGTCTCTTCGGGATCGACGAGACCGTGCGTAACGGTTTCGGAGCAATTCGCCTCAACATCACCATCACGGGTCCGGAGTCGCAAGAGCGCTATGAGGAGCTTCGCGAAGCCGTCGACGCCCACTGCCCCGTTCTCGACCTCTTCGCGAACCCCACACCCATCACGACTCATCTCGTCTCGGCTTAACTCCCGCACATTCCCCCTCGAAGTGTTAGGGGTGCCGTTGCTGCCGGTCACGAGACCGGCAACAACGGCACCCGAACACTTCAGCCCCCAACGGGGGTAGCTCAAGCGTTCAGCGCGACCCGCGCCGTCGTTAGGCTGGAGACATGAGCCGTACTGCTGAACGTCGACCATGGATCCGCCGACGTTCGAGCACGATCGGCCTCAGCGCTCTCGCGCTCGGCCTCATCGCCGCTCTCGTGTGGACGCTCAGTCCGTGGCCAGCCACGCTTCTTATTCGCGCACTCTTCGATAAAGACGCCGTCTCGACGGTGGAGGAGATGGAGCGGTACGCCACTGAGGTACCACTGACCGAATCGCTCGACGAGCAGTACGGCGACTCTGCAAGCGCCAACTCGCTCGACGTGTACTCTCCTGCGGGGTCAGCCGGCCCGCTCACTACCGTCGTGTGGACGCACGGGGGAGCATGGATCTCCGGCGACAAATCGAACGTGACGCCCTACGCGCGCAACCTTGCTGCCGAGGGCTTCACCGTCGTCGCTCTCAACTACACCGTTTCGCCGGAAGCCAGCTATCCGACGGCGCTCAACGAAATCAATGATGCGCTGGCCTATCTCATCGAGAACGCCGACCGTTTGCGCATCGATCCTGACACCATTGTGCTCGCGGGCGACTCCGCCGGCGCTCAACTCAGTGCTCAACTGGCCGCGGTCGTCACCAACCCCGAGTACGCCGCAATTGTCGGCATCACGCCCGCACTCTCGACCGATCAACTCAAGGGCGTCATCCTCAACTGCGGAATCTACGATGTGAGCGGCATACCCAACGCTCCGGGCCTCGGCGGCTGGGGCTTCCGTGTGGCGCTCTGGAGTTACATCGGAGTTAAGGACTGGTCGAACACTCCCGGCGGCGAGCAGATGTCGGTGTTCGACGACGTGACAGCAGACTTCCCGCGTACGTGGATTTCAGGCGGTAACGCTGACCCGCTCACGGCATCCCAATCGGAGCCCTTCGCTGCGAAGCTCGCTGAGCTCGGCGTTGACACGACACCGGTGTTCTATCCCCAAGATCACACGGAGCAGCTCCCACACGAGTACCAGTTCCACCTCGACTTCGAGGATGCTCGAGCGGCCTTCGACTCAACCGTGACGTTCCTGAACAGCATTGACGAGTAGCCTCGAGGCTATGAAGCCCACCTTCGAATTCACGTCAGAGCTCACGCCGTGGGCATCGAAGCCGAGTGTGCACTTTCTTCAGGTGCCGCCGGATGTCGGGGTCGATATCAAGGAGATTCCGTCGCCGCCGCGGGGCTTCGGTGCCATCGCGGTCGAAGTCACGATCGGTGCTACCACATGGACGACGTCGATCTTTCCTGACAGCAGTGTTGAAGATAGCTACTTCTTGCCCGTCAAGATGGCTGTGCGGCGCGCTGAAGGTTTAGAAGCCGGCGACACGGCCGAGGTTACGATTCAGCTGATCTGAGGCTCCGCGTGGGCCGCTGGGGCGTCAACGCGCAGCGACGACGGCCGGGCCTCCCGGTGTTTAGGCGGGCCAGACTCCGATGATCAGCGCCATCACGACGATCGTGACGAACTCATGGCTCACGTTGAGCACCGTGAGGCCGTTGGGGCGCCCATCAAACTGATCATGGGTGATGAAACGAGCAGCCGTGAATCCGCCCCACAGCACGATGCTCGTCAGCAGAGTATTCACAAAGAAACTGCCGCCGTAGAAGTCGAAGGCGATGAACGCTGCACCCGCGAGTACCCAGGCCGTGATGAAGCTCACGATCACAGTGACAACGATCGGCCGAACGGCATCCCCAGCATTTCCGCTGGGCGTGACGTTTGCGGCCTTCATCCAGTAGTTGCCGAACACGCGAGGGGAGTACCAGATCGTGCCCACGATCATGCTGGAGAGAGTCGCGAGTAGTACGGCGATGTAGTTAATTTCGGGAACCATGACAACCTCCGGTTGATATTCGGTGCCCGAATCCTACTCTCGTCGCCGTTAGCCGGTGATGCTTTCTTCGAAGCGCTGGATGGGGTCGTACCAGCCCTGTTCCAGAACGTAGCTCTGGAATTGCTTGTCAAGTCCCAGGATCACGGCGAGACCGACGATCAACAGGATGATGCCGACCACGCGCTTGAACACCCCGTTGGGGTTGGCAAGCCAGCCCAGTTTGCGAGCGAATGCTTGCCCTAGGAATGCGATCATCAAGAGCGCAATGGCGAGGCCGAGGGCGTAGACAACGATGTAGAGCAGACCTTCGCCGAACGACACGGGAAGCACCGTCGCCAAAATCAGGGCGTAGGTGGGGGAGCAGCTGCTGAACGTGGGGCCGAGGGCCGCGCCCAGCATGACATCGCCGCCGAGACCCCCGCGCGAATACGAACGGTTCATCACGGCGTTAGTGCGGTTCTGGATGCCCGTCGCCATCATGAAGCGTTCCCAGAGCGCGGGGAACACGAGGGTGAGTCCGAAGATGATGAGGATGCCGCCGGCGATGACTTGCCAGACGAGCTGCGGGATACCCAGCAGCGCTGTCGTCGCCTTGAGCAGCAGCGTGAACACAATGACCGAACCGGCGAGGCTGAGCGCGATTACGACGGGACGGAACCATTGACGTTCTGCGACTTTCTCGTCGCTGCTCGTGCGCACGATGGAGCCGCCCACGATCACGGGCAGCAACGGCAAAACGCACGGTGCTGCGACCGTGAGGATGCCCGCGACAAAGGAGAGCAGAATGAGGCTGAGCATTGCGGCCTAGTTGAGTGCGGTGAGCACAGCATCCAGCGTGGGGTCGGCGTAGGCGACGAAGTTGTCTTGAACCTTTGTGCCACTGGAATCGACCTCTACGAACGTTGTTTGCTGGGTGACCCCATACTCGGCCCGAAGATCTTGATTGGAGTCGTAGTCAACCTTCACAATGGTGATTCCCGACGGCACACCCGACGCCTTGATATCGGTATCGGCAGAAACGCACTGGGGGCACCACGTGGCATGGAAGAACAGGATGACGCGGCCGTCGGCATCTGCAATGGCGCTCGGGCTGTAGTCCACATAGTCGCCGCCGCCATCATTGGCGACCTCTACACTCTCGTCGGTGTTGGGCTCGGCGTTCGAATCGGGCTCGCTCGAGTTCTCAGAAACCGCGGAGTCGTTTGTAGACGCTGAGGGTTCGACAGGATCGTTCGAGTTTTGGACAGCTACGACAGAAACTGCCGCGATGACAACGACGGCGAGAGCAACAATGACCGCAAGGATTCGCTTGTTCATGCTATCTAGTAACGCACGCGGCCGAAGAAAACTTCCGCCTCGCGCGAAATTTCTGCGACTATACCCAGACTTCAGCCGTGTGTGAATACAGCTTGAGGTCGCCGAATGTGAGTGCACCTGTGAATCTGGCTCGCGTGTAGGGGAGCAAAACCATCAGTGCGGCACCCGCCTTGTGCTCGATACGAACTTCAATTGCGTCTGACTTCAACGACGCGATTCGAGTGTTCGACACGATGGCACTGCACCGCGAGATTGCCGCCATTTGACGCAACTGGGTCACGGTTTGGGCGATCAACGCTTGGGAGTCCAAGTGTTTCTTCTTGAGTGCTTCGTCAGCGGAGAGCTCAAGCACGCGACCTGTGGCATCGGTCATCAGTGCGAATGTCATGAACTCACTGGCATGGCTCAAATGATTGCGTGCGACATTCAGCGACGAGTCGAGAATTCGATCAACGTCAGCTTGCTGCTCGGCGTTGAGCGCGTCCCTCCACGATTTCATATCCAAACCGTAGCGACTCAACAGGCCGCTTGTCCTGCGAAGCGCCCAAATCACCCGCGTTTTGGTGTCAAGACTGTTTCTCACCTTGTGATGGCGAGTGGGCGGATTTTCCTCCAGCCTGTGTCGTGCTGCGCTAACGTCGAAGCATGCAAAAAGCGCAGCTCACCAGTGCCCAACGCGGTCATGCCCTCGTAGCTGGAGCAGTGGCGCACGCCCTGTTCTCGGTCGGTTGGCTCATGCTCGGATTTGTTGCCCTCGGCGGAGGAATCACGTTGCTCCTTGGCGGTACCGCTAACGGCGTCAGCGGACTCTTCGGAGATGTTCCTGTCGTCGCAGAGTTCATCGCTAGCGCTGGCAGCGTCATCAGCACTGTCGTCATTGTGGTTGCCGTGGTGGCTCTGTTGCTTGTCGCGCTTGCCGCCTTCGCGAGTGTATTCCTTCTCAAACGGGGTGCCGTCCGCAAGCCCTGGCAGGTAACTTTTCAATCGCTCGGTATCGTCGCTGTGCTCGATATTCCGCTCTTTGCGGCCTACCTGACGATCGCCGTGAACGCCACTGATTCCGCCGTCGGGGGCACCGTGCTGCTCGGGCCTGTGGTGGGCATTATTGGGTCCGCGGTCGTGGGAGCACTTGTGTGGTGGTGGATGGCATGGTCGCGCCGCGGCTCTGCCTCTAAGTTCGCCGGCGTCACCGCCACGGCCTCCGCAACTGCCGTCGCTGCTCAGCAACCATCGAGCAGCGCCGGAGATACTGGCAACACCACGTCACGCTAAAGCGCCGGCAGACCAGTCCCGGCAGTGGGCGATATCGACCGGAGGGCGCACAATGACGGCACGCATAGACACCCTGATCATCTTGGGAGCGGGCGGCGACCTCACGTCGCGACTTCTGCTGCCCGGCTTGGCATCGTTCTTGGGCAGCGACCAGAGCCAGCCGCTGACGCTCATCGGGGCAGACCGCGAAGAAATGGATGACGCAGCCTGGCGCAACCGAGTGACGCAGTCATTCGACGCCATCGCTTCGCCCGCAGCCACTGCCGTGGCCAACGCAGCGCACTACGTTCAGGCCGACGTTACCGATGCCGAGCAACTGCGTGAGTTGATCGCGGCGGGCTCCGGCCGGGTGGCACTGTATTTCGCTTTGCCTCCCGCGATTGCCCAGAAAGTTGTGGCGGTACTGGCGACGCTCGAGCTTCCCGAGGGCATTGTGCTCGCGCTCGAGAAGCCATTCGGCACTGACGAAGCGAGCGCTCGCGACCTCAACCGCCTGCTGCAGACGATCGTGCCTGAAGAACAAGTTTTTCGAGTCGATCATTTTCTCGGCAAGTCGACGGTGCTGAACCTGTTGGGGTTGCGCTTCGCCAACCGAATCTTCGAGCCGCTGCTGGCGGCCCCTAACGTGGCAAAGGTTGAGTTGATCTTCGATGAGGCGCTCGCTCTTGAAGGGCGTGCGGGGTACTACGACCGTGCTGGCGCGGTCGTTGACATGATTCAGAGCCACTTGTTGCTCGTGATGGCGCTGACGGCGATGGAGCCGCCGGCGAGTGTGAGTTCCGAGGATCTCCGTGGCTCGATGGCCCAAGTGTTACGCGCCACTCGTGTGCAAATGGTGGATGGCACGTGCGCTCGCCGCGCCCGCTATACAGCGGGCACAATTGGCGATCGCAGCCTTCCGGCTTACGTGGATGAAGACGGCGTCGATTCCGAGCGCGGTACCGAAACTCTGGCCGAAGTCACGTTCGAGATCGACAACTGGCGGTGGGCTGGAGTTCCCTTCGTGTTGAGATCGGGCAAGGCCCTGGGCGATTCGCGGCAAGACATCGTGATCACTTTTGCGCCCGTGCCTCACCTGCCCCGTGGGTTAGCGGGCAGCGCTGACCCCGCTCAACTCACGATTTCGATCAAACCGGCGACGCTCTCCCTCGACCTCATCGTCAACGGTGAGGGAGATCCCTTCACTCTCGATCGCACCCGGTTGAACACCACCCTCGGCGACGCCGCGATGAGCGCTTACGGCGAGGTGATCGCATCGCTGATCGATGGCGATCCAGTGCTGTCGGTTCGGGGCGACGTTGCCGAACAGTGCTGGCGCATCGTGGCTCCCGTTCTTGAGGCTTTTCGCGCCGATCGGGTTCCCTTGGAAGAGTACCCGGCAGGCTCCACTGGCCCAGCGAGCTGGGGCTCCGTGTGAGTGCCGCTGTTCGGGGCGCCGCACGCTGGCGCGGCGGTAGCTGATCGAATCAGAACGGCGGACGAGGTTGGGCAGCACAGTAGTGACGCCAGTTATCGAATCGTTGCGGTAAAACGAGCCGTTCACACTCCGCACGCACCATTCTCACAACTTGCACGAAGATGCGCTTGTGACAATATTTCTATGATCCGATCGAGATTCGCAGTGGCTGCCGCAGCAGCGCTGTATTTCGCTGCGCTGGCGAGTCTCGCATTCGTCACTGCTCCGGGTAGTAACGGTCGTTTCTGGTTCTGGACTACGGTGGCATTCATCCCGGTCGGAATTTTTCTTGTCGGCATGTTCGGCCGCCGTCGGTGGTGGGCCGCTCTCGCTTTCAGCATCGTTGCCGCAGCGTGGCTCGAAGCAGCACAGACGGTGTGGATGCCCGCCGGGTACGCAGCCGTCGTCGACATCCTTTTGGCCAGCATTGGCGCGGGCATCGGGGTAGCCGTTGCTGTCGTCGTCGCTGTCTGGCGGGAGCATGCGCACAGCCCGGGCGGACGGAGAGCCCGTGCTGCCACCAACCTCGCGACCTCTCGTCGCGCCTCCGCCAGCAACTCGGCGGCACCCCTTAACCTCGATCGGTGACTGACGACCGCTATTCCCACGATGTTCTCGCTGACTTCAGCGTTCAACGCGGCCCGAAGGTTCTGCCGAAGGTGCCGATCGAACGCGACATGGTTGTTGAAGTTATTGCCGACGGCTACGTCGGAGCGCTCGTTCGATTCACCGATGGCCTACTGGAGCTTGAAGACCGCAGCGGCCGTTCCCGCGCCTTTCCGCTGGGGAGCGGCTATCTGATCGATGGCGTACCTGTCGAGCTGGTGAAGCCCCTCCCGAAGGCCGGTGCCACGGCCACTCGCAAGACCGCGTCGGGCTCCTTTGCGGCGCCAGAGCAACGCGCTCGCACCGCGCTCGCGAGCCGCATCTACGTGGAAGGTCGCCACGACGCCGAACTCGTCGAGAAAGTATGGGGCGATGACCTGCGCGCCGAGGGCGTTGTCGTCGAGTTCCTCGGTGGCATCGATGACCTCGAGAAGATCGTCGCAGACTTCGCACCCACCTCCGAACGCAAGCTGGGGATCTTGGTCGATCACCTTGTTCCTGGGTCGAAGGAGAGCCGCATTGCGGAGGCGGTGGGGCGCGGCAAGTACGGCAAGTACGCGCTTGTGGTCGGGCATCCATTCGTGGATGTCTGGCAAGCGGTCAAACCGCACAGCCTCGGTATCGCCGCGTGGCCCACCGTGCCCCGCACAATCGAGTGGAAGCACGGCATTTGTGAAGCCTTCGGCTGGCCGCACGAGGACCAAGCAGATATTGCGCGCGCGTGGCAGTTCATCCTCTCGAAAGTGAAGAACTTCGGCGACCTTGAACCGGAGCTGCTGGGCAGGGTCGAGCACTTGATCGACTTCGTGACGGTCGACCACGAGGCTTAGCTAGCGCGCGGCGGCTCTAGTCGAGCTGCGGAATCACTTCGCGCGCGAGGAAGTCGAGCTGGTCGACGTCGTGGAAGTCCATTACTTGGAAGTAGACGCGGGTAAAGCCGAGGGCTTTCAGCTCGGAGATCTTGTCGACGACTTCGCTTGCGGTTCCGGCAAAGCCACCGTGGCGTAACGCATCGGGCGTGCTGTTGGCGGCGGTAGCGCGAGTGCCGATCTGAGCTTCGGTAGCGCCGACGGCTGTCGTTCCGGCGATCGAGAGCACCAGAGTCGCGGGGTCGCGGTCGAAGTGTTCGCACGCGGCGTGAACGCGGTCGATGCGTTCTTTGAGCGGTGCGATGGTGGCGAAGCCAGCGTTGTACTCGGCCGCGAACGTGGCGGTGAGCGCCGGCGTGCGGCTCGGTCCACTGCCGCCGATGATGATCGGCAGCGGATTTTGCACCGGCTTCGGCAGCGCGGGGGACTGGCTCAGCTGGTAGTGCTTGCCTTCGTACGAGAAGGTTTTTCCGGGGTCGGTGCCCCAGATGCCCGTGATTACGTCGAGCTGTTCTTCGAGCATCCCGAACCGCTTTGCCGGAAACGGGATGCCGTAGGCGGTGTGCTCTTTTTCGAACCACCCGGTGCCGAGACCGAGTTCGATGCGCCCGCCCGACATGTCGTCGACCTGAGCCACCTGAATGGCCAGAATGCCCGGATGCCGGAAGGTCGCCGACGACACGAGGGTGCCGAGGCGAATGGTCGAGGTCTCACGCGCGAGACCAGCGAGCGTGGTCCACGAGTCGGTCGGACCGGGCAGTCCACCGTTGCGATCATCCATCGTCAGGTAGTGGTCAGAACGGAAATAGCCGTTGAAGCCAAGCTTCTCTGCTGCTTGTGCCAACGCAAGCTGATCGCTGTAGCTGGCGCCATTCTGAGGTTCGGTGAAGATGCGAAAGTCCATACCCTGAGCCTATTGATGATTAGACTGGGTGGCGAACACGGGAGTCCGGTGAGCCGGGCTGAGAGGGAGCTTCTCCAAGCTTCGACCGTCGAACCTGATCTGGATCATGCCAGCGCAGGGAGCAGACACTCTTGAAACCCGTGCCATTCCCTAGTGAAAGGCACGAAAGTGACCACAACAGCATCATCTTCATCCACGCCGACTACATCCACCCCCGGGTCGCGCTTTCAGTGGCGCGTCATCGATATCGTTGTGGCCAGTGTCATCGGCGTAGCGAGCGGACTGATCTTCGTCGTCTGGAACGTCGCATCGACTCCAGCCCTCGCTCCGTTCTCTGCGCTGCTGCCGGGACTGCAGGCGATCGGCGGCGGCTTCTGGCTTTTTGCAGGCGTTCTCACCGCCCTCGTAATCCGTAAACCAGGTGCTGCACTCTATGGCGAAATGGTTGCTGCTTCAGTCTCGGCTCTGATCGGTAACCAGTGGGGCCCCCTCACTCTCGTGAGTGGCTTCACTCAGGGGCTTGGCGCGGAGATCATCTTCGCAGCGTTCCTCTACGCCAACTGGCGCGTTAGCGGTGCGATTCTTGCCGGCGCCGGCGCAGGCCTCGCGATGGCGATCACTGACCTGTTGCTCTGGTACCCCGGATCAGCCTTGCCGTTCATCATCATCTACACCGTCGCTGCGGTCATTGGCGGCATGATCATCGCCGGGCTGCTCTCGTGGCTCGCCACTCGCGGTCTTGCTGCTACCGGAGCGCTCAACCGCTTCGGTGCCGGTCGCGAGATTGCGAAGCGGGTCTGAGCCCCACTACGCCTGTTGGCGTCACCGTCGAAGGATGGGGGTGGCGCCACTCCAGCAGGCTCGCGTGGGCGGTGCGTGGGCTCGACCTGCGCATTGAACCGGGCGAACGCGTATTACTGCTCGGCGAATCCGGTGCCGGCAAATCAACCTTCCTGCACGCCCTCGCCGGAGTTGTTGGCGACGATGAAGGGGAATCCGAAGGCTCACTGCTGGTGGATGGTCAGCATCCGGCAGCCATCCGCGGCCGTACCGGTCTCGTCATTCAAGACCCCGATAGCCAAGTAATTTTGGAGCGCGTCGGAGACGACGTCGCGTTCGGGTGCGAGAACCTTGGCGTGCCGCGCGACGAGATCTGGCAGCGGGTGCGCCTCAGTCTCGAACAGGTTGGGCTCGACGTCGCCCTTGATCGCTCGACGAATGCGCTCTCGGGCGGGCAAAAGCAGCGACTGGCACTCGCCGGTGTGCTCGCGATGCAACCGGGCTTGGTCGTGCTCGACGAGCCCACCGCTAACCTCGACCCCGCTGGTGTTACCGAGGTTCGGGATGCTGTGATCCGGGTTGCTGAAGCGACCGGTGCCACGATTGTGGTCGTCGAGCATCGTGTGTCGGTGTGGAGCGATGTCGTCGACCGCGTCGTTGTACTCGCGGCGGGCGGGGGAGTCATCGCCGATGGAGCACCCGTCGAGGTCCTGTCGCGCCAGGGCAAAGAACTGGCAGCTCGCGGAGTGTGGATCCCGGAGTTTCCGCCGCCGCGCCCCGCACGGCGTACTCGCGGCGAGCAGCACACCGTGCTGACTGCAGAACGTCTCGCCTTCGGGCGGGCGAAGAAAGCGCTCGGAGCGCCGTTTGATCGCGAAATTCTGAGCAGTCAGGCGCTCGCAATCACCGGGCCCAACGGGGCAGGCAAGTCCACGCTCGCACAGACACTCGGCGGGTTGCTCGCGCCGGTGGGCGGCGCAGTGGTGGCGAGCCCTGCACTCGCGACCGGCGCAGGCGAGCATCCGATTCGCTGGAAATCCCGGGAACTACTCACCCGCATCGGCACCGTGTTTCAAGACCCCGAACATCAATTCTTGACGAGCACGGTGCGCGCAGAGCTCGAAGTTGGCCCGCGGGCGCTCAAGCTTTCGGTCGCCGAGATGAGCGACCGAGTGGATGAACTGCTCACGCGATTGCGCCTTGACAAGCTTGCCCAAGCCAACCCCTTCACACTCTCGGGCGGTGAGAAACGCCGCCTCAGCGTCGCCACAGCGCTCGCGACGCGCCCCCAAGTGCTCGTGCTCGACGAACCCACGTTTGGCCAAGACTCGCGCACGTGGAGCGAACTGCTGGCGCTGCTGGCCCGCCTTGTGGATGACGGCAGCAGCGTCATCGCGGTCAGTCACGACCTTGAGTTCGTCGAGGCGCTCGCAGACTCTACGGTGGTACTCGAATGATCCCCATCGCGGCGGTGAATCCGGTGGCCAAGCTCGGAGCGGGGCTCATCGTAAGCCTCTTCCTGCTCGTGACTATTGACTGGGTTTCGGCGACGACGGCTCTCGTGCTCGAGCTCATGATTATCGCCTTCATGGGCATCGAACCGAAGCGATTTTGGCTGCGAACGCTGCCGGTCTGGATCGCGGCGCCCCTGACGGCGCTCACGATCCTGCTCTACGGGCGCTACGACGGTGCGGTGTACTTCGAGTTTCTGCTCGTTCGCATAAGCGACGGCTCGATCGAACTCGCACTTGCAACCTTTCTGCGAGTTCTCGCGATCGGGTTGCCGGCGGTAGTGCTTTTTCTTTCCATCGACCCGACTGACTTCGCCGATGGCCTTGCTCAGCGTCTGAAACTTCCCGATCGTTTCGTTCTCGGCGCCCTTGCAGCCGTGCGGATGGTCAGCCTTTTCCTTGAGGACTGGCGCTCTTTGGAACTCGCTCGGCGCGCTCGCGGCGTCGCCGATCGCGGAAGGCTCCGCCGGCTCGCGGGGCAAGCCTTCGCCCTGCTCGTGCTGTCAATCCGGCGCGGCAGTAAGCTCTCGATAGCAATGGAAGCTCGTGGTTTCGGCGGCTCTCAGCCGCGCACGTGGGCTCGCGAGTCGCCGTGGGGGGCAGCAGAGTGGCTTACGCTGCTCGTCGGCCTTCTCGTGGGCATTGCCGCTACCGTGGTTGCTGTGCTCACGGGAAGTTGGAACCTCATTGTCGGCTAACTCCGTACCGCTCAAGCCTTCGGCGTCGCTGCCCTTGCTGCCACTGCCATCGCCGCGGTGGCGCTGTCTCATCGACGGTCGCTCCGGCTCGGGCAAGACCGAGTTGGGCCGAGCAATGGCGGCTGTGTGGCCAGAGATTCAGCTCATCAAGCTCGACGACTTTTACCCCGGCTGGGATGGTCTGGATGCCGCTAGCGCCCTTGTTCCCCGCATCCTCACCCAATTGCGGTGGCAAGAATGGAATTGGGCTACCAGTTCACCGGGAGGCTGGCACGAGCTCGATGGCAGTCGCCCCATCGTGATCGAAGGAATCGGATCGCTCAGCCGTGCCTCGCAGCCGATGGTCGATCACAGCATCTGGGTTGATCTCGATGACGCCTCCCGCAAGAAACGCGCCCTCGATCGCGACGGTGACAGCTACGCTCCACACTGGGAGCGGTGGGCTCGCCAAGAAGAGCGCTTCATGGCGCGCGAGAACCCGCGAGAGTTAGCCACCGAGATCATCGATGGGACCGACATCTCGCGCTGGTTCGAGCTGAGCTAGTTCACATTGCGCTAGCGCGAACTGCGTTAGTTGGACTTTGCCCAGACTTGCACGAGGTCGGTTCCGCGCGGGTTTACTGTCATCACATCAGCTTCACACGTGAGGATGAGACCAACGACGTCATCGAAGTCGCTGCGCGGGATGGTGTATGCGAGCTCTTCAACGGGCTCGTCAGCGATCGTGGCTGACGTTTCAACGGTGTAGTCCGATACGTCCCAATCGCGGGGGATCGCGACATCCACATTGATCAAAGCCTTGCCCTTGACGGTTCCGGTGTAGGACTGCGTGATCGTCATGACCTGGTCCTTTTTGGGCTCTGCGGTGATCGTGAGCACGAGGTCGGAGTCAATCGTGACGGCGCCTTCGCTGCTCCATGTCAGGGTCTGGCCTCCGCTTGGTTCGACGGCTTTGGCCGGAACGTCTTCGGAGGGCAGCCGTTCGAGCAGTTTCTCTGAGAGATCGGCAGTGTCGAGCGACCACGTGTGACCCATCGCGCACAACTCCATAGCAGTCGGCGGCTCACTGGTATCGGCGGGTTCGATCAGTGCGCAACCAGACAGCACCAGCAGTGCGGCCGGGGCCATCAACAACGCACTCGCGCGCTTGCTCGAAATCATCAATCCTCCTGAGGTTCGTGACACTCACGAAATCCTACGCGGTTGCGGCCGCAAGACCGCTCAACAACAGCTAGGCCCAGCCGAGTTCGTGCAGTTGCTCGTCATCGATCCCGTAGTAATGGGCGATTTCGTGCACGAGAGTGATGTGAATCTGTTCTTTCAGTTCGTCGAGAGATTCGCTCACGGCAAGAAGCGGTTCACGAAAAAGGATGATGCGGTCGGGCAATTCGCCGAAACCGTACTGGCCGCGCTCGGTGAGAGCAACACCATCGTAAAGTCCAAGCACCGAGAGGGAACCGTCCTCAGGGCGGTTCTCGGTCACAAACACCACGTTGTCGAGTCCGTCAACGATCTCGTCAGAAAGCGCATCCAAACCTTCAACCACGAGCGCTTCGAACTGTTGCTCGTCGAGATTCTCCATGAGTACAGCTTGCCAGCCACCTCCTGACCAGAGGCCCAAAAGCTGGAGAACTGATGACGTGAGCCCCCCCCCATCGACGTGAGGCTTAAATAAAACAGTGGTTTGGCTGTGCGTGGGATCACGCGTGCCAAACCACTGTTTTCTTGGGGTGAACGACGGGGCTCGAACCCGCGACATCCGGCTCCACAAGCCAGCGCTCTACCAACTGAGCTACGCCCACCAAGGTTGTTTTTCGCCTTGCGGCGATAAGCAACTGTATAAGTGTATTACAGTCGCGAGGCGAATCCGTCCACTACGTCCGCAGAAATTGCTTGAACCTGCTCTGTAGTGGGTCCTGGCTCCCCGACAAACACAGCTTTTCGGTAGTAATCAAGCTCGCGGATCGATTCCAAAATATCTGCCAAGGCGCGGTGACCACCGTTTTTTCCGGGGGCATTGAAGTACACGCGGGGGAACCAGCGCTTAGAAAGTTCTTTGATCGACGAGACGTCGACGCTGCGGTAGTGCAAGTGGGTGTCAACGCTTGGCATGTACTTCGCCAAGAACGTGCGGTCGGTGCCGATAGTGTTGCCGGCCATCGGAGCGGTGCGTGCGTTCGGTACGTACTGCAGGATGTAGTCGCTCACGGCGGTCTCTGCCTCAGCGAGCGAGACACCATGGGGCATCTCTTCGATGAGGCCACTAGAGGTGTGCATCGCGGTAACGAACTCACCCATATTGGCGAGCGCTGCGTCGCTGGGCTTGATGACGATCGTCATGCCTTCGTCAACGGGAGTGAGGTCGTAGTCAGTGATCACCACCGCAACTTCGACGAGTTCGTCAATTTCGACATCCAACCCCGTCATCTCGCAGTCGATCCAAACCAGATAATCAGCGTGTGATGCCATGAGTCGATTCTACCGCCGAACAAACGTAGCCAGCGTTTGCTCACCCTGGTCTGCTAAACCTGAGGGATGAGCGAAACAACTCCCACACTCGCGCACGGCGACGAGTACATCGTGTTTTTTGTCGGAGGACCGTACAACGGCCGTAACGATACGCGCATTGCAACCGAAGCAGGATGGGATGATTATGTGACCCTGATCGCTGCAGATGCTGTCGGTTCCGAGACGCAATTGCGTTACGAATCTCCAGTAGCCAAGCAGGTCGGTGACAAAGTCCACGTGACGTACACGTGGGATCAGGCCGACAGCGAACCTCTGGAAGACCTTGACGAACGAAACGACCTCTAACAGCACTCCTGCCGAACAGCCCACTGTGCTGTTCTTTTCTTCAGCGTTCTGTGATCCGTGTGCCGCGGCGCGCCGCACTCTCGATGAGGTGGCGCGCCTTGTGCCCGCGGTGACGTATGCCGAGTTGGATGTCGCGCGCGAGTCGGATCGAGCCGAACAGGCTGGAATTACGTCTACGCCCACAATCGTGATTGTGTCTGCGGCGGGGGAGGAAGTTTTTCGTGCCCAAGGCGCCCCCACAACCAACCAGATGCTCGTGGCGCTCGCGAAAGCCGTTTAGGGGGCTGAGACATGTCAGCGCGGCTGACACGCTATCGTTTAAGCCGTATACCCCGCCCTCGTAGCTCAGGGGATAGAGCAGGAGCCTTCTAATCTCTTGGTCGCAGGTTCGAATCCTGCCGAGGGCACCCGCACTGAAGAGGGAGAGACTGGTGGCTCACGAACCCAACAAGACTGTGGCAAACGCGGCAAGTGTGGAGGAGTTCATCTCTGAGGTTCCTACTGACCGTCGCCGTGCTGAGGCGGAGACTCTTCTCGAGATCTTTTCTCGCGCATCCGGCCAACAGGCCACGATGTGGGGCACCTCGATCATTGGCTTCGGGTCTACTCACTATCGCTATGCGACCGGTCGCGAGGGCGACACCGCCACGATCGGGTTTTCGCCTCGCAAAGCCAAAATCTCGCTGTACACCGCACGTAATTTTCGCGAGTTTCCCGAACTCTTGGAGCGCCTAGGCAAGCACGAGCTTGCGGTGGGGTGTCTTTACATTAAGAAGCTCGAGGATGTCGATCTTGCTGTTCTCGAAGAACTGCTGACGCGCAGTTACGACGTGGCTCGTTTCGACTACGACGCGCGAGCAGAGGGTAACTAGCCTGTGGCAGTGGCTCCGCGGTCGGGGCGAACTCTGCCAATATCCCTAACTCTGCCAACATCTCGATCTCTGCCAACATCCCGATCGCTGGCAATTCTCGCGGTGACGGCGCTCACGCTGACTGTGGCGGGGTGTATCGGCCCGAAGCCGACGGTCGCGGTCTTCGAAGTGTCGGGTGGCGAGCAATTCACGATCGAGCTTGCCACGCCGGAGCTAGTGGAACACGCTCAGGGTTTGTTGGCAGGCGAGAACCTCGCAACGGTACCCAGCGGTGACGTTGTCCCCGGAAACTCCAGCGTCAATGCGCCCTGGTCGTGGCACGTCGATCCAGCAACGCTCGAGTTCACCAATGTGTCGGTCGCATCGTGTGACGGCAGCCCGCAACATGTCGAAGACAATATCTCCGCGTTCGAACGTTTTTGCCCGTGGTCAGCTCAGGTGGTTGCAGTCGAAGGCCCTGACGCCTAAACGGAGAGCCTTCCGTCCGCTAGTTGCGGTCGGGAGTGACGACGACCGTCGGGGTGGCTTCTGAAGTGGAGCTCGACGTCGTCGACGTTCCCGCGGTGGTGGACGGTGTCGTCGTCGAACCGTCAGCGGCCTGACGTGAAGCCCACTCTTGCTGCTTCACGACAAGTTCGTCTTCAGCTTCGCCCGTTTCGTACTTCCAGCTCGCGAGGTCTTGCGCGAAAAGCTTCTTGGCGCGGCCGGGACGGGCCTGCCAGTCAATGAGGCCATCCTGCAGCTCAGCCAGATCTTGCTCGGCTTGGAAACTGTAGTTGACCGAGTTCTTCTTCATAGCGGCCAGCTTGTGGGCTGCCCAATCGGCGGCGATGTTCGCACCCTTGAGGGGGAGCAGGCGTACGCGCACTTCGGCCTCGCTGGCCTGGTGGTCGACGTGTTCCTTTTCGCCGGCCGAGAGCGTGCTCCACACGGCAGCGCGACGCCCGGAAGCGATGAGCGCTGCAACGGCAGCTGCCTTGGCCTGGCGGTCTTGTTGCGCAATGAGGCGACGCAGCGACGAGCGCGCGATCATGCCCACGATGATTCCTCCGACAACAATCGCGAGGAAGGGCACGAGAGCGCTCGTAATGAACGTCCACCCCTGATCGGAGTTGAACCAGTCGACGAGATCGTTCCACCACTCAAGAATCATGTTGGCACTGTAACCCTGCTAACGGCCGCTAACGCAGAGCGACAGGCGCGTCACATCAAAACCGGAAGATATCCAAAGCATCGTCGATCGTCCAAAAATCTCCCAACGGCAAAAAGCGACGCTGACGCTGCAGCATTCGTTTCGCTTGGTAGCGCGTTCCGGCCGCTGATATCCAGCGGTGAACATAGCCCAGCACTTCGCCGTCAGGGCGAGTGATGCGCCAAAGATCGTCGTTGAGCTGCACCGTCACGATGCCCGCGCGGATCGATTGCGCGGGGCCGGCGAAGTCGAGAGTGGTCATGGAAAGCTCCTTCAGCTGCTGGGCACGAGTATCGAATAATTCGAATATATGTTCGAACACTGACATTCGGCTGCGGCGGCGCGGAATCAGCAGGCATGACAAAGGCCGGATTCCGCGCGTGTGTGCGAAATCCGGCCTCTGTTGAGGTGCGGGAGTGGCTAGCGAAGAGCTGTGCCGTCGACCGCAAGGGGTTCGATCGCGGCGAGTTCATCATCCGTCAGCGGTGCTCCTTCGAGGGCCGCGAAGTTGTTCTCTAATTGGGCGACGCTGCTCGCGCCGACAAGAGCAGATGTGACCTGCGGATGACGCAGCACCCAGGTGAGGGCGAGCTGCGCCAAGCTCTGGCCGCGGTTCTGCGCAATCTCGTTGAGGGCGCGAACGCGCTGCAAATACGTGTCGCTGAGCGGACCCGGCTGAAGCCAGCGGCCCTCAGAAGCACGCGAACCCTCGGGGATTGTGCCATCCATGTAGCGATCAGTCAGCAGCCCCTGCGCCAGCGGCGAGAAGACGATGCTGCCGGCGCCGATCTGATCGAGAACGGGGAAGAGCCCGTCTTCAATGTGGCGATCGAACATGTTGTAACGGGGCTGATGAATCGTGAGCGGGATGCCGTATTCGGCAAGCGCCTCTTGGGCGGCGAGCGTCTGCTCGGGGTTGTAGTTGGAGACACCGACGTAGAGTGCCTTGCCTGAGTTCACCGCCGTCGCGAGCGCGCCCATGGTCTCCTCAATGGGAGTCTCAGGATCGGGGCGGTGGTGGTAGTAGATGTCGACGTAGTCGAGACCCATCCGGTCGAGGCTCGCGTCGAGGGAGGAGATTAGGTACTTGCGCGAACCGAAGTCTTGGTATGGGCCCTCACCCATGGTGTAGCCGGCCTTGGTCGAGACGATCATTTCGTCGCGGTACGGCACAAAATCGTCGGCGAAGATCTCACCGAAGTTACGTTCGGCGGCGCCGATTTCGGGGCCGTAGTTGTTGGCGAGGTCGAAGTGGGTGATTCCGAGATCGAAAGCACGGCGCAGAATCGCGCGCTGGGTGGCGCGCGGGCGATCATCGCCAAAGTTATTCCACAATCCCAGCGAGATCGCGGGAAGTTTGAGGCCGCTATGGCCTACGCGGTGGTACTCGGCGGAGTCATAACGGAGGGGAGAAGCGTCATAAGGCATTCGCTCAGCATATGCCCAGCGACTGAGGGAACACAGCGTGCGAGGTGTGCGTTGTATGAGACATCCAGCCCAAGAAAGTAGGCTCAACTTATGCACACATTTCATCTCGCAGGCGGCTGTTTCTGGTGCCTCGATGCGGTCTACCGCACCCTCAATGGCGTTACTGACGTGGTTTCCGGCTACACCGGCGGAACCGTGCCCAACCCCAGCTACGAACTGGTGTGCACGGAGACTACGGGTCACGCTGAAGCGGTTGCGGTCACGTTCGACCCCGAGGTAATCCCCGACGAGGTCATCCTCGACGTCTACTTCACGCTGCACGACCCGCGCCAGCTCAACCGACAGGGAAACGACATCGGTTCGTCGTACCGTTCGGCCATGTTCTATGTCGGGGACGAGCAGAAGGCGCTGTTCGAAGCAGCCCGTGATCGCGCATCCGAATATTGGGATGGTGGCATTGTGACCACGATCGAGCCACTCGACACCTACTACAACGCCGAGGAATACCACCAAGACTTCTTCGCTAAAAACCCCGGTCAGGGCTACTGCATGGCGGTGGCATTGCCGAAGGTCAACAAAATCCGTTCGTCGTTCTCGAGCTACATCAAGTAGCTCCCGCAGCGACACGCACTGTGCGCCGTCTAGCGCGAAGGTCTTTATCTTCGTCGCGAGGCGGCGTACGGTCGTTAACAAGCGACACTGGCGTCGTCTCACTAATTCGAAGGAGGTTCGGAAATGACAAACCACACTCTGACCGGACAGACCTGGGTGGCATTCACTCAGGCAGGAGCAGTCGGCTCGGTTCACCGGGTAATCGACGGGTTCACCTTCAAGTTATTGAAAGACGGAGACTATCGAGGGGTGTATCCCACACTGGATGCCGCGAAGTCTGCCCTGCACGCAAGCCTGTTGCCCGGCACGGCGTGGCCTGAGTTCCGCGAGCACTAGGTCGCGCGTGGGCCTCGCCCAAACTGACTACTCCTGCGCTGCTCAGCCTGCGCGGGCGAACATGCGCTGACTACTCCTGCGCTGAGTGTTGAAAGCCGGTGCCGTCCACAGAACCCGGCATCGGACGCTCTGGCTTGCGCGCTCAAAGAACACTGGTGTCAGACGGATGCCGGGTCGGCTTCCCGGCACGAGTGTCGACCCGCATCTGTCTCCCATTCGGTCGCACTATTCGTTGTGCGGCCCAAAACTAGGAGTAGCTATGTCAGACACCATTACCGTTTCCGGGCTCGTCGCTACCGCACCGCGTCACATCGTGACAGGGGAAGGCTTGCCCATCACGTCATTCCGGCTTGCGTCAACGCAGCGACGTTTCGATCGCAGCAACCAGCGCTGGATCGACGGCGAGACCAATTGGTACACGATCACTTCGTTCCGTCAGCTCGCGATCAACAGCGCGACATCGATCGGTAAAGGCGATCGAGTTGTGCTTACGGGCCGACTAAAGATTCGTGAATGGGAGAACGCCGATCGCAGCGGAATCAACATCGAGATTGAGGCTGACTCTCTTGGCCACGACCTGATGTGGGGAACGGCCCAGTTCTCGCGCACTATTTCGAGCGGGAACCAGTCGAACAGCCGCAGCGACGACGATGACAAGTTCCCTGCTGCGGACGATGCGGATGCCGCAGACGCCGGAGACAACGCAGAAGAAGGCGAACTCGTTGGCGTCGCAAGCGGAGAGGCTAAACCCTTCTGAGTGGATCGTGCGCGTAAGCAATCTAGAATTGACGCGGCCCGGAAGAATCGTGGCCGACGAAGGGAATGCAATGCGCGTACGACCTACCGGCCGACTCGGTGCTGCTCTCGCCCTCACCATCGCGGCAGTCATTGCCCTCAGCGGTTGTGTTGCGCAAGAGCCCGAACCGACCGCAACGCCGACCGCAGAAGCCAGCAACACACCCGAACCAGGTGCCACGCCCACAGGCCCGATTCTTCGCCCGGGGGAAGCTGCCGCGGGTAACCGCCAGTTCTTCGACATGCTCAACAACGAGTCTTTCGACGCGAATGGACGCGGAGACGGCCGCAGCATCATCGACAAGCTCGTAGAAAACGGCTTCGAGAAACAAGACATGGAAGTCACCCCCGACGCGACCGCCATTGGCCTTGCAGCAGACTCGATCGTCGTTTCAGTGCGCATCAAGGGAGAGTGCCTTATCGGGCAGTTCACTGCCGACAACTACTCGTCATCCATCGAGCCTTTGCTCGGAACGGGAAGCTGTCTCGTGGGAAAGACTCGACCGATCGACTGGTAACTCTTCAACGGGTTCGACTGAGCCCGAACGCTCCGTAGAATGGTCACATGGCCGAATTCATTTATTCCATGGTGCGCGCGCGAAAAGCGGTCGGCGACAAGCTCATTCTTGACGACGTCACAATGTCGTTCTACCCCGGCGCGAAGATCGGTGTGGTTGGCCCCAACGGTGCCGGTAAGTCCACGATCCTCAAGATCATGGCCGGTCTCGACACCCCCAGCAACGGTGAAGCTCGACTGAGCCCCGGCTACAGCGTGGGCATCCTCATGCAGGAGCCCGAGCTCGATGAGACGAAGACCGTTCTCGAAAACGTTCAAGAAGGTGTTGGCGAGATCAAAGCAAAGGTTGACCGTCACGCTGCTATTGGCCTTGAAATGGCTGAGCCCGACGCGGACTTCGACGCCCTCATGGTCGAAATGGGCTCGCTCCAAGAAGACATCGACGCCGCCGACGCGTGGGACCTCGACTCCCAGCTCGAACAGGCAATGGATGCTCTGCGTACCCCTCCCGGAGACTGGCCCGTCAACAAACTCTCCGGTGGAGAAAAGCGCCGCGTAGCGCTCACTAAACTGCTCCTCCAGAAGCCCGACCTGCTGCTTCTCGATGAGCCCACTAACCACCTCGACGCCGAGAGTGTTCTCTGGCTCGAGCAGCACCTCTCCAAGTACCCGGGCGCCGTACTGGCCGTCACTCACGATAGGTACTTCCTCGACCACGTCGCCGAATGGATTGCCGAAGTCGACCGCGGTCACCTTTACCCCTACGAGGGCAACTACTCGACCTACCTCGAGAAGAAGCAAGAGCGACTTCAGGTGCAGGGCAAGAAAGATGCCAAGCTCGCGAAGCGTCTCTCGAGCGAACTCGAATGGGTGCGCTCAAACTCCAAGGGTCGCCAGACCAAGTCGAAGGCTCGACTCGCGCGTTACGAAGAAATGGCGAACGAGGCAGAGAAGACCAGAAAATTGGACTTCGAAGAGATCGTGATCCCCATGGGGCCGCGACTCGGGTCGCAAGTAATCGAAGCCAAAAACCTCAAGAAAAGCTTCGGCGACCGAGTGCTGATCGATGGATTGAGCTTCACCCTTCCGCGAAACGGAATCGTTGGCGTCATCGGCCCCAACGGTGTCGGAAAGACTACCCTCTTCAAGACCATCGTTGGTCTTGAACCCCTCGACGAGGGAACGCTCAAAGTCGGTGAAACCGTCGACATCTCGTACGTTGACCAGAGCCGCGGCGGAATCGATCCCAACAAGACGCTGTGGGAAGTCGTTTCTGACGGCCAAGACTTCATCCAAGTCGGCAAGACTGAGATTCCGTCTCGTGGCTACGTCTCCCAGTTCGGCTTCAAAGGGCCAGACCAGCAAAAGAAAGCTGGTGTGCTTTCCGGTGGTGAGCGCAACCGTTTGAACTTGGCGCTCACGCTCAAGCAGGGCGGAAACCTCTTGCTGCTCGACGAACCGACAAACGACCTCGATGTAGAAACGCTCGGAAGCCTTGAGAACGCACTGCTCGAATTCCCCGGTTGTGCTGTGGTCATCACTCACGACAGGTGGTTCCTCGACCGCATCGCGACTCACATCCTTGCCTACGAAGGCAGCGAAGAGACGCCCGGCTACTGGCACTGGTTCGAGGGAAACTTCGAAGCTTACGAAGAGAACAAGATCGAGCGACTCGGTCCCGATGCCGCCAAGCCGCACCGCAGTGCCTACCGCAAGCTGACCCGCGACTAGCAATGAGGCTTCACGTACCTCTCCCGCTGCGCTGGTCAGACGTTGACGCGTACCAACACGTCAACAACGCCGAAGTGTTTCGCCTCCTCGAAGAGGCACGCATTCACGCGTTTTGGCCAGCAGCGGGAGAGGATGCGCCCCTCACCGCAGTACTCGACGGTCGCCCGGGCGGCCCCACGATGACGCTCATCGCGCGTCAGGAAATCGAGTATCTGCTGCCGATCCCATACCTGCGCGAACCCGTGGACATCGAGATGTGGATCGGTCGAATCGGGGGAGCGAGCTTAGAGGTTTGCTACGAGATCTATACCCCGGTGAACGTTGCACCGCGGGAGTTGTATGTGCGGGCATCCACAACTTTGGTTCTCGTCGACGCTGCCAGCTCACGCCCACTGCGGATTAGTGCTGAGCAACGCGAGGCCTTCGCGCATTATGCCGAAGAGCCTCTGCAATTCGGCAAACGGCGCTAACGCCTAGTCGTCAAGAACTCCGAGGCCATCGCCCTCGTCGTCGCGAAACTCTTCGTCGAGATCGGTCGGATCAAGCCACTCGGCAATGGCGTGAGCCCCGCGGGCTTCGAGCAGAGGAGCCGCAAACTGAAATAGTTCCTTGCGGTTTTCAACGCCCGATCCCAATGGCAAGGCGGCATCGATCCCGGCGGCCGACCATTGATCGGCGGTGAGGTCGACAATCGCCGCGACCACTACCAAGAACCCCGTGGGCGACTTCGACCCACGAAGGTAGTCCACAACCTTACCGTCGAGCGACTGAGCATCCAATCGTCCTTCACCGCTGATGATCACGTCGGCCGTGCCGATAACGTCGCTGAGGCCGATGGTGTCGGCGACGAGTTGAGCACCGCGTTCCAGTTCCGCGCCAAAGAGCGCAACGAGGGGCGCCGCAGTGCCACCGGCGGCACCGATTCCAGGCAGGGCGGCGATTCCCGCAGCCGAGAACCCGCGTTGGGCGGCGAGCGGCGTCTCGGCGAGCACTCTCGCCAAGCGGGCGAGCCCCGCATCCAATACGGCAACATCGGATGCCGTTGCTCCTTTTTGAGGGGCGAAGACGTGGGCCGCTCCCCGGCTCCCCGTCAGTGGATTGGTCACATCGACGGCGATACGCCACGTCGTCTCCAGGGCGCCGGGCATCAGCCCACTGAGGTCAATCGTTTCGAGGGAGTCTAGCGCGCCACCTCCGGGTGCCAACTCGGTGCCGTTGGCGTCGAGCATTCGTGCACCGAGGGCGCGCAACAGGCCAGTGCCGCCGTCGGTGCTGGCGGAGCCTCCGAGAAAGAGGGTGATATCGCGGGCGCCGCGTTCGATGACGCTCGCGGCGATGACCCCAACGCCATAGCTGTCGGCGCGCAGCGGTTCTGCGGTGACATCGAGAACGTGGGGGAGCCCGTTAGCCTGCGCGGCTTCGATGACAGCGCGGCGGCCGTCATGGTCGAGGCCATAACGCGCGTCGCGGCCACGTCCGAGAGCGTCGACGGTAGACATCGTGAGCGCGGGCTGAAGCCAGGCAGCGAGAACGGCATCGAGCGAGCCTTCTCCGCCGTCCGCCATGGGAAACGTCAGCACGGTTGCGGTGCCGGGAAGCATCTCGCGTGCGCCGCGCTCGAGGGCACCTGCGGCATCCGCAGCGCTCAAACTTCCTTTGAACGAGTCGGGGGCAATAATGACGATGGGGTTCTCGGTAGCTGGCACCCTTCGACCCTAGCGCGGCCGCGCGCACATCTGTCGCGCGCAAAAAGGGGCCGCCCCAAGGCGACCCCTTTCGTGAGTTACAGCACTGAAGTGCTGAAAACTACAGCAGTATTAGCTGGTGAGGCCGTCTACGTAGTCCTGGTTCGCTGCGATCCAGTCTGCAACGATGGGCTCGTAGTCGGTACCTTCGTACTCGTTGTACATGACGTTCTCGAGCGAGTAGAGCAGCTCGGAGTCCATCTTGAAGTTCGAGATCCACTCGGTGACCTCGGGCATGTCGTCGCTCAGACCTTCACGGGCAAACGAGTGAATTTCTTCAATGTCGCCCAGAGTTCCCTCAGGGTCAGCGAGGTCCTTGATGTCGAATGCATCGTAGGCCCAGTGCGGACGCCAGAGAGTAACGGCAATGTTCTCGCCGTTGTCGAGAGCGGCCTGCAGCTCAGCGAGCATGGCGGGAGTCGACGAGGTCAACAGTTCCATGTCTTCGAGGCCGTAGGTCGGCATGGTGTTGTTCATTACTGCCTCGGTGAGACCTGCACCAGGCTCGATTCCAACGATGCGGTCGCCGAATGCGTCAGCGTTTGCTGCGAGCTCTTCGAGCGAATCGATCGGGGCGTCTGCGTTTACAGCAACGGTGAGTCCCGCTTCGCTGTTCCACGCGCCGAGGTCGTCGATCGTGTCGCCGTATTCTTCCATCAGGCTCGCGTGAGTGATGGGGAGCCATCCGTCAAGCGCGACGTCGTAGTCTCCGGTGCTGAGGCCCGAGAAGATCGGGGTTACGTCAGCATATTCGAGCTCGACGTTGTAGCCCTTTTCTTCAAGGATTGCCTTCCAGAGGTACGAAACTGCTTCGCCCTCGGGCCATCCGTTGAATACGGCAATGCTGAGATCCTTGTTCTCAGCAGCGTCTCCGCCAGCCGTGTCGTCTCCGCCTGCAGCGCAAGCTGAGAGACCGAGGAGCGCAGCGGCTCCGATTGCAATTGCAGCGCGTGTCTGCTTCTTCATGGTGTCGTCCTTTTCTGTCAACGCTAAAGCGCGACGATGTTGACGTCGATGCACACAGGGTTCTCTGCATGCGGGGAAACGAGCGCGGGTGGGCGCCCGAAAATTAGCGAACGGGAGGAGTAAGTTCCGCAGGTTCGGTTGTTGCGGCGTCGCTGTGTGCAGCAGCATCCACTGCAGCAGATTCTGCGCGACGACCGCGAACGTTGAATGACTCGATGATGAATCGGAAGAAACCCTTGCCCGAACCGAAGGATGCGGTGAGACGGTCAAGGAAGATGGCCAAGATCACTACCGAAAGGCCAGCTTCGAAGCCGAGTGCGACATCCGCACGGCTCAGACTCTGGATAACAGGTTGACCGAGACCGCCAGCGCCAACCATGGACGCGATAACGACCATAGAGAGCGAGAGCATGATCACCTGGTTGATGCCGGCCATGATGGACGGCAGCGCCAGGGGAAGCTGAATTTGACGCAGGATGCGGCCCGGCGATGAACCGAAAGCCTGACCTGCCTCAACAACTTCGCGGTCTACACCGCGGATCCCCAGTTCGGTAAGGCGAACGCCCGGTGCGAGCGCGAACAGCACGGTCGCCACGATTCCGGGAACATCACCGATGCGGAACAGAATGAGGGCAGGAATGAGGTAAACGAAGGCCGGCATGGTCTGCAGGAAGTCCAGAATCGGCTTCACGATTGTCGACACGGAGCGGTACTTTGCGGCGAGGACTCCGAGCGGAACGCTGATGAGCACAGCGATCGCCGCGGCGACGAGTACGAGCGCCAAGGTATCCATCGCATTCTCCCACTGATCCAGACTGAGGATGAGAAGGAAGCCAAGTGTGGTGCCGAGGGAGAACAGCCAACCGCGAGCGACGAACGCCAGCACCGCGAAAATGATGAGCATGACCCAGAACGGAGGCGAGGTGAACACGAAGTTCATTCCGTCGGCGACCGAGGAAATGATCAGTTTGATGAAATCAAACAGGAAGCCAAAAGTGGCAGTGATGAAATCAATGGCGTTTTCAACCCACTGACCGAGGGGGAGTCTGAAAAAGTCGTTCATCGTGCGTCCTCCTTCGTGTCGGAGCTCGTATCGCTAGCATCCAAAGCATCGGTGATGACCTCTGTGGAGACGGTTAGCGGTGGTTCCATGACTTGCAACTCACCAGTGTCGGTTGACACGTTTCCGAGCGCCGCTAGGAGGGTGACTCGTGGCACCACACCTCTGAGCCTGCCGCGTTCGTCAGTGACGGCAAGCGGCAAAGGGCTCTCAACTGAGGGAACGAAGAGTTCCGCAAGAGCCGTATTTTCATCGACGGCGTTGTATTCGTCGCTCAAGACAGAGGTGAGGTCGCTGTTGCCTTTGCGAACCAGCTTCATGACATCTGCGTCTCGAACCACTCCTTGAAGGGTGCGGTCGCGGGTGATCACGAAAGCGGTCGAGGTTTGAAGGTCACGCATGGTCTTCAAAGCAGCACGCGGTCCACCAGCGGCAAAGACGGTGGCGCGGGCAGGCTCCATAACGCTTGCGGCGGTAAGAACGCGCGAACGGTCGACATCCTGAACGAACTGGGCAACGTAGTCGTTGGCTGGATCGGTAAGGATGTCTTCTGGTGTGCCAATTTGAACGATGCGGCCGTCACGCATAACGGCGATTCGGTCGCCCAAGAACATGGCTTCGTTGAGGTCGTGAGTAATGAAGATGATGGTCTTGCCGAGCTCGTGCTGGAGTTCAAGCAACTGCTCTTGCATTTCGCGACGGATGAGCGGGTCGAGGGCGCTAAAAGCCTCGTCCATCAGCAGAACGTCAGTGTCGGCGGCGAGAGCGCGGGCAAGGCCGACGCGCTGCTGCATTCCGCCCGAAAGTTCTGAGGGCATCTTGTGGCCCCAGCCCTTGAGACCAACAAGATCGATAGTTTTTTGTGCACGAGCGAGACGTTCGTCGCGGGGAACGCCCTGAACTTCAAGCGCGTAGGCGGCATTCTCAAGGACACTGCGGTGAGGGAAGAGCGCAAAGTGCTGAAACACCATCGAGATGCGGCGACGACGAACGTCGCGCAGCTTGGGAGCGGAGATTCCGGTGATGAGGTCGCCACCGACGGTGACGGTTCCGGAGGTCGTGTCCCAGAGGCCGTTTAGCATGCGAATGAGGGTGGATTTTCCTGAACCGGAAAGACCCATGACGACGAAGATTTCGCCGGGCAGAACATCAAAGCTCGCATCGATTACGGCTGCTGTTCCCAACTCGGTGATCTCATCACGGGAGGCGCCGTGCTGGAGCCTCTCTACTGCTTCATTGGGGCGACGCCCAAAAACCTTGTAGATGTTTTTGGCGCTGACAGCAAATTTCTCGGTCACGTTCTCCTGATTACTCGGCACCTTGAGGGCTTCGCTTCTCTCGATTACGGTCCGGGTTGCACGCAGGGCTCTGTCGATTCCTTGAGTTAGTTCTCGTGGGAATCGATAGGGGAGCGCTTTCGGAGCAACTCCACTGCGAAACAACCGTACGAACGACATCCCATTGCTGGGGTGGCGCGCGCGGCCTGATTCGTAGCACCTTGCCGACAGGACCCAAAAACGGGCACACCGGGGGCAAGGCCGATATCAACGGTAACGTTTTTTGAGGGTTCTTGCAGGGTGGAGTCCACCAAATTGGGGACATTTCGCGGGGATTGCCGGTGCCGATCCGCGGCACAGTACGGATCGAGCGGTGTCGCGTTCGTTACTGTTTTGTTACCACGAAGCACCGAGTTGACCGTCCAATTTGACGAAATGACGGGTGTTAGCGCGGTGGGCGAACCATTCCCTCCTGCGCGACACTCGCAATAAGCCGTCCGGCTCGGTCGTAGATGCGGCCCTGCGACAGTCCACGGCCCCCGATCGCATTCGGCGATTCCTGCACGTAGAGAAGCCACTCATCGACTCGCGCCTCCCGGTGCCACCACATAGCGTGATCGAGGCTGGCCACTTTGATGCCGGGGGTCACCCAAGCCAAACCGTGACGGCGCATGATCGATTCGAGGATCGAGTAGTCGCTGGCGTAGGCAAGCGCCGCGCGGTGAACATTCATATCGTCGGGCATCGGGCCGACCGATTTGAGCCAGACCGCCTGATGGGCGACTTTGCTCCCATCAACCCCCAGGAAGATTGGTGACGTGACGTAGCGCATGTCGAAAGGGCGCTCCGAAGCCCAATAGCGCGCAACAGGATGGTCAACCGCCGCAAGAATTTCCGCCGTCGTCGGCAAGGTCTCGGGATCGGGCAGATCGGTAGGCATATCTATCTGGTGGTCGAGCCCCTCATCCGCATCCTGAAATGACGCGATCGCCGAGAGAATCGGCACACCACTTTGATACGCCTGCGTGCGGCGAGTCGAGAACGAACGACCGTCGTGAATGCGGTCAACCGAGAAGGTGATCGGAAGGTTCACATCACCGGGGCGGAGGAAGTAGCCGTGCATCGAGTGCACTGAGCGATCTTCGGCGATGGTGCGCTGCGCGGCCACAAGAGCCTGGGCTAACACCTGACCTCCGAAGACCCGGCCCTGAGGCATCCACTGGCTGGGACCAGTGAAAATGTCTTCGCTTGTTCGTGCGCCGGTGTCGGTCAGATCGAGGGCAGTCAGAAGCCCAGACATAGGGTCGCTCATGCCTGTAGTTTAGAGGCCTATGACTGCAACGTTTACTTTGGTCGATTCCCTTGCGCTGGGCGACCTGCAGGTTTTCTTGGGCCGAGCTGCCCGAGTGGATGAGGGCTCCGTTCGTCTCATCGGTGGCGCCGGCGTTCTCGCCGTCTATGTCTCTGTGCTGCACCCCGCCGGACTGCTCGATCAGAGCCCGACAGTGCTGGGTTTACGCACCTTTGCTCTCGCCTCGAAAGACGAGTTCGATGCAGTAGTTCCCGTTCGTTCTCTGCTGGCGCGCATAGAGAGCGCTGCCGAGGAATCAGCGGATACCGTGGGCGAGCCAGTCGCGGTCCGTTTGCCGATGAGCGTCAACACCGTCACGTGGGCGGCCATCACTCCGCCACGCGGGGGATGGGTCGCGATCGATTCTGTGCCGAGCGCTGTGCTCGAAGAAGCCGCCCGTGCTGGAATCGACGAAGTTGCCGAAGCGATCCCCACCGGCACCGGCGAAGCGCTCGTGCACAAGGTGCGTACTGAAGTTTGGGGGCGCCCGCTCGACGAACCTGACTACGTTCCTGCGGGTGCGGGCTTCGCCGCCGTAAGCCTCGGGTTCATCGGCGACGACGACGAAGCAGCATCCATCTACGAATCAGGAGCCTGGACGCGGCTGACGACCAAGCGCGGTCACGTTCTCGTGAAGCGCCGGGCGTGGTCGGTAGCTCGTTAGAACGACTCTGAGATTTGGGCGACGAGCGACACGAAGAAGACTATGTTTGCGATGAAGCCCAAGAGCACAACGCCAACTGAACCCCACAACGGAGCGAGTCCCTGACCGGTTCGGCGGCGCACCACCACTGAACGTCCGATGGCGTAGACGAACCAACCAATGAAAACGAACGCCCAGTGGAAGGGACGGTCGACGCCGCGGCGGTCAAGAGCGCGGCGGTCAAAGATCGCGAGCGGGATCGCAGCAAGGAAGACTAGCCAGCCGGAGAGCGACACCCACAGGTAGCCCGGGTCGAGCATGAGTCGAAGCTGCGCGTCGGCCGGCCCATCGGTCAGGCGGGGAACGAAGGCGCTCGTATCGATCGCCAGAATGCCGGGAATCTGCAGCAGCGGCAAGAGCACCAGCAGCCAAATCTGCCACGTGTTGGTGCCGGTATCACTGAGATCGCTCGGTGCTGCGTAGCTATAGCTGGGGGCTGATCCCGCACCCAGAGTTGTCGCGGCGGGTGCTACCGATGCTGCTGGTGCAACCGGTGAAATGGGAGCGATCGGCGGCACCGGGTTCGTGGATGCCGCAGGCGTGACGGGCGTCGGCGCCGGGGTAGGCAACGGCGTCGCATCCGCGGGAACCGTGTTGGCGGCAGCCCACGCTGTTCCGTTCCACCAGCGAGGAGCAGCTCCTCCGGCGGGGTCGCGGTACCAGCCAGCAGCGGGGAGGGGGTTTGATGCGTCAGTCACCCTGCGATTCTAACCGTCTGGGCGGGCGAAGCTGACACTTGCTCGCGGGCGACGCCCGTGTTTTCGGGACTGAACGTGAGCTGGGCATCCTCTCAATCTGGAGCCACTTTCGTGCGGCATCTTGTGAACCGCCGACTGTGTAGGTACCGTCAGATTAACTCCGAGCGACGAGGCTCGGGTCAACCTGCGATTTACCAATCGCGGTTGTGAGGATCGCTAGAGCGCGGCTTACCTGCAGGCGCAAAGGCGGATCGGAGAAACGATGAGTACCACCGTGCCCGTGAAAGCCCAGATGTCTGGGGCGAAGAAGCAAACTCCTGAGTTTGTACAACTTCTCGACCCTGATGGAAAACGGCTGAGCGACGAACTCTACGACCCCTGGGTCTCTGACGTCACCGGTGATCAGCTCGCGAGCCTCTACGAAGACCTCATCATCGTGCGCCGTATCGATACGGAAGCAACCGCCCTGCAACGTCAAGGCGAACTCGGCCTCTGGCCACCACTTTTCGGGCAAGAAGCTGCGCAGGTCGGCTCTGCCCGCACGCTGCGCCCCGACGACTTCGTCTTCTCCAGCTACCGTGAGAACGCTGTCGCCTACTGTCGCGGTGTAAAGCTGCCCGACCTTCTGCGCGTGTGGCGCGGCACGGCATCCTCCGGCTGGGATCCCTTCGAGGTCGGCATGGCAACGCCCGCGGTCATCATTGGCGCTCAGACGCTGCACGCCACCGGCTATGCGGTCGGGTGCACATTCGACGGCGTCGACAGCGTCTCGGTCGCCTACTTTGGCGACGGCGCCACGAGCGAGGGGGATGTCAACGAAGCGATGGTCTTCGCCGCCTCCTTCAACGCTCCCGTGATTTTCTTCTGCCAAAACAACCAGTGGGCTATTTCTGAGCCCGTGGGGCTTCAGGCTCAGCGGCCGATTGCCGATCGGGCTCCAGGATTCGGGATTCCGAGCATCCGAGTCGATGGCAACGACGTGCTGGCTGTTATGGCGGCGACGCGCAGTGCTCTCGACCGCGCCCGCACCGGTGGCGGCCCGACCTTCATCGAAGCGGTGACCTACCGCCGAGGACCGCACACGACCTCTGACGATCCGAGCCGCTACGTCGACCCGCTTGTCGCGAAGGAGTGGGAAGCACGCGACCCGATCGCGCGCGTGGAAGCGTTTTTGCGCAGCGAAGGGGTGCTGACCGACGAACTGGCGGCATCCATTCAGGCTCGAGCAGACGAGGTGGCGGCAGAATTCCGCGCCGGATGCTTGGCGCTCGAGAACCCCGAACCGCTCAGTGTGTTCGACAACGTTTATGCGACCGAGCACTCGGGGCTCGCGCGTCAAAAGAGCCAGTACAAGGCCTACCTCGAGGGATTCGACAAATGACAGAACTCACTCTCGCGAAAGCTCTCGGCTCTGGACTGCGTCGCGCTCTCAGCGACGACGACAAGGTTGTCTTGCTCGGTGAAGACATCGGAACCCTCGGTGGCGTTTTCCGCGTCACCGACGGGCTGCAGCGTGACTTTGGCAAAGACCGCGTGATCGACACCCCGCTCGCGGAAGCCGGCATCATCGGTATGGCCGTTGGCCTCGCATTCCGGGGCTACCGCCCGGTCTGCGAGATCCAGTTCGATGGCTTTATCTACCCGGGCTTCGACCAGATCGTCGCCCAGGTCGCCAAGCTGCACTACCGGACTGCCGGAAAGGTGCGGATGCCGCTGACAATTCGTGTGCCCTATGGCGGAGGTATCGGCGCTGTCGAGCACCACTCCGAGTCACCGGAGGCATACTTCGCTCACACCGCGGGACTGCGCGTTGTTACGTGCTCGACGCCGCAGGATGCCCACAGCATGCTGCGCGAAGCGATTGCCAGCGACGACCCGGTGCTGTTCTTCGAGCCCAAGCGCCGCTACTGGACCAAGGGTGAGGTCGACGAAGATGCCACCGCTCTGCCCATGGGCAAAGCGCGCGTCGTGACCGAAGGAACCGACGTCACGCTCGTGACCTATGGCCCCCTCGTCGCAACGGCTCTGGATGCCGTAGTCGCCGCCGCCGATGATGGAATTTCTATTGAAGTGGTTGATCTTCGCTCGCTCTCCCCGGTCGACTTCGACACTGTTTCGGCGAGCGTGCGCAAGACGGGGCGGCTCGTGATTACCCACGAAGCCTCGGAGTCTGGCGGCCTCGGCGCCGAGATCGCCGCGACGCTCACCGATCGTTGCTTCTACTTCTTGGAGGCAGCGCCCGTGCGCATTACGGGCTTCGATGTGCCGTACCCGGCCGCGAAGTTGGAGGACCATTTCTTGCCCGACCTCGACCGCATCCTCGACGGTGTTGACCGTGCGCTGGGTCGCGTGAATTCACTCACCGGTTGGAGCGCATAGTGGCTGTCAAAGAGTTTGCGCTGCCCGATTTGGGCGAGGGTTTGACCGAGTCTGAGCTCGTGGAGTGGCATGTTGCTGTTGGCGACCTCGTGACGCTCAATCAGCCCATTGCTGAGGTGGAGACCGCCAAGGCGATCGTCTCCCTGCCTTCGCCCGTTGCCGGCAAGATCTCGGCACTGCACGCTGAGCCAGGTTCGACCGTGCAGGTCGGCACGCGCATTGTGACGTTTGAGCTTGAGGGTGGTGGGCCCGCGGGCGACAGCGGTTCGAGTAGTGCCACTGATTCAAGCGGTGCCACCGATTCACGCGGTGCTGCGGATGATGCGACACAGGCGAACGGCGAAGACACCGCGGCTGCGGCAAAGTCCGCCCCCGAACGAAACTCGGTGCTCGTCGGCTACGGCCCCGCCGTGGAGAGCGGTAAACGCCCCACGCGCAAACCGCGCAAGGGCGGAGGCGCACCAGCGGCAGCAGAGTCAGCGGCAGTGTCATCGCCAGCCGTGGATGCCGCATCCGGCACCGTGGCAGAGCCAGCGACATCCACGTCCGACGCGTCTACGGCCGCAGCCTCAGAGCCCGCAGTCTCGCAGGCAGACGCCCGCACCAAGACAACGCCACCCGTGCGCAAGCTCGCCGCCGACCGTGGCGTTGACCTCACGCAGGTGACCGGAACCGGGCCCGAGGGCATCATCACTCGGGATGACGTGCTGAGCGCGGCGGAAACCTCCGGCACCGGAGCGCTGGCTGACGATGCCACGGGAGCGGGAGCATCCGCCCCGACTCGCACAGGAGTGCTCGCGGGCTCGCGACCGCGCGAAACCCGCACGCCGATCAAGTCGGTGCGCAAGGCAACCGCGGCGGCGATGGTCGCGAGCGCGTTCACGGCACCGCACGTTACCGAGTTCTTGACGATCGATGTCACGCGCACGGTAGAACTGGTCGCCAAGCTCAAGGCCAAGGGCACAGCAGCGTCGGTGCTCGCTGTGGTGGCGAAGGCGCTGTGCATTGGAGTGGCGCGTAATCCCTCGCTCAACTCGCGGTGGGATGCTGACGCCAACGAAATCGTGGAGTTCGGTTACATCAACCTCGGGATCGCCGTCGCGACGCCGCGAGGGCTGATGGTGCCGAACCTCAAGGATGCTGATGCCATGAACCTGGCCGAACTCACTGAGGCAATCGGTGACGTGGCTCGCAATGCGCGAGCGAGCAAGGCAACTCCGGCATCGCTCAATGGTGGAACCATTTCGATCACCAACGTGGGCGTCTTCGGCATCGACGCGGGCACTCCCATCCTGAATCCGGGGGAAGCCGCGATTCTGGCGATGGGTGCCGTACGCAGGATGCCGTGGGAACACCACGGAGAAGTCGCGCTGCGCGACGTGATGACCCTGAGCCTGTCGTTCGATCACCGACTCGTCGACGGCGAGCAGGGCGCCCGATTCTTGACCGATGTTGGCTCGATTCTGAACGACCCCGGCACCGTTCTGACAATGGTGTGACAGCGGTAGTGGCCGCAACAGGTAAGAATGGTCTTATGACCGAGAATCTCGACCCTGCTGCGGCCACCCCTGCTCCGGCTCCTACTGCCACGCGTGCACCGCGCCGTTTGCTCGTGGGCCTCTTTGCGCTCGCCGCATTCGTGATCGCTGCTGACCAGCTCAGCAAGTGGTGGGCTGAAGCCAACCTCAGCGGTGGCGAGAACATCCCGATCATCGGTGATCTGTTGTCGTTCCAACTCGTCTACAACCCCGGCGCTGCCTTCTCGCTTGCCGAGGAATTCACCTGGGTGCTCACGATCATCGCGGCGATCGCCGTCGTCGCCATCACGTGGTACGCGTGGACCGTTCAGTCGCGGGCGTGGGCCGTCGCCCTCGGCATGCTTCTCGGTGGAGCCATCACTCACCTCGGTGACCGCCTGTTCCGTGACCCCGGGTTTGCCCGAGGCCACGTTGTCGACTTCATCAACTACAACGGCTACTTCATCGGCAACATCGCCGACATTGCTCTCGTTGGCGGCGCCATCATGATCGTCATCATTTCGATCATGGGCATTGCCGCCAAGCCTGAACCTGCAACGACCAGTGACGCGGATGCCGCGACCACTCCCACCACAACGGGATGACCGACCTCAGCCTCCGCATGCCCAACACGCGGCTGCGGGCAGTACTCAACTTGGGCACGCGGCGCACTCCGCCGATCGATCTGCCGCCGACGCTTGCGGCGCCGGAACTCTTTGCTGGCTGGGATGACGAAGCCCAGTTAAGTGATCTGCACGTTGAGTATCCGGATGGGCAACTGCACTGCGAAACCACGGCAGAGGGCGTCAGCCACCACTTTCATACTCCGCAGGGCGAACCTCGCGAGTCGAGCCCATGGTCGGCAAACGACACACGCATCCTCGTGCTGTGGGCAACGCGACTAGCCAGCGACTTTCATGCGCTGCTGCCGACTCTGCTCGACGACATCACGCAGGCTGCGGCCTGGCACGATGCCGGTTTCGATCTCTACATCTGCGAAGTGGCAGAACCTGTGCAACTCGACCTGCTGGAGGTTGAGGTGGAGGGCGAGCTGCTCACGCTGCCCTGGCTCGGTGCGGGCACCGTGAGCCATGACCACATCGAGGGCGAGAATCATCCGATCGCCCTGCTGTGGGGTGCGGGGGAGTCAGAACCTGACCAGCCCATCGCTGAAGCCTGGACTGACCCGCGCACGGGAGAACCGCGCTCGAAAGCGGTACCCGGCGTCGACTGGAACACCATCGGTCTTGCGGCCGAAGAAGTGCTGCCGTGGCTCGAGGGCATCTACCTCAACCACCACGTGATCCCGGATGCCGAGGGCACCTTGCTCAACGCCGTGCTGCGTCGACTCGGCAGCCTCGACGGCGGCGCGTAGCCACTCACACGAAAGGGCCTGCGACCGATCAGTCGCAGGCCCTTCGTCCTGGGGGGGGAGGTGTGCGGGGTGAGGCTTACTCCTCGGTGTCGCTTTCGGTGTCGGTGCTGTCGTCAGCGGAGCCGCTGCGGTCACCCATCTGGCCGCGCTCTCCGCGCTCACCACGATCGGCGCGGTCGCCACGGTCTCCGCGCTCGCCGTTGCCGGCGTCGGGGTTGGCTTCGCGCTCGGCTTCATGCTCGGCGCGAAGTTCGGTAAGGGCAGCGGTGAGGGTGTCTTCGTCCAGGTTGAGTTCGGCGGCGAGAGCGGTCACGAGGGCTGCTCGGCGCTCATCTTTCGCTGCCGTTCGTTCTTCCTCGGTGGCGTCGGAATCGAGTCGCTCGGGGCGCTCAGAGCTGTCGCGCAACGCTGCAAAAGCATCCGATACTTCGGTCTCCGTGAGGTCGAGCTTGGTCGCGAGGCCGGCCGCGTCGAGGCCGCGAGCGTGACCGCGCCCGGCGTGCTCGCCACTGGTCGTATTGTCGGTGGTGGTGTCGGAGGCAACTGCCGTACTGGCAGTCTCGATGGTGTCAGCCTGGGCGGGCAAAGCAATGCCCAGTCCGACACAGGAGGCCACAACTACGCCGGCTGCTCCTGTGATCAGTTTCTTGTTCATGGTTGATCCTTTTCGTCCTATCCGGAATCTCCGGTGTACGAAATCAACAGTGCGCGCCGGTTCTATCAAGACGCTGTGGTGAGCCTGCGCAGGTCATGGGCAAGTTCTGTCGTAACGCAATGAGGCTTCTATGGGCTTGCCTAGCGACGCCACAGCGCGCGGCTACACGGGACCACATCGAGCGGCGGCGCGGGGCCTGCGGTCGTGGCGCTAGGCGTCGAGGGCGGCCAACGCCATCCGCTCGAGCACGGCACTGGTGGCGCCGTCGCGCCCGCTGTGGGGAGTGGAGTTGATGAGCCCGAAGGTGGCGTGGGCGCGGGTGCGAAGCTCGGTGGTCGCGGCATCCGGATGCAACTGAGAGAGCACGCCGACCCACAGTTCAACGTAGCTTCGCTGCAGGGCGCGAACGTCGTGTTGGTCGCTGGCGGTGAGACTGTCGAGGTCGCGATCTTGAACCCGGATGACGTCGGCATTGCCGAGCGCAAACTCCACATGAAATTGAACGAGGCTTTCGAGCGCGGCTCGCGGTGTGGCGGCGTGCTCGATCACGGTCTGGGCTCCGCGGCACAGGTTGGAGCTGGCGTCGACCAGTATCGCGGCGAGCACGTCTTGTTTGCCGTCGAAGTGGCGGTACACGGCGGGGCCGCTCACGCCGGCGGCGGAGCCGAGTTCTTCGAGCGAGACGCGCGTGAAGCCGCGCTCGGCGAAGAGGCTGGCGGCGGCGTCGAGGAGGGCCTCGCGTCGGTCGGCCTTCGCTTGGCTGCGCGGAGTTGGCGTCTCGTTCATGTTCTGAGTCTAGACAGTTCGGTTAATGCTCGCTAACCTAAATTCAGTTAGTAATGACTAACCCAAGTGGCCACAAGCTACGCAGAACGAAGGTGTTCGATGGAGAAGATTTCTACTGCCGCCAGGCCGTCTCACCCGACGTTTGCGGCTAACGAAGAGTCAATGCGCGGCCTTGTCGAGCAATTGCGCGAACGACTCGCGACGACGGCTCTTGGTGGCTCGGAGAAGTCTCGCGAACGCCATGTCTCCCGCGGCAAGCTGCTGCCTCGCGACCGCGTCGATGAACTGCTCGATGAGGGCAGCCCGTTCATCGAGATTGCCCCGCTCGCCGCGAATGGAATCTACGACGACCAGGCTCCCGGCGCTGGCGTGATTGCCGGTATCGGCCTCATCCACTCCCGCCCCGTGCTCGTGATCTCCAACGACGCGACGGTCAAGGGCGGCACCTACTTTCCGCTCACGGTGAAGAAGCATTTGCGGGCTCAAGAGATTGCGCTCGAGAACAAGCTGCCGTGCGTGTACCTCGTTGACTCGGGCGGCGCGTTCCTGCCGATGCAAGACGAGGTCTTTCCCGACCGCGATCACTTCGGTCGCATCTTCTACAACCAGGCTCGGCTCTCGGCGGCCGGCATCCCCCAGATTGCTTCGGTTATGGGCTCCTGCACCGCCGGTGGTGCTTACGTGCCGGCGATGAGCGACGAGACGATCATCGTGCGCAATCAGGGCACGATCTTCTTGGGCGGCCCGCCGCTCGTGAAGGCCGCCATTGGCGAGATCGTCACGGCCGAAGAACTCGGCGGGGGAGACGTGCACGCGCGCACCTCCGGCGTCACCGACCACCTGGCCGACGACGACCGGCACGCGCTCGAAATTGTGCGGGACATCATCAAGACGATCCCGAAGCCTGCTGCTCCCGCGTGGGATGTTGTTGCCTCGCGGCCTCCCGCTGTGAACCCTGACGAGCTCTACGGCGTTGTGCCGACCGACGTGCAAAGCCCCTACGAAGTGCGCGAAGTGATCGCGCGGCTCGTCGACGGCAGCGAGTTCCACGAGTTCAAGAAGGAGTACGGCACGACGCTCATCACCGGGTTCGCGACGTTGCACGGGCATCCGATCGGCATCGTTGCAAACGCCGGGGTGCTGTTCAGCGAATCGGCGCTCAAGGGCGCTCACTTTATTGAACTGTGTGATCAGCGCGGCATCCCGCTGCTGTTCCTGCAGAACATTTCGGGCTTCATGGTCGGCAAGGAATATGAAGCCGGCGGCATCGCCAAGAACGGAGCCAAGATGGTGACCGCGGTCGCTACGACGCGCGTTCCCAAGTTCACGGTCGTGATCGGCGGCTCGTTCGGTGCCGGTAACTACTCGATGTGCGGTCGCTCGTATTCACCGCGCTTCTTGTGGATGTGGCCCAACGCCCGCATTTCGGTCATGGGCGGTCCGCAGGCTGCTGCCGTGCTCTCCACGGTGCGCCGCGATCAGCTCGGCGAAGACGCCTTCACCGACGACGACAAGGTCGAGTTCGAGAAGCCCATCCGTGAACAGTACGAACGCCAGGGCAGCCCCTACTATTCGACAGCCCGCCTCTGGGATGACGGAATCATTGACCCCAAAGACACCAGAGACGTGCTCGGCATGGCCCTCGATATCGCCGCGGCCACCCCGCTGCCTGAACCGGGCTTCGGCCTCTTCCGGATGTGATTGCCATGTTCTCTGCTGTTCTGGTCGCCAATCGTGGCGAAATTTCCTGTCGCATCACGCGCACCCTGCGCTCGATGGGCATCCGTTCGATCGCGGTCTACACCGAGCACGATCGTGACGCGAAGCACGTTCAAGTGGCGGATGCCGCGGTGCTGATCGACAGCTACCTCTCGGTCGAATCGATCGTTGCTGCCGCCCATGCCGTCGACGGCTTGCATGCTGATGCGGTTCACCCGGGCTATGGCTTCCTCTCGGAAATTGCGCAACTGGCCGAGGCCTGTGTCGCTGCCGGAATCACGTTTATCGGCCCGGGCGTCGAAGCGCTCGAGATTATGGGCGACAAGATCGCCTCGAAGAAGCACGTGACCGAGCGCGGCGTTGCCGTGATCCCGGGCATCGCCGAGCCCGGCATGACCAATGACGATCTCGTGGCTGCTGCTGCCGAGGTCGGGTTCCCGCTGCTGATCAAGCCATCGGCTGGCGGTGGTGGCAAGGGCATGACGATCGTGCGCGAGGCCGATGCGGTTGCTGGCGCCCTCGACTCTGCTCGTCGCGTGGCCAGTGCCGCGTTCGGCGATGACACGCTCTTCTTGGAGCGCTTGGTCGAGAAGCCCCGCCACATCGAGGTACAGGTGCTGGCCGATAGCCACGGCACGATCATCCACTTGGGCGAACGCGAATGTTCGCTGCAGCGTCGCCACCAGAAGATCATCGAAGAAGCGCCATCGCCGCTGCTCGATGAGGCAACCCGTCAGCGCATCGGTGAAGCAGCCTGCGAGGTCGCGCGCAGCGTGAGCTACGTCGGTGCCGGAACCGTCGAGTTCCTTGTCTCCGACAATGCGCCCGACGAGTTCTTCTTCATGGAGATGAACACGCGACTGCAAGTGGAACATCCGGTCACCGAAATGGTCACGGGCATCGACCTCGTGGAGTGGCAAGTGCGAATCGCTGCAGGCGAGAAGCTCACGGTGGAGACACCGACGCTCACCGGTCACTCGGTCGAGGCGCGCATCTACTCCGAAGATCCCGCCAACGATTTCCTGCCCTCCGCCGGTCAGATCGTGCACCTGCACGAGGCTGGCGACGGCAGTGCGGCCAGCGCCGGCACAAGCAGCCCAGCCACAGCCAGCACCGCCGCGACCAGCGTCCGCGTCGACAGCTCGCTCATCCAGGGCGGCACCGTTTCGGCCAACTACGACCCGATGCTCGCCAAAGTCATCGCTCACGGCGCCACGCGTGCCGAAGCACTCCGCGCCCTCGACAGTGCCCTCGCCGACACCGTCATCCTGGGCGTCACCACCAACATCGAATTCCTCCGAGCCCTCCTCAACCGCGACGACGTACAAGCCGGCGATCTCGACACCGGCCTCATCGAGCGCGCTCTTGCCGAGATCGAGTTCGCCGCTCCCACCCCAGCGGTGCTCGCAGCGGCGGCTCTGAGCATCCATTCCGAACGCTGGATGCCGGGCTCACCCTGGCGGCAGCCCAGCGGTTGGCGTGTGGGAACCCATCGCCCGGCCCGCTACCGTCTCGCGTGTGCCGGGCAGGTGCACGAGGTTCTGGTTGCCGGTGCGCCAAGCGCAGCGGAGGTCACGATCGACGGCACCACTACTCCGGCGCGCTTGACGAGCACCGGTATCGAGTGGGGTGCCCAGAGCATCCGTCTCGCTATTGAAACGGTCGACGCCACGGTGTGGATTGGGCAGGAGGGCACTTCCTGGGCTCTCACTGCGCAGTCTCGCGCCGAGTCACTGGCCGATCACCGTGCGACACTCGCGAGAGTCGCTGGCGTGGTCGATCCCGAGTTGCGTTCGCCCATGCCCGGCACGGTTGTCGCCGTCGCGGTGGCGAACGGAGACTCTGTGACTGCCGGTCAGACGGTGCTCACGATTGAAGCCATGAAGATGGAACACCCCGTTGTCGCAACCCTCGATGGGGTTGTCGACATCAGTTTGAAGCCTGGCGATTTGGTCACACGCGATCAGATCGTTGCCCGAATCGAATCGCCACAAGCGAGCACTGAAGGAGAAACCTCATGAGTCACGACGCTACCCGCGGCGAAATCACCCACCTCGGCCTCACCGATGAGCAGTTGAAGTTGAGCGCTGATGTGCGCGACTTTGCTGACAAGGTTGTTGCTCCGGCAGCGTATGAGTACGACACGAAGCGTGAACTGCCCTACGGCATCATCGCTCAAATGGGTGAGATGGGTCTCTTCGGTTTGCCGTTCCCCAAGGAATATGGCGGGCAGGGCAAAGACTACGTTTCGCTGTGTCTCGCGATTGAGCAGCTTGCTCGCGTTGACCAGTCGATCGCGGTGACGCTCGAGGCCGGCATCGGTCTGGGTGCGATGCCGATCTTCAAGCACGGTAGCGAAGAGCAGAAGCAGCAGTGGGTTCCGATGCTTGCCCGCGGTGAAGCTCTCGCTGGTTTCGGGCTGACCGAAGCGGATGCCGGCTCCGATGCTGCGGGAACCAAGACCACCGCCGAGCTCATCGATGGCGAATGGGTCATCAACGGTACGAAGCAGTTCATCACGAACTCGGGCAGCGAGATCACGAAGGTGGTGACGGTCACGGCGGTCACGGGGCGTCGTGAGAATGGCAAGCCTGAGTTGAGCGCCATCCTCGTTCCGAACGGTACGCCGGGCTTCACAGTGCACCCGCCCTACGACAAGGTCGGCTGGCACACTTCGGACACGCACCCGCTGTCGTTCGACAACGTGCGGGTTCCCGAAGAGAACCTGATGGGGGAGCGCGGCCGTGGCTTCGCGAACTTCATTGAGGCTCTGGATGAGGGTCGCGTTGCGTTCTCGGCGCTCTGCACGGGTGCGGCTCAGGGCTGCCTGGAGGAGTCGATCCGGTACGCCAACGAGCGTCACGTCTTCGGCCGTTCGATTGGCTCGAACCAGCACATTGCGTTCAAGATTGCGCGGATGCAGGCCCGAGTTCACTCGGCACGCTTGGCAACCTACGATGCAGCCCGCAAACTGGTTGCCGGGGTTCCTTTCAAGATGGAGGCGAGCTTGGCGAAAATGATCAGCAGCGAGGCGGCCATGGATAACGCTCGGGATGCCACCCAAATCTTTGGTGGCTATGGCTTCATGAACGAGAACCCTGTCGCTCGCCACTACCGTGACTCGAAGGTGCTGGAGCTCGGTGAGGGCACCACTGAGGTTCAGATGATGGTCATTGCTCGTGAGTTGGGGTTCGCGACCCTATGACCGGTAAACGTATTCAGCAGCGCGGTCTCTGGTTCGACGAGTTCGAGGAGGGCGCGGTCTATTTGCACGCGCCCGGCCGCACAGTCACCGAGGCTGACAATGTTCTCTTCACGACGATGACGATGAACACGCAGTCGCTGCACTTGGATGCCGCGTGGTCAGAGCAGCAGCCGTTCGGGCAGCGATTGGTGAACTCGATGTTCACGCTCTCGACGATGGTGGGGGCATCCGTAGCTCAACTGACGCAGGGCACGATTGTGGCCAACTTGGGCTTCACGGAGGTCAACTTTCCGCATCCGCTGTATCACGGCGACACGATGTATTCCGAGAGTGAGGTGCTGGAGAAGCGGCTTTCGAAGTCGCGCCCCGGCCAGGGAATCATTTCGTTGCGTCACACGGCCAAGAACCAGGATGGTGTTGTGGTGGCTGTGGCGACCCGTTCGGTGATGGTCTGGACTGAGGAGGGCGCACCGTGAGCTTCACTTTAGGGCCGTCGATTCTGTTTGTTCCGGGCGATCGCCCCGACCGTTATGCCAAGGCGCTTGAGCGCGCGGATGCCATCATCATTGACCTTGAGGATGCCGTAGCAAGTGTCGATAAGGCTGCGGCCCGCGCTGCGCTGATCGCTAACCCGATGGATCCGGCCCGCACGATCGTGCGACTGAATCCGGCGGGAACCGAGGATCACGACAGTGACCTGGAGGCGTTGGAGCAGACGGAGTACCGCACGGTGATGCTCTCGAAGTCGGAGTCGGTTGCTGACTTCGATGCGCTCACTGACCTCGACGTGATCGCCCTGTGCGAGACGGCGCGGGGTGTGCTGGCGGCCACAAGTTTGGCGGCGCTGGACTGCGTGGTTGCCCTCATGTGGGGTGCCGAAGATCTGGTGGCGTCGCTCGGTGGTTCGTCGTCGCGCGAAGATTCCGGCCCGTACCGTGGTGTCGCGTTGCATGCGCGGTCGTCGGTGTTGTTGGCGGCTGGTGCCTATTCGAAGGCTGTGATTGATGCGGTGCATCTCGATATCGCAGACCTGGACGGTCTCGGTGCTGAGGCTCGGGATGCCGCGGCTCTCGGGTTCACGGCAACGGCCTGCATTCATCCCTCTCAAGTGGCCATTGTGCGCGAAAGTTATGCGCCCACGGTCGAGCAAATCGCGTCAGCACGAGCACTTCTCGCCGCAGCGGAATCGCAGCCCGGCGTCTTCAGCTTCGAGGGCCGCATGGTCGACGGCCCCATCCTGCGGCATGCGGAGTGCGTGGTGGCGCGGGCGGGGTTGCGCGAGGGCTAGCAGTTCATCGCGCTTATAGGTTTCTTAGAGCAGCTAGCGTCCCGCTTCGAACTGCCTCCACTGCAGATTGAATCTCCCGTAGGCCTACTTCGTCTTCTAGTACAGACACTGTCAACCGGTCGGTATCAATGAAGCGAAGGTGAGGCGGGCGTTTGCCGTCGACGATAACCATATTTGCTGGTCCGATATTGCGGTCAATTATGTTGGTGTTACCTCTTACGAAGTAAGAGTCGAGCCGTTCGTCGAAGTGCTCGAATCCGTTCCGAACCTTTCGACTCGCTAAAACTGAGTCGTTATTGACTTTGATTGCCTGGCGTAATCGCTTCCCTCGCGAAAGTGTGAACTTTCTGAGCGCATTTTGATCGTCGCTGAGCGGTGATTTATTGAGGCCTGAAATTGGAGGGTTAGGCCACAGGAGTTTTGAGATCAGCGCAGCGGCGCTTAGTACCGATTGCGTCGCAGCGTATGCACGAGGAAGTGAAGGTTTTTCCAATGCCATAGCGGAGTCGAAGTCGCTGAATGCGATCTCAGCGGCCTCGCATTGGGACCGCAGTTCCGAGAGATATGTCCTGAGCATGAATTCCGAGATTTGAGTCATGCGAACATCATCCCGCGGGAGACACGCTTCCTTCCCTCTAAGCGCTCGGCTATTTGTCTAAAGCTCCTCCACTCGCGGAATCAAGGATCCGAGCCAGTGCAACTCAAGTCTTCATGACATCGTTGCTCTTGAGCACGCGCATGCACTTCGCGAATGTCGCGCAGCCTCCGGTGGGGCCTACATTGACAATGGCAGGCGTGATCTAATCGCTCTATGACAGGAAGCCCGCTCGAACTCCCCACGCTGCAGGGGGAGCGGTTGGTGCTGCGCGATTGGCGCGACTCCGATGTAGCAACGGTTCAAGAAGCATCCGGTGATCCTCAGATTCCGCTCATCACGACTGTCCCGGCAACCGACGATGAAGCCGAGTCATTGGCATTCATCGCCCGGCAACATGATCGTCTGAGAACCGGTGCCGGGTATGTGTTCGCGATAGCCGATGGCGCCGACCGTGCCGTTGGTCACATCGGGATGTTCTTCGTGGCGGGAGCGGGTTCGCGCGCCAGCATCGGGTACTGGGTCGTGCCCTCCGAGCGACGCAAAGGCTACGCCGCCGAGGCACTGCGGGTGCTCACAGCGTGGGCGGTGAACCACGCTGATCTCGACCGGCTCGAACTGTACGTCGAGCCGTGGAACGAAGGGTCATGGCGAGCAGCAGAAAGCGCCGGCTATGAGCGTGAAGGTCTACTTCGTGCTTGGGAGCGGGTAGACGGAAAGCCGCGCGACATGTTCATTTACGCGCAGCTGACGACTCGGGCGTAAAACCAGTCGCGATTCAGCACCGCTCCGGCCGCCTCGCCACCTCAGACCATCGACCCCAGATCCGACCCGGTCGACGGGTACGCGGCGGTTGTCGCTTTGATTTGGCGGGTGGTGAGGCCGTTCTTCATGGCGAGAGCGATCGTGTTAGCGAGTTCGGCGTAGTCGTGGCCGAGGAGGTGGGCGCCGATGATGCGGTCGGTGCTCTTGTCGACCGGAATCTTTGTCGCACCGGTCGTTTCACCGATGCGGTAGTTGGAGAACCATCCGCTCGTGTCCGTGAATCGCACGTCAACGTCGAGTCCGCTTTCCTTGGCCTCGTGCTCGAGCATGCCGACTCTGACGAGCTCCGGAATGGTGAACACCGCAGTGGGTATGGCGCTGTAATCCGGTGTCGCCGAATTCGGCTTCAACATGTTGGATGCCGCGATCTTCGCCTCGAACACCGCCACCGGTGTCAGCGGCATCCCTGGGGTGTCTGCAGCATCGCCAGCCGCATAAACATTCGGGCTCGTGGTGCTCTGAAGGTGCTCCGAAACTTGGATGCCGCGAGGGCCGAACGCGACATTGGCCGCTTCGAGATTCAGACGACTGAGGTCTGCGGTGCGCCCCGCATTGTGTACGACGAGGTTGGGGTCACAGCCCTTCAGTCGGGCGCAGCACGGTCGAGCTACGCCTAGATTTCGACGTCGTAGAGCGGCGGTAGTTCGACAGTTTCGAGAGCTGCCCGCATGTGGTGCAACCGACGGTGAGTATCCCGACTACTCGCGTCGAGCATCCATCGCCTGCTGGATCATTACTCGCGGGTAGTGGCAGCGAGAGCGTGAAAGCCAGATCGCTCCGCCGAGGACAAACAAAACGATCGCCGGAATCCAGAAGTCAACGTCGGAGGATTCTGATATTGGCCAGGCCCATAGGGCTGCGTCGCCACCACTCGACCTGCCAAAGATTGCTGAGACGAACACGTACACCGTTGAAACAATTCCAGCGAAACGGTAGCCGGTGAGCGGAACCAGCACCATCCCCAACCCGAAGAGCCCGAGAACATCCCGAAGCATTAACACGGCCGGGGTGGATGCGGCACCCGTGAACATCGCCCACCCGAAGACCACGACAACGCACAACCCCAAGATCGCGCACAAGGACGCGAGACCGTAAAGCCGCATCGCTCGCGTCGCCGCAAGGACCGCAGACTTGTGCCCGGCCGACACGCTTGCCCACGCGCCCACCGTGATGAGTACCGCGACGAGGGCGTACGACCGGATCGACGCGAACGCGGTAGGCCCAGCCAACGACGGGATCGGGAGCCCGAATGAATCAGGTGCGGCTATGACCACGACTGTGCCCACGAAGGCGATACCTATCGCCCATTTCGGGTGTTGGCTCCGGATCCACCACCTCATCGCGACGGAATCTCAATCGGTTTCGAGGAGCAATTTGTGAGGGTAGGGGAAGCGGCAAAGTACCAGTCACGCTGTTGCTGAGCGCTCAGATGGCTGAATTCTTCGATGAGGCGCCCCGAGTCCGGAGTGAGATCGGGCTGCGGGAGGGCGGACACATTGACCAACCTCTTCGCGGCAATGGTCTGAAGCCACCACGTTGTGACCGCAGCGACATCCAGACGCTTCAGGTAGTCCGAACCATCTCCGCAATATGGAGCCACATCATCGGGGGTCATGGCAGCGGCTGTTGTGTACACGAGTTGGGCCGTTGTCGGTCTTGAGCTGATGACGACGCGTAGTGATAAGCGGTCGGCCCTGGTGTTCGACGTGGTGACCACTGCAGGCATCCGGATGCCCTCGTCTCGAAGGTTCTCGTAAGCCGCAGCGAGGGTCGCACGCGGGTCTTCGCGTTGCAGCTGCTCCGGATACACGCAGATAGTAGGGGCCGTGCCGGTGCAGACCAAATCACCCCTGCTCCGCGGAACAACCGGTTGCGCTCCGAGGCCCTGCGCAACATTCAGACCCACCGTGATCGCGATCACCACGAATGCGACGGCCGCTACGCCAGTGAGCGGGGCAAGGCTCCTATGTGTTCCCCTGGGCGGCACCGTCGCGGAGATGAGAAACGCAGCGGACATCAGCAAGCTGAACACGATGACGGCGATGACAGCCCGCTCATCCAAAGTCGTTTCGACGCTGCAGCATGCCGTGATTATCAACCCGGCGAGGTATCGGACCGGAAAGTAGCTCACAGCCCAGGTGAATCCCAACCAGCAATACGACACAAAGACGGACAGAGGGATGCTGGCGGCGACCGGCAGATAACGCCCCAACAGATAGCCAACGGAGATGTGGAAAATCAAGATTGCCGCCCAGGCGAGCACAATCTCGAAAGGAATACGCCCGGGCGCTCCCCACGATGTCGACATTAGTAGAAGCAGCCCGAATAGCTGCGACACGAACGCGCCCACGATCGGCGGCAAAAGAAGGCTGTGGGTGATTCGCGCACGACTTCGTGCCAAAGGAAGAGCCCAGATTCCCGATCGTCGGGCACGAGCGGCGACTATCGCCGCAGACGCCGAACCGACCGGAGCAGAGAAGATCAGAAATATCGACGCATTCGAGAAAGTCGAAACCCAGTAGCCCTCGAAGTTTTGAGGATCAACGAAAGCGGCGTTGTACAACACGATGGCGATCATCGCCACAGCACTGAGAACGTAGGCGGGCTCGCGCCAGAAGGTTCGAATCGAGCGCATATCAGTCCTCGGGCTTCACTATCTGCGCATACGCAACCAGACTGCGCCGGTGCGGTTCCACCCCGCTGGGGGCAGTGGAAGTGAAGTTGCTGACCGTGCCCTTAAACCGAAGGGTTCCGTCGTCGATAACGATCACCCTGTCGAACGAGTCACTCAAGTCATTGACGTCGTGAGTAGCCACGATCGTGACGATGTGCTCAGGTAGTGACTTGATGAGTTCCCCGAATCGCGCTTGCTGCAGCGGGTCCAGCCCAGCGGTCGGCTCATCGAGGAGCACCACTCGAGCCTCGTGAACGAGCGCTCCTGCCAACTGCATTCGCCGAGCTTGCCCCCCGGACAATTTCGTCGCAGACCGTGACTCGAAATCCTGCAGATCCATTGCCTCAAGGGCAGCGGCCGCTCGGGACCAGGCGTCGCGTCGGTTCATGCCCTTCAACCAGCCCGCGTAGGCCACGTGTTCTCGCACGGTAAGCCCAGCAAAGATCCCAGCATGTTGGGGGAGCCATGCGACGGCCTGCCGATACTGGCGAATCGTTCGGCGATCGGATGAACGTCCTATGCCCACAAGGTCAACCGAGCCGTGCTCGGGGCGGTAGATGCTGGCCAGAAGTCCCAAAAGTGTTGATTTGCCCGCACCGTTGGGGCCGAGGAGAACTGTCGCTCCGGCAGTGAAACCCACCGAAAAGTTCTCGAGCACAGGAGCCCTCGAATATCCGAACGTACAGTCAGAAACGACCAGCTCGTCTGCCAACGCTTCCCCTAGCTTTCGTGTGTTGCTGATTCGCTCGCTAGCGATCAGGCCATTAAGTGAAATTTCCTATCATCACCGACCTCAGCGTTGGCATGTGCGATCGTGCTGACCACACATGCCAACGCTGAAGCTCAGGGAAGCGAGGCTTATTCAAGCACGTCGCCGAGGCGAAAGAGGCTAGCTCCGCCCAAACTCTCAGGCGTGCGCAACGACCCTAAAAGGCCGCTGCAGCGTGGGCGCTCAGCTGATGAATGTTGCTGGTGCTGCCATCGAGGCCCAAAATATTCCAGTGATATGCATCCGACCGGGTCTGTTCGCCCCAGTTCATTGAGCCGCATGTCGTACTCCTGGTGCCGACGGACTGGTCGGGTAATAGGCCAAACTCGTCGTAGAGCGTGATGTCGGCCGACTTCACCAGTCCGGCCGCGTTGTAGTAGGTGCACGAGCTGAACGTTACGGTCGTGCTGTGGTGGTCGAGATGAGAGTCCTGCCAAGAGGTCGAGTTGAATCCCGGTGCCTTTTTCGAGAACGTCTGGCCTAGCGTTCCTTCTGCCATCGCTGGAGTCGCGAACAGCAGCGTCACCGCGACCGCTGCAACACTCGCGAGAGCGAGGACCTTCTTTTTCATCATTGGGTGCTCCTTTGTCAATTACTCATCTCGATCGCCGACGTCCGACGACCGTCCCAGCACGCCCCCAATCGCTCTGTCCAGTCCTGGAGCTCTTAGGGGCAGCGAGTCAAGTCAGCTGGAGGCTTTCCGCGACCGAGCCAGATCGTCAAACGATCTGTCTGCCCTCGCCAACATGAGAAAGACTAATCTTCAACAGGGTTTGGCGCAATAGGGAACTTCACGCGGCGTCGAAGAGCCGCGGGGTTAGAGGGTGTCGAGAGCTGCCCGCATGTAATGCAACCAGCGGTCACGAACATCCGGACTCACCTTGAAGGGCATGTGGCGCATGCGCAGGCGGGCGGCTCCAGGTGAATCGGCAGCAGCACCTCATTCGTAGCCGCGCGCCCATAGAACTCGCGCACCATCTTCTCGAACTTGGCGCGGGCGAGCCTAAACGAGGCATACTCGCCGATGGCGAACCCAGCTAGTCGGTGGTCTAATTGTTGGCCAGCCCGTGTCTGTTGGGCAGCATCCTCTAGGGTGCTGGCTTGACCTCCCGAATGATCCGAACCAGAGTTATTGTCACTAAGAATAATCGCGGCAAATGGCGAGTATGGCGCACTCATGAGCGAACCCACTGACACGAGCACCACTCGCAGCGATCACCGCACCGATTGTTCTAATTTCGAACCGAAACTAGGCTCGCCTGCATCGACCTGCATCGACTGGTAGCGACCAGAACAGTTTTCGAGGCAGCAGGCCTCGACATCCGCTCTGGCTACCTACGATCTATCGAATGCTGTTCAACTTCTCTCGCAGCTGGTCAACGGTGGGAGCGCCGGCAAAGCCATCCGGAGTGATGTAGCGGCGGCAGGCAAGCCCGACCGGGGCATCCGGCTGGGCAAAAGGGTCCACACCATCGAAGAGGATGCTCGGCGACCCGCGGAACCCCGCACGCTCAGCTTCCTCGACCGTGTCGACCAGGTGCCGCGACACCGTGAGGCCCGGGAACTCTTGGACTAGTTCGGTGATGTGCTGATCGGCAACCTTCCAGTTGGGGCAGCCCTCGAAGTATTGCAGCGTGATTTCCATACCTTCACCGTAAACCTTGAAGTGCACTTGAAGGTCAAGCGTTAGTCTTGGCCCATGCTTATTGGAGAAGTCGCCGATCGCCTGGATGTTCCGCGCCACACGATCCGTTTTTACGAAAAGCAAGGCCTTCTGCCCGAGCCTCAGCGGCAAGGCAACGGGTATCGCGACTACGATCCCGTCGTTGTCGACCGCGTCACGTTCATCCGCAACAGCCAAGCCGCGGGGCTCACGCTGTCGGAAATTATGAGCATCCTGTCGCTGCGGGATGCCGGCGAAGCGCCCTGCACCCACGTCTCGAGCTTGCTCGAACACAAACTAGAAGGCGTGCAGGAGCGACTGAAAGACCTGGCGGCGCTCGAAGCGGAGCTGAAGCAACTCATCCACGAGGCTAAGGCTATCGACCCGGCCAACTGCACCGAGGCTGAGATCTGCACGATCATCCCGCGCTCCTGAAGAGCGGAGTCGCACCTGCTTCTTCCGTGGAGTGGGCAAAAGATCCGCCGATCAGAACTCGTAGATCTCGGTGAGCTCATCCGACAGCAGCACCGTGTGCGGAAGATCGCGCAGAGCGTCGGCGTCAACCGAGATGCCTCTCAACCGAGCCGACTCTGCATACGCTTCCCATGGAAAAGTGTCGGGATTCTCGTCGTCATCGTTGCGCACCAGATCGAGAACCTCGGAGATCACATCGGCGGCGGGCTGTTTCCACGAGACGACGTCGCCACCCCCGTGTCGGGAGGTGACCACGCCGCGATCCATATCGAGACGAATCATAGAATCGTCCGAAAGCCGCAGATACTGCGTCATCTTCATGTTCATGTGCGGCCGCGTATTTTCTGGAACCGGATCACCGAGTTCGCACATGATGACGAGACCGGTCACCGACAATGCTGAGAGGTCGAAGGGGAGGCGCTGCGCCTGTTCATCAAGCGACGCGCCCTCATTGATTGGCGCATAGCTGCCCTGCTCATCGCTGACTGTCATGGGGAGCAGTTTAGATCCTCCCTGTTGCGGGCAGGAGCTGTTGGCTCACGCGACTCCCGCTAGTCCCAGAACGAGTCGACAACGGCCGCCCGAGATTAGTGGAGTTTCTCTTACTTTTTTCGTAGGGTTGAGCACATGATGAGTTCAATCGGCGCGTTCGCAATGCTTCTCAATTTGCTGTTCGCCGCCGCGGTGATTGTCCTCTTTGTCTTGGTTGTCTGGGCTCTGATCCTGTCGATCAAAGCGCTGCGGAAATACCTCGGGCAATCGGGGCCTTCCAGTACCAATATGCACGGAAACGAGTGAGCGCTATAGGTTTGCGCGGACACTCGGAGACTCGACGAGCACATGAGTTCTCCCGCTAAGAACACCGCTGGGGTCGGCATCGTCAAACCCAGCGCGCTCGCACCCAGCGGTCGCTGGCGCTCAGGCGCCGGGCAATTGGCGTTCTGGCTTATCGCCACTGTCGGAACGATCGTGCTCTGTGTCGCGTGGTTCTGGTACGGGTTGTCGTTCTCCGAAGAGATGACCGAGCAGTGCAAGTCGGTTGCCGCGAACTCATCCATGGCCGGGTTCGGACTAGCCTTCGGCGCAGTCCCGCTCGTCATCATCCATGTGCTGATGCTGGTGCCCATGCTGGTGATCGGCGCGATGTACTACTCGAAACGAACTAGCGGTGTCGCGCTCGCCGTGTTTGTTGTAGCGGCCGGGAGTGGGTTTGGGATCATCGTGAACGAACTTCTCTGGGAAGGGCAACTCTTCACCATGTCTGCGGCGAGTTCCGGATGCTTGTAAGAGGGAGTGAAAGTGGAGTTCAGTGATTTGAGTGCCGCCGATGCGGAGCTGTATCGGGCGGTAATTGAAGAGGACGGCCCGATTCGGCTGGCCGAACTCGCGCAGTTGCTCTGCGCAGATGGTCACGACCTCGGCCAGTTCGATGGCTCAATCGAAAGCCTTGTGCCGCTGTGGACTTGGTTTATTGACTTCGCGGCAGCAGATTTCCCGGGCATCCCCGACGACGCTCGGTCGCGGCTGCAAGCGATCGAGGAGAAGGCTCCCAGCACCTCAAGGGCGCGGTACGCCTCGGAGCTTCTCATGCACTATCTGTTCGAGGTGGCTCGGGCCCACCTCGTCCATGCACGTTGGGCGGTAGAGACGCGGAAAAACTTGATGAGCACCCACGAGACGCGCGCGCAATTCGTAATCGGCAAAGGCAGCCAAGTCATGCCGAAGCTCGATAAGTGGTGCGAAGCGGTAGCTCTCGCACTCGTCGGCGGCAACCCGGCAGTCGCAGTCCCCGACTTCCTCATGACTGAGGCCCTTTCATCGGTATTGAACTTCGGTTGGATTACGAATGAGCGCATCCGTGCTGCTCCGCGCTCAGGAGTCTCGATTCTCGAAGGTTTGGGCGAGCCCGGGCCGCGTCGACCACCGCTGACGTTCGTGCCCGCTGCCGCACACTCGGCGTCGGACACTGCTGAACCCGAGGACGACGAGCTAGTCGGTGATGAGCTTATTCTGGCGGCGCCAGATGCCGATGTAGAGAACTTGGAGAACGCTCGTGCGCTGGATGCTGAGCCAGTCGCCGAGACGTTGGCGCGTTTGGGATTCGTCACTAGCGAAGGAGAACCGATCACGGCGGCGGTCATCCTCGCTGAGGAGATGGCTGAGTTCATGCGCTCGGATCATGACGTTGCCGTGTTCGCTACCGCTGCGTACGGCGGCAAACTGCGGGCCGTTCACGTCGACTCGATCAACCCGACAAAGGCTCAGTGGCAAGAGGTCATGGCCGCGCTGCAAACGCTCGCATCATCGCTCGACGCGAAGCTTGCGCGCGAAGACGAATTCGATTTCTTCGAAGACGAGTAAACCGGGCGGGTAGCCGCGCGCTTACTCTTCAAACGTGTTGACCATGGCGTGCGCGGCACGGTCGAGATACGCCCAGATTTCGGCATCGTAGAGCGGCGGCAATTCGAGGGTGTCGAGGGCGTTGCGCATGTGGTGTAGCCAGCGGTCACGGGCATCCGGGTTCACCTTGAAAGGCATGTGGCGCATGCGCAGGCGGGGGTGTCCGCGTTCCTGGCTGTACGTGTTTGGGCCGCCCCAATACTGTTCCAAGAAACCGGTGAGGCGCTGGATCGCGCCTTCGAGCTCGGGCTGCTCTGGGTACATCGGCAGCAACACTTCATCGGTGGCTACGCCTACATAGAATTCGCGCACGAGCTTCTCGAACGTGTCGCGACCGCCGATGAGTTCCCACATCGAATCGGCCGGAGCATCCGGAGTCACCGCCGGCTTCGCAATGATGCGAATCTTCGGGCGCTTCACGGGGTCAGCCGCGTTGCCAGGTTCAGCCGCAGTCTCGGCCACGTTCGCGGGCTCAGCCACGCCCGCAGTCTCAGCCACGTTCTCAGGGTCGGTCATTTCTTGGGCTTCTCCTCGCCAAAGTTCACGGGCACTGGGCGCGTGCGGGGCGGTCGTGCACCGCGCACACTCGCAGCACCCTCAAAGCCACTCAACACGATCGAGTTCAAAGCGGGAAGTTTGACACCCGCCTCATCCAAATCCTTCTTCAAACGGGCCCGAAGCTCGCGAGCAACATCATCCTTAGTCGCGGATGCCGTCTTCACGACGAGACGAACGACCACGGCTTCATCCGAAATAGATTCAATGCCCCAAATCTCAGGCACCTCCAAGATGCGAGTTGTCCACTTGGGGGTCTTATAGAGATCAACGGCGGTCTTCAGGATGCGCTCCTGCACGGCATCCACATCGGAGTCATACGGCACAGCAAGATCGATGATCACGCGCGCCCACCCTTGTGACATGTTGCCCACCCGGGTGATCTCGCCATTGCGCACAAACCACAGGGTTCCGTTCACGTCGCGAACCTGGGTGGTGCGGATGTCGACAGACTCCACAACACCCACCGCCGGCCCGAGGTCAACAATATCGCCAACGCCCAACTGATCCTCGGCGACCATAAAGAGACCGTTCAGCACATCCTTGACCACGTTTTGGGCACCGAAACCGAGACCAGCACCGGTCGCCGCCGTGATGAGGGCAAAGGCGCCCGTGGCGTTGGGGGCGAAGAGATCGAAGAGCAACAGCAGCACCACGATCACGATCGCCACGGTGACCAGACTGGAGAGAACGCCGCCGAGAGTGCGCGTGCGTTGAACAACGCGCACAGCGGCGAGCGGGGAAGTCAGCAGAACTTGAGTGTCGTGAATGTTCTCTTTGTGCTTCACGCCGTTCACCACGCGGTCGACGACGCGCTTGATAACGAACAGCAGAATGAAGCGAAGAACCCAGGCTCCGGCAATGATCACGGCACCTTGAAGAAGCGTCGAGCTCTCGTAAAACGCTCGCACCGCGGCCCACAGGCCACCTATCGTGAAATCTTCCATGCTTGGGAGCCTAGCGAGCGACTGCTGAATAGTCGCCGCTAGGCTCCCGCACGACCACCCGAAGGCGGCGGAAAGGGGTTAGGAGTTGTCGCGAGCCTGAACTGCCAGCGCACGCTCAACACCCGCAAGGTTCTCCACGATGATGCGGCGCAGGGCCGGAACATCGGGGTTTGCCTCGAGCCAGGCGTTCGTGGCATCCACGAGTCCCTGGTTTGCCAGCGGTGCCGGGTAGAGGCCACGAAGAACCGTCTCGGCAATCGCGTAGCTGCGGTTGTTCCACACATCGTTGATCGCCTCAAAGTACGGAGCCACAAAAGCTTCCAGCACGGCGGGGTCGTTCACGTGGGTGTAGCCCATGGTCACGTTGCGCACGATCGCGTTCGGCGCCTTGTCACTCTTTACGAGCGAGTCGAATGCGGCCTGCTTGCCCGCCTCCGTGGTGATCGTGGCGCGAGCGCGGGCCGCAGCCTGCTGGCCGTTTGCCGTCTTGTCCTTGGCGAGAGCCTCATCCACGTCAGCATCACCGGCAGCACCGTTGAGCACGAGGCCCTCCAGAAGCTCCCAGCTCAGGTCAGTGTCAATTTCGAGACCCTCCAGCGTGGTGGAACCGCTGAGCAGAGCGCGAAGCACCGTGACGTGCTGTTCGGTGGATGCCACATTCGCGAAGTACTTCACGAACTGGAACTGAGCATCCGATCCAGCCTCAGCACTCTGGGCGAGACCCCAGAGTGTGTCGCCGATTTTCTCGATCGTGGCGGCACGACGCTCAGGAGCAACGTACTGCTTAGCAACCAGAACTAGCTGCGCGAGCGTGGTGCGGATGGTGGTCGACTCGGTCTCCGAGGCAATGTTGCCGAGAACCAGGGCAACATAATCGCTGGCCGGAGTCTCAGCATCGCGAGCAGCATCCCACGCGGCGCCCCACACGATGGCGCGAGCCAGCGGGTCAGTGATGTCAGAGAGGTGCTTCATCGCCACAGCAAGCGAGGAGTCGTCGAGACGAATCTTCGCGTAGGCGAGGTCGTCATCGTTGATCAGGATGAGGTCGGGGCGCGTGGTGCCCACAAGCTCGGGAACCTCAGTGCGCTCGCCTTCAACATCGATCTCGACGCGGTGGTGACGAACAAGCTTGCCGTCCTGCAGCGAGTAGTAACCGATAGCCAGACGGTGCGGGCGAATCGTGGGGTAGTCCTCGGCGGCGGTCTGAACGATCGCGAAGCTTTCGACGGTTCCGTCTTCAGCGGTCACAACATCCGGACGCAGGGTGTTCACCCCAGCGGTCTCAAGCCAGAGCTTGCTCCACTCCATGAGCTCGCGGCCACTGGTCTTCTCCAGCTCAACCAGCAGGTCCTTGAGCTCGGTGTTGCCGAAGGCGTGCTTCTTGAAGTACGCGGCAACGCCGGCCATGAACGCTTCGAGACCAACCCAGGCCACGAGCTGCTTGAGAATCGAGCCACCCTTGGCATAGGTGATGCCGTCGAAGTTGACGAGAACGTCATCGAGGTCATTGATCGAGGCGTAGACGGGGTGAGTAGAAGGAAGCTGATCCTGCTTGTAAGCCCAGCTCTTCTCCATCGCCTGGAACGTGGTCCACGCTTCGGTCCACTCGGTGGCTTCAGCGGTCGCGATGGTCGATGCCCACTCAGCGAACGACTCGTTCAGCCAGAGGTCGTTCCACCACTTCATGGTGACGAGGTCGCCGAACCACATGTGAGCCAGCTCGTGCAGAATCGTGACAACGCGACGTTCCTTGATGGCGTCGGTCACCTTCGAACGGAACACGTAGGTCTCGGTGAACGTGACAGCGCCGGCGTTCTCCATGGCACCAGCGTTGAACTCGGGCACGAACATCTGGTCGTACTTCTCGAAGGGGTACGGGTACTGGAAGTGCTTCTCGAAGAACTCGAAACCCTGCTTGGTCTTCTCGAAAATGTAGTCAGCATCAAGGTGCTCGCTCAGCGACGCACGCGTGAAGATGCCGAGCGGGATGACGCGGCCGTCGCTCGAGGTGAGCTCGTCGCGAACCTCGGCATACGGGCCAGCCACGATCGCGGTGATGTAGCTCGACATGATCTGAGTGGGCGGGAACTCCCACGTGGCGTTCTCGCCATCCACCACAGGCTCAGGAGTGGGGGAGTTGCTGATAACAGCCCAGCGTGCCGGTGCGGTCACGGTGAACTGGAACGTGGCCTTGAGGTCAGGCTGCTCGAACACAGCGAACACGCGACGCGAATCGGGCACCTCGAACTGCGAGTAGAGGTACACCTCGTCATCAACCGGGTCAACGAAGCGGTGCAGGCCCTCCCCGGTGTTGGTGTATTCGGCATCCGCCACAACCTCAAGAACGTTGTTCTCAGCAAGATTGTCGAGCTGGATGCGCACACCATCGTTCACGGCCGCAACATCAAGAGCGGTGCCGTTGAGCGTGACCGAGTGCACCGTGCGGGTGATCGAATCAATGAAAGTGGATGCGCCAGCAGTGGCAGTAAAGCGAACAGTCGTGCTGCTCTTAAACGTCTCAGGACCCGTAGTGAGGTCAAGCGCAATCTCATAGCTGTCAACGTTGACAATCGCTTTGCGTTCTTGCGCTTCAACTCGGGTGAGGTTCTCTCCGGGCACGTACAACTCCTTCGTGTTGGGGCGGTTTGTGGCCGCACCTATCTACCTTATGCCGCACCTCCTCAATGTCAGCACTACCGCTCGGATGCGACCGTAGACTGGACGAATGCGCATCCATATCGCCACCGATCACGCCGGCCTCGAGTTCAGTGCCACCCTGCAGCAGCACCTCACCGATGCAGGCCACGAAGTGATCGATCACGGACCTGTTCAGTACAACGCTCTCGACGATTACCCCGGGTTCTGCATCGCCGCAGCCCGTGGTGTTGCCGCCGACCAGGCTGCCGGTGTTGACGCCCTCGGTGTCGTCTTCGGTGGTTCGGGTAACGGTGAGCAGATCGCCGCCAACAAGGTCGTGGGCATCCGCGCCGCTCTCGTGTGGAACGACTCGACCGCCGCCCTGGCACGCCAGCACAACGACGCCAACGTCATCTCTATTGGCGCCCGTCAGCACACCGTCGACGAAGCCACCCGCTTCATCGACCTCTTCATCGCCGAGCCCTTCTCGGGCGACGAGCGTCACGCCCGCCGCATCGCTCAGCTTGCCGAGTACGAAACGACAGGCGCCATCGCCGCGCACCCCTTCGACAACTAATGCCTGAGGGGCATTCCGTACATCGCATCGCGCGCCAGTTCGCGCTGCACTTCGTCGGCAAAACCGTCGCAGTGTCGTCTCCTCAAGGCCGCTTTGCTGCGGGAGCCGAACGCATCGATGGACTTCGGATGCTCACCGCCAAAGCCGTGGGCAAGCAGATGTTTCTCGAGTTCGAACACGACCGCTGGCTGCGCGTGCACCTCGGGCTCTACGGGGCGTGGGATTTCGCGGGCAACTTCACCGCCGACGCGACCACGGCATCCGCCGCCGGTCGCATGGGGCAGACCAACCAGCACGGCACGGTCGTGGGGGAGCACGAAGACTCGCTGGCGAGCATTGGTGCCCCGCGACGCACGCGTTTGCGGATGTCGGAGCAAGAGAAAGCCACGGACACGGTCTCAGAGTTCCCGCCCGAGCCCATCGGCGCCGTGCGGGTTCGTCTCCTCACCGACACCACGTGTGCCGACCTGCGCGGGCCCACCGCGTGCGAAGTGCTCACTCCCGATGAGGTGCAGGTCGCGCTCAACAAGCTCGGGCCCGACCCGCTCGTCGACGACAACGGTGAGGCTGAAGAGCGCTTCGTTGCTACCGTTCGCAAGAAGCAGACCGCTATCGGCATCCTGCTCATGGATCAGTCGGTCGTCAGCGGCATCGGCAACGTATACCGCGCCGAGATTTTGTTTCGCGCTCGCCTCGACCCGCACATTCCGGGCAAGCTCATCCCCGAAGAGTTGCTGCGCGAACTCTGGCGTGACTGGGCACACCTGCTTGAAATCGGTGTGCGTACCGGCCAAATGATGACAATGGATGGACTCACCGGCGACGACTACACGGCCGCGCTCGCGAGCAGGGATGACCGTCACTGGGTCTATCACCGCGAAGGGCTGCCGTGCCGCGTCTGTGGCACGAACATCGCAATGGAACTCGCTTCGGCCCGCAAGCTGTACTGGTGCCCGAGCTGCCAAGCACCACTGGGCAGCTAACGTGCGTCACCGCGCTAACGGCGCGTACAGTAGCCCAGAACTAGCCGCAGAAATGACAAGGGCATTACCGAGTGAAACTGACTAACGCGCGCATCGTCGGCGACGATGCCTCCGCCCTGGTCGATGTCACCCTCACCGAGGGCCGCATCTCCGCTATCGAGCCCCACCGGCATGCTGCGGATGCCGCGGGCGACACTGCTGCTGAGCGCGACTTTGCCGACCACGACTCTGTCGACCACGAGGCTGTCGATCTCGACGGCCGCTGGATCATGCCCGGCCTCTGGGATCAGCACGTGCACTCGAGCATGTGGGCGCAGCAATCGCAGCGCATCGACCTCAGTCACACGACCTCGGCAACCGAAGTCGCCGTCACTCTCGCTACTTCGGTGTTGCCGCAGTCCGAGGGCATCATTGTCGGCCAGGGTTTCCGCGATGCCCTGTGGCCCGACCAGCCCACCCGCGCCCTGCTCGACTCGGCCGTCTCTGACATTGCCGTCGTTCTTGTCAGCGGCGACCTGCACTCTTGCTGGCTCAATAGCCTCGCCCTCGAACGCTTCGGCTTCTACGATCACCCCACCGGCTTCCTGCGTGAAGAGGAAGCCTTCGCGGTCGGAAGTGCGCTCAGCCGGGTGGAACCCGAGGTTCTCGACGAGTGGATCCACAACGGCGCCCGCGAAGCGGCATCCCGCGGTGTGGTCGGCATCGTCGACCTCGAGATGACGTGGGAGTTTGAGAACTGGCAGCGCCGCATGCTGCACGGCTTCGACCTGTTCCGCGTGCGCGTTGGCGTGTACCCGCGCTTCCTGGAGCGCGCCATTTCCGAAGGTCTCGCCACCGGGCAACGCCTCGCGCCGCTGCTCGAAGTCGGTCCGTTCAAGATCATCACCGACGGTTCGCTCAACACCCGCACGGCGTACTGCGTCGAGTCGTACCCGGGCGAAGCCGAGAACAGGGGAGTGCTCAACATCCCCACCGACGAACTGGTCGAATGGATTCGCACCGCCAGCGACGCCGGCCTTTCGCCTGCCGTTCACGCCATCGGTGACGACGCCAACACCCTTGCCCTCGACGCTTTCGAAGCTGTCGGATGCCGTGGCCGCATCGAGCACGCCCAGTTGCTTTCCGCAACGGACCTGCCTCGCTTCGCGGCTCTCGGTATTGCCGCGAGCGTGCAGCCCGAACACGCCATGGATGACCGTGACGTAGCGGACGCACTGTGGCCCGGGCGCAACGACCGCACCATCGCCCTGCGGGCTCTGCTCGACGCGGGTGCTGAGTTGCTGATGGGCTCGGATGCTCCGGTGGCACCGCTTGACCCGTGGGCAGCGATCGCGTCGGCCGTGAGTCGTAGCCGCGATGGGCGCGAGCCGTGGCATCCAGAACAGTGCATCACGGTTGCCGAAGCGCTGCAGGCCTCAGTGCAATCGAGCATCGCTGTCGGCGAAGTTGCTGACATTGTCGTGACACGCAAAAACCCGCTCGACTGCAGCGGTGATGAGCTGCGATCGATGCGGGTTGACGCGACGATTCTGGATGGCCGCTTCACTCACAACGAGCTGTAGCTGCGACGAGTCGCAGACACAGCCAGTCGCCAGCGAAGCGACCGCCCGAAAAGTTACTTCGTGGCGAGGTGAGCGAAGAGGAACCAGCGGTCCTTCTCCAGCCCACGAGCGATCTCAATCGCAACGTCTTCGCTGACCTTGTCGAGCTCACCGAGCTCGTCAACGGCGGTGCGAACGGTCACGAGCGTGGCGTCGATCGCGGCGATAACCTGCGCGATGACCTCGTCGGACTGCTGGAAGCCAGCGGTCATGCTGGGGGTCGTTGCCTTAGCGCCAACGGTCTGCGTGCGAGCGTCAATCGGGAGTCCGAGAGCAACAACGCGCTCTGCGGCCGTGTCAGCCCATTCGCGGGCGTGGTCGACGATGACGTCGAGAAGTTCGTGTACTGCCTGGAAGTTGACACCGCGAACGTGCCAGTGAGCCTGCTTGCCGTCGATCGACAGCGCCGTGAGGTCGGTGACGACCGGGCCGAGGAACTGGGCAACACCCGAGGTGACATCAGGGTCTGCTGAGGTCTGCGGAACTGCTTGAATTTCGGTCATTGTGTGCTCCTTCATTGTTCTTCAGATACAACGCTACGCAGCCACAAAAATTTCACAAGCAAGCTGAGGCAACGCTAACCCGCCCGTACGCGCTCCGATCAGTGCTCCGGAGATGTGCGCCCTTGTCGCCCGGACCACGAGCACGGGGGATATCCCCACTGACAGTTGGTGTGCATCCACGCTGGGGCGCGGTCGCCGCTTTCGAGAATCTGTATTCAACGAACATCCGGCCCGCTAATGCGCGAGACTGAAGCGAGAGAACAATGACTACAGACACTGTGACGAAACCCCGAAACCCGTATTGGCAGCTCTGGCGAACCACGCCAAAAGAAGTGCTCTATCTGATGTTGAGCTTCCCGCTCGCGATGACCGGATTTGGCGTGGCCATCTCCCTCGTCGCCAGCGGTGTCGGCACGCTCGCGGTATTTTTGATCGGGTTCTTCGTCATGATCCTGGCTTTGTACGTTGGCCGTGGTTTCGGGCTCGCGGAGATCAATCTCTTGGAGTGGGCCGGTCGCGAAAAGATTGCGCGCCCGGATTGGCAAGACGATCGAGCCGCTACCGGATTCGGCGGTTGGCTAGCAGCAACTCTGGGAAACGCCCACTACTGGCTGTACCTCCTCCACACGGTCATCTTGAACTTCGTTCTCACCCTCGTGACCTGGATAATCTCGGTGGTCTGGCTCAGTGTCGGTCTCACCGGAATCTTCGCGTGGTTGCTCGACGGCGAAGTGCAGACGGGCGACCCCGACTGGTCTCTCGGTGAGTGGTTCTTTGGCCTGTTTGGGGTCAACACAGCAAGCTGGAATTTAGAAGTTGCCGACAACATCGTTGTCTTCGTCGTGGGCCTCATCTTCATCGCAACACTTCCCTTCGTCACTCGCGGTCTCGTTCTGACCCACTGGTGGCTGGCCCGCGCTCTGCTCTCCGCGTTCAAGTCGGATGGGCTGCGTCGCGAGGTGCAGTCCCTCGAAGAGTCACGCGGTGCCGCTCTCTCGGCAGAAGGCCACTCGCTTCGTCGCCTTGAGCGCGACATCCATGATGGACCGCAGCAGCGTCTCGTTCGCCTGCAGATGGATCTCGCGGCAGCGGAACGTCAGCTCGACGCCAACCCCGAGCAGGCGCGCCAGTTGCTCTCCGAAGCGCGAGCGCAATCAGCCGAAGCCTTAGAAGAATTGCGTGCGCTCTCTCGTGGCTTCGCGCCGCCGCTCTTGCTCGATCGCGGCCTTGTCGCAGCCCTCGAGTCCGTAGTGACGCGTGCTGCTGTGCCGACCACCCTCACCGCTGAGCTGCCCACGCCGTTGGCGCTGCCCGGTGAAGTTGAACGGGCGTCGTACTTCGTCGTTGCCGAACTGCTCACGAATGTTGCGAAGCATTCGAAGGCCAGTCACGCCGGAGTGCACCTCGGCACAGAACTCAGCGACGATCGCCCGTGGCTGCTGGTGCAGGTGACGGATGACGGCCAAGGTGGTGCGGCGGTGCTCTCCGACCACGGTCTTGCCGGCATCGAAGAGCGTGTGCGCGGTGTAGGTGGGCGCCTTGAGATCACGAGCCCTGAGGGTGGGCCGACTTCGGTCACGGCGCGACTGCCGCTGCCCAAGTCGAGTGCAGATCGGGCGCCCGTTGACCTCTAGTCTTAAGCGCATGAGCCCTTTGCGAGTTGCTGTTGCTGATGATTCGGTACTGCTGCGCGAAGGGCTCGTGCGTGTGCTCATCGAAGCGGGTTTCGATGTTGTCGGCTCGTTCGGTGATGCGGATGAACTGCTCGCGAACCTCGATGACTGCGCGCCTGAGCTAGTCGTTCTCGATGTGCGCATGCCACCGACGTTTCGCGACGAGGGAGTGCGGGCCGCAATTCGCTTGCGCGAACTCCGCCCACAGATTGGCATCCTCTTGCTCTCGCAGTATGTCGAGGTTGTCTATGCGCAAGAGCTCTTGTCATCGGGTCGTGGTGGCGTCGGCTATTTGCTGAAAGATCGCGTGGCATCGCTTTCTGAACTGCAGGATGCCGTGGAGCGAATCTCGGCGGGCAGCACGGTGCTAGACCCCGAGGTTGTCGCGCAGCTTGTCGGGCGCCGTCAAGATCCACTCATGTCGCTCACGCCGCGCGAGCACGAGGTCATGACGCTCGTCGCCGAGGGCCGCACCAATGCCGCTATCGCCAAGCAACTCGTGATCGGAATCGGCGCGGTCGAGAAGAACGTGACCTCAATCTTTCAAAAACTGAATCTCGAAGATTCGGGGAGCGACCACCGCCGGGTGCTCGCGGTGCTCACCTGGTTGCAGCGCTAGCGTCGCTTTTTCTCGCTAGCGAAGGGCACTGAACTTCGTGTTGAGAGTCTTCAGATCCCGGATGCGCCGCTCGAGCGTGATGCCGAGGAACAACACGATCGCGCCGCCGACCACGGCCCACAGCCACCAATCGGTGAGTTGGTACAGCGCGACGATGGCGGGAGCAAACGTGTGCGCCGCATGAATGAGAGCGACACCGGCACCGATCACGAGGGGTGCTTGAAGTTTGAGCCAGGTGCCGGCGACGATAGCGACGACGGAAGCAATGCCGAGAGCAAGGATTCTCCACACCGTGTTGAGGCTGTCGGTGGCGATGAATGTCGCGATCAGGCTGGGCAACAGAATGATTACTAACCCGGCGGTGAGCGCGGAGAAGCTGCGACGTTCGGGGTAGCGTGCCATGCGAATCGCGCCGTGGATCAGCACGGCAGTACCGAGCGGAACGGTGACCCACTCAACGGGAGTGATGAGCCCTCCGAGCGCAGCGATGGCCCCGACGACGCTCGCGAGCCCGAACGCGAGGTAGCTAATGCGGTGCGTGAGCGGTCGTGTCGAGGGGCGAGCCGTCACGAGCAACAGCGCGCTGCCGATCGCTACGAGTCCAACGATGCGGATGCTGTCTAGAGCGTTCTCGACGCTGCCGGAGTCGAGCAGAACGAGGGTTTCTATCGCGAACAGCAGCACGAGCGCGGTTCCGAGCAGAATCTCGCTCGTCGGTGCCCAACGCGAATGTGCCGGATCGGTAGTGAAGCTGGTGGAGGCGAGGCCGAAACTGCCGAGGGCGATCACGGCAACGGCGCCCAGCAGCCAGGAGTCGAGTTCTGGCAATGCGTTGGTGCTCTGGCTCGCCAGCACGAGCGCACGACTACCGGTCGTGGCAACGAGTCCGACGCCGGCGGCGACGATCGCGACCCCCCAGAAGTCGACGAGTCGATCATGAGGCTCAACAAAGCAGGCGGTGAGCAGCAGCGCTCCGCTGAGTCCGGCAATGATGAGCGTGTGCAGGCCGCTGCCCGATGCAGCGTTGAGCCCCAGCGGCAAAACGGCGATGAGCAGTGCGGCGAGCACAATCGCGGGAGCGGAGACGAGGCGTGACTGGCGCAGTTCTGCGCGTGCCGTGAACGTGCCCACGATGAGCACGACAGCGGCGAGCGGCAGCACATAGGCCTCAAGTGCTTCGACGCGCCCCTGGTCGAGCCGCAGCCAGAGCGCCCCAGTGCCGAAGGTAACGGCGGCCCACACGAGGTGTCGGCGCGGTGAGTGCGAACCGAAGATGCCATCGCGAGCAATGGATGCCAGCAGCAACGTGATCGAGACCAGCAGCACGATGAGCCAGTGACTGGCTCGCGGCTCGACGATCGCGTTGGCGGCGGTGATGCCCGCCACGGTGAGTGCGCTGATCTCGCTGACGCGGCGCATCCTTGGGTGAAGTCCGCGTACACGCAGAGCCATGCTGGCCGCGCCGACGAGGACGGATGCGGTTGCCGGCGCCAGCTGGATCGCGATGTCGGAGAGTCCCAGAGCGCGACTCGCGCTGTCGAGCGCCCACACCGTGGCTGGCGCGAGGAGCGCTGCTGCCGTGTAGCGAGCTTCGAGCCGGTCGATTCCGACGCGACCCGTCATGGTGAGAGCGAGCGCTACGAGGGCGGCCGCGGCGATGATGAAACTCACGAGTGGCAGGTTGAGCACTAGCGGTGCTGAGTCGCTGGGCGCGCCGTTAACCGAGGCGTTCCACAGCACTGCGGCGGCGAGGGAGGTTGCTGCCAGCCCGATCCACCACACCGTGAGACGATCTACCACGGTTGTCTGCGGCGCCGATTTCCAGAAGGAGAGCGCCAGTAGCAGCACGCCTGCGGCTCCGACCACGAGCCACGATTCGAGTTGGTTCGGTTGCCCGTCAGTGACGCCGAATTGCAGTTGTTCGCCCACTCCGGCTGCTGCCAAGAGCAGCACGATGCTAGCGCTGCCCAGCAGAGCGGCGCGGCTTGCGCGGCTAGTAACGGTGAGGCGTGCGGAGACAAGTAGCGCGGCTGTCACCACGCTCGCGAGTACCCACGTGTGGTGACTGGACCACGCCGAGCTGTAGGCCAACGCGAGGGGGAGCAACCCGCTTGCCACAATAGTGACGTGGATGTGTCGGGCCCCGTTGCGTCGTTTGTCGCGAGCAATCGATGCCACAGCTACGGTCGCCAGCACCAGCCACACGATAGTCGCTCCGAGCAGGGTGCCCGTGAGGGGCGCAGCCAGCGCAAGGGCGAGGCCGGCGCTGCTGAGGACGATATGTAGGCGGTTGCGCAACTGGCGGGTGAGCCACCAGAAAATCGTCATCGCTAGCGGCACGATCAACACAGTCAGCTGGGGCCAGCCGCTGTGCTCGATGTCAAAAGGTGCGCTGCCGGGCGTGATGCGTCGCAGACTTTGTTGCCCGGTAAATTGCAGCGCGACGAAGAGTGACTGAAAGAGAGGGATGATCGCGGCAGCGCCGGCGACAATCCAGACTCCAACCGCAGCCCAGAAAGTTGCGAGTCGGCCAGCGGTCGCGAGCCGCCTCCCGATGGTTTCGCTGGCAAGTGCTGTGGCCGTGAGCGTGGCGACGACAAGGAACAGAGAAGACGGTGATGCTTCCCCGGCTTCGACCGCATCAAAGCGAGGGATGATGCTGACCCAGAGTGCCGCGCCCAACAGTACGCCTGCCACAGCGGCGTACGCGTTCTGCACGCCAGCCAGAAGGCTGCCGCGGCCCCACGTTGCGATTCCATGGAATCCGGCAAGCGCAGAGAGCGCGAACAGCCACCCTGCAGTTTCCCGGCCACTGCTCGCGAGATAGGCGACGGCGATGAAGACGGGAGCTCCAGCAAACGCGACGAAGGAGTAGACGATGCCGATGATTTGCTCAGCGCGAGCAGCATAAGAGTCGTGAGCGGCGAAGACATGAACGAGCGAAGCAGCGGCCACAGCAACAAGAGTCGCGAGCATCGCCGTTTCGAAGGAACTCTCGCTAGTGAGCCCGCCGACCAGAAGCGCTGCGGCAAGAGGAAGCAGCGCGTAGCCCACCACGTTGACGAGCACGAGAGCACTTGTTCGATGCCACAGCATGAATCCGAGAGCGGCGAGCAATAGCGCGGCGCCCCAGTACAGTCGCCCTGCCCCGTCGCCGAGCACTACGAGGTCATTAGCTCGCAGCGCGTAGATATCGAGAACTACCAGGACCACGGCGAGGGCAGAGAGCGCTTCGCCGGTAGCGGCAAGCCCCCGGCGTTTCGTGGCAGATGCCGTCACGATACTCGCGATTGTGATACTTGCGACGATTGCAGAACGCCAGATGAGACCGAACGTCAGGAATGCGTAAACGAGGAAGAAGATCGCGCCGATAGAAAGTAACGAGACACCAACAACAAGCAAGAGAACTTGGATGCCGGAGTGCGGCTTGCCTGTTGTCGCAGGGCCGGGACTGCTGGCCACCGCGGCAGACGAGCCTGCACCATCGCGAGTAGTCGGAGTGCCGACGCGGGAACCCGCTGTCTGTTCTGGGGCAGCTGCGAAGGGAGGTACCGTGCTCGGAGCAGCTGTGACCGGAGGTACCGTGCTGGGAGTCGCTGCGCGAGAAGTAGCTGTGCTCGGAGCGGCTGCGCTGGGAGCGGCAGTGTTTGAAGCGGCAGCGGCGGTGCTGGCTGTGGCGGTCTCGAAACGGATTTTGCCGATGATCTCGAGCCGCGATTCGAGCAGAGTTGCTATGTCGAGTGATTCCTCGAGAAGCAGGGCAGCATCCGGGTGGTTGAGATCAAGCCCACATCGTGAGCACACCGCAGACGGCGGGAGCACGACGAAGCACGCCGGGCATCGCGAGGTATCGGTGAGGTCGCGCGGTCCACGAGGGAAGAGAACATGACCTACATGTTTGATGAAGGAACGCGCTGAACTGACCATCTACTCTGACTTCCTTTCGGGAGGAAGTCTCAGAGTAGCGGTGCTGAAAGCCTAGGAGGCGATGAGGCGCGAAAGTGTGGACTGTTGCTGGGCGTAGCCCTTTGCAGCCTGAAGTTCAGGGCGAGGCTTTTCGAGACGGTTGGTCCAGACCTTGCCATCCCACCAGCGGAGCAAGTGGCTACCAGCGGGGTCCGGGTACCAGCCGAAGGGAGGAAGTTGAGTTGCAGTGTTAGACATCGGGGGCGTCCAAGGTGCCCTGCCACGGGGGCGATACGGGTGTGGCCTGTGATCCAGCCGCCAAGGATCAGTTCGGGGAACGGCTAGTCCCCAGTATAGGGGGCACGTTTGCGACCCCACAAGGGGGTACGTGCATCGGTGGCGATGACGCCGGTGCGAGAAGACTCGTGGGTAAGATGGAGGAGTGAACATTCTTGGATTTGTAATTTCCTTCGTGCTCTTCGTGGGCGGCATCTACATGATGGGCGAAGCCTTCTACGTTGAGGGTCTAGAGTCTGTCGTGTTCATCGGTGGCCTGCTCGTCACCACTGCGGGAGTCTTCATCCCAATCCACGTAATAAAGCGCGTAGACAGCTAGCACCGCATGGCGAGCCTTCTCAGTCGGCTCGCTCCACTTGCGTTGACCCTTCGAGGGTCAAAACGCATGTTCAGCGATCCCCAGCGAACTCTCGCGCGGATCGCTGAGCTTCGAAAGAAACCTGTCCGGTTTGCCCCGCCGGCGTCGATCTCCCGGCACGTCTCGGTCTCACGCCGCGATGTTGGCGGTTGGCCCGTGTTCACGATTGCGCCCCAGTCGTCTTCGGGCGCCGGCCACGTCGTATACCTCCACGGTGGAAGCTACGTTTTTCAGATCGATCCGCTGCACTGGAAGCTCATCGCCCGTCTCGTGCGCGCCACCGGAACGACGTTCACCGTTCCGATCATGCCTCTCGCCCCCGACGGCCGTGCTTCCGTGGTTGTTGATCGAGCGGCATCCATCGTTCAATCCGTTGTGGCCGACGTCGGCGCTGAGAATGTCAGCGTGATGGGGGATTCCTCCGGCGGTGGCATGGCGATGGCCGTTTCCATGGAGCTGCGCGACCGCAAACTTCCTCCGCTCCGCTCGATCGTGCTAATTGCGCCCTGGCTCGACATCAGCGGCACCGACCCGATGTTGGCGGAGATCGCTCCGCGGGATCCGTGGCTTGCGGTTCCGGGAACGCACGCGGCAGGGGCGCTCTATCGTGCCGAGCTCGACGAGAGCGACTGGCGTGTGAGCCCCATCCACGGCGACCTCGCTGGCCTCGCCCCCATCACTGTTTTTACGGGAACCCGAGACCTCGTGCATGCGGATGCTCTGCGCCTTCGTGATCGTGCGCAGAAAGAGGGCCTCGCCCTCGACTTCCGCGTGGGGGAGGGCATGATCCACGACTACCCACTCTTGCCGATTCCCGAGGCCGCCGAGGCGCGCTCCGTTATTGTGCGTGCAATCAGCGGCGGCGTGCCAACACCACCCCGTTAGCGAGCGCTTACAGTGGGAGCGTGAACAAGCTTCCCCATTTCACCTCGGCGAGCGAGGCTGCCAACGATCCGCGCATTCTCGTGTTCGGCCGGCTTCTCGGCGCCGCGAATCGTCTGGAGTACATCCTCGCTCAGTCGCTGCACGAAGAACTTGATCTCGACCACAGCCTCTTCGAGTTGCTCCTCGTTGTCGGGCGTGCTGGTGCCGGTGGTGTCCCGGTGCGAGACATTGCTCAAGCTCGCGTGCTGACTTCCGGTGGCGCTACCCGGCTGGTGAACCGAGCTGAGAAACGTGGGTTCATCGTGCGTCGGGCCTCAGTCGACGACAAGCGGGTGCAGCTGATCGAGCTCACGCCGCACGGAGAAGAAGTGCTTCTGGCCGCGAGCGCTCTTCACGCGCGGAACGTGGAAACTCATCTTCTTTCCGTCTTGCCGGAGGATCAAGCTGCGGTCTTTGGGCAAGCGATACGAACCCTGAGTAAGAGCGCGTCCGCGTCGCTGCCGGTGATGCCCTAACGAATTCGCAGTTTCTTTCTGCGAGTGGGAATACCTGACTGATCAGCCTTTGTTGTACCTGATGCGCGGCACGCGATGCTGTGCCCCCGATGCTTTCGGGGCCGCTCAGAAAGGAACAACGCACTATGTCTCTCAACTACGAAGTCTTCGACCTCGACTTTCCCGCTGGTTCGCCGAACAAATCCGCAGTGCTCGTCACGGGGGAGACCGAGGCTCTCCTTGTGGATGCCGCATTCACCCGTGCAGACGGTCACCGTCTAGTTGCGGCCATTCTCGATTCCGGCAAAAAGCTCACCACCGTATTTGTTAGTCACGCGGACCCCGATTTCTACTTCGGTCTTGAGGTGATCGCGGACGCCTTCCCCGAAGCCGACCTTGTAGCGACGTCGATCGTAATCGACCACATCCGCTCCTCGTTTGAGGGAAAACTGCAGGCTTGGTCGGCGCTCGGAGTCAATCTGCCTACGCGCCTTGTTGAGCTCACCGCTCTAGGCGCTGACTACCTTGAGGTTGATGGACAGCGCCTCGAACTGCGTGGAGGTTCAGAAGTGCTTCCTGACCGCCACTACCTCTGGAGCGCCGAAGATCGCGCTATTCTCGGCGGAGTTCTCGTCTTTCAGCAAGAACACGTCTGGACCGCAGACACTGCGACCGTCGAACGTCGTGCGGCCTGGATCGAGCAGCTCAACGAGATGATCGCGCTCGATGCCCAACTTGTGATTGCCGGGCACCGCCTCCCCGACACCGCAAACGACGCGAGCGCACTGACCTACACCCGTGACTACCTCGTCACTTTCGAGCAGGTGTTGGCGGATGCCGCTGACGGCGCCGCAACCACCGCAGCGCTTATCGAGGCCTACCCCCAGTCGGGCATGCTCATCGCAGCACAGCTCGGCCCGAAGGTAGCGAAGGGCGAAATGGCATGGGGTTAGAACCGATGACTGACTTCGCAACATCCACAGAACCTCGCGACGTCGTTCGTCGCCAATACCTGGCCTCCGCAGCAGGCGATCTCGATGCGCTTCGCGAAACGCTTGCACCAGACGTGGAATGGACCGAGATGGCGGGCTTCCCTCTCGCGGGCACATACCGTACGCCAGAAGGGGTCACTTCATCCGTAATGGAGGTGCTGGGCCGAGACTGGGACGGGTGGATCGCCCACGACGACAGCTACGTGGTCGACGGTGAAAACGTTGTTGTGCTTGCTCGCTACACAGCGACGAATCGTGCAACTCATAAAGCTCTCAACGTGCGGGTGGCCCACCACTTCGTGGTGCGCGGAGGACTCATCGTGCGCTTCGAGCAGTTCGTCGACACGGCCAAAGTGGCCGAGGCTGCAAGCATCTAAGGACAGCGGAGTACCGCGTTAACGAATGAAGGCCGCCTCAGTGAGGCGGCCTTCATTCTGCAATGGAGGGGATACGGAGAATCGAACTCCGGTCATCAGTTTGGAAGACTGAGGCTTTACCATTAAGCTACATCCCCATTTGGTACCCGTTCGTGCTGTGTACCGAGGAATACTGTACCTGAAACCTCGCAAAGTGCGAAGTCGAGATCGCTCAAGGCGAAACTTCCCAGCGAATTGCTGGATCAGAGCACGATAAACCTGCTGAACGGGATGCAAAAAAGCTCGATATCTGGATCTCGTCAACATTCTCTGCGCGCTCAGGCTAGACTTGCCGAGGCCAATTTTGTGTCGGTATTGCTCTGCGATGCCGTGGCCATGAAAAACACGGCGCCCCGGGGCGTAGCTCAGCTTGGTAGAGCGCTCGGTTTGGGACCGAGAGGTCGCAGGTTCGAATCCTGTCGCCCCGACGAAATACACCATCGAATTACAGGAGATCCACGACGTGAAGACAACCGTTGAGAAGTTGAGCCCGACCCGCGTCAAGCTCAACATCTCGGTCACCCCCGAAGAGCTCAAGCCGAGCATCGATCACGCGTATAGCCACATCGCCTCGCAGATCAACATCCCCGGCTTCCGCAAGGGAAAGGTGCCGCCGCAGCTGGTTGACCAGCGCGTTGGCCGCGAAGAGATCTTGAACCACGCTGTGAGCGATGGACTCGATGGCTTCTATCGCCAGGCTGTTACCGAAGAAGAGATTCGCGTTCTCGGTCGCCCCGAGGCTGACATCGTCACCTGGCCCGAGGTCAAGGACTTCAGCGGAGACCTCGTTCTCGCTATCGAGGTTGACGTTCGCCCCGAGTTCGAGATGCCTGCCTACGACAAGCTCACCCTCACGGTTGACGCTGTTGAAGCATCCGCCGACGACGTCAAGACTGAACTCGACACCCTGCGTGCTCGTTTTGGCACGCTCGTTACCGTCGACCGTCCGGCCAAGACCGGCGACTTCGCTCAGCTCGACCTTGTCGCCAAGATCGGCGACACCGAGGTTGACTCCGCAACGAGCATTTCCTACGAGCTCGGCTCGGGTGAACTGATCGAGGGCATCGACGAAGCCCTTGACTCGCTAAGCGCCGGCGAATCCACCACCTTCGAGTCAGTACTGCTCGGCGGAGACCACGAGGGCGAAACCGCCGTCATCAGCGTTTCGCTGCTCACCGTCAAGGAGCGCGAGCTTCCTGAGGCTGACGACGACTTCGCTCAGATGGCTAGCGAGTTCGACACCATCAAGGAGCTCAAGGCCGACCTCAAGGAGCAGGTAAAGCGCTCCAAGTCGTTCGGTCAGGCTTCTGAAGCTCGCGACCAGATCGTTGACGAACTGCTCAAGAGCGTGGAGATCCCCGTTCCCGAGAAGCTCGTTGAAGACGAAGTTCACCGTCACCTCGAGAACGAGAACCGCCTCGAAGACGACGAACACCGCGCAGAGGTAGTCGTCGCCAGCGAGAAGACCTTCCGCTCGCAGATCCTCCTCGACTCGATCGTTGAGAAGGAAGAGATCAAGGTCAGCCAGGAAGAGCTCACCTCGTACCTCGTGCAGGGCGCTCAGCAGTACGGCATGGAGCCCGGCGAGTTCATCCAGATCTTGGACAAGAACGGCCAGATCCCCGCCATGGTGGCTGAGGTTGCTCGCAGCAAGGCTCTCGCAGTCGTGCTCAGCAAGGCCAAGGTTGTTGACACCAAGGGCAAGGCCGTCGACGTCTCGGCTTTCACCGCTCTCGCCAACTCAGACTCTGCTGAAGAAGTTGTTGCAGCAGACGACGCAAGCGACGAGTCCTAAGCGACATAGTTTTACCCCCTCACGGCCGACTAGTTATCTAGTCGGCCGTGAGGTCGTTAAGGGCGAAAACGTCAGCGTGTGATTGTCTCGACAAAGAGGCGCGCATAGCGAGCGCCGTCGACGCCGAGCGCGACATCGATGCGGCGAGAGCTGTTGTCAGCAGCGCCGTCTTGCGCATGCCCAGCGGTGCGGTGGTCGACCACAGTTTGTCCGCGAGTGAGCGGATCGGCCAGGCTGACGCGCACCGGCACATGCACTGTGGTGAGGCCGCGCGGATCGATGGCAGCGCAGACCGCACCAGCATCCCCAATATCGCCGTGTCCATCACCGGCAACGCGAACCTCGCCGCCCTTCACCGTGACAAGGTGCTGGAGCAAGCGGCCAGTCAGTTGAGCTCCGGCCTCTGCCGAGGCCGCGAGAGTGGCAATCTCGGCGGGCGCAATGGTGACGGCATAGAAAACATCCAAGCCATACATCGTGATCGGAACACCCGCGGTGAGCACGATCTCAGCAGCCTCGGGATCGTGCCATGTGTTGAACTCTGCGACGGCCGTCGCGTTGCCGACAGAGGCCGAGCCGCCCATGAACACGATGCGTTCAACGTTGGCGAGCACCTCCGGATAGGTGCGCACCAAGAGGGCGATATTCGTCATCGGAGCGAGCGGAACGAGCGTGACCGGAGTGGGGCTCGCGAGAATTTCGCGACGCAACAGCTCAACCGCATGAAGCGGAACGCCCTGACGAGTGGATGCGGGCAGGCCGAGATCGGCGAGTCCATCCACGCCATGAACGTGAGCAGCCGGATGCGCGTCGGCGAGTAACGGGCGGTTGGCACCCGCGGCTACCGGAACATCGCCGGCTCCCGCCGCATCCAGAACGGTCAAAGTATTGCGCACGACCTGCTCAAGGCTTGCGTTGCCGGCCACGCACGTCACCGCTCTCAGAGTGACACCGGGGTGTCGCACCGCCAGCATCAGCGCGAGCGCATCGTCAATACCAGTGTCGACGTCGAGAATCATTTGCTGCATGCGGCAATGCTATTGCCGCTGCAGTGCTCACCGTGACGGGTGCCGTCACCTGCTGCGCGAACTAATCGGCAAATAACTCGGCAGCGTACCCGCGCACCGAACGCTGATACAGAGGGAGATAGCTTGCCAAGGCCATCAGGGCGACTGCGGCACCCTGCGTGGGATCACCGCGACTCGTGAGGGCAAGAGCGAGAAATGCGGCGGTAGGGCCCGTCCACTCATCATCGGGATGCTCGTGGAGCTGCTGCTCGAGGAGAGCGATCGACTCCTCGATGCGATTGAGATTGCGTAGCGTGCTGGCCAACTGGATTGTCGCACGGGGCATCAGGGCCGCATCCAAGCCATTCTCGATGGCTCGGCGGTAGAGCGGCTCAGCCTCGGTCTCTAACCCGGCATAGTCGCGCGCCCCCGCTGCCTCGAAGAGCGCTTCGGCATCGTCAGGGCCACGTTCGGCGACAAGCTCATCGATCGCCGCGACAACATCGTGCTCGGCCATGGTGGCTGCATGGGCCCAAATATCTGCGATTCGATCGCGCCAGTTCTGCTGCATTCGGTGAGCCTACAAGCAGCCTCGGGCGACGCGGTACTTTGCCTAGGGCGAACACGCCAGAATCGCGGGCCGCACTCGGATAGATTCTTACTACGCGATAACTGAAATGGAGCGCAACAATGGCCCAACCGGCATTGGTCTCGAGCATCTTCGACCAACTCCTCAAGGACCGCATCATCTGGCTCGGCTCAGAGGTGCGCGACTCAAACGCGAACGAGATCTGCGCAAAGATCTTGCTGCTCGCAGCAGAGGATCCCAAGCGCGACATCTACCTTTACATCAACTCGCCCGGTGGCTCGATCACCGCCGGTATGGCGATCTACGACACGATGAAGTTCGTTCCGAACGACATCGTCACCGTCGGAATTGGCCTTGCTGCCTCAATGGGGCAGTTCCTGCTTTCCTCGGGCACCAAGGGGAAGCGCTACATCACCCCCAACGCCCGCGTGCTCCTGCACCAGCCGTCGGGTGGATTCGGTGGAACCGCGGCCGACATTCAGACTCAGGCTGGCGTCATCCTCGACATGAAGAAGCGCATGGCAGAGCTCACTGCAGAGCAGACCGGCAAGAGCGTCGAACAGGTTCTTATCGACAACGACCGCGACAACTGGTTCACAGCCCAAGAAGCACTCGAATACGGCTTCGTTGATCATCTGCGCGAGTTTGCCTCCGACGTAGTCGGCGGCGGCGGTACCGAAGAAAACGCGACCGACGACAACGCAACCGGCAAGAAGGACTAATTATGGAGAACTTTAACCTCGGTGCTCAAGCACCCGCAGGCATTGGCCGTCCGGATGCAGATGCTCGTTATGTTCTGCCGACTTTCGAGGAGCGTACGGCTTACGGTTACAAGCGCCAAGACCCGTACGCCAAGCTGTTCGAAGATCGCATCATCTTCCTCGGTGTGCAGATCGACGACGCTTCCGCCGACGACGTCATGGCGCAGCTCCTCGTCCTCGAGAGCCAGGACCCTGACCGCGACATCGTGATGTACATCAACTCGCCTGGTGGCTCGTTCACCGCCATGACCGCGATCTACGACACGATGCAGTACATCCGCCCACAGATTCAGACAGTAGTTCTGGGACAGGCGGCCTCGGCTGCGGCCGTGATCACCGCCGGCGGTACCCCGGGAAAGCGGTTGGCGCTGCCCAACGCTCGCATCCTCATCCACCAGCCCAGCGGTGGCTCAGAAGGCGCGAGTCAGGCCTCAGACATCGAGATTCAGGCACGTGAGATTCTTCGCATGCGTGAATGGCTTGAGGAGACGCTCGCCCACCACTCGAACCGCACGGCTGAGCAAATCAACAAAGACATCGAACGCGACAAGATTCTGAGCGCGGCCGAGGCCCTAGAGTACGGCCTCATCGATCAAGTTCTCACGAGCCGTAAGAACTTGCCCGCGATCACAAGCTAGTCTCTGTGTGAACGTAACTAAGGCGGTCACCCTCCGAGGGCGGCCGCCTTAGTTCGTTAAGGTGCGCGGCAGTGACACCGCGAACCATAGTGGTTGGATCGATCACTCACACGAGCGCTGACTAGCTCTGTGGTTCGCCTTTCTTGCGCTTGACCGAGATCAAGAAGATCGCCACGCCAGCGACGAGCACGATCGCGACGGCGCTGCCGAGGAGCACGAGGGTGCTGGCGTCGACGAGCGCACCGGAGTTCGATCCGTCGTCCACGGCATCCTCGGAACTTCCCGACGACGCCGGGGGAGTGCTGCCCCCTTCAAGTGAACCGCCGCCGCACGCCGGTGGCGCCTCCAGAGCATCAGAGAGCACCTGATCAGCATCCGGTTGCCAGGTGAAACTGATTTCGTCTGACACGGTGTGGCCGTCGGCTGACACCAGTTGCCAGAGCACCCGGTACTCACCAGGCTCACCGAGAGCCGCCGTCGTCGAGAGCGACTCGTCGCGGATGCTGACGCAACCGTCTCCGTAATAGCGACCGTCAGCATCCAAGATCTGAATCGCAAAACCACCGCCGTCCCCGGCTAGATCAAGCAGGGTGTCGTTGGTGGTCACAGAGAACTCTTCCGGCAGCGCAGTGAGCGTTTCGCCCTCGAGCGGTGTGCTGTCAACCAGGTAATTGTGCGCAGATGCCGGCCCGGACGTGGGCGCGGCCACGAGCAGCACTAAGGATACAAGCGTGGCCGCGCTTAACGCGGCGCCGATCTGGATAATTCGACGCATAGCGATGACTACTTTGAGGCGGGACGACGGAACGCGAAGGCCGCAACGAGAGCACCGAGACCAGCTACGAGGCCCGCGATTCCGAGCCCGCGAGCAACAGGGTCCCCGCTGGAGGAATCAGCGGCCGAGTCGTCGTGAGAGTCGTCCATAGCGTGGTCGTCGCCGTGAGCGTCATCGTCTGCGGCGCTGTCGCCATGGTGATCCATCGGGGCATCGTTGACGTAAAGCACGGGAGCAGGCTTTTCGGCTCCCTCTTCTGTTTCACTCCAACTCACTACCGAACCATCGGTGTACGTCTGGTCCGCCGTGAGAACAACGCTGCCGACATCCGGAACCGGTCCGAGCGAGATGGGAAGCAGTAGCAGCGCGCCATCGCCGAGCTCTGAGCCAGCCTGAGCGGTCCACACGATCGAGGTCACCGCTTCGGTGATCTCACTTTCGCCCACCATGACAGGCTCGGGTAGTTCGCTGCGGACGAGCTCTGCGTCCCATCCGGGAACGGGAACGAAACGTACGCTCGTGAATGGTGTGTCTGTCGGGAGGTTGAGCTGAACGCGATTGGTCTTCTCGGTGTCTGATTCGTTTGGAACCTTGACCGTGATGAGAGCGTAACTTCCAGCCTCGGACTGCCCAGGGTCGATAGTGACGTGAGCCATAGCGGCGAGAGGAGCGGCGACGGCGAGTGCTGCGCCTGCGGAGAGGGCGAGGGCAGCTTTAGTGAAGTTTTTCATTAGTTTCTTTCTCAAAAAAGTCGCGAAGGTGCGACGGATACGGGGATGCTGTGCGGCACTATTAGGCCGCGGCGAGAGACGCTGGAGGTCCCCGATATCGAGTGATTGAGAGGAAACGCGCCGCGAGCTCCGCAACTGGCTCTGCGCGTGGTGCCAGACGGAACTCCAGTACCGGAGTCGCCGCGAGGGTGAGGGAGGAGAAAAGACGCGCCAAGAGAATGCGCGCCGTGTCGAGCAAGCCCCAGAACGCGACTTCGGCGTATCGGAAGGCAACGATCGTCACGACAGCAGCGACGATGTGCGAAAGCGACATCACCGAATCAGCGGATTGCGCAACCGAACTGAAATCGAAGCTCATGGCTGCCATGTCGTGCTTGGCGATGCCGGTAGGCGTCAGCATTGAGCTGAAAAGCACGTGGTACATCGCTTGGCTGGCGAGAATAGCGATGCTCAGTCGGGTGAACGAAACAGTGCGCCCGGCGAGCAATGTGCAGATCGTGATCGAGAGTACGAGGGAGACGCCCATGCCGAACAGCGATGGCGTAACGCCACCGGCGAACTGATGAGAGAACGCCGCCGTAAAGGTGGCGAAGAAAGCCGCAACGCTGCCACGAAGCGCACGCATCGCACGAGTGTGCATGGGGCTCCTTTCGTGGCGGTAGCGAACCCGTCAAGCCTAGTTCGTTTGAGTCGCACTGATGGAATCGTGGATGTCGTGCGCGCACCCTTCCTTCGACTCGCCGAAACGCCGCCAGTAATGGTGACGGAGACTGAACGAATATCGGGTTAGGCTCATTGCCAAGGTATTTACTCAAGGAGAGGAACCGGCATGGCCCGAATTGGGGAAAGCGCGGACCTGCTCAAGTGTTCCTTCTGCGGCAAGAGCCAAAAGCAGGTACAGCAATTGATTGCCGGTCCGGGTGTCTATATCTGCGATGAGTGCGTAGATCTGTGCAACGAGATTATTGAAGAGCGTCTTGCTGAAGCTGGGGAAGAGCCATCGAGCGAGTTCGATCTGCCTAAGCCACGCGAAATCTACGACTTCCTTGAGGAATACGTCATCGGCCAAGAGGCAGCCAAGCGCTCGCTCTCCGTCGCCGTCTACAACCACTACAAGCGCGTTCGTGCTCGCAGCACCATCACTTCGGCCGATGCCGTGATCGACGACGTCGAAATTGCCAAGTCAAACATTCTGCTCATCGGTCCCACCGGTTGCGGCAAGACCTACCTCGCTCAGACGTTGGCCAAGCGCCTCAACGTTCCTTTCGCTGTTGCGGATGCCACCGCGCTTACCGAAGCCGGCTACGTCGGTGAGGATGTCGAGAACATCCTCCTCAAGCTCCTGCAGGCTGCCGACTACGACGTCAAGCGCGCCGAGACCGGCATCATCTACATCGATGAGATCGACAAGATCGCTCGTAAGGCGGAGAACCCCTCCATCACGCGCGACGTGTCGGGTGAGGGAGTTCAGCAGGCTCTATTGAAAATTCTCGAGGGTACTGTCGCATCGGTACCGCCGCAGGGTGGTCGCAAGCACCCTCACCAAGAGTTCATTCAGATCGATACGACCAACGTTCTGTTCATCGTTGCTGGCGCGTTCGCGGGGCTCGAAGAGATCATCTCCAACCGTGCCGGAAAAAAGGGCATTGGCTTCGGAGCGCCACTGCACAGCAAGGGCGACGATGTGAACCTCTTTGGTGAGGTTCTTCCTGAAGACCTTCACAAGTTTGGTCTCATTCCTGAATTCATCGGGCGATTGCCGGTAGTCACTACGGTCACCCAGCTCGACCAGGTTGCCCTCATGGACATTTTGACCACGCCGAAGAATGCTCTCGTTCGTCAGTATCAGCGCATGTTCGAGTTGGACGGTGTCGAGCTTGAGTTCGATAGAGAAGCCCTCGAATCGATTGCCGACCTTGCGGTGCTTCGCCAGACGGGTGCCCGCGGATTGCGTGCCATTCTGGAAGAAGTTCTCGGGCCGATCATGTTCGACGTCCCCTCCGACGAGACCGTTGGTCGCGTCATCGTGACCAAGGCTGCCGTTCTCGAGAACGCAGCGCCCACAATCGTTCCTCGTAAGCCATTGCGTGCGGAGAAGTCCGCGTAGCGGCCCACGTCGACGCAGTCGCCCACTACAGAGCGCAGAAGCCTTCGGGCGTCTGCGCTCTGTGGCGTTGTAGAGCGCCGAAGTGATAGTCCTGAGGGCGATCGCGCCGGGCAAGCTCACTGCAACCAGATTCGGGTAAGGCTGAGATGGGATCGCCCTCAGGACATCGTGCTAGGTGACGTCTAAGTGTGAAGGGGCGCGACTAATGCGACCGGCACTATTGTGCCCGACCAGAGGGCATTAGCGAAAGGTTTTCACCAATTTTTGTGGGTCGAGCACAACAATCCATCAACTGCTGTGCTTTTCCTAGGAGCTTCAGGCTATGCGTTCAGTTCTCGCGTGGCTTTAACTACAGTGCGGACGTCAATTTCGGTGAGATCGACGCCCGCACCCGCTGGTGGTGATTAGTTGAGGCCGCGACGCTTCAGCAGGGGCTGAAGCTCGGCGTCACGTCCACGGAAGTCCCGAAATGCTTCGAGCGGGTTCTTTGACCCGCCGACGCCGAGCAGCCGCGAACGGAAGCGGTCGCCGTTTTCGCGGGTGAGTCCGCCGTTCTCGGTGAACCATTCGACGGTGTCGGCATCCAATACTTCACTCCAAATGTAGGAGTAGTAGCCCGCGTCGTAGGCGGAGTTCGCGAAGATGTGCTGAAAGTATGTGCTGGAGTAGCGGGGAGGCACGGCGGGGTTGTCGAGACCGACTTCGGTCAACGCTTGCGCTTCAAAAGCTGCGACATCCGTAACCTCGTCGGTAACACCGATGCGGTGCCAGGCCTGGTCGATCAGGGCAGCAGCGAGATACTCGCTCGTGAGGAAGCCCTCGTTGAAGGCGGCGCTGGCCTGGATGCGCTCCACGATCTCGCGAGGCATGGGCTCGCCCGTCTCGTAGTGCTTGGCATAGTTGTCGAGAACCTCGGGCCAGAGCATCCACATTTCGTTTACTTGGCTGGGGAACTCGACAAAGTCGCGATAGGTGTTGGTGCCCGAGAACTTGGGGTACGTGACGCGGGCAAAGAGTCCGTGCAGCGCATGCCCGAACTCGTGGAACAGGGTATTGACCTCGTCGTAGGTCAGCAGTGTGGGTTCACCTGCGGCCGGCTTCGGCACATTGAGGTTGTTTGTGACAATCACCGGATGCCCGAGTAGGTCCGACTGCGAGATGAGCGAGTTCATCCAGGCGCCGCCGCGCTTGGAATCGCGCGTGTAGAGGTCGAGGGTATAAAGGCCGACCTCGCTGCCATCCTCGTTCGTGACTTCGAAGACTCGCACGTCGGGGTGGTACGCCGGCAAGTCACGGCGTTCGGTGAAAGTGACGCCATAGAGTTTGGTGGCCGCGAAGAACACTCCGTCGCGCAGCACGCGCTCCGCTTCGAAGTAGGGGCGCATCTGGGCGGTGTCGACGTTGTACTGCTCGGCGCGTACTTTTTCGGCGTAGTACGCCCAGTCGGCCGCGGACACCTCGGTGCCGGCGAGCTTCTCTAGAGCCGCGTGCTCAGCACGAGCGTTGCGCGCTGCGGCAGGAGCAAGCTTGCCGAGCATGTCAGCGACCCGCTGCGGGTTTTGTGCGGTCTCATCGGCCGTTACCCAGGCGGCGTGACTTTCGAAGCCTAAGAGCGCCGCACGTTGCGAACGAACCTTTGCGATCTCAAGCACGAGCTCGCGGTTGTCGAACTCTCCGCCTCGGATGCCGCGCGAACGTGACGCCGCCATAACCCGGCCACGAACATCCGCATTCTTCAAAACGGAGAGGTGCGGCTGGTTCGTGGGGAGGATGAGCGTGATGAGGTACTTGCCGGTGAGCCCGCGATCATGCGCGGCGCTGGCCGCCGCCGAAATCTCGGAGGCGTCAAGGCCGTCGAGCTCGTCGATGCTGTCCACCACGACGGCGAGGTCGTTGGTATCGGCGAGCAAGTTCTTCTCGAACTTGGTCGTGAGGGTCGAGAGGCGCGAGTTGTAGTCACGCAGGGTCGCTTTGGCCTCGTCGGAGAGGCCAGCACCGGCAAGCGTGAACTCGGTGAAGTAACGCTCGACGAGGTAGCGGGCTTCGGCATCCAGCTCAGTGGAGTCGAGACCGTCGCGGATGCTGCGGATGCGTTCGTAGAGGGCACTGTTGAGGCTGATGGCGTCGTTGTGCGCGGCAAGTTGGGGAGCGATGACCTCTTCGAGAGCATCCGAGGCTGCATCGCCATCGGCGGACGTTTTGTTGAAGAAGACTGTCGCGACCCGGTTGAGAAGCTGACCGCTCTTTTCGAGCGGGATCATGGTGTTCTCGAAGCTGGGCGTTTCAGCCTGAGAGGTGATCGCGTCGATTTCGGCGAGTTGCTCGGCCATGCCTTTTTCGAACGCGGGAGCGTAGTGCTCGTCTTCGATGTCGGCAAAGGGTGGCATGCCGAAGGGCAGCGTGCTGGGCTCAAAGAAAGGATTGGTCATTCTTCTACCCTATTCTCGGAAGATGACGAGCGAGCGATATACCCACGGCCATCATGAGAGTGTGTTGAAATCGCACACGTGGCGCACGATCGCCAACTCAGCCGCGTATCTTGAACCGCACCTCGAGTCGGGGCTCTCGTTGCTTGATATCGGCTGCGGGCCGGGCACGATCACAGCGGAGTTTGCCGAACGACTGGCCCCGGGCCGCGTTGTCGGTGTGGATGCTGCTGCCGCAGCGATAGAAAAAGCTTCGGCTTTCACCGCGGTGAACTTGGGTTTTGTCGTGGGCGACGCGTATGCGCTGCCGTTCGATGACAACAGTTTCGATCTCGTGCACGCGCATCAGACTCTGCAACATTTGGGCGATCCGGTCGCGGCTCTTGTGGAGATGAGGCGTGTGGCTAAGCCGGGTGGACTCATTGCGGTGCGCGATGTGGACTATGCGGGCACTATTTGTTTCCCTGAACTGCCGGGGCTGAAGGTCTGGGCTGATGTCTATGACGCTGTGCATCGCAGTAATGGGGGAGAGCCGAATGCTGGCCGCCGTTTGAAGGCGTGGGCGATGAAGGCAGGTTTGGTCGATGTTGTGACGTCGGCTTCGATCTGGAATTTTTCTGATGAGACTGACCGTGAGTGGTGGGGCAGTATGTGGGAGGCGCGGGTGTTGGAGTCGGCCTTCGCCGCGGACGCTCTGAGCAAGTCGCTGGCCACGCAAGAGGTACTGCAGCAGATCAGCAGCGCGTGGCGTGAGTGGGCGGATTCGCCTGAGGGGTGGATGGCGATGCCGCATGGCGAGATTGTGGCGCGCGTTTAGGGAGAGCGTTTGCTGCGGATTGCTGTGGGCCTTAGCAGCCGATGCCGGTGGGGTTCGCGTTGCAGTCTTGATCAACGAGGACGGTGGTGGCGTGGCCTGCGGTGGCGGTCAGTGGCGGGGCGACGATAGTGAGGGTTCCGACAACGTTTTGCCAGCTACTGCCGGCTACCCGATATTCGGCGGCGTAGGTCACGGCGAGGGTGATGGTGTAGTCACCGGGGGCGTCGTAGACGTGGCTGGTGGGGGTGGGATCGAATTCGGCGATCCGGTATTTGGCCCAGGTTCTGCCGGGGTTGCTAGTGCTAGCGGTACTGCCATCGCCGTAGTCCCAGTCGTAACCGATCGGGGTGAAGCGCACTTGGGCGGTGCCACCGAAAAGAGTGCCATCAACGATATGGGTGGATGTGTTGGCGTAAAAGTTGGTGTCGAGGCCGACGATCATCCACTGGTTGGGTTGCATCGCTGCGGTCGGAGGTTGCGGGCGGAACGTGGCGATGTCTGAAATCGTGATCGGTCCGGTGGCCCCATCAGCGTCCTCGGCCGGGGGAGTCCACGGCACGCACTCAAGGCGCTGGATATCGCACCACGCTTCTTCGACGGTGGGCGGGGAAGCATCAACGGGAATGTATGCCGCGCCGTCAGTCTCATGGCCGGAGTCGTAGTCCCCGCCGACGAAGCCATCTGACTCTCGAACGCCTTCGACTTCAATGGCTTGACCAGAAGTGTCGATTCCGGCGAGTAGGTCATCTTCATCGACGCCCGACTGGAAAAGGAGGGAAGCCGCCGCTAGCGAGGTGCTAATCAAAAACGCCAACGCGTTCGTCCGTTGTCTCAACAATGTGGGTCAGTCCAGACGTCACGCTCGGACACTCGTAGTTTTTGATCGGTATCGTCGAAATCGAAGGTGACTTCCAGCCGAACCCGGGCTTGGCGATCCGTTTTCACCAACGAGTCCCCTTTCGAATCGAGGAGGTCTACTTCCGAGACGTCATGACATACGTAGATCGTAATAATCTCAACGTTTCCGCCACCCCACGAATAGCGTTGCAAGACTGCGGAGTCAAACGTCGCATCTCCAACGCTCGTTTTGCCTTCTGCTCCAAATTCTTTATACGACTCCAAGGTACGGGCTGCGAAATCGCCAGTTGTGATTGCTTCGATACGTTCCGGCGAGGCCCCGCCTTCATTGAGTATCAGGTTCGAGATGTCCACGAACTCGCCATAGGCCTCTTCAGCCGCGGCAAGTGCTTCTTCGTCGGTCGCGTACGGCGCGACGAAGGTGGAGGTCGGCTGCGGTGGGGTGGTTTCAGAAGGCACGCAGCCGCCCAGCGAGACTATGAGGAGCGCACTAAGCGAGAGCGTGACGAGGGTCGGAAGCCGCATATATCGACGCTAAGCGTCACGCGGATACGAGGCGCTCAACTATCCACAGCGATGCGCGCGGTGTCGGGCCGAGAGACGTGATTGCCCGCTCCGCGTTGATGAGTGCGAGCGCACTAACGCGGAGCGGGCCACAGATACCGTTGTCTACGAAACGGGTTCTTCGACGGTGACGGTGCCATCCGCACGTTGGCGCACGACGGTGCCGTCGTCGAGTTCGGCGACAGGACGCGATTCAAGCCAGGTGAGCGTCCAACGCCACGCGCTTGTATCAAGGGGGGCGACATCCGCTTCAACACCAGCGATCGCCTCGCGCATTGCTGCGCCGAGGCGTTCGGGTACGTCGCCGCCGACCGGCCATCGAGTGCCGAGCTGCATTAAACGTTCTTTTCGTACAGGATCCATGACGTGCGGTCAGCGACCTTGTCGTAGAGAGCCTTAGCGCTGTCGTTTTCCTTGTTGGTGATCCAGCGGAGCTTTCCGCCGCCATCTTCTGCCGCACGAGCAGCGATGTCGTCGATGATCGTTCCGGCAACTCCGGCACCGCGGTGCTCGGGGTCGACGTACAGGTCATCCATGAACCAGCCCCAGGAGGCGGTGAAAGTGTCGGGCAGGCGGCGGTACAGGCCAAACGCGGCGACTGCGCCCGGAGTGGGACGGCCTTCGGGGGCCACGGCAACAACAGCGTTGAGCTGTGCCGAGTCATCCATGAGCCATTCCCAAACGCCCTGAACGATTTCATCGGTGAACTCAGTGTCGTAGAACACTCCGTACTTTACGAAGTGTGCTTTCCACTGGTCAAAATCGTCTTGCTGAATGTCGCGAACTGTGTACGAAGGCTTCTCTGGATTCGTCATTTATTCAACAATACGCGGTTTTGGGGTTCGACGCCGCGCTGCCGCAGCGACGACGCCGAACCCCCACTCGAACTCTAGGCAGACGCCTCAGGTGCAGCTTCCACCAGAACGATGTCGCGAACCTCGATCTCCTCGGCTTCCACAATCGTCAGATCGTGGATGCGGCCGACAGCCTTCAGATCGTCAATAGCGGCAGCAATCAGGGCTGGTCCCGCGAGGGTAGCCGAGGTTACTTCCGTCTTTTGCGATGCCTTCGCGTCGGTCTTGGCGCGACGGATCGTGATGAGTGCCTGGCTGACCGCGTGGAACAGACCGCTCGGCTCAGCAGTGACGCCGAGCTCGTCGGCGGTGGGCCACGATGCCGAGTGAACCGAGGTGTCGTGCGTCCAACGCCAGACCTCTTCGGTAGCGAACGGCAGGTACGGTGCGAAGAGGCGCAGGAACACGTCAATCGCAGTGTGCAGGGCACGGTTCGCGCTTGCTTGGGCTCCGGGGGTTCCGGCTCCGTAGGCGCGCTCCTTGACGAGTTCGAGATAGTCGTCGCAGAAGGTCCAGAAGAACTTCTCGGTGACTTCGAGCGCCTTGGCGTGATCGAAGTTCTCCAGCGCCGTGGTGGCCTGGTCGACAACCGACGCGAGCTCAGCAAGCATCTCCAAGTCGAGAGCCTCGGTAACTACTGCACCGGAATCCGTTGCCGCAGCAGCGGGAGCCGGGAACGAGTACACGAACTTCGAGGCGTTCAAGACCTTGATCGCGAGTCGGCGACCGATCTTGATCTGCTTCGGGTTCTGCGGGTCAAAGGCCGCGTCGGTTCCGAGGCGGCTGGATGCTGCCCAGTAGCGAACGGCATCCGAACCGTGGTCATCGAGCATGCCCTTAGGTGTCACAACGTTGCCCTTGGACTTGGACATCTTCTTGCGGTCGGGGTCAACGATGAAGCCGGAGATACCGGCGTTCTTCCACGGCACCGTTCCGTGCTCAAGTTCCGAACGCAGAGCGGTCGAGAACAACCAGGTGCGAATGATGTCTTGGCCCTGGCTGCGCAGCGAGTACGGGAAGACCACGTTGAACAGCTCGGGGTCGGTCTCCCAACCTCCGGCGATCTGCGGGGTCAGCGACGACGTTGCCCAGGTGTCCATGATGTCGAGTTCGCCCTCGAAGCCACCCGGAACACCACGCTGGTCTTCTGTGTAACCGGGAGCGGTATCCGACGAAGGATCGATCGGAAGCGAGTCTTCACTCGGAACGATCGGCGACCCCTTTTCGCCATTGGCGTCGAGCTCGTACCAGACGGGAATCGGAACGCCGAAGAAGCGCTGGCGCGAAATGAGCCAGTCGCCCGTGAGGCCACCAACCCAGTTGTCGTAGCGAACACGCATGTGGTCGGGGGTGAAGTTGATCTGCTGGCCGGCGTCGAGAAGGCGGCTGCGCAGCTTCTCATCGCGCGCACCATTGCTGATGTACCACTGGCGCGTGGAAATGATCTCGAGGGGCTTGTCGCCCTTCTCGAAGAACTTGACCTGGTGCTGGATCGGCTTAGCGTCACCGATCATTTCACCGGAGGCCTTCAAGAGCTCGACCATGGCGGCCTTTGCGCTGAAGACCGTCTTGCCTGCAAGCTCGGCGTAGGCAGCCTGAGCGGCGTCGCCCACGATGACATCGGGAGCGTCAGCGATGATGCGGCCGTCGGCACCGATGATGGTGCGGTTCGGCAGGTCAAGCTCGCGCCACCAGACAACGTCAGTGACGTCACCGAACGTACAAATCATGGCGATTCCCGAACCCTTGTCTTGCTGAGCCAAGTGGTGGGCCAGAATCGGAACCTCAACGCCAAAGATCGGCGTCTTCACCATCGTGCCGAAGAGGTGCTTGTATCGCTCGTCATCGGGGTGAGCCACGAGAGCAACACAGGCAGGCAAAAGTTCGGGGCGCGTCGTCTCGATGTGGATGTCGTCGCCATCCGCCTTGTGGAAAGCCAAGCGGTGGTACGCGGCAGGCTGCTCTTTGTCTTCGAGCTCGGCCTGCGCAACGGCAGTGCGGAACGTGATGTCCCACAGGGTGGGAGCATCCGCCTGGTACGCCTCGCCACGCTCAAGGTTGCGCAAGAACGCACGCTGGGCGGCACGCTGAGCGTCGTCGCCAATGGTGCGATAGGTGAGGTTCCAGTCAACGCTCAAACCAAGCTGGCGCCAGAGGTCTTCGAACTGCTTTTCGTCTTCGGCCGTCAACGTCTCGCACAGCTCAACGAAGTTGCGACGCGAGATCGGTAGCTGGGCTGCAGCCTTCGTCGACTTGCCTTCGCCACCCTGCTGAGGAGGTACGAAACTCTCGTCGTAGGGGAGCGTGGGGTCGCAACGTACGCCGTAATAGTTCTGAACCCGACGCTCGGTGGGCAGACCATTGTCATCCCACCCCATCGGGTAGAAAATCTCCTTGCCACGCATGCGCTGGAAGCGAGTGACCAAGTCCATGTGGGTGTAGCTGAAGACGTGGCCAATGTGCAGGCTTCCGGATGCCGTTGGCGGGGGAGTATCGACCGAGAATACGCAGTCAGAACCATCGGTGAGCGCCTTCTGGCGATCGAACCGGTACGTACCTTCGTTCTCCCAGACGGAAGCCCACTTGTCTTCGAGGCCTTCTAGGGCGGGCTTTTCGGGAACGCTCGACGACATTATTTCTCCGGTTCGATATGTGCGGCACCGAGTCAAAGAAGAGGTGCCTGAGTGTGAGTGGTGCTCCCCATCGTAACGGACGACGGCGCTCGTGGACTGTGTGCTCGATCGCCGTTCTCGGGGGCAGAGAGCACACCGTCGATGGCACGCTGCACGAACGGCTCGAGGCGACCCCGTTGTGGTCCCGCCTGCGCCCACTCTTGCGCAGCCGCGACCACACACGCGATCAGCGCATAGGCCTGAGCGCGAGCCGTGGCCGGCTCGGTACCGTGACGCTGGGCGAACCCCGTCAATAGTCGGGCCTGCGTCGCGAAACGGCTCATGGCTGACGCCTGCAATTCCGCCGCACTACCGATCAAGTCGTACTGCGTGAGGATGAACGGAACATGCTGCGACTCCACCGGGGCGACAGCGGCAAGCATGGCTGCACGGATGGCGTGGCTCGCGTCGGCAGGCGGCGCCGGCTGGTCAGCCAACGCTGCCTTCAGTCGCTCGGTAGCGGCATCCAGCTCGACCCAAAAGACTTCGCCCTTAGCGTCGAAATAGTTGAAGAACGTGTTGCGGCTGACGCCCGCACGGGTGGCGATCTGATCGACCGTGGTGCCGGTGTAACCGTTCTCGATAAACAGCTCGAAGGCAGACTCTTGGAGGAGTTCGCGAGAGGCAGCCGGCGGGCGACCACGAGTGGCAGAGCGGGAGTGTGTCACGCGATCATCCTCTCACTCGTGGCAGAGCAGACAGAAGCGACTGCGTGTACGGATGCCGAGGGTTCGTGAAGATTTCAGCTGTCTCGCCCGTCTCCACGATGCGGCCCTCGGTGATCACGGCCACGCGATCGCTCATGTGGTGAATCACTCCGAGGTCGTGGGAGATGAAGAGGTAGCTGAGGTGAAGGTGGCGCTGCAGTTCGTCGAGCAGATTCAGCACGCGGGCCTGAGTCGAAACATCCAGAGACGACACCGGCTCGTCGCACAGAATCGTCTGCGGGCCCGGGGCGAGGGCACGCGCAATGGCTACCCGCTGGCGTTGGCCGCCCGACAAATGCAGCGGACGACGGTTCTTGAGCGCCGGCGGCAAGCCCACCGCGTCGAGAAGTTCGGCCGTTGTCGTCAATGAACGGCGAGTGTCGGATGCTCGCGCGCTGAGGGCATCGTTCAGGATGCGCTCGACGCTCAGCCGCGGATCGAACGAGCTCAAGGCATCCTGGTAGATCGCGCCCAGGGTAGGACGAAGTGGGCGGCGCTCGTGGGCACTCAGCGAACCCCACTCGTGGCCAGCGAGCAACACCTCGCCGCTGTCGGCAGTCTCGAGCCCCAGAGCGATGCGCGCGATCGTGGTCTTGCCGGAGCCTGATTGGCCGACCAAGCCCAGCGTCGTGCCGGCACTGAGGGAGAGGGAGACCGCGTCGAGAGCCTGAATGGGGGCGCCGTGGGGTGTCGGGTAGCGGCGAGAGACGGATCGGAGTTCGAGGGCGGGAGGTGCTGCGGAATCGGCGCTCGCCGCGGTCGTGGCGTGATTTGACGTGGTCACGGCGGAAACCGTGCCGGCGACCGGGGCTGCGACCGCGACAGGTTCTGGGGAAGCCTCAACGACAGTTCTGAGATCGGGCTTGGTGTCCTCCGGCAATGTCAGCGGAACGCCGCGCGGAACATCCACGGGGATCGCGGCGAGCAACTGTTGTGTCGGCAGTGCTGTCGGCGCTCGCAGCAGGGCGTTTGTCTCACCCGTCTCCACGATGCGGCCCTCGCTCATGACGGCAACGCGATCAGCAACGCGTGACACCACTGCCAGATCGTGGGTGATGAGGATCATGGCGGTGCCGTTGTTGCGCAACGACGACAGCAGCTCGAGCACGCGCGCTTGCACCGTGACATCGAGAGCGGTCGTGGGTTCGTCGGCGATGATCAGGGCAGGGCCTGCCGCGATTCCGGCAGCGATAAGGGCGCGTTGGCGCAGTCCGCCCGAGAGTTCGCCCGAACGTTGGCGGGCTCGCAGTGCCGGATCGGGAATGCCCACGGCATCCAGCAGTTCCAGCACACGGGCCTGCCGCTCGCGTTGGCTGAGGGAGGTGTGTAGCCGCAGCACATCATCGATCTCACGCCCGACCGGGCGCAGCGGGTCGAGCGACACGAGCGCATCCTGCAACACCAGCCCAATGGATGCTCCGCGAATGCTTCGCCACCGTCGAGCACCGGGTGCCGGAAGGCTTTCTCCCGCCAGACTCAACTCGCTGAAGCTCACGTGGGCTCCGGCGGGCGCAAGCCCGAGCAGGGAACGGGCCGTGACGCTCTTCCCCGAACCCGACTCTCCGACAATCGCGAGGCATTCGCCAGCGGCGACCTCGAAGCTCACGTTGTTGACGGCCGGTCGGGCGGCGCGGTCGAAGTGCACGCTGAGGTTGCTCACGCGCAGGAGCGGGGTGGCGGTCATCCGCGGGCCTCCTGGCGGGTGCGGGCGTTGAGGGCGCGCCCGAGCACGGTAAACGATGCGGCGGTCGCGACGATGGCGAGACCGGGGAAGACCGTGAGCCACCAGGCGACATCGATGTAGGTGCGGCCGCTGGAGAGCATCGCGCCCCATTCGGCGGCGGGCGGGGCGACACCGAGCCCGAGAAAGCCGAGCGAGGACGCCCACACGATGGCCTGACCAACGCCAAGGGTGCCGAGCACAAAGATCGGCGAGAGTGCGCCGGGCAGAATGTGTTGCCACACGACGCGCGCCCGCGAATGGCCGAGAACGGTCGCTGCCTCCACGTAGCTGGCGTTGCGCACACTGCGCAGTTGGCTGCGGATGATGCGGGCGTAGCCGGGCGCGGTTGAGAGACCCACTGCCACGGTCGAGGTGACCACTCCGGGTCCGGCGATCGCGATGAAGACGAGCGCGAGCAGTAGGCCGGGAAGAGCAAACATGACCTCAACGATGCGGGTGCTGACAAAGTCGCCGAGTCTGCTGCCGAGCCCGCCTAGGAGCCCGAGAACGAGCGCAAGGCCGAGCCCGACCGCGGTGGCGGCGATTCCGATGAGGAGGGAGTTTCCGGCGCCGAAAACGACGCGGGTGTAGACATCGCGACCGGACTCGTCGGTGCCGAAGAAATGGGCAGCCGATGGTGACTGGAACGCTTCGGCAGGGGCAACGGCATCCGGGTCAGCGGTCGTCATGAGCTGCGGTGCGAGAGCAGCAGTCAGAATAAGTGCAAGCACGGCGAGAGCGATCATGACGCCCGTGTTGCGAAGCCACCCGTAGCGGCCCCGGATGCCGGGAGCGCGCCCCGCAGGCTGCGAGAGCCGGCCAGCCAAGATCTCGGTCATCGTGCTGCCACCTCCGTTACGCGAGGATCCACGATGCGGTCGACGACATCCGTTGCGATCGTGACGACGATGAAGGTGAGTGCCGAGAGGAGGGCGACGGCGGTCACGACGGGAATGTCGCGGATGGTGACGGCACTGAGGAGGGTTCTGCCGAGGCCCGGCCGGGCAAAGATCGTCTCGACCACCACGGCGCCGCTGAGCAGCGAGCCGAAGGCCCAGCCGGAGAGGGAGATACCGGGAAGGGCTGCGTGGCGCAGCACGTGACGCAGGCGCACACCCCATTCGCTTTCGCCGCGAGCCCGGGCGGAAAGCACGAAGGGCTGTTCGTAGGCGTTGGCCAACGACTCCCGCATGACCTGGCCGAGGAAGCCGGTGAGGGGGAGAGTGAGCGTTAGTACGGGCAGAACAAGACCGAGGGGGCCGGGGACGCTAATCGGGGGAAACCAATGCAACGTATTGCTCAGCAGAATGATGAGCAGCGACGCCAACCAGAAGTGGGGAACGGCAGCGGCCAGCAATTCGAGTCCCGAGCCGACTGCCCGCGAGACGCGTCCGCGACCGCTCGTCGCCAAGGTAAGGGCAAGCGCGCCGAGCCAGGCGACCACAAGCGAAGCAATCGTGAGCACGAGCGTCGACCACAGTTGCGTCAGCACATAGGGAGCCACTGCCACCTTGAGGGCGTATGACGTGCCGAAGTCGGCGACCGCGAGCTTGCCCATCGCCAGAAAATACTGAATGATCAGCGGCTGGTCGAGGCCATACTCGGCGCGAATCTGGGCCACGGCTTCGGCGGACGCTTGAGAACCGGGGCCGCCCAGAATTGCATCCACCGGATCGCCGGGAATCAACCGCAGCGCAAAGAAAATGACGGTCGCGACAGCCCACAAAACAAATACGCCGCCGCCCACCCGGCGCGCGATCCACCCCAGCGACCGCAATCGCGTCGCTGGGGTGGAGGCACCCGCTACTGCATGAGCGTCAGTCGAAACCGTCACAGAGGGCGTTCCTTGATGGTGGGCTGAGGGAGTTTGTCGACGACCGGATTCTTCGTCGTGTTAGTTACTCAACCACGCATCGTAGAACGTTGGCGCTGCCACGGGAGGCAACGCCCGGAATCCCTCGACGCTGGTGCTGTAGAGGTAGTGGTTCTGCTGGTCATACAGGGGCAGAACATAGAAACCGTCAACAATGATCGACTGAGCCTCGGCGTACAGTTCTTGGCGCTCGCTGGCATCCGATGTTTCGCTGGCCGTCGTGAGGAGGGCATCGAGCGCAGGGTCACTCAGCTGGGCCAGGTTCGCGTAGTAGCCGCTCGGAGCCGGGATGATCGAGTCCGAGTGGTACAGGATGCGCAGCACGTCAGCGCCGACCTTCGTGTACGGAGCGCTCACGAGGTTGTATTCGTTCGTGAACAGAGCGCCGTACCAGGACGACAAATCTGTCGGCTGCAGGATGACCTCAAAGCCGACGTCCTTCGCTGAGGCCTGGATCTGCTCAAACAGTGACTGCTCAGCGGGGATCGACTGGTTCGTGCTGATCGGGAACGTGAGGCTCAGGCGCTCGCCGTCTTTCGTGCGGTACCCGTCGGAGTCGATCGCGTCCCAGCCGGCTTCGTCGAGCAGGGTCTTCGCGGCCTCCGGGTCGGTGGTGAACACGTCAGGGGTCGAGATGCCTGCGGCTTCGACGCTCGAGAGCACCGAGTAGGAACGCTCTGCTGTTCCAAAGAACAGGCTGTCGATTCCGGGGTTGACATCCACCGATCGGATGAAGGCTTCGCGTACGCGGACGTCGTCAAACGGGGCCTTGCCCGAGTTGAGTTCGATACGGTTGGCGGCGCCGGGGCGCGGCGCATCGAGCTCCTCGATCGTGGCCACGTCGGCGGCGGACGAGATGTTGTTGGGCTGCGCGTTATCGATCACGTCGACATCGCCCGACTGCAGGGCGGCGTAGCGGGTGGCGGCATCCGGAATGAAGCGCCACTCAATAGCGTCGAGACGGGCCGCACCCGTGTGCTCAGCGTCAGCGGGCGCCGAGTTGTAGTCCTCGTTGCGTTCGAGGGTGACCGACTGCTGCTTGACCCAATCGGTCACGATGAAAGGCCCGGTTCCCACAGGGCTCTCGCAATTGGTGGCTTGGTCGCGCTCAAGCGCGGTGGGGGACTGGATGCTCACCCACGGCTGCGAGAACGATTCGAGTAGCGCGCTGTCGGGCGCTGACAGGGTGAAACGTACCTGGTCGGCGGCGACGGCTTCGATGCCCTCGATCTTGCCGACGGCGAGGTAGCCGGTGGAGGAGGCCGTGTCGGGGTCTTTCAGGTGCTCGATGTTCGCCTTGACGGCCTCAGCATCAAAGGGGGTGCCGTCGGTGAAGTTCACGTCGTCACGCAGCGTGAAATCCCACGTGAGGCCGTCCTCACTCTCGGTCCAGTCGGTGGCGAGCCACGGGATGATCTCGCCGTCACTGTTTTTGGAGACCAGTGACTCGAGGTACTGGGTGCTGATGAGTCCCTGCGGGTAGTTGCCGCCGACGTGCGGGTCGAGGCAGCCAGGCTCGGCATCTCCGGTCGCGTACACGAGCGTGCCTCCGTCAACGGGCTCAGCAGCCGGTTCGCTGGCCGCTGTGCAGCCGGCAAGCAACGCGGCGCTGGCCGCGATCGAGAGGGGGAGTAACAGGATGCGGGGCGCGTTCACGGGGATCCTTTTGTGGGGGAGGAATGCTGCTCGGGTGCGAGACACTCAATTATTGTTGAACTGAGTACATTAAGTCCAACTGAGCAAAAAACCGGGCCGGTTTGCCTGAGCAAAACCGACCCGGTTGGTGAAGCTAAAAGCGCGAGCGTTAGTCCTGCTTGCGCGAGTACTTGTTGGCGATCTTCCACGTGGTGGGGATCACGGCGGCGGCGATACCGGCCTTGATGAGTCCACCGATGATGAAGGGGTAGAGGCCCCACGCCAGAACCTGCTCGAGCGTTCCGCCGGTCACAATGGCGAGCCACGTGAGACCGAAGGCGAAGGTGACGACGGTGCCGCCGAGGAAGGACAGCGCGGCGCCGAGGAACTTCTTGTCCCAATCGCGCTGGGCGAGCCATCCAGTAAAGCCGGCGGCAAAAATGAAGCCGATGATGTAGCCGCCGGTGGTTCCGGCAATGGCGCCGAGTCCCGACGAGGCGTCGGTGAAGACGGGGAGGCCTACGATACCGAGCAGCATGTAGAGCGTCATTGAGATCGCGCCGCGAGTTGCGCCAAGTGAGGCGCCCACGAGCAGTACAGCGAGCGTTTGGCCGGTGATCGGCACGGGGTACAGCGGCACAGCGATTTGGGCCATCACAGCGGTCAGGGCGGCGCCGGCGGCAACGAGCGTGATGTCAGTGGCGAGGCTACGAGAAAAGACGGTGTCGGCGAGCGTGGGCCGGCCGAGGGTCAAAGTGAGAGTCGACACGCGACGCTCCTTTCCTTTGTCTGCGAACTGTGAAGGGGCCTGCCTGAATAGGCGGGTGCCTGAATAACCCTAGTCATAGTTTGCGCGGATCGGTGTGCGCCTCGTGCTAACAAAGCTGCTCAGATTTGTGCGATGCGTAACAATCCCGGTTCTCACCGTGTCACGCCAGTCGCACTCGTTTCTGGTCTCGAGGCGCTGGGTGGCAGAAAGAGGGTTCCCCGAATCACACTGCCATTGAAGGTACGAACTGCGACCGTGATCCACGCGGCAAGAAGAGCTACGTATCCCATGACGGCCATTGCTTGAAGCGTGAGCGATCCGGTGCGGAGCGCGAGAGCGCTGACACCGGTGACACACGTGCCGACGGGAAACGTAAAGGACCACCACGTGAGGCTAAAGGGCAAACCGCGTCGAGCAGTATGCGCCGTGACTGCGATGGCGAGCGCTGCCCAGAGCAGAGCGAAGCCGAGCGTGGGAATCCCGTAAATAACTCCAAAAAACTGGAGAGCTTCAGCGAACGCAGGGGGCACGGCGAAATGTGCGACTCCACCCAGCAAGTTGGCTGCCGTGATCGACTGACCCAGTGGTCCAAGAATGATCCAGAGCGTGGGCACCGCTGCGGACGCTCCGATCTTGTGACGGGCGAGGCGTCCCCAAATGAGCGTGATGATCACGATCGAGGCGATCAGGCTGAGGCCAAACATCGCGTAGCAGGCGAGAAGCATCGTCAATCGCGCTTCGCCTTCAGGCAGGTGGGGGATGAGCGCAGCCCCGGTCGCCGCCGATACCATCGGCGGCACCACCGGCATGAGCCAGCCTCCGAAGGCGGAGTCGTCCGCTATGGGCAACGACGTAAACGTCAAGAACGGCACCATGACAGCGGTGGCGAGGCCGAGCGCTGTACCGAGTGACCAGAGGGTTAGTGCGATGGTGAGCGCAGCATCCGCGCCGATGATGTCCGGTCCGAGCAGTAGTGTGCCAGCCCCGACGGTCAACAGTGCCATCGGGGGAGCCCCGTAGAAGTGAACCATGACAGAGTTGCGGTGATGTGATCGAGCCGCCGCGCGATGTTGAGCCCAATGGGCGGCGCTGGCAGCTACGAGCCCCATAAGCAGCACACTCGCGAACAGCCACACGATGGTGGCAAACCCATGCAGGTTCGCTGAGAACAAGGGCAGTGTAACGGCAGCATTGGCGATGATGCCGGTGCCCATAACTGAGGCGAACCAATTTGGCGTGATGTAGGAGAAAGCCAAGCGTGGGTCGCTGAGCGCTCGCAACACGAGCCGTCTGGAAGCTCCTACAGAAGATTGCGCGGGGATGGAAGAAACGGTGTCGCGTGAAGTCATGGTCTGATTCTTGAAGCTGTGGGCGCGATCGGCTACGGGGTTAGGGTTGGAGCGCAACAACCCTTGTTTGTAACTGGAGCCGCGACTGTGACATTCCCTGACCTCGAAAGTTTGCGAATACTCAGCATTGTGGCGACGAGTGCGAGTCTCTCCGAGGCTGCGCGTCGAACGGGGTCTACTCAGCAGGCGGTATCGGCTCGTATGGCAACGCTCGAGTCGCATTTGGGGCTCAGCCTTCTTACGCGCACGAGTCACGGAACGGTAATGACGGATGTTGGCAAGGTTGTCGTCGAGTGGGCGGATGAGCTGGTTGCAGCAGCGGAACGTTTCGAAGCGGCAACTGAATCCTTGGCCGCGCCAGCGTCAGCATCCCTCACTGTCGCGGCTAGCCTGACAATCGCGGAACATCTCGCTCCGCGGTGGTTGATGGAGTTGCGCACTCAGGCTCCAGACTTGCGTCTCGAGATGATGGCCACCAATAGTTCTTCAGTGATCGAAGCTGTCAGTATGGGCACGGCACAGGTGGGTTTCGTCGAGACTCCGGAGATTCCTGACGACCTTGAGCGTCGTCTAATCGCCGTCGACGAGATGGTCGTCGTTGTGGGGCGACAGCATCGCTGGGCGCGGCGATCACGGGCCATAACGCCGCGTGAATTGGCACAGGCTCCGAGAGTGTCGCGAGAGCGCGGCTCGGGCACTCGACTGGTCGTCGAGCACGCTCTCGCCGAGGCCGGTCAGCCGCTTGTGCCACCGGCGTTGGAGTTGTCGTCAAGTGGATCGATTCGGGCTGCGCTCGCGAGCGGGGAGCTGGTCGCTGTGCTCAGCATCGTGGCCGTGCGGGACCAATTGGCCACGGGCGCCCTGGTCAAGGTTCCGCTGAAGGGGGTGCGAATTACGCGACCGTTGTCCGCCGTGTTGCGCCGCTCTCGTCCGTCGACGCATGTAGGTGTCGACTCGCTTATTGCGATAGCGGAGCGTATGCACTGACGCTCACGTTCGCCGAGTGAGGACTAGGAGTGCGCTGCCAATGGGTGATTAGGCTGGTGTCTCGAGCGCAATCGACCGCAGCGGAGGATTCATGACCGAACTCGTGATCGTTGCCCTCGTGGTGTTCGCCTTCGCGATGGTGTCGCGCAAGCTGGCGCTGTCTCCCGTGACCGCGCCGATGGTGTTTACCGCGGCGGGCATCCTGTTGGGCATTGTGGGCGCGCAGTGGTTTCAACTTGATCTCAAGAGCGAGGTCGTTTCGATCCTTGTCGAGGCCACTCTCGTCTTAGTGCTCTTTACGGATGCTGTCCGCATCGATCTGCGAGCGTTGCGTAAGCAGGTCTTTCTTCCGCTGCGCTTGTTGGGTATCGGCCTGCCGCTGACGATCGTGCTCGGGGCGGTTGCCGCGTGGGCTCTCTTTGGTGAGCTCATCTTCATGGAGGCTGCCCTCATTGCCGCGATCTTGGCGCCGACGGATGCCGCGCTCGGCCAAGCGGTCGTCAGCGATAAGCGGTTGCCGGTTCGCATTCGGCAGGCCCTCAACGTGGAGAGTGGCCTGAACGACGGAATCATGGTTCCGGTTGTGACGGTCTTTCTGGCTATTGCCGCCACGGAAACGGGAGCCGCTGCAGGCGAAAGCTGGGGTCTTTTCGCTGCTCAGCAGATTGGCTTCGGAATTCTGTTCGGCGGGCTCGTTGGTGTCGTCGGCGGGTGGTTGCTGAGTCGAGCCGCACGCGCGGGCTGGGTCGATGGCATTTACCGCCAGTTGGCTACCATTGCGATCGCGGTTACGGCCTATGCGAGTGCCGGCGCCCTAGGGGGTAACGGTTTCATTGCTGCGTTCGTCGCCGGTCTTGCCTTCAGCGCGGTGGCCCGCGACCACTGTGAGGATGTCCAAGACTTCACTGAAGACGAGGGGGAGTTGCTCAGTTCGATCACCTTCTTGGTGTTCGGCGCGGTACTCGCAGCACCAATCCTCACCTCGCTCACGTGGCAGATCGCGCTCTACGTGGTGTTGTCACTGACGGTGGTGCGCATGGTGCCTGTTCTCCTGGCGCTGGCCTGGTCGGGCACTCGCTTCGAGACAAGGCTCTTCATCGGTTGGTTCGGGCCGCGAGGGCTCGCCTCGATTTTGTTCGCGCTGCTCGTGTTTGATGAGCTGAGTGGATCCGTGGCCGACACCGTCTTCGCGGTGGCGGTGTGGACGATCCTCGTCAGTGTCTTTGCCCATGGCGCGACGGCAAGCCCGTGGACCTCTCGACTGGCACACCGACTGAGCTCGGCTCCGGCATCCGCCGCTGAGTTGAAGCATGTGCAGGAGATGCCCGCGCGCCGTCGGTTCTGATGTTTCTCGACGGAAAAGCAAAGTGCACTTGTGCTAGTCCAACTAGAACAACTAAAGTGAAGCCATGCTAGTTCGAGTCGATCCCGCGTCAGAGACGCCACTGTTCGAGCAACTCGCGGCGAGCATCCGCCAATCGGTCATCGACAAGTCGGTCACAGCAGGGGAGAGGCTCCCCAGTGCACGTGAGCTGGCCAGCTCGCTCGGCGTCAACATGCACACCGTGTTGCGCGCCTATCAAGAGCTGCGTGATGAAGGCTTCATCGAACTTCGCCGGGGCAGGGGAGCGATAGTCGCGGCCACCGCCCACAGTTACGACACCCTGGCCGATGGCATTACCGCGATCGTGGCCGAAGCCCGCACCCAGAATGTTTCCCTAGCTGCACTGACCGCCCTCATCCGAGAGGAATACAAATGACCCTTCCTGCCGAGAACGTTGCGCCCCAACTCACGCGCAACCGTCGCCTCATCATCGTGATCGGCGTGGTGATCCCACTGCTCATCACTATGGCCGCGGCCTTCGTCATGGCGTTGTGGGTGCCCGAGCTTCCGAACCCCGTCGCATCGCACTGGGGAACCTCCGGGCCCGATGGCTACTCCACAGTGGGAAGCGTCATTGCGCTCCCGCTCTTGCTGACTCTCGTCTTCGCCGCGCTCGCCGCGTTCGGGAGTTGGAAGGGCGGCCCCAACGGCGGCATGCTCTGGGCGCACAAAATCATGGTGGCGGCATCCGTGTTCCTTTCCATCTCTCTGAGCGTGACCGCGGCCGGCTCACTCGCCGTTCAGCGCGGGCTCGAGAATGCAGAGAACGCTCCGGCAATCGGTGCAATCGCGCTCGCCGCGTTCCCCATCGCCTTTGTAGTGGCGGTGTTCGCTTGGCTTATGTTGCCAGCGTCCGAACGCATCCAGTCGACACCCGTCGCGGCGAAGCCGATCGCCGGCACCACAACGCAGCGCGTTCACTTCTCGAGCACTACTCGCGTGGGGGCCGGTGTGCTTGTGGTCGTCGCTGTTGCGCTCCTCGCGCTCGGAATTGCCTTGGGCGTGCAGGCGGTGAGCAACCCCGCCGAGCTCTTGCTCCCCGCAGTCATCGGACTCGTCGTGATGGCGCTCGCCGTGAGCACACTGTCGTGGCGCGTGACCATCGATCAGCGTGGGCTGAAGGTTCGCTCCGCCTTCGGCTTTCCCCGCGCCACGATCGCTCCCGACCAGATCGCCTCGGTCGCGACGGTCGAGGTGAACCCAATCGGCGAATTCGGCGGCTACGGCTGGCGTTGGGCTCCGGATGGCCGCAGCGGCATCGTGCTTTCCAAAGGCGAAGCCCTCGAGGTAACGCGCACCAACGGCAAGCGGTTCATCGTCACGATGCACGATGCTCAACTCGCCGCCGAAGCGCTCGCCACGGTCGCCAAGAAATAGCGCTCCACGGTCAGCTAACTCGCGTATCATTGACGCACACGCTATGAACCGGCTATCACCGGGGAGCGTTCGGAAGAAATCGTCTCAACTTCAGCTTCGGCGGGGGAGCGGGCGGCGGTAGAACCGAACGGGTAAGCCCGTTACAGCGATACGAGTGGTGTGCCTCCGGGTGCACAAGCGGGGTGGTACCGCGGCCGTGAGGTCGTCCTCGTGCAGATTATTCGCACCCACGTACCACTGGAGCCTCATGTCGTATCCCCGCCACAGCTCAGACGATTCCGTCGCGCCGTCACCGAAGTTTCCGGCGATCGAAGAGCAGGTGCTCTCATACTGGAAATCCGACGACACTTTTCAGGCATCCATTGACCAGCGTGAAGGCGCCGATGAGTGGGTCTTCTACGACGGCCCTCCTTTCGCCAACGGCCTCCCGCACTACGGTCACCTGCTGACCGGCTACGCCAAAGACCTCTTTCCGCGCTTCCAAACCATGCGAGGCAAGCAAGTGCACCGCCGCTTCGGCTGGGACACTCACGGATTGCCCGCTGAGCTCGAGGCAATGCGCCAGCTCGGCATCACCGAGAAGAGCCAGATCGAAGAGATGGGCATCGACACGTTCAATGCCGCTGCTCGCGAATCGGTGCTCAAGTACACCGGTGAATGGCAAGAGTATGTGACGCGCATGGCACGTTGGGTCGACTTCGAGAACGACTACAAGACGCTTGACGTGGGCTTCATGGAGAGCGTCATCTGGGCGTTCAAGCAACTGCACCAGAAGAATCTCGCGTACGAAGGCTTCCGGGTGCTGCCGTACTGCTGGAACGACGAGACTCCACTCTCCAACCACGAACTGCGCATGGATGACGACGTCTACAAGATGCGTCAAGACCAGACCGTCACGGTCACCTTCCCGCTCGACGGCGTGAAGGCCGAAAGCCTCGGCCTTACCGGCGTGAAGGCTCTCGCCTGGACGACCACTCCGTGGACTCTGCCCACCAACCTTGCGCTTGCTGTCGGCCCCGACATCGATTACGCAGTGCTGCCGTCTGGCCCCCTCGGTGCTGGGGACGGATCCGAAGAAGGAGCGGCGCAGTTCTTGCTCGCCGCCGACACCATCGCGGCCTACGCAAAAGAACTCGGCTACGAGACGGCTGAAGAAGCTGTTGCCGCCATCTCGCGCACGCTCAAGGGTGCCGAACTTGAGGGCGTTCGCTACGACCGTCTCTGGGACTTCTACGCGGATGCCGAAACGTACGGCACCGAAAACGCGTGGCAGTTCCTGGTCGCCGACTATGTCGCCACGGGTGAGGGTACCGGCATCGTGCACCAGGCGCCCGCCTACGGTGAAGATGACCAAAACGTCTGTGCCGCAGCGGGCATCCCCGTTGTCATCTCGGTCGACGACGGCGGCAAGTTCTTGTCGTCGGTCGCCCCGGTCGCCGGTATGCAGGTCTTCGACGCGAACAAGCCGCTCACGAAGTTGCTGCGCGAAGAGGGCCGCCTGCTCAAGGTCGCCAGCTACGAGCACTCGTACCCGCACTGCTGGCGCTGCCGCAACCCCCTGATCTATAAGGCTGTCTCGAGCTGGTTTGTGAAGGTTCCCGAGTTCCGCGACCGCATGAGCGAGCTCAACCAGGAGATCAACTGGGTTCCCGAGAACGTCAAGGAGGGTCAGTTTGGCAAGTGGGTGGGCAACGCCCGCGACTGGTCGATCAGCCGTAACCGTTACTGGGGTTCGCCGATCCCGATCTGGAAGAGCGACAACCCCAACTTCCCCCGCGTGGATGTTTACGGCTCGCTTGCCGAGATCGAAGCGGACTTCGGTCGCTTGCCTCTCAATCACGACGGCGAGCCCGACCTGCACCGCCCGTTTATCGATGAGCTGACGCGCCCGAACCCCGATGACCCGAGCGGTCAGTCGACGATGCGCCGTATCGAAGACGTGCTCGACGTCTGGTTCGATTCGGGCTCGATGCCCTTCGCTCAAGTTCACTACCCCTTTGAGAACCAGGAGTGGTTCGACAGCCACAGCCCGGCCGACTTCATCGTGGAGTACATCGGTCAGACCCGTGGCTGGTTCTACACCTTGCACACGCTCTCCACTGCGCTGTTCGATCGCCCGGCATTCTCGAACGTCATCAGCCACGGCATCGTGCTCGGCAACGACGGCCAGAAGATGTCGAAGAGCCTGCGTAACTACCCGGACGTCTCCGAGGTGTTCGAGCGCGACGGCGCTGACGCGATGCGCTGGTTCCTGATGTCGAGCTCGGTGATCCGTGGCGGAAACCTCATGGTTACCGAAGAGGGCATCCGCGATGGTGTTCGCCAGGTTCTTCTTCCGCTGTGGAGCACGTACTACTTCTTCACCCTGTATGCCAACGCGGCAGATAACTACGAGGCTCAGTGGCGCACAGATTCCGAAAACGTTCTTGACCGCTACTTGCTGGCTAAGACGCGTGAGGTGATCGAGGATGTCACCGCTGAACTTGATGCGCTCGACAGCCCGATGGCCTCAGCCAAGCTCCGCGACTTTGCCGACGTTTTGACCAACTGGTACGTGCGTCGCAGCCGCGACCGCTTCTGGAGCGGCGACGACACAGATGCCTTTGACACCCTCTTCACGGTGCTCGAGACGGTGGCGCGCGTTGCTGCCCCGCTGCTTCCGCTCGTCTCGGAAGAGATGTGGCGCGGCCTTACGGGTGAGCGCAGCGTTCACCTCACCGACTGGCCCGATGCTGCGGCGTTCCCCGCCGATCACGACCTCGTGGCTTCGATGGACCGCGTTCGCGAGATTGCCTCCAGTGGGCTCGCTCTGCGCAAGGCCCGCAGCCTGCGCGTGCGTCTGCCGCTGGCATCGCTCACCGTCGTCAGCGCCGTGCCGTCGGCTCTCGCGCCCTTCAGCGACATCCTGCGTGACGAACTCAACGTCAAGGCGGTCAAGTTCGAACTCCTAGAAGAGGGCTCGCTTGACAGCTTCGGCATCACCAAGAAGCTCACGGTCAACGCTCGTGCTCTCGGCCCGCGCGTGGGCAAGCAAGTGCAGCAGGTCATCAAGGAGGCCAAGGCCGGCAACTGGGAAACCACCGCCGAGGGCGTCTCCGTAGACGGGATGCCGCTGGAAGCTGGCGAGTACGAACTCCAGATGGAAGCCGCTGATGAAGCAAGCGCGATCGCGTTCCTCTCCGACGGCGGTTTCGTAGTCATTGACACCCAGCTCACTCCGGAACTCTCGGCCGAAGGGCTCGCTCGCGACGTGATCCGTGCCATTCAGGATGCTCGCAAGGCGGCCGGCTTCGACGTCAGCGACCGCATCGCGCTCACCATTGGTGCGCTCGATGCCGCCGATCACGAAGCAATCGCGGTCCACAGCGCAATGATTGCGTCAGAAACGCTTGCAGCGGAATCCGTGGTTCAGGCCTTCGCGAATGTGCTCGCAGAAGGCACACTGGATACGCACCGCACCGAACTCGCGGCAGGAAAGTATGCCAACACCGGTGCCCTGGTGATCGACATCACCAAGTTAGGAACAAGTAATGCCTGAGCGCGATGACGAACTTGATAACGAATCAGAGCCCAACGAAGACGCCATCGAAGCGTCGCTCACCGAAGAGGAGCGCGCAGAGCTTGGCGAGGACCATCCTCTGGCCGATCTGAGCCCCTTCGCCGACGGCTTCGAGGGCACCAACATCGACGAAGACTCGGACTTCGAACTTGAAGACTCCGAATACCAGTCGGATGCCGAAACCGTCTTCGAAGAACTTCTCGCGCGAGTGGGGGAGCAGGCGCCTCAACCGCGGCTCGAAGCTACTCGTCGTGCCGTGGAGCTCATCGGCGACCCGCAGCGCACCTATCCCGTGATTCACATCACCGGCACGAACGGCAAGACGAGCACAAGCCGCATCACCGAGAGCATCTTGCGCGCCTACGGGCTGCGCACGGGGCTCATGACGAGTCCGCACCTCGTGCGCGTCAACGAGCGGATTGTGATCGATGGTGCGCCGATTTCCAACCGGGCTTTGGCCGAGAACTGGGCTGACATCCGCCCGTTCTTGTTGATGGTCGATGCCGAGTTGCTCGCTAAGGGCGAAGAGGCTTTGACGTACTTCGAGGCGCTCACGGTGCTCGCGTTCGCGAGCTTCGCCGAGGCGCCCGTCGACGTCGCCATTCTTGAGGTCGGTATGGGCGGCGAGTGGGATTCCACAAACGTCGCCGATGGCCAGGTCGCGGTGTTCAGCCCGATTGCCCTCGACCATACGCACCGCTTGGGCTCCACGATCTCCGAGATAGCTCGCACGAAGGCGGGCATTATCAAGCCAGCTGCGGCGATCGTATCCGCGCTGCAGACGGCGGATGCTCAGATTGAGCTCGAGCGTGCGGCCGACCTCACTGAATCCACGATGGGCGTGGAAGGCGATGCCTTCGAGCTCGTCAGTAGCGATGTTGCCGTCGGCGGCCAGCTCATCAGCGTTCGCGGAATCGCTGGCACCTACTCTGATCTGTTTTTGCCGCTGTTCGGCGAGTTCCAGGGTCACAACGCTGCCCTCGCTATTGCCGCCGTCGAGTCGTTTTTGGGTGCGGGCACGCAGGCTCTCGTTCAGGATGTTCTTGCCGAGGGGTTGGCGACCGTCACGTCGCCCGGTCGCCTTCAGCTGATCGGTGCTGAGCCGACGGTCATCGTGGATGCCGCTCACAACCCTCACGGTGCTGCTGCTCTCGCCTCAGCTCTCAAGGAATACTTCACCTTTGAGGACATCGCGTTCGTGATCGCGGTACTCGACGACAAGGATGCTGCCGGAATTGTCGGCGCCCTTGCCCCGATCGCCAACCGCTTCTACGTCACCACGTCGGAGTCGGAGCGAGCAATCGCTCCCGAAGAACTCGTCGAAACGGTACGCACCTTTACCGATGAGACTACGGACTTCGATACCTTCGCCGAGGCTATCGAGCTTGCTCGCAGTTGGGCGGGGGAGAACGAACGCCGTGCGGTTGTCGTCACCGGTTCCATCACGCTCGTTGGTGAGGCTCTCGCCATGGCGAAGGCGGAAGGCTGGAAGCCATGACCGCGCAGCCCAAGGTTCGCCGTAAGCGGTCAGTAACCGAGCTGCTGCTGAGTATCGTGTTGGTGCTCGACGCCACGTTGATCTTTTTCGTTGCACTCACCGCTTTCGGGCTCAAGGCGCTTGCCCCCGCGCCCGCGTTCATCGGTGGAGCGGTTCTCATGCTTGTATTTGTTGCCTTAGCTCGCATGCTGCACCGCCCCGGTGCGATGGCTGTGGGTTGGGCGCTGCAGGTTGGACTTGTCGCGCTCGGTTTCATCCTCACCCCCATGTTTGTGGTGGGAGCCGGCTTCGCCGCCATTTGGGTGTTCTGCTTCATCAAGGGGCAGCAGATCGACCGTGCGAAAGCCGAAATTCTTAGTACCCAGTCCATGACCACCCCCTCTGAGGAGACACAATGAACATCGAAGAGACCCTTGTACTGATCAAACCTGACGGCGTTGCTCGCAACCTGACCGGCGAAATCCTTCGCCGCATCGAAGCAAAGGGCTACCAGCTCGTTGACGTTCGCCTCGTGCAGGCGGATGTTGACCTCCTGTCGCAGCACTACGCCGAGCACGAAGGTAAGCCCTTCTACGAGCCGCTGCTCGACTTCATGCAGTCGGGTCCGACGGTCGCGCTGCGCATCGCCGGAAACCGTGCCATCGAGGGATTCCGCTCGCTTGCTGGCACCACTGACCCCACTACGGCAGCCCCGGGAACTATCCGTGGCGACCTTGGCCGCGACTGGGGATTAGCTGTTCAGCAGAACCTCGTTCACGGCAGTGACTCGCCCGAGTCGGCCGCTCGTGAACTCGCACTCTGGTTCGCCTAAAACCATTCTGTGAGCGAGCGACTACACCGCTCCCGCAGAACAACGGCGAGAGTCTGACTTCGGTCAGACTCTCGCCGTTGGCGCGTTAAAGCGGTTTGTGGCCGGCTCGGTGTCAGTAGTCGCGTTGACCGTGGCGTTCTATTCGAACGTTGCGTTCCCGCCAGGGAATACGTTCTAGAGGTAGGCCAGCACGTCGAGTCGCACTTGGGCGACAACGGCAATGATGATGTAGCCGACGATCGCGATGACGGGAACCCAGCTGTACGCTGCCCCCGCGGCCTTTCGAATGCGCTTCGGCGCCGGGATCGCACCGACCTTGAGATTACGCAGGGTCACTGCCCAGAACAGCGGAATGGTCACCGACCACACGGTCATGCACCAAATGCACAGCGTGCCGAGGTTGAAAATGCTCTGATATGCCAGCCAGAGAATAAAGGCGAAAGCGCCAGCGATGCCGACGTTGAATGCGATCCAGAACCAGCTATTGAAGCGTGCGCCGGCGAGGATTGCCGCGCCGACGACGACAGGAGCCATGAAGGCGATAAGCCCGATTATGGGGTTAGGGAAGCCGAGAACGGCGCCCTGCTCGGAGCCCAAGTTGGCTGCGCACTGCACCACGAGGCTAAAGTCGCAGCTCAGATCAACGCCTGGGTTCTCTAGGGTATGGATCTTTTCGATCATGAGCTGAAACGAGGCCCATAGCCCAATCAGCCCGGCAAAAATCATGAAAATGGCGAGGGCGATGGGCCTGTTGCGAACCCCGGAAGCAGTCATGGAGGGATTATCGCACGCGCGCCAAGCTCACTTTCTGAGAATGCGTGCGATAATGAACCGTAGTTATTCCGAGCCGCGCTCGAAATAACACCAAGAAGTCTTCCCGGGCATAGCGACCGGACCAGTTGCGCAACGCTAGTTGCGTGAGTCGAATAGCCAGTTTCGAAGTGCTGTGAGAGAGCACAACTGCAACGCGAGCCACGGGCCCGTTGCAGGACCTGAAGAATTAGTAGCGGTTCCCCAACCATAGGTTTGGTGGGGGAATAGCGCACGAGAGAGTACCCGGTAGGTGGCGCGGTCGCCTACGAGGGCTAGGAGTACACCAGCAATGGTGAATGAAAGCGATAAATCGAAAGAAGTCCCCAAGAAGAAAGGCCTGTTCGGTCGAATTCTTCCCTCATCCAAAGCAGCGGTAGAAAAGCCTGTGGCGCAGACGCCTCAGGTTGAGACTCCCGCGGTTGTGGAGGCTCCGGCCGCCACGCCAGCAGCTGCAGAGGCTCCCGCTGCAGCGCGCGCACCGCGCGCAGCCAAGTCGGGGCAACGTCCCGCCGCGAAGACTGCGAGCCAGCACCTTGGTCTCGAAGTCCCGGATGCCGTTACCGGTATGAAGAAGGAAGCCGCGACGTCCGAGTCGCAGGCACCGGCAGCGAAGGATTCAGCCCCAGCCGCTGGCTCCGAGGTGACTGCTAACGCTGAAGCGCCTCCACGCTCGCGCAGAAACACCGCTGCTAAGAAGACCGCGAAAGACACCGCCACGGCCAAGGCACCTGCGGCATTAACCCCGACGTCGACGACTTCGTTGCTTTTCCAGGCGCCAGACCTCCCTGACCTTCCCGCTCGCGCACCCCGCTCGCGCAACGACAACGGCGCTAACGGAGACAACCGCGATAACGACGGTGGAAGTAACGATGAGGGCGGTAACGTTCGTCGTCGTTCGCGTCGCCGTTCCGGAGAAGACGCGCGTCCCGGTGACGAATCGCCCAACACTGTCGTTCGCGTTCGTCAGCCACGCAAGCAGGCCGAGCCCAGCAACGAGCCCACCCGCGTCAAGGGGTCAACGCGCCTTGAGGCCAAAAAGCAGCGCCGCCGTGATGGCCGTGATGCTGGTCGTCGTCGTCCCGTTGTCACCGAGAGCGAGTTCCTCGCGCGTCGTGAAAGCGTCGACCGCGTTATGGTCGTTCGCTCGAAGTTTGACCGCATCCAGATTGCCGTTCTTGAGGACGGCGTTCTTGTGGAGCACTATGTGGCCAAGGCTCAGGATGCCAGCCTCATCGGCAATGTGTACCTCGGTCGTGTTCAGAACGTTCTGCCCAGTATGGAAGCAGCATTCGTGGACATCGGACGCGGCCGCAACGCTGTGCTCTACTCGGGCGAAGTGGACTGGGATGCCGCGGCGGAGAACTCCGCTGACGGCAAGCCGCAGGCTCGTCGCATTGAGCTCGCGCTCAAGCCTGGCGACCGCGTGCTTGTTCAGGTCACTAAAGACCCCGTCGGTCACAAGGGTGCGCGACTCACGAGCCAGGTTTCCTTGCCCGGCCGCTACCTCGTCTATGTGCCGAACGGTTCGATGAGTGGTATCAGTCGCAAGCTGCCCGACACCGAGCGTTCGCGTCTCAAGAAGATCCTCAAGGGCGTTCTGCCCGAGAACGTCGGCGTCATTGTGCGCACGGCAGCTGAGGGCGCGACTGAAGAGCAATTGACGCTGGACGTCAGCCGCCTCACCGAGCAGTGGTCAGACATCAGTAGCCAAGTAGAGAAGGCTCAGGCTCCGGCGCTGCTGCACTCCGAGCCCGATTTGCTCATCAAGATCATCCGCGATGTCTTCAACGAGGACTTCCACAAGCTTGTCATCGAAGGTGCCGACGCTCGAAAGACGATCGAAAGCTATGTTCGAGCGGTTGCACCCGATCTCGTCGATCGTCTTCAGGCACACGAAAGTTCGGTCGATTCCTTCGAGGAGTACCGCGTTTCAGAGCAGATCGAGAAGGCTCTCGACCGCAAGGTTTGGCTGCCCTCGGGCGGTTCGCTCGTAATCGACCGCACCGAAGCGATGACGGTCATCGACGTCAACACGGGTAAGTTCGTCGGCTCCGGCGGAAACCTCGAAGAGACCGTCACAAAGAACAACGTGGAGGCCGCAGAAGAGATCGTTCGCCAGCTGCGTCTGCGCGACATCGGTGGGATCATCGTTGTCGACTTCATCGACATGGTTCTGGAATCCAACCGCGACCTCGTGTTGCGTCGCCTCGTCGAGTGCTTGAGCCGTGACCGTACGAAACACCAGGTTGCCGAGGTGACGTCGCTCGGTCTGGTTCAGATGACGCGTAAGAAGCTCGGTCTCGGCCTGCTCGAAACCTTCAGCGAGAACTGTGAAGTGTGCGCAGGCCGTGGTGTCATCGTTCACCACGACCCCGTGTCGAAGCACCGTTCGCAGCCGACCCACAACGAACAGTCCGGTGGCGGTCGCCGTGGTCGCAACCGTGGCGGTAACAATAACTCCGGTGGTTCGAACAACAACGGTGGCGGCAACGCGGGTTCCAACGGTGGCGGCAACGCAAATGGTGGTTCGCACGCTCAGCAATCGAACGGGTCAGCTAAGACGGCTGCGACGTCGGCGGCGGGGCCAAACAACGGTACCCACGCCATCACCGAAGACGTTCGCAACGCCCTCGCCAGGGTTGCTGCCAGCACGGTTGTGCCGGTGGTAGAGAGCGGCGCGGATGCTCCGGCCGCCGATTCCGCTGCGAAGAGCGTCGCACCCGCAGCAGAAGCGGCGACCACCTCGGCTCCTGAGCCGAAGAAGTCGCGCCGCAGCAAGAGCGGCAAGCAAGCCAATAACTCGACATCGCCGTCGGCGAGTGAAGTAGAGCCTCAGGTCGCTGAAGCTCCCGCTGATGAGCCTGCCGTGGCGATCCTCGATATTCCGATTAAGAAGACTGAGAAGGCAGCGCCGAAGATCAGCACCCACGATGCTGAGCAGATTTTGGGGTCTGTTCTTGAAGCTCTCCCTGAGCCCAAGCAACCTGGACACGGCCGTGGTCGTGGATCGCGTCGCGCCAGCAGCCAGGGCAAGATCGTTAACGCCACGCCTAGCGAGGATGCGTAGTTCGTCTCTTCTCGGCTCCGTAACAATTTCGAGTTTGTAAGGTTGTTCCGTGACCACTACCGTGCCCGCGAGCGTCGATGACCATCATCAGCATGATCATCGACCTCGCCGTTCTCGCAACCGCTGGCTGTGGTTGGCGATCGGCACCATAGGAGTCGCGGGGCTTCTCGCCCTTCGCGCCTTTACCGGCGCACAAGATTCCTTCGGCGTCCCCGGGCTCACGGCAGACCTTTTGACGCTCGCAACAAGCGTCATCATCGAGTCGTTACCGTTTGTCGTTCTCGGTATTGCGCTGTCGATCGTCGTTCAAGCGTGGCTGCCGGATGATTTGCTCATGCGGTATCTGCCGAACAGCCCGGCTCTTCGACGTGCGGCGATCTCGCTATTCGGTATCGCCCTACCCGTGTGCGAGTGCGGAAACGTTCCTTTAGCCCGCGGACTGGTGATGAAGGGATTCACTGTCCCCGAGTCGATGACGTTCTTACTCGCGGCACCCATCATCAACCCGATCACGATCGTCACGACTCACCAGGCATTCGGTTTTGATGATGGCATTCTGGTGGGTCGCATTCTGGGCGGCTTGGCCATTGCGAACATTGTTGGCTGGCTCTTTAGTCTCCACCCGCAACCCAACTCGTTGCTTGCCGGACGCTTTGCGGCTCAGTGTGCTGCCGGCCCTCACGAACACCGTCAGTCACGGCAAGAAAAAAGCCTCGACATTTTCATGCGGGAGTCGAGTGTATTGATGCCCGCCGTGTTCATCGGTTCCCTCATTGCTGGCGCCATTCAAGTTGCTGTTCCGCGCGACGTTCTTGTCACGCTTGGTAGTAATCCACTCTGGTCAATCTTGGCGATGATGCTTCTCGCTTTCGTTATTTCGGTATGTTCGAGCGTCGACGCTTTCTTCATCCTTCCGTTCGCGAGCACCTTTATGCCGGGGTCGATCGTGACCTTCTTGGTGTTTGGTCCGATCATCGACATCAAGATGCTTGCAATCATGAGAACGACCTTCACCGGCAAAGTCCTTCTGCAACTGTCCCTCGTTGTGGCGCTGATGAGCGCCCTGATCGGATTGGTGATTAACTATGTGGCCTAGCCTTCAACGCTGGTGGGGCGTCATTCTCATTCTGGTGGCCGTGTGCGCCACAGTCTGGCTTGCAGCGACGCAGCAGCTCGTTCTTTACATTCACCCGCGTTACGTTGTCTTCACCGTGGTGATGGCGGCCATCGCGCTGGTCTTGGGTGTGCTCAGCATCGCGGTGCGGCCGGCCAACACTGAAGGAACTACTCCCCGTCGTGGCTGGTCCCGGGTCGTCGGCGGGCTCGCACTCTTGCTTTCTGGTGCCGTGGCTCTCACTCTCGTTCTCGTGCCGCCAGCAACACTCTCCAGCGCAACAGCGAGCCAGCGCGACATCGTGGGCTCGACGGTGGGCAGCGATAGTCAAAACGTGGATGATGTGGCGGATGCCGATAGCGAATTGCTCGCGAGCTTCACCGTTGTGGACTGGGCTTCCCTGCTTCGCCAAACGAGTGACCCCAGCTTCTACGCGAATAAGACAGCGGATCTCGTGGGATTCATTACGGCGAGCGAGGAAGACCCTAGCAACATTTTCTACCTGTCGAGGTTTACGGTGACGTGTTGTGCTGTGGATGCTCAACCGACGGGAGTCGCGGTGTACGCACCGGACTGGCAAGACGAGTTCGATGTCGATGGCTGGGTAGAAGTGACGGGTTCCTTCGAAACTAACCCGAGTTCGCGCAGTGACCTGCCTCTCGTGTTGGTCCCCGAGTCGATGACGTCAGTGGAGCGGCCCAGTGAGCCATATCTCTATTAGCGCGCCGCCACCAGAAGCGGCCAACAGCATCCGATCGTTCCGTCGCACGTTTGCGTGGACGATGGCGGCTCTTGTTGTTCTCTGCGGAATCTTCTTGACGCTGGGCTATCTTCAAGGACCAAAGCTGTCGAGCGCTCAAGTGGACGAAGAGGCGGTAGTCACCTCGTCTAATCAAACTTTGCGCTTATTTGCGAATCAGGCCATCGCGGTCGTCGACCCCACCTCTGTTTCTGTGGAGCCGGCCGTTGAGGCGACAGCTTCGAGCGAGGGCGACCTTATTTCGGTGCAGTTCGCTCAAGCGTTGGACTACAACACTCAGTACACGGTGAGCGTGGAGGGTGTGACGACTCCGGCGGGTGGACCTGAGTCGACGCTCACCTATTCCTTCACGACGGGGGAGCCCGAGCTCTACTACCTTGACCGAGGCCAGCCCAATGACGAGATCATTCGCACGAGCTTGACCTCACAAGATCGCACCGTGGTGTTTGCGGGAGAGGGCATTCAAGAATTTGTGCCCGTGGGGGATCTCGTGGCGTTCACCACTGCTGATGCTGATCGCACGGGCACCCTCATGCTGGCTAACCCGGATACGGGGGTGACGGAGCGCGTGTTATTGCCGGAGACGGGTGAGGTGGCCGATCTGGACGCCACTAGATCGGGTTCACTTCTGGGGTTCACGATTTCTAGCAATGATCCGGGCCCCATTCCCACGGTTTCGCACACGCTCTACACGGTCGATCTTGATCGTGGACGGGACGTTGTTGCCGTGAATGATTTGGATGGCGAACCGATGCGCGTCACCGGCTGGCAGTTTGTCCCCGGTACTACGGCGATTGTGGCGGTAACGACCGAGAGCACTCTCGTTCGGGTGGACACCACCACCGGCCTTATCGTTCCGCTCGGCGGCTATTTCAATTTCGATCGCGTTTCTGCCGACGGTTCCACCGCGATCGTGAGCGATACAACGGGCAGTGCTGCCGTTACCCTGGCAGATGGCACCGAAGTGCGGCTGCAGCCTTCGCGAATCGATGGTGAGCAACCGTTCATCGGCCAAACTGATGCCGATGCGCAAGGCAATCTCGTGGCCAAGATGGTGCTGGTGGGGGAGACGGGGGCATCGTTCAGTAGTGTTCTCGCCTTCGACAATGGCGAGGAATCGCGCATCCTGTACCAAACGGTGGGCGATAAGGGGGCGATCCTCGATTTCGAAGTCTCTCCCAACAATCAGTTCGTCACTGTCGAGGTGCAACCGAATGTCGCAACGCTTGACTCTGACGAGTACGTGATGAATCCGCGACCGCAAAGCGTGACGACCTATGTGGTTGAGGTCGCGACGGGATCCGTTACGCGCAGCGTTGAAGGCTTTGGGGCAGTCTGGCGCTAGATTCTCTTTATGGCTGCTATCTCGAATCTCACCGAGTTGCTCTCAACCATGGAGCCTCACCTCAATGAGGGCGTGTACGTCTTTGCCACGGTGAATTCTCTCGCCGACGTCGAGGCGGAGTCGATCGTGGCTCTCATGCGCGAGGTCGAGGGTGTGTCGGTCGTCATGACCGAAGCGGATGCACTGCGCCAGGGCATCCCGCACGAGTTCCGTTCTTCGTGGATCACCCTCACGGTCACCTCGGCCCTCGAAGCGGTCGGGCTCACGGCTGCGTTCGCTCAGGCGCTCGGTGACGTTCAGGTGAGTTGCAACGTCATTGCTGGGCATCACCATGACCACATCTTCGTACCCGTGGAGTCGACGGATGCTGCGCTTGGGGCCCTACGTTCGCTGCAGTCGTCGGCGGGCTAAGTTCCGCTCGCACCGCCGTTAGCGTGGTGGACGATCTTTTTGAGCCACCCGTAGGCCACTGGCTTGGAGGCGATGGACGAACTCGCGCACCCCGACCGGTTCGGCGCCAAGCGCGACGAGATCGCTCCACATGCGCGCGGGAACGTCGTAATGATCGAGGTCGAAACCTCGGCGGGGGATTCCGGCGCGCTTGGCGAATTCGTGCAGTTCTGCGAGGGAAGTGTCGCTCACGATGTGGGCCCAAACGGTGTCGTGGGCCGGCCAAATGGGCTGGTCGATCAGCACGGTCATGGCATGAGCCTAATTGACGGCGTCTGTGCAGGGCAGAGCTTTTGACCGGTACAGGTTGGCGGCGTACTATTGAACCCGCTGCACCCGAGTTGTGGTTTCGATCGTCGAGATTGTGACCAATGTTGGTGTACACGTTCTCGTTTTCGTCGGGTCAAGCTGTGATTGATTCAGTCGAAAGCTGCTGCAGCGTGTCGTTTGACCGGGAGTGCCCACGTCGAGTATCGTTGATCCTTGGCGTGTGCTGGGCAAAGCCCGCAGAGATCGCCACAAGCTTCAGTAGTTCTAGCTATTCAATCGTTAAGTAAGGGTCAAAAGTGGTTTACGCAGTTGTGCGCGCCGGTGGGCGGCAGGAGAAGGTGGAGGTCGGCACGATTGTCGTTCTCGACCGCATCGCAGCCGACAAGAACGGCAATGTTGAGCTCGCTCCAGTTCTGTTCGTTGACGGCGACAAGATCACTCACGACGTCAAGGCGCTTGAGAAGATCAAGGTCGTTGCCGAGGTTTTGAACGATGAGCGCGGTCCCAAGATCGTTATCCAGAAGTTCAAGAACAAGACCGGCTACAAGGTTCGCCAGGGTCACCGTCAAGAACTGACCCGTATCAAGATCACCAGCATCAAGTAACTGCTGACGGACGTAAAGGACTTCTAGACAGATGGCACACAAAAAGGGCGCAAGCTCCACCCGTAACGGTCGTGACTCCAACGCGCAGCGCCTCGGCGTAAAGCGCTTCGGCGGCCAAGAAGTACTCGCAGGCGAGATCATCGTTCGCCAGCGTGGCACCCACTTCCACCCCGGCGTCAACGTCGGCCGTGGCGGCGACGACACTCTATTCGCTCTTGCGGCGGGTTCGGTTCAGTTCGGCGCAAAGGGCGGCCGCAAGGTCGTCAACATCGTTTCCGCGTAACTTTCCGCGGCACAAACTCCGCGTCACTTGCGTGCAGGTGGCGCACAAGCGAAGAGCGAGCTTCGGCTCGCTCTCGCCATTTAAGATGGCAGCCTGCCGCTGTCTACAATGACAAAACACTAGTATCAGCAGCTCACGAGAACAGGAGGAACCATCGTGGCATCGTTCGTCGATCAGGTAACTCTTCACCTCGTGGCCGGTCACGGTGGCAGCGGTTGTGTGTCCGTCAAACGCGAGAAGTTCAAGCCTCTCGCTGGCCCCGACGGTGGCAAAGGCGGTGACGGTGGAGACATCGTTCTCGTCAGTGACCCGCAGGTGACGACCCTTCTCAATTACCACCGTTCGCCGCACCGCAAATCCCAGCACGGTCAACCGGGACAGGGCGATCTTAAGGCCGGTACTGCCGGTGCTGAAATGGTGCTTCCTGTGCCCGTGGGCACCGTCGTACGGGACAGTGACGGCGAAGTGCTCATTGACATGGATGCCCCGGGCATGCGCATCGTTGTCGCTCCAGGCGGTCAAGGCGGCTTAGGTAACGCTGCTTTGGCATCCACGAAGCGCAAGGCGCCGGGTTTTGCCCTGCTCGGTACGCCGGGTTTCGAGGGCGACATTCATCTCGAGCTTAAGACTGTTGCAGACGTTGCACTGGTGGGTTATCCCTCCGCAGGTAAGTCCAGTCTGATTGCTGCCATGAGTGCGGCAAAACCTAAGATTGCCGATTACCCGTTCACGACGCTCCATCCCAACCTTGGAGTTGTCGAGTCTGGCGAGGTTCGTTACACGATCGCTGATGTTCCCGGGCTCATTGAGGGCGCGAGCGAAGGTAAAGGGCTCGGTCTCGAGTTCCTACGTCACGTTGAGCGGTGCACTGCGTTACTCCATGTGCTCGACTGCGCGACTCTCGAGCCCGGCCGTGACCCCATTAGCGATCTCGACGTCATTCTGGGCGAGCTTGCTGCGTATCCTGTGCCTGAAGGGCAAAAACCGCTTCTTGAGCGTGAGCAAATCATCGCGCTCAACAAAGTTGACGTGCCCGACGGTAACGATCTCGCACACCTCGTGAAGACTGAACTCGAAGAGCGAGGGTACCGCGTTTTCGAAGTCTCCGCGGTGTCGCGTCACGGACTTCGTGAGCTCTCCTTCGCCTTGGCTGCCCTCGTTGTTGCTGAGCGTGAAGCTCAGAACGCTGAACCAGTCAAAGAACGTATCGTCTTACGCCCGCGTGCGGTCAACGCGAAGGACTTTGTCGTCAAGGTCGAAGGCGGAACCTACGGCAACGTGTACCGCGTGGTCGGAGACAAGCCTGAACGCTGGGTGGCACAAACTGACTTTGTTAACGAAGAAGCCGTCGGTTACTTGGCGGATCGCCTTGCGCGCCTCGGTGTAGAGGACGAACTGTTCAAGTCGGGTGCCGTTCCCGGGTCCACCGTCATTATCGGTGCCGGTGGTGGAGTTGTTTTCGACTGGGAACCCACACTGTCGTCAGCAGCCGAGTTGATTGTTGCTCCGCGCGGTACTGATCCGCGACTAGATGACAACCGTCGTGAGACCAACCGCAGCCGGCGCCGAAACTACCTTGAGCGTATGGACGCTAAGGCCGCTGCGCGTGCCGAGCTTGAGTCCGAGCGCGAGGCAGGCGTGTGGCGCGACGATGAGGGCTTCGCAATTCACCGTGACGATGAGACAGAGGATCGTGACTAACAAACCCACTGTGCGTGCCGAGATTCCTCGGGCGCGCCGCATCGTTGTCAAAGTTGGATCTTCGTCGGTCAGCGGTGCCAACGTGGGTCAGATCGCGCCTCTTGTTGACGCTCTCGTCTCAGCCCACGCAGCGGGTTCTGAAATCATCCTTGTCTCCTCCGGTGCAATCGCGACAGGAATCCCCTTCCTCAAGCTCGACACCCGACCGACTGACCTTGCTACGCAGCAGGCTGCGGCCGCGGTGGGGCAGAATGTGCTGATTTACCGCTACCAAGAGAGTTTTGATCGCTACGGTGTCGTCGCCGCGCAGATTCTGCTCACGGCGGGGGATATGGAGAATCCCACTCACCACAGCAATGCTCAGCGCGCACTCGAACGTTTGCTGGGGCTCAAGATCTTGCCCATCGTGAACGAAAACGACACGGTAGCAACTCACGAGATCCGGTTTGGCGACAACGACCGCCTTGCTGCGCTAGTTTCTGTACTGGTGCGTGCGGATGTGTTGGTATTGCTCTCTGATATCGACGCGTTGTACACCAAACCCCCGTCTGACCCGGAGGCAGAACGGATCAGCTTCGTCCCGTTCAGCAACGACCTCAGCGACGTCACTTTCGGTGATATCGGTGCGGCCGGAGTCGGCACCGGGGGAGCAGGAACGAAAGTTGCCGCAGCTAAGCACGCTGCTGCTGCTGGAATCCCGGTGCTCCTCGCCGAAACGGGCAGTGTCGCTGCCGCTCTCGCTGGCGAAGAAATTGGCACCTGGTTTGAAGCAGACGCCCTCTCGTCGTAACGTTTTTCGGCCTAGGGTTCGCGCCGCTACACTCTGATCATGGTTGATTCGGCAGTTACCGCTCTCTCTATTGACGACAAGCTTCGGGCAGCGCGCGCAGCTTCACGCACGCTGGCGACCGCCACTACGGTGCAGAAGAATGCGGCGTTAGAAGCGATTGCCGCTGGCGTCGTTGCTAGTGCCGACCGCATCGTTGAAGCTAACGCGATCGACCTCAAGCGGGGTCAAGAAAACGATATGACGATCGGGCTGCAAGATCGGTTGCGCCTCACTTCGGAACGAATCGACCAGTTGTCCGCGGCAGTGCTCGAGATCGTTGAGCTCGCCGACCCGGTTGGTACCGTTGTGCGCGGCTCGGTGTTGCCCAACGGGTTGTCAGTTGCGCAGACCCGTGTGCCCTTCGGCGTGATCGGCGCCATCTACGAGGCACGCCCCAACGTCACAATTGACATTGCCGCGCTCGCTCTCAAGAGCGGCAACGCTGTCTTGTTGCGCGGCGGTTCTGCGGCGGAAGACTCGAATCGCGTTCTCGTTGAGGTCATCCAGACCGGCCTTAAGAGCGCTGGCATTGATCCGGCAGCGGTGCAGACCGTTGATGAGTTCGGGCGAGACGGAGCGAAAGCGCTCATGCAAGCACGCGGATTCGTGGACGTGCTCATCCCTCGCGGCAGTGCCCAGCTCATCCAGACCGTCGTAAGCGAGTCGACTGTTCCGGTGATCGAGACAGGAGCGGGGATTGTGCACATTTTCTTGGATGAGTCTGCCGACGAATCCACCGCAGTTGAAATCGTGCACAACGCCAAAGTTCAACGCCCGAGCGTATGCAACGCTTTAGAGACCCTGTTGGTTCACGAGGGTGCCGCCGAGCGGCTAGTTCCTGCTGTGCTCGCTCGCCTTGCGCAGTCCGGAGTGACGATCCACGCCGATGAACGCACCCGCTCGCTCTTTCCCTCCGCTTCCGCGGCCACTGAAGAATCGTGGTCAACCGAAAACTTGAGTCTGGATGTCGCGGTGCGAGTCGTCGCGGACCTCGATGCTGCGCTCCAGCACATCGACACCTACTCAACGAAACACACCGAATCGATCATCACGAACGACCTTGCAAACGCCGACCGCTTTCTCGCGGAGGTGGATTCAGCGGTCGTCATGGTCAATGCTTCTACCCGCTTCACTGATGGTGCGGAGTTCGGATTCGGCGCCGAAGTGGGCATTTCGACTCAGAAACTCCATGCGCGCGGCCCCATGGGATTGCCCGAACTCACAAGCACTAAGTGGGTTGTGCGCGGCAGTGGTCAGGTGCGCGGGTAGACTGGTAGCGGTTTTGTGAATGGAGATCTGATGCCGATTTTTCTGAACGTTCTTGCGTCGAGTGAAGAGCTCGCACCTCTCGTGCTGCCCGCGCTCGCTTTCCCGATCATTGCAGCAGTTGTTTTCACGACGCTGGGATTCGTTACGTGGAGCTTTCGCGACGTCGCCAACCGACAGGAGCCTCGTGCTGCTCAGGCTGACGACACCCACGGCGCAGGCCACTAAAGGTTCTTCATGGCCGCCGAAACGGCGCCGCGGCGCGCACGCATCGGCATCATGGGTGGTACGTTCGACCCTATTCACAACGGTCACTTAGTCGCGGCGAGCGAAGCGCAGATCCAGTTCAACCTTGATGAGGTTGTCTTCGTGCCCACGGGTAAGCCGTGGATGAAAGACACTGTCACTCCGGGGGAACACCGCTACCTCATGACGGTGATCGCGACAGCGGCGAACCCTGGCTTCAATGTGAGCCGTGTAGACCTCGAGCGCGAGGGCGCGACCTACACCATCGACACCCTTCGAGATATGCGTAAGGCCTATCCGGACGCCGACTTGTTCTTCATTACAGGGGCGGATGCCGTTGCCCAGATCATGGAATGGAAAGACGTGGCCGAGGTGTGGGCTCTCGCCCATTTCATAGCAGTTTCACGGCCAGGACACGCCTTAACCATTAGCGGATTGCCTGAGCAGGGCGTAAGCTCGCTTGAAGTGCCGGCGCTTGCGATCTCATCCACCGATTGCCGAAACAGGGTCAGTCGAGGTTACCCCGTCTGGTACCTGGTTCCGGATGGTGTCGTGCAGTACATCGCCAAGCACCATTTGTATCGGAGTACCTAATGACCACTTTTCACGATCCGCCGCCGCAATCGCGCCGTGCGGCGCGTCAGAGTGAGCGCGAGCATGCCTCAGACGGACAGCCCACGGTAGAAGGATTCACCACCTTCCCGGCGCAAGCGCAGGGCGAGCAGAGTGCTGCCGCCAATAACCACGACTCTTCCGCTTTTGTAGCGCCGACTTCCGGCGTTGCTCCAGCTCACACGACGCCTCCCTCTGCGACACCTGCAGAAAGTTCTAACGCCACCGCCGCATCCCAGCCCCCTGCGGGCTCGGGACCTTCTCGTGAACGAACCCTCACTCGCCGAGAACTGCGCGAAATGCGTGCCCGCGAAGAAGCCGCGAACCAAGCCGCCCGCAACCACGACAGCGTGGCTCCTGCGGCGCCTCCGGCTCCCGTGGCTCCGGAGGTTCCTGCGGCTCCTGAGATTCCCAAGGCGCCTTCAAGTGCGGTCGCCCCTGCTCAGACGCCGCCGGTAGTCCCTGTGTCGCGCCCCGTGAACGGGGCCGCGCCCGCAGGGGCAGCGCAGACTTCCGCTCCGCAGCCGTCCACACCGGCGCCAGCTGGTCCCGCGGCCTCGAGTGCCTCGGCTAGTCCTGCTGCACCAGCACGACCGACCCTCGCAGAGCTCGCCGCAGCAGCCTCGGCAGCGGCGGCGGCGCCATCGAAACCAGCGAAGTCAGTTGACGAGCTATCGTTCGCGCCCGATGCGCAGGTATATGTTGAGCCGCCCGCGCTGGTTGACCCGCTCGCGGTCGTTCCGGAAGCGGCTTCGGAGGCTGCTCCCGATAGCGCGTTGAGCGCGTTTGAATCGTTGCTTGGCACCGCTGACGGGGCTGCGCCCGCGGCGACTGAGCCTGTAGCGCCACGATCTCCGCTCGCTGACCTTCCTGCTCCAAGCGCGGTGGCTCCCTCGTACGCCGCAGATTTACCTGCTCCGTCTCCGTCGTCGGCCCCGACAGAACGCCCGACGATCGACGGTCTTCTCGGAGTGACACCGGCATCTGACGTGAACGCGTCGACAGCGCCCGCAGCGAGCCAGACCACTCTGAGTGACGCCCGTGCTGAGTTCGACGAGTTGGCCCGCAAGCGCCTTGATGGCGATGTTGCGGCCCCCGTTGCGCACACCGCGTCGCCGGCCGCGCCGGCATCTGGTTCGCCATCAACGTCAACAACGGCGAACACCAGCGTCGCGCCTGAATCGGAGGCAGCGCCGGCCGCGTCTGGACTCTCCGCAGGACACTGGTCGAAGCAAGCCACCGCTCCGGATGAGTCCAACGATGCTGTCGTAACGCGCACGATCGGGAGCGGTAGCACGGCTACCAATGCTCTCGTGTTGCCGGCGATTCCATTCGCCACCGATATCCGTGGTCCCCTCACCTCGAGCGGCGAGACGATGCTCACCGGGTCGATCGACCTGCCGAGCACACTTTCGGCAAGCGGGGTTTCTGACCGCTTTGATAAGGGAGACATAGATTCGCTCCTGGATCTCAACGACAGCGACATGGTGTCAACAGATTCGGCACCTGTGCGTGCGGTTAAAGCTGTCAGCACGTTCTCGAACCAGTCAGTTACGCAGACGCAGAAACCGAAGGGCACCCGTGCGCTTACGGTTCTGCTGATCTCGGCAGCGTCGATGGCGGTTGTCGTTGCGGGTCTTCTCGTGGCAGCGTTCGCCTTCAACATGTTGTAGCTTTAACTCTTTGCCATCAGCTAATTTCCGATTAAGGATCCTGTGACTGCTTCTTCTCGTGCCAACGAGCTACTTTCCATCGTCGCGCACGCCGCCGACTCCAAGCAGGCGACCGACTTGGTTGCTCTGGACGTCACCGGGCCCATGCCTTACGCCGATATTTTCTTCCTCGCGACCGGTCGCAACGAACGTAACGTTCAATCGATCGCCTCCGAGATCGAGGAGAAGATGATCGCAGCCGGCGCCAAGCCGCTGCGCCGCGAAGGGCGTGCAGAAGGTCGTTGGATTCTTCTCGACTTCGGTCACGTTGTCGCGCATATTTTCCACGAAGAAGACCGCCTGTACTACTCGCTCGAGCGACTGTGGAGCGACTGCCCCGTGATCCCGATCACGATCGAGCAGCCCGTTCGCGACGACGCCGAGAGCGACGCGGAGTAACAAACTTCACACTACGTAACCCAATTTTGCTGGGTGGCGTTGTACTGGTGTGCTTGAGGTATCCGGGCAGTTAGACCCCGGGGTTACTCTCACCGAGTTACCTTCTCACACTGGGGTTTCATGATTACGCTCAATTCCGTCACCAAGACTTTTGGTGATGCCGCGAACCCTGTTCGCGCTCTCGACGACGTCAGCCTGTCGGTAGCGAGCGGGGAGATCTTCGGCGTCATTGGCCAGAGCGGTGCGGGCAAGAGCACGCTCATCCGCACCGTCAATCTGCTTGAACGGCCGGATGCTGGCACCGTGACGGTCGGCGACCGTGAACTCACCGCGCTCAACGATCGCGAACTGCTTCAGGCACGTCGCGAAATAGGTATGGTCTTTCAGCAGTTCAACCTGCTTGACAGCCGAACGGTGCGCGGCAATGTTGAACTTGCTCTCGAAGTCGTCGGTGTCGACCGCCGGGAGCGCACTAAGCGCACCAACGAGATCCTCGAGCTAGTGGGTCTCGAGCACAAAGCTCAGCAGTATCCCGCTCAGCTCTCGGGCGGGCAGAAGCAGCGCGTGGGCATCGCCCGTGCTCTCGCATCACGTCCGCGGGTATTGCTCAGCGACGAAGCAACCAGCGCGCTTGACCCCGAGACAACGGAATCGATTCTGCAGCTCCTGCGCAGCATCAACAAAGAGCTTGGGCTCACGATCTTGCTCATCACCCACGAGATGGATATCGTCAAGAGCATCTGCGATTCCGCAGCGCTCATGAGCGGCGGCCGTATTCTCGAGCAGGGCCGTTTGGTGGACTTGCTCTCGCAGCCTGGATCGCAGCTTGCGCGCGGACTTTTCCCGCTGGGGGAGCTGCCGGAGGGTAATTCCACCGTCATTGACGTCACCTTCGTTGGGTTGTCGTCGGGTCGCCCCGTGGTGTCGCAGTTGGCGCGTACTCACCAGATTGATGTTGGTCTCGTGGGCGCCGCCATCGAGACGATTGCCGGTGCCCAGTCGGGTCGCACGCGGCTTGAGCTGCCGGGAACCGCTGACGCTAACGCGGCAGCGATCAACGACCTGCGTGCCCAGGGGCTCGTAGTTGAGATTGTAAGGAGCGGACGATGATTGATTCCACTGCTCCCGGCTTCTGGCCGCAGCTGTTCGAAACGCTTCTGAAGGCCACAGGGGAGACCCTGTACCAGGTCGGCGTCACGATGCTCATCACTCTCGTGCTGGGGCTCGCTCTTGGTACTCTGCTCGTGGTCACCGACCGCGGTGGCATCCTTGAGCGTCCGTTCGGCAGCCTCGTCGCTGGCCGCGTCATCAACGTGGTCACGCAAACGGTCGTCAACCTTGGTCGCTCGATCCCGTTCATCATTTTGATGATCGCGCTCATCCCGTTCACGCGCCTCATTCTTGGCTCGGCGTTCGGAGTGACGGCGGCCATAGTGCCGCTGACGGTCGCGGCCATCCCGTTTTACGCTCGCATCGTCGAGATCTCGCTGCGCGAAGTGAATGAGGGGCTCGTTGAAGCGGGTCACTCGCTCGGCGCGACGCGGTGGCAGTTGGTGTCGAAAGTAATTATTCCTGAGGCGGTACCGGGCCTCATCCGTGGCTTTACAACGACAGTGGTGTCGATTGTGAACTACTCGGCAATCGTGGGTGCGATCGGTGGTGGAGGTCTGGGCGATGTTGCTATTCGCTACGGTCACCAGCGCTACAGCGTCATCCACATTGTCGCGGTGATCATCGTGCTGGTTGCGATTGTGCAGATCGTTCAAGTGGTCGGCGCTCGCCTGGCCAACCGAATGTCTCACCGCTGACTTTGTCGGCGGCTGACCCTCACGTAGTTCTCTTTCTCCCTTCGTTTCACCCTTCACCAAAGGAATAGTTATGTCACGCTCCAAGTTCTTCTCCCTCTCCACCGTGGCCGCCGCTGGCGTGCTCGCGCTTACTCTGGCCGGATGCTCGGCTCCCGCTGAAGAGTCCGCACCGACTGATGGCACCCTCGGTTCGCTGACCGTCGGCGCTACGGCAACACCGGCTGGCGAGATCGTTCAGTTCGTCATCGACAGCGGCCAGGCTGAGGCTGCCGGTCTCGAGCTCGACATCGTTGAGTTCACCGACTACACCACCCCGAACCCCGCGTTGAGCGAGGGCAGCCTCGACGTCAACCTCTTCCAGCACGAGCCGTTCCTCGACCTGTACAACGAGAACACGGGCGACAACCTGTTCGTTGTCGGCCAGGTGTACCTGCCGCCGCTGGCGCTCTACTCGAAGACCGTTGACGACCTCGCTGACCTCCCGAAGGGCGCCAACATCGCTCTGCCGAACGATGCGAGCAACGAGGGCCGTGCGCTGCTGCTCCTCGCGGATGCCGGAATCATTGAAACCACGGATGCCCCGTCGACTGTGTCGGACATCACCGCGAACCCGAACGACTACAACTTCATCGAGATTGATGCAGCAAGCCTGCCGTCGGCGCTCGATGACCAGGACGCGGCGATCGTGAACTTCAACTACGCCGGTGCCGCTGGACTCTCGGGGGACCTGCAGCTCGTGACCGAAGGTACCTCCAGCGTGTACTACAACACGCTCGTCACTCGCGACGAACTCAAGAGCGACCCGCGCGTGACGAAGCTCTACGAACTGTTGACCTCCGACGAGACGAAGGCGTACATCAACGACTTCTACAACGGACTCGTCATCCCCGTTTCCTAAGCGATGACACGGCTAAGCGAGGACGCGGCTAACACCACCGTTCGCTTAGGCGAACGAAGGGCGGTCACCATCTTCACGGATGCTGGCCGCCCTTCGGGTTTTCCAAATATTTCGCACACTTTTCGCCGGGAATCGCTCAGATGGTTTTGGATGCGCTGAGCGTGTAGTAATCTTGTCAAGTTGCGTTTTCTACACGGAAACAAAACGAATGGGTCCATGGCGCAGCCCGGTAGCGCACCTGCATGGCATGCAGGGGGTCAGGGGTTCAAATCCCCTTGGATCCACCATTTAGCCCCGCAATCGTAAAGATTGCGGGGCTTTTTCGTTCTGTCTTCTGGCCTGCGTGAACCCAGCCGTGGGCGTTGCCGTGTCACAACTCCGTGCGGCAACCCCCGAGCGCTCAGTGCACCCGCTAGCCTGAGCGAGAACGATGTGGAGTGTGCCGCGCAAGTAACTGCAGCCGGCGGGCATCCACCTCACAGCAGAGCTGAATGGAAGACGCGCCGATGCACGAAGTTACCTGCCCCCACTGTGGCAAAGCGTTCACTATCGATGAGGCCGGCTATGCCGACATCGTGAAGCAGATTCGTGACCGCGAGTTCGAGAGTGAGCTGCACGAACGGCTCGACGCGGCCGAGGCGACGAAGAAGGCCGAGATAGAGCTCGCCGAGGCGAAGGTCGCGCGCGAGTTGCAGGCGGAGGCCTCGAAGAAAGATGCCGCGATTCAGGAGCTAAAAGCGCAGTTGGATGCGGGTGCTGTTTCCCAGAAGCTCGCGGTGGCCGAAGCGTTGAGTGTCGTTCAGGCCGAGCGTGACGCGCTGGCGAATGAGCTCGAGAAGACTCAGCGGGAGCGTCAAGCCGCGGCCGATCTTGCCGAAGCCAGACGGGTCAACGAGTTGCAGAAGGCCACGGCGGATAAGGAAGCTGAAATCCAGGCGCTGAAGTCGAAGCTTCAGGCGGCAGGCTCAGAACAGCAGTTGGCGCTCTCCGCGGCGGTGGGCGCCGTTGAAAAGGAGCGGGATGGGCTCAAGAGCTCTCTGGAGCGCATGGAGCTGGAGAAGAAGCTCGCCGAGACGTCGCTGAAAGACAAGTACGAGACTCAGATCAAAGATCGCGACGATGCGATTGAGCGGCTGCGCGATATGAAGGCGCGGCTCTCGACGAAGATGATCGGTGAGACGCTCGAGATCCACTGTGAGACCACGTTCAACCAGATTCGCGCCACCGCCTTCCCACGCGCCTACTTTGAGAAAGACAATGACGCGCGCAGCGGCAGCAAGGGTGACTACATCTTCAAAGAGGCGGATGAGTCGGGCACCGAGATCGTCTCGATCATGTTCGAGATGAAGAACGAAGCCGACACCACGGCCACGAAGAAGCGCAACGAAGACTTCTTGAAGGAGCTCGACAAAGATCGCAACGAAAAGGGCTGCGAGTACGCGGTGCTGGTGTCGCTGCTGGAGCCCGACAACGAGCTGTACAACTCGGGCATCGTGGATGTCTCCCACCGCTACCCGAAGATGTACGTGGTGCGCCCCCAGTTCTTCATTCCCATCATCACGGTGCTCCGCAACGCAGCCCTCAACTCCCTCACGTACAAGAACGAGCTTGCGCTCGTGAAGGCGCAGAGCATTGACGTGACGAACTTTGAGGAAGAGTTGGACTCCTTCAAAACAGGCTTCGCTCGTAACTTCGACTTGGCATCCCGCAAGTTTCAGACCGCGATCGACGAGATTGACAAATCGATCGATCACCTGCAGAAAACTAAAGACGCCCTGCTCGGTACCAACCGTAACCTGCGTCTCGCCAACGACAAGGCTCAAGACGTGACGATCAAGAAGCTGACCCGCGGCAACCCGACAATGGCCGAGAAGTTCTCCGACCTTGGTAAAGGGCGGAGCTAGCACGCTCGAACAATAAGCAGAGCACGCTCGTGCGAGATAGTACGAGACTACTAGCGGCGTTTGCTGGGGGAGAACGGCAACTGCGAAAGCGGTACGTCGTCCACTTCGAGAGCGAGGAGTGCATCTCTCCGAACGTCATTGAGATAGCCAACATGCGTTAGCAGCGCGCGTTCGGCCCGTGCAGGATCAGAATCTGCGATCGCCTCGCAAATTTCGTGATGTTGTTGAAGAACATCGTCGCGCCCGAGCAGATTCACGAAAACCGTGTTCGTTGCGGGGCGGCTGAGGTGCACAGACATCATTGCGAGTTCGAGAATCGGATTCTTCGTGGCGCGCGAAATCGCGGTGTGAAACGCGAGGTCCCACTCTAGCCATTCGTCGATATCCATTTCGAGATCACGCGCAGCATCCACCGCATGACGAATCGCAATGATGTCGTCGTCGGTGCGGTGCTGAGCTGCGAGACCGACGCACATCGTCTCGAGCTTTTCGCGCGCCTCATCGACGTTCTGGACTGTGACGTTCCCCACGCGAAACCACAGCCGGATCGCATCGCTGAGCTGGGCGGCAACTTGGTCGGCATCGGGGACTGTTACGAATGTACCGCCTTGGCCGCCGCGGGTGGATTGAACAAGGCCGGTCGCAGAGAGCAGCTTGAGGGCTTCGCGCGCGGTGGCGCGTGACACATCGAAAGTATCCGCCAGCTCTTTTTCGGTGGGTAGACGCTCGCCTGGCTCCCACACGTTGTCGTTGATCGCCTTGCGTAGCTGCAGTGCGATCTGGCCAGAGGCATCGCGGCGCGACAGCTCTGCAGGTTCGAACTCAGGCTGGGTCATCCGTGACTCCTTGGAAAGGCTCGGTGGTAAGGGTGCCGAAACCTCAGTTTCTGCGAAATCTAAATGTAACAACTAAAACCTTGTTGATCTAGGTCCAAGGTACTACGTTGAGTGTCAAACATTGAATGTCTAGCTTTCAACGAGGAGTAGATCATGCGAACCCGAGTGTTACTAAGTGCAGCGATGTTGGGTGTGATGGCGCTTGCCGGATGTACCGCCCCCAGCACAAGCGGAACCACCGACAGCGCCCCCAGCGATGCCGTCGCCTCGCAAACTGCGATGGCCACCACGCTCGACTACATCGAAGCCGGGCTTCCCGACCTCGATGGAGCGTCGATTGCCTACATCGCAGAATGCGCCACCGAGAACACGTTCTGCCAGGTGCGCTGGCAGGGTGCGCAGGATGCCGCAGCGGCAGTCAACGCGGAGATCACCCTTTTCAATGCCGCCTTTGACGCCAACGCTCAGCAGGGTCAGGTACAAGACGCTGTGTTGCGCGACTTTGACGGCTACATCTTTTCTCCCGTTGCCGATGCTTCGGGCTGTGCAAGCTTCGATGTTCTCGTCGAGTCAGGTGCTCCGGTAGCGACGATCAACAGCCCCATGTGCGGAAACGCTGACTTCACCGAAGGTTCCGTTGGATTCGTCGCTATGCAGACCGAATCTTTCTTCCTTGAGCACGTCAACAACGCCTTCGACTCCTGTGAAGGCGAGTGCGAGGCCATCGCCGTTGGCGGCTTCCTCGGTAGTGACCTCTACACGCGCTGGCAGAACGCGATTGAGCGCGCTGCTGCCGATCACCCCAACGTCACCGTCGTCACTGAACAGCCGGGCAACTTTGACCCCGCGACGTCGCTCAGCGTGGTGCAGGATGCTCTGCAGGCCAACCCCAACGCCGAGATCGTCATCTCTTCGTGGGACGACATGACTCGCGGCGTTGAAGAAGGCATCCGCGCCGCCGGGCTCACTCCCGGTGACGACGTACGGATCTACAGCGTCGGCGGCACGGAATACGGCGCGGAGCGCGTCGTCGACGGAGCCTGGACCTCGACGACAGTGCTCTTGCCCTACGAAGAGTCCTACTACGGCGGAGTTCAGCTCGCTCGAGCCCTTGCGACCGACGAGATCACTGAGGGCTTCACCTACCTCGCTGAATCGCCGGTAGTTATCGACGGCCCCGGCACCATCTTCATCGACAGCAGCAACGCTGCTGACTTCGACCCCGAGTACTAATCATGACTCTGAACCGCGAACCATCCATGGCACTGACCGTCTCCGGCCTCAGTAAGCAGTATCCGGGAGTACGAGCACTCAACGACGTCAGCTTCACCGTCGAGCCGGGCACAGTTCTCGCCGTTGTCGGAGAGAACGGAGCCGGCAAATCGACCCTCATGAAGTCGATCGCGGGCGCCGAACGTGCCAGCGCGGGTCAGATTGAAGTATTCGGAACACCAGTGATCGCTGGCAACCCCCGTTCCTCATCCGACGCGGGGGTTGCCATGATCTATCAAGAGCTCACGATCGTTCCGGAGCTTAGCGCCCAGGAGAACGTGTATTTGGGCCATGTCCCGACGTTGTGTGGCGTGGTGCGAAAGCAACAATTGCGGCGCAACTACACCGCGGTTGCCCAGCGCGTTGGCAGCGACATCCGTGCCGAAACTCGCGCGGGTAGCCTCTCCACCGCAAATCAACAGTTGCTTGAGATCATGCGTGCTATTGCTCACGGGCGCCGCCTCGTGATCATGGACGAACCCACCGCATCACTCGGCCCCGAAGACATTGAACGCTTGCACTCTGTAATTCGTGACTTGCGCGCCAAGGGATGCTCGGTGCTATACGTTTCCCATGATCTTGACGCGGTGCTCGACATCAGCGATGAAGTGATGGTTCTTCGCGAAGGTTCGGTAGTCTCGCGAGGTCCCGCTAATCACTGGAGCAAAACAGCGCTTGTGACGGCGATGCTCGGCCACTCGCCGTCGTCGGCGCCGACCGGTGGCCAGCGTACGAATATGGAGCCCGTCATTGCGGCGATCGACAACCTCACGGCACCGGGCGTCGATCTGGCGTCGCTCGCGATTCGTTCTCGCGAAGTCGTGGGAATCGCCGGACTCGTAGGCTCGGGGCGCACCCGCCTATTGCGCGCAATAGCAGGCGCAGATCCCGTACGCACAGGCGGTCTCCGGCTCGATGGCACAGAGAGGCGATGGCCGGCCACCCCAGCTCAAGCGTGGGCAACCGGAATCGCGTTGGCCCCAGAAGACCGTAAACATCAGGGTCTCGTACTCGATCGCGCCGCAGCCTGGAACATCGCTTTGGGTGGTTTCGCCCTCACGCGCCGAAAGGGCCGTGTCTCCGCGGGACTCATCGCACGCTGGGCAGAGCCGATTGCTCGCCGAGTGGCCTTCGCCGCATCGCGGCTGGGGGCGTCCGCCGGAACACTTTCGGGCGGTAACCAACAAAAACTGCTCCTTGGCCGCCTCTTTTCGCGGCCCCTGCGCCTCATGCTGCTCGACGAACCAACGCGCGGAATGGATATCGGCGCGAAGTCGGAAGTTTTCGCCTCGATGCGATCTTTCGCAGACGAAGGTCGTGCCGTGCTGTGGTCGTCAAGCGAGATCCAAGAAGTTCTCGATCACAGCGACCGAGTGATCGTGTGTCGCGCCGGAAAAGTCGTGGCAGAACTACCGCGCGGAGCGACTGTCCACGACGTGCTAGCTCAGTCTTTCGGAACGACCGAGTTGTCGACCATTCCCGTTTCCCCATCCACGTCGTCATCACCTCACGTTCAGGAGGCAACACTGTGAGCACACTAACCACCGCCCCGCAGCACCTAGCCAATCCGCTCACTACTCGTCTTCGCCGAGCCTTCGGCGAATACGGCGTGCTCTTGGCGCTTGCCGCCCTCGTGATAATCGTCGCGATCTTACAACCGGCATTTCTCTCGCTTGGCAACGTCAGCAACGTTCTCGCCCAGTGGGCGCCGGTGGCCATCATGGGCATCGGAATGACGTACGTCGTTCTCACAGGAGGTTTCGACCTGTCGATGGCAGCAACTTACGCTCTTGCCGCTGTTGTGGCGGCAACACTCGGCCAGACGATGCCACCACTGGTGGCATTCCTCGGGGCGATCGCCGTCGCCGGCATAGTCGGCCTAGTCAACGGGGTGATCGTGACTCTACTGAGAGTTAACCCGTTCATCGCCACACTCGGCTCGTCATTGATCATCACCGGCGTGGCATTGTTGCTGACTGGAAATCGTCCCATCCAAGTGGCTTTCGAGCCATTCACCGTGCTTGGACGAGGTTCTCTCGCGGGCGTGCCCCTCAGCGCGCTGCTCATGATTGCTCTCTTCATCGTGGGCGGCCTCATCCTGGCGTTCACTACATACGGTCACAACATTTACGCCGTGGGCGGCAATCGTGAGGCCGCGCGCCTTTCAGGAATTCGAGCCGACTGGATTGTCGCGAGCGCCTACCTCGTCGCGGGAATCTGCGCCGGAATTGCCGGCACGATTACCGCATCCCGATTGAGCTCAGCTCAGGCTGGACTCAGCGGGCAGCTCGTCTTCGACGTGCTCACGGTCGTGATCGTGGGAGGCACTACTCTCGCCGGCGGCAAAGGCTCCATGTGGCGCACCGCTGTCGGTGTCGCAATTCTCGCGACCTTGCAGAACGGCTTCAACCTTCTCGATATTGATGCCTACTACCAGAACATCATCAAGGGGGTGATCATCATTGCGGCTCTCACCTCTGTCGATTGGAGTCGCTTCGCCCGTCCCCGTAAAACCTCGTCAATCGAGTCCACCCAGAGCAGTATTAGTAAAGACACCCTCTAAAAGGAGCAAGATCATGTCGGAAAATTTTGATGTCCGTGAGATCACCATTAGCGAAGTTCAGGATGCCTACCGCGCAGGAACCGTCACAGTAGCGAACGTTGTGCAGGCCTACCTCGACCGCATCGAGTCCATCGACCGCAACGGTGCGGCCCTCAATTCGATCGTGGCGTTGTCGCCGTCGGCGGCTGCCGACGCTGCAGCGCTTGACGCGTACTTTGCCGCTCAGGGGGAGCTCTTCGGCCCGCTGCACGGTGTTCCCGTGCTCGTCAAAGATCAAGTTGAAGTCGGCGGAATGCCCACGAGCTATGGCAGCGAAATTGCGGCCGAGTTCGTGCCCGAGAAGGATTCCGCGGTTGTCGCACGACTGCGGGCTGCCGGTGCTGTCATCATGGGAACCACCACGATGCCGGACTTCGCGACCTCGTGGTTCAGCACCTCATCGCGCAGCGGAACCACAAAGAACCCCTACGATCTCGATCGCGACCCGGGAGGATCGTCATCGGGATCGGCAGCCGCGATCGCTGCCAATCTTTCTCTGGTCGGAATCGGTGGAGACACCGGCGGTTCGATCCGTTTGCCTGCATCCTTCTGCAACCTCGTTGGCCTGCGGGTTACCCCAGGGCTGATCAGCCGCGCGGGAATGTCTGCCCTGGTCAAGCCGCAGGACACGCCCGGTCCGATGACTCGCACGGTGGAAGACAGCGCCCGTGTTCTGGACGTTCTCGCGGGCTTCGACCCCGAAGATTCCTACACAAGTGTCAATCGGGTGGCGCGCCATTCTGGTTCGTACACTGATGGCCTCACCGATTCGACTATGACCGGCAAGCGCGTTGGGGTGCTCCGTGAAGCTTTCGGTGACGAAAGTGATGTCGATGGCGCCCGCGTCAACGTGGTGCTCGAAGACACGCTCGCCAAGTTGCGTAGTGCCGGGGGAGAGACCATTGACGTTCATGTCGACGATCTGATGCACTTGGTCGGGTTCACCTCGCTTTACAACACTCGTTCGCACGAAGACATGGACAAGTTTTTCGCGACTCGCCCGGGCTCTGGAGTTACGGGAATGAGCGATGTCATTGCAAGCGGCCGTTTCCACCCGAAGCTCGATCTGCTGATCGGAATCGCGGCGTCACCCGAGAACCCGGCCGACGACCCCGAATACGTTGAGCGCATCCTCGTGCAGCAGAAGTTCCAGCGCACGGTCGTGAGCTTGATGGAGGAACTGAACCTCGACGCAATCGTTTTCCCCGATGCCAAGCTCCCCGCGCCGACACGCGAGGATGTCTTTGCTGACCGCTGGACCTGCCTTACCTACCCGACCAATACGGTTATTGCCTCGCAACTTCACTTCCCGGCAATCACGGTCCCTGTTGGTTTCACCGACAACGGACTTCCCGTCGGACTGGAAATCATGAGCGCTCCCTACGACGAGCAGCGCTTATTGGTCGTTGCGGCCGCAGTAGAGAAGGCAACGGCCGCGCGTCGAAGCCCCGAGGCAACACTGACGGAGACTGATCACTGACATGGCGATTACGGTCAATGCCGACATGGGGGAGTCGGTAGGCATCCACCATTTCGGTAATGACGAACTCCTCCTTGAGTTTGTCGACAGCATCAACGTGGCGGGCGGGCTGCACGCCGGCGATCCCACCGCAATTTCTCGGATCGTTGCTCTCGCCCTCGACCGGGGCGTGACAGTGGGAGCCCACCCGGGCTTGCCTGACATTGCGGGGTTTGGGCGCCGTGAAATGGCGATCACGACCGAAGAAGCGCGCGACCTCATCCGCTATCAGACGGGGGCGGTTGCGGCGTTCGTTCAGGCAGAGGGTCTCGAACTGCATCACATCAAACCGCACGGTGCACTCTTCGGAATGCTCGCGCGAAATGCCGAGCTGATGGATGCCGCGTGTGACGTTGCAGTGCAGTATGGCGTGCCAATTTACGGGCTCGCAGGCACAGCTCACGAACGAGTGGCGGCGCAGAGGGGCGTGCCATTCGTTGCCGAGTACTACGTCGATCTCGACTATACGGATGACGGCATGATCGTCGTGAACCGTACAGGCGCCGTCAGGGACCTGAGCGAAGTCGCGGAGCGGGCGTTACGTGCCTTACGGGAAGGAATAACCATCAGCACAACGGGGAACGAGGTTCCCGTGCGCGCTGACTCCTTCTGCGTACACTCAGACCTGCCGAACGCGGTGGAGGTGGCGCGCACGGTGCGCGCTGCGATAACGCAAGTGGCGGTCTGACCCATAACGTGGCGGGTGGCGGCCTCATGGTTTTGCCACTCGTCGCGTCGTGGTGTGTCCCCGTGCGCTCCGCTGTCGCGGTGGGGTCGCTCGGGTTCTCGCCGCTCAGCTATGAAGATAACTAACGCGGAGCGATCGGCATCGTCGGCGGCGCCGATACGGGTTTGCGCACGCGCGCCTTGAACCACGCGGTATCGGGCACACGCGCCAACAGCGGGCCGGCGATGATCGTCATGAGAACGTAGGCGGTGGCTAGCGGGGCGAGCATCGGTTCGATGCCGGCGCCGACGGCGAGGCCGGCGATCACGATAGAAAACTCGCCGCGGGGCGTCAGGGCCAACCCGGTACGCCAACGGCCAGGTGCGGCGATGCCGGCGCGTTTCGCAGCCCGGTATCCGGAGAACGTTTTGGTGCCAATCGTGAGCACAGCGAGGGCGAAAGCCGGCAGTAGCACCGGGATGATGTCGGCGGGCGAGGTCGAGATGCCGAAGAAGACGAAGAACACGGCAGCGAAGAGGTCACGTAGGGGAGTGATGAGCTGGGCGGACTGGTGCGCTACAGGCCCTGAAATGGCGATACCCACGAGGAACGCACCAACTGCTGCGGAGACGTTCACCGCCTCGGCGAGACCCGCAACAAGCATCGTGAGGCCCACAACTCCGAGGAGCAGCGCTTCAGCGTTCTTCTGGGGGAGCAAGCGTGACAAGAACCGCCCGTGGCGAAGCGCTACGTAGAGGATGGTGACGACCACGGCAACTGCGATCGCCACGGTGATGGACCCCTGCAGTAACCCGGCACCGATTACGAGCGCAGACAAGACGGGAAGATAGAAGGCCATCGCGAGGTCTTCCATCACGAGGATCGACAAAATGACCGGCGTCTCGCGGTTACCGAGTCGCCCAAGGTCCCGGATGACCTTGGCAATTACTCCGGAAGAAGAGACCCACGTCACTCCAGCGAGAGCAACAATCGCGGCCGGTTCCCAGCCCAAAAGCATCGCGAACAGTGCGCCCGGGAGCGCGTTGAAGACACCGTCCAGAAGTCCCGAGACGCGCGAGGTTTTGAGGTTGGACACTAGCTCGTCGGCCGAATATTCGAGTCCGAGCATGGCCAGCAGCAAGATCACGCCGATCTGCGATCCGACTTCGAAAAATTCTTCGCTGGCCTGAAGGGGGAGTAGGCCGCCCTCGCCAACGGCGAGTCCCGCGAGAAGATACAGCGGGATCGCCGAGAACCCGAAGCGTGCGGCAACTCTGCCAAGCACACTCAGAACGAGCAGGAGAGCGCCAACCTCAATGAGTAGCTGCGTCGTCTCATGCATACGCGACCCTTAGCTGGGACCGCTATTGATGAGCGTGCCGAGAGCATCGAGCCCCTGGCGAGTGCCGACTGCGACAATAACGTCGCCGGGTTCGAATGCGACCTCAGGACCGGGGGAAGTGACAACGTCGTTGCCGCGCACGATGGCAACGATGGACGCACCAGTACGAGTGCGGGCTTTCATGTCACCCATGGGATGGCCGACGAAATCGGAACCGTTGGGCAAAGAGATCTCTTCGGTGAAGAGCCCTTCGGCTTTCTCCCCCAGAGCAGACAGCCGGCTGAGAGTAAGCGACGAGCCGAGGACCTCAGCGATGGCGGAGGCCTCGTCATCGCTGAGCGAGATCGACGCCGCGTTCGAATCGGGGTCATCAGCGTTGAAGAACGCAAGATCACGTTCACCAGAGCGCAGCGAGACGACGCTGATGCGGCATCCTGAGTTCGTGATGACGTCGTTGCGCACGCCAAACCCGGGAAGGTCAATTCGTTCGATTCTTACGCCCACTTGTTCAACTTACCCATTCGATTGTGGTCTTTAGTCCAGCGAGAACTCTACGCCTGTTATGCCGCATCCCCTACTATTCCGTGGTCGCAGTTCGGGGGCGGGGCGCTGGCGGCGGTGGCACTTCTTTTGCGGCGACAACTTTCGCGAGTTCAATGGTCTCGAGGCCACGCTTTGTTGCAACGACGCAGTGGGTGTCATCGGCGAGGTGAAAATAGCCGAGTGAGTCGGTCGCGCGGCCATCCTCGATGAGATGACGCACCACGACACGGGTTCCACTCGTGGTGGCTTTCAAAAACTCTGCCGGGGTAGTCATCGGCGTTACCATGAACTCTTGTCGTAGTCCTTGAGGAAGATGCCGAACAGATCTTCGCCATCCTCGCCGCGCACGATCGGGTCGTAGACGCGGGCCGCACCATCGACGAGGTCGAGCGGCGCATGAAAGCCCTCTTCTGCCAACCGCACCTTGGTGGGGTGAGGGCGCTCATCCGTAATCCAGCCGGTGTCGACACTCGTCATCAGAATGCCGTCGCTCTCGAACATCTCGCGGGCGCTCGTTCGGGTAAGCATGTTCACGGCGGCTTTGGCCATGTTGGTGTGCGGATGCCCGGGGCCCTTGTAACCGCGACCGAACACGCCCTCCATCGCCGACACATTCACGATGTATTTGCGACGGGACGCGGAGGCTGCCATCGAGGGACGCAACTTGGAGATCAGCACGAACGGTGCCGTAGTGTTCGCGAGCTGAACTTCGAGCATCTCGAGCGGGTCGACCTGATCGACGTGCTGAGTCCACGAGTTGATCGAGTCGAGGTCAGGCACGAGGCCACCGGCGTCGATCGCGGTTCCGGCAGCGAGTCGCTCCAGTGAGCTCGAGCCAGCGGTCATGGCTTGCTCGGTCAGCTCTTCGGCACGCGTAGCCGCGGCGGCCAGGATCGGATGCGCCGATACTGACTGCGCGAGGGCTTGCGGATGCGGGTCATTCGTATGCCCGAAGGTCACGAGTTCGGGCAGCGGGCCGTCGGGCAGGGGAGCGAGCTCACCATCGACGAGCGGCTGGTATGCCCCGGGGGAGCGACGTACGGTCTGCGTCGCATTGTTGATCAGGATGTCGAGTGGGCCCTGCTCAGCGACAGACTCGGCCAGACCGATTACTTGGGCAGGGTCGCGCAGGTCGATTCCAACCACGCGAAGGCGGTGCAACCAGTCTGCCGAGTCGGGCAGGCTCGAGAAGCGACGAACGGCATCCCGAGGAAAACGAGTCGTGATGGTCGTGTGCGCGCCATCCCGCAGCAAACGCAAAGCGATGTACATGCCGATCTTGGCGCGGCCACCGGTGAGCAGCGCACGCCTGCCCGTCAGGTCAGTGCGGGCGTCACGCTTAGCGTGATTGAAAGCCGCACAGCTCGGGCACAGCTGATGGTAAAACGCATCGACGGTGGTGTACGGCTGCTTGCAGATGTAGCACGGGCGAGCCTTAATTAGTTCGCCGGCGGTCGGCGCCGTCGTGCTGGTAGAGATGGGGATGCCGCGGGTCTCGTCATCAATACGGTCAGCCGCACCCGTAGCAGTTGCTGCAATAACTTGACGGTCGGCGTCAGCGATGGCCGCACGCTTCTCGAGGCGGCGCTCTTTCTTGACCGCCTTGAACATGGCGGCCGTCGCCCGCCGCACCGTCACGAAGTCGGGGTGCTCTTCATCCATGCCCACCATCTGGTCGAGAACCTTGAGGGTAATCTCGAGCTCGGTGGGGTCAAGACCGCTGGGGCCGTGATCGGAGGCGGGTGAAGAATTAGGCACACCCAATTCTACTCGCGCTGCGAGTGGGGAACGCTCGCGGAGGGTGCTGACGTTGTCCTCCGTGCCGGTGACTCGAATTCGCACCCCACTCGATCCGCGGTTCTCGCGCCGTGATGTCGGGCGACCCGGCTACGGTGGAACAATGCCCTCACTCTTGGATGCGCTTCCGACGCCCTTTGACGCAGACGCAACCTATGACGCTTTCGTCGGCTGGGCATCTGGCCGAGGCCTCGATCTTTACCCTGCTCAGGATGAAGCGGTAATCGAGCTCGTTTCGGGTGCCAACGTCATCCTCTCCACGCCAACGGGCACGGGAAAGTCGCTCGTAGCGATTGCCGCCCACGCGATTGCGCTTGCCCAAGGGCAGCGCACGTTCTACACCGCGCCCATCAAGGCTCTCGTGAGCGAGAAGTTCTTCGCGCTTGTTGAGGTCTTCGGCGCCGAGAACGTCGGCATGGTCACGGGGGATTCCTCGGTAAACGCCGACGCGCCCATCATCTGCTGCACCGCGGAAATCTTGGCGAATCTCGCGCTGCGCGAGGGGGCGGATGCTCGTGTCGATCAGGTTGTGATGGATGAGTTCCACTTCTACGCCGATCCCGATCGCGGCTGGGCCTGGCAGGTGCCGCTGCTGATCCTGCCCAAGGTGCAGTTTGTGCTGATGTCGGCGACGCTCGGCGACATGCAACCGCTGGCGGATGACCTGAGCCGCCGTACTGGCCGCGAAACAAGCCTGATCACGGGTGTCGAACGCCCCGTGCCGCTGCACTACTCGTGGGCCCTCACGCCCATCCACGAGACGGTGGAAGAGTTGCTCTCCACCGGCCAAGCGCCGATCTACATTGTGCACTTCTCGCAGGCCGCCGCTCTCGAGCGCGCGCAAGCGATGACCAGCATCAAGGTTGTCTCCCGCGAGCAGCGTGACCAGATTGCTGACGCGATCGGTGACTTCCGCTTCACAACCGTATTCGGCAAGACGCTCTCGCGCCTCATCCGCTCCGGTATCGGCGTGCACCACGCGGGCATGCTGCCCAAGTACCGCCGCCTCGTCGAGCAACTCGCTCAGCGCGGGTTGCTGCGCGTGATCTGCGGAACCGACACTCTCGGCGTCGGCATCAACGTGCCCATCCGTACTGTGCTGCTGACGCAGCTCACCAAGTACGACGGCACCCGGATGCGTCAGCTGACCGCGCGTGAGTTCCACCAGATCGCTGGTCGCGCCGGTCGCGCTGGTTTTGACACGGCAGGAACCGTTGTGGCTCAGGCTCCCGAGCACGAGTCGGAAAACGCCAAGCTCGTTGCCAAGGCCGGTGACGACGCCAAGAAGCTACGCAAGATCGTGCGCAAAAAGCCTCCCGAAGGGTTTGTCACGTGGAGCGAAACTAGCTTCGAGCGGATGATCGCCGCAGAGCCCGAACAGCTCACCAGCAACATGCGCATGAACCACGCGATGATCCTCAACGTGATCGCTCGCGGCGGCGACGTCTTCTCCAACGTACGCACCCTCGTCGAAGACAACCATGAACCCCGTCACAAGCAACGCGAACTCGCCAAACAAGCGCTCGCGATCTACCGCACCTTGCGCACCGCTGAAATCGTCGAAGAGCACCGCATTGCCGACACGATGATCGTGGATGGCGAGGAAGTTGAGAGCTTCGACGAACGCATTGAGATTCGCCTCACGGTCGATCTGCAAGCCAACTTTGCGCTCAACCAACCGCTCTCGCCGTTCGCTGTGGCGTCGTTTGATTTACTCGATCGCGAGTCGCCGACGTACGCCCTCGACATGATTTCTGTGCTCGAAGCGACGCTAGATGACCCACGCCCGATCCTCTCGCAGCAACAGTTCATGGCCCGCGGCGAGGCCGTCGCGGCGATGAAAGCCGAAGGCATCGAGTATGACCAGCGCATGGAGCTGCTCGAAGAAGTCACGTGGCCCAAGCCCCTCGAAGAGCTGCTGGATGCCGCCTTCGAGATGTACCGGGCGAGCCAGCCGTGGATCGGCGACTTCGCTCTCAGCCCCAAAAGCGTCGTGCGGGATCTCTACGAGCGCGCCATGACCTTTGCCGATTTTGTGGGCTTCTATGGTCTAGCTCGCAGCGAGGGCCTCGTGCTGCGTTATCTCTCCGACGCCTACCGTGCCACCCGTCAAACCATTCCGGATGACGCCAAAACCGACGAACTACTCGACCTCATCGAGTGGCTCGGCGAACTGGTTCGCCAGGTCGACTCGAGTCTCATCGATGAGTGGGAGGCCATGACGAACGGGGTCGACTCCGCCACTAGTGGTGAGCCAGTCTTGCCGCCTACTCCGGCATTCGTCGTTACGAATGCTCGCGCGTTTCGTGTTCTCGTGCGCAACGAAATGTTCCGTCGCGTTCAGCTCGCGGCACGTGACGACGCGGTCGCTCTCGGCGAGCTGGATGCCGCAGCCGGCTACGACGAAGAAGCGTGGGGCGAGGCGCTCGATCGCTACTTCGATGAGCACGACTCGATGTCCACGGCGGGTGACGCGCGGGGTCCCGCGATGATTGCCATCACCGAGGAGCCTGAGCAGTGGCACGTACGGCAGATTATCGACGACCCGGAAGGCAACCACGATTGGTCGATCAACGCGACCGTGGATCTCGCTGAGTCTGCTGCAGAAGGTATCGCTGTCGTGCGAGTGACAGCTTTCAGCCGGCTTGATTAGGTTCCAGACGGGGCAGGTGCTTTTCGCTAACCCACTGATTGGGCATAACGTGATGCTGCCCGGTGTTGAATAGCTGTATGACCCGGGATCAACGTTTTGTACTGACCATCGCGATTCTGGCGTCGTTTGTTGCCTTCCTTGATGGCTCCGTGATCAACGTTGCGCTTCCTGCAATTAGCTCTGAATTGGGCGGTGGGCTGAGCACTCAGCAGTGGGTCGTCGACGCCTACCTCATCACTCTTGGCTCGCTCATTCTGCTCGCGGGTTCCCTGTCGGACGTGTTCGGTCGACTCGTTATCCTGCGAATCGGTCTCATCGGCTTTGGCGTTGCATCGCTGCTCATTGCTCTTGCGCCCAACGCCGAATTGCTCATTGTGTTGCGCGGCGTTCAAGGCATCGCCGGCGCGCTCCTTGTGCCGAGCTCTCTCGCCTTGATCATGTCGACGTTCCGCGGCACGGCGCAGGCTCATGCCATCGGGCAGTGGACGGCGTGGACGAGCGCCGCGTTTATCGTGGGCCCCGTGCTCGGCGGCGCTTTTGTCGACCTGCTCAGCTGGCGCCTCGTCTTCGCCATCAACGTCATTCCGATCGCCATCACGTTGTGGTTGCTCGTGAGACTTGGTCACCGAGATGAACGCAAAGCCCACACGCGCATCGACTTCCTCGGCGCCGCCCTCGGAATCGTCGGGCTTGGCGGCCCGGTCTTTGCGCTCATCGAGCAGGGAAACTTGGGTTGGGGCAGCCCCGCCGTCTACGTACCACTCGTGGTCGGCATCCTGAGTTTCATCGCTTTTGTCGTGTGGCAGCGCCGCGCGACGCAGCCGATGCTGCCGCTCGAACTCTTCCGTCACCGCAATTTCAGTATGGGAAATATTGCGACGTTCTTCATTTACGGCGCGCTGGGCCTCGGCGGCTTCATCGTGGTTGTGTATCTGCAAGAGGTGGCTGGATACTCGGCGACCTTCGCGGGCTTTGCGTTCTTGCCTTCGTCACTCGGAATCATTCTGCTCTCCTCATTCTTTGGTCGTCTCAGCGGCAAATACGGCCCGCGCTTGTTCATGACGCTCGGCCCGTTGCTCGGCGGAGTCGGCTACGTGACGTTCCTAGGGCTGGGGGAGTCAGTCAACTACGTCACCGAAGTGTTGCCGGGCGTGCTCTTGTTTTCCGTGGGAATGTCGATGACGGTTGCCCCGCTCACGTCCGCCATCTTGGGGGCGATCTCGACAGAGCAAGCTGGAATTGGTTCTGCGGTAAACAACGCGGTGTCGCGCATTGCTGGTCTCATCACCGTGGCGCTCATTGGCGTGATCACGGTCGGTTCGCTTTCGCCTGAGAACTTCCACCGTGTGGTGATCGTCACGGCGATGCTGTTGTTCGCCGGTGCCGTGATCTCACTGGTGGGCATCCGCAATCCCGGCGCTGAAGCGAACGAACCGAGTGATGTCGCCCCGCCGTTGGCGTAGAGCGTCAGCTCAGTTGCGGTGCCGACAGCACGAGAAGCGCGGCCGTGATGGCGGCGGCGGCGATCGTTAGGCGGAAGAGCAATCGCTGAAGTGTTCCCCGCGCGATCAGCACCACGCTCACTCCCGCAATGGCGATGATGGCGATAAAGCCGATGAGGGCTAGCGCGCTCGGAGCGGTGCCGGGCCCAAACACCACAGCGATGCTCGCGCCGATCAGCCCGACGGCGATCGCAGTGGCGGAAAGCCGGGTGCCCAGAGCGTGCGGCAGCCCGCGCACCCCGGTGCGCGAATCGTCGTCTAGGTCGGGAAGTACGTTGCTGAAGTGGGCCGCAACCCCCACGAGCGCTCCCGCCGCAATCGCCCACGGTGCAGCAAACTGCGGAGTTCCGGCAGCAAGGGTCACGATGGCGGGCAGCGCTCCGAATCCCGCAATGTACGGCACAACGGAGAAGAGTGTCGCCTTAAGCCCTAGGTTGTAAAGCCAGCCGCTGGCAAGAAAGACTGCATGGGCAAGGGCAGCAAGCGGCCCGAGAAGCACCGAAAGAACAATGGATGTCGCGGCAAGCCCCATGGCGATGCCCGCAACCTGCGTGGCCGAGACTTCGCCTGACACGATGGGTTTGTCGGTACGACCGGAGGCGCGGTCGCGCTCAGCGTCAAGCCAGTCATTCGAGAGTCCTACCGACAACTGATTGGCCAGAATCGCGGCGGTCAGGGTGGCGATTCGCCACCCCTCAAGGCCATAACCCCACGCGAGTGCCAACACGATCACGGTCACCGCGGCAGTGGGACCGGGGTGGGACGACCGGAGGAGAGCGCGCATCATGCGCCAAGAGTAGTCGCAGACTCGAGTCGTGATGGGGACTATCAGCCGCGGTGATCTATGTTGAACTCGTGAGTGAAGTTTTTGATCTTTCGGTGCTAGCCGCCAAGCTGCCCGGCACTTGGTGCGTTGAGGCGACCAATTTTCCGATGTGGCTCGATGGAACGCGCCGTAACCCGGAGTTTAGCTACGAGACTGCCGAGGGTGACGAGCTGACTTTCGCTGACACCGTGAGCTACACGACTCGCGATGGCGAGCAGAAGACCATCGTCGGCACCGACCGTTTGCGGGGCGACGAATTCGTCTGGCGCGGTCAAGGTTGGTTGAAGGTGCTCACGAGTCGTTGGCAAGTTGTCGGGGCTGACGATGCTTTTGACACCATCGTGCTGCGGTTCTCACGATCGCGCCTCACGCCCGCCGGTATCGACGTTCTCACGCGCAAGGGCGTGGAGGTACCTGTCGTACGAACAACCGTCGCTCACGCCACCGATCAGTTCGGTCTCACCGCAGAAGACTTCGCTTCGTTGACCTGGCTCTCCTGACCCGCTCGAGTCGAAGCCGGGTACGATCGCTGCATGATGATCGCGCGACGAATCCCTGCGATCGCCGCCGCTGTAGCCGCGACGCTCGCACTCGCGGGGTGTACTGCCGCTGCTCACCCCGACGTCGTTCCTGCTCCGACCTTCGCGCCGCGACCTGAGGCGCAACCGGTAGATCCGATCGCTCAGTACGCGACTGACCGACTCTCCACCATGTCGCTCCGCCAGAAGGTGCTCAGCATGCTCATGGTGCACGTTCCCGGCGAATCACCGGCCGAGCGAGTGAGTAGCACTCTCGACGGCGTCGGCGGTTTCATTCTGATGGGGGATAACATCCCTGACAGCTTGGGCGAGTTGAAAGCCGATACGGCGGCGCTGAGCTCAGAGGCGGGCTTGCCTGTGCTGGTCGCCACTGACCAAGAGGGCGGCATCGTCCGCCGTGTTCCAACGGACGACGCAGCATCGGCGCTACAACTTCGCTCTCAAGCCCCCGACGCAGCCTTCGAGGCCTTCGCCCAGCGCGGTGCCTTGCTCGAATCTGTCGGCGTCTCAGTGAACTTTGGCATCGTCGCCGATATTGCCAGCGACTCGTCCAGCTTCATTTACGAGCGATCGTTCGGAGCAACGGGCGCGGATGCCGGGGCGCGCGTTGCGGAGGCCGTGCAGGGGGAGTCGATGGTGCTCTCCACTCTCAAACACTTCCCGGGCCACGGAGCGGCCGCGGGAGACTCGCACTCAAGCATCCCGACGACGTCGCTGTCCTTTGCCGACTGGGAGAAGACGCACGCGGTTCCTTTCGAGGACGGCATCGAAGCGGGAGCGCCCCTGGTGATGTTCGGCCATCTGAAATTCACTGCGGTGGATGAGGAACCGGCGACGTTCTCGACCCGCTGGCATGAAATTCTGCGTGACGATCTCGGTTTCGACGGCATCGCGATCACGGATGATATGGGCATGTTGGAGCGCTCCGGCGTCGCCGAATACTCCAACCAGATCAGCAATGCGGTGCGGGCGATTGAAGCCGGAAATACGATGCTGCTCTATGTCGGAGCGGTCGATACCGAAGGAATTGTCGCCGCCGTTACCCAGGCCGTTGACGAGGGCGAACTCGATGAGGCGCTCATTGACGATGCCGCGGTGCGATTGCTTGAGTTGCGGCGCGAACTCTCTGGTGAGACCGGGCGCTTCGTTGCCTGTCTCGCGCAGTGCAGCGCGCTCGTCGGCTAACTAGCTCGTGCCGTCGTCGCCCACGATTTCTTCATGAACTCGCCGCACATCCTCCAGTAGCGATCCGATCAAAATCCAGTGCTGTGGATGTGGAGTTAGCACCGTGAGCGGGGCAGTCAGGGTCAACAGTTCCCGCGTCGGTGGCGCGGCTTCTCGTTCGCTGGGGGATCGGCCGCGCAGCCGCAGGTCATGGGCGGCTCTTTCTAACTCTCTCGCGATCGAGAGCGCTACCGGATCGGTCGTGAGATCGGGGTCGTAGCGATCGTGGATCGCTCGTGCCATTCCTAGGGTGCGCGTCACGAGCACGCTGAGCATCGCGAATAGTTCGCGGTCGCGATGCAGCAGCCGATGATGCTTGCTGCGGCGAGGGTTCAGTGTCAGGCTGTCTGTTCCTTTACGCAGGGCAGCGGAGGCGGCATCGCGCAGTTCCTTGAGTTGGCGGGAGTCGGCGAGTAGAGCGTCGAGCTCCGCCTCTGTTTTTGGCACCCGCAGAGCAGACGCTAAGGACTCGAGAGCAGCAGCTGTGTGCTTTGTCAGTAGCGCCACCGCAGTACGGGCGGGACTGACGATGACGGGTGCCACGATCGCAAGATTCACGATCAGCCCAATCATGGCACCAATGATTGTTTCAATGATGCGATCGACCGCGTAGCCGGCGTTCTGGCCGCCGAGGGCGATTACGAGCATCGCGCTGATGGGGATCTGGTTTGCTGAGCCCGCACTTAGTTTCAGCGCCCACGCGAGGACAACCGCCAGAACGATCACCAACAGGATGACCCAACTTGAAGTGCCGAGAACCTGACCAGCCCCGAGTGCGATGACGACGCCAGCGACCACGCCGATACTGCGTTCGAGCCCCTTCTCGATCGATTGCGTCACACTCGGTTGCACGACAAGTAGCGCAGCGATCGCCGCGAAAATGGGTAGCGGTTGCTGCACGACGAAGCCGGCAACGACCCACGCAATCACCGCGGCGACCGATGTTTTGAGCACCTGAAGCAGCGGTGAACGACGCGCAATTACCAGCGTCGTTACGAACTTCACTTGGCTGTCTTTGCTTCCGAGATCGCATCGGCGGCGCGCACAAGGGCGAGGTGGCTGAGCGCTTGTGGAGTGTTTCCCGCCTGGCGATTGTTCGTCGTGTCGTACTCCTCGCTGATGAGTCCGACATCATTGGCAAAACCAACGAGGCGATCCATCAGGACTGTTGCATCGTCGACTCGCCCCGACGACGCATATTGCTCTACAAGCCAGAAGGAACACGTCAAGAAGGGGTTCTCGCCGTCGGGCAAGCCATCTACCCCGCTTTCCGTTCGGTACCGCAACACGAGGCCGTCATGGAGCAATTCGTCTTCGATCGCGGCGACGGTGCCGAGCATCCGCGGGTCGTCGGCCTTGAGGTAGCCGACCTGGGGCAGCTGAAGCAGCGACGCATCCACGCCGGTGCCGCCGTAGTACTGCGTGTAGGTGCCGCGTTCGGCGTCCCAACCTTCTCGTTCGATTTCTTCGCGAATCTCTTCGCGGATGCCAATCCACGTCTCGATGGGACCGTCGAGACCAAACTCTTCTACCGCTGTGATCGCGCAGTCCATCGCAGCCCACAGCATCACTCGAGAGTGCGTGAAGTGGCGCTCCGGTCCACGAATTTCCCAAATGCCATTATCAGGGCGATTCCAGTTGTCTTCGACGTAGTTCATGAGGGCGCGCTGAAGGGGCCACGAGAAGTCGTTCTCGTGAACGCCCGAACGACGCGCGGCCTGGAGTGCAATCATGACCTCCCCAAATACGTCGCCTTGAAACTGGTCGAAGGCACCGTTGCCCACACGCACCGGCGAGGCGCCTTCGTAGCCGGGCAAGGAGGTGAGTTCGCGCTCTTCAAGCCAGCGCTCGCCCGAAAGGCCATACATGATCTGCACATCAGCGGGGTCGCCGGCGATCGCGCGCAAGAGCCAACGGCGCCAGGCTTCCGCCTCCGCCACATAGCCGTGATCGAGAAGTACATGAAGAGTGAGGGCGGCGTCGCGCAGCCACACATAGCGGTAGTCCCAGTTGCGTGTTCCGCCGAACCACTCGGGCAGGCTCGTCGTGGCCGCTGCGACAATGCCGCCAGTGTCTTCGTGAGTCAGTACCCGCAGCACGAGCAGTGAGCGTTTGACGATCTCGCGGTACTGTTCGGTTGGTTCGCAGTGAGCGGACCAGTTGAGCCACCATCGACTGGTGGATTCGAGTACGGCGTCGACGTCGACTTCGGCCGGTGGATTGCGGTGTGCCGGGTACCAGGTCATGGTCAGATCTCGCGTTTCGCCTTCGCGAATCGTGAAATCGCCGCGGTGAGTGTGGTCTGCGGAGTGCATGTCGATTCCGCGCGCGATAATCGCGTCTGGTCCGGCAACACCGATGATCGCGTTTTCTCCGGCTTCGGGAGCCTGGCGCAACCAGGGCAATGCAGTGGCATATCCGAAGCGAATAAGAAGCTCTGTGTACATCGAAACGGTGCCGCGAATTCCCCGAACACGACGAATGACATCCGCGCGGCGGTTGCCGTGCGGCATAAAGTCCGTTACTTCAACTTCACCCGTTTCCGTCACCCACGTGGTGACGAGGATAAATGTGTTGGGTTGGTACTGGCGGGTCACCGTGACGGTGGCCGGGTCATCCACGCTCGCTCGAGGGGCTACTAGCCATCGGCCGTGATCTTCGTTTCCGAGGAGGGCTCCAAACATTGATGCGGAGTCGAAGCGGGGAAAGCAAAGCCAGTCGATGCTCCCGTCTTTTCCGATAAGGGCTGCAGTCTGACAGTCGCCGATAAGGGCATAGTCTTCGATTGGTAACGCCATTAGTCAATCATTGCAGCGTCGTAGCGCGTGTTCCTGAACATCGCCGCATTCGTGCGCCAAATTTAACAAAACTGTGGCGACTTAGTCGTTGATGAGACCCAGTTCTCGCAACTCGATGGCGAGACGGGCACCGTCGGGCGCATAGCGCCACGGAACGGATGACTCTCGCTCGCGTTCGGCAATTTTGCTGCGGCCACCGGCAAGTACCGCTTCTCCTGTCGAGAGCTGGCGGATCGCGACGGCAGCGACGTTGTCGGGATGGCTCGCGACAAACTCACCGTAAATTTCTTCGTCGTGCTGCCCGTCATCGCCCACCAGTAGCCACTTCACGTGAGGGAACTCGGACGCAAGGCGCCGGAGGTTGGCTCGTTTATGTTCCGCTCCGCTGCGGAACCACCGATCATGAGTGGGACCCCAATCAGTGAGCAGCATGGCGCCGCGCGGATAGAGGTTGCGGCGCAGAAAACGTGTCAGTGTGGGAGCAACATTCCATGCGCCAGTAGAAAGGTAGATGACGGGCGAGTGTGGGTTAGCGCGGGTGATGCGATCATAAAGAACTGCCATGCCGGCGACCGGGCGTCGCGCGTGTTCATCGAGAACGAAGGTGTTCCAGGCGGCGAGCAGTGGGCGTGGGAGCGCCGTCACCATGACTGTGTCATCGACATCAGAAATCACCCCGAATGTCGTGCTGGGATCCACGACGAAGATGTGCGCGGTTGTCGCGTCGGATCCAGCCGAATCCAGGGTGGCTGCTTGCCATCCCGGAGCTAAAGCAACCTTCACTTGTTCGTCAATAACGCCGCCGCGGCCCGGCGTTAACTGAACCCGTGCACCGCCGATAGTGACGGTGACAACTTCGGAGTTCACAGGAATGCTGAAGAAGCTCCGCCAGCCCCGCACCTTTTCAGCACGTTTCTTTGAGGCTTCAGTGCCGCGCGTCAGAACGACGCGGCACAGTACTCGGGCCCAGCCCTCCGTCGCGTAACTGCTGTAGGGGATGATCGTAGTGGTAAGGCCTCGCTTGCGGCCACGACGTTCGCGCCACCGGTGGAAAGCGTCCTCGATCCGGGCGGCGCGATGAAGGATCTCACCCGCTGTTTGGCCAGGGGAGTGGGACTTGCCGGTTCGAGCCATTACTCCAGCCTAGGCTTTCGTGCACCCCGTGCGTACCCGCCCCGGGGTGCGATGGGTACTCACGGCTGGGGTTCGGCGTGTAATTGTTCACTCAGTGTTGCTGACGCGGCTACCGTCGCTTCAACCAAAGCCCGGTCTCCGCGCGTGCGCGGATCAATCCAGTCATCGATCGAATCGCGATCAAGGATGACGGGCATCCGGTCATGGATCTCCGCAAGCGCTCCGGTTGCTTGTTGCGTCAGCATGGTGGTGGTGAGATGCCAGCGCTGGGGATCCTCAGGGTCGGCGGCGGGATCCTTCCACCACGAGTAGAGCCCGGCAAAGTAGAGGAGGCCTTCCTGTGGTGTGATGTAGTGGGGAACCGGCGTGGGCCCCGACTTCTGCGTTTCGAAGTAACCGATCGCGGGAAGCACTGCGCGTTGGCTGATGATCGCGGAGCGAAACGTGGCTTTCTCGGTGACGGTCTCGCTGCGTGCGTTGAATGTCGGGTACTTGCCGCGCAGGACAGGCGAGAAGGGAGGCGTCAGCCACCACTGCGCGAGCGCTGCGCGAGGGATCAACTCAGACGAAGGATCGTCGCGGGTTGACAGAGTCTTCAGCAGAATAGGGACCTGGTCGGTAGGGCGCACTATCGCGGTAGCGAGCCAGTCAGCTTGCCACTCTTCGGGAGGGCGACCGGTCGCAGTCACGAACTCCGCAATCATCTCGTTGACCGTGTCGTCCATTGCAAATCGACCGCACATATAACAATTTTACGGGTTTCTTTCAGAAAAGTGAGATTCTACCCATCGTAGAACAACCGTTCTAAAGGTTAGGATTGATCAGACACCAAGAAGGGGGCCATTGTGTCCGCACAAACAACAACCATTGAAAACGTGACTGAACCAGCAGTCTCGCTTCGCAACGAACCGGTGCAAGCACGGAGCACCGCTCGTCTGACTGCACTACTTGATGCAGCAGCATCCGTCGTCGACGAGGTCGGCATTGAGCGACTAACCACCGCTATGGTCGCCGAACGCGCAGGAGCGTCGATCGGTACCGTTTATCGCTACTTTCCTGACCGCATCGTTTTGCTGCAAGCATTGGGCTCGCGCAATTTTGAGCGTGTGATGGCACGCATTACCGATGCCATCAACGATCCGGCGCAGGCAGACTGGCGTGCGGCGCTGAGTCACGCGTTCACGGCCGTTATCGACACATACCGCACGGAGCCCGGTTTTCGAGGACTCCGAGTAGGAGACCAGCTCGACTTGCGACCACTACCCAACGGGCGCACCTTCAAGTCGCTGGTTGCTGAGCGAATTGTCGAAGCTCTCTCAGCACGATTCGGTGTGGAGAACTCAGCTGCTACACGCTTCACCCTTGAAGCAAGTCTAGAAATGAGCGATGCCTTGGTCGCGCGCGCGTTCTTGATGAATCCGCAGGGTGACGAAGAATTCATCTCGGTCAGCACGTCCTACGTTCGCGGCTTTATTGCGGAGAACATCGGCTGGTAGCTGATCTCGCTTCATGCGGATTTGCGGTAGTTATGCCCAATCGGGAATGACAGCGGCGTCGAATACTGTTTAGCTAGTAGTGCTGGCAAGTGTCGATCCGCGCATGGGCGCGAGGAATGAGCCGAAATCATGATTGAATTTCGTGCAGTAACCAAGCGTTTCCCCGACGGGACCGTGGCCGTCGAAGACTTTAATCTCGTGATTCCGTCGCGAAAGATTACGGTCTTCGTCGGGTCATCGGGAAGTGGTAAAACCACTTTGCTCCGGATGATCAATCGAATGGTCGATCCCACCGAGGGCGACATCGAGATCGATGGCGACAGCGTTATGGGCAAAGAGCCCGTAGCTCTGCGGCGCAGCATCGGCTACGTCATGCAGAACTCCGGGCTGCTTCCGCACTTCAAAGTGATAGACAACGTCACCACAGTGCCGATGCTTAATGGCGTGCCCAGAAAACAGGCTCGTGAACAGGCTCTCGGACTGCTCGATACCGTGGGCCTCAGCCGCAGCATTGCCGACCGCTACCCGAGTCAATTGTCAGGCGGCCAACAGCAGCGCGTGGGAGTGGCACGAGGCCTTGCCGCTAATCCGAACATCCTGCTGATGGATGAGCCGTTCGGTGCGGTCGACCCGATTGTGCGCGCGGAACTGCAACAGGAGACAGTCCGCCTGCAGCATGAACTCGACAAGACGATTGTCTTCGTCACGCACGATATCGACGAAGCCTTCTTGTTGGGTGATCAGGTCGTGATCCTAGAAAAGGGTGCCAAAATTGCTCAGGTTGGCAGCCCGAACGAAATCATGGCCGCTCCAGCGAGCGACTTCGTGGCGAACTTCATCGGTACCGACCGGGGGAAGCGCGCACTCACCCTCAAGAAAACGGAAGCGGGGACAATCCTGGTCGACAGCGAAGGCCGCGGCGCTGGCGTTCTCGTCGGGGGATCGGAGTCGGCGTGACCTGGATCATCAATAATCTTGATTTGATCTGGGGCCTCACGCTCGAACACATTCGGTTGAGCATTCCGCCGATTGTTATCGGCTTCCTCATTTCGATTCCCTTGGGCTGGCTGGCGTATCGCTTCAAGCTCACTCGCGGCATTTTGCTGACCCTCGCCGGTTTGCTATACACGATTCCGTCGCTCGCCCTGTTCGTGATCCTGCCGCCGCTTTTGGGCATCAGCTTTCTTAGCGAGCTCAACATCACTATCGCGCTCACGCTCTACGCCGTGGCCATCATGGCTCGTTCGGTAGCTGATGCTCTGAGCTCAGTCGATCCAGCGATCCGTCAATCGGCCACTGCTGTAGGTTTTGGCGGTTGGCGTCGGTTCTGGACTGTCGACTTCCCGCTTGCCGGCCCCGTGGTCCTCGCTGGTCTCCGTGTCGCCGCTGTCTCGACGGTGAGCCTCGTGACTGTCGGAATTCTCATTGGAGTGCAGAGCCTCGGTTACCTCTTTACTAACGGCTTTCAGCGCCGAATCTTGGAAGAGATCTTCGCCGGGGTCGTGATGACAGTGATTGTCGCGTTGTTGATCGACCGCGCTCTCGTGCTGCTGGGCCGGATGCTGATGCCCTGGACGACGGTCGCTAAGCGCAAGGCGACTGCTCCCGCGCTGGAAGGAGCACCCGCATGAATCTCCTCATAGAAGCAGTGCAATGGCTCTTCTCTCCAGAGCGACTCGAGGGCACTAATCCGATTCCACTCCGGCTCGAAGAGCACCTCTTCTACACCTTCTTTTCGGTGATTGTTGCGGCGCTCATTGCGATTCCCCTCGGTTTTGCCATCGGGCACACGGGTAAGGGGCGCGACTTCGCCGTCGGTTTATCGGGAGCTGCACGCGCCTTGCCCTCGTTTGGTCTCATCCTGCTTCTCGTGCTGTTGATTGGGGTAACTCAGGTTCAACTTCAGCTCGCCGCGATCACTGCGTTCGTACTTTTGGCCATTCCGTCGATTCTGGCGGGAGCGTATGCGGGAATAGAAGCGGTAGACCGCCGCGTTGTTGATGCTGCGCGAGCGGTGGGAATGACGGAGTGGCAGATCCTATGGAAGGTAGAAGTTCCGCTCGGGCTTCCGCTGCTCATTGGCGGCCTTCGCGCGGCAACGCTGCAGGTCGTCGCTACCGCGACGCTCGCGGCCTACGTAGGGCTTGGCGGTCTGGGAATTTACATTTTCCGCGGCCTCCCTCTCCAGCGTTATGACGAGATGTTGGGTAGTGCACTGCTGATCGCAGCCCTAGCTCTCGTTCTCGATGGAATATTTGCGCTCATCCAACAATTTGCGGTTCCCCGCGGAGTTTCGGCTGGGCGTGCTAAAGATGTCCGCACGTCATCAACTCGACGACGTGCGGTGGCAGCAAAATCTGCCCAAGAAAGAAGAGGATAGAAATGTTCACAGCTAAGAACAAAGGCCGGCTCGCGCTAGGCGCCGCCGCGGTCGGGGTTGCAATTGCCCTGTCAGGGTGTGCAACTGGTGATCCCCTGGACTCCGGTTCGAGTGACGAGAACACCAACAGCGACACCATCGTTGTCGGCTCGCAGGCTTACTACTCGAACGAAATCATTGCCGAAATCTACTCGCAGGCACTGGAAAACGCTGGCTTTGAGGTCGAGCGTCAATTCCAGATCGGCCAGCGCGATGCTTACCTACCCGCTCTCGAAAGCGGCGAAGTAGACATCATTCCCGAATACACGGGAAACCTCCTCCAGTTCTACAGCGCTGACACCACGGCAACGGCCTCAGAGGATGTCTACGCTGAACTCGCTGATGCGCTGCCCGAGGGCCTCACGGTTCTCGACCAGTCCTCGGCTACCGACCAAGACTCCTACAACGTGACCGCTGACTTTGCGGCAGCTAACTCGTTGACGAGCCTCGCGGACCTCGCTGACGTTGCGGACCTCAAGCTCGGTGGAAACGCTGAACTCGAAGAGCGCCCCTATGGTCCTGCCGGACTCAAGGACGTCTACGGCGCCACGGTCAGCTTCACCGCGACCGGTGACACCACCGTTGCGGCACTCGTCGAGGGAACCATCAACATGGCTAACGTCTACAGCGCCGACCCGCGCATCCAGACCGAAGGCCTCGTTACCCTTACCGACCCTGAGGGTCTGTTCTTGGCCTCGAATGTTGTGCCGCTGGTGAACGCAGACATCGCTGATTCGATCGCTGATGTCATTAACGCCGTCAACGCCAAGCTCACGCCGGAGGGCCTTGTTGCTCTCAATGTGGAGAGCACCGTTGACAAGATGTCGTCGGACGACATCGCCACCGCATGGTTGAGCGAGAACGGCCTCAGCTAACACGGGCGATAACAGAACACGCTGCTGGCTAGTCCAGCACCGAGGGGCGGATGCACGAGCATCCGCCCCTCGGCCGTTAAGGGTTACTCGGCGTCGTGGTATTCCATGTGACGCTGTTGCGAGCGATGCAGCAGCTTCTTAGCGATCACCGTGACGATCGCAATGGCAGCGACGATGGCGACGAAAATGTAGCCCGCGTAGTGCAACTGATCGAGCAGCTCCCGAAAACTGCCTGCAGTGAGGGCGCCGACAGAGACATACGCGATTGACCAAATGCTGGTAGCGGGAACGGTCCACGCCATAAACGTGCGGTACCGCATCGTGCTCATGCCGACGGTTACCGGGATGAGCGAGTGCAGCACGGGCAGAAAGCGTGAGATGAAGACGGCGATGCCTCCTCGGCGCCCCAGGTAGCGTTCGGCCTGCACCCAGTGCTGTTCGCCGATGCGCTTGCCGAGGCGCGAGTGCCGAATCTTGGGGCCAAAGTAACGGCCAAGGGCGAAGCCCACGCTCTCGCCGATCAAGGCTCCCACGATCACGACCGCGATGAGGATGGCCGCCTCGAAGACGCTTCCCACGGCGGTGCTCGCCACCAGCACCACCGTGTCGCCGGGCACGAGAAGCCCGACCAATATCGACGTCTCCAGCATGATCGCGACGCCCGCGAGAATCGTGCGGAGTACCGGATCGACCGACTGCACGGTGTCAAGAATGTAGCTCAGCGCATCGTTGACCCACTGACCAAAGCCGCCACTGGCAGCACTCGGTTCAGCGCTCAAAATGAGGTCGACGGGGTCCACGGAACGAGCCTAGCGAGCAAAACCGAAAGCTCACTGGCTAAATGGGGCGTGCCAAAGCGCCGAGTCGGGTGCGCCACTGCTCGAGACGACCAGGCTTCTCGGCAAGCTGCGGGCCATCGACCCACTTCGAGACAATGCGGATGCCGTGCAGCGCATTCACGACCCAGACTTCGGTGCCCGCGAGCTCCGCCGGGGTGACCGCTTCTTCGTGGGTGTCGAGCCCGAGCGCGCGGGCCAACGTCAGCACGCTGCGGGCGGTAACGCTATCAACACGTTCAAGCTCTGCCGGCGGACCGCAGAGAATCTCTCCACGCCACCACAGCACAGCGCTGTACGCGCCTTCGATGACGAATCCTTCGTCGGTGAGCAGAATCGCCTCGTCGGCACCGTGGGCACGCGCTCCTGCCTGCAGTGCACCCATCGCGTCGATATCGGGACCTTTGACCGCAGGCACGGTGCGCGGGTCGGCACCCCGAAAACTCACGGCCGTGGCCGAGCGCTTCAATTCGGGGTTCGCGCGCAAACGCAGAAAGAACTCGGCTCCGCGAAGCTCGACCCGCGGAAACCACGTACCGGCGCGGGGGAGAGCCGCGATCGCAGCGGTGAAGAACTGCTCGGCAGTTTCTTGTTGGGCGGCGGGTACGGCATCCAGAAACCGTTGGCGATGCAGATTGAGGGCGAGCACTGAGCCCGAGTTCACGAGCCAAGAATCGGCGACGGTCATCGGGGTTGTCGGCACCTCGTCGGGAGAGATCTCGAGAAGTTTGTCGTTCTGCCACCGATAAATTGCGTCCGCACTCATAGGCTTAGGTTATGCGCTCTCGCGTCTTGACTGCTGCCTTGCCGCGCTGGGTTGACCCCGCGGCGGTGTTTAGCGAACTCATGGCGCAGCAGGCGTCGGATGCCGCTGGTGCCGTCTGGCTCGACAGCGGAGCGGCGGCTGATTCGGGGCGCAGCTACCTCGCCGTTTCGACTCGGGCTGTGCTGAGCACGGAGCTCAACGAACCGGTCTTCGAGTGGATGCGCCGCGAGTTCGCAGCGACGGAGATCGATCACTCTGCTGCGCCCGCTGGCTTTCGACTGGGCTGGGTCGGGTGGCTCGGGTACGAGCTCCGCCGCGAATCGCTCGGCGTCGAGGTGACAACGCCTGCCGTGACCCCGGATGCCGCCTGGCTGTGGGTAGATCGTGTAATTGTTGTCGACCACGGGTCTCGTTCGCTCAGCGTGCTCGCGCTCGGCGACAGTTGGACGGGCGAGCTCGCGCAGTGGCGCGACAGTATCGCGGCGCTCGTGGAGGCAGCGGCAACCCGCACCGCACCCCCAACCGCACCCCCAACCGCGTCAGCCGTGCCGACGACCTCTCCCACCGCCTCCACCGCGCCCCAGCCCGCCCCCACCGCGGTCTGGCGCGACTCCGACGCCGACTACCTCGCGATGATCGCGGCGTGCCAGCGGTCGATCGTCGAAGGCGACGCCTACCAGTTGTGCCTCACGACGAGCGTGCACGTCGACCACGGCGACAGACCCGCGGATCCGCTCGCTACGTATCTCGCTCTGCGCCACGCCAACCCCAGCCATCACGGCGGCTTCATGCAGGTGGGCGAGATCTCGCTGCTCAGTTCCACTCCCGAGCAGTTCTTAGCGATTGATCCCTCGGGACTCATCGAGACGAAGCCGATCAAGGGCACGCGTCGCCGCAGCGCCGACTCCGCCGAAGACGAGCGCCTTGCCGCCGAGCTGCTGGCCAGCGATAAAGAGCGCGCCGAGAACCTCATGATCGTCGATCTCATGCGCAACGACCTTGGGCGCGTGTGCGAGGTCGGCTCGGTCACGGTACCGACACTGTTCTCAGTGGAAAGCTACGCGACCGTGCATCAGCTCGTCAGTACCATCCGTGGTCAGTTGCGCGCTGACGTGAGCGCCGTCGATGCCATCAAGGCTTCGTTCCCGGCGGGGTCGATGACCGGCGCCCCCAAACACTCCGCGACTCTCATTCTCGATTCGCTCGAGCGTGCCCCGCGCGGCATCTACTCCGGCGTCTTCGGGTACGTGGGGCTCGACGGCGCCGTTGACCTCGCTATGGTCATCCGCTCTATCGTCATGGATGCTCGGGGCTCAACGATCGGCGCCGGCGGCGGAATCACGGCCCTCTCGGTGCCCGAAGAAGAGCTGGCCGAGGTCAAGTTGAAGGCAGCAGCACTGCTGCGCGTGCTGGGTGTTTCGGGCGACTAAGCGGTCGCGCATCCACTCTCGGTCGTAGTGAACGACCGGTCTACCCTGTTGCTGTGTACTGTGAGATGCGTCAACTCATAGACAATGGAATAACCCGACACTTTTTGGCCCCCTCGAGCGCGGCCGTGAGTTGGGTAATCTTAGATCTTCCCTGTAACGAATTGAGAGTGTTTACGTGACTGAGCAGCCCAACTTTGCTGGTGCACACGACGACCGCGAGAGTGGCTCGGACTACGATGTAGCCGCCATTCACGCTAAGTGGCAAGCCAAGTGGGAAGAGCTTAAGCCGTTCGCGACGAGCGACCCCGAAGACAAGCGCCCGCGCAAGTACATTCTCGACATGTTCCCGTACCCCTCGGGCGACTTGCACATGGGGCACGCCGAGGCCTACGCCTTTGGTGACATCGCGGCGCGGTACTGGCGTCAGCGTGGCTTCAACGTTCTTCACCCCATTGGCTGGGACTCTTTCGGTCTTCCTGCGGAGAACGCCGCCATCGAGCGCGGCATTGACCCTCGCGGTTGGACGTACGACAACATCGACCAGCAGAAGAAGAGCATGAAGCTCTACGGTGTCTCCTTTGACTGGGACCGCGTTCTGCACACGAGCGACCCCGAGTACTACAAGTGGAACCAGTGGCTGTTCCTCAAGATGTACGAAAAGGGCCTCGCGTACCGCAAGGATTCCTGGGTCAACTGGGACCCGGTAGATCAGACCGTTCTCGCCAACGAGCAAGTTCTGGCCGATGGCACGTCCGAGCGTTCGGGCGCGATCGTCGTCAAGAAGAAGCTCACGCAGTGGTACTTGAAGATCACCGACTACGCCGACCGCTTGCTCGACGACTTGAACCAGCTTGAGGGCGCATGGCCGTCGAAGGTGCTTTCGATGCAGCGCAACTGGATCGGCCGTTCGGTTGGTGCGGATGTCGACTTCGAAATCGAAGGCCGTGACGAGAAGGTCACCGTCTTCACGACGCGCCCCGACACTCTCTACGGCGTCACCTTCATGGTCGTCGCCCCCGACGGAGACCTCGCCGCTGAACTCGTTGAGGGTACCGACGACGAGACTAAGGCTGCTTTCGCGAGCTACCTCGAGCAGACTCAGAAGCAGACTGAAATCGAGCGCAAAGATGCTACGCGTACCAAGACCGGCATCCCGCTGAACCGTTTTGCGATCAACCCGGTCACGGGGGAGCGCATCCCGATCTGGACTGCAGACTACGTACTGGCCGACTACGGCCACGGTGCCGTCATGGCTGTGCCCGCGCACGACCAGCGCGACCTCGAATTCGCGATCAAGTTCGACCTGCCTGTGCGTGTTGTTCTCGACACGAACGCGCCCATCACCGGTGCGATTCCTGTTCTGGAACTCGACGAAAATGGCATGGCGATTCTGCCGGATGACCTGCCGCCGCTGAACCCCCGCGACACCGGTCAGTCGTTGCAGGGCGATGGCCGCATGATTAACTCGGGTCCGCTCGACGGGCTCAGCAAGTCCAACGCGATCAAGAAGATCGTGGAACAGCTCGAAGCTGCCGGCACTGGCCGCGCCGCAAAGACGTATCGACTGCGTGACTGGCTGATCAGTCGTCAGCGTTTCTGGGGAACCCCCATCCCGATTATTCACGGTTCGGATGGCGAACTGATTCCGGTTCCCTTCGAGCAACTGCCCGTTGAGCTGCCGTCGACCGAGGGTCTCGACCTCAAGCCCAAGGGCAAGTCGCCCCTCGCGGCCGCCGAAGACTGGATCAACGTCGAAGACCCGCGCGATGGCAGCCCTGCCCTGCGCGACGCCGACACGATGGACACCTTCGTTGACAGCTCGTGGTACTTCTTGCGCTTCCTGTCACCGAACGATCCCGACAAGGCCTTCGACCCGGCTGAGGCCGAGAAGTGGGCTCCCGTCGACCAGTACGTCGGTGGCGTCGAGCACGCGATCCTGCACTTGCTCTACTCGCGCTTCATCACCAAGGTGCTCTTCGACCTCGGGTACGTCAGCTTCACGGAGCCCTTCAGCGCGCTGCTCAACCAGGGCATGGTTCTCTCTGAGGGCAAGAAGATGTCGAAGCGCAGCCGCAAGGCCGTCACGTTCTCGGGCGAAATTGCCGAGCACGGTGCCGATGCACTCCGCTTGACGTTGGCCTTCGCTGGCCCGCCCGAGGAGAACATCAACTGGGAAGACGTGTCGCCTGCGGCGTCGCACAAGTTCTTGGCTCGTGCGTTCCGTGTAGTGCGGGATGTCACGAGTGCTCCCGAGATCGAGTGGAAGACGGGCGACACCACGCTGCGCCGCGCCACCCACCGCTTCCTCGCTGATGGCCCAGGCCTCGCTGAGTCGCTGAAGTTCAACGTGCTCGTTGCTCGCATCATGGATCTCGTCAACGTCACCCGTAAGGCCATCGACACCGGTGCCGGCGGCGGCGACGCGGCAGTCCGTGAAGCAGCTGAAGTCATCACGATCGCCCTGAGCCTGTTCGCTCCGCACACGGCAGAGGAGATGTGGGAGAAGCTCGGCTACGAACCAACTGTCGCTCTCGCTGGCTGGCGCAAGGCCGACCCGTCGCTCCTCGTTGAGGAGTCGGTGACGGCCGTTGTTCAGGTGGATGGCAAGGTTCGGGACCGCCTCGAAGTTTCGCCCAAGATTGATGGCGCCGACCTCGAAGCTCTTGCCATGGCATCCGAAGCGATCAAGCGCACCGTCGGAGACCGCGAGATCGTCAAGGTGATCGTGCGCGCCCCCAAGCTCGTCAACATCGCGACTCGTCAACAGCCCTCCGAAGGCTAAGCAAGTCCACACGTTATAACTGAGCGCGCTCCGAGCAATCGGGGCGCGCTTAGTTTGTGGGAGTGGAAGAGTTTGAGCAGGCCCGTAAGGCGCGGCTGCGGGTGCGCGTCGGCGCTGTCATCGTGGTGGTGCTTGTGGCGCTCGGTTGCGCCGTGCTCGCGACCGCACTCACACGAAGCCCCACTGCCGTAGAGATCGCGCGCGGCGAATTGGGTACGGGCGACGATGCGTTCATCGTCGAGTCGCAGTCCCTCTTCGTGCACGTCACCGGGGCAGTGGAGCGCCCTGGGCTCTTCGAACTGGCCGAGGGATCACGCGTAATCGACGCTATCGCCGCGGCCGGGGGCTTCACGGGGGAGGCGAACCGTGACCAACTCAACCTCGCGCGTGTGTTGACCGATGGAGAACAGTTCGCCGTACCCGCAGCTGGCGACGAGGCAGTCGCGGCTACGACATCCGATGGACGTGTGAACCTGAACACCGCGGATGCCGCAGCCCTCGATACTCTGCCCCGTATCGGGCCAGCGATGGCCGCTCGCATTCTGGCGTGGCGTGAGGCAAATGGGCGCTTCACGAGCATCGACGACCTCCGTAACGTCGCCGGAATCGGAGACGCTACCTTCGACGGGTTGCGCGACCTGGTCACGGTATGAATCTCGACCTGCGTCTCAGTCTGCCCGTGGCGGCTGCGTGGCTTGTGGCCGTCGTCGTGATCGGGGTTCCAGCGTGGGCGCCTGCGGTCGCCATCGCGCTGTGGCTTGCTGCCGGGGCGTTCACCGCGGTTGCGCTGCTGAGCAAGCGGCGCTTTCTCGCGAGTGTGGCCTTGGGATGTGCTCTGGCCGCGTTGTGCTCCACGTCTGTCGCTGTTCATGCTGAGACCCGTCAACCCGAAGCGCTGGGTGAGCTGGCTGCGAAACACACGACAGTTACTGTCATCGCGACAACCACCTCTGCCGTCAAGGACGGCGCCGACTTCTTTCAGGCAACCATCACCACTCTCGAGGCTGACGGCGAATCGATCCAACTCGAATCGCCCGCTCTGATTTTCACGGAACGCGGCGGTTTTGGCGCGGTCGATGCTGAGCCTGATGAATCGGAGCCTGGTCTAGACCCCTCGAATACCGACGACGAACCGTGGGGGATCGGCGTCACATTCGCGGTTACGGGCACCTTGGCAAGCACTGCCCCGGGCGATGGGCGGGCAGTGCTGCTCTTCGCTACTGACCCGCCGGAATGGCGGGCCGATCCCGGCTGGCAATTCGACTGGGCAAATCAACTGAGACGCACGTTTGCGGCAGCCACCGCGTCCTTGCCGGGCGGTGGCGGGGAACTTCTGGGCGGGCTCGCCATCGGCGATACCAGCGCCGTGAGTGACGACTTGGACGCCGCGATGAAGACCAGCTCATTGAGCCACCTCACGGCAGTGTCTGGCGCCAACTGCGCGATCGTCGTCGGGCTAATCATGGCTCTCGGCGGCCGGGTCGGGGCCCAGCGTGCGGTGAGGATCGGCCTCTCCATTCTTGTACTGCTCGCCTTCGTAGTCGTGGTCACTCCCGACCCCAGCGTGTTGCGGGCAGCGCTCATGGCAACGTTCGTGTTGATCGCACTCGGCAGCGGCAGGCCGATCCGAGGAATGGCGGTGCTGTCACTTGCAACGATCGCCCTCCTCGTCTTCGACCCGTGGCTAGCGCGCAATTTCGCGTTCGTTCTCTCGGTGTTTGCTACGGCAGGTCTTCTACTCTTTGCCGAGCCGCTCGCGCAGTTTCTGGAGCGGTGGATGCCGCGGTCCCTGTCACTGGTGATCGCCGTGCCGTTGGCTGCTCAGCTGGCTTGCCAGCCCGTGCTGCTGCTCCTGCAGCCCTCACTGCCGACCTATGGTGTCATCGCCAATGTGCTGGCCGCACCGGCAGCGCCGATTGCGACCGTTGTCGGGCTCGCGGCCTGCGTGGCGTTGTCAGTGATCCCGGTCCTCGGGCTGGCACTGATGTGGGTCGCTTGGGTGCCCTCTGCCTGGGTCGCGGCCGTTGCTGATTTCTTTGCCGAGGCTCCGTGGGCGCGTATCCCGTGGTGGGAAGGCTGGGTGGGCGTGGTCACGCTCAGCGTGCTCACGGTTCTTCTCCTCGCGGCTCTCGTGACCAGTGGTGTCTGGCGCACGTACGCGCTTATGTCTCTCGCTATCGCTTCCACGCTCGCGTTGGCAGTCGTTGCAGGGTCTGCGGTCAGTGCTGCGTTGACGTGGCCAAGAGATTGGCAGTTTGCGCAGTGTGATGTTGGCCAGGGCGATGCGGTGATAGTGCGAAGCGGCGAAGAGGTTGCACTCATTGATACCGGCGCCGAACCAGACCTGCTGAACGCCTGCCTCGATCGGCTCTCGATCGACCACATCGACCTCCTCATCCTGACGCACTTCGATCACGATCACGTGGGAGGAACCGAGGCTGTTGTTGGACGCGCAGATGTAGTTCTGGTCGGCCCCACCGGCTCGCCAAGCGACGAAGCGTTACTGGGCAACCTCGCAGCGGGTGGCGCGCAGGTTCACCCTGTAAGCGCGGGGGACCGCGGCCAGTTCGGCGAGCAGCAATGGAGAGTGCTCTGGCCGCCGAACCAGCTCTCGGGCATCGACCCCGGCAATGACGCGAGCGTCGTCGTCGAGTTTCAGCCGCGCCCCGTTTGCCTGAGGCACTGTCTCAGCTCAGTATTCCTCGGAGACCTTGACGAAAGTGCTCAAGCTCGTCTCGCTGCGGCCAATACACTCAGGCAAGTGGATGTCGTGAAAGTCAGCCATCACGGTTCCGGAGACCAATACCCGGCCCTCTATGCCGACCTGCAGGCCACCCTCGGGCTCATCGGAGTCGGCGCAGACAACGGCTACGGGCATCCAACCGCTGATGCCCTCGCGATGCTCGACGATATAGGCACGGCGGTGGCTCGCAGCGACCTGCACGGCCTCGTGCTGGTATCGCCCACCGCCAAGCGTGGTGTCGTTTCAGTGTGGTCGGAGAGGGATGTGGGCGCCCGGCATTAGGCTGGGTTTGCAGTTCAAATAGAGGAGTCTTGTGGCCGCTAGAACCCCCGCCCGATCGCCGGCGAAGTCCAAAGTCACGATCCCGCAATTGGCATGGAACAAGGTGCGCCCCGCGCCCATCGTTCTCGTCAGCGGCACGGAAGGCTTTCTTGCCGACCGCGCTATCCGCATGCTGCGCGACACCCTCAAGGTCGAAGACCCCAGCCTCGAAATCAGCGACCTCGAAGCAGATCAGTACGCCCCGGGTGAGCTGATCAGTCTTGCAAGCCCGTCGCTCTTCAGCGAACCGCGGCTGATTCGCGTCACTAACGTCGAGAAATGCACCGATGCATTCATAGCCGAAACTCTTTCTTATCTCGAAGCACCCGCAGAAGACACCTACCTCGTGCTCCGGCATGCCGGGGGAGTGCGCGGCAAGAAACTGCTCGACGCTATTCGCGCGGGAAAGGGTGGCGGCATAGAAATCACGTGCTTGGAGCTCAAGAAGGATGCTGAGAAGTACGATTTCGCCTCCAATGAGTTCGCTGCTCAGCGCCGCCGCGTGACGCCGGGTGCGCTACGAATTCTGGTGTCTGCGTTTTCGGCAGACCTGGCGGAACTCGCCGCCGCGTGCCAGCAGCTTCTTGCCGACGATGCGGAAGAGATCAACGAAGCCACAGTGGCGCGGTACTACTCCGGTCGTGTCGAAACCAGCGCCTTCAAGGTTGCAGATTCGGCGATCGCCGGACGCTCCGGCGAGGCGCTGGTGCTCTTGCGCCACGCTCTCGCCTCCGGCGCGGACCCCGTGCCGATCGTTGCCGCCTTCGCTGCGAAGCTGCGCACAATGGCAAAACTCTCCGGCGGCTCAATGTCGTCGGGGCAAGCCGCCAAAACGTTCGGCATGGCACCGTGGCAGGCCGACCGGGCGATGAAAGACCTGCGCGGCTGGAGTGATGCCGGGCTGGGCTCCGCCATTGAGGCCATCGCCGATACGGATGCCCAAGTGAAAGGTTTGGGGCGCGACCCCGTCTTTGCGCTGGAACGCATGATCTCCGTGGTTGCCGCGCGCGGCAATCGCTAGATCACGGGCTCAGCGTTGCGATTGTTGTTGCATCGCAATCGCTGCCGTTTTTGGCTGCCGTCACCCGCAACGCCATCGTTTGACGCCGCGTAACGACACAAGCCCCTCACCGTGACCGGTGAGGGGCTTGTGGATGGTCGGCGTAGTGCCGATTAATGAGCCTTAGAGAGCTGCAACCTGCTTGGCGATGGCCGACTTGCGGTTTGCTGCCTGGTTCTTGTGCAGAACGCCCTTGCCTGCAGCCTTGTCGAGCGACTTGGATGCTGCCTTGAGACGCTCGATGGCGGTCTCTTTGTCGCCGGCCTTGATGGCTTCGCGGGTTGCGCGGATCGCGGTCTTGACCTGGCTCTTGACGGCACGGTTGCGGTCTTGTGCCTTCTTGTTGGTACCAATGCGCTTGATCTGCGACTTAATATTTGCCACGTGTATGTGCTTTCTTGTTTGTGGATCAGAGATGGTGGGCGGCCGTGGAAGAGAATCGATCTTCTGATTCCCGGCCGCGATGCGCATACTGTTCGACAAAGAACCATATGCATAAGCCAACAGGCAACATTACCAGCGCGGTGGAGCTATGGCAATTGCGGAGCAATTGCGCGACCCCAGCGCCGAACAAACTGTGTTTGTGCGGGTTGTGGGCTTTGCTCGGTTGTCGAAGCTGTCTATCGGCGACGTCAAGACTAGTGACCGTGGTGCGGTGCGTTGATCGCCACGCCCGACTTCCACGTTAAAGTCGCTGGCGCAGTGCCATCAAGCGTTGAGAAGGGGCGTCCCCCGGAGTTTTCGGGGGTTACCCCGATACCTGCGTCGTGGCGATTTTTCTACTTTGGATCCATGACCTCTTCACCCTCTTCAACTTCTTCTGTCCCTTCTTCTACTGCCGATTCTTCGACGTCGGTTGAAATGCCGGCTGCTGGTGTGACGTCGACTGCGCTTCTTTCTGACACGCGCATTGTTGACGAGCGGGCATCGTTTGCCGAGACTCCGGTAGTAAACGCGGCGGTTCCGACGAGCGGCGCCGGCGCCGACGCCGCATCCGAGTCCGCGGCCGCTGGCGCTGACCTGCCTGATGACGCCACGCCACGGCGCACGGCAAACCGCACTATGAGCGTGCTGGCGCTCAGTTTGGGTATCGCCTCGTTCTTCTTCGCTCAGAGCGTCGTGGTGCCGTTGGCAGCTGTGATTCTCGGTGTCTTCGGCCTACGCGACGAGCCAACGGGTCGCGGTTTCTCCATCTGGGGAATCGTGCTTGCCTGCGTTGCGACCTTCGGATGGGTTCTCGTGGTTGCCGCCGGAGCGTTGGCTGTACTGCCGTTCGTGTTCCTCGCGGCGGCGTTCTAACAGCTTTTCTGACCCGCAGGCGAGCCGCGCATCCGCCCCTTCTAGGCTTTTGGCCTGTCGTATGGGCGGGTGCGCGCAGGAACGCTCGCTTCATGGGAGAATTGGGCGGATGTCTCCTCGCGCCTCTTACACACTTGAGCCTGCTTCGACCGATCCTGCGTTTATCCGCAACTTTTGCATCATTGCGCATATCGATCATGGCAAGTCCACCCTCGCTGACCGCATGCTGTCGGTCACGGGGGTTGTTAGCGACCGCGATATGCGGGCGCAGTACCTCGACCGTATGGATATCGAGCGTGAGCGCGGCATCACCATCAAGAGCCAGGCCGTGCGGATGCCGTGGTCGCTTACCGATGAGAACGGTAAGGAACAGGCCTACGCGCTGAACATGATCGACACTCCCGGCCACGTCGACTTCACTTATGAGGTCTCACGGTCGCTGGCGGCGTGCGAGGGCGCAATTCTTCTCGTGGACGCCGCGCAGGGCATCGAGGCTCAGACTCTCGCCAACCTGTATTTGGCAATGGAGAACGACCTCACGATCATCCCCGTGCTGAATAAGATCGACCTGCCGGCGGCAGACCCCGACAAGTACGCCGAAGAAATCGCGGGCCTTATCGGTTGCGATCCCGCATCAGTTCTTCGAGTATCGGGCAAGACCGGCATGGGTGTCCCGGAACTTCTTGACGAGGCCACTCGCCTCATCCCAGCTCCGGTCGGTAACGCGGATGCTCCGGCCCGCGCTATGATTTTTGACTCTGTCTACGACGCCTACCGCGGCGTTATTACCTATGTGCGTATGGTCGACGGCCAGCTCTCGCCTCGCGAGAAGGTCATGATGATGTCGACTAAGTCGGCTCATGAACTGCTCGAAATTGGGGTGAGTTCGCCCGAACCGAGTCCAACGAAGGGGCTGGGGGTCGGTGAAGTGGGTTATCTCATCACCGGCGTGAAAGATGTGCGCCTCAGCAAGGTGGGCGACACTGTGACGAGTCACGCTAAGCCTGCGGAGACCCCGCTCAAGGGCTACTCCGAACCGAAGCCCATGGTCTTCTCGGGTTTGTACCCGATCGACGGCTCCGACTATCCAGTACTGCGCGAGGCGCTCGACAAGCTCAAGCTGTCGGATGCTGCCCTGGTCTACGAGCCCGAAACATCCGTGGCTCTAGGCTTCGGCTTCCGCTGTGGCTTCTTGGGTCTGCTGCACTTAGAGATCGTGCGCGAGCGACTCGAGCGCGAGTTCAACCTCGACATGATCGCCACCGCCCCCTCGGTTATCTACGAAGTCATGGGCGACGACAAGAAGCTCACGACTGTCACCAACCCAAGCGAGTTCCCCGGCGGCAAGATCGCCAGCGTGACGGAGCCGATGGTGAAGGCATCCATTCTGACCCCGAAAGACTTCGTGGGAACAGTTATGGAGCTCTGCCAATCGCGCCGCGGCACTATGCAGGGCATGGAATACGTCGGTACTGACCGCGTCGAGCTGCACTACACGATGCCGCTCGGTGAGATCGTGTTCGACTTCTTCGATCACCTCAAGAGCCGCACTCAGGGCTATGCGAGCCTCGACTATGAACCCAGCGGTGACCAAGAGGCAGACCTCGTCAAGGTCGACATCCTGCTACAGGGTGAAGCGGTCGACGCGTTCAGCGCCATCGTGCACCGCGACAAGGCCTACGCCTACGGTGTGCTCATGACCGAGCGTCTCAAGACCCTCATCCCGCGCCAGCAGTTTGAAGTGCCGATTCAGGCTGCCATTGGTGCTCGCATCATTGCGCGTGAGTCGATTCGTGCTATGCGTAAAGACGTTCTTGCTAAGTGCTATGGCGGTGACATCAGCCGTAAGCGCAAGCTCCTCGAGAAGCAGAAGGAGGGCAAGAAGCGTATGAAGATGGTAGGCAGAGTTGAAGTTCCGCAATCTGCATTCATCGCTGCACTTTCGGGTGAGGTCGAAGCTGGGAAAGATAAGAAGTAGGCCGATGGATGCGCGCACCTACCCGAATGCCCCCGTTACGTACGGGGCGGTCGGTGCTACGCGCGGAAGCACGTTCACTGTGCTGCCACCTGCCGGATTTCGTCGCGTGCAGCGCAGTGCTCGAATCGGTCACGGTGAAGCGCGCTGGGCATTTGCGCGCGAGCAGATTCTGACCTGGGGCGTCAAGCGACGCAGTGGATTCGGGGTGACGCTTCTTTCCCGTGACCCTCACGGCGAGAACCATGATCTCTCGACTGATAGCGCCGATCATCCGCACGTGCGCCCCGGCGACACGATCGTGCTTTCCATCCGCAGCGGACGGTTCACGGCCCACGAGCCCGTGCGCGTCGTGTATGTCGTTGATGACCCGGCTGTTGCCGGCTTTGCGTATGGCACACTCGAAGGTCATCCGCTGCGGGGCGAGGAATCCTTCATGGTGGAGCGTCGCGAGGACAATTCCGTGTGGATGACCGTGCGATCGTTTTCGCGCCCAGCATCGTTCAAGTGGATGCTGGTGTCTCCTGCGCTGCGCGTGTTCCAGTACATCGTGGTCGGGCGTTACCTTCGCGCTCTCGCCGGAGCGATTCCTGCTCAGAAGTAGCTGCCTAACTGCGCGCCGGAGCGCGATGGCGTCTGGGGCTGTACCTAACCGCGCTGAGCGAGCTCGGCGATCGTGCCAAGTACATCGTCGCGACCGGCGACTAGGTCCTCGACAACGACGAGAGCGCTTGTGTCGCGCAGCTCAGCAACGGTGTAGGCGCCGGTCGCGACCGCGATAAACGGGATGCGGGCCGAATCGGCAGCTAGACCATCGTTCGGGGTGTCGCCGATGATCACGCTGGGCTGCTCACCCAGAACGGGAGCGACGAGGGCTGTCAGGTGGTGACGGTCAGGAGAGTGGTCTCCAAAGAACGAGTTGGTCCAGTTGAAGTCGTCTTCGGCGTAGCCTGCGGCGGTTAGCTTTACGCGCGAATGCTGCGGGCCGTTTCCGGTGAGCAGCGCGTTGGTCCAACCTCGACCGCCAGCGTCTCGCAAGGCGTCGGGGCCGCCGACAACTGCTGTGCGAACGTAGCCCGTCTCGAGCAGTTTCTGGGTACGGGCATCCAACTCGGCCAGCACGTCGTCGAGCATGGTCGCAGGGTGGCCGTTGAGCTCGAGCAGGGCGGTAAGAATTTGACCTTCGGTCTGCCCGTGCGGGTTCGTGATGAACTTCTGCGGCTCTGTGCCCGTCACGTGGGTGAAGGCCTCGAGATAGATAGCAGCGCCGTCTTTGGAGTTGTGGATGAGCGTTCCGTCGATGTCCCAGAGGATGTGCATAGTCACCCATCAATGCTCCCACGCAAGAGGTGCGACAATTGACCAGTGCCCGTCGCTACAACAATGGGCACGTTTTCTTCACCGGTTGTTAAGGGGATTAGTTCGTGCCAGGTGCGTTGCCGATTGCTGATCCTGCCCCTCTTGACGGCGCATTGCCTGCCAGTGTTGCTGTGGGCTCCCAGGACCGTGACTGGAGCGTGTACATTCACGTTCCGTTCTGTCGCGTGCGCTGTGGCTACTGTGATTTCAACACGTACACGGGTGAAGAACTGCGCGGAGCTAAGCGTGCGGATTACGCCGACGAGGCGATCGCAGAGATCACGCAGGCAGCCACCGTGCTCGCGAATGCTGGTGTCGCGCCCCGCAAGGCATCAACGGTTTTCTTCGGCGGCGGTACGCCCACGCTTCTTCCCGTCACCGACCTCACACGCATGCTCGCCGCAGCGCGTGACACGTGGGGTTTCACGGATGACGTCGAAGTCACTACTGAGGCGAACCCTGATTCTGTCGACCGCGATTACCTTCTCGCCCTCAAAGAGGCTGGATTCACTCGCGTGTCTTTCGGTATGCAGTCGGCGGTGCCGCACGTTCTCGCCACGCTGGAGCGCACTCACGACCCCGAAAAGGTTCCGCATGTGGTGAAGTGGGCGCGCGAGGTTGAGCTCGACGTCAGTGTGGACCTGATCTACGGCACGCCGGGGGAGTCATTGGCCGATTGGGAGCGCTCGCTCGATCACGCCATCGCGCAGAACCCCGACCATATCTCGGCGTACGCGCTCATTATCGAGACCGGTACGAAGCTGGCGGCGCAGATTAAGCGCGGCGATGTTGTTCCAGTGGATGACGATCTGCAGGCAGACATGTATGAGCTGGCTGATAAGAAGCTCGCAGCGGCGGGCTACGACTGGTACGAGGTCAGCAACTGGGCGAAGCGCGACGAAGACCCTGCCATCAGCCACGCAAGCCGTCATAATCTTGGCTACTGGCTAGGTAATGACTGGTGGGGTGTTGGCCCAGGGGCTCACAGTCACGTCGGAGGCGTTCGCTGGTGGAACGTCAAGCATCCGGCCGCCTATGCCGACCGGATCGCTGCCGGGCACTCACCGGGAGCCGGGCGTGAGACACTCGCCGACTCGAGTAAGTATTTGGAGCACGTGCTTCTTCGGGCACGAGTGCGTGACGGTCTGAAAACGGCAACTCTCGATGCTGAAGGCCGCACAGCAGTCGCCGGGCTGATTGCCGATGAACTGGTGGATGCTCCCGCGGCGTTTAAGGGAACCCTCACCCTCACGCTGAAAGGGCGCCTGCTCGCGGATGCCGTCGTGCGGCGATTGCTAGCAGACGCCCCCGTGTAGAGCGAAAGTTCGCGCGAACGCGAAAGGTCGAGTTACTTGATGAACTCGATGGTCAACGGGTATTTGTACGCCTGACCGTTGTTAGCGGCGACGGCGGCAATGATGCTGAAGATGAGGATGACGATTCCCACGCCAATCACGAGCAACAGGCCGATGAAGATGACGCTGAGAATCATTCCAGCGACATAGCCGATTCCCATCGTGATCTGGAAGTTAAGCGCCGTTTTTGTGTGAGCGCGCACGAAAGGCCCGCGGTCTTTCAACACGAGGTAGCCGATGAGGGCAGGAACAAACCAGAAGAAGATTCCACCGACGTGGATCAGCGTTGCCCAGAGCTTCTCGTCGCTCGGACTCATCGGTTGGATCGGCGCGTACGGCGAGGCGGGGGGAGGCGTTGAATCTGACATGCCTCCATTAAAGCCCTACTTGGACAAAAAAGTAGCCTCGAGAGCAGAAGCTCCCGAGGCTACTCGCTATCGGCCTAGCCGATAAGCAGACTTACTTGATGAGGCGCAGAGCGAACGGGTAACGGTAGTTCGCGCCGTCCTTGGCTTTCGTGAAGCCGATGATCGAGAAGATCAGCGAAACAATGAATACGATCGGGAGCAAGATTGCGCCGATAACAACGGCGACCAAAATGTTCGAGATCACGTAGGCGATCGCGATGGTGATCTGGAAGTTCAGGGCTTCCTTTGCTTCAGTGTTAGTGAAGGCGCCGCGGTCTTTGAATACCAACCAGATAATAAGCGCGGGGAGGAATCCGATGATTCCACCAAGGTGAGCGAATGATGCCCACTGCTTGTCCTCAGCCTCGGTCAGTTGAGCTGCCGGCTGCGGTGCTGCGGGCTGCGGATTTGCGTCAGTCATGTGTTCGTGCCTTTCAGGTGAACGAGGGAACTTCCCGGGTTTCATCAAAGTGCTCGGTGTTACACCTGAGCATTTCCTCAAAAAGGTAGCGCCCAAGTACACAGACACGCTAGCGCTATGACTCGCGCGGTGCAACGGCTGTCTCGTGGTGTGTCGAGTAAGATTGGCAGTCGAACGGATTGAGTGCCAATCGAGAGAGGTGGGTGGTGGCATGGTTTCCGCCCGCGGACTTGACGTGCTTCGAGTCATCGTCCAGGACTACGTTGCTACGCGCGAGCCTGTCGGATCTAAGTCAATTGTTGAGCGGCATTCCTTCGGGGTGTCGGCAGCGACAATTCGAAACGACATGGTTTTGCTTGAAGACGAAGAGCTCATTACGGCACCTCACACGTCATCGGGGCGGGTGCCGACCGACAAGGGCTATCGCATGTTCGTCGACCAATTGGCCGATTTGCGCCCTTTGACGAGCGCGCAACGCCAAGCCATTGAATCGTTCCTCGGTCAAGCAGACGATTTAGACGATGTCCTCGCACGTTCGGTTCGCTTGCTCTCGCAACTGACAAACAGCGTGGCGCTTGTGCAGTATCCCTCGCTCGCGACGGCTCGCGTGCGGCATGTCGAACTCGTTCCGTTGCACGCCACGCGAATCATGACGGTTTTCATCACCGACTCCGGTCGCGTAGAACAACGGCTCCTCGACGTCTCCGAACCGCTGGATGAGTCATTCTTGGGTGAGGTTCGCGCCAAGCTGAACTCCGCACTTACCGGGCAGTCTCTCCCCGACGCTGCCGAGCAACTCGCCAGCTTCGCAGAAATTTTTCCCCCCGTGCGTCAGGCTTTTGTTGGCCAAATCGCTACAAGCTTGATCGAGCAGGTTCTTGCTAATCGCGCTGACAAGCTCGTTCTCGCTGGTACCGCAAACCTCGCTCGCACTGAGCAAGATTTCACTGGCAGCATTTTTCCTGTTCTTGAGGCAATAGAAGAGCAAGTAACGTTGTTGCGCCTCTTCGGGGAGATGGAAGTGGCAAATGGATCAGTTTCAACTCGCATTGGGCGAGAAAACGCAGAATTTGGTTTAGAAGAAACTTCGGTCGTCACGGGAGGGTACTCCTCCTCCGGCGGCGGTGTTTCGCGCTTGGGCGTGCTTGGCCCCACGCGCATGGACTATTCGAACAACATGGCGGCGGTTCGCGCAGTGGCGCGATACCTGTCGCGGCTTTTGGAAGACAACTGAGCTCGTAAGGAGCGATCGGAACTTTGGCAGATCACTACGAAGCCCTCGGCGTTGCGCGCGAAGCAAGCCCGGAGGAAATTAAGAAGGCCTACCGCAAGCTTGCGCGGGAATTGCATCCCGACGTCAACCCCAGTGCGGATGCGTCGGAGCGCTTCAAAACAGTTACGCATGCGTACGACGTGCTGAGCGATCCGCAACAGCGTCAGCAATACGACATGGGCGGCAGCGGCGGCTTCGGCGGCGGCGCCAACTTCGGTTTCGGCGACATCTTCGAGACGTTCTTCGGCGGTGGGGGCGGCGGTCAGACCGCCGGCCCGCGATCCCGTCGAGAGCGCGGTCAAGACGCATTGCTTCGCGTTGAGGTCAGCCTCAAAGACACCATGTTCGGCGTTACGCGCGACATTGAGGTCAACACGGCCGAGCTGTGCGAGACGTGTGAGGGCAGCTGCGCGGCTCCTGGCACTTCACCCGTGCGGTGCGATATTTGTCAAGGCACCGGCCAGATCCAGCGTCAGGTACGAAGCCTTCTCGGCAACGTCATGACGTCGAGCCCCTGTGGCACCTGTCGCGGTTACGGCAACATCATCGTCAACCCCTGCGCTACGTGTGCCGGCCAGGGGCGCGTTCGTGCGCAACGCACTCTCTCGGTCGACATCCCAGCCGGTGTTGAGACGGGGCTGCGTCTGCAGATGCCCGGTCAGGGTGAGGTTGGTCCCGCCGGTGGCCCCAATGGAGACCTGTTCCTCGAGATTAAGGTTCGCCACCACGACATCTTCAGTCGTGCCGATGACGATCTTCTGGCCACGGTCGAGGTCGAAATGATCGATGCGATTCTGGGCACCACGGTCAAGCTCGACGGCCTCGACGGAGAAATCGATGTCACCATCAAGCCCGGTACGCAGAGCGGCGAGGTTCTCACCATTCGCGATCGAGGCATTACGAGTCTGCGAGGTAATGGCCGCGGAGATGTGCGGCTGGGCATCCAAGTCGTCACTCCCACCAAGCTCAGCGGCGCCGAGCAGACACTCATTAAGCAGCTCGCGGCTGTGCGCAAGAGCAAGCAACCGCATTTTGCTGAGTTTCAACAGGGGCTTTTTGCGAAGCTTCGTGATCGCTTTCTCTAATAGCTCATGGCACATCTTTATTTCGATGAGGAGCTCGACAACGTTGGCGTCGGCGCTTCCGTTTCCCTGAGCAACGCTGAGGCACGGCATGCGGTGACGGTGTCACGCCTCAAAGTGGGCGAGACTATCGCGATCGGTAACGGTGCTGGTTTGGTCGTTTCCGGTCCGATCGTCACGGCCGAACACACCGAGCTCACCATCGAAGTAGCGGATGTTCGCCGGTCTCCTCGGCGCACCCCGGCAGTTTTTCTGGCGCAGGCGCTCGCCAAAGCTGATCGTGACGAGCTCGCAGTGCAGGTCGCCACTGAACTCGGTGTCGACGGCGTCATCCCGTGGTCTGCGGCGCGCAGTATTTCGCGCTGGCAAGGCGCGAAAGTTGCCAAGGGCCGCGATCGCTGGGCAGCAATCGTTCGTGAAGCGAGCAAGCAGTCGCTGCGCAGCTGGATCCCCGACGTCCTTGATCTCGTGAGCACGAAGCAATTGGCAACTTTTGCTTCCACGACGCGGATGCTCGTGCTCGAGCCCACGGCAACGGAAACGTTGGCCGAAGTCAAAGTCGACGACCGAGACATCCTGCTCGTGGTGGGTCCGGAGGGCGGGGTGGCAGATCACGAGCTCGAGCTCTTGACGGCGGCGGGAGCATCCACGATTCGACTGGGCAGTGAAGTGTTACGCACGTCGACTGCGGGCCCGGCGGCCATGGCAGCGTTGAACGTCAAACTTGGCCGTTGGAGCTAGAGGTTTAGGCTAGAGACATGTCTGATTCCCCATCGATCTTCACCAAGATCATCGCTCGCGAGATTCCCGCGGATATCGTCTTCGAGTCAGACGCGGTAATCGCGTTTCGCGACATCGCGCCTCAAGCACCCGTGCACTTGCTCGTTGTGCCTAAAACCGAAGAGTTCGCCAACGTTACGGAGCTTGCCGCAGGCAACCCGGCGCTACTGGCTGAACTTGTCGCGGTCGCCCAATCGCTTGCCGACGAACATGCAGGCGGGCAGTACAGACTGATCTTTAACACTGGCGAAAACGCTGGTCAAACTGTTTTCCACGTGCACGCTCATGTGCTCGGCGGAAACCTCGAGGAAGGCACCCTTGGCCACTAGTGACTCCGAGTCCGCAGGTTCGATAGAGCGCGAGAGCGTCTCGATTGAAGTAGACGGTGTCGCCATGGTGCGACTTCTTGGCCCTCACGATCGACTTCTCAAGGTCGTCGAAAGCAAATTTCCCAACGTGGAAATGCACGTTCGCGGTAACGAAATCACCCTCACGGGCGATGCGTCATCGGTTGAGGCAGCCCGACGACTCGTCGATGAACTCATCACGATGGTGCGCGGCGGCCACGACCTCGGCGAGATAGAAGTCGATGCCTCGGCAAAAATTATCCGCGGCAACCAGGGTAGCCCCCAACAGTTGCTCGGCCAGACCATCCTCACGGCGCGCGGCAAGGCCATTCGACCCAAGACCCTGGGTCAGGCGCAATACGTTGACGCAATGGATAACAACACCATCGTGTTTGGTATAGGACCGGCCGGTACCGGAAAGACCTATCTCGCGATGGCGAAAGCCGTGCAGGCTCTTCAACGCAAAGAAGTCGACCGGATCATCCTGAGCCGTCCGGCGATCGAAGCGGGGGAGCGTCTTGGGTTCCTGCCGGGCTCGCTCACCGACAAGATCGATCCGTACCTGCGTCCGCTCTACGACGCTCTGAACGACATGATGGATCCAGAACTCGTGCCGAAGCTACTCGCCGCGGGCACCGTCGAGGTCGCGCCGCTCGCGTACATGCGTGGTCGCACGCTCAACAACTCGTTCGTGGTTCTCGACGAAGCTCAAAACACCACTCCCGAGCAAATGAAGATGTTTCTGACGCGCCTCGGTTTCGACTCTCAGATGGTCGTTACGGGCGACATCACTCAGGTCGACCTTCCCGAGGGAGCGAGCGGGCTCAAGCTAGTCTCGAAGGTGCTGCGAGACATCGACGACATTCACTTTGCGGAGCTGTCGAGCGCCGACGTTGTTCGCCACACTCTTGTCGGCCAGATCGTCGACGCTTACACGACCTACGACGCCAAGAAACAGCGTGACGATTACAACCGCAACAACCGGCCGCCCAAGCGCAGCCGCAATCACGAGGGGCGCTAACGTGTCGATCGAAATCAACAACGAATCGGCCGTCGAGGTAGACGAGCATGCTTTCCAGCGTCTCTGCACATTTGCTTTGGACCAGCTACACGTGCATCCAGACGCCGAACTGGGCATTGTCTTTGTCGACGAGGCCGCCATGGAGCAGCTGCACGTGCAATGGATGGACGAACCGGGCCCCACAGACGTCTTGAGTTTTCCCATGGATGAACTGCGCCCCGGGACTGAAGAACGTCAAACGCCCGCCGGCTTGCTCGGCGATATCGTGGTGTGTCCACAAGTGGCGATCTCCCAAGCTGAGACCGCCGGCCACAGTCCGCTAGAAGAGATGCTGCTGCTGACCACTCACGGGCTGCTGCACCTGCTGGGCTTTGACCATGCGGAGCCCGAGGAAGAAAAAGAGATGTTCGGCCTTCAGCGTGAAATCTTGGCGCAGTTTGCTCAAGCAGAACGAAGCAAGTAGCTCGTCATGCTGATCGGTATCTTCATTACCGTCGCGATCCTGCTGGTGTCGCTCGGCGGTTTACTTGCGGCCGCAGACTCCGCGCTAACGGTGTTGAGCCGAAGCGATCTCGTCGAACTGGCCGGACGTAGCCGCGCCCAGAAGTCCATCCTGGCGATTTCGCACGACACCGGCGCTCACATCAATGCGCTCAACTTCATGCGAATCGTCGTGGAGACAACCGCGGCCGTGCTCGTTACGCTCGTCTTCGCCTCCGTCTTTGAGCAGTGGTGGCTTGTGCTGCTGTTCAGCGCCCTCATCATGACCGGCGCGTCGTTCGTGCTCGTCGGGTCGAGTCCCCGCAGCGTCGGGCGCGCCCACTCTCGCAAGGTGTTGCAGCTCTCGGCTCGGTTCGTTCGCGGCATCCGCGTCATCCTCGGCCCGATCGCGGACGCGCTCGTCGCGGTCGGCAACCGCGTCACTCCAGGCCGCCCGCGCACGGCGACCTTCTCAAGCGAAGAGCAACTGCTCAGCATGGTGGATGAAGCGACCGAGCACGAAGTTCTCGATCAAGATGACCGGGACCTCATCCACTCCATCTTCGACTTCAACAGCACAGTGGTGCGAGAAGTGATGATCCCGCGCACCGACATGGTGACGGTGGAGGCCGATGTCACGGCCAGCGCAGCGATGGGACTCTTCTTGAGCCGCGGAGTTTCCCGGGTGCCCGTAATTGGCGAGGACATCGACCAAGTGATGGGCGTGCTGTACCTGCGTGACATCGCGCGAGTCGTCTACGAGCAGCCGGCCGAAGCAGACAAACTCACCACCCAAGCGCTCGCTCGCCCCGCACTCTTTGTGCCGGAATCGCAGCGCGCCGACAGCTTACTTCGCCAGATGCAGCTCGAATCGAACCACTTGGCGATGGTTGTCGATGAATACGGCGGCATCGCCGGACTAGTCTCGCTTGAAGACCTTATCGAAGAACTCGTCGGAGATATATCCGATGAATACGATCGTGAAGTAGCCGAGTTCGAAGAGTTGGCGGATGGCTCGTTCCGTGTGAGCGCTCGCCTCCCGATCGACGAACTGGGTGACCTATTCGGTCTCGAGCTCGACGATGACGAGGTCGACTCCGTCGGTGGCCTCATCATGAAGACCCTAGGACGACTGCCCGAAAGTGGCGCAGTCGCGCACTACTCAGGCCTCGTTCTCACGGCCGAACGTACCGAGGGCCGTCGCAAACGCATCAGCACTGTACTGGTGTCGGTCGACCCCTCCGGCACTAGTCAGCACGACTCACGCACGAATGAACGAGAGAACGGTGAATCACAGTGACCGACACCAGTGAATTCAGAGCAGGATTCGTGACTTTTGTAGGCCGGCCCAACGTGGGCAAGTCCACGCTGACCAACGCGCTCGTGGGCGAGAAGGTCGCGATCACGTCGTCTAAGCCTCAAACCACGCGCCGCGCCATCCGGGGCCTCGTGCACCGTAATGACGGCCAACTCATCATTGTGGATACTCCGGGGATGCACCGCCCACGCACCCTGTTGGGGGAGCGCCTGAACTCAATCGTTCAAGACACTCTCGGCGAGGTTGACGTTATCGGGCTGTGCGTTCCGGCGAATGAGAAGATCGGGCCTGGCGACCGCTATATCAACGAGCAATTGGATGCTTTCCCGCGAGCCAAGAAGGTCGCCATCGTGACGAAGATCGATGCTTCCTCGCGCCCCGGAGTCGCAGAGCAGCTCAAGGCTGTGGCAGAACTGCGCGATTGGGACGAAATCATTCCGATCTCGTCGTTTGACGACATCCAGCTCGACATTCTCTCGACCGAACTTGTCAAGCTCATGCCGGTCTCGCCTGCGCTTTACCCGGATGACGCTGTTACCGATGAGTCGACGGAATCGCGGGTGGCAGAACTTATTCGTGAGGCTGCGCTTGAGGGCGTTATGGATGAGCTTCCGCACTCCATCGCGGTCACTGTCGATGACATGATCGAACGAGATGACAAAAACCTACTTGAGGTTTTCGCCAACATCTTTGTCGAACGTGACAGCCAGAAGGGCATCATTATCGGCAAGGGTGGCGAGCGATTGCAAGACGTCGGCGCTCGTGCACGTGCTGAAATCGAGAAGCTCGTCGGAAAGCAGGTTTTTCTCTCGCTGCGTGTCAAGGTCGCGAAAGAATGGCAGCGCGACGCGAAGCAAATGGGCCGTCTCGGGTTCTAGTTTCTGATCGCCGCGTCGCGGCAGCGCGGCAACAGTTGGAGAACCAGTCCTGCGAGGCGGCGCCCGCAGTGCTAGGGTGAAATTGTGTTCTTCGGTCTGCTCCTCCTTAGCTGCCGCGACGAGTCCTAATCCAGGCCTCACTCGTCGCGGGGTTTGTCATTGGCTGACCAGATTCGTGGCGAGTGGCTCACAAAGCCTTGAGAACAACAGGAGCACCAAATGAAGAACAATCAGTCCGCATCATCGATGCCGGTTCATAAGTACCGTCCATTTCACGAGATCATTTCTGTCGATCTCCCGGACCGCACGTGGCCTTCGAAGCGCATTACCGAGGCGCCCCGCTGGTGTGCCGTTGACTTGCGCGATGGCAACCAAGCGCTGATCGACCCGATGAGTCCCGAACGCAAACGGATCATGTTCGATCTGCTTGTGAAGATGGGCTACAAGGAAATCGAGGTGGGGTTCCCCTCGGCCAGCCAGACTGACTTCGACTTTGTTCGCTCGCTCATCGAAACGAACGCAATTCCGGATGACGTTACCATTCAGGTGCTCACGCAGGCTCGCGAAGAACTCATCGTGCGCACCTACGAATCGATCAAGGGTGCTAAGCAAGCGATCGTTCACCTCTACAACTCCACGAGCGTGCTACAGCGCGATGTCGTGTTCCGCAAAGACAAGCAGGGCATCATCGATATTGCCCTCAACGGAGCTCGCATCTGTAAGGCTTCCGAGGCGATGGTGCCGGAGACCGACGTGTACTACGAGTACTCGCCAGAAAGCTACACCGGCACCGAGCTCGAGTTCGCGGTTGACATCTGCAACCAGGTGCTCGAAGTTTTCCAACCCACGCCTGAGCGCAAAGTCATCCTGAACCTGCCCGCCACCGTCGAAATGGCCACCCCCAACGTGTACGCCGACTCGATCGAGTGGATGTCGCGCAACGTCAATCACCGTGAGAACGTCATTATTTCGTTGCACCCTCACAACGACCGGGGAACGGGAATCGCTGCGGCGGAGCTGGGCTACATGGCCGGTGCCGATCGCATCGAAGGTTGCCTGTTCGGAAACGGTGAGCGCACCGGAAACGTCGACCTCGTTGCTCTGGGCCTCAACCTCTTCACCCAGGGCATTGACCCGCAGATCGATTTCAGCGATCTGGACGAGATCCGTCGCACTGCCGAGCACTGCAACCAACTGAAGGTACACGAGCGGAGTCCGTGGTCTGGTGACTTGGTTTACACCGCTTTCAGCGGGTCACATCAAGACGCGATCAAAAAGGGTTTCGAGTCAATGGCGGCTCAGGCCGAGCGCGAGGGTAAGCACGTCAACGAGCTGGTTTGGGCGGTTCCTTACCTCCCGATTGACCCGAAGGATGTTGGCCGCGGTTACGAAGCGGTCGTGCGTGTGAACTCGCAGTCCGGTAAGGGCGGCGTTGCTTACCTGCTCAAGACGGACCACAGCCTCGACCTGCCACGCAAGCTACAGATCGAATTCAGCGGTGTCGTGCAGTCGAAGACGGATGCCGAGGGCGGCGAAGTTTCGAGCGAGCAGATTTGGACCACTTTCCAAGACGAGTACCTGCCAGCATCCGCCGAGCACGCCGAACACAAGTGGGGTCGCTACGAGCTGCTTTCTACTCGCACGACGAGCGCCAACGATGGTGAGGTCAGCCTCGAAGCACGCTTGCGTGTCGATGACACTGAGATCGACGCCAGCCACATCGGAAACGGCCCGATCGATGCGTTCCTAGGCATGCTGTCCGCGCAGGGTCAAGGTATCGGCGTGAAGCTCTATGACTACGTTGAGCACACGATGAGCGAAGGCAGCAATGCCCAGGCCGCCGCCTACGTCGAGCTCGACATCAACGGTCAACGCCTGTGGGGCGTCGGCATCGATGGTGACATTTCGCGGGCATCCCTCAAGGCGATTGTGTCAGCGGTCAACCGCTGGGTGCGCGCCTCGCAGAACGCTCCTGAATCTGAGCTGGTCGCTGGCTAGCACTCGATTTCACACATGCCCCGCAGCGAGAGTTGTGGGGCATGTGATCGTTAACGGCGTTAACGGCGGCGAACAGTGGCGAGGGCGACGGGGCGGGCCGGGCGCGAGTTACGGCCGGCGAAACTTGGGCAGGCGACTAATGGTTCGCTGCTCTGGCAAGGTCCAGTTGAAGAGGACGGCGAGCACTCGAACGCCCACCGTGATGCCGACACAAATTGATGCTGCGAGGAGAACTGGCACGTCGAAGCTGCGCATGATGACGAGACTCGTGGCGCCGGACACAGCGGCGACGGCATAGAGCGACCCTACGTGCATGAGCGCGATCGGCATTGACAGCAGCATGTCGCGCAGGATCGAGCCGCCGACGCCTGAAATGGCGCCGACGAAAATTGCTGGCACCTCAGGAAGACCCATCGCGAGTGCTTTAGTCGTGCCGATTGCGCCGAAGAGTCCGATAGTGAGCGCGTCGAGCACTGTGATGACTGGGCCCATCCGGGCGATCAGTCGCTCAAGGAGCATCCCGAATAATGCGGCGCCTGTGGCCACGATGAGATACCAGTTGGTCGTCAGCACGACCGGGACCTCGGAGAGCACGACGTCGCGCACGATACCGCCGCCGAAGCCCGACGCTAGGCCGATGATGGCGACACCGAGGAGGTCGAGGCGGCGATCGCGGAATTGAGCGGCGAACATCGCGCCCTGCATGGCGCCGACGCCCACCGCTAACAGCCCCGCCCACAGCGGAATCTCGAAAGTCTCATTCACTCACCATTCGTACCACGCGCGGCGCGGACGGCGCAGTTGTGCTCCGGGCAGGCTTGAGATCGTGGTGTCGTGGTGTCGTGGTGTCGTGGTGTCGTGGTGTCGTGGTGTCGCCCGCATTGGTGCCCGCGCTGCCTGGTGGGGCCCACCCTTCGGAAATTCAGGAAAAACGCCACGACTGAGCTCGGGCGCCTCTGTCTCTGCGGCTCACGCCGCTGTCGGCGTGCGGATTTCCTGAATTTCCGAAGCGGCTAGGGTTAGGGTTAGGGCTAGGGCTAGGGCTGTGGGCTAGAGCGCGGGGGTGCGGGAGGAGCGAAGTCAAAAGGGAGCGCGGGGCAGGCGGGCGCTCGACAAAACGTGCGTGGTGCGGGCCGTCGCTCAGCAAACTCGCGAGAAGCGGAGGATACTTGTCGGGTGCCTACCTATCGTGATGAAGCCGTCGTGCTGCGCACCCACAAGTTGGGTGAAGCCGACCGCATCGTGACGATGCTCTCGCGCGAGCATGGCAAGATCCGCGCGGTAGCCAAGGGGGTGCGTCGCACGGCCTCGAAGTTTGGGTCGCGACTGGAACCCTTTATGGTCGCTGACATCCAGTGTTATATCGGTCGCAGTCTCGACATCATCCAGCAAGCGGAGTCGCTTGGTTCGTACGGCTCGAACATCACGGCCGATTACGCGAGCTACACCGCCGCGAGCGTGATGGTCGAAACGGCTGACAAAGTCACGGATGACGATGGCTCGTTGCAGCAATACCTTCTGCTGGTGGGTGCGTTGCGGTCTCTGTCGCGGCGCGAGCACAACCCGAGCCTGACGCTGGACTCCTATCTGTTGCGCAGCCTGTCGATTGCCGGCTGGGCCCCCAGTTTTGTGGATTGCGCGGTGACCGGTGCTCCCGGGCCGCACTCCGTTTTCGTGGCGCAGATGGGCGGTGTGGTGGCTGATGAGGTTGCGCCACCCGGTTCACCCCGACTGAGCCCCGCGACTCTCGAACTACTCGGCGCTTTACTCGCCGGTCAGTGGGATGTTGCCGAGGCAGCTGACGAGCGGTCACGATCGCAAGCTAGCGGCGTTGTCGCCGCGTACACCCAGTTTCATTTGGAGCGCAGTCTTCGCTCCATTCAGCATGTGGATCGGAGCGCATGAGCCGCGTAGCAAAAACTCACAAGGATGCCGAGGAATTTCGTCCGCTGGACTGGACCGACATCCATCCTCCTGCGATGCCCACAGGGTCTGTTCCCGAGCACATTGCGCTCGTCATGGACGGCAATGGGCGCTGGGCCAACGCGCGCGGTCTCACGCGTGTCGAGGGCCACAAAGCGGGGGAGGCGAGCCTGCTGGATGTCGTGGCTGGCGCCATCCAGATCGGTGTGAAGCACATCAGCGTGTATGCGTTTTCGACCGAAAACTGGAGCCGTTCGCCCGAAGAGGTTCGCTTTCTCATGGGGTTCAACCGGGATGTTCTGCACCGTCGCCGCGATCAACTTAACGAGTGGGGTGTGCGTGTGCGCTGGGCTGGGCGACGCCCGCGCCTGTGGACCTCTGTGATCAAAGAGCTGCAGTTCGCCGAAAAGCTTACCGAGAACAACAGCACGCTGACCCTCACAATGTGCGTGAACTATGGCGGCCGTAACGAGATCGCGGATGCCGTGCGCTCCATTGCCGATGATGTTGCGGCGGGCAAGCTGAAGCCGTCCGCTGTCTCGGAGAAGCTCGTCCAGAAGCGTCTCTATCAACCGCAATTGCCCGATGTCGACCTGTTTGTACGGTCGTCGGGGGAGCAGCGGATGAGTAACTTCATGCCTTGGCAGAGTGCCTATGCCGAGATGGTCTTTCTCGACACTCTGTGGCCAGATTTCACCAGGGAAGACCTGTGGGAGGCGATTCGTATTTATGCGAGCCGCTCGCGCCGTTTCGGTGGCGCGGTCGATGCCCCCGCGCCATCTCCCGCCTAGCCTCGCCGCCCTTTTGGTCAGAGTGACTTTAAGGTGTATTCTGTGTTCAGGTCAGCATGACTCTTACTGAAGGGAGTGGCGATGGAACAGAGTGAACAAGCAATCTCGCTTGCGGTATCAACCGTGATTTTTGCCCTGCGTCCCATTCCCGAGTCGGGTCAGAGCGCGCTGTGGATTCCTCTCGTGCGCCGCACCCGCGAGCCGTATGCCGGCCAGTGGGCGCTGCCCGGCGGTTGGGTCGGCAACGACGAAAGTCTGGCGGATGCCGCAGCTCGCAACCTGCTCGAAACTACTGCGCTCGAACCCGCCTACCTTGAACAGCTCTACGCCTTTGGTGACGTGGAGCGGTCGATCGGTGGGCGTGCTGTGTCGGTCGTTTATTGGGCGCTCGTGCGCCAAGAAGAGGCCGATCGGGCCACCGAGGGCGAGAATGTGCGCTGGTTCCCTGCAGATGACCTGCCGGAACTTGCTTTCGATCACAACGTGATCATCGACTACGCCCTGTGGCGGCTGCGCACCAAAATGGAATACTCGCGCATTGCTCGCGCCTTCTTGGGCGAGACGTTCACTCTCAGCGAGTTGCGCATCGTTCATGAGGCCGTGTTGCAAAAGCAACTCGATCCCGCCAATTTTCGTCGTCAGATCGAGAACTCAGGTTCACTGGTTCCCACTGACCACGTTGTCTCGGGAGGGCGTCACCGGCCTCCGAGGCTGTACCGCTATGACGAGAGCGTTGAGCTCGTTGACAACGGCCCGCTCGGCCACCTAAAGACAGGGAGCACTCGTGTCATCCATTGATTCGACTATTCAGCGCATCACCAAGACGGGCGACGGGGAGACCTGCGCTCCTGAGTTGGCCGATGGCCCCTGGACCTTTGACCTCGGTGTTCCGAGCTACGGCCCCGGTGCATCCATGGGCGATGTGATTCCCACTGGCGCACCTCGTCAGGGTCAGTTGCCGCTGGAGTATCAGCAAGCCTCCAACGAAGACCTCCACGCCCGCATCATCGCCGCCAAGGCCACGCTGGGAGACCGTGCGGTAGTGCTCGGGCACTTCTACCAACGCGACGAGGTCGTGCAGCACGCCGACTTCCTCGGCGATTCCTTCCAGCTCGCCAATGCGGCGCAGACCGTGCCGAATGCCGAAGCGATCGTGTTCTGCGGCGTTCACTTCATGGCCGAGACGGCTGACATCCTGGCGCGCGAGGACCAAGCTGTGATTCTGCCGAACCTCGCCGCCGGCTGCTCGATGGCTGACATGGCCGACATCGATTCGGTTGAAGAGTGCTGGGAACAGCTCACCGAAATCTACGGAACCGAGCCGGATGCCGATGGCCGTGTGCCGATCATCCCCGTGACGTATATGAACTCGTCTGCCGCGCTCAAGGGCTTTTGTGGTCGTAACGGCGGCATCGTGTGCACGAGCTCGAACGCCGCGATCGTTCTGGAGTGGGCCTACGAGCGTGGTCAGCGTGTGCTGTTCTTCCCCGACCAGCACCTTGGCCGCAACACGGCAAAGAAGATGGGCATTTCGACCGATCTCATGCCGATGTGGAACCCGAATAAGCCTCTCGGCGGCAACGACGCCGAGACCCTCAACGAAGCGAAGGTTGTGCTCTGGCACGGTTTCTGCAGCGTGCACAAACGTTTCAACGTTGGTCAGATTGAGCAGGCTCGCGCTGAGCACCCTGGTGTGCGCGTGATCGTGCACCCCGAGTGTCCGATGCCGGTAGTGGATGCCGCTGACGAAGCAGGGTCGACCGACTACATCCAGAAGGCTGTTGCTGCGGCGACCGAGCCGACAACGTTCGCGATTGGCACCGAGATCAACATGGTCAACCGGCTCGCTGCCGAGTACCCGCAGCACACGATCTTCTGCCTCGACCCGGTTGTGTGCCCGTGTTCAACGATGTACCGCATCCACCCCGGCTACCTTGCGTGGGTGCTCGAAGGCCTCGTTCACGGCGAAGTTCTCAACCAGATTACGGTCGCTGACGATGTGGCGGAACCGGCACGGGTGGCCTTGGAGCGGATGCTCGCCGCGAAGCCACCGGTGACGACGAAAGAAGCGTAACCATGGCACGCGTCATCGTTGTCGGTACCGGTATTGCCGGTCTGATCACCGCCTACCGTGCGAGCGCTCACCACGAAGTGGTTCTTGTGACCAAGTCGGAGCTCGCGGAGAGTAACACCAAGTACGCCCAGGGCGGTATTGCCGCTGTTCTGTTTCCCGATGACACCGTGGCCAGTCACGTCTCCGACACAATGATCGCGGGCGCGGGACTGTGCGAGCGGGATGCCGTTGAAGTGTTGTGCAGCGAGGGCCCCTTGCGCGTGCAAGAGCTCATCTCTCTCGGGGTGGAGTTCGACCGCATTGCCAATGGTGAGCTCGCTCGGGGACACGAAGCGGCGCACTCCTCGCGGCGCGTCATCCACGCCGGTGGAGACGCCACGGGGCTCGCGATCGAAGTCGCCCTGCTGCGCGCCGTCCGCGCGCTGGCCGTCGAGACCTACGCCTACACGTTCATGCGCGATCTGGTGACCGAGACGGATGCCGACGGCACGCCGCGTGTCACCGGCATCGACGTAATTGCTCCCGACGGCAACTCCCGAGTGATCGACGGAGACATCGTCGTTCTCGCGAGCGGCGGTGCCGGCCAGCTCTACAAGCACACGACGAATCCGTTCGTCACGACAGGTGACGGTGTCGCTGCCGCCTACCGCGCTGGTGCTGCTCTCGCCGATGTCGAGTTCTTCCAGTTTCACCCCACTTCTCTTGCGGTGCCGGGCAATCCGCTCGTCTCCGAAGCCGTTCGCGGTGAGGGCGCAACGCTGCTCGATGAGAACGGCAAGCGTTTCATGTTCGACGTGCACCCTGACGGTGAACTCGCCCCGCGCGATGTCGTCGCTCGCGGAATCGCCCGCGCCATGGAGAAGCAGGGTGGGCGCCCCATCATGCTCGACGCAACGGCATTGGGCTCTGAGTTTCTCGCCAAGCGTTTCCCCGGCATCTCCGAAGTGTGCGAGGAACACGGCTTCGATTGGGGAACGCAGCCGATTCCGGTGACGCCCGCAGCGCACTACTGGATGGGCGGCATCCGCACCGACATCGACGGCCGCACGAGCGTGCGTGGTCTCTATGCGGTGGGGGAGGCATCCTGCACCGGGGTGCACGGCGCCAACCGCCTCGCTTCCAACTCGCTCCTCGAATCGCTCGTCTTCGCCTGGCGCGCCGCGGATGCCCTCAACCTGCCTCAGCGGGCGATCGAGGTCGACGCGCTTGAGCCCCAGTTCGAAATCACGGGCAAAGAGCCGTTTACGCGTGATCAGCTGCGCGAACTCATGTGGAGCCACGTCGGACTTGAGCGTGACGCGACTCGTCTCGAAGAAGCATCCGCGATCTTGGCTAGTTGGCACTCCGAGCCGAACACCGTCGAGGGCGCAGAGAACGCGAACCTGCTCGACCTTGCACGTCTCGTCGTTGTCGCTGCGCTCCGCCGCAAGGAATCGCGCGGAGCCCACGAACGCACCGACTACCCGGAGACCCGCGAAGAGCTCGCCTTCTCCACGCGCTGGGCAGCCGTCAACGTAGCGGGCGACTTCATCCCGGCAGAAGACCAAGCAGAAACGGCAACTCGATGAATCAGCAGCTCGTTGACAACGTGATCCTGATGGCTCTCGCCGAAGATGCGCCCTGGGGAGATATCACGAGCGACGCTTTTGTGCCCGCAGACGCCACCGCCACCGCCGTGCTCAATGCGCGAGAGGCCGGAGTCGCCAGTGGCCTCGATGTCTTCGCTCGAACATTCAAACTCGTGGATGCTCAGGCTGAGGTCACGCTGCAGGCCAGTGATGGCGACTCATTTACCGCCGGCCAGCAACTCGCTTCGGTTTCCGGTAACGCCCGCGCTGTTCTGCGGGCGGAGCGCATCGCTCTCAACCTCAGCCAGCGGATGTCGGGAATCGCCACGCAGACCGCGGCCTACGTCGCTCAAGTGGCGGGCACGCACGCGCGGGTCGTCGATACGCGCAAGACCACGCCGGGGCTGCGCGCTCTCGAACGTCACGCTGTGCGTTCGGGTGGTGGCCACAATCACCGCTTCAGCCTCTCGGATGCCGTGATGGCCAAAGACAACCACCTGGCGGTTCTCGCTGCGGCCGGTATCGAACTCGGCGAGGCCATTCGTCAGGCTCGTGCCCGGATCGGTCACACTACTCACCTCGAAGTCGAAGTCGACCGTCTTGACCAGGTCGAGACTGTCGTCTCGGCGCGCGTCGACACCATCATGCTCGACAACTTCTCGCTCGATGACCTGCGTGCCGGCGTCGAGCTCGTGGCTGGCCGCGCCATCGTCGAGGCCAGCGGAGGCGTGAACCTCGACACTATCGCCGCCATCGCGGCAACTGGCGTCGATGTCATCTCCGTCGGAGCCCTCACCCACAGCGTTCGTTCACTCGACCTCGGCCTCGATATCGCGGTGAGCGCCGCACACTAATGATCTTTCTCGACTCCGCAGCAACCACACCCGTGCGCCGTGAGGTGCTTGAAGCGATGTGGCCGCTGCTCACGGGAGACTTCGGCAACCCGTCCAGCCATCACGAGCTGGGGGAGTCCGCGAAGCGTGCCCTGGATGCCGCCCGCACGAGTGTTGCCGCCTCGCTGGGGTGCCGGGCATCCGATGTCGTATTCACATCGGGCGGTACGGAGTCAGACAACCTCGCCATCAAAGGCCTCGCGCTTGCGGAGCCACGTGGACGCCACATCGTTACGAGTGCGATCGAGCATGAGGCCGTGCTGGAGTCCGTTGACTATCTCGCGCGCATCCACGATTTCGAGGTCACGGTGTTGCCGGTGGACGCTCACGGTCTCATCAACCTTGACGAGGCTCGGGATGCGCTGCGCCCCGACACCACGCTCTGCACGGTCATGTACGCGAATAACGAGATCGGTGCCGTGCAGCCCATTGCTGCGCTCGCTGAACTCTGCCGCGCCCAGGGAGTGCCGCTGCACACGGATGCCGTTCAAGCCGCTGGCTGGCTTCCGCTTCACGTTGCCGGACTTGGTGTTGATGCCCTGAGCCTGTCCGGACACAAGCTCGGCGCGCCCAAGGGGATCGGTGTGCTGATGGTCAAGGGGCGTCGCAGCCTCGAGCCCGTATTGCACGGGGGAGGTCAAGAGCGTGGAAAGCGCTCCGGCACCGAGAACGTTGCGGGTGCTGTCGGGTTCGCCCATGCCCTTGCGCTCGCCGAAACCGACCGGGCTGAGCGTGCGGTCAAGATCGCGCAGCTACGGGATGACTTCGTCGCTGACGTGCTGACGCGGGTTCCCGCGGCGATCTTTACCGGGCCAGTGTTGGCGGGCGCTCAGGCCGGCGCTGACTCTCACGCTTGCGCCGACGGGGACGCTTCGGCACCCACACCCACCCGTCTCCCGAACAACGCCTCATTCTGCTTCCCCGGCACCAGTGGAGAATCACTCCTGCTCGAGCTCGGTCGGGCGGGCATTATCTGCTCTGCTGGTTCGGCGTGTGCCGTGGGGAGCGACGATGTCTCGCACGTGCTGACCGCGATCGGCATTGATGAAGCGATCGCCCACACGGCGGTGCGGTTTAGTCTCAGCGGGGATACGACAGCGGAACAGCTAGCCACGGTCGCCGCCGAGATCGAGACGGCCTATCGCGCGGTGCGCTCACTCTCCGGGTAGTCCTTCAAACCCCAGACGTCTCCGCCCAACGCGGTCAACGTTGCAATAGTCGTCGCCACGCTCGGGATCCGCGTTGCCCCCGGCTGAATCACGTACTGAATGGTGCGCTCACTCGAGGGCTGCGGGGCATGGATGCTCACGCCCTCCGGCAGCGTCAGTGACGACAGTGCCAGCTGGGGGAGAAGCGCCACCCCCAGCCCGCGTGAGACAAAGCTCAGAACCGCGAGAGCATTATCCGTCTCCAACCCGATCTCTGGCGCGAAACCCTCGATATTGCATAGGGCCAGCAAGTGACCGCGACACAGGGCGCAGCCCGCAATCCACGAGTCGTTGGCAAGATCGGCCAAGCTCACGCTGTCGGCCTTCGCCAGGGGGTGAGTGTCCGGCAGCACGAGCACTACAGGCTCCGTGAACAGCGGGACCGTCGTGTGGCTACCATCACGCGACAAATGCGGATCGGCGCGGTCCTCTGGGTACGAGAACGTAATCGCGAGATCCGCTGAACCGTCCCGCAACAACTGCAGCGCCTGTGGGGGTTCAGCCTCGACATAATTCACCGTCAAATTCGGATGCTGCTGCCGCAGCTGACGAATCAACCGCGGCACGAGCGTCGACGACGCCGTCGGGAAAGCCGCGATGCGGACAGTACCGCTCGAGAGACCGGCCAGTTCTGCGAGTTCGGCGCTCGCCGCATCCACCGCATTGAGCACGGTCACGGCATGGCTCGCGAGGGCGCGACCAGCTTCGGTGAGGCGCACCCCACGTCCAGAACGCACGACGAGCGCGAGTCCCAGTCGCGACTGGGCGCGAGTGAGGTGCTGGCTCAGGGCAGGTTGGCTGTAGCCGAGAACGCGGGCAGCTTCGCTGATCGTGCCGTGTTCAGAAATCGCACGAACGATGCGCAGCGAGAGAAGGTCTGGAGTGGTGTCCATGGAGCAAGCATAACTAAACGTGATCTTTGGTATCCCAATCATGCTCTTGTCGCATGTATCGCGACGCGGGAACATGAGGGCATGACCTCCCCAGCTCTGGCCAGCGCCATCGACAGCTTCGCGAACACCCGCGGCTACCTTTCCGCTGCCACCATGGGGCTCCCAACCTGCGCCGCCGTCACCGAGATGAAGGAAAAGCTCGGGCAGTGGGCTACCGCCACCTGCAACCCCATGAATTACGGAGACATCGTCGAGCGCACGCGTGGCCACTACGCCCGTCTTGTCGGCGTAGACACCAGCCGCGTCGCCATCGGTTCGCAAACCTCGGTTATGGCCTCATTGATCGCGTGCTCGCTGCCGGCTGGTTCCGAAGTGCTCGTCGTCGAATCCGACTTCACGTCGATCGTGTTCCCGTTCCTGCAGCACCGTGACCTTCAGGTGCGCGCCGTGCCGCTGGCCGAACTCGCGGATGCCATCACCGATACCACCGCGCTCGTCGCGTTCTCGCTCATCCAATCGTGCAACGGCAAGGTCGCCGATGTGCCGGCGATCCTTGCTGCTGCTGACCGTCACGGAGCTCGCACGCTCTGCGACGTAACCCAGGCCGCCGGCGTTCACCCCGTGGATGCCAGCCAATTCGACGCGACCGTATGCCACGCCTACAAGTGGCTGTGTTCGCCCCGCGGCGTCGCGTTTCTCACGATCTCCGAGAATTTCGCCGAGCACATCACACCCGTGCAAGCGGGCTGGTATGCCGGAGATGATGTCTGGGGCAGTGTCTACGGCACCGAGATGAACCTCGCGAAAGACGCTCGCCAGTTCGACGTGTCACCCGCGTGGCAGGCCTGGGTGGGAGCCGAGCATCCGATCGCCATGTTTGCCGATCTGGATATCTCCGAAGTCTGGAAACACTGCACGGGGCTCGCCAACCTGCTCTGCGACGAGCTCGGAATCGAACGTCAAAATCAAGCCATCGTCACGTGGCCGGATGAAACTGGTGCCGACCTCGCCAAGCTGACGGCGGCGGGAATCACAGCCTCCGGTCGCGCCGGACGCCTTCGCGCCGCATTCCACCTCTGGAACACCGAAGAGGACGTCGCGGCGGTTATCGTTGCGCTGCGCGTCTAGCTAAACTGGTCGTCCGCCGACCGTGCATCCAGCTCGGCTGACTATTGGAGTTTCTGTGGCTACGCCTAACCCCCTCGACGCCGTCATCAACCTCGCCAAGCGCCGAGGTTTTGTCTTCCAATCGGGAGAGATTTACGGCGGTTCACGCTCAGCTTGGGACTACGGCCCGCTGGGAACCGCCCTCAAAGAGAACATCAAAAAGCAGTGGTGGCAGACCTTCGTTCAGGGTCGCGAAGACGTCGTCGGGCTCGACTCGGCCGTTATCCTGCCCCGCAAGGTGTGGGAAGCATCCGGTCACGTCGAGGTCTTCTCTGACCCGCTCGTCGAATCGCTGCACACCCACAAGCGCTACCGCGCCGACCACCTTCTCGAAGCCTACGAAGAGAAGCACGGCCACCCTCCTGTGAACGGGCTTGCCGACATCCGCGACCCTGACACCGGTCAGCCCGGATCGTGGACCGAGCCGCAAAACTTCTCGGGACTCCTCAAGACCTACCTTGGCCCCGTCGACAATGAAGAGGGCATGCACTACCTGCGTCCCGAAACCGCTCAGGGTATCTTCACCAACTTCGCCAACGTCATGGGCGCTGCTCGCATGAAGCCGCCCTTCGGCATCGGCCAGGTCGGAAAGTCATTCCGTAACGAGATCACCCCCGGAAACTTCATTTTTCGTACGCGTGAATTCGAGCAGATGGAGATGGAATTCTTCGTCGAGCCCGGCACCGACGAAGAGTGGCACCAGACCTGGATCGACGAATCCATGAAGTGGTACACCGACCTCGGCATCAACCCCGTAAACCTGCGCTTCTACGAGCACGCTCAAGAAAAGCTGTCGCACTACTCCAAGCGAACGGTGGATGTTGAGTACCGTTTCCGCTTCGCCGGTAGCGAGTGGGGCGAGCTCATGGGTATCGCTAACCGCACCGACTTCGACCTGCGCACGCACTCCGAAGCATCCGGTGCCGACCTGTCGTACTTCGACCAGGCCAAGGATGAGCGTTGGACGCCGTTCGTAATCGAGCCCGCGTTTGGACTCACCCGCGCGCTGATGGCCTTCCTCATTGATGCTTATGCTGAAGACGAAGCGCCAAATGCGAAGGGTGGCGTCGACAAGCGCACCGTTCTGCGCCTCGACCGCCGCCTCTCGCCGGTGAAGGTTGCCGTTCTGCCGCTGTCGCGCAACGAGCGCCTCTCGCCGATGGCGCGTGGCGTTGCTGCTGACCTGCGCAAGTACTGGAACGTTGACTTCGACGACGCCGGTGCTATTGGCCGCCGCTACCGTCGTCAAGACGAAATCGGAACCCCGTTCTGCGTCACGATCGACTTCGATTCGCTCGACGACAACGCAGTTACGATCCGTGAGCGCGACACGATGGAACAGAAGCGCATGCCGATTGAAGAGCTGCGCGGCTACCTCGCGCAGGAGCTCATCGGCTGTTAACCCCGCGGTGAGGTTCTCGGCGTCCTTCGTCGAGAGCCAGCACTGCGCTAAAGCGGCCCCGGACACTCGTCCGGGGCCGCTTTTCTGTCTGCGGCTGCGGCTGCGGCTCTGGCCCTGGCTCTGGCTCTGGCCCTGGCTCTGGCTCTGGCCCCGGCCGCCTCCACCTCCACCGCCTCCTCCACCGCCTCCTCCGCCTCCGCCTCCGCCTCCTCCGCCGCCGCCGCCTCCGCCCAGCCGACGTCTCGCGGCTTCCCGCTGAACCTCGTTACGTAATCGCACGACTCGTTCGCGTTCCACCCCAAACCCCTTCGGAAATTCAGGAAATCTGCCTTAGTACGCGATCGTGTCAAAGCCTGTCCCGCGGAATCCCGGCACTCCATTGAAAAGCTCCTGCGGATCTCCTGAATTTCCACAGCGAACTGCTCATCCACATGGCTTCAGCGGTCGGTTAATCAACTGAAGCCGCCTTCGCAGACCCTGCCGGCGAACCCACGACGATGCTGTCGTCATGGTGGATGTGCGCGAATTGGTCGATGGACTGGGAGGGCTTGCGCAAAAACAGCAGTTGGTCGCGCGAGGAGTCCGCGATTACGATCTCACTCGTGCTGTCCGGCGAAATGAGGTTGTGAGAGCTCGCCAAGGCTGGTACTCCACGGCGGCTGAATCAGAACCGCGTTTGCGAGCGGTGCGCGTGGGCGGTCGTCTTACCGGGATTTCGGCAATTGCAGACTGGGGCGGTTGGGTTCTCGGCGACCACCCGTTGCACGTGTCCGTGGCGCAGAACGCGGCACGATTGCGGAGCCCCGGGAATCGACGTCGCCCGCTCAATGATCACAGCAGCGTCCAAGTGCACTGGGATCCGGCTGAAGTTAATGATCAGGGAACGAATTGGCACGTGAGTGTATTCGATGCGCTCAAGCGTACGATTCTCGATGAAAACCTAGAAACGGCGGTGGCCGCGGCGGATTGGGCGCTGCATACAGGCCGGATCGACGAATTCGATCTCGAACGCCTGATCCTCACCTTGCCGATTGGCAAGCGGAAGATCCGCTCGTGGATCGATGGGCGTTGCGAGAGCTTGCCCGAGAGTCTCGCGCGTACCCGCCTGAGACTGAGCGGCCACCGGGTCGAGATCCAGGTTCCTGTGGGCCTCAAGCGGGTCGATCTTGTGGTGAACGGAATCGTTGGCCTCGAGATAGATGGGCGCCAGTTTCACGCTCATACTTTCGAAGAAGACCGTCTCAAGGCGATCGAAATCACGATCGCTGGATTTCATGCCATGAGCATTAGCGCAAGGATGATCTTTAGCCAGTGGGAGTTGTTTCTTCGGGGCCTGAATAGCGCGCTGGCCTCCCATTCGCAGTCTGGCTTCGAGAATTCAGGAACTCCGACGTTTTCAGAAATGCGACGCCAACGAAAACGCGAGTGGGGAGGGCTGAGCTTGCGGATTTCCTGAGTTTCCGAAGGTTGAGGCACCACGAGCCCACGATCGGTCAGCAGATCAAGCTGGTCGCTGCAACAAGTCGGCCAGCACGACGCGCTGGACGCCACCAAGAGCCGGACGCCGTCCAAAGCCGGCCGCTGCCAAGAGCCGGCCGCTGCCAAGAGCCGGCCGCTGCCAAGAGCCGGCCGCTGCCAAGAGCTGGACCCCGCCCAAAGCCGGCCGCCGCCCAAAGCAGGCCACCATAGCGAGTTGGCCAGCAAAGCATGTCGGCCACCGCCAAAGCCTAACCACCGCCAAAAGCCGACCGCACGCGAGCCGGAAAGCGGCCGCACGCGAGCCGGAAAGGAGCCCCGCGGGAGCCGGAAAGGAGCCCCGCGGGAGCCGGAAAGGAGCCCCGCGGGAGCCGGAAAGCAGCCGCACCCGCACGAACGGGAATATTCGGGCCTCCCGCGCGTTGGGGCTGAGGTGAATAATTCAGCAAACCGGGTTGCCCCTGTCAAGATCGACATTTGGTCCGACGTTCAGTGCCCCTGGTGCTACATCGGAAAGCGTCGCCTTGAAGCGGCCGTTGAAAGCTCGGGTATCGCCGTTGACATCGAGTACCACTCCTTCGAGCTGGCTCCCGATACTCCGGTGGAGTACGAGGGGACGCCCACTCAGTTCTTGAGCGAGCGCAAGGGCTTGCCGATGCCGCAGGTGAAGGAGATGCTGACCCGCGTCACCGACATCGCCACGAGCCTTGGTCTTGACTATGACTACGACCATATTCACCAGACGAACACGATCAAGGCGCACGAGCTTCTGCATTTTGCGAAGGCTCAGGGGCGTCAACTCGAGATGAAGGAACGTCTGCTGGAGGCATACTTCGTGAAGACTGAGCATGTCGGCCGTGTTGAGGACCTCGCCGATATTGCGGCGTCCATCGGCTTCGATCGCGATGAAGTTGTTCGTGTTCTTGAGTCGAACGAGTACCTTCCCGCCGTGAAGGCCGACATGGAAGTTGCCATGCAGTACGGCATCCAGGGTGTGCCATTTTTCGTGATCGACGGCAAGTATGGAGTTTCGGGCGCGCAAGAAAGTGAAACCTTCGCTAACGTACTCACACAAGTACTTACCGAAAGAGACGCGTAACCCAATGGATGCCGCAACGAAGCCAATCCCGACCTTCGCCCTACAGCAGCTCGGTGACCCGAACGCGGTCGCCTGTGAAGGCGATACGTGTGTTGTCGTTGACGACCGTCACTCGCAGGCGCTCGTCAACCGCCAGATCGACGAAGGTCTGGTCTAACCGACAAAACCGCGCATCGACCATTCGATGAGTTCGGCGGCGCTGGCCTGTTCTGGCGCGGCTTTTGCGACCCGTGACGGTATGAGAGTGAGCGGCGCAGTGGTCGGGCGTGCGGGCAGCGACGCGTGCTGAGCATCCGGTGCGTTGAATCGCTTGTTGATCAGTGCGCCGATGATCGCCCCGCCACCAAAGCCCACTGGCAATAGCAAGAGGTAAAGCGTGGGGTCGAGGTTGGCGCCCGAGCCGACGGCGAGCACTCCCGCAACGCCTACGGCGGCTCCGATCGAGAACGATAGCCACCAGCGCTGCAGCCTGGCATTTTCTTTGTCCCAGGCGCGTTGGGCTCGCAGTTGTTCAAGCGCTTCGTCTCGCGGTGCGGGGCTCACCCACAGGCGTGCCTCGAAACGGAAGACATTCGGATGCTCGTCAAGGGCCATTAGTTGCTTCCTGCTTCGGTCGTGATGTCGGCAACGATCGCGTCGAGGCCGCTGATGAGGTCGTCGGACAGCACCCAGGCGGTGTGGCCGTGGTCGCCGGCACCCATGGAGACGCGCTTTCCGAGCATGCGTTCGTCGGCGTAGACGGGCCACGCGGTGGTGCTGCCGAGCGGGGTGATGGTGCCGCGGGCATAGCCGGTGGCGTCGAGGGCAACCTCGGCTTCGGGCATCCGGAGCTTATTGACGCCGACGAGTGCCCGAAGTTTGGGCCACGAAATCTGACGATCGCCGGGAACGAGCGCGAAGAGAAAGCTGCCATCACTGCGCTTGACGACCAGCGACTTCACGATTTCGGCGGGAGTGATGCCCAGCAGTTCGGCAGCGTGTTCGAGCGAGGTCGCGGGCGCACGTTCGATGATTTCGATGGGGATGCCGCGGCGTTCGGCATCGTCGCGAACGCGGTCAGTTCCTGCCGTCATTCGGGGCCTCCCGTGATATGCGGCAAGGTTCAGGCTCGCCGTGGGACAATTGCTACGTGACTATTCTTGCCCCTGCCGACCCGCGTGTCGCGCCACAGCTCTCTATTGGGAACCTCGACCTCGATGTTCCTGTCGTTTTGGCGCCCATGGCAGGCATCACCAACACCGCTTTCCGCCGCTTGTGCCGCGAGTATGGCGCTGGTCTGTACGTCAGCGAAATGATCACGAGCCGCGCTCTGGTGGAGCGCACGCCTGAGAGCATGCGCCTCATTACGCACCACGAGTCGGAGACGACTCGCAGCATTCAGCTTTACGGCGTCGACCCGAAGACGGTGCGCGAAGCGGTCACGATGCTGGTGGCCGAAGATCGTGCCGACCACATTGACTTGAATTTCGGATGCCCGGTGCCCAAGGTCACTCGCAAGGGTGGGGGAGCGGCGCTTCCGTGGAAGATCGATCTGTTCCGTGACATCGTGGAGGGCGCTGTGAAGGCGGCCGGCGATGTCCCGTTGACGATCAAAATGCGTAAGGGTATTGACGCTGATCACCTGACGTACCTTGAGGCCGCGCGCGTTGGCGCTGGTGCTGGGGTTGCCAGCATCGCACTGCACGCTCGCACGGCTGCTGATTTCTACTCGGGGCACGCTGACTGGTCAGCGATCGAGAAGCTCAAGAACACGATTACCGATACGCCCATTCTCGGCAACGGCGACATCTGGAGCGCCGCCGATGCCCTCCGCATGGTCGATGAGACCGGATGCGACGGGGTCGTAGTCGGGCGCGGTTGCCTCGGTCGTCCGTGGTTGTTCGGGGATCTCGCTGCGGCCTTCCGTGGTGAGACGCTCAAGGCTGAGCCCACACTCGGCGAAGTCGCCACGGCGTTTAAGCGCCATGCCGAACTTCTGGTCGAATTCTTTGGCGAAGAAGATCGCGCCTGCCGCGACATCCGTAAGCATGTTGCTTGGTACTTCAAGGGTTACTCGGTGGGTGGCGAATTGCGGGCCGGTATGGCTGCGGTTCAATCGCTCGCCCACATGGACGAACTGTTGGGCAACCTCGACTGGTCGCAGCAGTATCCCGGCATCGATGCCGAGGGGCAGCGCGGCCGTGCGGGGCGCCCGAAGAAGCCGACGCTTCCACAGGGGTGGCTCGACAGCCGCGAACTGCAGGAGTCGCACCGTTCCGAGCTGAATCACGCAGAATTGAGTACCAGTGGCGGTTAAGGGCTATACGGAAGCGGACGCTGAGCGTTGGCTTCCCGAGCAGCATTCGAGTCGCCGTAGTGATTTTGCGCGCGACCGGGCACGGGTTTTGCACTCGAGCGCGCTGCGTCGCCTCGCGGCCAAAACACAGGTTCTCAGCCCCACAATGGGCACTGACTTTGCCCGCAACCGTCTCACTCATTCGCTCGAGGTCGCTCAAGTCGGCCGCGAACTCGCCGACAGTCTGGGGCTTGACCCGGATGTCGTCGACACGGCTTGCCTTTCTCACGACCTCGGGCATCCGCCTTTCGGTCACAACGGCGAACGTGCGCTCAACGAGTGGGCGGACGACATCGGCGGCTTCGAGGGCAATGCTCAGACCTTGCGCCTACTGACGCGCATCGAGCCGAAGGTGTTTGGCCCCGACGGAAAAACTTACGGTCTCAATCTCACGCGGGCCAGCTTGGACGCGAGCACGAAGTACCCGTGGCCTAGTGCTCAGGGCATTCCTGACCCGAGCGGTCGCAGCAAGTATGGTTTCTTCGACGATGACACGGCCGCTTTTGAGTGGTTGCGGGCCGGAGCACCGGACCGTCAACGCTGCATCGAAGCTCAGGTCATGGACCTCTCCGACGACATCGCCTATTCCGTGCACGACTTTGAAGATGCCATTGTCGGCGACTTCATCGACGTCACGGCGCTCGGCGCCCGCGTTAATCACGACGATCTCGTGAAGTCGATGTTCGAGTGGATCGGCGGCGAGTTCACCCACGACGAGCTCATCGCGGCCTTTGATCGCCTTGACCTGCTGGACACGTGGATCGATCAATGGGATGGCAGTCGTGCCGCCCACGGTCGCCTCAAGAACCTCACTAGCCAACTGATTGGCCGTTTTGCCGGTGCGGCAGTTCAGGCCACGCGCGAAGCTCACCCGACGGATGCTCTTGCTCGCTTCGGCGGCAGCTTGGTCGTGCCCAAGGAGATTCAGGCGGAGATCGCGGTGCTCAAGGGCATCGTGGCGGCCTTCGTTATGTCGACGAACGCTCGCCGCCCGATCTATCAGCAGCAGCGCGACGTGCTCACCGAGCTCGCCGATGTCTTGCTCTGGACTGCTCCCGTGAACCTCGATTCTGGTTTCACGGCGGATTGGAATTCCGCTGAGAACGATCATCAACGCAAGCGCGCGGTAGTAGATCAGGTAGCTAGCCTCACGGATCAGTCCGCGATTGCCTGGCACGCACGACTCGTTGGCTAGAGTCGTCGGCCGGTCGGCCTAGAATTGCGATTGTGGCTGGCCTGATTAAACGAAGCGATATCGACGAGGTGCGTTCGCGCACCAACCTCGCCGACATCGTTGGCGACTACGTCACCCTCAAGAGCGCCGGTTCCGGCTCCATGAAGGGCCTGTGTCCTTTTCATGAGGAGCGCAGCCCCAGCTTCCACGTGCGACCCCAAGTGGGCTTCTATCACTGCTTCGGATGCGGTGAAGGCGGCGACGTCTACACCTTCCTGCAGCGCATGGACCACGTCTCGTTCTCCGAGGCTGTTGAGCACCTCGCAGCTCGCATTGGTTATGAACTTCATTATGAGGATGGTGGCGCGGCGAGCGATCACGGCAATCGCGCGCGCATTTTGGCTGCCAATCAGGCGGCATCCGAGTTTTTCGTCGCCCAACTCGCGAGCCCCGAGGCAGCACCCGCCCGCAGCTTCTTGGGCGAACGTGGTTTCGATCAGTCTGCTGCCGAGCGCTTCGGCATCGGCTTCGCGCCTCGCGGTGGCGTGCTCATGAAGCACCTCAACAAGCTGGGCTACTCTTCAGAAGAGCTCGTTGTTGCCGGCCTCATTGGCAAGGGGGAGCGGGGCGACTACTACGACCGTTTCCGCGGCCGTCTGGTGTGGCCCATCCGTGATGTCACCGGTCAGACCTTGGGCTTTGGCGCTCGGCGCTTGCTCGACGACGACAAGGGCCCCAAGTACCTGAACACTCCCGAGACGCCGGTTTATCATAAGAGCCAAGTGCTCTATGGCCTCGATCTTGCCAAGAAAGATATTTCGCGCGGCAAGCGGATTGTTGTGGTCGAGGGCTACACGGATGTTATGGCCTGCCACCTTGCGGGCGTCACGACCGCGGTCGCCACCTGCGGCACAGCGTTCGGTGTGGACCACATCAAGATCGTGCGCCGCATGATCGGCGACTACGACAACGCTGACACCACGGCCACGGGTGAAGTTATTTTTACCTTCGACCCGGATGAAGCGGGCCAGAAGGCCGCCAACCGCGCCTTTGCCGAAGAGCACCGTTTCGCTGCGCAAACCTTCGTCGCGGTGGCGCCCGACGGCCTCGACCCCTGCGATTTGCGCCTGAAGAAGGGCGATGGTGCGGTGCGCCGTCTTGTCACCACTCGTAAGCCCATGTTTGAGTTCAAGATTCGCCGCGAGTTGGCCGTGCACGACCTCGAAACTGTCGAGGGCCGCGTTGCGGCGTTGCGTGCTGCGGCCCCGGTGGTCGCGGGTATCCGCGATTCTGCTTTGGGTATTGGTTATGTGCGCAGTGTTGCGGGTTGGCTCGGTATGGAGCCCACCGAGGTGCAGAACGCTGTGACCGCCGCAAAACGCACTGCAGCCCCGTCAGGGCCGCCGAAGGCGCCGCAGCAGTCGCAGTCCGAGTCGTCCTCCCAGTCCCCGCCAGAGGGCTTCGGTGAGGCGCCAGCACAGGCTGGTCCCTCGATCATGAGCTTGAAGGTTGACGCGATTACGCGGCTTGAGCGAGACACCCTCATGGCGGTGCTGCAGCATCCGGATGTCGTGGGCGCCGAGCTCATCGGCAAGCTCACGCAGATCTCGATCGCCGAGCCGTCACTCGCGGTGGTGCGCGACGCCATTGCTTCTCTCGTGGATCGCGCGCTCGAACCCGGTTGGGTAGCCGCCGTTGCCGCTGAAGTTCCATCGTCCTTCTCGACTTTCGTCAAGCAGCTCAGCGTTGCACCGATTCCCGAGCGTGAAGAACGTATTGCGGTGTACTGCGTGCAAGTGACGACCGACCTGATCGAACGGGATCTTTTGCGTCAGAAGCGGGAGCTTCTTGGGGTGTTGCAGCGTATGGATCGCGAGCGTAGTCCGGAACGCTATGTGCAGACCCAGCGTGATCTTGTTCGTATCGAAGCGGACCGCCGCGCACTTCGCGAAGACGCTTGATCGGCGCCTTTTGGTTGCGTTCGTATAAACATCCCCCATCCGTGGGTATACGACCTAGTCTCGAAGGTTCCTCGTGTGTTACTACTAGGGAACTACGATGCGCGGCGTCTACAAACGCGCCGTCGCATTTTCTGCACGCAACAGGAAGAGGTAGACGGATATGACATCCGCATCCAAGAACAGCAAGCGAATCCTTGCTGTAGTTGCCGGCTCAGCAGCGTTCGCGCTCGCTTTGACTGGTTGCCAAGCTGGGGGAGACTCCAGCGGTGGCGGTTCCGAGTCGCTTATCGTGGGCACGACTGACAAAGTCACGTTCCTTGACCCGGCTGGTTCGTACGACAACGGTTCGTTTGCACTGATGAACCAAGTGTTCCCGTTCCTGCTCAATTCGCCGCTGGGCACCTCCGATGTCGAACCTGATATCGCCGAGTCCGCTGAGTACACGAGCGAAGACGAGTACACGGTTGTACTCAAGTCGGGTCTCAAGTTCGCCAACGGCAATGACCTCACCTCGTCTGACGTGAAGTTCAGCTTCGATCGTCAGATTGCGATCAGCGACGAAAATGGCCCTTCTGTTCTTCTGGGCAACATCGACAGCGTTGACGCCGTCGATGACACCACCGTGGTCTTTAACCTGAAGAACGGCAACGACCAGACGTTCGCTCAGATCTTGTCGAGCCCGGCTGCACCAATCGTCGATGAAGAAGTGTTTTCGGCTGACTCGGTGACCCCCGACGACGAGATCGTGGATGGCATGGCTTTCGCTGGCCAATACGTCATCGACAGCTACGACTTCAACAACATCGTCTCGTTCAAGGCCAACCCTGACTATCAAGGCGTTCTTGGTGCCGCGGCTACCGACAGCATCACGCTGAAGTACTACACCGACGCTTCGAACCTGAAGCTCGATGTTCAAGAGGGCAACATTGACGTCGCGCACCGCAGCCTGTCTGCTACCGACGTTGCTGACCTCGAGGGCAACGACAACGTCAACGTGATCGTTGGCCCCGGTGGAGAGATCCGCTACATCGTCTTCAACTTCGACACACAGCCGTTCGGCGCGAAGACTCCTGAGGCTGACGAAGCTAAGTCGCTCGCCGTTCGCGGTGCGGTTGCTGACCTTCTCGACCGTCAGGAAATCTCCGATCAGGTTTACAAGGGCACCTACCTGCCGCTGTACTCCTACGTTCCCGACGGACTGACCGGCGCTACCCAGGTTCTCAAGGACCTGTACGGTGACGGCGAGGGCGGCCCGAGCGTTGATGCAGCGCAGCAGCGCCTCGCTGATGCGGGTGTTGAAACGCCTGTGAAGCTCAACCTTCAGTACAACCCTGACCACTACGGTGAGTCCTCAGGAGACGAGTACGCCTTGGTTAAGAGCCAGCTCGAGGCTGAAGGAATTTTCGAAGTCAACCTGCAGTCGACGGAGTGGGTGACCTACGCCAAGGAGCGCACGGCGGATGCCTACCCCGCTTATCAGCTGGGTTGGTTCCCGGACTACTCCGACGCTGACAACTACCTCACGCCGTTCTTCGGTGACGGCAACTTCCTCGCAAACCACTACGCGGATCCTGAAGTCAACGATCTGATCGTGGCTCAGGCAACCGAGCTCGACCCTGCCACGCGCGAGGGAATGATCGAGGACATTCAGGCGAAGGTTGCCGCTGAGCTGTCGACCGTTCCGTTCCTTCAGGGAGCGCAAATCGCTGTGACGGGCAAGGACGTTACCGGAGCTACGCTCGACGGTTCGTTCAAGTTCCGCTACGGCAGCTTGGCCAAATAGGAGTAACTCGCTCCGGTTAGGCCTCGGCCTAGCGTTATGACGAACGGGGGTGGCCCGCACACAATGCGGGTCACCTCCTCGTCTTCGTTCTCTGCACGATAGGTAGGTATGTCGCAGTCCGCTTCCGCCGTGATCAATCCGGCACCGTCAGAACCACCCACCCGGCGTTCGTGGGGGATCACAAATCCTCTTGCTCGTTTTCTTGTAGTTCGTTTTCTCCTGATTTTTCCGACCGTGTTCATCCTTGTGACGATGGTGTTCGTGTTGATGCGCTCGATCGGTGACCCCATCACTGCCGCCCTCGGTGGGCGACTCACTGCGGCTCAGCTGGCAGAGCGCATTAGTTCCGCGGGCTACGATCGCCCGATTCTGGTGCAGTACTTCGAGTACTTGGGCCAGGTTTTCACCGGCAACTTCGGCACCGCCATCACCGACGGCCGCCCCGTGTCCGAGTTGCTCGTCACGTACGGCAGTGCCACGCTCGAACTCGCGTTCTACGCGGTCCTCGTGGCGCTCATCGTGGGTATCCCGCTCGGCATGGTGGCGGCTTATTTCCGTGACAAGTGGCCGGATGCGGTTCTCCGCGTCGCTGCGATCCTCGCGTATGCGACTCCGGTCTTTTTCGCGGGACTCTTGCTCAAGCTCGTGTTCGCCGTGTGGCTGAAGGTGTTGCCTGTCGCTGGCCGTGCATCCACGCGCACGGAACTGCAGTTGAGCACTCTCGACGACAAGACCGGCATTTATCTCATCGATGCATTCCGTCTGGGCAGCCCCGCAGCGATCGGTGATGTTCTCTCGCACGCCGTGCTTCCCGGAGTGGCCCTCGGACTGCTGACCGCGGGTATCTTTCTGCGCCTCGTGCGCACGAACGTCATCGGTACTCTTTCAATGGACTATGTGGATGCTGCTCGCTCTCGTGGCGTGAGCGAATACCGCCTCGTACGCAAGCACGCCTACAAGCCCGCGCTGATCCCGATCATCACGGTGATCGGTTTGCAGATCGCGCTCCTACTGGGAGGCGCGGTGCTGACCGAAACCACCTTCGAGTGGAAGGGGCTCGGCTTCAAGCTCGTCGAGTACTTGGGCGCCCGTGACTTCGTCGCAGTCCAGGGCATCGTGGTGCTGCTCGCGGTCATCGTTGCCCTCACCAACTTCATTGTCGACATAGTTGCGGCGATCATCGACCCGAGAGTGAGGTATTAGTCATGACAACGACACCCTCACGTTTTGTGGCTGTGTGGCGCAAGTTGCCGATTGTGCGGCAGGTTCGTCAGTCGGTTGGACTCCAGCGCGGCATGCTCGTTGCTGGGCTTATCTTGACCGGCATCTTCTTGCTGACGGCACTTTTCGCGCCGCTGCTCGCTCCCTACGGCTTCTCGCAATTGCGCGACGACGACGGTGCTTTCGGTGCGCAAGTACCTCCCGGTGGTGCGCACATCTTGGGTACCACAGTCGGTGGCTACGACGTGCTTTCGCGCGTGATCTGGGGATCGCGCACCGCGGTTCTCGTGATCGTCGTTGCGGTCGCCCTGTCGATCTTTGCCGGCGTGCTGCTGGGGCTCGTGTCGGGTTACCTCGGTAGCTGGATCGACCGCGTGCTCGTGGTTATCTCTGACGCTGTGTACGCGTTCCCGACTCTGCTCTTGGCCATTGTGGCCGCGATCGCGATTAGCGGTGGTCAATCGAGTTTCTGGGGCGGCGTGTTTGCGGCGGCCGTATCGATCACGGTTGTCTATATCCCGCAGTATTTCCGCGTCATCCGCGCCGAAACCGTGCGCATCAAGTCGGAGGCCTATGTCGAATCGGCGAAGGTCATTGGTTCCAGTACTCCGCGCATCATGTTCCGTCATGTGTTCCGCAACGCAACCCGCACGCTGCCGTTGATCTTCACGCTCAACAGCTCCGAGGCGATCCTGACTCTCGCTGGACTGGGTTTCCTCGGTTTCGGTATCGAGCCTTCGGCTGCAGCAGAGTGGGGCTACGACCTCAACAAGTCGATTTCGGATGTCACGAGTGGCATCTGGTGGACCTCACTGTTCCCGGGGCTCGCGATTGTTCTTGTCGTACTCGGCATCACTCTGGTGGGGGAGTCGCTCAACGACCTCGCTGATCCACGACTGCGCACTCGACGTCGTGCCGACCAGTCGGCGCCGGTTCTCGAAACCGCCGCTCTCTCGACGGTCGGCCTCGACGACGATGCGAATCCGATTGACCCGCTGGAGGCTCGCTCATGAGCAACATTGTCGAGATCAAGAATCTTGAAGTCACGTTCGCGACCGATGGTGGCGATGTCAAAGCAGTAGATGATGTCTCGTTGAGCCTCGCTCCCGGCGAAGTGCTCGCGATCGTGGGCGAGAGCGGCAGTGGCAAGAGCGTCACCGCCAAATCCGTTCTCGGGCTGTTGCCCGAGACTGCGGTGTCTCGCGGTGCCATCGTACTCAACAACAAAGAGGTCATCGGGATGTCGGGCAAGCGACTGCGTGAGCTCCGCGGCGTAGATGTGGCGATGGTCTTTCAAGAGCCCTCGACCGCGCTCAACCCGGTGTTCACCGTCGGCTGGCAGATTGCAGAAGGCCTTCGCGCGCACGGCAACGTGAGCAAGCGTGAAGCTCGCACCAAGGCAATCGAGATTCTGCGCAAGGTCGGTATTCCTGAGCCGGATAAGCGTGTCGATTACTATCCTCACCAGTTCTCGGGTGGGCAGAAGCAGCGCGTGGTCATCGCGATGGCGCTCGTGCTCGAGCCAGAGCTGATCGTGGCCGATGAGCCCACCACCGCGCTCGACGTGACGGTGCAGGCGGAGATCCTCGATCTCCTCCGCCGCTGCCGCGACGAGTTCGGGGCGGCGATCATCCTGATCACCCACAACATGGGAATCGTGGCCGACCTGTCTGACCGCGTTGCCGTCATGTACCAGGGCAAACTGGTGGAAGAGGCGCCAGCACAGCAATTGTTCGACGCTGCCCAGCATCCGTACACGCAGAAGCTTCTGGCCGCCGTTCCTCGCATCGGTTCGGGGGCATCCCGAGCGGCTGCTCGCGTGGCTGACCGTGCTGCCGCTGGCGGAGAGAAGGATGCCGACGCGATCGTCATCGCCGACAACCTTGAGATCGAGTTCCCCGGCCGTTTCGGTCGAGCTCCGTTCCGGGCTGTCGACCGCGTGAGCTTCACCATTTCACCGGGCGAAGTGCTCGGGCTCGTGGGGGAGAGCGGATCAGGCAAGACCACGATTGGTCGCGCTATCGGTGGGTTGAACAAGATCACCGGTGGATCGCTCTCGGTGCTTGGGCACGAAATGTTGGGATTCAAGGAGCGCAAGTTCCGGCCGGTGCGCAGCGATATCGGCTTCGTCTTTCAAGACCCGGCATCGAGTTTCAACCCGCTGCTCACGATCGCGCAGTGTGTCGCTGAACCACTGATCGTGCACGGCAAAGCGGAAGATGCCAATGACGCCCACGGGCGGGTCAACGAACTCCTCGAAGCGGTGCAGCTGCCGCGCGCCTTTGGAGATCGCTACCCGCACGAACTCAGCGGAGGTCAACGTCAGCGTGCGAGCCTTGCACGCTCTCTTGCCTTGCGGCCACGACTGCTGATCGCAGACGAGCCGACAAGCGCGCTCGACGTGTCGGTTCAGGCGAAGGTGCTCGAGTTGTTCGCCGAATTGCAACGAGACCTCGGCTTCGCGGCCCTCTTCATCAGCCACGATCTGGCCGTTGTTGACATGCTCTCGGATCGCATCGCGGTGCTGTACAAGGGGCAGCTGGTGGAAGAGGGTGTGGGTTCCGAAGTGCTCGGAAATCCGCAACATCCGTACACTCAACGACTTCTGGCATCGCTGCCGGTGCCCGACCCGCGGGAGCAGACTGAACGAAGGGAAGCGCTGCGAGCGCTGACTGCCGTAGATTATTGAGGTGACTTCCACTCAGCCCACGGTGAGCGCCCGCGATCTTTCGCTGCGCTACCCGTCTCGCAACCCTGAAACACGCTCGGTCGCCGTTAACGGACTGAGTTTTGAGATCGGTGCGGGAGAAGTGCTGACTGTCGTTGGCGAGAGTGGCTCGGGCAAGAGCACTCTCGCCAAAGCAGTCGCGCTGCATGCTGAGACCGGTGCGTACGGTTCGCCGCTGTTCAGCGGCGGAGAACTCACGGTGTTGGGCACTGACCTGCGAAAGGTCAGCCGTCGTAAGCGTGATCGTCTCAGCATCAAGGTGGGCTACCTGCCGCAGGATGCCGGAAATCATCTCAACGGTCGACTGACGGTGGGCGAAAACATTGCCGAGCCCATTTTTGTGCGCGATCGACGATTCAACCAGATCGAGGCTGCGGAGGCAGTCGCCACGCTCATCGACACCGTGCGTTTGCCGCTTTCGGTGATGAATCGCTACCCATTCGAACTCAGCAAGGGTCAGCGTCAGCGTGTAGCGATCGCCCGCGCCATGATCCTTGAACCCCGGTTGCTGGTGGCTGATGACCCGACGGCGGGCATCGACGTAAACGTGCGAGCTGCCATCCTTGACCTCATTGTCGATCTTCAAGCTCAGCGCTCGTTTTCGGCGTTGCTGGTCACCGCAGACCTCGCCGCTGTTCGCCGAGTCTCGACCAACGTCGCGGTGATGCACCGCGGAATTCTTGTTGGCATCGGTGAGTTAGATGCCGTTCTTGACAACCCCTGGCACCCCTATGTGAAGGGGCTAGCCGACTCACTCTTGGAGCTGCACCGTGATAACGCCTGACCTAACCCCTCGTACCGCTTCGACGTGGCTCGTTGGCGGTTTTGGCCCAGATATGGAATGTGAGTCTGAGGGGATTTCGGTCATGCACAGCCGTGCTGATGGTTCTCTCGAGTACTCGCACCTGGCCGCGGAGGTGCCTTCGGCATCCTTCCTCGTGGTCGAGGGAGACAAGGTGTACTCGACGCTTGAGGGATCGGGTCAGGTCGCGGCGTTCGACCGCGACGGCGAAACGCTCAGCGAAGCAACCGTGACGGGGAGCGGCGGGCAGTACCCCTGTCACATCACTATTAGGGGCGACGCGGTGATCGCCGCCAACTACGGAACCGGTACATTGGGCGTCATTGAGGCGGGTGCGGCTTCCGCAGCGCTGGAGACTCGTCAGGTTGTCGAAACCACTGGTCTGGGGCCGCGCCCGCAACAAGAGGGCCCTCACGCTCACTCATCGGTATTCGTGGACGACCACACCCTGTTCTCGCTCGACTTGGGCGCCGATCGCCTCCGCATCTTCAACTACAGCGACTTTGTTCTCGAACAGATCGATGAAGTCGCGTTGCCGGCAGGCTTCGGCCCACGGGACATTGTCGCGCGCCCGGGCAATTTGTTCTACGTGCTGGGAGAGCTCGGCTGCGGCTTCATGGTGTTCGAGTGGAAAAACCGCGAGCTGCACAAGCTGTGTTCCATAGCACTGCCCGGCGCCGTTGAGGGCGATCAGGCGTCAGCAATCGCGATTTCGGATGATGCCCGCCACGCGTACATTGGGGTGCGCCACAGCAACCTGATAGCCATTCTCGCTATCGCCGAAGACGGCCGCAGCGTCGCTCCGCTCACGTCCATTTCGTGTGAAGGAAACTGGCCTCGCCACCTTGTTCTCAGCGACGGTATTTTGCACGTCTGCAACCAATTCTCAAATGAAGTGGCGAGTTTCGCGATCGCTGACAACGGAATTCCTCAACTGATTGCTGCCCCCACGAAGGTTCTTTCCCCGACATACCTAGCTCGAATTGCCTGATGGTTTTTGAACTGCGAAATCATTTGCTAAAGTAGTTCCGTTGCACAGCGATCCTCGATAGCTCAATTGGCAGAGCAATCGGCTGTTAACCGGTAGGTTCTTGGTTCGAGTCCAAGTCGAGGAGCTTGTGAGTCCCGGTCACTTCGGTGGCCGGGACTTTGTGCTTTGCTGGCACTACTCCGCTGGGAGTAGGTCACAGTGCACCATCCACCCGACGCGACACCGGTGCTCGCCAACTAGCATCGAAGAATGCACTCGAGTTCCGGTCGCCGCGCACCTCGCGCGTCACGCGCGATGCTCGATGCGCTCGTGAACGGTACGAGCGTCAGCGCAGCGCAGTCTCCGCGTTCGCGTCGTTTGCGCCGCTGGATTCCTGTTGTGACCTCACTTCTTGTGCAGGTACCCATCACGATCGTGGGTGTCATGTGGACGGGTGCCTACGCCGCGTATGGCGACGCCGCTTCGGAGTTGCCATTCAATCGGGTTCTCGAACAGACCGATATCGGGTTCGGTGCGATCGCCGCTATCGTGCTGTCGATTGTTGGCCCGTTGTTGCTGTTGTGGATACGCCAGTACCCGAGGCCGCTGATCGCCGCGATTTCAGCCCTCGCTGCCGCAGATTTCCTCATCAGCTACTCGGTACTGTCCGCTCCGTATCTTGCTCTCGCATTTGCCATTGTTATTGCCATCTCCCACGGCGCTCGGACGTGGACCTGGGTGTCGATGATCGCGGTATGGGAGGCCACACTTCTTGCTGCACTCGTGGTGGGCATCGAACTGGACCCGCATCGTGTTGTTCCGACCACGATTGGGCTGTTGCTTGTCCTCGGATTCGCTGAGGCGAATCGTCGACGGCGGGAGCAACTCGAACAGTTCCATGCCGCCTTTGCGAGCCGTCGCGAAGAAGAGCTCAGGGCCGAGCGCACGAGGATCGCCCGCGAACTGCACGACGTGCTGGCACACTCTCTCAGCCAAATCAACGTACAAGCTGGTGTGGGTCTGCACCTTATGCACAAGCAACCGGCGCAGGCCGAAGCAGCATTGTCTAGCATCAAGCACTCAAGTAAAGAGGCGCTCGATGAAGTGCGATCGCTTCTCGGGATGCTGCGCAACGACGGTGCCGCAGCCAGCCAGAGCGAGGAGGGCGATGCTCCGCTGGTTCCCGAGCCTGATCTTTCTCGACTTCCGAGCCTCGTTGAATCAGTCCGGGCGCAGGGAATTGACGTAGATCTCAGTTCGGAGATCTCCGAGCACACAGCGGCTGCAGTTCAGCTCGCGCTCTATAGAATTGTGCAAGAAGCCCTCACCAACGTGGTGCGGCATGCCTCCGCGGCCTCTGCTGTCGTCTCGTTGACGGTCGAGGGCGACGACTATCTCGTTACCATTGCCGATGATGGTATCGGTATCGACACCGATGGCCACACGGAGGGGCGAGGGTTGCTGGGCATGCGAGAGCGAGCTGAATTACTAGGAGGCACGCTCTTTGTTGGCGAGCCAACCTCGTGCGGCACTGTGGTGTTGGCCCGAATCCCGCGCCGGTTGGGATCCTCATGATCCGCGTTGTCGTGGCAGATGATCAGCAGCTGATCCGTGCTGGATTTAGAAGTCTCCTCAACGCTGAAGAAGGCATCGAGGTAGTGGGCGAGGCCGCGTCGGGCGCGCAAGTGATCGAGGTTGTCCGGCGTGAACGTCCCACCGTTGTCTTGATGGATGTCCGGATGCCCGAGGGCGATGGACTCTGGGCCACAGAACAAATCGCGACCTATCCTGAACTGGCTGACACTCGAATCGTCGTGGTCACAACATTCGAGCTTGACGAGTACGTTGCGCGGGCGATTCGTGCTGGCGCGAGCGGATTTCTGGTCAAAGACACCGAGCCCGTAGAGCTGATTCGCGCGGTTCGCGTTGTTGCGTCGGGCGATGCGCTCTTGAGTCCGGGTATCACCAAGCGGCTGCTTGAGCGCTTCGCCCGCGGCGCCCACGTGGCCGTTGACAATTCCATCCTCGCAGCGATTACTGATCGCGAACGAGAAGTGCTCGCCCTTGTCGGTCAAGGGCTAACGAACGCAGAGATTGGCACACAACTCTTTGTGAGCCCCCTCACCGCGAAGACCCACGTCTCGCGCATCATGTCTAAACTTGCCGCCAGAGACCGCGTACAGCTCGTGGTGATCGCCTATGAGAGCGGGCTGCTGTCACTGGGGCGCACGGTGTGAGGGACGATACTGTGTCGGGCGCTAAACGCACGCCACGCGATCCAGAAGTAGCGGCGGCCATTCGGGCGAGCTTCGCCGTGGGTTTAGCCGTGGCCGCCTATGGAATCTCGTTTGGCGCACTCGCCGTCGCGGCAGGGCTGGATGTGTGGCAAACCTGCGTGTTGAGCCTGCTCATGTTTTCAGGCGGGTCTCAGTTCGCTCTCGTCGGTGTGCTTGCGACGGGTGGAACTGCTGCGGGTGGTGCCGCGATCGCGAGTGCCGTGCTGTTGGGCGCTCGTAACTCCTTGTACGCGCTGCGAGTGGCGCCGATGATCGGCCCGGGTCTGGCCAAAAGGCTGTTGGCCGGCCACTGGACCATCGATGAGAGTACCGCCGTGTCGACAGGTCAACCCACTCCCGCAAGCCAGCGTGCGGGCTTCTGGTGGACCGGTGCCATCATCTACGTCGGCTGGAATCTTACGACTCTGTTCGGGGCGCTCATCGGCGATCAGCTCGGCGACGTCAGCCAGTACGGGTTGGATGCGGCCGCCGCCGCAGCGTTCCTCGGGCTCGTGTGGCCGCGATTGAAGCAACTGCAACCCGTTGTGGTGGCAGTCGGTGCTGCAGTCGTCGCGGCGGTACTTATGCCGGTTCTGCCCGCGGGACTGCCCGTGCTTGCCGCGGCTCTCGTGGCTGTTGCCGTGGGCCTTACGAACTGGCTGGGAACCCGCGAAAGTGACCTCGCGGAAGCCGAACCCGATCCGATGGGGGAGCGATGACTGTCTGGCACATTATTTTGATCGCCTCGATTGCCGTGCTTGCTCTGAAACTCGTGGGTTTCACTATTCCTGCTGTGTGGGCAGAGAAGCCCACCGTGGCGAGGCTCGCGAACCTTCTGACGGTCTCGCTGCTGGCGGCGCTGATCGTTGTGCAGACGTTCGGTTCGGCTCGGGGCTTCGAAGTGGATGCCCGACTGCCGGCTGTCGCGGTCGCGGCTGTGCTCTTCACGCTCAGGGTGCCGTTTATCGTTGTGATCATTGCGGCCGCGCTGGTGGCGGCCGGCATTCGGGCGCTGACGTAGGGGTGCTGACGTAGGGGCGCTGACGTAGGGGCGCTGCAGACGGAGAGCGCTGTTCGGTGGCGCGGTTGCGTTGCCTTGCGCCGCGTCGCACTTAGGCGTCGAGCTGTTCCTCGGTCGGCAACCACGAGTGGCCGGGCTGGCCCCAGCCCTGCTTGCGGATCGCCTTCGCAGCGGCTTTGGCATCCGGAGGCTGTAAACGGTCGGCAAACAAGACGCCATCGAGATGGTCGTACTCGTGCTGGAAAATGCGGGCGAGCCAGCCAGACGCTTCAATCTCGAAAGGCTTCTGATCGAGATCAAGGGCGCGCAGGATGACGCGGTCGGAACGGATGAGCGGGAACCGTTCACCAGGGATAGAGAGGCAACCCTCTTCATCCGCTTCGTCAGCGTCGAGCACGGGGAGCGGGCTCTGCCACAACTCGGGGTTGATAGCAACGCCGCGCCAGAGCGTGTCGTTCTCGTCGGTCCAGTCGTACACAAAGACTCGTAGTGCTACGCCTATCTGCGGCGCGGCGAGACCAACACCCGGAGCTTCCTCCATCGTCTCGAACATGTCGGCCACGAGGGTCGCGAGCTCACTGTCGAAGGCCGTTACCGGATTCGCGGGAGTGTGAAGCACCGGTTCGCCGGTGATGATGATGGGAAGAACGGCCATGTGCCCAGAATATCCCGAGTTAACCCAGTACATTTGACGGGTGCCGCCAGACATTCTTGAGCTCACCGATCAGATCAGTCTGACCCCGCTTCAGGTTGCCGGAATTCCGCTGGCCCTGATCGGGGCGATACTGCTTTCGCTTGGCGCGCAGTTTCAGCACCGCGGCGTCGCCCGCATGGAAGAGACGCAAGGCAGCGAAGCCAGTACCGGTCTCAATTTTTCTCAGATCAAGGCGTTGCTTGCTCGCCCGTCGTGGGTGATTGGTACTGCGTTTCTCGGCCTCGCGATTGTTTTTCAGCTCTCGAGTCTCGCTATCGCACCCATCATGGTGGTTCAGCCGCTCGGTGCTGTTGCCCTCGTGATGACGGCCATCATGAACTCTCGCATCGCCAAAGTGCGACTGGATGCGATTTCCATCCGCGCAATTGTGATGTGCGTAGTCGGAGTGGGCGTCTTTGTCGGCATCGCTGCAATGTTTGCAAAGTCGACGGTCGTTACTCAGCGTGAACTCTCGCTCGTACTCATCATTCTGGCAGTCGTGTTGACCGCCTGGATTGTTCTGTTCCTCATCTTCCGCAAGAACGCCTCGCCAATCTTCTACATTTTGGGCGCGGGAATGCTCTTCGGTTTCGTGGCAACACTCGCGAAGGTTGTCATTGACCGCGTCAAAACGATTGTGATCTCAGGTTCCGGCTTCGAGAGCACAGACTTCTTGACGATCCTCTGCATCGTCGGTCTCATCGTCGCGTCATTGCTCGGTTCCTACTTTGTGCAGACGGCCTATGCTTCCGGCCCGCCCGATCTCGTTGTTGCTGGGCTCACGGTCGTTGACCCTCTCGTGGCGGTCACCGTCGGCATCCTCGTGTTGGGTGAAGCGGCGGATGCACCGCTCTGGGCAGTGATTGCATTCGTGATCACCGGCGCGATTGCCATTTTCGGCGTGTTTTCGCTCTCGAAGCATCATCCGCAGGTCAAGTCGTAGCATTTCGGAGTCTACGGCTCAGCGCCCCGCCCTCACGGGCGTCGTGGGGTACGTTATTAGATGCCGTTGACCTGACCGGGTCGTAAACGAGTGGCTCATAACGCACAACTGTTAAGGAAATCTTCGACTGTGACTTCCGCTGTGAAACGCTCGCCCCACGAGGGCAAACCGCGACTTCGCATCCTGATCGGCGCTGACACTTTTTGGCCCCAGATCAACGGTGCCGCGACGTTTATTGCGCGGCTCGCCGCCGGCCTTGCTGAGCGCGGCCATGACGTGCACATTGTGGCGCCGTCGTACTCCAACAAGACGTTGGGAACGATGGTCGAGGAACACGAAGGTCAGAAGATGACTCTGCACCGCCTGTACTCCTGGCGTTGGCCAGGCCACCCCTGGCTGCGCTTCATGATGCCGTGGCGTGTGAAGCAGAACTCGGCCCGGATTCTCGATCAAGTGAAGCCTGACGTCATCCACTTTCAGTCGCACATTATCGTCGGCCGCGGGATGACGCTCGAAGGCGGCAAGCGCGGCATCCGTCTCGTCGGCACGAACCACTTCATGCCCGAAAACCTGCTTGACCATGCCTACATCATCCCCAAGTTCATGCGCCGCAAGGCGATCCGGATGGGATGGGAAGCCGCCGGGCGGTCGTTCGCTCGCGCCGAAAGCGTCACGACTCCCACCCGCCGCGCCGCTGAGTATCTTGAGGCCAACACGAAGGTGCGCAACGTCGTCGCCGTCTCCTGTGGAATCGATGCGGACGGCTACAACGGCAACCTCGACCCGAAGCCAGAGAACCTTATCGTGTTCCTGGGCCGACTCTCGGAAGAGAAGCAAATTGATCGCCTGATCAAAGCTCTCTCGATCATGGATCCCGCGCTGAATGCGAAGCTCGAGATTGTGGGCGGGGGAGAGCTTGAGGGCAAACTTCGTGCTCTAGCCCAGTCACTCGGTCTGGAGGATCGAGTCACGCTCACCGGCTTCGTTGAGCAGGATCAGCTGCGGGATGCGCTCCAGCGCGGTTCTGTCTTTGCGATGCCCTCGATCGCTGAGTTGCAGAGCATCTCCACGATGGAAGCGATGGCCTCCGGCCTGCCGGTCGTTGCTGCTGATGCGATGGCGCTGCCCCATCTCGTGCACGACGGCGAAAATGGGTTCCTTTTCGAACCCGGCAACGTAGAAGACCTAGCCGCGAAGCTGACGACAGTGCTAACGATGGCACCGGAAGAAATCTTGAAGTTCAAGAAGGAAAGCTTGGCCATCGTGGCATCTCACGACATCCAACGGACGCTAGACACCTTCGAGAGTATGTACCGCGGGGAACAGGTCACGAACCCCGCAGCGTTCAGCACAAAGAACGAGAGCGCCTCCGAATAGGAGACGCTCTCGAGGGAGCCACAGCAATCGGCTCGTGGATGTAGGCGTGGAGCCTACTTCTTTGCGGGGGTACGGTTCTCGGCCGACACCATCCAGGCGTACTGTTCAAGCGTTTCGATGATGCCGTGAAGCAGATCGGCGCTTGTGGGGTCTTCGTCGTCAATGGGGTCGTGGACCTCACGGATGGTCGCCACGGTGCCTTCTAGACGTTCAGTGAGGAGGTCGATCGTGTCGGTGGTGCTAATTTCACCCGCGGGAAACTGGGGGAGAGTGGTTGTTTCGGCGACGGTGTCGCTTCGTCCGTCGGGCGTAGCGTGGAGCGCGCGCATCCGCTCAGCAACGGTGTCACTAAAGCCTCGAGCCGCCTCGATAATTTCGTCAAGCACAAGGTGAGTGTCTCGGAAATTCTTGCCAACGACGTTCCAGTGCGCTTGCTTGCCCTGAAGTTGAAGTTCCAGCAGCTCGACAAGTACCTGCTGCATGCGATCGGCTAAGCCTTTCGAAGCCGTGAAGCCGTGCTCGGCGTTCTGCTGCCGAGTTTTGCGAGCCCCAGATTTGGCTGGACTCGTGGTCTGCGCTTTCTGTGAATCAGTCATGACGCAACAGTACGAACATTGGTTTGATGCTCGCTCAACGTTGCTTGAGAGGAAACTGAGTGTCGCCGCCAAGTGCTGCTGGCTTGATTGAGGATCGCCACACTCGCACGAAGTGGCGTGCGTCGACTTCTTCGATTTGCCGGTAACGTAGATACGCGCCCGCAGTAGTGCGGGCTCGGGGCGGTAGCTCAGCTGGTTAGAGCAGCGGACTCATAATCCGTCGGTCACGGGTTCAAGTCCCGTCCGCCCTACTTGTGTGTCTACGCCAGGTGCGTGTGCAGCTGTTCGAGTGTTTCCGCTGTCACCGTGGGCGGGGTGAAATGGGCGGGGTACATCGCTCCCCGACGATTTACCCACACGGTTGAGAGTCCGGCCTCTGCAGCGCCGTGGATGTCCCAGGGGTGCACTGCCACGAGATAGGCAAGGCCGCTCGTGGCGGTACGAGTTAGCGCATCCTCGTACGACGCGCGTGCCGGCTTCCACGGGGAGTTGCCCTCGACCGAGAGAAAGCCAGCCATGGCATCCGCAACTCCGGCCTCGGTGAGCATGCGCTCAGCATTGCTCGCTGGCCCGTTCGAGAGCGTAAAGAGTCGGTGGCCTGCGTCGTGCAGGGCGCGGATGCCGGGCGCGACGTCGCTGTGCAGGCTCACGTTCGAGAATGCGGCGATCACCGCATCCACGGCCTCGTCGATGGGCATGCTCAGGGGGGAAGCGCCGAGGCTGTCGTGCGCATTCGTCGTCGCGATGTCGAGAAAGCGGGCCTCGGTGCCGACCGCTGTGAGTGCGAAACCATCACGCAGAATGCTCGCAAACCATGACGACGCGACCTCGCGGGTGGCGCCGACGGCCTCGAACGCATCGCCCACGGGTGAGAGATCAGAGAGAGTCTCGTTGACGTCGAAGAAGATTGTCGCTGGTGTGTTCGTCATGGCATCCCCACTCGGTGTGCGGCTCCGCACCGTAGCGGCGGACCCTAAACGTGTGGAGATCTACGGTACGCGCAGTACTGAGCGCTTTCCTGAGATCCAGAACACGAGCGAACCGAAGGCGAGCATGACAACGACGATGAGTCCAACGTAGAAGAACACGCTGGCGTAGCCGGTGTCCGGGTGCAGGAATGGGTAGGGGACCCAACCGTCGGTTGCGCCTCGCACGAGCACGACGACGACCCACACAATCGGGTAGATCAGCACGATCCACAGTCGGTTGAAGGCGATGCGGGCGCGGTCAGAGAAAAGGATCCAGTCGGCTAGCGCGAAGATCGGGGTGATGATGTGCAGCGCTGTGTTCGCCCACGCCACGGGAACGCCGCCGGCAGCCCCCAGTGGAGCGAGCAGAGTGGCATACACAACGCCGACAATGATGATGTACGTGGTGACCGAGGCGCGTGCGATGTTCAGCGCCGGTGACGCTGCTTCGCCACGCAAGGCGACCACGGCGATTACGGCATAGATGACCGCGAGGATGATGTTCGACTGAATCGTGAAGTACCCGAACATGTTGAACGGATTGATCACCGTGCGCCCCGCTGCCTCCGCAACGGTCGCAATCACCGCCGCTGTGACCAGCACGGTAATGGCGAGGCGCAGTACGGCGACGATCACGGTGCCGCTTCGGGTTTCGGGCGTAGCGGGTGTGGCGGCGTAGGTCATAGTTCCCCTCGAACTAAAGCGTGTGTGCCTGACTATAGCGGGGTGGATCGCCGGCTTAGGAGCGGGCGCGCGGTGGGGCGAAATGAGCGTGCCGCGACGGGATTCAGCGCTCTTCTCTGAGCGGATAAAAAAGCCGGTCAGAGCGGAAGTGCTTTCCTCTCAGGAATGGGCTATGGTCAAGGTGAACACGCCAACTGAGAAAAGGGGAAGCGGAGTAATTATGGCTGGAAAATCGCCTAGAGGAAGCACGAAAAAGGAAGCCAAGCTGTCGATCAAAGACAAGCGGGCGCAGAAGCGAGCCAAGCTCGAAGACACCGGCTTTATCAAGCCGCGTAAGGGCCAATAGCGGCCCACCAATCGAACTCATCAGATTCCACACTCAGATCCGATGAGTTCAGCGTGGCGGCGCGCAGTCGCAGGCACGGAAATCCCGTGTCACTTCAGCGCGCCCGCGCCGCCACGCACATCACAGCGCCGAACATCACCGCGCCGAAGACTGCTCCGCGGGCGCGCGGTTACTTGCGCACTTTGCCGCGACCGAAGATCAGCCACAGGATCGAACCGAAGATCGACAAGAAGAATGCCACCAAGATCCAGAGGAACTTGCCGACGACTCCATGGTTCGTGCTCTTGGCGATCGAGACGACGGTAATAATGAAGACGATCAACCCGACGATGCCGAAGCTGAAGCTAATAGGTTCCATGGTCTAAATCTACCGGGCATGGCACTATCAAGTTATGAGTTTGCTGGATGCTGCGTGGCATTCCCTTGGGGAAGATGCTGCCGCCCTCGCCTTAGTGCGCGAAAACGGTACTGCGGTACCTCTCACCGGAGTGGTGCCCACGGGTCGTTTTGTTCATGATGCGATTGCTGCGGCATCGTTTTCGGCGTCGCTCCTAGCCGCCCGTCGGGTGGGCTGTGCGGTGCCCGCTGTTGAGCTGAGCCCGCTCAAAGTGGCCACCGCCGTCACGAGTGACAAGCACTTCCGTCAGGATGGTGAACCCGTTGCGGCGTGGGCGGAGCTCTCGGGATTCTGGCCGTGCAGTGATGGCTGGGTGCGCACGCACGCGAACTACCCGCATCACCGCGAGGCGCTGCTCACGGCGTTGGGCTTGCCCGACGACACCGGCGCTGATGGATTCATGCTCGCGCTCCACACCATGAATGCCGCCGACGTTGAAGAGAAAGTTGTCGCCGCCGGGGGAGTCGCGACCGTGGTGCGTACCGCTGAGGAATGGGCCGAGCATCCGCACGCTCGCGCGCTGGCCGATCTTGCCGTTATTGAGATGACGTCGCTGGGGGATACCGAACAGTCTGTTCTCGGTGACACCACCATCGACGCGCCGCTCGCCGGGCTTCGCGTACTCGACCTCACGCGCGTGATCGCCGGCCCCGTCGCGTCGCGAACGCTCGGACTGTGGGGAGCTGATGTTCTTCGGATCGATAGCCCGCGGCATCCGGAAATCGGCTGGCAGCACCTCGACACCGGCGCCGGCAAGCGCTCGGCACTGCTCGACCTCGAGGTCGACGCCGACCGCGCCACGTTCGAGAAACTACTCGAGACCGCGGATGTCGTACTCACCGCCTACCGCCCCGGCGCCTTAGACAGGTTCGGACTTTCACCCGCAGCTCTCGCCGAGCGCCGCCCGGGAATCATCGTGGGCCGTCTTTCAGCGTGGGGAACAGTGGGACCGTGGGCAGAACGCCGTGGCTTCGACAGCATCGTTCAGGCCGCGACGGGAATTGCGCTCACGGAGGGTGAAGGCAAGGGAACGCCGGGCGCCTTGCCGGCTCAAGCTCTCGATCACGCGGCGGGCTATTTGTTGGCCGCAGCCGTCACCACGGCAGTGCGACGTCGCATCGATGTTGGGCACTCGTGGCTCGTTGAGGTGTCGCTCGCGCGCTTGGCAACTGAGTTGCTTCAGCAGCGCCGTCCGCGCCATGCGCCTACGGCATCCGCGAATTTCACTCCGACGGTGACGACGCACGACGGCATCACGAGCGCAGTACCCGCCCCGGCCTACGCCGGCAGCCCCGGACGATTTGGCGCTCCTGCTGTGGAGTGGGGCTCCAGCCCGGCGGAGTGGCGTGCATAGCTCGATCGATCTGGCTTTCCCGAAATAATCCCGTGTCGGCGGTGGTTGGCATGATGGACTTCAACAAGGATGGACTTATGACTGACACTGCCGCTCCCACACTCACGCCCGAAGCCAAGCTCGCGTTGTTTCGCGAACGTCGCGACCAGGCGGTCGTGCAGCAGAACGGTAACCTTGCGCTGACGAACACTCAGTGGGTTGACGCTGAGCAGACCATCTGGGGCGTTCCCGGAACCTGGGCTCCGCACGAGGATGGCCTCACGGTCACCGCTACCGCCGACGACAACATCGTGGTCGATGGCACGCTCGTGGATGGCAGCGCCGTAGTTCGCAGCAAGAGCCACGAAGACCCGAGCGCGATCGTCTTTGGCGAGACCGTGACGGGCTTCGTGATCAAGGCTCCCGAGGGCAACCACGCACTTCGGGTCTGGGACACTAACTCGCCGGCAATTCAGGAATTCGGCACTATCGACGCCTACCCGTACAACCCCGAATGGGTCATCACGGCCACCTTCACGCCCAACCCCGAGGGCACCACGCTCGGCTTCGAGCACATCAAAGACAACGGCCAAGAGCGCGAGCAGCCTATTCCCGGTGACATCTCGTTCACCAAGGATGGCGTTGACTACAGCCTTGCCGCCTTCAAGTCGGGTCGTGCCCTTCAGCTCGTATTTGCGGATGCCACCAGCGGTGTCGACACCTACAGCGTCGGTCGCTTCCTGTTCGTCGCGCCCAACCCCGACGGAACCATCGTTCTCGACTTCAACCTCGCGATTCTGCCGCCGTGCGCCTTCAGCTACAACTTCAACTGCCCGATGCCTCCCAAGCAGAACCGTTTCGCGGTCGCTATCGAGGCCGGCGAGAAGAACGTACTAAAGAAAGATGGCTCGCTGCTGCACGACTAAGTAGTCGTTACCTTGATCGCTCGAGGCGGCCACTGTCGGCGCAGCACGGCAGACTAGAGGCGTGTACCTCGTGCTCGCGACTAGCGGCCGCACCCACACCGCCACACGAGTGGATGCTGCGGGCGCGGTTATCGCCGAACTCCCGGTCGAGAATGTGGCGGCGTTTGTTGCGCAAACGCAGGCCGAGGAGCCCGCTGTTCGTTGGGTCTGGCACGACACCGCAGCATGGTATCCGGAGTTGCTCGAGGCGCGCGTGCGGGTCAACCGCTGCTTCGATCTGCGGTTGTGCCACGCGATCCTGCGCAGTTCGGTCTTCACTCGAGACTCGGCGTTAGCCCGGGCACGCGCGAGCCGCTGGGACGCGCTCGCTCAAGCCGGTCACGCGGCACCGGTGGATCCTCTGAGGCCGCAGCACTCAACGCTGTTCGATTTCGACGACGACGCTGATGCCGTGGCCGACGGCGACCTCGATGTTTTGGCTGAATTTCTTCGCCAGCTGGATGCGGTGGCAACGTCGTCGGAAGCCGGACGGTTGCAGAGACTGCTCTCCGCCGAATCCGCCGGCGCACTCATCGCTGCAGAGATGCGCTTTGCAGGCCTGCCGTGGAGTGCGCACGCCCACGACGAGATCCTCACCGAGATGCTGGGGCCGCGCCCGAGCGTCGAGGGTGAGAGGCCCGCACGGCTTCAAGCACTCGTTGATGAGATCCGGCTGCGGCTCGATTCGCCGCGATTGGCGCCCGAATCGCCCGCCGAACTTTTGCGGGCGTTGAGCGTCGCGGGCATTCAGGCGACCACAACCCGGTCGTGGGAACTCAAGCAGCTCACGCATCCGGTTATCGAGCCGCTTCTCGAATTCAAGAAACTTCAACGGCTGATGACGGCGAATGGATGGTCGTGGCTCGACGCTTGGGTGGTTGACGGGCGTTTCCGTCCCGACTACGTCCCCGGCGGTGTCGTGACCGGCCGTTGGGCGACGAGCGGCGGCGGCGCTCTGCAACTTCCGCACCTCATCCGTGGGGCGGTCCGGGCCGATCCGGGCTGGAATTTTGTCGTCGCGGACGCCTCGCAACTGGAGCCCCGTGTTCTCGCGGCGATGGCCGGTGACCGCGGAATGGTTGCGGCCGGAGCATCCGGTGATCTTTACGAAGGCATCGTAGCCAGCGGTGCCGTCGACACGCGCGCTCACGCGAAGCTCGCGATGCTCGGCGCAATGTACGGCGCGACATCGGGGGAGAGCGGCCGACTCATGCCTCGCCTCGCGCGGGCCTACCCGCAGGCGATTGCTCTCGTGGAGCAGGCGGCACGTGCCGGTGAACGTGGCGAAGTGGTGAGCACTCAACTTGGTCGCAGTTCGCCTCCCGGCACTCACGCGGTGGACTACGACGATTCCCAGACTCCAGCGCAGCGTGCGGCGTCACAAGAACGCGGGCGCTCCTGGGGCCGCTTCACGCGCAACTTTATTGTTCAGGGAACCGCTGCCGAATGGGCGCTGTGCTGGATGGCGAGCATCCGCAACCGCCTCGGCCAGCTTTCAGAAGGTGCCTGGCTGACCGACGCGCCCCACCTCGTGTTCTTTCTGCATGACGAGATCGTGGTGCACGCTCCTGCAGAACTCGCGGACAGTGTCGCTGAGCATGTGACGGCGGCAGCAGCGGATGCCGGGCGGCTCGTTTTCGGCGACATCCCGGTCACCTTCCCGCTCACGACCGCCATCGTCGATCGCTACGATCACGCCAAATAGCCTGTCGCTGTCGACTAGTCCCGCCGGCCGAACTATTCGTCGGACGAAAAGGCAGAGGCAGCGCCGCTAGCGGGTCGCCCGCGTTTGGGCTTCGTGGGATTCAGCGGAAAGGCATCAGCGAACCCCCGTGACTGTGCCGTGGTCAGTGCGGTCTCCACGCGATCGAGCCACTGCAGTTCAGCTTCGGCGTGCGCGAACAGCGAGTCGGTGACAAGTTGCTCCGCGAACTGGCTGGCGTCGCGGGCATCCTCTCGCACTTCGGCGGTGAGGGAGAGGGCGTCAACGGCGCCACGGGTGGCTTGCCGCTGGTGCTCGATCACGGCGTGGGCGTCGACGCCGGGCAACGTCACGGCGATCGCGAGCTTGATCGCAAGCTCATCGCGGCTGACGGAGTAGCTGTCGACCGGGGTCGCGAGCCAGTGCTCGACTTCGAGCTTTCCGGTATCCGTAATCGTGTAATAGGTGTGCTGTGATCCGTCTGAGTCGTCGTCAGCGGGTGCGCCGGTTTTGTGCACGAGACCATCGCGCACGAGTCGATCGAGCGTGTTGTAGATCTGGCCGACATTCAGCGGCCAGGTCGATCCGGTGCGCCGGTCGAACTCCGACCGCAACTGATAGCCGTAGCAAGGGCCCTGCGCCAAGATTGAAAGCAAGCTGTGGCGAATTGACATGCCAGACCTTCCGGGTAAGTCGATACTGAGTATGTAGTAGTTGACCCTAGCGAGGGCGTGGATGCTCGCCCGCTACTGTTCGGTGTGTCGAGTTCTTCGACCCCGAGTGGTGCCGCTCTGGCTATGTCGACGGCACCACGTCTATCAGGCCTCAATTGAGGTCAGCTACGTGCTTTGATCGCGAAAACGTACCTAGATCTGCTGATGTAGGAAAGGGCCTCCCGCGCAGATTTCGAGTCTGTCCGTGGCGGGGCGACCTTAGTCTGGAAGCCCCCGAAGAGTGGCGGATGACGATGCCTGAGGCTCTCAACCGCGTCTAATCCGCCTAAATGTAGTTACACGCTTGTATTTTCCCGGATTTGTCAGGGATAATGTCCCCAAGCGGTTCGCCGCACAATTTAATAGCCAAAAGTGCCGTCACAGGTGCCGTTCGTGGGTCGATGGGGAAGTCGCACCCAAACGGAACGGAGATATCGTGACTGCACACAACGCTCGCGGAGTGCTCTACGTGCACTCTGCTCCTCGCGCGCTCTGCCCACATATTGAGTGGGCTGCTGGACGCGCTCTCGAACGCGCCGTGAATTTCGATTGGGACAACCAGCCGGTGCTCAAGGGATCCCAGCGTGCCGAGTTCTACTGGGAAGGCCCGCAGGGGTCCGGTGCGGTGCTCGCTGCTGCGCTCCGCGGCTGGGAACACCTTCGTTTCGAAGTGACCGAAGACCCGAGCCCCGGCTCCGACGGCGGACGATGGATGCACACGCCCGATCTTGGAATCTTCTTCGCGCAGACCGATAGCGTCGGCAACATGGTGATCCCCGAGGATCGCCTGCGTTACGCGATGGAAGTTGCCGGTTCCGATGCGTTCGAACTGCATCGTGAACTCCGCTTGGCACTCGGCCAGGCTTGGGACGACGAGCTGGAGTCGTTCCGTCACGCCAGTCAAGACTCTGCAGTTGTGTGGCTCCACAAGGTAGGTTGACCATGATTTCCGAACGTACGCACAGTCCAGAAGTAGCGGTTGACACACGGATTCCCCTCATTGAGTGGCAAGACTGCACCGATGTGGTGCTCGACGCGATCGATTCGCCGTTCGATGGCGAGTGCACCCTCCACGACGGATGCCGCTCCATCCTCTGAATCGCTGCACTCGCTGACGCGCTGCACTCGCTGACGCGCTGCATCTTTCGACGGCGCTGCCTTTTCTGGATGCAGCACCTTCATTCCTGCACTGAAAGCCATCTGCACATTTGTGTTGCTGTTTGTTCGCTGCGAGCGTGCCGTTCAGCTCGCTTGCAGCAGACTCCCGGAGTAGCGTTAGAACGTGGCCGGAAGTATTCGGGCACGGTAGCCACAACGGGCCGTCCTCGGGCCCTTGAGTCATCTCCTTCCGGCTGAAACCGATTCAGTATTTGGAAGGAACATCATGTCTCGCTTTGACGGAAAAGTAGTTCTCATCAGCGGCGGCGCCCGCGGAATGGGCGAATCGCACAGTCGCGGAGTCGTCGCTGAGGGTGGCAAGGTCGTGATCACTGACGTTCTTGACGCCGAAGGGCAGGCGCTGGCCGACGAGCTGGGCGACAACGCCATCTACGCGCACCTCGACGTCACGAAGGAAGAAGAGTGGAACGCGGCGGTCACGCTTGCTGTCGAGACCTTCGGTGGCCTCAACGTTCTCATCAACAACGCCGGCATCGTGAACTTTGGAACCCTCGACGCGTACACCGAGAAAGACTGGGCGCTGATTATTGGAATCAACCTCACGGGCGCTTTCCTGGGCATCAAGGCAGCTACGCCTGAACTGGTGAAGAACGATAAGTCAGCAATCGTAAATATTTCCTCGACGGCGGGCATGCAGGGATACGCAGCACTGCACGGATACACAGCCTCTAAGTTTGGCCTGCGCGGACTGACGAAGTCCGTCGCGATGGAGCTGGGCTCCCAAGGTGTTCGTGTGAACTCGGTGCACCCTGGTGGGGTCCGTACGCCCATGACAGACGGTTTGGACAACGGGAACCCCGGAACGCCGATCAACCGACTGGGGGAACCGGACGAGGTCACCAAGATGGTGTTGTTCTTGGCCAGTGACGATTCGAGCTTCTCTACTGGTTCTGAGTTCATTATTGATGGCGGAACCCTCGCGGGTGAAGGTGCCGTCAACTAGCTCCAACGCAGCCAAAGGTGTGCAGTCCCAATCCTGAAGCTGTGACCTTGTGCAACGACACATCGCCCGTCTCGATCGAATGACCGAGACGGGCGATGTGGTCTTAGGCGCTCACCGGTACTGACCGGTGCTGACCGCCCGAATACTCGACATGCTTAGACCGAACGGAACGCTGCAACGGCGTTGTGGCCACCGAAGCCAAAGGAGTTGCTGATGGCCAGCTGCGGACCGGATCCGAGGTCGCGAGGCGACGTAACGACGTCCAGCGGGATCTCTGGATCCTGATTGGTCAGGTTGATCGTCGGGGGAGCCGTGCGGTGGTGCAGAGCCAAGACGGTGAAGATAGCCTCGAGCGCTCCCGTACCGCCCAAAAGGTGCCCTGTGGCTCCCTTCGTGGCGGAGACAGGAATGTTTGGCAGGCGATCGCCGAAGATGCGCAGAAGCGCCTTGTACTCGGCGATGTCGCCAACAGGCGTACTCGTTGCGTGCGCGTTGATGTGCGTGACTTCTTCTGGCGTCGCTCCGGCCGCTTCGAGAGCATCGCGAACAGCACGTGCCGCAGCGGTTCCTTCAGGGTCGGGAGCTGTGATGTGAAACGAGTCGCTCGTGACAGCGCCACCAGCGAGTTCAGCGTAGATCCGAGCGCCGCGAGCGAGAGCGTGTTCTTCGGTTTCGAGAACGAGGGTTGCCGCTCCTTCTCCGAGGACAAACCCATCTCGGGAGACGTCGTAGGGGCGTGAAGCTGTTGCGGGGTCGTCGTTACGCTTCGAGAGGGCTTGCATTGATGCGAAGGCTGCGATGGGAAGCGGGTGAACCACGGCTTCCGTTCCGCCGGCGATGACGACATCCGCAAGGCCCGCCTGAAGGTGAGTGTAGGCGTTCGCGAGAGCTTCGGTGCTGGAGGCGCACGCCGAGACGTCGGTGCGGGCGTACGCACGCGAAGGAATTGCCATGCTGATCGCGGCTGCAGCGGCATTAGGCATGAGCATGGGAATCGTCATAGGAAGAACACGACGGGGCCCCTTTTCGCGCAGGGTGTCCCAGGCATCGAGAAGGGTCCAGAGTCCACCAATTCCGGTGGAGTAGTCGACTCCAATGCGTACGGGGTCCACATCGGGGGAGCCGGCATCTGCCCAGGCTTCACGAGCGGAGATGAGAGCGAACTGGCTAGAGGGGTCGAGTCGCTTGTATTCAACGCGCTCGAGAATTTCCTCGGGCCGAACCTTGGCTTCAGCGGCGAAGGTTACGGGCAACTCGTGCTTGGCGACCCATTCGTGCTCGAGCGCTCGGGCGCCGGACTCGCCAGCGAGAAGGGCGTTCCAGGACTCGGTCGCGGTTCCGCCGATGGGCGTAGTGGCACCGATACCGGTGACAACGATCTTTTTGGTCATTTCGCGTTCCTTTAAACTGCATGGCTCAGAAAGTCGGCCAACGGCGGACTCCTGGAGTGCTGCGCGGAGGCCAACCACACCCAGTGCGGTTGGCCGTCCACGACGAGCGGGTGTTACGCCTGAGCGTTGGTGATGAAGCTCACTGCGTCACCGACGGTCTTGAGGTTCTTTACTTCTTCGTCGGGGATCTTGACGTCGAACTTCTCTTCGGCGTTGACAACGATCGTCATCATCGAGATCGAATCGATGTCGAGGTCATCGGTGAACGACTTGCCCATCTCAACAGTGTCGGTCGCAATGCCGGTCTCGTCGTTGATGAGCTCAGCCAATCCGGCCATAACTTCTTCAGTGGACAGTGCCATGTTTTTCTCCTTGGGATGTAAATTGACCGTTAGCCAGTGTAGGCCAGCAGCGGTGGTTCTTCGTGGTACTAGGGCAGAACGATTACTTGCGCGCCGAAGACAAGGCCCGCGCCGAAACCGATCTGGAGGGCGAGGCCGCCACTGAGTTGGGGGTTCTCTTCGAGCAGGCGGTGGGTCGCTAGCGGAATGGATGCTGCCGATGAGTTGCCCATGTCAGCGATATCGCGAGCAATTACGACCGAATCGGGCAGTTTGAGCTGCTTGGCGAACTCGTCGATGATGCGCATGTTGGCCTGGTGGGGGATGAAGGCGGCGAGGTCGTCTGCGGTGATTCCCGCAACATCCAGAGCTTCCTTCGCGACCTTGGCCATGTCCCAAACAGCCCAACGGAAGACCGTCTGGCCCTCCTGGCGCAGAGTCGGCCACGCGGCGTCGCCTTCGCGGAAGTCGACAAGAGTCGCGTTCATCTTGATCGCATCGGCCTTCGAACCATCCGAACCCCACACTGGGGCGGAGATTCCGGGGGTGTCGCTCGGGCCGATGACGACCGCTCCAGCGCCGTCGGCAAGAAGGAACGAGATACTGCGGTCGGTCGGGTCGACAATGTCGGAGAGCTTCTCGGCACCGACGACGAGTGCGAACTTGGCAGCACCCGCGCGAATCAGAGCATCAGCTTGAGTCACCGCGTAGCTGAAACCAGCGCAAGCAGCGTTGATGTCGTACGCCGCAGCGGGGTTAGCACCCACCCGGTCGGCGACAACGGCGGACATTGAGGGGGTCTGCAGAACGTTGCTGATCGTGGCAATAATCACGAGGTCGATGTCTGCGGGGTCGATACCTGACTTCTCGATCGCTTCGCGAGCCGCATCAACGGCGAGGTCGACAGCGAGGATGCCGGCGGATGCGCGGCGGCGCGTGATCATGCCAGTGCGCTGCTGAATCCACTCATCGCTCGAGTCAATTGCTTCGACGAGCTGGTTGTTGTCAACGACGAGGTCACCACGGGCGGCGCCGTAGCTGTAGATCTTCGTGAACTGTGACCCGGCGGACTGGGTGAGGGTGGGTGCGGTCATGCGTTGGCCTCCATCAGGTCAAATGCTGCGGATAGATCATCAGGGGTCTTCACTGCCACAGCAGGAATTCCGCGAAGGCCGCGCTTAGCGAGACCCGTCAGTGCGCCTGCGGGCGCAAGTTCGATGATGCCGGTGACGCCGGCATCCGCCAGCGAGTTCATGGTGAGGTCCCATCGAACCGGCGAAGAAACCTGGCCAACGAGAAGGTCAACGAAGTGTGAACCGCTTTCAATCAGCGAGCCATCGCGGTTCGTGTAGATCGACAGCGAAGGATCGTTCGCGGTGAGCTCGGCAGCAACGGTTTCGAGGTGCGCGACCGCGGGCTGCATGTAACGCGTGTGGAAGGCGCCGGCGACCTGCAGCGGCACGACACGCGTTCCCTTGAGTGGTTCTTCGGCGAGCTTGGCGAGTGCGTCGAGTGCTCCGGCGACAACGATCTGACCACCACCGTTGAAGTTGGCCGGCTGAAGGCCGAGTTCGGCGAGACGCTCGAGCAGCGCAGTTTCGTCTCCACCGATGACGGCAGACATTCCGGTGGTCTCGAGTGCCGCGGCGGCGGCCATAGCCGATCCGCGCTGCACGACAAAGCGCATCGCGTCGTCCTCAGAGAGGATGCCCGCAGCCGCTGCCGCCGTGATCTCACCAACAGAGTGGCCGGCAACGGCACCGATGTGCTTGCGCCGGTCTCCGGCAGTCAGTGCGCTGAGGGTAAGCAGACCGGCAGCCACGATGAGAGGCTGAGCCACCGCGGTGTCGCGGATCGTGTCGGCATCGGAAGTCGTGCCGTGTGCTATCAGATCGATACCGGCAGCCTCAGAGATCGCTCCTAGTTGTTCTCGCAGGGCGGGATCGTCGAGCCAAGGCTCAAGAAAACCGGGGGTCTGGGAGCCCTGGCCGGGCGCTACTACAACAATCACTTAGCTAGTCTGCCAATCTTTCGTCGATATCGCTTGGACGACCCCACCAAAGCTCGACGGGATCGTTGTGTGAAAGCACCAAGAGAGCGCGGTGAACTCTAACGGGAACGACCCGGCTCAGGGTCGGAGATGGATCCAACGATGAGCGCTGCCTGCAAGATCAACGCTTCGCGAGCGCCCGTGGCATCCCAACCGATCACCTCGCTTACTCGTTTGAGGCGGTAGCGAACGGTGTTGGGGTGCACAAAGAGCTCGCGAGCAGTGGCTTCGAGCGACCTGCCGTTGTCGAGATAGCACCACAGGGTGGTGAGCAAGTCGGTCGAGTGTGCTTGCAAAGGCTTATAGATCTTGTTGATGAGTGTGGAGCGCGCAAGGGGGTCTCCCGCAAAAGCACGCTCCGGCAACAGATCGTTTGCCAGCGTCGGGCGAGGAGCATTGCGCCACGAGCGCGCTACTGCGAAACCAGCCAAAGCTGCCTTGGCACTCTTGGAGGCATCAACGAGGCTCGGAACCTCCGGGCCGAGCACAAGGTGACCGCCACCAAAGCCCGGTTCCAGTTGCTCGGCGATAGTGATGAACGGCAGAGGTTCCTCGTCGTCGGCTTTCTCTGAGCGCGGGGCGGCGCGGCCAATAACGAGTACCAACCGTGAACCTTGCACTCCGATGAGAACGTCGGCATCGAGGTGACGCGCGGTACGACGCAATTGGTCGACGTCGAGCATCCGCGGCGACGTGCCCACGAGCACGCACACTTCGCCATGCCCGTTCCAACCCAGAGCTGCAATGCGGCTCGGGAGTTCGTTGTCATACTCACCACTGAGGATCGAGTCCACGACGAGAGCCTCGAGACGGGCATCCCATAGTCCCCGCGCTTCAGCAGCCCGGGCGTATACGTCGGCGGCGGCGAAAGCGACCTCTCGTGAATACAACAGAATCGCTTCGCGAAGTACGTCGTCGTCAGCCTTGACCCGTGCTTCAACGACTTCAACCGCAATACGAATGAGCTGCAAAGTCTGGAGCAGTGAGACCGACCGTAAGAGCTCGCGGGGAGCCGCGCCAAAAACGTCAGCCGCGATCCACGGGGTAGATGTGGGGTCCTCAAACCAGCTGATGAAGCTCGTGATTCCGGCTTGAGCAACGAGCCCGACGGCGGAACGCCGCCCTGGGGGGATTTCTCCATACCAGGGCAGCGTTTCCTCGAGACGCTTGAGCGTCGCCGTCGATAGTTCGCCCGAAATAACACGCAACCAGGCGAGCGTTTGCGCCTTAGTTTTCTGTACCGGGGGAATGGTTGTGACCTAGCTCTCGCCGCCGGCGGAACCGGTGGTACCAGCATTGACGTCGTGAAGGCTGTACTTCTCGATAGCTTGAGGGAGCACTGCGGGGTCCATCTCACCGCGCTTCACGAGCGACTGCAAGGTGCGAACAACCAGCGAGTGACTGTCGATCTTGAAGTAACGACGTGCTGCTGCGCGGGTGTCCGAGAAGCCAAAGTCGTCAGCACCGAGCGTGGCGTAGTCTCCGGGAACGAAGGCGCGCACTTGGTCCGGCACTGCGTGCATGAAGTCGCTGACGGCTAAGAACGGTCCCTGCGCGTCCGCAAGTTTCGAGGTGAGGTATGGAACCTTTGCCTCGGCGGTGGGGTTGAGGAAATTGTGTTCCTCGGCGGCAAGGCCGTCTCGCCGAAGTTCGGACCACGAAGTAACGGACCACACATCAGCCGCGACGCCCCAGTCGGATGCGAGGATCTGCTGAGCTTCGAGCGCCCAAGGAACGGCGACGCCCGACGCCATCAACTGAGCCTTGGGCCCGGTAATGGTCGGCGATGCCAAGTGGTAGATGCCCTTGAGAGCACCCTCCACATCGAAGTTCTCCGGCTCGGCGGGCTGCACGAGGGGCTCGTTGTAGAGCGTCAAGTAGTACATGACGTTGGGGTCGTCGTGCTTTCCGCCGTACATGCGCTCGATGCCAGCGCGAACGATGTGTCCGAGTTCGTAACCGTACGCAGCGTCGTAGCTGATCACTGCAGGGTTGGTGGATGCCAATAGCAGTGAATGACCGTCGGCATGCTGCAGTCCTTCACCGGTGAGCGTCGTACGCCCAGCGGTAGCGCCCATGATGAACCCGCGCGCCATTTGGTCGCCGGCAGCCCACATGGCGTCACCGGTGCGTTGGAAACCGAACATCGAATAGAAGACGTAAACGGGAATGAGCGGCTCGCCGTGCGTCGCGTACGAGGTGCCGATAGCGGTGAACGCTGCGAAGGCTCCCGCCTCGTTGATTCCCACGTGAACGATCTGCCCCTGGGGGCTTTCCTTGTAGGCCAGCAATTGCTCGCGGTCTACAGAGGTGTAGTGCTGACCGGCAGGGTTGTAGATTTTGGCACTGGGGAAGTACGCGTCCATGCCGAACGTGCGTGCCTCATCCGGAATGATCGGGACGATGCGGTTGCCCATCGACTTGTCGCGCAGGAGGTCCTTAAGTAGGCGAGCGAACGCCATTGTCGTGGCAATCTCTTGCTTGCCGGAGCCTTTCTTGACTACCTCATACGTTTTCGACTCGGGAAGCTCGATCTGCGTGTACTTACTGCGACGCTCGGGCACGTAGCCTCCGAGTTCGCGGCGACGCTCCTGCAGGTACTGGATGCCCTCATCGTCGTTACCGGGGTGGTAGAACGGCGGCTGGTAGGGATCGGCTTCAAGCGCAGCATCCGTAATCGGGATATGCATCTCGTCGCGGAACTGCTTGAGGTTCTCAAGCGTCATCTTCTTCATTTGGTGGGTCGCGTTGCGGCCCTCGAAGCTGGGGCCGAGGCCGTAGCCCTTAACCGTCTTCGCCAAAATGACAGTGGGCTGACCCTTGTGTTCACTCGCAGCCTTGAACGCCGCGTAAACCTTGCGGTAGTCGTGGCCACCGCGCTTGAGGTTCCAGACCTCGTCATCGCTGAGGTGCTCAACCATCTTGAGGGTGCGGGGGTCGCGGCCGAAGAAGTTCTCACGAACATAAGCGCCCGACTCAGCCTTGTAGGTCTGGTAGTCACCATCGGGAGTGCGGTTCATGAGGTCGCGCAGGGCACCTTCATGGTCGTTGGCAAGCAGGTCGTCCCACTCGCGGCCCCAGATGACCTTGATGACGTTCCAGCCGGCACCGCGGAAGAAACTCTCGAGCTCTTGAACAATCTTGCCGTTACCGCGAACAGGGCCATCGAGACGCTGCAGGTTGCAGTTGATGACGAAGTTCAGGTTGTCGAGCTTTTCGTTTGCGGCCCACTGGAGGGCTCCACGGCTCTCGACTTCATCCATCTCACCGTCGCCGAGGAATGCCCAGACCTGCTTGTCTGACACATCCTTGATGCCGCGGTTGCTGATGTATTTGTTGTTCTGTGCTTGGTAGATCGCGTTGATCGGTCCGAGACCCATCGAAACAGTCGGGAACTGCCAGAACTCCGGCATGAGGCGCGGGTGCGGGTAGCTCGAAATGCCGTTCGGTGCTTGCGACTTCTCTTGGCGGAAGCCGAGGAGCTGGTCCTCGCTCATCCGGCCTTCGAGGAAAGCGCGAGCATACATACCGGGGGAGGCATGGCCCTGATAGAAGATTTGGTCTCCACCACTTTCGTGGTCTGCACCACGGAAAAAGTGGTTGTGCCCAACTTCGTAGAGAGCGGCGGATGACGCGTACGTCGAGATGTGGCCGCCGACGCCAACGCCGGGGCGTTGCGCGCGGTGCACCGTGATCGCGGCGTTCCACCGGATCCATGCCCGGTAACGACGTTCAAGTTTTTCGTCGCCGGGGAAATCAGGCTCATCATCTTTTGCGATGGTGTTGATGTAGTCCGTCGTCGGAACCATCGGAACACCGAGGTGCAAATCTTTGGAGCGCTTGAGAAGGCTGAGCATAATCTCGCGACCGCGCTCGTGGCCTTGTGCTGCAACGAGGGAGTCGAGTGATTCGTTCCACTCGGCGGTTTCCTCCGGGTCCTTGTCGGTGTTGGTTACCGAGTATGGGTCCTGGTCGTTTACCGTCACCGTTGACCTCTTTCGTGTAGAGAACAGAGTCGTGCGAGTCGAGGCACTACCGGGTTGCGGATGTGATGGGATCGACTACGCCCATCGATTCTAGTTGTCGAATGCGGCAAGATTCGAACCGGGGCTGTTAAACCCGCAAACACGGGGCGTTCGCCCAGTTTTCTCAAGGAAGGGCTTCATGTCGATCACGCCGGGAGCGCATGCGCCGAGTTTCGCGCTGCGTAATCAGTACGGTCAAACCATCGTTGCGCAAGAACTTCTCTCACGTCGTGCGATCTTGGTTGTGTTCATGCCGTTGGCCTTCTCGCCGGTCTGCTCCGCCGAGCTCGCGCAGTTGAACGAGTGGAACGACATTGCCGCACGTGCGGGCGTCGAGATCCTTGCCGTTTCGGTTGACTCCACGGCTACATTGCGGGCGTGGTCTGAGGCGGCAGATATCCGGTTCTCGCTGCTGGCCGACTTTTGGCCGCACGGTGCGCTCGCACGGTCATTCGGAGTCTTCCTTGAAGATAAGGGCTTCGCGCGTCGCGCGAGTTTCCTCATCGATCAGTCAGGGATCGTGCGAGATGTCATCACTTCTGAGCTGAGCGAACCGCGCTCGTTTGCAGACTACGAACGGGCGATCGGGCGACTTTCTGTTGGTCGCCGCTGAGCGTTTACGTCTTCGTGTACAACCATCGCCAAAAACCCGTGTAACATTATCGAGCGCTGCTTCGCACTGCGTCGCTGCGGGCCTTTAGCTCAGCTGGTAGAGCGCCACGTTTACACCGTGGATGTCATCGGTTCGATCCCGGTAGGGCCCACTACACAATCGAAGCGCACAACGAAAGCCCCTGTCGCTGACAGGGGCTTTCGTTGTTCTGGCAAGCTGCGTTCGTTACGGTCTCCGCTTAATCGCTAGGCTCGAGCCGTGCGCCACTCCGCAATGCTCCGTCTCGGTCCTTCCGCGATTGTCGGCGCCGCAATTCTGTGGGGAACGACCGGAACCGCGGCAAACTTTTTCCCTCAGGACGTCGGCCCGCTCGCTATTGGGGCCGTCACCATGGCGGGCGGTGGCGTTCTGCTATTCGTTGTGAGGTTTCGGGGTGCACTCGCGGCTCTGCGCAGCAGAGCGACTCGCCTCTGGCTCATCGTGGGCGCCTTGGGTGTCTTCGCTTATCCACTCGCCTTTTACTCGTCGATGGAACTCGCTGGTGTCGCAGTCGGTAACGTGGTTTCTTTGGGGACGGGTCCTGTGTTTGCGGCGCTTCTTGAGCGCTTCATTGAGCGCAAACGCTTAAGTGTGCTGTGGAAACTCACGACCACCATCGCACTTATCGGCGTGCTCTTGCTCGCCGTGAGCGGAGGCCATAGCGCCGGCGGGCCTGAGGCCAACGCCGAATTGACGCTGGCCGGCATCGCGTGTGGGTTGCTCGCTGGCTTCTCCTACGCGCTCTACACTTACTGCTCGACCCGGGTGATTCGGGCGGGGCACGGTTCCGGGGCGACTATGGGGGCCATGTTTGGCGTCGGTGCCGTGGGGCTTCTGCCCGTACTCGCTATCTTTGGGGCGCCGCTCCTGCAGTCGGCGACGAGTGTCGGTCTCGCCGCCTATCTCATTGTGGGACCGATGTTCTTGGCGTACATTCTGTTCGGCATTGGGCTCCGAGACACGCCAAGCTCTACAGCGACCACGATCACCCTTATCGAGCCCGTCGTCGCCACTGTGCTTGCCGTACTGATCGTAGGCGAGGTCCTTGGACCACTTTCGTGGAGTGGACTCGTGCTCATATTTGTTTCGGTAACTGTGCTAACAACGGCTAGTCATACCCGCAAAAGATTGGTATCGCCTTAGGATTTGTGCATGGCATTCCACGACGACGTTGACGACGCGAACAGTGCGAACGACGAAACGTCTTCAGAGCATGAGTTCGAACTACGCTTCCCGCACGCTGCCGAAGCGGCTAAATCCGGTGCAGACGCTGCTGGAGAGAGGGACGATGACGGTCGCGTCGACCTCAGCGAGGCATCCACTGACCGCGTGATCGATCTTGACGCTGCCCTCAGTGAGGAACTGCCTGCGCCAGTCTCGGCGCGCGAGGAGGTTAGTGAATCGACGGGCGAAGCCGCGAGCTCCGCACCATTCGACCTCAACGAAGAATTCCAACGCTCAGACATCGCTGACGCTCTCGACCAGGGAATGCCTCCGTGGGCGATGGCACCCGCCCCGGACCCTGCACAAGCAGTGCCACAGCTTGATGCCCCAGAGTCGGCTGAGAGAACTGATTCCGAACTGAGTGCATCCGAGTCGAACGCACCTTCGGCGGACGCCGCGGCTAGTTCAGAGTCTCCCGAAACTTCCGCAGCATCGGCACCGCTCTCCGAAGATGATGACGATCCGTACCAAATCCCGGCTGATTACACGACACCTGACTTCTTCGCGTCCCGCATTAAACAGCGCCGCACGCCCGTTGAAGCCCCAGCAGTTGATGGTGCCGCTGACGCGGGTGATCTCGCAGGTTCTGAGCAAGAAGCACAGGCTAGTACGCCCGCATCCGGTGTTCCGTCGTCGAATGATGAAGCCTTCGATCTCGACGATGCTCCAGTCGACAGTCCAGAGTTCAGCTTCGAGTCGCTCTTCGCTACCGAACAGCCGACGGCTGCTCCCACACCCCCGGCGTCGGCCGATGACTTCGACGATTCCATGTGGGCCGATACTTCCGCCGATCTCGCCGACTACTCCGCCCCCACCGACGCCGCAGAGTCAGACGCGCCCGCGAATCAGATTTGGAAACTTGGCCCGTTAGAACCTGAAGTGGCGGGATCGCCTGCTACGCCAGCATCCGCCCCGCCGGCATCCGCACTGCCGAACGACGCTGCTGCGGACGCCGACGAGTCGCTTCCGATCGAAACTGTCGTCGAGGGCGCACCGATGTGGACCCTTGACGGAACGGACACGCCTTCTCCTGTTGAGACCCCGGTACTCGGGCGCGATGGCCTTCTGTCGCTCGATGATGCTGATGCTGATGCTGATGCTGAGGGCGTAGACAGCCCAGCACCTCATACCGCTCAGGCAGCGCAACCCGTTCAGGTTGCTAGTGAGAGTGAACCGGCTGCAGACTCTAACGCGGCGGGTGCTGAAGAGCAGACGCTGGGAAGTGTCGCCGCAATCGACCTCGACGCCGCCTTCCGATCAGCGTCAGGTGCCGCCAGCGCCGCAGAGGCAAGCGATAGCGATCTCGACGGCACCCACCGTGCCGCTTCGGACCCTCAAGCACCTCTTGTATCCATCGAGTCTGAAGTCTCCGATGACGATGCGCACGCGTCGGACTCAGCTCCCGCTCACTCCCTAGACGATGTCGAGGCCGCTCCGCCTTTTGCACCGTGGTCCTTGAGTGCTGAGATCGCCACCGACCAGAATCCAGATGAAGTCTCTGCTGACAGCGTCAGCCCGCAAGCCGACGAATTCGAATCTTCCTTCGCTCCACGTCAGTCCTTTGTCGCTCCAGCGTCCGAGGAACCTGCACCTCGCATCGAGGATATCTTTGCTCCTCGTGACGACGTCGCGCCGGCCGCAGAATCCGTAACCGCATCACCCGCAGTCTCGAGCTTTGCGCCACCGCCTCAGCCGACTACAGAGCAGGCCGCACCCGACGATGCATCCCCTGCGACAGGCGCGGAGCGTGCCTCGTACTCTGACGAACAGTCTTCGGCAGCCGACGGCGGAGCACCCGGCACGGAGCCGTCGCCCGATCTGGAGACGCCAGGGGAGTCTGCTGTCGCTCCTGTCGCTCCCGCAACTACCGAGCATTCAGATGCCGAGCAGAGCGCAGACAATTCTCGCGTTTCTGCTGACGCCGTGGTGAGTGGCCCCGCGCCTGAAGACGACGATGTGCCGACGCCGCCGACGCGTCGCTCAATGGCCGATGAAGAGCTGCTCAACTGGGCGGATAACCCAGAGAATCAGTCGACTGGAACTCTGAGCGTCATCGAGGTTCTCGAAGCCCAATTGCGACTTCGAGAAGAGGAAGCGCGTGAATATCGCGAGTGGGAAACTACTTTCCGATCGCGGGGCGGCCCGATAGCCGATCAGGTTATTGATCAAGTCCGCTCTGAGTTCGCTGACGTGGTTGACGACGGGAAAAAAGGTGTGGCTTCAGCGGCTCCCGCTGCGCCTTCCAAGCCTGTCGAAGACGCTGAGTTGTCGGAACCTAGTCTGCTCTCCGGGCCAGCCGATGAAGAGGAGCGTTCCAGGCTTGCTGATGCGGAGCAGGATGCCGGACATGCCGAGATGTCGCCCGACCCCTCGGCCAAATCTGCCACCCTGTACAACCACGAAGAATCTGCGGCCGCAGCCGAAGAAGCTGATCGCTCCACCCCGGCGCCGACGCCTCAACTGCCCGCATGGGAGGTACCGCCACCCAGCGATTCGTGGTCGCCGCCAGCAGATTTCGAGGACGAGATCCCCTTTGCTGCACACGCAGACCCAACAGGGGCAATAAATCTTCCTGCAGCCGCAGAGTCAGAGCCAGCCGCAGAGCCAGAGCCAGCCGCAGAGCCAGAACAGGGGCCAGCCGCAAGCGCGCCGGACGCAAGCAGCCAGACGGCTTCAACTCCGGTGTCTTCGCCGTCTCGCGAGTCCGAGGCGACGTCCGCTGAAGGCACGGCCGGTAGTTATGAAGCTGCGTTGTTGTCTGAGCCGGAGCGTGAAGAGGAAAGCGATTCCCCGGAGGAGTCGACCCGCGCGGCGGAGTCGTTCGAAGTCCACGAGGCTCCCGCTGCGCAAGCCGCCGACGAGCAACCGGCCGCCGAGGGAGAACCGGCCGACGAGAAACCAGCCGACGAGCAACCGGCCGCAGGTCAACCGGCCGCAGGGCAAGAGAAAGCGACGGCTGCGCCGCTATTCGACCCTGCCTCTGGTCTCTTGAGTTTCGGCGCGGCGGCCTCCGAAGCTCACTCTGAACCAACTCCCACGACGCCGTCGTCCGAGAACCTCCCCACGGCCGCCGCGGTGCCAGCCTCTGATCCCGTGCCCGGGTCGAGCGACTCCGCAGCCGAGGATGAGGCTCTCACCGCACAGGAGGCGCCCCTTCCGGCGGATGCTCGTTTCGGGCACGAAGACGCGACCTCGAATGATGCTCCGGCCGCTGTTGACTCTCCCACTACTTCGGTGGGGCACGCTGCGCCCGAATACCCGGCCGACGAAGAAGGCGACTATGACGAACTCCCGTTTGCGCCGCCGCCGCTCGTAGAGCCTGACGTCGCTCCTAGCATTCCCCGGGCGAACTTGGACGAGCACGTTTCGTTCGGCGATTTTGGATTCGCGCCGCCCCCAGCCGAAGCGGCCGGAGAGGTGCACGGAGAAACGCCTGCGCAAGGCGCCCAAGCGCCATTCGCGTTCGATTTGAGTGCTCACAACGATCCAGGTGAGTCCGTGTCGCACGTGGTAGATGATGCGGTGTCCTCCCCGGATGCTGCCGAGACTGACACCGACTCCGAGACCGACGCCGACGCCGAGACCGAAGCCGGCGACGATAAAGACAACGTCGTGCCATCGGCCGAAAGCTCTGATGCAGCTTCGCCGGCCGAGTTGAAGAATCCTGCGTCGTCGGAGGATGAGGCTGCGGCGACTCCTGCATTCAATTTCGCTTCCTCACAGAATCCGCACTACGTTGCGTCAACGCCTGTCGACTTTGACGAACTGCTGAAGACCGACGATATCGAGGACACGGCCATCGCGGTTGATGACTCTGAGGAAGACCCTCTGGTCGCATTGTTTACGGAAGCAGCTCCTCCCGTACAGGGCGACCCGCTGTCCGATATCCAGACAGGTTCGATTGCGGTGAGCCAAGAGAAGTTCGAGGCGGAAGCCGATGATGCGGTCGACGAGAGTGATCGTCTCACCTATCCGGCAGAACTCTCCGCAGGAGTGAGCGACACTCTGTCGCCGGGCCGTCCCTCGCACGACGATGAGATTCCCTTTGCCGCTGGTGCCGCTGGGGCTGCAGCGCTTGGTGGGGTAGCTGCGGCCGCCGTCTCCGCGTCACAACAGGCTCCGGCCGACACTGCTGCACCGCTCAACTCGCAGTCTCCCGGTTCTGCTACCCCTGCTAGTGCAAACGCCGTATCGGCACAGTCAGTACCGCAACCAGTTGCGCATTCGACTGCGGTGCTCGCTCAACAGCCTCTCGGACTCGAAGAAGTCGCACCGACCGCCCAGAAGGTCTTTAGCCTCGAAGAGAGCGGGCTTGAACCGACCCCTGTAGATCGTCGAATCGGGCACGCAGCTCGCTTGTTCTGGTTGTGGTTCGCTGCCAACTCGTCGATCGTCAGCGTTGGACTCGGTGCGGCAGTATTCGCCGTGGGGATGAGTTTGCGGCAATCGATCGTCGCAATCTTGGCCGGTGTGGCGCTATCCTTCATCCCTTTGGGGCTGACGACTCTCGCTGGCAAGCGCAGTGGCCAGCCAACGATGGTGGTTTCGCGAGCAGCCTTCGGGGTTCTCGGCAATATTGCCCCGTCCGTCGTAGCTCTCGTTGCTCGCCTCTTTTGGGGAGCGGTGCTGTTGTGGGTCTTGGCATCATCAGTGGCCATCGTCTTGGTCGGCTCAGGCCTCAACGGTGGACTTGGCGACCGACAGCTTCTGCTCATTGCCCTAGCTCTGTCGTTCCTCGTGGCGCTAGTGATTGCGTTCGCCGGATACCCGCTGTTTGCGCGCCTCCAGTTGATCTTGAGCATCATCTCGGGTGTTCTCGTCGTCGGTTTGATCGGGTTCACGGCGCAGTACATTGATATCTCTCAGGCACTGACGACGCCGGACGGTTCGTGGGTGCTCACGATCACTGGGGCTGTACTCGTGTTCAGTTTCCTCGGTCTGGTCTGGGCCTACAGCGGTGCAGATATCGCTCGCTACCAGCGTCCATCGTCGAGCGGCGGGGCATCCATGCTCTCCGCGACGTTCGGTGCTGCGCTGCCCGCCTTCGCGTTGATCGCCTACGGTGCGCTTCTCGCCGCATCCGACCCAGCAATTGCTCGTGGATTCTTGGCATCGCCGCTCGATACCCTGATGTTGCTCCTGCCGAGCTGGTACCCGGTCCCGCTGCTTCTTGCTGCAACGTTGAGTCTGCTCTCCGGCATCACCCTGAGCCTCTACTCCGGCGGTTTCGCCCTCCAAGCAATCGGGGTGCGTGTTGCTCGTCAGTGGTCGATCGTGATCGTCGCTGTCCTGCTCGGCGCTCTTTCGATTCTCTTCGCGTTCGGCGTCAACGGCGGTATCAACGAACTGTTCCGGGATGTCGCGACAACTCTCGCGGTACCCACTGCAGCGTGGGCCGGCATCTTTGCTTCGGAAACGATGATTCGCACTCGCAAGTTGGACAGTGCATCTCTGCTCAAGCGCGGCGGTCTCTATGGTGATGTGCGCTGGGTTAACCTCAGTGCCTTCATCGTGATCTCGGCTATCGGCTTCGCATTGACCAGCGCAACGATCGGTTGGCTTTCATGGCAGGGCTATGGCTTCACCGCTCTCGGCATAGATCTCACCTCGGATCTCGCTGGCACCGACCTGGGCGTACTCGTCGCCCTCGTCCTAGGGCTCCTGACGCCACTCGTCGCGGGAATTCCCGCCATTCGTCGTCAAGAGGCTCAGTACGCCGAACGTGCTCCGCGCGCGGCCTAGACTGAAAGGGTGTCTACTACCGTCGCTCACGTAATCGCCGCGGCTGAACAGCTCTGGCCCGTTTCCGGTGCCGAAGCATGGGATGCTGTGGGGCTCGTCTCCGGCGACATCGAAGCTCCGGTGTCGAGAATTTCGCTCGCTGTTGATGCCGTTCTCGATACCGTCGACGAGGCGATCGCCGGCGGTGCTGACATGCTCATCACTCATCACCCGCTCTTGCTGCGAGGCGTAACCTCGGTCGCCAGCGACTGCTACAAGGGCGCGGTGCTCTCCAAGCTGATCCGAGCCGACTGCGCTTTGCTCGCTGCCCACACCAATGCGGATGTCGTCGAAACCGGAACATCGGGTCGCTTCGCTTCGAAGCTGGGCTTGACTTCAATCGCACCCATCGCTGAAGGCGAGACTCCGGATCGTGGCATCGGCCGCACGGGGCAACTGCCGGAGGCGATGACGCTCGGTCGCCTCGCTCGCCTCATTGCTGAGATCCTGCCGCCGACGGCCACGGGCATCCGTGTCGCCGGTGATTTCGAGCAACTGGTTCAGTCGGTGGCATTGTGCGGGGGAGCGGGTGACGCATACTTGAACGACCCGGCCGTATTGGCGTCGGATGTATACATCACGAGTGACCTTCGACATCATCCGGCCTCTGAGGCTCGGGAGAATGCTCGGCTGCAGAATGGTCCGGCACTGATCGATGTGTCGCACTGGGCGAGCGAGTGGTTGTGGCTCGACGCCGCAGCCGACGAATTGCGTGCGCTGCTGCCAGACGTAACGATTACGGTGAGCGAACTGCGCACTGACCCTTGGGATTTTGCGGTTGTGCAGTAAGCGCACCGTTAGACAGAAAGAAGCATGACTATGGCGTTGACCGCTAGCCCCGCTGACCAAGCTTTACTCCTCGACCTGCAGGCCTTCGACACGAAGATTGCCCAGTTGGAGCACCGCGCTAAGAAGCTTCCCGAGCACGAGCAGTTGTCGGAGCTCAAGAAGCACCGCGACAAGCTTCAGCTGACGATTCTCGAAGAGCGTGGCATCAAGGAAGACATCGAGCTCGAAATGAGTCGCATCGAGTCTGACGTCAAGGTTGTCGAAGCGCGCATTGCTCGTGACACGTCACGCCTCGATGCTAGTTCGTCGCCCAAGGACGTTGCTGCCCTTGAGCAGGAGCTCACCGCTTTGCGCACGCGACTCAGCAACCTTGAAGACATTGAGCTCGCCGTTATGGAGAAGCTCGAAGCGCAGCAGAAGGTCGTAGACAACCTCCTGGAGCAGGGCGGAAACCTTACCTCTCAGTTCGCCGAACTCGAAGCCAGCCGCGACGAGGCTCTCTCCGTGATCGAAGCTGAGTTGGCCACGACTCGCACCGGCCGCACCGCGTTGCAGGGCACCATTCCGGAAGACCTTCTCGCTCTCTACGAACGTCAGCGCGAGCGTTACGGCGTTGGCGCTTCGTTGTTGCGCGGCGGAGTATCGCTGGCATCCGGAGTCAAATTGCTCGAGAACGAAATGCAGGAGATTCGTGCCGCCGCTCCCGATGCCGTGATTATGTGTGCCAGCAGCGAAGGCATCCTCGTCCGCACGAACGAGTCGGGACTCTAAGCGCTCTCCAAACGCTAAGCTAGACCGTTGAATGGGTCGGCAAGACGGTCGCGTTATCCGTTATGGATACCGAGGAACGTCCGGGCTCCGCAGAGCAGGATGGTGGGTAACACCCACCCGGGGTAACCCGCGAGAACAGTGCAACAGAAAGTAGACCGCCACAGACTTCGGTCTGGGGTAAGGGTGAAACGGTGGTGTAAGAGACCACCAGCGGCCGGGGTGACTCGGTCGGCTAGGTAAACCTCGTCCGGAGCAAGATCAGACAGAAGACGCTAAGGCTGCTCGCCAAGTCTTCGGGTAGATCGCTAGAGGTGTGCGGCAACGTACATCGTAGATAGATGACCGTCCAGCACGAGATTTCGGTTTCGTGTGAACAGAACCCGGCGTACTAGCCGGCCCATTCCCGCTCCCAGCCGTGCGCAGCGACCATCCCTGCGCAGCGTGCCTCCTCCGCTCGCGAGCGAGCTATACGACGCCGCTCGTACCCAAGAGCGTGCCGATCAAGAAGGTGGTCGCTAGTGCAAGAGCACCGCCGATCACTATTCGCAGGGTCGGTCGCACCCAGCTGTTTCCTCCGACTCGCGCGGAGAGCGCTCCCGTGATGACGAGGGCTGTGAGGACCGCGATGAAGGTCGCAGCAACTCGAATATCGTCGGCGGCAATGAGAATTGCCGCTAGCGGCAGCACTCCTCCGATCGTGAAAGCCAAAGCGGAAGCTCCTGCAGCCTGCCACGGACTCACGACGTCGTGCTCGGTGATGCCGAGTTCTGCTTCGAGATGTGCCGTTAATGCGTCGTGTTGTGTGAGTTCCTGCGCGACCTGTTGAGCAGTTGCCGCACTGATTCCTTTGGCTTCGTAGATTGCAGCCAGCTCCGCCAGCTCTTCAGCCGGAGCGTCAATAAGCTCCTGCCGCTCCTTTTCGATGAGCGCGCGTTGGCTGTCACTTTGGCTGCTGACGCTAACGTACTCGCCGAGGGCCATCGAGATCGCGCCACCAACGAGGCCCGCGATACCAGCAGTAATGAGCGGAGCGATAGCGGAGGTCGCCCCGGCTACACCCACGACGATCGCAGCCACCGACACGATTCCGTCATTCGCTCCCAGCACTCCGGCGCGTAGCCAATTTAGCCGGCCAGCGAGATCGCCCGCGTGAGGTTCGTTGTCGTGAAAGCTCATCGCTATTGCTTCACGGCGAGAGCGGCGGCGCCCATGATTCCTGCGTTGTTGCGCAACTCTGCTGGAACTATTGGCGCCCGCAATCGGAGCAGTGGCAGAAACTTCTCGTGGCTTTTCGACACGCCGCCACCCACAAGAATGAGGTCAGGGGAGAAAAGAAGCTCGAGGTGGCTGTAGTAGCGCTGCAGTCGCTTGGCCCAGGATTTCCAACTCAAGCGACGACGCTCCTTCGCTGCGAACGATGCGCCTTTTTCTGCATCGCGGCCGCCGATGAGCAAGTGCCCCAGTTCGGAATTAGGTACGAGAGTGCCGTTATAGATTAGAGCGCTGCCAATTCCTGTGCCTAATGTGGTCAGAAGCACGAGACCCGGCACGTCTCTAGCAGCACCGAAACGCACTTCGGCCACTCCAGCGGCATCCGCATCATTGACGAAGTGGATGTCGCGACCGAGGGCTTTCTCGAATAGTTTCTCGGCATCCAGCCCGATCCACTCTTTGGAGATGTTGGCGGCAGACATGGTCTTGCCGTTGCGAACGATCGCGGGAAAGCACACGCCAACGGGCATGCCTTCAGGGAGGCCGCCGAGCTTCTCGATCAGCTCGACAACGACGGCGATGATCTCTTTAGGCTTGCCCGACTTGGGTGTCGCGATCTTCATCCGCTCGCTCACGAGCTTGCCGGTATCGGTATCAACGATGGCACCTTTGATGCCGGTGCCGCCGATGTCGATTCCTAGTGCCTGAGTCATAGTGTCTACTTTCGCGTGCGTAGGGATGCGTCAGATCGTGTGCGAGCTATGTCGTTAGGGGAGTGTCAGAATTTCAGTGCCGCGTTCAGTCACAACCATTGTGTGTTCGAACTGGGCAGTCAAGCTCTTGTCGCGGGTGGTGACCGTCCAGTCATCAGCCCACAGATCCCACTCGTGGGTGCCGAGCGTCAACATGGGTTCGATCGTAAAGACCATTCCGACCTCGATCACATCGTTGAACTGCGGCGCGGAGTCATAGTGCGGAATGATGAGGCCGGAGTGGAAAGCTGAGCCAACCCCGTGCCCCGTGAAGTCTCGAACCACGCCATAGCCAAAACGCTTCGCGTACGACTCAATTGCGCGGCCGATTACGTTGACCTGGCGACCGGGCGCCACGGCCTTGATGCCGCGGTTGAGGGCTTCCTGAGTGCGCTCCACAAGGTTGCGGGCATCCTCTGACACGTCTCCGACAAGGAATGTCTTGTTGAGGTCGCCGTGCATGCTGTCTTTGTAGGCAGTGATATCAATGTTGATGATGTCGCCATCCTCAAGCACGGTGTCATCGGGGATGCCGTGACAGATCACTTCATTGATACTCGTGCAGCATGACTTAGGGAACCCGCGGTACCCCAGCGTCGAGGGGTAAGCGTCGCGCTCGAGCATGTACTCGTGAGCGATGACATCGAGCTCCGCCGTCGCGATGCCGGGGCGAATAGCGGCACCCACCGCTTCGACTGCACCGGCGGCAATCTTTCCCGCGGCGCGGATGCGGTCAACTTCTTCGGCGTTGTAGACGTCAGTCCCGGTGAAGGGGCGCGGCGCCGTCTTGCCAACGTACTCGGGCCGAGTTATCGACTTCGGCACAGCGAGTTGAGGTGGGATTACTCCCGGAACGAGGTGACCAGAATTATCCCGAGGCATTGGTCTAGTCTACCGGCGTAGTGTTACCGCGAGCGAAAGGACGAACCACATGGAGCAATGGTGGTACAACCACAAGACCGGTGAAGTCGAAGAGGGGCCGCAATCACTTGCGGTCGATCGCGACGGACCATTCGAAACGCGAGCAGAAGCCGAGCGAGCTCCGCAGATCATCGCCGAGCGTGCCCGCAAATGGGCAGCGGAGGAATCTGACGCCTAGAGCTCGCCTCAGCGGGCTCGGGCGCCGGCCCCTCGACAAGCCACACGCCGTGGCGCCTAGATGACTCCTTGCGCGAGCATGGCGTCAGCGACGCGCTTGAAACCGGCAGCGTTCGCGCCGACAACGTAGTCTCCGGGATGACCGTAGAATTCCGCGGCCTCCCACGCAGAAGCGTGAACGCCGCGCATGATCTCGTGAAGCTTGTCTTCGCTTGACGTGAAGTCCCAACGTTGGCGTGCGGCGTTCTGGCTCATCTCGAGCGCAGAAGTGGCGACTCCGCCTGCGTTGGCGGCCTTGCCGGGTGCAAACAGCACGTCTGCCGCTTGGAAAGTCTCGACCGCATCCGGAGTGCAGGGCATGTTCGCCCCTTCTGCGACGAGCGCGAGGCCATTATTCAGCAGGGTGCGGGCGTCATTGAGGGTGAGCTCGTTTTGGGTAGCGCAGGGGAAAGCTAACTCTCCCGGTACATGCCACACGGAACCTCCGGCGACATATCGCGCCGACGGGCGCCGCTCCGCGTACTCCGAAATGCGAGCGCGTTCGACCTCTTTCAATTGCTTGAGCAGTTCGAGATCGAGCCCGTTCTCGTCGACGATGTACCCGCCGGAGTCCGACGCGGTGATGGGTTTCGCGCCGAGCTGCTGAAGCTTTTCGATCGCGTAAATCGCCACGTTTCCGGAGCCCGAGACAATCGCGCGCTTTCCTTCAACGCTGTCTTGGCGCGTCGCCAACATTTCTTGTGCGAAGAAAACCGTGCCGTACCCGGTGGCTTCAGTACGAACTTCGGCGCCGCCCCACTGAACGCCCTTGCCCGTGAACATCCCTGATTCGTGGCGGTTCGTGAGCCGACGATACTGTCCGAAGAGGAATCCGATCTCTCGAGCGCCCACTCCCATGTCTCCAGCGGGAACGTCGGTGTGTTCGCCGAGATGGCGATAGAGCTCGCTCATGAAGCTCTGGCAGAAGCGCATGACTTCGGCATCCGATTTTCCATGCGGATCAAAATCTGAGCCGCCCTTTGCCCCGCCGATGCCTTGCCCGGTCAGTGCGTTCTTGAAGATCTGCTCGAAACCGAGGAACTTGACGATGCCTAAGTTGACGCTGGGATGAAAGCGCAGCCCGCCCTTGTACGGGCCGAGCGCCGAGTTGAACTGCACCCGAAAACCTCGGTTGACGCGAACGTTGCCCGCGTCGTCGTGCCAGGGTACCCGGAACATGATCTGGCGCTCGGGCTCAATCAACCGTTCGACAATTCCAGCGTCGACAAACTCGGGGTGGTTGTTCAGTACGGGTGAGATGGATTCAAGCACTTCGTGAAGCGCTTGGTGGAACACCGGTTCATGAGCATTGCGCTGAGTAGCTTCGTCGTAGACAGCGCGGAGGGCAGGGGAAAGTGCAGAAGTCATTCATCGCTTTCGCAAGTAGTGGTGAATCTAAGAAAAGGGTTGTGCCCTAGTAAGAGTGGTCCTCGGTCGGGTAAGAGCCGGAGGCCACATCAGCACGGTATTCGTCTACCGCGCCCGCGAGCGTCGCACGCAAGTCGGCGTACTGTTTGACAAATTTGGGGATGCGTCCCTTAGTGAGACCAGCCCAGTCCGTCCAGACCAAGAGCTGCCCATCAACGTGGGGGCCAGCGCCGACACCGATCGTCGGAATCGTGAGCGCTTCAGTGATCTTGGCTGCGGCATCCGCGGGAACCATTTCGAGCACGACCGCAAACGCGCCAGCCTCTTGAACGGCGAGAGCGTCGGCGAGAAGCTGCTCGAAGCCGTCTCCACGTCCCTGAATAACGTGGCCACCGAGGCCATGTTCGCTCTGCGGGGTGAAGCCGATGTGAGCCATCAGCGGGATTCCGGCATCCACGATGCGTCGAATCTGCTCGGCGCTGCGCACACCACCTTCCAGTTTCACGGCGTGGGCGCCGGTTTCCTTCATGAACCGGAACGCCGTGTGGAGCGCTTCGTCCGGTCCGGTTTCGTACGAGCCGAACGGCAAATCCGCCACAACGAATGCGCGCGTGACGGCGCCAGCAACAGCACGGGTGAGGGGGATGAGGTCGTCGATGCTCACTGGAAGGGTGGTGTCGTAGCCATAAACGTTGTTGCCGGCAGAGTCACCCACCAGCAAGAAGTCGATACCCGACTCGTCGAAGATTCCGGCGGTCAACTGGTCATAACTGGTGAGACCAACAATCTTGATCCCGTTCTCTTTCGCCGTCTGAAAATGGCGAGTGCGAACTCGTTTGAGCTTGGCTTGGGCGTCAGCGGCGGCGGAGTCAGTCATAGCCGTCAGTCTAACGATACCGGCGTGCGGCGCGATCGAGATCGGGCCGCGGCGAGTGCGCTGCGGAGACGCCCTCGAGCAAGTAACCTTAGAGCGGCAGAATCGATGTCGCAATTTCGCGGCAGGGCACGGATCGAGGGACTCAATGTCAATGGATAAGCAGCGCGATTTCGTTCTTCGTACTATTGAAGAACGCGGCATCAAATTCGTACGCCTCTGGTTTACGGACGTGGTGGGCACGCTCAAGAGCGTCGCTGTTGCTCCGGCAGAAATTGAGGGCGCCTTCGCAGAGGGCCTCGGCTTCGACGGCTCGGCCATTGAGGGCTTCACTCGGGCGTACGAAGCAGACATGCTCGCGCATCCCGACCCCACCACTTTTCAGATTCTGCCGTGGCGTGGAGAGATTGACCCCACTGCGCGTATGTTTTGTGACATCTCTACGCCTGACGGCCAGCCTGCAGCATCCGACCCTCGTAACGTGCTCAAGCGCACTCTTGAGAAGGCAGCCGAGCGCGGCTTCACCTTCTACACGCACCCTGAGATTGAGTTCTACTTGCTCAAGTCCAGCAAGCTTCGCAAGGGCCGTCCTGAGCCTGTCGATTCGGCGGGATTCTTTGACAATGTCCCCGGCGGAACCGCCCACGACTTCCGTCGCCGGTCGGTGCGGATGCTCGAAGATCTCGGTATCTCGGTGGAGTTCAGCCACCACGAGTCCGGCCCCGGTCAGAACGAGATCGACCTGCGCTACGCCGACGCTCTGACGACCGCAGACAACATCATGACGTTCCGTACCGTAATCAAAGAGGTCGCTATCGAGCAGGGCGTTTATGCGACGTTTATGCCGAAGCCGATGTCGGGTCAGCCTGGTTCGGGAATGCACACCCACATGTCTCTCTTCGAAGGCGACCAGAACGCGTTCTATGACGCAAGTGGTCACTACCAGCTGTCGAAGGTCGGTCGTCAGTTCATGGCCGGTGTCCTCAAGCACGCTCCCGAAATCACGGCCGTCACGAACCAGTTTGTGAACTCGTACAAGCGGCTCTGGGGCGGCGACGAAGCGCCGAGCTTCGTCACGTGGGGACACAACAACCGTTCCGCTCTCGTGCGCGTGCCGCTGTACAAGCCCGGCAAGGGACAGAGCGCTCGTATCGAGTACCGTGCTCTCGACTCGGCTGCCAACCCGTACCTTGCTTACTCGCTGCTGCTTGCTGCCGGGCTCAAGGGCATTGAAGAGGGCTACGAGCTTCCCCTTGAGGCTGAGGACGCCGTTGGTGATCTCTCCGAGCACGAGCGCCGCGCACTGGGTTACGAACAGTTGCCGTCGAACCTCAACCACGCGCTGAGCATCATGGAGAGTTCCGAGCTCGTTGCCGAAACGCTGGGCGAGCAAGTCTTCAACTTTGTGCTGCTCAACAAGCGTCGCGAGTGGAAGGAATACCGTGCTCAGGTAACGCCGTACGAGCTCGAGAGCAGCCTAGAGATCCTCTAGACCCCGCGGTCACGTTATGTCGACGCCTACCTACACTCTGACCGAACTCGCCAAACTGGGTTTTCTCGAACTCAGCGAGGCACGAGAGCGCCTTGTAGCGCTGGATCGGCCAGAAGTGCCGGCCTCGTTGTTCTCTCGCGCAGCAGACCCTGACCAGGCGCTTCGGCTGCTTCTTGAACTCTCCGAATCGGCACCTCAGCAGTTGGTGCCGCTGCTGCAGAACGATGAAGCCGCTGCGCGTCTTGTTCACGTGCTTGGGGCATCCTCCGGTCTCGGTGACTTTCTCGTTCGTCATCCCTCTGAATTGGATGCGATGTGCACGCCGATTGCGGCTCCATCTTCGCCGGAGGAATACGTCGAGTCCCTCACTGAAGTAACGCGCGAACTCGATGAGGAGGCTGCCTGGGTTGCGCTGCGCGTACGGTATCGCCGTGAGTTGGCCAAGATTACGGCGTGGGATCTGGCTCAAGACGATCCGCTTGCGGCCGTCGACCGTGTCGCGATGGCCCTCGCCGACCTTGCGGGGGCAGCCCTCGAGGCTTCTCTTTCGGTCGCCCGTCGTTCCGTCAACTTTCCCGAAGCGGATGTTGCGGCCACCCGCATCGCCATCATCGGCATGGGTAAGGCAGGCGCCCGAGAACTCAACTACGTGTCGGATGTCGACGTGATCTTCGTCACGGAGCCCGACGGCATCAGCGCCGACCGAGCGGTCACGATCGCAACGCCACTGGCAGTGCAGACAATTCGCGGCATCCAAGACCTCACGATTGAACCTGCTCTGTGGGAGGTCGACACGAACCTTCGGCCCGAGGGCAAAGACGGTGCTCTCGTTCGCACGCTCGAGTCTCATCTGGCGTATTACGACCGTTGGGCAGAGAGTTGGGAGTTCCAAGCCCTGCTCAAGGCGCGTCCCCTCGCCGGCGACCGCGAGCTCGGCCGTCGCTATATCGACGGGGTTTCGCCGCTGGTCTGGTCCAGCGCTTCTCGTGAAAACTTTGTCGCTTCAGTGCAGCGGATGCGGGAACGCGTCACCGAAAACATTCCTCCCCACGAGCGCGATGTGCAGCTCAAACTCGGCCCCGGCGGTCTGCGTGATATCGAGTTCACGGTGCAGCTACTGCAGCTTGTCCACGGACAAAACGATGACGACGTCCGCCAAACATCGAGCCTTCAAGCACTGATCGCCCTAGCAGAGCACGGCTATATCGGGCGGGTGGAGGCGGGGGAGTTCGCTCGGGACTATCGTTTCTTGCGGCTCCTCGAGCACCGCATCCAGTTGTCCCGCCTGCGTCGGACCCACCTCATGCCGCGCGACCCGGATGACCTCCGGGTGCTGGCGCGCGCAACCGGTATCGCAAAGAATGCTGCCGATCTCACGGAGCAGTGGCAGCGCACCAAGATTGCCGTGCGCCGCCTACACGAGCGTCTCTTCTATCGCCCCCTGCTCTCCGCGGTGGCGGCGCTGCCCGAAGAGGGCTTGGCGCTGTCGAGTGAGCAAGCGGCAGCGCGGCTCGCGGCGATTGGTTTTCTCGATCCCAAAGGCGCGCTCGCGCATATAGCGGCGCTCACCGGCGGCGTATCGCGAAGAGCAACGATTCAACGCGCACTGTTACCCGTCATGCTGCAATGGTTCTCTGAGGGCGCCGACCCCGATTACGGGCTGCTGGCGTTCCGTCGTCTGAGTGAGGCTCTAGGTGAGGCCTACTGGTTCTTGCGAATGTTGCGGGACTCCTCCGGGGCGGCTGAGCGGCTCACACACGTGCTCTCGGCATCCAAATATGTGGGTGGCTTGTTCGAGCGTATTCCGGAGGCGGCTGCATGGCTCGAGCACGAGAAGGAACTTCGCCCCCGACCTCTCGCGGTCCTTCGTGATGAGGCACGCGCCATCGTCTCCCGTCATAAGGGCCACGAGGATGCCGCGGCTGTCGCCCTGCGCACCGCACGTCGTCGTGAAGTGCTTCGGCTCGCGATTGGTTCCATTGTTGGAGTAATCACGATTCAGGAGCTTGGCCGTGGGTTGAGCGACATCACAACCACCATTCTTGAGGGAACACTCGCGGTTTTGCGTCCTGAACCTGATGGAATCGAGTTTGGCATCATCGCGATGGGGCGCTATGGAGGAGCCGAGTCCGGCTTCGGTTCCGACACTGACGTGATGTACGTTTATCGGGCGACCGATGCGACCGCCGAAGACGCCGCAAAACGGGCGACGGCTCTCGCGAAGGGTCTCACTCGCATTACCGAAGATGTGAAGCTGCCTCTCGACCTCGACCTCGACCTTCGTCCCGAAGGCAAGAATGGCGCTATTGTGCGCTCTCTCGAGTCGTACGAGGCTTACTACGAACGCTGGTCGCTCACCTGGGAAGCGCAAGCCCTGTTGCGTGCGCGCGGTGTTGCTGGCGATGACGCGTTACTCAGCGATTTCACCGAACTTGCCAATCGTGTGCGCTATCCGAAAGCGATTTCGCCGCAGAATGTTCGTGAGGTCAAGCGCATTAAGGCCCGGGTCGAGTCAGAGCGGCTTCCGCAGGCTGCAGACCCATCCCGTCACCTCAAACTCGGTCGTGGATCGCTGAGTGACGTCGAGTGGTTCGTCCAGTTGCTTCAGTTGCAGCATGGCGCAACCGTCGAGGGACTTCGCACAACATCGACTCTCGATGCTCTGGATGCTGCAGTCGAACACAAGTTTGTGACCGCCTCTGACGCCGCTCGTCTGCGCGAAGCGTGGATTCTCGCCTCCAGGGTGCGTTCAGCGATCACGTTGTGGACGTCTAAAACCTCAGATGTGCTGCCCACCGATCGCCTTCAGCTCGAAGGCATCGCCCGTATGTTGGAGTATCCGCCGGGATCGGCCAGTCAGCTCGAAGAGGACTACCTTCGCGCCACGCGTCGTGCGCGTCGAGTGTTCGAGCGGCGCTTCTACGGCGTCGCAAACGTTCCTCGTTCCTGAAGCGCGGGTCGGCTCAGCGCCGCGGAGTTCAAGCCGACTGGTGTGTGCGTTGCGGGGCTACTTTGTTTCGGCGGTGTAAAACCTGAAACCAAGTGGGCCGCGTCCAGATGCCGCTGTGTGCGCCCTTCATTCTTGTACCCCATTGTGGGGAGGGGCGGTGGCGAATGTGTGACTCAGATTCGGAACCGACGCCATCATAGCCGACCAGTTCTCCCCGCTCACGCGGAGCCTCCATCGTCTGAAAAACGCCCCGGACTAGCATTTTCTTCAAACCGGCTGCACCTCGGTAACGTTGCGTCGACGCGTCTCACACGACTTTCTTCAACCTCGCTCACGGGGCAGCGCGAGTTGATCCACAACGTCAGCAGAAAGGCCCACACGGCGACTGCGAGGTCGCTGCGATCGAGACCACTTAACGTTGCAACCTGCCGAAACCGCAGCCTTGCGGTCGGCAAAACCAGCGGTCAATAATCAAGCAACTCAGGGTCGAGAAGCATCCTCAGCGTCGCGGATGATCACCGTTCACAATGACAAAGTCGGGGGCATTCGTGTTTATTTTCATTCTGCAGCTTCGCCACATGATCGAGGGGCACCCCGAGATCTATATGTTCGCCATCTACTCATCGCTTATCTGGGCGCTCTGGTTACTCAAGGTCATATTGTCGTCGCGGTATCGACCGTATACCGGCACCTTTACGGGCACGACAAGTGTTGTCGTGCCCGTGCTGGACGAACCAGAGGACCTCTTTCGTGATGTTCTCGCTCGCATGGTCGAACAGCGGCCCTCCGAGATCATCGTTGTCATTAACGGTGCTCCGAACCCCACGCTGGAGCGGATCAGTGAAGAGTTTGCACCGTTGGTGCGCTGGGTGCACACCCCCATCCCGGGCAAGCGCAATGCCGTGATGATCGGTACGGAGTTGTCAACCGGCGACATCACGGTGCTCGTCGATTCCGACACAGTGTGGACAGACAACACGCTGTCAGAGCTTGTTCGTCCGTTCGCCGACGCCAAGGTAGGCGGGGTCACGACGAGGCAGCGCATCCTGGAGCCAGAACGAAGTTGGATTACCCGTTGGGCGGACTGGCTAGAGAATTCGCGGGCGCTTTATTCAATGCCGGCTCAGAGCGTGCTCGGCCAAGTGGGGTGCTTGCCCGGACGCACTATCGCGTTCCGCCGGTCGATCATGATGCGCGTGATGGATCGCTTCATGAATGAGCGCTTTATGGGCGTTTTCCTGGAGGTCAGCGATGACCGAACCCTCACTAACCTCGCGCTTCAGGAAGGTCATCGCACGGTGTACCAGCACACCTCGTTGGTCTATACCGATGCTCCGCTTGAGGTGAAGAAGCTATACAAGCAGCAATTGCGGTGGGCACGGGGCAGTCAGTACAACACGCTTCGGATGCTTCCCTGGATGCTGGGCCACGCTCCAGTGTTGGCCGTCTTCTTCGTGATGGACATCATCTTGCCTTTCCTGCTGGCGGGCGTCGTAGCGGGCTGGATCTACCGCGCCGTGAGCGGGCAGGGGTACAACTTCTACGAAGGCTTCCTTTCGGAATATGGAGTGCAGAGCGGCGTGCTTCTGGTGCTCGGCCTCATGGTCGTCTCCTCGGTAGTGAGCATGGCGATTCGACAAGTGCGCCATCTCTCTGAAAAGCCGATGGACTTCTTACGACTTCCGGCCTTCATCATCGTTTCGACGGCGTTTTTGATGCCCATCCGGCTCATTGGTTTCTTCAAGATGGGCCACGCCAGCGGCTGGGGCACCCGGGCAGGGGCGTACGCGGGTGGCAACTCCAATGATCTTCTCGTCGAACAACTCGATGCTGACCGTGAGGCTATCGCTGATCTGGATTTTCAGCCAGCGAGCCCTGCCGGGGCGGTGGCTGTACTTGAAGCGCCGCCACGACGCGCAACACGCGTGGCAGCGAAGGCAGCTCCTGCACCTCGGCTCAACCCCAAGGCCGCGTGGCCTTACGTCATCGGTATTTCGATTTTCGCAGTAGAGGCGGTATCCATTGTTTTCTTCTCGTAACTCCGCAATCGGTAGTAGCGCCGCAGCATGGTGGGCAGTCAGTAGCGCGCGAACACGCTGGACGGGCGTCGGAAGCGCCGCCCTAGTTCTCACGCTCGGCGCGACTAGTGCCTTCGTGTGGATCTCACCGACTAGTCCCGTCAATCAAACCCTCAGCAACGCCGCGAAGAGCGTGCTCGAAGCAGAGACTTTGGCGACTGAACGAGCCGCATGGGAAGAGGAGCGAAACGACCTACTCTCTGAGATCGATGGGCTCGAAGAATCCATCGACGTCGCGAAGAAGAATCTGACCGAGACCAACGCCCAGTCTGCGGCACTGCAGCAGGAACTGTGGTCGGTGGAGGGCACGCTCAAGGCCTTGCAGGCGAGTAGGTCGACAAACTCCACCGCACCAGCACCGTCGACCCCCAGCAAACCGCAGACTCCGCCCATCGCGGCAGGCATAACGGCGCCGACCAAAGCCGAGATCGTGAATCCTGCCTCGTCCTATCTGGGGCTATTTACGGAGCAAGCACCATTCAACTGGGCAACGTATGACTCGGTCTCAGCCGCATTGGGCAGCACCCCCAACACGGTGGGCTACTTCGGCGGCTGGGATGAAGACTTTAGGGCAAATGCGGTGACACGATCCTGGTCACGAGACACGCTTCCCATTCTGACCTGGGAGTCACGCCCGATCGGCGCGGCAAACGATCAAGTCGTCGAGCCCGATTACACCCTGCCGGCGATCATCGGTAACCCCGAGGCCGGAGTTGAGGGTGCGTTCGACGACTACCTTCACGAGTACGCGCGTGACATCGTTGCTACAGGGCTACCTCTCGGCATCCGCCTCAACCATGAGATGAACGGCGTCTGGTACCCGTGGTCTGAGACGGATGGGCAAGGCAACTCCATCAACTCCAATCGCGTCGGGGACTTCGTCACCATGTGGCAGCATGTCCACGACATTTTTGCCGAAGAAGGCGCCAATGATCTTGTGATCTGGATCTGGGCGCCGAACATTATCAACAATCTTCCCGCGACTCACCAACCATCGGAGTTCCTCGACGGGCTCTATCCCGGTGATGACTATGTGGACTGGGTCGGGCTTTCTGGCTACCTCAGGCCGCCCTACAAACCCGAGAACAATTTCACTTTCAGCTACACCTTCGACGCGAGCCTCGCTGAGCTGAGACGCCTCACTACGAAGCCGATCTTTCTCGCAGAGATCGGTGCCTCGGAAACGGGGGGCCACAAAGTCGAGTGGGTGACAAGCATGTTTGAGTCCTTGGCACAGCCAGAGAACGACGACATCGTCGGTATCTCGTGGTTCAACTTGGCGATCACGACCTATGTCGAAGGGGAGCGCGCCACCAACGATTGGCGAATCGAATCTCGTCCGGATTCGCTCGCCGCCTTTATCGAAGGTCTGGCGAGACCCGATAGCGACTTCACACTCACGACACGCTGAACCGATGAATAAGGAGAAGGATATGAACAGCACAGCGGCATCCGCAGCAGGGCAGATCATCGGTCAGTGGGGCGGCGCTGAGCGTCCGCGCTTGAGCGTCGTCGGCACCGGCTATCTCGGCGCAACCCATGCCGCAGCGATGGCCGAAATGGGGTTCGACGTCATCGGGGTTGACACCGATCCCGCCAAGGTGAAGCAACTCAGCGAGGGAAAAGTTCCCTTCTTCGAGCCGGGATTACCTGAGTTCATCCGCACGCACGTCGCGAGCGGGAGGCTTCGCTTCACGACCGACCTGGCAGAGGCCACCGCGAACTCCGACATCCACTTCATCTGCGTCGGTACCCCGCAGCAGCGGGGGAGTAACGCGGCGAACCTCGATTATGTTGAAGAGGCGACGCGACAGGTGGCGCGCTATCTCACGCACGACGGGCTCATCGTCGGCAAGTCGACGGTGCCGGTGGGCACGGGGGCACGCTTGCGCTCCATCGTTGCGGATGCGGCCCCTCTGGATGTCGCGGTCGAACTGGTATGGAACCCCGAGTTTCTCCGTGAGGGCAAGGCTGTCGAGGACACCCTGCGCCCGGATCGCATCGTGCTGGGTGGCGTCTCGCCCCGCTCGGAAGCGGCGCTTCGCCACGTGTACGCGATCCCGATTGAATCGGGCACACCCGTAATTGTGTGTGACCTTCCGACAGCAGAACTCGTCAAGGTGAGTGCGAACGCATTCTTAGCCACCAAGATCTCCTTCATCAACGCGATCGCGGAGGTGTGCGACTCTGCCGGCGCCGACGTGGCGGTCCTGGCGGATGCACTCGGTCACGATGTGCGCATCGGCCGGCAGTTCCTTAACGCGGGCCTCGGATTCGGCGGGGGCTGCCTGCCGAAGGACATTCGGGCTCTCATTCACCGCTCGAGTGAGCTCGGGGCGACGAAGGCTGCGGCGCTGCTTCAACAGGTCGATGAGATCAACATGTCGCAGCGGCTCCAGGTGATCGGTCTGGCCATCGACGCCTGCGGTGGCTCAGTGCTCAACCGGCGCATCGGAATCCTGGGCGCTGCTTTCAAGCCGCTCACCGACGACGTGAGAGACTCGCCAGCGCTCAATGTGGCGGCAGCGCTGCACCTGCGCGGGGCTCAAGTGGTGGTCTATGACCCGCAAGCTACTGAAACGGCGCAGCGGATGTTCCCTACTCTCACCTATGTGGATTCGGTTGACGAGGCGGCAGCCGGTTCCGATGCGTTGCTTGTGCTCACGGAGTGGGACGAGTTCGCGGCGAGCGATCCGGTTGCTCTGGGCGCTCTCGTCGGCCGCCGGGTCATGATCGATGCCCGAAACTGTTTGCCCGCTGCGACGTGGCGTGCTGCTGGCTGGTCATTCAGTGGACTCGGGGCGGCATCCTCGAAGGCTCCTGCTATCGACGGCAGCGGGGTCGACCTCACGCGTCGCACTCCGCAGCTGGCACCAGCGGGCTAGTCCGCATTCGTTAACGAAGTGGGGCCGCATCCCAAAAGATGCGGCCCCACTCTCTGCTGTGTGAGCGCTTAGACGCCGAAGTACAGTTCGTACTCGTACGGGTGCGGGCGCTGTGCGAACGGAAGCAGTTCGTTCGTGCGCTTGTAGTCGATCCACGTCTCAATGAGGTCCTTGGTGAAGACGTTGCCTTCCATGAGGAACTCGTGGTCGTTCTCCAGCGCGACGAGCGCATCCTCAAGCGAGGCAGGAACCTGGGGAATCAGACGGGCTTCCTCCGGGGGCAATTCGTAGAGGTCCTTATCGACGGGCTCGTGCGGCTCGATCTTGTTCTTGATGCCGTCGAGGCCAGCCATGAGCTGAGCAGCGAATGCGAGGTACGGGTTACCCGAAGCGTCAGGCGCGCGGAACTCGATGCGCTTGGCCTTGGGGTTGGTTCCCGTGATCGGGATGCGGATGGAAGCCGAACGGTTTCCAGCTGAGTAAACGAGGTTCACGGGCGCTTCGAATCCAGGAATCAGGCGACGGTACGAGTTGACCGTCGGGTTCGTGAACGCGAGAACAGCAGGAGCGTGCTTGAGGAGTCCACCGATGTACCAGCGAGCGGTGTCGCTGAGTCCGCCGTAGCCTTTTTCGTCGTAGAACAGAGGTGAACCGTCGTTCCACAGCGACTGGTGGGTGTGCATTCCCGATCCGTTGTCGCCGAAGAGTGGCTTGGGCATGAACGTTGCGGTCTTGCCCCACTCGTTCGCGGTGTTCTTGACGATGTACTTGAACTTGAGGATGTCGTCACCGGCGTGAACGAGGGTGTCGAACTTGTAGTTGATTTCACCTTGGCCTGCGGTGCCGACCTCGTGGTGGCTGCGCTCGACCTCGAGTCCAACATCGATGAGCTTCACAACGATGTCGTCGCGGAGGTCTGCGTGCTGGTCGACGGGGGAGACGGGGAAGTAGCCGCCCTTGAAGGGGGTCTTGTTGGCGAGGTTACCGCCTTCTTCGCTGCGGCCGCTGTTCCAGGCACCTTCGCTGGAATCCACTTCGTAGAAGCTCTTGTTCGCTTTCACTTCGTAGCGAACGTCGTCGAAGATGTAAAACTCTGCTTCGGAAGCGAAGAAGGCGGTGTCCGCAATTCCCGTCGACGCAAGGTACTTTTCGGCCTTCTTGGCAACCTGACGCGGGTCGCGAGCGTAGATCTCGCCGTTGCGGGGGTTGTAGATGTCGAAAATAATGATCAGGGTGCGCTCGACCCGGAACGGGTCAATGTAGGCGGTAGTGACGTCGGGGATCAGTTGAAGATCCGACTCGTGGATTGACTGGAAACCGCGGATCGATGAACCATCGAAGAGCTGGCCGACAGCGAAGAAGTCTTCATCGACTGAGGCGGCGGGAATGTTGAAGTGCTGCTGGATACCGGGAAGATCGGTAAACCGGATGTCGACGAACTTGACGTCTGTGTCCTTGATAAAGGCAAGAACCTCAGACGAATTGGAAAACTTCGGATGAGACATTGAGTGGAACTCCAAGGGGTTCATTTGATGATCGGCTGTCGTTACAGCCACCTCTTAGGGTACAGAACCCGAGTTTCGCCGTCACTTCAGTAATGTTTCCGGCATGTTACGCGCCCGCCGTTCGTTAGTCTTATGACGTGAATCAGCGAGCAATGAGCCCCGGTGAGTGGCCTGGCAAACGAATCGGACTCCCTGCGGAAGGCCCGCGTTCCATTGGCCGTCTCGGCCGCAGACTAGTGGCTCTCGCTATCGATTGGGGCTTTGCCGTGATCGTATCGATTGCCTTCTTCAACTACGAACCGTTTGCGACACTCGGTATTTTCGTCGCGGCCACCATTATTCTTTTGATTACGGCGAATGGAAGCTTCGGTCACCTCGTGGCAGGGCTGCGAGTGGTTCCCATAACAGGCGGCGTGCTCGCTGTATGGCGGCCCATCGTTCGCACGGTGCTCATGGCACTGGTCATTCCTGCCGTGATCTGGGATGCGGACCAGCGTGGAATGCACGATCGCATTGCGGGCACGCTACTGGTTCGTCGTTAGCCGCAATTCAGAGATTCTATGCGCGCTGAGACCGCTGCGCACGCGCCTTCATCGGGTCAATTCCCTTAGGAATCGGAAGTCCGTTCTTGTCGAGGGACTTCAATCTGTTGGTGATCGCGAGGATTTCCGGTTTGCGCAGTACGTTCTTGAGCTTCCCCAAGGCGGGCGCAAGCTTATGCAGCGCCACGGAGTCGGCATCCGGTCCCACATAGATAAAATGAACGGGAACATTGGGCAGGAAGCGGTTCATCTTTCGACGTTCGTCTTCGAGCATCTTTTGCGTGCGGCTCTGGGGCCCCTCACCGATCAAGGCAATGCCTCCCTTGCCCACAGCGCGGTATACCGCATCCTGAGTCTTGGGGCTAATGGCTACAGGCATCTCGCTCGCTGTCCACCCGCGGCGAAGCGAGCTTTTCAGTACCGCACCTACAGCACCCGGCTGGCCGGCGATCTGCGAGTAGGCAGCTCGCTCCGCGCGACGGCCGAGAACAATGAGGAAGGCCAGAAGTCCCGCCATAACGCCGGCAACGATGTACAGCACGAAGCCGAGCACATTCTCGGATGAGAGAAGGAACGCCAAAGCAAGCCCGACCAGAATTGGCAGAAGAAAAGCCAACAAGAAAAACCAGATCGCGAGATTGTCATACCGTCGTGTCATTTGGAACACCTGGTACATCTGCTTGATGCGACCGGGTTCTTTGGGAGCCTTAGGGTTTTTTTCGCTGCGTGCCATAGTTCTAGGATACGGCTTTCAGCGGCGTCATGATTGCGCTCGAACAATCGCCGCCATTTAACGCTGAGCGCCGGAGAAACTGAGCTCTCCTGTCCTCCCGTTCTTGTGAGGCGCGCCGTCTTCCCCACCCTCGCCTGACTTGCGGGGGACTCACGGCACTAGCGCCGATGCTGTAACAGTGAAAGATGACACCATTGCCGGCTACCACACGATTCGACCGCTGAGCGAAGGACTGCAGTCCCGAACGGCACTAGTGAGTGCGCTATCGTCATCCATCGACGACGCACCCTCAGAGTTGAAGGCCGTCAAGCGCTTTGATCCCGGAGTGCCTTTCACGCGCATACTGACAGAGATCGAGTGCTGCGCGAGAGCGCAGGGCGAGTCCACCCGCCTGATTGATGATGTCGCTGTTTCGCCCGACGGAGCACCGGCGATCGTCCTCGCGTGGCAGGGGGCAGTCTCGCTTCGGCGTCTGTTGCGAGAACGCGATTCGCTGCGACCGGGAGAGGCGATCACGATTCTGGCGCCGTTGAGCGCCGCGTTGGGCCGGATGCATCGGGCGGGCGTCTCACTAGGGGCAATCACCGTAGACGGTATCTGTTTCGATAGGGCGGGGCGCCCGTTCTTCGCCGACTGGGAAAGTGCCCACTATCGATCTGACGTACCCACGCCGCTGAATGTGCAACACGACGCCACGTATGGAGAAGACCGCGCCCAGTTTGCAGCAGTCACGTCCAGTGTGCTCGCCGCAGTCGTCGCTGATCGCGACGCAGAACGCCGCGTTGCTGAGTTCACGGCGTGGCTAGAAGATCACTCCAGCCACTGCGCTGTCGACTGGGACCTTCACTGGGAGCGACAACTCTTTGAGCTCGGCGCTGCCGAACCAGTAAGGTTCACATCGGCGGAGAACGATCGGCTCGACGAAGCTCTGTTATTTGTGCGAGAACACAGACCGCAATTGTCAGAACGTCCAGCCGGCGTTAACGCGCACTGGGGTGCGCTACTCGCTTTTTCTCCGGGTATTCAGGAGAATATCGGCAACGTGCTTCGCAGACTTAAACTCGCGGGCGAACATCTCCGGGAGGCGATCAAACGGTGGTGCTCGCCGGTCCCGAAACGTACCTGGGTGGTCGCTGTTGCGGGAGCAATCGCGCTCGTGCTTGCGGTAGCGCTCTGGCTGGCAGGCAACGCCGAGGCCGATGCGGGCACCGGGGTGAATTCATCCGGCGAGAAAGCTGTTTTTGAGCTCGACGAGGACTCGAGAACGGTTATGGCAGGCGCCGCGAGTGGACAAGGCACCGAAAGCGTCGAGGAGGAACACCCTCGTGCAGCCACGAAAAGTAGCGAGCTATCGGGTGATCCTCTCGATGCGCTCGCAACCCTTCTAAGAACCCGTGAACACTGCTTAGCAGATCTTTCGACCAAGTGCCTCGACGTGGTTGCGCAGCGTGATTCGCCTGCGTTCAGGGCGGATGCTGCAACGATCGCGGCGGTGCTCGGGGGCCAAGAGCTAGCGCCGGCTTTGCTCTTCGACCCGTCGGAGGCACACGAGGTGCAACGACTCGGGGACAGCGTTCTCTTCGAGTTCGACGCACCGGACGGCGCAAACAAACCGGCCTCGCTCCTTCTGGTGAAGGGCGAGGCCGGTTGGCGAATCAGGAGCTATACACTCCCTCAACAATGATGCGGGTTCGTTCAGATTCCGAGCTTGTCGGCGAAGTCGCCGCCCTCGAGACGCTTCTTCACATCGACGAGGAAGCCTGCAGCATCCGCTCCATCCACGATGCGGTGGTCGTAGCTCAGTGCGAGGTAGACCATCGAACGGATCGCGATTGAATCACCGTTGGCATCGCTGATGACCACAGGCTTTTTGGTGACAATGCCGGTGCCGAGGATTGCCGACTGCGGGAGGAACACGACAGGCGTGTCGAATAGTGCGCCACGCGAGCCGGTATTCGTGAGCGTGAAGGTTCCACCCGAGAGCTCGTCAGGGGTCAACTTGTTGTCGCGGGTGCGTGCTGCGAGGTCTGCAATTTCGCCAGCCAGACCTGCGATATCGAGCGATGCAGCATCTCGGATGACCGGGGTCAGTAGACCGCGCTCAGTGTCGACCGCAATGCTGATGTTCTCCTGTGCCGGGTAGACGATCGAGTTGTCTTCAATCGTCGCATTGATGATCGGGTGTGCTGTCAGCGCCTCCGCTGCGGCCAATGCAAAGAACGGAAGGAACGAGAGCTTATTGCCGGTCTTGGCAAGGAAGTCATCCTTTACCTTGTTGCGGAAGTTCGCTACCGCGGTGACGTCTACCTCTACGACCGAGGTGAGCTGAGCGGACGACTGCATCGAGAGCACAGCACGCTCGGCAATAACCTTGCGAAGTCGAGACATGGGAACAGTAGTTCCCCGCAGCGGTGAAACTTCTAGCGGTGCCGAGGTTGCAGTCGAGCTCTCAGCGGCAGGTGCAGCACTCGTGGACTGCTCGCTCGCAGCAAGGACATCCTGCTTGCGAATGCGGCCTCCGACGCCAGTGCCTGCGATGGTGCTGAGATCAACGCCGCGCTCCTTCGCGAGCTTGCGCACGAGCGGAGTGAGGTAGCCAGCCTGCGAGTCGTCGCTGTCGTCTGAGTCCGTAGCCGCGGGTGCAGCTTCTTCAGCGGGAGCGGCGGGCGCTTCTGCCTCGGGAACAGCGGCGGGCGCTTCCTGCGCGGCCGGAGTAGCGTCTTCGGCGGGATCCTCGGGGGCTACCGCAGGAGCCTGCTCAGTCGCGGCAGGAGCAGCGGACTCGGCAGCGGGTGCCGCCTCGGCTGCAGGAGCTTCCGCTGCTGGAGTTTCATTCGCCGGAGTTTCGGCCGCAGGAGCCTCCGTTGCGGGCGCAGCCTGCTCGGCGGGCGCTTCAGTAGCGGGCGCAGCCTGCTCGGCGGGCGCTTCAGTAGCGGGTGCGGCTTCTTCGGCGGGAGCTTCTTTTGCGGGAGCGTCGCCGCCACCCGAACCATCGCCGATCTTTACGAGCGCGGTGCCCACTTCTACTGTTTCGTCTTCGGCAACCAAGATCTCTTCGATGACACCGGCGACGGGAGAGGGAATCTCCGTGTCGACCTTGTCAGTCGAGACCTCGAGCAGGGGTTCGTCAACCTCTACACGCTCGCCGACTTGCTTCAGCCAGCGGGTCACCGTGCCCTCGGTGACACTCTCTCCGAGTGCCGGAAGGTTAACGGATTCGCTCATCAGTACTGCTCCTTTGTGATGCTTGTCATCAATAGCTTAGTTCCGTGGTTGAGGCGGAGCCTAGACCGCGTGAAGCGGCTTGCCTGCCAGAGCGAGGAATGCCTCGCCGAGGGCTTCATTCTGGGTGGGGTGTGCGTGTAGCAGCGGCGTGATGTCTTCGGGGTGTGCTTCCCAGTTGACAATAAGCTGTGCTTCACCGATCAGTTCGCCAACGCGAGCTCCGATCATGTGAACTCCGATAACGGGGCCGTCGACAACGCGAACAACCTTGATCGAACCAGCGGTGCCGATGATGGCGCTCTTGCCGTTGCCGCCCAGGTTGTAGTCGTACGCCTTCACGTTTTCAGCGCCGTGCGCCTCGATGGCCTTAGCTTCCGTCAGGCCGATCGATGCAACCTCGGGGTCGCTGTACGTGACCTTAGGGATGTTGAGGTCGTTGATCACGATCGGCTTGAGGCCGGCGATCTCTTCGACAACAAAGATTCCCTGCTGGAAGCCGCGGTGCGCGAGCTGGAGTCCGGGAACGATGTCTCCCACGGCGTAGACGCCGGGAACGTTGGTTGCAAGTCGTTCGTTCGTGAGTACGAAGCCACGATCCATCTCGATGCCGACCTCTTCGAAGCCGAGGCCTGCGGTAGACGGGCCACGGCCGACAGCGACGAGCAGAAGCTCTGCTTCAACGGTCTCGCCGTTTTCGAGGGTGACGACGACACCGTCATCGTTCTGCTCAACGCTCTTGAAACGAACGCCGGTGTGGAAGTTGATGCCACGGCGTCGGAACGCTCGCTCGAACTGCTTGCTGACCGACTCGTCCTCGTTCGGAACGAGGTTGGGAAGACCTTCGATAATCGTGACGTCGGCACCCCAGCTCTTCCATACGCTGGAGAACTCCACGCCGATGACGCCGCCACCGAGAACGGCGACCTTCTTGGGAACGAAGTCGAGCTCGAGTGCCTGCTCCGACGTGATCACGCGGCCGCCGATTTCGAGACCGGGGAGGCTTCGCGAGTATGAGCCCGTCGCTAGGATCACGTTCTTGCCCACGACAGTGTCTTCGCCGACCTGAACAGTGTTCGGAGAAACGAGCTTGCCTTCGCCCTCGATCACGGTGATGCCGCGCATCTTTACGAGGCCCTGAAGGCCCTTGTACTTGCTTGCGACGATGTCTTGGCGGTACTTGGTGACGCCGGCGATGTCGATTCCGTCAAGGGTGGTGGTGACGCCGTACTTTGCTGCCTCACGGGTAACATCAGCTACTTCTGCTGAGTGCAGGAGCGCCTTCGTGGGGATGCAACCAACGTGCAGGCAGGTGCCTCCGAGCTTGTTCTTCTCGATCAAGCCAACAGTCATACCGAGTTCTGCGGCGCGCAACGCTGCTGCGTAGCCACCACTTCCTCCACCAAGAACGACAAGGTCAAAATTGTGCTCAGCCAATACAGCAGCTCCTCTGTAAGGAATTTGTTCGCCGGAACGCATCGTGTGTGAACCGTGCGACCGGATGGTGCGGAAAGAATCCGCGTTTAAAAAACCTTACTACGGACGGGAAAATTCCTCGGCCAGTCCGATGAGTGTTCGAACACCGATTCCGGTTGCCCCCTTGCCGACGTAGCCCCAGCCACTGCCGCGGTTATCTGACGGGCCCGCGATATCGATGTGCGCCCACGGAATCGTCTCGGCGCTATCAGCACGCTTTCCCACGAAGTCTTTAAGGAAGGCGGCGGCGATGAGCATCCCACCGGCGGTGTTGCCGGGCTTGATGTTCGCGATGTCGGCAATGTCTGAAGCGAGCAAGGGACGCAGTTCGGGACTGATCGGCATCGGCCAGAACGGTTCGCCAACGCGATCCGCGACAGCGACGACCTGATTCACCAGAGCCTTGTCGCCCATGGTTCCGGCGTAGCGGTTGCCGAGGGCCACGACCGCGGCCCCGGTGAGCGTCGCGATATCGACGATGGCATCCGGGTTCTCTTCGCTAGCCGCTACGAGCCCGTCGGCCATGACCAACCGCCCTTCTGCGTCAGTGTTCAGCACTTCAACAGTCTTTCCGCCGCGAATGGTCAACACGTCGTTGGGGCGAATAGCACTTCCCGACGGCATGTTTTCGGCCAAGCAGAGCCACGCTGTGAGGCGCACGTTGGTGCCGAGCTTCGCGCAGGCCTCTATAACGGCCATCACGGTCGCAGCGCCACTCATGTCGAACTTCATGCCGATCATCGAAAGCCCCGGCTTGAGCGAGAGCCCGCCTGAATCAAAAGTGATTCCTTTGCCGACGAGCGCAAGGTGCTTGGCGGCGTCAGACGGGGTGTAGCTGATCTTGACGAGGCGTGGTCCTCGAGTCGACCCCTGGCCAACTCCTAGGATGCCGCCGAAGCCGCCTTCCTCAAGTTCCTTCTCAGCAAAAACTTCCACATCGACGTTGTCGAGTGCGGCGAGCTCGCTGGCGCGATCCGCGAAGGTGGCGGGGTAGAGCTCGCGAGGAGCTTCGTTAACAAGGTCGCGCGTCACGTGGGTCGCGTGGGCGATGATGCTGGCGCGCTCGATGAGAGCGGCATCCGACACGGGGCTGAGAACAGTGATGCTGCTCGCCTGGCTCTTCGCGGCCTCCGGGGGAGTGGAACGGTATGCATCGTAGGAGTAGGCGCCGATGGCCGCTCCTTCGAGTACGGCGAGTGTGTCTTCAGTCGATTCCGCGCCAAGAGCAAGGGCGATATCTGCGGCGCCGCGCAGTTGACGTGCGGCGGAACCGGCTGCATAGCGCAGGCTCTCAGCAGTGGGAGAGCTGTCACCGAGACCGATAAAAGCGATTGCGGGTGCAGCGATGCCGGTAGCAGGAATGCGGTGAAGCTCGTCAGCAGCCCCGGTGACGCCGATCACGCTCAGCGACTGCTCGAACGTTGAAAGCTCTGGCGACGCGTCGACGAGCTTGGGTCCAGAATCTGTCTTCATCACCCCGATTACGAGAACATCGGATTCCAGTTCGGAGGCGGACGAGGTGGACAAGTGCAACGTAGCAACGGTCATATCCTCATGATAGTCAGCAACTGCCTCAATGTTCGCTAGAAGCATGACGTTGTGGAAGCGTTTGACGAGGATGCTGTCGTGCCCGCGATTAGAGTGGAAGCATGCGAGATCCAGCCGGTTTATATGACATCGTGACCGATGTTTCTGGTGTGCCCCGCGGTCTACCGCTCGTCGCCGGCCTGACTGGCTTCGCGGATGCCGGTGGTGCTGTCAGCCAGTTCAGTCAGTACCTGCTCGATACTCTCGAGCGCACGGTCGTCGCCTCGTTCGATAACGATGCACTCCTCGACTACCGAGCGCGGCGCCCGACCATTTATTTCGATCAAGATCACTTGAGCGACTACCGACCGGCCAAGCTTGAGCTGTACTTGGCTAAAGATGAACTCGGGCAACCCTTCCTTCTGCTCACGGGATACGAACCTGATTTCCAGTGGGATCGGTTCTCTGCTGCGGTGTTGCGTCTGATTTCCAAGCTGGAAGTGAAGTCGACCACGTGGGTGCACGCCATTCCGATGCCCGTACCCCACACTCGCAGCATTGGGGTCACAGTGAGCGGCAATCGTCGGGAACTTATCGACTCAATGTCGGTTTGGAAGCCTCACACTCAGGTGCCAGCGAATGCGATGCATCTCATCGAGTTTCGATTGCAAGAGCTCGGGCATCCGACCGCGGGGTTTGTGCTGCTGATTCCTCATTACCTTGCTGAGACTGAATGGCCGACGGCCGCAGTGACTGCGCTTGAGAGTGTGAGCGCGGCAACGGGTCTCATCTTTCCTACGGACCGGCTACGTGAAGAAGGACGCGAGTTTGTGGCCAAGATCGATGGCCAGGTGGAAAGTAACCAGGACCTCGCGAAGCTCGTGGGCACCCTTGAGGAGCGTCACGACAATTACATGGAGGAAAACCCTGTGCGTTCGCCTCTCACGGACGAAGACGGGGAGTTGCCGTCCGCGGATGAGATCGCGGCAGAGTTGCAGAAGTTCCTCGCCATTCGGCGTGCCGGTGACGACGATGGCCCCCCAGCCGCGTCGCTATAGAGGAAGCTGCCGTCCGGTGGCGACGAATTTTCGCTGGTGCTGCGCTGGCGATGAGCGGAGGCTGTGAAGTCTGGTTCTGCGCACCAGAAAAGCGTGGCATAATGGGAGTAAGACCCGGTCTTGTTTCTGGTTCTGTTTCACCGTGCGGTGTGACAGCTAGCGACTTGACATGGGTCTTAGTACTGCCCGAAAACCTCGGAAAGGTGTTCACATGGCGACCCGAACGAAGACTGCGGAATCTGCATCCGCACCGAAGAAGGCCCCCTCGAAGGCGGCTTCAAAGGCAGGCGCGCGCGCTAAAGCTGTCGATGCGGTTGACGAAGTAGTGGTCGACGCGGAAGGAAATGAGGCCGCAGCTACGCAGGCCTCGACCAAGAAAGCCTCGACCAAGAAAGCCTCGACGACGAAGTCGAGTGCTGCCAAGAAGCCCGGGGCCAAGAAGGCCGCGACGCGGGGAAAGAAGGCTGCCGAGGAAGTCGACGACATCGTCGAGGCTGACGGCGAAGAAGCGAAGCCCGAAGACGAGAGCGATGAAAAGTCGAAGGGCAAAGATGAGGAACTGCCCACCGGTGCCCTCGTTCTCTCGTTGGTTGACGACGAAGACGATGTTCCCGTGTACTCGGCCGCTATCACTGGTGCCACGGCAGACCCTGTCAAGGACTACCTGAAGCAAATCGGTAAGGTCGCGCTCCTCAACGCCGCTCAAGAAGTCGAGCTGGCCATGCGTATCGAAGCTGGCCTCTTTGCAGAAGACAAGCTTTCTCAGATGGCACCGGGCGAGGTGCGTTCAACCCTCGGTCGCGAACTTCAGTGGGTAGCCAAGGACGGCCAGCGCGCGAAGAGTCACTTGCTCGGCGCGAACCTTCGACTGGTGGTATCGCTCGCAAAGCGCTACACCGGTCGCGGAATGCAGTTCTTGGACCTCATTCAAGAGGGAAACCTGGGTCTCATCCGTGCGGTAGAGAAGTTCGACTACACCAAGGGCTTCAAGTTCTCGACCTACGCCACGTGGTGGATTCGCCAAGCGATCACCCGCGCAATGGCCGACCAAGCCCGCACAATTCGTATCCCCGTGCACATGGTTGAAGTCATCAACAAGCTCGCACGTGTTCAGCGCCAGATGCTTCAAGACTTAGGCCGCGAGCCCACTCCAGAAGAGCTTTCGCGCGAACTGGATATGACGCCCGAGAAGGTCGTTGAAGTTCAGAAGTATGGTCGCGAGCCTATTTCGCTCCACACGCCGCTCGGTGAAGACGGTGACAGCGAGTTCGGTGACCTCATTGAGGACACTGAGGCTGTTGTTCCCGCCGATGCCGTTGGATTCACCATGCTGCAGAAGCAGCTGGAGAGCCTCCTCGACTCCCTCTCCGAGCGTGAAGCCGGCGTCATCCGCATGCGCTTCGGGCTGGGCGATGGAATGCCAAAAACTCTCGACCAAATCGGTGACACGTTCGGCGTCACGCGTGAACGCATCCGTCAGATCGAATCAAAGACGATGGCCAAACTGCGCCACCCGTCACGCTCGCAATCACTGCGCGACTACCTCGAATAGGCCAACAATGGGTGCTGAAGCGAACGCTGGGAAGAGTCTCACCGTCGAGGTCGATGGCGCCGTTTACGAACGGCTTCCCATCAAGACTCGACTGGTGGTTCGTGAGGACGACATTGTTCAGGTCGTTGTGGAGTACGCGGCGGATGTCGTGCGCGATGGAGACTTGCTCTTCGTCACGGAAAAGATTGTCGGAATCACACAGGGGCGGGCGTACCCGATCTCTGAGGTGGAGCCACGCAAACTTGCGACGTTCCTGTCGAAGTACGTGACTAAGACATCTCACGGCATTGGTCTTGGTATGCCCGAGACCATGGAGATGGCCTTACGAGAGTGCGGTACTCCGCGCATCCTGTTCGCTGCAGCCGTCGCTGCGGTCACGAAGCTCGTGGGCCGCCGCGGTGACTTCTACCGGATTGCAGGGCCGAAGGCTCGAGCGATCGATGGGCCCACGAAAAACACGATCCCGCCGTACGACTCTCACGTCGTACTCGGCCCGGCTCGTCCTGATGGCGTTGCCGCGGACATCGCTGCCGCGCTCGGCCGAAAGATCGACGTGCTCGTCGTTGACATCAACGACTTCGGTGGCAACATCCTAGGGTCGACCACCACTAAAGCAACGAATGAACTCGTTCTGAAGGTATTGAAGGATAACCCTCTAGGCCAGGATCACCAGAGCACTCCGCTCGGCGTCATTCGTCGCGCTTAGGGATTCTTCCGAAGAATGGAAGATCGGTGAGGGCTCTGTGTGAGCCTCTAGAAGTCGATTACCTCGCGGAATTTGGGGAGTAGTCCTGTTTTGATGCCTGTGAGACTCGGCTTCATCTGGAACACGCCAGTGTTGTAATTGCCTTCGATAATCGCTGGCCCGGTGGCGGAGATCGCGACATCCCAGCCTACGTACGGAATTTCCGGAATCACTCGGCCAACGGTGTCGAGGGTGGCAAGAACTTCGTTGTAGAGCGGCACTTGGAAACCGACGATCGGGGTGCCGGTCTGGGGATGTTCGGTGAACGTGTTGGCGTACTTGTCGAACGCTCCGTAGGGAGCGATGCCAGTCTTCTCGTCGAGAACCGTATACATGCCGCCGCGACCGTAGTTGTCGACATCGGCGCCATTTCCCATACGCAAGACAGCCTCCATGATGTGAACATCGGTGCCATCGAAGAAGGTGATCATGCGCAAAGAGTTGACGCTAGTGGGGCAGAGCGCCGACATGTCCTCGTGCTGCTCGATAAAGGCTTCAACGAGGAATTGCCGCTTCTCCATGAGCTCGCGATAGAGCGCATGAGCATCCTTGAGGTCATCGCCGCTGTGCTTCTCGATCCCCGCGCCGCTCATGCTGTCGACGACTTTAACCATGATGGGATCGTGGTTCTTCACGAATTCGACGAACTCTCCTTCGGAAGCGGTTCTGAGGTCGAGCCACGCACGCCCGAGCCACTTGTCGAAGGTCCTGTTGAAAGTGGGCTTGTCGTAAAACCGTTCGCGAAAATCGCGCTGGTTGTACTTGACGACGATGGAATTCGCGTTGCCGCTAGTGATCCAAGTGCGGCGCTCGGCGCGGCTTAGAACGTTGAATTCGAACTCTTCGTAGTCGAGGTAGCCGGCCTGGTAGACGAGTGAGCACCACACCATGTCGATCAGGATGAAGAACACGGGGGTGCGGCTTCGCGAGCTGATGGCGCGGGCCACAGCGAGCATGTTCTTTACGTCGAGCGAGACAAGACGCGACACGTAGTGTCGGATGCGCTTCACAGTTCTCCTACGAAGGTCACACCGACACACGTGCCGGCAAGCGAGCTAACTATCTGATGATGCTAAACGAAAGCTTAGGCAGTCAGACGGCTGGACTCGTCGTGCCACTTGAGCGCGGTGGGAAACAGCTTGTCTTTGAACTTAGCGCCGTGGTGGGCGCAAAAGAGGAGGTCGCCACTGGCGAGGGTCGCGCGGATGTACGCCTGCGCGCCACAACTGTCACAGCGATCGATCGCCGTGAGGGTGTAGTCCATCTCATCGACTGGGGTGTCTTCTGTTGCAATGTTCGACATGGCCTACTCCTTCTTCTTGCTTGCGGTTGTTATTCCGTACGCCTATACAAGCATGAGCGCCTGAAGATTCTTCCTACATTGCGGGCATTTCGCTCAGCGCGTACCGCATCCGGAAGGTCGGCCTCGGCCACAGCGGGATGGGTGTCGGTGAGCAGCAATGTCGTGCGGAGAACGTAGTCTTGAATGTGGCCTTCCGTTCTCAAACCCTAGGAGATTACTATGGCGAGCTCTGACTATTCAGCCCGTCACCTATCCGTGCTCGAGGGGCTTGAAGCCGTTCGCAAACGCCCCGGTATGTACATCGGGTCCACCGACTCTCGGGGACTCATGCATTGTCTCTGGGAGATCATCGACAACTCGGTTGACGAGGCTCTTGATGGTCACGGTTCTGAGATCAGCGTCATTCTTCACGCCGATGAGAGCGTCGAAGTGCGAGACAGGGCACGCGGAATCCCCGTAGACGTCGAACCCAAGACAGGCCTCACCGGCGTCGAGGTTGTCTTCACCAAGCTTCACGCGGGCGGCAAGTTTGGCTCCGGTTCCTATGCTGCGTCTGGGGGACTCCACGGCGTCGGAGCCTCGGTAGTCAACGCGTTGTCGGAGCGCCTCGATGTCGAGGTCGACCGTAACGGCAAGACCTACGCGATGTCGTTCCATCGCGGCGAACCCGGTACTTTTTCCGATTCGGGCGAACCGACTCCGGATGCTCCATTCACTCCATTTGTTTCGGGTAGCGAGCTTCGCGTGGTGGGCAAGGTCCCCAAGGGGCGCACGGGTACTCGGGTGCGTTACTGGGCCGATCGCCAAATCTTCACGAAGGGAGCTACTTTTCAGTCGGATGGACTGATTGACCGTCTACGTCAGACAGCCTTCCTTGTGCCCAATCTCACCTTGAATGTGTCGGATGAACGGGGCGACGAACCCCGTCACGAAACGTTCTCTTTTGCAGGCGGTATCTCGGAGTTTGTCGAACACCTCGCGGTGGACCCGCCCATCACAGATATCTGGCGGCTGAGTGGCTCTGGTGGCTTCACCGAGAGCGTGCCTGTGTTGCAAGACAACGGCCATATGGTCTCCACCGAGGTATCCCGGGACTGCATCGTGGATGTCGCCTTACGCTGGGGAACCGGCTACGACACAGTAATTAAGAGTTTCGTCAACATCATCGCGACGCCCAAAGGCGGAACCCACCTGGCAGGATTCGAGCAAAGTTTGCTCAAGTTTTTGCGGGCGGAAACCGAAAAGAACGCTCGCCGGTTGAAGCTCGGCAACGACAAACTCGATAAAGACGATGTGCTGGCCGGGCTCACCGTCGTGCTGACGGTGCGACTTCCGGAACCGCAATTCGAGGGGCAGACGAAGGAAATTCTGGGCACGCCAGCTGTGCGTTCGATTGTGGCGAAGGTGGTCGCGGCAGCACTGTCTGAACGCTTCACCTCCACCAAGCGCGATGATAAGTCGCAGGCAGCTCTCGTCCTAGACAAAGTGGTAGCGGAGATGAAATCGCGCATCTCTGCGCGAGCGCACAAGGAAACCCAGCGTCGCAAAAACGCACTTGAGAGTTCTAGCCTTCCAGCGAAACTGGTTGATTGCCGCTCGAATGATGTTGCGAACAGTGAACTGTTCATCGTCGAGGGCGACTCTGCGCTTGGCACGGCAAAGCTCGGACGAGACAGCGAGTACCAAGCGTTGCTCCCGATCCGGGGCAAGATTCTCAATGTTCAAAAAGCATCGATTAGCGACATGCTGTCGAATGCCGAGTGTGCGTCTATCATACAAGTCATTGGTGCAGGGTCTGGGCGCAGCTTCGACCTGTCGACTGCTCGCTATGGCAAAGTCATCATCATGGCCGATGCCGATGTTGACGGTGCCCACATTCGTACGCTGCTGTTGACGCTGTTCTTCCGCTACATGCCTGACATGATTCGCGATGGGCGCGTGTACGCGGCCGTGCCGCCCTTGCATCGCGTGGTAGTGATTAATCCTGGCTCTAAGCCGAACGAGACGATCTACACCTACTCGGAAAAGGAACTCAACGGAGTTCTTGCAGGTCTCAAGAAGTCCGGCAAGCGGTATCAGGATCCGATTCAGCGCTATAAGGGCCTGGGCGAGATGGACGCCGACCAACTGGCGACCACCACTATGGATCGCAACAACCGTGTTCTTCGTCGGGTCAACATTGCGGACGCTGAGAATGCCGGCACGGTATTTGAGCTGCTCATGGGCAACGAAGTGGCTCCTCGAAAGGAATTTATCATTCAGGGGCAAGGTCTTGATCGGGACCGTATCGACGTCTAGCTCGGGGCATCGGGGTGCGTTCATCACCCGATAGTGGTGGCGTGAGCGATCGACCTTCAACGAACCAGGGGCCGTTACCTGAACAGAACAGGTAGCGGCCCTCGCTCGTTGCGTGCGTGGTGTCGCGCGGGTGATTTCGGTTACGCCGTGAAGCCGATCGAGCCGACCACTGCGTCGAGCGGAGTACCGGAACCGTCGCGCTTTGTTCGCTCGGTGGGTAGTTGCCGAACCGTGCCATCCGGCCCCACTGCGATAGCGGGAACGCGTCCGACCCAGGCGAGGGTGAGTACGTCTTCGCCCTTGAGTAGCGAATGAGCTCGCACTCCGCCCGTGCCACGACCCTTGGCCGGGAACTGCGAGAACTCGCTGAGCTTCACGCGGCCGGGGTCGGTACCCGGGATCGTGACGCTGGAACCCGAAACGGTGACCACAACGTTTTCGGCTTCCGCATCGAGGACGTCAAAGAAGATAACCTCGGCGCCGGCACTCACCCGGATACCTGCCATCCCTCCAGCGCTGAGACCCTGTGGGCGCACCGCCGAGGCGGTGAAGTGCAGCAGTTGAGTGTCGGAGGTCACGAACGTGAGTTCTGCATCATCCACGCTATGAGCCGCGCCAACGAGCTCATCACCAGGTTTGAGGGAGATGATCTCGAATTCGGGCTTCGACGGCCACACGCCGGGCGTGACGCGTTTGACAGTGCCTTGGCGGGTGCCGAGGGCGATGGGCTCGTCGCTATCGAGAGACACGATCGCGAGAACACGCTCCTTCTTCTCGAGCGTGAGGTACTCGCTGATTTTTGCGCCAGCTCCAAGTTGAACTGAGCTAGTCGGAACGCTGGGAAGATCCACGGCGGTGAAGCGGATAAGGCGGCCGCGGTTGGTGATAGCGCCGATCTCGGTTCGTGTTGTCGTGGTCACACGCGAGCGGATGGCGTCATGCTTTGAGCGGCGAGAGGCCGCCAACACGGTGTCGCCTTCGCTGATGCCAACGCGGATGATTCGACCCGTCGTGGAGAGCAACACGATGCACGGCTCATCGGCGATCTCGAGCACGGCCTGGTTCTTCCGCGCAGCAGCTCTCGACGTCGTCGCAATCGAAGCGGGGGCCTCAGTAAGCAGCGTGCGGCGCGGGGTCCCAAATTTCTCCGCGACAGCTTCAAGCTCATCGGCGACGAGCGCCCGAATGAGTTTCTCATCAGACAACAACGCCTGCAGGCGGGCAATCTCTGCACGCAGCTTCTCAGCCTCGGCCTCCAGCTCGATCCGGCTAAACTTCGTGAGACGACGCAGGCGCAACTCGAGAATATACTCAGCCTGCAACTCGCTGAGATCGAAGACGTCACGTAGGCGAGTTCGCGCCTGATCGCTGTCGTCGCTCTGGCGAATCACCTGAATGACCTCGTCAATATCGAGGATCGCAATGAGCAGACCCTCAACAAGGTGAAGACGCTCAAGGTGTCGCGCAAGCCGGTACTTACTGCGACGCGTGACAACGTTCAGACGGTGCTTAAGGAAGACCTCAAGCAAAGCCTTGAGGCCGAGCGTCTGCGGACGGCCGTCAACCAGAGTCACCGCGTTGATGCTGAAGTTATCTTCCAACGGGGTCAGGCGGTAAAGCTGCTCGAGTACGGCATCCGGGCTGAAGCCGGTTTTGATGCCGATGACGAGGCGCAGGCCGTGGTTGCGGTCGGTGAGGTCGGTGACATCGGAGATGCCAACGATCTTCTTGTTGTTGACGCCATCCTTGATCTTCTCGATGACGCGCTCGGGGCCGACTAAGTAGGGCAGTTCAGTCACCACAAGGCCCATCTTTCGGGCGGTTATTGACTCGACGGCGACTTTGGCTCGGGTCTTGAAAGCGCCGCGACCGTTCGCGTACGCATCCTTCACTCCGTTGAGGCCGATGATGGTTCCTCCGGTGGGGAGGTCGGGGCCAGGAACGAACTGCATGAGTTCTTCGAGGGATGCGTCGGGATGAGAGAGAAGGTGCTGCGCGGCGCCGACGACTTCGATGAGGTTGTGGGGAGCCATGTTGGTGGCCATACCGACGGCGATGCCGCTGGCACCATTAACCAACAGGTTCGGGAACGCCGCAGGCAAAACCTCGGGTTGCGTGGTCGAGTTGTCGTAGTTGGGCACGAAGTCGACGACGTCTTCGTCGAGATCCTCCGTCATTGCGATAGCGGATGCCTGTAAACGAGCTTCGGTATACCGCGGCGCCGCGGGACCATCGTCGAGTGAACCGAAGTTACCGTGGCCATCGATGAGTGGCACACGCAGGATAAAGCTTTGCGTCAAGCGCACCATAGCGTCGTAGATGGAGGCATCGCCGTGGGGATGAAGCTTTCCCATGACATCGCCGACGACGCGGGACGACTTGACGTGTCCCTTTTCAGGGCGCAGTCCCATTTCGCTCATCTGGTACAGAATTCGGCGTTGCACCGGCTTGAGGCCGTCGCGTGCGTCGGGAAGCGCACGGGAATAGATCACGGAGTACGCGTACTCCAAGAACGAGCCCTGCATCTCGGTCGTGACATCGATGTCTTCGATGCGTTCGCCGGCAGGGGAGTCTGGGGTGGGTTTTGTGGGAGTAGCCATAGGATTGCCCTAATGTTACCGGCGCTCAACCCAGACTCAGCGAACCTTACCGATGTGTTGTCAAGTTCACTTCAGGCAATCTCCGGGGAGGCGAACCGACTGAGCCTTCCTCCCGTCCGACACGCTGTAGTGCTGCTGGTGGACGGTATGGGGGCTCACAATCTCAAGGCACGGCTGGGGCACGCCCGCACCCTCGCTAGCGCCTTCTCCAAGACGTCAGTCATTCAATCAGGTTTTCCTACGACTACGGCGTCAGCGATCGCCGGGCTGACGACCGGGCAGCGCTCTGGGCAGCATGGTTTGGTCGGGTACAGTGCCTTCGATCCCGTCAACACCCGAGTTCTTCATCAACTTTCCGGCTGGGATGCCCTCACAAATCCGGCAACGTGGCAGCGCGTGCCGACAGTTTTCGAACACGCCACGTCACGGGGTCTGAACGCGTTCGCGGTAGGGGCTGCGCGCTATCGCGATTCTGGATTCTCTCAAGCTGTACTCAGAGGTGCGCGTTATGTCGTCGCTGGCTCGCTGGCGGACCGCCTCTCGACGGCCATAACGGTTGGACCTGCCAGTGGTCATGCGTCGCTCACCTACGTGTATGTTCCAGAACTCGACATGGCTGGCCATGCCAATGGCTGGCAATCGTCTCAGTGGACCCATGCGCTCGAATCCCTCGATTCGGCACTGTCCGGTGCCCTAAAGCTCCTGAGCGCTGACCAGGGGCTGCTCGTCACAGCCGACCACGGAATGATCGATGTTCCGCGTGAATCGCACGTACTTTTCGATTCCGCACCTGAGCTACTCGAAGGCATCGCTCATATTGCCGGCGAGCCTCGTTGCCTGCAGTTGCACTACGACGCGGGACTTGGCGCGACCGAGCGCGATTCTGTGCTCGGCCGTTGGCAAGAGTTCGAAAGCAGCCGAGCCTGGGTGGTGAGTCGCGCTGAGGCGATCAAGGCGGGATGGTTCGGAAACGTTCACTCCGACGTCGAACCGCGCATCGGAGACATTATCGTTGCCGCGCGCAAGTCGATCGCCTACTACGACTCACGGGACCCAGCCGACAAGGGACGCAACATGGTCGGTCAACACGGCTCATGGTCAGATGAAGAACTCCGCGTGCCCCTGCTGCGGTACGGAGCTTTTGAGCGCGAGCGTGAGCACTAGTCCGATATCACGGTCGTTAGCTTTAGGCGGGATCGTCGTCGGGTTTAGTGCCAAAGACGATGTCATCCCAACTGGGCATCGCGACCCGGCGTCGACGCGATTTTGTCGTCGGTTGCGGCGCGGTCGCCTGAGGCGGAGCGGGAGCGTCGCGACGTTCTTCGGCTGCTGGCGGATCTAAGAGTCGCATCGATGGCTCGGTGCTCATCGGCGGCGCGGAGTCGTCCTCGTCGGCGTCGAAATTGGCAGGTTCACGCTCACCTCGGCGGCGACGCAAAGCATCGAGCAGATCAGCAGTCTGATTGCCGACACCGGTCTCAGCGCTGCGGTCGCGCATGACCGGGAGTTCTGCCGGTCGGATTGGAGCAGGCTCCTCGGTGATGTCATCGACATCAAATGCACCGCTATCGAAGCGTGCGGCATCCGGAGTTCCTTCGGTGGGGCTCACGGCGCGTAAGCGGGGGATGAGCGCCCCTGTGACCTCACCTTGCTGGGACAACGTTTTTGCTTCGTTGTTGAGCGGAGCGAGTGATTGGCGTTTGGGGTCGTACTGCCAACGCGCGTCGTGATCGATTGTATTCGCGTTGAAAGAAAGTTTGATGATCCATCCCGACTCGGGATCTTTCCAACTGGCCCATCGCTCATCGGCGGCGTTCATATCGACGAGCCGTTCGCGAATTGCGGATCCGAAGGTGCGACTGGAGGTCAACGAATCCGTTTCTCCAGCGACGTGTACGGGAACAGCAAGAGCTGACTTGACGACGAATTCTCGCTCCGCGACCACGGGGCCTTCGAAACGCTCGATGTACTCAAGGTCGGCGCCGGTCAGATTCGCAACGTCTTGGGCAGACATTCCGGCGCGGATGTGGGCCTGTATTTCGCGCGGGGCAAGCTTCGGTCCCGTTCCTGAGAGGGCGCGGCTTTGACGCAGTCGAGACTGCAACACGCTGTCAACAGCGAGACGATACCGTGTGCCGTCGTTACTCGACACGATCAGCGCACCGTCCTGTACTTCGATTACCCGAAGGTCTTCCATAGTGAACTTCTCCAGCCCTCACGATTCACCTTTAGGGTCGCACGCATTCGAGGGAAATCACGGGAATAACACGCCTCCATGAACAGTTGTCTCAGGCGCTGCACAGAGTTGCAGTTTCGGCGGTTTGCAATTCGGTTCGCTTTCATGCAAACTGTGCCCGCCGATTCCGGTGATTCAACGTAAAAAAGAAGTGGATGGGCATGGCCACCGACTACGACGCACCTCGTAAGACCGACGACGACTCTGAGTCGATCGAGGCTCTTAAAGAGCGTGTTCCTGACAAAATGTCGGGCTCGGTTGATGTTGAGGATTCAGACAACCCGGCGAACTTTGAGCTTGCCGGTGCCGACCTGTCAGACCTCGACCTCGATGTGGTTGTTCTGCCTCCCCAGGCTGACGAATTCACTTGCGTGAGTTGCTTCCTTGTGAAGCACCGCTCGCAGGTGGACCACACCACCAAGCTCGGCGCTATCTGCCTGGAGTGCGCAGCTTAACCTCTGCGATCGCTTCAGCAACCAATTCGGGAGTGCGGCTCGACAACAACCAATACGGTGTCGGGTCGCTCTCATCGAGTAGTTCAAAGCGCACGACAGGCGACACCCAGCCTCGAATCATCAACCAGGCCCGCGCATCCAGTCGCTGCCCGCGTTCGAGCGTCGCCTCGGTGCCGTCAAACGTCGTGACCTCTCCGATGATTTCAATCGGAAGGCGAGCACTTCCGGCGCGCAATTCTTTGTCATCAATCGTGATGAGCGGCGCCGACCACAGCAAGAAGCCGACAATCGCGAGATAGAGCACTGCGGCGGTGATGTAGCCGACGGTGATGTTAATCGGCAAGAAGACCAAAATGCTGGCCGGAATGATGAGTGCGGTGCTGAGGTACAGCCACGCGGTGGGCCACAAGCGTTCACGGTAGTAAGTCACTCATCCATTACACACTGATTTTGCGGTGTGCGTTTCGGCGAGTTGGGTCTTCTGCACTAGCCTCGACTCGTGATTGACAACGTAGAGGTCCTTATCTCCTCTGGCCAAACCCCAACGTACGCGCACCCTGGTGACGCCGGCGCGGATTTGTATTCCGCTGAGAGCTATTCGCTCGCTCCCGGCGCACGAGAGACTGTCGCTACCGGCGTTTCTATCGCCCTTCCCGATGGCTATGTTGCCTTTGTCGTGCCCCGGAGTGGCCTCGCGTCACGCCACGGCATCACCCTCGTCAACAGCCCGGGAACAGTGGATGCTGGCTACCGGGGTGAAATTCGGGTTACGTTGCTCAATACTGATGCTTCATCCACTTTCGAGATCGAGCCGGGCGATAGAATCGCGCAATTGATCGTTATGCCAGTTTCCCGAGCTCGATTCATCCCCGTATCGACTCTTCCTGGCAGCCATCGCGGTGAGGCGGGCTTCGGCTCGACCGGATTCCGTGCAGAGTCAACACAACAAGGAGCCACGTCGTGAGCGACACTACTGAGACCGAGCAGCCGCAGGATCACCCCAAATCGGCACCGGAGAATCGCGCCACCGATGGTCCTCTCGATGAGAGTGAAGCGAACGCTGTTCGCCCCTACGTCGATCTGGGTGGCGTCAAAATTCTTCCCCGCCAAGAGCTGCACCTTCGCCTTGAGGTAGAGGAAGCGAGCAAGCGCGTCGTCGCCGTGGGCCTTGATTACGCCGGATCGACGCTTCAAATTCAGCCTTTTGCTGCGCCTCGCTCGAGTGGACTTTGGCATGAGATTCGCCAACAGATTATCGACCAAGTGCACACACAGGGCGGCACAACGAAAGTCTCTGAGGGTCCCTTCGGGCCCGAGGTCTTCGCTGAAATTCCCGTTGCTGGTAAGCCGGGGGAGAAGCGAATCGCCCGTTTTGTCGGTGTTGACGGGCCACGTTGGTTCCTTCGCGGCGTGATTGCCGGCGAGGCATTGAACAGTGCGGATGCCGCCGCCAAGATCGAAGATCTTTTCCGCTCGATTGTGGTGATTCGCGGTAACACCCCGATGCCACCGCGCGACCTTATCCCGCTGCACATGCCGGCAACGGGTGATAAAGAAGCCAAGGCGTGAGTTCGGCTGACGAGCACGAGGGGGAGTCCGGCGCCGAAGGTGCCGGGGTCGAGCCCAGTGTTCGTGAAGCGCTAGCAGCCGCGGCTCGCCGGTCCGCCGTGGGTCAGGTGGCGCCAGGTGAGGCACCAACAACTGGTGCATTGCTTGCCGCGATGGGCGGCATCCGTGGCCTAGTGGAGTCGATTCTGCCCGGCCTCGCCTTTCTGGTCATCTTCACAATCACTCAGGAGCTCGTCGCTTCCGTTGTGGCACCAGTGATTGTTGCGGTGGGCTTCGTTCTCGCACGCCTCATCTCGCGTACCCCGGTATCTTCCGCCCTTGTCGGTGTCTTGGGTGTCGGGCTCTCGGCTGGCCTCGCGCTCATCACCGGACGAGCGGAAGACAATTTCGTGCTCGGTTTCATCATCAACGCTGTTTTTCTTGCCGCCATCATCGTCAGCGTGATTGCTCGACGGCCGCTCGTCGGGCTAATCGCGACGTTCCTCGTGCCGAGCGCTTCGGACTGGTTGGAAGACAAGGCCAAGTTTCGGGTCGCTTTGATCGCCACCGTGCTCTGGGCGGCTCTCTTCGCAGTTCGCCTCGCAGTCGAGTTGCCGTTGTACTTTGCGGAAGCGACGCAGGCCTTGGCTACGGCAAAGCTTCTTCTCGGAGTTCCGTTGTACGCGGGAGTGCTCTGGGTTACGTGGCTCTTGATGCGCACGGCCTACGGACGAAGCGCCTCTTCGTAGTTTGACGTTGTCGTCGTGGCGACCCGTTCGTCGTCATCCCGTGGTGTATATTTATCTCGACGTCAAGATACTTTTGGCGCAAGTCGCAGCGCAGTTTCTGCGATTGCGTCTTAGGCTTGCCTTGCTGGATGCAGCGCACGCTCCGCGCAAGGATTGAAGAACCGTAGCAAGGGAGATGACAGTGTCGACAGTCAATAGTTTTGGGTCGAAAGACACCCTCACAGTCGGTTCAGCCGACTATGAAGTGTTCCGCATCGACAAGGTAGCGGGATACGAAAAGCTACCGTTTAGCCTCAAGGTTTTGCTCGAAAACCTCCTGCGCACCGAAGACGGAAAGAACGTCACGAAGTCGCAAATCGAGTCTCTCGGATCATGGGTGCCCAGCGCAGACCCCGACACCGAAATCCAGTTCACCCCCGCCCGTGTGGTGATGCAGGACTTCACGGGTGTTCCGTGCATCGTTGACCTCGCGACCATGCGCGAGGCCGTCGCTGAGCTCGGTGGAGACCCCACCAAGATCAACCCGCTAGCCCCTGCGGAACTCGTAATCGACCACTCGGTCATCGCAGACCTCTTCGGTTCCGAAAATGCTCTCGAACGCAACGTCGAGCTTGAATACCAGCGCAATGGTGAGCGCTACCAGTTCCTTCGTTGGGGCCAGACGGCATTCGATGACTTCAAGGTTGTCCCTCCCGGAACAGGAATCGTTCACCAAGTAAACATTGAGCACCTTGCCCGTGTCACATACACGCGTGAAGTTGACGGCAAAAATCGCGCCTTCCCTGACACTCTCGTCGGCACTGACTCGCACACCACGATGGTCAACGGCCTCGGTGTTCTTGGGTGGGGCGTCGGCGGTATTGAAGCCGAGGCAGCAATGCTCGGACAGCCTGTATCGATGCTCATCCCCAAGGTCGTTGGCTTCAAGCTCAACGGCGAGATTCCGGCTGGCGTCACCGCTACCGACGTTGTGCTGACGATCACGCAGATGCTGCGCGAGCACGGCGTTGTCGGCAAGTTCGTTGAGTTCTACGGTGAGGGTGTGGGGGCAGTGCCGCTCGCCAACCGCGCCACCATCGGAAACATGAGCCCAGAATTTGGGTCGACGGCGGCAATGTTCCCCGTTGACGATGTCACGCTTGACTACCTGCGTCTGACTGGTCGCAGCGAAGATCAGGTGGCGCTAGTCGAGGCGTACGCGAAGCTTCAGTCGCTCTGGCACGACCCGAGCGTTGAGCCGAACTACAGCGAGTACCTCGAGCTCGACCTCGCCACTGTTGTCCCGTCGATCGCCGGCCCCAAGCGTCCCCAGGACCGCATCGAGCTCACGAGCGCGAAGAGCCAGTTCGAGATCGACCTGAACAATTATGCTTCCATGGACCACTCCAGGGTCGACGCTGCTGTTGAAGGAACCTTCCCGGCATCCGACCCGGTGGGTCTCACCCCGCAGGATGAAGATTCGGCTCACGAACGTTCCCACACGCACTCCAGTCATGCTCCGTCGACTGCATCGCAGCCGACCTCGGTGAGCGTCGATGGCGGAGACCCCTTCACTCTCGACCACGGTGCCGTTGCTATCGCAGCGATTACCTCGTGCACCAACACGTCGAACCCGTCGGTGATGCTCGCTGCAGGCTTGCTGGCTCGCAATGCAGCGGCGAAGGGCCTCAAGTCGAAGCCGTGGGTCAAGACGACCCTGGCTCCCGGTTCCAAAGTGGTCACTGACTACTACGCTAAGTCGGGTCTCGACGAGTCGCTTGAAGCTCTCGGTTTCTACACCGTTGGCTACGGCTGCACGACGTGTATCGGCAACTCGGGTCCTCTGGAGGATGAAATCTCCGCTGCGATCAATGAGAACGATCTCGCGGTCACTGCGGTTCTTTCGGGAAACCGCAACTTCGAGGGTCGCATCAACCCCGACGTAAAGATGAACTATCTCGCGAGCCCGCCGCTTGTTATTGCCTACGCTCTCGCGGGTTCGATGAACTTCGACTTCGACACCGATGCTCTTGGTCAAGACCACGACGGCAATGACGTCTTCTTGAAGGACATCTGGCCCGACGCTGCTGAGGTTCAGGCCACGATCGACTCGTCGATTGACCGTGACATGTTCGCTCACGAATACGCCGGTGTCTTCGACGGTGACGAACGCTGGCAGAACCTTCCGACGCCGACGGGTTCCACTTTTGAGTGGGATGACGAGTCGACCTACGTGCGCAAGCCCCCATACTTCGAGGGCATGACGATGGAGATCACGCCGGTGAGCTCGATTTCCGGTGCTCGCGTTCTGGCCAAGCTGGGCGACTCGGTTACGACCGACCACATCAGCCCTGCCGGGTCGATCAAGGGCGACAGCCCCGCTGGTATCTACCTCGCAGAGCACGGCATCGACCGTAAGGACTTCAACTCTTACGGATCGCGCCGTGGAAATCACGAAGTAATGATCCGTGGAACCTTCGCCAACATCCGCCTCAAGAACCAGCTCCTCGATGGCGTTGAGGGTGGTTACACTCGCGACTTCACCACGCCGGATGCCGCACAGTCGTTCATCTACGACGCGGCTCAGAACTACGCAGCGCAGGAAACTCCGCTCGTCGTTCTCGGCGGCAAGGAGTACGGTTCCGGTTCATCGCGTGACTGGGCTGCCAAGGGCACGAGCTTGCTCGGCGTGAAGGCTGTCATCTGTGAGAGCTTCGAGCGCATTCACCGCTCCAACCTCATCGGAATGGGTGTTCTTCCGCTCCAGTTCCCTGAGGGGCAGAGCTGGGAGACGCTGGGACTCGACGGTACCGAGAGCATCAGCATCACTGGTGTCGAGGAACTCAACGACGACCGCATCCCCAGCACGCTGCACGTCGTAGCGGAGCCAACTGCGCACTCGCCCGAGGGCAAGGCAACCATCGAGTTCGATGCGAAGCTTCGCATCGACACTCCCGGTGAGGCTGACTACTACCGCAACGGTGGAATCCTTCAGTACGTTCTGCGTTCGCTGGTCTAACTAGCGCGTGCGCAAAGGGCGCGCGGGAAGAGCATTTATACTCTCCCCGCGCGCTTTTTGCGTTGCTAGAGAAGACTGAGGGTCGGCTCAGAACCTCATGCACATTTGTTCACAGGGCAATTGAAGGAGCCTAGACTGAACGTATGAACATACTCGAGGGAATCAATGGTCCCCGAGATCTAGACGGTCTCTCTACCCAGCAACTCACTCAGCTATCGCAAGAGATCCGCGAGTTCTTGATCGAAAACGTGTCGCGAACGGGCGGCCATCTCGGACCCAATCTCGGGGTTGTCGAGCTCACTACGGCTATTCATCGTGTCTTTGACTCACCGCGAGATGCTGTGGTGTTCGACACCGGGCACCAAAGCTACGTTCACAAGATCCTGACGGGGCGCAAAGACTTCACGAAACTACGTTCGCAGGGTGGCCTCGCGGGTTACCCGCAACGTTCAGAATCAGAGCACGACATCGTAGAGAGCTCCCACGCCTCGAGTTCGCTCTCGTGGGCCGACGGAATTTCCCGCGCGTTTGAGATGACCGGCCAGGGCGACCGTCACGTGGTCGCAGTTGTCGGCGACGGGGCCCTCACGGGCGGGATGACGTGGGAAGCGCTCAACAACATCAGCGACGACAACAGTCGCAATCTGGTCATTGTCGTCAACGACAATGGGCGGTCGTATGCTCCTACCATCGGAGGAATGGCGCACTTTCTTAACAGCGTGCGCACCCGACGCTCCTACCGCTCGCTGCATGGATCGAGCGAGAAATTCTTCGGCACCTTTGGCGGGCCGGGAAGAGCGCTATATCGCGGCATCCGTGGCGGCGCACACGGGTTCCTTTCGCGCTTTAGCAACAACGAAGCTCTCTACTCCAATCTGGACATCAAGTACTTGGGCCCTGTGCACGGCCACGACGTCGGCGCGCTCGTCGAGACGCTCGAGCAGGCTAAGTCGTATGGCGCTCCGGTGATCGTTCATGCGATTACCGAGAAGGGCCGCGGCTACCAGCCTGCCTTGGCCGATGTTGCCGATCAGTTTCACGCCGTCGGTCAGATTGATCCGGCGACGGGGGAGCCGATCGAAACGGGCGGCGCTGCATCGTGGACCTCGGTCTTCTCCGAAGAAATCGTGAAGCTGGCGGATGCCAACCCGCGTCTCGTGGGAATCACTGCTGCCATGCTGCGCCCCACAGGCCTTCATCGCTTCGCTGAAAAGTATCCGGCGCGGGTTCACGACGTCGGCATCGCTGAACAACACGCGGTCACATCGGCGGCAGGACTCGCGTTCGGCGGACTTCACCCGGTTGTGGCGCTCTACGCCACGTTCGTCAATCGCGCTTTCGACCAGGTGCTGATGGATGTCGCGCTTCACCGCGCGGGCGTCACCTTCGTGCTTGATCGGGCGGGGGTCACCGGCCCCGACGGCGCAAGCCATCACGGCATGTGGGATCTCGCACTACTGCAGGTCGTCCCGAACATCCGTATTGCGGCTCCCAGAGACGCTGCACGCCTGCGTGAGGAGCTCGGCGAGGCCGTTGCGGTCGACGATGCACCAACCGTCATTCGCTTCGCTAAAGGCACCGTAGGGACCGAGTACGATGCGCTTCGTCGCACCGACGACGGTGTGGATGTGCTTCGCGAAGACGAGCAGCGCGATGTTCTCATCGTGACGGTGGGATCGATGGCCAAGACTGGACTGCAGGTTGCAGAGCTTCTCGCAGCCCAAGGAATCGGTGCGACCGTAATCGACCCTCGCTGGGTGGTTCCCGTTCCCCGGAGTGTCATCGATTTCGCCGCAGATCACCGCATCGTAATCACGCTTGAAGACGGTGTGCGCGTGGGCGGCATCGGAACGCGCATTCGTCAGGACATGCGTGCCCATGGCGTCGACACCGCGGTGAACGAGCTGGGACTGCCGGACACCTTCCTCGAACACGGCAGCCGGGACTACATCCTTGATCAGGTGGGCTTGACCCCCCAGCACATTGCTCGCGACGTTGTCGCCCAAGTGCTCGGCAGCAAGATCCCGATTGCTCGGCCGCTGGCTAAGAGCGACTCCGATGAGTATCGGCTTCCCGCCGAACGCAGCTAGCCACGGCGCCGCGCGGGTTACGCCGTGTGGAAACTTAACGACTCGAGGCCCTGTTCAGATTCTTTCTGAACAGGGCCTCGGTCGTTATATCGGTAGGGGTGCGTGCCTACTGAACGCCGCGGATGCGCGGGTCGTGGAAGGTGCTGCCGAATGCTCGCTCCGACGCTCCTGCGCGGTCGAGGTAGGGCGTGACTCCACCCATCTGGAACGGGTAGCCCGCCCCGAGAATGAGGCAGAGGTCGATGTCTTCTGCCGCAGCCACAACGCCGTCTTCCAGCATCCGATGAATTTCGTCGGCGAGACCATCTTCGATGCGGATCTGAAGTTCTTCCGCTGTCATCGGCGAGTTGCCGCCCTTGACGATCTCGACAGCCTTCTTGGAGACGCCCTTTGACTTGCCCTTGCTGTCACGGTCGAAGATGTAGCCAAGTTCCGCGAGCTTGTGGAGGTTCTTGCTCTCAAAGAAGCGCTCGGGGAACGCCGCATGATGTGTGTCCAGAACGTGGGCGCCGACCTTGAGCCCGACGAGTTCGAGCAGCTCGAACGGTGTCATCGGAAGACCGAACGGACGGGTGGACTCTTCGACGACCTCGAAAGGAGTTCCGGTGTCCACTGCGTGCATCGCTTCGCCGAGAACCTTCGCGAGGATGCGGTTCACTACGAAGCCAGGAGTGTCTGTCGTGATGACGGCATTCTTGCGTAGGTTCTTCGCAGTCACCATTGCGGTGGAGAGGGTTTCGTCGTTGGTGTGAGGCGTCTTGACGACCTCGATCAACGGCATGACGGCCACCGGGTTGAAGAAGTGGAATCCCACAACACGCTCCGGGTGCTTCAGTTTGGCGCCGATCTGCTCGACAGAAAGTGACGAGGTATTCGTGGCCAAAATAGCCTCTTCGGAGATGTACTGCTCGACCTCCGCGAAGACCGACTGCTTAGCACCGAGTTCTTCGTAGATCGCTTCGATAACCCAATCGCAGTCAGCGAAGTCAGCCTTGTTCGTGGTTCCCGTCACGAGCGCCTTGAGGCGGTTCGTGTCGTCAGAAGAGAGGCGGCCCTTCTCGTGGAGCTTGTCGATCTCCGCATGAATCGCGGCGACTCCGGCGTCGGTTGCGGCCTGATCAAGATCAGTGATGACAACCGGCACCTGAAGGCGGCGAACGAAGAGCAGCGCAAACTGGCGAGCCATGAGGCCGGCACCGATAACACCGACCTTCGTTACCTTGCGGGCAAGCTCTTTATCGGGAGCTCCCGCGGGGCGCTTTGCGCGCTTCTGCACGAGGTTGAAGGCGTAGATGCTGGCCTGGAACTGGTCACCCGAGATCATGTCGGCAAGAGCGTTGTCCTCGGCCTCGAAACCGGTCTTCTTGTCAGTGTTCTTGGCGGCCTTGAGAAGTGCAAGCGCAGTGTAGGGCGACTTGGCGACGCGACCAATGCGGTTTGCGAGCATCTTCTCGGCGATACCGATAGCCACATCCCACTTCACCGTGCGTTCGATCTTGCCCGGCTCATTCTTGCGCTTGACCTTCGTGGTGCCAGCGATGACACCATCTGCCCAGCGAATGGAGTCTTCGAGGAAGTTGGCGGGGCCAAACATGGCGTCGGCGATGCCCAGCTCGAACGCTTCGGGACCCTTGAGCATCCGGTTGTTCTTGAGCGGGTTCTCGATGACGACCTTGAGAGCATTCTCGATGCCGATGAGATTGGGGAGCAACCACGCTCCACCCCAACCTGGAATGAGCCCGAGGAAGACTTCGGGCAGCGCAAGCGCGGGAACCGAGCTGTCGATCGTACGGTAGTCGGCGTTGAGGGGAATCTCGACGCCACCGCCCAAAGCGAGACCATTAATGAACACGAAGGAGGGAACACCCAAGTCGCTGAGTTTGCCGAGCGCCCAGTGACCAAGTTCGGCCATCTTCTTCCCCGTTTCGCGGTCAGGGATTTCGCTGACCTTTGAAAGATCGGCGCCCGCAGCGAAGATGAAGGGCTTTCCGGTGACGGCGAGGCCGTGAATCTCGCCAGCGGTGGCGCGTTCCTTTTGCTCATCGAGAACCTTGGCGAACTCGAGAAGAGTGGCAGGGCCAAGCGTATTCGGACGGGTGTGGTCCTTGCCGTTGTCGAGCGTGATGAGGGCAAGTGTGCGGCCCGCCGAGAGCGGAACGTCGCGCACGTAGGAGTGGGTGACTACTTCGTCTTTGGCCAGATCAGCAAGACGTGCAAATTGCTGGGTCATTGTTACTTTGCTCCCTTGTAGTTGGGGTTCTCCCAGATAACGGATCCACCTTGACCGAGGCCGACACACATGGCGGTCAGGCCGTAACGCACCTCGGGGTGCTGTTCGAACTGTGCGGCGAGTTGGATCATGAGACGGACACCGGATGATGCGAGCGGGTGTCCCATTGCGATGGCTCCACCCCACTGGTTGACGCGGGGGTCGTCGTCATCGATGCCGTAATGGTCGAGCAACGAGAGCACTTGGACAGCGAACGCTTCGTTCAATTCGAAGAGGCCGATGTTGTCGATCGTGAGACCAGCCTTACGGAGCGCCTTCTCGGTTGAGGGGATGGGACCAATACCCATGATTTCGGGTTCCACGCCGGCGTAGGCGAAGCTCACCATGCGCATCTTGGGCTTGAGGCCGAGTTCACGAGCCGTGTCGCCGCTGGCGATGATGCTGGCGGTTGCTCCGTCGTTGAGCCCCGAGGCGTTGCCGGCCGTGATGCGGCCGTGCGGGCGGAAGGGCGTCTTGAGACCGGCAAGGCCCTCAAGAGTCGTTTCCGGGCGAAGCCCTTCATCGCGCGTAGCCAAACCCCAGCCGGACTCGCTCTTCGTCGCTACAGAGATCAAGTCGGGCTGGATGTTGTTGGCTTCGTACGCGGCCGCGGCACGCTGTTGGCTGCGCAGCGCGAATGCGTCGGCGCGGGCCTTCGTGAGGTGCGGAAACCGGTCGTGAAGCTTCTCGGCGGTGTTGCCCATGTTGAGGGCTTCAGGGTCAACCAGCTTTTCTGCGAGGAATCGAGGGTTTGGGTCTACGCCAGAGCCCATGGGGTGATGCCCCATGTGCTCAACGCCGCCAGCGATCGCCAAATCGTAGGCACCGAAAGCGATTCCGCCAGCCACGTTGGTGACGGCGGTCATCGCACCAGCACACATGCGGTCGATGGCATATCCGGGAACTGATTGGGGGAGTCCGGCGAGAAGAGCCGCACTGCGGCCGATCGTCAAACCTTGATCTCCAGTTTGAGTGGTTGCCGCGATGGCAACTTCATCAAAACGTTCCTTCGGAATCTGGGGGTTACGCTCCAGAAGTCCGATCATCGCCTTGACGACGAGGTCATCAGCTCTGGTATTCCAGAACATGCCCTTCTCGCCGGCACGTCCAAATGGAGTACGGACTCCATCTACGAACACAATCTCGGTTTTCTCGGCCACAATGCCTCCACTAAATCCTTGGATGTAGCACTGATCATAAGTGGCCGAGTTTAAGGTTAGGAATCCTTTGATTGTTCCTACGACTCGGTATCGACGGAGTCCTCAAGCGTTTGGTCGGCTTCCACAAAGGCTTGCGCAATTGACTGTGCAGATACGTCAAGTTGCCATTGACGTGCTCCGAGCGCGATGAGGGCTTCAGAAATGCTCTCCGTGGAGATTTCTGCGGGCGGGTTCCACGCAACTCGGCGCAGGTAGTCGGGCGTCAATAAGTTCTCGATAGGAATTGACATCTCTTCGGAGAACTCGGTCATGAGCGCGCGAGCAGCCTTTAAGCGACGATCCGCTTCGGGATTCTTGTCCGACCAGACTCGCGGGGGAGGCAGCGTGTCGCTAGCTACGCGCGAGGCAGGAATGTCGGTCGATGCAAGCCCCGCCTGGATGGCATCCCACCAGCGGTCAATCTGGGTGCGGCTTGCGCGCCCGCGGAACTCTTTCAAACTCGACAGCTGTCGCTTCGACTCGGGGAGGACCTTTGCGGCTGCGAGCAGCGCTGAGTCGGGCACGAGACGACCAGGGGCCGTGTCGACTTCTTGCGCGTACGCATCGCGAGCGAGCCAGAGCTCACGTGCCACGGCTAAGTTCTTGCCGCCGCGAATCGAGTGAACTCCGCTCAACCGGCGCCATGGTTCGGCTCGTACATTGCTGAGATCGCGTCCCAAGACCGATTCGAACTCTTGACGGGCGATCTCGCCCTTGCCGTCCTTATCGAGCAGCGCACCAAGCTCTTCGCGAAGATCGACGAGAAGCTCGACATCCAGCGCGGCGTACACGAGCCACGACTGTGGAAGCGGGCGGGTTGACCAGTCTGCCGAGGAATGTTCCTTCGCAAGGTGAATGCCCAGTAAGTGCTCGACGACCGTTCCGAGACCGACGCGGGGAAGACCCGCGATTCGAGCCCCGAGCTCCGTGTCAAAGAGGCGAGTGGGATTGAGGCCAACCTCGCGCAAACACGTGAGGTCTTGAGTGGCCGCGTGCAGGATCCACTCTTCTTCTGCGATGACATCGTTCAGTTCGCTGAAGTCACCAATGGCGGGCGGGTCAAAGAGAAAAGTGCCAGCGCCACGTCGAAAGATCTGAATGAGATACGCGCGCTGAGAGTAGCGGTAGCCGCTAGCGCGCTCGGCGTCGATACCGATGGGGCCGTGACCGGAAGCGATCGCATCGACGGCAGCAAGGTATTCGTCCCGATCGTCAATGACGTCCACGGGAGCGTGAGGGGCTTGGGTTGCAGCGTGCGACTGGCCCTCAGGGGCTGCACTCTCGGGGGCGCTACTCACGCCCAGCTCTACGGGCCGACAACATGGTGACTCCTTCAATCGTGGGCGGAAGTCCGGCAAGCATGCAGACTAACTCGCTCCAGCCTTCCACATGCGATGCGATATCGAGATCTTGAGGGCTCCACGAGGCTCGAAGTTCGATCTGCGCGCCGTCGGGCTGTGACTCAAGTTCGCCGAATCCTGTCGAGAGGATGCGAGTAGCAGTGCCGGAAACCTGGTCATACTTCGCTCCGCGGCTATCAAGCGCGTCGACGAGCCACGACCAGGTGACCGAGCTCAGAAACTCATCGACTCCGATGTCAGGTTCGAGCGGTGCCTGGGCGAAGCAGATGATCCTGAACTCGCCCTCCCATGCGTCGGGCGACTCGGGGTCATACAACAGAACGAAGCGGCCTGTGCCAAGGTCAGAATCCTCACCGTGGCGGCTGGGAGTGACATCCGCAGCAAGGGCGAATGACCATGGTGCGATCTGAGTCGGCGCCGAAATCTCAGTGATTGCGAGTTCGGGGCGAAGACTGGCCGCGCGGAGAGACTCGACCGCAGACGCAAAGATCGCGGGCGGCGTTGGTCCAGCTGGCGATTCAGGCACGTCAGAAGATTAGGCTTTAGCTGAACAATCGCTAGTAAGGCACGCCGCGCTCTGACGGCTACACGATGGAGGTTTTAGGATGCCGGTATCTTCTCAGCTCAGCGTCGCTGCCAAGGTCGTTGGTGGAGTTGCGGTTGCTGTTGTCGCCGTAGCAGGAATCGCCTTGGTCGGCGGAGCTGCGCTATCGGTCTATTTTGCGCGCAAAATCGTGACCCCGCCGGGGATCGCTGACAGCACCTTGCGTGTACTCGCCGTGGGAGAGTCGACGATTGTGTTGTCATCGTCGGCGGAAAGCCGGGCTCCCGGTCGCTTCAGCCTGTGGTTCGCAGACAACTCCGGACTCGCGCGAATTGGTCCGGTGGTTTCGCAGGGTGCTCAATGGGTGGCCCGCGAACTGATTGAGGTAGAGAAGGGCGTGCCGCAGCCGGGCGATAACGCTCGCACTAGTGGGTGGTTCTACGTCACGCCGGCTGGACTCGGACTCGAGTACTCCGAGGTGATGGTTCCCACAGAGTTGGGGCCAGCACCCGCGTGGCTGGTTCCTGCGGCGCGTCCTGCGGCGACGTGGGCCATCCACATTCACGGCCGCGGCGTGCAACGCCCCGAAACGGTTCGAGCTTTGGGCGAGTTCCACGCTGCCGGCGTTACCTCCCTTGCCGTGTCGTACCGCAACGACACAGAAGCCCCTAGCTCGTCCGACGGTCGCTACGGCTTGGGTTCGACGGAATACCGAGACGTTGACGCAGCGATTTCTTACGCTCTCGCGGCAGGCGCCGAACGAATCATCCTCATGGGGTGGTCAATGGGTGGGGCAACCGCCCTTCACACATTGATCCGTTCGAGCAACCGCGACACGATCATCGGGCTCGTTCTCGATTCACCGGTAATCGCCTGGGGGCCGACGATGGAGCTGCACGGCGACCTCAATCGCATTCCTACCCCGGTGCAACGAGCAGCCCAGTTCGTATTGAACAGCGACAAAGCTCCGTTGCTCGTCGGCATGGAGGGCCCACTCGATATCGCCGAGATGAACTTCGTCAACCGTGCGGATGAGCTTGATCGCCCCATCTTGTTGATGCACAGCGAAGACGACGGCTATGTGCCCGTAGAGCCGTCTCGCGCGCTGGCGGAAGCTCGACCCGACATCGTCACCTACGAAGAGTTCGATACGGCAGGCCACACTCGCCTGTGGAACTACGACAGCGATCGGTGGCTGACCGCGATTCGAGTCTGGCTAGCGGCGCAGCTCGGTGCGGATGCGGCATCCGTTGACTAGCTGCGACGTCGGCCGGGTCGACCCGACGGTCGAGGCGCCTCGATTGTGGCGCACACAGGCACCTACGCTGCTGCTCTTAGACCGCGGTCTTTAGCCGGATCTGTCGCTTGGCGCGCGCTAGCATGCCGGTCATGCCGCGCAGCCTGAGAGGGCTGACAGCTTGAGAGAGACCGAGGGTCTGCGGAAAGTCATCCGACAACTCGAGCACTTCGGCACTGCTGAGGCCGGAGAGGCCCTGTACCAAGATGGACGCGAAACCTCGCGTCGTGGGAGCCTCAGCTGGCGCTGTAGCAAACATGTGAACGATGTCGTTCTCGACTTCAATGAAGATGAAAACGGGGGACTGGCACTCCTCCACCCGTTCGAAGAGGTCGGGATGGTCGGCGTAGCGCGCCGGCAGCTCCGGAAGTTCATTGGCGAACTCCAGCAGAAGCTGCAGCCGATCCCTCAGCTCGAAGCCAAGAAAGTCGTCTCGAATTTCGGCTAACTGGCTGGGGATCTGCTGCTCACTCACTGCATCAGTCTAACGGGAAGGAACGTCACCCGGCTCAGTGCCGAGAGCGATCGGAACCCGTACGAGGGAACCCCACTCGGTCCACGATCCGTCGTAGTTGCGCACGTTCGGGAAGCCCATGAGGTAGTTGAGAACGAACCAGGTGTGACTCGAGCGCTCACCGATGCGGCAGTAGGCGACGATGTCGTCGCCATCCTTCAAGCCCGCACCCTCGCGGTAGATGGTGTTCAGCTCGCTGAGCGGGCGGAACGTGCCGTCTTCAGCGACAGCCTTCGACCACGGCACGCTCTGTGCGCTAGGGATGTGGCCGGCGCGAAGTGCGCCTTCTTCGGGGTAGCCGGGAACCGTTGTGCGCGCACCGCTGTACTCTTCCGGTGAACGGACGTCGATCAGCGGGTTACCGAGGTGGGCGAGCACGTCATCGCGGAACGCGCGAATCACCGAGTCGGAGCGTTCAACGATGGGGTACTCAGTCGGGGTCGGGGTGGGAACTTCGAGGGTGTACTCGCGGCCGTCGGCCTCCCACTTTGCGCGGCCACCATCCATGAGGCGGACGTCTTCGTGACCGAAGAGCGTGAAAACCCACAGCGCGTAGGCAGCCCACCAGTTGGTCTTGTCACCGTAAATTACGACGGTGCTGTCACGCGAGATGCCGCTGCGGGACATGAGCTTAGCGAAGCCTTCGCCGTCGATGTAGTCGCGGGTGACCGGGTCGTTGAGGTCTGTGTGCCAGTCGATCTTGACGGCGCCGCGGATGTGACCCGTTTCGTACAGAAGTACGTCTTCGTCGGATTCGACGACAACGAGTCCGGGTTCGCCGAGGTGTTCTTCAACCCACTGAGCAGACACCAAGCGTTCAGGGTGAGAGAACTCAGCAAATTGGGGGGCTGGGTCGCGTTCGATAGTCATAACTACCTCCGATTGTGGGTGGAAAAACTGGCGCGGGCTTCAAACTAAGCTTGATGGGTCCCTTGCCCAAGAAATTACGCATTCGCCGCTGATTACACCGCGTTGCCGTAACACTGCGAAAAATAACCGAGGCTGAGAATGAGCGCTACTGCGCCTACGACTCCTGAGCGTCTAGTCGATCGTATCCCGTCGTTGACCGGAGCGCAGATGCTCGCCGAACTTGTGCCGCCGCGCCAGTTCACCGGCGCGACCTTAGATTCATATCGTCCTGATCGTGACTACCCTTCGCAGGGCGCCGCAGTCGCAGCCATGCGGCATTTCGTCGCCGGCGCCAAGTCCGGAGGGTTGTTCTCTCGCAAAAAGACTCCTGCAGCAAAACCTGGGGTTTATCTCGACGGTGGATTTGGCGTGGGCAAGACTCATTTGCTCGCGGCGCTATGGCACCAGATGGCCGGACGAAAGTACTTCGGAACGTTCATTGAGTACACGGCGCTCGTCGGGGCCGTGGGGTACGCGCCTGCTGTGCAGTTGCTCAAGGGGGCGTCTTTGGTGTGCATCGATGAATTCGAACTCGACGATCCCGGCGATACCCGGTTGATTTCTCGCTTGCTATCTGAGCTGGTCGCTTCGGGCACCAAAATTGCTGCGACATCCAATACTCCACCTAATGCCCTCGGTGAAGGGCGCTTTGCAGCTCAAGACTTCTTGCGCGAAATCGACTCGCTCGCGGCGAAGTTCGAGACCATCCGTATTGACGGGCTCGACTACCGTCGCCGCGACACAGGAGCCCACGCCGTCGCGGTTCCGGATGCGGCGGCAGCTATTTCGACAGCGACCGGTGTGACAACACTCGATTCCTTCGACGAGCTGCTCAAGCATCTCGCTGGAGTTCACCCCTCGCGGTATGTGAAGTTGATCGAGGGGATTGACGCAGTTGGGCTTACCGGTGTGCACGAATTCGCTAACCAAACCGACGCGCTGCGTTTCGTGGCCTTTGTTGACCGGCTTTATGACGCACAAGTTGCCATCTACGCCGATGGCACTGCGCTGGATGCGGTGTTCCCCGATGACATGCTTGCGGGTGGTTACAGCAAGAAGTATCTTCGCGCGGTGTCGCGGCTTATCGCTCTGACTTCTAACGCAGCCTGATTCGATTACTGAGAAGCACTCGAACAATTGTGGCTTGAGTGTTGTGTAGGGGCCGATCGGGCACGAAACTGGTGCGGGGAGGGCAACAGTGACGGCAGAATTCACAGCGGCAAGCTTTGGGGCGGTCGCGCTATTCCTATTGTTGGCGGCGCTCATGGTTCTGTACGCGAGCACCTTGCCCTCCGCGACATGGACAGCGCTAACACTCACCTCGCTAGCTTGCGCCGCTCCGGGCGCGATTGCCTGGCTGGTGCTAGTCCCGGCGTTGTCCGTCAACGTCCGCGAGGTCATGATGCCTTCGCTCGCCGCTCTAGGCGCGGTCTGCTGTTTCCTCGTCACGTTGGTGTCACGAAGTTCTGGCGCGCCGTTATGGCGGAGCCTCTTCTATAGCTGTGTGTGGGGCACTGCCGTGTATGTCCCCATCGCGGTGCGCACGTTTGAGCCTTTCGGAGCGACGACACCGCTAGGCCTGAGCCCGATCGATCATGGTGGTGCTTTGGTCATGAGCGTCGCGGTGGGCGCCAGCATGCTCGCAGTGCTCGTCGTGGAGCGACGTTCTCTCATCCGTGGCGCCCGTAAGTCCGTTCCTGTTCCCGTTGGCATCGCCGCGCTCGCTCTGACCGTGCTGGCGTGGCTGGCATGGCTTGTGGGCGCCGAGTTCGCCTTCGACGACGTGGTGGGCCTCATCCTGGCGAACGGGGCCGTAAGCGCGAGCTTTGGCGCGCTGGGGTGGTGCATTGTGCAGCTGATCAATCACGGCACAATCAGGTTGAGATCGCTGGCCGGCGGTCTCATCAGCGGTCTCATCGCGGTCTCTGCTGGCGCACCGTTGTTCACTCCGGTGTCCGCGGCCGTCGCTGGCTTTATTGCGGGCGCCGTCGCGTGCGCATTCACCGTGCGCAAAGGCTCGCCTTTAGGGAACCAACTTCGGTTTCTGGTCAACACCCACCTCATTGGTGGGAGCATCGGCGTCGTATCGCTCGGAGTGTTGGCTACAGGCTCGGGGTTCCTCTTCACCGGTCAAACTTTTATCTTCGAACAGCAGCTTCAGAGTGTGCTCGCGTCAGCGGCCTTTGCGTTTATTGTCTCGTCGCTCGTGTGGTGGCTCTTGGGTCGTGTCGGTCGTCGTACCGAGGTCGTTGAGCCGCGCATCCTCGCCAAGAACTGAACGCGTCAACAGTGTCGCACCGGCAACCGCGGAGGGCATAGCGAGTACGGCCCCGAAGGGGATCAAGAAGACCACGTACGTCGCAGCTCCTAGCCCGAGAGCTCGCGCGCGTGACGCTCGCAGCGCGCGTCGCCGAGCCGTGAGGTGGAATCCACGGGACTCGAACGGGATGTTGCTGAGCTCGACCACCAGCAACCATCCACCCAGCAGCGCTCCGGCTGTGGCGGCGATGACTCCTCCCGCAACGGGGATGAATCCCAATGCGAATACGAGGACAGCGAGTCCCACGGTGGGGATCAATACCCGCAGTCCTTCCCCGATTCCACGACGGAGGTCGCGCCAGAAGCCTTGAGGCTGTTGTTCCGGGGGAGCACCGTGCACGGCGTCCACGTGCGTGGCGATCAATCGGTAAAACGAGTCGCCCACCATCAAGGTGACCGTGGTGTATGTGTTCACAATGATGAGGATGCTCGCCACGATGAGAGCCAGCCCCGCCCCGAAGTGAGTGGCAGCCTGCGCGACTTCACCCCATTCGCGGGCGAAAGGAGTAATTGATACGGCGATGGCCTCAATGTTGACGATCAAGGCAACGAGCACGGCAATCGCGGCGATGCCGACGATGGCGGCAGGGATCATTCCCAGCAACATCAACCGAGGGGCGGTGATCCATATTCGAAATCCGCGAAAAAGAAACCCGACGCCCGAGAAAAATTCTCGCAATACAGATGCGCGACGTGGAGAGGGAGCTGACATTCCTCAAGGCTATCGGGCAGATCGCCGAGGATAGCCTCTATAGTCCGGGGATTTCAGCCGTAAATGAAGAGAGAACTTGGTGGGCGATACCGGACTCGAACCGATGACCTCTTCCGTGTGAAGGAAGCGCGCTACCAACTGCGCCAATCGCCCGCACTGCAATCTTTGCATATCTCGACGACACGCTCGCGGCCGAATTGGAACTTCGCGCACTCTTCGTATACAGTCATCTAGCACGCGAAAACGGGGAACCGAATAGCTTGCAAATGCGGATGTGGCGCAGTGGTAGCGCATAACCTTGCCAAGGTTAGGGTCGCGAGTTCGAATCTCGTCATCCGCTCGAATGAGAAGTGTCAGCCTCGCCGGCACTTTTCATGTGCGGTGGAGTGGCCGAGAGGCGAGGCAGCGGCCTGCAAAGCCGTATACGCGGGTTCAAATCCCGTCTCCACCTCGTAGTGAGTGTTCGCCGGTTCGCCGGTTGGCGTTTGCAACTAGGTTTTTCTAAGTAAATAGCATGAGCGATTGGCGCAGCGGTAGCGCGCTTCCCTGACACGGAAGAGGTCGCTGGTTCGATCCCAGTATCGCTCACAGATGAAGCCCCGGTTCGCCGGGGCTTCTGCTTTTTACCAGACGAAAGCTGATTCTCGCGAGCGTAGCGGTTCGCTCTCCAGCGTGGCTCTCCTCTGAATGTCGCACATGCGCGAATATGGGCGCATGGGGAAAACTCGCACGCCGTCGAAACAAAGCGAGGCCTTCGTCAGGCTATTGCTTGACGAGGGGCTGGCGACACCCGCGCAGATCGCAGAGGCGCGAGACGTGAAGTCGCGCTCCGGTGTTCACATCGATCAAACTTTGGCGAGTCGCGGTTATCTCAACGATGCTGCGCTGGTCGATGTGATTTCACGCGCGTGGGGTATCGAACGAGCCCAGATGGAGGAGGTCGATGGGGAATTCGCGCGCCAGTGGCGCGGGCAGTTATACATCGCCGAGAACTGGATGCCCCTGCGTGAACTCACCGACGGTCGTGCTCTCGTCGCGACGGCTCGTGTTCCTGACGATGAACGTCGCGGCCACATAGCGACGACGCTTGGTCGAGATGTGGTGTTTGTAGCGGCAACATCCGCTCAGATCTGGCACGCGATCCTGGATGTCTTCGGCCCGGCCATTGCCGATCAAGCCGCGAATGAGCTGTGGAAGAGAAATCCGGTGCTCTCTGCCCGAACTGTGGCCTCGCGAGGACAAAAGGTGGGCCTCGTTATCCTCGTGTTCGTGTTCGTAATCGGGCTCGTATTGTGGCCAGCCGCGACCGTCATCGCGCTGATAGCCATCACTAGTCTCGTCTTTCTCGCGGGCACTGCCTTCAAGTTCTTCATTTCGCTGCGCGGTGCGCGCTTCGACCTCGTCGAACGAGTCTCACAAGGTGAGGTCGATGCACTCGATGACGATGAGTTGCCGCGGTACACCGTGCTTGTACCGGTCTTCAAAGAGGCAAATATTGTCGCGCAGCTCGTGAAGAACCTAGGCGATATCGATTGGCCGAAAAGCCGGCTCGAAGTTTTTGTACTCATCGAGGAATCCGACGACGAAACGAGAGCCGCGTTCGAGGCGAGTTCTCCTCCCGATTATTTTCAGATCATCACGATTCCGGCTGGGCATCCGCAGACTAAACCGCGCGCCTGCAATGTGGGACTCTTTTTCGCCACGGGGGACTACCTCGTCATTTTCGATGCGGAAGATACGCCTGAACCCGATCAGCTGAAGAAGGCGTACATCTCTTTCCAGCGCGGTGGTGAAAAGACCGTCTGTGTCCAGGCCGCCCTGAACTACTTCAATGCCAGCGAGAACCTGCTCACTCGGATGTTCTCGCTCGAATACGGCTATTGGTTTGACTACATGCTCTCGGGATTAGATTCGCTGGATTTGCCTATCCCACTCGGCGGCACGTCTAACCACTTCCGCACTGCGGCTCTTAAGGATTTGGGAGGTTGGGATCCCTACAACGTGACAGAGGATGCCGACCTGGGAATCCGCGCCAGTGCGCTCGGGTATCGCGTGGGAGTCGTCAACTCGGCGACTATGGAGGAAGCGAACAAGTCGATCCCCAACTTCATCCGGCAACGCAGCCGCTGGATCAAGGGATATATGCAGACGACTTTGGTCCATGCACGGCGCCCGCGCGCGCTGATGCGCCAGATCGGATTCTGGCGTTTCTGCAGTTTTGTTCTCCTGATTGCAGGAACCCCGGCGACCTTCTTGGGCGTGCTGCCCTTCTACATTCTTACCGTTCTGTCATTGGCACTGCCCACTGAGTTTGTCGCTCAGTTTTTCCCAGTGTGGTTGCTTTGGGTTTGCTTCCTCAACTTCGTGATTGGAAGTTCAGTCATGGTTTATCTGTCGATGATGGGCCCGTACAAGCGGGGCACTTTCGCGCTGGTGCCGTGGGCGCTACTCAACCCGCTGTATTGGGTTCTGCATTCGATAGCGTCGTACAAGGCACTGTGGCAACTCGTCACCAAACCGCATTACTGGGAGAAGACGGAGCATGGCCTGACGAGCCAGTCCAACCATGAGTGAGTCGTCGACCACTACCCGGGCGCTTCGAATCGCGACGCGACCGCCGCGCACGCGCCTCGATGCGTGGCCGCGCCGTACCCCTAGACGGTGGCTGCTCCGCGGCGTGTTCGCGCTGCCCTACGTGGCCTTCGCACTCGTTGTTTTCATGTTGGGGGCGGCTGACTCTCCGAATGCCACTCTCGTAGACCGCGCTACGCAAATTGACTGGGACCGAGCGGATGCTCAGTGGCTGGGGGAGATCTTCCCGCCCATCAGCACGCTGCTTGCCGGTTTCGTTCCCGGTGGCGCGCTCACCCTTTCGATCATCGGGGCGCTCAGCGCGGGCATCTTTCTCCAAAAGCTCATCGAGATTATGGTTCAGCGACGTTTCGCCCGCTCAACCATCGTGATCCTGATGATGGCGCTCGCCCTCAACCCGCTCTTCTTTTACAACGCGACACAAAACTATGCGGCATTCTTAGGTCTCTTGCTTTTCGGCCTAGGGCTCTCGCATATCGTGCGTTTCGTCACCTGGGGAAATACGGAGTCTGGTTTCCGTACGGGAATCTACTTCATGGTCGCGGTTCTCACCGACATCACAGCCCTTGTTTACGTCACGGCAGCAGCCCTGTCCGCGCCGTTCCTGCGGCACCGTCGCGCTGGCGTTGTGGGTGCCCGCCGGGCAAATGCGCTCGTCATTCTCTTTCCTGCCGCATCGGCATTGTTCTCTTTAGCCGCTTTGAATTCGATCTTTTTGGGGCGTCCGTTCGCCGGTGCCACTACGACAGCGTTCACCGGGTTTACTGACCGTCTGAATCTCGCGGGAGAGTTTTTCTCCACAATCGAGGGCATGATCGTGATCGCGCCGCTCGTGAGCGCGTGGATGGTCGCCCTGATAGTGCGTCGGCCGGGCGCGATCATCATCTCGACGCTCGTGTTTGCTGCTTTCGTCGTTGGATTCGCGCTCGGGTTACTTCCCAGTGGCTCGACTGGAAACATTTTCATGGCAATGACTCTTCTCGCGATCGCTCTCATCCCGACCGCGCGTACGGCCAGGGGTACCGTGATGATTGCCCTTGTCGGCATCTTCCAACTCGCCGTCGGTTGGGCCACCGCACTCACTAGCACTGTCTTTGCTCAGTGGCTCAGTCAGATCTTTGCTGGATAGCGGCGACGGATGACACGGGGTCGCCGCGAACGCCGCTAAAGTTGTCGTGTGAGTAACACTGGATTTGAGCTATTTACCGACCGCAACGTCGTCGCTATGCGCGTCAACGGTGAGTTGAAAGATCTCGCCGCGACAGTAACTGACACGGATGAGGTCGAGGCTGTCACTATCGACTCGCCCGATGGACTCAATATCCTTCGTCACTCGGCCGCCCACGTCGCGGCTCAGGCTATCCAGTCGATCAACCCGCAGGCTAAGCTCGGTATTGGCCCGCCCGTTATCGATGGTTTCTACTACGACTTCGACGTCGAGGAGCCGTTTACCCCGGAAGATCTCAAGGCCATCACCAAGGCGATGGACCGCATCATCCGCCAGGGCCAGCGTTTTCAGCGTCGTGTCGTGACTGAGGCCGAGGCTCGTGCCGAGCTTGCTGACGAGCCCTACAAGCTTGAACTGATCGGCCTCAAGGGCTCTGTCGATGACAGCGAAGTGGATGGCGACAACGAGTCCGTCGAGGTTGGTGGCGCCGAGCTAACCATTTACGACAATGTCGATGGCAAAACGGGCGAGGTTTACTGGAAAGACCTGTGCCGTGGCCCGCACCTTCCCAGCACCCGCATGATCGGCAACGGATGGTCGCTCACGCGCACTGCTGCCGCCTATTGGCGCGGCTCGGAAAAGAACAAGCAGCTTCAGCGCGTGTACGGAACGGCGTGGCCGACCAAGGACGAGTTGCGTGCCTACCAAGCGCGTCAAGAAGAGGCACTCAAGCGCGACCATCGCAAGTTGGGCGCCGAACTCGACCTGTTCTCGTTCCCTGACGAAATCGGTTCTGGCCTCGCGGTATTCCACCCCAAGGGCGGCATCATCCGTCACGAGATGGAAGATTACTCGCGCAAGCGCCACGCTCAAGAGGGCTATTCCTTCGTCAACACCCCTCACATCACCAAAGAGGCACTGTTCGAGACCTCGGGCCATCTGGGCTGGTACAAAGACGGCATGTTCCCGCCGATGCACCTCGATGAGGCTCGCAACGACGAGGGCGAAATCACGCGCCAAGGTGCTGACTACTATCTCAAACCCATGAACTGCCCGATGCACATCCTGATCTACCGGTCGAGTGGTCGTTCGTACCGTGATCTGCCGATGCGTCTGTTCGAATTCGGCACCGTCTACCGCAACGAGAAGTCGGGTGTTATTCACGGCCTCACGCGCGTTCGTGGTCTGACCATGGACGACGCGCACATCTTCACCACGAAGGAGGGGATGAAGCAGGAGCTCACCAACACGCTCAACTTTGTTCTCTCGCTGTTGCGCGACTACGGTTTGACCGACTTTTACCTTGAGCTTTCCACCAAGGACCCCGAGAAGTATGTCGGCGATGATGAGATCTGGGATGAAGCGACGCGAACTCTCGCTGAGGTCGCTGAGGAGTCAGGCCTTGAGCTCGTTCCTGACCCGGGCGGGGCCGCGTTTTACGGCCCCAAGATTTCGGTTCAGGCGCGCGATGCCATCGGCCGCACGTGGCAGATGTCGACCGTTCAGCTCGACTTCAACCTGCCGGATCGATTCGATCTGGAGTACACAGCGGCGGATGGTTCGCGCCAACGCCCTGTGATGATCCATCGTGCGCTCTTCGGATCGATCGAACGTTTCTTTGGCGTTCTCACCGAGCACTATGCCGGTGCCTTCCCCGTTTGGCTGTCACCTGTTCAAGTTGTCGGCATCCCGGTTGCGGAAGCGTACGAAGAGTACTTGGGCGGCGTCATCGACCAGCTCAAGGCCCTCGGCGTGCGTGCCGAAATGGATGCCTCGAGCGAGCGTATGCAGAAGAAGATTCGTACGCACACCAAGTCGAAAATCCCGTTCCAGCTCATTGCCGGAGAACAGGATCAGGCTGCGGGTTCAGTCAGCTTCCGTTTCCGTGACGGAACCCAAGAGAACGGCATCCCGATTGCGGATGCAGTTGCCCGCATCACTGACGCCATCGCGACGCGAGCGCAGGTTTAGTTCGTGCACGACTATGACGGTTCTGAGGTGCCCGCGGGGGAGTCGAGTTCTGACTTCGCCGCGGTGCCCGACGCTTTTCAGCGTTTGTGGACGCCGCATCGCATCGCGTACATCACGGATCAGACGCAACCGGATAAAGACGACTGCCCGTTCTGCGTGGCGCCCACGCTTGACGATGAGAAGGCGCTCATCGTTGCGCGCGGGACCCACGCCTACGTGCTACTGAACCTGTTTCCGTATAACAGCGGCCACCTTCTGGTCTGCCCGTACCGCCACGTGCCGCTCTACGACGAGGCGACTGACGAGGAGACCGCTGAGATCGCCTCTCTTACACAGTCCGCCATGCGAGTGCTGCGCGAGACCTCCAAAGCTCACGGCTTCAACATTGGTATGAATCAGGGCGCGTTGGCTGGGGCGGGCGTCGCCAATCACTTGCACCAGCATGTTGTGCCGCGGTGGGCCACAGACTCCAACTTCTTCCCGATCGTGGCGGGCACCAAGGCGATTCCGCGGCTGCTGGGTGAGGTTCGGGATGAACTCGCGAAGGCGTGGCCTGCGAACCACTGATTTCAAATTGGCTGCATTCTTTTGGTGGCTTCGGTCTTAGCGTTGAAGCTATGAGCGAGAACACTTCATCCAACGAATCGGGCACGAGCCGTGTTAAGCGCGGACTGGCAGAAATGCTCAAGGGCGGCGTCATCATGGATGTCGTCAACGCTGAGCAAGCAAAGATCGCGGAGGATGCCGGCGCCGTTGCCGTTATGGCTCTTGAGCGCGTTCCTGCTGACATCCGTTCGCAGGGTGGAGTCGCTCGCATGAGTGATCCAGACCTCATTGACGGGATCATTAGCGCAGTCTCGATCCCTGTCATGGCGAAAGCTCGTATCGGTCACTTCGTCGAAGCCCAGGTTCTTCAGGCTCTCAAGGTCGACTACATCGACGAGTCCGAAGTCTTGAGCCCCGCCGACTATGTGAACCACATCGACAAGTGGAACTTTGACGTTCCCTTCGTGTGTGGTGCAACCAACCTGGGCGAGGCGCTTCGACGCATCACCGAGGGCGCTGCGATGATTCGCTCGAAAGGTGAAGCAGGCACCGGCGACGTTTCTGAGGCAACCAAGCACATCCGTACCATCAACGGTCAGATCAACGAGCTTCGCTCGAAGTCGGTCGACGAATTGTATGTTGCTGCGAAGGAACTGCAGGCACCGTACGAACTCGTTCGCGAAGTAGCGCAGAGCGGCAAACTCCCCGTCGTTCTCTTCACCGCTGGTGGAGTAGCGACTCCGGCTGATGCCGCGCTGATGATGCAGCTTGGCGCCGATGGTGTCTTTGTCGGTTCGGGAATCTTCAAGTCGGGCAACCCGGCGCAGCGCGCCGCAGCGATCGTGAAGGCAACGACCTTCTTCGACGACCCCAGCGTGATCGCTGAGACCTCGCGTGGTCTAGGCGAGGCCATGGTGGGCATCAACGTTTCTGACCTTGCCGCCCCGCACCGCCTCGCCGAGCGTGGCTGGTAACTCTTCCGTCGATCAGCTGCCCATTGGGGTTCTTGCTCTTCAGGGTGATTTTCGCGAGCACCTGCAGGTGCTCCAGCAACTCGGAGAAACCGCTGTAGCGGTCAAATCTCCCGAGCAGCTGGAGCACATTGCCGCTCTCATTATTCCTGGCGGCGAGTCGAGCGTGATCGACAAACTTTCGCGGCTCTATGGTCTTTTCGAGCCCATTCGCGCAGCTATCCACGCGGGGCTTCCTGTCTACGGAACCTGTGCCGGGCTCATCATGCTGGCGGATACAGTTGAAGATTCGATCGAAGGTCAGCAGTCGTTCGGTGGCCTCGATGTGATTGTTCGCCGCAATGCATTCGGTTCTCAGACTGATTCCTTCGAAACCGATTTGAGCATCCCAGAACTAGGGGAGAACCCCGTGCACGCCGTGTTCATCCGCGCTCCGGTGGTCGAAAGCGTCGGCGCTCGGGCTCGAGCTCTCGCAACGTTGGATGACGGCCGAATTGTCGCGGTAGAACAGGGCGGCCTGCTCGGCACGTCCTTTCATCCCGAAATTACGGGTGATACACGATTTCACGAGTACTTCGTGCGTCGAGTCCGCGCCACGCAGTAGATCCTGCATCATGAGGGAATGCAACTGTATGCGGACCAGCCCTCCCGTCGAACTCGTCAAATCATCGCTGACGTGATTTCCCTCGGGTTCATCGCGGTGTGGATTGCACTCGGGGTGTGGGTGTACCAGCTCATTGCTGCCTTTCAGCAACTTGGCGTTCAGATGCAGGAGGCGGGGGCAGGATTCGAATCGACGATGGTCGAACTGGGCGACGCACTCGGCGCGGTACCACTGATTGGAGCGGGCATCCGGGCTCCGTTCGATGGTGCGAGTGAAGCCGGTGCAGCGTTGGAATCGGCGGGGCAGAGTCAGCAAGCTTCGGTCGAAGCTGCTGCCACGGCGGTCGGCTTGTTTATCGGAATTGTGCCGGTGGTATTTATCCTTCTCGTTTGGCTGCTGCCGCGCATCCGATTTGCTATACGGGCCGGCGAAGCGAAGCGGCTCTTGGCAACGCCCGGTGGGGCCGATCTGTTGGCGCTCCGGGCGCTCGCAACGCTCAATATGACGGAACTAGCGCGGGTTTCGGAGGCCCCGGCCGCGGAGTGGCGAGCGGGAAATAGCGCGACTGTGGCGCGACTAACACAATTGCACTTGGCGAAATTGGGGCTCCGCAGTTCGCTCGAAGAACGCTAGCGCGGGGATTCGCGCAGTCCAGCGAGCTTCGGACGCGTTAGAATGTCCCTTATGTCAGGGCATTCTAAATGGGCAACTACCAAGCACAAGAAGGCGATTATCGACTCTCGCCGAGCGAAGTCATTCGCGAAACTGATCAAGAATATTGAGGTGGCCGCCAAAATTGGTGGTGCCGACTTGGCAGGCAATCCAACCCTGGTCGATGCCATCCAGAAAGCCAAGAAAACGTCCGTCCCCAATGACAACATAGACCGCGCAGTCAAGCGTGGTTCAGGCCAGCTCGGCGATGCTGTCGAGTATTTGAACATCATGTACGAGGGTTATGGGCCGAACGGTGTGGCTCTCATGGTGGAGTGTTTGACAGACAACAAGAACCGCGCTGCGGCAGATGTTCGCACAATCATGAGCCGCAATGGCGGCTCACTAGCCGACCCAGGCAGCGTCGCCTACAACTTTGAACGCAAGGGTGTCATCTCGATCGCCAAAACCGACGAGGTCACTGAAGATGACATTTTAATGGCGGTGCTCGATGCCGGCGCGGAAGAAGTTAAGGATCAAGGCGCGGGCTTCGAGGTCATCACTGACACCGCACACCTTGTTCAGTCACGTGAGGCACTGCAAGCGGCTGGTATCGACTACGACTCGTCTGAAGCGGAGTTCGTGCCCAACCTCAAGGTCGAAGTCGACGCTGATACTGCACGTAAGGTTTTCAAGCTGATCGATGCGCTCGAAGAGTCTGACGACGTTCAGAACATTTACTCCAACTTTGAAATCAGCCCCGAGGTGCAAGCCGAACTCGACGAGGACTAGTCGATGACACTGCGGGTGATCGGGATTGATCCCGGTCTCACGCGCTGTGGTGTCGGAGTAGTCGACGTCGCTCCCAATCGGCGGGCAACGCTCGTCTATGTCGGTGTCGTTCGTACGCCGCCAGAGATGGCGCTTGAAGAGCGACTAAGGGTGATCGGCGAAGGTATTGACGCGGTGATCGGCCAGTACGAGCCAACGCAGCTCTCGCTCGAGCGAGTCTTCGCGCAGAACAATCTCAGCACCGTAATGGGAACTGCTCAAGCCAGTGGCGTCGCGATGTATGTCGCTGCGCGCCGGGGTCTTTCTGTCTCGCTACACACTCCGACAGAGGTCAAGCGTGCAATCACGGGATTCGGTGGAGCTGACAAGAAGCAAGTGGGCACCATGGTTGCCCGGGTTCTCGGTCTAGCCGAGGCGCCCACACCAGCGGATGCCGCAGATGCCTGTGCTCTAGCGATCTGCGGTGCGTGGAGGACTGGTCCGGCATTCTCCGTGCCGCCCCGTGCATCCGCCGCTGATGCTCTCGCTGGCGGGCCTCGTTCGTCCCCCGCGTCGTCCAGCAGCTCCGGTCTTACCCCCGCCCAGGAGGCGTGGCGGTCAGCAGAGAAGTCGGCGGGTGCTCGTAGGCTGAACTTATGATTTCTTCCCTTCGTGGCACCGTTCTCGCCGCGGTCGGAACCTCACTCGTTATCGAAGTTGGGGGAGTCGGGCTCAGTGTGAGCGTTACCCCCGAGCACGCCCTGTCGGTGCGAGTAGGTTCTGAAACCCAAGTCAATACCGCGCTCATCGTGCGCGAAGACGACCTTGCCCTGTACGGCTTCCGGTCATCCGAGGAGCTTGAGGTGTTCAACCTCTTGCGGGGAGTCACCGGCGTCGGCCCAAAGAGTGCGATGGGGGTTCTTGCTGCGCTTTCACCCGATGACGTTGCTCGCGCTGTCACTGAAGAAGAGGACTCTGCTTTTCGCAAGGTTTCGGGTATCGGCCCGAAAACTGCCAAGCTCATCGTGCTGAACCTGGCCGGCAAACTTGTCGTGCCGACGCGTCAGCCTGGAGCAGCCTCCGTTCGCGCTAACTCGGTTTCTGAGCAGGTGTCGATGGCGTTGCAAGGTCTGGGTTGGCCCGAAAAGCTCGCTCAACCGGCTGCCGAGAGTGCACTGCGTGATGCGAGCGCGGCGGAGTTTAACGACGTTCAAGCGATTCTTCGCCGGGCGATCTTGCTTGTCGGTTCGCGCAGTGGCAAGGCGGGTTCCTAATGTTCGACAACGGCGAGGAAGTGGTGGCAAACCCGACAGTTGAGTCGGATGCCGAACTCGCGTTCGAGGGAGCGTTGCGACCGGCCTCTCTCGCCGAGTTCGTTGGTCAAACCAAGGTACGCGGCCAACTGCAGCTTCTGCTGCGCGCTGCGGCGATCCAGAACCGCACTGCCGACCATATACTTCTCGCCGGGCCTCCTGGCCTGGGCAAGACGACGCTCGCGATGATTGTCGCCCATGAGAGCGAGCGGCCTTTGCGACTCTCGAGCGGCCCCGCGATCCAACACGCTGGGGATCTTGCGGCAGTGCTGTCCTCGCTGCTGCCCGGCGAAGTACTCTTCATCGACGAAATCCACCGCATGGCGCGCTCCGCCGAAGAGATGCTCTATCTCGCGATGGAAGACTTCAGAATCGACATCATGGTTGGCAAGGGGGCCGGAGCGACATCGATCCCTCTGGAGATCGCTCCCTTTACTCTGGTCGGTGCGACCACCCGCTCGGGGCTGCTTCCTAATCCGCTCCGCGATCGCTTCGGGTTTACCGCTCACCTTGAGTTCTACGACGAGGCCGAGCTAGAGCGCGTCATTGCGCGCACGGCAGGGATGCTCGATCTTGACATCGATAAAGAGGCCGTCGCGGAGATTGCCGGGCGCTGCCGGGGCACTCCCCGTATCGCTAACCGATTGCTGCGACGCGTCCGCGACTATTCGCTTGTCAACGAAACGGTCGCGAGCAAGGATGCTGTGCGTGCTGCGCTTGAACTTTACGACGTTGACGAACGGGGACTCGACCGCCTCGACCGGGCGGTCATGATGACTGTGCTCGAACGCTTCGACGGCGGACCAGTAGGCCTCAGCACTTTGGCGGTATCTGTCGGCGAAGAGGCTGAGACTGTCGAGTCGGTTGTCGAGCCGTTTCTCGTACGCATTGGGTTGCTCACCCGCACGCCGCGCGGACGGGTAGCGACTCGGGCGGCGTGGGATCATTTCGGGATGACCGACAGGAATTCGAGCCCGGCTAGCGATGAACTATAGTTTTACTGGCTTAATACGCGCCTCAGCTTGAGCGCCAGGCCCACAGACCAACCGAAAGGTACCTTATGGATCCGCTTTCTCTCGCGATGCTCGCCATTCTCGGCGTTCTCATCTTCTTCATGTTCCGCAACAGCCGCAAGCGTAAGCAGCAGCTCGAAGAGCTTCGCGATCAGATGGTTCCTGGCGTAGAAGTCATGACGAATTTCGGCCTCTTCGGAACGCTCATCACGATGGACACTGCCAAGAATGAAGCTGAGATTGAGATCAGCAAGGGCGTCATCGTCAAGGTGCACAGCCAGACACTGGCGAAAGTGGTCACCGAGGACGCCGTGGAGGACGGAACACCTCGTTCCGTTGAAGAAGCAATGGAAATCGCTAACCGCGAGGCCGCAGAGCGCGAGGCCGCAGCAAACAACTCGCCCGGCTCTGAAACGCCGGAATTAGACGAGCTCTCCGATTCGAAGGACGATAAGTCCTCAAAGTAGAGGCACGTCGCTCGTAACCCACTAGTGTTGAGAGTCGTCCTACCCGAGGGTGGCTGTCCAACGGCGTGCGATTCTGCACTGCTCTGTCAAGAAAGCTGAGTCAAATAGGTGGCAAGAACAACCCCTGTGAAGAACGCCTGGCGGGCCATAGTCTGGCTCACAGCAATCACGGTGGGATTCACCGTCTCAGTTGGCGCTGGCTCCATCTTCGGTACGGCATCCTGGGCTCCCAAGCTCGCCCTTGACCTTCAGGGCGGAACGCAAATCGTTCTCGCCCCGCAGCTCGAAAGCGGCCAGACCGTAACGGGGGAGCAGCTTGCTCAGGCAGTCTCCATTATTCGTGACCGCGTCGACGCAAGTGGTGTAGCTGAAGCTGAAGTGACGACGCAGGGCGACCGCAACGTGGTGGTTTCAATTCCCGGCACTCCGGACGATGAAACTCTCAAGCGCATTCAAGCGTCGGCCAAGCTCGAGTTCCGTCCGGTGCTCTATACCGAGGTCGCGGGCACTGCCACCGCGGAAGAGACACCCGATCCGGCCGCGACGGATTCCCCGGAGGGCGAGACAGCCACTCCCGAGCCCACGCTCGCGACTACTCCTACAGCGGCGCCGACCGACGCCAGCGACTTGAACTGGATTACTGAAGCTCTGTTTGATGAGTACAGCAACTTTGATTGCTCGTCGCTCGACAACTTCACCGTCGCGCCGGCGGATGAAGCGCTGATCACATGCGAAGCCGACGGTTCGTTCAAGTACATCCTCGGCCCAGTTGAGGTCGAGGGCAGTACCATCACCGATGCTTCCGCTGGCTTGGTATCCAACTCTCAGGGCTTTAGTACAGGCGAGTGGGGAGTGTTTCCGACATTCAATGCTGAGGGAACAACCGAGGTCGCCGAAATGACGACCCGTCTCTTCGGCTTCGACCAAACTGATCCTCGCAACCGCTTCGCAATCGTTCTCGACGGCCAAGTGATTTCGGCACCAACCACTCAGGGCATCATCACCGGAGGTAATCCGCAGATTTCGGGAAGCTTCACGCAGGAGTCAGCGGAGATTCTGGCTGATCAGTTGAAGTTCGGTGCGCTTCCGATCGGCTTTGAGGTTCAGAGCAGAGAGAACATCTCTGCCACGCTCGGTACCGCGCAGTTGAACTCGGGTCTTATTGCGGGTCTTATTGGTTTGCTGCTCGTGGTCATCTACTCGCTCTTCCAATACCGCCTCCTTGGTCTGGTCACCGTGGCATCACTGATTGTGGCCGGTGTCCTCACCTACCTCGTGATTGCGTATCTCTCTTGGCGTCATGGATACCGTCTGTCTCTGGCCGGTGTCGCCGGTTTGATTGTCGCTATCGGTTTCACGGCCGACTCGTTCATCGTGTATTTCGAACGAATTCGCGACGAGTTGCGCGATGGACGTTCGCTGACAGGGGCTGTTGAAGCGGGCTGGAAACGTGCGCTGCGCACGATTTTTGCCGCAAAGGCGGTCAACCTTCTTTCGGCTGTCGTTCTCTTCATCCTTGCAGTGGGCAACGTGCGCGGTTTCGCGCTCACCCTCGGCATCACGACCGTTATTGACGTTTTGGTCGTGGTGCTGTTCACTCATCCGATGTTGCAGCTGTTGGCGACTACACGATTCTTCTCGAGCGGACACCCGCTGAGCGGTCTAGATCCCAATGCTCTGGGTGCTGTCTACCGTGGGCGTGCACAGTTCCGCACGCCGGTGGCGGCAAAGAACAAGGCCGGGGCAAGTCGCGAAGCTGCTCGCCGTCAAACAATTGCTGAACGTAAAGCTGCTGAGCTGGCGGGCGATGCCCAGGATTCCAGTTCAGATGGAAAGGACTCCTGATGGCTAGCTTCTCTAAGTTTGGCAACGACCTCTACACCGGCGATGTCTCGATCAACTTCATCGGTCGCCGCAAGATCTGGTATGTCCTCGCCGCCGTTCTGGTCACTCTCTCGATCGTCATTCCAGCCTTACGCGGCGGTTACGTATTCGGCATCGAGTTCACCGGTGGTTCGCAATTCCAAATCGATTCCGTCGAGGCACTCACCGACCCTGAGACGAGTGTTGAAGCGCAGAACCTCGCAACCGAGACTGTGATCAGTGTCGTCGGGGACGCGGAACCTAAAGTTACCGTCATTGGCACAAGCTCGTTGCGCGTTCAGACCGAGCAACTCGAGACAGACGAGTCCAACCAGGTTCGTGACGCGCTTGCGGGTGCCTTCGATGTTGACGTGGACCTCGTCGCTGCGTCATTCGTGGGTCCGTCGTGGGGCGCTGACATCACTGGATCTGCCCTGCGCGCGCTCGTTGTGTTCATCGCCCTTGCTGCCATCATGATGGCGATCTACTTCCGTACGTGGAAGATGTCTATCGCGGCGATGATCGCGCTGCTTCACGACATCGTTATCACGGCGGGAGTCTACGGAATCTTCGGTTTCGAGATCACCCCGTCTGCGGTCATCGGCTTCCTTACGATCCTCGGATTCTCGCTCTATGACACCGTGGTGGTCTTCGATAAGATTCGGGAGAACACATCGGAAGATGGCTCAGAATCTCGTCGAACTTTCGCAGAATCTGTCAACTTGGCTGTCAATCAGACGCTTGTTCGATCGATCAATACCGGAGTTGTTGCAGCGCTCCCGGTTGCCGCCATCCTCTTCATTGGCGCGTATGTTCTGGGCGCAGGCACCCTGCGCGACATCGCATTAGCTCTGTTCATCGGTATCGTCGTCGGCACGTACTCGACCATCTTCATCGCGGCCCCCTTGTACGCGCAGTTCCGTCAGAACGAGCCAGAGATCCTCAGTCGCACGAAGCGACTGACGGCTGCCCGCGCCGCTGACAAGGGCAACAAGTAACCACGATGGGCGAACGGCAGTGTGTGCGTTCGCAGGCGGTTGAGTCCGCCCTGAACGACTGTGTCCTCGCTCGCCCCGAATACTACCTAGAATCGAGCTAGGGGGTGGAGGGATGAGCGAAGCGCAACAGTCATCAGCTTCTTTTCGTGCGCTACTTCCGCGCCTGTTCTCTCGAGCTCAGCCGGCGGGTTCCGTCGAGAAACTACTGCGCACGGTAAAGACGAGCCATCCGAAGGCGAATCTTGCGCTTATCGAGCGCGCCTATGCTGCGGCTTTTCGAGCTCACGATGGCCAGAAGCGAAAGAGCGGCGAGCCGTACATCACTCATCCGATCGCTGTTGCGCAGATTCTTGCGGAACTGGGAATCGGTGAGAAAACAATTGCGGCAGCACTGCTGCACGACACCGTCGAAGACACGGCCTACTCGCTCGACGAGCTGCGCCTCGAGTTCGGCGATGAGATCGCGATGCTCGTGGATGGCGTGACGAAACTCGACAAGGTCAAGTACGGAGACAGTGCCCAAGCTGAGACCGTACGAAAGATGATCGTCGCGATGTCGAAGGACATCCGCGTGCTGGTGATCAAGCTTGCCGATCGCCTCCACAACGCGCGCACGTGGGGCTTCGTTCCTCGTGAGTCCGCATCACGCAAGGCTCAAGAGACTCTAGAGATATACGCGCCGCTCGCGCACCGCCTCGGTATTCAAGCGATCAAGCTCGAACTTGAAGATCTTTCTTTCGCGGTGCTGCATCCGAAGATCTACGTCGAAATTGAAAGTCTCGTTACCAAACGGACTCCACAGCGCGACGAGTTCGTCAAACAGGTCATCGCTTCCGTGAAGGATGACCTACGATCGTCCCGGATCAAGGGCGTCGTAGCGGGCCGGCCGAAGCAGTACTACTCGATTTACCAGAAGATGATCGTGCGCGGTCGCGAGTTCGACGAGATTTATGATCTCGTAGGCATTCGGGTTTTGGTCAACTCGGTGCGCGATTGCTATGCCGTCCTCGGCTCGATACACGCCCGCTGGAATCCAATCCCTGGCCGCTTCAAGGATTACATCGCAACGCCGAAGTTCAATCTCTATCAGTCGCTTCACACCACCGTAATCGGTCCGCAGGGGCGTGCCGTGGAAATCCAGATTCGAACGAATGAAATGCACCACCGCGCAGAGTTCGGTGTCGCGGCGCACTGGAAGTATAAAGACCGTGCTGCGGGCAAGGCAGTGGAGTCCGGCCCCGCGGACAATGACATGGCTTGGCTCGCGCACATTACTGACTGGCAAGCGGAGACCTCTGACCCCAGCGAATTCCTCGAATCTCTGCGATTCGAAATCGGCGCCAAAGAGGTGTACGTGTTCACGCCGCAGGGCAAGGTTATTGGGCTACCTGCGGGTGCAACTCCCGTCGACTTTGCGTACGCCGTGCATACCGAAATTGGTCATCGCACCATGGGCGCTAAGGTCAACGGCCGGCTCGTCCCGCTGGAGACTGCTCTCACCAGTGGCGATTCCGTGGAGGTATTCACGTCGAAGAGTCCGGATGCTGCGCCCAGCCAGGACTGGCTAGGGTTCGTCAAGAGCACCCGAGCTCGCAATAAGATTCGAGCGTGGTTCACCAAAGAACGCCGCGACGAAGCTATCGAGCAGGGTAAAGACGCGATTGCTCGTGCGATGCGCAAGCAAAATATGCCGCTTCAAAAGCTCATGAGCCAGGAGTCTTTTGCCGAGCTCGCCGCCAACATGAGGTACGAAGATGTTTCGGCTCTGTACGCAGCAGTCGGCGAAGGGCATGTCTCGACTCAGTCGGTCATCGAAAAGCTCGTCGGTTCGCTCAGTAGCAGCACGGAAGAAGACGACGGCGAGCTCACGTTCCCCGCTGCAGGTAAGTTGCGCCCGTACAAGCACTCAGATTCCGGCATTCTCGTTCGCGGAGCGCCTGACATCCTCGTGAAACTCGCACGGTGCTGCACTCCAGTTCCCGGCGACGGTGTTGTTGGCTTCATCACTCGCGGCGCGGGCGTCTCTGTCCACCGAGACGATTGCAAGAACGTCCAGTCGCTCTTGGATGAGCCAGAGCGAATGATCGACGTCGAGTGGGCACCTACATCGAAGAGCCTTTTCTTGGTGCAAATTCAAGTGGAAGCCCTCGACCGCGCAGGACTGCTCTCTGATATCACCAAGGTGCTGAGCGAAACGCACGTCAATATCCTGTCAGCGACAGTGAACACCTCGACGGCTCGGCTTGCGATCAGCAAGTTCGTGTTCGAGATGGGCGACACAACGCACCTCGACCGTGTGCTCAACGCGGTACGTCGCGTGGATGCTGTCTACGACGTTTACCGCGTGAACAGCGGCTAAGAGGCTGTCACGCCGCGGTCGCTGGTTTGCCCAGCGCCGCTAGTCGCTCGAGCGCGACGCGCTTTTGGGGCAAGTTTCGGCGTGCGTTCAAAACGGTAGCGCACTCCTCGTACCCGAATCCGCCGTCCGCCATTAGGGTGCTGACCGCGGTTTTCTCGCGAGGCCCGAAGGGTTCGCTGAAGCGAGCAATATCGAGCACCGTTCGTAGTCGAGAGGTCACGTTGATGCCGGAGACCGTATCAATGTCCTCCGTGCCAATGACCACTTCTCGTACTACCGCGTTGAGAGTACCGTGCGGCCGCATCCGCGCACCGATGTCCACGCACAACTCATGCCGTACCGGGGGCTGCGGCGAGGCGGCCCACACCCATGCTGCGGTCATCCGTTCCGCGATAATTCGGCGGTCAAGGACGACAGCGAGAGCCCGGGCACGCAAGTGAATCGTGTCGAACTCGTCTATCGGGCAAAAGCAACTGTCGAGGGGGTACAGCTCGCCATCGAGGGTTGCACACTGCAACTCTGCCAGAGGCAAGTCGCGAGCACTGAGGACGGAGGGCAATCGAGGTGTCATACCTCAATGGTGCGTCCGCAGCGGCGGCCTCGGCCGACAGAATCTGGTTCGGTGGAGAATCGGAACCCTGTGGACAGATGATTACTTGAGGGCGCCCAGCCAGGCTTTGCGAGCCTTAAGCGCGTCCTCGGCGGCGGCGATCTTCTTCGCATCCTTGGTGGACTTGGCCTCGGCAAGTTCCGCTTCAAGTTTTTGGATTGCTTCGTTGAGCTGCCCGACGAAGCCCTCGGAACGCTCTTGGCGTTCGGGGTTGTTTTTGTTCCAGTGATCTTCGTCGAGTTTGCGAACAGCGGCCTCGACCTTGCGCAGTCGTTCCTCGGCAACCTTAATCTTGTCGCGAGGAACCTTACCGATCTCATCCCAACGCTTCTGGATCGAAAGCAGTGCCTTCTTTGCCTGCACGCGGTCTGTCGCGGTGAGCAGCGGTTCAGCTTCTTCGAGAAGCGCCTTTTTCAGTTCCCAATTGGCGGTGAACTCTACGTTGTCTTGTGCATCGATTTCCGACTTCGCAGCGTAGAGAACATCGCCAGCCTGCTTGAACTTGGCCCAGAGCGCATCATCGAATTTCTTGCCAGCACGGCCAGCGGCTTTCCACTGGTCAAGCAGCCGCCGATACGCGGGGATGCCGTCAGCACCCTGCGATACCAGCGCCTCGGCTTGTTCAACGAGAGCTTGTTTGTCGGCACGAGCCTTTTTGTGTGCAGCGTCGAGCTCGGCGAAAAACGCTCGACGGTGTGTATCAATTGTGCTGCGAGCAGCGCGGAACCGTTTCCACAGTTCATTGGCTTCGTTCTTCGGGAGACGAGGTCCTTCGGCCTGATGTGACTTCCAGCGCGCAAAAATATCGTCCATGTGCGCGGTAACTTGTTTCCACTGCGCTTTGGCGGGATCTGCAGCGGCAAGTGTCTCCGCTTCGACTACGAGCGCGCTCCGAATGGCAATAGCCTCGGCCAGCGCGGCCTTTGCTTCTTCGCTTTGCTTTTCGGTCAGTTTGGAGACCGAACCGCCGAGCGATTCGACACGGGAGTGAAGTGCTGCGAGGTCCCCAACCGCGTTGGCCGTGGAGATTGACTCGGTGAGCGCTGCGACAGCTTTCGCTACATCGGACGCGGGTGCACCGTTCTTCACCCGCTGTTCGAGCAGAGTCACTTGACCTGCCAACTCATGGTATTTCCTGGTGAAGTAGGCAAGAGCCTCCTCGGGCGTTCCATCGGGATACTGGCCAACCGCACGTTCGCCGTTTGCCTCTCGGACGAAGACGGTACCCGTCTCGTCAACGTATCCCCACTCGTTCTGCTCTTGTGTAGCCAATTACTTCACCTTGCTGCTTATGCCGGAAGTCGCTGCCGGGTCACCCAAGCTTAGGACAACCGCGCTATCGGTCGCTGACGCTGTTACTGGATCGTGAAGCCAGTGATGCTTGTGGCAATCACTGGTGCTCCGTCTTGGGCATCATCCACAATGCCGCCAGCGACGATCTCTGATTGGAGAGCGTCGAGCCCTGAGGTGACTTGACCGACGATGCTGTATCCGCCGGCGTTGTCATCTGGAATGATTGCATCGTTGTAGACGATGAAGAACTGTCGCCCGTTGGAGAACGCGTCGTCTCCGGTACGAGCCATGGCGATCGTGCCGGCAGGGTAGAACCCGCCGACTCCCGCATTCTCGATCGGGCCGTATGCGTAGTTCGGGTCGCTAGCGCCAGTGCCATCGAGTGAACCGCACTGAATGAGGCCGGCAGTTTCGGTGTCGACCATCCGGTGGCATGTGGTGCCTTCGTAGTAGCCCGAGGCTGCGGAATCCACGAGGGACGATACCGCTTGGGGCGCGGAGGCTCCGTCGAGCTCGACACCGAGAACGACATCGTTCAACGTCAGTTCGCCGGTCCACGTGCGTGCTTCGGCAAGGGTGAGATCGGGAACGTCGCCAATATTGCCGGGTTCGGTCGCTTCGGCTTCGGGGGTGAACGACGGCGCTGGCTCTGGCATACCGGGGCCCGAAGAGAAGTAGAAGACCTGAGCAGTTGCGACGAGAGCGATGATGACGAGACCCACGCCGACAGCGAGCACGTTGTCGCGCTTGCGTCGTGCGATGGTGGCTTCGTGAACCGAGGCACGAGCCGTGTACTGGCGCAGTCGTTCCCGAGCTTCTCGTTGCTCGCGTGAATGCTTCTTGCTGGATGCCACCATTACTCCTTGAAGAATCGCGGTTTTCGCCGCTGTCGTAGGAACGCCACAATGAACCTTACGGTCTGGTGGGAACCTCGACCAAACGCCACGACGAGCACGCGTAATGAGGGCGTGCTGTGCGGATGGTCGGTGCAGCCGATTACGATTGCTTTATGGACGGTTCCGCATCTCTGCACAGCGGAGCAACACCTCTCGCAGTGCGCATGCGGCCGGTCACTATTGACGAGATAGTCGGCCAAAAGCATTTGCTGCAGCGGGGGTCACCGCTCATGCGTTTGGCTTCGGATGCTGAGGGCAGCCACGGTTCGGCATCCATTATTCTCTGGGGCCCGCCTGGCACGGGCAAGACCACCATTGCAAAGGCGATCGCCCGCGGATCGCAGCGCAAGTTCGTCGAGCTCTCTGCTGTAACCGCCGGTGTTAAGGATGTTCGCCAGACCATGGAGGAGGCGTTGACCGCTCGCGACCTCTATGGCGTTTCGACGGTGCTATTCCTTGACGAGATTCACCGTTTCACCAAGGCGCAACAGGATGCGTTGCTTCCTGGCGTGGAGAACGGCTGGGTCATCCTTATCGCAGCCACTACCGAGAACCCGTCGTTCTCCGTGATTTCTCCTTTACTGTCGCGGTCGTTGCTCCTTACGCTCAACCAGCTCGACGACACCGATCTTGGAGAACTCGTCGACCGCGCGGTCAGCGACCCCCGCGGGCTTAACGATGCGGTCGTGCTCGACCCCGAGGCGCGCGCACTGCTAATCCGGCTGTCGTCGGGCGACGCGCGCCGAGTCTTGACGGCGCTCGAAGCATCCGCGGTCTCGGCGGCCAACGACGATGACGCGGCCTCACCCGCCGTGGTGACGGCTGAACATGTCGCCAACGCGGTCGATAGAGCCTTGTTGCGATACGACAGGCAAGGCGACGAGCACTACGACGTGATTAGTGCGTTCATTAAGTCGGTCCGTGGCTCTGACGTCGACGCGGCGCTGCATTATTTGGCTCGCATGATTGAAGCGGGGGAGGACCCTCGCTTTATCGCGCGCCGCGTGATCATCAGCGCTGCTGAAGACGTAGGCGTTGCCGACCCGCAAGCGCTCGTCATCGCTGTCGCCGCCGCCGAGGCCGTGCAGCTCATCGGCATGCCCGAGGGCCGCATTCCGCTAGCCGAAGCTGTCGTCTATCTAGCGACTGCGCCGAAGTCGAACGCTGCTTACTCTGCTCTGGATGCCGCGATCGCCGATGTACGCGCCGGCAAGATCGGTCGAGTTCCGAAGCCTCTTCGTGACGCGCACTATCCCGGGGCGAAGCGTCTCGGGCATGGAAAGGGCTATCGCTATTCCCACGATTCCGAGTTCGGAGTGGTGAAGCAGCAGTATCTTCCTGACGTGCTGAAAGGCACCGAGTATTACACGCCGACGAACAACGGCAACGAGCGTGAAGTGTCGGCGCGCTTGGCCAAACTGCGCGAGATTATTCGCGGCGAGTGATCGAGCGCGACGCCGTGCGGTTGAGGCGTGGCGATTCGTCGCTTGGCAGAGCTTGGCGTGGTAGAGTTATGTGTCCCAACGATACGGTTTCGGCGCGCGGCTGCAATGAAATCGAATATCGCGGAACACAGGTCTGTAGCCGACCAGGTTCCCTAGGGTCATCCCTCTTCTTTCGTCTGGTGTGTTGTGCACGCGCGTTCGCGTGCGAGTGATCACCAGATTGTTCTTACTTGAATCAATCGAAAAGGATCCTGTGTCTACTAAGTCACGTACCCGTAGCAAGACTCGCCTTTCGCGTGCACTGGGCATCGCCCTCACGCCGAAGGCAGCTAAGTACCTCGAAAAGCGCCCCTACGCTCCCGGTGAGCACGGCCGCACCAAGCGCAAGCAGGACAGCGACTACGCTGTTCGTCTTCGCGAGAAGCAGCGCCTACGTGCCCAGTACGGCATCCGCGAAGCTCAGCTGAAGATTCAGTTCGAGGAAGCTCGCAAGACTGCTGGCCTCACCGGTGAGAACCTGGTTGAGCAGCTTGAAATGCGTCTCGACGCACTGCTCGTTCGTTCGGCGATCGCTCGTACGACCGCTCAGGCTCGCCAGATGATCGTTCACCGTCACATCTTGGTTGACGGCCAGCTCGTTGACCGTCCCTCGTTCCGCGTCAAGCCCGGGCAGCTCATGCACGTCAAGGCTCGCAGCGAAGGCATGGAAATCTTCCAGGTCGCCGCAGCAGGCGGACACGTTGATGTTCTTCCCAAGACCCCCGGCTACCTCGAGGTAGAGCTCGACAAGCTGCAGGCACGTCTCGTACGTCGCCCGAAGCGCGCCGAGGTTCCTGTGACCTGTGAAGTTCAGCTCGTTGTTGAGTACTACGCAGCACGCTAACTAGCGAAAGAAAGGGCCGGAGCATGTGCTCCGGCCCTTTCTCGTTTTCCGGCGCCGTTCGATGCCAATGTCGAATAGCGTGTACATGTACATTTCTTCAGAGTGATCGGAGTAGCCATGACTGGCGGAGATATCGCAGGGCTCATCGCGGCCGGAGTGTTCGCAATTTTGGTCGGGTTGCTGGCCGTGCCACTGCTGAAGTTGGGCAAAGTGTTCGATGAGACGAGCACAGCCATTCGCGGCGTGAGCGACAACCTTGACCCCATGCTGAGCGAAGCGACAACGACGATCTCGGAAACCAATCGACAGATCGCTCGGGTCGACGCGATCACACGCAACGTGGAAGAAACGACGGGCAACATCTCGGCGCTGGTCGCCCTTGGGGCGGCCACGGTTGGCGGCCCACTGATCAAGCTCGCGGGCTTCAGCGCCGGCGTTCGTGCCGCTGTTCTGGGTCTTCGCCCTAAGAGCCGCCGCTGAGCCCGCTCGACCACCTAAACTAATACGGTTCGTGTATCCCCAATCTGAAGGAGAAATATGAAAGGCGCAGTCCTTTTCGTCGCAGGAATTGCCGTCGGGTTCGTGGCAGCACATCAAGTGGCCAAGACTCCTGAGGGCAAGCAGTTCTTCTCGGATGTCGACTCCAAGGCTCGCGAGTTCACGAGTGCCGTCGTTGAAGGCTACCGTGAGCGTGAAGCAGAGCTTCGTGATGCCGTAGCGGATGTCGAAGAAGCGGTTTCCGAGTTCACGAAGCGTTCTTAGCACCACCATCAGGGCCCTTGGGCCGCAGTATTTAGTTCCCCGGGGATCCCATGCAAACCGCAGAAATTCAGAAACGTTGGCTGACCTATTTTGGTGAGCGCGGCCACACCGTAGTGCCGTCGGCTTCGCTCGTCAGTGACGACCCGACATTGCTCTTTACCGTGGCCGGCATGGTCCCGTTTGTCCCGTACCTGACGGGGCTTGTTCCCGCGCCGTACGATCGCGCAACAAGCGTTCAGAAGTGCATTCGCACCTTGGACATTGAAGAGGTTGGCAAAACGCCACGCCACGGCACGTTCTTCCAAATGAACGGCAACTTCTCCTTCGGCGACTACTTCAAGAAGGAAGCTATTCAGTTCGCGTGGGAGTTCCTCACCAGCGCGGAAGACGAAGGCGGACTCGCGTTCCGTCCCGAAGACCTCTGGGTCACCGTGTACGAAGATGACGACGATGCTGTGGCGTACTGGAAAGAGACCGCAGGGTTGCCCGACGAGCGCATCCAACGTCTGGGCATGGACACCAACTACTGGTCCACCGGACAGGCCGGTCCCGCCGGGCCGTGCTCCGAGATCTTCTTCGACCGCGGGCCCGCCTATGGTGCAGACGGTGGCCCCGCCACCGACGACGACCGCTACGTCGAAATCTGGAACCTCGTGTTCATGCAGTACCTGCGTGGCGAAGGCAAGGGCAAACAGTTCCCCATTCTTGGCGAGCTGCCCAAGCAAAACATCGACACCGGCATGGGTCTTGAGCGCGTTGCGTTCTTGAAGCAGGGCGTCGAGAACATGTACGAAATTGACCAGGTTCGTCCGGTGCTCGACAAAGCAGCCGAACTTTCCGGTCGACGCTACGGAGATGACCACGATGCGGACGTTCGACTGCGAGTAGTGGCTGATCATGTTCGCTCAAGCCTCATGCTCATCTCGGATGGTGTGACCCCCAGCAACGAAGGCCGCGGCTATGTGCTGCGTCGACTGCTCCGCCGCACCGTGCGGGCAATGCGCTTGCTCGGCGTTGAAGGTGCGACGTTCGCCGATCTTTTCCCCGCGTCACGCGATGCAATGAAGGCGGCTTACCCCGAAGTTGAGAAAGACTATGACCGCATATCGCGCATTGTCTTGGCTGAGGAAGAGACCTTCCTGCGAACGCTCGCAAGCGGAACAACGATCCTTGATAGTGCCGTGGAACACACCAAGCAATCGGGGCTCGTTGAACTTCCCAGCGACACCGCTTTCCTCTTGCACGACACTTTTGGGTTCCCGATCGACCTGACGCTTGAAATGGCGGCAGAGGCGGGCCTCAGTGTTGACCGCGAGGCGTTTGACACGCTCATGAAGCAGCAGCGCGACCGTGCCAAGGCCGATGCGAGTTCGAAAAAGCAGCACCTCGCCGATCTTTCCGTGTACAGCGCCTTCCGTGCGCTCGGCGAGACAACGTTCACCGGATACGAGAATCTCGAAACAGAGTCCAGCGTCATCGGCATCATTGTTGATGGCGTGTCGGTAAACCGCGCGACCACGGGTCAAACAGCAGAAGTGATCTTGGCTGAGACTTCGCTCTACGCTGAGTCCGGTGGGCAAGAAGCCGACGCGGGAGCGATCGTCGGCGCTAGCTTCCACCTTGAGGTCCTTGATGTGCAGCGTCCGGTGAAGGGACTCATCAGCCACAAGGTCACCGTCACTGCCGGCGAGGTCGGAGTCGGAGATCCAGCGAGTGCGCTCGTGGATGCTGACTGGCGTCGCGGCGCTACTCAAGCGCATTCGGCGACCCACGTCATCCACGCAGCGCTGCGCCAGATTTTGGGTAAAGACGCTCACCAGTCGGGTTCGTACAACAAAGCTGGCTATATGCGTCTCGACTTTTCGTGGTCGCAGGCACTGTCGACCGAGACAAAAACCGAGATTGAAGAAGTTGCGAACACTGCGGTGCGCGACAACCTCGAGGTCTCGACCCGCATCATGGCTTTGGACGATGCCAAGGACCTTGGTGCCATGGCGCTGTTCGGCGAGAAGTACGGCGACACGGTGCGCGTTGTAGAAATCGGTGGCCCTTGGTCGCTCGAACTCTGCGCGGGTACCCACGTTGCGCGCTCGTCGGAGATCGGCCTCATCTCGCTTGTGGGAGAGTCATCGGTCGGCTCTGCAAACCGTCGTATCGAATCTCTCGTGGGCATGGATGCGTTCCGTAACTTTGCGACAGAGCGCGCCATCGTGAGCGAGCTCACCACCAACTTGAAGACGCCGCGCGAACAATTGCCCGACCGCATTTCGGAGCTTCTGGCCAACCTCAAGGCTGCCGAACGAAAGATCGCTCAGCTCGAAGCCGGTCAACTTTCGCAGCGCGTTCCTGCTCTCGTCGAAGCGGCTCAGGTGGCAGGCCACGTGAAGGCTGTCGTCGAGAACGTGGGCGAACTGCCCTCTACCGACGACCTGCGTGGTCTTGTTCAGTCTGTTCGCGAACGACTTGGCTCCGAAGCGGCGGTGGTGGCGCTAGCGGCAACCGTTGGCGAAAAGCCCGCCGTGATCGTGGCTACGAATGATGCGTCGCGCGCTCACGGCTTCGCTGCCGGCGCTTTGGCTAAGGCAGCGGCTGGCGTACTGGGTGGTGGCGGTGGCGGCAAGCCCGACATCGCGCAGGGTGGTGGCGCTAACCCTGCCGCTATCCCGGATGCTCTCGCTCTAATTCTGTCGACACTGTCGGAGTAGTAGATGCGTTCCGGTACCCGGATTGGCGTTGACGTCGGCACGGTGCGAGTGGGAGTTGCCCGGAGCGACCCTCATGGGATGCTGGCAACGCCGGTAGAAACAGTGCAGCGCGCCAAGGCCAGCGTGAAGCGTGTGCTCAAGTTGGCTGTGGAGTACGACGCTGTGGAGATCGTGGTGGGCCTTCCCATCGCGCTCTCTGGGCGCGACACCGCATCCACGGGGGACGCGCGAGCGTTTGCGCAACAGTTGGCGGACCGTTCTGAGGTGTCCGTGCGCTTGGTCGACGAGCGGATGACCACGATGTCGGCACAGACGGCGCTGCGGACATCCGGTCGTACGACAAAGAACTCACGGTCGGTCGTCGATCAGGTTGCCGCCGTTATAATTTTGCAACATGCCCTCGACTTCGAGCGTTCGGCGGATCGACCGCCGGGAGAACTCGTAGAACCGACGCAAGGATCGTAAATCATGGCCGATGAACCGAGCTGGGACGACATCTTCAGCGATCAACCCGGTGCGGGCGCGCCGAAATCGGCTCGCGATGCTGCCGCCCATGGCACCGAGGGTTCACCTGAAGAATCCGCCGCCGCTTCGAACGCAGAACAGGTCACTCCAGCGGGTGCGAGGAATGCGGGTGAGGCCCCGGCAGCCCCGAGCAGCGGCCAGCCGATGACCCGGCGTGAGGCCCGCGCGGCTCAAGAAGCTCGCGAGGCTCACCAGAACCAGGCGTCACAGTTGCCGGCGGTGACTCAAGCCGCACGGGAAGCTGAATCGCTCGTCACTTTCGAAGAGCTGACGGCGGGCACGGATTCTGCTCGCGACGATCACGCGGCCGCGCCGGCGGCGGCTGCTGCTGGTGGCGGTCGTCGTCAGGATCCTCCGCGAAAGAAGCGTCGACTCGGCCTGATCATTGGCTTGCCGCTGCTCATCATTGCGCTAATCGGCGCTGGTGTTGCGGCATACGGCTGGGTCAACTATGAAGACAAGATCCGCGAAATTATGGGCTGGGAACTCGCCAACGACTTTGAGGGTTCGGGCAATGGAGAAGAAGTCATCGTTACGGTGAACTCCGGCGACATCGGCTCCGATATCGCTCGCAGTCTTAACGTTGCTGGTGTCACGATGTCGTTTGATGCTTTCTATGACCTTTTGCTCGAACAAGAGAGTGATCCTGCCTTCTTCCCTGGCAACTACGCGTTGCAGAAGGAGATGAGCGCGCAATCAGCACTCGATGCGTTGCTTGATCCAGAGAACAAGGTGACTGACCGGTTGCTGATTACCGAGGGCACCACTCTGCCGAACGCGCTTGAGATCATCTCTGAGACCACCGGGATTCCGTTGGCTGAGGTGCAAGCAGCTTCCGAAGACCTCGAGCACTTCGGCCTGCCCGCCGAAGCGATCAGCCTCGAAGGTTACCTCTTCCCGGCAACCTACGAACTTGACGGCGGTCAAGACCCGTATGCCGTGCTCGATCTGATGGTCAACACGATGTACGAGAAGTTGGATGCCGCCGGGGTGGCGGTAGAGGATCGCTACCGAATCCTTACGATGGCGGCGCTCGTGCAACGTGAGGCAGGCCCGAACACCGACGACTTCTACAAGATTTCGCGGGTGTTCTATAACCGTCTCGATCAGGACATGCTCCTGCAGTCGGATGCGACCGTCGCCTACGGAACAGGCAATCTGCACACGGTATGGACGACCGATGCCGAACGCGCCGACGCCAGCAACCCTTACAACACGTACGCGAACCCTGGACTTCCCGTAGGACCGATTGGCCTCCCGGGCGAACTGGCCATCGATGCCGCTATTAACCCCGCCGCGGGCGACTGGCTGTTCTTCGTGCCGATCAACCTCGCCACGGGCGAAACCGTGTTTACAACGAATGTTGACGACCACGAGGCTGCAGCTCAACGTCTGCGCGACTGGTGTGCCGAGAGTGACGAAAATGGAAGCTATTGCTAGACAGTTCTGAACAGGCCGAGACCTCATCCGCGCGTTCTCGGCTCGCTGTGTTGGGATCGCCCATCACTCATTCGCTGAGCCCAGTCATCCACCGTGCCGCGTATGCCACGCTTGGTTTTGACTGGGAATACGATGCCGTCGAGCTGTCGGGGGAGTCGTTGCCCGCTTTCATGGCCGCGCTCGACGGTCGCTGGCGTGGTCTTTCTCTCACGATGCCTCTCAAAAGGGACGTTGTGCCCTTGCTCGATTGGGCAGATCCGCTGGTCGAGCTCGTAGGCGGCGCCAATACCGTCGTCATGACCGATGAAGGCCTTCAGGGCTACAACACGGATGTCGAAGGCGCGATGCGCAGCTTTCTTGACGCTGGTCTCTCTGAGCTCGATAGCGTGTGGATTCTCGGCGCAGGCGCTACCGCTGCCTCACTTCTCGTCGCCGCGACTCGGATGGGTGCGACAACGGTGACGATCTTTGCGCGTACGCCTCAGAAGGCCGCCCCGCTGCAGCAGCTGGGTGAATCCCTCGGGGCGACAGTGGTGCTGCGGCAGTGGGCGGAAGCGGCGGAAGAAACCGAAGCTCCCACGATCATCATCACGACGGTTCCCGGCGGTGCGATGGATCTGAGTTTTTCAGAGAGCATCCGCACAACCGCGGCGCTGTTTGACGTGGCCTACGACCCGTGGCCGAGCGCGGTTGCGCAAAGCTGGTTCGACGTTGGCGGTACCGTGATCTCTGGCCACGATTTGCTGATCAATCAGGCGATCGCCCAGGTGCGTATCTTTGCGGCGGGCACAGCCGATGTTCCGCTGGATCGAGAAGCGGATGCTATCGATGCCATGCGCGCCGCTATCGAAGCACCTCACGGCCACGATCACTCGTAGTCACGCGCACAAGCCGCCTCCGCTGATGTGGGAGGATTGAAGAATGCTTCGATGGTTAACGGCCGGGGAATCGCACGGCCCCGAATTGGTTGCAATTCTTGAGGGGATGCCTGCGGGCGTTCCCATCTCTCCTGAACAAATTCAGGCTGATTTGGTGCGTCGCACTCTCGGCTACGGCCGCGGTGCCCGCATGAAGTTCGAGCAGGACGAGCTCACTCTCAGCGGCGGTATTCGCTTCGGACTCACGATGGGTAGCCCCGTCGCTCTGCGCATCGGCAATACCGAATGGCCGCGCTGGGTCGACGTCATGAGCCCTGTCCCGGTTGATCCGGAGACGCTGCCGAAGGGACGTGGTGCCGCGTTGACGCGCCCCCGTCCTGGTCATGCTGATCTCGTCGGCATGCAGAAGTACGACTTTGCCGAGTCTCGCAATGTCCTTGAACGCGCTAGTGCGCGCGAGACCGCTGCGCGCGTCGCACTCGGTGCTGTCGCCCGCGCGTTCCTCGAGGGGCTTGGTATCCGTCTGGTGAGCCACACGCTCTCCATCGGCACCGTGCGTTCGCCCGAAAGTAGTGCCCTGCCAGCGCCTGGCGACGTTGCGACGCTGGATGCTGATCCGCTGCGGTGTTTCGATCCTGAAACTTCCAAGCGCATGGTCGCAGAAGTCGATCTTGCTCACGAAGATGGCGACACTCTCGGCGGCGTCGTTGAGGTGCTTGCCTACGGTCTTCCTCCCGGGTTGGGCTCTTACACCCACTGGGATCGTCGTCTCGATGCTCAGCTTTCGGCGGCCCTCATGGGCATTCAAGCGATCAAGGGTGTCGAGGTCGGTGACGGCTTTGAGACCGCCGCACGCCGCGGTTCCGTGGCGCACGACGAACTCGTTCGCGACGATGACGGCATCTCTCGACTGAGCGACCGTGCTGGCGGTATCGAAGGTGGCATGACCACCGGTACCGTTCTGCGGGTTCGTGCGGCGATGAAGCCAATCTCTACGGTTCCGCGCGCTCTTCGCACCGTCGACGTCGCGACTGGAGAAGCGGCGGTTGCTCACCACCAGCGCTCCGACGTGTGTGCGGTTCCCGCCTCCGGTGTTGTGGCTGAAGCCATGGTCGCGCTGACGCTCGCCAACTCAGTTCTTGAGAAGTTCGGTGGCGACTCTCTCGGCGAGACCAAACGTAATCTTGACGCGTACGTCGCGGCCATCCCGGACTCGCTCAGCACCACTCAGGCGTCCCGTGCTGAATGACGGCGGCGCCCTCGTAGTGATCATTGGCGCCCCCGGATCGGGTAAAACCAAGGCAGGCAAAAAACTTGCCAAGATGTTGGATGCGCCGCTCATCGACACCGATAAGGTCGTCGTAGCCTCGCACGGCCCGATCCCGGAGCTTTTCGCTGAGTTCGGGGAAGAGTATTTCCGTGAACGGGAACGCGAAGCGGTGGCGAATGCCTTGCTTGAGCCCGCTGTCGTCACGCTGGGCGGGGGAGCTGTGCTCAACCTTGAGACCCGCGCCGACCTTGCATCGCATCGCGTCGTTCAACTTACGATGTCCAAGGCAGCCGCTCGGCTGCGCATCGCCGGTACAAAGCGTCCCCTCGCGAAGAACGCGGACGAATGGGAAAAGCTTGTCGAAGCGCGACGCCCGATCTACGACGAGCTTTCGTCGCTCACGATCGACACCTCACTGAAGCCAATGGAAAAAGTCGCGCGCGAAATCGCCGACTGGTTGGGAACCCAACAGCAATGACTGAAACCACGATCATCCCGGTCGCCGGCGCCAATCCCTACGACGTTCTCATCGGACGTGGCCTGTTGCCGCAGCTTTCGGAACAGCTCGGCCCGCGGGTAGCGAAGGTGCTCATCATTCACCCGCCGACGCTCGGTGCGCGCGCAAATGCACTGCGCGAGTCGCTCTCGGAGAAATACGAAGTCCTTCTGGCTGAGATTCCGGACGCCGAAGACGCCAAGCGCGTCGAAGTAGCCGCGTTTTGCTGGCAGATCATGGGCCAAACCGACTTCACTCGCACGGATGCCGTCATCGGTTTCGGAGGCGGAGCAGCGACCGATCTGGCCGGTTTCGTAGCCGCGACCTGGCTGCGGGGCGTGAAGCTCATTCAGTGCCCGACGAGCGTCGCAGGCATGGTTGACGCCGCCGTCGGAGGCAAGACAGGAATCAACACCGCTGAGGGCAAGAACCTCGTGGGTGCGTTCTATGCGCCAAGCGCAGTCGTCGCCGATCTCGATGTGCTCGAAGATCTCCCGCGCAACGAGATCTTGGCGGGGTTCGCCGAGATCGTTAAGTGCGGTTTCATCGGTGAGCCCGAGATCCTCGATCTGATCGAGGCTGATGTGGATGCTGTCACCGATCCTCACTCGGATTCCTTCCGTCGCGTCGTGGAGCTCTCGATCGGTCTCAAGGCTCGCGTCGTTGGAGAAGACTTCACAGAGACCGGTCTGCGCGAAACGCTCAACTACGGCCACACGCTGGGCCACGCCATCGAGCATGCCGAGCGCTACCGTTGGCGCCATGGCGCTGCGGTATCGGTGGGAATGGTTTTTGCCGCAGAACTCGCACACCTCGCTGGCTCGCTGAGCTCGGAGGTCGTTGACCGCCATCGCAGCATCCTGCAATCTCTGAGTCTTCCCATCGACTACCCGCTTGGCCGCTGGAACACGCTTCTCGCCACCATGCAGCGGGACAAGAAGGCCCGTGCTGGAATGATCCGCTTCGTGGTTCTCGATGCTGTAGGGCGCACCTCGATGCTCAACGGTCCTGACGAAGCAATGTTGTACTCGGCGTACCAAGAAGTCGGGGTCTAGCGGGCCTGCCTCGCTAGAGTGGAGCGGTGACTACAGTATTCGTGCTTAACGGGCCCAACCTTGGTCGGCTCGGCAGCAGAGAACCCGATGTGTACGGCGGGGGAACGCTCGTCGATCTTCAGGCTCAGCTTGAATCCCACGCCCAGACACTGCCCAACGCGGCATCCATCACTCTCGATTTTCGCCAGACAGACAGCGAAACCGAACTGATTTCGTGGCTGCACGAAGCGGTGGATGCTGGCGCGCCGGTCATCCTGAACCCCGCTGCTTTCACGCACTATTCGTACGCGCTGCGGGATGCGGCCGCTCAGGTCTCCAGCGCTGGATTGCCGCTGATCGAAGTTCACATTACGAACCCGCACACGAGAGAAGAGTTCCGCCATACGAGTGTGATCTCGGGTGTGGCTACTGGCGTGATCGCGGGCTTCGGCTTTGAGTCCTACGTTCTCGGGATCGACGCAGTTATGCGGCGACTCGGTTAGACTCGAACGTTGGATTTTTCACCGCGGTGTTATAGCCGTGCTTTTGATCGTTAACAGAAACGGATTTACGAATGGCCTCTACCGCTGACATCAAGAACGGCGTCGTTCTCAACATGGACGGTGGACTGTGGTCCGTTATCGAGTTCCAGCACGTCAAGCCGGGTAAGGGCGGAGCATTCGTTCGGACCAAGGTGAAGAACGTGCGTACGGGCAAGATCGTAGACCGCACCTTTAACGCGGGCGCGAAGATTGAGACTGAGACCGTCGACCGGTCCGACTTTCAGTACCTTTACAAGGACGGCGAGAACTTCGTGTTCATGAACACGAGTGACTATGACCAAATCACCTTGAGCGAGGCAGCTGTCGGCGATGCCGCCAACTTCATGCTGGAGAACCAGAACGTCACAATCGCGCTGCACAATCAGGAGCCACTGTACGTCGAGCTTCCGGCATCCGTAGTTTTGGAGATCACCTACACCGAGCCTGGACTGCAGGGCGACCGTTCGACCGGTGGCAGTAAGCCGGCAACGGTCGAGACCGGGTATCAGATTCAGGTACCGCTGTTCGTTGAGCAGGGCACCAAGGTTAAGGTCGACACCCGTGATGGCAGCTACCTCGGTCGAGTGAACGACTAAATGGGAGCTCGCACCAAGGCGCGTAAGCGCGCGCTTGACGTTATGTATGGCGCAGACGTTCGCGGCGAAAGCATCAATGCTGCTCTCGCCGCAGAATCGACGCGTGCGATGGGTGAACCCGCACGGGCCACTGCCTGGGCTTACGCGCAGGACATCGTCGTAGGTATCACTGAGCACGGCGAAGAAATCGATGAGCTCATCGAAACGTATTCGCAGGGCTGGCCGTTGAACCGGATGCCGGCAGTCGACCGTGCGCTGCTGCGCATCGGCCTGTGGGAGATCATGTTCAACGATGAGGTTCCTGCGGGAGTCGCTATTTCCGAAGCTGTCGAATCGGCCAAGGTTCATTCGACAGAGGATTCAGCTGGCTTCATCAATGGACTGCTTGGTCGCATCGCGGCCAGCTTCGAATAGGCATTCTTATGTGACGTAGCGTTACGCGATTGCGTGACGCTACGTTACGACCTCGGTAGCCATCGTGTGACCCGGGTCTTAGCGTTCAGGGATGAGTTCTTTTTCCCTCCGCGACAGCATCACTTCTGATGCCCTCTCGGTCAGCATCCGCGGCCTCGCTCGTAGTTTCGGCGAGCGCCGGGTGCTCAACGATGTCTCGCTTGAGATTGCTCAGGGCGAGATCGTTGCGCTCATTGGTCCCTCTGGCTGCGGCAAGTCGACTCTATTGCGGCACATCGGGGGCTTGGATACCCCAACCGCGGGTTCCATCACCATCGGTGACGCTCCTGTAACGGGGCTGGATGAGCGGTCAGCGATCGCGTTTCAAGAGCCTCGGTTGCTTCCTTGGCGGTCGCTTACGCGCAACGTTGAGGTTGGGTTGCCGCGCACTCGTCGTACGGCAAGTGACCGCGCGCGCGTGTCGCATCTTCTGGAGCTCGTCAAACTTTCTGAGTCTGCGCATTTGCGGCCTCGAGAGATCTCGGGTGGCATGGCTCAACGTGTCTCCCTCGCGCGCGCTCTGGCACGCCAGCCAGGGGCGCTTCTGCTTGATGAGCCGTTCGGCGCCTTGGATGCGCTGACGCGGCTCGCGATGCAAGATCTGCTTCTGGAACTCCACGCCGCAGAGCCCGCGACCATTGTGATCGTCACGCACGATGTCGACGAGGCGCTCTACCTCGCCGACCGCGTCATCCTCTTGGGTTCGAACCCCGCCGATTCCGCGGATGCTGTCTCTAGCGTGCGCGCGACCGTGACGGTCCCGGGGCATCGCCCCCGTGACCGGGGCAGCGCAGACCTTGCTGAATTGCGAGCTGAGCTGCTTGAGGGTCTCGGCGTCGCCACCCACCACCTCCCGGTGACGAGTAGCAGTTAGCTCCCTCGCCCGTTTTCACTGTTCTCCCCACACCCCTAAAGGAAATTATGTCTCGCCGTTCTCTTTCATCACTTCTCACCGCGGGCGCTGTAGCGCTCACCCTCGGACTCTCCGGTTGCGTAGCGGGCGAAGGCTCAGGTCTCGCCCCCGAAGCCACGGATAACGAGGGTGGCTGGAGCAGCGACACCCTTGCGGTCGACTTTGCGACCTACAACCCGCTCAGCTTGATCATTAAGGAAGAAGGGTGGCTGGAATCGACGCTCGGCGATGACGTTGAGGTGACATGGCTTCAGTCATCCGGTTCTGCCGCAGCAAACGACGCCTTGCGGGCGGGTGCTCTGGATGTCGGGTCTACAGCCGGTTCTGCCGCGTTGCTCGCGAGGGCCAACGGTTCGCCCATTAAGACCGTCGACGTGTACTCTCAGCCCAATTGGTCTGCCATCGTCGTCGCCGCAGACTCACCCATTCAGTCTGCCGAGGATCTGCGCGGCAAGAACATCGGCGCGAATGCCGGTACCGACCCCTACTTCTTCTTGCTTCAGACCCTTGAGGAGTTCGACATTGGGCTTGATGAGGTCACGATCACTCAATTGCAGCACGCGGACGGTAAGACGGCGTTGGAGTCGGGCGCCGTGGATGCGTGGGCTGGCCTTGATCCGCTCATGAGCGCATCCGTCGTGAATGCAGGGTCGCGCATCGTGTACGACAACCCCGACTTCAATAGCTATGGCTTCCTCAACGCCACGGAGAGCTTCCTGAAGAAGTCTCCCGATCTGGCTCAAGTAGTCGTCGACGCCTATGAGAAGGCGCGGCAGTGGGCTGCGGAGAACCCGGATGACGCTGCGGCGATCTTTGCGGATGTCGCCGGTATCGATCTCCCGATTGCTAACTCGGTACTGCTGGAGCGTACGAACTTGGCTATCGACCCCGCTCCGGGACAGAAGCAGCTCGACGTGCTCGGTGTGATTGGTCCGATTTTCGTTGACTCGGGAGCCGTTGCCGAGCAATCCCAGATCGACGATGCTCTTGAGACGCTGTTTGAAACGACGTACGTCGACAGTGCGGACCCCAGCCGTGTCGCTGAATAGCCCGTCAAGCCTGTTAGAGCGGCCTGTCGTTACTAAGGTCGAGGCCGCTCCGGCACCCGTGGAAACCAGTACACCGCGTCGTCGACGCTGGGGTCGCCCTCTTCTCCTGGGCGCGGTGCTTCCGCTGGCGCTGATCGCTCTCTGGCAACTCATCGCCACCTCGGGCCTTGTCGCCAGCTACCGGCTACCGACACCGCTCAGTGTGTGGGCAGCCGGTGTGGACCTCTACGAGCGTGGTGTTCTCTACCAACACGTTGCGATCTCCACCCAGCGGGTGCTCCTAGGATTCGTGATCGGGTCGGGCGTCGGCCTCGCGTTGGCATCCGTTGTGGGGCTTTCGGCTCGCGTGTCAGAGTTCTTTGCTCCCACGTTGGGTGCTCTGCGTGCGGTGCCCTCTCTGGCTTGGGTGCCCCTTCTCGGGCTCTACCTCGGCTACAACGAGGATTCCAAGGTTGCGCTGATCGCCATCGGCGCCTTCTTCCCGGTGTACACGACAGTGGCGTCAGCACTTCGCCATGTGGATGCCCATCTGGTCGAACTGGGCCGAAGCTACGGTTATTCGGGCCCCGCGCTGCTCGGACTGGTTCAGCTGCCGGCCGTTGTGCCGGCAGTGATCTCGTCGCTGCGGTTAGCGCTGGCACAGGCGTGGCTGTTTCTCGTGGCGGGGGAGTTGTTGGGCGCTTCGCTCGGCCTTGGCTTCTTGCTTGTCGATTCGCAGCAAAACGGACGCATTGACCGACTGTTCCTCACGATCATCCTGTTGGGTGTTCTGGGAAAACTAACCGATACCGCGGTTGGCGTGCTCGAACGTTTTCTGCTCAAACGCTGGGGCTCATAACTCTCGGTGCTGAAGTGTGAACTGTGCGGCGAGGTGCGCTAGAGTCGTCGAAACAGATTTCCTTTAAATTCCGTCCAGAGAGGCGGGGAAGGAGGTCAGAATGCCTGTGCGCACAGTGCTACAGCATGCTGATATCACCCGAGCATTGACTCGTATTTCACATGAGATTCTTGAGTCCAATCGCGGTTCAGACGATCTCGTTATTCTCGGTATTCCGACGCGCGGCGTCACGCTGGCCACCCGCATCTCGGCGATCATCCACTCGGTTGATTCTGCTGTGATCCCGGCAGGGGCGCTCGACGTCACGATGTATCGCGACGATCTCGCTCAGAACCCCACCCGCGCTACCGGCCCGACTGACATCCCCAGCGGGGGCATTGACGGCAAGACCGTCGTTCTCGTCGATGACGTGTTGTATTCGGGCCGCACGATTCGCGCTGCGTTGGATGCGCTCGGCGATCTCGGGCGCCCCCGCGCCGTGCGCCTCGCCGTGCTTGTTGACCGCGGGCACCGGGAGTTTCCGATTCGCGCCGACTTCGTGGGTAAGAATCTTCCGAGTTCGGCTGACGAACGTATCAACGTACGCCTCGAGGAAATCGATGGCCTAGACGAGGTGACCATCGGATGAGAAATCTCCTCACCACTCAGGGACTGTCTCGCGAGGAAGCGATTGCGATACTCGACGTTGCCGAAGACATGGCGAGCGTCTCGGAGCGCGAAGTCAAAAAGCTGCCCACCCTGCGCGGCAAGACGGTTATCAATCTCTTCTTCGAAGACTCCACGCGCACTCGCATTTCCTTCGAGGCTGCGGCCAAGCGCTTGAGCGCCGACGTCATCAACTTTGCCGCCAAAGGATCGAGCGTTTCTAAGGGCGAAAACCTCAAGGACACCGCGCAAACTTTGGCGGCGATGGGCGCAGACGCGGTAGTCGTACGTCACTGGGCATCCGGAGCACCGAAGACGCTGGCAGACAGCGGTTGGATTGACGCCGGAATCGTGAACGCCGGCGACGGCACGCACGAGCATCCGACCCAGGCTCTTCTCGACGCTTTCACCATTCGTCGCCGCCTGCACGGAACAGCGGCTCGAGGCAAAGGGCTAGACGGAGTGACCGTCACCATCGTCGGTGACATCGTTCACTCGCGAGTCGCGCGATCCAACGTCTGGCTGCTGACGACGCTCGGCGCTCACGTGACTCTCGTTGCCCCCGCCACCTTGCTTCCCGTGAACCTCAGCGGCTGGCCCGTTAAGGTCTCGTATGACCTTGACCACGCCATCGCGCAGGGGCCCGACGTCATCATGATGCTGCGCGTGCAGGCCGAGCGGATGGCCGCAGCATTCTTCCCCAATGCTCGCGAATATTCGCGACAGTGGGGACTCAACGACGAGCGACTGTGTGCCCTGCCAGCCAGTAGCATGGTTATGCACCCTGGGCCGATGAACCGCGGCCTCGAAATCTCGGCTGCCGCCGCAGATTCGCCACAATCAACAGTGCTTGAGCAAGTGGCGAATGGCGTCTCCGTGCGTATGTCGGTGCTGTATCACTTGCTGTCCGGAGCTGTGGAGCGGTGAGTGCGGGAATGCTGCCCGCCGCCCCTCAACGTGAACTAATCCAGAGAAGAGGACTCTCGTGAGTATCAGAATCGTCAACGCCACTCTGCCGAATGGCGAGCGCGGAGATTTCACGATCGATCGCGGCGTCTTCACGGATGCAACCTCTGCCGACCGCACGATCGACGCAGCCGGTCTGCAGGCACTTCCGGGGCTCGTTGACCTTCACACTCACTTGCGGGAGCCTGGCTTCGAGCAGAGCGAGACCGTTCTTTCGGGAACACGTGCTGCGGCCATGGGCGGTTTCACCGCTGTGTTCGCGATGGCCAACACGATGCCTGTTCAAGACACCGCCGGTGTTGTTGAGCAAGTGCAGTCGCTTGGCATTGACCACGGGTACGCCAGCGTGCGCCCAATCGGGGCGGTAACGGAGGGCCTCGAAGGTGTGAAGCTTTCTGAGATTGGCGCAATGGCTAACTCTCGCGCCACCGTGCGCGTCTTCTCAGATGACGGCAAATGTGTCCACAACGCCTTGCTGATGCGTCGGGCGCTCGAGTACGTCACAACCTTTGACGGCGTCGTTGCGCAGCACGCTCAAGAGCCCACGTTGACCCTCGATTCCCAGATGAACGAGGGTGCCGTCTCTAGTGAGCTGGGGCTCGCTGGCTGGCCCGCGGTCGCGGAAGAGTCGATTATCGCCCGCGACGTTTTGCTCGCCGAGCACGTGGGTGCCCGTCTTCACATCTGCCACCTTTCCACCGCCGGTTCTGTCGATGTGATTCGTTGGGCGAAGGCTCGTGGAATCGCCGTTACCGCAGAGGTGACGCCTCACCACTTGCTGCTCACCGAGGAACTCGTTCGCGGCTACGACGCCCGCTTCAAGGTGAACCCTCCGCTGCGTCGCGACGAAGATGTTCACGCTTTGCGTGCAGCCCTCGCCGACGGCACGATCGATATCGTCGCCACTGACCACGCACCGCATCCGCCCGAGGCTAAGGAATGCTCGTGGCCTGAGGCGGCATTCGGTATGGTCGGGCTTGAATCCGCGCTCAACGTTGTCCAGCAGGCTGTCGTCGACACCGGCCAGCTTAACTGGGCGGATGTCGCACGCGTGCTCTCGCAGAAGCCCGCGGAGATCGGTCGCCTCGACGGCTACGCCACTCCGTTCGCGCTGGGAGCCCCGGCCAACATCGTGCTGGTCGACCCGAGCGCTCGTTCCACATTCTCCGCGGAATCCCTTCGCGGCAAGAGCACGAACTCGCCCTACCTCGGGCGCGAACTGCCTGGTCGAGTCATGACCACCATCCATAACGGCTACGAAACCGTGCGGGATGGTGACGTCGTTGACGCTGCCGAAGTCGCTCAGCAAGCGCGGGCCGCCGAGAGCGAGGCCGCTCGTGGCTAAAGAAATCTCGATCGTCATCGTGCTCATCATCGTGGCTCTCGCTCTTACCGCGATGGTCGTCGGCTGGCGTGCGCGTAAGCGACGACAGTCCCACATCGCCGCGCCGCTCGCGCCGCCCGCTGATCTCGACGACACCGACCTCCGTTTCAGCGGCAAGTACGTTGCGACCACTGTGGCCGGAGATCAACTCAATCGCATCAACGTGCACGGCTTGGGTTTCCGGGCGAACTGCCTTCTCGAAGTGCACCCCGAAGGCATCGTGGTTTCGCGTGCTGGCTCGCCCGATTTCTGGCTCTCTCGCGCTGATGTGCGCGGCATTACCCGCGCAACCTGGACCATCGACCGTGTGGTCGAAAGCAACGGGCTGCAGGTGATCGAGTGGAATCTCGATGACACTGCAGTCGATAGTTATTTCCGAATGGATGACCCCGAGACGTGCGAACGCGCCCTCAATAGTGTCGTCGGCAACGAAAGGCAGTCCCAGTGACCTTTGAACCCGCAGTGCTCGTCCTTGAAGATGGCTCGCGCTATCTCGGTCAGGCCTATGGTGCCCGCGGCCAGAAGATCGGCGAAGTTGTCTTTGCGACCGGCATGACCGGGTACCAAGAGACCATTACCGATCCCAGCTACGCCGGACAGATCGTCGTCATGACGGCACCCCACATCGGCAACACCGGTGTGAACTCCGAAGACCCCGAATCCTCACGAATTTGGGTGTCGGGCTTTGTCGTTCGCGATGCCAGCCGTGTCGTGTCCAACTTCCGTGCGGAAGAGTCGCTGGATGCCCAGCTCGCCGAGCAGCGAATCATCGGTATCAGCGGCGTAGACACCCGCGCGATCACCCGTCGTTTGCGTGATGCCGGTTCAATGCGTGGCGGAATCTTCTCCGGTGAGGCCGCGAGCCTCAGCACCGAAGAGCAGCTCGCCTCCATCACCGCTGCGGCTGAGATGGCGGGCCAAAGCTTGTCTTCTGAAGTGTCAACGTCTGAGGCGTACGTCGTCGAGGCGCAAGGCGAGAGCATTGGCCGTCTCGCCGTTCTCGACCTCGGTGTGAAGACATCGACTCTCAACTACCTTGCGGAGCGGGGATTTGAGGTACACGTTCTTCCTCAAACCGTCACCTTCGACGACATGCTCGCGATCGAACCGGTCGCCGTCTTCTACTCGAACGGCCCGGGCGACCCCTCGGCATCCGATGGTCACGTTGCTCTGTTGACCGAGGTTCTCAAGAAGGGCCTCCCGTTCTTTGGAATCTGCTTCGGCAACCAGCTCTTGGGCCGTGCGCTCGGCTACGGCACCTACAAGCTGCCGTTTGGCCACCGCGGTATCAACCAGCCCGTTATAGACGTGCAGACCCTGCGCACGGAGATCACGGCGCACAACCACGGCTTCGCGGTCGACGCTCCGGTCGGCGAGATCAGTCAGTCACCGGCAGGATTCGGTCGCGTAGAAGTGAGCCACGTCAACCTCAACGACAACGTGGTCGAAGGACTTCGCGCCCTCGACATCCCCGCCTTCTCCGTTCAGTATCACCCCGAGGCGGCTTCAGGCCCCCACGATGCCAACTACCTCTTCGACAGGTTCCGCGACCTTGTTCTCGAGACCGCAAAGGACTCCAAGTAATGCCCAAGAGAGACGACATTTCATCGGTACTCGTTATCGGCTCCGGCCCGATCGTTATCGGTCAGGCAGCCGAGTTCGACTACTCCGGCACCCAGGCGTGCCGCGTGCTGCGTGAGGAGGGCATCCGTGTCATCCTCGTGAACTCGAACCCGGCCACGATCATGACCGACCCCGACTTCGCAGACGCCACCTACATTGAGCCGATCACGTGGGAAGTCATCGAGTCGATCATTGCTAAGGAACGTCCGGATGCGCTGCTTCCGACTCTTGGCGGCCAGACAGCTCTCAACGCGGCTATCGAGCTCGACGCTCACGGCATCCTTGAGAAGTACAACGTCGAGCTGATCGGCGCCAACCTCGAAGCCATCAACAAGGGGGAAGACCGCCAGATCTTCAAGCAGCTTGTTTTGGACTGTGGAGCGGATGTTGCCAAGTCACACATTGCTCATACAGTCGAAGAAGCTGTGGCGTTCGCTGAAGACCTCGGGTATCCGCTCGTGATCCGCCCCTCGTTCACGATGGGTGGCCTTGGCTCCGGATTCGCGTACTCGCGCGACGAGCTCGTGCGCATGGTTACCGATGGTCTGCACCAGAGCCCCACCACCGAGGTTCTGCTCGAAGAGAGCATCCTCGGGTGGAAAGAGTACGAACTCGAGCTCATGCGCGATACCTCGGACAACACGGTTGTTGTGTGTTCCATTGAAAACGTTGACCCGGTTGGGGTTCACACGGGGGATTCGATCACCGTTGCTCCGGCGCTCACCCTGACCGACCGTGAGTACCAGAATCTTCGCAACATTGGCATCGAAATCATCCGGGCTGTCGGGGTCGATACCGGTGGCTGCAATATCCAGTTCGCGATCGACCCGACTAATGGTCGCGTCATCGTCATTGAGATGAACCCGCGAGTGTCGCGTTCAAGTGCGCTGGCGTCGAAGGCAACGGGTTTCCCGATCGCGAAGATCGCAGCCAAGCTCGCGATCGGCTACCGCCTCGATGAGATTCCCAACGACATCACCAAGGTGACTCCGGCAAGCTTCGAGCCCACCCTCGACTATGTCGTCGTCAAGGTTCCTCGCTTCGCGTTCGAGAAGTTCCCCGCCGCCGACACCCGTCTGACGACGACGATGAAATCGGTCGGTGAAGCTATGGCTATCGGCCGTAACTACTCGACCGCCTTGCAGAAGGCACTCCGTTCGCTGGAGAAGCGCGATTCGAGCTTCCACTGGAACGGCGAAGTCGGCAATAAGGATGAACTGCTCACGCTGTCGTCGGTCGCCACCGATGGTCGCATCATCACGGTGCAGCAGGCTATGCGTGCCGGTGCCACCTCAGAAGAAGTCTTCGACGCCACCAAGATCGACCCCTGGTTCATCGACCAGATTGCGCTCATCAATGAAGTTGCGGCTGATGTCGCGGCGGCCCCTGAGCTGACGGCGGCGCTGCTGACCCACGCGAAGAACCACGGCTTCAGCGACGTTCAGATCGCTGATCTGCGCGGGCTGACTGAGGCTGAGGTGCGCGATGTGCGCTGGAACCTTGATGTGCGTCCCGTCTTCAAGACGGTCGACACGTGTGCTGGCGAGTTCCCGGCTCTGACGCCGTACCACTACTCGAGCTATGACTCCGAAACTGAGGTCGTTCCCAGCGACAAGAAGAAGGTCGTCATTCTTGGGTCAGGCCCGAACCGTATCGGTCAGGGCATCGAGTTCGACTACTCGTGTGTCCATGCTTCGTTCGCGCTGTCGGATGCCGGCTACGAGACGATCATGATCAACTGCAACCCGGAGACGGTTTCTACCGACTACGACACGAGCGATCGACTCTACTTCGAACCGCTCACGCTTGAGGATGTGCTGGAGATCATTCACGCCGAGAGTGGTCGTGGTGAGCTCATGGGCGTCATTGTGCAGCTCGGTGGCCAGACGGCGCTCGGGCTTGCTCAAGGATTGAAGGATGCCGGCATCCCCATTCTCGGCACGAGTCCCGAAGCTATCGATCTTGCCGAGGAACGTGGACTCTTCTCCGCGATTCTCGACAACGCTGGTCTGCTCGCTCCGAAGAACGGCACGGCAACCAACCAGTCCGAAGCGATCTCTATTGCGGAGAACATCGGCTACCCCGTGCTTGTGCGTCCTTCTCACGTTCTCGGTGGTCGCGGTATGGAAATCGTGTACGACTCCGAAGCGCTGGCTGACTACTTCGAACGCGTTCGTGACCTCGTGATCATTTCGGAAACGTCGCCGCTGTTGGTTGACCGTTTTCTGGATGACGCCATCGAGATTGATATTGACGCTCTCTATGACGGTTCAGAGCTTTACGTCGGCGGGATCATGGAACACATCGAAGAAGCGGGAATTCACTCCGGCGACTCGGCGTGCACCTTACCCTCCGTCACTCTCGGTCGCGACGTTCTCAACCGGGTTCGCGAAGCGACGCTCGCTATTGCTGAAGGCATCGGCGTTCGAGGTCTCCTCAATGTTCAGTTCGCCATCGGCCAGGGCATCCTCTACGTGCTCGAAGCCAACCCGCGCGCGAGCCGCACCGTTCCCTTCGTGTCGAAGGCTCTGGGCATTCCGCTCGCTAAGGCTGCCGCGCTCGTGATGGCGGGCTCAAGCATTCGTTCTCTCGTCGAGAGCGGTCTCTTGCCGGTGCTCGATGGTTCGCAGGTTCCATCGACTTCGCCGGTATCGGTCAAGGAAGCAGTGTTGCCGTTCAAGCGGTTCCGTACCGTTGAGGGCAACGTCGTCGACTCGGTTCTCGGCCCGGAGATGCGCTCTACCGGTGAAGTCATGGGCATTGACTCCAATTTCCCGAAGGCGTTCGCTAAGAGCCAGGAGGCTGCGTACGGCGGTCTTCCCGATGGGGGATCGGTGTTCGTCTCTGTCGCCGACCGCGACAAGCGCGCTGTCATCCTGCCGGTATTGCGGTTGAGCCAGCTCGGCTTCACGATCCTGGCTACTGAAGGCACCGCCGAGATCCTTGCCCGTAACGGTATCGAGGCTCACGTCGTGCGCAAGTACTTCATGGGTCAAGAGTTGGATGCGGCCGAGCCGTCGATCGTGGAACTCATCAACGACGGCAAGGTGGACGTTGTGATCAACACGCCGAGCGGTCGAAGCGCTCGGGCCGACGGCTACGAGATTCGCACCGCAACGGTTGCGGCGGACAAGCCGATCTTCACGACGATCGCGCAACTCGCCGCAGCAGTCGCGTCGTTCGAGGCGATCCGTGACGGCTTCGACGTTCGCTCGTTGCAGGACTACGCCCTCGACCGCGCCGCTGAGCTCGAGAAGGTAGCTAACAATGCCTAATTTCGCTTCGCGGCTGGCACAGACCTTCGACGAGTTCGGGGGAGTGTGCATGGGAATCGACCCCCATCCGTTTCTCCTCGAAAGCTGGGGTCTGTCCAACGACGCTCACGGCGTTCGCGAGTTCGCGCTGCGCGCTGTGGATGCCGCAGCCGGCAACGTAGGAATGATCAAACCCCAGGTGGCGTTCTTCGAGCGCTTCGGTTCCGCCGGCTACGCGATTCTCGAGGAGTCTTTCGCTCTGGCGCGCTCCGCCGGGCTGCTCGTTATCGCCGATGTGAAGCGCGGCGATTTGTCGTCGTCGGTCGATGCTTACGGCCAAGCGTGGCTCACTCCCGGCTCGCCGCTAGAAGCTGATGCGATGACCGCTGTGGCCTATCAGGGCGTTTCCGAGCTGTCGGGGCCTTTCGCATTGGCGCGGTCGGCGGGCAAGGGCATCTTTGTGCTTGCGGCGACGTCCAATGCCTCGGCTCGCAGCATGCAGACGGCCCGAATCGCTGAGGGGGAGCACAAGGGCGCTACCGTCGCGGCGAGTGTTGTTCGTGATGTGACCGCGCTGAACACCGAAAGCGGTTTGGGATCCTTTGGTGTGGTGATTGGCGCTACGGTGGCGGTCGCCGACTATGGCATCACGAGCGGTGAGCTCGTTGATGTGCCCATTCTGGCTCCCGGTTTCGGGGCTCAGGGTGCACAGGTTGAACAGGCTCGCGAACTGTACGGCGATGCAGTGTCGAACACGATCGTGACGGTATCTCGAAGCGTTCTTCACGAGGGCGCGAGTCAGATTCCGGCTGAACTTCGTTCGCTGCGTTCCCAACTTCGTGAGCAGGTGCGCTAATGGCGCCCCGTCCCGCACCTCCTGCGGTTGATCGTGCGGCTGCCTCGCGCGCGGCGATCGCGGCGCGACGCGCCCGGGCTGCAGTGAAGCGCGAAGTCGCCGAACGCGCGCGGACCGCTCTCAGCGTTGCGCGCACCGCTTGGGCTCAGCCCGACAGTGCTGAAGCCCGGCTTCTCGTTCGTGAACTGCTCATGAGCGTCCCTTCGCTCGGCCCGACCCGGGTCGAGTCGATCCTGGCCGACCTCGCAATTGCCGACCGTAAACGAGTGGGCGGGCTTGGCCCAAAACAACGGCAGCGATTAGCTGATTACCTTGCGGGTCGCCAAGGCCCGGAGCCGACGCGCCTTGTTGTGCTCGCCGGCCCTACCGCCGTGGGGAAGGGAACTGTTTCGAGTTACATTCGGGAGAATCATCCGGATGTTCTGCTCAGCGTTTCTGCGACCACTCGCAAGCCGCGCCCGGGCGAAGTCAACGGCGTTCACTACTACTTCGTGAGCGACGACGAGTTCGACTCGATGATCGCCAACAACGAGTTGCTGGAGTGGGCCGTCGTGCATAACTCGTACCGCTACGGTACGCCGCGCCCGCCCATCGATGCCGCGTTGGCCGAGGGCAAGCGCGTGCTGCTCGAGATTGACTTGCAGGGCGCCCGCTCAGTTCGTACGGTCATGCCCGAGGCGCTGTTGGTCTTCTTGCTGCCACCTACGTGGGAAGAATTGGTGCGCCGCCTCATCGGCCGTGGTACCGAAGAAGCCGCCGAACAGTCTCGCCGTTTGGAGACCGCGAAGGTCGAATTGGCGGCTCAAGACGAGTTCGATGTGAAGGTAGTAAACACAGAAGTAAGCCAAGCGGCTCAAGAAGTCGTAGAATTGATGGATGCGCCCGCTGGCGCGACCACTTCCGACTCCAAGGAGCACCCTTATGGCTGACAAGAACTCGGGCATCATTGATCCCCCCATCGACGAACTTCTGTCGAAGGTTGACTCCAAGTACCAGCTCGTTATCTTCGCTTCGAAGCGCGCTCGTCAGATCAACGACTACTACGCAGACCTTCACGAAGGCAGCCTCTTCGACAACGTGGGGCCTCTCGTAGACTCCACGATCGACGACAAGCCTCTTTCCGTTGCTCTCCACGAGATCAATGAAAACAAGCTCGAACTCAAGCGACTCAGCGGCGAATAGAACGTTTCTCGGTGACCGCGCTCAACGTTGTCGTCGGAATTTCTGGCGGAATAGCTGCTTATAAAGCAGTCTCTGTTGTGCGCGAGCTTGTGCTTGCTGGCCACGACGTTCATGTCGTGGCCACAAGCAACGCCCTCAAATTTGTGGGGCTACCCACTCTTGAGGCAATTAGCCGCAACCCGGTGCACACCGACCTCTACGAGGGGGTGGACGAGGTTCGGCACGTCTCCGTCGGCCAAGCCGCAGACGTCATCGTCGTCGCCCCGGCTACGGCCAATACGATCGCCAAGATCGCGACCGGCCAAGCCAATGATTTTCTGGGCAACACGATTCTTGCGAGCACAGCTCCTGTGCTTATCGCTCCGGCGATGCATACGGAGATGTGGCACAACGCTGCGACGGTGGCCAATGTTGAAACGCTGCGTTCTCGCGGCATCCGCATTATTGGCCCCGAATCGGGCCAGCTGACTGGTTCTGATAACGGACCGGGCCGGATGTCTGAGCCCAGCGACATTGTTGCCGCGGTTCTCGATGCGGTGGCCGTCACTCGCGACCTCGCTGGCCGCTCTGTGCTGGTCACGGCCGGGGGCACGCGGGAGCCTCTCGATCCAGTGCGCTTCATCGGTAATCGCTCGAGTGGTAAGCAGGGTGTCGCGTTGGCGATGGCTGCGGCGACCCGCGGTGCCGCTGTGACGCTGATTGCGGCGAACCTTGAGGTTCCGTTGCCGTCGGGAGTGCGCTGCGTGGAAGTAGGAACGACTCTCGAGTTGCAGACGGCGGTGACGGCTGAAGCGGCATCCGCCGACCTCGTCATTATGGCAGCGGCCGTCGCGGACTACCGCCCGGCCGAAACATCGCCATCGAAGATCAAGAAGCGCAACGATTCAAGCACGCTCGAGCTGCGGCTCGAAGAGAACCCAGACATTCTTCGCGGACTCTCTCGCGACCGTCCACGCGAACAAACGATTGTGGGCTTCGCCGCAGAGACCGAACGCGACGACGCTGCGCTGCTCGAACTAGGCCGCGGCAAGATCTCCCGCAAGGGCTGCGACTACTTGGTGATCAACCGTGTCGGCTGGACCGAGGGATTCGCCACAGACAGTAACACTGTCATCGTCATCGACGATGGCGGCGCTAGAGTGGGCGAGGCAAGCGGAAGCAAGTTGTCGGTGGCTCACCGCATTCTGGATCTTGTGTCCGCAGCCCGCTGACATCCATTCATCACTACCGGAGACGGCTTATGACTTCGCCCCTGCGCACCTTCACCTCGGAGTCCGTTACCGAGGGTCACCCCGACAAGATTTGTGATCAGATCAGCGACGGCATCTTGGATGCGCTGCTCGGCGAAGACCCGAACGCGCGCGTTGCCGTCGAGACTCTCGTGACAACCGGGCTCGTTCACGTCGCCGGCGAGGTCACCACCACCGGCTATGCCGACATTCCCGCCATCGTGCGCGAGCGTATCTCTGAGATTGGGTACAACTCCTCAGACGTCGGGTTCGATGGTCGCTCCTGCGGAGTGTCGATCTCGATTGGCGCGCAGTCTCCCGACATCGCTCAGGGCGTCGACCGTGCGCTCGAAGCGCGCGAAGAGCACTCCAACGACGCTTTGGATGTGCTGGGCGCCGGTGACCAGGGGGTCATGTTCGGGTACGCGACCAATGAAACCCCACAACTCATGCCCGCTCCTATCTGGTTTGCGCACCGCATGGCCGAGCGTCTCGCCGAGGTTCGTAAAGAGGGCCTCGTCGATTACCTGCGCCCCGATGGCAAGACTCAAGTGACGGTCGGGTATGAGGGTTCCGTGCCCCGCAGCATCGAGACCGTGGTGCTTTCTACGCAGCATTCGCCCTCCGTTTCGACCGCGCAACTGCGTCAGGAGATCGAAGAGCTAGTCGTTCGACCGATCGCCGAAAGTTCAGGTCTCGACCTCTCGAACCTGCAGGCGATCGTGAACCCTAGCGGCCGCTTCGAGATCGGTGGACCTCAGGGCGATGCCGGCGTCACTGGCCGCAAGGTCATAGTCGACACTTACGGTGGCGCTTCCCGTCACGGTGGAGGAGCGTTCAGCGGAAAAGATCCCTCGAAAGTCGACCGCTCGGCAACCTACGCCATGCGCTGGGTCGCGAAGAATGCCGTTGCGGCTGGCCTTGCCGATCGTGTTGAGGTGCAGATCGCGTATGCAATCGGCCGGGCGGCGCCCGTGAGCCTCTACGTCGAGACTTTCGGCACCGGCCATGTCTCTGATGAGGCACTGTTGAGAGCGATCCACGAGGTGTTCGATCTGCGTCCCGGTGCGATCATCCGGGATCTGGATCTGTTACGCCCCATCTACGCCAAGACTGCGGCCTACGGTCATTTCGGCCGCGAACTTCCCGAATTCACCTGGGAGCGTCTCGACCGTGTTGAGGCACTTCGCCAGGCGGCCGGCCTGTAGCGATGGCTGACGCATCCATCGCTCGGGTGCTCATTGATTCGCCGCTGCCGCAACTCGACAGACTCTTTGATTACGCGATTCCCGAGAAGCTACGTGCTGACGCGAGGGCGGGCGTCCGCGTTAAAGTGCCGCTCAGAACACTCGGCAGACTCGTCGAAGGCTGGATCGTCGAGCTCACCGACACTGTCGATTACGCAGGCAAGCTGAGCGAACTCGAGACGGTGATCTCGCCTTTTCCCGTGCTCACACCTGAAGTGTGGAGACTCGCGCGCACCGCAGCGGACCGCGCCGCGGGCAATGCGGCCGATGTCTTGCGGCTGGGTATCCCGAAACGCCACGCACGCGCCGAAAAATCACTTCCCGATCCCTCAGCGACCACTTTCGAACCATCGGGGCAGCCGACGGCAGTTGCCTTCTTCGATGAGGGCGCGATCACGACGCTCGTGTCGCAGCACAAACGCGCTGCTCTTGCCGCGCCAACGGGAGTGACCGAGGTTGCTCCGGGAGTCTGGGTCGGCCGCTGGGCTGTCACAATGGTTCAATTGGCTGCTCAAGCTCTCGCTCGGGGTACGACCGCGATCCTCGCGACCCCGGACTTCCGCGATCAAGAGCAGGTTCAAGCCGCCGCCGCGGCTCTACTACCAGCAGACCGAGTGTTGCGGTTGGATGCCCGCCAGAGTGTTCAGAAGCGCTACGGGAACTTTCTGCGTGCTCACGATGGAACTCCCTACGTCATCATCGGTAATCGGTCAGCGGTCTACGCCCCGGCAGCCAATCTCGGGCTCATCGTGGTGTGGGATGACGGAGATCCGCTCTATAGCGAAAACCTTTCGCCCTATATCCATACACGGGATGCCGCGCTGCTTCGCCAAGAACAGCAGCAGTGCGCGCTGGTCTTTCTCAGCCATTCGCGCAGCACCGAAGTGCAACGCCTCGTGGAGGTGGGCTGGTTGGTGGCGCTCAGCCCCGGCGGTCTTCGCACGCCCAAAGTGATTCCCTCGGCCAACCAGGTCAGTCACGACCGGCTCGCCGCGATCGCGCGTATTCCGTCGTCCGCCTGGAGGGCCGCACGGGCAGGTCTCGATGAGGGCCCGGTTCTTGTTCAAGTCGCGCGCCCCGGCTATGCGCCACGGCTTGCCTGTTCCGACTGTATGCAGACGGCTCGCTGTACTACCTGCGCCGGACCGCTGGCGCAGCGGTCGGCATCCGCGACCCCCAGTTGTGTCTGGTGTGGGGCACTTGCCGTCACATGGCGCTGCCGAGAGTGCGACGGTACGAAACTGCGCATGGTGGGCTCGGGCAGTGCTCGCACCGCCGACGAGTTAGGGCGCGCGTTCCCGGGCTATCGTGTGATCGTTGCAGATGGTGACCATCACGTGCTTACGGTCCCGAAGGAGCCTTCGCTCGTGATTGCGACGCGCGGGGCTGAGCCGGTAGCCGAAGGTGGCTATCGAGCGGTGCTGCTCCTCGATGGTGCTGGCATGCTGGCGCGCGAGAGCCTGCGGGTGGCGGAAGACTGTCTACGCTGGTGGTCGAACGCGATCGCGTTGGCCGCGGACGGTGCGCCGACGGTGATCGTGGGCGTCGGTGGTGCACTTGCCACGTCCCTCGTGACCTGGCGCCAAGAGGATTTCGCCCAAACCGAGCTTGCGGACCGCCGAGAGCTCCGTTTTCCGCCAGCTGTCCGCGTCGCAACGCTCACCGGAAAGGTTGAACTCATTGATGATGCGATTCGCCAGCTCTCCGTCGCGCCGCTCGATGTTCTCGGACCGGTGGACCTTGCCGATGGACTGGTTCGCACAATTGTTCGTTTCGATTACAAAGACGGTGCTGCCGTCGCTGAACAACTCAAAGCGCTCGTGGTAGCGGCCACGACAGTGGCGCGTCGCAGTCGCAAACCGGGCACACCGCGAGCCCAACAGCCGCCGCCGGGACTGCGGGTTCACCTCGATGACCTCGAACCCTTTGTCGATCTCTAGTCGCTCAGTGCGTATCTTTGAGCGATTTCACGAGAGAATTGGTGGATGACTTCCTTGCGACTCCTTTTTGCCGGTAGCCCCGAGGTCGCTGTTCCCAGTCTCGACGCGCTGCTGACCTCCGAGCACGAGGTAGCCGGAGTGCTCACGCGTACCGATTCGCCCCAGGGGCGACGCCGCGTGATGACCCCCACGCCGGTGGCGGCGCGCGCGCACGAGGCTGGGGTGAGCGTTATTCGTGCCAACCGGCTCGACACGGCTGCGGCATCCGCCATTGACGATCTTCAGGTCGATCTCGGCGTGATTGTGGCTTACGGCGGATTGGTACCCGCGAACGTTCTTACGATTCCTCGACTCGGTTGGATCAACCTGCATTTTTCGCTGTTGCCGCAGTGGCGAGGTGCGGCCCCCGTGCAGCGCGCGATTATGGCGGGGGATACCGTGTCGGGCGCGACGGTGTTCCAACTTGTCGAGCAACTCGACGCGGGCGATGTCTTTGCCACGATGACCGAACCGATCGGTGCCCAGCAAACCGCGGGTTCGCTGCTGCAGCAATTATCGCTATCTGGTGCCGCGCTGCTGTCGGAGGTGGTCGACTCGATTGCTGCCGGTAGAGCTCATGCTGAGCCGCAGGTCGGTGAGGTGACGTTGGCTCCGAAGCTCACTCTCGACGACGGCCGCATCGACTGGGCTGAGCCGGCGCCGTCGGTGCACAACCGTATTCGCGGCGTCACGCCCGAGCCCGGCGCTTCGACGTCGATTGACGGCAGCCGCCTCAAGGTGCTCGAAGCGGCGATTGCGCGTGACACCCCGTCACTTGCTCCCGGTCACTTCCAATTTGCCGGTAAGAGAGTCTTGGTCGGCACCGCAACCGACCCTCTAGAACTTCTCCGGGTCCATCCCGAGGGACGCAAGGCAATGGATGCCGCAGCCTGGTGGCGCGGCCTGAATTCAGAATCAGAGGTGGTGGCTTCATGAGCTACGCACAGTCAGCCCGTCGGGTAGCGCTCGACGTCATCATGGCGGTGCGCGACTCGGACGCGTACGCCAACCTACTCCTTCCCGTTCAACTCGAACGCGCCAAACTGTCGAGTGCCGATGCGGGGCTCGCCACCGAGCTCACCTACGGCACGCTGCGCATGCAGGGTTATTACGATGCCGTGATCGCACAAGCGGCCGGCCGCGCGGTGGCGAAGATCGATCCACCGGTGCTCGATGTGCTGCGCCTTGCGACCCACCAACTCCTGTCGATGCGCGTGCCGTCTCACGCGGCCGTCGATGAATCGGTACGGCTGGCCAAGACCATTGGCTCTCGTTCAGCGGTCGGCTTCGTCAATGCGGTGCTGCGCGCCATCACGAAGCACGATGCCGAGACCTGGCGCGAACGTGTGATTGGTGCTGCGGGCTCTGGCGAAGAAACTCTCGCGCTGGCGTACTCGCATCCGCTGTGGGTCACCCGGGCTTTCCGCCAGGTTCTCGTCGCCGAGGGGCGCGAAGCTGAACTCGAAGGGCTCTTGGCCGCCGATAACGTGCCCGCTCGGGTGTCGGTTGCAGCGTTGCCGGGTTTCTCGGAAGCTGCGGACATTGACGTCACTCCGTCTGAGTACTCGCCGATTGGCGGCTCTCTCCGCGAAGGTGACCCGGCCAAGAACGCGGCGATCGCCTCCGGTCGCGCCCGCGTGCAAGACGAAGGCTCCCAAATCGCCGCGCTCGCTCTCAGCCGCGCTCGCCCCGTCGAGCCGGGGGAGTCATGGCTCGATATGTGCGCTGGCCCCGGCGGCAAGGCGGCCTTGCTCGCCGCGGAAGCCCTGCAGGGTGGTGCGACGCTCACCGCCAACGAACTGGTTCCCGCTCGCGCCAAGCTTGTCCGCAATGCGCTGGCCGTCTTCGATGCTCCGCCCGAGGTATGGGAGAAGGATGGCGTAGACATTGGCGAAGATTTTCCGAATCAGTTCGACCGCATCCTGCTCGACGCTCCCTGCACCGGTCTCGGCGCCCTCCGGCGTCGTCCCGAGGCTCGTTGGCGCAAACAGCCCGGCGATGTCGCGCAACTCGGGGCTATTCAGACGGCGCTGCTGAAGTCCGCGCTTACGGCGTTGAAGCCGGGTGGTGTCTTGGCGTACGTCACGTGCTCGCCGCACGCCGCTGAAACGAAGGCGATCGTCGGGTCGGTGCTGCGTAAGGTCGAGGGAGTGACCAAGATGGATACGCCTGCGGTGGTGCGGGGCTTCTCCAAGGCAGAGCTTGACCTGCCCGAAGCAGCCCACGTTCAGTTGTGGCCGCACCGTCACGGAACTGACGCCATGTTCATTCAACTGCTTGTCAAGGCTGACGCTTAGAGAGGTTTCGGTTATGTCTGTACGCATCAACCCCAGCATTCTGGCGGCGGATTTCGTCAATCTCGAACGGGATATCGCCAAGATCTCGAACGCTGACCTCGTCCATGTCGACATCATGGACAATCACTTCGTGCCGAACCTGACGTTCGGTCTTCAGATGACGGAGCGCATCCAGCAGGTCTCTACGATCCCGCTCGATGTGCACTTGATGATTACGGACCCTGACCGCTGGGCGCCCGACTACGCCGACCTCGGCGCTTACGGCGTAACGTTCCATGCTGAGGCTGCAGCGGATGCCTTGGGTCTCGCCCGCACGCTGCGGGCGAAAGGCGCTCGTGCCGGCATCGCGGTCAAGCCCGGTACTCCGATTGAGCCGTATCTCGAACTGCTCGAGGAGTTCGACCAGGTTCTCGTGATGACGGTCGAGCCGGGTTTTGGTGGCCAGAGCTTCATGGAAGAGACGATGCCCAAGCTCACCCAGCTTCGTGAACTCGTCGACAAGCGCGGGCTCGATGTCTGGCTCCAAGTCGACGGCGGAGTCGACGAGCGCACGATCGAGATCGCGGCAGCGGCCGGGGCCGATACTTTTGTTGCTGGTTCTTCGGTGTACCGAGGCGACGACCCTTCACTGCGGGTGTCAGAACTGCGCGAGAAGGCTAGCGCTCACCGTCATGCTCACTGACGTTCTGTAGAGGTCCCACGCTCTGTAGCGCTCCCACGCTCTGTTCGGAATGCGATCGAACCGCTAGCACCCAGGTGCAAGCCCAGCCGAATAAGCGCGTGTCTTGCTGCCCACAGCGAACACGGCCACCTTTGGCGGTGCGAGAAGCGGGGCATCCGGAGTCATCTGGTTGACTAGTCCAATGACTGATTCAGGAAAAACTAAGCCAGAGGTCGAGTTCTATGAGGGCCCTGCGCCCACTGAACTCGTCATCATCGACATTGAAGAGGGAACCGGCGCAGAGGCAACTGCGGGTTCCACGGTTGACGTGCACTACTTGGGCGTCGACTTCGAGACTCTCGAAGAGTTCGACTCCTCGTGGAGCCGCGGCGAGTCCATCAACTTTCCGCTCATGGCGCTCATTAGCGGTTGGCAGGAGGGAATTCCGGGCATGAAGGTGGGCGGCCGTCGCCAGCTCATCTGCCCGCCGCACCTCGCCTACGGTCCCGCCGGTGCTGGTCACCAGCTCTCCGGACGCACTTTGACCTTCGTGATCGACCTGCTCGGCACGAACTAGTCACACCTCGTTCAAGTCATGCGGCAAGGGACCGCCCTCCGGGGCGGTACCCTTGACGTGTGAAAGACTTCGACGCACTTTTTGCTGAGCTAAGCCGCAAAGCGGTAGAACGTCCCGCCGACTCTGGTTCGGTTGCCCTGTGGGATGCCGGAGTGCATTCGATCGGCAAGAAGATTGTGGAAGAGGCTGCCGAAGTATGGATGGCAGCTGAGTACCAGTCGGACGAAGAAACCGCAGAAGAGATCTCTCAACTCATTTACCACCTCCAAGTTCTGATGGTTGCTAAGGGTCTGAGCCCCGAGGACGTGTGGCGACATCTTTGATGCGCCTCCGACCACTTATCGCACCAATCGACTGAGAGTTGACATGTTAAGAGTTGCTGTGCCCAACAAGGGCTCACTGAGCGAGATCGCTTCCGAGATGTTGTACGAAGCCGGCTATGCGGGCCGACGGGATCCTCGAGCATTGAATGTGCGCGATGAGCGCAATGGCGTGGAGTTTTTCTACCTCCGTCCGCGTGACATTGCCACCTACGTGGGCTCGGGCGCCCTCGATGTTGGAATCACTGGTCGAGATCTTCTCTTGGACTCGGGATCACCGGCCGTGGAGATCGCGGCCTTGAATTTCGGTGACTCGACGTTCCGTTTCGCGGGGGAGCCGGGACGGTTCACCGAACTTTCCGACCTCAACGGAGTTCGGGTTGCCACGAGCTATGCCGGCCTCGTTGGAGGGTTTCTTGAGCGTCACGGCGTCACGGCAGAGCTCGTGAGCCTCGACGGAGCTGTGGAGTCCGCGATCCGACTCGGAGTGGCGGATGCTGTGGCCGACGTGGTGTCGACCGGTTCCACGCTTCGCGCTCAGGGTCTCGAAATCTTCGGCCCCGTTATTCTCGACTCGACTGCTGTGCTCATTAGTTCCGGCACAGATGTCGAAGGTAGCGCTACGCTGCAGCGTCGCTTGCAGGGCGTTCTTGTCGCTCGCCAGTACGTTCTCATCGACTACGACGTGCCGGTCACGCTGCTCGAAGCAGCGACGAAGGTGACCCCGGGCATCGAGAGCCCCACCGTTTCTCCCTTGCAAGATCCTGCGTGGGTCGCTGTGCGTTCAATGGTTCGTCGGGTCGATACCAATCAGGTCATGGACGAACTGCACGCTGTCGGCGCTCGGGCCATTCTGGTCAGCGCGATTCACGCAGCGAGGATCTAGTTATGACGGTCGCTGTACGGGTCATTCCGTGTCTCGATGTTGCCGACGGCCGCGTAGTGAAGGGCGTCAACTTCAAAGATCTTCGCGATGCTGGAGATCCCGTGTCTCTCGCGCGTCTGTACTACGAGCAGGGGGCCGACGAGGTTACCTTCCTCGATGTGACGGCAACGGTCGAAGGCCGCGCCACGATGTACGAGGTAGTGCGTTCCGCAGCCGAGCAGATCTTTATTCCGCTCACCGTCGGTGGCGGGGTTCGCCAGCCTGACGACGTGTCGAAGCTGTTGGCTCACGGCGCCGACAAGGTAGGCGTCAATAGCGCCGCTCTGGCGCGGCCCCAACTGATTGATGACATTGCTCACCGTTTCGGTGCTCAGGTTCTCGTGCTCAGCCTCGACATTAAGCGGCGCGGAGACGGCTGGATTGTCACGACGCACGGTGGCCGCACCGAGACGGATCGCGACGCGCTCGAATGGGCGCGTGAGGCCATGGAACGTGGCGCCGGAGAGTTGCTCGTCAACTCCATCGATGCCGACGGTACGAAAGAGGGTTTCGACCTCGAACTCGTCTCGGCGATCAGCGAATTCGCCACTGTGCCGGTTATCGCCAGTGGTGGAGCCGGCAAGGTCGAGCATTTCGCTCCCGCCATCGATGCTGGCGCGGATGCCGTACTCGCAGCATCCGTCTTCCACAACCGTCAGTTGACGGTTGGCGATGTCAAGGCTTCACTCAACAGCCAGGGATTGGTTACACGATGAGCGATGAACTCACTCTCGAGACCGTGAACGACGTGCTGGAACGCGCTCAGTTCGCTGCCGACGGTTTACTGCCGGCGATCATCCAGCAGTGGGACACCAAAGAGGTGCTCATGTTGGGTTACATGAACGCCGAAGCACTCACGCGAACCCTCACTGAGGGGCGTGTGACGTTCTACAGCCGCAGCCGTCAGGAACTCTGGCGCAAGGGCGACACGAGCGGGCACCGCCAGTACGTGCGCACTGCGGCCCTGGACTGCGACCGGGATGCGCTGCTCGTGGGTGTAGAGCAGATCGGCCCCGCGTGCCACACCGGCACTCACTCTTGTTTCGACGTAGATCCGCTCGTTCCCCGTCAAGGATTCTCTGATGAATAGCACCACCACTCGCGAAGAGTTCGATCAGCTCGTCGCTGCCCGCCACCGTGTCGTTCCGGTCATCCGCCAACTCTTCGCTGATGGTGAGACTCCGGTCGGGGTTTACCGCAAATTGGCGAAAGCAAATCCGGGCACGTTCTTGCTTGAGTCGGCCGGGCAGGGCGGCATTTGGGCACGCTTCTCGTTCGTCGGTGTCGCAAGCTTTGGCGTTCTCACGCAGCACGAGCATGGCGTCGAGTGGATCGACTACGGGATGCCGCGAGAGCGCATTCTGGGCGACGACTGCCCGACGGCTCCGCTGGAAGCACTCGCGCATCTCAACGAGCGCTGGAAGACTCCGCGCGTTGAGGGGCACCCTCCGTTGACCGGTGGTCTCGTCGGCTTTGTTGGCTGGGAAGCCGTTCGAGAGCTCGAAAACCTTCCGGATGCCCCTCCTGCTGACTTCGAGGTCCCGAGCCAAGCGCTTAGTTTTGTATCCGATCTCGTGGTTCTCGACCACCGTTTCGGCACGGTTTTGCTGATTTCGACCGCGCTCAACGATGCTCACCAGTCTGCCGACGATATGTGGGCGGAGACGCAATTGCGTCTCGACTCCCTCCAGACGGGCCTAGCCCAGCCGACGGAAGCCTTTCTGGCCGATGTCGACATCGAGATCGAACCGCAGCCCGCCCCGCGCACCACTCCTGCCGAGTACGCAAACGCCATTGAGAAGTCCAAAGAATTTATTCGTGATGGCGATGTCTTCCAGGTCGTAATCTCTCAACGTTTCGACCACGAGGTCTCGGCGACGCCGCTAGACGTGTACCGCGTGCTGCGCACTCTAAACCCGTCGCCGTACATGTATCTGCTCTCGCTCGTCGGTGTGGATGGACGACCGTACTCCATCGTGGGCGCGAGCCCCGAGGCGCTCGTGAAGGTCAGCCACAAGCGTGTGCACATGCATCCGATTGCGGGTTCGCGTCCGCGGGGCACTGACACCGAACGCGATCGTGAACTTGCTGAGGAATTGCTTGCTGATACCAAGGAACTAGCCGAACACCTGATGCTTGTCGACCTTGCTCGTAACGACCTCCTGAAGGTGTGCACTCCGGGCACGGTCGCGGTGACGGAATTCATGCAAGTCGAGCGCTTCAGCCACATCATGCACCTTGTTTCGTCCGTAGAAGGCGATTTGCGCCCTGACGCAACCGCGGTCGATGTGTTCCGCGCAACGTTCCCCGCCGGCACGCTCTCGGGCGCCCCGAAGCCGCGAGCACTAGAGATTATTGACGAGCTCGAACCCGCTCAGCGCGGTGTGTACGGGGGAGTCGTGGGTTACTTTGACTTCGCCGGTGACGCCGACCTGGCAATTGCTATCCGCACGGTCACGATTGTTGACGGTATGGCTCGGGTGCAGGCGGGTGCCGGGCTCGTTGCGGATTCAGATCCCGCTGCAGAGCACCAAGAAGCGCAAAATAAGGCTGCAGCGCCGTTGCGTGCTGTTGCGGTCGCCAATGCGATGACACAGTTGAGCTCATGAACGGTAAGCGGTCTCGAACGGTAGTTCTCGCGGGGCTCGTACTTCTCGCCGCTCTGGTCATGCTCACGTGGACCCAGCGGTGGTTCACCATCACGCTGCCGGATGACGTCACGGTCGAGGTGCTCGGCAGCGATGCAGCCGGGGCGCTGGCTGCGCTCGCACTTTCCGTGTTCGCGCTGGTTGCTGCTCTGAGTATCGCGTCGGTGTTTGTGCGACGGATTCTGGGTGTCGTGGCGGCAGGGGTAGGTGTGGCAATTGTCGTCGTGAGCCAAGCGACCATCGCCGACCCCGCTCTGGCGTCGTCCGAACTGGTGACCCAGTCCACGGGCATCAGTGGCATCGATTCTGTTCGGGCGCTCATCGTCGCGGTTGAGGGCAGTATGTGGTCGTATACCGCGCTCGTTGCAGGGGTGCTTCTTATCCTTGTGGGTTTGCTTGCAACGATCACCGCTCGCCGGTGGCCGACTGCCACGAAAAAATACGAGCGAGCAACCGGCACTGTCGCGGATGATCCCGCCTCGCAGTGGGACGCGCAAAGTCGTGGAATCGACCCGACTGAGCGCTAATTGGCAACGCCGAGCGGCTTACTCCCGCTACAATTTAGGATCAGCAAAGAATGGAGCCTGATGAGTACTGATAATGACCCCGGCCACGGAAACTCCCCGGCGGCATGGACCGCTGTAGTGATCATGTTGGTCGCGTTCACGATCGGAACGCTCGCTTTCTGGTTCAACATTGCGTGGCTTGTCTTCGCGTCGGCCGGACTGGTTGTCGTTGGGCTGATCGTCGGCCAGGTGCTCAAGCGCCTTGGCTACGGCGTGGGTGGCGACAAACTCACCCCTAAGACGCACAGCTAAAGTGCTCTCCGATTTAGTTGACGGCGCTCGTGAGGACGCCGCCGTCCGTCGTGAGACCGTCAGTCTCGCCGCTGTAGAGCGCGCTGCGGCTGATGCTGCTCCGGCGCTCGATGCTCTTGACGCTTTGTCTCCGCGCGAGCGTGTGCACATTATTGCTGAGATCAAGCGGTCTAGCCCGTCTCGTGGCGCTTTGGCAGAGATCAGTGATCCTGCGTCGCTCGCCACCTCGTATCAAACCGGGGGAGCGAGTGCGATTAGCGTGCTGACCGAACAGCGCCGCTTCGGCGGGTCGCTTGACGACCTCGTGGCGGTGAAGTCTGTAGTGCGGCTTCCTGTGTTACGCAAAGACTTTATTGCCGAGCCGTATCAGGTGTTTGAGGCTCGAGCCGCCGGTGCTGACCTCGTTCTCTTGATCGTCGCGGCGCTGGATCAGCCCACGTTGACTACGCTCTACAACCTCATCGTGCAGCTCGGCATGACTCCGCTGGTAGAAACACACTCAGCAGAGGAAGTTTCTCGCGCCCTCGACGTGGGAGCGAGCCTCGTGGGAGTCAACGCTCGCAACTTGAGCACGTTTGAACTTGACCAAAATCTGTTCAGCGAACTCGCTGACCAGATTCCTAGCGGAGTCATCCGCATCGCAGAGTCGGCAGTGAAAACCGCCGCAGACGTTGCGCACTACCGCAACGCGGGAGCGGACGTCGTTCTCGTGGGCGAAGCTCTCGTCACGGGCGACCCGATCGCCACTTTGCAAGACTTTTTGGACTGCTAATGCTGAAAGATGAACTGGGCCCCTACTTCGGTGAGTTCGGCGGGCGATTCGTTCCAGAATCGCTCATTGCCGCGCTCGATGAATTGGATGCTGCTTATAACGACGCTAAGAACGATCCGGAGTTCGCTGCCGAGCTTGCCGAGCTGCACGCGAGTTACACCGGGCGTCCTTCGATCATCACTGAGGTGCCGCGTTTTGCAAAACATGCCGGGGGCGCTCGGGTCATCCTCAAACGTGAAGACCTCAACCACACGGGTTCTCACAAGATCAACAATGTTCTGGGTCAGGCGTTGCTCGCCCGCCGTTTGGGCAAGACACGTCTGATTGCAGAGACTGGCGCGGGCCAACACGGTGTCGCCACAGCCACTGCTGCAGCCTATTTCGGTATGTCCTGCGTGGTCTACATGGGCGAAGTCGACACCGAACGACAAGCCCTTAATGTTGCTCGTATGCGCCTCTTGGGGGCTGAGGTCATCCCCGTTACGGCAGGCTCGCGCACGCTGAAGGACGCAATCAACGAGGGACTGCGCGACTGGGTCGCCAACGTCGAAGACAGTCATTACCTCATGGGCACCGTCGCGGGTCCGCATCCTTTCCCCGTCATGGTTCGAGACTTCCACCGTGTCATCGGCGATGAGGCGCGCAAACAAGTTCTTGAACTCACCGGCGCTCTTCCTGCAGCCGTCGCCGCGTGCGTGGGTGGTGGTAGTAATGCGATGGGAATCTTCCACGCTTTCCTCGATGACCCGGGTGTGGCCCTCTATGGCTATGAAGCAGCCGGCGAGGGGCATTTGACCGAGCGTCACGCTGCCACGCTCACCAAGGGACGCCCCGGTGTCCTGCACGGTGCTCGCAGCTACATGCTGCAGGATGACGAAGGCCAGACCATGGAATCGCATTCGATTTCGGCGGGTCTCGACTACCCCGGAGTGGGGCCCGAGCATTCTTGGCTCAAGGACATCGGCCGCGCCAACTACGAACCGATCACCGATGCCGAAGCGATGGAGGCTCTGCGACTGTTGAGCCGCACCGAGGGAATCATCCCCGCTATTGAGTCTGCGCACGCCTTGGCCGGAGCGCTCAAGCTCGGCGAGCAGTTGGGCCCAGAATCGGTCATCCTCGTGAACCTCAGCGGTCGCGGAGACAAAGACATGGAAACAGCGGCCGAGTATTTTGAACTGATTGATTCAGCCGAAGCCAACAAGGCAGGGGAGTAGCCGTGAGCACAGTAGAAGCGGCGATTGCTCGCGCCAACGCGGAACGTGGCGGAGCCCTCATCGGTTACTTGCCCGTCGGTTTTCCGACCGTTGCCGAGAGCATCGAGGCAGCCGTCGCAATGGCGGAGAACGGCGTCGATGTGATCGAACTCGGTCTGCCTTACTCCGACCCGGTCATGGACGGTCCCGCAATCCAGAAGGCAACGCAGACCGCGCTGTCGAATGGTTTCCGCCTTCACGACGGCTTCGATGCGGTTCGCGAGATTACCTCTCGCGTGTCGGCACCGGTTGTTCTGATGAGCTACTGGAACCCGATCATGCAGTACGGCGTCGATCGTTTCGCCGATGAGCTCAAGGCTGCCGGCGGGTCTGGAATCATTACTCCTGACCTCGTGAGCGACGAAGCGGTTGACTGGATCGCTGCATCCGAGCGAACAGGTCTCGACCGGGTGTTCCTCGCGGCTCCGTCGTCGAGCGACGCGCGCCTCGTTCGTGCGGTTGAAGCGAGCACCGGGTTTGTTTACGCCGTCTCCACGATGGGCATTACGGGCGCACGTTCCGACGTCGACGCTGCAGCCAAGACTCTCGTGGCACGTCTGCGTGAAGCTGGCTCCACCAGCGCCTGCGTAGGCCTGGGAATCTCAACCGCCGAACAGGTCCGTGAAGTCCTCACCTACGCCGACGGTGCGATTGTCGGTTCAGTGTTCGTCAGCGCTTTGTCAACCGGTGGGGTGGATGCTGTTGCGAAGACTGCAGCGTCACTCGCGACCGGTACTCTTGCTTAGTCGCAGTCCAGAAAGGTGACCTCCTTGTCATTAGTGCCCCTCAGTATCCCGAGCCCGCCTGACTCGTGGTCGACGCTTGTTACGATCCCGTTCGATCAGTGGTTCAGTGCTGTAGGCCTTAACTTCGGTCAAGCGGTTCAGATTCACACCTATGCGATCTGCATCCTTCTGGGAATCATCGCAGCAACGATGCTTACCGAACGTCGCCTCACACGGCATGGCGCTGAACCGGGGATTGTCATTGACATCATCATCTGGGCGGTGCCGTTGGGGCTCGTCGGTGCCCGTTTGTACCACGTCGCGACTCACCCGGGGGACTACTTCTACGAAGGCGCAGACCCGTGGGAAATTATCCGCATCTGGAACGGTGGCAACGCCATCTTTGGCTCGCTCATCGGTGGCGCTGTAGGTGCTTACATCGGCGCCCGTATCACTGGAATCCGTTTTTGGAGCTTTGCGGATGCTCTGGCTCCCGCCATGCTCTTGGCTCAGGCTATTGGTCGTCTCGGCAACTACTTCAACCAGGAGCTTTTCGGACAGCCGACGGCATTGCCGTGGGGCCTGCAGATCGATGCCGGCAATTCAGCTATACCGGTGGGGCTTCCCGCCGACACACTGTTCCACCCGACGTTCCTCTACGAAATGATCTGGAATGTCGTGGGCATTGTTTTCTTGCTCACCATGGAGCGCCAGTATGGCTTCGTCAAAAAGCATGTTCTCGGTATTACGGTTCCCGTCTTCGCGCCCACCGGTCCTGTCCGTCTTCAGTGGGGCAAGGTTTGGGCGCTGTACATGATCTGGTACGGCATTGGCCGCGTGTGGTTTGAGTCGATTCGGATTGACCCGAGCGAAGTAATTCTCGGGCTGCGCGTAAATGTCTGGGGAGCCCTGTTAACTGTTGCTCTCGGCGTCGCGCTCTTCGTCATCCAGTCCCGTCGTCACGTGGGCGCGGAAAAGACGGCTTACGTTGATGGTCACACGTGGTCTGGCGATGGTGTTGTAAACTCCGAAGATCGTTATTCCGAACATGACATTGTCGTCAACGCTGTCGAGGAGTCCGCTCCTGGCATAGCTTCGAAATAGTCCGCCACAAGCGGTCGCACCCTCTCAGACCTGAATCAGGCGCTGAAAATTGTCTCTGGGCCATAGAAGTCCCTCTCCGCACCAGTAATACGTGAGGACGGTACGGCATGGCTGTTACCCCACCCTTTGAACGATTTGGATCGATCCCTCTAGCACAGGGGATGTATGACCCAACTAATGAGAAAGACGCCTGCGGGCTCGCCATGGTGGCGACCCTGCGCGGCACCCCCGGGCACGACATTATCGCGACCGCTCTCGAGGCGCTGCGTAACCTCGAGCACCGTGGCGCCGTCGGCTCTGATGCCGGAACCGGCGATGGTGCTGGCATCATGCTCCAAATTCCGGACGCGTTCTTCCGCGACGTCGTAGAGTTTGACCTGCCTACCGAGGGCCGCTATGCCGCCGGCATCGCGTTCTTGCCCCTCGACAGCGCAGCGCGCGCCGAGGTGAAAGAGGGCATCGAGAAGCTCGCTGAAGAAGAGGACCTCACGGTTCTCGGCTGGCGCGACGTTCCGATCCAGCCGGGAGAACTTGGCTCGCTGGCTCGCGGCGCTATGCCCGCGTTCGAACAACTCTTCCTGCAGTCGAAGCGAGTCGATCTCAAGGGAACGCTTCGCGGCATTCACCTTGACCGTCAGACGTATCGCCTGCGTAAGCGCGCCGAGCGCGAGCTTCACGTGTACTTCCCGTCGTTGTCGTGTCGAACGATCACCTATAAGGGAATGGTTACGACGCTTCAGCTCGAGCCGTTCTACCCTGACCTGTCAGACGAGCGCTTCGCGTCCAAGCTTGCGCTCGTGCACTCGCGTTATTCCACAAACACATTCCCGTCTTGGCCGCTTGCTCAGCCGTTCCGCATGGTCGCTCACAACGGCGAGATCAACACCGTGCAGGGAAACCGCAACTGGATGCGCGCCCGTCAGTCTCAGCTCGAGTCGGCGGTCTTTGGTGACATCAAGGACATTCTTCCGGTCAATACTCCGGGCGCCAGCGACTCGGCTTCGTTCGATGAGGTTGTCGAACTACTCAACTTGGCTGGTCGTTCATTGCCACACGCCATGATGATGATGGTTCCCGAAGCGTACGAGAACCAGACCGATACCGATCCGCGTCGTCGTGCCTTCTACGAGTACCACTCGATGCTCATGGAGCCGTGGGATGGTCCTGCCGCCCTTGTCTTCACCGATGGCTCTCTCGTGGGTGCCACTCTCGACCGCAACGGACTTCGCCCCGGACGTTACTTGGTCACCGATGACGGTCTCGTCGTTCTCGCGAGCGAGATTGGTGTCTTCGACGTCGAACCGACGAAGGTTGTTCGTAAGGGACGTCTCCGCCCCGGCAAGATGTTCCTCGTAGATACGGCCGCTGGTCGTTTGATCGAAGATGACGAAATCAAGGCCGAGCTCGCTGCATCGCAGCCCTGGGCTGAGTGGCTCGAGAGCGGTCGAATCGCCCTCGAAGAGCTTCCTGAGCGCGAGCACATTGTGCATACACCTGCGTCGGTCACTCGTCGTCAGCGCACCTTCGGTTACACCGAGGAAGAAGTGCGCATCCTCATCGAGCCCATGTCGCGGCTCGGTGCCGAACCGTTGGGTGCCATGGGGTCAGATACTCCGATTGCCGTGCTCTCTCAGCGCCCGCGTCTGCTCTTCGACTACTTCACTCAGCAGTTCGCACAGGTCACTAATCCGCCTCTCGATTCAATTCGCGAAGCCGTCGTGACGTCGATGGCGCTCGGGGTCGGCCCCCAGCGCAACCTGTTGGATGCGACCCCTGAGCACGCCAAGCAAGTTGCGCTGCCGTTCCCCGTGATCGACAACGACGAGCTCGCCAAGATTCAGCACATCGAACCGCACCCCGGAAGTCGTCTTTCGACCACGATCAAGGGGCTATACCGCGTTGATACCGGCCCCTCCGCAATGGAATCCCGGCTCGCCGAGATGTGCGCTGAAGCTGATGCTGCTATTGCCGCCGGCGCTGAGTTTATCGTTCTCTCTGATCGAGACTCGAACAAGGATCTCGCCCCGATTCCGTCGCTGCTGATGCTCGCCACCGTGCATCATCACCTGATTCGCCAGCAGGAGCGGATGAAGGTTGGGATTATTGTCGAGGCCGGTGACGTGCGTGAGGTTCATCACGTCGCGTTACTCGTTGGATACGGCGCCTCTGCCATCAACCCCTACCTTGCGATGGAATCCGCAGAAGAACTCGTCCGTAACGGAACGATCACCGGAATTACCCCTGAAAAGGCTGTTCGCAACCTGATTACTGCCCTGGGCAAGGGCGTGCTGAAGATTATGTCCAAGATGGGCATCTCTGTAGTGAGTTCTTATGCGGGGGCGCAGGCCTTTGAGGCCGTGGGGCTTTCGCAGGCGTTCGTTGATCAATACTTCACCGGCACCAAGAGCATCCTGGGGGGTGTGGGCCTCGATGTGATTGCTCGCGAGAACGCTGAACGTCACATCAACGCTTACCCCGAGGATCGTGCGCCCACCGTTCATGAACGTCTCAACACCGGCGGTGAGTATCAGTGGCGTCGTGAGGGGCCGCCGCATCTGTTCAATCCTGAAACCGTTTTCAAGCTGCAGCATTCGACGCGAACGCGACGTTACGATATTTTCCGCGAGTACACGTCGAAGGTCGACGAACAAGCCGAGAACCTGATGACGCTCCGTGGGCTTTTCAAGCTCAAGACGGCCGAGCGCACCCCGATCCCGATCGACGAGGTCGAGCCAGTCTCGAACATCGTTAAGCGCTTCAGTACAGGCGCCATGAGCTACGGGTCCATCAGTAAGGAAGCGCATGAGACGCTCGCGATTGCGATGAATCAACTCGGTGCACGCTCGAACACGGGCGAGGGGGGAGAAGACGTGGATCGTCTTCTCGATCCCACTCGCCGCAGTGCTATTAAGCAGGTCGCTTCGGGTCGTTTTGGAGTCACAAGCATGTATCTCTCCCATGCCGATGACATCCAAATCAAGATGGCTCAGGGCGCAAAGCCCGGCGAAGGCGGACAACTGCCCGCCGGCAAGGTGTACCCCTGGATCGCGCGAACGCGTCACGGCACTCCCGGTGTTGGCCTGATCTCACCACCGCCTCACCACGACATCTACTCGATCGAAGACCTCAAGCAATTGATTTTCGATTTGAAGCGCTCGAATCCCTCGGCGCGCGTGCACGTCAAGCTTGTAAGCCAAAAGGGTATTGGCGCCGTCGCTGCCGGTGTCACGAAGGCGAAGGCTGATGTTGTGTTGGTGTCCGGCCACGACGGTGGTACTGGTGCGAGCCCGCTGAACTCGCTTAAGCACGCGGGTACGCCTTGGGAGATCGGTTTGGCCGAGACCCAGCAGACGCTCATGCTCAATGGCATGCGCGACCGCGTCGTGGTGCAGGTAGACGGTCAGATGAAGACCGGCCGCGATGTCATTATCGGCGCGCTTTTGGGTGCTGAAGAGTATGGCTTCGCAACGGCTCCTCTCGTGGTGTCGGGTTGTATCCTGATGCGCGTCTGTCACCTCGACACGTGCCCCGTTGGCGTGGCGACTCAGAATCCTGAGCTACGGGAGCGCTTCACCGGAAAGCCCGAATTCGTGGTGAACTTCTTCGAGTTCTTAGCTCAAGAAGTACGCGAGTACTTGGCAGAACTTGGCTTCCGCACTCTGGAAGAAGCGATTGGCCACAGCGAACTGCTCGATGTCGATCGTGCGGTTTCGCACTGGAAGACTGACGGCCTCGACCTGTCGCCGGTATTCGACGGCCCCGAACTCAGCTCGACGGAGCCGCGCACGCATGCCGTCGAGCAGGATCACGAACTCGCAGAGCACTTCGACCAGCAGCTCATCCAGTTGAGCAAGGCCGCTTTAGAGGACAACGAGTCGGTCGAGATTGATCTGGCTGTTCGCAACACTGATCGAGCGGTCGGAACGATGCTGGGTCACGAAGTTACTCGCCGCCATGGCGAGCACGGGTTGCCCGCGAACACGATTTCGATCACGCTGCACGGTTCTGCCGGTCAGTCGTTGGCAGCGTTCGTCCCCGCCGGTATCTCGATCAAGCTCTATGGTGATAGCAACGACTACGTCGGTAAGGGATTGTCGGGCGGCTCCGTTGTCGTGCGCCCTGACCTCACTAGTGTGTTCGCTGCGGAGAAGAACGTCATCGCCGGAAACGTCATCGGTTACGGTGCCACCAGCGGAAGCATCTTCATCCGTGGCAAAGTCGGCGAGCGGTTCATGGTACGAAACTCCGGCGCTACCGCAGTTGCCGAAGGCGTCGGCGACCACGCGCTCGAATACATGACGGGCGGGCTGGTGCTGATCCTTGGCGCCACTGGCCGCAACCTAGGTGCGGGAATGTCAGGCGGTACCGCCTACGTCCACCAGCTCCGCGAGGAACGTGTCAACGGTGACTCCCTGAGTTCAGGGGAGCTCATGTTGAGCGGCCTCGGTAGTGCCGATATTGAAATCGTCAAGGATCTCCTCGAACGTCATCTCGAAGAGACCGGGTCAGTAGTTGCCGAAAGCATGCTGGCCGATATGGATGCCACGGCAGCCCAATTCACGAAGGTTACGCCTCGTGATTACGCGGCCGTTATCCAAACTCGAGAGACTGCATTAGCCGAGGGACTCGACCCCGACGGGGACGTCACCTGGGCGCGAATTAGGGAGGTTACCGGTGGCTGATCCCAAGGGATTCCTCAAGGTTCAAGAGCGCGAGCTGCCGAAGCGGCGCCCCGTCAGTCTTCGACTGATGGACTACAAAGAGGTTTATGAGCAGCAAGAGTCGGGCCAGCTAGCTCGGCAGGCTGGTCGTTGCATGGACTGTGGCGTACCGTTCTGTCATCAGGGGTGCCCACTCGGCAACCTGATTCCGGAATGGAACGACCTCATGCGCCGCGGGGAGAGTGCCGAAGCGATCGAGCGTCTTCATGCCACCAACAATTTCCCAGAGTTCACGGGACGTTTGTGCCCGGCACCATGCGAGAGCTCGTGCGTGCTGGGAATCAACCAGCCGGCAGTGACGATCAAGCAAATCGAAGTTTCGATCATCGATCAGGCTTTCGCTGACGGTAACGTCACGCCCCACCCGCCCGGACGCTTGACGGGCAAGACCGTGGCCGTTGTCGGCTCGGGCCCCGCGGGGCTTGCTGCCGCTCAACAACTGACACGGGCGGGCCACACTGTCGCTGTTTTCGAGCGCGAAGACCGCATCGGCGGATTGCTGCGTTATGGAATTCCAGATTTCAAAATGGAGAAGCGCCACATCGAGTCGCGTCTCGCGCAAATGCAGGCTGAGGGAACGCGTTTCCGCGCCGGCGTCAACATCGGTGTCGACATCTCGTGGAACGATCTCCGCTCACGCTACGACGCTGTCGTGGTTGCCACAGGCGCCACCGTACCCCGTGATCTGCCCATTCCGGGCCGGGATGCGCTTGGCGTTCACTTCGCCATGGAGTATCTCGTGCAGTCGAACCGTGCGGTCGCTGGCGATTCGGTCAGTGAGCAAATCACCGCTGAAGGTAAGCACGTCGTCGTTCTCGGCGGCGGCGACACCGGAGCGGACTGCATCGGAACGGCACACCGCCAGGGTGCGCTGTCCGTCACGAACCTTGCGATCGGTGTACAGCCTCCCAGCGAACGCCCAGAGCACCAACCGTGGCCGTTGACCCCGACGCTTTTCGAGGTTTCAAGTGCTCACGAAGAGGGCGGCGAGCGCCAGTACTTGGCCTCAACGGTCGAGTTTCTCACAAACTCCGTTGGCGAGGTACGCGCGATCCGTGTAGCGGAAACCGAGTTCGTTGACGGTCGACGCCTCCCTAAGGCGGGAACCGAGCGCGAAATCCCGGCGGATCTCGTTCTACTGGCTCTCGGGTTCACCGGGCCCGAAACTGACACTCTCGACAAGCAGCTTCCGCTCGAGGCTGACAACCGCGGCAACCTCACCCGCGACGACAACTACGAAAGTGGAACCCCCGGCGTCTACGTCGTGGGAGATGCAGGTCGTGGCCAGTCGCTGATCGTGTGGGCGATTGCTGAAGGTCGGGCTGCGGCATCCGCCGTTGATCGCTACCTTGAGGGGGAGACACAATTGCCGTTCCCCGTTCACCCGCACGATCGAGGCATGACGCTCTAAGAGTTCCACCACCACTACCACCACCACTAACCCGTCAAAGGAAGATATGAGACGCGCTAAAATCGTCGCGACACTCGGCCCGGCTACGTCGAGCTACGAGAACATCAGGGCAATCATCGATGCAGGTGTCGATGTTGCCCGTATGAACCTCAGTCATGGAAGCTACGCCGTCCACGAAGAGGTGTACGCGAACGTTCGTCGCGCCGCTCAGGATGCCGGCAAGCCGGTCGCGGTGATGGTTGACCTTCAGGGGCCCAAGATTCGTCTCGGCAAGTTCGAAGACGGCCCGTACGACCTCGCGGTTGGCGACATCTTCAAGATCACTATCGAAGACATCGTGGGTAACCGTGAAATCTGCGGCACGACGTTCAAGGGACTGCCCCAAGACGTTGCCCCTGGCGATTTCCTCCTGATCGACGACGGCAAGGTTAAAGTCAAGGTTGTTTCTGCAACTGACACGGTCGTGACAACCGAGGTCGTTGTGGCGGGCGCGGTTTCGAACAACAAGGGCATCAACCTCCCCGGTGTTGCTGTTAACGTGCCTGCGCTCTCTGAGAAGGACGAAGACGATTTGCGCTGGGGGCTTAAGCTCGGTGCTGACGTCATCGCGCTTTCTTTCGTTCGCAACGCGGACGATATCGTTCGAGTGCACGAGATTATGGACGAAGTAGGCCGCCGCGTTCCCGTCATTGCCAAGATCGAAAAGCCGCAGGCTGTCGATCATCTCGAAGCCATCGTGGACGCGTTCGATGCCATCATGGTCGCTCGCGGTGATCTCGGCGTTGAACTTCCACTCGAAGCGGTACCGATCGTTCAGAAGCGCACTATCGAGCTTGCTCGCCGCATGGCTAAGCCTGTTATCGTCGCGACTCAGATGCTCGAGTCGATGATCTCCAGTCCCGTACCGACGCGTGCCGAGACCTCTGACGTTGCCAACGCTATCCTCGATGGTGCTGACGCCGTCATGCTTAGTGGTGAGACCAGCGTGGGGGAGTATCCGGTCATCACCGTGCAGACCATGGCGAAGATCGTAGAGTCCACCGAGGAACACGGTCTCGACCGCATCGCAGAACTCGGTACCAAGCCGAAGACGCAGGGTGGCGCCATCACGCTGGCCGCCGCAGAGGTCGCGTCGTTCGTCGAAGCGAAGTTCGTCTGCGTCTTCACGGAGTCAGGGGATTCGGCTCGTCGTATGTCGCGTCTACGCTTCCGTATCCCGATGAAGGCGTTCACTCCGAGCCCCGAGATCCAGCGTCGTATGTCGCTGATCTGGGGTATCGAATCCTTCATTGTCGACCGCGTCACCCACACCGACGAGATGTACCGTCAGGTTGATGAAATTCTTCTCGGACAGGAACTCGCAGAGGTCGGCGACAAGGTCGTCGTAATCTCGGGATCCCCTCCCGGAATCTCCGGTTCCACCAACGACCTGCGCGTGCACGTCATTGGCGATGCCGTCAACGCCAAAGCACCGGCGTGGGCCACAAAGTAGCGTCACGACGCTTCTGAGGCCCCTCTGCGGCACGAACTTTCGAGTTCGTGCCGCAGAGTTCGTTAACGAGAAAAAACCGGGAACAGAACTGCTCCCGGTTTTCCCTTGTTTGCTGTGCCGAATGTGGGACTCGAACCCACACGTCCTTTCGAACAAAGCATTTTGAGTGCTCCGCGTCTACCATTCCGCCAATTCGGCTGACTACAACGCTGAATAGAATACCGTAGGCTTGGCTCTGTGACTGACCAAAACACCAATCAAACTGCTCCTCGCCGCGTTGTCGTTGCCGAAGATGAGTCGCTCATCCGCATGGACATAGTCGAAATCCTGCGGGATGCCGGCTACGAGGTTGTTGGAGAAGCCGGTGACGGCGAGACCGCTGTCGCCCTGGCGACTGAGCTGCGCCCCGATCTGGTCATCATGGATGTCAAGATGCCCCAGCTCGACGGAATCTCCGCAGCCGAGCGCTTGAGCGCCAACCACATTGCTCCCGTAGTGCTGCTCACGGCGTTCAGCCAGAAGGAGCTTGTGGAGCGTGCGTCGGAGGCCGGCGCTCTGGCCTACGTTGTCAAGCCCTTCACCCCCAACGACTTGTTGCCCGCGATCGAGATCGCGCTCAGCCGCTATACCCAAATCATTACGCTCGAGGCCGAGGTCAGCGACCTCGTCGAGCGCTTCGAAACGCGCAAGCTCGTCGATCGCGCCAAGGGGCTTCTCAACGAGAAGATGGGGCTCAGCGAGCCAGACGCCTTCCGTTGGATTCAGAAGGCTTCTATGGATCGCCGTCTCACGATGCACGATGTTTCGCAGGCGATCATCGATCAGTTGAGCGCCAAGAAGTAGACGCTTCACCACAAACCCGGTCCGCCTCGTGATTGCGAGGCGAACCGGGTTTTCGTTTTTCTCTAGCGGGCGACACGCCCGTGGTTACGTCGTGGGGCGATCTTTCAGGATGTTCGTAATCCGAATCGTGGAGAGCCTACGCTCTTGCTCATCGCGAACAACGATTTCGTGAGTCGCTAGAGTGCGCCCCAGAGCAAGCGCGGTGCAGGTAGCGGTCACGACGCCAGAGCGCACTGAGCGACTGTGCGTCGCGTTGATTTCGATTCCCATGGCAATGCGCCCGGGGCCGGCGTGGATGGCGGACGAAATCGAGCCCAGGGACTCTCCGAGTACGACGTGGGCTCCGCCGTGAAGGATGCCGATTACTTGGGTATTGCCTTCCACCGGCATCGTCGCCACTGAACGTTCAGCACCGAGCTCGAGAAATTCGATGCCCATTTTGCGTGTAAGCGAGCCGCCCCCTGACTCGACAAGTCGTGCAATTAGTTCCGGATCGAGGTCATCGGGGTACTTCACAGAGGGTGTCCTTCTTGTTGGGCCGTTTCCGCTGTCGGCAGCCCCGGCTAGGCTGGCTGCGTGTCGGATTCCCAAAAGCCTACTCTTATGATCATTGACGGCCACTCGCTGGCCTTCCGAGCCTTTTACGCGCTCCCCGTCGACAGTTTTCAGAACCGCGAGGGGCAGCACACCAATGCCATCCACGGTTTCTTGTCGATGCTGATTTCTCTTCTTCAGAACGAGAAACCAACGCATCTAGCGGTCGCGTTCGATATCTCGCGATACTCCTTCCGTACCCGTGAGTACCCCGAGTACAAAGGAACCCGCAGCGAGACGCCCGTCGAGTTCGTCGGTCAGATACCGCTTCTTGAGGAAGCGCTTAAAGCCATGGGAATTCAGACGCTCAGCAAAGAAGACTTCGAAGCCGACGATATTCTGGCAACCCTCGCGAACGAGGGTTCTGAGAACGGCTATCGGGTGCTCGTAGTGTCAGGCGACCGTGATGCGATCCAGATGGTCAACGACAACGTCACCCTGCTCTACCCGAACGCTCGCGGCGTTTCTGAGCTCAAGCGTTACGACCGCGATGCAGTGTTCGAGCGTTACGGCGTCGAACCCCATCAGTATCCGGATGTCGCAGCACTCGTCGGGGAGACCAGCGACAACCTCATCGGCGTCGACAAGGTGGGGGAGAAGACCGCGGTCAAATGGGTCAATCTGTATGGTTCCCTCGACGAGGTGCTGGCTCACGCTGACGAGATCAAGGGCGTCGTCGGCCAAAATCTTCGCGATCAGATCGATCGACCTGCGCGTAATCGCAAGCTCAACCACTTGCTGACCGATGTCGACTTGCCGGTGAGCGTGGGAGACCTCGACCGTCGACCTATCGACGAGACGGCCGTCCGCGAGGTATTCGATCGTCTGCAGTTCAAGACCCTGCTGCAGCGAGTAATGAAGATCGCTGCCGCCGAACGCGGCGACGACGCGACTGCCGCGGCATCATCCGACGCCGTTGATGACGCGGCGGCGATTCCCGCCATCCGCACCATGGTCGACGAAGAGCTCGCTAAGTGGATTTCTACCAACAGCAAAGACAACACGGCGCCGCTCGGGCTCACGGTCACGAGCGTGGACGGCGTTGTGACCGGGCTAGGGCTCGCGACAGCCACCGAGACAGCGTTCGTTCCTTGGGCTGCTGATCGCCCCGACTACGAGGCGCTCACGACGTGGCTTGCGAGTGATTCGCCCAAGTTCATGCACTCCGCCAAGACGCAGCTCAAGATAGCCGCAGACTCGGGTCTGAACATTGCCGGTGTCACTTTCGACACGATGTTGGCAGCCTGGGTGCTCAAGCCGAGTGGTAAGCCCGAAGAGCTTGAGGCACAGGTTTACAACTACCTCGGGGAGACGATCGAGCAGGGCGATCCCAACCAGTTGGTCCCCGAAACCGAAGAGCTGAGTCCTGCAACGAAGTCTTGGTACGTCGTGCGGCTAGCTGAATACCTTGCGTCGCGCCTCGACGAGGGATCCCTTGCGGTTCTCACCGACATCGAAATGCCGCTTGTGCCCGTCTTCGCGCAGATGGAACGCACCGGAATCGCCGTCAACCGCCAGCTGCTCACTGATCTCAGCTCGTCGCTCAGTACGACTGCGGCTGACGTCGCCCGGAATGCGTTTGAAGTGATTGGGCGCGAGATCAACCTCGGTAGCCCCAAGCAGCTTCAAGACGTGCTGTTTACCCAGCTTGAAATGCCGAAAACTCGTGCCAATAAAACTGGGTTCTCGACGGATGCTGCCAGTCTCGCCGATCTCCAAGAACAAGCACCTCACCCGTTCCTTGACCTGTTGCTTCAGCATCGCGATGCGACCAAGCTGGTTCAGATCATCACCGGAATTGAGAAAGCGATCGATGACTCTGGTCGTGTGCACACGACCTACGAGCAGGCCGGATCCAGCACGGGCCGCATAGCCTCGAACGATCCCAACCTGCAGAACGTGCCGGTCAAGACGGCCACAGGGCGAAAGATTCGCGCGTCGTTCGAAGCGGGCGCGGGATTCTCCACTCTCCTCACTGCGGACTACTCGCAGATCGAAATGCGCATCATGGCCCACCTCTCCGGCGATGAGGGTCTTATCCAAGCCTTCAACGAGGGCGAGGACCTCCACCGTTTCGTCGGCTCTCGCATCTTCGGCGTCGAGCCGGCAGACGTCACCGCCGAAATGCGCACCAAGGTCAAGGCGATGTCGTACGGGCTCGCCTACGGGTTGAGTGCGTTCGGTTTGAGCAAGCAGTTGCGTATCGAGACCAGTGAAGCCAAGACGCTGATGACTGACTACTTTGCTCGCTTCGGCGCAGTGCGGGACTACCTGCGCAACGTAGTTGAGCAGGCTCGAGTCGACGGGTACACCACGACAATCTTCGGCCGCCGCCGTCCCTTCGGAGACCTCAACTCCAAGAATCGCGTTCTGCGGGATAACGCAGAACGTCAGGCCCTCAACTCGCCTATTCAAGGCTCGGCAGCTGACATCCTCAAGCGGGCAATGTTGCAGATCGATGCGGACATTCGCAGCGAAGGGCTTCAGTCGCGCATGCTGCTTCAGGTGCACGACGAACTGGTCTTTGAAATCGCTGGGGGAGAACTCGAACGAATGACTACACTCGTTCATGAGCGAATGTCAGGGGCTGCGTCGTTGACGGTTCCGCTCGATGTACAAATCGGTACGGGCCACAACTGGGACGCTGCCGCGCACTAGTCGCGCCGGTTGCCGATGCCGTACGCCGTACCCGGAATGCACGAGCAACACGCGCGCACCCCACGAAGGAGCAGATGTGAGTAGCAGAACAGTCACTGTTGGTTCGAAAGTGGGGCTGCACGCCCGCCCCGCTTCGGTATTCGCGCAAGCGGTCGCTGAGTGTGGCGTTGTAGTGATGCTGACGGATGCCGCGGGCACGACCGTGAACGCGGGCAGCATCCTCAGTGTGCTCTCGCTGGGTATCGGCTATGGAGACACGATCACTCTCAGTTCCGACGACGAGAGTGCCGACCCCGCTTTGGATTCTCTCGCTCAGCTACTCGCAAGCGAACTCGACAACTAACAGACCCACCCCGGCCATTCGAAGGAGCACGACAACGATGTCAGAGACGAACACCTCATCCGCAGCAGCCCACGATGCACCCCGCGCGGCCACACCGATCGACGCGATCGCTGAGGAGTGGGTAGAAAAGCTGGTGGACCTGAATCCCGCTATTGGAACCTATATCGGTTCGCCGGGGGAGCACTCGGGCTATGCCGACTACTCACCTGAAGGTCACGCGAATGTGGTCGCGGCTACCCGCGATGTGCTGGCGCGACTGGAAGCCGCACCGATCGTTGATGACGTCGACGTCGTCACCAAGACAGAGATGATCTCGACGCTCACACTCGATCTCGATTCCGATGCCGCTCAACTGTGGAAGCGCGATCTCAACAACCTCGCTAGCCCGGCTCAAGATATTCGTGGCGTTCTTGACCTGATGCCGATCGCGACTGAAGGGGATTGGTCTGTCATCGCCGAGCGTCTTCACAACATCCCCGAGGCAATCGACGGCTACATCGCAACGCTTCGTCACGGAATCGAAGGTTCAGTCGTTCCTGCCCAGCGTCAAGTCGCTGAAGTGATCGCCCAGGCGCGCCAGATCGCGGCTCCCGGCGGGTTCTTTGACTCGTTCATTGCCCAGGCCGCCGCGGTGAGTGGCAGCAGCACGCTCAACTCCGCGTTGTCGGAGGGCGCAGCGGCTGCAGCATCCAGCTATCAGAAGCTCGAACACTTCTTGGCAGAGGAACTGGCGCCGAATGCAACAGCGCAGGATGCATTCGGTCGCGATTTGTACGCGCTGCAGTCGCAGTCGTTCCTCGGCGCGAAAATCGATCTGGACGAGACCTATGAATGGGGAATCGAAGAGCTTGCGCGCATGACGGCCGAGCAACAGGAGATTGCTCACGAGATCAAGCCGGGCGCTTCGATTGCCGAAGCGATCGAGTTTCTCGACGCTGATCCCTCCCGCACCCTCCATGGCACTGATGCTCTGCAGCAGTGGATGCAGAAGCTCAGCGATGAAGCGATCGAGGCGCTGGCGGGCACCCACTTCGACATTGCCGAACCGATGCGCGCTCTCGAGTGCATGATAGCCCCCACGCACGATGGAATCATCTACTACACCGGCCCCAGTGATGACTTCTCGCGCCCTGGCCGCATGTGGTGGTCTGTTCCGGAATCGGTGACGGAGTTCACGACTTGGCGCGAAGCAACGACCGTGTATCACGAGGGCGTTCCCGGCCACCACCTCCAGATTGCTCAGGCTGTCTACAACCGCGATCAGCTGAACACGTATCGGCGTCAGCTGGCCGGTTCCTCCGGTCACGCCGAAGGCTGGGCGCTCTACGCCGAGCGACTCATGAGTGATCTGGGCTTCCTTGACGACCCTGCGAATCGTCTTGGGATGCTCGACGGCCAGCGGATGCGAGCGGCTCGGGTAGTTCTTGACATCGGCGTGCACCTCGGTAAACCTAAGCTCACGGGTTCTGGCGTGTGGGATTGGGACTATGCGCTCGACTTCATGACGAACAACGTGACTTTGGACCCGGCAAACGTGCGGTTCGAAGTGAACCGTTACTTCGGATGGCCAGGGCAAGCCCCGTCCTACAAGGTTGGTCAGCGCATTTGGGAACAGTTGCGAGACGAGTGCCAAGCCAACGAGGGGGCGGACTTCGATCTCAAAGAGTTCCACCGGCGAGCTCTGAACGTCGGCGGCGTCGGTCTCGACACTCTTCGTGCAGCGCTGTTGGCCCGATACTCGGCATCGTAATCCCGCGGTCGTCACTCGCGGTGCGCGAGTATCGGTCCGCTGTGGATGCGGATGAAGCGACATCCGCGAAATACCGGCGCTTAGCGGTTGGTTTTGTGGGCTTCGAAGGGCTAGGCTGGAGTGTCGCAATTGCGACTTCTTATTCGCCTGCCTTCGGCGATCCACAAGATTCATTTCGTCGTCGGCCCAATTATGCGCTTCTCGAAGCGTGACCCATACCGGAGCAACTACTACATGACAAACGCAACGACCGACAAGGCACCCAAGCAGGTCGCCATCAATGACATTGGATCTGCTGAAGATTTCCTCGCCGCGGTCGAAAAGACGCTGAAGTTCTTCAACGATGGTGACCTTATCGAAGGCACCGTCGTCAAGATCGACCGCGACGAGGTTCTCCTCGACGTCGGTTACAAGACTGAGGGTGTCATTCCCTCTCGTGAACTTTCCATCAAGCACGACGTTGACCCCACTGAGGTCGTCAACGTTGGTGACACCGTTGAGGCCCTCGTTCTCCAAAAGGAAGACAAAGAAGGCCGCCTCATCCTCTCCAAGAAGCGCGCACAGTACGAGCGTGCTTGGGGCGACGTCGAGAAGATCAAGGAATCGGATGGCGTTGTCACCGGTTCGGTCATCGAGGTCGTCAAGGGTGGACTCATCGTTGACATCGGACTTCGTGGGTTCCTCCCGGCATCGCTCATCGAGCTGCGCCGTGTTCGTGACCTCACGCCGTACCTCGGCCAGGAGATCGAAGCCAAGATCCTCGAGCTCGATAAGAACCGCAACAACGTTGTTCTGTCGCGCCGTGCACTCCTCGAAGAGACGCAGTCGGCTAGCCGCACTTCGTTCCTCAACAACCTCGCCAAGGGCCAGGTTCGTAAGGGTGTCGTTTCCTCGATCGTCAACTTCGGTGCATTCGTTGACCTCGGCGGCGTAGACGGCCTCGTCCACGTTTCGGAGCTCTCGTGGAAGCACATCGAGCACGCTTCAGAAGTCGTTGAAGTTGGCCAGGAAGTTACGGTTGAAATCCTCGAGGTTGACCTCGAGCGCGAGCGCGTGTCGCTGTCGCTCAAGGCAACGCAGGAAGACCCGTGGCAGGTATTCGCCCGCACCCACGCAATCGGACAGGTTGCTCCCGGTAAGGTCACCAAGCTCGTTCCGTTCGGTGCATTCGTTCGCGTCGCAGACGGCATCGAGGGCCTCGTGCACATCTCCGAGCTTTCGGGTAAGCACGTTGAACTCGCCGAGCAGGTCGTGTCGGTTGGCGACGAAGTATTCGTCAAGGTCATCGACATCGACCTCGAGCGTCGCCGCATCTCGTTGAGCCTCAAGCAGGCCAACGAGGGTGTTGACCCCGAGGGTACCGAGTTCGACCCGGCTCTCTATGGAATGCTCACGGAGTACGACGACCAGGGTAACTACAAGTACCCGGATGGCTTCGACCCCGAGACCAACGAGTGGAAAGACGGCTTCGAGTCGCAGCGCGAGAAGTGGGAGCAGGATTACGCTGCTGCCCAAGCTCGCTGGGAACAGCACAAGAAGCAGGTTGCTGCCGCAGCGATTCAGGAAGAATCGATCAGCAGCGCGCCCGCCGGAGCGTCCTCGTTCTCGAACGACGACGCTGCATCGACTGCAGGAGCGGGAACGCTCGCAGACGACGAGACTCTTGCCGCTCTGCGCGAGAAGCTCTCCAGCAACAACTAGTAGCACCTAGCTGAACGTTGTGGCCAGTCTCCCTCGGGAGGCTGGCCACAGTCAGTTAAGCGACGACGCGGTAGGCGCTACGAACTGCGAACCTTGGTTCGACGGGCTCGTCTCACTCGCACCACCAGCAATGCAATAAGCCCGACGAGCGCTATTGTTCCGATCACCGGGACGATTAGCGCGAGCAGACTGAGCGCTACGCTGCTGATGTCTTCTACGGTGCTCACCACCGGCGCTGCTACTCCGGCTGTTGCCGCATTGAGCACCGGGCGGGCGGCCATTTTCGTGGCATGCGTACCTAGCGCGAGAACTATTCCGATCGCTACGGGCACCCAGGCGTTCGATGAGAAAAACGACGCCGGGTCAGTGACGACCGCTGTTTCTGAAGCAGCGCCGGTGCCAAAAGCGATGCCGCCGGCGGCCGGTCGTACGATTGCTTGAATCCAGTCGTTGATTGAGTCGACCATTGGCACCTTGTCGGCGATGACCTCGACGACGAGAAGGACGCCGAGGATCGCAATCACCCAAGGATTCTCGAGCCAGACCCAGGCGCTGGGCAATTCGACGAAGTCCAGCGTTCGGCCCGCGACCCCGAGCACGAGCAGGGGTATGTACGCGTTAAGACCTGCCGCCACAGCGAGTCCGCTTCCGGTGAGAACTTCGAGCATCGTAGGCCCTTTCGACAAGCCGAGGTTAGCATTAGGGAATGCATTTGATCGCGCTTACCGGAGGCATTGCCGCAGGCAAATCGACTGTCGCTGCGCGGTGGGCGGAACACGGAGCTGTGATTGTTGATGCGGATTCTCTCGCGCGTGAAGTTGTGACATCGGGGTCACCGACGCTAGGGGCTATTGCCGAGCGTTTCGGTGAGAAAGTGTTGCAGAGCGACGGAACGCTCGATCGTCAGGCGCTTGGCGCCCGCGTCTTTGGCGATGTGAAAGCGCGCGAGGCCCTGAACGCGATCACGCATCCCGCGATCAGTGCTCTCGCGCATCAGCGTTTTGAGCAGGCCGCAGAGCAGAACCCTGACGTTTTCGTCGTCTACGATGTGCCACTGCTCGTGGAGTCCGGTCAGCCGCTAGCAAAGTTCAAGGCGGTTGTGACTGTCGAGGCCGACCCAGAGCTTCGCGTGCAACGCCTCATTGATCATCGCGGCATCGATCGCACCGAGGCGGAGCGTCGCGTAGCGTCGCAAGCGACTGGCGCTCAGCGCCGTGCCATCGCCGACTTCGTTGTTGATTCCGGAGACAACCTCGAGAGCACTGTTGCCCAAGCGGATGACGTATGGCACCAACTCCGCAGCACGCTGGTGCCTTCCGTCTAAGAGCCCCAAGAGGCCGCGCTTTCAGGCTTGTTGTCAGTGCCCTTGTTTACACTTGAGGGATGCAGCCAACGCGATCCGTGCGTCCTTTTGAGGTAGTCAGCGAATACTCTCCTTCGGGAGATCAACCTCAAGCGATCAAGGAGTTGGCTCAGCGCATCAACGCGGGCGAAACAGACATCGTGCTGCTGGGGGCCACCGGTACGGGCAAGTCGGCAACGACGGCGTGGTTGATCGAACAGGTGCAACGACCAACGCTCATCATGTCGCACAACAAAACGCTCGCGGCCCAACTGGCCAACGAGTTCCGTGATTTGATGCCCAACAACGCCGTTGAGTATTTCGTTTCCTATTACGACTACTACCAGCCTGAGGCCTATATCCCTCAGACAGATACCTTCATCGAGAAGGACTCCTCTATCAATGCCGAGGTTGAGCGCCTCCGTCACTCCACTACGAACTCGCTACTGAGCCGCCGCGACACCGTAGTGGTTTCGACGGTATCGAGCATTTATGGATTAGGTGCCGCAGAATCCTACCTAGAAGCGATGATTGCTCTGCAGGTGGGTATGCGCATCGACCGGGAGACGCTCATTCGCAAATTCGTTGGCATGCAGTATCAGCGCAATGACTATGACTTCTCTCGTGGTAATTTCCGAGTGCGTGGCGACACCATCGAGATCATTCCGGTGTACGAGGAGTTAGCAATCCGGATCGAAATGTTCGGTGATGAGATCGAAGCCCTCTACTCGCTGCACCCGCTCACGGGCGATATCGTGAAAAAGATGGACTCAGTTTCCGTCTTCCCCGGCACGCACTATTCGGCCAGCCCGGAAACAATCAAGACGGCTATCGTCTCGATTCAAGAGGAACTGGCAGATCGTCTCGCCATTCTTGAACGTCAAGGCAAGTTACTTGAGGCACAGCGCCTTCGCATGCGCACGACCTTCGACATCGAAATGATGGAACAAATCGGTTTCTGCAACGGCATCGAAAACTACTCGCTCCACATGGATGGGCGCCAACCGGGGGAGCCACCGAGCTGTTTGCTCGATTACTTCCCCGATGACTTCCTCGTAGTACTCGATGAGTCGCACGTCACCGTGCCGCAAATCGGCGCGATGTACGAAGGCGATGCGTCGCGCAAGCGAACTCTGGTGGAGCACGGCTTCCGCCTTCCCAGTGCGCTCGACAACCGACCGCTCAAGTGGGAGGAGTTTCTCGACCGGGTGGGCCAAAAGGTGTATCTTTCAGCAACGCCTGGTAAGTACGAACTTGGAATCACCGACTCCGTTGTTGAGCAGGTCATCCGCCCCACGGGTCTCATCGACCCCCACATCATCGTCAAGCCGTCCAAGGGCCAAATCGATGATCTGCTCGAACAGATCACGGCCCGGGTGGAGAACAATGAACGCGTCTTGGTGACCACACTCACGAAGAAGATGGCTGAAGAACTCACCGAGTTCCTTTCGGAGAATGGTGTGCGCGTGCGCTACCTGCATTCGGATGTCGATACGCTGCGTCGGGTCGAACTCCTCACAGAACTCCGCCAGGGAGTCTACGACGTTCTCGTCGGCATCAACTTGCTTCGAGAGGGCCTCGACCTGCCGGAAGTCTCGCTCGTGGCAATCCTTGATGCCGATAAGGAGGGCTTCCTTCGCTCGTCAACCTCGCTCATCCAAACCATCGGACGCGCGGCGCGTAACGTTTCGGGTGAAGTGCACATGTACGCCGATGTCGTGACTCGCTCGATGGCTTTCGCGATCGAAGAAACCGACCGGCGCCGGGAAAAACAGATCGCATACAACGCCGAGCACGGCATCGACCCTCAGCCCCTTCGAAAGAAGATTGCGGACATCACAGATGCGTTGCTCCGTGAAGGCGCAGACACCGCCGAACTGCTCGCTACGCGCAGCAGGGACGGCAAGAAACGCGCTCCGACTCCGAACCTCAAGCGTGAAGGAATTGCGGCCGCTGGTGGCAACGATCTCGAACAAATAATTTCAGACCTCAACGAACAGATGCTGCAGGCAGCATCCGAGCTGAAGTTCGAACTCGCTGCTCGGCTGCGGGATGAGGTTCAAGAACTCAAGAAAGAGCTACGAAAGATGGAGCAGGCCGGTCACTTGAAATAATTGTCGGTGCGTGCCGCCGGCATACGCGTTAGCAACGGCTAGTGGAGCTATCTCGCGGTGAGGGGCTACTCGCCCTGGGCGCGTAGCGATTCATGGAGAGCGAGGAGCATGCGCTCTGATTCAGCGGAGTCATAGGGGAGCGCGGTAGCGCGTGCTGCATTACGTCGCTTCTCGACCGGCTCGCCCTGAATGATGCGCAGTGCGCGTTCAATATGGTTCGGGTCCGGCTCAACTGAGAGTCCGCCACCGTCCACGATAAGGATCGATGGTGTGGAGCCGCTGGTTGCAACAATGGGCGTTCCTGAAGCGAGCGATTCCAGTGCAACGGCGTGGCCGTGATGGTTTTCTGCCGTCACTAGGGTGATGTCAGCGGTAGCAAAAACTTCGGCACGTTCAGCGAGCCCAAGATCGCTTGCGCTCAGAAACTGCACGGGCAGCCCTCTCGTGTTGCGATCCAGACGCCCCAGTAGGGGTCCGTCTCCCATGAGTACCAGTTGAACGTTGTCACCTCCTGCAATGAGCCGTTTGACCGCGTCGATGGCGAGGCTAGGCATCCCGGCAGAGGTGAGGGGCGTTGCGCACAAAAGGACGATGTCTGCGCTGCTGGAATCGCGAAGAATGCTGTTGTGGCGAAGCGGAGAAAACACTTCCACGTTCACCCCCGCCGGGGCGTGAATCACCTCATCGTCGCTAGCCGCTGCCGCTGCTGCTACGCGATCGCTGGAGCCCGCCTCCCGTACGGAGTCGCGCACAGTTTCTAGATGCGCGAGCTCCCGAGCTAGGGGAGCCACGCTGACTACCCGGCCGTAACCGACGTGGTTCTGGATGCTCGGCGCAACTTTGCTTGACTGGTCGACAATGTATATAGCGGGGATACAGTTCTGTTGCGCCCATGACCCGAGCTCTCGAGCGCTCAGGCGATCGGCGACCTCAATGTGATCCGGAACAATCCTCTCGAGCGCGCGCCGTATTGCTTTCGCTATCGGCACGAAGCCACGAGATAGGGAGCGTCCTCGAGCAGGAACCGTAATGACCGTGCCGTACTCGGCCCACGCCACAGACGGCTCTGTACCCGGAACGATGACTGTGAACTCGTGGCCTGCCGCTAGGTACGCGAGCCCTCGAGAGCGGACCGCGCTCGAGGGACCGAGCGAGGGTGCAGTGAAGAAACTCGTGACGTGCGCGATGTGCATGGTGCCATTATCCCGCTTACTACTCTCGCGGCTGGGCAAACGCACAGGCAATGTCAGTGGTCTCCGTAGAATAGGAAGGGTGACTACTGCACAGTCGATTCCTAATTCTCACCTCAGCGTCCGCGGCGCTCGGGTTCACAATCTCAAGAACGTCGATCTGGAGATTCCGCGTGATTCTCTTGTCGTCTTTACCGGCCTGTCTGGCTCGGGTAAATCGAGCCTTGCGTTCGACACAATCTTCGCGGAGGGTCAACGCCGCTATGTTGAGTCTCTCTCGGCCTACGCCCGCCAGTTCTTGGGACAGGTGGATCGACCCGACGTCGACTTCATCGAAGGCTTGAGCCCTGCGGTGTCGATCGATCAGAAATCGACCAACCGCAACCCTCGCTCTACTGTCGGCACGATCACAGAGATTTATGACTACATGCGGCTCTTGTGGGCCCGCATCGGTGTTCCGCATTGCGCTGTCTGTGGCGAAAAAATCGAGCGCCAATCGGTGCAGCAGATCGCCGACCAGCTCATGAAGCTCGAAACGGGCACGCGCTACCAGGTGGTGAGCCCCGTGGTCTCGCAGAAGAAGGGTGAATTCGTTGATCTCTTCGCAGAACTCGCATCGAGCGGTTACTCTCGCGCCATTGTTGACGGCGATGTTGTGCAGCTCAGTGATCCGCCCAAGCTCAAGAAGCAGTTCAAACACGACATCTCCGTTGTCGTCGACCGACTAGTCGCTGGCGACGATATCCTGACGCGTCTCACCGACTCCCTCGAAACTGCGCTTCGTCTCACCGATGGCACCGTTGCGATCAATTTTGTGGACGAAGAGGGTGATGCCGCTTGGCGTTCGTTCTCCGAAAAACTGTCGTGCCCGAATAACCACCCCGTCCAACTCACCGAGATTGAGCCGCGGACGTTCTCGTTCAACGCTCCTTTTGGCGCTTGCCCGGAGTGTTCAGGGCTCGGTACTCGCATGTCGATCGACGCAGATCTCCTCGTTGCCGATGACTCGGTGAGCCTCGCTGAGGGCGCCATTTTGCCCTGGGCGCAGGCGGGCAAGGGTCTCTACAATTACTTCGAAAAGTTACTTGACGGCCTTTCTCGTGACCTCGACTTCTCTCTAGACACCCCGTGGGGCGAATTGCCCGACGATGTGCGCGAGGCTGTACTGCGCGGCAACGACTTCAAGGTATCGGTCAAGTGGAAGAATCGCTACGGCCGAGAAATGAAGTACTCGACCGGCTTCGAAGGCGTGATCCCGTACATCGAACGCAAGTACCTCGAGGCAGAGACCGACGTTCAGCGTCAGCGTTACGCCGCGTACCTTCGAGAGATTCCGTGCCCTGTCTGCGATGGAAAACGACTCAAGCCTGAGGTCCTCGCTGTCACGGTCGCTGATAACAGCATTTCGGATATCTGCGAGCTCAGCTTGATTGATGCCTACGGTTTCATGAAGGAACTGGAACTCTCCGATCGGGATGCTCGGATCGCCGCGCAGGTGCTGCGTGAAATTCGTTTGCGCCTCGAGTTCTTGGTTGAAGTAGGGCTGAGCTATCTCAATCTCGCGCGCGCAGCAGCCACGCTGAGCGGTGGAGAAGCGCAGCGTATCCGACTGGCGACCCAGATCGGTTCTGGCCTTACCGGAGTCCTCTACGTGCTCGATGAGCCCAGCATTGGGTTGCACCAGCGTGACAACCGTCGACTGATCGAGACGCTCGTAAAGTTGAAAAACCTCGGCAACACGCTCATCGTGGTCGAGCACGACGAAGACACTATTCGAACAGCGGACTGGGTCGTTGATATCGGGCCAGGTGCCGGCGAGCACGGTGGAGAAGTTGTTCACTCTGGCTCGTACAAGAATCTGCTCAAGAACAAGAACTCAATAACGGCTGATTATCTCTCGGGGCGAAAGGCGATCGAGACGCCGAAGAAGCGCCGCCCCGTCGACAAGACCCGTCAGATCGTGGTTGAAGGTGCTAAAGCCAATAACCTCAAGAATCTTACGGTCAAGTTCCCCTTAGGAACCTTCACAGCGGTGACGGGGGTGAGCGGGTCGGGCAAGTCCAGTCTCGTCAATGACATTTTGTACAAGGTGCTCGCCAACGAGCTCAACGGCGCACGCCAGATCCCGGGAAAGCACACACGCGTTACTGGCCTTGAGAACCTCGACAAGGTTGTGCACGTTGATCAAAACCCGATCGGCCGCACACCACGATCGAACCCGGCCACCTACACAGGGGTCTTCGATAAGATTCGAACTCTCTTTTCAGAGACCGCGGACGCTAAAGCGCGTGGATATCTTCCCGGTCGCTTCAGTTTCAATGTCAAGGGCGGCCGTTGCGAGAACTGCTCGGGTGACGGCACGATCAAGATTGAAATGAACTTCCTGCCCGACGTTTACGTCGCGTGTGAAGTATGCGGGGGAGCCCGGTACAACCGCGACACGCTTGCCGTGAAGTACAAAGCGAAGAACATCGCCGAAGTGCTCGATATGCCGATCAGCGAGGCCGCAGAGTTCTTCGAGGCGATCTCCAGCATCCACCGTTTCTTGAAGACGTTGGAAGATGTTGGACTCGGCTACGTACGGCTTGGCCAGAGCGCGACCACCCTCTCGGGCGGTGAAGCCCAGCGCGTCAAGCTTGCCACTGAGCTGCAGAAGCGTTCCATGGGCCGCAGCATTTACGTTCTCGACGAGCCGACGACTGGTCTGCATTTCGAGGATGTACGTAAGTTGCTCCTCGTTCTTAATGGACTCGTCGACAAGGGCAACACTGTCATCGTCATCGAGCACAACCTGGACGTCATCAAGTCGGCGGACTGGCTCATCGACCTCGGTCCTGAAGGTGGTTCTGGCGGCGGTGAGTTGCTGTCGACTGGCACACCAGAAAAGGTAGCCAAAGTTGCCAGCAGCCATACTGGTCAGTTCCTCGCTGAGGTGTTGAGCGGCAACCGTGTCTAGAACGCGAGGGATGCACCGTGGCTAGTACCGTCGCGTGGCGGCCCCGAGCGGGCGATATCCCGAACCAGCCAGGGGTCTACCGATTCACGGACGACAACAAACGAGTGCTGTACGTCGGTAAGGCGAAGAACCTTCGCGCCCGATTGAGTAACTACTTTGCCCCGTTGGCGACGCTTCACGAGCGCACTCGGCGCATGGTTTTGTCGGCGTCGAACGTCGAATGGACGATTGTTGGCAACGACTTCGAAGCGCTCCAACTGGAGTACACCTGGATCAAGGAATTCGATCCACCTTTCAACGTTCAGTACAAAGACGATAAGTCTTACCCGTATCTGGCGATCACGATGGGCGACGAGGTTCCACGGGTGCTCGTCACTCGGAACCGAAACCTTCCCAATGCTCGCTATTTCGGACCGTATTCCCGCGCGTGGGCTATCCGCGACACTGTTGACGTATTACTCAAGGCATTCCCGATGCGCAGCTGTTCCACGTCGGTGTACAAGCGCGCCCAGCAGACTGGACGTCCCTGCCTCCTCGGCGATATTGGCAAGTGCGCCGCTCCCTGCGTTGGCCGAGTGTCTCAAGAGGATCACAAGTCGATCGCTCTTGACTTCGCGTCGTTCATGGCGGGCAACGATTCTCGAATGCTGGACTCCATCCGGGTGAAAATGACGGATGCCGCTGGCGAACAAGACTACGAATCCGCTGCGCGGTACCGCGATCAGATCGGCGCGATGGAGACTGCTCTCGCTAAGAACCAGATTGTGCTCTCTGAAGACGTTGACGCCGATTTCTTCGGCATCGCCCACGACGAGCTTGCGGCTGCCGTACAGCAGTTCGTCGTGCGCGGCGGGCGCATCCGCGGTGTGCGGGGTTGGGTCGTCGACAAAGAACTCGATGTCGAGCTCGGTGGACTCGTTGAATCGGTGCTCCAGAACGCTTATGACGACACCTCCCCGCCGCGCGACGTACTAGTACCGGCGCTGCCAGACGACAGTACAGCGCTCGAAGAGTGGCTAGCGCAACGACGGGGCCTGGGGGCTCGGGTGCGGCTTCGAGTCGCCCGACGCGGTGAGAAGGCGGCACTTGCGCAAACCGTGGAGACCAACGCGAAGAACGCGCTCATGCTCTACAAGTCGAAGCGAAGCGGCGACTTTGTTGCCCGATCGCAGGCGCTGGCGGATATTCAAGAAGCACTCGGCATGGCAGAAGCGCCATTGCGCATGGAGTGCTTCGATGTCTCACACCTCTCTGGAACCAACGTTGTCGCCTCCATGGTCGTGTTCGAAGACGGGCTACCAAAGAAGCAGCACTATCGTCGTTTCAACATCGCCGAGACCACCGATGACACAGACTCGATCTACCAAGTGTTGAAGCGCCGCCTCGCTTACCTCGCTGCCGGCGATGCAGTCCCTACTGCAGCCGAGGTCGAGGAAGCAGCGAAGCTAACGGAAAGCTCTAATGCGGTGGGCGACACTGCACGCTCCGCCCCCGAAAGCGGCGAAGTTCCGGTACCACCCTCCAAGTTCGCCTATCCGCCACAGCTTCTCATTGTGGATGGGGGTCAGCCCCAAGTGAACGCAGCGCAGCGCGCTCTCGAAGAAACGGGTGTCTCGGGCATCCAGTTGGCGGGAATTGCCAAGCGACTCGAAGAGATCTGGCTCCCAAATTCTGATTATCCCGTCATCTTGCCTCGAAACAGCGATGCACTCTTTTTGATTCAACGACTTCGCGATGAAGCTCACCGTTTCGCGATCACCCATCAACGTCAACGACGTTCGAAAGACATTTCATCGGTGCTCTCCACCGTTCCGGGGCTTGGCCCCTCGCGCATCAAGGCGCTGCTCCAGCACTTCGGTTCAGTGTCTCGGCTCCGAGCAGCCTCCCCTGAACAAATGAGCGAAGTACCGGGCATTGGCGAGACGACGGCGGCCGCAATCATCGAGAAGTTGGGTCAGCGTTAGCTCGGGTAGTCTGGAGGCACCATGAAACCCGTGACCGAGCAGCAAGAAGTCCTCATTGTGACCGGCATGTCTGGCGCGGGGCGTTCGACTGTTGGTAATGCGTTAGAAGACCTCGGATGGTATGTCGTTGACAACCTTCCACCTCAGATGCTTCTGCCGCTCGTAGATCTTGCTCACCGGGCGGGGGATTCGCTCCCGCGTGTCGCCGCTGTCATCGATGTTCGCGGTGGAAAGCTTTTTTCAGATGCGCAGAACGCAATCGAAGCCCTACGAGGCTCCACGTCTTTGCGCGTGCTCTTTCTCGACGCCGAAGATGCGGCACTGGTACGTCGATTCGAGCAGGTGCGTCGGCCGCATCCGCTCCAAGATGAGGGCACTCCGCTCGATGGCATCGCCGCCGAACGAACACGCATGGCTGAGATTCGCTCGAACAGCGACATCATCATCGACACTACCGACCTCAATATCCATCAGCTCGCCACCACGATCATTGAGAAGTTCTCGGCGGAGAACGATGCTGGATTGCGTATTACTATTGAGAGCTTCGGATTTAAGTACGGACTTCCAGCGGACGCCGACATGGTGGCTGACTGCAGATTCTTGCCTAATCCCTTTTGGGTGCCCGAGCTCAAAGCATTAGACGGACTCAATGAACGCGTCCGTGCGTATGTGGTTGGGGCGCCCGGAGCACAGGAGTTCGTGGCGGATTACGCCCGAGCCCTCGAACCTGTATTCGCCGGGTATCAGCGCGAGAATAAACGACACGCAACGATCGCGATCGGCTGTACTGGTGGCAAACACCGTTCGGTCGCGATTGCCGAAGAGTTGTCAGCTATTCTTAGCGGCCTGCCCGGTGTAGCCGTCAGCATCAAACATCGGGACCGTGGACGAGAGTAGATTACTCATCCAACAGCACCGTCATCGTGGAAGGAAGGCCAGTTAGTGGCATTAACTGCTGAAGTCAAAGACGAACTGGCACGAATTCAGTTAGGGAAGACGACTGAGCGCGCTGCAGAGCTCGCGACTATTTTGCGTTTCTCCGGTGGTCTCCATCTCATTTCTGGACGCATCGCAGTCGAGTCTGAGCTGGAAAGCGAATTGCTCGCGCGCCGGGTACGCCGCGATATCGCTGAGCTATACGGCGTGCGTTCCGAGATCTCACGCGTCGCCTCGTCGGGCGGTGGCCGTCGCACGAACAACCTTCTGGTTCGCGTGCTTGACGGGGGAGAGACGCTAGCGCGCCAGACCGGACTTCTGGATGCGCGTCGACGCCCCATCCGTGGGCTTCCGAATCGGGTGACCACCGGCGGTCGCGGCGAGCTCGCTGCCGTGTGGCGCGGCGCCTTTCTCGCTGCAGGCTCACTAACTGACCCTGGCCGCTCTGCCGCGCTCGAGGTTACGTGCCCCGGAAACGAAGCAGCTATGGCTCTTGTGGGAGCAGCCGGCCGTCTTCGCGTCGCGGCTAAAGCCCGCGAAGTCCGCGGCGTGCACCGCGTCGTGGTTCGTGATGGCGAGGCAATCAGCGCCATGCTCTCTATCATGGGGGCTAACACCACCGTGGTGAGTTGGAACGAGCTTCGACAGCGCCGTGAAGTACGGGCGACCGCCAATCGTTTGGTGAACTTCGACGATGCCAACTTGCGACGATCCGCGCAAGCCGCCGTTGCAGCCTGTGCCCGAGTAGAACGCGCGCTGGAGATTTTGGGCGACGACGTTCCGCAGCACCTCCGCTATGCAGGAGAGCTTCGGCTGAGCCACCGAGACTCCAGCCTCGACGAACTAGGCCACCACGCCGACCCACCCATGACGAAGGATGCCGTTGCTGGTCGCATCCGCCGCTTGCTGGCGATGGCAGATAAGCGTGCCAGCGATTTAGGTCTTGCGGGTACTGAGGCAAACCTTCCCGCGGAGTTGGACGAGGCTTAGCGTTCGCTCCATGCGGCACGAGTGTCGCATGGACGTGGTTAGACTGGAATCATCGCCTGGCCGTGCTTTTTAGCCGGCACAGGAATCTAGATCCTAGGAGGACTTTCGATGGCTGACTACACTCTTCCCGAACTCTCATATGACTACTCCGCGCTCGAGCCAAGCATCAGCGCAACCATTATGGAGCTGCACCACAGCAAGCACCACCAGGCCTACGTCACCGGAGCGAACGCAGCGATTGCTGGCCTCGCAGAGGCTCGCGATTCCGGCAACCTCGCCAACGTGAACAAGCTCGAAAAAGACTTGGCCTTCAACTTGGGCGGCCACGTCAACCATTCGATTTTCTGGACCAACATGTCTCCCAACGGTGGCGACAAGCCCACTGGCGACCTCGAGAGTGCGATCGATGACCACTTCGGATCCTTCGACAAGTTCACCGCACACTTCACTGCCACGGCCATGGGCGTCCAAGGCTCCGGTTGGGCAGTACTGGCTTGGGACTCGATCGGAGAGCGACTGATCATCGTTCAGTTCTTCGATCAGCAGGGAAACCTTCCCGCCGGTATCGTGCCGCTCCTCATGCTCGACGTGTGGGAGCACGCGTACTACCTCGATTACAAGAACGTGCGCGCGGACTACGTTAAGGCGTTCTGGAACATCGTTGACTGGGCGAACGTCCAAGACCGCTTCAGCGCAGCTCGCTCGAAGACAAACGGTCTCCTGCTACTCTCGTAGCGGCATCGTGGCCGGGTTAGGCCCCGGCTTAAGCCCTGTCTCCGCTAAATAGCAACATCCCACCACTACAGCACGACGCGTCCTAGACGCCTGATTTTCTGGAGTAACAGTGAGCGTAAAAATCGGTATTAATGGTTTCGGTCGCATTGGTCGCAACTTCTTTCGAGCGGCTATGGCCAAGGGCAGCGACATTGAAATCGTCGCCGTCAACGACTTGACAGACAACAAGACGCTCGCTCATCTGCTGAAGTACGACACCATTACCGGCCGCCTTGGCGCCGATGTCACGTTTGATGATGACCACATTGTGGTCGACGGTAATGCCATCAAGGTCTTCGCCGAGCGCGACCCTTCGAACCTGCCGTGGGCTGAGTTGGGTGTTGACATCGTCATCGAGTCGACAGGCCACTTCACTAAGTCGGTAGACGCTGCAAAGCACATTGCTGCCGGCGCCAAGAAGGTCATCGTTTCTGCACCGGCCACCGGCGACGACGTCGCTACGTTGGTTCTCGGAGTGAACGAAGACACCTACGACTCGGCCGTTCACAACATCATCTCGAATGCGTCGTGCACCACGAACTGCTTGGCTCCTCTTGCCAAGGTGTTCTTGGACAACTTCGGCATCGAGACTGGCTTCATGACCACGGTTCACGCGTACACCGCCGATCAGAACCTTCAGGATGGCCCGCACGGCGACCTGCGTCGTGCACGCGCTGCAGCGCAGAACATCATCCCGACCTCGACGGGGGCCGCTAAGGCACTCGGTCTCGTGATCCCCGAACTCGTCGGCAAGCTCGATGGCTATGCACTGCGCGTTCCCGTCATCACGGGATCGATCACGGACCTCACGATCACCACGAATGCCGACGTCACCGTCGAGCAGATCAACGCAGCGTACAAGGCAGCAGCTGAGGGCCCCCTCAAGGGAATCCTGAAGTACACCGAAGACGCGATCGTATCGACCGACATCGTGGGCGACCCGCACTCGTCGATTTTCGACGCTGGTCTCACGAAGGTCATCGGCAACCAGATCAAGGTCGCTTCGTGGTACGACAACGAGTGGGGCTACTCCAACCGCCTCGTTGACGTTGCAGAGTTCGTCGGCGCACGCCTCTAACCCTCAACGACTATGAGCCTCAGAACTCTCTCAACGCTCTCCGAACTGCGCGGAAAGCGCGTCATTGTCCGGTGCGATCTGAACGTCCCACTTAAGGACGGTCAGATCACCGACGATGGTCGCATCCGCGCATCCTTGCCCACGCTAAACGCTCTCATCAACAAGGGCGCCCGCGTGGTCATCGTTTCTCACCTGGGTCGCCCCGGGGGAGAGCCCGATGCCCAGTACAGCCTCGAGCCCGTCGCGCAGCGGCTCTCGGAGTTGCTGGGTAAGGCAGTGGTGTTCGCTAAGGACACCGTAGGTCACGCCGCCGAACAGGCCGTCGCTGACCTCGAGGATTGCGGCGTAGCGCTGTTGGAGAACCTGCGGTTCAATGCCGGCGAAACTTCGAAGTCAGAGGCCGAACGCGAAGAGTTTGCTCACAAACTCGCTCGCTTCGGCGACGCGTTCGTCTCTGACGGTTTCGGAGTCGTGCACCGCAAGCAGGCGAGTGTTTTCGAGCTTGCTCAAGCGCTTCCTAGCGCTGCGGGATTGCTCATTGAGAGCGAACTTGACGTGCTTGAACGCCTCACGGTGACTCCCGAGCGTCCCTACACCGTCGTTCTGGGCGGTTCCAAGGTCTCAGACAAGCTCGATGTCATCGGCGCTCTGCTCCCACGAGTGAACACGCTGCTCGTCGGTGGTGGCATGCTGTTCACGTTCCTCGCTGCTCAAGGCCACAAGGTCGGGGCTAGTCTGCTGGAGCACGATCAGCTCGAGACAGTGAAGAATTACTTGTCGCAGGCGGCAGAATTAGGCGTTGAAATAGTGCTGCCAACGGACATCACCGTTGCTGCTTCGTTTGGGCCGGACGCTGCTCACACGGTGACCTCGTCGAATGCGATCGAAGACACCGAGTTTGGCGACGCGGGAATCGGTCTCGACATCGGCCCAGAGACCGCCGCACGTTTCGCGGAAGTCATTCGCAATTCGACGACCGTGTTCTGGAACGGTCCCATGGGCGTGTTCGAGTTCCCTGCTTTTGCGGCGGGCACAAAAGCAATCGCGCAAGCTCTGACCGAGACAAACGGTTTGGGCGTCGTGGGTGGCGGTGACTCCGCCGCTGCGGTACGAGCACTAGGTTTCAACGACGACCAATTTGGTCACATTTCTACGGGTGGCGGTGCGAGCCTCGAGTTTCTTGAGGGCAAACAGCTTCCCGGACTGGAGGTACTTGGATGGCAAAGGTAAAGCGCGTCCCGCTCATTGCGGGCAACTGGAAGATGAATCTGGACCACCTCCAGTCAATCGCTTTCGTACAAAAACTTGCGTGGACGTTGAAGGACGCGAACCACGACTTCGGCGTCGACGGCGCCGAAGTTGCGGTGTTTCCGCCGTTCACCGACCTGCGCTCTGTGCAGACGCTCGTAGCTGCAGATAAGCTCGACGTGCGCTTTGGCGCGCAGGATTTGTCTGAGCACGACTCAGGCGCTTACACGGGCGAGATTTCTGGCGCTTTCCTTTCGTCGCTTGACTGCCGGTATGTTCTTGTTGGGCATTCCGAACGTCGCACAATGCACGGCGAAACCGACGAGCAACTCGCGCGTAAAGTCGTCGCCGCCCTCAAGCACGGCCTTATTCCTGTCCTGTGCGTGGGCGAAACAGCTGATGACCTCGAAGCCCATGGACCGAGCGCAGTTCCTGTTGCTCAGTTGAGAGCGGGGCTAGCCGGAGTCACCGGTAGCCCTGAAATCGTCGTCGCCTACGAGCCCGTCTGGGCGATTGGTTCAGGCAAAGCGGCTACACCAGAGCAAGCGGAGCAAGTCGCCGCGCGTCTCCGCGAAACCCTTGCTGAAGTACTTGGCGAGGATGTCGCAGCGAGCACTCGGATCCTCTATGGCGGCTCGGTGAAGTCAAACAACATCGCAAGCCTGATGCGCGAGCCGAACATTGACGGAGCTTTAGTCGGCGGTGCGAGCCTCGATGTGGCTGAATTCGCCAGCATCTCGCGCTTCTCCAAGCACGTCGGCACCTAAACGCTATACTGTTCGAGGCCGCTACGGCCTGTTCGAAAGGTTCTTTGTGGAAATTCTCCAGGTTGTGCTGCAAGTCTTGCTCGCTATCACGAGCTTGCTGCTCACACTTCTAATCCTTCTCCACCGCGGTCGCGGTGGCGGTCTCTCCGATATGTTCGGAGGAGGAGTCACGTCCAACCTCGGGGCGTCAGGAGTTGCGGAACGCAACCTCAACCGCATCACGGTGATCCTCGGCATTGTGTGGATCAGTTGTATCGTGGTTCTCGGTCTCATCACCAAGTTTGACGGCGCTTAAGAAGCTCTCACCTCCTAACGAAGGAACACAGTGGTATCAGGCGGAAGTGCAATTCGTGGTTCGCGTGTTGGCGCAGGTCCTATGGGCGAACAAGATCGTGGATTTCATGCAGAGCGTATCCAGGTCTCCTACTGGGACGCGGAAGGCAATGAAACGGTACGATCATTCGCTGCGAACGTACCCGAAGAAGACATCCCAGAAACGATAGATTCTCCGTCTACTGGGCTTCCCGCCGGACGAGACAAGGAGAATCCTCCGTCGGTAGCAAAACTTGAGCCCTATAAGACTCACTTGGCCTACGTGAAAGAGCGTCGCAGCGAGGATGAGGCTGCAGAGCTCCTCGACGAAGCACTCGCTCAACTGCGTACGCGTCGTGGTACTGCATCGTCCTAGAGTTTCACGGACACCGTTATTCGAAGCCAACGTGCTGCAGCCCTCGCGGAGATCTCAAGCTGATTGACGAACGGGAGGCCCCGACCTAGTGGTCGGGGCCTCCCGTTCGTTAACCAGAAAGCAATTGCGTCGCGAAGAAAAACACGACCAGAAAAGGTGCTTAGTGCTCGTCGGTGGAATCAGCGCTCGTCCAGAATTGGCCGGGGTCGATCAGAGCTGCAGGCACTTGCGCAGCAGCGTCAGAGTCCACAAGAAAGAGTGTCTTACGACGCCCCTCAAGTCCGGCAGCCGGAACCTCGTTGTAACTCGCACCCGCCAAAGATAGCCCGAGTGCTGAGGCTTTGTCGGCACCGGCGACCACTGCCCAGATTCGTACTGAGGAGTTAATAACCGGCAACGTCAAGCTCACTCGTTCCTCGGGTGGTTTGGGGGAGTTGCGGACAGCAATGACCGTTCGCTCCGTTTCGCGAATTCCCTCTCGCTCGGGGAACAGCGACGCAATGTGGCCGTCTGGCCCAACGCCGAGGAACACGATATCGAAGTTTGGATACCTACCGTTGCGTGCAGCGTGCGCTCGGAGATCATTAGCGTACGCCTGGGCTGCGTCGTCCAAGGAAAGTCCGGAGTCGGAGGCGGCGACGGCATGGACGCGGGCCGGTTCCACAGGAATGTGATCGAGGAGGGCGGCGCGGGCTTGGACTTCATTGCGTTCGGGATCGCCGGCCGGAAGCCAACGTTCGTCCCCCCACCAGAAGTTCACGCGTGACCAATCGACAGCATCTCGCTGAGGAGAGTCGTTGATGGCAGCGAGGACTGCTTGCCCCATCGTGCCTCCGGTAAGAACAACCGTAGCCTCATCAAATTCAGCGATGATATGCGGAACCTTCACAAGAAAATGAGCAGCAACAGCGTTTGCCAACTCCGCTTTGTTCGCATGAACTATCGCTCGACGTTCGTTACTCATTTACTTGTCACCTTCTTCGATGCTTCGAACGCCGGTAAGCTCGCTCACGCCGCGCCGTACGACAGCTCCGAATAGTGTGTCGGGGTCGAGTCGGCGAAGCTCTTCGGACAGGCAGTCACGGAGGCTGCGCCGGGGGAGTGAGATATCGTGCACCGGTTGATCGGGCTGCGTTAGGGTAGCGATTGACGCGACATTGCGTTCGAGCGTGATCGAGCCAGACGCACGCTCTAAGGTCACGGCGTGGATGCCGGTGGGAACTGGGGATCCGTCTGCGACATCAAGAGTGACAGTCACCTTAAGTTGCATCTGCAACCACGCTGCCAGCAGCATCGTCGACGCAGAATCGGCGGCGCCGCTTACGGTGACCGCGGTGATCGGCTCGTACGGAGGCTGGTCGAGCACGGCTGCGAGTTGGGCGCGCCAGAGCGTCAAGCGTGTCCAAGCGAAATCGGTATCACCAGGAACGTACGTGTTACACATGCGGTGCATCGCTTCGAGCGGCGACGAGCTCGCCGCTGCATCCGTAATGCGACGCTGCGCAATTCGCCCGAGTGGTGACTCGGAGGCGTTATCCGGTCCTTCTCCTGGCCACCACGCCACCACAGGAGCATCCGGAAGTAAGAGTCCGGTAACGAGACTCTCTTGATCGAGCGCCGCGTCGCCGTGCGCTGTCACTAGAATCACTTCGCTTGCGCCAGCGTCGCCGCCCACTCGGATTTGAGCGTCCACGCGTGCTTCTTCATGGGTAAGGGGCGCATCGGGGCTGGTCGATACGACCAGAACTCGCATGGGATGCTCGCGGGATGCGTCATTAGCGGCTTCGATGGCTTCTTCTTCGTTCCCGAAATGCGTGGCAATGATTAGAGTCAACACGCGTCCGAGGGCAACGGCGCCACCGTCCTCCCGTATGCTAACGAGCGCCTTCGAGATTTTTGCTGTGGTCGTGTTGGGTAGATCTACAATCATGGACGTCTCCAGACTCGGCCGTCGCGCTCCATGAGGTCATCGGCTGACTTTGGGCCCCAGGTTCCGGGACGGTACTGTTCGGGCGCACCTTGTGTAGCCCAGAATTCTTCGATGGGATCGAGAATCTTCCAACTGAGCTCGACCTCTTCGTGGCGGGGAAACAGTGGAGGATCTCCGAGCAAAACGTCGAGAATGAGTCGCTCGTACGCTTCCGGACTTGCCTCCGTGAAGGCGTGGCCGTACCCGAAATCCATCGTTACATCGCGAACGTGCATTTCTGCGCCCGGCACTTTGGACCCGAAGCGAATAGTCACGCCTTCGTCTGGCTGAACTCGAATAACTAAGGCATTCTGGCCGAGGGCTGACGTTCGGCTCTCTTCAAACAGGTACTGCGGCGCGCGTTTAAAGACGACTGCGATCTCAGTAACACGACGTCCCAGCCGCTTTCCAGCTCGAAGGTAGAACGGTACACCTGACCAACGACGCGTGCCGATATCCAATCGAATCGCGGCGTAGGTTTCCGTGGTGGATTCGGGATTCATCCCATCCTCGTCGAGGAAGCCGGTGACCTTTTCGCCGCCCTGCCAACCACCAGCGTATTGACCACGCGCCGTGTGCTCTGCCAGATTTTCGGGGAGGCGCACGGCCGAGAGCACCTTCTCTTTCTCCGCGCGAAGGTCAGCAGCATCGAAGGAAACGGGCTCTTCCATCGCGGTCAGAGCCAGTAGCTGGAGTAGATGATTCTGGATCACATCGCGTGCGGCGCCAATGCCGTCGTAGTAGCCAGCGCGGCCGCCAACCCCGATATCTTCAGCCATCGTGATCTGAACGTGGTCGACGTGATTGGCGTTCCAGAGGGGTTCGTAAAGTTGATTCGCGAATCGCAGAGCCAGAATGTTCTGAACGGTCTCTTTACCGAGGTAGTGATCGATACGGAAAACACTGTCGGGCGGGAAAACAGACTCCACTACGTCGTTGAGCTCGCGCGCAGTCTGGAGGTCACTGCCAAAAGGCTTCTCAATAACGACCCGGCTCCAGCGACCCTCTTGCTGTTCAGCCAGCCCGGAGTTGCGGAGCTGCTCGGTAACCTGGGGGAATGACTTGGGCGGAATCGAAAGATAGAACGCGTGGTTGCCCATGGTTCCTCGTTCACGATCCAGCTCAGCGAGGGTGTTCTTGAGTCGCTCAAAAGCTTCGGCGTCATCAAACTCTCCTTGAACGAAGCGAATGCCCTGCGCCAGTTGCTTCCACACGTCCTCGTCGAAGGGCGTGCGTGCATGCTGCTTTACGGCGTCATGGACAACCTGCTCGAAGTCCTGATCTTCCCAATCGCGGCGGGCAAAGCCCACGAGCGCGAAGCCAGGTGGAAGCAGCCCCCGGTTGGCGAGGTCGTACACGGCCGGCATGAGCTTCTTGCGTGACAAATCACCGGTAACGCCGAAAATGACCAGAGCGCTCGGTCCCGCAATTCGATTAAGCCGGCGATCTGACCTCAACCTGAGCGGGTTGAAGTCGGCGCTGATGTCAACGGGGGGCATACTTCTCCTCTGCACGCTGCGCTAAAGAGCTGCAGCTATCCGATCGCGTCGAGAACGAGCGGCAACGAAACCTTCGGGTTCGACACCGTCAGGCTCAACACCGGACGGCCATGCCCTGCCAGAACGCTGGCGTCACCAGCAGCCTGCGCACGGATAAGTTCGCCGAACGTAAACGGACGGTCAGGAATCTGCAGATCAGACTCTTCGACCACGATGATCTGCAAGAACACGCCTACCGCGGGGCCGCCCTTATGGAACTGGCCGGTCGAATGCAGGAAGCGAGGCCCCCAGCCGAACGTCACAGGGCGCTTAGAGCGCGCTGCAGCACGCTCACGGATCTCCGCGAGCTCGGGGTAGGCGGTGCGATCGGCGTAAGCCTGGATTGCAACGTAGCCATCGTCGTCCAAGTAGGAAAGCAACGATGAGACGACGCCCGCGAGATCGGTGCTCTCTGCCACGACGCCAGAGGTGCCGCGAACCTCAATATCCCCGGCGACGAAGGCGGGAGCCTGCGGCGGAGTGGGGTTATCAATCAGCTCGCGCGCTGCATTCTTCGCAGCTTCGACATCAGGCTGGTCGAAGGGGTTAATGCCGAGAAGACGTCCGGCAACAACGGTCGCGTACTCCCACAGAAGTAGCTGCCCGCCGAGCGAGCCGGCAATTTCAATCTCGCCTTCGACGACCTCTTTGGTGTCATCCCAGTCGCCAACGAGTCGAACTACCTGCAGGTCATCGAGACCTTCAGCAATCTCGGGGGAGTCAGGCTGCAAAACAACGGGCAGGATGCCCGTGCCCAGTTTTCCCGTTGACTCTGCAATGAGCTGTTCAGCCCAATCTCCGAAGCCGAGGATGTGGGTACCGTCAGCAACGATGCCAAGCTTGTCTTTGCGCGGATCCGTGCCCGCGATCGCAGCGCCGAGCACGAGGCCCGGATTGCTCTCGTTGTCTACCGCGAGTTCGACCATGACTGCTTCGGCTTCGTCGAGAAGCTCCGACAGGTCAACGCCAGCGAGTCCTGACGGAACAAGGCCGAACGCGGTGAGTGCCGAGTAGCGCCCGCCAACGTTCGGGTCGGCGTTAAAGACACGGTATCCGGCGGCACGAGCCGCACCATCTAAGGGCGAACCGGGATCGGTCACGATGATGATGCGTTCGCGGGGGTCGATCCCGGCATCAGCGAAGAACTTCTCGTAGATTCGCTTCTGCGAGTCCGTCTCCAACGTCGAGCCCGACTTCGAAGAAATGACTACTGCAGTCGACTGCAGTCGGTCAGCCAGCGCAGCCTGCACCTGAGCGGGGTCGGTCGAATCAAGAACCGTGAGCTCCACGCCGTAGGTGCGAGTAATGACCTCGGGCGCGAGCGACGAGCCACCCATTCCGCCCAGCACGAAGTGATCGACGCCAGCGGCACGCAATTTATCGCGCAACGCGTAGATGTCATCGATCATGGGGCGTCCGACGGAAACGGCTTCGACCCAACCGAGACGCTTAGCCGACTCCTCTTCAGCGTCGGGGCCCCACAGGGTCGCGTCGCCTCCGGTGATTCGGCTCGCAACCAGATCGTTGACTAGCTGCGGAACAATACGGTTGACGGCTTCGGCAGCCGCGCCCGTTACTGCGATTTTCACACTCATTTTGCAGCCTCTAGTGCGGCGGAAACTGTGTCGAGAAGCTCGTTCCAGGAAACGATGAACTTCTCGACGCCTTCCTTCTCGAGAAGCGCAGTTACCTCGTCGTAGGAAATTCCGACCGCTGACAACGCGTCCAAGGTGATGTTCGCGGCGTCGTAGCCGGCCGTCACTTGCTCGCCCTCGATGACTCCGTGGTCGAAGGTTGCTTCCAGAGTCTTCTCGGGCATCGTGTTCACCGTCTCGCCGACGGCGAGCTCGGTCACGTAGAGCGTGTCGGGCAGGCTTGGATCCTTGACACCGGTGGATGCCCACAGCGGACGCTGCTTGTTGGCGCCAGCGGCAATGAGGGCCTGAGCGCGGTCGGTCGCGAATGCGTTCTCGAAGACCTCGTACGCCAAGCGTGCGTTAGCGACGCCCGCCTTGCTCTTCAGGGCCTTGGCCTCATCGGTGCCGAGCGCGTCGAGACGCTTGTCGATCTCGGTGTCGACACGCGACACGAAGAACGAGGCGACCGAGTGGATCTTCGAAAGGTCGTGGCCTGCGGCCTGAGCCTTCTCAAGACCCGTCAGGTACGCCTCAATGACGTCGCGATGGCGCGCCAAGCTGAAGATCAAGGTGACGTTGACGCTGATACCAGCGGCAATGGTCTCGGTGATTGCTTCGAGACCCTCTACCGTTGCCGGAATCTTGATCATGGCGTTCTCGCGAGCAACCTTGGCCCACAGCTGCTGTGCCTGAGCAATCGTGCCGGCGGCGTCGTGAGCCAGTCCGGGCTCAACCTCGATCGACACGCGGCCGTCGCGACCAGCGGTTGCATCGTAAACGGGACGGAAAATGTCGCTGGCAGCAGCGACATCGTCCGTGGTGATCTCGAAGACAGCATCCGTCACGCTCGCACCCTTGGCGGCGAGAGCAGCAACCTGCTCGTCGTATGCCTCGCCCTTGGCCAGCGCCGTAGCGAAGATCGTAGGGTTCGTGGTGACGCCGACGACATTGCGTGACGCCATCAGTTCCTGCAGGCCGCCCGAGTTGATACGTTCCCGAGAAAGGTCGTCAAGCCAAATGCTCACTCCGAGGTCGGAGAGGGCAGCGGTGGGGGTTTTGTTGGTCATTTGTATCTCCTTGACTGTGGGCGCCTAAACGGCGTCCAGCGACTCGCGGGCGGCGGCCACAACGGCCTCGGTAGTGATGCCAAACTCACGGAATAGTGTTTTGTAGTCGGCGGAGGCGCCGAAGTGATCGATCGAGATGCTGCGCCCGTCCTCGCCTACATACTCACGCCATCCTGTGGACACTCCCGCTTCGACAGACACTCGTGCACGCACGGTAGAAGGCAGTACGGAGTCGCGGTACTCCGCAGACTGCTCAGCAAACCACTCAAGGCTTGGCGCAGAAACAACACGAGCATTGATTCCGTCTGCCTTGAGCGACTCGCGTGCCTCAACAGCAAGCTGAACTTCCGAGCCAGTTGCGATCAGAATGACATCGGGCGTTCCGTTCGGAGCCTCAGCTAACACGTAGGCGCCACGTGCGACGTTGGATGCCGCAGCGAAGGTTTCTCCGCTTGCTTCTGCGTCGCCACGCTCAAAGACAGGGATGTTCTGACGGGTTAGAGCGATACCAGCGGGTCCGTTGCGGCGCTCGAGAATCGTTTTCCATGCCCAGGCCGTTTCGTTGGCGTCGGCGGGACGCACGACATCCATGCCCGGGATCATGCGCAGGCTTGCGAGCTGTTCGATGGGCTGGTGAGTCGGCCCGTCTTCACCCAGAGCAATCGAGTCGTGGGTCCAGACGAAGATTGACGGCACTGCCATCAGAGCAGCAAGTCGGACGGCGGGGCGCATGTAATCGCTGAAGATCAAGAACGTGCCACCGAATGCGCGGGTGTTTCCGTGCAGGACGATGCCGTTGATGATCGCGCCCATGGCGTGCTCACGGATACCGAAGTGAAGAACACGTCCGTATTCGTTACCGCTCCACTCGTCAGTCGAGTGCTCGGCAGGAATGAACGACTTTCCACCAGCGATTGTCGTGAGGTTTGATTCTGCGAGGTCAGAAGACCCACCCCAGAGTTCGGGCATGACGGCACCAATAGCGCCAAGAACTTTGCCGCTTGCTGCGCGCGTCGAAACATCTTTGCCCGCTTCGAACTCCGGAAGCGCCTCGTCGATACCTTCAGGCAATGCGCCCGAAAGCACGCGGTCGAGAAGTTGTTTGCGTTCAGGGTTCGCCGCAGCCCACTCGTCGAACTTCACCGTCCACTCAGCACGCTCTTGCTTGCCGCGTTCTACAGCCAAGCGAGTGTGAGCAATCACGTCGTCATCAACCACGAAGCTCTTCTCGGGATCGAGACCCATCGCCACCTTCGTCGCAGCGAGCTCGTCAGCGCCCAAAGCAGATCCGTGGATTTTTCCGGTGTTCTGCTTGTTGGGCGCCGGCCAACCAATAATGGTGCGCAAGATAATGAGCGAAGGCTGATCGGTAACTGCCTTGGCGTCTTCGATCGCAGTGTTGAGGGCTTCGACGTCTTCGACGTACTCGCCGGTCTTCTTCCAATCCACAACCTGGACATGCCAGTTATAGGCCTCGTAGCGCTTCTGCACATCTTCGGTGAAAGCGATGTTGGTGTCGTCTTCGATCGAGATCTGGTTACTGTCGTAGATCGCAATGAGGTTTCCCAGTTGCTGGTGACCTGCGAGCGATGATGCTTCGGCGGAGACACCCTCTTGAAGGTCGCCATCACCGGCAATGACATAGACGAAGTGGTCGAACGGGCTCGTGCCCGCAGCTGCCTCGGGGTCAAACAGTCCACGCTCGTAACGGGCTGCGTACGCAAAGCCGACGGACGACGCGATGCCTTGGCCCAGAGGGCCAGTGGTGATCTCTACACCCTTGGTGTGACCGAACTCGGGGTGACCGGGAGTCAGCGATCCCCAAGTTCGAAGTGCCTTCAGGTCGTCGAGTTCGAGACCATAGCCGCCCAGGTACAGCTGAACGTACTGAGTGAGCGAGCTGTGCCCCACGGAAAGAATGAAGCGGTCGCGGCCGATCCACTGATCATCGCTGGGATCGCGACGCATCACCTTCTGAAAGAGCAAGTACGCTGCAGGCGCCAGGCTCATCGCGGTACCGGGATGACCGTTACCTACCTTCTCAACAGCATCAGCCGCCAGAATTCGAGCGGTGTCTACCGCTTTATTGTCGATGTGATCCCATTGAAAAGCTGCCATGAGATTTATGACCCTTCTGCAAGCGAAGTACCTGATCGTGGTCGACCTGGGCACGTGAACGACCCGCCACGCGACTTCATTGGCTCGGTCACTAACCTCTCGCTACGCAAGACCTGCGAACAAGCGGCTACCGACAGGCGGGCACCCCAAGTATAGGGAACCAAGCAATCGCTCGCTGCCCCTCAGGAGTGCGGTCACAGCAATTCTTTCTGCAGATTACAATCGTTGGTATGGATGTCACGCTAGAAGCCCCTGTACAGCACGAAAAAATCGGCATCCTCCGTAAAGTTCGCGCCTATGTTGCCCTGACAAAGCCGCGTGTGATTGAGCTCCTTCTCGTCACGACCGTGCCCGTCATGGTTCTTGCCGCGAACGGCATCCCCAACTTGTGGCTCGTTCTAGCCACCCTCGTCGGAGGCATCCTGAGTGCATCTTCAGCGAATGCTTTCAATTGCTACATTGACCGTGACATCGACCGCGTCATGGCTCGCACGAAGAACCGCCCTCTCGTCACCGGCGAACTTAGTGATCGTGAAGCACTCTTATTCGCTTGGAGCAGCGGAATCAGCTCGGTGCTCTGGCTCGGTCTATTGACGAACTGGCTCGCTGCGGCGCTCTCGCTTTTCGCGATCCTTTTTTACGTTTTCATCTACACGTTGCTGCTGAAGCGTCGCACTCCTCAGAACATCATTTGGGGTGGAATTGCTGGCTGCATGCCCGTCTTGATCGGGTGGGCCGCAGTGACAGGCGATCTCTCGTGGGCCGCGTTTATCTTGTTCGCGGTTGTTTTCCTCTGGACGCCGCCGCACTACTGGCCGCTCTCGATGAAGTATCGCACCGACTACCAATCAGTCGGGGTGCCGATGTTGGCCGTTGTTCGAGGCAGGGCGGCTGTCGGCCTTCAGGTCATTCTTTACGCATGGGCAACTGTTGCCTGTTCACTGTTGCTGGTGCCAGTGGCGGGAATGGGAGTTCTTTACACCCTCGTTGCGGCGCTGAGCGGAGCCTGGTTCATCATTGAGTCTCACCGCCTCTACAACACCGCGATCCGGCACGACGAGGTCAAAGCCATGCGCGTGTTCCACAGCTCAATCAGCTATTTGACGCTCGTCTTCTTGGCAGTGGGCATCGACCCGCTGCTCCCGTTCTAGCGCGAGAACAACGGTCCCAGCCTTTGCTCTAGAGAGCAGGTTCTGCGCTTGCTCGCTCGGCTTGGGTGACGCTGGGCCGCAGTGAGAGAACGACCGCGGTCATGGCTGCAGCGATCCCACAGGCGATCACCATGTGGCTGCCCACGAGGAGAATAGGCAGTCCGGTGCGCGACTGGATAATTCCGATCAGGGCCTGAACGACCTCAAGCACGAGCAAAATGATGGCAAAGTCCATGATGCGGCGGTGGCCGCCACGGGCCAAGACGATGACGAGTGCGAGGGTCGCTGCGATCAACGCGTAACCCGGCCAACTGTGGACGTGCTGCAGGATGCCGGCGTCAAGACCGTTGCGGGCAGACCCATCGTCGCCAGCGTGAGGGCCTGCTCCGGTGGTCAGAATCCCCGCGATGATTGTCAATGCCACAAAGAGGCTCACCGCATGCGTGAGGATCGCGACAGGTTTGGGCACCGAGAGTGCTGGCCCCCGGAGACCTGTCCAGACCCGATAAACGAGGGCCGCGCTTATGGCCACCAAAATCGCGGAGATGGCGTAGTGAACACCCACGATGCTGGGGTCGAGCTGAACACGCACTGAGAGACCTCCAATGAGGCCCTGAAGGACGGTGCCACCCAAGATCATGAGAGATAGCGACATAAGGTCGCGGCGTTCGCGACGGATGCGCACCACCATCAGCACCATGAGAATCGCTACGAAACCCACGATGATGGAGAGCAAGCGATTGCCAAACTCGATTACACCGTGAACTCCCATCTCAGGAGTCGCGATCAATGACTCGTCCGTGCATAGAGGCCACGTCGGGCATCCGAGTCCTGATCCGGTCAACCGAACGGCACCACCCGTGGCCACAATCAGGATCTGGATGACGAGCGAAGTGACAGCAAAAAATCTGACTCGGGCGTCGACGGACTGGGGCAATCGTGCGATGACGGCGTTCACGGCCGTACCTCCTGTTATTTCGGGCTTCTGCCTGTAGAATGGGTTGCGTTCAGGAACACAGCCCATGCCGGGAAGTCAATGGTGACAGCGGGGTAGCGCCTCGCTTGTCCTGTTTCAGTCTAAGTTCGCCCGCGCAGTGTTGTGTCACAGCGCACGCGCACCTCACGAAACATCCCGGCAAAGTGCTGTGCGAAGGAATGCCAACTCAACCACCTTGGTTGATAGCGGCAGGAAAAGAGGTACCAATGTCCGACGTGCTGATTGATCGTCCGGAACTCAATGGCTTGGGCCAGTATGAGTTTGGCTGGGCAGACTCCGACGTAGCGGGAGCCTCTGCGCGACGGGGCATCAACGAGGAGGTCGTTCGCGACATCTCTACGTTGAAGAACGAACCGGAGTCCATGCTCAAAATGCGACTCAAGGGCCTTGAGCTCTTCGGGCGTAAGCCCATGCCCACATGGGGCGCAGACCTGTCGGGAATTGATTTCGACAACATCAAGTACTTCGTTCGTTCCACCGAGAAGCAGGCTCAGACCTGGGAAGACCTTCCCGAAGATATTCGTGACACCTACGAGAAGTTGGGAATTCCGGAAGCCGAGCGCAACCGTCTCGTTTCTGGCGTTGCTGCCCAGTACGAATCTGAAGTTGTGTTCCACTCAATCAACGAGGAGCTCGAGTCGAAGGGTGTCATTTTCATGGACACTGACACGGCGCTTCGTGAACACCCTGAGTTTTTTGAGGAGTACTTCGGTACCGTAATTCCGGCAGGCGACAATAAGTTCGCCGCCCTCAACACTGCCGTCTGGTCAGGCGGCTCGTTCGTCTACGTCCCTAAGGGCGTTCATGTAGAGATCCCGCTGCAGGCTTACTTCCGCATCAACACGGAGAACATGGGCCAGTTCGAGCGCACCCTGATCATCGCTGACGAGGGTTCCTACGTTCACTACATCGAGGGGTGCACCGCGCCGATCTACAAGTCGGACTCGCTGCACTCCGCAGTGGTAGAGATCATCGTCAAGAAGGACGCCCGCGTTCGCTACACGACGATCCAAAACTGGTCGAACAACGTCTACAACCTCGTGACCAAGCGAGCAATCGCGCACGAGGGCGCCACCATGGAATGGATTGATGGCAACATCGGGTCCAAGGTCACGATGAAATACCCCTCGATCTACCTGGTGGGGGAGCACGCCAAGGGCGAAACGCTTTCCGTCGCCTTCGCTGGTCCCGGCCAGCACCAAGATGCCGGCGCCAAGATGATTCACATGGCTCCGTACACGACGTCATCGATCGTCTCGAAGTCTGTGGCACGAGGTGGCGGCCGAGCTGGTTACCGTGGCGAAGTCCGCGTTGACGAGAAAGCCCATCATTCGGCCAACACCGTGCGCTGCGATGCGCTTCTGGTCGACACCATTTCCCGCTCGGATACCTATCCGGCGATCGACATCCGGGTGGATGACGTAGAGCTCGGTCACGAAGCTACGGTGTCAAAGGTCAGCGCTGAGCAACTCTTCTACTTGCAGTCGCGCGGCATGGAAGAAGATGAGGCTATGGCGATGATCGTCCGCGGCTTCATCGAACCCATCGCGCGCGAACTGCCCATGGAGTACGCCTTCGAACTCAATAAGCTCATTGAACTGAGCATGGAAGGATCCGTCGGCTAAATGACCGTCGTTACACCAGAACAACACGGATTTAAGGCTCACAGCGACGGCGGATGGGACCCAAGCGAAAAAGGCTTCGTTCCCGTTCAGACTCGTTCGGAGCGCCCCACGTCATTCGCTCACGATGATTTCGCTGCGGTTAACGGACTGGAAGCAGAGTGGAAGCTCACTCCCGTCAAGCTTGTCAAGCCACTCATTGACGACAACCTCGACGGCTCGCCGTACGACATCGCTAGTGACACGGTCGACGGCGCCACCGTCGAGTGGGTTTCCCGCGATGATTCTCGCGTCGCTTCCGCTGGCGCGCCCGAAGAGCGTGCTTCCGCTAACGCGTGGAGCAGCTTTGAACAGGCGTTGGCCATCACGCTGACGAGCGAAGAGCACCGCACAGTACGAATCTCGCGCTCGACTCTCGGCACCGCTGCACGCGGCGCGCACACGGTAATTACGGCTCGTCCTCACAGCAACACCACGGTGATCATCGAATCTGCCGGTGAAGCCTTGCTGAGCGAGAACGTTGAAGTCGTAGTTGAAGAGGGCGCAACCTTGAACTTCGTGAGCGTGCAGGATTGGGCGGCTGACGCCATCCACCTCTCAAGCCACTTTGTTCAGGTAGGGCGCTCTGCCACGCTGAAGCACACGATCGTGTCGCTCGGCGGCAAAGTCGTTCGCGTGAACCCGTCCGTTCACCTGTCGGGAGAGGGCGCCGACGGCGAACTCTACGGTCTGTACTTCGCTGACGCTGGACAACACCTCGAACAGCGCGTGTATCTGCACCACCAGGCTGCCCAGACTCGCGGTCGCGTTAACTACAAGGGCGCGCTTCAGGGCGACGGCGCACGCACGGTGTGGGTCGGTGACGTCTTAATCGGTCGCGACGGTGCTGGCACAGACAGCTACGAGCAGAACCGAAACCTGGTTCTTACCGAGGGCACGCGCGCCGACTCGATCCCGAACCTTGAAATCGAAACCGGAGACATCCAGGGGGCTGGCCACGCTAGCGCCACCGGACGATTCGACGACGAGCAGCTGTTCTATCTGCAGGCTCGTGGAATCTCCGAAACAGAGGCACGCCGCCTCGTTGTCATCGGCTTCCTCGCGGAGATCGTTCAGAAGGTAGGCGACGAAGAACTCGAAGCACGACTTACCACTGCGATCGAGTCTGAGTTGGAAGGAACGCGCTCGTGACCGCTCAGCGCGTTTGCGGCGTCGAAGAACTTGAACTCAACAAGGCTTATCGTGTCGAGCTCGATGGCACCGCAATCTGCATCGTCAAGGACTCCACCGGTGAGGTACACGCCATTGGGGACACCTGTACCCACGGAGATATCTCCCTTGCTGAAGGCTTCGTCGAAGACGGTGCGATTGAATGCTGGGCTCATGGCTCACTTTTCTCGCTTGACACGGGTAAACCACTAAGTTTGCCCGCCTATGAACCTGTACCGGTCTTTGTAGTGAAGATCGACGACGACGGAGGGGTTCATATCGACCCCGAAGACACCGTCGCCATTGAGAGCTAACAGCTCTCCACACGAGACCATTAAGGAAAGAAAACGAATGTCAGTACTGTCAGTCAAAGACCTGCACGTGAGTGTCGAAACCGAGCAGGGCACAAAACAGATCCTCAACGGTGTCGACCTTGAGATCAAGCAGGGCGAAATCCACGCCATCATGGGCCCCAACGGCTCGGGTAAGTCGACTCTCGCTTACACAATCGCCGGTCACCCCAAGTACCACGTCGAGGGCGGCTCAATCACTCTCGATGGTGCTGAGGTTCTCGACATGAGCATCGACGAGCGTGCCCGCGCTGGCCTCTTCTTGGCCATGCAATACCCGGTAGAGATTCCTGGCGTCAAGGTCGCCGATTTCTTGCGCACCGCTAAGACCGCTCTCGCCGGTGAAGCCCCCGCTCTTCGCCCGTGGATCAAAGAGGTCAACGAATCCATGAAGGCTCTGCGTATGGACAAGACTTTTTCCGATCGCAACGTGAATGAAGGCTTCTCCGGTGGAGAAAAGAAGCGTCACGAAATTCTCCAGCTTGAACTCCTCAAGCCACAGTTCGCGATTCTCGACGAGACAGACTCCGGGCTCGACGTCGATGCTCTTAAGGTTGTTTCGGAGGGCGTCAATCGTGCCCACGAAGCCAACGGACTTGGGCTGCTCCTGATCACCCACTACACGCGCATCCTTCGGTACATCAAACCCGATTTCGTGCACGTGTTTGTAGACGGTCGCGTTGCGGAAGAAGGCGGCCCAGAACTCGCAGATCGCCTCGAAAACGAAGGCTATGATCGATTTTTGACCGACACGAGCGTAGCGTAGGCGTATGTCTACCGCTCTGGCACCCGCACTTTTCGACGAAGTCGAGGAAGCCCTTAAGGACGTTGTTGACCCCGAGCTCGGCGTCAATATCGTCGACCTGGGGCTCATTTACGATCTCAGCTGGGATTCTGAGAACAACGCGCTGATCATCAGCATGACCTTGACGTCGGCCGGATGTCCCCTCACCGATGTTATCGAGGAGCAGATCGCTCAATCGTTGGACAACGTAGTAGAGGCATTTCGCATCAACTGGGTGTGGATGCCGCCTTGGGGCCCCGAAAAGATCACTGACGATGGGCGCGACATGATGCGCGCTCTTGGCTTCTCTATCTAAACGAACTCGGCAGCACGTGGTCGTCGCTGCAGCACCGCTTTCCACGTAAGGGAGAGTAGGGCTGCGGCGATTGTCACTTTGAGCAGGGCTCCAACGAGAAACGGCGCAACGCCGATCTCGAACAGATAGGCGAGAGTGAAGTCTCTATTCGACTTCCCAAAAACTCGCGCAATTCCGATGAGGCCGAAGGCATAAATCACGACGCTGCCGGCCAAACTCGCAATCGCTGCTTTCCAGAAAGACTTGTTCCAGCCACGCTCGGCAAAAGCGCCGATCAGCCAAGCGGCGAATATATAGCCGATGATGTAGCCGCCGCCGGTTCCCGCAAGGACCTCTGGACCGCCCGCGGCGTCACTAAATACGGGTAAACCGATAAACCCCAGTGCCGCGTAAACTGTCAGCGCAACGGCTGCACGCAGCGCTCCGAGACTCAGCCCCACGATCATTACGGCGAGTGTCTGGGCCGTGATCGGTACGGGTTCGAGCGGGACGACAAACTGGGCGGCGACCGCTGTTGCCCCGGCCGCCGCCGCAACAAAAACGACGCTCGCGGCCACACTTGGTCCGAAAATGAGATCGATTATTGTGGGCTTGCCGAAACGAGCCCTGATTCTCTCTGCCACCGGATCCCCTCGCACGTCGTCGCTGCATCGAACATTCAGCACTAGGAAGTAGACTAGTTGGTTGGTGCTGTCGCCCACTTTCCCCAACCCCAAGATTTGGATGTTTCGCCGTGCTTGCTGTGCATGATCTCGAGTTGCGCGTCGGCGCACGCATGCTGATGCAGGGCGTCAACTTTCGCGTCGATCGTGGAGACAAGATTGGGCTTGTGGGTCGAAATGGTGCTGGCAAGACGACGCTGACCAAAACACTGGCGGGGGAGCTGGAGGCGACCGACGGCAAGATCGAACGCACGGGCGAAATAGGGTACTTGCCGCAGGACCCGCGCTCGGGCAACCCTGAAGACCTCGCTCGCACGCGCATTTTGGATGCCCGAGGGCTCGGAAGCATTGTTCTCAAGATGCGCCAAGCGCAGGATGAGATGGGAAGCAGCGATCCTGCAGTGAGTTCGGCTGCCATGGAGCGCTATGGCAAACTAGATGACCGCTTTTTGGCGCTGGGGGGCTACGCTGCCGAGGCCGAAGCCGCTTCTATCGCGAGCAACTTGAGTCTGCCCGACCGCATACTCGACCAGCCCTTGTCCACGCTCTCCGGCGGACAACGTCGCCGCATTGAACTCGCCCGCATTCTCTTCTCTGGCGCCGACACTATGTTGCTCGACGAACCTACAAACCACCTCGATGCTGACTCAGTGGTCTGGTTACGCGAGTTCTTGAAGAACTTCAGCGGCGGCCTGATCGTGATCAGCCACGATGTTGAATTGGTGGAAGACACGGTCAACAAGGTCTTCTATCTCGATGCGAATCGGCAGTTGATTGACCAGTACAACATGGGCTGGAAACACTACTTGCGCCAGCGCCAGTCAGACGAAGAGCGACGCAAGAAAGAGCGCGCCAACGCCGAGAAGAAGGCGTCAACGCTGCAGGCTCAGGCCGCACGTTTCGGTGCAAAAGCATCTAAGGCTGCCTCAGCTCACCAGATGGTGGCGCGCGCCGAGAAACTGCTTGCCGGGCTTGAGGATGTTCGTGCCTCCGACCGTGTCGCCGCTTTGCGTTTCCCGGATCCAGCACCCTGCGGTCGCACCCCGCTCATGGGCTACAACTTGAGCAAGAGCTACGGTTCTTTGGAGATTTTCGCTTCCGTCGATCTTGCGATCGATCGCGGCTCCAAAGTCGTAATCCTTGGCTTCAACGGTGCCGGTAAAACAACGTTGCTGAGGATGCTCGCCGGCGTGGACGAGCCCGACACTGGCCATATCGAACCCGGGCATGGCCTTCGCATTGGCTATTACGCTCAAGAGCACGAGACAATCGATGTCAAGCGCTCAGTTCTCGAGAACATGGTTTCGTCATCACCGAGCATTACTGAAACCGAAGCGCGCCGCGTGCTCGGTTCGTTCCTGTTCACGGGCGACGACGCTATGAAGCCAGCCGGCGTTCTTTCCGGCGGCGAGAAGACACGTCTGGCTCTCGCAATGATTGTGGTGAGTGGCGCCAATGTCCTGTTGCTCGATGAGCCGACTAACAACCTCGACCCTGCGAGCCGCGAAGAGATTCTCGGCGCCCTCTCGAACTACACCGGTGCCGTCGTTTTGGTCAGCCACGATGAGGGCGCTGTTGAAGCCCTCAACCCCGAGCGGGTCTTGATCCTGCCCGACGGTATCGAAGACCATTGGAACAAGGACTACGCAGACCTCATCAGCCTGGCCTAAGAATCGAGCAACGCGTCTTCGATCTCAGCATCCGTCGGCCCGCGTTTCTCCGACTTGAGCCGTCGCTTCTTCGCGCGCTCGCGCTCAGCAGGATCATCTTCGTTGATGACACGATATTCCTGACGTACCGCCCATCCGAGTCCGATGAAAGCCAATACGCCGAACGCCACCCACTGGAATGCATAAGACAAGTGCGCTCCCTCATCGAGGAGTGGCTTGGGATAGGCGAGGGGACGCACAGCTGGGGCGGGGTTTTCTGAAGCGAGCAGACCATAGGCCCCTGTATAGGTTGTGGCGCCCAGAACCTCTGCGATAGCAGGAAGATGAATGGTTGCAATTTGGCCGTCAGGCGCCGAGCGACCGAACACAGTCGGTTCACTCGGCTTGAGCCTGATCACGACATCTACGGTGCCGGTGGGAGCTTCGGGTACCGAATCCGGGGCGTCCTGACTGTTGCCCGAGGGAACCCAGCCGCGATCAACGATGACAATGTCGCCATTCTCTAATTGCAGCGGCACCAACACCTCGAATCCTGGTTGGCCACCGTATGGACGGCCTCGAACAAGCAGTTGCTCGTCAATGAGATACTCGCCGCTCACCGCAACCGACATCCACTTGTTGTCTTCGTTGAACTCGTTGAGCTGCGGCATCACTGCATCAAGGGATCGCGGAGCGGATTCCCAGTTCTCACTAACACGAGCTACTTCGGTAGCGGCCTCTTCGCGGCGATCAAACTGCCAATGTGAGAGAAAAACGCAACCAATTGCAAATACGATCACGAGCGTGAGGTAGCCGAACCAGCGACTTGAAAGTACGAAACGCCACTTACTCACGCAATACCACCATCCGGAACCATGCTGACAGTGGAGTCGAGATCGCTCACCAGAACGGGGAATCCCCGGCTTGCGAGATAGCCACGAAGAAACTCTTCGTGCTCGGCACAGGCGAGCCACACCTTCACACGCTCGGGGCCGTGAATACGTGGGTTACGCCAGTTGACGTTGACCTGCGCCGGCGCACTGCAGCCAGCGCGCGAGCACTGCCGCATGCTCGGGCCACTCTGTCCAATCACCGAGCAGCCTCATCCGATCCATGAGCGAGAAAAGAATCACGCGACTCGAGAGCAAACTGGCCGGGCGCGTTCACGGCACCCGAACGTCGTGTCTCGACGTTCGCGAGGACGACAGCGATATACGGCAAGACCACTGCACCAAAAATCGGCAACACGAGCCACCAGCCTCGAACGAACACGCACAGCAAGACGCAGACAACGCGAATCGCCATAGCGATGGAGTAGTTGATGACGCGGCGGCGACGCTCGTCATCCGGCCGCTCGGGGAGCGACGTAATCGACTCAGGAGTGTTCATGGGCTTTCTTCGGTTGCCGAGGTTGTGCCCCCTAAGCCTACGCCGCCCTCGGCGACTATATGCTGGGAACCATGAGCACCACAACAACTGAATCACGAATCGTTCTCGTCACCGGCGGCAATCGCGGCATCGGCCGGGCCATCGCCGAAGAATTTGTGGCTCAGGGCTACCGCGTAGCCGTGACGGCGCGCTCGGGCACCGGCCCCGAAGGAACCCTCACGGTCACCGCAGATGTCACCGACGCTACAAGCATTGATGCCGCTTTCACCGAGGTTGAAGCCAAGCTAGGGCCGGTTGAAATCGTTGTCGCCAATGCCGGCATCACCCGCGACATGCTGTTGATGCGCATGAGTGACGAAGACTTCACCGACGTACTCAACACCAATCTTTCCGGAGCCTTCCGCGTGGTCAAGCGGGCCTCTAAGGGGATGATGAAAGCCCGCTTCGGGCGCGTCATCCTCGTATCGAGCGTTGTAGGCCTCTTAGGCTCGGCTGGCCAGGTCAACTATTCTGCATCGAAGAGTGGTCTGATCGGGCTCGCTCGCTCGCTCACTCGTGAGTTGGGCAGCCGCGGCATCACCGCCAACGTGGTTGCTCCCGGTTTCATTGAGACTGATATGACAGCAGCTCTTGCGACCGAGCAGCAGGATGCTTACCTCAAGCAGATTCCCGCCAACCGCTTTGCGCAGCCGGCTGAAGTGGCGAAAGCAATCACGTGGCTGGCCAGCGATGACGCCGGCTACATCTCAGGCGCGGTTATCCCAGTCGATGGCGGCCTAGGAATGGGCCACTAGCCCACCAACCCGCTGGACAGTTACCCAAACTGGGCAACCTCGGATGCACGCTAACTGCGCAAGCCCAATAGCGGCAGAACGGCGCTGAGGTCGCGGGTGTCGATGTGTACGTCGGCATTAGCGCGCACGATCGGTTTTGCGGTGATACCGACAGACAGCCCCGCGATCTCCATCATGCGGAGATCGTTGGCACCGTCGCCGACGGCAATGCTCCGCGAAAGCGGAATACCCGAATCGGCGGCCCATTCGCGCAATGCATCGGCTTTGGCTTGAGCGTCGATGACGGGACCGAGAACCGCGCCGGTCAGGGCGCCATTGGCTACTTCGAGTCGGTTCGCTCGGGCGTAGTCCAGCCCAAGTCTGGTTGCGAGGGGATCAAGAAGCTCATGAAAGCCACCTGAGACTGCGGCAACGCGGCCTCCGGCATCTTTCACTCCCGCAATAAGTTCGGTGGCACCGTTGGTGACCCGGATGTCGCGAGCACACTCGACGATCACGCTCTCCTGGAGACCCGCGAGCGTTGCGACTCGCGCTCGGAGGCTCTGCTCGAAATCCAGTTCGCCGTTCATGGCGCGCGTAGTGATGTCGGTAACTTCTGATTCGGACCCTGCGCGAGCGGCAAGGAGTTCGATGACTTCGTTCTCGATGAGGGTCGAGTCGACATCGAAAACAACGAGAAACTGTGCCACAACGAGGCTCCTTCTAACGACGATTACTGCCGTGAGGTTCCTCACCTCACCGCTTCACTCGTCAGACTATCGGGATCACCCTTCGCGCCTCGCCCAAAGTTGGCTACGAAGCAATAGGATAAACACATCATGGCTAGCGTTCTCTCCTTCACCGACGTCACTGTCACTCGTAGTGGCAACACCATCCTCGATTCAGTTTCCTGGAATGCGGATGCTTCCGAGCGGTGGGTGATTCTCGGCCCGAACGGCGCAGGTAAGACCACACTGCTTCAGCTTGCGGCTGCTCAGATCCACCCCAGCGCCGGAGAAATTACAGTGCTCGACAGCACGCTCGGCGCTTCCGATGTTTTTGATGTTCGCCCACGTATTGGCTTTTCGTCGACGGCGCTTGCCCGCCGTGTGCCGAGTAATGAGCGCGTGATTGACGTGGTGCTTACGGCCGCCTATTCGGTAACAGGGCGGTGGAACGAAGAATACGAGAACATCGACATTCGTCGAGCTCGCCGAGTGCTCGGCGAATGGAGCCTTTCGCACCTCGAGGAGCGTCGCTTCGGCGAACTGAGTGACGGGGAACAAAAGCGAGTACAGATCGCTCGCTCGGTGATGACGGACCCGGAAATTCTTCTTCTCGATGAGCCGGCGGCGAGCCTCGACTTAGGCGCGCGAGAGGAACTTGTGCAACTGTTGAGCGGCTACGCCCAAGCGGAAACCGCTCCGGCGATCGTTATGGTCACCCATCACGTCGAGGAGATTCCCCGTGGATTTACCCACGCGCTCGTGTTGACAGAAGGAACGGTCCACAGCTCCGGTACGATTGACGACGTTGTCAGCTCAGAGAACTTGAGTGCCGCGTTCGGCCTCGAACTCATCATCACAAAAGACGCCGGCCGCTACACCGCACGAGCCGCCTAATCCTCTGATAGGCTTGTGTGTCGGTCCGCGTGACCGCCCACGTCTTTTTTCATCCAGAATCCAGGGAAATCCAATGAAGTCCGAGATCCACCCCACGTACGCACCCATCGTTTTCCGCGACCTCGCGTCTGGTTCCACGTTCCTTACCCGTTCGACTGTGTCGAGCGACAAGACGATCGAGTGGGAAGACGGCAACACCTACCCGGTGATTGACGTTGAAATCTCCTCGGAATCGCACCCGTTCTACACCGGCAAGCAGCGCATCATGGACTCCGCCGGCCGCGTTGAGAAGTTCAAGAACCGCTACAAGGGCTTCGGCAACTAGTAGTAATCCTTTCTTCCTGAAGGCGACCGGTTATCCGGTCGCCTTCAACCGTTAACGCGGCGGACCGCACAACGCGCTCCGCCACCAACGACACGTGCGCAGCGCCCGAGGGTACTGCGCACTTCGACGTAGCGAACCGTGTGGCTACTGGGGGAGTGAACGCACCGGCCAATCAGGGTTAGCCACAAAACTGTGATCGCCCTTGGACGAGCGCATGTAGTCCTGAAAACTGGCGGCCTGATCGGCGTACCAGCGCTGCTGCTGCGAATGCAGTTCTCCGAACGGGATGCTGAGCTGGTCACCGTACTTGGCGAAGAGTGCCTGCGCGACACGTGCCGCTGCGATGGCGTCTGACCCGGCATCATGCGCGTCGTCGAGGTCGACGCCATAAAGCGCGGACGTGACTTCGAGCGTGCGCTTGCCGCGACGGTAGCGGTCGACCGCTTTGTCGATCACGAGCGGGTCGATCACGAAGTAGGGTTCTGCCAGACCCGCAAGCGAGTACCGGCGACATTCGCGGTCGAGCAACGACAGGTCATAAGGAGCGTTGTAGACAACCAGCGGGATTCCGAGAGCACAGGTCACCTTGAGGGTCTGGACGATCTCCGCAACGACCAAGGATGCCTGCCGGCCTTCTGCTTGAGCTCGTGCGGTCGAAATTCCGTGAATTGCTGCCGCACCCTCCGGAATCTCGATGCCGGGATCAGCGAGCCAATCCCACCGCGATATGACCGCGCCAGCGGCATCGACGATCGCGATGCAGGCCGAGACGATGCGACTGCTTTCGACATCGACGCCGGTGGTTTCAAGATCAAAGGTGGCCAAAGTGCCGGAGTTGCTCATGCCCTCAGCGTAGAGCGCGACACTGACACCGGGAACTCGGCTCGCGGTACTCCGCGGGGAAGCCTTCGTCAAGTGCAGCCTGGCAGCACCCCGGCTGTTGTCAATGCCGCCAACTGTCGCCTCACTACATAGACTTGTCTGAATGAAACCCGCATCGCCGTATGGAGCACTGCTCGACGCCACACCGGCGAAGCACTCCGAGATGACCGTGCTGGGATCATCCACCCACTACTGGGAATACGGCCCCGCAGATGCCGACACCGTGCTGGTGCTGGTCCACGGGTTTCGGGGCGACCACCACGGTCTTGAGGCTGTCTGCGCCCACCTTCGCGGCATCCGCATCGTTAGCCCTGACCTTCCGGGTTTTGGCGAATCTGAACCGCTCACTAGGCACGTTCATGACATCGAGGGCTACGCGCTGTGGCTCGACGCGTTCGTCGGACAACTCGGTCTCAGCGGTCGCGCGAACATTCTGGGGCACTCTTTTGGGTCAATCGTCGTGTCTGCTGCACTGGCACGCGGGCTCACCACGCCCCAACTCATTTTGGTGAATCCCATTGCTGCGCCAGCGCTCTCGGGGCCCAATGGTGTGCTCAGCAAGATCACGCTGTGGTTTTATCAGGCTGCTCGCGCCCTCCCTCTCGCCATCGGTGCACCACTGCTCAGCAACTGGCTGGTAGTCCGCGTGATGAGTCTCGCCATGGTCAAGACTCACAACCCTGAGTTGCGCCGCTGGGTGCACCAACAGCACCATGCTCACTTCAGCAGCTACGCCAACCGCGACAGCCTGCTCGAAGCCTTCGAAGCCTCGATCGGTTCGGATGTCAGCATGTTTGCCGAGAGCATCACGGTGCCCACACTCCTGATTGGCGCGCGCAATGACCCGATCAGTCCCGTTCCCGCCCAAGAGCGACTGCACACACTTTTCGCCGACTCTCAGCTCGAAATTTTCGACAACGTCGGTCATCTCATCCACTATGAACGGCCGCGCGAAGCTGCCGAACTCATCGTCTCGTTCCTCGGCGCAGGAACAGTTGCGGAGCCCCACTCATGAAGATCGTTTTTGACTGCCGATACACGCGCATTGGCCGCCACGACGGGATCAGCCGCTACGGCTCACGCCTCGTCGAGGAGATCAGCAAGGTTCACCCGGTGACAATGCTTATCTCCGACAAGCGCCAGCTTGAGCTGCTGCCCGATCTGCCGTGGGAGATGGCATCGTCTCCCACCGGCATCCTCGAACCTTTCGTGGCGCTTCAGGTGAACAAACTCAAGCCGGATGTGGTTTTCACGCCGATGCAAACGATGGGGCCATTCGGTCGCAAGTATGCGCTCGTCACCACAGTGCACGATCTCATTTACTACAAGCACCCCACCCCACCCCACAATCTGCCCGCGGCGGTGCGCGTCATGTGGCGCCTCTACCACTTGAGCTGGGCGTTTCAACGCGCCCTCTTGAACACGGCAGATGGACACGTCTCCGACTCCCACACCACGCGCAATCAGATGCTCGAGCACAAGCTCACTCGCAATCCGATTTCGGTTGTGACGCTGGGCACGGATAGCCCGGGGGAGTACACCCCTCGCAGCGCTCCGACCACACGCGAGCTCGTCTACATGGGCTCGTACATGCCGTACAAGAATGTCGGTCTGATCGCTCGTGCGCTCCACGACCTGCCGGGTTATACCCTGCACTTGATGAGCCGGATCGACGACCGTAATAAAGCAGAGCTCACCGCCCTCGCACCCGCCGACAGCCTCGTATTCCACAACGGGGCGAGCGACGAGGTCTACGCCGAAACGCTGTCACGCGCCACCGCGTTGGTGACGGCATCTCGCGACGAAGGTTTTGGCCTGCCGCAGGTTGAGGCGATGGTTCTCGGAACTCCCGTACTGGTCAGCGACACAGAAATCTTCCGCGAAATCTCTGGCCCAGCCGGGGGATTCTTCAGCCCGGATGACCCTTCCGAACTCGTACGCGAAGTGAAAGCTCTCGAAGATCCCGCAACGTGGCAGGAACGTTCCGCTGCAGCACGAGAGCGCTCAACCGAGTTCACCTGGGAGAAAGGCGCTGCAACCCTCTACACAGCGCTAGAAGATGCAGTTACCGCTCGTCGCGCGAAGAAGAAGCGCTAGCGAGTTGAACTACTCAAGGGTACTTTCGCGCCGAGCGAGAGCGTTCTGAGCAGCAAAGTCTTCGCCGCCCTGGCGTTCCGACTCGTCTTCAATCGGGTCGTCAAAGTCCACCAACGTCAGAGATCCGTCGTCGTGACGGAAACTGTGCACTGAGCCGTTGGCGATCCGACCATGAGGGTGATCGGGAGCGACCGCGGCAAGAACGGCGGCAATGACGCCTCCGTGGGCAACCACGATGATCGACTCACCGGGGTGCTCTTCGGCGAGCGTCACGAGCGCGGGAAGAACTCTCTCGACAACAGACTCTCGCGATTCTCGACCCGGGACTTCGATATCCGCCGAATAAATGGCATCGATCTCCTCGGCGGTGCGCCCCTCCGCAACGCCGTAATTGCGTTCAACCACGGCGGGGATGGGCTGGGGTGCTGACAGCCCCACCTCAGCGGCGATGATCTCGGCAGTTTCCATGGCGCGCGATAAGGGGCTGGCGAAAATGCCGTCCCATCGGCGGCGAGCGAGGAGAGCACCGGTGGTTCGAGCTTGAGCACGACCTGTGTCGTTGAGCGGAATGTCGGTACTGCCCTGAATGCGACGTTGAAGATTCCAGTCGGTTTCACCGTGCCGCACGAGATAGATGAACACAACGCTCCATTCGAAAGTCAGGACTCAGCGCGGGCGAGCTGAGATGCGCCGGTTACTACGCGGCTAGCCGTTCCACGAGTTCGCCAAGAACCGCAGAAGCGCCACCGTCAATCTTAACGTCGGCTCGACGATCGGCCTTTGTCGTTCCGCGGTTGATGATCACGAGCGGAATCTTCTTGCGCATCGCGCGTTCGACCAAGCGGATACCGGAATTCACCACGAGAGAGGACCCGGCGACGATCATGGCCTCTGATTGGTCCACGAGCGCGGCACCAAGTTGGAACTTTCGCGTCGGCACGAACTCGCCAAAGAACACGACATCCGGCTTCAACAGCCCACCGCACACCGTGCAATCGGGAACGATGAAGTCATCGACGTTATGCACGTCGGCATCACCGTCGGGGTTAAGAGTGAGGGAGTCGGACTCTTCGAGCCAAGGATTCAGTTCGGAGATCCGTGCGGCTAGGGGAGTACGTGCAAAGTACTGACCGCAACGCAAGCATCGAGCTCGGTCAATGCTGCCATGGACGTCGACAACGCGCTTGGAGCCTGCCCGCAAATGCAGTCCGTCGACATTTTGGGTGACGATGCCGTTGCTGAGGCCCAAGCGCTCGAATGCGGCAAGCGCCTCATGGCCGTCGTTGGGCGTGGAGGCCGCGAAACGCTTCCAGCCGAGGTGACTGCCCGCCCAATATCGTTGACGGAATTCCGGCGAGCTCTGAAACTGCTGGAAGGTCATCGGATTGCGCACTGCGGCGCCTTCACCGCGATAATCGGGTATGCCCGAATCGGTGCTGATGCCAGCGCCAGTGAGTACGCTAATCAGCTTGCCCTGAAGAAACTCGGCAGCACGATCAATATCGTCGCTGAGCGGGAGTGTATTCACACTTCAAGCGTAAGCACTTCGAGCACGATAAGCGCCATGAGAGATTCACCTGATGGCGAAACCGCACAGTTGGGAACATACCGTGAACGTCATCCTAGTCACCGATCTCTCCGATCCTCGCCTCAGCGACTTCGCTAACCTCACGGACGTCGCGCTTCGTCGTCGCACCGAACCCGCCGGTGGTCTCTACATCGCCGAGTCGTCGAAGGTGATCGCTCGTGCGCTGCGTGCCGGCCATCAGCCGCGTGCGATCTTAGTTTTGGAGCAGTGGCTCGACGACGTCGCTGAACTGCTGGGAGACTCCGATACGCCGGTCTACGTGGGTGAATCAGACTTGCTCGAGCAGTTGACCGGCTTCAACCTGCACCGGGGTGCTTTGGCATCCATGCATCGCCCTGTTCTGCCCACGGTTGCCGATCTGGTCAAGGATGCCCGACGCGTCGTCATTCTCGAAGACATCGTTGACCACACCAACGTCGGTGCGATCTTTCGCTCGGCGGCTGCTCTGGGCGCCGACGCAGTGCTGATCACACCCCGCTGCGCAGACCCCCTGTACCGCCGCAGCGTTCGCGTGAGCATGGGCACGGTGCTGCAGGTGCCCTGGACACGCATCCCGAACTGGCCCGAAGACGCCGCCGAGCTCAAGGCTGCAGGGTTCCATCTCGCCGCGCTCGCCCTCAACGATGACTCGGTTGACCTCGATACTTTTGCCGCGACAGCAGCCGAGCGAGTAGCTCTCATTCTCGGCACAGAAGGCGACGGTCTCTCGCGCAGCACTATCGAAACTGCCGACACCGTCGTGAAGATTCCGATGATGCACGGAGTCGATTCGCTCAACGTTGCCGCGGCAAGTGCGGTGGGGATGTACACACTTCGGGTGCGCTAGGTTTCGACAGCCCCACACCTGTTAGCGTTATCCGGTGCCGCTGACTCAACGCCAAATCTTTCGACGTCGTCGAATCGTCGTTTTCTCCGCTGTAGCCGTTGCATTCTCGTTGACGTTCTATTTACCCCTGACGTTGCTAGCCCCTCTCGATGCAATCTCCGCGAACGTGGTTCCGGTAGCTGATCCCGAAGTAGCAGCACCTGAAATTACTCTTCCGGGATACGGCGCTTCGGCAATCGGGGCTCTCGGCCGCCCTGGCGTCTTAGCTCAAGCCGGTACCGCAGACGCTGTGCCGATTGCGTCTATCACGAAGATCATTACGTCGCTGGTCGTTCTCGATGCCAAACCACTCGCTCCGGATGAAGCGGGACCGACCATTACCTTTGATCAAACGGACGTCAACTACTATTACGACCAGCTCGCCCAGTACGGATCAGTCACCCCCGTCTATAACGGCCAACAGCTCTCGCAACGCGACGTCTTGACGGTCGTCTTGCTCCCGTCGGCCAATAACTACGCCCAATCCCTAGCCCGCTGGGCTTTCGGCTCCGAAGAAGCATTCGTTGCCGCAGCAGCGGCGTGGCTAGACAGCAAGGGCCTGGCAGACACAACGCTCACTGAAGCATCGGGCATCCAAGAAACCAATCGCAGCACGGCAGCTGATCTGACCGAGATCGCGCGGTTGGCCATCGAGAATCCCGTCATCGCACAGATCGTGTCGAGCTCGACTGCAGAGATCCCCGGTATCGGTACGGTCAGCAACAGCAACAAGCTCCTCGGCATCGACGGCGTAGATGGAATTAAGACGGGAACCCTTGACGAGGGTTGGTCGTGCCTTCTCTTCTCGGCTGATGTTTCCGTTGGTGACACCGTGATTACGCTGGTTGGCGCCGTCGTGGGCGGGCCAGACCATCCCACGATTAACGCCGCGATCCAGGAACTCATTGCGGATGCGACCGCCGGTTACTCCGAAGTGACGCTCGCCAGCGTTGACGAAGAGTTCGCCGAATATGACACGCCGTGGGGCGACGAAGCATCCGCCATCTCGGAGTCCACCGTCAAGGCAGTCGTGTGGGGCGAAGACGAGATTTCGATGAGCGTGAATGTGCCGGCTGTGCGCACCGCAGATGCCGGGGAGAGCGCAGGAACCGTGGAATTCCGGGTCGGAGACGAGGCGTTTAGCGTGCCGCTGGTTTTGAGCGGCGAGATTGACGATCCAGGGCCATGGTGGAGACTGACAAATCCGGCCGCAATGTTTTAGTTACCGAATAGACACGGCGCTCACAGGCTGCCGGGATATGGTGGAGTGTATCTGGAGCACCTGCTCGCTTGTCACATGACTGGGAAGTCATTCGAAAATATCTGAGGTCACGTGAGTAGTTCTCTCTCAGCCGATCCCGTACGTGTAATTAAAACTGGTCCCCGCGGCGTCGGTAGCCAGATGAGCGATTTCGCCGCTCTCTTGCGCACAGTGCGCGAGGCCGGCCTGCTGCGTCGCAGCAAACGCTTTTACATCACCACTTTTGCCGTCCTCACCCTCGCCATGGCTGGCGCCTGGGTCGGCTTCGCGATGCTCGCCGGCACGTGGTACGTCCTCCTCATCGCCGCAGCGATGGGAATCATCTTCACGCAATACGCTTTCTTGACCCACGAGTTGGCTCATCGCCAGGTCTTCCAGTCGAGCAAGCTCAACGACACGCTCGGCCGGTTGATGTCCGACCTCGTGGTCGGCATCAGCTACGCGTGGTGGATGAACAAGCATTCGCGTCACCACGCGAACCCCAACACTGTCGACAAAGATCCTGACATTGAGACTGACTTCATCATTTTCCAGAAGGAAAAGGCAGTCGGCCTCAAGGGACTCACTAAGTTCATGGCGAACCGCCAGGGCTACCTGTTCTTCCCTGCACTCCTGCTTGAGGGCTTCAACCTGCATTCGCACGCCTTCCAAGAAGTTTTCAACTTCAAGAAGAAGGTCGACAAGCGTTGGCTTGAGATCACGCTGTTGCTTGTTCGCAACATCGGTTACCTCGCGATCGTGTTCAGCTTCCTGCCCCTCGGAATGGCTTTCGCCTTCCTCGGCGTGCAAATGGGAATCTTCGGTCTCTACATGGGCGCATCATTCGCGCCCAACCACAAGGGAATGCCGATCCTGCCCAAGGGCTCCAAGGTCGACTTCCTGCGCCGTCAGGTACTCACGAGCCGCAACATCCGTAGCGGTCACTTCATGAACCACTTCATGGGCGGCCTCAACTACCAGATCGAGCATCACTTGTTCCCGACTATGCCGCGACCGCACCTGCGCCGCGCGCAAGAGATCGTCAAAGAATACTGCAAGACCAAGGACATCAAGTACACCGAGGTCGGTCTCTTTACGTCCTATGGCATCGTTATTCGCCACCTCAACGAGGTGGGTCTGGGCGCCGATGGCGATCCGTTCGACTGCCCTGCAGCCGGACGCACCGGCTATAGCGGCTAACTGCCGCTCGAGTTCACAGAAAAGGTCCTCACCACCAGGTGAGGGCCTTTTTTGCGTTCACACGGCGCACGGCAACTTCTAACGAGGTAGCAGGAGCCGGAGGACAGCACTGAGCTCGAACACACTAGAAGCCCGGGCGTTTAGGAGTGATGTTGTCGCCCGACGACTGATGGCGAACGCGACGCAGCACCCACGGCACGAGGTGCTCGCGAGCCCAACCGATATCGTCAACCCTCGCCTGACGCCACCGTCGCGGAGGAAGCGGCTCGGGCTGAAAAGGTTCGAGATCATTGTCGACATTAAGAGCATCCAGCACCATCCGGGCAACTGTGTGGTGCCCCACTGCGGAGAAGTGCAAACGATCGGGGGCCCACATGCGCGGATCGCTCAGCTCGCGCAGCGACCACATGTCCGCCACGATGGCGTCATGGCGCTGAGCGATGGCGCGAACGTTCTCGTTGTAAATGGCTACCTTGCCGCGCATGCGGTTCAAAATCGGGGTCATCCCGATATCGGGACCGGTAAAAAGTAGGACCGTGGCGCCATCACTGCGTAGCTGACGCACAAGGTCGTCGACACGGCCAGCAACCTCGTCGGGATCTGAACCGGGGCGGATGATGTCGTTGCCCCCCGCAGAAACGCTGATGAGGTCAGGCTTCAAGTCGAGCGCGGGCTGCAGTTGCTCAGTCGTGATCTGGTTGAGTAGGCGACCACGAATAGCCAAGTTGGCGTACGCGAAGTCCGCTTTACGCGAGCCAAGCACCTCGGCCACACGATCTGCCCAGCCTCGATTACCCCCGGGGGAATTGGGCTCGGGATCGCCGATTCCTTCTGTAAAGGAGTCGCCAATTGCGACATATCTACTCCACGGATGTTCCTCTTGCATACTTCTAGCCTGCCCCAAAATTACACTGTGCGCGACCCGAATGCTTCCTGTGAGCCCGCTGAATTACTTTGACCCTCGTACTGGGCACATGGTTGAGTCTTCGTTGTTGGTTCTCACACCGGGAACCACTTAACCACCGTTTGGAGAACACACAATGGGAATCATCGGTTGGATCGTACTGGGACTGATCGCCGGAGCAATCGCCAAGGCAATTCTGCCCGGACGCCAAGGCGGCGGTTGGCTCGCAACACTCCTGCTCGGTGTAGTAGGTGCTCTCGTCGGAGGATTCGTGGGAGGTGCCATTTTCGGTGTCGAGCTCGAAACATTCTTCTCGATCGAAACTTGGCTCGTCGCAATCGGCGGCTCGGTACTCGTGCTCTTCCTCTACGGACTGATCACGCGCGGCTCACGTCGCTAAACACTCTTAGCTAGACAGCTTCACAACTATGGCGGTGCACTTCGGTGCACCGCCCTAGTTGCGTTCGCACAACGACACCACGGGCGGGCGCTGAGTCGAGGGCGAAGCACCAACGTCAGCGGCACCTGAGACAATATGCACATGGGTAAGCAAGACGGTCGAACGCGGCACGTAACCGCGGTGGGCGTCGACGACAGCACTGCCACGATCCTCCACGTCGACATGGATGCGTTCTTCGCATCCGTGGAGCTTTTGGATCATCCGGAGCTCGTGGGCAAGCCCGTGATCGTCGGACACAACTCAGTTCGGTCCGTGGTCACGGCGGCAACATACGAGGCCCGCAAGTTCGGCGTGAACTCGGCGATGCCCATGGCGCTGGCACTGCGCCGTTGCCCTCACGCCATCGTGCTCGAGCCACACTTTGAGCGCTACCAGCACTTTTCGTCGGTCGTGTTCGATATCTGCGACCAACTCACCCCCAAAGTCGAGCGACTTGGAATCGATGAAGCCTTTTTGGATGTTGCGGGAGCTCGCGCGATCTATGGTTCGCCGATCGAGGTGGCCACTTTGCTACGCAAGCGCGTCTTCGAGGAAACTGGTCTGGTGTGCTCGGTCGGAGCCGCTGGTTCGAAGTATGTGGCAAAAGTGGCATCCGGGCTCTCTAAGCCCGATGGACTTCTGGTCATCCCTGCCGACAAGACCGTCGAATTTCTTCACCCCCTTCCTATCTCCGCGTTGTGGGGCGTTGGCGGCAAGACGGCCGAGGCCCTCCAGCAGCGCGGATTCACAACCATTGCCCATGTCGCCCACGCAGATCGCGAAACGCTCACTCGCGCCGTCGGCGAGGCGGGAGCAGTCAAGCTGCACAACCTCGCCTGGGGCAACGACCCGCGCCCGGTAGTCGAACGAGCCGCCGAGAAGAGTATCGGGCACGAGACCACGTTTGAATACAACGTGCTCGATACCGATGAGATTCGTCGAGAATTACTTCGACTTTCTGGCAAGGTCGCCGCTCGATTGCGGGCCGGGCGCGTCGAGGCGCGCACCGTCGTGCTCAAACTCCGTTTCGAAGACTTCAGCACGATCACTCGGTCGCGCAAGCTTCCCGACCCCACCGACCTCGGCCGCACGCTGTACGAGACCGTGCGCGACATCTACGCCGACTTCGCTCGCGAGGGTCGACCGGTGCGCCTCGTCGGCGTGCGCGGTGAGCAACTCGTCGAGCCCGGAGGCGGGCAGCTGAGCTTGTGGGACACGACCGACGGCTGGCGGGATGCCGAAGAAGCCATGGAGGCGGCATCCGCTCGGTTCGGTACCGGCGCTATCGGCCCAGCCCGCCTGCTCGGCACGCAACGCTCCGAGCGTCCTCGGCTTGGCCAACGCGACTAGCTCTCTTCCTCAACAGCTTGGAATTTGCAGCAGGCCAAAAAACGCAGCCGACACGAACGCGGTTGTCAGAAGTGAACGGTAAAGTCTTATCAAGTGAGTACTCCATCGCCAGCCCCCACCGTGGGCACCTTCGCGGCGGAACATCTCTCACCGTCGTACCCTGAACGCGCCGCCCGCGGCACCGCATCCAAATTGCGGGCCTGGCAAGCAGAAGCGCTTGACCTGTACTTCGAGAAAGAGCCCCGCGACTTTCTCGCCGCCGCAACACCGGGCGCAGGCAAGACCACTTTCGCGTTGCGCTTGGCCGTTGAACTCATCGCCCGTCGCGAGATCGACCGCGTCACCGTTGTTGCGCCGACTGATCACCTCAAACGCCAGTGGGCAGATGCTGCCAATCGCGTTGGTCTGCGCCTGAACCCGTCGTTCTCCAATGGCGATGCGTGGGGCGGCCGTCGTTTTCACGGCGTCGCCGTCACCTACGCACAGGTGGCAATGAAGGCATCGTTCCACCAGGAGATCACTGACTCCGCCCGCACCCTTGTCATCCTCGACGAGGTGCACCACGGTGGTGACGCTCTCAGCTGGGGCGACGCGATCCACACAGCCTTCGGTCGCGCCACGCGCCGACTCTCGCTTACCGGAACACCCTTCCGCAGTGACACTGCCCCCATTCCCTTCGTCACCTACGCGCCCAATCATGAGGGCATCCGCACCTCGGTTACCGACTACAGCTATGGCTACGGTCGCGCGCTCGAAGACGGCGTTGTTCGCCCCGTGATCTTTATGGCGTACGCCGGCAAGATGAAGTGGCGTACGCGCATGGGCGACGAGATGGAAGCGCGCCTCGGCGAAGGCGACACCAAAGACGTCACTGCGCAGGCCTGGCGCACAGCACTCGACCCCAAAGGCGAATGGATGCCAGCCGTACTGCGGGCGGCCGACCGTCGCCTCAGCGAGATCCGCCACTCTGTTCCGGATGCCGGAGGGCTCGTGATCGCGACAGACCAGCTCGCGGCGCGCGCCTACGCCAAACTCATCAAGGACATCACGGGGGAGTCCGCGACGATCGTTCTCTCTGACGAGAAGGAGTCGTCGTCGCGCATCGAGACCTTCGCCGAGGGCGATAGTCGCTGGATGGTCGCTGTGCGCATGGTGTCAGAGGGCGTCGACGTTCCTCGACTGGCGGTTGGCGTCTACGCGACGTCGGCATCCACCCCGCTCTATTTCGCCCAGGCGGTAGGACGCTTTGTGCGTACCCGACGCCGAGGCGAAACTGCGTCGATCTTCTTACCGAGTGTTCCGAACCTGATGAACCTGGCAGGAAAGCTCGAAAAGGAGCGCGACCATGCGCTCGACCGCAAAGAAACGGGCGACGAACTGCTCGACGACAGCCTGCTCGATGCGGAGAACCGCGAAGAGAAGACGAGCGACGAACTTGCGGACGAGTTCACGTGGGAAGCGCTGGAGTCAGAGGCGAACTTTGACCGGGTGCTATTCGACGGCGCCGAGTTCGGCTTTGCCGCCGAGCCGGGTAGCGACGAAGAGCTCGACTTCATTGGTCTTCCCGGCATTCTGGAGCCCGAGCAAGTGCGTGAGCTGCTCATGCAGCGCCAGAAGCGTCAGTCAAAGCGCGCTGAGAGCCGGCCGAAGGCTGAACAACCCGCTCCGCTGTATCGCACGCTCAAAGAGCAGCGAACCCTGCTGAACAACCTCGTGGGCCGCAGAGCGAAGCTTTCTAACGAACCGCACGGATTGATCCACGCCGAGCTTCGACGCGTCTGTGGCGGCCCTGCGGTCGCCCAGGCTACCGTGACGCAACTGCAGGCGCGCATCGACTACCTGCGTAAAGGTTTTCACTCCTAAGGCCGCTCTCGAACGTTCCCACAGCAGAATACGCACGTCGTGAATCAAGCCGTGGGGCGGCGCACGGCTAAACCTCGCCCGGTGCGGTCTGTGCGTGCGAGCTCTGTGCGTGCGAGCACGCACTCCGAGAATGCCGTCGTTAACAAGAAAACGCCCCCGGTATCGGACCGGGGGCGTTCTCGTTACTGAACTATCAAGATCAGAGGGGGCGGATGTTCTCCGCCTGGGGACCCTTGGGTCCCTGTGTGATGTCAAACTCAACCTTTTGGTTCTCGTCGAGCGACTTGTAGCCATTTGTTGCGATGGCCGAGTAGTGGGCGAACACGTCAGGACTTCCGTCCTCGGGGGCGATGAATCCAAAGCCCTTTTCTGCGTTGAACCACTTGACGGTACCTAGTGCCATTTAAAACTCCTCCAGGAGCGTTCTTCAGGCCCCGACAGTCGAGGCCGCATTCATGCCTTTGTCTAGAACATGAACGATTGCCTAAGGCTATAGCAGGAAAGCCCTGCATGTGTCATGTATTTCGAAAAAGTCACATAACGGTAATGAATTGGTCACTAATGAAAGTCACGAGAGTGAGTGCGGGGGAGTCCTGACAGTGGTTCACAACGGTCAGCAATCACATTGATCACGCCGTCAGCTGACCTTTCCAGTACCCCGCGGACGATAAGAGCGGCACTATCTCGAGCGACGCGCCGATAGCGCCCCCACACTCCGACGCTGCAGATCACATTGATCAGGCCCGTCTCATCCTCGATATTCATAAAAGTGATTCCGCTGGCAGTGGCGGGGCGTTGACGGTGGGTCACTACGCCCCCAATTTCAATGCGACGCCCCGATTCTGCAGTCAGGAGATCGCTCGCGCTCAGTACACCACGGCGCGCCAGAGCGGGCCTGATGTGGGCAACGGGGTGACTGGCGGGCGAAATTCCGGTCGACCAGAGATCAGCCATGAGGTCATCGACCGCGGTAGCCATCGAGAAGAGAGGCGGTTGTACCGCCACCATGCTGTGTGGCAAAAACTCTTCACGGTCTTGGGCTGCCGAGCCGGCATTCCACATCGCTTCGCGTCTCGTGAGTTCGAGACTTTCGAATGCTCCCGCTGCCGCCAATGCTTCCAATTGTTTCGTTGTGAGACCCACCCGGCGCACCACATCGTTCATCGAAGTAAATTCGCCGGCCTCGCGCGCCGCCACAATTTTCTCTGCGACCGGCGTGCCGATGCCCTTGACCTCGTCAAAACCGAGCCGTACGGCAAAAGATCCATCACGGCGGTGGTCGTCGGTGTCAAAGGGTGCAGAACGATCGAACGGGCCCACGGGAGGTTGCTCCGCAGCCAGGCACTGATCGCTGCCCGTTGCCCCCCTGCGACCTTCGTGTGGTTCGAGAGAAGCGAAAACCCCCGAGAGCTGGATGTCGGGACCATGCACGACCACACCATGGCGTCGAGCATCCGCCACCAATGACTGGGGCGAATAAAAGCCCATCGGTTGCGCCCGCAATAGCGCCGCCAGAAAAGCTGCCGGGTAGTGCAGTCGCACCCAGGCGCTGGCATAAACCAGCAGCCCAAAGCTCAGCGCGTGACTTTCGGCAAAACCGAAACCGGCAAACGCTTGGATGCTTTCGTAAATGCGGTCGGCATCCGCCCCGGTAATGCCATTGCTGGCCATTCCGGCATAGAGCTTGGTCCGGAGCTTGTCTATTCGCTCGATACCGCGCTTAGAACCCATCGCGCGCCGCAGCAGGTCGGCGTCATCGGCCGAACACCCGCCCACTGCCACAGCGATCTGCATGAGTTGCTCTTGAAAGATGGGCACCCCGAGGGTGCGCTCGAGCGGCTCCACAAGGTTGGGATGCAGATAAGTAATCGGTTCTGCGCCCATCTTGCGGCGAACATAGGGGTGCACGGCACCACCCTGGATCGGGCCGGGGCGCACAAGCGCGATCTCCACGACAAGGTGATAGAACTCGCGCGGCTGGAGGCGGGGCAACAGCCCCATTTGGGCACGGCTCTCGACCTGAAAGACACCGATGGCATCCGCTCGACAGAGTTGGTCGTAGACGCCCTGCTCTTCGGCCGGGATCGTGGCGAGATCCCAGCGTTCACCGAGAGCCTCATCGACCAAATCAAAGCTGTACTGCATGGCCGAGAGGATGCCAAGGCCGAGCAGATCGAACTTGACCAACCCCATCCAAGCGCAATCATCTTTATCCCACTGCACCACCGTGCGCTTCTCTTTGCGCGCGTGCTCGATCGGCACCACTTCGCCGACCGGACGCTGGGTCAACACCATGCCGCCCGAATGGATGCCCAAGTGCCGGGGAAACTTCATGACCTGCTGGGCAAGCTCCAACACCGAATCGGGGATGTCGTGGTCGATTCCCGAGACATCAGAGCCCCAGCGTTCCATTTGCTTCGACCACGCATCCTGCTGCCCGGGGCTATGACCGAGTGCTTTCGCCATATCCCGCACGGCGAAACGAGGACGGTACTGAATCACATTGGCCACTTGAGCGGCGTTCTCGCGCCCGTAGCGCTCAAAGACATACTGAATGACTTCTTCGCGGCGCTCGGAATCGAAGTCGACGTCGATGTCTGGCTCTTCTTCGCGCATCGCCGAAATGAAACGCTCGAAGGGGAGTTTGTAGCGAATGGGATCAACCGCAGTGATCTTGAGGAGGTAACAGACCACAGAACTCGCGGCTGAGCCGCGCCCCTGGCACAAGATTCCTCGCCCCCGAGCAAAGGCCACAATGTCGTGCACGATCAAGAAGTAGCCGGCAAAACTCTTTTCCTCGATCACATCGAGCTCACGCTGAATGCGGGCCCGATTCTCGTCAGACAGTTCAATGGAACGATCTTTCACTCCCGCCCATGTCAGTTCACGTAACCAACTCGCCGGAGTATGGCCCTCAGGAACCTCCTGATCGGGCAGGGCAGGTTTTGCCTGCCGCAACTCGAAAGCGGCCTCTTGTGCAATCTGCACCGTCTCGGCTACCACCCCGGGATAGTGAGCGAACCGCGCAGCCATCTCAGCCCCTGATCGCAAGTGCGCGGTTCCTGCTGCGGGGAGCCAGCCATCCATCTCGTCGAGACTGCGCCGGGCTCGCACCGCCGAAATCGCAGAGTGCAAGTGGTGTTGGCGGGGAGTGGCGTAGTGAGCGTTCGAGGTAGCGACAACCCGCAATCCACGCTCTGCAGCTAAGCCATAGAGGGCATCGTTGTATGCCGAATCGAGTGGATAGCCGTGATCGAAGAGCTCGACAACTATCGAGTCGTGCCCGAACAGCGTGCAGAGGGTGTCGAGCTCTCCTCCGGCTGCGAGCAGTGATTCCGCGGTGGGAGCGTTCGTGCCATCGGGGCCCGCTAGCGCTCGACGTACTGCTCCTTTGCGGCATCCGGTAAGAATGAACCAGTGGCCTGATGCCAACTCGGCCAACTCATCGAGGTCGTACCACGGCCGCCCCTTTTCTCCACCGGCAAGCTGGGCACGAGTAATCGCCAAAGCGAGACGGTGATAGCCCTCTTCTTTGCGCGCCAACACAAGAAGGTGGTCGCCCTCGGGATCGGCGATGCCGTTCTGCGGACCGCTAAGCCCCAGCGATAGCTCGGCCCCAAACATCGTTCGCAATCCCAGTTCGGCTGCCGCTTCTGCCATGCGCACGATGCCGTACAGCCCATCGTGGTCGGTAAGAGCAAGCGCGCTCAGCCCCAAGCGGGCCGCCTCTTCGGCAAGTTTTTCGGGCATGCTCGCGCCATCAAGAAAACTGAAACTGGAATGCGCGTGCAGTTCGGCATAGGGCACGACGTCGCCGGCGTTCGCGGGTGCCACGGTGGCGTCAGTCGGTGGTTCCACCGGCGCGATGTAAGGCGCTCGTTTGCTCGACACGAGAGACTGGGCACGCCCATCACCAGCTTCACCGATCGGCGTGACCGTGCCGAAGCCCGACAGCGTGCGCTCCAGCTTCTTCCACGAGATAGGCGGATTACTCCAGGCCATTAGTCATACCTCGCTTCAGCCCACCAGCCGCCGTTATCGAGTACGAGAAGCCAGGCACAGCCGGTGTCATCAACAGCTTGGAACCGCCAGGAGGGACCTGACGACCCCGCCTCCCACCAGCGTTCAGCAAGAGGCCACGGCCCCGCCCATGCTGTGAGACTGCGCGATCGCGAATCGCTTGTCGAGAACCGGGCGGGTGGCGCCAGAATCTGGCCCCGCTCATCCACAGCCACGGCAGTTCCGTCCGCCGCAAAAACATGAACGGCGTGACGACTGGAAAAAACCGTTCCTGGCAGGGGATCGGGCAATGCGCCAGGCCACGGTCGTTCGGGAGATCGCTCGGCAACGCTGCGGTCGCCCCACGCCGTGAGTCGCTGGCGGGAGCTGAGGGTGCGCCCGCCCTCAATCGACGGCACAAGAACACCTCCGTGGCCGAGCATGCTCTGCACTCGAGAAAGACCATGGTGAATGCGGGGCTCGAGCCCGGAACCCCACAGTCCGGTCTCGTGGTGACCAATCTCATCCACGGTTTCGGGAACAATGCGTACTCGACTTATGCCTGAACTGAGCCCTGCCTCGATGAGGTTAGAGCCTTGTACTTGCCACCGCACTCGATCAACAACATCGCTGGCACTGAAGGAACGGGGATGCAGCCACACCCGTTCGGCTACCTCGCCCGATTCGGAATCGAGTTCGACCCGGATCGCCGTCGCTACCAACTGGGCCCGCATCAGGGCATCAATAAAGTCGTCGGCACGGCTACGAACCGCAAATGCCACCTGATCGACGCGGTCGAGCGCTGGCTCAAAATCAAGAACGACATCAAGGTCGAGTGGGGGAGTGCGGGCCACAAACGCCTGCGGGTCGCGGCCGCTGGCAAGAGCGTGCAAGCGCGCTCCCGGCTCACCGAAACGAATGCGAACGTCGGTGTGATCGAGGCGTGCAAATTCGCCGAGCGTTGAAATCCCCAGCTTCGTCAACAGCGAAACGATCTGGGGCTCCTCAAGTACCGCCAAGGGAAGTGGAGCCAAGAACGCAGCAGAGTCACCGGCCGCGACCACGCGCACGTGGCTAGCCCGCGAACGCGGATCACGAGCGATGGTGCTGCGGGCAGCGTGAACCGCCGTGAAGAGCGCATCCGCTACCCCCACCCGAGCATCGGAGGCCGCGATCTCATTCACTCGAGCAATCACTGTCAATGCCGCAGCTTTTTCACCGCCGTAGTACTGGGCAGCTCCGCGTACCTTCACGGCACACATTCCCGGTCGCAACAACTGCACTCCGGGAATCAACTCTTCTACCGCCGCCAACACCGGCTCGAAGGCACGGCTATCGAGAGCCGGATCGTAGGGCCGGTCAATGATGCCGGGAAAACGCGACTGGGCCTCCCGCAGTCGCAACCCCCTCGTGACGCCCTCGGCGCGAGCGGATGCCGCCGCCGCGAACACGAGACCCTTCTCGACGAGAACCAGGGGAGCATCCGCCGACAGCTTCTCGTGCTGGCGGGCAGCAACAATCGGCCAGTCCGGAGCCCACACCACGAGAACTCGCGGCAGCGATTCTGGAACCGTCGATGCCGAACTCACGCTGCCACCGCCAGCGCTGTCGCGGCCGCCTTCATCGCGGCCGCCATTACAATCGCCGCCATTGCAATGGCCGCCAACATCATCACGCCGACACCCGGTGTGGAACTGGCCGCAGCTTCGGGGGAGCAGAATCAGACTCGGCAGGAGAATCCGCAGCGCTGTACGAGCGAACGGTCTGCGCAGCATCCGGCAACCAGACCCGGGCGCTGCGGGGGCGCCCCGCATTCTTGCTTGTCACCGTGATCGTGACCTCGCGCGCGGCCAAGTGCCCGTGACCCTCACCAATGCCATGCCACCGGCTTTCGCCGAGAGACAGCATCGCTTCGCTCTGCGGCCAGGAGCCGACCATGAGAAGCGTGGACTTGCGTTGCCGCAGGCGCGAAGCGAGCCTGGCAACCGCAGAGTCTGACGCACGACGCGGCGGCCTCGCCACCACGACATCGACCACGTCGGCGATCGCTGCCGTTACCGTCAACCACTGATCACCCGGATGCGGCACCAGCACGAGCCGTTCGAGGTCGACCCCGAAACGCTGGGCTGCTTCAATGCCAAACTCGGGCACTCCAACAACTGCGCACCACGATCCCGCTGCGGAGGGCGCAGCCAAAAGCGTCATGAGCAGCATCGCCGAACTATCGATCGAATAGACGCTGCCCTGCTGCAGGCCGCCACCGGGCAACAAAGAAGCGATAACGGGATGCGTGGGAATGAGTTTCGAACTGAGCGTGCGGGACTGCATGGCGCTGATGCGCGCCTGCAATTCAGCGACGCGTTCCGCAGCCGAAAGGTCTTCAGCGGTCGCTGAAGCGGCTGCGGCAGATACAGGGAGCACCTGTTCATATTCGAACATATGTTCGAGTGTGTCAATTGCGTACGACATCCACCGGCGTGTCTTTCGAATGTCGGTGCGATCGCTTACCGTTACCTCGTGAGTTATATCGAAGCAGTAGATCTCAAGAAGACGTACACGCCAAAAGGCGCTTCCCCCGTGCACGCTCTCGATGGCCTCAATCTCGAGGTTCCGCAGGGCACCGTGACGGCGCTTCTCGGCCCTAACGGTGCGGGCAAAACCACCACCGTCAAGGTTCTCACCACACTGACACGCCCCGATTCCGGTACAGCAACGATCAACGGCGTCGATGTGATCGCATCGCCGGAACGCATTCGCCCCATGATCGGGGTTTCCGGGCAATATGCGGCCGTTGACGAAAACCTCACTGGCTTCGAAAACCTCGATATGGTAGGCCGGCTTTACCACCTCGGCGCCAAGCAGTCGCGGGCACGAGCGCGAGAGCTTATCGAACTCTTCGACCTCACCGAAGCCCAAAACCGCCCCGTCAAAGGTTTCTCCGGCGGCATGCGTCGTCGCATCGACCTCGCGGGTGCCCTGGTAATGCGCCCGCCGGTGCTCTTTCTCGACGAGCCGACCACCGGGCTAGACCCCCGCAGCCGCATTGGTATGTGGGAGATCATCACCACACTCGTGGGGGAGGGCACCACGGTGCTCCTCACCACTCAATACCTCGAAGAGGCCGACCAGCTCGCCGACAGCATCTCTGTGATCGACGACGGCAAAGTCATTGCCAAGGGCACTTCAGACGAGCTCAAAGCGTCTATCGGGGGTCAACGCGTCGAACTCAGCCTGGTGTCTCAGGATGACGCGAGCGCAGCCCGCGAAATCCTCACCCGGTTCGGCAGCACCGAACCTGCCGTGAGTCTCGACGGTCGCGGGTTTACCGTCAACGCGGAAGATGCCCCTGCAGCACTGCAGCTCATCCTTACCGAGTTTGCCAGCCGCGGCATCCCGCTCTATGACGCCGGCATGCGTCGCCCCACCCTCGATGATGTTTTCTTGAAGCTCACCGGTCACGCCGCAAGCGCTGACAGTTCAGCGGCAAATGACGCAGAAAATACCGAAGCAGCATCAGCACAGAAAGCCCAGAAATGACCGCCACCATTCCGACAACGACACCGAGCCCCACCGCCGACTCGCCCGTGCTGAATTGGTTCAACGACGGCTGGATCACCACTCGACGCAACCTCATCAAGATCAAGCGTGTTCCCGATATCCTGGTCTTTACAACACTGCAGCCCATTATGTTTGTGCTGCTCTTCACCTATGTCTATGCCGGCGTCATCGACATCCCCGGCAGCACTTATACAGAATTCATCATGGCCGGCATCTTTGCCCAGACCGTTGTCTTCGGCTCGACCTACTCCGGATCGGCGATGGCGCAAGATCTTAAAGACGGAATCATCGACCGTTTTCGCACCCTACCCATGAGCCCCTCTGCAGTTCTCGTGGGCCGCACCAACGGTGATCTGCTTATCAACTCGATCTCAATGGTCGTGATGATGGCAACGGGATTAATTGTCGGGTGGCGCATCAAGTCGAGCCCCTTCGAAGCCCTTGCTGCCATTGCCCTGCTTTTGCTTTTTGCCTATGCACTTTCTTGGGTCATGGCCTTTATCGGCATGAGCGTTCGCAGCCCTGAAGTCATCAACAACGTTTCGTTCTTGGTTCTCTTTCCGTTGACCTTCATTTCAAATGCCTTCGTGCCTGCTGAGACCCTGCCTACACCACTCCGGGTGTTTGCTGAGTTCAATCCTGTTTCTGCTCTCGTGCAGGCGGCCCGCGAACTCTTTGGCAACACTCCCGCGGGGTCGGCACAATCCGACGTCTGGTCCCAGCAACATCCGGTACTCACTGTGCTGATCGGAATCGTGGTCATGCTTGCAATCTTCGTACCTCTAGCCGTGCGTAAGTTTGCGAGCATCAGCAGCCGCTGACAGCATCGAGGCACCACAGCGACCTCGCGAGCACGCCTGAAGAATCTCACGAGTGACGGCGGGGCACTACCGTGCGAGCTCAAGGCAGTGAGAGCGTGATCATTTCAACTTTTACTATAGGAACGATGTTTCTTCGGTGGTAATGTTCGCGTAATTGGAGCTGCCCGTCCCGCCGGCAGCTTACGCTGAACCTCACCCCCTCAGCGAGGCCCGGCGTTACCCGAAACGGAGTCTGCGAAATGTTCGCCACCCTCGAACACGTCGTCATGAAGGCGTTCCTGATCGTGTGGGTGCGTGTTTCACCGAATTCATGGCGTGGCTTTCCCCATCCCAAAGGAGATGCAGTCGTTCGCGCCGACGGCCCGCGCCCATATAAAGCAGTGCTGTGTGGTTCCGGAATTGTGGTCGGCTATGGCGTAGCCTCACATGAGCTCGCTCTGGGCGGCTCTCTGGCTCGTACGCTGACCGCCCATACCCAACGAGGCACCGAGATTACAGTCGTCACGGCGCCCGGAATCAACACTCGCAAGGCACGAACCCAACTTCCTCCCCATGTTCTTGCCGATACCGACCTCGTTGTGCTCTCATTGGGCACTTTCGAAATACTAACCTTCATGCCCGCCCACCAGTGGGGCGCTCAACTTCGGAATCTTGTTGTTGACGTGCTCGCAGCAGTCCCACCACACTGCCAAGTCTTTGTCGTCGACTGCACCACCCCGAAGATGTCCACTTTCGCCGCGTTCTATCGGAGACGCATCGCTCGCGCCACGGTGGAGTTCAATAGAGAGCTGCGCGCAATCACAGAGTCACATAACCGTGTCCATCGCGTCGAGTTCCAGCCCGAAGCGGAGGATGCAGAGAAAATCGAGGGTCGCTCGCGATATCAAGAGTGGGCAGGAGCCCTTGTGCCTGGAATCGTTTCACGTCTTTAACAATCGGACGACTCCGACGGCGCCGCGCCGGTCTAAGTCCCTACCTCTTACGGCGCTTGTGACGGCCAGAAGAAGGTCGATCGGAGCGGCTAACGCGCCCCTTGCCGCCAGCTTTCCTGCCAGCGGCGGACTGCGACGACGGTGTACCCGCCCGGGATGCTCGCGCAGTTGGTCGTGCGGACTCTGCCCCTACCGCGCCGGCAGTGCCACGCGAGCTTCTCGCCGTGCGTCCTCTCACAATTCCAACGAATTCTTCAACGAGAGGATCCACCGAGCCGTCTCGCCAAGCCACCGCTACTTGCCACTCAGGACCATCGCTGACAATACGAGAAACGACGTCCTTGCGCATCAGGGCCCGAGCTACAGCCTGCGGAATCAGCGCAACGCCGATGTTCGCCGCCACCAACTCCACCGCGTCGCGCCACTCACCCTCAACAACATGCACGGAATCAAGCTCAGCTAGGGTCACTTCATTGAGCTCCGCGAGTTCATGATCTTTCGGGATCACAGCGACAGCTCGTTCGGTGTAGAGCGGAATCGCCGCGAGAGGACGATCACTCTCCATGGCGAGGTCAATGGGCAAACGTACGAGGGCTACATCCGCGTCGCCCCGCGCGAGCAACGCCAAGGCTTCCTTTTGCTCGCAAGGAATGAGGTCAATGGGCACACCAGGGAGTCGCTCGCGCCAGACCCGCGACCATTTGCCAGGCGTCGCCCCAAGAACAAAAGCGACAGTGAATGATGTGGGCATGTCTTCAGGTTAGTCTTGGGGTGTGCCAGTCCAGACCATGAAGCCCGCAACCGTCGCCAAGAAGCTGGGAATATATCTCCCGGCAACTCCGGAAGAATTCCGTAGTTCCGAGATTAGCCGCGAAGACTTTGCTGAACTTCTCGCCACTCCACCCGAGTGGCTCACTCAGTTGCGCGCCGACGGGCCCCATCCTCGACTAGTGGTAGCCCAAAAGCTTGGGGTGTCCGCTTCCGGACTTGTTCGTGCGGGAGCCCCCGATGTTATGACGACTGCAGAGATCAAAGCGCTATTGGTCGAGATGCCAGAATGGCTTGCCGTCGAGCGCGCCACCCATGCTGCCGTCAATGAAGAGAATGCTCGCATCAAGACTGAACGCGCGGCGAAAGCTGCTCGTAGCTAGTCCCACTTTTTGCACATCCTCACTGGTATTGACAAGTATTCAGCTCTATACTGAACAGCCTAGGTCGCTCGTGTCTGGGCGTTCAGGTGGGGACGTGATTGTTTCGTAGCGTTGCCGCGCTACTGGCGTGGCCAATAATTTCTCTGTGGCTCGCGGTCTATCCGCAGCGTTGGCGCGCGCTCGTTGCACCGAGAGATGATCCGCGCGCCGAAGCAGTCGGCCCAGACCCTGACAGGATTTTGCTGGTGGGCCCAGGCAAGTCCTCCGGACTAGGCGTTCACACTCATCAACTAGGTCTTGGAGGCCACCTCGCGCGCGCGTTATCGGCGCTCACCCGCCGAGGCTGCAGCGTTGATATTGTGTCGGACCCGACGATGTCCGCCGCTGATGTCGGCGTTGTGATCAACTGGGCAAGCTTGGACCGATTCGACGCGCTTGTACTCACCCTCGGTGGGGGAGAAGTCCTGCGATTACGTTCACTCTTCAGTTGGCGGCGTGACCTCGCGGCGCTTTTCGAGACCATTCACGAGGCTGACGCTGGCGCTCTGCACACCTTTATCCTCGGAATCGCTCCGATCGACGAGTTTGTCTCGCTCCCAGCTCCGCTGCTTTCCATCGTCAACGGCAACATCAACAACCTGAATGCAATCAGCGAACAGCTGTGTTCTTCGCACAGCAGCGCAACGTTTGTGCCCGCCACAGCGCGGGCGGGAACGAAGGAGATCTCCCTCGACAGCCCGATGTATGCCCATTGGGCTCACGAGCTTGCGCCAGTTGTAGCTGCTCACCTCGCTCGCGTCGCGGTGCCTCCGTCCTCAACGCCCTCCATCACGGGCGCACGCGGAGGGCTCGACGGCACTATTCTCACAAAGCCGTCAGTTGCTACGACTCTGGCCGAAATAATGAACTCTGCTCGCGTGCTTTTCGATACAACGGGTGCGGCCGTCACGTTTCACGATCACGAAGCCCATTGGTTTACGTCCACCTCCGGGGTGGGCGATATGCGGCGGGCAGAAGCCGGAGCATTTTGCAGCCGTGCATTCACGACTCGGGGCCTCGTGGTGCTTGAAGACACCCTGAAAGATGAGCGGTTCGCTGCCCATCCGTGGGTTGTGCGCGGGCCGCGCATCCGTTTTTACGCTGGCTTTCCCATTACTGCGCCCAACGGCGAGATAGTCGGGGCAGTGTGCGTCTTCGACACCGGCCCACGCCGGTTCGATTTGAGTCACGAAACGCTCCTGCGCGAACTCGCGCGCCGAGCCGAAGCGGCAATACAGCGCCGATAATTGCCGTACCTTGGATACGGAGGTCATTTCTGAACTCCGAGAGAGGACCCTATGTCTGGCACCGAGTGCATCCACGGCTTTGAACACGGATTGTGCGATTCGTGCTTTCCCCAAGCAGTTCCCGCCAAGCCCGCATCCCGTGCCAGCAGCTCGCCCCGTACCAAAAGGGTCGCCGGAGCGCCTCGCACCTCTAGCGCTAAGATTCCTTCCCTCTCGGACCAACGCGTTTATCACGTTACGCATATCAGTAACCTCGACAGCATTCTTCGCGCGGGTCAACTCGTTGCCGCGGCATCACTCGACGATTCAGTCTTCGATGTGAGCTCGCCGCTCACCCGCGAACTTCGAAACACTGCAGCACTCGGCACCGGTGAGTCTGTCGACAGTTATGTGCCTTTCAGTTTGGTGCCAGAATCCGTTTCATGGCGAGAGCTTCGTGCGGGTGCTACTGAACCACGCTGGTCGGATGCTGCTCGCAACGCCAGCGCCACCGACTTCGTTTTCTTGGTCAGCACTGTGCGTGCTCTCGGAGACAGTGCCGTACTCGCGGATGGCGATGCAGCGGCAAGCCTTACTCGTTTCGCAACGGACGAAGCATCCATCACACGTATGCTCGGCGCTGTGCGCGCCGAGGAGCTCACCGCTGATGCCGAAGTTCTCATTCACGGTTCCTTCGCGTTTGACGATGTTCAACTCGTCGGTGTCGCCAGCGACAAAGCCCGCGAGCGTGTAAAGGCACTGCTCAACGGCGCTTCATTCAAGACAAAAGTCGCCGTTTATCCGCCATGGTTCATTCAGTAGGGTTCACGATAGCGTTGATGCATGACCAACGACTTTGCTCACCACCCCGTTGATGCGACATCGGCTGCTTCTCTCGCTGCGAACGGTCTCAAGTACGATCTCGTAGATACGTCTAACCGTGCTGCCTTCGAGGCATGGTTTCAGGCTGACTCCCGCGGTTTTCACGGCCCCGCGATGTCGAAAGAGCAGATCGACTCGGGCTTCGCCGGCATCACGTACCGCCGCACTATCGGCGTCTGGGATGACCGTCTCGTTGCCCCAGAGGTTCCGGTCGCCACGGTGAGTTCCTGGACCGAACAGGTCACTGTTCCGGGAAACCGCAGTATCGATGCGTGGGCCATTAGTTCGGTAACGGTGTCGCCCACTCACCGGCGTCGCGGTATCGCCCGAGCCCTGCTGGAGGGCGAGCTGCGTTCCGCTGTGGATATGGGACTACCGATGGCCACCCTCACGGTCTCGGAATCCACAATTTACGGCCGCTTCGGTTTCGGTCAAGCGGTGTTCGCTGCCGACCTCACCATCGACACCACACGGGCGACGATTCCCGTACGCGAACGTCGCGGTGTGCTCCAGCATGTTGCACCATCGGTATTTGTCGCCGAAGCTCCCACGGTGTTCGAACGCATCCGACTCTCCACTCCCGGCCAGATCAATGTCTGGCCGTTGCGTTGGGAGCAAATTGCAGGAACTGCGCCCGGTGACGAGGAGTACACCAAAAACACTCGAGTGGTTCGCTTCGATGACGAAGACGGCACTGCGCGCGGGTTCGTCGTATATCGGGTCGCCGGTGGAGGTCTCGATTTCACCAACCACACACTCACGGTTGACTACTTGCTCGCCGAAACTCCCGAAGCCTATGAGGCACTCTGGCGTTACGTCCTCGAGGTCGACCTCGTTCGTGAGGTCAAAGCAGAACTGCGTTCGGTCGGCGAACCCTTGCTGTGGTTGCTTTCTGACATGCGGGCGGCACGCGTGTCGCCCATCGATCACCTGTGGTTGCGCATCCTCGATGTACCGGCTTCGCTGAACGCTCGATCGTATTCCGGCGCGGGCATGATCGCTTTCGAGGTCAGCGACGCGCTCGGCTTCGCGAACGGTCGCTTCGTGCTGCAGACCGACGATCAGGGGATGCCAACGGCGAGCCGCGTCGAAAATCTTCCCGAAGGCGTGCCAGCAGTGTCACTCTCGGTGAATGAACTCAGCTCGCTGTACCTCGGGGGAGTGTCCGCGTCATCCCTGATTGCTGCCGGTCGCATTGGTGAACTCAATCCGGGCGCGGGAGCCGCTATCGAGCGTATTTTCCACTCGCCGACCACTCCCTGGTTGAGCGTCTGGTTTTAGTCAGTCGCCGCCCGTGCAGGCGCGCTGACGACACGCACCGCGGGAGGAAAGGCTCGGCGAGGGGTGCGAGAATAGGCGCATGACTGCTGCCCTGAATCACGTCCATGATCTTGCTTCTTTTGTCGCCGCTTCGCCGTCGTCGTTTCATGCGGTAGCCGAAGCCGCACGCCGCTTGCGGGAGGCTGGTTTCACTCAGCTTCATGAAGCCGATGACTGGAACGGCTCGCGCACACGCAAGGCGGCTAAGTACTTCGTCATTCGTGATGGTGCGATCGCAGCGTGGGTTCAGCCGACTAAGGCTGTCAGCACGACCCCGTTCCGCATCCTTGGGGCTCACACTGACTCGCCGAGTTTCAAGCTGAAGCCGAAGCCCACGACCGGCTCGGAAGGCGTATTGCAGGCTGGCGTCGAGATCTACGGCGGCCCGCTGCTCAACTCGTGGCTTGACCGAGAGCTCGAATTTGCGGGACGAGTCACCTTCCGCGACGGCAGCACTGAACTGGTGCGTACCGGACCGCTCTTGAGGTTCCCGCAGTTGGCTATTCACTTGGATCGCGGCGTCAACGACAAGCTCACGCTCAAGCGTCAAGCGCACATGAACCCGATGTTTGGTCTCGGCGAACGCGACGACGCCGACGTGCTCGGCCACCTCGCATCCATCCTCTCGTCTAAAGCCACGAACCGCTCGGCGGATGACATCGACGGCTATGACATCGTCGTCGCCGATACCGCGGCTCCCGCCGTCTTCGGTCTCGATGACGCCCTCTTTGCCTCCGGACGCCTCGACAATCTGTCGTCAGTGCACGCGGGTCTCGTCGCACTTCTGGGGCTCGACACGAAGCTCGACCAGATTCCGCTGTTCGTTGCCTTCGACCACGAAGAGATTGGCTCGGCCTCACGATCGGGTGCCGGTGGGCCGTTCCTTGCCGACCTCATCGCTCGCATTAGCGCCGGTCTTGGCGGTTCTGAAACGGACCGGATGCGCGCTGTCGCCGAGTCATGGTGCCTCTCGTCTGATGCCGGTCACGCTGCACACCCCAACTACCCGGAGCGCCACGATCCCGCTAACCGTCCGCGCCTAGGCGGAGGACCACTTCTCAAGATCAACGCTAACCAGCGCTACGCCACTGATGGCCCCGGCGCCGCAGAGTGGGCTCGCGCTTGCCGCCAAGCGGGCGTCGAGTACCAAGAGTTCGTCTCCAATAACGACATGCCCTGTGGATCCACGATCGGCCCGATCACCGCTACGCGTCTCGGCATTCGCACCATCGATGTAGGTTTGCCGCTGCTCTCCATGCACTCAGCGCGTGAAATGTGTGGCGTCGCCGACCCAATCGCGCTCAGCAACGCAATCGCCGCGTTCTTCGCGCCGGAGTAAGCCCTCACGCAGTTACGCAGTCGCACAGTGCGACTGCGTTGGTGCTGTCGCGCGGAACACCCCGCGACAGCACCGCGCTCTAGAACAGGGGAGCGATCTCGTCCGCTGCGCCAGGCAGGCTTGCATCCGTGGCCGAGGCACCGGGGTAACCAGGTCCGACGGGGCATACCGTTCCGCGTTGGAACGCTTCGGCTGCGCCTCGAGCCCTCACATCGGCGGCTTCGTTGAGCGGATGCCCCACGTGCCCGCGCACCCATTCGAAGCGGTAGCGACGACCAGTAATGGCTTCATCGATCTGTTTGATGAGATCAACGTTCATGACGGGCTTACCGTCGCCTTTGCGCCAGCCCTTCTTCTTCCAGCCGGGCATCCACTTGGTTACGGAGTTGATCACGTATTGGCTGTCGCACAGGATGAGAAGGTCATCATCGACGTGCGCCGTTGCGCGAAACAGTTGCAGCACGGCCATGAGCTCGCCCTGATTGTTGGTGGCATGATCCCAGCCACCGGCAGCCCACGTGTTGTCGTCGACGTACCACGCCCATCCAGCCGGGCCGGGGTTGCCGAGCGCGGAGCCATCAGCAGCAGCAGTAATCGTCATGTCACCCTTTCGTGGAGCTCGCGAAGTCAGAAAAATCGCGTCCCCTCGACTCTAGTAGCTGGTTATCGTCACAGATTCTGCGGCGTTCCATGCTCTGAGCGCAGATCGGTTTTAGGGTAGACCTGTGCCCGAAAACCCGCCTCTTGCCCCCGCGCTCGAAATCACTGGACTGACGAAGCGCTTTGGCGAGAAACTTGCGGTTGATTCCGTAAACCTCACCGTGCCTCGCGGCTCGTTCTTTGGCCTCGTCGGCCCTAACGGGGCTGGCAAAACGACCACCCTCTCCATGGCCACTGGCTTGCTGCGCCCAGACGCCGGCTCGGTCTCCGTGCACGGTCTCGATGTCTGGAGCAATCTGGTTGACGCCAAACGACGGATCGGCGTATTGAGCGACGGTGTTCGACTCTTTGATCGTCTCACGGGACTCCAACTGGTCACTTACGCTGGCCTCTTGAGCGGGATGGAGCGTACCGTCGTGGCCGAACGCGCTGCCGATCTGCTTGACCTCTTCGACCTCGACTCCGTGAGCGGAACGCTCGTCGTCGACTATTCCGCCGGCATGACTAAGAAGATTGCCTTGGCCTGTGCGCTGATTCACGCACCCCAGTTGCTCGTACTCGACGAACCGTTCGAATCAGTCGATCCGGTTTCTGGAGCCAATATCCGCGACATTTTGCATGGCTTCGTGGAATCCGGCGGCACTGTCATCGTGTCGAGCCACGCCATGGACCTCGTGCAACGGATGTGCGACCATGTCGCCGTCATCGCCGATGGCCGAGTGCTGGCATCCGGAACAACTGATGAAGTGCGCGGGTCGTCCACGCTCGAAGACCGATTCGTCGAGCTCGTCGGTGGCCGCCGTCACGGAAAGGGCCCGGAATGGTTGCGCATCTCATAAGGCTGCGCTTTCGGCTGCTCGCCAATTCTCTGACCCGCAGCCCGTGGCAAGCGGTCGCTGTAGGGCTGGGCACCATGTACGGCCTCGCCATGCTGTTCCTCGCCGTCGTCGGCCTGCTCTTTTTGAGCGCTGCCCCCGAGGAATTGGGCCGCACCGTAACGGTCTTAGGTGGCGCTGTACTGGTTCTGGGGTGGACCTTCTTGCCCCTCCTGAGTTCAGGTATCGACGAGACCGTCGAACCCGCGAAGCTAGCGACCTTCCCTATCCCGATTCGTACGTTACTGCTCGCCCTCGCTATCAGCGGCGTGCTTGGCGTTCCCGGCATCATCACGACGTTGGCCGCGCTGGCGACGAGCCTCGTCTGGTGGCACACGCCTGCAATCGCCGTCGTTGCGGTAATTTGCGCGATTATCGGTGCGCTCACGTGCGTTGTGGGCTCTCGGATGCTCGCAGCGCTCACGGTGCGCATCTCGTCGGGGCGCCGCGCTCGAGAAGCAAAGACGGTTCTCGTACTCATCCCGTTGCTGCTGCTCGGCCCAGCGATCCTGGCGGTGTCGACTCTCTTTCGCGAATTCCGTTCCCTCCTGCCGATCATTTCGGATGTCGTGTCCTGGACTCCGTTCGGCGCGATCTGGGCGGTCCCCGGCGATCTTGCTACGGGGCGCCCCGGACTCGCTGCGCTCCACGCCCTCGTCGGTATCGCGACTCTGGTGGCATCCACCGCTGTCTGGCGCTGGGCTCTCGACCGCGCGCTCGAACGTCCAGCCGTCTCAACGGCCACCGGGGGAGCCCGACGGGGATTGGGCTGGTTTGCGGTGTTCTCGGGAACTCCGACAGGCGCCGTTGCGGCCCGGTCGCTGACGTACTGGGCACGCGACCCTCGCTACGCCCAGTCGCTCATCAGCGTTCCGCTCGTGCCAGCGATTGTCTTCTTCTATACCGGAGCCAGTGGCGATCTCAGCGGACTGCTCTTCGTTGGTCCCATCGTCGCGGTGTTACTCGGGATGTCTATCTACACCGATGTCTCCTACGACAACACAGCCTTCAGTTTGCACTTACAGACGGCTGTGAGCGGGCGCGCCGACCGCTGGGGACGAGTGATCGCGGTGAGCGTGTTCGCAGTACCCACGACCATCATCCTGACGGTGGCAAGCGTGTGGATCAGCGATAGCGGAGACCGCCTGGTGGGGATGCTCGGCATCTCGCTCGGTCTGCTCGTCACCGGACTCGCACTGTCGTCGCTCGTGTCGGGGCGTTTCGCGTTCTCGGTTCCGGCTCCGGGCGAGAACCCGTTCAAGGCCCGGCCAGGCGGGGGATTCACCCTGATGCTGTCGATGTTCGCGTCATGGACGGCTCTCGCCGTGCTCGCGCTGCCCGAAATGGTGATCGCGCTGGTGGGGTTCGCCACTTTCAACGAGGCCCTCGGATGGGTAGCGCTAGCCGTCGCGCTCGTACTGAGCAGTGTCTTTCTCGTCATCGGGGTGCGCGTCGGCGGAACGATGCTCGACAATCGCGGTCCCGAGCTTTTGGTGCAGTTGCAACGTCAGAAATAGCGGATGCTGCCCTCGCGGCCTGACAGAGCGCTTCGGCACAAAGGCGGCACCGAGGCGGGGCGGCGTTAGCGAGACAGCAGTTCAGCCCGCTCGGGGTTGCGGTCAAACCATTCAGCGACGTACCAGCACATCGGCAACACACGCAGCGACGAATTCGCTTCGACGTCGTCGACCGCGAACTTCACGAGGTCAGCGGCATAACCTTTTCCCCGATGGGCCGGCTGGGTGTACGTGTGATTGAACGAGATGGAGCTTCCGTTGGTGCGGTAATCCGCCACAGCGACAAGCGCACCGTCGACGTTCATGACGTAACGGGCAGCATCCTTCTCATGAATAAAGTCTGTAGCCATAACTCTCTAGCCTAGGCGGGAAGGGCGGCTTCAATTGCACCGACGATGGCCGGATCATCCGGAACAACAGTCGGACGGAAGCGCTTAACTTCGTTGCCGGGCGTCACCAAGAATTTTTCAAAGTTCCACGCGACCCGCCCCGCCTTACCGGCACCGTCAGCAGTCTTCTTCAACTCGGCGTACAGCGGGTGAGCTGACTTGCCATTGAGCTTGACCTTCTCAAACATGGGGAAGGTCACACCCCACGTCATCGTGCAGTATTCCTTGATGGCATCTTCGCTGCCCAGTTCCTGCAAGAACTGGTTGCTGGGAAATCCGAGAACCGTGAAACCACGGTCCCCGTAGGTCTTCTGCAGCTGCTCGAGCTGCTCGTACTGCGGCGACAGGCCACAACGCGACGCCACGTTGACGATGAGCACCACTTTGTCTTGATAATCGGCCAGCGTCGTTTCGCTGCCATCAATAGTGGTGAGGGGAATATTTCGGAGTTCGGTCACGCTATAAAACTACGCCCGCAGTCTGAACGCCCGCCCACGACATCCCGAAAGTTGCCAGCGACGTTCGCTAAAGTGGGAGTTTCTGCACTCGCGCTTCGCGCGGTACACCGAGAGTGAGTTCATGCCCGATAGCCCCATGTCAGCGAGTGCGTACGACGTACTTGGTGTTCAGGCATCGGCGACCGAAGTCGAGCTCAAGAAGGCGTTCCGTCGAGCACTTCGAGAAACGCATCCCGACACCGGGGGAGACCCGACCAAGTTCGCTGCAGTACAGGATGCGTGGGATCGGGTGGGCACCCCAGAGAAGCGTCGTCGCTACGATGCCGGTTCACGCACGAACACCCACAGCACCCCGGCAGGTTCCTCGCCCTTCTCTTCACGACCGTCGACAGCAGCGCGCGAAGACTCCCGCCCACGCGCCCGCACTCACGGGCATCCGGGGGGTTGGCGTCGCGAACGTTTTCTCGACAGCATGCGCGAGTGGGTCGGTCGTGGCGTCACGCTCGACGACCCCTACGACCCCGCCCTCGTTCGCAGCGCTCCGCGTGAAATTCGACGCACGCTCGCGGATGCCCTGGCTGAAGAAGCTACTGCTCGAACGGTGAGCAATCTGGGCATTGGGTACACGATCTGGCACGACGTTTCGACCGGGCCGCCGGAGCGCAAACTCGACCACATCGTGCTGGGCCCCACTGGCCTCTTCGCGATGCTCTCTGAAGACTTCGGTGGCGAAGTAAAGGTTCGCCGCGGCGAACTCATCGGCCCTGCCGTCGCACCAGAGAAGCCCATGCACGAGCTAGCTGCGCGGGCCAAGTCGATCAGCCGCCAACTGAAGGTCAACTTCACCTGTTTCGTGATCGTGGTGCCCGATGACGCGCTAGCTCAACCCCAGATCTCGCTCGGAACGGTCAAAGGGCAACCCGCCGTTGTCGTGCGGCAAAGCGTGCTGGCGCACTTACTTCGCACTGGCCCCGAGCTCGGCCGCGGGCGCGACATTGGCGGCAACGAACTCTTCGACGTGCGCACTCGACTCACTAGCGGCATCCGTTTCGTCGAATAGCGGTTCGCGGTTCACCCCCTTTTTATCAATCGTTCATCGCAATCTCTCCGTGCTTAACGCTTACGATTCTTCGTGGGAGTAGGGTGTGCACGTGAAGACCACTGCCCCGCTGGCACGACGGCTCAGCGTCTTCGACGCCACCGTGATCGGACTGGGTTCGATGATTGGTGCTGGCATCTTCGCCGCCTTCGCCCCGGCTGCTCTCGCTGCGGGCTCTGGGTTACTCATCGGGCTGGGGATCGCGGCTCTCGTGGCGTGGCTCAACGCTTCGGCGAGTGCGCAGCTCGCGGCGGTCTATCCGGTGGCCGGTGGCACATATGTCTACGGGCGCGAACGACTTGGCCCATGGTGGGGATTCTTCGCGGGCTGGTCCTTCGTGGTCGGCAAGACGGCAAGCTGTGCAGCGATGGCGTTGATCTGTGCCGCGTATGTTGCGCCCGCAGGCTCTGAGAAGCTCGTCGCCGTGCTGGCCGTCGTTATCGTGACCACGGTCAATCTGCGCGGAATAACCCGCACCGCATCAGCGACCAAGCTCATCGTCGTGTTCCTCGTCGCCGTGCTGGTCGGCGTCATAGCGTTGGTCCTGATCTCCGGCGATACCTCGACGAGCCCGTCGGCCGTGCAGACAGCGTCAGGGGCGCCCCAGACCTACGGAGTTCTGCAGTCGGCGGGCATCCTCTTCTTTGCTTTCGCGGGCTACGCTCGCATCGCCACGCTGGGGGAGGAAGTACGCGATCCACAACGCGCCATCCCTCGCGCCATCATGGGAGCCCTCGGCGTTGCCGCGGTTCTCTACGCGGCGGTCGGGGCAACCCTCCTGACGGTTCTCGGCCCCGACAAGCTCGCGAGCTCTCGGGCACCGATCAACGATTTGCTGTCAGTTACGGGATGGGGCGACGCATCGGCCCTCGTGGCAATAACGGCCGCTCTCGCCTCGCTGGGAGCATTACTCGCGCTCATGGCGGGGATTGGGCGCACCACGCTAGCCATGGCGCGCACACGCGATCTGCCGCGGTGGCTGGATGCCGTGCATCCGACATTCTCAGTTCCTCACCGCGCAGAACTCGTTGTCGCTGCGCTGGTGATCGTCATCGTTCTGATCGCCGACGTGCGCGGGGCGATCGCCTTCTCCTCGTTCGGAGTGCTGCTGTACTACTTCGTCGCGAACGTTGCGGCGTACACGCAGCCGCCATCACAGCGTCGTGTCCCGCGTGCAGTAAACATCCTCGGCGCGATCGCGTGCTTACTGCTGGTCGCTACGGTCCCGTTCATCGGCATCGCCGTTGGTGTCGTTGTTCTGGCAGTCGGGATTCCTGTACGTTTGCTTTCTAATCGCCAGTCTCGGCCAGTTTTCACCCATGGAACATAGGCTAGTTTTCTCTTAAGAAAGAGGGTTATCGGTTCGTGATTCGCGCAATTAGCTACAACCTCCGCAAGCACAAGGCGGCGTCGGAGCTCGAAGCTCTCTCGCAGACCCCCGACCTCGACGTGCTGTGCCTCCAAGAAGCGATCTCCACCCAGCTGCCCGAAGAAATCGGCAACTTGCATCTCGCTGACTCCACAAAAAATAATCGTCTAGGGCTCGCGGTGTACTACCGTCGCGACCGCTATGAGCATCGCAAGAGCCAGGCATTCGAACTCAAGAAGTCGCTTCACGACCGGGTTTTCACGCCCACGACGGAACGCCTCGTCGGCTCCCAACTCGTGGATCGCGAGACGGGGCATGAGCTTGTTGTCGCGTCATTCCATGCGGCACCGCTCACGGCACTCAATTCGCTGCGCCGCAACCAGATCAAGGCCGCCCACGGAATGCTCGCCGAGCTTGGCGCGGGTGCGCCCATGCTGATGCTCGGCGACTACAACTATCCGCTCTTCAAAGATGGGCTTACTCAGCGCGTCAACAAAACCGGCTATGACCTGTCTCTGAGCGACCGCACCACTTATACCAACTACAAGTTCTTTCGCGGCCATTTCGATTTCGTCACCTCTCAAGGGTTCACCATCGAAGGCGTAGAAACGATGCCGCGCGGTTCCTCGGACCACTTGCCGATCTTGGTAACCGCGTCTTACGGCTCCACCAATACGCATAAGTCCACGGTGTCGCCCGCCGAGACATTCTCTAACTAACGACGAAGAGGGGCGCAGCTTTCGCTGCGCCCCTCTTCGTTATTGTGAGCCTGTGGTGTGGCTAGCTAGCCTTCGCCGCCTAGGTTGCCCGCGAGACGCTCGTGCATGTACTGGCTGGCTTCGTTCATGCCGATCAGGATCACGCGCTTCTCGAGGCGCTCGTACTTTGTCGTAATCGCGTCGAGCGCGGCCACCGTCGAGGCATCCCAGATGTGCGAGTTCGACATGTCGATAATCACGCGGTCGGGGTCATCCGTGTACTCGAACTGGGTGGTGAGGTCGTTGCTCGAAGCGAAGAAAAGTTCGCCATTGACGCGGTAGTACGCGGTCGGCACTGCTTCGTCTTCGGGGAGCGTGCGCTCGACAGTGGCGAAGTGAGCCACTCGACGTGCGAAGGCGACCATGGCAACGACGACGCCGACAAGAACGCCGATCGCGAGGTTTTCGGTGGCGACCACGACGATCACGGTCGCGACCATGACGGTCGTCTCGCTCTTCGGCATGCGCTTGAGCGTGGGCCAGCTCACACTGTGCCAGTTGAAGGTCGAGACAGCCACGATGATCATGACGGCGACGAGGGCCGCCATGGGGATGATCGCAACGACATCGCCTAGAACGACGACAAGGATGAGCAGGAAGACACCCGCGAGGAACGTCGAGATACGCGTGCGAGCACCCGAAGCCTTCACGTTGATCATCGTCTGGCCGATCATTGCGCAACCGCCCATTCCGCCGAACAGGCCGGAGAGTACGTTGGCAACACCTTGGCCCCAGGCTTCGCGGGTTTTGCGCGAGTGGGTGTCGGTGATGTCATCCACGAGCTTGGCGGTCAACAGCGATTCCAGAAGACCAACGAGTGCCATCGCGATAGCGAACGGGCCAATGATCTGCAGCGTCTCCCACGTCAATGGAACGTTAGGGATGAACAGCTCGGGCAGGCTGCGGGGGAGTTCGCCCTGATCGCCGACGGTCGGGACCGCGATGGCGAAGGTGACGGTAACAATCGTCAACAGCACGATAGCTACGAGAGGCGCGGGGATCACTTTGGTGAAGCGTGGCATCAGCACCATGATTACGAGCCCGACTGCTACGAGCGGGTACACCATCCACGGCACGTGGAAGAGGTGCTCGAGCTGAGCCATGAAAATGAGGATGGCGAGCGAATTGACGAAGCCGAGCATCACGCTGCGCGGAATGAAGCGCATGAGCTTTGCGACACCCAATACGCCAAGCAAGACTTGAAGCAGCCCACCCAGGATGACGGTGGCGATCAGGTAGTCCATGCCGAACTCACGAGCGACCGGGGCTACGACAAGAGCGATGGCTCCCGTGGCGGCGGTGATCATGGCCGGACGTCCACCAAGGAATGCGATGGAGATGGCCATCACGAACGAGGAGAACAAGCCAACCCGGGGGTCGACTCCGGCGATGATCGAGAACGAGATTGCCTCGGGGATCAGCGCGAGTGCCACCACAAGCCCGGCAAGTACTTCACGAGTGAGGATGCGGGGAGTGCGGAGGGCCGTCATGACGGACGGCTCCGCACGATAACGATCGGCGCGATTTGCTTGCGTGATGGCCATGAGGTTCTCCTACTAAAGGAGCCGCGAGAATGCGCGACTGACGATGTGATGTGAGCCGAGCACCTGGTTATCCGGCACGGCTATACGCCAGCAACACTGCCGACTACGAGTCGGCTGTTCTCCGACTAGACAAGGGTGGTTGGCAGCACAAGAGCGCGAACCTTTTTCCACGATAGCCGATCACGCAGATTCATGGGTGACTCCCAGCCAGTGCAGTACACGCCCAGCACACGCCCAATACACGTGCGGGGCGATCTGGCTGATCGGCTAGAAGAGGCGGTTTCGAGCGAAGACTCCGGCGAAGAGTGCGTGAGCCAGCGGCAACACGGAGGCGATCATGAGAACGAGCCCCACCGTGGGGTCGGTAGGGCGCAACAAGATACCGCCAATGAGGAGTGCGGTGAAGAGGATGGCAGACAGCACCCGACGCACGAGCTGTTCGATTGCCCGAAGTCGCTTATCGGCACTGGGCGTCTCGACCGCCAGCTGGCCGCGCTGCATGAGCGTTGCGACACTCTCGAGTTGTTGCGGTAAGCGAAGAATGAGGCCGGCGGAGGCAAGCGCCTGTGTGGCGAACTCCCGTACGGTGCCGCCGCCTTCGTCTCGCGCTAGTCGTGCCGCAAACGGTTCGATCGCGGTCCACACGTTGTAAGCGGGGTTGAGGTCGCTCGCGACACCCGACGTGACTGAGACCGCCCGGATGATCAGCAGAAAGTTTTCGGGTAGCTGGAACGGCATCGTGCGCACGACTTCACTGAATTCGTTACCGAACGCACGGAACTCTTGAGGGTCAACCTGCTGCAGTTCGGTGAAGCCCATGCCACCGAAACGATCGAAGAGCTCGCCCATGGCTCGTTCGAGCGGCGCCGTCTCCGCTGTGCGCAGCAGGATGCCCATGTCGCGCACGCTGGCGACAAGTCCCGGGGCGTCGCGCGCTGCCGCAGCAATGATGAGGCGCTGAAGGCCGCGGCTGAGGTTCTCGGGAACCTCGCCCATCATCCCAAAGTCGATGAACGTGAGCGTCCACTCGGGCGTCGAGGAATCGGCGCGCTGCGGATCGGCCGGTGTCACAAAGATATTGCCCGGATGCGGGTCAGCGTGAAAGAACCGGTGCATGAAGAGCTGTTCGAACATTGCCCGCGACAGTTCATCAGCAACTTCTGCGGGATCAATTCCCGCTGCACGCAGTCGCTCATGATCGTTGATCTTGATAGCGGTGGCATCAGCGAGGGTCAGGATGCGTCGAGTCGAGCGCTCCCACACCACCTCGGGTGCCTGCACTCGCGCATCATCAGCGAAGTTTTCGGCGAAACGTTCGGCGTTGCTGCCCTCATTGAGATAGTCAATTTCGCGCAGACTGATGATCGCGAACTCTTCCAGCAGCGCGGGGAGATCTACTCTGCTCGACACGAAGCGCACACGGCTCAGCCAGGCTGCAACGCGGCGCAGCGCGGCGAGGTCGACGTCGATGATGTCGGCGATCCCTGGTCGCTGCACTTTCACGACGACATCCGCAAAACCGACGTCACTGGCCTCGGCATCCGTCAAGCGGGCACGGTGCACTTGACCGAAGGATGCCGCAGCAACCGGCGTGGGATCAAACCGCGCGAAGGCGCGCTCCAGCGGCAAGCCCAGCTCGCGCTCGGCGCTCTCTCTGATCAGCGCGAAGTCGACAGCCGGCACTTCGTCCTGCAGTCCCTCAAGTTCGCGCGTGATTTCACCCGGCAGTACGTCGAGGCGCGATGACATGAACTGGCCGACCTTGATCATGAGACCGCCGAGATCAACGGCTAGCCCGTGAAAGTTGCGCGCGATGTGAGCCGCACGAGCAAGACGACGCCGAGCGGCGATCCGCTCCAGCCCGAAGCGCGGCAGGACAAGCTCGAACCACCACTCCAGAACCATGTACCGGGCAGCGAAGCGCAGAATCCGCCGGTAGCGGGCGCGCAGCTGTCGGGTGTCGGTCATTACATCTCCCTTGAGCCGACGGTGCGGCGGGTCCGATCAGTCCTGAGCGAGAATTGCGTACAGCTTACGTCGCGCATCATCAATGATCGTGATGGCGTCATCGATCTGCTCTGGGGTGCCGGTGCGCATAATCGGCACGACTGCTTCCGCGAGTTTGGCTGCGGAACGGGGGAGAGCTGTGGGCCGGGTCGTTCCCTGCGTGTCCGCGTCTTTCCACGGAGCGGGCCGAGCAGCCTGGGCCTCGTCATGACCCTTCTCGGTGAGCGTGTAGGTCTTCTTACCTTCAGCCTCGTGAGCTTCGATCAGTCCCTCGTCGGCGAGCAACTGCAGTGTGGGGTAAACCGAGCCGGGGCTGGGCTTCCACGCACCGTTGCTGCGCTTGTCGATCTCGCGAATGATCTGGTAGCCGTGCATCGACTCTTCGGCGAGCAGCGACAGGATGGCGACGCGAACGTCTCCACGGCCCATGCGCGGTGCTACGCGACGTTCGAATTCTGAGCGCACGTTATCGAGCGCGTCCCACAGGCCCTGACCGGCCGTGTCAAAAGCGTCAGAGAAGGAGCGGCGCGAGTTGTGGCCACTGGTTCCGAATGAGTTATTCATGCTGATCCTCCAATCGGTGGATGCGGGGCACAAGCGGCCCTGCCGATAGCTAACGATACATCGCTAACTTTCACGATCGTGAGGATCCCAGCCAACTAGCAGCCAAGCAAAAGAGGCTTGATTGCGAAAAAACTCGCACGAACGGCTTAAGCAAGTAAAGGCCGGCAACCAGATAAATCTGATTGTCGGCCTCTACTTTTTTTTACTGATTCGGTGTCCGAATCATTCGCTGTGCGCGAAGGGGGACTTGAACCCCCACGCCCTTTCGGGCACTAGCACCTCAAGCTAGCGCGTCTACCAATTCCGCCATCCGCGCGCATCTGCGGCGCTCAAGGAGCACCGCCGAGATAAGAGAATAGCACCCTTTTTGAGTACCAAAACACACATCGCTTTCATGACCCCAGCGAAGCCCTTTTTCGCCTGCCGTGGCGTGCAGATTTTTGCTGACGAGACGGCTAGCGTGGCCTTATGACTTCTGAGCCAGAACTTGAGCGCACCGCGCGCATCGCGCAAGATCTCATCCGATTTGATACTTCCAACTACGGGGAGGGTCGTTCGAACGGCGAGACGGTAGCCGCCGAATACTTGGGCGCGCTGCTCGAAGACATGGGTCTCACCACCCAGTACTTCAACGCCGCTGAGGGTCGCACCACGGTGATCGCCAAGGTCGAGGGCAGCTACGACACCGAGTCATCAGCCCCTCATGCCGCCGAGCGCCCCGGACTGATTCTGCACGGCCACACCGACGTGGTGCCTGCAGATCCCAAGAACTGGTCCGTCGATCCGTTCGGGGGAGTCATTCAAGACGGCCTTCTGTGGGGCCGTGGCGCGGTCGACATGAAAAACATGGATTCCATGATCGTCACCGCTCTCGGCGACATTCTGGGCGCCGGCAAGCGCCCCGCTCGCGACCTCACGATCGCGTTCTTCGCTGACGAAGAAAATGGCGGCGAATACGGGTCACACTTCATGGTTCAGAAGCACCCCGAAATTTTTGCGGGTGCAACAGAAGCCATCAGCGAAGTGGGCGGCTACTCGGTCGATCTTCACGGCCAGCGCGCTTATCTCTTGCAAACGGGAGAGAAGGCGCTCATGTGGATCAAGCTGACCGCCCGCGGCATGGCTGCCCATGGTTCGCGCGTCATCAGCGACAACGCGGTCACTAAACTCGCCGAAGCAATCGCGATCATTGGCCGTCAGGAATGGCCGGTTCGCCTCACTGACACCACGACGCTTCTCATCGCTGAGCTCTCACGCATTCTCAAGATTGATCCCGAAGAGGTCGGCCCCGACCAGCTGATTCTCGCTACGGGCACCGCTTCCGGCTTCCTGCAAGCCACTTTGCGCACGACCAGCAACCCCACACTGCTGAATGCTGGCTACAAGCACAACGTGATTCCCGACGTCGCTGAAGCGCTCGTTGATATCCGCACGCTTCCTGGCGAAGAGGATGAGGTGCTCGCCCAAGTGCGTGCGCTGCTGCCGGATGAGATCGAGATCGAGATGATGCACCGCGACATCGGGCTCGAAACCAGTTTTGACGGCCCTCTGGTCGACGCGATGGTCAACAGCTTGGGAGTCTTCGACCCCGGAGCTCCCGTGCTGCCGTACTTGATGTCGGGTGGCACCGACAACAAAGCCCTCAAGCTGCTCGACATCACGGGCTACGGTTTTGCGCCTCTCCAGCTGCCGCCGGAAATCGACTTTCCGGGGATGTTCCACGGCGTTGATGAGCGGGTGCCGCTCGACGCACTAGTCTTTGGCAGGCAGGTCTTGGGAGACCTGCTTCTCAAGTACTAGTTCTTAGCTGATCGGGAGCGCTCCATGGGTTTTATCGAGGCCATTATTCTCGGGCTTGTTCAGGGCCTCACGGAGTTTCTTCCCATCTCCTCGAGCGCCCATCTGCGCATTATGGGCGAGTTTTTGCCCTCTGCGAGCGACCCCGGCGCGACATTCACGGCAATCACCCAGTTGGGCACCGAGCTCGCCGTCATCCTCTACTTCCGCAAGGACATTGCACGCATTCTGAGCCGCTGGTTTCAGCAGTTCCGCAGTAGCGGCGGCGCTCACGGCGAAGTAATCGACAAGAACCATCCGGATGTTCGCCTCGGCTGGCTCGTGATTCTCGGAACCATCCCCATCGTTCTCGTGGGCTATTTCGCTCAGGAATACATCCGTTCGACGTTCCGTTCGCTGTGGCTCGTCGCAACCGTGCTGATTGTCTTCGGCATCATCTTGGGAATCGCTGACTACCTCGGAAAGCGCACTCGTGCACTCGAAGAGATGACGTACGGCCACGGCATCACGATTGGCCTCGCACAGATGCTCGCGCTGGTTCCTGGCGTATCGCGCTCGGGATCGACGATGACGGCAGGTCTCGCGCTCGGCTACACGCGGCCCGCGGCAGCTAGGTTCGGATTCTTGCTCGCAATCCCCGCGGTATTCGGCAGCGGGCTCTACGAACTCGTGCACAGCTTCGGTGAACCAGCTCAGGTTTTCACTTACGCCGAAACCGCCGTCGCCACAGTGATTGCGTTCGTCGTCGGCTATGTCGTGATTGCAGCCCTCATGCGCTATATCGAGAAGCGGTCGTTCTTGCCGTTCGTAATTTATCGCGTTGTTCTAGGCGTCGCGCTCTTCGTGCTGTTGTCGCTCGGCGTCATCCAGCCCGTCTAGTCGCCACGATCGTTGCTCAGAGACTGAGGGCTCAGCAACGAACGATCGTCAGGGTGGCGTTAGTCCTTGCCCCGCCACGGTTCGTCACCAGCGGCACCCTGGTCGGGCTTGTCGTCGCCACGACGGAGGTACTTTTCAAACTCGTGAGCGATCGCTTCGCCACTGGCTTCCGGCGAATCGACGGTGTCGCGGGCTTTCTCTAACTGCTCGATATACGACGACATGTCTTCGTCTTCACCGGCAAGAGCATCGATGCCGGTTTCCCAATCCGCGGCGTCGGTGACGAGCTCGCCGCGCGGGATCACGACATCCACGATCTCTTCAAGCTTGTCGATGAGCGCGAGCGTGGCCTTGGGTGACGGAGCGTTGTGCACGTAGTGCGGCACGGATGCCCAGATCGACATCGTGGTGATGCCGCTGGCTTCTGCCGCCTGCCCCAATACCGACAGGATGCCGACGGGCCCTTCATACGTACTGCGCTCAATACCGAGAGCCGTGCGAACGCCAGCGTTCTCGCTCGAGGTGAAGACCGAAATCGGCCGTGTGTGAGGCACGTCCGCGAGCATTGCGCCGAGAAAGACGATCGAGGTAATTCCGTTATCCACGACGGTTTCGAGGATGTCGCGCGCAAATGCCTTCCAGGAACGCGACGGTTCAGTGCCGAGTAGCAAGTAAATGTTCGACTGGTTGTTCCCGCTCAGCTGCAGTTCCGCATCCGCCGCAATGCTCTGGGGACGAGCGGAATTGGGTCGCGACGGACCGTACATGGTTACCGAGGGCCACGTGAGAACCCGATTACCATCGTCATCGTGCGAAAGCACAGGGCGATTGAACTGGTAATCGAAGTACTCTTCAGGGTCGACCTCAGAGACGGGATAAACGTCGAGCTGCTCCTTGAGCAATCGCACGGCGCCACTGGCCGCTTCGCCGGCGTCATTCCACCCCTCGAAGGCAACGACGAGGAGCCGTCCGTTCGCAAATGGGGTGTTAGTCACAGGTCTCCTTCGGGTGAGTGCCACGAATGTCGCTTAGTCAAGGATAGAACTACGATGGTGCGTTGTGACTCACTCCACTCCAGCGGCCGTCCTGTGGGACATGGACGGCACGCTCATCGATTCAGAACCGTATTGGGTTTCGGCCGAGAAAGAGGTCGTTCTGTCTTTTGGCGGTGAATGGACCCACGACGACGCAATGTCGTGCGTGGGAAAGGGCCTCTTGGACTCTGCACGCTTTATGCAAACGAAGAGTGTGACCCTCGACGCACAGGTGATCGTTGATCGACTCACCGACACTGTGATGGCTCAGCTCAAAGAATTTGGTATCCCCTGGCGCCCGGGTGCGCGCGAGCTGCTCACGGAGCTGCGTGAATCGGGAGTCCCGACCGCTCTCGTCACGATGTCGATCGGTCGCATGGCCCACCATGTCGTCGAGAATCTCGGCTTCGACGGCTTTGATGCCGTAATTTCTGGCGATGATGTGCAACACGCTAAGCCTCATCCGCAGCCGTACTACCGGGGCGCGGATGCTCTGGGGGTTGACATCACGGATTGCGTAGCGATCGAAGATTCTCCCCCCGGCGCAACATCAGCATTCGCCTCCGGTGCCACCGTCGTCGGCGTTCCGTTCATGGTGGACATTCCCGAAGAGAAGACCCACGTTCTGTGGCCAACTCTCGAAGGGCGGACTCTCAAGCATCTCTCCGAACTTCACGCAAAGGTATCCACGCAATGAGCGACGTAGTCCGACGACAGAGCGGCCCCTTTCGCGAGGGAGACCGCGTTCAACTTACTGGTCCGAAGGGCCGGCTCAATACCGTGACGTTGGAAGCTGGGGGAGCATTCCATACGCACCGCGGCGTGCTGAGCCACGATCTGATTATCGGACAGCCGGATGCCAGTGTCGTCGTCAGCACGAACGATATCGAATATTTGGCGATGCGGCCGCTGCTCACCGATTTCGTGATGTCGATGCCGCGCGGTGCTGCGATCATCTACCCGAAGGACGCAGCGCAGATCATCGGCCAAGCCGACATCTTCCCCGGTGCTCATGTCGTCGAGGCCGGCGTGGGTTCCGGTGCGTTATCGCTGTGGCTGCTGCGCGCCATCGGACCAAGCGGCACGCTCAACTCGTTCGAACGTCGCGAAGAGTTTTCTGAAATCGCTCAGTCCAACGTTCAGGCGTTCTTGGGCGCGAAACCCGACAACTGGTCAGTCACCGTCGGTGACCTTCAAGAGCAGCTGCCAGCATCCGTTGAGCCGGGTTCGGTCGACCGCGTTGTGCTCGACATGCTCGCCCCGTGGGAATGCATCGAAGAATGCGCTGAAGCGCTCACTCCTGGTGGGGTGCTGCTCTGCTATATCGCGACCGTGACCCAACTGTCGCGCGTGGCGGAAGCGATTCGTGCGACGGGGCTGTTCACCGAGCCTGATTCCAACGAAACCATGGTGCGGGGCTGGCACGTCGAAGGCTTGGCTGTTCGCCCCGATCACCGCATGGTGGCGCACACCGGTTTCTTGATGACGGCCCGCCGTCTCGCGCCCGGTTCCGTGCTTCCCGAGCTCAAGCGGCGCGCTTCGAAGTCGGACTTCAAGGACGAGGATGTTGAGGCGTGGACTCCCGGGGCACTAGGCGAACGCAACTCCAGCGCCAAACGCCTGCGAAAGACCGCACGCGAAGCGAAAAAGGCGGCCGATGCCGCGACGACTGACCGGTAGAGTGTTGACGATGTCTGTGTCGATGAAAAGAGTGTTTGTGCGCAAGCTTGCAGTAGTGGCCGTGAGTGCCGGAGTTGTTGTTTCATTGGCCGGGTGCGCCAATGGTCCGTTGAGTTTCGCGGACTGCACTCCGATCTACAGCGGTGGAGGCAACACCGCGTTGGTCACCACCACGGGTGAGTTCAGCGCGGACCCCGAAGCAGACTTCCCGACGCCTCTCGTTGCCTCTGAGCTCGAGAGTTCCATCGTCACCGCTGGCGACGGCGAAGAAGTCAGCGCCGGGGACGTCGCCACACTTCAGATCACGATTTACGACGCAGCAACCGGTGCTCAGCTCATCTCCACAGGGCATGACACAGCGGGACTTCGTGTGCCGGTAACGGAACGTGAGCCGATTTTTGGCGAGATCGCGCAATGCTCCACTGTTGGCTCGCGAATCGTAACAGTGGGGGCAGCCGGCGATATTCTGGGCGCTGAGAACATCACGCAGAACCAGCTCCCTCTCTCCGACGATGACGCGATCGTCATGGTGAGCGATGTTGAGTCGCGCCTGCCAGGCAAAGCGGAGGGAGTTAGCTCGCCCGCGCCCGCTGGACTTCCAGCCATTGTGCTGGCGCCCAACGGCCAGCCTGGCTTCACGTTTCCCACTGGGGATGCGCCGAGCGAGCTTCAGTTTGCCGCGCTAAAGGTTGGGTCGGGCGAAGAGATTGAAGAAGGTGATGCCGCAATTATGCACGTCAGCGGCATCGAATGGGGTGCCGACGCTACCTTCACGAACAGCTGGGAGGACTCGGGGGTTCCCGGCACCTTTGTGGTTGAAAGCACGGCCACGACAGACACGGGCCTGCCGCCCGGGCTCGCTGAAGCCTTGATCGGGCAGACGGTCGGCTCCCAGGTTCTCGTAGTACTACCTCCGGATGTGGGCTTCGCCCCAGGGACAGAGCCCAACGGCGTCACGAGCGGGTCCACTTTGGTCTTTGTGTTCGACATCCTCGGAATTCAAACGCAGTAACTGTTACCTACGACACGGCCGGGTGTCAGAGACAAAAGGATTTGACTCGTGCCAGCACCGAAAGTTCCCAACGAAGAACGGCTCTTCAGCCTCGTTTTGGCGTTGCTCTCGACCGAAAATGGACTCACCAAGAGCGAGATACTGTCGACCGTGCAGGGCTACCGCCAACGGTTCGTACACTCCGGTGACAACGCCAATCTTGAGCGACAGTTCGAACGCGACAAAGACGACATTCGTGAGCTCGGGGTGCCGCTCGAAACGATCGAGCCACCCGAGCAAGCGGGTAACAACCAGAACCTTCGCTACCGCATCCCGCGCGTAGATTACGAGCTTCCCGACGACATCGCCTTCTCAGCAGAAGAGTCGACACTTCTTAGTCTCGCGGCAATGGTGTGGCGTGAAGGATCGCTCTCTGAGGGCTCCCGTCGGGCCATCGTGAAACTGCGGTCGCTTGGCATCGAGACCGCGGAGCCTGTTCTGAGCTACGCACCCCACGTACGCGTCCGTGACGAGGCGTTCGAGCCACTGCGCGAAGCTATGGACCGCCGCGTTCTCGTGAACTTCGAGTATCTGAAGCCGGGAGAGCAGACCTCGACGACGCGTCTAGTGGCACCACTCGCGCTGGTGCAACATCAAGGGCGGTGGCACCTGTACGCGAAAGATCCCGCAACGGACACCTTCAAGACATTCTTGCTTCGACGCATGGTGAGCGGCATCCAGCGCACCAAAAAAACTTTCGATTACGCCACCGATGATGCAACGGCGCAAGCCCTCGCCGGGCTGGAAAAGGTGTGGCAGTCGAACGTTGCGCTTCTGCGTGTCGAGCCGGGTACTGACGCGGCCACTCGACTAGGCAAACGTCGCGGCGCTGTGATGCACCCGGATTGCCACCTCGAAGTGAACTTCACCGATCTCAATATCTTCGCGGATGAACTTGCTAGCTTCGGTCCCGAGGTCGCCGCGATCTCTCCGCCCGAATTGCGTTCCGCAGTAATCGACCGCCTCACGAGAACGGTGGCAGACCATGGCTAATAAACCTCCGCCGCTGCGCGCGCAAGACAAATTGGTCTTTCTGCTCGCTCTCGTGCCGTACCTGATGGATCGCGACCGGGTCAGCGTTGCAGATGCCGCTAAACACTTCGGCGTTCCCGCGCAACACATTCGCGATGCTGTTCGGTTGATCGCAGTCTCCGGGATTCCCGGGGATACCGCGACCTATCAAGCGGGGGACCTCTTCGACATCGCGTGGGATGACTTTGAAGACAACGATCAGATCGTGTTGACGCACATGGTTGCGATCGATGATTCCCCGCGTTTTTCCGCGCGCGAAGCATCCGCTCTCATTGCCGGCTTGCAGTACCTTTCGAGCCTGCCCGAACATGCGGATCGCGAAGCCATCGCCACGCTCACCGCCAAGTTGTCCCGGGGCGCCTCGGCGGCACCGACAGCGGTAGCGGTGGAATCGAGCGCGCTCGACGAAACGCTGGCCCTCATCCGCGAATCTGTTGCCGCGGGCACCCAGATCGAATTCGATTACCGCAATTCGCGCGGCGAGTCTGAACGTCGACGCATCGACCCGCTCCGCGTTGAATCTGTGGATGCCGACTGGTACGTACGCGGGTGGTGTCATTCCCGCGAAGACGTGCGCACCTTCCGGCTTGACCGCATCTCGCAACCCGCGATGACCTCCGAACCCATCACGCGCACTGCAGGGGATGTGAATCTTCCCGAGACGCTCTTTGACACGTCAGAGGAAGATATCGAGGTCGGCATCGAGGTTGTACCCAGCGCCATTGGGCTGCTGGGGGACTATGTCACCGATGATGCGCCACGCGTTGCTGTCGGAGATCGCGTGCGCACTACCGTTCGCGTTCCTCATTTTCACGGGCTCAAGCGTCTCATCGCTGGCCTTCCGGGTGTCGTGACGGTTGTCTCACCTCCGGAAGCTCGCGAAGCAGTGGCACGGTGGGCACAGGCTGGCGCCGAGCAGTATGCAGAAGAGCAGTAGGTGACGGCGTGATTGCGTGGTGGGGATGGCTGTTGATCTGGGCGGGTCTTGTGCTCGCTCTTCTGATCATGCTCGTGGTCATGGCGTGGGTGCTGTTCCGCAAAGCAATGACGTTGATGAGCGACCTCTCGGATGTCGTAGACAAGACCGCAATTCTCCACGTGGAATCAGAGAAGCTTTCGAAGCCTCAGATCGCGATCCTCACTGAGATGGCAGAGATTCGCGACCGACACGAGACCCAGCGACGCCGGCGTCTCGAGCTCAAGGAAGCTCGGCGAGCACGGCGCCTCGCGCGCGGAAAAACGATCACACGACGCGATGCGTCGATCATGCAGTGGCCTCAGGGCTGGTCGTAGGTGGGCTGGGTTTTCGCCGCCGGCTTCATCCTGATCGCGCTGTTGTGGTTTGCGACCTGGATGCGGCGGCGCGCCATTCGTGCGCTCCTTTTGACCACCGGAGCGCAAACTGTGGGAGAGAGCAACCTCCAGCACCGTGGTCGACGGCTACCCCGAATAACGGTGCGCTATACCGACAATGGAGGCACTGAGCGCGTCATCGTGAAATCGATCGTGAGCGCGGGGGATGCCCAGCTACTGCAGAAAACTGCGATCGTTCTGTATCACCCGAAGTACCGCGCCCGGTCCGACTATGTCTTGATTGGCTTCGGCCCCCAGCCCCGACGGTGGTTTCATGGTGAGTTCAGTCGCGAGAAAAGACCCTCCCGCTAACTCTCCACTGTGCCTCCCAAACTCAATCAACCTAGGTATGATTGGCCTACGCAGCCTTCGATCTTTAAGGAAGTTCTCCATGTTCGGCAACGCTCTCAGCGGTTGGCACCTTGTCATACTCTTGGTCGTCATCCTCCTGCTCTTCGGTGCACCGAAGCTTCCCGGGCTTGCTCGTAGTCTCGGCCAGTCGATGCGGATTTTCCGCAGCGAGGTCAAGACCATGAAGGATGAGAACAGCTCTGACGCTCCGGCCGAGTCGCCGTCGGACTCGAGCAACGACACTCCTCCTAAGCCTTAGTTCCTATGGCAGTTCGCACCGGGAGGTGGCGTTCACGGAGTGAAGAGCGGATGTCACTCGGTGCGCATCTCGTAGAGCTCAAGAAGCGGCTATTTATCTCTGCAATTGCCATTGTGGTGACTGCTATCGCCGGATTTGTCTTCGCTGACTTCTTCATTGACGCCCTGCGCGCACCCATTACGAATATCGCGGAGTCTTCGGGGCGCGGCGCAGCGCTCAATTACGACGCCGTGACCCAGGCATTCGACATTCGAATGCAAATTGCTTTCACCGTGGCAATAGTCGCCGCTAGCCCTGTCTGGCTCTATCAAGTGTGGGCGTTTCTGGTTCCGGGCCTCGTGCGTAAAGAGAAGCAATACGCCATCGGTTTCTTGGCCACCGCAATACCTCTGTTTCTCGCTGGTTGCGCTGCCGGGTGGTATGTCATGCCCAACATCATCACCCTGATGCTGGGTTTCGCTGGCGAGCAAGACTTGTCCAACCTGAACGCAAAGTACTACTACGACTTCATCGTTAAGCTGCTTCTCTCGGTAGGGATCGCTTTCGTGTTGCCCGTGTTCGTAGTACTGCTGAACCTCGTCGGTGTGCTCTCGGCAGCTGCGATTCTCAAGGGGTGGCGCATCGCTGTGCTCACGATCACTGTCTTCACAGCAATTGCCACTCCCGCTGCCGACGTCATCTCGATGTTCCTGCTCGCGATCCCCATGATCATGCTGTACTTCATTGCAGCCTTCATTGCGTGGATCCACGATCGCCGGGCAGCTAAGCGCGCCGCGCTGATTGACCCTGACGTGAGCAGCGAACTCTAGACTCTGAGCGCTTAGGCTGTAGTCAATGAGTGAACTGTCTCCCGCCGAACGGTACGCCGCGGCGAAGAAGCGTCGGGGGTACCCAGTACTCGAAGCCTTTCGCGCTAGTCAGCGCTTTGACCTCGATGCTTTTCAGATCTCGGCCTGCGAGGTCGTCGAGTCTGACAAGAGCGTGCTCGTTGCCGCCCCCACGGGGGCAGGAAAGACGATCATTGCCGAGTTCGCCATCTACCGCGCGATGCAGCTGGATGGCCCCAAGGTCTTCTACACCGCACCGATGAAGGCTCTCAGCAACCAGAAGTTCCAAGAGCTCGTTGGTGAATACGGTCCCGAGGCAGTCGGCCTTCTTACGGGCGATACCAATGTGAATGCGGGCGCCCGCATTGTGGTGATGACTACCGAAGTTCTTCGCAACATGCTCTATGCGAAGTCGGACCTCTTGACGAACCTCAGCACCGTCGTGATGGATGAGGTTCACTTTCTGGGTGACCGCTTCCGTGGCGCTGTCTGGGAGGAAGTGATCATCCACCTTCCCGAGGATGTCCGGATGGTGTCGCTGAGCGCGACAGTATCGAACGCCGAAGAGTTCGGCGACTGGCTCCAAGCTGTGCGCGGCGACACTGAAGTTATTGTCTCCGAGGATCGCCCTGTTCCTCTGGAACAGCACGTACTCGTGGGCGCCAAGCTCATCGACCTCTTCGATTCGTCTGGGCTCGCCGCGACCAACCGTGTCAATCCTGAACTCGTCCAGATGGCCCGCTTCGGCGGCCGCAGTCAATCGATCGGAAATCGCCGCAAGAGCAATCGCCAGAACTCCTATGGTGGTCGCCCACAGCGGTCTCGAATGGACCGCGCGGATGTCGTGGCCATGCTCTCCTCGAAAAACCTTGTTCCCGCCATCTTTTTTATTTTCAGTCGCGTGGGGTGTGACCAGGCTGTGAATCAGGTCTTGCGCGCTGGCGTTCGCCTGACGACAGCCGAGGAACGCGATGAGATCCGCGAAATCGTGGAAGCACGCTGTCGGACTTTGCTTGACGAAGACCTGGCGGTGCTCGGATATTGGGACTGGCTCAGCGGTCTTGAACGTGGCGTTGCCGCCCACCATGCCGGCCTTCTCCCCGCTTTCAAAGAGGTAGTCGAGGAACTGTTTCAAAGAAAGCTTGTGAAAGCAGTCTTCGCTACGGAAACGCTGGCGCTCGGCATCAACATGCCAGCCCGCACCGTGGTGCTTGAGAAACTCGAGAAGTTCAATGGCGAAGCGCGGGTACCGATCACACCGGGGGAATACACGCAACTCACCGGGCGCGCCGGTCGACGGGGCATCGACATTGAAGGCCACTCCGTCATCCAATGGGTCGACGGTCTCGATCCGCAAGCCGTCGCGTCGCTCGCCTCGCGCCGCACCTACCCGCTTAACTCAAGCTTCAAACCGACCTATAACATGGCGGTCAACCTCATTGAGCTCTTCGGCCGCGAACATACTCGCGAGATCCTAGAATCGAGCTTCGCGCAATTCCAAGCCGACCGTGCCGTCGTCGACCTCGCGCGCAAGGTTCGTTCGCAAAAGAACTCGCTCGAGGGCTACGCGAAGTCGATGGAATGCCACGTGGGCGATTTCGCAGAGTACTCACGAATCCGCCGCGAACTCACTGATCTAGAGAAAAAAGCTCAGCCTCGAGGCGACGCCGGTCACCGCGGCGAACGCGAACGACGTCAACGCAAGCTGAGCAGTCTGCGCAACCAGCTGCGCAAGCACGATTGTCACGCGTGCCCAGAGCGAGAAGCCCACGCGCGGTGGGCCGAACGCTGGTGGCGCCTCAAGCGCGAAACCGATCAACTGAGCCGCCAGATTCAGAATCGTACGGGCGCTGTCGCGAAGATTTTTGACCGCGTCACCGACGTTCTCACTCAGCTGGAATACATTGAGCCGGGCAAGAACGGCGAGATGACCCTCAACGAACACGGACGCGTCTTGCGTCGCATCTACGGCGAACGCGATCTTCTCGTCGCTGAATCGCTGCGCCAAGGCTTCTGGAACACACTGGATGCTGCCTCGCTCGCGGCGATGGCTACCACCCTGGTGTACGAGCCTCGTCGCGATGAGGGTGACCTCGGCGACCGTTACCTACCTCGAGGTGCGTTCCGAGAGGCCTTCGACAAAACTTCCACTCTGTGGGCTCAGCTTGACGATCTCGAACAAGATAACCGCCTTCCCGGCAGTCAACCGCTCGCCACCGGTCTCGCTCTCGCAATGTATCGCTGGGCGAATGGTGCGAGCCTCGATTCCGTTCTCGACCTCGCTGACATGGCGGCAGGGGACTTTGTGCGCGTCACGAAACAAGCAATCGATTTGCTCGACCAGTTGTCCGTGGTTGCTGATGGGGAAGTCGGACGCACTGCCCGTAAAGCGCTAGACGGCATCCGTCGTGGAATCGTCGCCTACAGCTCTGTCGCTTAGGCTCGACTCGTGATGCCCGATAAATCCGTTGCTGTGCTGCCCTTATGGGCTGCAATCGTTACAGCACTGGCCTCCGGCCCGATCATGGATGCCGGATTCCCCGACATCAGCGTCTGGCCGATGACGTTTGTGGGCATCGCCCTCATGCTGCTGGCTCTTCGTGGTCGACGCTCATGGTCGGCATTCCTTGTCGGCTTTCTCGGCGGCTTTGCGTTCTACCTCACGCACATCTCGTGGGCGTCGCTATTCTTAGGCCCCGTTCCCATGCTCGCGCTGTCGTTCTTGGAGTCGCTCTTCGTCGCCCTCGGGGCGCTGGCGATCACGCTGGCGTATCGCTGGGTGCCTCGGGCGTTCGGGGCAGGCTGGGGCACAACGCTAGGGCTAGCCATCGTCGTAGCGGGCCTCTGGACAGCCCGCGAAGCCTGGATGAGCGTGTGGCCCTACGGCGGCTTTTCTTGGGGCCGCGTCGCGCTCTCTCAGGCCGAGAGCCCGCTTGCACCACTTTTTCCGTGGATCGGCGTCTCCGGCGTGAGCTTCACCATTGTTCTCGTCGTCGCGCTGGCTCTCGCCGCCGCCGAATACTCGTGGCGCCACTACGGCGAGCTACCTCTGGATGCCCGCGCTCAACATGTGTCGCGCGCGCTTCGCACAGCGTTCGTGCCGGTCGCTGTCTTCGCGCTCATGCTCAACGTGCCGACATGGCAGGCGACGCTCGACGGCACGCTGCGTGTTGGTGCCGTTCAGGGTAATGGCAAGGCTGCCTATTTTGACGAACGCGAGCGAGGCGACCTCCTCGCGGCCCAGCTTGCCGCGACCGAGCCTCTCTATGGCGACGAGCTCGACCTCGTCGTGTGGCCCGAGGGTGGTACCGACGTTTCACCACTCAGCAACAGTTATGCGGCATCCGCTTTCGACTACGTGGTCGAGCAGGCCGGCGCACCCCTTATCTCCGGTGACATCACCGAGCGGGATGGCGAAGTCTTCAACAGTCAATTGTTGTGGATGCCGGGAGAGGGCGTCGTGGATATTTACGACAAGCGCCATCCAATTCCCTTCGGCGAATACGTGCCGAATCGCGAGTTCTGGGCGCAGTTCGCTCCCGACCTCATTGGACTCATCGCGCGCGATTACTCCATCGGTACGACTGACATGGTCTTTGACGTCAACGGCGTCACGGTCGGTGTGAACATTTGCTTCGATATTGTCGATGATCAAATCTTGACCGAGTCGGTCGAGCAGGGCGCGCAAGTAATCATCGCATCGTCGAACAACGCCGACTTCGGCATGACGGACGAGAGCGCTCAGCAGCTGGCCATGGCTCGCATCCGCGCACTCGAGCTGGGCCGTAGTGTTGTCAATATTTCTACCGTAGGACTCAGCGCGATCATCGCTCCGGATGGAACCACAATCGCCGAGGTTCCGTGGTACACGGCCGCCACGATGGTGGAGGATGTGCCGCTATCGACGAGCATCACGCCTGCGGTCGTGTGGGGTAGAGAGATTGAATGGCTCGTGTCGGGACTCGGACTCGGTGCCCTTATCGTTGCAGGATTGGCCGGTCGGAGAAAGAATGCCTAACGTGGTCGTGGTGGTTCCCACCTACAACGAAATCGAGAACATCGCCTCGATCGTAGGTCGCTTGCGCCAAGCGGTGCCGCGTGCCCATGTGCTTGTCGTGGATGACTCGAGCCCCGACGGAACGGGGGAGCGCGCTGAAGAACTTGCCGCTGCTGATCCCGGAGTATCGGTGCTCCACCGGCCCGCCAAGGAAGGGCTAGGAAAGGCGTACCTCGCGGGCTTCGCGCTCGCTCTGGAGCGTGGGTACACCTACATTGTCGAAATCGACGCAGACGGCTCTCACGACCCCGCCGAGTTACCTGCGATGATCGCCCTCGCTCAAGCCGGCAACGATCTCGTCATCGGATCACGCTGGGTACCGGGCGGTTCAGTAAAGAATTGGCCGTGGTACCGGCACAGTGTGTCGCAGGCCGGAAACACTTATGCCCGCCGAGTTTTGCATTCAGACATTCGCGATCTCACCGCAGGCTTTCGGGTGTTTCGCGCGAGTGCTCTGCGAGAGCTTGGCCTTGATGGCGTTTCGTCGCAGGGATATTGCTTTCAAGTGGAACTGGCCTGGAACTTAGAACGTGCCGGCTACCGGGTGGCGGAACATCCGATCACCTTCGTCGAACGCTCAACGGGGCGCTCTAAGATGCACGTAGGGATCGTTGCCGAAGCACTGCTCAGGGTTACCGGATGGGGTGTCTCGGCAACCCTGAGCTCAGTACGTCGTTAGGCGCCGATCTTCTGCTGACCGCGACGGGCGCGCAAGAAGTCGAGACGCTCTTGGAGTAGCTCTTCGAGCTCAGGACGAGTGCGCCGTTCCAGCAGCATGTCCCAGTGGCTACGTGGAGTCTTGACGTCGACCTCATCGAGTTCGACCAATTCGCCCGCATCATCAAGAAGCGTTCCCTCTTGACCAGTCTTGGCATCTTGCCACTGCTGGGGAACTTCGGCATCTGCCGCGAACATCACTTCAAAAGTGCTGCCATCGGCCGCCTTGTACACGCTCTTTTTCCGCGGGGAAAACTCCACACCCTCTTCGCTCTGTAAGCTCTGGGTGCCAAGTCTCATGCCGCGCAAGCTGCGATCTGCCATCGTGTGGCCTCCTTCAATTCGCGGTTTCTACAAGTAATAAACCCTCTTGCTGAACGAATGCTTCCAAGCGCGCAGTCTTAACAGCGAGTTGTCAGCATTCGCCAACATGTCTCGCTGTCGTGAAGTGGGGATCGTGCGACTATCAGGCGCGGGTGTTCACAACTTCGAGGGCGAGGTCTGCTCGATCGGTGACGATCCCATCGACACCGAGGTCAAGCAGGTGACGCATTCGCTGCGGGTCGTTGATCGTCCAGACATGCATCTCTAGTCCGAGATCGTGCACGCGAGAGATCATCCGCTGAGTGGTCACCCGCAACCCTAGCGCTTTCTCAGGTACTTGGATGGCCACTAACCCAGAAAGTGAACGTCGCACGGCGGGGGAGAGGCCGACTTTCGCGCTCAGAAGAGCCATCACGAAGCGCCGAGCGGATGCGGAACTTGCGATGCCAGGCAATTGTTCGACGGTCGCGGCCCGGCGGTTCTCGTCGAATGACGTCACGAGAACGCGATCGACGGCTTTCATCTCGCGAATCGCGCGCACGCTCGGAAGCACGGCGCCCTTGATTTTTACGTCCACGTTGAAGCGCGTCTCTGGAAATGCGTCGAGCGCCTCGGCGAGAGAGCAGAAACCTTGACCATCGCCCAAGTCGATACGACGCAGTTCTGCCATCGTGAGTTGCTCCACCTTGATGGCGCGACCCGCGACGCGAGCGAGGCTGGGGTCGTGAGCGACAACCGCAACCCCATCGAAGCTGACGTGAACGTCCGTTTCTACAAACTGCGCACCAGCGGCGACGGCTTTCGCGAAAGCAAGCAAAGTGTTTTCGGGTGCGTCAAGCGCAAGCCCCCGATGCGCGAACACGCGGGGGCTTGCGGGGGAGAGATATGACGACGTGGCGCTAGCGCGCGACTGGTCCCTTGCCACTGAAGAATCCTTCACCAATGCCTTTGAGTGCTTCCGTCAATTCTGACGGGATGATCCACATCTTGTTGGAATCACCGTCTGCAATCTTAGGCAGCGTCTGCAGGTATTCGTACGCCAAGAGCTTGGGGTCGGGATCACCTTCGTGAATCGCGGCGAAGACAGTCTTAATGGCGGCGGCTTCACCATCGGCCCGAAGCACTGCTGCCTTCGCTTCGCCCTCAGCTTCGAGGATTGCTGCCTGGCGCGAACCTTCTGCCTCGAGAATGGCAGCTTGCTTGGTTCCCTCAGCGGTCAGAATCTGCGCACGGCGGTCACGCTCGGCACGCATCTGCTTTTCCATCGAGTCTTGAATGGAGAGGGGCGGGTCGATGGCCTTGAGCTCGACTCGTCCAACGCGGATGCCCCACTTGCCGGTCGCTTCGTCAAGAACTACCCGCAGTTGGGAGTTGATGTTGTCGCGACTCGTGAGCGCTTCCTCAAGGTTGAGTCCACCCACGACGTTGCGCAGCGTGGTGGTCGTGAGTTGCTCGACGGCTCCGAGATAGTTACCGATCTCATAAGTGGCTGCACGCGCATCCGTTACTTGAAAGAACACCACGGTGTCGATCGAGACAACGAGGTTGTCCTCGGTGATGACCGGCTGCGGTGGGAATGAGACAACCTGTTCGCGCAGATCGATGAGGGGCAGCATCCGATCGATGAAGGGTACGAGGATGTTGAGGCCCGGGAGCAGGGTTTTGCGATACTTTCCGAGGCGTTCAACAACGCCGGCGCGTGCTTGCGGAACAATGCGAATCGCACGGAACAGCGTCACAAGCACGAAAATGGCGAGGATGACGAGCAGAATCACCACAAATACCTGGCCTACAAAGCCAGCGGGATCGGTCACTTTTCTTCCTTTCTCGGCGGCTATGTTGTCGCTCGAGGTTGAGTGTTGCCAGATTGAGGTGTTTCGAGAATGACGACCACTATCGCGCCTTCAATTCCCGTCACAGAAATTCTTTTGCCGACCGGCATCGCTGAGGGAGCGGTGCCATCGCCAATGCGCGCGGTCCACGTTTCGCCGTTGTCGAGTTTCACCTCGCCCACGCCCTTCCGGAAGGAACCGGTGACGTAGCCGCCAAGGGCATACAGCGCTTCCACGTTGCTCTTAGCTGGATCAGCACCCTTTTCGAGATTCATCAAGAGAACGGGCCTGATCGTAAAAATGAGGAGGCCAGAGATTGCCGCTGCGAGGGCAATTTGTACGTACCAGGGCCAGCCGAGAAGGTTCGCACCAAGACCACCAATGAGTGACCCTCCCGCAATCATGAGGAAAGTGAACTCGAGAGTGAGCACTTCGACAACGATGAAGAGCACAACGAGGGCCAGCCACAGAATCCACAAGTATTGGGTGAGGTCTACGAGCATTAGCTGGCGCCCTTCATCGTTGCGCTGTTCGACAAATCTTCAATCACGACGCTAGCACTTAGATCACTGCGGAGCGCCGCTTCGACCGGTAAAGTCGTAGCGTGAATAGCGAAAATTCGAATCCTCTGGCCGCTCACTCGCTCGAAGGCGCTCGCGCGCTCATCACCGGATCGTCCCGGGGGATTGGCGCGGACACCGCCGCCTACTTCGCGCAGGCGGGTGCTCGCGTTGCCGTGAACTACCGCAATAAGGAGGCTCGCGCGCTCAAGTTGGTGGCGCAGCTCAACGAGACCGATGGTTCCGCTATCGCTATCGGTGCCGACCTTACCGATCCCGAAACTGTCTCGGCGCTCTTTGAGACCGTCAAGGAAGAGTTCGGTGGCCTTGAGATTCTGGTGCTCAACGCATCCGGCGGCATGGAAGGGGGCATGGCTGAGGATTACGCCATGCAACTGAACCGCGACGCGCAGGTCAACTTCTTGAAGACCATGATGCCTCTGTTGCACGAAGGTTCACGCGTCGTATTTGTGACGAGCCACCAGGCACACTTCATTCGCACGGTTGAAACCATGCCCGAGTATGTTCCTGTCGCGCTCAGCAAGCGTGCCGGCGAGGATGCACTGCGCGAACTGATTCCCGAGCTCGAAGCCAAGGGCATCAGCTTTGTTGTCGTCTCCGGAGACATGATCGAGGGCACCATCACGGCAACGCTGTTGCAGCGCGCCAACCCCGGTGCGATTGAGGCCCGCAAGGAGGCCGCCGGCCGACTGTACAACGTGAGCGAATTCGCCGCCGAAGTTGCCTCTGCCGCGGTCGAGCCCGTGCCGGAAAACAACACCCGCTACGTCGGCGACGTTTCAGACTTTCTCACCAAGTAACGGTCCCGGGATCCACGTGCACCGCTCAGAAACAGTTCGTGCTGTTCGAACGCGCTGTGGCCGGCTGCCGAGCGACGCTCTCCAGCCCGGGTCTGCTATTCGGAGGGTTTCCAATCAGCCTCAAGCTGATCTGCCCACCCGCTGAACGCCGGATCACCAGTGAGGCGCGAGAGCGTGTTGAGCTGCCAAGAGTGGATGACATGGTATTTCTCGTTCTGCCAGCGTTCGCGAGCACAGAAGTTCTCTTGCACGCAGTAGTACGAAATGTCTCCGGAGTTGCGGATCTGAGGCATGATGCTCAGCACCGTGGTTGCGCCACCGTCGACGTACTCCGCGACTTCAGGATCTTGAGTGAAACGCCAGTAATCATAAAGCCCGAAGATCGCGAATACTTGACCGTTCAGAACCATAAGGGGAGCCTGATCCCCAGCGTACTCTTCGAACCACAGGTGGTCGTCGTCAATGAACGTCGACCACGGTTGTGTCGCTGAAGGTTGCTGCTGGAAGCTCACCCACGTGTGATGCGCAGCAGCGGCCCAGCGCTCGTCTCCAGTGGCCTGAGCCAGTCGCGTGAACAAGCTCAAAGCTTGACCCTGTGCCATTCCAGACCACCACGGTGCCGTAAGGGTTCTGTCGTCGTAGGTCCAATCAAAGGAATACGGATACCACCAACCCTCTGCACGTTCCGTTCGCATGGTGAGCAGCTGTTCCGCCTGGCGCACAGCGCGGTCGAGCCATAGCTTCTCGCCCGTATGTTCGTACTCAATGAGCGCGGATAATCCATACTGCGCGTAGACGACGGGGTGATCCACTCGAACACTATTGGAGTTGCGTTCGTAGTACACAGCTAGTCCGGTGTCATCAAGCTCACGAGAGGCGACATCCGCTGGTGGCCGGTCACTGTATGGTTCAGCGACTTCTGAATTCAGAGTCCAACCCGATGTCTCCCAACTCCATTCCGCGCTGTGAGGCACTTCAGGCGACGAGGTCAGTGTCGGACGTGGTGTCGACGTGCACGCGGACATCGTAGCGAGTGCGAGGAATAGCAGGAGAGCACCGCGGACAATTCCGGGTCGACGACTGTGTTGCACTTGGCGAGCCTACTGCTTTCTTTATGCATCGCACAGTGAACAAAGAGCAAACATCACCTTTACACTGGTGGGATGACTCGCCCTGTGCCGAAGTACTCTGTCGCCGACCTCGAATATCTCAATACCGTCGACTGCGTTCGATTAACCAACGATGACGCGGTCGCGTTGGGTCTGATCGCCATTCAGCTCATTAGGGAGTGGGACCTCAATCTTGCAGTCGAAATCGCACTCGGTTTAGACGTGGTGTTCAAGGCAAAGCTCAAGGACACAAACGTCGAGAACGACCCCTGGCTTGCGGGCAAGGCTGCTGCCGCCATACGGTTCGAAGAGCCGTCGATGCTGATCAAACTCCGCCATCTTGCGGCTGGAGCACCGTTTGAGGATCGCACCGACGTGGATCACGACCACGTGAAAGCCCATGGTGGGTCCATACCCTTGCGAGTGGGCGGCAAGGTCGTCGGCACGCTCACCATGTCGGGGGAGCCGGACGCGCTCGATCATGAGGCAGCCGCGGAAGCCCTCGCTCGCTTTCTCGATAGCCGCAAAGGGTCTTTCTAGACAGCAGAAATTGACATATTCTCCAATTGTGGGTGTATTCTGGAGATTGCAGCCGCCGCGCACTGCTTCACTACCAACGCGAGCGAACACGACACCCAGACAGGGGAGAGGCATGGGTAGACCACCGACAGGGCCCGTCATCGCCGCGGCCACGATCAGCCTCGTCACTCTCGCAGGGTGCACTTCGGCAGCGATCAACAACGCGGCAAGCGACTCGACAGAGCAGGTAGCCGAGGTCAGCACGAGCGTCGGCGATAGCAGCAGTGAAGCTTACGTTATGTCAGAAAAACTGACGGTGTTCGAGTTCGACGTTCAGGATGAGAAAGTATTGGCTCACACCTCGTCCCTGAGCGAATCAATCGACACGTCTGCATTCACGCCGAAAACTGGCCGAGTCGCCATTTATTCAGACTGCATCGGACCGGGACGACTCACGATTGCACTCGGCGACGGCACTGAAACGTCGCGTGAGTGCCGCACGAGTGCCGAGGATCCCGTTCACAGAGACGACCTGGCGGTCGACGCATCGGGACGCTATTCAGTTTCCATTTCGACGACCAACGATCAGCCGTGGGCTGTGACAGTGACCGAGTTGCCGCCAGGGTAGCCAGCGGCGCTATTGAGGTCACCAGTCGCCATCAACCCCTCTCGGCGCCATGGTTGGTATCCGATAATGCACATTATGTCAGCTTGTAAATGAAATGGTCCCTCACCACAGATAATCCCGTAGTAATCACTGGAGGCTACGAATAATGGACTTCGTTATCGCCGTCGTTCTTGTCGGCATTTTTCTCTACATACTCCACGGCGTCATCCGCAGTGCCGTTCGTGATGGCATCCTGATGGCTGACAAAGAACGCGAGTCTGCCACGGCGCCTCACTCTGAATAATCCTCAGAGGCGTTAGTCAGAGCAGGCGGCCGATTCGACCGCCCACTCCCCTGCATCGTTATGAGAGCTCGAGCCTCAACGGCTTCCGGCGCTTTCAGGCAAGGCGCCGCTCAGTTACGACGCACCGACTGAGTAAGCAGGTCCTCATCGGGCGTTAGTCCGCGCTGGCGAAGAACGAGGAGCGCCACCCCCGCGATCACGAGCATGAGGGCCAGCTGCAGCGGTAGCGCGTTCGACGACCCCGTGAACGCGAGTGAGCCCTCCCCCGATGCCGCGATCGTGAGGGTGGTCCAGCCGATAAGCGAGCCGTCAGCCGCGGTAACCACCAGTCGGTGCACCCCCGGCGTGATGGTCGTGGGAATCGTCGCTGTCACAGCGCCAGCAGCAGACACCGTCGGAGAACCAAGCAACGTGGGCGTGGAGTAGATCCACGTGTTCACGACGTCTCCGGCCAATGCAGCACCAACGACGATCGTGATCGTGTCACCCGGCCGTGCGCTGGCGGGACCGGATACCGCACCGCGATTCGAGTCGAGCAGGTCAGCCGCGGGAATCGCAACCGGAGCGCTAGGGCCAGTCGCGTCAGTGGGGTCAGTGGGGTCGGTCGGGTCGGTCGGGTCCGTCGTTATCGTGCAGTCGATGGCGCCCGCCCGCAGCGCGAAACCGTCAGTGTTCGAGTCATCCGACCAGTACACGGGCTTCGAACCCGCCGCACACTCAGACTGCGCTGTCACCGCGAAGCCCTCGTTGTTGATGTTCGGCATGCCGCTCGGGCGCTCGAAAACGGTTGCGACCTCGAATGAGCCGTCAGCCGCGCCATCCTGAGCGATTTCGAGAAGGGCGCTGCGTCCGTTGCAGGTGTCATCGCAGACTGCCCAGAGCCCGCCGAGAGCAGGGTCAAACTCGAGTTCCATGACACTCGAGAAGCCGCTTTTGATAGTCGCGACGCGCTGGAATGCCCCGGAGTTCTGGTCGAGCGCATAGGCGTAAATTGTGCCGTTGGCTTCTAGCCCGACGAAGAAGAGCCCGTCGCCGTGACCGCTATACGTGCTGGGGTCGTAGAGGGCGTTAGTGCTCTCGTCGACGAACCCTTCCGCGACGAGGTAGCTGTCAGGAATCCACGCGATTCCTTCGAGTCCGGCGTTCGCAGCAACTACAGGTAGATCAGAAGTGAGGTTCCATTCGTGGCTGGCCGTCAATTCGGATGCTGCGCCAGAAACGTCATAGCGAAGAATCGTCGGGCGACTCACCCCGCCATTCGCGTTGTCGCGCTCACTCGCGATGAAGACTCCCCCGGAGGCGCCAGCTTCGGTCAGCGCAACTCCTTCGGCATCGACATCACCGGTTCCATCGGAGTAGTGCAGCAACTTGCCCGCGGTCCACGAGTCGCTCATGGCAGGCACCCAGTTCGCTCCGTCGAAGACCAGTTTGTAGAGTGCCCCGGGGCCGTTCTTGGCCGCCCAGAGAACGTCGCCCGAATCAGCAGCCTCAAAAGCAAGACCGCTCAGGTTGTCGCTGAACGCATCCTTTTCATTCACGGTCGACACTGACGTTGCCCCTGGCCAGGGCGCTGTTTCGAGCTCGCCGACACAGCTGTTGGCCGCGCCCTTAGTGGAAGATTTCGACGTCTCGAACTCGCCGGTTCCGTCGGGGCAGCGTGCATACGTTGTTGCGGCGTGCGAGGTCCAGCTGTGACCGTCGAGAAGCGTCACGCCGTCAGCCTCGAAGAGTCTTGCCGAGTCTCCCCCGCCGAGCCCAAAGTCAGGCTCGACAACGAGGTAGTCGCCCGCAGCGATAGTCGTGCCCGCAGCGAGCGTGAAGGCGTGGCTGTCGTCGTTGTCCTTGAGAATGAAGCCCGAAACATCCACGGAATCAGCGCCGTTGTTTTTCAGCTCGACCCAGTCCTTCGATTCACCACTGGATTCGATTTCGTTGATGCGGATGGGCGCGCTGCAATCGTTGACTGACCCCTTAGTGGAGCTCGTGGTGTCGACAAACTCTGAACCACACACCCCGAGGGTCGTTGGCGAGTGGCCGCTCCAGCTGCGGGAATCGATCGTAGTGAAACCGTCGGCGGCGAAGACGCGAACCGAGTCGGCTGTTCCGAGACCAAAGCTCAGGGCGGGCTGATCGAAGACAAAGTAGCCACCAGCGGCGAGCACCGTGTCAGCAGGGATTCGCGCAACGTGGCTGTCGTCGTTGTCTTGAATGACCCAGTTGGAAATGTCCACTGCACTACTGCCGCCGTTGAACAGTTCGATCCAGTCGGTGGCATCGCCATTCGACTCGATCTCGTTGATCCGCACATCCGGAATGACGGCCGCAACACAATCGTTCGCGGCGCCCTTGGTCGCAGTATTGGTCGTCGCGAAGTCGCCGATCCCGTCGGGGCAGCGACCGTAGCTTGTAGTGGCGTGCGCTTCCCACGAGTAGCCATCAATCAGGGTGGTACCGTCCGTGTCGAAGATGCGAGCGGAATCTCCCCCGCCTAGGCCGAAGGACGGCTCGACGGCAAGAAACGCACCGGGTTCGATCGTGGTCCCGTCAGCGATCGCGTCGGTGCGACTGTCGTTGTCGTCTTTGAGAACGAGGCCCGAGACATCCACGGTGAAGGCACTGATGTTGGTGAGTTCGATCCAGTCGTTTGCGTCGCCGTTTGATTCGATCTCGTTGATGCGCACGGCCGCCGCGGGGGTGATCTCGCACGCGTTCGCAGCACCCTTCGTTGACGCCACCGTGTCGCGGAACTCCCCTATGCCATCGGCACAGCGGCCGTAAGTGACGGCCGCGTGACCGTCCCAAGCGACAGCATCGATAGCCGTGACGCCGTCGGCCGCGAAAAGTCGGGCGGTGTCTGCTTTCCCGAGCCCGAAACCTTCCAGATTGGCGTCGTCGTTGACATCGATAACGAGATACTCGCCCGCAGCAATCGTTGAGCCGGCCGGCAAGGCAAGGTCGCGATCGTCTTTGTCGTCCTTCACGATCCAGCCCGACACATCCACAGTCTCGGTTCCTGTGTTCACGAGCTCCACCCAGTCGAATTCATCGCCGTTCGACTCGACCTCGTTGATACGAACCGGGGATACTTCAGCGGCACCCGCAGGAACTGACGAGACGGTCGCTGCGGTTGCGAACAACGGCACCGCTAACGCGAGGGAAGTGAGGATGGCGGCAAGGGACCGTCTGCGCATGGGAAATGCCCTTTCGAGGCTGCGAGGAGAGCGCCGGTTCGGGAGAGCTGGCGTGCGCAGTCTTGGGGAGGCATATGAACCAGCGGTGAACGCAAATCGACCGGATAGTGCGAACCGCGTAACGCCGGCGACCCCGCGCCTGCGCCGACGCACGAGCTCTGAGCATCGTTCTCGGTCGCTCGATGCGTCTGTGGATATAGTGTAGAAAACTCAGATACGTTACACTTTCCAGATGGAAAGTGATTCCGCGGACTCCCCCACCGCCCCACATCCCGCCCCACAAACCACGCGGGCTGAAGCCTCTCGGCAGCTCCAGCAGTATCAGGATGTGCGCGATTCGGTGAAGCAGCGGGGCCCGTCCCGCGGCTTTGCGTGGTTCAGCATCTGGAGCGCTCTCATGGGAGCCAGCTATGTTGGCGTGTTTCTTCTCGCGTTTTCCGGGAGCATTGGCACAGCCGGCGACAGCGACCCCGATAAGTTCTCGCAGACATCGCTACTCATCGTGCCAATACTGGCGTTCACCACGATGACCACGGGCACTCGAGAACGGTTCGGGATCCAAAGAGCGCTGCCACGAGCAGTGTGGATCCCGTTGGTCCTCGCGTTTATTGCAATGGCCGTTCTGTCAGGGCTGTCCGTGTTTGACGTACCCTACTCGCGTTCGCTCATCCCTCTGGTCGCCCTCGCCGTTTTCGTTCCTCTGGCCGCACCCGCCATAGCTCAACTGATCCAAGTGCCGCGTTCACGCAACCCGGCGCGCCGCAGTTCCGAGCCGCTCAGTGCACCCGTTCGGTGGAACACGGGGATCATGGGAGCGGTAGCAGGCCTACTCATCTCCTTCGGCACTATTCCGATCGTCTCGTCGCTGCTGATGATCGCTGCGCTCGCGGCCATCGCGTTCACATACGTGCTGGACGAATCCGCATGGACTCTGCCCCGAGTCGGTTTCGAATGGGGCTGGATGCAGTGGACTGCGTTCGGCACCACCACGAGCACGCTCTTCGCTTTCGCCGTTCTGGCTCCGCTGGCAAAGTCACCATCATTCGCGGCATCAGTAGCCGCTGGCGTCGCTGTATTTCTCATCATGCTCGTGGCTTCGGCGTTACCCGCACCCAGAGACACCCGTTCATGAAACAGCATCCACGTCACCAGCTCGATGATGCGTTTCTCACGCCGATACGGCTGTCCCTCATGGCCGCTCTCGGCGCCAGAAATGAGATCGATTTTGCGACGCTCAAACAACTCCTCGAGGCCGAAGACTCTGCACTTAGCAAGGCGATCAGCTATCTTGCGGATGCTGGCTACGCAAAAGTTATCAAAGGAACGGTCGGCAATCGTGCGCGCACGTGGGTGACCTCGACGGCATCCGGGTATCGCGCGTATCAGCAGCACCTGCTGGCGCTTAAGGCAATCATCGATCAGGGATAAGCACATGAAGTGCGCCCAATTAGGCTCCGTGGACCGGCAACCTCACTGCTCGGCCCAGCGCGCCCGCGGCTCGGAGGGCTTTCACAATCTTTGTCTAATAGTTTTAGTGAGCACATCTGTTCCCTGCCCAAGCACCCGATGACAGGACCACCTGAATGCCACCCCGCGACTCGCAATCCTCCGCCAACTCATCCGCCGGCAAAGATCTCACGGTGAAACAGCAGCGCGATGCGCGCCGGGCGGAAAAAGTCGCCGCGATGAAGAAAAAACACGCTGCGGAGAAACGCCACCGGATGATCGGGATCGTCCTTGGCATTGTTGCCGCGGTCGGGGCGCTGGCGCTCGTCATCGTGTTGGTCGTGACGAACGGAACCCCGCGCACGAGTCCCGAGGCAATTGAAATCGAGGGACTTCAGAATTATCCGAACATCACCGCCGGCCATGTCACCGGGGCGGTTGAATACGAACAGAGTCCCCCTGTCGGCGGTGAGCACGCCGCGGTCTGGCTGAATTGCGGCGTCTACACGGAGCCTGTTCCCAACGAAAATGCCGTGCACGCTCTTGAGCATGGAGCCGTCTGGGTTACGTACAACCCTGAGCTAGTGTCCGGCGACGAACTCGAAGAGTTGCAAGGCTCCGTGCCGTCGACGTACTCGGTACTGTCGCCGGTTGTTGATCTTCAAGCTCCCGTCATCATCTCCGCTTGGGGAAACCAGGTTGAACTTGATGGAGTGGACGATCCGCGGATGCAGGACTTCGTCGATAAGTTCTGGCAGGGCGGCGATGCACCAGAGATCGGCGCTTCGTGCTCCGGAGGTATCGACGGCGGCGGACGCATCGCATGACCGACGGCGACAGCGGTTCGCCACGCCACTCTTGGCTCCGTGTAAGCGCCATGGCGATCGCAGCGATTCTGCTGGTTGGAGTTGGTGTCCTCGTCGGGCAAAAGTTGCTACCGGCTGAATCCTCGGATCCCTTGACGACGAGTGCGGAAGCCGGCTTCGCGCGCGATATGCAGACGCACCATCTGCAGGCTGTCGACATGTCGATGATCATTCTGGAAAAGAGTGAGAATCAAGCCATACGCACCTTGGCCTATGACATCGCCACGGCGCAGGGCCAGCAAGCGGGACAAATGTTCGCGTGGCTCATCATGTGGAATTTGCCACAAGCGTCTAGCGAACCCCCAATGACCTGGATGATGGATGACGACGAACACGACTCGCACGGCACTTCGGATTCCGACTCCTCGACGGCGATGACAATGCCTGGGCTGGCTACCTACGATCAGATGGAAGCGCTCAGAGCGAGCACCACCGATGCTGACGCCATGTTTCTTGAGCTCATGATTGCCCACCATGCGGGCGGTCTTGATATGGCCGAAGGCCTTCTCGAGCGCTCCGCTAACGATGTCGTGACGTCGCTGGCCGAGGGAATGGTGGAGGTGCAAATGAGTGAGATTACCTACATGAACGAATTGCTCGAAGGTCTAAAGGAATAGAGCTCAGACTCCACGGCGACGAAACAGCACCCACGCGATCGCGAGGCTGCCGGCCGCCCACAGAATCAGCACTGCCATCTGCGCGCCGGGTGGAGGCTGCACAATGTTGCCAAACTGAAACCACGGGTGGAAGAAATTCGGGCCCAGCGTCTCTGCCGCTTCGCGCCCCGACGGAAATACTCGGCCAACGTTAGTGAGCCACACAAGCGGGGTGTCGACGGTGACGCGTTCCATTTGGCTCGTCAGGGTCGGCACGACGACGAAGATCGCCGCCAAGGCAAATAGTGCGGCGGACGGTGAACGAGCGATCACGCCCACACCGCTTCCGAGTGCCGCGACTAGCCCGAACGCGATCGTTCCTTTGGCAATCGATATCCACACGACGCTCGCGGTGAACATCGCGGGGATTCCTTGGTCCTGCTGAATGGGCGTTGCGACTATTGCGGCCAGCAGTAATCCGATTGCCCCTGCTGCCATCGCCGCGGCGACAGCAACCCCTGTTTTCGCAGTGAGCACCCATCCGCGCAGCGGAACCGCCGTGAGCGCCGGGCGGATGTTACCCGTAGCAAAATCTGAGGTGGCGATCGTGGCCCCCAGTGCTGCGATCAAGAACTGGCTCAAAGCTAACCCACCAGTTATTGCGGTCATTTGCTCGTCAAAGGTTTGCGAAGCTAAATCCCACGCAGTAATTGGCGCCACCAGAATGTCAGCAGCATTTCTGGTGCCAGCCCAGCGCCACGCCATGAAAACCATTGAACCCGCGCTCAACGCCAGCAGCCACCGCGATGACGGCAGAGTAAGCGCCTTCAGACCTTCGGATCGAACTACTCCCATGAAATTCAATCCACGGGCAGAGCTCTCTACTCCCATCGCCCGCCGCGAGACTCGTGACTGACGACCAATGCGCGAGACTTCCAGATGCACTGACCGTCGTACGAAATTTGCAACTGCGGCTGCTAGGAGGAGCACTGATCCGGAGGCGAGCACCGCGAATCCCGTCGACGGCTCCAGCGCCGACGCAGGAGTCCCTTCCAATACGAATGGCTCTGCCGGTGCTCGCGTAGTGAGCGCTTGGAGTGCGCTGGCCGGGAGCAACTCGACGAACCGCGGCACCCAATTCCCCCCGAGATAGAAAAGTGCGCTCGGCATCAACAAGATAATCCCGACAAAGACGATTGATGCAGAAACCACTGATCGCGCGAGCGCGCCAAACGCAAGGCCCAGCACCGCGAAGCATGCAGCGCCCGCGACGACGCTGAGCAACAACTCGGCCGAACGATCGAGGCTGGGCAGGGTGTAACCGCGCGACGTCAGCGTGATGGACGACATCCAACCAGCGACAGCCGTCCCCGCCGCCACGGTAAGCGCGGAGAGACCTATGGCCGGCAACGTCTTCGCCAAGAGGAGCGATACGCGCGAGGGCACGGCAGCCAACGACGCCGCCAAAGAATCGTCTGTGTACTCCGACGTTATGGCGATGAGACCCAGAGTCGCGGATAACACCGCCAGCGGTAACGCACTCACCGATATCGATTCGAACAGCGTTGAGGTGCCATCGGCGTCCAGATCGGTTCCCACAACCAGCGGCACGAAGAGCACGCGAACTGTCGCCAGCGCAACCGGGAGAAGGAACATCAGCACCACGATGAGACGCGGCGCGCGAAGAGACCAGAGCTTGAGTAACTCCGAACGAACAACACCCCAGGCTTGAGTGAGCCCCTTAGTCTCGACTCCGCGTGCAACAGCGGAACTCACTTCTCCGATCCCTGCCGGTATTCGATACTCGAATCGGTGAGCTGGCGATATGTTTCTTCGAGCGATTCCACGTGAGTGCGAAGCTCGGTAAGCGGAATGTTCAACCGAGCCGCCAGCAGCCCGACGTCTTCAGCAGTCGAACCCACGATGACCAACGTGTCGTGCTCCTCGGCAACGCTTGCGCCAGATACAACGAGCGGCTCGATCAGGTCGCGCGCGCGGAGGCTGCGCACCACCACGCGTTCAGCGCCCTGAAGGCGGGCGATGTCCGACAATGGAGAATCCGCGAGCACCTTCCCGCGCCCGACAATCACGACGTGGTCAGCGGTGCGTGCAACCTCGTTAATCAGATGGGACGAAAGCAGCACCGTGCGCCCCTCCGCCGCGAAGTCGCGCACTAACTCCCGAAACCACATCACGCCATCAGGATCTAGACCGTTGACGGGCTCATCAAACACAAAAACGTCGGGATCGCCCAGCATGGAGGCTGCGATTCCGAGGCGTTGCCGCATCCCTAACGAATAGCCTCCCACTCGACGAGAGGCCACACCGCTGAGCCCCACCTCTTCGAGAACGAACTCAACGCGATCGTTCGAAATCCCATGAGTGAGCGCTAGCGCCTTCAGGTGGTCGAAGCCGGTGCGGCCCGGATGCGCGTTTCGGGCATCCAACAGAGCCCCCACACGAAACAGCGGGTTTTTGATGCGCCGGTAGGGTTTGCCTCCCACGAGGGCCTCCCCCGAATCGGCAGTCTCGAGGCCGAGCAGGATGCGCATCGTCGTTGTCTTGCCCGAGCCGTTTGGCCCGAGGAAGCCAGTTACCCGTCCAGGCAGAGCCGTAAAGCTAAGGTCATCGACCGCTGGCGTGTCGCCGAAACGCTTCGAAAGGCTGCGGAACTCGATCAAATTTTCTCCTATGACACATTCAGTGACCCCGCTCAAGCGTAAGCGGCGAACCCAGCAACGCGAGCCTCATTCAACTACCCGAACTGAACCCACACAGTAGTTTGTGCGCCGCACCGTGCGTGAGAGTTCAGGATGTTCCCGCCGCCATTTACGTAAACCCAGCTTCCATAGTCCGTCCATGCGGGGAAGGGCCAAATTGCATTACAGCGGACGTTAACACGCACGTCACCCACACCGCTGCACGACGCGGTCGCAAGGGTGCCGCTAGTGCCAATGTTGGTACAACTGACTGCTGCATTAGCGGGTGCCACGATAAGAAGTGGACTGAGAAGCGCGAGACCAACCGCAGCGATGAGTCCCTTTGAACGTAGTTGTGAAGATTTCATAATAATTCCTCTCATTTCCGTTATTGGAAGAATACTCACACATTCAAAACGAGTTGTCTAACCTAACTTCCACAAACCTTTAGGGACTCTCGCAATAATGGTCACTAGCGTCCGCGATTTCGCAGAGCCGCGGCATCCGCACCACCAGGGAGGCACCCACCATGGCCAGCACGAGCAACCCCGACTCCCCCAACGCCCACATGGCGGATAGCCACGACCTCATACGGGTGCGCGGCGCTCGCGAGAACAACCTCACCGACGTGAGCGTCGACATTCCGAAGCGCCGGCTCACGGTCTTCACAGGTGTCTCGGGCTCAGGCAAGAGTTCCCTGGTCTTTGGCACCATCGCCGCCGAGTCGCAGCGGATGATCAACGAGACCTACAGTGCGTTCCTTCAGGGCTTCATGCCTTCGCTCGCTCGCCCCGACGTCGACGTGCTCGAGGGCCTCACGACTGCGATCATCGTCGACCAAGAACGCATGGGTTCCAACGCCCGCTCGACAGTCGGCACCGCCACCGATGCCAATGCCATGCTGCGTATCGTGTTTAGCCGTCTAGGTGACCCGCATGTGGGATCACCGCAAGCCTTCTCCTTCAACGTGGCCTCTATCTCCGGCGCCGGTGCGGTCACCTTTGAAAAGGCCGGCGTAACGACCAAGGAGCGTCGCGAGTTCAGCATCACCGGCGGCATGTGCCCCACGTGCGAAGGTCGTGGCACCGTCAACGACATCGATCTCACGCAGCTCTACGACGACAGCAAATCGCTCGCCGAGGGCGCGCTGACCATCCCCAACTACACCGCCGATGGCTGGATGGTGCGCATCTTTACCGAATCAGGCTTCCTCGACCCCAATAAGCCCATCAAGAAGTACACCAAGACTGAGCTGCATGACTTTCTCTACAAAGAGCCAGTCAAGGTCAAAATTCAGTCGATCAACATGACCTACGAGGGGTTGATCCCCAAGATCCAGAAGTCGATGCTGTCGAAAGACCGCGAGGCGATGCAGCCCCATATCCGCGCCTTTGTCGATCGGGCCGTCACGTTCACGGCCTGCGCCGATTGCGGAGGCACTCGACTCAACGAGGGTGCCCGAGCATCCAAAGTCGCGGGAATCAATATTGCGGATGCCTGCGCCATGCAGATCAGTGACCTCGCCGCGTGGGTGCGCGGGCTGAAAGAACCATCCGTCGCCCCGCTGCTCGAAGCACTTCAGCAAACCCTCGACTCGTTTGTCGAGATCGGGCTCGGCTACCTCTCGCTCGATCGCCCGGCCGGCACACTCTCCGGCGGTGAAGCGCAGCGCACCAAGATGATCCGTCACCTGAGTTCGTCTCTCACCGACATCACGTACGTTTTTGATGAGCCAACCATCGGCCTCCACCCGCACGATATCCAGCGGATGAACGAGCTGCTGTTCCGGCTGCGCGATAAGGGAAACACCGTTCTCGTGGTTGAGCACAAGCCCGAAACGATCTCGATTGCCGACCACATTGTCGACCTCGGGCCAGGGGCCGGAACTGACGGCGGTCAGATTTGCTTCGAGGGCAGTTTCGACGAGCTGCGCCAGAGCGACACGGTCACCGGCCACCACATTGACGACCGCGTCTCGACCAAAGACACCGTGCGCTCCCCCAGTGGTGTCATGGAAATTCGCGGCGCCGACACCCACAACCTCAAGAACGTCGACGTTGATATCCCGCTGGGCACTCTCGTGGTGGTGACGGGGGTCGCTGGTTCCGGCAAGAGCTCCCTCATTCACGGCTCGGTCGTCCCGCGTGAGGGCGTCGTGTCGGTGGATCAAGCCGCTATCAAAGGCTCACGGCGCAGCAATCCCGCCACCTACACCGGATTGCTCGAGCCCATTCGCAAGGCATTCGCCAAAGCCAACGGCGTCAAGCCCGCTCTGTTCAGCGCGAACTCCGAAGGCGCCTGCCCCAATTGCAACGGCGCCGGCGTGATTTACACCGACCTCGGCGTCATGGCCACCGTCTCCACGCCCTGCGAGGTCTGCGAGGGCAAACGCTTCATGGCCTCGGTCTTGGAATACACGCTTGGAGGAAAGGACATCAGCGAGGTTCTCGGCATGTCTGTTGCCGAGGCCGAAGCGTTCTTCGGCGAAGGCGAGGCACGCACTCCCGCGGCCCACGCCATCCTCGACCGGCTCGTTGATGTCGGGCTGGGCTACCTGCGTCTCGGCCAACCGCTCCCCACGCTCTCCGGCGGAGAACGGCAACGCCTCAAGCTTGCCACCCAGATGGCTGACAAGGGCGACGTTTATGTGTTGGATGAACCGACCACGGGTCTGCACTTGGCCGATGTTGAGCGCCTCCTCGGCCTACTCGATCGGCTCGTCGATTCGGGAAAATCCGTGATTGTCGTCGAGCACCATCAGGCAGTCATGGCCCATGCAGACTGGATCATCGATCTCGGTCCCGGTGCTGGAAACGACGGCGGCTCGATCGTCTTCGAAGGTACGCCAGCTGATCTCGTCGCGGCTAAGTCGACGCTCACGGGCTCGCATCTTGCGCAGTACATTGCGGCGGCGCGGTAGACCACCACAACCCCGTTCGAGCGCCCCGCACAACCACCCCGTAGGGTTGCACCAACCACTAGCGCGCTGGAGCACTCATGACTTTCTTCGAATCAATCACCACAGTCTTTCGCAAGTACGCAGATTTCACCGGTGTCGCAAGCCGCCCCGAGTACTGGTGGTTCGCGCTGTTCTCGTTCATCACGACGTCGATTGCTGCCTCGCTTGACCCCTCGGCGAGCAGCGAAATGGGCAACTTTGGATTCTCTGTCGGTCTGAGTAGTGCGTGGTCGCTCGCCCTGCTTGTTCCGCAGCTTGCCGTCGCAGTGCGTAGGTTGCGCGATACCGGCCGCCATTGGACCAACCTCTTCTGGATTCTCGTTCCGATCGCCGGTGTCATCGTTCTCATCGTGTTCCTGACCCAGCCGAGCATCCACCAGCAGCCGACCACTCCCCCTCAGCCCACAGCGACTCCATAAGGGTTTCATAGGAACCACCGCCACCATGGCTCTCATCACGATCAGGAGAGACCATGAAACGACGATTTTCCACGGTGGCTGCGACAAGCGTGCTGCTTCTTGCCCTTGCAGGCTGTACCGCAGCAGAGACCACGGATGCTGAAACCAGCACCCCCACGGTCGAGGCGACAGAAAGCGCTACGACCGCGACCACGGCATCTTTTGCCGCATCCAACGGAGACTGCGACGCTATGGCCGCAACGCTGCGTGACGTTGAAAGCGCGAACCCCGATCTTGTCGACCCCGAGTTATCAGCAGTGTGCGATGGCGACACCCTGACGATCACCAGCAACAGCATCCCTGACTACCTCTACATCGCCACGACGCCTGGTTCGCCCAAGGTTTCCGAGGTCACGATGACTATCCCCGTCGACCCCACCGTGGCGGATGAACCCACTGATGTTCCCCTACTCGGCGCTCTCGGAATCGCCGTGAACGGCGTCCCCATCTATGGCCCCACGGAAGGCACGGGCGGTGACGTGAAGTCGCTCGCGGGTGCGCTCTCGGAGTGCGGCAGCCACAGCGGCCCCACCGACTTCCATCTGCACTGGTTCGGTTACGCCGACGGCGTCGACTGCCTCTATGACGCGGATGAGATCGAAACCGGTGAGTCGCTCGTGATCGGCTGGGCCGCGGATGGCTACCCGATCATGTCTGGAGTCGTGTGCTCCGACGACGAATGCAGCGAAACAGTCCAGCTCACGAGTAGCTGGCAGCTCACCGACGAATCGCTCTTTGCCACGGACACCTGGGCTGCCCACAGCTACGTCGAAGGCTCGGGAGACCTCGACGAATGCAACGGCCGCGTCGATAGCGACGGCCAATACCGCTACTACTCCACGACCACATTCCCCTACTTCGTCGGTTGCTACTACGGCGATGTCGCAGACGACGCCCTCGGCGGCAACAATGCTGCCAATCCCGGCGGCGGCGCTGGCGGCATGCCCGGAGCAGGGGGCTAACGATGCGCCGCACAACACGCACCGATGACGGTGCCCCCAACACCGCTCGCCGCAGCTTCCTCGCTTTCGGGGCGCTTGCGGTGGCGGGCACGGCGCTCGCCGCGTGCACCGCCACAGACTCGGATGCCGCAGGCGAGAGCACAGAAACTCCCAACGACGCCGACATCGGTTTCTTCTCTGACATGGCCCTGCACCACGAGCAGGCTCTCGCCATGTGCCAGCGAGTAATCGGACGAGACAACGGAGATTCCGTGCAGTCGCTGGCCGCTGACATCCTGCAGAACCAGTCGTTCGAACGCGGGGTCATGCACACGTGGCTCACGGTCTGGGGCGAAAGTACCGCCCCGCCCGAAACCGTCATGGGGTGGATGGGCATGGAAATGCCCGCAGCCGAGATGATGGGCCTCGCCACTGACGAACAGATGAGTTCTCTCGCCACGGCCACGGGTATCGCCCAGGGACGGCTATTTCTCACCCTCATGCGCGCTCACCACGTGGGCGGCGTCCACATGGCCGAGATGGCGACTGAGAATGCGGCAATCGCAAACGTGCGCACCACGGCAGAACGGATGGCCACGATCCAGAACTATGAAATAGGGATCATCGACCAACTTGTGGCGACCACCTATGCGTAGCGAAGTGGCCGCGAGTAGCTAATCTGGGTAGATGAACGCGTGCCCGTGCCAATCGTCCGAGACCTACGACGAGTGTTGCGGCCGCTTCCATCGCGGTGAGGCACTCGCTCCCACGGCTGAACGCCTCATGCGCTCGCGGTACAGCGCCTACTCTGTCGGCGACACCGCCTATCTGCTGAAGACGTGGCATCCGTCTACCCGTCCCGCAGCGCTCGAACTTGATGCCGATGTGCGCTGGTTTCGACTCGACATTGTCTCGCGCACCGGTGGCAGCATGTTCGATACCACCGGCACCGTCGAGTTTCGCGCGCACTATCGGCACGATGGCGGAGCCGACCAGCAGCACGAGAACAGCAACTTTGTGCGCGAAAATGGCGCCTGGCTTTACGTTGACGCTATCTAATGAGTGAGAACCAAGGAGAACCGGTGAACTACATACTCTCGATCGATCAGGGCACCACCAGCACGCGCGCGATCATTTTTGATCACGACGGCAAACCGGTCACTTCGGGCCAGCTGGAGCACGATCAAATCTTCCCCAAGGCGGGCTGGGTCGAACACGACGCCACCCAAATTTGGAACAACACGCGCGAGGTCATCGGTCAAGCGCTCTCCAAGGCCAACATCACCCGCCACAGCATCGCCGCGGTCGGCATCACCAACCAGCGCGAAACGGCCATCATCTGGGACCGCGCCACCGGCAAGCCCGTCTACAACGCCATCGTCTGGCAAGACACCCGCACTCAGGCCATCATCGATCGCATCGCCGATGGCGACACCGACAAGTTCAAGACGATCACCGGACTGCCCCTGGCGACGTATTTCTCGGCGTCCAAAATTGTGTGGATGCTCGACAACGTCGACGGAGTTCGCGAGCGTGCCGAGGCGGGCGAGCTCGCCTTCGGAACCCCCGACACGTGGGTGCTATGGAACCTCACCGGCGGCCCCGACGGCGGAGTACACGCGACCGACGTCACCAACGCGAGTCGCACGCTGCTGATGGATCTCGAGTCGCGCACATGGAGCGAAGATATTCTCTCTGAACTGGGCATTCCGGCTTCGCTGATGCCCGACATCCGCAGCTCATCTGAGGTGTACGGCACCGTTTCGACCTCGAGTCTGCTGCGCGAAGTTCCCGTCGCGGGCATTCTGGGCGACCAGCAGGCAGCAACTTTTGGGCAGGCTGCCTTCGAAGCCGGCGAATCGAAGAATACCTATGGCACCGGAAACTTCCTCATCACGAACACCGGCACCGACATCGTGCACTCCGACAACGGACTCATCACGACGCTCGCCTACCAACTCGGTGACGACGCACCCCGTTACGCGATCGAGGGCTCGATTGCTGTAACCGGCTCACTCATCCAGTGGCTGCGTGACAACCTCGGCATCATCTCTCGTTCCGAAGAAGTCGAAACCCTGGCCGCGTCAGTCGACGACAATGGCGGCGTGTACTTCGTGCCGGCGTTCTCTGGTCTCTTTGCGCCTCACTGGCGTCCGGATGCCCGGGGAGCCATTCTCGGCCTCACTCGTTTTGCCAACAAGGGTCACATTGCTCGCGCCGCGCTCGAAGCCACCGCGTTCCAAACCAGCGACGTGATTGAAGCAGCCAATGCGGATGCCGACGTCGCGATGACAGAACTGCGCGTGGACGGCGGCATGGTCGCCAACTCCGCGCTCATGCAATTTCAGGCGGACATCCTCAACATGCCGGTCGTTCGCCCTGAAGTCGCCGAGACCACGGCACTCGGTGCTGCGTACGCAGCCGGCCTCGCCGTCGACTACTGGAGCGGGCTCGATGAGCTGCGCGATCGCTGGAATGAAGGCGAACGCTGGGAGCCTCAGATGGATGCAGCCGAGCGTGAGCGCCTCATCCGCAACTGGCAAAAGGCCATCACTAAGACGCTCGACTGGGTCAACGAAGACACCGACTAGGCAGCTGTCGGGCTTCTCCCGGGCCTCGCAGACGACGCGAGCCTGCGATTCTCGCTCGCCTAGCGATTAGTCGCGGCGACCCAGTCGTCGAGTTTGGCGCTGGCGCGACCAGAGTCGACAATGTCTTCCACACGATCGAGCTGTTCGCGCAGCCGCTGCACGAGCGGGCGCCGGCTCTGATCGGCATCCTTCGCCAGCTCGAATGAGGCGAGTCCAGCGGCTGCGTTGAGCAAGACAACGTCGCGCGCCGGCGACTTCTCCCCCGCCAGAATCGAGCGAATTACCTGAGCGTTGTACTCCGGGTCCTTACCCAAGAGTGCTTCGATCGGCGCGCGCGGGATGCCGAGCTCAAGCGGATCGAGGTCGTGCTCGGTCACAGAACCGCGGGACACTTCCCACACGTGGCTGTGTCCGGTCGTCGTCAGTTTGTCGATTCCATCGTCGCCGCGGTAGACGAGCGCAGTAGCGCCGCGCGTCTGGAACACGCCCACGAGCAGGCTCACTCGCTCACGGCTACCGACTCCGACGGCCGAGGCCTGCGGGCGAGCGGGATTGCAGAGCGGACCAAGAATGTTGAACAGAGTGGGGATGCCCATCTCACGTCGGGTTGGCCCCGCATGGGCAAAGCCGGGGTGGAATAGAGCGGCGTAGACGAACGTGATGCCCACTTCATCCAGCACGTCAGCAACGCGTTCCGCAGTGAGATCGAGCTTGAGCCCCAAAGCACTCAGAACATCGGATGCTCCGCTCTTGCTACTCGCACCACGATTGCCGTGCTTAATAACGGGCACGTCCCCCGCTGCCGCGATCACCGAGGCGGCGGAAGAAATGTTCAACACCGCGCCGTAGGGGTCACCTCCGGTGCCCACGATATCCAATGCCATGGGATCTACGGGAAGCGGCACCGCACTAGCCAGCGCAGCATCGCGGAATCCGACGATCTCGTCGACCGTTTCACCCTTGATGCGAAGCGCGATCAACATGGCGGCCAACTGAGCGGATGTCGCTTCACCGACCATCACGGAATTCATTGCCCAAGAGGCTTGGCTGATCGACAAATCCTTGCCGGACACGAGCGTTGAAAGGATTTCTGGCCAAGTTGGGGATGCAGACATGGGCTAAATCCTACCGATCCTGAGCCGACAGGCCGGAGATTGAAAAACGTACGTCGAGTTATCAGCCATAATAGATACGTGACCACAGCTGCCCTCAACCGCTCTCTTGGAGCCCAGTCTGTCCAGCGACCGAACACTGTTGCGGTCGGTACCATCGTTTGGCTTGGTAGCGAGGTGATGTTCTTCGCCGGCCTCTTCGCTATTTACTTCACGCTGAAGTCGACGTCCCCCGGATTGTGGGCGGAACAGACCGAGAAGCTCAATGTGCCATTCGCGACGACCATCACGATCATTCTGGTGCTCTCGTCCGTGACCTGCCAGTTCGGTGTCTTTGCCGCTGAACGTATGCAAGTGAGCCGCACAGGGTCACTATTCGACATGCGTAAGTGGGGCATGACCGAGTGGTTCTTCATGACTTATGCCATGGGAGCTGTGTTCGTCACCGGTCAGGTCTGGGAATACGCGACGCTCGTTTCCGAGCACGTCAGCCTGTCGAGCGATTCCTACGGCTCGGCTTTCTACATCACCACCGGGTTCCACGGACTCCACGTAGCTGGCGGCCTCATCGCCTTCCTGCTCGTGCTCGGTCGCGGCTTTGCCGTGAAGAAGTTCGGACACAAAGAGGCAACAACCGCCATCGTTGTTTCCTACTACTGGCACTTTGTCGACGTAGTGTGGATCGGCCTCTTCCTCATCATCTACGTGCTCAAATAAGAAACGGAATAGACGTAATGGCCTCAAAGGCAGCTCGCGCGTCAGGCGGATCTCGATCCGCTGGGCGACGCCATCCCCTTGCGACTGTAGCCCTCCTGCTCGTCGGCCTCTTGGGAACGGGCGGTGCATATGCGCTGTTCACCTCCAGTGCAACGGCAGAGACCAGCGCATCCGCTGAAGCTCTCGTAGAAGAAGGCGGAAAGCTCTTCGCCGCCAACTGTGCAACCTGTCACGGTCTCGACCTTCAGGGAACGACTCAGGGTCCCACCCTTATCGGTGTTGGTGCGGCAGCAACCGACTTCCAGGTCGGAACCGGTCGCATGCCCATGGCAATTACCGGCCCGCAGGCTGAAGTTAAGCCGGTTCAGTTCACGGAAGAGCAGATTCAAGCTCTCTCTGTCTTTGTCGCAGCACAAAGTCCCGGCCCCGCAATCCCCGCTGACATGTACCTCACCGGTAAAGACGACGTTTCTAACGGCGCCGAGCTTTTCCGCATCAACTGCGCAATGTGCCACAACGTTGCTGGTGCGGGTGGAGCGCTGACCGAGGGCAAGTATGCTCCGCACCTTTCCGGTGTCACGTCGAAGCACGTTTACGAGGCTATGCTCACTGGTCCGCAGAACATGCCTGTGTTCAACGACGCCAACCTCTCTCCGGAGGAAAAGGCAGACATCATCACGTACCTCAAGTACCTCGATGAGACACCTTCCGTTGGCGGATTCACGCTCGGATCACTCGGACCCGTCTCTGAGGGTCTGTTCATCTGGATCTTCGGCCTTGGCGCGATCGTGGCAATCACGGTCTGGCTCACGGCTAAGTCAAACTAGTTAGCGACCGCTTCACAGCGGACGGTTGAAGGGATAAGAATGGCAGACGACCACGGCGACACCGCCGGCAGCACGGCTGCGGGTAAGGACGTCGAGCAGCACGGCGCTCCTGCACACAGTGCAGGCACCGCCGTCGTCGCAAGCAACGAGGTACCCAACCCTGGGTTTCTCCCGCATCGCCCCCGTGTAACGGATCTCGATCCCAAGGTCGACAAGCAACAAGAGCGTCGAGTATCGATGCTGTTTGTGCTGTCGATTGTGGGTAGCGTGCTCGCAGTAGTCGCGTACTTCGCGTTCCCCATCGAGCCTGGAAACATGCAGTCGGTACGCAATAACACGCTCTTCCTTGGCTTGGGAATTACCCTCGGGTTGCTGGGAATCGGTGTCGGTGCCGTCCACTGGTCGAAGGCTCTCATGCAGGGCCACGACCTCGTAGAGCAGCGCCACAGCACCCGCGGCAGCGAAGAGACTCGCGCCAAGGCAATTGAAGTGTTCACGCTGGGCAATAAGGACTCCGGCTTCGGTCGTCGCACGCTATTGCGCAACACCCTCATCGGTGCTCTCGTGGTGACGCCTCTTCCTGCCGTCGTTCTCTTCCGCGACCTGGCCCCTGCCGACGATCCTGTAGGGCTGCTCAAGCACACCTTCTGGGAGAAGGGCATGCGCTTGACCCGCGACCCCAGCGGAACCCCGATCAAGGCCTCTGATCTCACGATCGGTTCTGCCTTCCAAGTTATTCCTGAAGGACTCAACGATTCTGAGCACCGCATCGAAGAGAAAGCTAAAGCAGCCGTTCTCCTCGTTCGCCTCAAGCCTGAGGACCTGCAGGTATCTGAGGGCCGCGAAGACTGGAACTATGACGGCATTGTCGCCTACTCCAAGATCTGCACCCACGTCGGATGCCCCGTAGCGCTGTACGAGCAGCAAACGCACCACCTGCTGTGCCCGTGCCACCAATCACAGTTCGACATCAAGCGCGAAGCAGCCGTAATTTTCGGCCCTGCGAAGCGTCCACTTCCGCAATTGCCGATCACGGTCGACTCAGAGGGCTACCTCATCGCTAAGAGCGACTTTGAAGAGCCCGTCGGTCCAAGCTTCTGGGAGCGCCAGCTATGACAACCACCTCCACCCAGGACGCACAGCCCAAGACGCGCGGACAGCGTTTCACCGGAGCTGCAGCGAATTACATCGACGAGCGCACCAGTATCTCTGGACTCGTTAAAGAGGTAGGTCGCAAGATCTTCCCCGACCACTGGTCGTTCATGCTCGGTGAAGTAGCGCTCTATAGCTTCGTCGTCATCCTGCTCTCGGGAACATTCTTGACGTTCTTCTTCGAGGCGTCGATGGTTGAAGTTCACTACGAGGGTTCCTACGCACCACTCAAGGGCATCGAGATGTCGGCGGCTATGGCCTCCACGCTCGATATCTCGTTTGACATCCGCGGTGGACTGCTCATGCGCCAGATTCACCACTGGGCAGCGTTGCTGTTCGTGGCCGCAATCGGTCTGCACATGCTCCGCGTGTACTTCACAGGAGCTTTCCGCAAGCCGCGTGAGATCAACTGGTTCATCGGGTTCGTTCTCTTCATTCTCGCCATGGCTGAGGGCTTCACCGGTTACTCGCTCCCCGATGACCTGCTTTCCGGCAACGGTCTGCGCATCATCGACGGAATGGTCAAGGGAATCCCCGTCATCGGAACATGGATCTCGTATCTCCTGTTCGGTGGAGAGTTCCCCGGCATCGACATCGTGAGCCGCCTCTACATCCTGCACATCATGCTGCTGCCGGCGCTCATCATCGCCGCTATCGGTGTTCACATGCTGCTGCTCGTGATCAACAAGCACACGCAGTTTGCTGGGCCCGGTCGCACCAACGACAACGTCGTGGGCTCCCCCGTCATGCCTGGCTTCGCTGCCAAGGCCGGTGGATTCTTCTTCATCATCTTCGGTGTCATCACGCTGATCGCGTCGACATTCTCCATCAACCCAGTGTGGAACTACGGACCATACGACCCCTCCCCCGTTTCTGCGGGTACTCAGCCTGACTGGTACATCGGATTCGCCGACGGCGCGCTCCGACTCGTGCCGCCAGGGTGGGAGACCGAGTGGTTCGGCTTCACGTGGTCCTTCAACATCATCGCTCCACTGGTGATCTTGGGTCTCTTCATCGCGATCGTTGCCTTCTACCCCTTCATTGAGGCGTGGATCACCGGCGACAAGCGTGAACACCACATTGCTGACCGCCCACGTAACGCTCCGACCCGTACCGCTATCGGTGCAGCCGGCGTCACGTTCTACGCAGTCCTGTGGGCCGCCGCAAGCTCCGACTTGATAGCAACGCACTTCAAGCTATCGATCGAGGGCGTTATTCACACTTGCCAGGCTCTGCTCATCTTCGGACCGATCATCGCGTACTTCATCACGAAGCGCGTCTGCCTCGGCCTGCAGAAGAAAGACCGCGAGATTGCTCTGCACGGCTATGAATCGGGCCGCATCGTGCGCCTGCCCCACGGTGAGTACATCGAAGTTCACGAACAGCTCTCAGAATACGAGCGCTGGAAGCTCGTGAGCTACACGGACTACAAGCCGCTCATGATTCGCCCCAACGATCAGGGTCGCATCACCTTCGGCCAGCGTCTGCGCGCCTCCGCTTCGCGTTGGTTCTTCGAAGACCGCATCGCTCCCGTCTCGCAACAGGAGCTCGAGCAGTCCAAGGACGAGCACCACTAAGGCTGCTCCCCCGTTCTATAACCCGTGTGGGCCTCACCGAATTTGTTCCGGTGAGGCCCACACGGCGTTAAGGGGATGATCTAGAGCCAAGCTAGCGGCTGCGCCAAACCCAGGTCGCCCTACGCCGAACCTACGGTCACAGCACCGTGGGGCGCCTCTCAACCCGAATCCGCGGTCTTGCGGACCACACGGCGGTTAATATTGCGATCCCGAAGACTACGAGGCCCCGGGCGGCCGCTTTCGCCGACCGCCCTATCGCCCTATCGCCCTCAAGACGCCAACAAGACAACACCGTGAACCCTCATTTGCACGACGCGCAAATTTGTCGTCTGCACGATAACAAACGCTGCGCGACGAACAACCCCCGGCTCAACCACCTTCGCGCACACAAGAGCGTCGACTGGTCTGCCCAGCTGGTTCCGGGTGATCCCGGCTGCCCGGCTATCCCAGCTCCCGGGTACACCAGGCTTCCGAAGCTTCCCTGAATAGCGCAGGCTTCCCGGGATAGCGCGGGCTTCCTAAACTTTCCCCGCAGCGCAGGCTACCCGGGCTGCGCAGGCCGCAGAGCCAGTCTCGCCTGCAGCTGCTAGTGCGTGGAGAGCATCGAACGAGGGCCAAACGGCGCCGACCCTCAGTCCGAGTTCGTGGTCGCACTGAGAACGGGCGTGAGCGTTATGCACTAGGAACACCGCGACTCGTGCCGGAGCGTCTGAAGAGTCTCGCGCAGGTGGCTAGCCCAGAGAACCTCGCGGAGGTTCCCAAGGACTGCTGACGTTGCTCAGCAACTCGGATTGGTCACGCGTCGGGACGCTCACGTCACGGGTGATGCACGACCTTATGGCGTGCAGATCTCCCGGGGAGATAGCAGAGGCGCAAACGGAGACTTCGGTCGCACACGGCCCAGAGACGGGACTCAGTCACAAAGCACGCAGCACGACCCGTGAAGATCAGAGTGGTTAGTCGAAAACGCGCTTCAAAAAGTCGGCGGTCGACATGTAGCCGATACGTTCGAAGAAATCGGCGGACCCGCGACTCGGAACGGTAAGCTGACGTACCCCGAGATCAAGGCAGGCCGCTTCTACGGCTTCGACGAGCTGAGTACCAATTCCATTGCTTTGCACGCTGCTGTCGACAACTAACTCTTGCAGCTGACCCGAGCAACCATTCGTGTGCAGCAAGTGCGCGATTGTTGCGAAGGCGTAGCCGACAACTACCCCTGTGGGCCGCTCAGCAACGAGCATAAGTGTTGTCGCACGATCATCGACCGCCTGGCTGAAGGCAGAATCGAACGCCGCGCGATCCGGAGCGTATTCAGTACCCAGCTGCTTGAGCAACTCGAACACCAAAGCCGCGTCCTGAACAGTCGCGGGCCGGATCTGCACCGCTTTAGTGGGAGAAGTATCCGCGGTAGTACTCATACGTCCACCCTACGAGGCTAACGACGAGAATACCTCCGCCGATGAAAGCAATCCAAGGACCAATCGCTACCCCCAAGAATACGAGCGAAGCCGCTCCTGCGAGCACAATGGGCCACCAACTCCAGGGGCTGAAGTGTCCCTGCTCGGCGTCACCGTCTTCGATATTAGCGTCCAGACGGTCTTCAGCGAGTTCAGCGCCCTGCGCCTTATGCACCTTACCGAGGTAGTAGGCAATCAAGGCCCAGAGCATACCGCTCAAAAGCAGCGCAATGGTACCCACCCACTCGATCTGCTGGTGAGCAGCGTCAAGGAGCGACCATGCCGTGTACAGGCCAGCCAGAATGAAGAAGAAGACCGTGAGAATCCAGTAAAGCTTGACGTTTGCATTCATCGGTTACTTCACCTTTTCATCTGCGAGGTCGTAGACCGGAGCTTCCGGAGCATCCTTGCCTGGACCGATTCCAACCGGGATTCCCGCTTCGGGGTGGTTCAAGTCAAATGCTGGGGACTCTGAACGAATGCGAGGAATAGACGTGAAGTTGTGGCGAGGCGGCGGGCAGCTCGTTGCCCACTCGAGCGAACGTCCGTAGCCCCACGGGTCATTGACCGTGACCTTGGGCGCCTTGCGGGCCGTCACGTAGACGTTGTAGAGGAACGGGATCATCGAGATCGCGAGAACAAAGGCACCGATCGTCGAAACCTGGTTCATCCACGTCACGCCATCTTCTTCGAGATAGGTGCGGTAACGACGCGGCAACGCGACGACGCCAGCCCAGTGCTGGATGAGGAACGTCATGTGGAAGCCGATAAACAGCAACCAGAAGTGGATCTTTCCCAGCTTCTCGTTGAGCATCTTGCCGGTCCACTTGGGCCACCAGAAGTAGAACCCACTGAACATTGCAAATACAACGGTTCCGAAGACTACGTAGTGGAAGTGCGCTACGACGAAGTACGTGTCAGACACGTGGAAGTCGAGCGGCGGGCTAGCAAGGATGACGCCCGTGAGACCACCGAAGGTGAAGGTGACGAGGAAGCCGATAGCCCACAGCATGGGAGTCTCGAAGGTGATCGAACCGCGCCACATGGTGCCGATCCAGTTGAAGATCTTCACTCCCGTTGGCACTGCGATGAGCATTGTCATGAGAGAGAAGAACGGGAGAAGTACAGAACCGGTGACGTACATGTGGTGAGCCCACACCGTGACCGAGAGCGCAGCAATGGCGATTGTCGCGTAGATAAGGGTGCTGTAACCAAAGATCGGCTTGCGGCTGAAGACCGGGAATACTTCAGAGACGATTCCGAAGAACGGAAGCGCGATGATGTACACCTCGGGGTGACCGAAGAACCAGAAGAGATGCTGCCAGAGCAGAACGCCGCCGTTCGCCGGGTCATAGATGTGAGCATCAAACACTCGGTCGGCGCCTAGTCCAAACAACGCAGCGGCGAGCACGGGGAACGCCATGAGCACCAGCAGCGACGTCACGAGAGTGTTCCACGTGAAGATCGGCATACGGAACATGGTCATACCCGGAGCACGCATCGTGATAATCGTGGTGATGAAGTTGACGGCACCAAGGATGGTTCCGAATCCACTCATCGCGAGGCCGAAGACCCAGAGGTTTCCACCAATTCCAGGAGAGAACGTGGTGCTCGACAGTGGTGCGTACGCGAACCAACCGAAGGATGCCGCACCCTGAGGGGTGAGGAATCCGGCGACGGCGATCAGCGAACCGAAGCTGTACAGCCAGTAGGCAAAAGCATTGAGTCGCGGGAAGGCGACGTCGGGAGCTCCGATCTGAAGCGGCATCAGCACGTTCGCGAAGCCAGCAAACAGTGGCGTTGCAAACATCAACAGCATGATCGTGCCGTGCATCGTGAACAACTGGTTGTACTGCTCACCAGTTGCCACGATCGAGAGGCCCGGCTCAAAGAGCTGAGCACGGATAACCAGCGCCATCACACCGCCAAGAAGGAAGTAGAAGAATGACGTGATCAGGTACATGTACCCAATAGTTTTGTGGTCCGTCGAGGTGATCCAGTTCACCACGACGTTGCCCTTACGTTCGACGCTCATGAGCCCTATTCCTCGTCGCTGCTGCCGTTGCCGGGCAAGTTCTGGTTGACGTTGTATTCGAGTCCGATTTGACCCTCGAAGCCGGCGTCGCGCTGGCCCTCGATGTAGTCGTCGTACTCAGCCTGAGAGACAACCTTGACCGTGAAGAGCATGAGCGAGTGATACTCGCCGCACAGCTCGGCACACTTGCCCTGGTACGTGCCTTCCTTAGTGGGGATGAAGTACATGTAATTGCTCTTACCGGGAATCATGTCCTTCTTGTAAAGGAAGTCCACCACCCAGAACGAGTGAATGACATCACGAGACTCAATTTTGATCTCGACCTTCTTGTCAACCGGAAGTACCAGCTCAGGAAGGTTGTCGACGTCTACGGTGCCGTCGGGGTTAAAGTCCGCCTGAACGCCGGCGCTGTAGACGTTGTCGTTAACGTAGTTGAAGTCCCAAGCCCAACGCTTACCGATGACCTCGATAGTGACATCTGGATTTACGTCTACCTGCTCGATGGCCGCCTGGTCACGCGCGGTGAACGCGAAGAATCCGATGACGAGAATAAGCGGCACGATCGTGTAGAACACTTCGATCGGCAAGTTATAGCGAAGCTGAACGGGGAGCCCGGTCTGTCCTCGGCGCCGGCGGTAAACAACCGCGGCCCAGATGATGAGGCCCCACGTGATGACACCCACCACAAGCAAGACGATCCACGAGGTGACCCACAGTCCGATGATGCGGCTTGTGTGATTGGTGGTTTCGGGATCTCCCGGGAGCCAGCCCTGCAACTGCTCTTGAGTACAGCCGGTCAGCACCAGCATCGTAACCAGAGCGAGTGGGATCGCTGCCCATCGAATTCGGCGGTTAGAGCGCACCTGTGACCTCTCGAAGAACACGGACTAATACCTTTCCAGTCTATATGCAGCGGGAGGGGGTATTGATTACCGCCTCGCCCCACACAAGCGAAAAGGTGCACCAAACCGGCGCACCTTCTCGCAAAATTGCTATGAAATTAGTGGAAACTGTCGCCACAGGCGCAGCTGCCTTCGGCATTGGGGTTATCGATTGTGAACCCCTGCTTTTCAATGGTGTCTTCGAAATCGATGCTGGCACCTTCGAGGTACGGCACGCTCATTTTGTCGACAACAACCTCGACGCCGTCGCCGAAGTCGCGGCTGACGTCTCCATCGAGGAAGCGCTCGTCGAAGTAGAGCTGATAGATGAGCCCTGAGCATCCGCCCGGCTGAACGGCCAAGCGAAGACGCAAGTCATCGCGGCCCTCTTGCGACATGAGGCTACGAACCTTGTTCGAGGCAGCCTCAGTCAGTGCAACACCGTGGGTGTCAGTTTCAACAGCGGAATCAGTCATGGGGTAATTCTACGCCCGCCGTTCCAACTTTGCGAGCAGCAACGCCTCCGTGAGGATGGCGCGCTTGAAAACCCCGAGGTGGAGCGACTCGTTCGGGCTGTGAGCGCGCGACTCGGGGTCTTCAACCCCGGTGACGAGAATCTGCGCCTCAGGAAAAACTTCGACGAGGTCCGAAATGAACGGGATTGACCCGCCGATCCCCGTCTCGAGAGGTTCGTTGCCCCAAGCCTCGTGCATTGCCGACTTGACGATTTCGACCGCCCACCCGCTCGTGTCAACCAAGAATGGGCTGCCCTTGTCGACATCCGAGATCTCGAGGTGGGCGCCAAAGGGTGCCTTCGATTCAAGATGGTCACGGAGCGCTACGAATGCCTCCTCGGGGTCTTGCCCGGGCGCGATTCGGGCGCTCACCTTGACGGTCACGCTCGGCGTAAGCGTGTTGGATGCGTTCATCACGGTGGGCGCGTCAATGCCTGTCACTGTGACCGAGGGTTTGTCCCACAGCCTGCTTAACACGGTTCCATCGCCAATTGACGAAACGCCATCGAGAAGTCCCGCTTCGTGGCGCAGCTTCTCTTCGCTGTACTCGGGGGTGAGCGACTCGCGACTGGTGAGCCCCTCCACTGCGACCGCGCCGTCTTCGTCATGAAGCGTCGCAAGCAGCTTGATCGCCGCGAGCATCGCATCCGGGACCGCTCCCCCAAACATGCCAGAGTGCGAGGCGTGCGCCAGAGTGGATACTGTGAGCTTAAACGTCACGTTACCGCGCAGTCCAACTGTCAGCGACGGGGTAGCGATATCCCAGTTGTCCGAGTCGGCAACGACGATAACATCGGCCGCAAGCTTCTCGCGGTTCTCCGTGATGAAGTTCGCGAACGAGCGAGAGCCAAACTCTTCTTCGCCTTCGAAGAACGCTACGAGACCGAGATCAAAGTTCTCTCCGACCGTTTCCACGAAAGCTCGGATCGCGGCAACGTGGGCCATAATTCCGGCTTTGTCGTCAGCCGCACCGCGGCCGTACAGTCGGTCACCGCGCACGGTGGGCTCGAAGGGAGGCGAATCCCAGTCTTCATCGTGGCCAGGAGGCTGGACATCATGGTGGGCGTAGAGCAAGATCGTTGGCTTGCCGTTTCTGGCCTTGCGCGTTGCCAAAACCGCGGGATGCCCCAGCGTGTCACCTTCGATCGGTGCTCGAGCAAGCTCGACAGTCTCGAAAACGCCAATGCCCTCGATCAATGCTTTGGCCGCCTCTGCGCTGCGCGAGACTTGGTCGGTGTCGAAGCCATCCCACGACACAGATGGAATACGAACGAGAGCCCCGAGCTCAGCCACGGTGGCCGGCAATGCCGCTTCCACCGCCTCAGTGAGGGGTGCGAGCGAAGGATCAGGGGTCGTCGACACTGACGTCGGCTGCGGCGTGTGAGTCATACGAGTAATCTTAGATCGACACCAACGCAAGGAACCCTGTGGCAAAAGCATCTTCGACTGAAAACACTCCCCACTCCGAGAACTCTGACGCCCACGACGTCGCGGTCTCGGGCAAAGGACGCCCTACACCGACTCGCAAAGAGCGTGAGGCTGCCAACGTGCGTCCTCTCGTTTCTAACGACCGCAAGGAGGCGCGTCGCACTGCGCGCGCGCAGCTGCAGGCTGAACGCGAACGCGCACGCATCGGTATGGCAAATGGCGAGGAGAAGTATCTCCCGCTTCGCGATCGCGGGCCGCAGAAGCGGTTCGTGCGCGACTACGTCGACGCCCGCTTCAACGTCGGCGAACTATTGGTACCGATGATGTTCGCCGTCATCATTATGACCTTCTTTCCGCAGCCAGAAGTGCAAGTCATCGGCCTCATGGCGTTGTGGGGCTTCTTCCTTGTCGCCACTCTCGATGCAGTACTGCTCGGCCTCCGACTGCGCAAAAAGGTCAGTGAGAAGTTCGGTGAGTCTCGCGCCGAGCGGGTTCGCTGGTATGCAGCGATGCGTTCGCTCCAGTTGCGGATCATGCGTTTGCCTAAGCCACAAGTGAAGCGCGGTGAGTTTCCCAGCTAGGTCGGAATTCGGTCGAGACGACCACCCAAATGGACGAATTCTCGCGCCCTCAATTGTGCGGTGTTGCAGACTTCTTACGGTAACGCCAACATTCTCACGGCACCGCAGACTTCCTACCGCGCAGCTTTCTTACGGAGTTTCTGCGGTCGCGCGGCAGCCTCCGGCTGCGCGGCTAGCGCTCTAACTTGCTCAGCAATGTGGGGAGCTGCGCGTTGATGGTACGCGCCCACAACGGGCCCCGGTAGATGAAACCGGTGTAGCCCTGGACTAGCGTGGCACCCTCGCGGAGGCGCTCAACGACGTCTTCCGCAGTTTCTACCCCACCAACCGAGATCACGCAAAATTCAGCAGGCACTGCCTCCCGGATAGTTCGGAGGAGTTCGAGTGAACGAGCAGACACTGGTTTACCCGACACTCCCCCGGCTCCGGCTGCCTCAACCGTTGCAGCCGGTGTGAGAAGTCCATCCCGAGAGAGAGTGGTGTTTGTCGCAATGATGCCGTCCAGTTCCTCGACGGCAAGGCGAGCAATTGCGCGTGCCTCATCATCCGTCACATCAGGGGCGATCTTGACCAAGACGGGGGTGTCACCGGCCGCGGACTTCACAGCAGCAAGCAAGGGTTTCAGTTTGTCAATTTCCTGCAGCCCACGAAGCCCCGGGGTGTTCGGCGAACTGACATTAACCACGAGGTAATCAGCGAGAGGAGCAAGCGCGCGAGCGCTCGTAAGGTAGTCAGCGACCGCATCCTCGACAGCGACCACTCGTGACTTGCCGATGTTAACGCCGATGATCGGACGATCGGTTCTACGACGAGCACGATCGATAACCTGGGCGGCGCGAATTGCGCCGGCGTTGTTAAATCCCATGCGATTGATCACTCCGCGATCCGCTATGAGACGGAACAGGCGCGGTTTGGGGTTTCCTGGCTGCGGCAACGCCGTGATCGTACCAACTTCCACGTGACTGAAGCCCAATTGCCCCAGCCCGCTAATGCCGGCGCCAGATTTATCAAATCCCGCAGCGACGCCGAAAGGCGAATCGAAAGTAAGCCCCAGAGTATGCACCCGAAGCGATGGATCGACCGGACGCTTCAGTAACTTGCCAACGCCGAGCGCAGGCAAAGCACGAATCACCGCAAAAGCAAGCGAATGCGCCAACTCGGGGTCGAGTCGTTTGAGAACAGTGCGGAAGAAGAAGTCGTACATGGCTAGCATTGCTCTCAGCGGTAGAAGGTGGCGAATATCGAGTATGGGTCTAGCGACTAGCTCGCGGTACCGTGGTCCAAACGAAGCTGGTTAATGGCCTCATCAAAGTCATCGAGCGAGTCAAATGCCTGGTAGACGCTAGCAAAACGGAGGTACGCGACCTCGTCGAGCTCGCGCAGTGGTGACAGAATAGCGAGTCCAATTTCGTTGGCGTCGATTTGGGCAGTGCCCGTCGCGCGAATCGCTTCTTCAACTTTTTGCGCCAGCACCGCCAAATCAGTGTCGGTGACGGGGCGCCCTTGGCACGCCTTGCGAACACCACTTACGATCTTCTCGCGGCTAAAAGATTCAACAACGCCATTGCGCTTAATGACGTTGAGCGATGCGGTCTCGGTGGTCGAAAAACGGCGCCCGCACTCGGGGCACTGTCGACGACGACGAATCGAGAGTCCGTCGTCACTGGTTCGTGAGTCGACAACCCTGCTGTCAGGATGCCGGCAAAAGGGGCAATACATAGTTCCTCAAGAGTACCCGCTTAGCGGTCCTCGAATCGCTTACTCACAGCGGCGCCATGCGCGGGAAGGTCCTCTGCGGTACTCAAGGCGACGATGTGAGGCTCCAAAGCGCGCAATGCGTCGTGGTTGTATCGGATCACCTGCTGTGGACGCAGGAACGTGTAAGAGCCCAGACCCGAAGAGAATCGGGATTGGCCACCGGTGGGCAGCACATGATTCGAACCGGCGAGGTAATCGCCCAGGCTAACGGGAGACTGGTCGCCGAGGAAGATTGCGCCGGCGTTATCGATCATGTCAAGCACGGAGCCAGACTCTTCGGCTTGGATCTCGAGGTGCTCAGGTCCATAGGCGTTGCTGAGCGCCGCCGCGGCGGCCATGTCGTTGACCAGCACGATCGCAGACTGTTGGCCGTCGAGAGCCACCGTCGCTCGTTGCGAGTGCGGCGTCGCAGCCAGCTGCTCAGTCAGGTGAGTTCGCACGGCATCTGCTAGTTCTTCTGAGTCGGTGACGAGCACCGCCGCCGCGAGCTCATCGTGTTCGGCTTGACTCAGCAAGTCCGCTGCAACGAGGCGCGGATCTGCGGTGCGGTCCGCAATGATCAAAATCTCTGTGGGGCCTGCTTCTGAATCGATCCCTACAACACCACGTACAGCGCGCTTCGCTGCGGCGACGTAGACGTTTCCCGGTCCGGTGATGATGTCGACCGGATCAAGGCCGAGATCCTGAACTCCATAAGCAAAAGCTCCGATGGCTCCAGCACCACCCATTGCGTATACCTCATCGACGCCGAGAAGACCTGCTGCGCCCAAAATCGTGGGATGCACCGCTCCACCGAAATTGCGTTGCGGCGGGGATGCCAAAGCCACCGATGAGACGCCGGCAACCTGGGCGGGGACGACGTTCATGATCACGCTCGAGGGATAGACGGCTTTTCCGCCAGGCACATAGAGCCCCACACGGTTAACAGGCTGCCAGCGCTGAACGATCTCAGCGCCTTGCTCGAGTTGCGTCATCACGGGCGGCGGAACTTGGGCTTTACTCGCTGTTTGGACGCGCTCAATCGCCAGTTCGAGCGCTTCACGCACAGCAGGGTTCAACGCACGAGTTGCTCGGGTGATCTCGTCCGCGTGAATGCGAACGCGCTCAGGAAGCACTCCGTCGAGTCGCTCTGCTTGATTCAAAAGAGCCTGTTCTCCACGCTCACGCACCTCGTCGATGAGCTGGATAGCAGCGGCGGAGGCCACCGACACGTCCGTCTGGGCACGCGGGATGACACGAGAAAGTTCCGCACGGCTCAACGCGGCGGACCGGAGATCAATAATATTCAGCGACATGGCTTGACCATGCTAGTTCGTTCTCCGCTTGGAATTCTCCTTGGCCGATTAGGGTTGGGGTGAGCATATGAATAATTCAGACATAGCAACCGGAATCGACGCGTTCAAGGCCGCCTTCAGACGCCACGCCGCAGGTGTCGCGGCGATCACCTCACTGGCGCCGGACGGGAGACCGGTGGGATTCACAGCAACCTCTCTCGCGTCACTCGCCGCTGTGCCGCCGCTCGCGACCTTCAACATGGCTCAGATTTCGAGCTCGTGGCCTGCTATTACCGTTGGCAATCAGATCGCGATTCATATGCTGGGTCCAAAGAGTCGACACTTGGCTGAGACCATGGCTGCTGACCACGATCTCCGATTCGTTGGAGGCCATTGGAGTGCCGCTGAGAATGGTCTCCCCCTCCTCAGCGGAGCCACCGCGGTGATGATCGGACACATTATCGACGTGCATCCAGTCCATAACAATGCCGTTGTCGTTGTCGAAATAGATCACGGAACTCTCGGTCCAGAGGACGAAGCGCTGCTTTACCACGAGCGCACGTACATGCGCCCGATTTCGCTTGAGCACAACTCTTCCAGCGCCTGAACTACGAACCACCCTGCGCCCGCGTTAGCGGGTTCCACTCAATCGCAGGTCCGCTAAGACACTCGAACTGGCCAGCGAAACTTGCCACTAGCCGAGCGATCCCGGCCCTAACAAGGTTTTGACCTCACCGTAAAGATCAGCGGAAACCTTGACGCGATAGGGCAGTTCGAATACCCGCGCAACGTCCCCCCTGACGAGGCGTAACCGCACCTCGACATCTCCCGCGTGCCGGATGAGAACTTCCCCCAAGCCCGACACCACATCGGTCGTTGCACGCTGCTCCTTTACGGTCAGCACGATAGGACCGGACCCCAAGCTGGGCCCAAGATCAGGCGAGAACATACTCACCGCATGAAGATTCATGCCGTCATCGCGGGCACTCGCACGACCACGTACAACCACGATCGAGTCGTTGACCAGTCCAGGCGCAAACTCCTGATACGTCTTGCCCAAGAACATGACGTCAATTTCGCCGGCAAAGTCCTCTACCGTGACGATGCCGTACTGGTTCCCGCTATTTCGGGCAACGCGATGCTGCACACTCGTTACGAGTCCAGCGATCGAAACGTGGTCACCATCGGCAACGGCATCCCCGGAAAGAACCTCGGTAATTGTAAAGTCTTGGTGCTTCGCGAGCTGCAGCTCGAGGCCCGACAGCGGGTGATCAGAGACATAGAGTCCCAACATCTCGCGTTCAAACGCAAGTTTGTCGCGTTTAGACCATTCGGGCCGATCGGGCACGCCCTCGTCATCCTCGTCGAAGTCGAATATTCCCCCGAAGAGGTCGACCTGACCGTTGGCTTCGTTGCGTTTGAGGCTGACCGCCGAGTCGCACGCACCCTCGTGAATTTCGAGGAGGCCACGCCTCGTAGCCCCAAGCGAGTCGAACGCTCCGGATTTGATCAAGGACTCCACGGTGCGCTTGTTGGCTACTTGAATCGAGACTTTTCGCAGGAAATCGTGGAAGGACTCAAACCGGCCCTTTTCGGTGCGCGCCCGCACGATCTGTTCCACGACGGCAGCACCGACGTTACGCACAGCGCCGAGGCCGAAACGGATGTCTCCCGCAACGGCCGTAAAGTTGACGGTCGACTCGTTGACGTCTGGCGCAAGCACCTTGATGCCCATTCGCCGACACTCACTCAAGTACATTCCGAGCTTGTCTTTCGAGTCACCGACACTGGTGAGGAGCGCAGCCATGTACTCAGCCGGGTAGTTGGCCTTGAGGTAGGCAGTCCAATAGCTCAACACTCCATAGCCGGCGCTGTGAGCCTTGTTAAAGGCGTAGTCGGCGAACGGCATGAGGGTTTCCCACAGAACCTTGACGGCCTCTTTGCTATAGCCGTTATTGAGCATGCCGGTTTCGAAGCCGATGAATTGCTTGTCGAGCTCTTCCTTCTTCTTCTTGCCCATTGCGCGACGAAGAACATCAGCTTGACCAAGGCTGAAGCCAGCCACCTTTTGAGCCACTGACATAACTTGTTCTTGGTACACAATGAGGCCGAACGTGGTACCGAGGATGTCGCGCAGAGGTTCCTCAAGCTCGGCGTGAATAGCATCAATGCCTTCGAGCCCATTCTTGCGAAGCGCGTACTTCGTGTGCGAGTTCATTCCCATCGGCCCTGGGCGATACAGGGCGATAACGGCGGAAATGTCCTCGAAGTTGGTGGGCTTCAGTTGCTTGAGCAAAGCGCGCATCGGGCCACCGTCAAGCTGGAAAACGCCGAGGGTGTCACCTCGCGCCAACAATTCGTAAGTCTTGGGGTCCGCATCGAGATCGAGGTCCTCGATGATGAGCGGCGAACCAGTGTTGGCTTCGATCATCCTCAGGGCGTCTTCAATTACCGTGAGATTTCGAAGCCCCAGGAAGTCCATCTTGATCAGCCCAAGGCTCTCTAGCGGGGGTTGATCAAATTGGGTAATGATGGCGCCATCGTCCTCACGACGCATAATCGGGAGAACATCGAGCAGCGGCTCCGCAGACAGAACGACACCGGCAGCGTGCACGCCCCACTGACGCTTCAATCCTTCGAGACCCACGGCGGTCTCGAACACCTTCGCAGCCTCATGATCGGTATCAACGATCCCCCGGATGTCGGCGGCTTCTTTGTACCGCGCCGCATCCTTGTTTCGCACGTCACCGAGCGAAATATCTTTACCCATGATGGCCGGAGGCATCGCCTTGGTGAGCTTCTCACCTACCGAATACGGCATCCCCAGAACTCGGGCGGAGTCTTTCAGTGCTTGCTTCGCCTTAATCGTTCCGTATGTCACGATCTGAGCCACTCGGTCGTCACCATACTTATCGGTAACGTAGCGGATTACCTCACCGCGTCGGCGATCGTCGAAGTCGACATCCACATCGGGCATCGATACTCGCTCGGGATTGAGAAATCGCTCAAAGATCAGGCCGTGCGCAAGCGGGTCAAGCTCGGTAATGCCGACGGCGTACGATGCCATCGACCCCGCGGCGGAACCACGGCCCGGCCCCACGCGGATACCTTGCGACTTAGCCCACTGAATGAAGTCGGCGACTACGAGAAAGTAGCCGGGAAAGCCCATCTGTTGAATAACGTCAACTTCATACTTGGCTTGGGCCAAGTGAGCGTCGGAAGGCGCGTTGTTGAAACGCTTGTTCATCCCTCGGGCTACTTCTTTTTCGAACCAGGTCGCTTCGGTTTCACCCTCCGGCACCGGAAACCGCGGCATGAGGTCGCGGCCTTCGAAGTTGATCTCGCTGCGTTCGGCGATCAGCAGCGTGTTATCGCACGCTTCGGGATGCTCCCGAAACAGCGAACGCATCTCGGCTGCCGACTTGAGATAGAACTCATTCGAGTCGAACTTGAAACGGTTGGGGTCGTCAAGTGTTGAGGCCGACTGAACGCACAACAAGGCGGCGTGCGCCGTGGCATCGTGCGCATGCGTGTAATGCAAGTCGTTTGTCGCCAGCAACGGCATATCGAGTTCTTTCGCGAGCCGAATGAGATCGACCATGGTGCGTCGCTCGATGTCGATACCGTGATCCATAACTTCGGCAAAGAAATTCTCCTTGCCGAAAATATCTTGAAACTCCGCCGCCGCCTCACGGGCTTCGTCATAGAGTCCGAGACGGAGTTTGGTCTGGACCTCGCCACCGACGCATCCGGTCGTCGCGATAACACCCTTTGAGTACTGACTCAGCAGCTCACGGTCCATTCTGGGCTTGAAATAAAAGCCCTCGATGGAAGCTAGTGACGAAAGGCGAAAGAGGTTATGCATTCCCTCGTTGTTTTGGGCAAGCAACGTCATGTGGGTATACGCGCCGCTGCCTCCGACGTCGTCCCGTGCTTGGTCGCTGCGGCCCCAACGTACGCGAGTTTTGTCCCCGCGCGGGGTTCCCGGCGTTATATAAGCTTCCGTGCCGATGATCGGCTTGATGCCCTTAGCCGTGGCCTGTTTCCAGAAGTCATACGCGCCGAACATGTTGCCATGGTCAGTAATCGCAATAGCAGGCATCCCCTGCTCTACAGCCGCATCTAACAGCGGCCCGACACGCGCCGCGCCATCGAGCATCGAGTACTCGCTGTGAACGTGCAAATGCACAAACGAATCGTTATTAGCAGCCACAGACACTCCGAATTCTTTCGAAATCTAGCCTAAGCCAGCACCCGAGAGGGACTCTAATTGACGCGCCCTAGTCGGCGCGAAGCACCTCAAGTGCTGACTGAAGGTCGGCCGGGTACGCAGACTCAAACGAGACATGTTCTCCGGTGGCCGGATGCACGAAGCCAAGCTGATGAGCGTGCAACCATTGCCGTGTCAACCCCAACCGAGCCGTGATGGTGGGATCTGCGCCATACATCGTGTCGCCAACACACGGATGCCGCTGAGCCGCCATGTGCACGCGAATCTGGTGGGTGCGCCCAGTCTCAAGATGCACCTCAACGAGGGCCGCGGACGGGAACGCTTCGATCGTTTCGTAATGAGTGATGGAGTCTTTGCCTCCCGCGACCACTGCAAACTTCCAACTCGATCCCGGATGACGACCGATAGGGGCGTCGATGGTGCCAGCAAGCGGATCGGGATGCCCCTGCACGATAGAGTGATAAATCTTCTCCACCTCTCGATCGTGAAAAGCCCGCTTGAGCGCCGTGTAAGCAAGCTCCGACTTTGCAACCACCATAAGACCGCTTGTTCCCGCATCGAGGCGGTGCACAATACCTGCGCGTTCAGCGGCGCCCGACGTCGAAATGCGGTAACCAGCACCAGCTAGGGCCCCGAGAACGGTCACGCCGTCCCACCCTACGGAGGGATGCGCTGCGACACCCGCAGGCTTATCAACGACAACAATATGTTCATCGTCGTAGATGATTCCTAGAGCATCGAGCACTACCGGCACGATCTGCGGCTCAGTTTTCGAAACCCACGTTACTTCGAGCCAGGAGCCCGCAAGGAGTCGATCAGACTTACCGACAGCCACGCCATCTACGAGGACTCCCCCACTGGCCGCAAGTTCGGCCGCGAAGGTGCGAGAGAATCCCAGAAGTTTGGCGAGTGCAGCGTCAACTCTGTGGCCCGCGAGACCTTCGGGTACCGGCAAGCTTCGAGTTTCCACTGGTGCTCCTTGAGAGAAGAGATGAACGATCGGTTTTCGCGCCGCCTCCGAGCACTGCCGAAGAGGGTGAAAACACAGCAAAGGCCGCCAGCGGCGGTGGAGCCTAAGCTCGTACCGACCGACTGACGGCCACTGCCGAAAAACTAGCTACCGGAGAAACCTGAAAAGCTGGCCGGCGGCTGCTGCGCGGACTGGGGCGCTGCAAAGTCCTCAGGAGTAAGGTGGCCCGACTGCTGAGAGGCTGGGGCCTGACCTTGCTGAGCTGATTCCTGAAGCGAAGGGCCACCAGCGGTGACAAGACTCGACGAGTCCAACTCGTGCAGTTGGTCTTCAATGTAGCTCTTGAGCTTCTCGCGGTATTCACGCTCGAAGTTACGTAGCGATTCGATACGCCCTTCAAGCGCTTCGCGCTGCTGCTCAAGAACGCCGAGCTGCTCGCGCTGCTGAGCTTCGGCCTGAGCCGCGATGTCTGCCGCGTTTGACTTGCTTTCGGCGACGATCTCAGCCGCGGAAGCGCGACCTTCAGCGACGATTTCCGCAGCAGATGCCTGACCTTCAGCGATTAGAGCGTCGCGCTTCTGAACTCCCTCGCGAACGTGCTCTTCGTGCAGACGGCGGGCAAGCTGGAGCAGGTTGTTCGTGCTGCTGGCATCATCGAGAACCGACGAGACAGGCTCGGGCGCGGGGGCCGCGGGTGCCGGCGCGCTCTCAATAGCGGCCGGAGCCGGTGCAGCAATCGCAGCGGGCGCGGGAGCCGCAGCAGCCGCGCTGCTAGCGGACTGCTGGAGCTCGGTTGCGCGCGCTTCAGCTGCAGTCAAACGCTGACGAAGCTCGTCGTTCTCTTGGTTAAGTCGGCGCAACTCAACAACGACCTCGTCGAGAAAATCATCGACATCATCTTGGTCGTATCCCTCGCGGAACTTCGTCGATTCAAACCGCTTGTTGACCACGTCTTCTGGAGTCAAAGCCATTGCCGCCACCTCTAAAACTTTCTTTCAACGTATACACAACGTTCAACGTTCACGTCAGATGCTACTGACGAAACCTGACTAGTTGCCGCATGCTCTCCGACAAGAGTACATCGCTAGCCGCTGGTTCTAAAAGCCCCGCAATATGGAGGTGAGGATAATGCACACCAGCATGACGAGCATCCACGAGAGATCGAGAGCACCGTTTCCGATTCTCACCATGGGCACAACTTTGCGAACAGCCTTAATTGGAGGATCAGTGATTGTGAAAACAAACTCCGAAAGTACAAGGCCAACCCCGGTCGGTCGCCAACCTCGCGCGAAGACCACGACAAGATCAAGAATAAACCGAGCCCACATCGTAAACATGAACAGGGTAATGGCGTAATACGCCACTAGGGCGAGAACAGAAACGGGATTCACCCCTCTAGGTTAGCGTCCAGCGAGGGGCGCGCCGTGCGTCGGGCTACTGCCCGAAAAAGGATGCGTCGACGTCTGACTCGACTTCAGCCTGCTCGCCGCTGACCGCGACGTGGGCGGGAGAAAGCAGGAAAACTTTGCTCGTCACACGCTCGATCTTGCCGTACAGCCCCAAAGAGAGCCCGCTCGCGAAGTCAACCAGGCGACGCGCATCCGGCTCACTCATCTGCGACAGATTGATGATGACGGGGATTCCCTCACGGAAGTTCTCTGCAATCAACTGGGCGTCTTTGTACTGGCGCGGGTGCACCGTCAAAATCTCGTTCATCTCTGCCTCCGCAGTGCTGGGTGCAGCCCGACGCAACGGCGTAACCGGCGCGCGGTTAGAGCTCGCTGGAGCCGGTGCTGCGGCGACAGGGGCGACAGGGGCCGCTGGCGTAGTCGCTTCCTGCTCGTACTCGTAGTCCTCGTCGGCGAGGCCGAGGTAAACCATTGTCTTGCGCAGTGGGTTGGCCATAATAATCCTCCGAATGGTGAAGCTTCTGCTTCGAGATTAACCATGGTCAGGTCGATTTCCCGTGATTGCCGTTCCAATACGTAGGTGTGTCGCACCTTCTGCGATCGCTTCGACGAAGTCGCCGGACATGCCCATCGAAAGCGCTGAGGCGTCCGGATGCTGGCGCTGCACGCGTTCGGAGAGAGACCGCAGCTCGGCAAAGGCAGGCCGCGGGTCTTCCCCTAAGGGCGCAACGCCCATGATCCCCCGCAAGCGGAGCCCCGGCGCCGCTGCAACGCGGTCGGCGAACGCATCTAGCTCGGTCGCGACGACCCCACCGCGACCGCGGTCATCTGTGAGATTAACCTGCACAAAGGCATCAATGAGTGTTTCGGCCTCGTCGGTCGCCAGCGCGGTAATGAGCGAATCACGATCGACAGAATGAACCGAGTGACAATAAGCACGAACGTGCCGTGCTTTCTTGCTCTGGAGCTGGCCAACAAAATTCCATCGAAGCTCAAGATCAGCGAGTTCGGCTGCTTTCGCTTGGGCTTCTTGGTGTCTGTTTTCGCCAACGTCACGCACGCCAAGGTCGTAAAGCTCGCGCACAAGGCTCGCCGGATGGAACTTAGTGATCACGATGCGCGTGATTGAAGACAGATCGCGGGATGCCGCGCGTGCCGCATCCGCGATCTTCTCGTCGACCGCTGCAAGTCGTTCACCCAACGGAGTGAGGTCGACCATGATTACTACTTCAGAAAGTCGGGAACGTCGAGATCGTTGTCGTTCTCATCGTCGTCGTCAAAGCTACGGTCTATTGGCGTTGCCGGAATGACACTGGGCTGAGACTTCCAGTCAGAATCCTTCGCCGCTGCAGAATCGTCCGCAGCGATGTGTTCGGCTGGCGGCTCCGGCACGACATAGTTCGTGCGACGACCCTCGAGAGGCTTCGGGGAAGGTTCTCCCCCGTCAAACCCGGCGGCGATAACCGTTACGCGCACTTCGTCACCGAGAGTGTCGTCAATAACGGCACCGAAGATGATGTTGGCTTCACGGTGGACGGCCTCTTGAACGAGACGCGCGGCATCGTTGATCTCAAAGATACCGAGGTTCGATCCGCCTTGAATGGAGAGCAGCACACCGTGCGCTCCATCGATGCTGGCTTCGAGCAACGGGGAGGCAACAGCCAACTCAGCCGCTTTTATGGCCCGGTCGGCCCCGCGTGATGAGCCAATGCCCATCAGCGCAGAACCAGCACCCTGCATAACCGACTTGACGTCGGCGAAGTCGAGGTTGATCAGACCCGGGGTCGTGATCAGGTCGGTGATGCCCTGAACGCCGGCGAGAAGCACCTGGTCAGCGGTCGAGAAAGCCTCGAGCATGCTGATGCCGCGGTCGCTGATCTCGAGAAGGCGATCGTTGGGAACGACGATGAGGGTGTCGACCTCGTTCTTGAGAGTCTCGACACCAATTTCGGCCTGAGATGAACGGCGCTTGCCCTCGAAACCGAAGGGCTTCGTAACGACACCGATTGTCAGTGCACCGATCGACTTAGCGATACGGGCGACCACGGGGGCGCCACCGGTACCGGTTCCGCCACCCTCTCCGGCCGTAACGAAGACCATGTCAGCACCCGCAAGCGCTTCTTCGATCTCTTCGGCGTGATCTTCAGCGGCACGACGGCCAACCTCGGGGTCGGCGCCGGCTCCAAGTCCGCGGGTGAGTTCGCGACCGACGTCAAGTTTCACGTCGGCATCGCTCATAAGCAGCGCTTGGGCGTCGGTATTGATCGCAATAAACTCGACGCCTCGCAGGCCGAGCTCGATCATTCGGTTGACGGCGTTCACGCCGCCGCCACCGATGCCGACTACCTTGATGACTGCGAGGTAGTTCTGGTTTGATGTCACTTTCGGCCTCCACTGGAAACTATCAACCTCGACTTGAGGTTTAAAGTTATGCTCAGTATGTATTTCTTTCGTTGAGAGTATGCGGATAGCACCCCACACGGATGCACCGTGAACCGCGTGTCGGAAAGTGTTCAGCGAAATCGGGGCACAGCAGCATTCTCGACGGTGCGCCGCGCGTTAGTGGGGACGGAAAATTCCGTTACTGGGAGCGGAGACATCGAACTCTCCGGCCTCATCAGGATCCCGCTGCGAGATGAGAGCTTCGAGCAGCGCAGCCTTACGTGCTGAGTCGCTAGCGCTACCCCACACCACGCGCTGCCCCACCCCAGAAAGCACGAACGACACATCGTCCTTCGTCGTCGCTGACACACTCTCTACGCGGGCTCGCAGGTCGTCGGGCAAAGCGAGCAACACTTCGGTGGCAGCGCTGAAGGCGGGACTCGAAACATCCGCTCCCCCAATATCGATGAGCGGAACACCAGCAATGCGCTCAGCCGACTCTTGAATGGTGATCCCGGCGGGATCAACCAGCGTAAACACGCCATCGATTGTGACAGAACCAATGGGCTCACGTTCGACGATGTGAACCAGAAGAGTATCTGGGGGCACGATTTCGGTCACGTAACTGCGGATCAAGGGAAATACCGACAATTCGGTATTGATCGCGCCGAAGTCGAGCAGCGCGAGCGGCGTGCCCTCTTGAGTCTCGACCGCTGCTTGGATTTCAGCAGGATCAATACGGTTCGTGCCGTCAACGATCACGGTGCGCAGAGCCAAAATCGGTGAGAAAACAGCGACCGCGATAAGCCCGAGGAGAACAGCGACAAGAGCTGCAATCGAGAGCAGCGTGTATTTGCGAGTGCGAGCTCGACGAGTGAATCGACGCAGCTCAGCCTTCTCCGCACGCCGTCGATCGCGCGCGGCACGACGAAGCTGTCGTTTGGCGACCACATCAGGGCTTGGTTCTGCGCGGCTGAGCCGAAGACGGCTGGGCTGCCGTGGAGTGCTCGGTGCTTTTTTCCCGGCGCTCGGAGCGCTCGCCTCGCGCGCGGCACTCGGCGCTGGAGCGCGCGTGGCGGTGGAAGAACTGACCTTCGGCGCACGCGACAGCCGCGATTTCTTCGAGGAAACCGCACTGTCACCACCGGTTGCGCCAGAATCGGCAGCACCGCGCTTACGACGTGGTTTTGCCGATGCGGGGTCGGGCTGTTGTGCAGCCTTATCGAATCCCTCAGGCCTCTTCACTCGACACCTGATCTGCCCCGGGCGCGGCGTGCCCAGTCCCGCCGGAACGGCGATCGATGGCGGAGATGAGCTGCGGAATGATGCGATACACATCGCCACAGCTCAACGTCATCACGATGTCGCCCTCTCGAGCGATCTCGGCGACGCGCTGCGCGGCCAATTCCCAATCAGGAACAAAATCAACGCGCGTCGAGTCAACAAAGCGCGATGACACGAGCTCACCAGTGACTCCCGGAATCGGGTCTTCGCGCGCCCCAAAAACATCGAGCACTACCGTGTGATCGGCAAGACGCTCATACACTTCAGCAAACTCGGATGCCATATCGCGCGTGCGACTGAACAAGTGCGGCTGGTGAACGGCGATCAATCGCCCCTCGCCGACAACGCTGCGAGCCCCACTCAGCGCGGCCTCCACCTCGGTGGGGTGGTGGGCGTAGTCGTCGTACACGCTGACGCCATCGACCACCGCGTGCAGCTCAAAGCGGCGCTGAGTACCCGCGAACGTGGAAACCGCATCGATAGCAGCGCCCAGCTCGTGGCCAAGCCCGATCAGCACGGCAATGGCGCCCGTGGCGTTTATGGCGTTGTGGCGGCCAGGAACGGCGAGTTGAACTCGCTCTTCGCGACCGTCGACAACGATCGTGAAGGCCACCGGCCCTCGAGACGTAATCGAGTGAAGGCGAACCATGGCATCCGCCGCTTCGCCGAACGTGACGACGTTGTGGTGTTCAAGGCGCTGAGTTACGCGCACCGCTCCAGCATCATCACTCGATACCACCACCGCTTCAGCCGCCTTGGCAGCGAACTCAACGAATGCGTCATCGAATGCGTCGTGCGAGCCATAGTGGTCAAGGTGATCGGCATCCACATTCGTAATGAGGGCGATCGCTGTGGAATACAGCAAAAACGAACCATCCGACTCGTCCGCCTCGACGACAAAGAGGTCGTCGGTACCCGAGCCGGAACTCGTGCCTAGTCCCTGGATAATGCCGCCGTTGACGAAACTCGGCGATGCGCCAAGTTCACGGAGCGCAGTGATGATCATTCCCGTGGATGTCGTCTTGCCGTGTGCCCCCGCAACAGCAATCAGTCGGTCGTTTCCGACCAACCACGCTAAAGCTTGGGAACGGTGCAGTACCGGGATGCCACGCTCAACCGCAGCGACGTACTCAGGGTTATCGGGCCAGAGCGCCCCCGTGTAGACGAGAGCCTCAGCATCACCGAGGTGTGCGGCGTCGTGCCCGATAGCAATTCTGGCGCCGGCGGCGCGCAGCGACTCGACGTTGGCGTTCGCAGCGCGGTCTGAGCCTGTCACCGTAATTCCGGCATCCAAGAACATACGGGCGATGCCGCTCATTCCCGAGCCGCCCACCCCGACGAAGTGCGCCGAGCGCAAGGGTCCGGGCAGCGGCATAGACAAATCGGGGAAGATCATGATGTCAATGGTAGATCGCGCGAGAGGGCCAGATCGACGAGCTCGAGCATCCGGTCGGTTCCGTCAAGAGAACCCACTGTGGATGCGCGGGCTGCCATGTCAGCGATGAGCGCCCGTTTACGCAGCATGGGCACGAGCTCGGAGCTCACCCACTGGGGAACAAACTGGCTGTCCGCTACAAGAATGGCGGCGCCAGCATCCACGGCGGTGCGAGCGTTGTACTTCTGCTCGCCGTTGCCGACCGGGTAAGGAACATAGATTGCCGGGATGCCGAGGCCAGTGAGCTCCGCCACCGTCGATGTTCCTGCGCGCGCGATTGCTAGGTCAGCAGCCGCGAGAGCCAGTTCCATTCGGTCGCAATATTTGACGACCACATACCCGGAGAGTTGAGGGTCCTCCACGGCATCGCGGTACTCCCCCGTGATGTGCAGCACTTGCCAGCCGGCGCCGAGAATGCGAGTGATTGACGACGCAATCGTGTCGTTGATTCGCTTGGCGCCAGAGGAGCCGCCCGTCACGAGCAGCGTCGGCTTCTGGGGGTCGAGCCCGAAGAACGAATCAGCTTCAGTGCGGGCGGCAAAACGATCGAGCGTCTCAATTTCTACGCGCAGCGGCATACCGACAACGACACCCCCGCGAATAGGTGTGCGGTCGAAAGCAGTACCAACGAACGGAGTGAAAAAAGATCCCAAGCGGTTGGCTATACCGGGACGGCTATTTGCCTCGTGGATTACGAGCGGAATCTTGGCCTTGCGCGCCCCCAGATAGGCGGGCGCAGCGACGTAGCCGCCAAAGCCAACGACAACATCCACCTGGCGTTCGGTGATGATTTCGACCACGTCGTCGATCGCTGCGCGAAGGCGAGCAGGAAACTTCAGTGCTGCACGATTGGGACGACGAGGAAACGGAAGCTTCGCGATCGTGAGCAGTTCGAAACCGCGTTCGGGCACCAAACGCGCCTCAAGTCCCTCTTCGGTGCCCAAGACCAGCACTTCAGCTTCGGGCTCACGCACACGAATGCGTTCAGCGACTGCGAGCAAGGGATTGACGTGGCCGGCTGTGCCGCCACCCGCCAGTAAATACGTGGTCATCGACGTCCTCGAGCTCGATTTGCGGCCAACATGCGTGAACGATCCGCGGGCGACTGTACAGGAGCTTCCTGCACCGCGGCAGTCCCCTTGCCTGCAGGCTTTGGCTTGCCAGAGGTTGCGGCCGGGCGTGGCGTCGAAGCCCCCGGCTTGTTGCCAGCGCGGGCGAAAGAGAGCACGACACCGATGGCGAGCAGCGTGGCGATGAGCGCCGATCCGCCTGTCGAAATTAGTGGTAGCGGTACTCCCAGAACGGGGAGAACACCGAGCACTACAGCGATGTTGACGAAGGCTTGACCAACAACCCACACCATCACGCCGGCTGTGGTGATGCGTACGAAACTATCGTTGGTCGAACGAATGATGCGCACGAACGCGACAGCCAAAGTGACAAACAAAAGCAGGACAACGACGGCACCGATGAGGCCAAGTTCTTCCCCGATAATGGCGAAGACGTAGTCGCTGTCGGCATGAGGCAGCCAGCCTCGCTTGGCAACCGAGTTGCCGAGACCACGCCCAAAGATGCCGCCACCCGCGAGGGCCCAATAAGCATGCTCGATTTGCCAACAGGTGGACTGATAGTCGAGCTCAGTGCATCCGTTGAGCCACACCCCAATGCGAGAAGTACGAGAGCCACTGGTGGTCGCGAACATTATCGCACTCAACACGACGACGACGACGCCCCCCGCGAGGTAGCGCAGCTTTACCCCCGCAAAGAAAAAGCAGGAGAAGATGATGAGCAGCATGATGGATGCTGTTCCCAGGTCGTTTCCGAACAGCACGAACAAGATAGCGGCGCCAGCCACCGGCCCGACCGGAAACAGGACCTGTCTCCAATCGGCGAGCTGATCTTGCTTTGTGGAGAGCACCCATGCCACCCACACGATGATGGCGACCTTCACGAACTCTGATGGCTGCGCGCTGAACGACCCGATCTGAATCCAGTTCTGGTTTCCGCCATAGCCCCAACCGATACCGGGAACGAAGACGAGAAGCTGCAGTACTCCGCCGAGGATGAGTCCGGGAAGAGCCCAGCGCTTCCAAAAGCGCACCGGGGCGCGCGAGGCAACGAGCATGAGCGGGATTCCGATGAGGGCGAATGCTGTCTGGCGCAAGAAGCTGCCGAAGAATCCTTGGTCGGCAGCGTACGACTCCACCGAGGACGACGAGAGCACCATGACGAGGCCGAAAATGACCAAGAACAACGTGGTGCCAAAGAGCAAGAAGAAATCACTCGACTGCGCCGAGAAGATCTTCCTGACGGGTACGCGAGCGGCGACCGGCTCATCGGAGGGTTCAGTTGACGCCGGCGGTTTCCCGGCGGGAGCCTGTCGAGGCTGAGGGGCTGAGCTAGTCGACCGCGGGGGCCGTTGTGGTCGCTGAGGAGGCGCCATCGTCGTTTCCTCCTACTCGTTCGAGCACTGCTGCTGCGAACTTTTCTCCGCGGTCCGAATAATTAGTGAACTGATCCATGGATGCCGCTGCCGGTGCCAATAAGACGGTGTCGCCCTCACTAGCGATCCCGTGCGCTAGCTCGACAGCGCGCGGCATCACGTGTTTAGTGTCAGTCGCTTCGACCTCGAAGACCGGAATCTGCGGCGCGTGTCGCTCGAATGCCGCCCGGATTGTCAGCCTGTCGTTACCAATTACGATCGCTGCTTTAAGCCGCGGCGCGTGCTTGGCCACGAGTGGCGCAACATCGACGCCTTTCAGCAGACCGCCCACAATCCACACCACAGGGTCTGCGGCAGACAACGAAGCGCTGGCGGCGTGCGAGTTGGTCGCTTTGGAATCGTTAATCCACGTCACTCCCCGGCTCACGACTACGACCTGGTTACGGTGAGCATCAATCTCGAAGCTCGCAACTCCAGCGCGCAGCGCCTCCACGCTGACTCCGGCCGCGCGCACGAGCGCGCTGGCCGCCAGGATGTTTGCCACCATGTGAGGGGCAGCGAGATGACGTTGCTTCAGTTCGTCGAGTGTGAAAAGTTCGAGCGCGGCGTTGTGACGGTCGTCTCCGAACGCGCGGTCAGCCAGAATGTCGCTCACGATTCCGAAGTCACTGGGCCCCGGAGTGTCGAGCCCAAAGCCAATCGCTCGGCATCCCTCAATGACATCGGCGTCTTCGACCATCGCCCGGGTCTCGGCAACCGCTCGGTTATAGACCGCCGCGACCTTGGTGTTGGCATAGACGGTCGCTTTGGCGTGCGCGTAGGCGTCGCGCGAGCCATGCCAGTCGAGGTGGTCGTCCGCAAAATTGAGGCACACGCTAGCCAGAGGCGAGATTGCGCCGACGCCGTCACGCGGCATCCCGTGCAATTGAAAGCTCGAGAGTTCCACCACGAGAAAGTCGAAGCCGTCGGGATAGCGGATGGCATCGAGAACGGGAATGCCGATGTTGCCGACCGCTCCCGCACGAAAACCGGCGGTTGTCAGGATGTGAGCGGTCAACTGCGCCGTAGTGGTCTTGCCGTTGGTTCCCGTGATCGCGATCCATTCGGCGGGAGTGCCCGTTTTGTCACGCAAGCGCCACGCGAGTTCGATCTCGGTCCACAGCGCAACATTATTCTCGCGGCACCAGGTCAGCAGAGCGTGGTCGAGAGGGTAGCCCGGTGAAACGATGACGACATCGGGGGTATGCGCTGCTAGCGCGGCGACTTGAGCCTCTGAACTACCGCCGAGCGCGAGCGTGGCACCAATGACCTGCGCCATTTCAATGCGGTTCTCGGATGCGGCATCCGCGATCACCAGTACGTCAGCTTTCAGCTCGGTGAGGGTGTCTGCCACAGAGAAGCCTGTGGCGCCCAGCCCGAGTACGGCAACGCGGAGCTCGCTCCACGCTGCGTTCCAACTGGTGAATGAAGTGAGGTCACGCACAGTTACTGGTTGATCCATTCAAGGTAGAAGGTTCCGACACCGGCGGCGACAAAGAGCGCCGCAATCAGCCAGAAGCGCACCACCACGGTGACTTCCGCCCAGCCCTTGAGCTCGAAGTGATGATGCAGCGGACTCATCAGGAAGATTCGTTTTCCGCCGGTGATCTTGAAGTAAGCCCGTTGCAGAATCACGGAACCGGTAACGATAAGGAAGAGGCCGCCGATGAGCACGAGGAGAAGTTCGGTGCGGCTCATGATGGCAAGAGCAGCAAGTGCACCGCCGAGACCGAGCGAGCCGGTGTCTCCCATGAAGACCTGAGCTGGCGACGTGTTCCACCAGAGGAAACCGATAAGCGCTCCGGCAATAGCGGCAGCGATGATCGCGAGGTCTAGCGGGTCACGCACTTCGTAGCACTTGTAAAGCACTTCGCGATCGATGCTGGGGTTGCTGCACGACTGATTGTTCTGCCAAAACCCGATCACGATGTAGGAGGCGATTGCGAAAATTGCTGACCCCGTCGCAAGACCGTCGAGCCCATCAGCGACGTTGACGCCGTTCGAGGTGCTCACGATGATGAGCGTCACCCAAATAGCGAACAGGATGGCGCCGGCGACAACGCCGAACGTCGCAAGGTCAAGCCACGGGATGTCGCGGATGCCCGAAATCATCGATGACGCCGGCGTCAAGCCACCCGGGTCCGGAAAGTTCAACGCAAGAGCGGCAAAACCCGCGGCCACGATGACCTGGCCGGCCACTTTCGACCAGCCACCCAGTCCGAGGCTGCGCTGCTTGCGGGTCTTCATGAAGTCATCGATGAAGCCGATAAGGCCGAGGCCCACCATGAGATAGATCACCAAAAGCCCCGACAGCGTCACTGGCTCGCTCGCGACCCAATGACCGACGAAGTAACCAATCGTCGCGCCCAAAATAAAGACGATTCCGCCCATTGTGGGCGTTCCACGTTTGGTGTGGTGACTCTCGGGGCCGTCGTCACGGATGAACTGGCCCCACTTCAAACGGACGAAGAGCCTGATGAACATCGGCGTGAGTAGAAGGGTAAAGACGAGAGAGAATCCCGCCGCAATGAGCAGAGCGATCATGCGGTCACCTCAGCAATCCGGTCACCGAGGTGCCGTAGGCCAGCAGAGTTCGACGATTTCACCAACACCACATCGCCCTCTCGCAGTTCTTCACGCAGCACAGCGTATGCCTCTTCGACACTATCGACGAGTACCGACTCTCCATCCCACGAACCTTCGAGACCTGCAGCGTTATGGATGTGACGGGCTGCGTGGCCCACGACGATCAGCTTCTGCACGTTCAACCGAACGATCAGGCGACCGATGCGGTCGTGCTCTTCGTTGGCATAGTCGCCCAGCTCAGCGATCTCTCCGAGAACAGCGACAGAACGATTGTGCGGCCCGACAACCTGAACAAGAGTCTTGAGCGCAGCCGCCATCGAGTCGGGGCTCGCGTTATAGGCGTCGTTAATGACCGTTACACCGCCCGGAGCTTGCAGAAGCTCCATACGCCAGCGCTCCGCGCGGTCAATCGACTCCAACGCGGCGACCGAATCGGTCGGCGAAATTCCCAAAGCGCGGGCCGCGGTGATCGCCGCTAGGGCATTGGTGACGTGATGCTCGCCCAAAATGCGCAACTGGACCGGCAGCACCGTATCGTCAACGTGCAGGTCAAAGGCGGTGCCCTTCGCGGTTGTTTGAATGTCGTCAGCCCAGACCTCAGCCGAGGAGTCGAGCCCGAAGAACGCCACCTTCGCCTCCGTCTGCTGCGCCATAGCCTTGACGCGACCGTCGTCGCTGTTCAATACGGCTGTCGCGGTAGCAGGGAGGCTAGAGACCATCTCGGACTTGGCACGGGCCGTGGCCGCGGCATCCCCAAACTTGCCGATGTGGGCGAGGCCAACCATGAGAACAATGCCGACATCGGGCATGACTACCGATTGCAAGCGAGCGATGTCGCCAATGCCGTCGGCACCCATTTCGACGACCAAGTACCGTGAGGACTCAGTCACTCGAAGCATCGTGATGGGTGCACCAACGTCATTATTGAACGAGCCCTGAGGCGCGACGGTCTCGCCACTGCGTTCAAGAATCGTGCGCAACATGTTCTTCGTTGTCGTTTTGCCGTTCGAACCGGTCACCGCGACGACTCGAAGGTCACCCTTGCTGCGCACTGAGGCGACAACAGAACGCGCCAGTGCCTGAAGAGCAGCGACACCGTCTCTCACAATAATCTGAGGCACCTCGAGGTCGAGTAGTCGCTCAGCGATCACGAGCGCTGCGCCGTTTTGCACGGCCTTAGCCGCGAAGAGGTGACCATCGGTCGTCTCACCGCGAAGCGCGAAAAAAATCGATCCTTCAGTGTTGAGCCGTGAATCTGTTTGGACGCTGCCGGCGGCTAGTCGCCGCTGACCGTCGCTACCGTCGCTCAGCTTTCCGCCGACGGCGGTGGCAATCTCGGCAAGACTCAGTTCAATCACGTGGGATGCTCCAAGGTTGATAAACGCGGGGAACTCACCAACGCAATGGCAGATCTGGTCCCGGCGTGCTTGAGGGGGTGACACGGTAGGTGGTGAGCGTTTGGGCCATAATGTCGCGGAACGTCGAGGCGATGGCGCCGGAATATATGCTATCCGGGATCCCAGCGGTCGCGATCACGATGTACTCAGGATCGTCTGCTGGGGCGAGGCCCGCATACGAAATGACGACGCTTTTGCCATATCCTCCGCTCTCCGCCACTTGCGCCGTTCCACTTTTCACCGCAACGCGGTAGCCAGGGATCGCCAAATTGGGGGCCGAGCCACTCGAGCTGTACACCATCTCCATCATCTGCAGAGTCTGATCGGCCGCCGTCTCGGAGATTACCCGCGATCCCTCGGTCGACGGCGTATCGGTCACCGTGCCATCGGGCCACGTGCAGCTTTCGACGAGAACAGGAGGCAGACGCACTCCCCCATTGCCGAGCGCCTGATACGCACTCGCCATCTGGATGGATGTCGTGCTCAGACCCTGACCGAATTGAACAGCATAGTTGGTGCGGGCGTCCCAGTCCGCAGCATCGTAGAGCGTTCCGCTCGATTCACCATTGAAGCCAATTCCTGTCGATTGGCCAAGGCCGAACTTCTCGAGGTAATCATGACGTGTCGCGGCGTCGAGAAGATCGGTGTATTGCGCGATCGCTGTGTTTGATGATTCGACGAGGGCGCCTGCAAGCGTGAGCCGCTGATCTTCGTGGTAGAACGAGTCACTGATGGTGCCGCCGCCGTTGGTAAGTTCCAGAGCATAGGGTGACACAACTTCAGAGCGCTGATTGGCTACCCCTGCATCGATGAGGGATGCTGCCGTCAGCGCTTTCACCGTAGACCCGGGCTCATACGGAGTGCTGAACGCTCGAGAGCCGAGCGCACCACGGTCGGCGAGGTCAACGTTGTTGGGATCCACCGTCGGCCAGTCGCTCACGGCGAGCAAATGGGCATCGCTGACTCGCATCACTACGCCCGTCGCCCACGTCGCACCGAGAGACTCGGCAGTCTGCGCCATACGTTGTTGCACATAGAACTGCAGGTCGCGATCAATCGAAAGTGAGAGAGTGCCACCGTCTTGAGGCTCTAGTGATTCAACTGCGCTCCCCGGAAGAGCAACTCCGTCTTCGCCTCGCGCGTAGCTTGCTTCCACGTCCGTGCCAGCGAGGCATTCGTTTTCGGTGAGCTCGACTCCTGCCTGAGGACCGTCAGTTCCAATGAAGCCGACCAGATTGCCGGCAATTTCGCCGTTGGGATAGCTGCGTTCGGGGTTGAGTTCGTAATAGAGCCACGATATGCCGAGGTCATCTACCGCTTGATACTGCTCCAGCGTGATGCTTTTGGCGAGATACTCGAAGTCAGACTCGGGATTTTCCAGAATCATGGTGAGCATCTCGTTGGGATCGCCTCCAATGATGTCGGTGATCCTTGTGAGGTCCTCAAGCACCACCACCGTCGCGTTTTCGCGCAACAGGGTTACGCGCGGAGAGATGACAATGTCGAAGCGCTCGACACTGTCGGCAAGCACGGCGCCGCGCGTGTCGACGATGTCGCCGCGGGTGCCATGCGTCACTCGAGTGAGGGTGCGTTTTGTGTCTGCTTCAGCATTGAGGGCTTCGGCCTGAACAACTTGGAGATCGATTAGTCGCACCAGGAAGATAGCGGTCAACGCCGCAACGGTGAGAATGACAAGCGATACTCTCGCGCGAGTAGAGCGTGGTTTCATCGGTCCTCCCCCAGAGAGTCGCTCTCCATCATCGCGTGACCGGGGCAGGAATCGCGTTATTGGCGGGCTCTGGCGCGGCGCCCTCTGCTGCGGCTGCTGCCGTGCCCGACGTCGCGACACCTGCGGCCGCTTCCGCAGGCTTTGCTGCAGCCTCTGCAGCCGCGGATGCTTCGGCACTCACCAAAGGCACGTCTGAGAGCAAGGTGTTCCCCACCAGGCCACAACTGCCACCGCAACCAGTCGGATCCGCGCTCCCCGGCAAGCGGAAAACGGAACCATCAGTGATATCGAGCGAGTATGGCGTTGCGTTAGGAACCATTCCGAGTCCCGCGGCCTGAGCGGCCAAGTTTTGCGACGAAGACTGCAACGACAACGACTCAAGCAAGCTCTGCTCGGTGCGGATGAGAACTTTCTGCTCGTACTGCAAAGAGTCGATCTGGTACGCACCCTGCGTTACGACAATGCTCAGCAACAGCTGAGCGGCGAGGATCACAAAGAAGCTGGCAACCGTGACGACGGCGTAGAGCATTTTCGGGCGTGCTTTTCGCTGAGCCTTCGTCGTTGTAACAATCTCGATGTGCGAGGGGCGCCCCGACGGGCGGTGCAGCGGTTGTGGCTGGGCATAAGCGAGGTTGGTGCTCATGAGGTGACTCGCATTCGTTCAATAGCTCGCAGTCGTACGGGCTTTGCTCTCGGGTTGAGGTCTTGCTCTTCTGGGCTGGCTTGTTCGGAGCCACGGACCAGGAGTTTCAGTTCTGCTTTGTGCTCAGGAAGCTCGACGGGCAATCCCGCTGGCGCCGTTGAGCGTGAGCGACGCTGCAATTCGCGCTTCACGATCCGGTCTTCTAGCGACTGATAAGCCAAGACGACCATTCGACCGTTCAGGGCCAAAGAACTGACCGCAGCGGGGATAGCGCGCTCCAGAACCGAAAGCTCTTGATTGACCTCGATACGGAGGGCTTGAAAGACTCGCTTAGCCGGGTGGCCGGCACGCTGTGCAGCGGCAGGAGTAGCCGCGATGATCAACTCGACTAACTGGGCAGACGTTGTCAGCGGCTGCTGTTCACGGAACTGAACGATCTTGCTCGCGAATCGAGGAGCGAGCTTCTCGTCCCCATACGCATAGAAGATGCGGCGCAATTCAAGTTCGCTGTAGGTCGCAAGGATGTGCTCGGCCGTTACCGGCGTCGAGGCATCCATTCGCATGTCTAACGGAGCGTCTTGAGAATACGAGAAGCCCCGCTCAACGCGATCGAGTTGGAGGGATGAGACGCCGAGGTCGAAGAAGATGCCTTCGACTGACGCGATTCCCAACGAATCGAGTGCCTGCGGAATCTCGTCGTAGACAGCATGAACAAAGTGCGTGCGGCCAGCGAAAGGCTCAAGCCTGCGTCGAGCGATAGCAAGAGCATCCTCATCTCTGTCGACTCCCACGAGCGTGAGGTCGGGGAATCGCTGGAGGAATGCCTCCGCGTGACCGGCCATGCCGAGGGTCCCGTCAACAAGAACTGCTCCGGGAGCCTTCAGCGCCGGCGCGAGCAGCTCAATCGAGCGCTCAAGGAGTACTGGGGTGTGGATGGTGTTGTCAGCCATGGCGTAAGGGCCTAGTTCTTGGATGCTGATCCCCATCCGATTCGACCTGATATCGGGGAAGAAAATCAGGGCGTTCGGCTGGGAGTCAGCGTCGAAGAGCTAGAAGAGTCCCGGAATCACCTCCTCGGTGGTGTTGGCGAAGTCGGCCTCGGTGGCCTCGTAGTAGTTGTTCCAGGCTTCGGAGTCCCAGATCTCAGCGCGATTACCCGCACCAATAACCGTTAGGTCGCGCCCCAGCCCGGCGTACTCGCGAAGCGAGGCAGGGATGGTGACGCGGTGTTGCTTGTCCGGCGTCTCTTGGTTTGCTCCGGAAAGAAACAGACGCAAGAAGTCGCGACCCTGCTTGCTCGTGACGGGAGCTTTGCGGATCGCTTCGTGCATCACTTCGAATTCGCGCTGACTAAAGACGTACAGGCACCGTTCCTGGCCACGAGTGACTACAACACCGGAGGCGAGTTCTTCACGAAACTTCGCCGGCAGGATAATGCGGCCCTTGTCATCGAGCTTGGGGGCGTAGGTGCCTAGAAACACGGCGCCCTCCCCTCAATCTCCGGCCCGGATTCTGGTTGCCTCCACTTTACTCCACTTTCAACCACATATCTAAGGTTTTCGATGAAATCACGTGAAAGTTATCCACAGAAGCCAGTAAATAAAAGGATTCTGCGGGTGGAGGGAAATGGAGCAGTTTTCCACGTTGGGGAGTGATTAGCCCTGTTCAGGGCACAAAAAAGGACCAGCCCGAAGGCTGGTCCTTGAAAGTGGAGTAAGTGGGAGTGTTAGCTGCGGCCGTCCTGGCGACGATCCCAACGCTCATTTATGGTGTCCATGAAAGAGCCCCCGCGCTTAGGCGAGCGGCCCGCTGAATTTCTCGAGCCCGGCGAATCGGCCGATACGTGCGCGGAAGAGTCGGTGCCAGCTGCGCGAGGAGGCGATACGAAGAGCAACACGCCTGCGAACATCACGACAAACCCGAGTACCCCCACGAGGGGCTGCTGGATGATGACGCCAGTAAGGAGCGCGATGATTCCTGCGACTCCCACAAGAACGCCAATAACCATCATTCGATAGTTGGGCTTACCTTTTCGGGGGCTGACTGCGCTGACGAAATCAGCATCGTTTTGATAGAGGCTGCGCTCCATCTCATCGAGGGCCCGCTGCTCTTGCTCTGAAAGCGGCATTCCGTTCCCCTCTCTCTGGGATTTACGGCTAGGTCTCCATAGTACGCCCCGATTCACTAGGTAGGCTAGACGAGTGCCTGAGAGTAACCAGTTAGTTGACCTTGTCCAACTGAAAATCGACGAGTTTTTGAATGAGAAGCGCAACGAACTCGAAAACATCGCCCCCGAGCTGGCGGCTCTCACCGATGTCGGCAGTTCTCTCCTTGCGGGAGGCAAGCGATTTCGAGCACTCTTCTGCTATTGGGGTTGGCAATCCGTGGCGGGATTAGCCTCATCCGACGCTCCCTTCGCGAGCGACTCGGAAAGCAAGGACCTCACTGGAGTACTACTTTCGGCTTCAGCTTTGGAACTTTTTCACGCCGCAGCGCTGGTTCACGACGACATCATGGATCGCTCCGACACTCGTCGCGGTTTCCCCTCGGCTCACCGCCGTTTTGAAACCATGCACCGTGACGGCGGGTGGCGAGGAAATGCCGAAGCGTACGGCGAAGCATCCGCGCTTCTTCTCGGGGACCTTCTGTTGGGCTGGAGCGACGAGCTGCTCGGCCGCGGCCTTGCTACGCTCCCCCGACCGTCAGCTCTTGCGGCACGCAAAGAGTTCATGACGATGCGCACCGAGGTGATGGCAGGGCAGTTCCTCGACATTCATGACGAGAGCGCGTGGGCGAGTTACCCCGAGTCTGAAGCGCTGGAACGAGCTCAGCGCGTGTTGATCTATAAGTCAGCGAAGTACAGCGTCGAGGCACCTCTTGCGCTTGGTGCAAGCCTTGGCGCCGGCAGTGACGAGCAGCTCGCTTCACTTCGCGCCTTCGGCTTACCGCTAGGAATTGCATTTCAACTGCGAGACGACGTACTCGGGGTCTTCGGCGACCCCGAGGTGACGGGGAAGCCTGCGGGTGATGATCTTCGCGAAGGAAAGCGCACAGCGATCATCGCAATTGCCCGCCAAAAACTGTCCCCCAGCGCAAACTCCATTCTTGACGAACTGCTTGGCGACCCTGAATTAGACGACGAGCAAGTCAGCATGATTCGCTCGACGCTTCAAGAATCCGGAGCAGTAGACCAGGTAGAGAAGGTTATTTCCCGAAATCTTGAGCGAGCGTGCGAAGCCATTGAAACCGCCAATCTCGCTCCGACTGCGCGTGCCCGTTTACTCGAACTCGCCACAGCCGCGACTACGCGCACCTTCTAAGCACGACCTCGCAAGTCGCACTCCGATGCGACTAAGGACGCACCGGCGCGTGTAAGAACGCCGCGATGCATCAACGGACGCTTCTGGGGGCAGCACGGTTGAAAACCGAGCGCTTGGGCGACTAAAAGCCGAGCGCTTGGGCGACGCGGCGCACTTCTGCTTTGCGCCCAGCCCGAAGTGCCTCAATAGGCGCAACCCCTAAGCTCGGCTCGCTGGAAAGCAACCAATTCATTGCTTCATCCGCAGAAAAACCTGCGTCGAACAGCACAATAACCGTTCCCTTTAGTTCACGCAGCGGCGCACGATCAACAATGAAGACGTCGGGAACTTGCCACACGCCATCGATCTTGCTGGCCAGAAGAGAGCCCTCTTCAATAAGGCGGCGCACCTGGCTCACCTTGAGCCCGAGGAGCTCCGTCAAGTCCGGAACAGTAAGCCAATTAGTGGTGGGTGATTCGTTCACCCCTTAAGACTGCCACGTTCGTGCACGAAAACCTGACAGTTCGCACGGCATCCGCAGAATATTCACGAGTGAACTTAGATAACACCAGTCACATCAATCACTCCTGCCACAATGGTTGACACTAGATCGCTTCTGTGACAACTTTGGAGCGGTGATCTCAGCGATCACGTACACCTTCTCGGGGCCGGGAGCAGGAAGAACGACATGACACACTTCACAATTGATGACACCGACAACGTCGCATCGAGCGTTTTCGCCGGACTAGTTCCCGCGAACTCCGTTCACGCCGACGTTCGCACGCGACGCTCAACGCAACAGCGGGCTCGCGCGAACCGCAGTGTTATGAATACCGTGCCAGTGTTGCTCGTGGGGTCTTTGGCCGCTGCAACTTTCAACCTGACGGGGCCCGTCGAGCCAGTCAATGCCAAGACCCCCGATGACCCCCGACTGTCTGCGGAACGCGCCAGCAAGCCCACGACGATCACCGCAAGCACCGTGAGCGAGGTGTCGGCGACCGTTATCGGCCCGGCGCCTGCTTCCTACCGTGTCGTCGAAGGTGACACCGTAAGCGATATCGCCTCGCGCTACGGACTCTCTACTGCTTCCGTGCTTGCGCTCAACGGACTCAGCTGGTCGTCGATGATCTTCCCTGGCCAAGAGCTCAAGCTCACCAAAGAGCACGTCGAGACACTCCCCAGCGTGAATCACGCCAAGACCACCAATGGTCAGTACACGATCGTTGCCGGTGACACCGTCAGTGGTATCGCGGGCAAGTTCGGCGTCTCCACGATCTCCGTGATGTCCGCGAACGGTTTGGGTTGGTCAAGCATCATCTACCCCGGTCAAACCCTCATCATTCCGGGAAATTTGAGCTCGCCCGTGCAGGAAACTGAAGAATACGACTTCACGCTCCACGATGACGGCGTCAGCGAAGCTCTCTCCGAGTCAACCACCGGCGACGCCACCGCGGAGGGTGATGCGCCTGCGGCAGATGAAGCTCCGGCCGACGAGGAAGTTGAAGCACCCGCAGCGGTCGCGGAGCCCGCGCCAGCGCCCGCCCCAGAGCCTGTTCCTGTTTCAGGCATTACCTACCTCGTCGTCTCGGGAGACACGGTCTCCGATATCGCATCTCGGGTCGGCGTGTCCACCCACGCGCTTCTCGAAGCTAACGGCCTGACGGCGTCGAGCATGATCTACATCGGTGACAAACTTACGATTCCGTCATCCGACGCCGTTCCTGCCAGCAGCGGTGACAGCGTCACCTTACTGACCGCCGAAATGCGAGCGAACGCCCAAGTAATCATTCAGGTCGGCCGGGACCTCGGCGTGTCTGATTACGGCATCACGATCGCCCTGGCAACGGCAATGCAGGAGTCGAGCCTTCGTAACCTCAATTGGGGAGACCGCGACTCTGTCGGTCTCTTCCAACAACGGCCGAGCTCCGGTTGGGGAACCGTGAGCGAGCTAACAACGCCCGCGCATGCCGCGCGATTGTTCTACGGCGGACCAACTAATCCCAACTCGGGAATCACTAACGGGCTGTTGGATATTTCTGGCTGGCAGGACATGACGGTAACTCGTGCGGCGCAGGCTGTGCAGATTTCCGCTCACCCAGACGCCTATGCAAAGTGGGAGACTTCCGCCCGATCATGGTTGCAGCAACTCGGCTAAGCGCGCGAATAGCCGTGTCTAGCGGCACTCTCGAAGCTCAAAACTTTAGACTCTCAGAGTGAATGCGAACTCTAGTGATCCGATGATCGGCCGCCTGCTCGACGGCCGCTATCAGATTCGTTCGCGGATCGCGCGTGGCGGCATGGCCACTGTCTACCTTGCAACGGACGTACGCCTCGAGCGCAAAGTTGCCATCAAGGTGATGCATGGCCACCTAGCTGACGATAGCAAGTTCAAGGAGCGCTTCGTTCAGGAGGCGCGATCGTCCGCACGCCTTGCCCATCCCAACGTTGTCAATGTCTTCGACCAGGGTCAAGATAGCGACATGGCCTACTTGGTCATGGAGTACCTGCCGGGCATTACGCTGCGCGATCTCTTGCAAGAGCACCGAATCCTCACCACCGAACAAACTCTTGACATCATGGAGGCAGTGCTCGCCGGTCTCGCCGCCGCACACAAAGCAGGGATCGTCCACCGCGACCTCAAGCCTGAAAATGTTCTGCTTGCTGATGACGGTCGAATTAAGATCGGAGACTTCGGTTTAGCGCGTGCTGCTAGCGCCAACACTGCCACAGGTGCCGCGCTCCTCGGCACCATTGCCTATCTCTCCCCCGAACTTGTCACGCGCGGACTTGCCGACACTCGCAGCGACATCTACGCCGTTGGCATCATGATGTACGAAATGCTGGTCGGTGAGCAGCCCTTTAAGGGCGATCAGCCCATGCAAATCGCCTACCAACATGCCAACGAAGTGGTGCCCAGCCCTAGCGCCGCCAACCACCTCGTTCCGGCTGAACTTGACGACCTCGTACTCTGGGCCACCGCTCGCGAGCCGGATGATCGTCCTAAAGATGCACGTGCCTTGCTAGACCAGCTCTACCAGACGCATAGCTCGCTCATGACAGCGCTCCCACCTACGGCATCCACAGCGGTGCAACGCACAATGGTACTTCCAAGCGCCCCGGCCGCCGAGCCTCACAACTCCACTGCAGACACGCAGGTGTTTGGAGCAGAGCTCCAGCAAGTCGCGTCGCCCGCGCCCACCCCAGTGTCAGAGAACACAACGACCCTCTCGACTCGCGCGACCAAACGCAAAGCCCGCGGCTGGTGGCTTGTTCTCCTGATAGTGCTACTAGTTGGCGGAGCAGCGGGTACCGGGTGGTACTTCGGTTCTGGGCCGGGTTCACAAGTGACGATCCCCGAGAGCATCGTGAGTGCGACGCCAGAGGAAGCGCAAGCCATACTCCAGGAGCTCGGACTAGTTGTGAGCGACGAACTCGGGGAAGTTTACGACCCTGTAGTCCCGGTCGACCTTGTCGCCGACACGACGCCTAAGGTCGGTACTGCTGTTCCCAATGGCTCTACAATTCAGTTATTGATCTCTCAGGGGCCACGCCCCATCGCCGTGCCAGACTTCCCGGGAATGACGGAAGAGGACGCTCGCACGGCAATTAGCGACGCACCCTTCACCCTTGTAGAGCCCACCATCAAACAGTTCGACGCGGAGATCGCGGCCGGCCTCGTTATAGATGCACTGGGCGCAGACGGCTCCTCCATCGTCGACGCCGATACCTACGGCGAACTCCAAGACGTCAGTCTCATTGTGTCTGCAGGGCCGCTACCCGACGTGAGCTGTTCCACGGTCGACGAAGCGACCCAGACCCTCGCTGAGTTAGGTCTCAATGCTCAGCTCGGCATCGAAGTCTTCAGCGATTGTGAAGAAGGCAGCGTTGTCGCCATCGATTCTGAAAAGAACGCTGACGGAGTTGCACGCACGTTCCGCGAAGGCGACACCGTTACGCTCATCACGTCGCGCGGACCTGACCTCGTACAGGTTCCCGATGTATCGGGGGAAACAATCAGCGATGCGGTCTCAGAGCTCGAATCTCTCGACTTTGTCGTCAACGTGCAAACTGACCTTCCTCCAGGCTTCTGGGGCTCGGGTTTCGCAATTGTGACGGGTACGGACCCTGATGCCGGAGAAGCAATCAAGCGGGGCTCAGAAGTGACGGTTTACGGACCCCAGCTTTAACTCGTGGGTCTCGCCGCCTGCACGATTCGCGAAAACGCCCGCCACCTGCGCACTCTTCAGTGCGTCTCGGCGACGGGCGTTTGTCGTTGTTAGAAGGCGCGAAGCTCTTCCGCCACCAAGAACGCGAGTTCGAGGGACTGCATGTGGTTGAGTCGAGGGTCGCAGAGCGACTCGTACCGTGTGGCGAGAGTAGCTTCGTCGATTTGCTCCGAACCACCCAAGCACTCCGTGACGTCGTCACCGGTGAGCTCGATGTGGATACCGCCAGGGTAGGTTCCTGCAGCGCGGTGCGCCTCGAAAAACCCTTTGACCTCATCCACAACGTCGTCGAAACGACGCGTCTTGTAGCCCGTGGGCGTGGTGAGACCATTGCCGTGCATCGGGTCAGTGACCCACAGCGGCGTGGCATCCATACCCTTGATGGCCTCAAGCAGGGGTGGAAGCGCTTCGCGCACCTTACCCGCCCCCATACGAGTGATAAAGGTCAGTCGGCCAGGCTCGCGCTCGGGATCGAGCTTGTCGATGAGTTGCTTCATCGTTTCAGGCGTCGTGGTCGGGCCTAACTTCACGCCAATTGGATTACGCAGTCGCGAGAAGTAATCGATGTGAGCGCCGTCGAGATCGCGGGTGCGCTCACCGATCCACAAGAAGTGGGCACTCGTGTTGTACGGGGTGCCGGTGCGCGAGTCGATGCGCGTCATGGGGCGCTCGTAGTCCATGAGCAAGCCTTCGTGGCTTGCGTAAAACTCGGTGCGCTTAAGCTCGTCGAAGTCGGCGCCCGCTGCCTCCATGAAACGCACGGCCTTGTCGATTTCTTTGGCGAGGCTCTCGTACTGGCGGTTCGCGGGGTTAGCCGCGAAACCTTTGTTCCACGAGTGAACTTGGCGCAGGTCAGCAAAGCCTCCTTGCGTGAAGGCACGAATGAGGTTCAACGTCGAGGCAGCCGTGTGATAGCCCTCGACGAGACGAGCAGGGTCCGCAGTGCGCGACTCTGGTGTGAAGTCATAACCGTTGACGATGTCGCCACGGTAGGCGGGGAGCGTCACGTCGCCCCGCGTTTCTGTATCGCTCGACCGCGGTTTGGCGAACTGGCCAGCCATGCGTCCCATCTTGACGATGGGCTTCGAGGCGCCATAGGTGAGAACGACGGCCATCTGCAAGATCGTCTTGACGCGGTCACTGATCTGCTGCGCGGTAGCGCCGGCGAATGTTTCCGCGCAGTCACCGCCCTGCAGCAAGAAAGCGTCGCCTTGAGCAGCGCGCGCAAGGCGTGTGCGGAGACGATCTACTTCGCCCGCGAACACAAGAGGAGGCAGTGAAGCAATCTTGCTGGATGCATCACCAACGGCGTCGGCATCCGGCCACTGAGGCTGCTGCTTGATAGGGAGAGTGCGCCAGTTGTCTAGACCGGCAATCACGGCGGGATCAGCGAGCACGACTGGTTCTGACGGGTCGACCACGAGGAGTTTCCTTCATACATTTACTACGAGAATGACTGGGTTTGTGACCCACTAAGAGCCTACGGCACCGCACGGCACTGAATGTCACCGTTACGCGGCTGCTGAGACCCACTTGCACGCTTTCTGGGCGGCGAAGAAGCTAGCGACGAGCTGCGCCGCGATCCTTGACGGATGTGGCATACACATCCACATACTCTTGCCCGCTGATGCGGTTGAGTTCATACATGATCTCGTCGGTGATCGAGCGAAGAATAAACCGATCGCCCTCCATGCCTTCAAAACGGCTGAAGTCGAGCGGTTCGCCAAAAACGATGCCGATTCGGCCCATGCGAGGGATCTTAGTGCCGATGGGCATGACTTTTTCGGTGTCGATCATCGCAACAGGAACGACCGGTACATGCCCTTCAAGAATCATGCGCGCCACGCCCGTGCGGCCGCGATACATCTTTCCGTCGGGGCTACGGGTGCCCTCGGGATAGATACCAAGCACCTCTCCGCGAGCGAGAACAGCAAGCCCGGTGTTGAGGGAAGCCTCGGATGCTTTGCCGCCGGAGCGGTCGATCGGGAGCATGCCCGTGCCGTTGAAGAATGCACGCGACAGGAACCCCTTGAATCCTTTGCCGGTGAAGTAGTCGCTCTTAGCGAGGAAGAAAATGCGACGGTCCATCACGAGCGGCAAGAAGACCGAGTCGATGAACGACAGGTGATTACTAGCCAGGATTACTCCGCCTTTACGCGGAATATTCTCCAAACCGGATACCCACGGACGGAAGACAGTCTTCAAAATGGGACCGGCAACCAGATTCTTCATAAACCAATAGAACATGGCACCTCTTTTCCTCGTCGCGGGAATCACCACTCTACCGTCCGTCGCCACTCACCCCACAAACGGGTGCAATTATTCTCATGCTCCAATTCGCACGTGGTTTGTGCCTGCAGACTAGCTAGAGTGGAGTAGACCACCTACCCGGTGCCAAAGGAGTTGCCGTGAAACAGTTTGATGTACCAGCCCTAGTTGAGGCTGACCCGGAAGCAAACGCTACCGATCTCTTGATGGATCGCGTTGCGGCCACACCGAACAATGCGTTGTTCTCGCTCCCTACAGCCAATGGTGGCTGGAGCGACGTCACCTCGACGGAGTTCCTCGCCCAAGTCAAGGCTCTCGCAAAGGGCTTTGTTGCCGCGGGGATTGAGCCTGGCGACAAGATCGGCTTGATGTGCAAAACCCGTTACGAGTGGACTCTGATCGACTTCGCAACGTGGTTTGCGGGAGCCGTGCTCGTGCCAATCTACGAAACAAGTTCGCCCAGCCAGATCCATTGGAACATTACGGATTCTGGCGCGACAGCGATGATCACCGAGACTCCCGATCACTTCGCTCGTCTCGACGAGATTCGCGCTGATGTTCCCGCCGTCACCAATGTGTGGCAGATCGACCTTGGAGACCTCGACAAGCTCGCACAGTCGGGTTCAGAGGTCAGCGACGAAGAGATCGAACGACGTCGCAACATCGCTAAAGGATCTGATCTTGCCACCCTGATCTACACGTCAGGAACCACAGGAAAGCCCAAGGGCTGCGTCATTACGCACTCGAACTTCGTCGAGTTGTGCCGCAACTCGCAGAAGGCTATCCCCGAGGTCGTCAATCCCGATTCGAGCACGCTGCTGTTCATCACGACGGCACATATTTTTGCTCGCTTCATTTCGATCCTCTGTATCCATGGCGGAGTGAAGGTCGGCCACCAGCCAGACACGAAGCTCCTCCTTCCGTCGATGGCATCGTTCAAGCCAACGTTCCTTTTGGCAGTTCCTCGCGTATTCGAGAAGGTCTACAACTCGTCAGAGCAGAAGGCTGAAGCGGGCGGCAAGGGCAAGATTTTCCGCAAGGCAGCAGACGTTGCGATCGCACACTCCAAAGCGATGGATGCCGGCCACGTGCCATTGAGCCTCAAGATTCAGTTTGCGGTGTTCGATCGCCTCGTACTCTCGAAGATTCGCACAGCTCTAGGTGGCCGCGTCAAGTACGCGGTTTCGGGCTCGGCACCCCTCGGGCTCCGCTTGGGGCACTTCTACCGAAGCCTTGGACTCACGATTCTGGAGGGCTACGGTCTCACCGAGACCACAGCCCCTATCTCGGTCAACAAGCCGTCGAACTTCAAAATCGGCAAGGTCGGTCCGCCACTTCCCGGAGTATCGGTCCGCATCGCTGAGGACGGCGAGATTCAAGCCAAGGGCGTTTGTGTATTCGACGGATACTGGAACAATCAAGCCGCGACAGACGAAGTGTTCGAAGACGGCTGGTTCAAGACCGGCGACATCGGACAAATCGATGAAGACGGCTACCTCGAGATCACCGGCCGCAAGAAGGAAATCATCGTGACCGCCGGAGGCAAGAACGTTGCGCCGGCCGCTCTCGAAGACCCAATTCGCGCTAACCCGATCATCGGACAAGTTGTCGTCGTTGGAGAACAGCGCCCCTTCATCTCGGCTCTCGTAACCCTCGATGAGGAAATGCTCCCGACCTGGCTTGGCAACAACGGTCTCGACGCCACGTGGACTGTCGAGCAGGCAGCAGCCCATCCGGCAGTCCTCGCTGAGGTTCAGAAGGCGATCGATGTTGGTAACTCTCGAGTTTCCCGCGCCGAATCGATTCGCAAGTTCCACATTCTGGACGCCGACCTGACTGAGGCTAGTGGTCACCTGACCCCGAAGCTCAGCATCAAACGAAACGTTATCTTGGCTGACTTTGCCGACGTCATCGACGGGCTCTACTCGAACTCGCCGGCGACGGAGGGAATTTCTCTCAAGTAGCTGACTACGCAGAAAACCCCCGTCGCGCCTGCGTGACGGGGGTTTTCTTGTGAATGCATTCGGTGGCGATCAACGCCGCGACACCGGTGACTGTGCGAACCACGTGACCGTCAGCGCCGAACAGCGGCTAGTACCAAGGCGCCTTACGGATTTCGCGCATCGCTTCGCGTTTGGTCTCAGCCTCGAGACCCTCGATGTAAAGGTGTCCGTCGAGGTGATCCGTCTCGTGCTGCAGTGCTTGAGCCATCAGGCCCTCACCACTGAGCTCTACAGGTTGCCCCTCGAGGTTCACTCCTGTAACCCGTGCGAACGGGTAACGCCGGCGCAAAAAGTAGAAGCCGGGCACCGAAAGACAGCCTTCGTCGACGAGCTCTGGCTCCCCCGAAACTTCCGCAAGCACTGGATTGATGATGTAGCCGATGTCTCCATCGATGTTGTAGCTAAATGCTCGAAGGCCAACCCCGATTTGATTGGCAGCAAGCCCCGCTCGACCCGGCAGCTTCACCGTTTCGATGAGGTCCTCTACGAGCGCCGCGGCGCGCGGGTCTCCGATTGTGATCGGATCGCACGCCGAGCGAAGAACAGGGTCGCCAAAAAGACGGATCTCACGAACAGCCATGGTGTCAGTTAACCCGAACCGCAGGAAGACCGTCCATGACGACGGCGGCGAGCTCGGTAGCCGCGGCCTTTGTCAGCTTGTTGAGGTCCCGGTAGTGCACGACCGAGCCAGTGGCCAAGCTGGGATCGTACGGAACGCGTACGATCTCGCGAACGCGCGACTTGAAGTGCGCCTCAATTTCCTCGAGCTTAACCAAATTGGTGCCCTGCGTCGCGGTGTTGATCGCAACGACGGCATTTTTGACGAGGTCTTCATGACCGTTGGATTCGAGCCAGGTTAACGTCTCAGAGGCGAGGCGAGCCTCGTCGACGCTGCCACCAGAAACAATGACGATAGAATCAGCGCGCTGCAATGTTGCGCGCATGACCGAGTGCACAATTCCTGTTCCGCAGTCAGTGATCGCAACCGAGTAGAACCGCTCAGCCATGTCGGCAACGACGTTGTAGTCATCTTCGTCGAACGCTTCGGAGACATGTGGGTCGGTGTCGGACGCCAAGACATCGAGACGTGTCTCGTCTCGAGAGACGACCGTCTGGAACTCACTGAAGGTGTGCAGCGATTCAGCGCGCATCACGACGTCGCGCACCGTGGCACGCGTCTGCTTGTCGATTCGCTCTGCAAGAGTGCCGCGGTCGGGGTTAGCGTCGATAGCGATGATGCGGTCTTCGCGGGTGTCGGCCAGCGCCATCCCCAGCAGTGCAGTGATGGTGGTCTTGCCCACTCCACCCTTACGGGTTAGAACCGGAACGAATCGTGTGCCGCCCACAAACGTCTTAGTAACTCGAGCTTCGAGCGCTTTGCGCTCACGTACACGGTAGGAGTCCCCCAGATTGACCAGATGGAACGTCGCAGCGTAGACAAGTTCTTGAAAGAACCCTTCGGGAGCAGGTCGACGAGTTTTCTTGCCCTGATTGATCAAGCGCTCCGCCGTGAGCATCGTCGCCGTCTCGGGCGTCGTACGCACTTCTGTGCGCTGACGGCCACGACGAGTCGTCGGGCGGTCTGCCGGAGGAAGCTCCGGAATCACAGCAGCCTCGGGTACCGACTCCGGTGGAATTGTCACAACGGACTCCGGCGCGAACGCGACGGTAGTCGTTGCCATCGCTGCAGGGTCAACGTGATGGGCCGTAACCGCAACATCATCGATAGCCACTGCGGCCTCATGCTCAGGTGTCTCGCGAACGGCGACAGGCAGCGACAGTGTGAAGGTCACGCTGTCAGAGCTCGGCACCTGCTCAACCGTCGAGTCTTTCGTGTCGTGATCGGTCGACGAATCTTGCTCGTCGACGGACGACTGCACATCAGGTTCATTGCGCTTTGTAGTCACGTGTCGATCCCCTCCAGAAAGCAAACACACTACTTTACCGCGTTAACGGGCGAGACGTGACCGCTGCTTGCACATCGGTCACGTCTCTACCCTACAAAATACTGTGCGTTAGCTGGGCTCGATCTCCACAAGCAGGTCGCCCGCATCCACCTGTTGCGTCTTCGGAATCGCCAAACGCTTGACCGTCCCGGCGACAGAAGCGGTGATCGCAGCCTCCATTTTCATGGCCTCGATCGAGGCAACAGCCTGACCCGCTTCGACCGTGGCGCCCTCGTCAACCTGCAGTGTGACAACGCCCGAGAACGGAGCGGCAACATGGCCAGGCTTCGACGTATCGGCCTTTTCGGCAGCAGTCGAATCAACCTGAATGCTCTTATCGCGAATGAAGACCGGGCGAAGCTGACCGTTCAACGTCGCCATCACCGTGCGAATACCCTTGTCGTCGGCCTCACCAATGGCTTCAAGACCGACGAACAGCTGAACGCCCTTCTCGATCTCGACCACATGCTCGTGACCCTGCTGGATCCCGTAGAGGTAGTCAGTGCTGTCAAGCTGCGAAAGGTCGCCGTAGGTTTCGCGAGCCGTCTCAAAGATCTGAGTCGGGCCAGCGAACAACAGGCGGTTGAGAGCCGAACGGCGATCCTGTGGTTCACCATCGAGCGCAGCTCGATCCTCAGCGCTGATCTCCTCGACACCCATCTTGACGTTGCGCCCCTTGAGCACTTTCGTGCGGAACGGTTCGGGCCAGCCACCGGGAAGCTCTCCCAGTTCGCCCGCCATGAAGCCGATAACGGAATCCGGAATGTCGTACTTGTCGGGGTTCTCCTCGAAGTCAGCAGGATCAGCGTTCGCGGCAGCCAAAGCCAACGCCAAGTCACCAACGACCTTAGATGATGGGGTCACCTTCGGCGGACGCCCGAGCATCGTGTTGGCGGCAGCATAGAGATCTTCGATCGTTTCAAACTGATCGGCGAGGCCGAGCGCAATCGCCTGCTGACGCAGGTTGGAAAGCTGACCACCGGGAATCTCGTGATGGTACACGCGCCCTGTGGGGCCGGGAAGTCCCGACTCGAACGGAGCGTAGGCGTGGCGCACGGCCTCCCAGTACGGCTCGAGATCCGAGACCGCGTCGAGCGAGATTCCGGTATCCCGTTCGGTGTGCGCGAGCGCGGCAACCAAAGCCGACATCGAGGGCTGGCTGGTTGTCCCCGCCATCGGAGCGCTGGCAACATCCACCGCATCCGCACCGGCACGCGACGCAGCCAAGAGCGTGGCTAGCTGGCCACCAGCCGTGTCGTGAGTGTGAACATGGACCGGAGCGTCGAAACGCTCGCGGAGGGCCGTCACGAGCGTCTCAGCGGCTTCTGCGCGCAAGAGGCCGGCCATGTCCTTGATCGCGAGCACGTGAGCGCCGCTCTCCATAATCTGGTCCGCGAGCTTGAGGTAGTAGTCGAGCGTGTAGAGATCTTCGTGGGGGTCGAGAAGATCTCCCGTGTAGCAGAGCGCAACTTCGGCAACAGCAGTTCCCGTGTTGAGGACTGCATCGATCGCCGGACGCATCTGCGAAACGTCGTTGAGCGCATCGAAAATACGGAAGATATCGACACCGGTGTCGGCGGCTTCGCGAACGAAGGCATCCGTCACCTCAGTGGGATACGGCGTGTAGCCCACGGTGTTGCGGCCGCGCAGCAGCATCTGGATCGCGACGTTGGGCAGAGCCTCACGCATCGACGCCAGTCGCTCCCATGGGTCTTCGGCCAAGAAGCGGAGCGCAACGTCGTACGTTGCACCGCCCCAGGCCTCGACAGACAGCAGTTCCGGCGTCAGACGCGCAACGTGCGGCATCACTGCTACCAAGTCACGAGTACGCACGCGAGTCGCTAAGAGCGACTGGTGGGCATCCCGGAACGTGGTTTCGGTGACGGCAAGCGACTTCTGCTCGCGCAGAGCGGAAGCAAAACCGGCTGGGCCGAGCTCGAGTAGCCGTTGACGCGAACCAGCTGGAGCATCAACAGTGAGATCAACCTCAGGCAGCTTCAGCTGCGGCTTGATGATTCCGGCGCCATCGCCGTTGGGCTGGTTGACGGTGACATCAGCGAGCCACGTCAGGATCTTGGTTCCGCGGTCCTTCGAACGGTGCGAGTTGACGAGCCACGGACGCTCATCGATGAACGATGTGCTGACATCCCCGGCAATGAACTCGGCGTCATCGAGAACTCCCTGCAAGAAAGGGATGTTGGTGGTGACGCCACGCAGACGAAACTCGGCGAGTCCGCGACGAGCGCGGCGCACAGCGGACTCGAAGTCGCGACCGCGGCACGTCATTTTCACGAGCATAGAGTCGAAGTGTGGCGAGATCTGAGCACCGGCGGAAACCGTTCCGCCATCGAGACGGACGCCAGCGCCACCGGGCGAACGATACGTCGTGATCTTGCCCGTATCCGGTCGGAACCCGCTGGCAGGGTCCTCGGTTGTGATGCGGCACTGGAGCGCAGCACCCCGTAGTTTGAGTTCGTCTTGACGAAGGCCGAGTTCTTCCAAGGACTGACCGTACGCAATCCGCATTTGCGACTGCACGAGGTCGACGTCTGTTACTTCTTCTGTAACGGTGTGCTCTACCTGGATGCGGGGGTTCATCTCGATGAAAACGTGCTCACCTTTGCGCTCCCCCGCCGTGTCGAGCAAAAACTCAACGGTTCCCGCATTGACGTAATCGATCGACTTTGCAAAGGCGATCGCATCGCGGTACATCGCTTGTCGAATGTCTTCATCGAGGTTGGGCGCCGGAGCGATCTCAACAACCTTCTGGTGACGGCGCTGAACCGAGCAGTCCCGTTCGAAGAGGTGGATCGTACCGCCGTGCGAATCCGCAAGGATCTGCACCTCGATATGACGCGGGCGAACTACCGCTTGCTCGATGAACATTGTCGGGTCACCGAAGGCGCTGTCAGCCTCGCGCATCGCCTCTTCGAGAGCCCCGCGCAGGTCTTCCTTCTTGTCTACCCGGCGCATACCGCGGCCACCACCGCCGGCGACGGCCTTAGCGAAAACGGGGAACCCAATTTCGTCGGCGCCCGCAAGAAGTGCCTCGAGGTCCGTGCTGGCCGGCGTCGACTTCAGAACCGGAACTCCGGCCGCAATAGCGTGGTCTTTGGCGGTGACCTTGTTGCCGGCCATCTCCAGCACCTTGGTGGGCGGGCCGATGAACGTGATTCCGGCATCCGCCGCTGCACGAGCGAGGTCAGGATTCTCCGAGAGGAAGCCGTAGCCGGGGTAAATCGCGTCTGCGCCCGACTCCTTCGCTACTCGAATGATCTCCGCCACATCGAGGTAGGCGCGAACAGGATGCCCCTCCTCACCGATCTGATAAGCCTCATCGGCTTTCAGACGATGAACCGAGTTACGGTCCTCGTAGGGAAAAACGGCCACGGTTCTTGCTCCGAGCTCGACAGCCGCGCGCATTGCGCGGATAGCGATTTCACCTCGGTTGGCAACGAGAATCTTCTTGAACATTCGGTCCTTCCTGACAAAAACCAAGCCTAGAGTGATTGAACTCTGGCAGTTTCCTCAAGGGTGCGCAAAAGTTGGCGGAGTTTTAGGTTTCTTAACTGTAGTGAAGGTATCGTCGTTACTCGTGCACGTACTTAGCGTTAGCTCCCTCAAGGGGGGCGTGGGAAAGACGACCGTTACGCTTGGGCTCGCTTCGGCGGCCTTCGCTCGCGGTCTTCGAACTCTCGTCGTCGACCTTGATCCCCAATCCGATGTGTCGACCGGAATGGACATTGATGTCGCCGGTCACCTCAACGTCGCTGACGTTCTCGCGTCTCCCAAGGAAAAGATTGTGCGCGCCGCGATCGCCCCGAGTGGCTGGACTAAAGGGCGTCCGGGGAAAGTCGATGTCCTTATCGGTTCGCCGTCGGCCATCAACTTCGATGGCCCGCACCCCAGCATCCGCGATATTTGGAAGCTTGAAGAGGCCCTCGCCAACGTTGAAGCGGACTACGACCTCGTTCTAATTGACTGCGCGCCGTCGCTCAACGCCCTCACGCGCACCGCTTGGGCAGCGAGCGATCGTGTGTCGATTGTTACAGAACCCGGACTATTTTCCGTCGCTGCGGCCGACCGCGCCCTTCGCGCCATCGAAGAGATTCGTCGGGGCCTCTCCCCACGCCTTCAGCCGCTCGGCATCATTGTGAACCGCTTGCGCTCCCAATCGCTCGAGCACCAGTTCCGCATCAAGGAACTGCGGGACATGTTCGGCCCCCTCGTACTCTCACCGCAGCTGCCCGAACGCACGTCCCTGCAACAAGCTCAAGGCGCCGCAAAGCCCCTACACGTGTGGCCGGGTGAAAGTGCTCAGGAAATGGCGCGTTACTTCGACCAAATTCTCGACCGCGTGATGCGGGCGGCGCGCATGGGCGAATACAACAGCGGCCACTAACAGTGTTCGCGGGTTACGCCTTTAGGTCAAAAGGCGAACCTGAGAAGGCCACAGAAAAGGACCGTCCCGTGATGGCGCGGTACAGCCGTACGGCACTTTCGCGAAGCTGGCACGACCCGAGGTCCGGCCCCGACCGGGCCGCCGGAATGAGCGCCGCTTAGGATGCGCGGGATGCGCGGCGTTTCGCCAGCTCATCCATGGGGTCTTCACCCTTGACCGTATCGAGATCGATCAGGCTGGTCTCGACCTCGCGGAGGACCTTGCCGACGGCGATGCCGAACACACCCTGGCCGCGGCTCACAAGATCGATGACCTCATCGTTCGAGGTGCAGAGGTAAACTCCAGCGCCATCGCTCATGAGTGTGGTCTGTGCAAGATCGTGAATGCCCGATTCGCGCAGTTGGTTGACCGCAATACGAATCTGTTGCAGCGAGATTCCAGTGTCGAGCAATCGCTTGACGAGTTTGAGCACGAGAATGTCGCGGAAGCCGTACAGCCGCTGCGAACCCGAACCGGCAGCGCCACGAATGGTGGGTTCAACGAGTTGAGTACGGGCCCAGTAGTCGAGTTGACGATAGCTGATACCGGCAGCACGTGCGGCGACTGCACCACGGTAGCCCGACGTGTCATCAAGGTCAGGCATTCCGTCGGTAAAGAGGAGGCCAAGGTCGTAGCGTGATTCTTCGCTACGGTTCACTTCACTCATGGCTTTGCCCCTTTAGTTCTGTTTGATCAGCACGAAAACAACGAACCTTCATGTTGAAGTTGACGCTTAATGTTTCGTGTTACCCCACGGTAGTCACGCCCACCGCCTCGATCAACGACATTCGCAAAAACTCGGCGGCGTGTCGGAATCAGTTGGAGAAAACTGGGCCAACCTCACTGAACGGTCATCGGCGCGGGCCGAAAAACGGTCAACAGATCGACCGTACTACGAATCGAGTCTGCTCAGGGCAGATCGAATGAGACTGCTGCGAACAATCTCCAACTGGCCCGCAATCTCGCGCGCCATTTCAGCCGCACGGGCACGGCTTGAAGCATCCTTGCGTCGAGCAACCGGCATCAAAGCGCTCTCGATGAGCCCCAGCTCGCGCTCTGCAGCCGCACGGAACCCCCGAAGGTGCCGCGGCTCGATACCGCTGCGCTGAAGCTCTACAAGAGACTTAAGCACGGCGAGAGAATCTTCACCAAAGACATCGGAGGCGACAATGAGCGACGATGAGATTGCGTCACCCAACAGCATGGGGCTCGCGCCCGCCTCGCGGATCAGTTCATCGCGCGTGAGCTTGCGCTCCGCCGAGAGCATGGAAGCCGCAGCAACAGCACCGCCCGGAAGCTCAGGGGTGCGCCCCGCATCCATCTCTTCCAAGTAGCCACGGATGACCTTGAGCGGAAGATAGTGATCGCGCTGCATTGTGAGCACGAAACGCAACCGCTCCATGTCGGCAGGCGAGAATTTGCGATACCCCGATGCGGTGCGAGCCGGAGCAACAAGCTTTCGTTCCTCGAGAAAGCGCAGCTTCGACGGAGTTAGATCGGGAAATTCAGGACTGAGCTTGGCTAGAACTTGGCCAATACTCAGCAGCGTGGGAGCTGGAGCAGACCGCGCCTGGCGCGCAACGCCAGCCACTAACTGCCAGCCGCCGACGAGAGATCACGACGCGACGCGTAAAAAGTGAGCTTGTACTTACCAATTTGCACCTCGGCCTGATCACGGAGCGTGGCGGACGTGGCGATGCGGTCGCCAGCGAGGTAGGTGCCATTGAGCGATCCGAGGTCCTTGACTTCAAAGGTCGTGCCGTCGCGCAAAAACTCGACGTGACGACGCGACACGGTAACGTCATCGAGAAAAATATCGGCCTCAGGATGACGGCCAACCGTAGTGAGGTTCGCATCTAGCAAAAACCGTGCGCCCACGTTGGGGCCGCGGCGAACGATCAGCAACGCTGACCCTGACGGCAGTGCGGAGATTGCAGCCTGCTCGTCTGCCGACACATCAGCTGCCATCGCAGCGACTTGTGCTGCGAACTCGTGACTGTACGTTGCCGTGGTGTCGATGCGCTCGACAATAGGCTGCGCGGACGTCTCGTTTGCCGACTGCACGTCGGCACCGTGACCATTATTCATTGACTCAACCATCGCAAACCTCCCTGACTAACAAGCGTATCGGATTGGAGCACTCCTCAGACCCTCGGAAGGCGAGAAATTCGAATGGATTGTGCAACATAAATGAATCCTGCCCACCAATAAAGGAACGCGCCCCAGAGGGCAAAGGCCCACCCCACAGGATCGGTGACACTCGCGATTACTGGAAATGCCTGCCCCAGCATGAGAACCGGGAGCGCATAGAAGAGAGCCGCAGTGGCAACCTTGCCTAAGTGGTGAACAGGAAGGGGCCCAAAACCGTAGTTGGCAGAAATAATCCCCAGAATCGCCAGCATCACTTCTCGTGCCACGATCACGAAAAACAGCCACCACGGAATCACATCACGAGCTGCGAGACCAATGAGTGCAGCAAAGATGAACAAGCGATCGGCGGCGGGATCGAGTAACTGCCCCAATCGTGACATTTGGTTAAAGCGCCGGGCAATAAAACCATCGAGATAATCGCTCACGCTCGAGAAAACCAGCACGAGGAGCGCCAACGCATCCTGAGCCGACACTATGAAGTAAAGAAATACCGGCACGAGCCCGAGCCTGACGAAGCTCAAGACATTGGGTACAGTCCACACACGATTACTGATCTCGGGTGAACTACTTCTGGCCACAGTCCGAGTCTAGCGAGCATCCGCATCCAAAATGCCGAGAATGCAGCGCTGCCTCGCAGGGGCTCACGAGTATCCTCAAGAACATGTCATGCATCCGGTTCAACACTCCTGCCCAACGGGCACAGATGCGAGCAATGGCCCCCTCGATGCTTAGCGCCGAGGAAGCTGCCGCGCTCCACCCCGCGCCCGAAGTTACTGACAGCAAGATTGCACGCCTGCGTCTTCTCGCGGCCGACCCCAATCCCAAAATTCGCGAGAGCGCTGCCAGCAGCCACCACACCCCGGTTGACGTATTCGAAGCTCTCGCTCGCGACAGCGATGCCGGCGTTCGCGCCTGTGTCGCCCGCAACGAACACGCGCCGTGCGATGTGCTGCGGATGCTCGTGGATGACCCCTCCGAGGTTGTGCGCGGCTTTCTCGCGATCAACTTCTTTGTGCCCGAGGATGCGATGAATACTCTCGCGGCAGATGACAGCGCCACAGTGCAGCGCCTCGTTCAGTGGAAAACTGAACTCGCAACGGTCTAATGGCCGCGGGAGCTGTTCGCGTCGACAGTTGGCTGTGGGCAGTACGCGTCTACAAAACTCGCTCGCAAGCAACGGCAGCCTGCCGTGCTGGCCATGTGAAGATCAGTGGCACAAGCGTGAAGGCTGCCCAACCGGTTCGCATCGGCGACCAAGTGCGCATTCGTATCGCTGGCTTCGATCGCATCCTGGTGGTCAAGCAGACCATCGTGAAGAGAGTGTCGGCGGTGACCGCCGCCGAAAGCTACATCGACGAGACTCCCCCGCCGCCCTCTCGCGAGGAACGGGCTTTCGCTCCTCTGCGCGACCGCGGTGCCGGGCGTCCGACCAAGCGCGAGCGTCGGGAGATCGACAAGCTGCGCGGCAGAGATCGCGACGAAGACTGGATGCCCGAACTCTAGTTGTGCCTAGGCTCGCGTCAACCTTCGAGCGAGCCCGATTCGGCAGGAACCTCGTCGAGCACCTGCGCCCGGGCCTGTGAGCGCCGCGATATGAGCCAGACCACACTCGCGACAGCCGCGGAGAGCGCGACTGCTGCACCCAAGAAGAGGGCGTTATCGATGCTCGCCCCGGTCGTTGCCGCCCAGGACTCAGCGCGGTATTGGAAGGTGATCGGGATGAGTCCCCCCAACGATGCAGTGCCGTCACTCACCAGCAAAAGGATGCCGATTCCGATAGTCAGCGCGCCCGACACGATCATCGTCCACGAGTGTGACCACCCACGGATAGTGAGCGTCCGTGGCCGCAGCCAGCGACGCCCCCGCGCACCAAGCCGCTTCCACACAACAGCAAGAACGAGCAATGGCACCGTCAGCCCGAGCGCATAAAGCGTGAGCATGATGGCACCGTAGACCGCGTTTCCACTGAGCGCCGCGACGGCGAGTACAGAGCCGAGGATCGGGCCCGCGCAGACGCCAGCGACGGCATACACCATGCCAAGTGCGAAGACCGAGACGGCAGAGGTGCGGTCGGTTGCAGCATCCGCACTCTCCGTTCTGGTCAGGCCGGGAACCGGAATGGCGAACAGCTGTACCGCACCCGCGGCGATGACAAGAACGGCAGCCCCGACAATCAGCGCGCCGCGGTTCTCGTTCACGAGAGAGCCCAGCGTTGCCGAAAAAACTCCCAGCGGAATGAGCGTCGTGATGAGGCCGCCAAAGAAAAGCGCCGTCCGCGCAACTAGAGCCGAAGCAGAACCAAAAGCGTAGGCAAAGAACGCCGGCAACAGCATGACCGAACACGGACTCAAGAGAGCAAAGAGCCCGCCGATGAAGGCCCCGGCGTAACCGATATCCACTGTTACTGGGCTGCCAGTCTCAACTGCTCGTCGATGACATCCTGGAACACCTGAAGCGGCTGGGCGCCGGCAATGGCGACATCATTGATCACGATGGACGGGACACTCGTTACACCGATTTGTTGAGCCTCCTGCGCGTTGATTTGCACCCGCTGCACTAGTGCGGGGTTCGCAAGGTCTGCCTCGAACTGCGCCATATCGGGCACACCGATGTCACGCGCGTAATCGAGAATCTTGTCGCGATCGATCTCGAGGTGCCCCGTCTCGGGCGCCGACGCGTAGACCGCCGTGTTGTATTCCCAGAACAGCCCCTGCTCACCGGCGGCGTGCGCAGCGACCGCGGCCAGCACAGACGTCTCGCCGAAGATGGGATTGTCGCGCCACTCGATGCGAAGCTGCCCCGATTCGACATACTCAGTAATCAGTTCGGGGAGAGTTTCGCGGGACAGCACACCACAGAACGGGCAACGGTAATCCGCATACTCGACAAGAACCACCGGAGCATCGACCGCTCCGAGAGCAGTCGGATCATCTGCAATCCGTCGCGCAAGTTCAACTGTGGGCTGCGCATCATCGGCATTCGTGGCCGAAGGAAGCGTTTGGGTCAGTGACGAGTCGGAGTTCGACTGCGCGCCTGCCACAAAGGCAACCACGAGAAGCCCGAGCACTACAACCCCGCCCAACAACAGCGGAAGCTGTCGACGAGGCCTGATCTGGCGACCTTGCGATGGGCGCTTCGATGATGTCGGGCGAGTTGTGTTCATGCTGACGATCTCCTTGGGACACTCAACTGCCCATATCCGTGACTCCAGAAGAGTCACCATCCACCCTACCTACTCGGGTGAATCGTCACCGCCACCGTGATCCCACCCTGATCATCGCACCGGTGCGTCGCTGCTCACTGCGGCTTCGACGCGCCACCGTGAAGCCATAGAACAGCGGACTCGTCACGGTGAGAGCCAGTCGAGTATTTGGCCAGCTTTCACAGCGTCACTATCGAAACCCTTCTCTTGAGCAATCGCGATGAGCTCACGAGGAGTGAGTCCCGCCTTCTTCTCAACAGTGTCGAGATACGCCTGGAAGGACATAGGTCAGTTGCTTGTTTCGTTCTCGCCCAAGATTGAGGCGATCTGGCCGACAGCGAGTCGCATTCCCTCTTCCATGCCCATTTCGAGCATCTCCTCGAGCTGCTCGAGCGACTCGTATTGCGAGAAGATTGTGAGTCGGGTTCCGTCGGCGGTGGGTTCGAACGTCAGCCGGGCCGTCGTTACTCCGAGATCCGCCGTAGGCTCGCCCTGATCATCCGCGAAGCCATCTTCGATAAAGAGCTCCGTTGGGGCCGAGATCGAGACGAATCTCCACCAGCCGTGGAGACGTTCGCCATCCGGCCCTTGCATGTAATAGTGCGCGCGTCCCTCTGGCTCGAACTCGAAACGAACGAAGGTAGCGGGCCACTCGGGCGGTCCCCACCAGCGCTCCAGTTGCCGGGGGTCGCTGACGAGCTGCCACGCTCGCTCGGCCGACGCGGTGAACTCCGCCGTCGTGGTCATCGAGAGTGCTTCGGCGTCGGTGTGTGTCGAGATGTTCATTTGGGTCTCCCATCCTGGTGGATCATCGTCGTTACTCTTCGTTGAGCACGGCTTCCATGCGCAGCACTCGCTGCGTCCAGACGTTCTCTACACGAGCGAGCAACTCTTGGGCACGCTGAATGGTCTGAAGATTGCCGCGAACGATTTGCTCGCGCCCGTGACGCTCTTTCGTCACCAAGCCTGCGGTATGCAGGATCGCGACGTGTTTCTGCACCGCCGCGAAACTCATCTCGTACTTGCGCGCGAGCTGCGAGACAGAAACTCCCTCGCTGAAAACGCGCGTAACAATGTCGCGGCGCGTGGCATCCGCCAGCGCTCGAAACATCGCGTCGACTTGAGAGTCGGACAACTCATCTACAACCATTTGGTTGTAGATTACTGACGTTGGCGTAAACGCGCAAGAGCCACACGGGCAGAGCGTTCCGTCCCCTAAAGCTTTCTCAGCGTGAGGATTTGTTCCGCTCGCCCAAATGGCCCTTGGCTGTCATGCAGCACCGTTGAGGTGAGACCAACACCGTCGGCGCCAAAACTCACCGCATTCTCGAGACCGAGCCACTCGCCAACAGGAACGCGATAAAGGTGGATTTGAAGGTCAACATTGGGGAAGGCATAGCCACCCTCCCCCGGCTTGACGCGCGTGGCGATTCCATTGCTCGTATCGACGAGGCCCATGAGCCGCACGAAGTCAGAGATGGGCTCGGAGGCGAGCAGCGGAACGGGAGTGCGCAGCCAGACTCGCCCGCGGCCTGCTTCGTGCTGGGGTAGCGCTCGTGCCTCGATAGAGCGGATGTAGCCACCGGGCCACTGCGTCAGGTTGACGGGCGCGCCCGCGCTCTCTGGGCCGAGCATCCGTTCGTCAACGATGCCCGCAATCTCCGCAGTGTCCGAAGTGTGCAAACGCCAGGCCGTCGCGCGCACAGCGACACGGCCGCCAGCGCTCAACTCTGCCTGGACAAGCTCGATCGTGCGGCCCGGTCTCAACATCGAGACGTGGATGTCGAACTCGCCATCCGGGATTAGCCCCAAAATTTCGTAGCTGATGCGCGCAATGCGTAGCTCTGGCCGCGCCTCGAAGCCCTCCAAGGCATGCGCCAAAATGCCGGCGACGGGAGCCATGTGCTGCTCGTGCGGATTCCAAGCGCCCTGAGCGTGAATGGTCGATTCGAAGCGAGTGTCGCCGTGCCTGAGGTAATACGAGGAGGGGGTTGAAGTCACCGCCCCAGCCTAATCAGCAGTGACCACCCGCCCCAAGGGTTCAGACTGAGGATGCTGCGTGCTCTCACAACTCCATACACATCAGCGCACGAGATGTGAGCGCTAGTGCGAACGAAGCTTGTCGATGAGCTCGCTCTTAGTCAATGCCGAATAGCCGTGAAGGTCTAGCTCCTTGGCGCGCTGTCTGAGCTCTTTTACCGTCCAGTCGTCGTACGAGCCCGACTCTCCACCCCGTCGCCCGATCTCGGAGCGACCCTGATTCGCTGCCGCGTTCGAGATGCGCGCGGCTTTCTCTTTCGACGCGCCGTCCTCACGAAGTTCTTCGTAGAGCTCGGGGTCCTTGAGGCTTGAATTCTGGCGAGAGGGCATGAGCGAACTCCTCAATCTGGTCGGCCTTGACGCTACGGGTATAGCGCCACCACCAGCCTAAGCAGAGGCGTGAAAGTTGCGACGAACTGTCTGGAACCCTCAAGGAGCCACGGAGGAAGCGTTCAGAAAAGCGTTAGAACAGCATCGGTTGAGGCATTGCTCGCGCTGCCAATTGCGGCGGCATCTCCTCCGCGATCAACGAAGGTGCCACCGAACCTGATCGTGAGCGCACCCCGGCATGGACCCGCGGCTGGGCCCGAGAGCCGACGATTCCGGTGGCAGGATCGAGAACGGTGCGCTGTAACCCATGACGCCGAATAATCGGCTGCAATTTAGCAGCAAGCCACTTGCGGTAGTCCTTGGGCGCGTAGTTTCCCGCCGAGTACATCGAACGATACTTACCCACAAGCTCCGGGTGCGCAGCCTCGAGCCACTCGAAGTACCACTCTTTAGTTCCCGGCTTGAGGTGCAGAGCCGAATACGTGATCGATGTACCGCCGGCCGCTTTGACCTGCTCCACGGCCCGCTCGAGATGATCGCGGGTATCCGTCAAAAACGGGAGAATCGGCATCAGGAACACGGCACAATCAAGACCAGCGTTGCGTGCCGCGGTTACCGTGGCCAACCGCGCCTTGGCAGTCGGGGTTCCGGGCTCGACCGACTGCTGAAGGTCATCGTCGTAGATAGCAATCGACATGCCAAGATCTACCGGTACATGTTCACTCGCCTCCACCAGAAGCGGCAGATCTCGGCGCAGCAACGTTCCCTTAGTGAGGATGGATAGCGGCGTGCCGGAACCAGCCAGCGCAGCGATAATGCCTGGCATGAGCCGATAGCGACCCTCAGCACGCTGGTAAGGGTCAGTATTGGTGCCCAACGCCACAGGGCTCCTCCCCCAACTGGGTTTACTGAGTTCCTTTGCGAGCACCTCAGCCACATTGACCTTGACGATGATCTGAGTATCGAAGTCTTTGCCCGCATCGAGATCGAGGAATTCGTGCGTGGGGCGAGCAAAGCAATAGGTGCACTGGTGGAGGCATCCGCGCATGGGATTGATCGTCCAGCCGAATGGCATATCACTGGCAGTGGGAACCTTATTGAGCGCGCTCTTGGCGAGAACCTCGTAGAAGGTGACGCCGTCGAACTCGGGGGTTCGCACCGTTCGCACAAGATTGTTGAGCTTCGCAAGGCCGGGCAGAGCATCAGGTGCCTCGTTGCTTACTTGCTGCCCACTCCATCGCATGATGTTATTCGAACATATGTTCGAATAGACCGCAAGCCGACGCGCGAGTGGCGTTAGGCCGCTGCGACCTCGTGGGCGAACTGGGCAATTTCTCGCACCTGGGCGGAGTCTCGAGTGAGCTTTGCCGCCGTGAGGGCACCGTCATAGAGCACGATGAGACGCGACACGAGCGCATCAGTTACATCCGCACCGACGATCTCTTTCACGTGCGCCCGAAGCACGCGCCGATAGCGGGCGATCGCGGCCTGCACATCGGGCATATCGGGGCATTCGATCGCGGCGTTCGTGAAAGGGCAACCATAGAAAGTGCCGCCATCGACTTGGTCAGCCACTGCCAAGAACAGTCGCTCGATGCGGACCGCTGGCGGGGCATCCGCGTCATCGAGCTCAGTCACTCGATCGAGCCACGCGTCGGCCTCCTCATCCAAGTACGCCGCGATCAACGCCTCCTTGCTCGGAAAGTGGTGATACATGCTGCCCTTTGCCACCCCAGCCTGAGCGATCACCGTGTCGATTCCCGTGGCATTGATTCCGTGCGCGTAGAAGAGATCTGCCGCGGTGGCGAGGAGTTTCATGCGCGAGGTGACGCGGATCTGCGGAGTTTCTGGAACCATATTGCAATTCTAGACGAACCCGTCTATATTTTCTAGACGGATCCGTCTAGAAACGCTGGATGGCCGACACAAGGAGTTTTTTTATGTCAGATCTCAAGATCGCCGTAGTCATCCTCGAAACCCTCGAGAACAACAACGCTCGCGTTTACCGTGGCCTCAAGACCGCCCTCGAGTTCAAGGCCGCGGGCGACGACGTCATCGTCATGTTCGACGGCTCGGGCGTGGAGACGCTCGCCAAGATCGCTGATGCTGGCCACCCGATGAACGGCCTCGTCACCGCCCTCGGCGACACCATCATCGGTGCCTGCGAATACTGCTCAAAGGCTCACAATGTATTCGAGGCTATCCGCGACGGTGGGTTCCCGCTGCTCTCCGACAATGGCGGCGAAGCCAGCGTTCGCAAGCTCGTTGTCGACGGCTACCAGATCATGAACTTCTAACAGCGTCACCCCCGGATAGCGGCAATGGCCCGGGCCCTCACCGCGGTGAGCGCTCGGGCCCTGCTCGTTTTCCGATACGGCGGCTGCGACCGAGACAGCGCGCCAGCGCTGCTATCGTCGTGGGAGTGTTTTCTAAAGTGACTGTTCCCACAACCCTGCAGACCCGCGACGGCGAAATGACTCTTCGCTACTCCGAACTCGGAGACATCGACACCATCCTGCAACTGCTCGCTGACGACCCCGTCAGCGCCCTACGCGGAGACACCGCTCGCCCCGAAGACCGCCCGGCCTACGAAAAGGCCTTTCACGCAATCGCCACGACTCCCGCAAACGCGCTGCTCGTTGTTGTCGCGCCATCGGGCGACGTCGTCGCAACAATGCAGCTCACCGCCATCCCCGGAATGGCACGTCGGGGATCGCACCGCCTCCAAGTCGAAGCCGTGCGCGTTGCGGCGAGCCAGCGTTCGAGCGGAATCGGCGGCGCCATGATGCGCTGGGTTATCGACACCGCGGCGCCCACGCTCGGCGCGTCCCTCATCCAACTCACCTCAGACGAGGCACGCACCGACGCGCACCGTTTCTACACCAAGCTGGGCTTCGAAGCCTCACACATCGGTTTCAAATACTCGGTCGAGCTCTAATCCACTCAGGGCGCTGCAACTGGGTATCGCCGATAGCTCGCGCCAGCGTGTTCAGCAGGCAAGCGATCGCCCCGGCCATGCAACTTCTGACGCAGCGTTCCCTCTACATACTCTTCGGGGTATGAACCACGAGCCCGCAACACCGGGATGACATGTTCGACTACGTCTTCGAAGGTGCCCGGCGTGATCGCGTAGGCGAGATTGAAGCCGTCGACGTCGGTCTCCGCCACCCACGACTCCAGTTCATCCGCAATTTCCTCGCCTGAGCCGATGATGAACGGGCCAAGGCCCCCAATGGCTCCCAAGCGTGCGATATCGCGCACTTTCCATTCGCTGCCGTCGCTGTTCGCCTTCTGAAAATTCGCCACCGTCGACTGGATGGCGTTGCTCTCTACGTTGCCGATCGGCTCGTCCAGGTCGTACTGCGAGAGGTCAATTCCCATCCATCCCGACATAAAGACGAGTGCCCCTTCCTCACTCGCGTAGCTGAGATAGTCGGCATATTTGGCGTGAGCCTTTTCAGAGGTCTCGTCGGTGATGATGGTCAGCAGCGTATAAATACGCGCCGAGTAGCGGTCGCGGCCTGCTTCTTCGAGAGCATCTCGGATGCGACTCACTGTTTCCTTGAGACCCGCTTTGGTCGAGGCGGCGACGAAAATTGCCTCGGCGTTGCCCGCGGCGAACTGGATCCCTCGTGGCGAGGCCCCGGCTTGATAGATCACCGGCGTGCGCTGCACCGAAGGCTCCGCCAGATGGATGCCGGGCACCGAGAAGTGCTTGCCGCTGTGTTCGATGTCGTGAACCTTGCTGGGGTCGGTGAAGACGCCCGATTCTCGGTCGCGGATCACCGCGTCATCTTCCCACGAGCCCTCCCACAACTTGTAGAGCACCTCGAGATACTCGTCGGCATGGTCGTAGCGGTCGTCGTGCTCGAGCTGATCGTCGTTCCCCATGTTGCGTGCCGCCGATGGCAAGTACCCCGTCACGACGTTCCAGCCGATGCGGCCCTTCGTGAGGTGGTCAAGCGTCGACATCCGTCGGGCGAAGGGATACGGATGCTCGTACGCGGTTCCCGCCGTAATGCCGAACCCCAAGTTATCGGTGACATGCGCCATCGCCGACACGAGCAACAGCGGATCATTCACGGGAACCTGAGCACCGTGGCGAATCGCGGCCTCGTTCGAGCCGGCGTACACGTCGTAGGTGCCAAGGACATCCGCAATAAAGATGCCGTCGAACGTTCCTTTTTCGAGCAGCTGAGCAAGTTCGGTCCAGTAGTCGAGGTCTTTGTAGCGCCACGATTGGTCACCGGGGTGGCGCCACATTCCCGAAGACTGGTGAGCGACGCAGTTCATATCAAAGGCATTGAAACGGATTTGTCTAGGCATGCCTTCATCGTGCGCCCGGACTCGATATTGCGCACCTGGCAGCGAAACAAAGGCGCAATAGTCAGACACATATCGACATATTCTCGCTTCGCGGCACGAGGGAGTGCACGCTAGTCCGCATCCCCCGAACCATTGGATGGACGAATGCACACGACAGCCGCCACCGCTCCCTTCACGGCAGAGCGTCCCCACCGCACCGATGACGATGCCCTGCCCGCTAACGGGCTGAGCGCAGCCGAATTCGCGGCGACGTTTCGCCGGTATCCGGGTGGCGTGGCGGTGGTGACCGCTGACTCTGCTCTCGGCCCTGTCGCTCTTACGGTCACGTCGATCGTGTCGGTGAGCGCGGATCCCCCGCTACTTGCGTTCTCGATTGGACATCAGGCATCCACCGCGACGGGGATTCGAAACGCAGACTCCTACGTCGTGCACTTTCTCGGCAGCGAACAATTGCCGATTGCCCAACTGTGCGCGACCAGTGGCGTCGACCGCTTCGCCGACCGTTCGCTGTGGTCGCGCCTGCCGAGCGGAGAGCCGTACTTTCCGAGCGCCCCCGTGCGCATCGTCGGCCAACGCATCGATCAACTCGACACGGCGTCAGCGTCGCTGATTCTGGTTCTCGCGCAGCAGTCTCATGCAGGAACCGAGACGGATGCTGGCCCACCGCTGGTTTACCACGACCGCGGCTGGCACGAGTTGAGCCCTCAGTCGCAGCTCGGGCGCCGCTAGCTACAAACTCGGGTTTGGGGAAGGCTCGGCGGCCTCGTCGTCATCCCAGCTCTCAACGAGCGTGATGCGACCGCGGGATTCCTTGACTGCGAGTACCAGCGCGATGATGGCGGTCGCAATGCCCACGACCCCCAAGGGGTTCGCGATTCCGATGGCGATCCCGAGGGCCGGCTCGTTCGGCCCGCTGACGATCGTTTGCAACCCTTCCGGGGTGTTATCGGGAATGGTGAGCCCCAACAAGAAAGCGCACAGCCCGGAGGAGATCAGCATCGCGTGGGTGATGGGGCGTGTAGCGAAGCCGCGCACGTCGCTGCGGCGCATTGCAAGCCCGACAAGCACCAACAGAACCGCAAAAACGACACCAAGTGTCGCCGCGTAAATGATCGTGAGATCACCGCCGAGACCAAAGAAATGACGGCCGAATGAGACCCAGCCCGCCACGGCAATGCCGAATACAACAACCGCGACACCAGTGCGGCCAGAGCCTGGCTCTCCGGGAGTCTCTCGAACTCGAACAGCGCTATACGTCACGGGCATTCCTTTACTCTGGCGGCGTCTCCTCAATCGTAGTGAGCATTCTGCGACACCTCCTCCCACGCCTGCGTCGGGGGCTGTGCCTGCGTCTGAGTCTGAGTCTGTGTCTGTTTCTGAGGTGACCGTTGTGAGCGCGTCACTACCCCACAACCGGGGATTGTTGTGAGAGACCCTCACAATGAGACTGGGTATAACTTTTCCCGAGGAGACCACATTGGCCATGCCAAACGACGGCCGAGTGGCCGTCTACATCGATTTCGACAACATCGTCATCTCGCGCTACAACCAAAGACACGGCAATGGGCAGTTTCAGAAGGACAAAGCTCGTTTCCATAACTCGAGTCGTTCATCAACGAGCGCGCTCAGCGTCAAACTTCACGAAGCGCAGGTGGATGTCGAAGCGATTCTCGACTACGCCTCATCGTTCGGAACAGTGGCTTTCAGTCGCGCCTACGCCGACTGGTCGGTGCCGGTGAACGCGTCCTATCAAAAGCAGGTCATCAACCGGGCGGTGGAGCTCGTTCAGCTCTTCCCGCTGACCGCGCAGATGAAGAACGGTGCGGACATCCGCCTGTCGGTGGACGCCATGGAGGACATGTTCAGGCTGCCGGATATCACTCACGTCGTCATCGTGGCCGGCGACTCGGACTATGTGGCACTCGCTCAGCGAGCCAAAACACTGGGGCGCTTCGTTGTGGGGGTGGGAGTTGCCGGCGGCACGAGTGACGCGCTCACGTCATCGTGCGATAAGTTCGCGGACTACGACTCACTGCCTGGCGTCGAGTTTGGAACGCCCCCAGCACCCCCGCAGCTAGGCACGGCGCCCAAAAACACAACCGTCACCGCAACGAAGACCGCTAAACCGGCCGCGGCGAAGGCCGTCAAGTCGGCCGCTGCGCAGAAAAGCCCTACGGGCCCTCAGCCGACAAAGACGACGGCTGTTGCCGCGAAAAGCGCTGGGACTCAACAACCGGCGGCGACCTCGAAGGCACCGTCGACGTCACCGGGTGGTGCAGCGGCGAGCGGAATGCGGCCATTCAAGATGCTCGTGCGGGCGATGCTGCTGGTGCAACAGAAGGAAGATTCAGAGTGGCTCAACAGTTCGGGCGTCAAGAATCAGATGCTTCGAATCGACCCTTCGTTCAACGAAGCATCATTGAAGTTCAAAACATTCAGCGAATTTGTTGCGTCGCATCATTCCCACGTTGAGGTTCGAGAGCGCAACGGTGTGCGTGAATTGCGCTTACGGGCCAACGCGACTCTTCCCAAGTAGTCGCGAAACTTCGCTACGACAGCGCAATCACGAGCGAACAGGCTGCCAGCACGAGAGTCACGGGCACCATCACTGTGCGCTCGATTGGACTGCGCGAAATGGCGTTCATCAGAATTCCGAGCGTGAAGTAGCCGAAGAGCACCCATGCTCCGACGATTCCGAAGGCACCTGCGCCGAGCGCCGGAGCCAGGCCCGAGCGGTCAACGAGAATGAGCACAAAGAAGGCGTAGAGCGCTACCGAAATAACACTCCCAATACGCAGCGACGTGGGCAACACTCGGTGCTGCCCGCCCCAGACCAGATTGCCGTACGGCAGCCCCGCAGCGACCGCCACCTGGAGCAGAGCGAGCGCAGCAAGAACAAACACGGCCACCGCAAGCGCAATCGCAACTAGTGCCATGTCATCCCATTCCCGCGCCATGGTTGGCTACGCGAGTGAGTGTAGCCATCAACAGCACTCCCGACTAGGGCGGGCTCAGGAAAATCCAAAGCGATCGGTGGCTAGGCGAGCAGTTGTTCGGCCAGTAGCTCAAGTGCGCGCACCCGCACGGGTGACGTGTTCGCGGCGTCCTCGGTGTGTGCCGAGAGGCCGGGCACGACCATGACTTCGTCCACTCCAAAGCGAGTTGCGAGCGAGCGAATGCGGTTTGCTGCAGCAACTGGCTCGTCGATCACCCAGCGCTCGGCCATGTCATCCACCATCTGCTGCTGGGGCGCAGCGAGTTCGGTAGCCGCTGCTTCTTCGATCGTGGCCAGTGGACCCAGCGGCATACCGCTGAGCAAGCGAGCCATTTGTTGCAATTGGGGCAGGGCTGCGGCGCGGGCGGACGCTGCCGCTTCAGCCACCGCAACGTTCAAAGTGAGGAACGTCTTGGGCGCCTTCAGCTGCTCTGACGGCACAAAGTTGTCGCGGTAGAGCCCTAGGATGCGGGCGGTTCCTTCGCCCGAGAAGTGGTGAGCGAAGACATACGGCATGCCCTGTGATGCGGCTAAGCGTGCCGAGTAGTCACTCGAGCCCAACAACCAGAGGTCAGCGACGGAGGCCGCATTCGGCGTCGCCGTGAGTTCGTAAGTGCGGCCCTGCTGCAGTTGAAGCGTGGCGCCCTCGGGGTTCATGAGGCTGCGGATGTCGGCCACGTTGCGCGGGAACGCATCGACATCGCTGGTCGTGCCCGTCATCCGCAAGTACGAGGTGATCACGGGGTCGCTGCCGGGAGCGCGACCGATGCCCAAGTCAATGCGACCGGGGAATGCAGCCTCGAGGATCGCGAATTGTTCAGCCACCACGAGAGGCGCGTGATTCGGTAGCATCACTCCCCCAGAACCGAGGCGAATGTTCTTGGTCTGCGCCGCCAAAATACCAATCAGAACGGCCGGGTTCGTCGATGCGACAGCCTTCATGTTGTGATGCTCGGCCACCCAGTAGCGCGAAAAACCCAGATCATCAGCGCGCTGAGCGAGCGCGGTGGTTGCTGCAAGGGCGTCAGCAGAAGTCTGGTTGCTGCGAACGGGAATGAGATCAAGAACGGAAAGGCGAAGTGGTGTAGTCATCACTGCTATTCAACGCCCCTGAGTCGTGGATATTCCTGAAAGCGCCGCATCCCGTCGCCGTGCACTGGCCCACCCGCGCGGTGGGACGTTCGCACTCAATAGACTGGGGCAATGCCCGCTGCCGAACCATCGCCCTCCGCCGCACACGACCCCACCGAGTCGAGCAAGGCGAGCGAGGCGAGCGAGACAACTGCTTTCGCTCCCGCGGCATCACGCTCTCGCACCCGCCGCGTAGTCCGCAACGTCTTTGTTTCATCCGCTGCCGTTATCGTTCTGGCAGTCGTTGGAATGCTCGTGTGGGCCAACGTCGGTGTGATGCAGGCCGAGCCGGACGCGCTCAAGAGCGTGCGCTCCAACCCCGCCGTGCACATCACCGAGAACTCGAACTCGTTCATCCTCACCCCCACCGGGGACGCCACCGGCGAAGGCCTGGTCTTCATCCCGGGCGCCAAAGTGAGCGCGGATGCCTACCTCTACAAGCTGTCGGGAGCGGTCGCCGAATCTGGGCTCACCGTGGTCGTGACCAAACCCATCCTGAATCTTGCGTTTTTCGATCAACGCTCGCTCGACACGTTCACGAGCGCTGTGCCGGATGTCGATTCCTGGTTCGTTGGCGGCCACTCGCTCGGCGGCGTGCGCGCCTGCCAATACGCGGAACAGCCCGACGTGAACGGCCTCGTACTCTTCGGCAGCTACTGCGCCAACGATCTCTCGGAGGTCGACACTCGTGTTCTCAGTCTCAGCGGCAGCAACGATCTCCTCAGCACTCCGGAGAAGATCATGAATGCCGCGCACCTATTGCCGACGTCGACCACGTTCTTTCCGATTGACGGTGCCAATCACGCGAGCTTCGGCGACTACGGGGTTCAGGCGGGAGACGGTGAAGCCACCCTCAACACCTCTGTTGTGCGCGATGTGATCGCCGCCGAGATCAACAGTTTCGTGCGCAATGGCTAACACCGGCGACGCCACGGGAGCGGCAAACTGGGGTCTCGTATTGATCCCCATTTTGGCTGTCCTAGCGCCACTGCTCGCGCGGGCGCTCTCCCCCGTCGTGCGCATTTCAATCGTCGTATTCGAGCTCATCCTCGGCATCCTGATCGGGCCGAGCGTTCTGGGCTGGGCCGGTGAATCCGAATTCGTCGAGCAGCTTTCGGACTTCGGTTTGGCGATGTTGTTCTTTATGGCCGGAAACGAGATTCGGCTGAGCGCCATTCGCGGCCGTAACGGGCGGCGAGCATCCCTCGGCTGGCTCGTGGGCTTGCTGGCCGGCGTCGCGATCGGCTTTCTTATCGAACCCGGCCTCGGCGCTGTCGTCATCGGCATCGCTCTCTGCTCAACTGCGCTCGGCGCGATTATGCCGATCTTGCGTGATGCTGGTGAACTCCCCACTCGCTTTGGCGGCTCCGCAATCGCCCTCGGCGCTGTCGGTGAGTTCGGCCCGCTGATCGCGATCTCGATCTTCCTCGGGGCGAGCTCTCTCGGCGCCTCCACAGTCGTGCTGGGCATCTTCATCCTGATTGCGATGACGCTACTGTTCCTTGCAGCCCGCATCGAACACAACTCGCTCCACCGCCTCGTCACCGCAACGCTGCACACGTCAGGCCAGTTCGCGATCCGCCTAGTCATCTTTATCGTTGCAGCGCTCGTGGTGTTGAGCATCGTCCTTGACCTCGACATGCTGCTCGGCGCTTTCGTCGCCGGACTGCTGTGGCAGATCATGATGCGCCAAGCTCCCGAGCGAGACCGGGCGATGGTCGACTCCAAGCTGGATGCGATCGCCTTCGGATTCCTCGTGCCCATCTTCTACATCAACACGGGAGTGTCCTTCGAGCTCAGTGCACTCACCTCCGACTGGAGTGTGGCCGCACTCGTGCCTGTCTTTCTGGTGCTCCTGCTCGTTGTGCGCGGCGTACCGTCGATGTTCGCCGCCCCGAAAGGGTCGAGCAAACGGGAACGTGCCGCACTCGGCCTTCTCGGGGCAACCGGATTGCCCATCATCGTGGCCGTAACAGCAATCGGCGTCGATAGTGACTACATCAGTTCAGGGATCGCTGCCGCCCTCGTCGGCGCCGGCCTGCTATCGGTGCTGATCTACCCGGTTATCGCGATGGCTCTGCGCGGCGATGCTGCCGAGCTGAAGCGGCACGCCGACGACACCGCCGACGATCTCCCTCACGAACCGCACATTGCCGAAGAGGCGTAGTGGGCGCTAACTACGCCAAGATCGGGATCGCGCCCGTGGCCGCATAACCGGCCGACTGGGGCAAAGGCTCACCCAACACATCCGACGGTGTGTGCGCACCGTCCGCTGCCTCGGCGGCAGTCTCGTGGTGCATCGAAATGATCGGGATCGACTCAGTGAGCGCCACCAACCCGTCGCTGATCGTGACGAGCGGATCGGCATCCGTGCTCGAGAAGATGGGGAACGAACGCCCCTCATCCGGCAGTCGACGGCCACGACGAATCACAACGATGGTTGCTGCAGCAAGAGGAATCGCGATCACGCTCGGAGCCGCCACCCACAGCGACGCGCTCAGAACGCCATAAGCACCCCACACGGTGTAGCCCATGACCAAGAGCCACTGCGTGGTCTCCGAGATTCCGGCAAGGCGAACCGCATCGTTACGGCTCTGCCAGGTGATGCGGGCCTGCGGCATCCACATGAGAAAAGAGAAAGCAGTGCCCACGAATCCAAGCGCGTTAACAGCGAAGTCGGTGATGTTCATCCCGTTTGATCTGATCTTTCTGACGGTCCAGGGAAGAACTCCCGAATGGACACGATTGCTAGGCATCACCACGATGTCTCGGTAATCATAAGCACAAAAACGTGCGGGTGCTAGTACCCCTTGGGCGCTGTAACGCCGGAGCACGAAGCTCAGCACGTTACCCTCAGTACATGGGTTTCAGAAGCACACGTCGCGAGGGCGCGCTAGCTTCATGGAACGACGAACGCGGCTTCGGATTCATCGATGTTGACGATGCCGCTGACTCAGCAGCTGCTGGCTCAGACGCCGCGAACTCCGCGGCCGCCAACGGCCAGAGTGAACGTGTTTTTGCGCACATCTCAGCATTTCCGCCGCGCGAGACGCGCCCGGCGCCCGGCGAGCGGGTCAGTTTCGCCATCGAACGCACGCGAGAAGGCAAAGTTCGCGCGCGCAACATCCGCTATCTTTCAGCCTCGGGCCGCCCGCTTCGTGTGAAGCGACGCAAACCCGGCACCATGAGCTACGTGGTCTTGGTAACCTTCGTGATTGCCATCAGCACCGTGACGGCGATTGGTGCCCTACCGTGGATCTTCGCCGCGCTGTATCTGGTGATGAGCATCATCACTTACGGCTCGTACGCGAGCGATAAGAAGGCTGCGCAAACACGACAGTGGCGAGTGTCAGAGGGTGCCCTTCTCGGACTCGGGCTCTTCGGCGGCTGGCCCGGAGCGATCTTGGCCCAGCAACGGCTGCGCCACAAAACGCAGAAGCAGATGTTCCGCCAGGCATTCTGGGGCACCGTCGTGCTCAACATACTGGTCTTCGCCATTCTGACTACCGCTTTGCGGGAACCGGTTGTGGAGCTCATTCGCCTCATTCTCGAGGCAACTGCTCTCTAGCCCTGCCGGGTTCGCCGCCCAGGTTCTAGGGTGGTTGCATGGAGACTTCGACCGAGTTCCACACTGTCCGCCGCTCTCGCACAGCGCCCGCGATCGTAGCGCTGCTTGCTGTTTCCGTTGCGGTCTCGGGATGCACGGCAGCGGCATCCAATGGTCTCGAGGTCGTTACGGGCGACTCGCCGGCCTCTGATGTAATTGCGCTCAGCGCGGGCAGCAGTGACGTAGAAGTTGCACGCGCAGTTGCTGCTGCGGTTGAGCAACTTCCTGAGCTGGCCGAGGGGGCGATGAATGAGTCGGGCACCCCGGGCATGGCAATCGGCGTCGTGCACAACGGCGACATGATCTTTGCTGAGGGGTTCGGGCTTCGCGAAGTCGGCACGAGCGACCGAGTGGATGCCGACACCGTCTTTCAGATTGCCTCTGTTTCGACGTCGCTCTCTGCCACAGTCGTGGCTCGCGCTATCACGCAAGGCGCCGTGGACTGGGACACCCCGGTGCGCACGCTGCTGCCCGACTTCTCTCTGGCAGAGTCGTACGTCACCGAGAACGCCACCATTGCGGACTACTTCAGCCACCGAACGGGGCTCGCCACCGGCGCCGGCGACGACCTCGAAGATGTGGGTTACGAGCGCGATTACATCCTCGATCACCTGCGTTATCAACCACTCGACGACTTTCGCAGCAGCTATCACTACTCCAATTACGGCATCACTGTGGGAGCCGAGGCCACAGCGGCGGCGCTCGGCCTGCGGTGGGAAGACGCCGTGCGGGAGCTCGTCTACGAGCCGCTCGACATGTCATCCTCGAGTTCTAGCTATGCGGAGTTCGTAGCGCAGCCCAACCGAGCAACGCTCCACACGCTTGTTGACGGCGAGTTTCAACCGCTCTTCGAGCGAAACCCTGACCCGCAGTCCCCCGCCGGCGGCGTCTCATCCACCGTTGGAGACCTGTCGAAGTGGATGACGATGGTGCTCTCCGACGGCGAATACGCCAGCCAACAGTTCGTCACCCCCGAATCGCTGACGCCTGCCATCACAGCGCAAAGCATTAGCGCGCGGGCTTCCGCCCCCGACCAGCGCAGCGGGAGTTATGGCTTCGGCTTCAATGTGGGGAGCCAAGCGAACGGTCGCACGACGGTGAGCCACTCGGGGGGTTTCGTTCTGGGTGCTGGAACCAACTACCAACTCGTACCGAGTCTCGATCTTGGAATTGTGACGCTGACCAACGCTGGCCCGATCGGCACTGCCGAAGCGCTTAACGCACAGTTCCTCGATCTGGTGCAGTACGGGGAGATCACTCGAGAGTGGATTGGCGACTACCGCGGTGCCCTCTCGGGCCTCAGGGCTCCGGCGGGCGATCTTGTTGACACTATTGCTCCCGGCACCGCGGGAGCATCCGTCTACCTCAGCGACTATACGGGCACCTATCGCAACAGCTACTTTGGCGACCTTGTCGTAACCGAAGTGGATGGCGCTCTGCAGGCAGCGCTTGGCCCCCGTGGCGGCTATCTGCTCGAGCTCGAACCGTGGGATTCCGACACCTTTGCGTTCGTTCCCACCGGTGAGAATGCGCCTGCTGGTTCGCTCTCGTCGGCCACTTTTGATCGCTCGGGCGGAGCAGTTGCCGGGGTCACTCTCGAGTTCTTCGACGCGCAGGGCCTTGGAACGTGGCGCCGCTAGTGTGCGATCGGATACCCCATGGGGTATAATTTTCAGATACCCCCTAGGGTATCCCGCTAATCCGCGATCAAAGGACCATTTATGTGTCGAGCCGTCACCTGCACCGTGTGCAACAAAACTACGTGGGCCGGATGTGGTGACCACATTCAGTCGGTGAAAAGCAGCGTTCCCGCGTCACAGTGGTGCAATGGAAAGCACTCGCAGGCAGACATCGCCGCCGCCAAAGCGAGCCAGGGTGGCTTCTTCGCCCGCCTATTCGGGCGTTGACCATGAAGCGTTCCTTCCTCGGCTCCCTCGGTGAGGCAGCAGCATCCACTCAGATCGAGGTTGTTCAGTAGCGCACCGCCACGAATTCGGCGCCGGGCATCCAGCCCATCGATAGCTGCGTCGGCTCCGAACCATTGAGGTGAACACGACACCCGCCACGAGCACGCAGTACAACGCCGAGAATCGGTTCGACCGCGCCACCGCCGGCATGACGCGCGTTGTGGTTCCGACGGATCTCGGTGATGTCGTCGCGCATGTTGATCCGAACGCCGCCGCGCTGTCGGACTCCGCAACTCTCCTTCTGCACGGCGCAGCGGGATCCTGGACGACCTGGCTCCCCCTTATTCGTGCATCGCACGCGACCGGTCGGCCGCTGACAAACGTGGTCGCCCTCGACTTACCGGGCTGGGGCGAGAGTGGCAGCATTGCCGCCAACGCCACAGTCGAAGACCTCGCGGATGCCGTAGCCCACGTAGCCAGAACGCTCGGCTACGCACAGTGGAGCATTTTCGGCCACTCGCTCGGCGGGCACCTCGCGCTCACCATTGCCGCCAGGCACCCGGAGCGCACCGTGAGCGTGACCGCCATCTCAGCTACGGGACCCGGCGCACTTTCGGTGCTGCGTCATCCACTTCGCCACTTCGGCGTCTTGCCTTTGCTGGGAGGGATGCTCGGAGCGATGCGCTTTCTGAGCGCGCTCGGGTCGGCAGGCACTGCGCTCGTTCGAACGATTCACCGCCTTCGACTGCTCGGTCCACTGAGCTCTCCCCTGTTCGCACACCGCGGCACGCTCGATAGCTCAGTGATCGATTCGCTGGCGTCAGAGGTTCGACCCACTGCATTCGTTCGCGCGGCAGTGGCTGCAGCACGATACGACGAAACGCAGTGGGCGAGCATCCAATGCCCCGTTACTCTCGTGCGCGGTGATCGCGACGTGTTCGTGAGTTCCGCGGATGATGACTGGTTCGCGTCGGTGCTCCCGCACGCGTCGCAGCAAGTTGCCTCAAATTCTGGACACTTCGCCCACATCGAATCGTTCGAGGCACCGCACTCGAACACCGACGGAACCCACCTCGCCGCCTAGCAACCCACCCCGTGCGCGGAACCACACTCTGGCAGCTCACACGCCGACAGCGCCCTAAAAGCGCCGCGCCAGCACGACCGAGTCTTCGATGGTGAAGGGATCAGCATCCGGTCGCGTGATCGTTCGCGGCCTCAGTTCCTTCAGCACGACTGTCCACTCAGCGGGATCGAGGTGGAGCTTTTCTAGTTCCTCATCCGGAGTGGGAAAGTCGGCCTCGAAGGAAGTCGGCCGAGCCTGATCGTGATCGTGAGCGTGAGCGTGGTCTTCGCCACCACTGCCAGAGAAGGGGGATGTGGCGTGAGCCGTGACCAACAAATGACCGCCAGGAGCAACCTTGCGTGTAGCCGCGCGGAGAATCTCTGCGCGGGCGAGACGCACCGGCGACTGTAAGAAGCTCGCGGTTACTAGGTCGAAACAGTCTTCTGGCTCGAACTCCGACAAGTCCGCGACGACAAAGCGAAGTTGGTCGCTGGAAAGCTTCGCCGCGTTAGCTGCGACTTGCGCACGCTCGAGGGCAGTCCGTGAGATGTCCACTCCTGTGGTCTTCCACCCCCGTCTGGCAAGCCACAGCGCGTCTCCGCCCTCTCCGCACCCTAAGTCGATTGCGGTGCGCTGACCAAGGGCGCCGTCAGGGGTTTCGGCAGCTAAACGTTGCTCGATTGACGCAACCACGTCAGCGAGAACCGCGTTGGCATGACCAGACCACACCTGAGCCTTCTGGGCATACCGTTGTTCCCAGAAATCAGTTGGCGTCAGTGTTTGTTCTGCCCGATCGAAGTCTTCCACCACGAGCATTCCGTTGACGGCGGCCCCTGCCATCGCTCCCGCCCCGATTGACATCGGAACGGTCAGCATCGGGTTCACCACGTTGCCCGCAGCCCAGATGCGATCGTGGCTCGTCTTGCCGGCGGCATCGACGGCGACCATCGAAACGCCCGCAATCTCAGCGCGCGCGAGCTGCAAATCGGTCAGGAACGAATCGTGGGGCCGCGGCGTTCCTGCGGTGAACAGGGCATCGATGGACGTCACGAGGCCGTCGGCAGTGTGCACTGCGATCGGCCCGTCTGCCTCACCCGCAAGCTCCACCACGGGAGAATCGATGAGCTTCACGCCTCGAGATCGCAAGCGCGCGACGGTCTCCGCCGGAACATCACCCACCCCGGCCGTAAAGACCGTGACGTTGTCGCTCCACTGGCGGGCAAGAAAAGCCTGATGGAGTCCGACGAATTCTGTCGCGAGAACCCCCAGGGCGGAGTCGCGAATCTCCCACCCGTGGCAGTAGGGGCAGTGAATCACGCTGCTGCCCCACCGCTCGGCAAGGCCCGGGATCTCAACGAGCACATCGGTGATTCCTGTTGCGACCACCACGGCGCGGGCAGTCATCACGCTGCCGTCCTGCAACGTAACGCGCACGCCATCACTCGCATCATCCACGCGATCGACCGCGCCGGCAACGACCTCGACACCGTACAACCCGAGCTCGGCTTCGCCTGAGTGGCGCAACTGCTGCGGAGAGGATCCCTCGTGCCCCAGCACCCCGTGCATATGAGCAGCGAAACGATTACGGGGCTCCCCCGCATCCACGACAAGCGTGCGGCGGCGTGCGCGACCGAGTAAAAGCGCAGCACTCAGGCCTGCGGGCCCGGCGCCGATGACAACAGCATCCCAGTGAGTATTTTCCATGTCAGCAGTGTGAGCGCGAGTGTATAGTTTCTGCAAGAAGATTTGCTGAATCGGCAAACTCCCGAAAATGCGCCAGCGCGGCTCTAAGCCGATGATGAAGGATCACCATGCTCGATGAACTAGACCACGTTGGCCCACGACTCCGTGCCGCCCGCCAACGGCTCGGCCTCACCCTCGAAGAGACTGCCAGCCGCGCATCAATGTCCGCGAGCACGCTGTCTCGCCTCGAGTCCGGCAAACGACAGGCATCGCTCGAACTGCTCGTGCCCCTGACCCGACACCTAGGGATCAGGATCGATGACCTCCTTCAGCCTGAGACCCGTGATCCGCGAGTGCACCGCCCCGTTGTCACTCGCGACGGGCTGACAATCGCGCCGCTTGCTCCCGATAGCTCTGCCATCCAGACCTACAAAATCACGTTCCCACCCACAGAAAAACTCCCTGAACTGCGCGTGCATGACGGCTTCGAGTGGGTCTACGTGCTCGCCGGAAAGCTCCGCCTGAGGCTCGGGGACCAAGATCTCGTTCTCACCCGAGGCGAAGCAGCCGAGTTCGACACCAGAACCCCGCACGCCGTGTGCGCTGCGGGATCCTCACCCGCTCAGGTGATCAGCATCTTCAACAGTGAGGGCGAACGGATGCACACGCACCTCTCCTAGCGTCAGATCTATCCGTTCTGGCGCTAAAGGAGTCCGGGCAATCCCATCTCCGCGCTTGTCTCGCTCGCATCTCTCACCTAGATTTCGGGGATGATCATTTGGCTTAATGGACCGTTCGGAGCGGGCAAGACCGCGACCACTCGGGAGATCGTGAAGCTGCTGCCCGCCATCGCAACGTTCGACCCGGAGGAAGTGGGTTTCATGCTGAAGAACGCTCTGGGCGCCGACTTTCCTGGCGGAGACTTTCAAAACTTACCCACCTGGCGTCGCCTCACAGTCGCAGCGCTTGCTGATCTTACTGATTACCTCGGTAAAGACATCTTGGTTCCACAGTCAGTGCTCGTCGAGTCGCACTGGGATCATATTCGCCACGGGCTCCGTGACGCCGGAGTCGAATTTGCGTCCTTCACGCTCCACGTGGAAACAGAAGAACTCACCCAGCGAATCGCAACCGACACGGTGCTGGAGAACGCCGCGGAGTGGCGCCTCGAGCACCGCGCCACTTACCTCTCAGCGCTGCCATGGCTGAGGACGACGACAACGGTGATCGACACGACCTCGTTGACGCCCATCGAAACTGCTCACCGGGTCATCGGCACGCTGAGTACTCACGAGGTCGCGCCAATTACCGCGTACTGAAAACAGCTTTCGTGGCGATCACCAGCGTGTCATGAAGCACTTCCGGAGACGCCAGCTCAGCTACCGGAAGATCGTCGATCTCTGCCACGTCTAGTCTTCGACGATCGGCTCGGGAGGCAGCTTGCGTACCTTCGCGCGGCGGCGACGACGAGCCGGAATCATGGCCCGCATTTCTTCGAGCTTGCCGAAGCAGAGCAGGCGGTCGTTCGCTTCGAGAACAGTGCTGCGGCGAGGGTTGGGTACCACGTTGGAGCCGCGGTGCAGGGTGAGCACCGTAATGTCCTTCTCGCCCAAACCGGATTCGCCCAGCTGTTTGCCTACGAAGTCCGCGTCGCTACCGACGACAATCTCAGCAACGCCGTACCCCGTCGACACGCTGAGGCGCTGGCGGACATCGATCTCGGGGAACGCCACTTGGTTGGCGATGTAGTCGATGATGGCGCCCGCGACATCCAACTCGGTGGCTCGCTCGATGCCTTCGAGACCGGGCGACGAGTTGACCTCCATCACGAGGGGGCCATCTTTGCCCTCAAGCATGTCGACACCGGCAACGCGCAAGCCCATGATCTGCGCGGCTTTCACCGCGGCGCGGTGGTATTCGGGCGAAAGCTCAACAGCTTCGACGTTGCCACCACGGTGCACGTTCGAGCGAAATTCGTCCCCCACCGCAACACGACGCATGGCAGCCACCACTCGGTCACCCACCACGAGGGCCCGGATGTCGCGGCCCTTGCTTTCGGAGATGAAGCTCTGAATCAGCACGTTCTGCTTCGTTGAGTGCAGAGTCTCGATGATCGCTTTGGCGACCTGGCCATCGGGAGCAAGGATTACGCCGATCCCCTGCGTACCTTCGAGCAGCTTGATCACGACGGGTGCGCCGCCGACGCGCTCGATAGCCATCTCGACATCCGCCCGGTTGTGCACGAAGGTGGTCGCCGGCATGGCGATATCGTGACGAGAAAGAATCTGGGTGGCACGCAACTTATCGCGTGAGTTCGTGATGCCGCTCGAGGTGTTGGGCGTGTAGACATCCATTTGCTCGAACTGGCGAACAACAGCCGTACCGAAGTAGGTGATCGAGTTGCCGATGCGGGGCAGGATGGCGTCGTAGTCCGAGAGCAGTTTGCCGCGGTACTGCAGATCAGGTTCGTCGCCCGTGAGATCAATCGCGAACCGCAAAGTGTTGAGCACTTTGACCGTGTGGCCTCGCTGCTCGGCAGCCGCGCGGAGTCGCTGCGTGGAATATGCATGCGGCGCACGGGAGAGGATAGCGAGTTTCATGGGGCGACCTGTCAAGATATGGGGGTGATAGAACCTACCCATTCAAACACGGTCGCGGGCTGGCGTGAGTGGGTCGCCCTACCCGAAATCGGCGTTTCGTGGATTAAAGCAAAACTCGATACGGGCGCGCACAGTTCAGCAATCCATGCGACAAAAATTGAAGAGTTTACCGGCGCCGATGGCAGCGATTGGGTTCGGTTCACGGTCGTGCCGTGGCAGAAGTCGGATGCTGACACGGTGGTGGTTGAACGCAAAGTGCATGACCGCCGCGCGGTTCGCAGTTCTTCCGGGCACAGCGAAGACCGCATCGCGGTACTGCTGCACGTCGATCTCTTCGGGCAGACAGTTACGGCGGAAACTACGCTGACCGACCGCAGTGACATGGGCTTTCGGATGCTCATCGGCCGCGAAGCTTTAGCGCAAGGGTTCCTCGTCGATTCGAGTGCATCGTTTCTAAACGGTCGTGCACCGCGCGCCATTCGTCGCCGCAATCAGGGTCGCCGCTAGCCGGGCCGAACGTAGCCCGCATCCGCCTCGCGCTGACGACAGCGGCGCGAAGTGGCCACACACGACCTCTCCAGTCAACCATAATGGCCTGATTGCGTTCCCAGTCGCTCTCGATATGGTGACGCCATGAGCATCGATATCCCCACTCATGAAGACCTTGTAGAACTCTCGCAGCAACGGAATGCGGCAAGCGTTTCCTTGTATGTGTCACCGGGATCCACCGATGGCGGTCCACCCATTGGCCGCGATACTGAGGCTGCACGCCTCGCCCTTCGCTCCTCCGCTACGGAAGCGATTGCCGAACTCGGCGTGCTCGGTGTCAAAAAGGCCGAGTTGGATGCGATCGGCCAGGCATTGGCCGCGCTCGATCACGACACCGACTTCTGGTCATCATCCGCACGCTCCGTGGCGGTCTTCAGTTCGCCTGAAGTCACGCGAGCGTTTCGTGTACGCAACGAACTTCCCTCTCATGTCGCCACCGGCGATCGGTTCGACCTCGGCCCACTACTGCGCGCCACGACTTTCGGGCACTCGGGCTATGTGCTCGCGCTGACTCAGGGCAGCGTGCGGCTGTTGGCTCTCAATGCTGACGATTCGAGCGTGGAACTCGCTCTGCCGGCCCTTCCCGACGACCTCGGGCGTTCCCTCGAAACCGCCGACAACGAGGGCAAGGCAGATATGCCCCGGGCCGATGGCGCCCTAGGACCCAAGGTCGAACTTCGACGCTACTGCTCTCGCGTGCAAGAAGCAGTACTTGACGTCATTGGCGCATCCGGACTGCCGCTCGTGCTCGCCGCATCCTCCGACCTGCAACCCGCCTATCGCGAAGTGTCCACGTACCGTGGACTTCTTTCCTCCTCGATCGATGCGAATCCCAGCTCACTGTCAATCGACGACTTGGAAGTTCGCGGCCGTGCGCTGTTGGCCGAAAGCCACTCAGCTGAGTTGGAATCGTGGCGATCAAGTTTCGGCAACAAACAAAGCAACGGTCTAGCTAGCTCTCAGCTGAGTGACGTCGCTCACGCGGCGACCGCTGGCCTCGTTGATACTTTGTTGTTCGACCTTACTTCAGTCGACGAAGGAACTATAGACGAGTATGGCAACACCACGTTCGCAAACGAACCTGGCCCCAGCACCTACGGTCTGGTCGACGAGATCGCTGCGCGAGTCTTGCGTACGGGTGGCACGGTGAAGGCGGTCCGCAGCGACGACCTTCCGGATGATTCTCCCGTTGCCGCCACGTTCCGCGGGCCGCTCTAAGCGGACTCGGCACGCACAGGCAACCGCTCGAGCGGTGGGTTTCTGCGCCTAGTCAACGACGGGAGCTACCAACCCATCGTTCCGGGTGCACCCTTGAAGGGGCCAACGAGGTTCTTGGTGATCCAGCCACCATAAAAATCGCCCGCCTGCGACGTCACTAATTCGCCGTCGATCTCGCACGAATCCATCTGGCCTGGGTATAGCGCCACCCGCGTCGCCAGCTCTTCGAAGCGGCGCATCGGCTCGGGGTAGATCCAGCCTGCGCGCTCGGCCACGACTCCCCCGGCGACCACGTCAAAGTAGTGCGCTTCTCCCTTGAACTCGCAGAAGCTGGTTCCCTGAAGCGGCACGAGCACGCCCTCAGGGAAGGCCGCGATCGGAACGTAATAGACCGGCGGATGACTCGTCTCGAGCACTCGCACGGCATCCGTAGTGTCGACGATCACCGAGCCGCCAAGCCGCACCACAACGCGCTGGGGCATGTGCTCCACGCGCGGAGGCCGCGGATAGTCCCATACCGATTCTTGCCCGGCCTTCGGCTTTACGGGCTTGGGGCGCGGGAGGGGGCGGGGGTAGCCGGCGGGAGTCATGAGCCCATCCTGCCTTCCGCTGCTGGGATGCGGCTGCACAACTCAACGTTCGTTCGAATCGTTCACCTACACTTGCTCGCATGAATGACGCTTCTGCATCACACGCCGCCCGCAGCGCCAAGAACAGCACCGCGTTGCGTGTTCTCGCGCGGTTTGGGTTCGCTGTCAACGGCCTCGTTCACTTCCTTATCGGCGCGCTAGCGATCGGTATCGCCACCGGCGGCGGCCAGACTGATGCTGATCAGTCGGGTGCCTTTCAACAGCTCGCATCGACCCCTGGCGGCGTTTTTCTGCTTTGGGCTGTCGTCATTGGTATGTTTGCGCTCGGACTCTGGCTTCTTATTTCGGCTTTCTTGATGCAACCGGAAGATTCGAAGCGCAAGTGGGCACGGCGCGGAGCTGAAACCGCGAAGGGCGTGACCTACCTTGCCCTCGGCTCAACAGCCCTACGATTTGCCCTAGGCGGGTCATCCAGTTCTTCGAACAGCACCAGCAGCATTAGTGCCGACTTCATGGCACACCCCATCGGGATCGCAGTGCTCGTAGTCGCAGGCCTCGTGGTTGTCGGCATCGGCGGCTTCTTCGTGTACAAAGGTGCGACCCGAAAATTCACAGAGGACATTTCGGTTCCTGCCGGAACGTGGCGCAAGGCGGCGCTGGGGCTTGGAGTGTTCGGTTACATTGCCAAGGGAGTCGCGATCGCCGTCGCAGGAGTTCTTGTGGTCGTTGCGGCGTTTACTCACGACCCCGAAAAGTCTGCAGGGCTGGATGCAGCACTCACCAGTTTGACTGACCTCCCTTTCGGCATCGTGGTGTTGCTTGTCGTCGCCGTCGGCCTCATCGCGTATAGCGTCTATTGCTTCGTCCGCGCTCGATTTGCGCGACTGTAAAACGTGACAAACTCCCGCGGCGATCACGTCTCAGTCCTCACCGAGACCCACGCGGCGGGATAGACCTTGGCAGAGCTGGCGCCTAACGTTGCTCAGCATCCTCGACCTGCTCGGCGTGCTCCAAGCGATTATGGAGGGCCGCGAGAATGCGGGCAATATCCATCGAGATCGCCGCTGAGGCGCCCATAGTTGTCGCATTGGCATCTGCTTTTCGGGCATCCAGTTCGGCGACCAAAGTCGCCAGCACGTCGGTGGCGGTGGCGTGTGCTTCTTCGCGGTTGTCAAGCGAGTCCCAATCGCGTAGGGCGTCTGCCACCGCGGCCAGTGCGGCACTCAATGCTGGGCGCAGTTCGGGGCGCAACTGTACTTTGATCGGAGTTCCCCACACAGCACCGGTGAGCACGTCCGTGATGTCTCGCACATGGAAGGTGACGTTTTCGAGAGCGGCGAGGTCTTCGTAGTCCGCTTTGAGGTCACGCCGGTATCGGCGCGCACGCGGGTTCGCTTTGCGGCTCTCATCCGCCAGTAGCACAGCCGCTCGCACCTCTCCAGAAACTGCGACGAGCGAGTCCTTGCCGGATGCCCAGCCGTCTCGTTCGGGCGGCCAACTCTCGGCAAGGGCCTCGGCAATCTCCGAGAGGTGGTCAGAGAGAACCGCGCGAAAGTTTGAGAGCTGCTGATCGACAGCGTTGTGGGTGAGCGCGGGGAAGATGAGGAAGTTGACGAGCAAGCCGACAACGATTCCGAGTGTCGCTTGCTCGAGATATCCCAGCGAATAGTCGTCGGCATCCGGCCCGCCAATGATGAGCACGAAGAGCACGGTGACGGGGATGTATTCGCGGTTCGCTCCGAACCAGCCGGTGGCGGCGATCAGTGCGCCGGCACCGACTGCGAGGGACATCGTGAGAACGCTCGGCGAGCTGAAAGTAATGACGGCCCCGGCCAGCAGGATTGCGACGGTGAGGCTGCCGAGCGTCTGGGCAGCGTTCTTCATCGATCCCATGAGCGTCGGATACATCGCAACGATGGCACCGAGGGGAGCGTAATAGGGGTAGTTGTCGGCCACGCCGGGCAGGTAGGGCGCAATGGTCCAAGCTATGGCGACCGCAACGCCCGTTTTCGCGGCCTGTAGCATGCGCGTGCGGGTGATGTCTGACCGCATCCGTCCGGCCGTCTTAGTCACGGGTTGCAGCTTTGCTTTCACGGGCAGCAGTCGGTCGTCATCGAGCCTGAGGCGTTTCACACGTTCACCGCAACGTCCGCTGTTCCGGGGGTGGGTTCCGGATGCTCGATGCGCACACGATCGGGGCGAAAGCCGTGCTCGATCCCCCACAACACCGCGTTGGTTCGGCTCGTGGCACCGATCGTGCGATAGCAGCTACGAATGTAGGTCTTGATCGAGTTGATCGACAAGTGAGTGCGTTCGGCAATTTCGATGTTGGAGAGGCCCTGCGTGATCAGCGCGAGCACTTCCGCTTCGCGTTCGGTGAGGCCCTCTTCGCGCCCTGGCCAGTCGCCGGCCATGACGCTGGGAATGGTTGGCCCACCGATGTGCACTCGCTCTCCGCCCGCATTGATCTCTTCGAGGGCGGTAGCGAGCTTGGCGGCGGGCAGGCCCTTAGAGACATAGCCCGCAGCGCCGTTAGCGAGAACCGCTGCGATGTGCACGGGATCGAGGTTCCACGAATACACAACTACCGCACTAACGGCAGGATTCGTCGCGAGCTGGCGCACCACAGCGCGGTCGCCTTGCGTGCCCGCAAAGGTGTCATAGAGCGCGATAGCGACGCGCTCGTCGACCCGCTTGTTGAGGTCAAGTTCGACCACCCGGATGCGGTTTGTATAGGAACGCAGCATGCTGGCGACGCCACGCGCCACCACCTCGTAGTCGTTGACGAGAGCAACGTTCAGAACAGTCATGCCTCAACGATAGGTCTCGCTGCCTGCGCGTGGGGAAAGTTCACCCCTAAGGGTGAAGTCGTGCAGGTACCGCCCAGAATATTCTCAGCTTGTGGCGTGCCCGCCGCTCTACGCCAGCGCTGGTGGGCACGCCACGCCAACCCCCACTCCCCCACTCCCCCACTCCCCCACTCCCCCACATGATTAGGAACTCTTATGAGCGCATCAGACAAGTTTGAGAACGCTGCCGAGGATCTCACTGGCAAGGCAAAAGAGGCCACCGGAAAGGTCACCGACAACGAAGAGCTCGAAGCCGAAGGCCGTGCCGATCAGGCCAAGGCTGACCTGAAAAAGGCCGGCGAAAACGTCAAAGACGCCGTTTCGGAATAGCACTTCCGCACGTCTCACACTCCCCCTCTAGCTTTTCCCGAAAGGTACATCATGAACACTCTTCTTATCGTCGTGGCAATCATCGCCGTCGCACTGCTCCTCACCGGCGGACTCGTTCAGTCGCTCAACTTCCTCCTCTGGGTAGGAATTGTGTTGGCCGTCATCGCCGTCATCGTCTTCCTCGCTCGCAAACTGACCGGTGGACGCGTCTAACCGCAGCATTTTGTAGAGCTAGCTGGAGCAGTTCTTCAGCCCTCCCCCCAGAGAACGAAGAAGTGAACGAGGTGCGCGCAACCCCCTGGTTGCGCGCACCTCTCTGTTAACCAAGCACAACCCGAGGATCCCGAATGTGTAAAAAGCTAACACTCGCTCTACGAACACCCCACAACTTCTGGGTGTGGCTGCTGACCCACCGTGTGACGGGGATTCGGATGTGATCGCGCCGCCGTTCCCTCCGCTCTCAGCGAGTGAGCACGCAGCACTTCACGCGAACGAAGACCCGATCGCCGAGTGGGTTGAAGAACTGGCCCCTACGACCGAGCCCCAACTAAGCGCGTTTCGTCCCGACATACACGGTGTTGGATGAGACCCCACCGGTCAACGCATTATCGAAGTCGACCGCGTGCGCGATGGGGTTCTCGAAGACCTGCCCCAGGCGCTCCATGAATTCATCGTCACTCGGGTCATCCGACCACAGTGCAAAGACTCCGCCGTCGGTGAGATGAGCGCGCACGCGCCGAAGACCGTCGACGGTGTAGAGATCGGCGTGGCTCGGGTCGAGCTGGTGACGGGGCGAGTGGTCGACATCCAGCAGGATTACGTCGTACGACTCTGTCGGCTCCGCTCGCATCACGGCAAAGAAGTCGGCGTGCGTGAGGGTGGTGCGGCTATCGCCGGTAAGTTCTGCGGATACCGGGAGCAGGCCGCGATTGTGCCAATCGATCACGGCGGGCAGGGCATCGATCACTTCGAGTGACCCGACGCGCGAATCGGCAAGCGCGGCAACCGCCGTGTACCCGAGACCGAGCCCGCCGTTGACGACGCGCAAGTTGTCGCCGCTGGCTGCCGCTAGCCCGAGATCAGAGAGAGCGATCTCGGCAACGGTGAAGAGGCTCGACATGAGGTACTCCTCGCCAAGCTTCACCTCGTACACGTCCACGCCGAGCGTGGGCTCTCGTCGGCGCCGCAGGTTGAGCTCCCCCATCGGGGTCTCTTGAAAGTCGAGCTCTTCGAAGCGGGAGATAGCCATGGGTTGAGCCTACGTGGCGTGCACGGTAACAGCCGCTGGCAGAGAGCTTCTCAACCTAGGAAATGTGGTGCGCCGATATCGCAGGGATCAGCCGACGAGCGGTCACCACCACGAAGACGATGAGCAGCACGAAGATGCTGCCGTCTGCGGCGATATAGAAGTAGTGCCATAGCGATCCGCCGGTATCTACGCCCGCGACTACGGCATCCGTGCGGGCATTGAGCGGTGGGCGGATCACCAGAATTTGAGTGAGCAACACCGCCCAGAGACCGATGAGCACACCCCACTGCGCGCGCGTCGCGCGGGGTCGGAGCATGGCCACGGTCAGAAGCGCAGCAAGTACCAGCGCGGTCGTGTTCATCGCGAAGAAGACCACCCGGCCGATGCCGAGTCCGAGCTCGAGGGTGATCCCCGGCGCTTGGAACTTCAGCGGAGTCTCGAGGAACGAGATGCCGATAATCAGCCCCAGCCAGATCGCGGGAATGACTAAGCGAAGGGCGAGACTGGTGCGGTGCATACTTCCAATTTATCGGACGCACGCGCCTGACTCCCGCGCCGGCCCCGGCATCCGCCTAGGACGCAACGAACTGCGGCGTTACGCTGCGGAGCGAGCGCGACCGATCAGACCGGCGCGCACGAGCAGCACGTAGAGCTGGCATCCGAGGCAGTAGTCGAAGACCGAGTTCAGGAACGCGGCAATGAATGCCATGCCAGCGAAGATCACGAGGGCGTAGGGAACGGCGGCGAGGTGCAGAACGACGCCGAGCACGGTGATGACAAAGCCGACGCCCTGCGAAAACGTGGGTGGGCGCGGGTCTTCGAGGTGGCTGGGTGCGCTCAAGCGCGGACGAATCGCTGCCTTGAAGAAGAGACCGTAGGGGTGTCGCTGGATGCCGGCGAAAGCGCCCCACGCGAAGAGTGCAGCAATCACGGCAAAGAGAATGAATGACGGCTGGCTGGCACGCTCGGCGAGAGCGGCCGGGAGCGCTGCTGCGGCATCCAACCCGAGGCCGATCACGGTGAGCAGGAGTACGGCGGTAATGCCAGCGCCGAAGCGGGGACCGCGCGGGTCGATTCCGGCCTGGCCGGGCTTGGCGGCGAGAGCTGCTTTGGAACCAGAGAGCTGAGCCGCTCCGGCGGCGGGAGTGTCATTCGTAGTCATGGGAGTCGCTATCTGTGATGCGCTGGGCGCGGGTGCGGGGTGCGGGCGCTGTCTCGGGGCGGACGGGTGCGAAAACTGGTCGCTAGACCAACGCGGGGGCGAGCATCCGCCCCAGTTCGGCACGGAGGTCGTTGATCTTGGGGGCTCCGCCGATGCGGGCCTGCAGCACACCGTTGCCATCGAGGATGAACGTGGTCGGAGACTGCAACAGGTTGAACTGGTTGGCGATTTCGGGGCGCGAGGTGACATCCACGTCGACGTGAACCACTGAGCCGGTTCCGTCATCAAATTCGTCGGCGAGGGCGCTCAACTGGGTGCGGACCATGGGGCAGATGGCGCAGGCTTCGGTGGAGAACTGGAGCAGAGTGACGCGACTGCCGAACGGCGCGGCTCCCGGAATCGAGATGCGATTCCCTTCGGATGTGGCGGTCGAGACGTCAGTTCGAGTGTGCTTGATGCGGCCGGTTCGGGCACGCCAGACCAGGCCCAGCACGGTGGCGAGTGCCACGAGGCCGAGAAGCACAGTCAGGGTTTCCACAGCGTTCACCTTTCGAGATTATTGCGAGTTTCGGAGCGCCATCGTTGTATGACGCGAGGTTACGGTGCCCCGCCGCTGGAGCAACGGGGTACTGAGATAACAAGCGTTGCGGGCCCGGAGATATTCCGCGGCACGGGTTCGCACAGTTCGATGGCCCGGTTTCCACATCCTCGCAACGCTATTCGCTGAGGGAGCAGCAGGCCCGACTGGCCCACACGCAACATTCTTACGCGTCCGGGCAAGTGAAATACGCATTACCCCATAGACGCAGCAATTAAGCAATTGCATAGTTCTAAGCGGGTGCCGCGATAGGCAGTCCGCGCGCCCAGAGTCACAGATCCCCTCTCCAACGACAACGCAGTCACTAGACAAGGACAAGACATGACCCAATCACCCAAACTCCCCCTGAGCAGACGGTCGTTCCTCTCAGGAACAGCTGCAGCCGCAGCGAGCGTCGGCCTCACCGCTGCGCTGGCGGGTTGCACTCCCGAGCAGGCGGCAGTCACCGCGACCGCTGGCGCGAGCAGCGCAGCAACCCCGAAGGGCGCGCACGTTGTCCTCCTGGGGATCAGCGGCGGGCCGGGGTATTACCCCTCCGTGCAACCGGCTGGGCCATCCACCGCCATTGTTGTTGGCGGGGCGACATACCTCGTCGACCTTGGGGACCGGGCACCGGGGCAATTCATGCTCGCCAACCCGAACCAACACGAGAACTATGCTGAGTTCTCCACGCTCAGGGCCGTGTTCTTAACCCATTTGCACTCTGATCACGTCATCGAGTACTTCAAGCTTTTCAATTTCGGATGGTGGAACGGCCTCGGTCTGACCGACCGCAAAGTGAAGGTTCTTGGACCTGGGCGCCGCAAGACTCTCACTCCCGCGCACTCAGCCTCGGATGTTCCGGATCCGGCGAGCCCTTCCAACCCCATGCCGGGCACCGTGGACTTGACCGATTCCGTATTCGACGCGTTCGCAACGGATATCAACGACCGTGTTCGCGACAATGGTTTCACTAATCTCCGAGACCTCATCGACGTCGAAGACATTGCGATTCCCGGTTATGAAGAATCACTTGAGACGCTCGAGAAAATGCCAGACATGGATCCGTTCGCAGTCTATGAGGACGAGTTAGTGAAGGTGTCCGCCACTCTGGTGAACCACTTCCCCATTTTCCCCGCCTTTGCCTACCGCTTTGACACCGCAGAAGGTTCGGTGGTCTTGTCGGGCGACACGGGACCGTCGGCCAACCTCATCCGTTTGGCTAAGGGCGCTGACATGCTCATTCACGAGGCCATCGACGATGCCTGGGTTGACACGGTGTACAAGGATCAGCCGGGCGTTCGCGATCACCTGTTCAGCGCTCACACCTCGGCATCCAAGTTGGGCGCTATCGCCGAAGAAGCAGGCGTCTCGCAACTAGTTCTCAATCATTTGGTGCCGTCGGAGCCTCCACTGTCGCGATTCGACAGCGCAGCAAACGGTTTTTCCGGCACGCTTCACATCGGCAAGGATCTCGACAAGATTCCGCTGCGGCGTGCCTAGCATCCGCAATCCCTGAGGTTCAGCGCGGGGGCGTCAATCTCGTGGCGCCCCCGCCAAACCACGTTCGCCGACTAGCGCGGCGTACGCGACCGCTTCAGCGCGAGTAGCGCGGCGCGGTCGAAGCCGAAGGTACGACGAGCAACGAAGCCGCCGATGGTCGTGCCGGCAGCCAAACCGAGCCCGGTGGCAAGGGCCATCACCATCGATGGCAGGGCTTCCGTTACCCCAAACTCGGAGTCCATAAGAGCGTAGATGCCGCGGTACAGGGCGAGACCAGGCAGCAGCGCGATGATGCCGACCATGTTGGTGGCGCCTTCTGGCACTTTTAGCCAGCGGTAGAGAAGGTAGCTCACGACGCCGGCGGCGGTTCCGGCAATGGCAGGCGCAAGCCCTGGCGATGCCGCAAACGGAAGTGCGAACCAGTAGACGGCGAACACGAGCGCAGCACCCATTGCCATGATCGGGAGCAACCGCATCCGCACATAGGAGGCAAGGGCGAAGCCGACAGCAATGATGGCCGAGCCGATCATCCCGGTGACAACACTGCGGCTGTCGCCGAGCGAGTCGCCGACCGCGACGGGGATTCCGAGGCGTAGCGAAATGCTCAGAACGATCGAGATGCCGACCGCGAGACCGAGCGTCATCATGATGACCTCCATGCCGCGGGCGGTGGCGGTGACGTAGTAGCCGCCGATCGCGTCGCTCGCCGCTGACGTGAGGCCGACACCGGAAAGCAGCATGATGATGCCGGAGATCACAATTACGGTCGGGCTGTTCGATCCGGGGATTTCGATGCCGATTGAGCGCAGCCAAAACATGAAGACCGCAATCACGCTGATAACGCCGGCAGCAGCCATCTGGGCGAAGAACGCGGGGACCGACAGTCGCTCCAGGCGCCGCGTCAGCACATCTGAGATGGCGGCGGATGCTGCAGCCACAAGCACGAGCACGAAGCTGGCCCCGAAGATCACAACGACACCTGCCGCGAGGATCGCCTTGCCTGCGGTCACGACCCAGCGACGGTAGGGATGCGGTGTGGTCAGAATCGCGCTCAGCTGCTCGCGGGCTTCATCTACATCGCCGGGGCCATCGGGGCCGGTGATCTGGTCGATGAGCCAGTACACGTTCTGCAGGCGCGTGTAGTCGATGGTGCGCACTTTCACGATGCGCATGATCGACATGGGGTCTTCGTTCATACCGCGATGCACCGAAACGGTGAGCGACGTGAAGGTGATGTCGATGTGCATCCCGCTGACGCCATAAGCGGTGCTGAGGCGCAGCACGGTTGCAACGACGTCGGCCGCGGATGCTCCGGTCGCCAACATCGCTTCGCCCGCGCGTAAACAGAGGTCGATTACCGAGCGCGCATGACGCTGCGACAACTGCTGCTCGTTGCCCGGCAAAGAGAGGAGCTGAGTGGGCGCATTGTTGGTGCGCAGCGCTCCCCCGGCCATAGTGATGAGAGATCGGCTCACTCGCTGTTGAAATGCCCGCAGTCGGTTGCCGTTGCCCTTAGTCACCCGTCAAGGCTACGGGCTATCGGGTGCCCGCCGATACCCGGCTGCACGTTCAGCCTTCGCCACCTAAACTAAATCGACCTCCCCGCGCTGGGGCAGCACGCTGCCTCGACTTGCGCGCGATGACTACGAGAAGAAAACGAGTTCGCGATGGCCCGTCTGCACCCCGTCATACGCACTGTTGGCGACGCCTTCCGAGGCTCACTGATTGGCTTCGCGGAAATCGTTCCCGGAGTCAGCGGTGGCACCATTGCCCTCCTGGTCGGCGTGTACGACACCCTCATCGACGGCGCCGGGCACCTCGCTCGCGGGGTTGCGCTAACTATTGCGGATGGCGTTCGCGGTCGCGGCTTCTCGCGGGCTGGTGCGCACTTCCGTTCGGTGCGCTGGAACGTCGTATTACCCATCGGCATCGGGATGCTCCTCGCCATCGTCGCCGGCGCAGCAGTGCTCGCTCCCCTGCTCGAGGCCTACCCCACCGGCACCCGCGCCGTCTCAGCTGGCCTCATTGCCGCATCCCTCATCGTTCCGGCCCGCATGGTTGGCGGACGCTGGACCTTCCTCGAAGTCATCGTCGGCTTGCTTGCCGCCGGCGTCGCCGTTGCCCTCACAAGCTTGCCTCGTGGCGGGGATGTCGAACCTGCGCTGATCGTAGTGTCGTTCGCAGCAGCGTTGGCGGTCTGCGCTCTCATCTTGCCCGGAGTATCGGGCTCCTACCTTCTGCTGATCCTCGGGATGTACGCCCCCACGCTCGCTGCCGTCAACGATCGCAACTTCGCCTATCTCGGCGCGTTCATCGTGGGCGCGATCGTCGGTCTGGGCCTCTTCGTCTCAGGCCTGCAGTGGCTGCTGAAGCACCGCCGCCGCATCACCCTCGTGATCATGACGGGCCTCATGCTCGGCTCACTGCGCGCCCTCTGGCCCTGGCAAACCGAGTCAGGCGAAGTGTTGGCTCCCGAAGGCGACCTCGGACTCGTACTGATCCTCATCGCCATCGGTGCCGCGGTCGTGCTCGGCATCTTGGCGGCAGAGGCTGCCCTCATGAAGCGGCGGATGCTCTCGCCGGAGATCGTCGCGGATCCTGAGCCGCACGACGCTTAGTCCTGCGACAAGCGCGACACCCGACAGATCAAGGTTCGACGCTCTCCGCGTCTGGTTTGGAAGATTCGATTTGTGCGTTCGCGTCGGGTTTACGCTTCCAAATCGCCCCGATCGCCCCGCTGACGCTGGAGGCGGCTCCTTTGACGGCATCACCGGCGTTCTCTGCCGCGGTTAGCGCGCGCGGTTTGTCAGGAACTCCATCGCCATCTAAATCAATCGATCGGAACACGCCTGTAGCTCGATCGAAAGTTTCCGCCCCAAGGCGTCCGGCAACAGCCACACCCTCAGATGCGGTGGCCAGCGCCTTATCCCGAACTTCAAACGCCGCCTGCCGCCAGCGCTTAGGTACGTTCTCCTGATGCTCGGAGTCGATCCCTAACCGGCTTCTAAAAGTAAGCACGCCAACTGCAACTTTGTCGCTTGATTTCACCGCTGCTGGTGCATCGAACGGATTGAATAGAACGGACTTGTTCGCGCGGTGAACCGTGTCGTTCATTTGGGCGAGAATGCCTGCGGTGCAGCCCGCAACCACTTCAACACGTTTCTTACGAGCATGTTTAAGACCGACTCGATGGCTTTCTAAGTCTTCAGGTGCGGCGTCCAGCACTCGATCCAGTTCGAGGATCGACAGTCCGTCTTGGAGCTGAATTGTTCGCGCGAGAACTGCGAGCCATTCATGCACCTTAGGCTCTACTTCTTTCGTGAGCTTGGCAACGTCGCCGATGTCAGATTTCTTCGCGAGCTTGGATGCGATGCTGTCGAGTTGTCGTAGCGCATAGCCCTGTGTGCGAGCAAGTGACAGTCCACAAGCCTGCACTTTGGACCAGGTGATCTCAGACACCCGTCCGACGCGCTCCCTGACAACCAACGCGTCTTCAATGATCAGATCGACACCGATCATGTCGGCTAAGACTGCGTCTTTATGGGCACGCAAAATGTCATCGACTTTCTCATTAATTTCCTCGAGATAGTCGACGATGGTATCCATCTGTTTCTGAATTACACGCTGTTGCATCAACGAGGCCAACGCGGTGACAGCGAATGGGCCGCTGAGCAACGCGGTCGGGGCTTTTGCAATCTGCAGCCACTTCTGTATGTCGCCCGGGTCCCCGATCATGGCGTGGCTAACTCCGGGTGTCTTCGTCGCCATCAACCCGAATTCCTTGACGGCTGCCGCTGATGCTTCTGTCAACTGCACCCATCTACCCGAATTCAGAGCCAGATCCACACTAATTTTCGTGGCCTCTGCGCCAGTGGTGGCGAAAGAGCGCAAACGTTGTAGGTCAATCTCATGCGATGGGAGCTGCGCTAGCCCCGTTGATAGGAAGAATCGCTCAACATCAGCCGAGGCGCCAATAGCCACGAGGCTGTCGCCATCGCTGACCAGTTCGATTTCGCTGCTCATTGCCATCCCTGTCGTTTGTTTACCTGCTCTCACACTAGGGCCAGCAGCAGTTCCGTTCCGGGACAAATGACCGGAACTCAGGCAAGTCTCTTCGAAGCGGCGACCTCCGTCTCGAGTATTCTGCAAGATCAGAGCTGAGATGACAGGCTTCCACCGCGCCCTAACGAGTTGGTCGCGGACAGAGATCTCAAGCGCAATTTCAGCGCTGTCGTCTGTGCTCTGTAGCGCTGCCGATGAAGGAACTTGACTCGGTCAGTTCACGCAACCGCAGCACCGCCGCCGCACGGCTCGTGACCTGCAGCACGCGAAACACCCCTTCGAGGTGCTTCTTCACGGTCGACTCTGACATGCCTAGTTCGCGCGCGAGTTCGTTGTTCGAGCCTCCGGTGCGCGCGAGCGTGAGCAGCACTTCGGCCTGACGAGGGGTGAGGCCTGCCACCAAGAGCGCGTTCGTGTCGGCAGCGACATCCTGTTGCCGGCGCAAGAGCAGCACCGTCGGGCCTAGCCGCACCGGATGCACGATGCACTGCCACCGGTGCGTGCCGATGATCACATCGTGACGAGAATCGTTGCCGGGCGCTTGCGCAGTGGCGGCAATGATCGACGCGAGACTGTCGGGAACCCGGGCTCCCGCATCCAACACCGTCGACGACGACGCCTCCACCACGCCATCCGAGCGCACTGAAACGACCGCCCAGGCGTAGCGATCCATCTCCGCATCCACGAGGCGGGAACGCTCCGCGTCAAGCGACGAACGGTGGTGCATCGCGAGATGACCGCTCAACGCGTTCATGACGGCAACGTCGCGATCGCTGAACTCCCCCCTCTGCTCGCTACGATTCAGGGCATAGGCGACCACGACATCCGGTGGCGACGGCAACTGCGTCACCAGCTGAAAGCGCACACCGAACGGTCCGTAGAAGTGGCGGTAGAGGTCTGTTTCGGTGACATCCGCGCCGCCCGCAACATCACAGAAGCGGATAGCGCCGAGCCCACGCTCGGCGTTCGCGGCGGCATTCAACGGATGCTGGTGAAAGTACTTGTCGTACTCGGGCTTAAGTCGGGTCGCTTTAGCAATCTCGCTGGCGGGCGACATGACGTAGCGAAAGTCGCGGGTGGCGAGCACCATGTCATTGAACGATGCGCTGTCGCAGTCGATGACCTCGCGCACAGCATCCAGAACATCCGAAAATTCGAGGGGCGGATGCTGCGTAAGTCGGCTGGCAACTCGCAAGACCGCTTGCGCATCAGAATCGCTGAGTCCCATGCTCCAACACCCTACCCGCGCGGTTACGCCGAAAGACGTATTGCACAACCACTCTGCCGGCGAGGAACCTTGATTTCATGACAACTGCGCACTCATCCCTCATGCCCGCTTCCGTTCTCCGGGCGCGCACAGCACGGCTCGCAGCAATCGTGCTCGCTGTCAGTGCCACGCTCGCCGCCTGCTCCCCCGCCGCTGACGAGCCCGCAGACTCTGCGACGACAGAAGAATCCACGACGGATGAGACCACGGGTGACGAGGGAACGCCAGACGAACCTGCCACCGGCGGCTTCACTTCCGATGATGTCGGCAACGCCACGCTGCGTATCAACGGCGTCGAGTTCCCCGACTTCACTGGGGACTGCGAGATCAGCCGCGGCAACGGCAAGGAAGACGTGGGAGACCTCAACGAGGGCGACATCGTCACGATCATTGGTATCGATAACGTCGACGCTCACGAAGACATGCTGATGAACTACATCGCTCTCAATGAGGAAAGCTTCCGGTTCCGTGATCAGGAAGCGGCCGCCGGAGTAGGCAACAACGCCAACGGCACCATCTCGACGTTGACGGAGCTCAGCCCGCGAACAGCCGACGGCAGTCGCGACATCGTCGAAGTGCGCTTCGCCGGCGAGTTTGAAGACGGCACTCCGATCGAAGCCGATGTCGTCTGCGAACTGCAGAACGCCTTCTAGACGGCCAGCACTCACGCCCCACCGATCCCTCCAGAAGGCAAGGCTCAGCCAACTGGCATAAACTAGGCCTCTTGATTACTGAGCCCGCGGGGCTCGCTCGACGGAGGTTCCGTGGCCGGAAATGCCAACACGCGCTTCAACAATGTTTCACTGTTGTCGGTCGCGAGCACACTACCCAGCCGGGTAACCACATCAGAAGACCTCGAGGCGCGCCTCGCCCCGGCGTTCTCGCGCCTCGCGCTGCCCAGCAGACTCCTGCAACGAGTCGCCGGTGTACTCGAACGTCGCAACTGGGCTGTCGGCGAAACATCTGACGACGCCACCGTTTCAGCAGGCCAACGCGCGCTAGCTGAAGCTGGCGTGGATGCCTCTGAAGTCGGCCTCCTCATCAACACTTCTGTCAGCCGCAAGCACCTTGAACCCTCGGTAGCGGTGCGCCTGCACCACGGCCTCGGCCTGCCCAGCTCAGCCATCAACTTCGACGTCGCCAACGCGTGCCTCGGCTTCGTGAGCGGCATGAACCTTGCTGCCAACATGATCGAGTCGGGCCAGATCCGCTACGCGATCATCGTCAATGGCGAAGACGCGGATGACATTCAAACCAACACCATCGACCGCCTGCTCAAGCAGGATTCCGATCGTGACGGCTTCATGAGCGAATTCGCGTCGCTCACCCTCGGTTCCGGAGCCGCGGCTGCTGTACTCGGACGCACCGACGAACACCCGGCCGGTCATCCGATTCTCGGCGGCGTCACTCGCGCGGCAACCCAGTTCCACGAACTCTGTGTCGGCAGCGTCGACGGCATGTTCACCGACGCGAAAGCACTTCTCAAAGGTGGCCTCGACCTCGTCGTCTCGGCGTGGAAAGAAGCATCCACCGAATGGGACTGGTCGAAGATGGACCTCTACGTCACCCACCAAGTGTCATCGGTGCACACCAACGCCATCGTCAAGGCGGCAAAACTCGACCGAGACCGTGTGCCCACCACTTTCCCGCAGTACGGCAACGTCGGCCCCGCGTCGATTCCCATCACCCTCGATGAAGCGCAAGGGTCCCTCAAAAAGGGCGACCGCGTTCTGCTCATGGGCGTCGGCTCCGGCCTCAACACAGCAATGATGGAACTCGCATGGTGACTGAAGCCGCTTCCCGCCCGCCGCACGACCTGCCCGGGCTCGACCCGCGCTTCAGCCGAGTTGCCTCCGTACCCGGTAGCGGTCTGGATGCGGGACTCACCCGCGACTGGCACTACCTCGACAACGGCGACGAGTTGGCTCGCCTCGGCGTCCCCATTGCCGGCACCATCTTGGCCGTCCACGGCAACCCGACCTGGTCGTACTACTGGCGTGATCTGCTGACGCAGACGCTGCAGGCTGCCGAGGCTGCGGCTACGGCTAGCGACGCATCTGGAGCGGCGGCGCCCGCGTGGCGCGTTATCGCCGTCGACCAACTCGACATGGGCTTCTCGGAGCGCACCGGCATCCATCGTCCGCTCGCGCAGCGCGTCGCCGATCTCACCGCGTTCACCGAAGCGCTCTCGATTGATGGCCCCGTTATCTCGCTCGGTCACGACTGGGGCGGCGTCGTCTCCCTCGGCTGGGCCGTCGACCACGCGGAGCAGCTCACCGGCGTCATGCTGCTGAACACCGCCGTGCATCACGAGACCGGCAAGCCGATTCCGGCACCGCTGCGACTCGCTCGCGCACGCGGGATGCTGGCGGCATCCACCGTTCGCACCCCCGCGTTCTTAGAGACCACGCTCGCGTTCACGTCTGAGCCGCTAGACCCAGCAGTGAAGGATGCCTACCGTGCGCCGTACCGCACGGCAGCGCGTCGCGGAGGAATCGGCGGCTTCGTTGCCGACATCCCCGTCGATTCCAGCCACGAAAGCTTCAGCGAGCTCGACCGCATCGCGACCGCCGTTGCACAACTCGACCTGCCGGCGCTCATGCTGTGGGGACCGCGCGATCCGATCTTCAGCGACTACTACCTCGATGACCTCATCGAACGACTCCCGCACGCCAACGTCCACCGTTTTGAGGGTGCCGGCCACCTCGTTGCCGAAGACGTGCCGTACGCCGACTTCGTGCAGACCTGGCTCGGCGACAACGCCGCGAGTCTCGCGAGCCCGGGCTCCGACTCTGCCTCGGCCTCGCCGTCGCCGCGGGCAGCGATCGCCGCAGCATCCGCAGCCTCAGACGACTCAAGCTTCGTGCCGCTCTGGCACAACCTCGACGAACGCGCCGACGACTCTGCCACCGCTGTGATCGACATGTCGACGCGAGGAAACCGCGGTCCCCAGCAGGTCAGTTGGCGCCAGCTCAGCGACCGCGTGAACCGCATCGCCGCCGGCCTCACCGCGATCGGCGTGAAGAAGGGCCAGCGGGTCTCGTTGCTGGTGCCGCCCGGGCCGACGCTCACTGCCGTGGTCTACGCCTGCCTGCGCATTGGCGCCGTCATCGTCGTCGCGGATGCCGGCCTCGGCGTCAAGGGACTCACCCGTGCCGTGCGCGGATCCTGGCCCGATTTCGTTATCGGCGAAGCCCCCGGCCTTATCGCCGCCCGCACGCTCGGCTGGCCGGGAGTGCGCATCTCCACCGCGCAACTGCCGAAGGTTTCCGCCACGACTCTCGGAGTTTCATACAGTCTGCGCGACCTCATCACTCTGGGCGCTGACACGCCTCTCCCCGCCGAACCGCGGTCTGCGGATGACGCAGCGATCCTCTTCACCTCGGGCTCAACCGGCCCCGCCAAGGGTGTCGTGTACCGCCACGGTCAGCTCTCCGCCCTGCGCGATGTGCTTGCCAGCCATTTCGAGGTGACCTCCGACACCGGACTCGTGACCGGGTTCGCACCGTTCGCCCTCTTGGGTCCTGCACTTGGCACGCGCTCCGTGACACCCGAGATGGATGTGTCAGCTCCCCGCACTCTCACCGCCCGGGCCGTCGCGGCTGCCGTCGAAGCATCCGGCGCCAGCATGGTCTTCCTCTCCCCCGCCGCCATCCTCAATGTCGTGGCAACGGCGGGAGAACTCACGGCGCACGACCGCAGCGAACTCGAACGTGTTCGCTCGTTCCTCTCCACCGGCGCACCCATTGGAGCCGAGCTGCTCGCCTCCGTGGGCACGATCATGCCGAACGCGACCGCGCACTCGCCCTACGGCATGACCGAATGCCTGCTCGTGACGGACATCACGCTCGACGGCATCCGTGCCGCCGCCGGTGGTACTCATACTGGCGTGTGTGTAGGCAAGCCGATCGGCGAGAACCAGCTACGCATCAGCGCGCTCGATCAGCACGGTGCAGCGACTGGGGCACCCAGCGCAGAGCCCGGCGTTCTCGGCGAAATCGTCGTCTCAGCGCCGCACCTCAAGGACCACTACGACCGCCTGTGGCTCACCGACCGCGAAGCTGCCCGCGAGACCACGGTCGAGACGGATGCCGCCGCTTCTGCCGCATCGGACGCGACGGCTGAACCGGGTGCGCCCTCCGCTCGCTGGCACCGCACCGGCGACGTCGGTCACCTCGACGAGCTCGGCCGCCTCTGGGTCGAGGGCCGACTCCCCCACGTGATCGTGACCTCGACAGGGCCGATCGCTCCCGTCGGCGCCGAGCAGGACGTTGAAAGTGTCGCGGCCGTGCGCCGTGCTGCCGTCGTCGGCGTCGGGCCGCACCAACTGCGGCAGGCTGTCGCGGTAGTCGAGACTGTGTCGCCGACTCGTCGGCCTGGGCTCGCCAGCCCCGAGCTGACTGCGGCCGTGCGCGAGAGCACGACACTGCCGCTGGTCGCCGTGCTCGCCGTTCCCGAGCTGCCGACCGACATCCGCCACAACTCCAAGATCGACCGCTCGCGGTTATCGGTGTGGGCTGAGCGACTGCTGGCTGGCGGAAAGCCGACCGCACCATGATCGTGCTCGTTACCGGGGCATCCGGATTTCTCGGACGCGCAGTTGCCGCCGAGGCAGTCGCCGCGGGGCATGACGTGCGCACGCTGCAACGACGACCATCTGGCGTCGACGGTGCCACGGACTTCCTCGGCTCGATCACCGACCCGGATCACGTCGCGCAGGCGATGGAAGGCGCTGAGGGCGTCATTCATCTCGCCGCGAAGGTATCGCTCGCGGGTGACCCGCACGCGTTCCACACCGTCAATGTCGAGGGAACCCAACTCGTGCTCGCCGCAGCCGAAGCAGCCGGCGTTTCTCGCTTCGTGCAAGTGTCATCGCCCTCGGTCGCGCACTCGGGCTCCGCGCTGGCAGGCGTCGGCGCCGAACCCGCATCGCCCGACCATGCCCGCAGCGAATACGCGCGCACCAAAGCCACCGCGGAATTGCTTGCTCTCGCCAGCGACAGTGACCGGATGCACGTGGCCGCGATTCGCCCGCACCTCGTCTGGGGCCCAGGCGACACCCAACTCGTCGGCCGCATCGTAGATCGAGCTCGCCGCGGACGCCTGCCGCTCCTCAATGGCGGCACCGCCCTCATCGACACGACGTACGTCGACAACGCGGCATCCGGAATCGTCGCTGCTCTGCACCGCGCCGACACAGCGCACGGCAAGGCCTACGTCTTGACCAACGGTGAACCGCGTCCCGTTGCCGATATCTTGGCGGGCATCTGCCTCGCTTCGGGGGTCCAGCCGCCGCGCTGGAGCATCCCGGCTGCCGTTGGCCGCACCGCAGGATCCTTGGTCGAGCGCGTATGGGCAGTGCGCCCCGGAGTCGACGAACCGCCCATGTCCCGCTTTCTTGCCGAACAGCTGTCGACGGCGCACTGGTTCGATCAGCGCGACATCCGCGAGGCTCTGGACTGGTCGCCAGCCGTGAGTATTGACGAGGGGCTACGCCGACTCTCCCGCCACGAGCAATAGCGGGTACGCTCGGGGGCACGAGCCACTCGGCTCACAGGAGGACAACGTCATGGCCGATAAATCACCCAAGAAATCATCCGGCAAGACTGTAGCGAGCAAGTCTCTCAAGGAGAAGCGCGCTGACAAGAAAGACAAGGCCGCTAACAAGCGCAAGGACTAGACCTAAATCGGCGGCGCGGGTGCTTCTGCGAACGGAAGCATCCTCCCCGCTGATGGGCTGCTGGGCAGCACATCGCCCCAGACACATCCCGACAAACGAGAAAACGCTCCTAGATTACCGAGACGATTTCGACCTTCATCGCCATCTGCAGCCCCCAAGTAGGAACGACCGTTCAATTAAGGCGCGCCGCTGTCCTTCGAAAACTGTTCTCTGGCTGAGAGCGCCTCAGTCGAGGCGCACATTATCGTGATACTCGAAATGGCTATTTACCTCAGCGGATACATCAAGATTCCTCAGCTTGGCGTTGCTGGGGACGAAGCCCTTGAGGCCCGCTGCTGGCCGTCCTACTTGGGCAGCTGGATACAGGAATCTCAGAACGTTGTCGTTAGTCGAGTGATAATTGTAGACCGCGTCGTCAACCGCGGACGTCAGGTCACGCCAGTCGCTTTTCGCTCCGATCGCAACGCCGAGTAGGTGAGTTGCCTCCACGCGTGGACCACCGGGCTTGGTTCCCAGAGTCTGTGCCGCGACTACCATTGCTCGCGCACCGAGGCTGTGCCCGACCAGCACGTACGACTCAGCGTTAGTGCGAGCCAGCAGATCCGCAACGACAACTCCAGTCTTGTCAGCCCGGTTCTTGGCAACGTGCCAGGGGTTCTGGGCTAAGTCCAGCGCTAGCAGGAAGGGACCAACCGGGCCCAATTTCTTCGCGGCCGACTTGGCAGCCTTTTCTGCCCAAAGCCGGAGCGCGGCATTGCCACCAATTTTCATGGCTCCCGCGCCCACCAGAATCCCAAGATGTTTCAATTCCTTGGCCCCCCAATGCACAACGTAAACCGGCGCCTCGGGGTATCGCTCAGTGACAATTTTTCGCCACTTACCCCACCCTTTCCCGTTTCCGGATAGGAAACCGTTGCAAACAATGACCGGTGCGCCATGTCCGCCGCGCAGCATCTCGATGTGAAAGGATTTGTCTTCTTGGACATACGCATTCGCAACTGAAGCACCCAATGCAGCCCCTAGTGCGCCGCCGAGCGCTGTGATCACGAAAGTCCCACCAGCCATCCCCAGCCCGCCTGCAGCTAGCGCACCGCCTCCGGCAAGAGCTAGCCCATAGCTGGCGGCGGCGGCTCCCGTATAGCCAGTTAGCAGCGTGCCTATGGCGCCTCCGATAGCTGGAGCCGCGAAGAGCACCCCTGGAATTGCAACCGCGGCTCCCACGAGACCGAGACCGACAATCTTGGTTACCCGGTTTAGCTTGACCTTTTCATATTTGAGGAATTCTTGATAATTATCCAGCGAGCCCATCTTCTCGTCAGCTTTGGCAAAACCCGGAATCTCATGGCGATGCTCCGCGCAGAATTTGGGCACGTTTAGGGAGCCTCGCCCTCTGGCGGCCATGTTTTTACAGCCCATGCCTGCGCAGGGCAGCGTCGGCGAACCACAGTTTTCGCACAAATAGGCCGGCAGCTGGCCGATCGGGCGTTTAGCCTTCTGATGGTTCGCTTGCGTGAAGCACGCGGAACACCAGCCAAAAATCTTCGAACTTTCGAGGTCGTCGGCTAGATCAACGATCCACTCGGCTATCGCCAGGTGAGCGTTCGCGCTTTTCTCTGCAGTTTCCTGCTCGTGCCGACTAGGCAGACTGACTTTTAGGTGCGTGAACTTGGCGTAGGCCCACGCGTTGGTCACGAGCGCACGATTGCCTAGGAGCACATCAGCGCCCTCAACCCTGGGCACTAAGTCCGCTGCAGCACCCGTGAGGCTGAGCTGCTTACCGCGGGGTGAAACAACCTGACAATGCATACGATCGCCATCAAGCACTCTGGCCACAATTTGCGACTTAGACATATGAGTTTCCCCCCGGGATTCCGCGCGACTGATGCGCCATCACCATAATGGCAGTTTGTAGTCGCCTAGGCTGACTATTTGAGAGGTAATCAGCGTTTCCGCGTGTGTGATCTTCTGACGATTCGGAAAACATCGACCATGATTAGCGCGCAGACAGCGGCGGCATAGCTAGTACGAGTCGTTGCAGAAGGAATCGCAAACCCTACGCCTCCAGCGGCTCCGACTCCATCGCCGATAGAACGGCCCTACTCTAAGCAACCGACGCGCCCGATAACCGGAGAGATAAAGTGCCTTAGTGTCCCGGCCCAGCTATCAGAGTGCTGTTGCCAGCACCGGGAGGCACGAAAAAAGGACCGTCCAGATGGACGGTCCTTTTCTCGTATTGTCGGGCTGACAGGATTTGAACCTGCGACCCCTTGACCCCCAGTCAAGTGCGCTACCAAGCTGCGCCACAGCCCGTGACAACTCGAATAGCTTATCGTGAAATTTGGGTGCCGATGTTCACATTGGGGTCAAAAGTGGCACAGAATCTGAATCAGTTCGAGCTGACCCCGTGCGCTGCCGCGAAGAACTCGCGTTCGTGCTCCGTGGATGCCACGAAAGCGGTGAGCATCGCATCCCGAACCTGCGGGGTGGCGTCTGCCGCGAGCGCCGTCACTATCGTGATGGCTTTCTCTGTGGCATCCGTGAACGCGTCGTCGGCATAGGTGGTCAACCAGTCGGCGTAGGGGTGCTCGGGGTGCGCTAGCGGGTGCAGGCGGGAACCGACGTCGTGGTACACCCAGAAGCACGGCAGAAGGGCTGCAGCGAGCACGGCGTAGTCACCGCGGGCGGCGGTTGCCAGCAGGTGGTTGAGGTACCCGGTGGTCGTCGCACTGGGCGAGGCAGCAATCACTTCCCCCTCAGGAGACCACGACTCGTGCAACTGCAGTTCCGTCACGATGCACCCCTCGGCACTTGATGCCCAGAAGGCCTGTTCTGCTGCGGTGGGTGCCAGTCGGGCAGCTTCGGCGAGCGCCCGCGCATAATCGCGCAGGTACAGAGCATCCTGGGCCAGGTACCAGACGAAGTCGCCCCGGTCGAGAGAACCGTCACCCAGTGCCCGCACGAAGTCACCTCCGTCGATCTCAGCCCGCACCGAGGCGATCTGCGCCCACCACTGCTCGCGCACCTCAGCAGCAGTCAGCGACGTCTCTACGCCGCCGCGCTCCCACAACCCGGCAAAGTGACTAATCGGACCACGCCCGCCGCCCACCTGCAACGACGCACCGGCACGGATGCTCTCGCTCAACCACCGCTTCGACTCCCCCACAGCGGCAGCCCACTCACCGCTGGCCGCAATCCGGGTCGCGAGCGCACTCGATAGCGAACAGCCAGTTCCGTGGGTGTTGCTGGTTTCTATGCGGATGCCGTCAAACTCAGTAACGACAGCAGCGTTCCCGGAACGGGCATCCACCAGCGCATCCGGAGCCTCGGCCCCGCTCAAGTGTCCGCCCTTGGCCAATACGCGCACCCCGTAGGAGGCAGAGACTCGCGCCGCCTGCTCCAGCACCTCAGGCCACGACTCAGCAGCGGGTTCCGCGGCGATGATCGCGAGCTCAGGAATGTTGGGAGTGACCAGGTCACACACCCGCACCAGCTCGCGCAGCGCCTGCTCGGCTTCGGCATCAAGTAGTCGGTCGCCACTCGTGGCGACCATGACCGGGTCAAGCACAATCAACGGCGGGCGCACGGCTTCGAGCCACTCCCGCACCACCCCCACGACCTCGACGGTGCCGAGCATGCCGATCTTCACAGCATCAATGGCGATGTCGTCGCTCAAGGCATCGAGCTGCTCCCGCAAGAACGAGGCGGGCGGCACATGCACTCCGCGCACCCCCTGCGTGTTCTGAGCGGTCAGGGCAGTGATGGCTGCCATCCCGTAGCCACCATTGGCTGCGATCGACTTCAGGTCGGCCTGGATCCCCGCACCGCCCGAAGGATCGCTGCCGGCGATACTCAGCACCCGAGGAACGCGCACCGCGCTACTGCTGCCGTTACCGTTTTCGCTCCGTACCGCGCTGCCGTTTTCGTTCCGTACCCCGCTCACGCGTCTTCTCCCTCGTCATCAATAGCCACTACGCCAGCCCACGCTGCGGCGAGCGCCCGTGCCGCTTCTCGCGGATCAGCCGCACCACAGATGGCAGACACGACCGCAGCACCGTCTGCACCGCCCGCCCGCAGCAGCGCGAGGTCATCCACGCCCACTCCACCGATTGCAACGGCAGGTAGTGTGCTGAGGGCCATAAGCTCCGCCATGCGATCGTGCCCCAGAGACTCCGGAGCATCTTTCTTCGTTGTCGTGGGGTGCAGGGCGCCAATACCGACATAGTCGACACCGGCAGAGCCCACACTCGCTTCATACAGTTGGTCTTCGGTCGCAGCACTGAGCCCCACGATCGCGTGCGGGCCCACAAGCGCCCGAACGGATCCCGAGGGCAGGTCTCCCTGCCCCACGTGCACTCCAGCGACCTTCGCCCCCATCTCGCGCGCAGCGAGGTACACATCGACGCGGTCATTGACGAGCACGGGCACCTTGCGGGCAACCGCCGTGGAGACGCGCAGCACCAGGTCGAGAAACTCTCGCGCCGGCATGTCCTTCTCGCGCAACTGCACGATGGTGACTCCCCCGGCGACCGCTTCGTAGACAAGATCGACGAGGTCGTGGCCGGCAGCTTTCGCCTGCCCCGAGTCCGTCACCAAATACGTCGAGAGGTCGAAGTTCTCACGAAAACCAGTCACTGCTGCTGCATCCTTACTGTTGCCTACGCCAGAACCGCTCACGCGATGACCGCCCGTTCTGCAATGTCGTCTACCGAGACTTCGCTCAGCGCGTCAAGGAGTGCTACCGCGAAGCTGCCCGGCAGAGCCGAACGTTCCGCCGCGAGGTCGGCCGCTACTGTGTACACGCTCGTCGCTGCCACAGCTGCCGTCAGCGCATCCGGAGTCACCGCTGCAAACGCCGCCATGATCGCGCCGAGAGCACAACCACCGCCCGTCACCTTAGTCAGCACCGGATGCCCGTTCGTGAGTCTCACGACACTCACGCCATCGGTCACCACGTCAGTCGCTCCCGATACCGCAACGACGCCGCCGGTTACCCGCGCGAGCATCTGAGAAGCGGTGAGCGCAGCATCCACACTGCTCGTACTGTCGACACCACGCCCACCCGTGCCCAGTTCGGCGAGCGCCAAAATTTCGGAGGCGTTACCCCGCACGATGGAGGGGCCGAGGTCACGCAGGCGATACGCCAGCGGAGTACGCACGGGCAGAGCACCAATCGCCACTGGGTCGAGCACCCAGGGCGTTCCGGCAGCGTTGGCCGCGGGCGCCGCTTCGAGGGCTGCAGCGCGTTGCTCTTCACGGCAGGTGCCAAGATTGATGAGCACTCCGGATGCCACCCCCGCGAACATCCCAGCTTCTTCCGGAATATCCACCATGGCCGGCGCCGCTCCGACGGCGAGCAGAGCATTGGCGGTGAAGCCCACCACCACGCTATTGGTGATGCACTGCACGAGCGGCGACGTCGATCTCACCGCCTCGAGCGCGTCTTGAGTGGCGGTCAGTAGGTTCGGTGGCGTACGCGACATGCACGACATCCCTTCGCTAGTTCTAACTAGATCAGGTTCGACGGGTGTGTTCTCAGCCCCGCGGGGCACCCCGTGTCACAAGTTGTGCCTCCACGATAGCGGGTCACACGGATGCCCGGGCAGTGGTAATGCGCCCGCCGCAAGGCCCACGTCGACCCCCTTTCGACCAACTCCTGCCCCGCCCAAAGCCCTTTCGCCGCAAACTGCAGGCAATTGGGATTATTTTGCTGTCGGATGTCGTTGCACTGAGCGAGAATATAGACGACGACTGATTTGTGCGCCCTTTCGAACTCGGCTGCTGCTTCGTCCTACCGCTTGAGACACGACAGGATTTTCATGACTAGCACCGCGCCGATTACCGGCAGTATCCCCCTCACCCCGCCCGGAGCGGGCTCGTCGGCGGGCGCCGTCGACAACAGCGGTCGCAACCGTCTTGTGATCGCGCTCATGCTCGCGGCAACCTTCGTGGTGTTCCTCAACGAGACATCGCTTGTCGTTGCTATTCCCCGCATCATGGAAGACCTCAACATCGAGCCCAGTACAGCGCAGTGGTTGTCGACGTCCTTCATGCTTACGATGGCGGTAGTGATTCCGATTACCGGATTCCTCATCCAACGCTTTACGACGCGCAGCATCTTCATCGCGGCGATGTCCCTTTTCACCGCGGGTACTCTGCTCGGAGCTATTGCGCCGACGTTCTTCATCCTCATTGTCGGACGAGTGATCCAGGCCTCCGGTACCGCGATCATGCTACCGCTGCTCATGACCACCGTCATGACTCTCGTGCCCCCGGCTACCCGCGGTAAGACGATGGGTAACGTGTCCATCGTCATGTCGATGGCTCCCGCCGTTGGCCCCACGGTCGCGGGACTGGTACTCGCAGTCTTTGACTGGCGCTGGGTCTTTATTGTCATGATCCCCATCTCGGTCACCGCGCTCATGCTCGGCATCACCAAGGTGCGCAACGTCACCGAGCCCCGCAAGGTGTCAGTCGACGTGCTCTCGGTCATCCTCTCGGCCGTCGCCTTTGCCGGACTCATCTACGGCCTCTCGAGCCTCGGCGAATCAGCCAGCGGCGAAGTACTCATTGCCCCTGCGATCCCGATCATTGCGGGAGCCGTCAGCCTTGCGCTGTTCATCCTGCGACAACTCAAGTTGCAGAAGACTGACAGCGCACTCCTCGACCTCCGCACCTTCGCTGCCTCCGGCTTCGCGATTTCGATCGGCCTCATGATGGTCATGATGGCGGCCCTCTTCGGCACCATCATCCTGCTGCCAATATTCACGCAAGACGTTCTCGGCCTCGAACCCATCCAGAGTGGTCTTCTCGTGTTGCCCGGCAGCCTCATCATGGGTCTTCTCGGGCCCGTTGTTGGTCGACTGTACGACGAGGTCGGCCCGCGCCCGCTCATGATCCCGGGCGCCATCGTCGTCAGCGCGTCACTCTGGAGCTTCACGATGCTCTCCGAGAACAGTTCAGCGCTCATGGTTGTCGCGATTCACGTGCCCATGAGCATCGGGCTCGCCTTCATGTTCACACCTCTGTTTACCTCGGCACTCGGAACGCTCAAGCCGCACCTGTATTCGCACGGCAGCGCCACCATCGGCACCGTGCAGCAGCTCGCCGGCGCCGCTGGAACCGCGCTGTTCATTGCGCTACTCACCGTGCAGTCCGTTGCACTTGCCGCTGAAGGAGCCCCCGATACAGAGGCGCTCGCCGGCGGCGTGCGTCTCGCGTTCATGGCGGGTGGCATCATCTCGCTGTTCGCGATCGTCGCCACGTTCTTCGTCAAGCGCAACGACGCCGAGGTCGACTCCGACTCCGATGCTAGCGCCGCACCGGTCGGCCACTAACGCTGGAGTGTGAACGGGCGCCCACCGGCATCCGTTCCCACCGCACTAATCGGCAAGCGCACTACGCCAAACGGCGAGTCACTCTCCTAGGAGAATGACTCGCCGTTTGGCCGTTCGGCCGAAGCTCGTGGTCTCGAGACCTACTTGCGCTTGCGCTTCTCACGCACACGCATGTTGACCTGGATGGGGCTGCCCTCGAAGCCGAAGATCTCGCGCAGTCGACGCGTAATGAATCGACGGTACTGCGGGTCCAAGAATCCGGTCGTGAAGAGCACGAACGTTGGTGGGCGGCTCGATGCCTGCGTACCAAAGAGGATGCGCGGCTGCTTGCCACCACGAAGCGGGTGAGGGTGCTCCTGCGTAAGTTCAGCAAGAAGCGCGTTGAACTTACCAGTCGGGATGCGGGTATCCCACGACTCCAGCGCCAGCTCAAGAGCCGGAACCAGCTTCTCCATGTGACGACCGGTCTTCGCCGAGATGTTCACGCGTGGCGCCCACGAAACGTGCGACAGGTCCTGATCAATCTCTCGTTCGAGCATCATGCGACGTTCGTCGTCGAGAAGGTCCCACTTGTTGAAGGCCAGTACGAGAGCACGACCCGATTCGAGCACGAGGTCAACGATCTTGAGGTCTTGAACGCTGAGCGGCTGGCTCACGTCGAAAATGACTACGGCGACTTCAGCCTTTTCCAGGGCGGCACTCGTGCGTAGCGTGGCGTAGAAGTCTGCACCTTGAGCAAGAGCAACTCGACGGCGGATGCCGGCAGTATCAACGAAGCGCCAGAACTTTCCGCCGAGCTCGATTTGCTCGTCGACGGGGTCGCGAGTCGTGCCGGCGAGGTCGTTGACAACAACGCGCTCTTCGCCAGCAGTCTTGTTTAACAAGCTCGACTTGCCCACGTTCGGGCGACCAAGGATAGCGACGCGGCGCGGGCCGCCCACTTCTTCCTTCGCCACATTCGAAATCTCCGGCAGTACCGTGAGTACATGGTCGAGCAGGTCAGCAACACCACGGCCGTGAACTGCAGATGACGGCCACGGCTGGCCGAGGCCGAGACTCCACAGCGCGGCCGCATCCGACTCCTGGTGAACATCGTCGACCTTGTTGGCAACCAAAATCACGGGCTTTTTCGTGGCGCGAAGCATGCGCACGACGTGCTCGTCTGTGGACGTGGGGCCCACCGTGGCATCCACCACAAAGAGCACTGCGTCGGCGAGGTCGATAGCGATTTCAGCCTGCGCGGCAACCGAAGCGTCGATGCCCTTAGCGTCGGGTTCCCAGCCGCCGGTGTCGACAATCGTGAAGTGACGGTTATTCCACTCGGCTTTGTAGTTCACACGGTCGCGAGTAACACCGGGGGTGTCCTCGACAACAGCTTCACGTCGGCCGATGATGCGGTTGACGAGAGCAGACTTGCCGACGTTCGGGCGACCAACGATCGCGAGAACGGGCAGAGCGGGCAAATAGTAGACGGCATCGGGGTCGTCGGATGCTGCTTCGAGAACCTGAATGTCGTCGTCGTCGAGGTCGTAATCACTCAGTCCCGCGCGAAGAGCAGAGGTGCGTTGCGCTGCTTCTTCATCGTTCATGCCGGAGAGGCGCTCGACGAGATCCGGATTCAGTTCGGGAAAGTCGTCGTCGACGGGCGAATGATCGGCCATGGGTAGTCCTTTGTTTACATGCTGGAGCGAACGAAACTCGCGACGGCGGTCACGGTTTGATCGAAGTCAAGATTGGTGGAGTCAATGGTGATGACTCCCTCTGCGGCGTTCATGAAGTCCACGACTTTGGAGTCCTGCGCATCTCGATAACTGAGTTGTTGCGCCGTTGTCGCGCTCGATTCTCCGGAGAGTTCGGCCGCACGCCTCTCCATCCTAGCTTCTTCACTGGCTGTGAGCAGAATTCTCGCCTGAGCATCCGGTGCGACCACGGTCGTAATGTCGCGACCCTCCACCACGATTCCGGGCTTGTCACTGCCAGCGATGATGCTGCGGAACAGGTTCACCATGTATTCCCGTACCTCAGGAACCCGGGCGATGTTCGAAACGACGCCCGTGATGCGAGGTTCGCGGATGTCGTTGGTCACGATCTCCGAGTCAACCTTCACAAAGTAGTTGTCGGGGTCGATACCGATGCTGTATTCGAACCGCGGGAGCGTTTCGATCACGTCGCCGGGACCGAGGGTGTCGACTCCGCGCTCAAGGCAGTGAAGAGCAAAGCCTCGATAGGCGGCCCCTGTGTCGAGGTAGTCGAAGCCGAGTTCGCGAGCAGTCGCCTTAGAGACGCTCGATTTTCCGCTGCCGGCCGGGCCATCGACAGCCACCACAACAAACGACGGGTTCTTATTCACGCGAAAGTCTCTGCAATCTTCCAACCGCGAGCTTCGAGCTCGCTCAACAATGTGGCTTCTTTTTCGGGCAGTACCGATATCTCGGCGAGGCCGAACTGGGCACCCGGTGAATGCTCTAGGCGCAAGTCTTCCATGTTCACATTCGCTTCGCCGATTTCGGTGAGGAGTCGGGCCAGTTCGCCAGGCTTGTCGTCTACCATCACGACGAGCTGACTGAATTGCTTACTGGTTCCATGCTTGCCCGGAATACGAGCTACTCCGGCGTTGCCGCCCGCCAACACTTCGGCCAAGGCGCGGCGTGAGCCCAGAGCATCCGGATTCTCCAGCGCTTCAATCGCGACACCGAGCTCCGACTGAAACTCACGCAGAATCGAAGCAACTGGACCGGCGTTGGCCGTCAAGATCTGAACCCATAATTCGGGCGCACTCGACGCAATCCGAGTGGTGTCGCGCAGCCCTTGACCGGCGAGACCAACGGCAGCATCGGTAGCGTCGGCAAGGCGGTGAGCTAGCAAGCTCGACACCACCTGGGGAACGTGAGACACCAACGCCACCGCATCATCGTGCTCTGACGCTGACATCAGCACCGGTACGGCACCAAGCTCAATCACGAGATCTTCGACTGCGCGGCGACGGAAGGGGGTACCGCGACCGATCACCCAGGGGCGACCAATGAACAGGTCCGCACGAGCGGAAATCGCTCCCCCTCGTTCGCGTCCTGCCAAAGGGTGTGAACCGATGAAACGGTCGAGATCGACACCGAGCGCGATGAGCTCGTCGAGTACAGAAACTGCAACGCTTGCTACATCTGTCACGGTGGCCTGCGGCCACGCCATGAGTTCGTGAGCGACAACCTCGGCCGTAACGTCGGGCGGAACCGCCACAACGACGAGCGATGGTTTGTCGTCGGCTCGAGGTGCTCGGCCTGCACCGTAGTCGATCGCAAGGGTGGCGTTGCTGCGCGACGCGTCGTGCAGAATGACGTCGACCCCCTTAGCCCGCAGGCCATGACCGATACTGGCGCCAAGCAACCCCGCACCGACAATGCGAACTTGCCCCGTAATTCGCCCGGTGTTCACGAACGCTCCTCGGCCTCACGGGCGATCGTCAAGACCGCACCCAGCTCCACCTTGGTGAGATTGCGAGTTTTGCCCACGCCGAGGCTGCCGAGGTTGAGCGGCCCAAATTGGCGACGCACGAGCTCAAGAACGGGGTGGCCGACAGCCTCCATCATGCGACGAACAATGCGATTACGACCCGAGTGAAGGGTGAGTTCAACCATCGATTCGTCGTTGTCAGCGCGACCGATAACGCGAGCCTTGTCGGCGGCAATCGGGCCGTCGTCAAGCTCAATACCTTTGGTCAGTTGCGAGACCGTCTGAGCGCTCACGATGCCGTCGACCTTGGCGATGTACGTTTTGGTGACACCGAACGAAGGGTGCGCGAGCACGTGCGCAAGCTCGCCGTCGTTCGTGAGCACGATCAACCCGGAGGTTTGCACGTCGAGACGGCCAACGTTGAACAGTCGCTCGTCGTAATTGCCGGTGAACTGCTGCAGGTCGGGGCGACCGCTCTCATCCGCCATCGAGCTCACGACGCCCACTGGCTTGTTGAGCATGACGTAGCGCTTGGTCGTGTCGAGCTGAATGGCCGAGCCATCCACCGTCACGCGGTCGGTCGGCTTGACGCGGCGACCGGCTTCTTCAACGACCTTGCCGTTGACCGCCACGCGGCCCTGGTAGATCAAATCTTCGGAAACCCGGCGGGAGGCGACTCCGGCTGCGGCCATTACTTTTTGAAGGCGTTCGCCCTCGGGGTGACTGGCGCCTGCGCCATTAGCGTTGTTCATCAAAACCGTCCGAACCATCAGATAAAAGTGGCGAGATGGGAGGCAATTCGGCAATGGAGTTGATCCCCAGTTGCACGAGCATGAGCTCCGTTGTTTCGTAATGGATGGCGCCCGTCTCGTTGTCGGTAAACGCCTCCGTAATAAGTCCTCGGCTCAGCAGTGTACGCACTACGGAGTCAACATTCACGGCGCGCACGGCGGCGATCGCCCCGCGACTGATCGGTTGCTTGTACGCAATCACCGCAAGAGTCTCTAACGCAGCCTGACTCAAGCGTGAAGGATTCTGCGTGTAAACGAAGTCACGTACCGCGGCGTCGTAGTCGGCGCGTACGTAAATACGCCAGCCGCCGCCCACTTCCCGCAGTTCGAATCCGCGACGTGGGCCCTCGCCCTCGCCATCGAAATCAGCCCGCAGCGCTGTGATCGTTTTACGAATCTCGGCCACGGGGGCGTTCAGTGCGGTGGCGAGGCTCACGATGCTCTGTGGCTGATCAGCCACCATGAAGATCGCTTCGAGCCCGCGAGCGAGGTCGACAACGGGGCCGGCAGCGAGTTCTTCGGCGGTCGGTTCGGTGTCGGGCTGCTCGGTGGGCAGGTTTTCGGTCATCGCGGTGTCGGCCGTTGCGGTGTCGGCTGTTGCGGGGTCAGTTTCCATAATCAGCTCCCAGATTAGCGAGGCTATCGTCTGACCAGTGATCCGCCGTCCAGCGGACCGTTAATTCGCCCAGGGGTTCGATCTGCTCGAACGCCACGTTCGAGCCGCGATACAGCTCCAGCACCGCCAAGAAGCGGGCAACGATGACGCCCTTGAGCTCGGCGCCCGCGATCAGTTGGCGGAAGGTCATCGGCTCCCCCGCACGCAATAGGGCAACGACGTGAGCAGCCTGTTCGCGGATGCTGATGAGCGGGGCATGTAAATGGTCGAGACCGACGCTCGGAATCTCTCGCGGCGTGAAAGCGAGAGTTGCGAGGGCGGCAAAATCGTCGAGGCTCAGCGTCCACACGAGCTCGGGAGTCTGGGTGCGGTATTTCTCTTCCAAGCGAACCGAACGAACTGTGCGCGTGGCTTCCGCTTCAAAGTGCGAACCGAACCAGTCGCTGGCCTGCTTGAAGGCTCGGTATTGCAAGAGGCGAGCGAAGAGCAAGTCTCGCGCCTCGAGAAGCGCAACATCTTCGGCATCCACAAGCTCACCCTGAGGCAGGAGTCCCGCTACCTTGAGGTCGAGCAGCGTGGCAGCAACCACCAAGAATTCGCTAGCCTGATCGAGTTCGTCGATGTCATCCGAGCCCTCAGGCGACTCGAAATCGCGCAGGTAGGCGATGAACTCGTCGGTGATTTTTGAGAGGGAGACCTCGGTGATGTCGAGCTCATGCTTGGTGATGAGCGACAGCAGCAGGTCGAACGGCCCGTTGAAGTTGCTGAGAGAAACAGAGAATCCCGCCGCCGGGGTCTCGGTGTCGTCGACGCTACCTGCCGACGGCGCCTCAACGTCGCTAGGCGACGGCGCCACGGGCGATCAGCTCGCGCGCCACCTGGCGGTAAGAGTGCGCCGCGGAGTGGTCGGGGGCGAAGGTTGTGATGGGAGAACCGGCAACACTGGCATCCGGGAACTTCACGGTGCGACCGATCACGGTCTCGAGAACGTCGTCACCGAAGTTTTCGACTACGCGCTCAAGCACTTCACGCGAGTGCAGCGTGCGAGCGTCGAACATGGTAGCGAGGATGCCGTCGAGCTTGATCGCAGGGTTCAGTCGATCCTGAACCTTCTCAATCGTCTCCACGAGCAGAGCCACGCCGCGCAGAGCGAAGAACTCGCACTCCAACGGAATGAGCACGCCGTGAGCCGCGGTGAGGGCGTTAACGGTGAGCAAGCCCAGCGAAGGCTGGCAGTCGATCAGGATGACGTCGTATTGGTCGCTGACCTTGCGCAGCACGCGGGCCAGGATCGTTTCGCGAGCGACCTCGTTGACAAGGTGCACTTCTGCGGCCGAGAGGTCGATGTTGGCCGGGATGACGTCGAGGCCGGGAACGTTCGTGTGAACGATCGCTTCTGCCGGGTTCTTGATCGTGCCGAGCAGTAGGTCGTAAATCGTCGGCACGTCGTGCGTCGGAACACCGAGGCCAGCCGAGAGCGCACCCTGCGGGTCAAAGTCGATGGCGAGAACGCGGCGACCGTACTCAGCGAACGAGGCACCGAGGTTGATGGTGGTCGTGGTCTTGCCGACGCCACCCTTCTGGTTGCACAGCGAAATGATGCGCGCGGGGCCGTGTCCGTCGAGCGGCGAAGGCTCCGGGAAGTTGGTGATCGGCCGGCCGGTTGGACCCATTGCCTGAACATCCAACCCTGCCAGCGTTGATTCGTTCTCACGCTGATTCGTCATGTTGAAAGTTTACGTCGCGCTTTCTACGCAGCTCGTGCTCCCACGCGCGGACGAAACAGGGTCGCCTCTACCAAAGGTTGAAGGTTTGAGGGCGCGACACGCCCAAAGCCGAATCTTCGCTACTGCGCTCGAGGATGCGCCGTCGTGTACATATCCCGCAGAGTGTCGGCGGTCACCATCGTGTAGATCTGCGTCGTCGCGACCGAGGAATGCCCCAGAAGCTCTTGCACCACTCGCACGTCGGCTCCGCCCGAGAGCAAGTGCGTCGCGAAAGAATGCCGGAAGGTGTGCGGCGAAATATCGATGCCCAGCTCAGCACGTTCTGCCGCCGACTGGATGATCAACCACACGTTTTGACGAGAGAGCCGAGCCCCGCGCGCCCCCAAAAACAGAGCCGGCGTCGAGGCCCCCTTGGCCGAAAGAACGGGACGAGCGCGCACGAAATATTTCTCAATCGCGGCCTGTGCAAAGCTGCCGACCGGCACGATGCGTTGCTTGTTTCCCTTACCCAGCAGGCGCACGATGTCGCCGTCAATCATGTCGTCGACGTTGAGCGCGGTGACCTCGGAAACGCGTGCGCCGGTGGCGTACAGCAGCTCCAGCAGAGCGGTGTTGCGCAACGCGATGATGTCGTCGCCGGGGAAAGCGCCGAGCACCGCCGTCATTTGCTCAATGGTGATGGCTTTCGGCAGCCGCATCGGCTGTTTCGGAATCGCCACGGTGTGCGCAACGTCCTCGACGGCGAGCGATTCGTCGACGAAAAACGTGTGAAGCCCGCGCACAGTCGAGAGCATGCGGGCGACCGACGATGCCGCGAGCGGGCGCTCGGTATCGGCTCGCAAGCTGTGCGCGAAGGCAGTCACATCATCCGCTGCAATAGCAGCCGGTGCGACCAGCCCCCGGCCGCTCAAGAATTCGAGATAGTTGTCGAGGTCGCGCCGATAGGCAGCGAGAGTATTTGCCGAGAGACCTCGCTCGATCGCAAGATGCCGCAGATAGCGCTCAGCGGCCACCGCAATCGCGCTCTTCGCTTCGGGACGCGTCGACTCGGTCATGTCGCTCAACCTACCGCGAGAGGCTATTCAGCGTAGTTGCGCGGATGCCGCGGCCACGGAGCGTTAGCGTCACCGAGTGTGCTCCAGCCTCGGTCGCGGCCCAACTGCGCCGCCAATAGCCCCAGGCATAGAATCGAGTTCTGCACGCGGCGCTCCAGTACGGCTTCCACAGCGTCTTCGAGCGGAACCCAGCGAAGCTCGATCCCGGCCTCCTCGGCGTAACGGTCAAAGACTTCACCGGTGGCACTAACACCTCGCGCAAGATAAATGCGCACGGCCTCGTTACTTCCCCCCGGAGAGGTCAGCATCTCGCTGAGCACGTGCCAAGACTCGGCTTTTAGGTCAGTCTCTTCTGCCAGCTCACGCTGAGCCGCAATAAGCGGTGACTCGTTGAGCACATCGAGCAAGCCTGCAGGCAGTTCCCAATCACGCAGGCGCACCGGATGCCGGTACTGCTTGATCAGCAGAACGCGGTCGCGCTCGTCCATAGCCAGTACCGCTACGGCGCCGGTGTGGTTCACAAATTCGCGCGTGATCGCAGTACCGTCGAGCTGGATACGCTCGCGGTCTACGTTCCACACGTGCCCCGCAAACACTGTTTCGGTGCTGAGGAGCTCGGGAGTGACGCGGTCGTCGCTCAGTTTGTTATGCATCATCCTGCTCGGTCACCTCGAAGAGGCGGTTGGACTTTTGACGCTCAATCGCCGCGGCTATAAGACCGCGGAAGAGCGGGTGCGCGTGGTTGGGGCGCGAGAGAAGTTCAGGGTGAGCCTGAGTTCCGACGTAGTACGGGTGAACGTCACGCGGCAGCTCGACGAACTCAACGAGAGTGCGGTCAGGCGAGATGCCGGAGAACGTGAGTCCGGCATCCGCAATCTTCTGGCGGTATTCGTTATTCACCTCGTAGCGGTGACGGTGGCGCTCGGCTGCGGTAGGTGCGCCATAGATTTCTTCGACGATCGAACCCGGCTCGAGGTTGGCGTTGTAGAGACCGAGGCGCATCGTGCCGCCCATGTCTCCCCCAGCGATAATGTCGACCTGCTCGGCCATCGTGGCAATAACCGGGTACTTCGTGTCGGTGTCGAACTCGGTGGATGACGCGCCTTCGAGGCCGGCCATGTCGCGAGCGTATTCGATCACCATGCACTGCAGGCCGAGGCAAATACCGAGGGCCGGGATGCCGTTCTCGCGAACGAACTTGAGAGCGCCGAGCTTGCCTTCGATGCCGCGCACGCCGAAACCACCGGGAACGATGATGCCGTCGAGGTCGGAGAGGTGCTTGGCTGCGCCTTCGGGAGTTTCGCACTCGTCGGAGGGGACCCAGCGGATGTTGACCTTGGCGCTGTTCGCGAAACCGCCGGCACGCAGTGCTTCGGTGACCGAAAGGTAGGCGTCGGGCAGGTCGATGTACTTACCGACCAGACCGATCGTGGTTTCGTGCTTGGGATGGTGAACGGCTTCGAGAAGTTCGCTCCAGCCATCCCAGTTCACCGACTCGGCTTCGAGGCCGATCTGGTTGATGATGTAGGCGTCGAGTCCCTGGCTGTGCAGCATTTCGGGGATGTCGTAGATGCTGGCGGCGTCTGTGGCGTTGACGACGGCGTCTTCTTCTACGTCGCACATGAGGGCGATCTTGCGCTTGTTTGACTCAGAGACGGGGCGGTCGCTACGCAGCACGAGAGCATCGGGCTGGATGCCGATCGAGCGCAGTGCGGCAACGGAGTGCTGCGTGGGCTTGGTCTTCTGTTCGCCCGAAGCGGCCATGAAGGGCACGAGCGAGACGTGGACGAAGAAGACGTTTTTGCGGCCGAGTTCGTGACGAACCTGGCGTGCCGATTCAATGAACGGAAGGCTTTCGATGTCGCCGACGGTTCCACCAATTTCGGTGATGATCACGTCGGGCTGCGGGTTCTCGTCGTCAAACGGACCAGCGGCCTGCAGGCGCATACGGCGCTTAATCTCGTCGGTGATGTGCGGGATGACCTGCACGGTATCGCCGAGGTACTCGCCGCGACGCTCTTTGGCAATCACTTCGGAGTAGATCTGCCCCGTGGTGACGTTGGCTGCCTGGTTAAGCTTGATGTCGAGGAAGCGCTCGTAGTGACCGATGTCGAGGTCAGTTTCGGCACCATCGTCGGTGACGAAGACTTCACCGTGCTGGAACGGGTTCATGGTGCCGGGATCCACGTTCAGATAGGGATCCAGCTTCTGCATGACGACGCGGAGCCCGCGTGCTGTCAGCAGGTTACCGAGACTCGCCGCCGTGAGGCCTTTACCGAGAGAAGAGACGACTCCTCCGGTGACGAAGATGTGCTTTGTTACGACCGCGTTTTGATTGTCCACCACGGGGTTCTATCGTATGCCACGGCGAGCCATCTCGTCGCCGCTTCGGGGCGTTTCGTTATCGACTTAACAGCTTGCGGGAGCTTTTAGCGGGTTGCGCTCTCACGTTCGTGCGCCGTCTGAATCAGTTCACGCGCGTGAGCAAGCCCCGATTCGGAGTCGGGAAGCCCCGAAAGCAACCGCGCCATCTCGGCAATGCGGGCTTCCCCTTCGAGCTTGTGAACGCTGGATGCCGTGACCGAGCCGTCGTCGCCCTTAACCACGCTGAGGTGGTTGTCTGCAAACGCCGCCACTTGCGCCAAGTGAGTAACAACGATCACTTGGGCAGTGCGGCTGAGCTGAGCCAGTCGTTTACCGATTTCGATGGCGGCAGCACCGCCAACCCCGGCATCCACCTCATCGAAGATGAACGTGGGCACAGGGTCGTTTCCGGCGATGACAACTTCGATCGCCAGCATGACGCGCGAGAGCTCTCCACCCGATGCGCCTTTGCCGAGCGGACGCGGCGGCGCACCGGGGTGCGGGCGCAGCAAAATGGCCACTTCGTCTTTACCGCTGAGCGAGTAGTCGCTGCGGTCGTCGACCGTCACGACGATTTCGGCGTTCGCCATCGCCAGATGCGTAAGCTCGTTGCTCACCTCGGAAGCCAAGCGCGCAGCACTCGTCGTGCGCACTTCGCTAACGCGGGCGGCAAGCTCGATGAGTTCGGCCTGGTCGGCTTCGACCTGCGCACGTAACTCATCAATGCGGGTGGAATCGTTGTCGAGCTCCAGAAGGCGCTGACTACCGGTATCGAGAACGTCAACGACATCGTCGAGGCTCACGCCGTGCTTGCGAATGAGAGCGGAAAGCTGGCTACGCCGTTCTTCGACCTGCTCCAGTTCACGGCTGCCATCGGCATCCAGACCCGCAAGATAGCCCGAGAGATCAGTCGAGATCTCGCCGAGCGTGATGGATGCTGCCGCCAAGGCTTCGGCGATCGACGCGAGTTGTGCGTCGTGTTCGGCAACCCGCTCAAGCCCTCGTTGGGCACTGCCAAGCATCGCCACGACATCGGAGCCTTCGTCGGCAGCATCCGCTGACAGCACCGCGTGGGCACCCTCAGCAGCCAGACGCAGCCCTTCGAGGTTCGAGAGTCGATCGGCGCGCTCAGCAAGCTCGACATCTTCTCCACGGCGCACATCGGCCGCTTCGATTTCTTGAATCGCAACGCGAAGCTCGTCGGCCTCACGGCTGCGCAAATCGCTCTCGGCAATCAACACATCGAGTTCGCCCTGAGCCGCTTGCCAGCGGCGGAAGACAGCTTGATACTGCTCGAGCACGGTAGTCAGCTCAGCGCCGGCAAAACGATCGAGCGCATTGCGTTGCGCAGTGGACGACTTGAGACGAATCTGCTCCGACTGCCCGTGCACAACGACAAGCTGGTCACCGAGTTCGGTGAGCACACCCACGGGGGCGCTACGGCCACCGACGACGGCGCGGCTGCGACCTTCGCGTGCCACAGTGCGCACGAGGAGAAGTTCGCCCTCGTCGAGGTCGCCGCCAGCATCGCGTACGCGCTCAGCAACAGACGATTTCGGATCAATGACCCAACGGCCTTCGACAGAGGCTTGGTTGCTCTCAGCCCGGATCGCGGTGGGGTCGGCACGCTCCCCCAGAAGCAACCCGAGTGCGGTGACCACCATCGTCTTACCGGCACCGGTCTCGCCAGTGAGCGCTGTGAATCCAGGGCTCAACGGGAGGCGTGCCGAAGCAATAACACCAAGGTCGCGAATGGAGATCTCTTCGATCACGAGTGGGGTACCTCCTCCGATGCTGGCCCACGCCATCCATTGACCGGCAGATTGAATTTCCTAACGAGACGATCGGTGAACGGGCCCTGCGACAGGCGCGCAAGGCGCACCGGCACGGGCGATCGACGCACCACTACGCGGGCGCCGCGGGGTAAGTCGTAGGCGCGACGGCCATCACACCACAGAACACCGGTTCCCATGTTGCGCGCCAGAACTTCAACGGCAAGCGCAGAATCGGGCCCGACGACGAGCGGGCGTGCAAAGAGCGCGTGGGCACTCAGCGGCACAAGGAGCAGAGCGTCGAGGCTTGGCCAGACGACTGGTCCGCCCGCGGAGAACGCGTAGGCGGTAGAGCCGGTGGGGGTCGACATCACGACGCCGTCGCAGCCGAAGGAGGAAAGGGGGCGGCCGTCGACTTCGATGACCACTTCGAGCATCCGCTCGCGACTGGCTTTCTCGACGGTCGCTTCGTTGAGGGCCCACGTTTCGTAGACAACCTCGGAATCGACTTTGACGCGCACCGACAGCGTCATTCGTTCTTCAACGAGGTAGTCGCGGGCCAAGGCACGCTCGACGGTCGATGTCAGCTCTTCGCGCTCGCTCTCGGCCAGGAACCCCACGTGGCCGAGGTTCACACCGAGCAGCGGTGCACTACAGCCGCGGGTCAGTTCAGCGGCACGAAGGATAGTTCCATCGCCACCGAGCACGATCACAAGTTCAAGCTCACCGGACTCGACCTCGTTGCCGAGCCGGCGCACTGGCGACAGATCGGGCTCCGCTTGCAAGATCGTTTCGTAGCTATCGGGGGCCAAGACCACCACGATGCCCGCACTAATGAGCTGACGGCACACCGAGATCGCGGCGGTCAGTGACTCTGCGCGCCCGGTATGGGCAATGACCAAAATGTGACGCTCAGAAGCATGAGAGTTCTCGGACTGCACCGTGCACCTCTCATTCGTAGTGATAGTTCGTTTCGCCACCACTCAGTGATGGCCTTAGGCGATTACAGAAACCTGCGTTAACCATTCTGTCGGATTGCTGCCTGATCGTGCGCTCAACCAGACAAGATACTCACGGTTTCCTGCGTTACCGGCGATTGGTGAGGAGATGACACCGGCGGTACCAAGCCCCACGTCCCAGGCCGCCCACAAGACGCCCATGATTGCTTCGTCCCGCAAAGCGGAGCCGTGAACAATTCCTTCACGAATGTTTGTGCGGCCCACTTCAAACTGAGGCTTGACGAGCAACACATAGTCGGCGCTCTCCCCCACCGCAGCGTAAAACGCGGGCAGAACAGTGCGCAGCGAAATGAACGAAAGATCTGAGACCACGAGCGTCGGAGTTTCGGATGTCCCGCTCAGTTCAGCCAGCGATTCAGCGGTGAGATAGCGGGCATTCTCTCGCTCAACCACCCGCACTCGGGTATCCGAGCGGATCAGGTCGACGAGTTGCCCGTGCCCGACGTCGAGCGCAATAACCTCGCGAGCACCCCGCTCAAGGAGCACCTGGGTGAAGCCACCTGTCGATGCACCGACATCGAGCGCGAGCCGATCCGTGGGATCGATGCCGAAGGCATCGAGTCCCGCTACAAGTTTGTACGCGGCGCGACTGACATAGTGATCGGTCTCAGCGACATCAATTTCGTGCTCGTCGGTGACGGGAGTTGAGGCCTTGGGCACAGCGACGCCGGAAACAGTGACGAGGTTGTCCGCAATCAACTTCGCCGCGTGCGTGCGCGAGCGAGCGAGCCCTCGGGCAGCAAGCGCCGCATCGAGCCGCATGCTAGCCATTGCGCGAGAACGCGTCCTTGCCCTCAAGCTGCTGCTGCAGTTGATCGTGAATCTGAGTGAACGCGGCGGCACGGGTTTCGAGCGGTTGATCCTCGATCAGGCTCAGTCGAGACATCAATCCGTCAACGGGCGATTCGTCATCCATGCTCACGAATATAGCTCCGCGGGAACCTCAAGGGCGTAGATGGCGCTCCCCGAGTTCCAAATCGCTGCCGCCCCTGCACGCAAGCGGTCAATGGATGTTCCGGCCGTGGTCACGCTCAGTCGCTGACCCTCAAGGCGCACCGTCGCCGTCCCCACTGTCGTCACGACGGCGGCGCCGTCGTGCGCGACCACAGTTTCGGGATACGGCTCAAGCAGCCCGCGCAAGTCGTCAACGATCATCGTCGGACGTTCGTCTGGGATGCACGCGAGTACTTGCTTGGCCTGATCGATTCCGGTGAGTACGAGCAACGACGGGATGCCGGCACGATTCGCCCCGAGGATGTCAGTGTCGAGACGGTCGCCGATCATGAGCGCCGAGCGCGATTCGTAACGGCGGAAGGCCTCTTCGAAAATGGCCACTTCGGGCTTGCCCGCGACGATCGGCAACCGGCCGACTGCCGAGTGCACGGCCGAGACGAGAGTTCCGTTGCCGGGAGCGGTACCCCGCGCCTGCGGAATCGTCCAGTCAGTGTTCGTCGCGATCCACGGGATGCCGTCGTCGCCACCCTTAAGAGCGAACGACGCTTCGGCGAGATCTTTCCAGCCCACGTGCGGAGCGAAGCCCTGCACGACTGCTGCGGGCGAGTCGTCCGCTGAGCGAGTGACGACAAAACCCGACTTCTCGAGTTCGCTCGTGAGACCTTCGCCGCCCACGACCATGATGGTCGAGCCGGCGGGCACGAGGTCGCGGAGCAGCCCCATTGCGGCTTGCGGTGAAGTCACCACGTCGTGCGGTGCGACGGTCAGCCCGAGCTCACTCAAATGCTCAGCAACGGATGCATCGGTGCGTGAGGCATTGTTTGTGATGTAGGCCACCTGAGCGCCCTCAATCGCATTAATGCTCTCGACGGCATACGGAATAGCGTCCGGACCGCGATAAATCACTCCATCGAGGTCAGCGAGTACGAGATCGATGCCCGTCAGCGGCGTGTTACTCGCCACGTGGGGTGCTTTCGCTTTCGTTCCCGTCCGCTTCTTCAGCGCTGTCCACAGCCCCATCGGTGCCCTCAGTTTCAAAGTTGGACTCCAAGTCAGAGTTGGAATCCGCGTCAGAGGTCTCTGACGACTCGTGGTCGAACTCAATGTCTTCTTCGATAACTTCGATCATGTCGTCATCGTCGCCCAGAGCTTCGGCTGCAACATCCGCTCGCGCAAACCACGTTGCCGCTTCGTCTTCACGACCGAGCTCCTCAAGAACCGTTCCGTACGCGCCGAACAGTGCCGGGCTGTAGGTGAACGCCGTAGTGGGGTCCAGCTGAGGAATTTGCAGCTCAACGAGCGCTTCTTCAGCTTGGCCCAGGTCAAGGCGAGCACCGGACATCGCGATAGCCAGCTCAACCTGCACGGGAACCGACAGCGTACTGCGCTTCACCGAACGGCCGAGTTCGAGAGCACGCTCGGGGCGCTCAAGGCCACGTTCGCTGTCCACCATCATGGGCAGTTGATCGTCGCGACCGGTAATTCGGCGATACGTGCGTAGCTCACGAAGAGCCAGCGCGTAGTCGCCTGTCGCATACGCAGTGATCGCAAGAGTTTCGCGAACGACGCCGATACGGCCGGCACGACGCGCAGCCGAGATAGCGTGCTGGTGAGCAAGCTCGGGGTCCTCTTCAATGAGCTGCGAGACCATCACGAGGTGCAAGGCAACGCCCTCGGCGTTCTCCTTGCTGAGGGTTTTGAGCTCGTTGGAGGCAACGCGGTCGAGCATCTTGGGCGTTACGCCCTCGGGGATCTCCGGGGCCTGGTGGAAGGCACGAACCGAACGGATGCCGAAGGGGTCGCGATCCACTTCAGGTTCACGCTCGCTGGCGTTACGGTCCCCGCGCGCGGGCGCTCCGCCCTTGGTCCAGAGCCGTTTCTCGTCGGGGCCACCGCGGCGACCGGAGCCGCGGTCGGGACGGCCGCCGCGCTCGGGGCGCCCTGAGCCATCGGAACGGAACGGGCGTGCCGGCCGGTCTCCCCTATCGGGACGATCGCCGGAACGCTGCGGGCGACCATTGCGGTCACCAGACCGAGGCGGTCGTGAATCACGATCGCCGGAACGGGGTGGACGCGAGTCGCTGTCGCCCGAACGTTGTGGGCGAGAATCGCGCTCGTTGCTGCGGGGCGGACGACGGTCGTCACCTTCCGAGAAGTCGCGGCGCTGTGCACGATCGCTGCTGTAGCCATCACGACGGGGGCGGCGGTCGCCGCCAGCGCCGGCGTCGCGACGTGGCCGACGGTCCTCACCCTCCGGCTTGTCGCGCCAGGGACGATCAGAATTGGATGCGGCGGGCTTGCCGCGAGCGGGTCCGCCAGCAGCGCTGTCGCGGCGTGGCCTTCCATCGCTCGGGCGTCCTTCGCCGGGGCGTCCGCCGGTGGGGCGTCCACCGGTTCGAGGCGCGCGGTTTCCGTGGGGTCGGCTGTCTCGCCGGCCGTCGTTACCTGACGAATCGCTCACAAATTGCTCCTGAATATGGGTGGAACTTAACGCAAAATGGCCACCTCCGTGCCTATTAAACACGGTGGTGGCCATTTCAC